>CAWBLA010000001.1:0-66491 GCA_963789525.1 uncultured Planctomycetaceae bacterium
GCCATTTTGCTTGGCGACGCAGCATTCGATCCGTAGGGTCGCTTGACAATAGCCCAGCAATTCCATTGCTGGGTCAGGAATGAAGGAAGACGACCTCTCTCGTCCCGAAGGGATGGTTGAACAGACTCTCGGACGCATACGTTCACGCATCCCGCCGGGACGTACGAACCCCCTCGGCTCGGACGCAACAACGAAAACCCACACCCTGCCTGGTTTCTGCCAGTTGTTAGCAATCAAGACTGTGGCTTGGTCGATTTTGGGTCTGTCCCTCCAAAAAAATTGTCGAAGTCTTCACGGACATCCCGAAGGGCACGATCTACGATCCGGCGAATCTGCCGCTCCAATTCATCAATATTACGTTTGCCGCTCGGAAGGCCTATCCAGCAGAAGTGGATCGCTTGTCGGATTTGCTGGTCGATCTGGCTCAGACCAATAGCGCGCGCAATTTCGCGAAATGCCTCGTCATCGTTGGGGTTCATATCAAATTTCGTAATCATCAATCGCACCCCGTTCTTGAGCCGCAATCCAACCAATCCACACTTGTGCCGAGGGGCATTGTATGCCAGTGTGATAAGGGATACAACCCGCTGGAACTGCTGGGTGGCCCACCATCCGCCGGCACGGCGGCCTGTGAATATCGGGTAGAATCAAGGGCGAAGGAATCGCTGCCATGGCACGCCGGCTCCACAAAGCCTGGTCGACTATCTGGTCATCGCCATTAGTCCTGGCATCGATTATGGCGTTGGTCGGGAGTCTCGTGTTCTTTCTGATCGAAGTCTTCTACCAGGGCAACTTCCAGGGGCGGCTCCACTACATCTTCGCCTTGTTCGTTATCGGCCACGTGCTCGTCGGCCGGATTTCGATCGAAGAGGGCCGCGAGCGGGCGGTATTGTTCGCCGTGCCCTTGGCCATCGCGGATTCTGCTGGCCATCAATAAGTTCGTCGAGTTTCAAGGCGGACTGGCCGGGTCGCTGAGCTTCTTGATCGACTGCGGACTGATCGGCATTGTCTGGTGGTCGGCCGACAAGCTGACGTGGGACTGCCCGCTGATCGACGAGAGCGAGGAAGACAGCGGCGAAGGACTACTGCAATCGATCGGCTTCGAGCGCGCCAAGGGCATGCAACGGAAGAGTCGGGCAGCGAACCGCCCGCAACCAGTCCTGCGTCGTCCGATCAAGGGCACACCTGGTGGCAACGCCACGTCCAACGACGGCGGCAGCCGCCACCGCGGCGGGCGTGTGGGTCGTCTATTTCTCGCTGGCGGCGTTGCCGCTGTTCGGACTTGGGCAACTCTTTATCCCCTCGGGCGATTCATCGGCGGGCAGGCTGCCTTTGGCCTGCTGTTCGTCTACACGGCCAGCGGTTTGGGCCTGCTGCTGTCGACGAGCTTCTTGGGACTCCGCGCTACCTCCGCAGCGCAGGCGAGCAGATGCCGCTGGGGATGGTCGGCCTGTGGCTTAGCATCGGAGCGGTGTTGATCGCCGGAGTGATGACGGCCGCGATGCTTTTGCCGCGTCCCAATGCCGAATATCGCGTCTCGGAACTCGGCTTTCGGATCGGCTAGCCCGACCAGACGTCATCCCGGCACGGCACGGGCCACGACGCCGTCAAAGAGGACAAGCCGTGGGCCGGCGGTGAAAAGAGTGAAAAGAACGATGCGTCGGCCTGGGCTTCCACGACATCGGACGCATCGGACAAAAAGTCGTCGGAAGGCAACGGGTCGTCGAAGGACGAAAAGGCGTCAGCATCGAAGGACGGCGATACGGCGAGCGAGCAGAGCGGCAAGTCGGCGGAGCGCGGAGACGAGGAGCACGGCAACGAACAACAGCAAGACGGAGATGCCGGCACAAAAACCCAGGACACGGGCAGCGAGCCAGCCCAACCTGGCGATGAGCGGGAGACGGACGCCAATCAAGGATCGAGCCACTTTTCGCCGACAAACGCCTTCGAGCCGTTGAAAGTCTCACTCGACGCCGGCGGGCTGCTGGTGGCGCTGGTGAAGTGGTCGCTCTACGTCGTACTCGGACTGCTCGGCATCTGGTGGGCATGGAAGAATCGGAACGCTCTGCTTGCCGCGCTAGCCAACCTGGGCAGTTGGCTGGCAGATTTTTCGAACCGGCTGCTCGGCGACGCCGGCGCAACGCGAGCCGCGACGCGGATAAGGCCAGCCGACCCGCCCGCCGTCGCGGCGGATTGCCGACTTCACCGATCCGTTCGCGGTCGGCGTGGCCGGCGGCTATCCGCCCGAGGATCTCGTGCGATACACGTTCGATGCCCTGGAGGCGTGGGCCAGGGACCGGGGCTATCCTCGTCCACCCGAGCAGACGCCGCACGAGTTCGCCCGGGCGATCGCCGCGCACGCCGACTGGTTGGCCGACGATTCCGCGCATTGGCCGATTTGTACTGCCGGGTGGCCTATGCGCAGGGCACGATCGATCGCAGCCGTCTTGGATGCTTGTCACGTTGCTGGCAGGGGATGACGCAGTCGCCAGCGCCGTCCGATCCTACAGGGTGAGAAGTCTGGACGGCAATCGGTGCCGCGCGGGACCTGAATTGCTAGGCAGGGGCGGACGGGCTGGCCGCCAATGCCCTGGGGCGCGGGGATCGCTCAGCGGCCGCCGGGTGTCCAAGGCGGTGCAACGCCGGGGACGCCCATCGCACGTGAACCCGTGGCGCAACTGCTCGGCCCGCGCCGGAACTGCTCGGTCGGCACCACCATCTGCGGCCGCATCTGGTAGTCCAGCATTCGCTGATCCCGAATCTGCCGGGGACGAAGTTCTCCGCGACGAAGTCGATTGGCACATACATCGTATCACCGGCGCCGGAATCGGCTGGAGGACGGTCAGCGTCTCATAGCCGTCTTTGACAAGCGTTATCTGCGCATGCCGTAGTAGGTGAAATCCGCCGCGACGGGCGTGATGCCGATCGGGGTGTCGTCGACATACAGCAGTGCCCCTGGCGGATTCGTCCGCACCATCATCCGCCGGTGCACGCAGCCGGTCTGAAACATGCAGAGCACGACCCCGAGCACGCTCCACGTGCCGAGCGATCGCATGCAGTTGCTTCGGCCACCGAGTTCCTTGCGGCCATGAGCCCTTGCCGTAGACGAGCCAGGAAAAAAACAGGGTCGCGGAGTATAGTCGCACGCGGTCGTCACGGCTAGATCGAATTTCGCAACACCCCCACGAGTGGACTAGTCGCAGGAAACCGGCGGGTATACTGTAGCAGGCAGCGCCGCGTGCCGTCGCTTGTAGCTTCGGTGCGTCCCTGGCCGCCGATCGATGCGGCAAGTGGTGCGTCGGGGACGCCGCTCGCGACTATGGACCAATCCCCATCGCTCTGGAACCACTGCCTCGAATACGCCGGCCTGAGCAACGTCGGGTTGCGGCGGCCGAACAATCAAGACGCGTATGCCGTGGTCCTGGCGGGCAGCCAGGAAGACTACCAACGGCGAGGCCATTTCTTTATGGTGGCCGATGGCATGGGGGCTCATGCGGCGGGCGAACTGGCCAGCAAAATGGCCGCCGACGTCGTCTCGCTGGTCTATCGCAAACGACTCGATCAATCGCCGCCCGAGGCAATCCTCTCGGCAACGCTCGACGCCAACCATGAAATCTATCATCGCGGCCTGGCGGCCCGGACTTCGCGGCATGGGCACCACCGCGACGGCCCTGGTATTGCTGCCCGCCGGGCACTGTTCGCGCACGTCGGCGACAGTCGCGCCTATCGCGTTCGCGACGGGCAGATCGACCAGTTGACGTTCGATCACAGCCTGGTGTGGGAGCTGCGTGCCGCGGGCAAGAAGCCGGACGCCGAGGTGCCGGCCTTCGTCTCCAAGAGCATCATCACCCGCTCGCTCGGCCCAAACCCAGCCGTGCAGGTTGATCTGGAAGGCCCTTATCCCGTCCAGCCGGGCGATACGTTCCTGCTGTGCAGCGACGGCCTCTCCGGCCAAGTCAGCGACGAGGAAATCGGCGTGGTGCTCGGAGCGCTGTCGCCGGCCGAATCGGTGCGGGCCCTGGTCGACTTGGCCAATTTGCGCGGCGGCCCCGACAACATCACGGCCCTGGCCGTTCACGTGCTGGGCCCGCAGTTGCCCAAGACACCGGCCCCGGCACCTCCGGCGGCGAAAAGTCGCCGAGCCGTCGGGCGGCTCACGGGTTGGCGTGGACGATCCTCGGCGGAGGGATTGGCGGCCGCCGGCGGATTGCTGGCCTTCGGCCACGTGCTGGTTGCCCTGGTAGCGGCGTCCTCGTCACGGCGACGGCCGCGCTGGCAGCGTTCATCGTGCGAGGCGGGCCCACCACCGGTTTGCTGTTGGAGTCTCGCCACTTCGGCCGCGGCCCGTATGTCAACCGTGCCTGTTCGCCGAACGCCGATTTTCTCGCGCGGCTGGCGGAGTTCAACCAGGAACTTCGCGATTCCGCCGCCAAGGAGGCGTGGCCGGTCGATTGGCTGCCATTCGAGCGATTTCTAGTCGACGCGGACTCGGCCAAACAGCTTGGCAACGTGGCCGACGCGATCCAGGCGGAGTTGAAGGCGATGAGCTTCATGATGGCCCAGCTTCGCCAGCTCGCAACACTGGGCCATCATGAAGCTCATCGCCTTCAAGTCCGCCTGGATCGCGTCGGCCACGTTGCCAAGCTGTTTGGCCGAGTCCGCGTCGACTGAGAAATCGCTCGAATGGCAGCCAATCGACCGGCGCGCCTCCTTGGCGGCGGAATCGCGAAAAGGTGTGGTTAGAACTCCGCCAGCCGCGCGAAGAAATCGGCGTTCGGCGAACAGGCACGATGCCACATAAGGGCCACGGCCGAAATGGCGAGACTCCAGCAAACGGGTGGTTGGACGACAGCGCGGCGATAACGTGCCAGTGCGGCCTAGCCGTGATGGGACCGCCGCGCCAGAGGAATGGCGGCGCCGCCAGGGCGGCGATGGGCCGGCGGCCGCCAATCCCGTGAGCCAGAGATCGTCCACGCCAACCCGTGGCCGGCGACGGCTCGGCACGGCACCGACTGCCGCGGCCGAAGGCTTGGGCGACTGCGGGCCGAGCACGCGCACGGCGACGGCCGTGATGTTGTCCGGCCCGCCCCGCAGGTTGGCCAGATCGACCAGCGCGCGGACGGCGTCTTCCGGCGGCAGGCACTGGAGGATCGTGCCGATCTCCTCGTCGCCGACCTGGCCCGACAGCCCGTCGCTGCACAGCAGAAA
Organism: uncultured Planctomycetaceae bacterium; assembly: GCA_963789525.1. Lineage (GTDB taxonomy): Bacteria > Planctomycetota > Planctomycetia > Pirellulales > Thermoguttaceae > CAVXFB01. The sequence continues at coordinate 5,209 of CAWBLA010000001.1, forward strand.
CGTGTCGCCGGCCTGGACGGGAACGGGCCTTCCAGGTCGACCTGGACCTGGGTTGGGGCCCAGCGAGCGGGTGATGATGTTCTTGGGGACGTGGCGGGCAGTTCGCCGTCGGCGAACTGGCCCGCGGCCCGCATCTCCCACACCAGGCTGTGGTCGAACGTCAACTGTTCGAGTCGGCTGCCGCGGAGCCGGTACGCGCGGCTGTCGCCGACGTGGGCCACCAGTGCCCCGGCCGGCAGCAGCACCAGCGGCTGGCCGTGGTGCCCATCCCCCGAAAGTCCTCGCTGGCCTGACCGCGGCTGTGGATCTGGTGGTTGGCGTCGAGCGTGGCCGAGCGGAAGGCCTCGGGCGGGGAATGGTCCAGCAGCTTCCGGTAGGTCAGCGGGACGATGTCGGCGGCCATCTTGCTGGCCAGTTCGCCGGCGGCATGGGCCCCCATGCCGTCGGCCACCATGAACAGATGGCCCCGCCGCTGGAAGTCCTCCTGGCTGCTGGCCAGGACCACGGCCTAGGAGTCTTGGTTGTTCGGCCGCCGCAGCCCGATGTCGCTCAGGCGGCGTATTCGAGGCAGTGGCTCCAGAGCGATGGGGATTGGTCCATAGTTGTGTAGTGTGCGTCCCCGACGCACCACTTTGCCGCATCGATCGGTGTGCCAGGGGACGCGCCTGAAAGCTACAAGCGACGGCACGCGGCCGTGCCTGCTACAGTATACCCGCCGGTTTTCTGCGAACATTCCACGCGGGGGGTGTTGCGCGAAATTCGATCTAGCCGTGACGACCGCGTGCGACTATACTCCGCGACCCTGTTTTTTTCCTGGCTCGTCTACGGCAAGGGCTCATGGCCGAAGAAGTCGGTTGGCCCAAACAACTGCATGTATCGCTCGGCAGTGGAGCGTGTCGGGTCGTGCTCTGCATGTTTCAGACCGGCTGCGTGCACCGGCGGATGATGGTGCGGACGAATCCGCCAGGGGCACTGCTGTATGTCGACGACACCCCGATCGGCATCACGCCCGTCGCGGCGGATTTCACCTACTACGGCACGCGCAAGATAACGCTTGTCAAAGACGGCTATGAGACGCTGACCGTCCTCCAGCCGATTCCGGCGCTGTGGTACGAGTATGTGCCAATCGACTTCGTTGCGGAGAACTTCGTCCCCGGCGAGATTCGGGATCAGCGAATGCTGGACTACCAGATGCGGCCGCAGATGGTGGTGCCGACCGAGCAGTTGCTTGCGCGGGCCGAGCAGTTACGCCACGGGGTTCAACTGCGCTGACGGGCGTCCCCGGCGTTGCACCGCCTTGGACACCCGCGCGTGCTGAAGCGATCCCCACGCCCAGGGCATTGGCGGCCAGCCCGTCCGCCCCCTGCCGTAGCAAATCAGGTCCCGCGCGGCACCGATTGCCGTCCAGACTTCTCACCCTGTAGTATCGGACGGCGCTGGCGACTGCGTCATCCCCTGCCAGCAACGTGACAAGCATCCAAGACGGCTGCGATCGATCGTGCCCGGCGCATAGGCCACCCGGCAGTACAAATCGGCCAATGCGCGGAATCGTCGGCCAACCAGTCGGCGTGCGCGGCCAACGCCCGGGCGAACTCGTGCGGCGTCTGCTCGGGTGGACGAGGATAGCCCCGGTCCCTGGCCCACGCCTCCAGGGCATCGAACGTGTATCGCACGAGATCCTCGGGCGGATAGCTGCCGGCCACGCCGACCGCGAACGGATCGGTGAAGTCGGCAAACCGCCGCGACGGCGGCGCGGGTTGGCTGGTCCCATCCGCGTCGCGGCTCGCGTTGCGCCGGCGCCGCCAAACAGCCGGTTCCAAAAATCTGCCAGCCAACTGCCCAGGTTGGCTAGCGCGGCAAGCAGAGCGTTCCGATTCTTCCATGCCCACCAGATGCCGAGCAGTCCGAGTACGACGTAGAGCGACCACTTCACCAGCGCCACCAGCAGCCCGCCGGCGTCGAGTGAGACTTTCAACGGCTCGAAGGCGTTTGTCGGCGAAAAGTGGCTCGATCCTTGATTGGCGTCCGTCTCCCGCTCATCGCCAGGTTGGGCTGGCTCGCTGCCCGTGTCCTGGGTTTTTGTGCCGGCATCTCCGTCTTGCTGTTGTTCGTTGCCGTGCTCCTCGTCTCCGCGCTCCGCTGACTTGCCGCTCTGCTCGCTCGCCGTATCGCCGTCCTTCGATGCTGACGCCTTTTCGTCCTTCGACGACCCGTTGCCTTCCGACGACTTTTTGTCCGATGCGTCCGATGTCGTGGAAGCCGAGGCCGACGCATCGTTCTTTTCACTCTTTTCACCGCCGGCCCACGGCTTGTCCTCTTTGACGGCGTCGTGGCCCGTGCCGTGCCGGGATGACGTCTGGTCGGGCGAGCCGATCCGAAAGCCGAGTTCCGAGACGCGATATTCGGCATTGGGACGCGGCAAAAGCATCGCGGCCGTCATCACTCCGGCGATCAACACCGCTCCGATGCTAAGCCACAGGCCGACCATCCCCAGCGGCATCTGCTCGCCGCGCTGCCGCAGGTAGCGCAGTCCCAAGAAGCTCGTCGACAGCAGCAGGCCCAAACCGCTGGCCGTGTAGACGAACAACAGGCCAAAGGCAGCCTGCCGCGCCGATGAATCGCCCGAGGGGATAAAGAGTTGCCCAAGTCCGAACAGCGGCAGCGCCGCCAGCGAGAAATAGACGACCCACACGCCCGGCGCGTGCGGCTGCCGCCGTCGTTGGACGTGGCGTTGCCACCAGGTGTGCCCTTGATCGGACGACGCAGGACTGGTTGCGGGCGGTTCGCTGCCCAACTCTTCCGGTGCAATGCCCTTGGCGGCGCTCGAAGCCGATCGATTGCAGTAGTCCTTCGCCGCTGTCTTCCTCGCTCTCGTCGATCAGCGTGCAGTCCCACGTCAGCTTGTCGGCCGACCACCAGACAATGCCGATCAGTCCGCAGTTGATCAAGAAGCTCAGCGACCCGGCCAGTCCGCCTTGAAACTCGACGAACTTATTGATGGCCAGCAGAATCGCGATGGCCAAGGGCACGGCGAACAATACCGCCCGCTCGCGGCCCTCTTCGATCGAAATCCGGCCGACGAGCACGGCGCCCATAACGAACAAGGCGAAGATGTAGTGGAGCCGCCCCTGGAAGTTGCCCTGGTAGAAGACTTCGATCAGAAAGAACACGAGACTCCCGACCAACGCCATAATCAGCGCAGGACTAATGGCGATGACCAGATAGTCGACCAGGCTTTTGTGGAGCCGGCGTGCCATGGCAGCGATTCCTTCGCCCTTGATTCTACCCGATATTTACAGGCCGCCGCGCCGGCGGATGGTGGGCCACCCAGCAGTTCCAGCGGGTTGTATCCCTTATCACACTGGCATACAATGCCCCTCGGCACAAGTGTGGATTGGTTGGATTGCGGCTCAAGAACGGGGTGCGATATGTATCACAAATTTGATATGAACCCCAACGATGACGAGGCATTTCGCGAAATGCGCGCGCTATTTGGTCCGAGCCAGATCGACCAGCAAATCCGACAAGCGATCCACTTCTGCTGGATAGGCCTTCCGAGCGGCAAACGTAATATTGATGAATTGGAGCGGCAGATTCGCCGGATCGTAGATCGTGCCCTTCGGGATGTCCGTGAAGACTTCGACAATTTTTTTGGAGGGACAGACCCAAAATCGACCAAGCCACAGTCTTGATTGCTAACAACTGGGAGAAACCAGGCAGGGTGTGGGTTTTCGTTGTTGCGTCCGAGCCGAGGGGGTTCGTACGTCCCGGCGGGATGCGTGAACGTATGCGTCCGAGAGTCTGTTCAACCATCCCTTCGGGACGAGAGAGGTCGTCTCCTCCATTTCTGACCCAGCAATGGAATTGCTGGGCTATTGTCAAGCGACCCTACGGATCGAATGCTGCGTCGCCATCTCAATCTTGTTCAGCACGGCGATGCCATGCTGACAGCAAGGTCGCCTAGCGTAATACAAACTCCTCGCAGAGGCTCGGCAGCGACTCGATGGTCTTCAGGTGGCGGGCGTCGATGCCTTCGGCGGCCAGTTGGGCCCAGGCACGCTCGAAGTCGCCGTCGTCGTAGAGGTTCAAGATCGCCGTCACAGCCAATCCTCTACGGTGCAACTCGCCCAGCGCGACGATTGTCTCGACGCTTGGCGAGGCCAACAGAGCTACGACTGTCGCGTCGCGCGGGATGCGGCCGGCCGTTTCGGCCAGCAATTGGGCAAACGTCAGTCCGTCGGTCAGTTCAACTCGCGCCAGCGTCTCCAAAATCCGCAGCAGTTGTTCCGGTCCGCGGCGGGTCTCGACCAGTAGCGGCCGGAGCCGATCGCTCTGGTCGAGCATTCCGGCCGCCCGGCGGGCGGCCTTGCGCGAACGGAAAAAGGGAACAGTCCCCATTTGTGCGAAGCTTCCTTCGGGCCGTTCCGGCAAATGGGGACTGTCCCCTTTCTCTTGCCGGATGCGGTCGGCGGCGTCGCGGCCGTTGGTCACCATGCCGATCTGCTGATCCATCTCGTAGACGGCGTTGGCCAGCGAGGCCGCGGCGGTGACGGACAGCTCCGAGCGATAGGGCTCCTGATGCGGGTCATACGCCGCCTGGTGAAAATCCACGACGAGCGTGGCCCCTACGATGCAGGAGGGCTCGTAGACTTTGCTGTGGAACACTCCGGTGCGGGCGGTCGCCTTCCAATGGATGCGGTTGAGCGGATCGCCGGCCTCGTAGCGCCGTACGCCGGCGATTCGCGTTGGGTCTTCGTACAGCCGGTGCGCAATGCGAACCTCGCCGATGGGGCGCCGGGAGGCCAGGTCGAAGCCCTCCAGCGCCACGACCTGTGGATAAACCAGCAGAAAATGGGACGACGTGACCACACGATACCGACGGTGCAGCCCGAACAGGTCGCCCGTCTCGACGACCAGGGGGCCGATCTGGTGATAGCCGCGGCGGTTGCAGAGCAACTGGTAGAACATCGTGTGCCGGCCGCGGCTGGCGAGCGCCATCAACTGGATGCGCCGGCCTTTGACCTGGAGGCTCGGCGGTTGGTACAGGAAAGCCCGGGGGGGCAGCAAGTCCTCGATCATCGCCCAGACCACGGGCAGCCAACTGGAATTTTTGAGCGTGACTACCACCGCCACGGTGTCGCCAACGTTGACCGAATAGCGGTTACACTCGCGCACCGCGCTGATGCTCTGGCTCCAATGTCGCGCCAGCCAGCGGCTGACCAGCATCACGCCCAGCAGCGCGTATATGGCGTACGCCGGCAAGCTCAAGCCGAACGACAGAGCGACGACCAACAACAGAATGACGGCCGCAAGCCATCTCATCCGACCTTCACCAGTTCCACGCAGATGCCGCCGGCGCAGCGCCTTGTGCATGCGGGTAAACCAGAGTTCGCGGTGCCAGCCGAGCCCGACGCTCTCGCAGATCTGCGCCAACTCGCGGCGATTGTACGTGCGGCAGCACCACATGCGGCTGGTCCAGGCGCCGGAAAACGTGTCCTCGGTCGTCAGCAGCAACATGCGGGCGCCGGGCATCATGACGCGGCTCAATTCGGCCAGTCCGAGCCGTGCGTCGGGCAAGTGCTCCAACACGTAACCGCATGTGACACAATCGAACGAACGCGCTGGCGAACGGCAGCCGCGTCAAATCGGCGACCACGAAGCGCGGTCGGTCGCTTTTTAGCCGATTGCGCGCCTGCGGAGCATTTCAGGCGAGAGGTCGGAACAGGTAATCTCGGCCGCCGGTTCGGCATAGTTGATCAAGTGCCTCGCGATTTGTCCCGCACCGCTGCCGACGTCCAGAATGTGCCGTGCGCCGCGCAAGTCGAACTTCCGTTCGCGAAACAGCCGACCACCGAGGGCGGTGTGCAACGAGATCATGCTGCACGTGGCCAGCATGGCGCCCTGGGGACCGTCGTATACGTCGCGGACTTTCGCCCGATATTCGTCGAAGCTGACCCGGCCGATTAGCCGGTGCTCGATGATCCGGTTCAGCACCGGCTTGTGTCGATCGCCCGGCGCGGCAACGCGCCCGCGCGAGCGGGAGGTACGGCGGCGGTCGGCCTTCGAGATCATGATGGAAATGGCAAGTTGGTTAGCAGCCGGACATCATTGGTGTCGCCGCCGGCCGGCGCGATTTCCGGCCCCCCGAGGAACTCGTTGATCATACATGCGCCGGGTATTAGATATACCAAGCCCCCCGTCGTTCTACTAGACCTATTCGCCTTGGGCCCTCGCCCATTGGCGGCGTTGTATCGTTGCGACTGACATTTTCAGCAAGCTTTGTGCCGACGGCGTGGTCTGCGGCGGCTTTTTCACGAAAAAATGCTGGCACAGGAAACACAGGAAAGCGGTGCATCCTCCTGAGCAACGCGAACGATCTCCCTGGCCGCCAGGGGCCCCCGCCGTGCTCAGGAGTGCTTTTCGCCGGCCAGGCCCGCAGCCAGTTGAATCAGGCGAAGACCGCGTCGCAATATAACGCTCGGCCCGATTGCCCTCCCCCCGCCTTTCGCCGTCCGCTATACTCGCGTCCATGAACGTACTCGTGGCCGGCGGCGCCGGATATGTCGGATCCCATGCCGTTAAGCAACTGATCGAGGCCGGCCATCGAGTCGTGGCGGTCGACAACCTGTTCCGGGGACATCGCGAGGCCGTCGACCGCCGCGCGGTTTTCGAGCAGATCGACCTGGCTGAATCCGACAGCCTCGCCGCATCGATGGCGACGCACGCGATCGATTGTGTGATGCACTTCGCCGCCTTGACCTACGTCGGCGAATCGGTCGGCGATCCGCTGGCCTACTATGGCAACAACACGGCGGGCACGATCAGTCTGCTGAGGGCCATGCACGCCGCCGGGGTCAAACGACTCGTGTTCAGCTCGACGTGCGCCGTCTACGGTGAGCCGGAGGCGACGCCGATCATCGAGACGATGCGCCAAGAGCCGGTCAGTCCGTATGGCTGGTCCAAGTGGTGCGTCGAGCGCGTGTTGCGCGACTATGGGGCGGCGGAAGGCGATTTCTCCTTTGCGGCCTTGCGCTATTTCAACGTGGCGGGCGCGGCGGCCGACGGATCGTTGGGTGAAGACCATCGGCCTGAAACGCACCTGATTCCCGCACTGTTGCTGGCCGCGCTGGGACGGCGCGGAAAGGTAATCGTCTTTGGCACCGACTATCCCACGCCTGACGGCACCTGTATTCGCGACTACATCCACGTCGAGGACCTCTGCGCCGCGCACCTGGTTGCGATGAACGCGCTCGGGCCGGGTGATGCGCGATTCTATAATCTCGGAATCGGGAAAGGGTATTCAGTCCGTGAAGTGATCGATGCAGCGCGCCGCGTCACGGAAGTCGACGTTCCCTTGGAATATGGTCCGCGGCGTGCGGGCGATCCCGCCGAGCTTTTTGCGAATGCCGAGAAGATTCAGCCGCGAGCTCGGGTGGCGTCCACGGTATACGGAAATCGATCCGATCGTCGCGACGGCGTGGACGTGGATTAGGAAGAATCCCCACGGCTATCCGGGGTAAATCGCCGAAGTTCTCTTTCGCGGCGCGGCGTTGTCGCGCCCGTCCCGCGTTCGGCGCAGCACGGCCGACAATTGCAGGCGACGATATAAAAAGGTCGTGGTTTGCACGACGGTTGCTGCGTAAAATTCATTGGTGGCCGGTGAGGCGCCGAGCTGCCGGTTTAACGCGGAACCATAACAAACCGCGAATCTGTTCTTTCCATAAAGGAGAGGAGATCATGGCTGCGATGGACACGGAAGGCGCCACGACTGTTCGCTCGCAGGCCCCCGAGATGCGGGAACGCAGACCGGAGCGAGAGCGTTGGATGTATGGAAGCGAGATGTCCGTGGAGGAGCGAGAGGTATCGATGGGTTTTGTCAACAACGGCTCGCAGATCGCGGCATTGGGAGGCCTCGGGGCCTTCGTGCTGACGATCTTGAGCTTCTGCGGCATCGTGCCGGTCTATTTGACTGCGATTGCAGTGATTGCCGCCGGTGCGGGCCTGTTCTTTGAAGCCGGAGCCGTGGCCGCACGCTACGGACGGCTGCCGGCCGAGGTCGCCCCGGGCTTCTGGTCTTCGTTCGCGTTGACCTTCGGCGCATTGGCGCTGCTTGTTGCCGGCGCAGACGGAATCACTCTCGGCGTTCTCGCCTTGATTGGTTTCTATGCGGTCCCGCTGACCGCAATTGCCGTGTTGGTCTTCGGCGGCGGACTAATGCTCGGTACCGGAATGTCGGCTCGATTGCATCGCGTGGAATGGGGCGAAAGGCACCCCTGGCTCGGATGGATCAATCGTACCGCACCGGTCACGCAGTTCCTTTTGGGTGCTGCCGTCACCGTGTTGGGCATCCTCGCCGTTGCAGGCTACGCCCCACTTAGCCTGAGCATCGTAGGAATGCTGCTGGTCGGCATCGCGTTGTTCCTCAGTGGCACCGCGATCAGCGGTCGCATCATGCATTCGCTGCATCGCTGGTAAGCGTTTCTTCTTCCCTTGGGAAGAGGCAACGAGACGATGAGGTCTCGCCTCTCCCCTTGGGGGAAGGGCCGTTTCTCTTTACGGAATTCACTTCCACAAGTCCTTCGCCCGTGCTCGAACGTTCGAGACTTCGCCACGCGCGAATGCCGGTCCCCAATCGGCCTCGACCGGCGTGCTGACGCACTGCTCGAAACAGGCCGCCGCTTCGTTCGGAAGAAAACGGGTCCGCTGCGCGAAGCCATAGCGGTCGCTTCGGCCCGGCCAATAGTAGCGCAACGGATAGCACACGTACAGCCAATGCTTGGCGCGCGTCAGGGCGACGTAGAAGAGCCGCCGCTCTTCCTCGATGTCTTCCGGCCGGTCCGTCGCCATGTCCGACGGAATGTTCCCGTCCGCGGCGTGAATCACGTACACGGCGTCCCACTCCAAGCCCTTGGCCGAATGGATCGTGCTGAGCACCAGGTAATCGTCGTCCAGCGTCGGCGGACCGGCGAAGTCCTGGGTCGAACTGGGCGGGTCGAGCGTCATCTCCAGCAGCATCCGACCGCGGCTCCGGTAGCGCGAGGCGATGATCTCCAACTGTTCGAGGTCGCGGAGCCTGGGCTCGACACGATCGTATTTCGCCTCCAACAGCGGTGCATACAACGTGCGCCACGCGGTGTACCTGCGCCGGCAGGTGTTCGGACGTGCGGGCCAACCACTCGAGCAGCGCGATCATCGCGGGCCACGACGTCGCAGCGCCGGCCGGCGGCTTCCAGTCGGCCCACGCCCGAAAATCGCCGCCCGCCTCGATCAGGCGTCCGATCAACTGCCGCGCTTTGCCCGGTCCCACGCCGGGCAGCAAGACCAAGAGCCGGCTGGCCGAGACGACGTCCCTCGGATTTTCGGCCAGCCGCAGAAAGGCCATGAGATCCTTGACATGCCCGGTCTCGATGAACTTCAGGCCGCCGTATTTATGGAAAGGGATGCTGGCCCGCGCCAGCTCAGCCTCCAGCATCATGCTGTGGTGCGATGCGCGAAAGAGGACTGCCTGCCGCCGCAGATCGATACCTTCTTCGCGGTGTTCCAGAATCCGACGGATCACGTATTCGGCCTGGTCCGATTCATCTTCGCAATTGACCAGGCGGGGCCGTTGACCATCGACCCGCTGCGACCAGAGATTCTTCGTATACCGTTCGGCGGCCAGGCCGATCACCCGGTTCGTGGCTTCGAGGATCGGCTGCGTGCTGCGATAATTCTGTTCGAGCGTAACGATCGTGTGGTCGCGATAGTGCTGGGGAAAATTGAGGATGTTGCGCACCGTGGCCGCACGGAAGGCATAAATCGACTGCGCGTCGTCGCCGACGGCCGTCAGCCCTTTGCCTTCAGGCGAAAGCACGTAAATGATCTCCGCTTGCAGGGCGTTGGTGTCCTGATACTCGTCGACCAGGACGCAGTCGAACAGCCGCCGGACCGCGTCGCCGGCCTTGGCGTCGGCCAGCAGGGCCCGCCAGTACAAGAGCAGGTCGTCGTAGTCTAGAATGCCGCCGGCCTCCTTGCGATCCACGTAACCGTCGAAGAGCCGTCTCAACTCCTCCGTCCAATTTTTGCACCAGGGAAAATGCCCTGGAAGGACGTCGTCGAGCTTTTCGCAGGCGTTGACGCATCGGCTGTAAATCGCCATGCAGGTGCCCTTCTTCGGGAACCGCTTGTCGGTCTTGGCGAGATTCAGTTCGGTGCGGACGACGTTCAAGAGGTCTTCCGAGTCGGGACGGTCATAGACACTGAAGCTTGGCGGCAGGCCGACGGCTTTTCCGTAGCGGTGCAGCAGGCGAGTGGCGATGGCGTGATAGGTGCCGCCCCAGACGCGCGTCGTTCCCCGGCGATGGAGGCGGTGCAACAGCAGATCGGACCGCCGCAGCATTTCAGCCGCCGCCCGGCGCGTGAAGGTCAGCAGCAGGATTCGGCCGGGGTCCACGCCCTGGGCGATCAGCCACGCGACGCGATGGACCAAGGTCGCGGTCTTACCGGTTCCGGCCCCCGCCACGATCAACAGCGGCCCATCACCGTGCGTAGCCGCCTCGCGCTGCTCGGGATTCAGATGGGCCAGCAACTCGTCGATCGTAGTATTGCTGCTCATCCGTGCAGAGGGGACATAAAGCGGGACGATTCAAGCCCGTAGGTCAGGCTGTGCCTGACAATCACTGGCTATAGCTCAGCCCGTAGTGCCTGACAATCACCTGGTTTGTGAACCATTATCCTCTCTTGCGCAGCCGGCCGCAAGATTGTGAAACCGTTGTCGGATATCAGGCTTCGGTCGTCCGTTTTCGGGTCATGCCCATTGCACTAAAGAGCGGTCATCAGCAATTCCCGGATGGCCTCGCAGGAGATCCACCCATGCAGAATTCAGTCTTCACTCAGTGTGCTTTCGTGATTCTCTCGATTTGCGAATGTTCGAATTATCGCCATAGTAGTCTGCGTTGTAAGGATGTCGCGGTGGCGCCCGAACGACGCAGAGAGTACGTCAAGCCAGGAAGGCCGTTCCGTTAGGGCCGGCCCCGTCCGTAAGGAGGAAATGCCAATGTCCACGCATAACCAAGTGGAAATCGTTGACGGTGGGGACGTCGTTCTCGTGCATCTGCTGGATCAGATGTTGGCAAATCGCTGCGATATTGCCAGGGCCGTCCAGGGGTGGCTGTCGGTGGTCGCCGCCGAACACTGTCACAGCCTGGTGCTCGATTGCTCCGGCATGGAGCGGCTAAGCAGCGAGGTGCTGTCCGGGCTGGTCGTGCTCGACCGGCGACTGAAGCACCGCAAGGCCACGATGGCGCTCTGCGGCGTTTCGCCGTCGATCCGCACGGCGTTCCGCATGACGCGGTTGAACCGATTGTTTAAGATTCGAGATGTGCAGCCATATCGGTCGATGGCTTAGTCAGGTCGATGCCATGGCCAAGCCCCCGGGGGACGATCGCTGTGTGCCGAAAGACAAGGACAATGCCATGAAACGACGCGAGTTTCTCACTGGATCGCTGGCGACCGGCGCCGGGCTCTGGATGGCCCAACGCGCGGCGGCCGCCGAACCACCACACACTTCAAGAAAGGAAGATCCCAAGATGCCGTTTCAACAACCGCCGCTACCGTTCGCGAGAACCGCCTTGCAGCCGTTTCTCTCGGAGGAGCAACTCCACTATCACTACGACAAGCATCACGCCGCGTACTTCAAGAACCTCAACGCCCTGGTCGAAGGGAAGCCGGAAGCAAACCTTTCACTCCGCGAGGTGGTTATCCAATCGACGGGCCCGGTTTTCAATAACTCCGCCCAAGCCTGGAACCACAGCTTCTACTGGGATTGCATGTCGCCGGACGGCGGAGGCGAGCCGAAAGGGGATCTGGCCGCCGCGATCCAACGCGATTTTGGCAGCCTCGCCGACTTCCAGAAGAAGATGACCGAGGCCGGCGTGAAACTCTTTGGCTCGGGCTGGGCTTGGCTGGCAGCGGACAAGGCTGGCAAGCTCGAAATTCTGCCCTTGGGCAACGCCGACACGCCGCTCAAACATGCCAAGGAGCCGGTGCTGACCATTGACGTGTGGGAACACGCGTATTACGTCGACTACCACAACGAGCGGCCCAAGTACGTCGACGGCTTCTGGAAAGTGGCCAACTGGGACTTCGCCGGCAAGTCGTACGCGAACGCCGTGAAGTAGGCCCCGAAAGGGGGACTGTCCCGATTTTTGTGTCAGCAAGAATGGGACTTTCCCCTTCGCCGCGTCGAAAGGGATGCGTTTGGTGGCACGTCCCCGAACCGTAGCGAACGGCGTGGTTCTCCAGCTTGCATGCCCTTCGTTGCGGTTCGAGGCTTGCCACTCGGCGTGCTCAAGGGACAGTTCTGTTTTCGCTGACACGGAAATTGGGACAGTCGCTCTTGCACGGCCGCCCGCTTGCAGCGACCCCCCTGGCTGCTACAATCACGTGAGCGCACCGCAAGCAGGAGGTCGTGATGGCTACCGCGACGGTCGAGTTCGGGTCGGTTCCCACCCTTTGGAATCGCCGGCACCTGTTGGGCCTGGAAGACCTTTCGGCCGAGGAAATCACGCTGATTCTCGACAAGGCCGAGGTCTTCAAACGGGCAACGTCCGAAGGCGACCGGAAGATCCCGCTCTTGACCGGCAAGACCTGCGTCAACCTGTTCTTCGAGAACTCGACGCGGACGCGAAACAGTTTTGCGCTGGCCGCCCGGCGGCTGGGCGCCGACACGATCGACTTCTCGGCCTCGACCAGCAGCCTGTCGAAAGGCGAGACCTTTATCGACACGGCCAAGAACATCGAGGCGATGGGCGTCGACTCTGGTCGTAGTGCGTCACCGCACGCCGGGCACCCCGCACCTGCTGGCCCAAAACCTTCGCTGCGGCGTGATCAACGCCGGCGACGGCGCCCACGAGCACCCGACGCAGGGCCTGCTGGACATCATGACCATCCGCCAGCGTAAAGGCCGGCTGGCGGGTTTGACCGTGGCCCTGGTGGGCGACATCGCTCCACAGCCGCACCGCCCGATCGAACATCTGGGGGCTGAAGAAGCTCGGCGCCCACGTGATCGTCTGCGGGCCCTCGACGCTGGTGTCGCCTCGCTGGGCCGAGTTGGGCGTCGAGTTCTCCTACAGCCTGGACGAGATTCTGCCGCGGGTGGACGTGCTGAACCTGCTGCGGATTCAGTTCGAGCGGCAGACGACGCGTCCGTTCCCTTCGGTGCGGGAATACGCCCACCTATACGCCATGGACCGCCACCGGCTGGCGAAGACCAAGCCGGACATCCTGATCCTGGCGCCCGGGCCGATCAATCGCGGGGTGGAGGTCACGCCGGACGTGGCCGACGGCCCCTATTCGGCCATCCTGGAGCAGGTCACCAACGGCGTGGCCGTGCGGATGGCCGTGCTGTGGCTGATTCTGGGAAGCCGATAGTGCGACCTACTGCTTGACCGTGCTGCCGTCCCAGACCCGCTGAGAAAAAGGTGACAGCCACCAAATCTGGACGACGGAAGACGGGGTTGTGCCAAGAAGCTTGGGAAAGGAGGCCAATGAACAGGAAGTGAGTTGAAGACCTTTCGATGGAACCCTGCGGGTGGAAGCCCGTCTGGTAATGCCTGACCAGCGGCCGGAAGCGAGTCTTGCGCGAGGAAGGGCAACCAACCTCGTGATACGTGGACAGCCAGCCCGAAAGCCATGCTATTGAGCCTCGAAAGTCCTTCATGGTCGGCGCCTTCGTCGTTCCCGTAACGAGGGCCATGCGAGCGTTCCGTCACGGTCAGGAACGATTCGGCCGGCCGGGGTCGAAGAACATGAGCAAACGGGTATTGGGGTTCCCCGGGAACTTGGGAGTTCCCGTCGTTTCCACGGAAGCCATCCCGGAAGGGGCCACCGGGCGACCAACCCCAGGCCCACGGGCGGCGTCGCGCAGCCGCTGTGGGAGCGAAGCGTTGCGCGATCCCGTGGTATCGCTGGTGCGAAGGAAACGAAGCGCGGCGAGAGGAACGGCGGGAAGTCGGAGCGTCTTGATAGTACCGATGAAACCAGGGAACTCGGTCCACGGGAACCCGGAGGAGGGAGCATTGCGCAATGGTGTCGGGCGAACCGACATCTTCCGATCTCGAGCAACACGCGAAGCTGAGCCAGAAAGTACGAGGACATTATGCGTACTACGGAATCACGGGCAACGCGCGAGCGTTGGGGTGGTTCTTGATGGCGGTTTCCCGTGCATGGCGAAAGTGGCTTAACCATCGCAATCGCCGTCGCGTGATGTTGTGGGATCGATTCAATCGGCTGTTGAAGCGTTATCCGCTTCCTTGGCCGAAGATCGTCCACAGCTACGTCAAAGCAGCGAACCCATGACTTGAGGAGCCGTATGCTCTAATGTGTGCAAGTACGGATCTGTGGGAGCCTTGGGCGGGCAACCGCCCAAGGCCACCCGGCCGGGTCCGATTAAGTGAAGGTGGGCGATTCTAAATATTACCCATGTCTCCGATATCGGACCTGTCCCGTTTTCCGCGTTTCCCGTTTTCCGCGTTTTCCGGTCCCCGTACGCGGCCCTGTTCGACTACGCACAACGGCCGCTGATTGGTGGCGTCCTCCACTTTGGCTCGCGAGCTTGACAGGCTCCGTTGCGCTAGGGATCATGGGGTAAATCCTTCCCGTAAATCCCTCCTTCTTGAATCGGAGGTCGCCCATGCGCTCTCGGCCGATCGCTCTAGCCGTTGCTTGCCTGTTTGCCGCCTTGCCTTTGTATGCTGCCGACATCGCTCCGGGAAAGTTTATCCCGTCCGCTGTCGTCGTCTACGGCGGCTACAACAAATGCACGACTGCGCAGGCAAAAACCGACCGAGTCAATCTCGCGAAATTCGATCTCCTGTCCACAGATGCTTCGTTCCAGACCTGCTGGTCATCGGACGGCCTCAACTCGTGGAAATCGCTGAAGGCAATCAACCCGCATCTGAAAATCGTTCTCTACCGGATAGGACCGGGCGAATATAACACGAGCAAATGGGGCGTCTTGGGAGACGGCTGGAGCTGGATTCAACAAAACCACGGCGACAGTGCACCAGATCGATGGACGGCCAAGGGAATCACCTACGGAACCTATTTACAGTCTACCGAGTTTAGCAATGAAATGCTGATGCAACTGGGAAACGCCAACTGGCAGGCGTATTGGTACGAACAAAGCTACGCCGATTGGTGGGGCGGACAGCAGGTCTTGCCCAACGGCAAGCACGTCGACGCTGCCGGCGCCGACGGCATCTTCAGCGACAACACCGGCTACTACATCCCCTACTGCGGCAGGCGGTTGGTCAAGCTCGGAACCAAGCTGGTCGACAATCCAGTAGGCTATTACGCCAACGGATCCTGCTTAGCAAACAAGTGGAAGGCCGACCTGAATGCGTTCTTCGATCGAGCGGTGCCTTGGCTGGACAGCAAAGGGCTCATGCTGGTGGCGAACTTCGGCTGGGTGGAAAACGCGCCGCAGCTCGAGGCCATAGAACATCCGCCCTTCGCTGTCATGGACGAATGCTCCTTTAGCTGCCCGTGGGGATCGTTTCAAACCGAGACCAACTGGAAGCGCAAGGTGGACGCCATGCTGTCGCTCAAGCGAGTGCGGGCTTGGATACACAATGGCCTCAAACTTCACGCTCGCACCACCGCCACAGGAACCGCACGGATGGATGTCGCCAGTGCAAGCGGCGCGACGGGGTGGGATGCCCTGTGGTTTGACCTGTGCAGCTTCCTGATGGGTTACGACGATGTTCGCGGCAATGCTTATTTCAGCTACATCCCTGGCGGATACGACCAGGTGCTGTGGTTCGACGAACTCGACCCGCGCTACCTCCACTTGGGTCGAGCACTTGGCTCCTATGCGAGAGTCCAGGGTGTGTATCTGCGGGAGTTCGAGGACGGATGGGCGGTCGCCAATCCTACTGCCACCAACGCCACGGGCGTTGCGGTGCCGCGTGGCCGGGCTAGAGTCGTCTGCCACGCCAATCTCGCACAGGCCGACACCGCGGCCTTGGTCACGGCTTTTGATCTGCCCGCCCACCGGGGAGTGATTCTTCTCAAGCAGGGGCATCGGGTCGGCAACGGAGACAACCCAGCATCAACTGAGCCCTCTCACACGTTATGAGCGTGCCCATGGTAGCCCATGCAGTACATGCAGTATTCTGGAAAACCCCGAAGCAGGCGTTCCAGCTCGCCGGACTCCGAGTTGGCGGGACAGGGGTCCGAACCTGCATCGTCCTCGCCAGCGTAATGGTGGCCGCAAGTTGGTTCTGCCGTTTGGCCAACGCCGCGGAGCTTGCGCTGGCAGACCGACGGGCGAAAGTGCCCGTGATCCACTGCACGGATCTCTTCTATCCGCCCGTCGACGTGGACGATTATTTCGATCTGGCCGCGCTCTATGCCATCCCCGAAATCGACCTCAAGGCGGTGATCCTCGATCATGGAAGAATGCAGAAGGTCCGACCGGGAGCAATTCCGGTTTCCCAGATGAACGGCATTACGGGGCGTGCCGTGCCGTACACAATCGGGCTGGGCAACAAGCTGAAAGACCCGGCTGACCATGGATTGGACCAGCCGGAAGAGTTCCAGGGAGCGGTCAAACGGATCTTGGACATTCTACGGCACGCCGACCGGCCTGTGATCATTGACACCGTCGGCAGTCTGCGCGACGTCGCCGCCGCCTTCAACCGCGAGCCGGAACTGTTCCGGACCAAGCTCGGCAAACTCTTCATCTTCATCGGGGACGGCGACGAGAAGGCCTCGATCACATTCAAGGAGTACAACGTCGGTCTCGATCCGAACGCTTACAAGTGTATCATGCGCTCCGGGCTGCCCGTCTATTGGGTTCCCTGCTACGACGGCGGCGATGGGAAAAACAATGGCCACGCGTCTTACTGGAATGCCCGGCTCGCGGACCTCTTGAAGGAGGCCCCCGACCCCACGCTGCAATATTTCATTCACGCCTACCGGAAAACGGCCTCGGCCGATCCGCTGGCGTTTGTGGCGCAGACTCTGAACGAGACGGCGAAGAAACGCCTCCTGGCAATCACAAAGCAGTTGTGGGGAGTGGCGGTTTTCACCTGTTTTGCCCAGCGGAAATTTATCTTGGACGGGCATCGCTACCGAACCGTGCCGCTGGATGCCGCGGGAGTGTCCAAGCCGATCTTCAGCTTCGTCGAACGCGAAGTGACTATTCGCGACGACGCCTCGATTGTCTACGGTCCTGGCCCCGACGCGAAGAAGATGATGTGCTTCACCATCCTGGACCGCGCCAAGTATGCCAAGGCGTTGACCGACGCCTCGGCGGAGCTGTTCGGGCGGCTGGGGAAGTAGCAACGCCCTTTTTGCGCCCAACAATTAGACGTTTCCTCTGTGTGCGTACTGTGCCCAGGATGGCACAGACAGTTCTCCTTGGTATGCTGGAGGCATAGGTATGCTGGAAGTCGTCGTGAAAGCCACAAAGAGCAAGCGGACATTCCTTGGCGTTGCAGTGGTCGCCGCCACATTGAGTTGGGCCGGAGGTCGACTTTGCGCGGCCGGCGCAACCGCGTCGCCAGCACTTGCCAAAGAGACGAACGCGACCGTTGTGGAAAACGACCACGTGCGACTGAGCTTTGCCACCAAGCCGGTGCCCTTCCTGCAACGCCTCGTTGAAAAGCCCTCCCAGAAAAATTTGCTATGTGAACCGATCGATCAAAGTCTGTTCGCGATCGTGATCTCGCAGGCGAAGGGCGGCAATCTCATCGTAGAAAGCCGAAGTGCTCAGTCGGGCACGATCAAGGTCGGCCGGATTGGGAAAAGCCAGCACGTTGCCATGGACTTTGCCGGACTGGGGCCCGAGCGCGACATACGGGTTCGTCTCAGCGGAGTGCTGGAACCTGCAGACCCCTTTGTTCGCTGGTCGATTGAGCTGGAGAGCCCATGCGCTAAACGGCTTGCTGCCGTGCGATTCCCGTACGTTGCGGCGGTGCCTGCGATCGGCGCTGCCGGACGACGATTTCATCATCGTCCCAGCTCTTCCCGGTGCAGTAATCGTGAATCCGGCCAAACAATGGCCGGCGAATTACTCGCTCGGCTTGTTATTTCCCGGCATCCAGTCGGCCCAGTTCTTCTCCTACCAGGATGGCGCCGCCGGAATCTATATTGCAAGCATGGACAACGTTGGATACCCACGGCGTCTTCAGATTGACAAACGAGTGGACAAAGATTATCGGCTGTACCATGAGTACCGTTTGCCCGAGCAGCCGGTGTCCCGATGGCGAAGCCCCTACGATGTTGCGTTGGGCGTCACATCGGGAGCGTGGCAGCAGACGGCCGACATTTACAAGCGCTGGGCCGTGCGCCAACCATGGTGTGCTCGCACTCTGGCGCAACGTGACGATATTCCCGACAGGTGGAAGCAGGGGGCATGCATTCACACCTTGGAAGTGCGCACCTACGATGCGGCGATAGGCAACTGCAATGGCTCGTATTATCCGAAACTGCAGGGGCATCTGCATTTGTTCCGTGAGAAGATCGACGGCCCGGTCGTCCCCTTGTTGACCGGCTGGGAAAATCATCGCCGCTGGACGGCTGGCGACTATTTTCCCATCTTCGACGCCCGCACCGCCAATCGCGTGATTCCACAGATTCGCCGAGACGGCTTCCTTCCTTTCATCTTTCTCTCGGGCATGTTTTTTACGTTCGAAAATGAAAGGCGCAAACGGATCCGCCATTCCAGGCACTGATCGCTATTTGGGCTCCTTCGTGATCGACAAAGATACCGGCAAGCCCAAGGTCTACGTCCTCAACGAGCCGAGGAAAGACCGCCCATGGAAGCGATATTCTAACGAGTTCTGTCCTGCGGCACCGAGAACCAAAGAGTTTTTTGCGCGGTAATCGATCGGACACACGCCTACGGTTGTGACACCATTCAACTGGACCAGGTATGCGACGGAGGCGGAGAGTCCTGCTATAGTTCCGCGCATGGGCATCCTCCCGGCCCGGGACTGTATCAGTCGCAGGCCTTCCGCGACTTGCTGCTCGACATTCGCCGGCATGGCAGATCGCTGTGCCCCGAGTTCGTGCTGACGGTCGAAGAGCCCCACGAGGAGTTGATCCCTTATGTCGATGGCTTTCATATGCGCGAATACCGAGAGAATATCTGGTATCGCAACGCCCCGGGGGCACGGGGAATTCCTCTCTTTACGTATCTCTATCACGAGTACGCGATGGCCTTCGGAGGGGAAGGTCCGCAGTTGCTGCCCGGCCATAACGACACGATCGTCCGCGAGATGGCCATCAATTTAGTGACCGGCAAGACGCCAGCCGCGTCGGTGTGGTCGACGCAGGCGTCCATGGCCGTGGCCCATGTGGGTCAAATCAAGATGCTTCGCAACCACTCGCACCTGCTCAAGACGGAAGCATGGCGATTCTTAATGCTTGGCCGGATGCTGCATCCGTTCGATCTTGAGGTGCCGACTCCGACGTTCGCAATTGGCAAAACACTACGCAAAGATCGAGCCGTGTTGACGAGTTCCTGGCAATCGCCGGAGGGACTTGTGGGTCATTGCCTGGTCAATGTCACGAACAAGGTGCAGCCAGTGCGACTGCAACTCGATACCCGGAATGCTCCCGGCTGGCCAAGGTGCGACGTGGACCTGATACGCGCGGACAAACCAGATGCCCGCGAGCACGTGCTGCGCCACGTTACCTTACCACAGCAACACGTGTTGCAATTGGCACCGCTTGAGGCCATCTTTTTGATAATCCGACCTTCACAAGGCTCGAACCCTTAACTTGGTAGGTTGCCGTCCTTGATTGAATACCGAGAGGGACATCTCTTCTTCTGATAGAACGAGGATCGTGGATGTTGAGAGAAGAAGGATGCGGACATGCGTAATCCTCCTTTGTGGCCCCGATGCCGGCTAGGCAAACGACGACGTGAAAGGGGAAGTAGATTATGCGGGTGAAGACGCATGCGTACCTTGCTGTTGCGGCTTTATTTGTCGGGCTGTCCGCATCGGGCTGCCAGAAGGTCGAGAACCTCATTGAACGCGGCGACAAAGCTGCGGCGAACGGCGAGTTCGACAAGGCGATCGCGGATTTTTCGGACGCCATTCGACTCAATCCAACAGATGCTTTGGCGTACTGCAAGCGCGGCATGTGCTATTCGCACAAGGGCGACAACGGCAGAGCTTTTAGAGACTGCACAGAGGCAGTTCGCCTTGATCCCAAGCTCTCTGATGCGTTCAGCAGCAGAGCAGCCTGCGACTGCGCCATCGGCGACTACGACAAGGCGTTCGCAGACTGCAACGAGGCCATCCGTCTCGGTCCCGAAAACGCCGACGCTTATCGCATCCGCGCTTCAATCTACGAACGACAGTACGACGACGACAGGGCAATTGCCGATTATGACGAAGCCGTTTATCTTAATCCGATTTGCCCCGTAATGTATATTGCCCGCGGTTTGTTCTACGAGCAAAAGGGCCGTTACGACAAGGCGATTGCCGACTACAGCGAGGCAATCCGAATAGCTCCGAAATACGCCATTGCGTACTGCGGCCGTGGCAAATCGTATGAAGCCAAAGGCGAAAAGGACAAAGCTGACGCGGACTTTGCCACGGCTGACAAACTCGGCTTTCCGGGAAAGGCGCCACATAGACCGTCCGAGTGAAGCCGGACGAAAACGGGGGCGTCACCGATATAGTGAGAAGAGAGATGCAGAGGCGGCAAGCGTCTCTTTTGTCGCTCCCTGACCAAAGAATGGTCAAATGCCTGGAAAAGCGAGACTGCCTAGCACGGCGCATGAGAGCAGTGCGACGGCTCCTGACTCGGGGACCGTGATAATCAATTGCGGCGCGGTGATTCCGAACATGCCCTCGAAGTACCTGGCCGAATAGGCGGCACTCTCGGCATTGCTCCGAACGCTGAATCCGAAGTTGGTCGAGGGCGCATCGAGCCAGCCTTGCACAATCGAAGTGACGTCGATTTCGGTTTAGAGATCGAGATAGTCCGGATTATAAAACTCCGTACCGGTCGACGCGACAGTTTGGCCGTACGTCACGGTGTCTGAATCCCAAGCCGACGTGACGGCAAAAAAGCTGCCCCCGCCCGTCGCGGAATTGGGCTTCGTGTTCTCGTAGACGCGTAGAACTGCGGACTGAATGGCACCTGCAACTTCCGACAAATCGAACTTAAGAAACGACCGCTGATTGCTGGAAGAACGTAAGCGTCCCGCGGAATACGTCTTGTGTGGCGCGGTAGGCTGATGTGCGTCGGCCGAGGCAGGCTCGGTCGCATCGACATCGGGAGCCCGAACGTGAAGAAACGAAATCGGCGGTGTGATCCTCAGAAGCAAGCCTATTGGGAAGACGTGCTGCGGCGGTGGCAGGCAAGCGGCCAGACGGTCCGCAACGATTGTCACGACGCGGGCGTGCGGGAATCGGCTCTGTATTTCTGGCGACGAGAACTGGCACGGCGGAGCCAATCGTCCGAGGCCACTGGGCCGTCGCCCACGACATCTCCGGTGACACCGGCACCGCGGTCGCTGCCACGGTCGCGTCACAGCACGCCTTCGTTTCTGCCCGTGCGGCGTGGTAGACAGCGTGGTGATGGGAGCGAGCCGTGCCGTAGAAATCGTGTTGGCCCAGGGGCGCACTGTCCGCGTGTGTGCAGGATTTGATCGGCAAACGCTGGTGGACGTACTGGCAGTGCTGGAGGTTCAGCCGTGTTGAGCCTGCCGGAGTTGGTGCGGATTTACGTGTGCTTGACGCCGACCGACATGCGGCAGCGGCTTTGATTCGTTGGCAGCCCTGGTCCGAGAAGGATTGGGATACGATCCGCTTTCGGGTCATCTGTTCGTGTTCCGCAGTCGCCGTGGTGATCGGCTCAAGCTCTTGTGGTGGGACGACCACACGACGCTTGGTGTCCCCGCGCCTTCGCGGCTCATTCTCTTCGTCCGCCCAGGGTATCCCGCCGTCGCCCCTGAACGCTCTTCGTGGCATTCCGCAAATCGGGCACCCCACGGCGCGTTGACCACAGCGTGGCCAGCGCTAGAATTGTGGCATCCCACGGATTTCGCAAAAATTGTGACACCCCCAAACCCTAGAGGCTGGAGACCATGCCCAGTAACAAACCAATTCGACGCCGCGCCTTTTTGCAGCGTGCCGCGGCCGCGGCCGCCGCCCCATGGATTGTCCCCCACTCCGTGCTGGCCAGTGGTGATCGGCCGGGGGCTAACGATCGCATCGCCCTGGCCATCATCGGAATGGGTGTCCGCGGCAATCAACTCATTAACAACATACCGTCCGATGGCAGGCTGACGGCCATCTGCGACTGCGACCGTCGCTGCACGGCAGCGGCACTCAAGTGCACCAGGCGGACTGGCAGACTTACCAGGACTACCGCAAGCTGCTGGACCGAAAAGACCTCGACGCCGTGATCGTCTGTCCCATGGACGTCCACCACGTACAGGCCAGCATGTTGGCATGCCAAGCCGGCAAGGACGTCTACTGCGAGAAGCCGATGTCGGTGTACGTTGCCGAAGGCCGGGCACTGGTCAAGGCCGCTCGGCGATACAACCGCGTCGTCCAGACCGGCACCCAGCAGCGAACGATGGAGATGGATCGTTTTGCCTGTGAGTTGGTCCGCGATGGCGGCATCGGTAAGGTTCGAGTGGTTCAATGCATCAACTTTCTTAGTCCCGAACCCTATCCCGGTTTTCCCGCCGAGTCGATCCCGAAAGAGGTCGCCTGGGACATTTGGCTGGGGCCGACCTCCGAACGGGCGTTCAACGAGGTGCAATTACTGAAGGGCTGGGGCCATTGGCGTGATTACGCGGGGTATCGCATTACATTCCTCGGGGCACACGCCTTCGACATGGTGCAATACGCCCTTGGCGCCGACCACACCGGTCCGGTCGAGTTCTGGCCGGTTGAAAAGGGGCCGCAGGCGCGGCTCGTATTTCGTTACGCCAATGGCGTCGAGGTTCGCCTGGACATACCCGATGAAGAGCCACACCGTCGTGGCCCGTTGAACGGAGCGATCTTCACAGGCGAGAAGTGCAAGATCGAAATCAACCGCAACAAGTTCGTCACGAATCCGCCCGACTTCGTGAAGAATCGCCCGTCCGCCAAACTCGCCGCCGCGTGGGACGGCCCTGGTTGGGTCGCCAAGGGGCACATCCAGAACTGGCTCGACTGCATCAAGACCCGCGCCGGCCCAACGCCGACGTCGAGATTGGCCACCGCTCGGCCACGGTCTGCCATCTGTGCAACATCACGCGGCAGCTCGGCCGGCGCCGGCACTGGGATCCGCAGAACGAGCGGTTTGTCAGCGACGACGAGGCGAACAGCCTGCTCGAGTCGGCCTCGACGAAAGGGCTGGGAGTTGCCCGAAATCGGTTGATTCGCCGAACTGGTGCGAGGGGGAGGGGCACATTGTGCATCGCGTCTGGCCAGCGATAAGAAAGGAAAAAGGTGGAGCGACCACCGGACGCTCCACCTTTCCCAATTTGTTTGAGAGATCGAATCCGATCTCTCCTTCGGTTGATTACCTCGCCGTCGCCAGGCGAAGACCAGCAGGCCAATGGCAGCGCTGAGGAGCAGCGCCAGCGTGCCGGGCTCGGGCGCCGGGTTGCCGCCGGACCGGTGGTCACAAAACCGGCAACATTCTGGTTGTAGTGGGCGCCCAGGGCGATCAGGTCGGTGAGGTTCACGCTCCCGTCGTAGTTGAAGTCGCCTTGCGCCAGTTCTCCGCCGGCCCCGTTGTAGTTCGCCCCAAGGGCGATCAAGTCCGACAGGTTCACACTGCCGTCGACCGAGGCGTCGCCGTAGAGCGTGTACGCCACGGTGATCAACTTCGTGATCGTATCGGCCGTCCAGCCCAATCCGTCCGCGGAATTGTGCGTCGTGCTCTGGAACTTGCCGGCATTCCAGTTGCCACCGGCGTAGCTCGCCTTCATCAGCGTATCGACCGCGGCGGGCGAGGTGCCGCTGTCGTTGTAGTCCAGCACGAGCTTGCCGAACTTCAGGTTCACGCCGGCATTGCTCAAGACCGGCGTCTTCGCACCAGCTGCCAACACGAGCTTGCCGTTTTCAATGGTCGTCAAGCCGGTGTAGCTGTTCTGGCTGCTCATGGTCACTGTGCCCGTGCCTTGCTTCAGCACGGTCGCGGTGCCG
The DNA here is from genome assembly GCA_963789525.1 of uncultured Planctomycetaceae bacterium. GTDB lineage: Bacteria > Planctomycetota > Planctomycetia > Pirellulales > Thermoguttaceae > CAVXFB01. Next base: position 29,361 of record CAWBLA010000001.1, read on the forward strand.
CCGATGCCGAAGCTGGTGCCGGTGACCGCGTAGTTCTTGGCCGAGTTGTTGAAGGTCACGGTGGCAGGAGAAACGTTCGCGCCAATATTGGCGGTTGTGCCCGTGGCCGTATTGTCGAAGGTCACGTTTACGCCATCGCCATAGGTTGCCGCCGCGCCACCGACCGTAGCCTGCCAGTTGCCCGTCCCCGGCATCCAGGCCGTATCGGTGCCTCCGGTCCAGGTAACGTCGACGGCAGCCGGAGTCAAATTGACCACCCGGAAACCAAATTCCCCGTCCAGCCCGTAGCCCGGTCCTGGTCAAACCGCTGTCGCCGCCGAGTAATACTGGGCAAAGGAGGTGGTGTCTGGGTGACTGGCGCCTGCGAAGTCAGCGCCCCTCCATACACCGTTAGTGCCGTTGACCCCTTCACACCACTCTCGAATGTTTCCGGTCATGTCGAACGTGCCGTAGGCGCTGGCAGAGTTCTCCCATTCGCCGACGACCGTTCGGTTGGGCGGCTTAGGAAGCGTACAGTTCGTGGGGTCGGTCCAGCCGAGGCTGTTGTTGATGCGGCCCGTGACGTGATTCCCTGGGTCGGGGACGCCAGCAGCGCCAGGATCGGAGCTGCCAAATGTAATGCTTGGCACGGTATCGGTTCGCGTGGCGTAGTCCCAATAGCCGCGCGCCGCCGGGCTTGTCGGGATCGTAGTACGCCGCCTTGTACCATTCGTCTTCGGTGGGGATTGCCCATACGGCGTTCGCGTTCCGCGTCACCGTCAGCAGATCGGCACCGCTCGTCTTCCCGTTGAGGGTATACGAACCGGTTTCCGTGCTATTGGCTGCTTCGCCTAAGTTCGTCGGCTGGCCGTTGGTCATCCAGTTGCAGAACCGGGCGGCATCACCCCAGTCGATGCAGTTGACCGGCCGGTTGAGCCAATCGGCTTGCGTACCGACAACCGTTGGGGCGGTGTAAGTGAAGTTACCGGAAGTGCCCGACTGGATAATGTTGCAGCCCCAGACTATCATGCCCATTTTGATTGTTAATATCGAAGGTCATGGCAGGGTGGAACAGTTGATACGTGTCCGTCTTGGCGACGGCGTTGAGAAAATCGAGATACTGTCCGACGGTGATCTCGAACTTGCCGATCTGGAACGAGTAGTCGACTTCGCCGCATATGCGGTCGGGTTGGCTTTCGGAACTACCGCCGGCGCTTGGGCCGGAGAGTTCTCCTGGGTTGTTCGGGTTTCCTACGGGCACCAGGTCAACGGTGACCGTTGCTTGTGCGACGACGGCATAGGCCCCCAAGGCCATGGCCGCCAGACCTGCCATCACTCTCTTGCGAAACATCATTGCACACCTCCACTGGAGATAAGAAAGGGATTATGGGGTCGTTCCGACGTCACAGCCGTTCGACCCCCACGGAACGGCCTGACAAAAATTGATGTCCTAACGTCGTCGATGCATCGCCCTCATCTCGTCTTACGCCACTTCAGACGCCGTGAAATCCCATTCCCGCCGCCACGACGGCCAACAGGCCAAGCGTGGCCGGCTCGGGTGCCGGAGTCACGTCGGCCGGAACAAATCGACAAAGGAGCAGTTCCCGTTCTGCCCCCCAATGTGCTACATGCCTCAACGTTGCTGCCTCTCCCCACCACACATCCTCTCGTGATGCACGGTGGCGACAATCCCATGCCAAACGTCCAAAATAGCCGACCTCGCAGACCTCATCTTGTAAAGGATGCGCAGAAAATAGGACTATTTGCGCATTGCGCCGGGTGGGGGTGGGCTTTGGTGATGCCCTCGATCTTGCGGCCCGTCCATCGGTTGGTATCATTTCAGAGTATGGATCCGCGCCGATTTCAGCGAGAATTCGTCGAGAGGCTGGACCACCCCTGGCAACTGGGCGAGCTCTTCGACTATCTTCCGAACACGTATTTCTTTTCGAAGAATCTCAGCGGGCAGTACGTCATGGTCAACCGCGCCATGGCACTGCATCGCGGCGCGTACCGAGCCGGAAGAACTGGTTGGCAAGACGGTTTACGACTTCTGCTCCCGTGACGTGGCCGACCAATTCGAGGCCGACGACCACGGCGTCGTTCGAACGCATCAGCCGGTGAAGTATCGATCTTGGCTAAGTCCAGACAACCGCGGTGCGCTGAGGTGGTATCTGACCAGCAAGATTCCGTTGCTCGGCGACGGCGGCAGCGTGGTTGGACTCGCCGCGGTCATGCTTGACGTCGAGAAGGCCAGCAATCTGCTGGCTCCCTACCGCCAGATGGAACCGGTGCTCGGGCATCTATTCCAACACTACGAAGAGAAAATCGACTTTCAGCGTCTCGCCCGCCTGGTTCCCCTTTCGATCAGCCAGCTTGATCGCCGTTTCAAGCTCCTGTTCCAACTGACTCCCCAGCAATTCCTTCTCCGAGTGCGCCTCAATGCCGCTCGCGAAATGCTTGTCTCGAGCGATGAAAGCATATCGCACATCTCGCTGGGGGTGGGTTTCTTCGATCAGAGCTACTTCACCAGGCAGTTTCGTCGACAGACCGGGATGACGCCACTAGCATATCGGCGGAAATATGGTCGGACGCCGCCAAATCAGTTGCATGATGCCTCGCCCGCAAATTGATCTTCGCCGACCGAGTACGTTGAAGAGTCCAGTCATGTGCCCGCGTCATTTCCCGGCCTCCAAAGTCGGCCATGACGCTGCGCGTCATAGTTGACGCGTGCGTAACGAAAGCGGAGGATGCCGTGGTTTTCGTCACGTCACCCTCCGCTTAGCTCATGTGCTAGCTCAAGTTGCGCAAGCTTCGGCGTCTACTTCCGTCGCCGACACGCGAAGACCAGCAGGCCAATGGCAGCGCTTAGGAGCAGCGCCAGCGTGCCGGGCTCGGGCGCCGGGTTCGCCGGACCGGCGGTTACAAAACCGGCAACGTGGCCGCCGTACTGGTCACCGAGGAAGCCCAGGTCGGAGAGGTTGACTCTCCCATCATAGTTGAAGTCGCCCATCGCCCAGGTTGCGCCGCTGGTCGCGCCATAATTGTCGCCCAGGAAACCGAGGTCCGACAGGTTCACGCTCCCGTCGACGTTCGCGTCTCCGTAGAGGGTGTATTCCACGGTGATCAACTTGTTGACCGTATCGGCCTTCCAGCCCAAGGTGTTGGCCGTCGTGGCCGTCGAGCTCTGGAACTTGCCGCCGGCCCAGTCGCCGCCGGCGTAGCTCGCCTTCATCGCCGTGTCGACCGCGATGGGCGAGGTGCCGCTGTCGGTGTAGTCCAGCACCAGCTTGCCGAACTTCACGTCGATGCCGGCATTGCTCAAGACCGGCGTCTTCGCGCCAGCGGCCAACACGAGTTTGCCGTTCTCGAGGGTCGTCAGGCCGGTGTAGCTGTTGGCGCTGCTCATGGTCACCGTGCCCGTGCCTTGCTTCAGCACGGTCGCCGCGCCTCCGATGCCGAAACTGGCGCCGGTGATCGAGAAGTTCTGGCTCGCGTTGAAGGTCACGCTGGCGGGCGTCGCGGCCGACGCAATGTCGGCGCTGGTGCCCGTGGCCGAATCATCGAAGGTCACGTTCACGCCGTCGGGCGTGCTGCCCGGGTTCCAGTTGCCGGTGTTGCTCCAGGTCGTATTGGCAGTTCCCGTCCAGGTGACGTCAACAGGGGTGAGGGAACCCAAATAGGCGATGCGCATGCCGAGGGCATACCCACTAAATGTTGCGACATTACTAGAGAAGAAGCTCTCCGATTTCATCCGAGCAGGGTCCTCATCCCCGATGTACGAGCCACCGACCCAACGGCGGGATTCGGGAGCCGTGGAATTCCATTCCTCGCACCACTCTCGGACGTTGCCGTCCTGATCGAACGTGCCCCAAGGGCTCTCTGAGTTGGCAAAGGTGCCCGGTGGAGTCCGATAGTACGGGTCGCCAATACAATAGCCGGCTTCTGTCCCATTAATATCGTAGTTTGCGTTGTTCCCCGTCGTATCGTTTGTGTTGTTGCCAGGGATGGTATCGGACCTAGTGGCGTAGTCCCAGTAGCCGGCTCCGCCCGGCTTTTCGGGGTCGTAATATGCGGCTTTGTACCACTCGTTAAGCGTAGGAATCACGTACTCTGCATCGTCTTCCCGCACGATGTTCACGAACTGGGCGTTCGTGGTCGCGCCATTGAGCGTGTAGGACCCGGTTTCCGTGGTCAAAGTACCCTCGGCCGCGATCGGCTGTCCGTTGCCTAGCCAGTTGCAGAACCGGGCGGCGTTGGCCCAGTTCACGCCTCCCATCGGCCGATTCGCGTAGTCGTCCGCGACGGTGTAGACGTACGAGCCAGACGTGCCCGTTTGAAACACATGCGAGCCCCAGTAATGGCCATAGTCGTATGGGTTGGCCATCACAGATTGGTAGACTCCATACGGATCCGCCTTTGCGACCGCATTGAGAAACTCAACATACTGGCCGGCGGTGATCTCGAACTTACCGATATTGTAGTTGTAATCCACGGTACCATAGCCGGTATCGTCAGGGTCGTTGTCCGGGTCGCCGACTGTAACCCAGTCGATCGTAACGGCCTGGGCGGCAACGGCAAACATCACCGTTGCGATCGTCATCAGAAACAAGCGTACCTTGTTCATACTATCTCTCCTTGCTCGTTGGGATCAATTTGTCACTCTTGGAATTGACTTAGCAGACGGGCGAAAACCGGCCAAGAAATGCCTTCGCCCCACTGTGGCGGCCACAGACCACGCCCCGGTCGCGAAATGCGATTCCCGACTGGGTACTGTCACCCGTTAGCGCCGATTCTGAAAAGACCGCTTCGTCTCGCTGCCTCGTCGCACTGGCGATAGTGAATCGTGGCAACCAAGTCGTCGGCACGACCTCACGGCCCCGGCCGGCCTCACCGACTAGATGTCCACAAAATTGCGAGAAAACTTAGTGTTCCTCACGCTTCCTCTATTTAGCCCGAGGGCCCCACCATCCCGCAAGATCGAATTGCGCAAATCCTGTGTCGTTTTGCGACACAGCGACGGGTTAGGGACGTCGATGCGCAGACTTCGGTAGGACTGAAAGCACTAACAAAGAGGGCGGAACGGCCGAATGCCGCTCCGCCCTGTTTCTGGGAGGAGAGCTACTATCTAGCGTCTCTTAGGCTCTGTCCATTAAGGTTGACGGACGCCCCTCCCGCAAGATCGAATTGCGCAGATCCTGTGTCGTTTTGCGACACGGAGCCTAGGGCCGTACACGCGTGCGACTGCGGTACGACTGAGGGCAGGTCCCGCTAACCCGCCGGAAGACAACCGCTAGCCTTTGGGGGCTGGAGAAGCCGGACCGTTCCGCCACAAGCGGCATCGGGAGGTCCGTTTCGGCCAGCAAGTGCTTCGCCCGCTCAACGCGAACCCGATGGATCTCCTCCAATATCGTCCGGCCCAAGGCCTCGCGGAAACATCGTTCCAAACGCCGCCGCGCGATGCTCAAGGCCCGAACTACCTTTGCAACGCCAATATTCTCGGCAGCATGTTCGCGGATGTAGGCGACCGCGGCCGCCACGTCAGGGTCGGCCACAGCGACCACGTCGGTCGAGTGACGCGTGATGATATGGGTAGGGGGAATACATATCGGCTCCGACGGCGGCTCCTGGCCCGCCATAATCTGGTCGAGCAGCTTGGCCGCCTCGTAGCCGATCTGCTCTGCAGGATTGACCACGCTCGACAATGGCGGGTGCGCCAAGAGGCACTCCAAACGGTCGTTGTCAACGCCAAGGATAGAGACCTGTTCGGGCACATGAAGGTGCAGCAAGCGGCACAGCTCGGCAAGGTGCCGGGCGGGCACGTCGTTGGAGGCCAAAATTGCCGCCGGTTTGGCCAGCCCCAACAACCAATCGCGCACCTGGCGATCGACCCGTTTCCAGCTCGCATCGGCAGGGGGACGCGGAAGGTACTCGGCGTAACACGACAACACGGCGAGGCCCGCCTCAGCCAGCACATCGCAAAACCCTTGTTCCCGCTGCCGTGAAAAGCCTGCCCAACTGCTGCCGAAGTAGCCGAAATTCGTGAAGCCGCGCTCCAGAAAGTGCTCGGCGGCCATCCGGCCGACGCGCAGATGATCGACCTCGACCAAGGGCGCCTTCAGATCCGTGAGCGTTGCGGTGGTGTTCACGAGCGGTCGGCCCATCGCAAGGACCTGACGGGCAAATTCCGCGTCGAACAAGTGAGCAATAATGCCGTGAGGCTGCCATTCTCGCAGCGATTGGAGGACGAGCGGGCTGGGCGCGGAATCGCGAAAAACCCACCGCGTGTGATGGATCGCATAGGCGTGAATCCCTCGGAGCAGCCCGCGGCAATAGCCGATATCCTGCCCTGCGAGAATTGCGATGCGTTGGAACTCGCTCATTCCCTGCACCCCCCCGGGTGACACGGCTCTCAAAAATCGGTTATGGTCGCAAAGCGTCCATGCGCGTTGTTGCACAATTGTTGCGCCATCTTCCAACTTTCGTCAAGTCTCTCCGTCATGGGGACGCCGCGCTCCGTCACCCGTCGGACATACGGGCAAGCACAGGCAAGCCCATTCCAACCTCTTGGCACACAAAAAGAAGAGAGTGGTGGAGCGACCACTGGTCGCCCCACCATTCCCAATTCATCCAACGAGATCGAATCACGATCTCCGCGTCGGTTGACTATTTCCGTCGCCAGGCGAAGATAAGCAGGCCGATGGCAGCGCTCAGGAGCAGCGCCAGCGTGCCGGGCTCGGGCGCCGGGTTCGCCGGACCGGCGGTTACAAAACCGGCAACGTGGCCGCCGTACTGGTCACCGAGGAAGCCCAGGTCGGAGAGGTTGACTTTCCCATCATAGTTGAAGTCGCCCATCGCCCAGGTTGCGCCGCTGGTCGCGCCATAATTGTCGCCCAGGAAACCGAGGTCCGACAGGTTCACGCTCCCGTCGACGTTCGCGTCTCCGTAGAGGGTGTATTCCACGGTGATCAACTTGTTGACCGTATCGGCCTTCCAGCCCAAGGTGTTGGCCGTCGTGGCCGTCGAGCTCTGGAACTTGCCGCCGGCCCAGGCGCCGCCGGCGTAGCTCGCCTTCATCGCCGTGTCGACCGCGATGGGCGAGGTGCCGCTGTCGGTGTAGTCCAGCACCAGCTTGCCGAACTTCACGTCCACGCCGGCATTGCTCAAGACCGGCGTCTTGGCGCCAGCGGCCAACACGAGTTTGCCGTTCTCGAGGGTCGTCAGGCCGGTGTAGCTGTTGGCGCTGCTCATGGTCACCGTGCCCGTGCCTTGCTTCAGCACGGTCGCCGCGCCGCCGATGCCGGCGGTGCCGGTGATCGAGAAGTTCTGGCTCGCGTTGAAGGTCACGCTGGTGGGCGTAGCAGCAGAGGCAATGTTGGCGCTGGTGCCCGTGGCCGTATTATCGAAGGTCACGGCGACGCCGTCGGGCGAACTGCTGGGGTTCCAGTTGGCCGTGTTGTGCCACGTCGTATTGGACGCTCCTGTCCAGGTGACGGGCCCGCTCGGCAGGATCTGAACGCCCGCGCCGGTAGCACCGCTGAGATTGACGCCCTTGATGCCTCCGCCGAGATCGACGACGGCGCCGGCAACCGTGCCAAGACCGGACGCCGCATAGGTCCATTGCAGTCCGTCGCTGGTACTCTGCGTGCCGCTGCCGGCATCATACACATTGAACAGCACGTCGGCGTTTTTGGCGCCGTAGTTTAGGGCGTCATTGCCCAAGTTGTTCAATGCGGCGATCTTCGCATCGCTGAGCTCTGTATTCCAGTTTGCAATGTCGTCGGCAAATCCCAGGAAGGACTCGCCAGACGTGTTGGTAGCCAATAGGATATGCTGTGTCACGGCGCCAAAGCTGAGGTCGAACTGCACCGAGTTGTAGTCAGGAACAATAGGTTCTTCGGCCAGCGGCACACCGTCCAGGTAGTACATCGCAGAACCCGTGTCGGGAGCACCCGATGTAATGTGGTAGGTATAGCTCAAGAGGTGCCAATTGTTGTCGAGCATTCCTCCCGGATCCGAACTCTTGAAGTTGAGTGATTCGACGACGGTTCTGTACACATAACTCCCATTTTGCGCCACGAAATCCTTATACTCACCGGCGCCGTCAAACTTCTGCCAGAACATGCGATAGTTGTTGTCGTCGTATTTCACCGCGAAGAAGCCCGGTTCGGCCGTCTCGCCTGAGCCCCCGGCGGGATACTTGAGCCACATCGAGAAAGTACCGCTCCAGAAACCATACGCATTGTTGGCGAAGGCATCGTACGTATAGGCCGTGTTACCGGTACCAAGGTTCACGTAAGCATTTTGATTGTTACTGACGTAGGCATAATCGCCAATCTTACCGGTGCCCCATGTCGCGCCATTGGTCATAGTGCCCGTCGGACCGGCCGCCGAGTTAGCAGTCGATGTGCCCGAGCCTTCGTCAAACTCGTACAGACTGATCAAAGCCGCATGGGTCGTGGCAACGGTGAACAACACCGTCGCGACGGCCATCGAGAAGAAACCGAACGTCTTCATGTTGTCTTTCCTTTCACTGAACGAATGGGACTTCTGACCGAACAACGGCCGGGAAGGCCCTTTCGCCTTACGTTGTAACGGGTCGGTCACGTTTCACTTGTGAACCAAGTCTTCCCAAAAAATGCCTTGGCCCGAAGGGCCCCAAGGCTGTCGAAAAGACACTCGTATCCCGCTGCCTCCATCATGACGGATTTCAAGTGAGTTGCGATTCCAGGCAAGGACTTGTAGACCAATGGCAGCGCTGAGGAGCAGCATAAGTGTGCCGGGTTCAGGCGCCGTGTTACCGGCCGGGCCGGTTGTTACCAAAGCCGCAACGCTGTCGTTCCAGGCGCCCGGGGCAGCCAGATCCGAGAGGCTCGCGCTCCCACGGTAGCTGAAATAGCCCTGCCTGCACTCACGGCTTGCGCCACCTGCTTTATCTCGTGCTTTCCAAAATCCGTCAATGATGTTTTGCATCACATAGATTGATACTTTTATTCACCTGCCCCAGAGGGTCGATCGCTTCCCTAGGCGCTCGGCAGGCAAGAGTGAGCAGATGCGGTTCATCCCTTCTTGTTGTGCGGGCATTGGCGAGCCTAGAATAGGGGCCATGGTCGAGGGACTTCGGGTTGCAGCGTTGATCGAATCTTCGCGCGGGTATGGGCGGGGCTTGCTCCGCGGCGTCGCTGCCTATGCGCGTGAACAGGCATCGTGGCGACTGTTCTTTGAAGAACGGTCACTGGTGGATTGTTTGCCGCCTAAGCTCAAGCAGTGGCAACCGGATGGAGTCATCGCTCGGGTCAGTTGCGCCGCCTTTGGCCGGCAGCTCCGTCAACTGGGCGCACCGGTGATCAATCTCTTGGGCGAGAAGTGGGGGCATTCGTTTCCCAAGGTCCTCGCGGACCACAAAGAGATCGTGCGGCTGGCGGTTGAACATCTGCTCGAACGTGGATTGCGAAATCTAGGCTTCTGCGGATTCTCGGGAATCAGGTTTTCGCGTGAACGGCAGCGACATTTCGCGGATTACGTTTCCGCATGGGGTCTTCGCCCGCATTTATGCTGCGTCCCCTCTTCCGTCCGGACGAGTTATGATGCCGTTAGAGCCGAGGCCGGGCAACACAATCGCGAACTGGCGAAGTGGCTGGCCGGACTTCCAAAGCCTGCGGGTGTGCTGGCGGCTAATGATGAACGCGCACACCAGGTGCTGACGATTTGCAGCGAGATCGGGTTAAAGGTGCCCGAACAAGTCGCCGTCATCGGCATCGATAACGACCAGTTGTTGTGTGAATTGACGGAACCAACGTTGTCGAGTGTGGACCCCGGCTGTGAGCGCATAGGGCATCGGGCGGCAAACCTGCTCGATGAGATGATCCACGGAAATGCGGCTCCGCCGGCAGCGACCGTAGTCTCACCGATTGGTGTCGTTGCCAGGCGCTCCACGGACGTGCTGGCGGTGGCCGATCCGGTGGCAGCGAATATCGCCGCCTATATCCGCCAGCACGCCCGTGATGGTCTGAAAGTGGAGGATATTCTTGAGCATTTTTCCATCTCACGCAGCACCTTGGACCGCTGGTTCGGCCAATATTTAGGGCACTCTGCCAGCGTAGAAATCCGCGGGTAAGGGTGCGTCAGGCCGAAGAGTTGGTGACCGCGACAAACCTGCCGCTGAGCGAAATCGCTGCGAGGCTGGGATTTGATCACGTGGAAACGTTGCACCACCTCTTTAAGAAATGGACGGGGCAGACGATGGGGGAGCGACGACGCAGCGCGCACCTCATCCCACCACTACGGCTTCCCAACAAGAGTTGACAACAGGGCTTCGTCGAGCCGTGTCGAGCAAGCAGGCCTTCGCATTGAAGCGATTGCCTCAGACCTCGCCAGACTGCGTTGCGGCCATCGGCAGAAAGTCAAATCCTGCTGCGAAGGGCCCACCGGGCGTGAAGCGGGACAGTCCCATTTTCGCTGACACGAAAATTGCGGACCGTCCCGCTGTCGATGCGCCGGCACATGATACAGCGGGCTGCTACTTGATCAGCTTCTTCACTTCCGACTCGACGTCGGCGATGGCGATGTTGCGGTTGACGACCTTGCCCTGCTGGTCGACGAGGATCATCGTCGGCACGGTGAGGATGCCCAACGCGTTGGCCGGGCGGCTGTCGAGGCCGCCTTCCTCGTAGATCTGCGGCCAGGGCAGGGGGTTCTCGCCCAGGTAGGCGTTCAGGTCCTTGACGCTGTTGTCGAGGTTGACGCCGATGATCGCCAGCGAGCGGCCGTACTTGTTCCACAGCTCCTTGAGCGTGGCCATGTCGGCCTTGGCCGGCGCGGACCACGTGGCCCAATACTGGATCAGCACGACCTTGCCGCGGTACTTCGCCAGGTCGACCGGGCTGCCCGACGGGCTTTGCCGGCCAGCGAGATGGTCTTGCCGACCGAGTCGAGCCGCGTCTGGGCGCCGGCCGCCTTCTTCGCCGCCGCGCGAATCGGGGAACTCCTTGACGATCCGGGCGTACCACTTCTTGGCCTCGTCCTCCTGGCCGGCGAACTCCTGGCTGATGGCCAATTGGAGCATGGCCTCGGCGGCGTCGGCTGCCGTGGGATAGTCGGCGATGTACTGCTCGAGCGTCTTCAGCCACTCCGCCTGGATCTTGGCGTAGTCGGCCTTCGGCGCCTGCATGCTCAGCACGTAGGCGGCGGTCAACTGGCGGAACTTGACGTAGGCGGCCAGGTCCTTGTCCTGATCGCTCTTCTGCAGCTTCTCGAACAGCGCCTTCAGCCGCTCGGCCCCGTCGGGATACGTGCCCGACTGCACGGCGGCGCTGATCATGTCGGCCAGTTGCCGCAGCCACATGGCCGCGCTCGTCGGCGCTCTTGGCGGCGGCGGCGATCTGCTCCAGCAGGTCGGCCCGGCGGCCGATCAACTCGGCCTGCTCTTCGGGCGTGGTGGCCTTGGCGGCCTCGCGATCGAGGTTCTCCAGGTCGGCCAGCAGCTTCTGCACGGCGTCGCCGGCCGCCGGCCGTTGCCGCTTCGGCTGCGATGCGTCATCGAGGCCTGGAAGAAGAAGCCCGTCGTGGCCGTCGTCGGCCTGGCCCTCGCCGGCGGCTGCGGGGCAGTCGATCACCCGCCACGCGTCGCCGACTTGGACCAGCGTGCCGATCTGCACCTGGCCGTGCTTGCCGCCGCTTTCGACGATGGCCACGACGTTTTCGTAGACGCGCAGGTCCTTTGGTCGACTGGTCGGTGCCGGCCGGAACGATGCCCGGCTGGTTGGCGCTGAACTGCACCCACGCCGGCGTCGCGGCCGACCGTCTTCTGCCGGGCCGACATGGCCTTGAAGCCGGCGTGCGGCCTTGGCCGCTTTCTCGGCCACGCTGTCGGCCCGCGACTTGCCCAGCCCCAGCGACTTCAACTCGTCGGGCGTCAGCACCAGCCGCGCGAACCGGTCGGCGTCGCGGGCGGCGATGGCCGCGACCACTTCGGCGGTGACCTCCTTCGGCCGAGATCGACTTCCACGAGTCGATCACGCCGTCCTCGTTGGTGTCCAGCCCCCAGCGGCTGCCGCCGGTGTGGAACCAGCGATACTGGTCGGCCTTGCCGTTGAAGTTGGAGTCGATGTCGCGATAGACCTCCAGGCCGTCCTTGTAGTAGCTCCACTGGTCGACGACGTTGTCGCCGTTGGTGTCGACGAACTTGCGCAAGATGGCCCGTCGGGGCTTTCGACGATCCAGCCGACGTGGCCGTCGATCTTCTCGGGCCAGGATTTTGCACTTGGCCGTTTCCGCCGCGCCGGGCCGATCGTAATCGACGCCCTTCTGCACCGGTACGAGCTTTAGCGCTTGCTCCACAGAGGGCGTGGCGGCCCACGCTGCCGAAGACGAACCGACCAGCGCGACAAGCCCAAGCCACAGGACGGTTTGCAGAGAACGCCGCATCATGGATACGTTCCTTATTTCTAGCCACCGAGGTGATCGTAGTCCTACAGGAGTTTTTTCGGCGTGGACGAGAGCGGAACATAACACGATTGCGTGGAATTTACGGGTTGTATGGGTGGCAATGGCCTGCGATCGTTCGATCGGCGCAAAGTCCTCACGGGAAAGACCCACGCAGAGCCCCGAGATACCCGGCTTTTTCTAATATCCCGTGGCAGTCCAGAGGGGACCGTCCCATTCTCGTCGTACGAAAAACCGGGACAGCCCCCTAATGACGACCTCTCCGCTGAGAAAAGAACCATGCCAGCACGGCAGGATCGGAGTAGGTGCGTGTCCAACTGTCGTGGCCAACGCCAGGATAGAGCGTCAGCTTGGGCGTTCCACCGGCCTTTCGGATAGCGTCGATCATCGCCGTAGTTCGTTGCGACGGCACCGTGTGATCGTTGTCGCCATGGAAGGCCCAGATGGGCAAATTCTTCAGCTTTGGCGCCGTCGCCGGGTCGCCGCCGCCGCAGATCGGAATGGCCGCGGCGAAAAATTCCGGCCGTCGCGCAATTGCCGCCCAGGTTCCGAATCCGCCCATCGAAAGGCCCGTGACGTAGATGCGGCTACGATCGACCGGCAAGTCTGCGACCAACTTGTCGACCAGGTCCAGCGCGAGTTGCAGTGGCTCGGGTGGCGGTTCCGGCCCGGCCTTCGCGGGCCTGCTCCAATCGAGTTCCGCCCAGCGACGCCCTGCAGGACATTGCGGGGCCACGAGAAAACAGGAATATTTCTGCCGATTCTCGGGCTTGGCGAACTCGCCGGTACCGTGGATGAGTTGTTTGGCGTTGTCCGTTCCACGTTCGCCGGCCCCGTGCAGAAACAACACTAACGGGTATCTCTTGCCAGGCTCGATCTTCTCCGGCCTCAGCAGGCGATACGGGATCGCGGCACCGGCGGCCTGGTACGTTTGCGCTTCGAAGGCGTCGGCCGTCGGCGGGGCGGCACAACCGTCGCGCAACGTAACGACGGCGATACTGAGTGTCACCGCGATAGATGCAAGACGGTGCATCGGTAGGTTCGCTCCTGGTGTCAGAGCCCCGCGTTGAAGGCGCACCGTCGCTACTGCCCCTTGGCTTGCCGCGCGGCGAACTGCTTCTCCAGGGCCATGCCGAGCGCTTGCTCGGCCTCGGGGATACGGCCTGCACGCTGACAGATCATGCTCAGCGCCATGAAACTGAACGGATCATCCGGTTCGAGCTCGCAGACGCGGCGGGCGTGTTCCACCGCCTCGTCCTGCCGGTCGAGCTTGCCGTAAAACACGCCGAGCGCGGAATGCGCCAGCGGGTAATCGGGGCGCTCGATCAGCAGGGCCTCGATGTTGGCAACCGCTTCCTCAAGCTTTCCCGCCTGTTGCAGTTCAATCGCCTCGTCGTACCGTTGGTCGACACTAGTCATCGAGGGCTCGCTTCCTTGGGAATAGCAGAAGCCTCAGTCTAGCGGAAAATGGGCCGAGCGACAAGGACCGGAACCACCGCCGCCACGACTACAAGAACCAATCGATCGCTCGGAGGGCGAGAAATACCACGGCCATGAAACCGAGGATCCACACGCCCGTGCGGGCGGCGTGGATAAGGATAGGCCGTATCTGTTCGTGCCGCGTAGCGGCATACACCAAGCTAACGGCGACGATGGCCGGCAGCGCGTACCACAAATCCACGTGCCAGAAGCCAACGCCGGCGGCCATGAGTAAATCAAGCATCGGTGTCTGTGAACTGCTTACTTGTCGTCGCACCGCGTTTCGCCGGTACCGTCGCGCGGTCCCTCAAACGGCTGCGGTTGCGTTCTCCTTTTCGTCGACTTTCTCTGCGGGCTCGGTCAACACGACAGGCCCGGCCCATGCATCGTAGATCGCCAGCAAGTTGAGCAGTCCGGCGAACATAGTAAAGACGGTCCCCAACTCGAAAAAACGATGCAACTGGTGGTACAGCTCCCCGACCGACGGCTGGTCGAAATTGGGGTCCTCACGACCGGCCGCCTCGCGGGCGGCATCGGAAGTCCACGGCGGCGCCATAAATCCGCCGAAGAAGACCCTTCGGTCCGTGCTCATGCGTTGGGCCTGGACCAAAGCCGGCAATGCCGGCAGACCAACGCCGATCTGGGCGAGGTAGTAGAGCCGCACGTCGCCCGGACGCCACGAAAAATAGACGCCTCTGCCGTAGCCGACTTTGCCCGCAGTATCGCCTTGGAACCGCGGCTGATTGCTGCTGCTGAGGTAGAGACCGTAAACGAACAATCCCATGATGCAGACGAAGAAGACCCCGGCCTTGGCCCGGCGCCCTTGATACCAATGACCCAGACCCGGTATCAGCCACGCCAGAAGCGCGGCCATGCCCGGGTCCTTCAAGTCGATTGTCTGCTCGTCAGGTTGTCGCGCAGTTTCCACAGCCATCCGTGCATTGTAACCGATCCTCGCCGCGGCGACAGGGGCACTTTCTGGCGGCAATCGCGAACTGCCGTGCCGCTGTGCACAGCCCTCGACGCGGGCTCATGCAGCACGGCGTTGCGGCGCCTGCCGCTCGATTGCCGCCGGCGACATCGCCAATGCCGCCTTGTGCTGGCGATAGCCGATGGTCCGACGCGGCTCGAACTCCGCGGCCGGACCGAACCGCTCCCGACGACGGCTTAACTCAATGTCAATTGCCTTGCTGACGATCGCCAATTCGTCGTCGTCTAACCTCCGTACAAGTCTCATCAGCGATTTCATAGTGCGATACCTCTCTAGGCCGGCGGATGCCGGTTTCACAGGTCCCGTTCGGATGGTTGTCCAATCCTTCGTCTTGCTATCGGCCGACGATCCCTGTACGGCCGCTTCCAATGTCGCGTCTGCGTCACAATCGTCGCGTATCACCGTCACGCACTAGGCTGCGCGACGACGACGGGTATCTCGCAGGCCAACCGCCCGGATTGGCGGCGCGGACGCGCCGTTGCTCCGACGATAGCTGTGCTCACGCGAAACCGCCCGGCGGCGGGCGGAATCCGGGATGCCCTCCTCGCGACTCACACGGCCCTCCATTTCAACGTCGATGGCCTCGCTGAGAGCCAATAGGTCGTCGTTGCACAGTTGCGGCAGACGTTTCAGAATAGCGTTCATCGTCAAGCTACCTCCTGGTGCTGGTGTCATGGCCGACGCATCGTCGGCGCAGGAAAAAAGGTTTCAAAACATCGTTAAGCTGCACGGCGCGTCTCGCGTACCCCGTCCGCCTCGGGAAGCCCTCCGCCGATGGGCTTCCGGCGACGAGAGCTGGCAGCAATGACCGTCGGCACCGACGGCCGAGCCGGCAGCCCTCGCAGCGTCGACTCGTGGTATTGCGGTCGACGGCCGAGCCTTGCTCGTACCGACCGCAGCGCCAACAGGGCCGGCGGAAGGAGGAGCATCAAGGCACAAGCAACCAATAGCGATCCCCAAATCACAGTTGCTAACATCGCAAGTTCCTTTTCCGTGATGTTTATGCCACAAGCCGGGCAGAAATCCGTCGAGCGCAGTTGCGCCCGGCCCAAAATGCCTCATTCATCTCCCAGTCGCGGCGTTCTTTGCCGCTAAGGTCGGGCGGCGTGCGAACGTCGTCCGAGTCATTTTCCTCGCCCCCTACAACCCGCAATCGCGGGACCTCGGTACCGAGCAACTTTTCGCTCTTCTTCATGGCTGATCTCCCGATAATGTGTGTGATGTGAAATAGTGTTGCCCCGATGAGGTCAAATGGCATCGCGATCGGGCCAGTCGAAACTTGTCCACACGCGATTGATCAGGCGGTTTGCTTCTTGCCGGCCACGGCCGCTGATCGGCATACCGGTTGCTGCCAGGCGCCGCGCGACCCCAGCGCGACGGGCAAGACCTCCTCAACATGCAACCAGCGATCGAAAAGCTCGTCCCATTGATCGTCGAACAACGGTCCCATGAGAAAGAGCGACCCGCGCACTCGAACGAACAATTCGAGTTCCTCGTGCCCTGCTTCGGAATATAGCGCGGCGACGCCAGGCCCCAAACAGGCTGCCGCCTGGAGAAACGCGTCGATCGCCCGGGCGGCATCTCCCGTGGCATCGACGATTGCGCTGCCGGCGCCTCGCAGCATGCACCGGATTTCCGGCAGCGACCGCTCGCAGGAGTCGACCACGACGCGCTCCGGATGCCGCCTGGACCAAGCCTTGATCTGCTCCTTCAGCGAATCCTGCGGATAGAGCAGGAGCAGATCGGCGACAGAATGGAGACGTACCGTGCTCACGCGAGTTTTGTCCTTCAACGCAATGTTCGCGCCTCTCGACCGGGACACCGATCGCGCACACCTCAACCGCCAACGCCCGATCGCCGCGAGTGCGGCAATGGGCCGCCGTACATCTAGCAAGCAACGTGCCGAGCGGGACAGACGAAACAAGTGTCGCCGCAACTACCAGGCAGCGAAGGAACTTGCATGCCGCGCGTGGAATGTGCCGGCCATCGGCACAACTGCGGATGGTCGCAAGGCGCGGCCAGATGATGGCTGCAAAGCGCGACTGCCGTGGAACGCGGCAGTGTGCAGAACGAGCGTCGAAGGCGCTTGCCGGCAGTGGCGCCGTGGCGGGCTATTTCTTGCCCAGACCCCGTTGGGCTTGGAAGAATCGGCTGAGAATTCCCGCGCACTGCTCCACCTGCACGCCGGCGACGATCGCAACGCGGTGGTTCAGCCGTGGATCATCCAACAGGCGGAAGAGTGTGTGAACGGCACCGGCCTTGGGATCGGTGGCCCCATAGACCAGGGTCGCCAGCCGGGCCTGGACGATGGCGCCGGCGCACATCGGGCACGGCTCGAGCGTCACGTACAGCGTGCAGCCGTCCAGCCGCCACGATTGCCGCGCCTCAGCCGCCTGTGTGATGGCGATCATCTCCGCGTGCGCCGTGGGATCGTGGAGTTGCTCGCGTTGATTGTGGGCCCGGGCGATGACCCGCCCCTGGTCCACGATCACCGCGCCGACGGGGACTTCATCTTCCGCCAGCGCCTGCCGGGCTTCCTCCAGCGCCAATCGCATGAACGGATCGTGCATCGCGTTCTGTCCGGGGTGGCGTGTCGATCTGCAAGGTCGCACGAAGTGTGCGGCTAATCCAGCGTGAACTCCAGCGGTTTGGCGACGACGTTCATTTCCACCCCACCTTTGCCCAGTCCGACCACAAGGAGCTTCACCGGCCCGGCGCCAAGCGTATCGGCCGGAATTTCGATTTGCCCCTCCTCGCCCTCCACCCGCCCGACAAATCGGCTGCCCTGAATAGCCGCAATCGCGACCGAGCCGGGCGAACGGGCCGTGATGCGAACGGGTTTGTCCGCCCGCAGCAGCCCCTTCGATTCCAACGACGCTTCGATCGTCCGGCCGTGGTTGGCCGCGCGGAACGACACGATCCGCCGCCCTTGAGATTCGATGGGCTCCGGACCGATGGCCACAACGCGCAACTCGTGCCAGCCGTCGGCGAGCTTCGTGGTATCCAGCGACAGCGGCCCGCCTACCTTGGACACGGCCATCTGTTGTCCATCGAGATAAATTTCAAATCCACTGACCGATCCGCTTTTGGGCATTGCCGCGGACGGCTTCAGCGTCAGAGTGCCCTGCACGGTTTTGCCCGGCTCAACCCCCGAAACCGACACCTTTGGGACGTCGGCCCAAGGGCGGCAAAGCGGATCGCCGACGATTAACAGTTGGTAGGGACTGGACACCGACTGGTAGAAGGCTTCGGCAACCGTGCAGCCCCGGGCATAATGAACCTGGATCATCGGCGACGGGAACTTCCTGGCAATCGAGTAGGGCTCGGTCACGGTCCCGCTTGAGGCGGCAGCGCCGTAACGCAGGAACTCGGAAAGCGGCGTCTGGGAAGCGCCCTCGCTCATCACGCCGCCAAAGCTGGTGAAGTTTTCACAAATCGCGCCGGACCGGATCGTGCTGCCGCTGGCCTTCCAGTCGAAATTGGGAGTGCCCATGACCAATCCCTGCACGTCGATCTTGTTCAGCGGCACGGTGCCTTCGAGAATCTGGCCTTCCACGCCGAGTCTTTCCAGCGCATCGACGGCGGCGGGAAAGTACGCGTCGCGGACCTTCGACCGGATGTCGCCGTTGCGGAGGAAATAGATCGTGCCCCGCGGATGTGTAGCATCGGCCGTGGCGCTGCTTCGAAGGCCGGCAATCACCTCGTCGATCGAATTGCCGCGCCCGGCCGTCACGCCGAGCATCATCGACAGGAAATAGCGCCGGCCGCCGCTGATCAGCACTTCGCCGTCATCGCCATATTGCCGATCGCCCCGGAACCCTGCGCTCCGTGGAACGTGTTGCGGTCCCAGCGGCAGTCGCGCGTAATGGTTGCTGTTCGGAGTCAGATAGAATTCGTCGCCGACGGCCACGCTCTGGAAAAGGCACGTTAGGCCGGTCAGCGAGCCAACCGGCGTGATCTCCTTAGGCCACGCAGGCTTCTCGCCGGAAGCCGACAACGGCAGTTTCTCGGCGAATTTCTGGAAATCGCTGGCCAGGGCGATGCCCCAGGGGAAATCGCTGGAGTAGGCGATGCAGTCGATGCGGCCCAGCAGGCCGCGGCTTTCCATCGCCTTGAGCGCCGGCATCAGAATCCGCTGCCGAAAGGTGTCGATGTCGGCAGTTTGTGCTCTCGGTTTCCATGGAATGAAAATCACGTTCTGCGGCGGGATGTTGCGCAATTGTGCGTAGTAGTTGGCGATCGTCAACGAGCTGAAGCTTCGCGGATTGACCACCAACAGCACGCCCTCCGGCCCACCGCCAGCCAAGGCCGCCGCCGAAAAGCTGGAAAAGACGAGAACGAGGAAGACGCGTTTCAACAACTGATATTTCATGCAACAACATTCTACCACGCAGGTCCGAAGAAAGCGAAAACGCTGCCCTCCCGCCGAACCAATGGACTTTATCAGACCTCTTACGTCATACCATGTCGCCGTAGGACGTTGCGATCAGGTCGGAGGGCGCGATGGCGAAGTGCCGCACGAGCCCGTCGAGCAACGCCAGGCTCGCCTGCTGGTCGACGCGCGGCGTCACGACGGCCTCGAATTCGATGAACTGGCCCAGCCCCACCACGTGGTCGAGGTGGATGCGGACGGTGTGATACAGGAAGATTTCGCGGCGTTTTTCCACGGTGGCCCGAACACCCAACGCGGCAGCCAGCGCCGCCTTGAGCGTTTCGGGATGCGCCAGCGGCACCAGTTGGTAGTCGCTCGCCTTCGCCGTTTCTTGGTCCGCCCGGGCGTACCACACCAATTCAGCCCGCAGACCATCGCTCTGCCGTAGCTTCAGCCGCCCGTGGTGGCAATGGAAGTACGTGTCGATTTGATGCTGGCGCCCAGCCGCGTGGTGGCGATCTGCGAGGCCGCCTCGACGGCCGCGGCATAATCGGCCAGCCTGGCTTTGAGTTCAATGTTGCGCATGGTCAGCCCATCGGCAGTCAACAGGAGTAGATGGCTGGCACACTCCGCATGGCCATAGGGAATGGCGCCTGGAGCGTGCCTGCTACTGTTCTACCGCAGCAGTGATCCTTCCAGCGGCGCGACGCGACGCGCCATGATGTGGCCGGCATGCTGCTCGGGCATGTAGCCGCGGGTGCCGATCACGCCGACCTCCTGGCCCATCAGGCCGTGCAGGTTCACCCCCGGCGCCGGCGTAACGTAACAGCGCACGTCGCCCGATTCGTCCATCAGCGCATAGCGCGGCGCGCCCGGCTTCGGCGATACGACCTGCGTCAAGCGGCCGACGCCGTCGAAACGGTCGTCAACTCGGACTTTCGCTGCCGTCGGGCGGTCATCTCTCGCCCGCAGCCCTGCCCACAGGCGGCCGTTGCGGTCTGTTCGATCGCGCATGGCCAGAACCGCCTCCTGGCGTCGCTTGATGTCGTCGAAGCGGGCAATCTTGTCGGCCAGCAACCGGGCGCGGCCCCGCTCCACGGCTGTCTGGGCCGCATCCAACAAGTAGTTCGTTCGCTCGCGCAGCGAGTCGAACGTCCATACGCTCGGCTCCTCGATTACCATCACGGAAAGGTCCATCTCAATCCGTTGTAACTCGGCCTGAAACGCCTCGGGCGAAAGCGACCGCGGCCGGGCTTGGACGTGCGGCGGGTCGCCCACGTCGCCTGTTGAGTAGCCGGGCAAGGCGGCAGCGGGAATCCGAGGCGCCGTGGCAGCGGCGCGAGCTTCGGCCGTCGCGTCGGCATGCGACGAGGCTCGTTCGACCGGCGGCGGCGTCTTGCGCAGCCCGTCGCTGGGATAGTCATTGCTCAAATACTTGGCCGAGACCCAGCGGAACTCGCCTGACGGCGGCGAAATTTTGCACCATCGATGTTCGCCCCACCCACCGCCGCGCGCGGCGGATTGAGGACTTCCACGACCTCGCCCTTCTGCAAGCGAACCTGCACCACCGTGCGGATATCGCTGAAGCGGCTGCCGACACGCGCCGAGACGCCGTCGTCGGTCACCACGGCCAGTCCGCCCTCGGTGGGCTTCAGGTAGCGGCTTGCCACCCACGCAAAGCTGCCGTCGACCGGTCGAATTGCGCACCAACCGCCGGGATCGTGCCGCCAGACCTCGATCTCCTGTCCTCGCCGGAGCTTGTCGGTCGGATAGTAGTTGTGTCCCGGCCCGCTGCGGACGTAAACGTCGTCGGCAGCAACGTAGGTCTTATACGGAAAACGCTGCTCGGCTTTGGCCTCAAGCGACAGTAGCAATTGACAGCCGAGCAACACGGCAACAAGCGGACGCATCGGAAATGCCTCCAGGCCGAAGGGGTTCGAGAGGATCACCAAGATTCACGAAAAGGGACTGCAAGCCGCGGACTTGTAACCAATAGCGGCGTCGGGCTCAAGTGCAATCACGCGGACGTTGACGCAAATCAGACAGAATGCGCAGGCTACGTCGACATGGATGCATTGTGCAGAGTCTTCTTACGCAATCGGGGACTGTACGAATTCTTGTGTCACGAGGAGCAGTAGCGACGGAAACCGCGGCGAAGGGGAAAGTCCCAATCCTGTTCGGCACGGATGTTGCTTGGGATGAGTTGGCGGGCGAGTTATCGCGGCGTTGATGATCGAGGATGGCCAAGGGGCTGGTGAGCATGAGCGGCGCGAGGGGTGGCGGAGAGCCAACGGTGCGCAGCAGCGAACGCCGCGTCGGCCAAGAACATGGCAGCGCGTTTGCATCGAGCAGCGCGGGGCGATAGTTTGGCCAAGTGCCACAGCAGTTCGTCCTCCTCGGCCAGGCTCGTGAAGTAATAGCAAATCATCTCGTAGGTTCGCGCCCGCATTTCCTTCCGTCAGGTCGATGCGAACCGGCACGCCGCGCTGCAGATCGAACTGCGTATGCAAACGCCACTTGGCTTTGCCCTTCGCCGCCCGCGAATCGACGAGTGCCGCCTGAGCCAGCACGGGCAGACCCTTCAAAAGCGTGCCGTCGACGAGCGTGATGACGTGCCGCAAGTCTTTCAGTCGTGGATCGTTGGCAACGGGCTGAAGTTGCTCGCCCAGTTCGGCGATGATTTTGTTTCAGTCGCTCGGGGTCGAAGACGTCGGTGGCTTCGCTCAGCGATCCGAGCGAAGCCCGCAGACAGCCGAGCTTTCGTTGCACTTTCGGCAATTCGCTGGCCTGTTGGATGGCGCGAAGCGAGCGAACCACGGGGTTGAACAGGAACAGCACGACGCGTAAACAATACTCGTCCACGTGCAGCTTGCGATTGCCGGCCTTGTCGCGCCGACAGCCGACATCGTGTAACCGTTTGAGCAACGGTTGCAGTTTGTCGAAGTATTTCAACCCCGTGACGTCATCGTCGCGGACTTTCTCGCGTTTCTTCCCCGCCATGCGAGAATTATGCGCCGGCAAACATTGCGCAACACCGCCATCAAGGGGTGCGATCCTGGCTGGCAGCATTCGTGCCGAACAGGATTGGGACTGTCCCATTTTCGCTGACACGAAAATCGGGACAGTCCCCCACCACTGCTCCGGCGACGTTGAGTGTCTTGCTTTGGCTGCGAAAAACTGGCAAACTGGGAACGCCATCCCGCCATTGGGGGCGCGGCTGCATGGATACAAAAGGGAACCGCCCCACTTTCGCTGACGCCGAAAAGCGGGCCAGTCCTCGATGGAGACTTGCTACATGATTAAAGACTTCGATTGCGTTGTGTGCGGCTCTTGCGTGGCCGACATTCTCGTTCGGCCCTTTCCGTTGGAATGCGTCCTCGGCGGCGGGCGACTCTTGCAGGTGGAGCCGCTCGAGGTGACCACCGGCGGCATCGTCTCGAACTCCGGCATCTCGATGGTTCGGCTGGGCATGAAGGTGGCCGCCTTCACGTACCTCGGCGATGACGATTTCGGCGCCGTCCTCCGGCGGCGGCTCGGCAGCGAAGAACTCGATTGCACGTTCCTGTTGACGCATCCCACGGCAGCCACCAGCGCCACAGCCGTCCTGATCGATCCCTGCGGCGAACGAAGCTTTGCGCACTGCGTCGGGGCGCCGAAGCTGATGACCAAATCGCTCTTCTTCGAGCATCTCGATCTGTTCGCCCGCAGCCGCATGATGCTCTTGGGCTACTATTCGTTGATGCCGAACCTCGACGGGGACCTGCCCGAAGTGCTAGCCGCCATCCGCCAGGCGGGCTGCCAGACGGCGCTCGACACGGCGGGCGACGGCGGCGTGCTCCAGCCGCTAGACCGCATCCTCCCCCACGTCGATGTCTATGTGCCGAGCCACAATGAAGCCCATCACCAGACGGGCTATGAGGATCCGCGAAAAATCATCGACACCTATCGTGCGTGCGGCGCCCCGGCGTGTTGGGCGTGAAGCTCGGCTCCAAGGGCGCGCTGCTGAGTCCTGCGGCCGGCGAATACGTCTCGATCGATTGCGTGCCGCCGCCAGGCGCCGTCGTCGACACCACCGGCGCCGGCGACTGCTTCTTCGCCGGGTTGCTTACGGGGCTGCTCCGCGGGCTCGACATCCGGCAGTCCGGCCGCTTGGCCGCCGCCACCGGCGCCTGTTG
Source organism: uncultured Planctomycetaceae bacterium (assembly GCA_963789525.1). GTDB lineage: Bacteria > Planctomycetota > Planctomycetia > Pirellulales > Thermoguttaceae > CAVXFB01. The sequence continues at coordinate 52,798 of CAWBLA010000001.1, forward strand.
TGTCACGGGTTTCGGGGCCACGACCGGCGTGCGGTGCTATGAGGAAACCGCCCGACTCGCCGGCGTGTAGACGAGCATGTGTAGATGGAAACAACGGGGGCAGGAAAATCCAGAAATATCGCAGACGCAAGGGAGCGAGCGTTCGTAAGGGGACAGTCCCCAAATCGGAACTGCCCCTGCTTCCCTTCGGCCGCAGACACCTAACCCAAGTTCGCCAGCAATGGGCGATTCGGCGGGAATCTTGTCATATTTGGCCCTCGCATGAAGGTGGGGTTTCTCGACGCAAGTCGTTGCCAAAGGAAGATGGGAGCGGCCGGGAATCGCCGCCAGGGCGTTGTAGTGAAGACCTTGGGCTTCGGTCCGCCTTGTGACGGCAATAGAATACGGGCATGTTCATTCGCCCATGCTATCGCCGCAAGAACGGCAAGCGACACGCCTACTGGGCGTTGATGGAGTCCTATCGCACCGAGCGCGGCCCGCGGCAGCGGGTCGTCGCCTACCTGGGACAACTCGACCAGTCACAAGCGCGAGGGCGTCAAACAAGCGGCCGAGGGCCAGCAAGACTCGTATCAGAAGCGGCTTTTCGACGACGTGCGCCCTCAATGGGTCGAGGTCGACGTCAAGCGAGTGCGCGTCGAGAACCGCCGCGATTTCGGCGGCCCCTGGCTGGGATTGCAACTTGTCGAGCAGTTGGGGCTGAAGGACTTCCTCGATCGCACGATCCCGTCGGGCCGCGAGGAGATTCCCTGGTCGCTGATGGCCTTGGTCCTGGTTCTCTGCCGGCTGTGCAATCCGTCGAGCGAGTTGCACATCGCCGAACACTTCTACGCCCAAAGCGCGTTGTCTGATCTGCTGGGGATCGCACCGGAGAAGATCAACGAGCAGCTAGAGCAGCCGTCCGACAGACGGTCGGCGTCACCCGATTTCATCCAGCAAGCGCTCGATCGCGGTGTTGAGCTTATCGCTCGTTTCGTAGTTGCCCGCCGCAATCTGCTGCCGGACCGCTTCGACGCGGTCTTCGCGCATCTCGGGCAGTTGTTGGACCTGTTCGGCCATCCGCGCGGCGTCGGAGATGTTGACTTCGTCGGCGATCTGGGCGGATTCCGGCGGGGCCGTGGGTTGCGCGGCTCGCGGGCCGTGCGGCGCACCGATCGGTTGGGCGCCGTGTAATTGACTGGGACCGTAGATGTGCATCGCTATGCCTCCATAGTAATCGGGCACTCGTCTCATCGGCCGCCGCCGTGCCGCCGATTCAGCGAATCGCAGAGCGCCCTACTCGTAGCGAAAACATGCCCTCAAAACATTGTGACGGCTGTGACGGCCAACCGTCTTGCCCAATGATGCGCGGCCGAATCCTCGGTTGTCTTTCGTCAACGTCGCACCGGCTACAACCGCGCGAGTTCCGCCCGATAGAAGCGACCCTATCATACGGGACTGCTCCGCGACATGTGCACGCCGACGCGGTACTGGCGAATATACTCATTATGCACTGCCGGCTTGCCGCAGCCAAGACGAATCCTTTCACAGGCGCTGACACGAAAGTCCGAACAGTCCCTATTTTGGGTCCCGGTTCCCCGATCGTGTGCGGCGAATAAGATGAGAATTGCATTGCCATCCTTGGCCTCAGCGCGCCTGGAGCATCGAAGGGGACACTCCTATTCTCGTTGGCACGAAAATTTGGGCACCCCCCGGTTCCCACAGCGCTATTAGGGTCTACGGATCGCCGCCGCCGGGAGTTCACCGTGGATCTCTCGCAGACCCTCCCAGCTTGGTTGCGCGATTATAGGCGGTTGTCGAAAGATGGACAAGATCGATCGGAATGCGGTGCGCGGCGGACCCTGCCGGTTTTCGCAACCGAGACTACTTCGGCATAGTCTCTTTCAGCCATTTCGCCCGCAGCAATTCGCCCAGTTCGTCGGGCGACGAGGGATTGTGGGTATACAGGGCGATTGCCCGCGGCGTATCGCCGCTGATCTCGAAGGTTCGCCCGAGGTTGTACGTGGCGCCGGTGGCCCAAGGACTTCGGGCCACGGCCTCGAGCGTCCGGTTGAGGAAGTAGTCGGCGGCGGCCGGATACTTGCCCAACTGGTAGGCGACCAGGCCAAGCCAATAGCTGGCGTCGTGCTTGCCGGCCAGGTACAGCCCCTTCACAATCTCATGAGCGGACGAGGCAAGGACTTGCTCGTTCGAGGGCCGGGCGAGTTGGAAGTAGCGGGTAGCGCCATCCTCTCCGGTCAGCTTGCCTTTGAGGTAAAGCAACCGGGCCCGGTGTAACGGCGCCGACGGCATCACGTAGAACGGCACAATGGCCATCAACCGGAGGCGGACCTCATCGGAACCAAGATGTGAGCGGCGGGCGATCGTCTCGAACGGCCGTCGCCAGAGTCGAACGCGGGCTACGTGTCCGCTGGCCTTCCAACGCTCCGCTTCGGCAGTGGGCGCAGTTGACAAGACGATTCGATTGGCACCGGCCAAGCGCGATTCGAGGAGCTTCATTCGCTTAGCGAGATACGTTGGCGACGCTTCCAGCATCACGACAACGTGCTTGAGGTCGGACATTTTGACGGGATACGGATGTCTCGGGTCAGCGTCCAACTGTCGCAGAAGTTTCTCGTCGGAGGCGATTTGGGCCAGCGTTGCCGGCCGTAGCGATAGTTCTCCCGATTCCTCGCGGCCGATGCCGCCGGCGGCAGGGATCGGCAGTCCGAGTGTCGGGTCGAAAAGATAGACTTTGCCTTCGATCAGTACGCCGACGCACCAGGGCGCGGGCCGGCCGACGGCGCGGCAGACGCAGGCGGATCGTTCTTCGCTTTCTTGGTGTCTGGTTCCGCACCGTTGGCCGTCGCGCCTGCGGGCGATTCCTCCAGTCCGAGCATCGCGGCATCGATGCCCAACTGGTGGCGCGGTGAGGATGAAGACCCACGCCCGCTCCGCAGCCGTGCCGTGCCCAAACAGCAGCGTTTCCCAGGGGAACATCGGCATGCGCTTGTCGGAATCGGCTTCGAGCTGGATATTGCGAACCGTCCAGTCGAATAGCATTTTCGCCCGATCCAAATCGCCGAGTGCGTTGCCCGGCGCCCAGCGGCTGAGATCGCGCAGCCATCACGGCCTCGTGCAAGGCATAGCCGTCGAACCGCGAAAAGTCCATGCGATCGAGTTGCTTGACTTGCGGCAAGTCCAACAGCGGCTTCGGCAACGAGGCCACCATCGGATCGACCTTCCAACCCGTCGGCGGTTGCTGCCACCGAATCCATTGGTTGAGCCGGTTGACGATCTGTCGTAGCATCTCCGTTTCCGGCCAGGTGGCCAACAGGGTGTCGCGCGAGCGGTCTTGCGCCGCCGCGTCTTTCGCCTGCGAAGCAATGCGCTGCAGCAACTGATCGAGCACGTCCGGCGGGGCGAATTCGTCGAGCCGCTCGATGTTTTCTACGGCGATTCCGAGCAGTTCGTTGTGGTACTGGCCCGATGCGGCAAGATCGTTCGGGACGGCAGAACGGGAGCCCTCGCTCGGCGCGGCGGCCGGCTTGCATCCGGCCAGCAGTGCCAATCCGGCGAGGAGGGCGAGGTTCAATACCGTCGGCAATCGGAGACTTCTCGTGTTCAATTGCTGATCCCTTCTATTGTTTGCCTAATTGCCAGCAGGCGTCTGAGCAGGTCAGAGAATTGATCGAGCGGGACGGTGTTGGGGCCGTCGCTGGCGGCCGTGTCGGGCGTAGGGTGAGTCTCGAAGAACAGCGCGTCGACGCCCAACGCGGTGGCAGCCCTTGCCAGGGGCTCGATCATCTCCCGGTTGCCGCCCGTCGCGGTTCCCAGCCCGCCCGGCTCTTGAACGCTGTGCGTGGCATCGAAGACCACGGGAACGCCGAGAGATTGCATCTGGGGAATCGCCCGCATGTCGTTGACCAGACGGCCGTAGCCGAAGAAGGTCCCTCGCTCGCCTAACAGGATGTGGCGGCAGCCGCCGGATTCGAGTTTGTCGACGACGTTTTTCATGTCCCAGGGAGCAAGGAACTGGCCTTTCTTGACGTGAACCGGCCGTCCGGTGGTGGCGGCGGCCAGCAGCAGGTCGGTTTGCCGGGCCAGGAAGGCCGGAATCTGCAGCAGATCGCAGACTTCGGCCACGGCCGCGGCCTGTGGCGGCTCGTGGATGTCGGTCGTTATCGGTAGCCCGACGGCTTGCCTCACGCGCCGCAGAATTGTCAGCCCGCGGTCAAGCCCCGGCCCGCGATAGGCAGACACGCTGGTGCGATTGGCCTTGTCGAACGATGCCTTGAAGACCAGCGGGACGGCCAGTTCGTCGGCAATCCGCCTCAGGCGTTCGGCAATTTGCAGCGCGAGTTCCTCCGTCTCGATCACGCACGGCCCCGCGATGACCAGCAGCGGCTGGCCGCGGCCGCAGCGAAGAGGGCCGATGGTAACGGGATTTTCGGGCATGGCGGTGGTTGAGGGCTTAGGTTACGCGCATTACTCACTATCGTCGACGGCACGATCAAGTTCAACCGTCCTGGGAGCACCTCCACGTCGACCGGCAACATCCCGCCCGGATCGCCGTCGAGCTGGTAGGGAACGGGAGCGTCGGAGGTGACCCGCACGCGGCGGACTCGGCCCGTCATCCAATCGCTTAAATGCTGGTGCCGCCGAAGCCCAATCGCAGCCGCATAGGCAAGGCCGCGCCAAAGACCTCCGCGGCGCAACAAACAGAGGTCGAGTGCCGCGTCTCCGCCACAGGCGTGCGGGGCAATGCGAAAACCGCCGCCATAGCATGGAAGATTGAAGACGAAGAGCCACCGGGCCGAACTCGGCCTCTCGGTGCCGTCGCTTTCTTCAGCGACGATCTTCAGTTCTGGAAAATCGTAACGCCAAGCGGCTTCGGCCATCGGTCGGAAATAGCTTCGGTTCCGGATGTGTCCGGTGCGCCGCGAGTGGACCCGCCGAACCACCTCCGCGTCAAAGCCGCAACTGGCCATCAGTAGAAAAATTCGCCCGTTGGCCGCCCCGGCGTCGACCCGTAGGACCGTGCCGTCGACGATCGTCCGGCAGAGCGTGTCGGGGACCGTGCTCGAGCCGAAATAGCGCGCCAAGAGGTTCGAGTTGCCGGCCGGCATCACCGTGATCGGCACGTTTTCGGCCGTGCGGTTCACCAGTTCAGCAATCGTCCCGTCGCCGCCGACGCCGACCAGCGTTCGAAGACATCCTTCGGCATGCCACTGGTTCGCCTTGGCCGTGGCCGCAGTGAGATCGGTAAAGACTTCGACGCGGAAACCATGCTTGCCAAGCTGCTCGGCCAGCGCTTCGGCCCGCGGCCCCGCGGCCGTCGCTCCTGACTTGGGATTGACGAGGATCACAACCCGGTCGGCGTCGCGAGGCAGAGCAACGGTAGAGATTACGGGCGGCAAAGCACAACTCCGGGCAACAAGTGCTTTCAGTCGTAGTCGTAGTAGTCGTAGGTTATGCTTCAGTCGTAGGTTATGCTTCAGCATAACATTGGCAAGCCTGGTGCCTCTGCTGCGTTATGCTGAAGCATAACCTACGCATTTTGGGCGCAGGCGGGTACGCCAACTGTGCGAGTATAACCCGAGCCTCGCGATGGGGGAACGGCGACAACGCCAAGGTGCTTGTGCGAGCTTGACATTGGCACGGTGGCGCGTATATTGAGCGATATCCCCCCTTTGTGCCAGTGCAGCATTCCCGCTAACCCTCTCGCGTCGATCGATCGCAACCGTGAGCGTACGGTCGCGCGTTTCGACTGTGATTCTTGCGATGGAGAACACCAACATGAAGCCGCTTAATCGTCGACTGTTCCTGGAAGAGGCCCTGCGGGCCGCGTCCGTTGCCGCCGTGGTGCCCTCAGCCGCCGTCATGGCCGCAGAATCGGCCGGGCAGAGCAAGAGTCCGAACGAGCGTTTGAGCGTTGCCGTGATCGGCGTGCGCGGGCGCGGCGGCGACCACGCCCATGCCTATGCCGCGCGCAAGGATCTGCGCCATCCGCTACATTTGCGACGCCGATACGGCCGTGGGAGGGCGTGTGGCGGCGCAGTTCGCAAGCAAGCCCAAGTTCGTTTCGGACATGCGGCGGATCTTCGACGACCCGTCGGTCGACGTTGTCTCGATCGCCACGCCCAACCACTGGCATTCGCTGGCCGCCATCTGGGCGATGCAGGCCGGCAAGGACGTGTACGTCGAAAAACCGGTGAGCCACAACATCAGCGAAGGCCGGCGCATGGTCCAGGTCTCGCGCAAGTACAACCGGATCTGCCAGGGCGGAACCCAGCACCGTTCCGAAGGCCCGAATCGGGCGGCTGCGCAAGTATCGTCCGCGAGGGCAAGCTCGGCGAAATCAAGCTGGCGCATGTCTGCACGTACCGACGGCGGCTACCGATCGGCCCGGCCGGCGAGTACTCGCCGCCGCCGACGGTCGACTACAACCTCTGGGCCGGACCCGCGCCGATGGAACTGCCGGTGCGGCGCAAATCGTTCCACTACGACTGGCACTGGTTCTGGGACTGGGGCAACGGCGAACTGGGCAACAACAGCATCCACGTACGTCGACCTGATGCGGATGATCGTCGACCTGAAGGGGCTTGGGCGGGGCGTGCTGAGTTACGGCGGCCGCGTGGGCATGGCGAACGACTGCGGCGAGACGCCCAGCGTCCAGGTCACGATCCACGACTTCGGTGCCGATCACCGTCGTCCAGGAAGTTCGCAATCTCAAGACCGCCGGCCCGGTACACGGCAACGTCTACATCGTCGGCAGCGAGGGATACCTGATCGGCCCTTCCGTTTTCGATCCCAAGGGCAAGTTCGATCAAGACGGCTGTCGGGCCCCAGCGTAGAACCACTTCGACAACTTCATCAAGGCCGTGCGAAGCCGCAAACGAGAGGATCAGAACGCCGAGATCGAGCAGGGCCACACGTCGACCGCCGTGGTCCACGTGGCCAACATCTCGCAGCGGTTGGGCAAAGCGGCTTCGGTCAAGGAGATCGGGCAGGCCCTCGAAACCCTGCACGGAAACGAGAACGCCGCGGTGACCTTCCAGCATACTTGCAAGCACCTGGCCGACAACGGCATCGATCTGGAAAAGACGCCGCTGACACTCGGACCGTGGATCGGCATCGACTCGGACCACGAGCGATTCGTCGGCAATCCGGCGGCCAACGCCTTCCTGACCCGCGAATATCGCAAGCCGTTCGTCGTGCCGGCAGAGGGCCAGATTTGAACCGTCAACTGCTCGCGCTGCGATAACTCCCCAGCGCCCGCTGAAACACCCAGCGCGATGCCGCCAGGCTGGCCGCGGCGGCGAAGATCGTAAAGCAGGGCAGGAGCCAGTCCGATGGCAATTCGGGCTGGATCGGCCGGACCAGGATCCGCGCCGGGACGTTGACCGACCACCAGCACCGGGATGATGAACGTGAACGCCAGCCGCAGCGGCGTGCCGCAGGGGCCGTGGTAGATCTCCATCGGGTAGCGGGAGAAGTTGGTGATGTAGAACCAGAAGTCGAACAGCGTCTGGTTCCGCCCCAGCCACACGCTGCGTGGCCGCCATGGCGATCATCAGGCTGTAGAAGATCGCCACGCCGCAGACCACGTAGAGCGGGTAGAGCACGATCTGCACGGCCCGGGCACGTAGTGCAGCTGCGTGCAGCGAATAGCCCATCAGCCCCAGCCCGACCAGGAAGTTGCCCAGCGACGACCAATCGATCCGCGTGAGCGAGACGAGGAACTGCGTGTCGATCGGCTTCAGCAGGGCGAAGTCGAGCGTGCCGGTGCGGATCAGCTCGCTGAACTCGTCGGCGTTGGTCATGAACAAGCGCCTGCACCAGGCTGTTGATCAGCAGCGCCGTGGCCAGGAAGAGGAAGAACTGGTACTTCCCCCAGCCCGCTGCCGGCGCCGATGCGTCGGCGTGTAGTGGAAGATCAGCATGTAGAAGCCCAGGTTCATCAACACCCAGGACGATCGACGAGACGGTGTCGATGAGGAAGTTGGCGCGGAACGTCATGTCGCGCACCAGGCTGTTGCGGGCGAACGTGAGGAAGACGCGGAGGTAGTTGAGCATGGCAAGTCGGCGGATCAGTCGCATGACGGGCTCATGCCTTCGTCAATCCCTCGCATTCGTCATCTCGCCTCATCCTCCGTATCCGCTGTAGTGCCGCGCGCCGAAGTGGAACGCCACGCGGCTGGCGACCATGAAAAACACGACCCAGGCGAACTCGATCCCAAGGCCGCCGCCACAGTTCCGCCCCGGTGACCTTGCCCAGGAACACGGCCGCGGGGAAATAGGCCAGGTATTGCAGCGGGATCAGCTTGACGACCGTGGCCCCAGATGCCCGGCAGCATGTCGATCGGAAACATGTGGCCGGAGAAGAAGAAGTTGAACAGCATGTAGACGAACAGCAGCGAGCTGACCTCCAGGAACCAGAAGCCGATCATGCCGAGCGTGGCTTCCAGGAAGAAGCCCAGCAGAAACGCCATCACCAGCGACGGCGACGAAGGCCGCCATCGTCGGCGCGTCGGGCCAGCCGGGAAAATAGCCGCGGCAGAGATAGAACACCAGGGCAAACGGCAGCGGCCGCCACGCGCGTAGTAGACCAGCTTGTGGGCCATGCGGTAGAGCAGCAGGAAGCCGAGCATGTCGATCGGCTGGATGAGGTATTTCTTGATCGTGCCGTCGCGGATGTCGCGGGCGATGCCCGAGGCCAGGCCCGGCATGCTGGAAAACGCCCGGCTGATCATCGTCAGCAGGTAGTAGGCGATGATGTCGCGGTACGAGTAGCCGGCGATCTCGCCTTTGGCGCCGGTTGTCTCGCATGGCCGAGAAGACGGCCGCCCAGAGGAAGATCTGCGTGACGATCGGGCAGGAACCGCATCAGCGTGCCCAGCGCAAAATCGCCCCGGTAGACCAGCCGCTCTCGAGGCTGATCCGCAGGATCGTCCACCAGCCGTCGCTGACAACGTGCGGGCGATTACGGCAATCGACATCTGGCGTCGGCGGCTGTCGGCGTGTCGGTCGGCCTGAGTGAAACATCTCGGCGATGACCTCTTCCAGCGGCGGGTCTTCGACGCTGACGTCGGCGACGGAATGGCTGGCCAGGATCGCTGCCGAGCACTTCCGGCACCACGGCCGCGCTCGACGCGGAGCTTCACCCGCGGCGGCTTGCTCGAGAGCACCTCGCCGTAGCGGGCCAGGTTGGCCGGCGTCTCGCCGTTGAGCATTTCGAGCGAGATGACCTTGTGGCCGCCGAAGCGGTCGATGATGCCCGCAGAGCGAGCCGTCGTAGATGATCCGTCCCAGGGCGATGATCACCACCCGGCGGCACAGCGCCACCACGTCCTTCATGTAGTGGCTCGTCAGCAGGATCGTGACCTGGCGGACCTGCTGGTAGTGCTTCAGGAACACCTGGATGTTGTGCTGGGCGACCACGTCCAGGCCGATCGTCGGCTCGTCGAGGAACAGCACGTCGGGCGAGTGCAGCAGCGCGGCGATCAGCTCCATCTTCATCCGCTCGCCCAGCGACAGCTCGCGGACCGGCTGGTGAAGCAGTCCGCGGACGCCGAGCAGGTCGGTCAGCTCGTCGCGCGTGCGGTCGAACCGCTCGGGCTCGATGCGGTAGATCTGCTGGTGCAGGCGGAACGACTCGGCGGCGGGCAGGTCCCACCAGAGCTGGTTCTTCTGGCCCATCACCAGGGCGAAGCGGCGGCGATAGGCGTTTTCGCGCTTCCAGGGCACGAAGCCCATCACCCGGGCCGTGCCGCCGGTGGGCGTGATCACGCCGGAGAGCAGCTTGAGCGTGGTGGTCTTGCCGGCCCCGTTGGGTCCGAGGAAGGCGACGAACTCGCCCTGCTCGACCTGCGAGATCGATGCCGCGGACGGCCTCGACCGCGCGGTACTGGCGGCGGAACAGCCCGCCGATGGCCGCGCCGCAGCCCTTCTTTCTTCTGGTAGACGCGATACGACTTCGCCAGCCCTTCGATCTCGATGATGGCCATAACGGCGTTCATTATAGGTGCCGCCCAGAGCGGGGGGAAGAATTGACGAATGTCGAAAACGGAATGCCGAACTCCGGCTAGCCGTGATCACATTTCCTTCGTCATTCCGTTTTCGGCATGCGGCATTTCGTTCCTATCCGGCTTTCACCGTCCCCGCGGTTTCTGTATAATTTCTCCGCGCCACCCATCGGCAATGGGCCGGCAGAAGGAGACAGCCACGGACGCTCTGCGGATCGGAATCGGACACGACACCCATCGGCTTGCGGCCCGGGCGGACCGTTGCGGCTGGGCGGCATCGACGTTCCCCACGATCGGGAGTCGGTCGGCCACAGCGACGCCGACGTCCTGTTGCACGCCGTGATCGACGCCCTGCTGGGCGCCGCCGCGTTGGGCGACATCGGCCAGATGTTTCCCGACACCGATCCGGACAACCGCGGCCGCGACTCGGCCGAGATGCTGCGCGGCGCCTCGACGCGGTGGCCACGCTGGGCTGGCGGATCGTCAACATCGACTGCATCGTCTTCGCCCAGCGTCCCAAGCTGCTCCCCCATCGCCAGGCCATCCGCGAGCGGCTGGCCGACATCCTGGGCATCGAGCCCGAGCGCGTCGGCCTCCAGGCCAAGACCGGCGAGGGCATCGGCGCCATCGGCCGCGAGGAAGCCATCGCCGCCCAGTGCGTCGCGCTGCTAGGAACGGATGAAGGATGAGCCGTAATAAGTAGTTCGACCAGATTCGTGATCAGGTGGCACGGCCCCGGTGGCCGCCCCGCCTTCACGCCCGTCAGTTCGTTCTGGGCGTGCCACCCGACTTTCGGCAATCGTAATCCGCAAGCGGTCCCCAACCTTTACTGATTACGACCACAACAAATGCTCCGCGTCTACAACACGCTTACCCGCACGAAAGAACCCTTCGAGCCGGTCCGGCCGGGCAAGGTCGGCATCTACCTCTGCGGGCCGACCGTCTACAAGCCCAGCCACATCGGCCACATGGTCGGGCCGGTGATCTTCGACGCCATCAAGCGCTACCTGGTCTACTCGCGGCTACGAGGTCACGCTGGTGGTCAACATCACCGACGTGGACGACAAGCTGATCGCCGAGTCGAACCGACGCGGCATGCCCATGGCCCAGTTGGCGGCCGAGATGACGGCCGACTACATGAACAACCTCGCGGCCCTGGGCGTCGACGCGATCGACCACTTCCCCCGCTGCACCGAGACGATCGACGAGATCATCGCCTTCACGCAGTGCCTGGTCGAGAAAGGGTTCGCCTACGAGGCCGACGGCGACGTCTACTTCGAGGTGGGCAAGGCGCCGGACTACGGCAAGCTGAGCCACCGCGGCGGCGAGGCCATGCAGGGCGAAGGCGGCGGCATGGCCGAGCGCAAGCGGGCCAGCGCCGACTTCGCCCTGTGGAAGTCGGCCAAGCCGGGCGAGCCCTCCTGGCCCAGCCCCTGGGGACCCGGCCGGCCCGGCTGGCACATCGAATGCTCGGCCATGAGCCGCAAGCTGCTGGGCGAGACGTTCGACATCCACGGCGGCGGGCTGGACCTGGTCTTCCCGCACCACGAGAACGAGATCGCCCAGAGCGAATGCTGCCACGGCAAGCCGATGGCCAAGTATTGGATGCACAACGGACTGATGCAGGCCAGCAGCGAGGTGGGCAAGGTCGGCGGCCGCAACACGCGGCCGGCCGAGGGCGACCTGGCGGCCCAGGAGGTCGGCAAGATCAGCAAGTCGAAGGGCTCAGCCCCGTTCCGCGACATGCTCAAGCAGTTCTCCGGCGAGACGATCCGCTTCTTCGTCCTCTCGACCCAGTACCGCCGGCCCATCGACTTCAGCGAGGAGCGGCTCCGCGAGGTGGAAACCGGCATGGAGACGTTTTACCGCTTCTTCAAGCGATTCGAGCGGGTCGCCGGCGAAAGCTTCTACGCGCTGGATGCGCCGGCGACGCGCAGTGCGGGCGATTCCCAGAGCCGAGCCGGCGGCCGCCAATCCGCTGCTGGCCGCTCGTCGCCGAGCACCGGCAGCGATTCCTGGAAGCGATGGACGACGACTTCAACACCGGCGGCGCCATCGGGGCGCTGTTCGATCTGGTTCGCGCGCTCAACAAGTTCGTCGACGACGAAAAGCTCGAAGAGCCGAGCGTCGCGCAGGCCCGGAAAAGGTCGATGCCGCTTCGTCGGGCGCGGTCGTACTCCGCGAATTGGCCGCCACGCTGGGCCTGTTCCGCAAGCCGCAAGAAGAAAAGCCGCCCGGCGGCGACGAACTGGCCGGCAAGCTGATGAAGCTGCTGATCGAGCTGCGGGCCGAGGCCCGCAAGAAGAAGGATTTCGCCACGGCCGACCGCATCCGCAACACGCTCGCCGAGATCGGCGTAACGCTCGAAGACCGGCCCGGCGGGACGAGTGGAGTCGGAAGTAAGACTGATCGCTGCTGATTGATGATTGACGAGACGGCACAATGCAAATCAACAATCAGCAATTCACAAAGCGCACAATCCTCTTCGCATCCTCGGCATCGATCCCGGCCTGAACATCACCGGCTACGGCGTGCTGGAAGCCGACAGCGGCCGGCTGCGGCTTTGCGAGGCGGGCGTTGTTCGCGGAAAATCGAAAGGGTCGCTCACGAAGCGGCTGGTCGAAATCCACGAGGGCGTGGCCGAGGTGATCGCCAGCCTGCAGCCCGACGTGATGGCCTTGGAGGAACTCTACTCGCACTACGAGCGGCCGCGGACGGCGATCCTGATGGGCCACGCCCGGGGCGTGATCTGCCTGGCCGCGGCCGAGGCCGGCATCCCGGTGGTCCACTACGCGGCCACGCAGATCAAGCGCATCCTGACCGGCAGCGGCCGGGCGCCGAAGTCGCAGGTGCAGCGGGCGATCCAGCGCGAGCTGGCCCTGGCCGCCGTGCCCGATCCGCCCGACGTGGCCGACGCCCTGGCCGCGGCGCTGTGTCATTATTATCTGAAGGACAGGAAGCACGCCACAGGAGCAGCACTGCCTTGATTACCAAAATCACCGGCCAACTGGTCGCCTTGCGCGACGACACGCTGACGCTGAAGATCGACGCCTTCGAGTACGAGGTGCTGATCCCCGAGTTCACCCGGCGGCAGTTGCAGAGCGAACTGAACCAGGCGGTCAGCCTGCACACGATCGAGTACCTGGAAGGCAACCCGATGCAGGGCCGCATGACGCCGCGGCTGATCGGCTTCCTGAGCGAAGTCGAGCGGGAGTTCTTCGAGCTGTTCTGCTCGGTCGACGGCGTGGGGGTGAAGAAGGCCCTGCGGGCGATGGTCCGGCCGGTGAAGGAAGTGGCCACGGCCATCGAGGAGCAGGACGCCAAGGCCTTGGCGTCGCTGCCGGGCATCGGGCCGGCCATGGCCGAGCGGATCATCGCCAAGCTGCGCCGCAAGGTGCCGAAGTTCGCCCTGATGGTCGCCCGGGACGAGAAGCACGAAGCCGAGGTCGAGCCCGACGTGGTCTCCGAAACCTTCGAGGTGCTCCGCTCGCTGGGCCATTCCGAGAGCGAGGCCCGGCGGCTGCTGGACACGGCGCTGGCCTCGAAGAAGAAGTTCAAGGACGTGCAGGGCCTGATCGAGGCGATCTATCAGCAAAGCCACACGTAAGGTCGAGCCCGGGAGGCCGTGGGGCCACATTTCTGACCACGGTGGGCCAGACATTCCTGTCTGTGCTTGAGATGTCGCTAGCC
>CAWBLA010000002.1:0-597625 GCA_963789525.1 uncultured Planctomycetaceae bacterium
AGATGAGGGCACGGTGCCCGGCAGCGAACTAGCGATGTCGCTCGCATTTCCGGGCGTATGACGCCTTACCCCTCTTCGAGTGGGAGAGCTGCGCGTTCTTTTCGGCTGTAGGCCCCTCCGTTGGGAGCGTGAAGTGGAAGGTCGTGCCCTTGCCCGGTTGCGATTCCACCCAAATCTGTCCCCCGTGGCGGTCGACGATCTTTCTGCAAATCGCCAGTCCGATGCCAGTGCCAGGGTATTCGTCGCGCGTGTGCAGCCGGTGAAAAATCAGGAAGATGCGGTCCTTGTATTCGGGGCCGATGCCGATGCCGTTATCCCGCACGGAAAAGACCCAGCGATTTGCCTCGCGGCGGGCGTCGATGTGGATCTTCGGCGGCGCCGGGCCGTGAAACTTCAGGGCATTGCCGACGAGGTTCTGAAAGAGCTGCGTCAACTGCGAGCCGTCGGCTTCTACGGTGGGGAGCTCGGCGTGCGTAATCGCCGCCGCCGTTTCCTCGATGCTGACGTGAAGATTGTCCAGGGCCGGTGCAGCGCCGATTCGACGTCGGTAGGTGCCCCGCGCGGGTGCCGAGCCGCGAATAGGCCAGAAGGTCGTTGATCAGGGTCTGCATCCGCTTGGCGCCGTCCACGGCGTAGGCAATGAACTGCTCGGCATCCGCATTCAGCCGGTCGTTGTACTTCCTTTGCAGCAGTTGCAGGAAGCCCGTGACCATTCGCAACGGTTCCTGCAAGTCGTGCGAGGCGACATAGGCGAATTGGCCGAGGTCTTCATTGGAGCGCCCAGTTCCTTGGCGGTCCGCTGGAGGGCCTCTTCGGCCTGTTTGCGCTTGGTAATGTCCTCGATCGTCGCCAACACCAGCGGCTCGTTTCGGACGTTGACCCGCGTCGTGGAAAGCAGAAACGTGATCTTCTGCGGCTGCCCGTCAACGACCAGCGGCATGCTGGCCTCGACCTGGGTGTGGCTGCGGCCAGTCTTTAGCGTCTCCTGGACTGTGGTGCGAACCGTGCAGTCTTTGCAGTCGGGGCCGGAGCCACAGCCGTCGGGAGCGTTCAAGGCATTGACACAGTGCAGGGCCTCGCCGCCGCGCCGACCGAGCAAGTCCTCTGACGTCGCCCCGGCAAACTGTTCGGCGAGCCGATTGGTCTTGCGCACGCGGCGCTCGGCATCGATGAGCATCATAATCACCGGGGCGTTCTCGTAGATCGCCGCCAACTCCTCTTCGCGGTCTTTGACTTCCTGCTCCGCCCGCTTGTGTGCGGCGCGCATGCGCAGCGACCGAATGGCAGCGGCGAAATCGTCGGCCAATTTGGTTAAGAGGCCCACCTCGTCATCGCCGAACGCATCGGGTTCCTTGGCATAGATCGTCAGCGCTCCGAACGCTCTGCCGCCGGCCACAAGCGGCAAGGCGACTGACGAGGCGTAGCCGCGCTTCAGGGCCTCGGCTCGCCAGGGGGCAAACGCGGGGTCGGTAAGCATGTCGCGGCAGACACAGGCACGCCCGGTGCGAATGGCCGTGCCGGTCGGGCCTCGGCCTCGCTTGGTGTCGGACCACGTGACGTCGAGCGTTTCGAGATACCCATGCTCAAATCCGGCACAAGCGACCGGCCGGACGCGTTTGGAACGATCGTCGTCGGCCATTCCCACCCAGACCATCGCATGCCCGCAATCCTCGACGATAATATTGCACATCACCTGCAAGTAATCGTTCTCATCCTTCGCCCGCAGCAGGGCCTGTTCGCTGCGACTGTGGGCGGTCAGCGTGCGGTTGAACCGACAAAGCGTCTGCTGGCTCTCCCGCAAGGACGTCGTCAACGCATCGCGCTCGGCCAACGATTGGGCGAGTTGGCTGTTGCTGTAGCTCAGTTGCGAAATAAGATGGGCCAGCTTCCGAAAGAATGCCATGCCGGTCTCCACGGTCTCCCGGCTAAGCCGTGGAACCGCGTCGAGCGCGGCAAGGTAGCTGCGCTCGTCGAATCGATACTGCCTCGCCTGCTGGCGGAACACCTCCTGGTCGACCGTCTCATCATCGAAGAAGAACTGGCCGGCGAAGATATTGCCCACGTGCCGGCCGCCGATTACGATCGGCGTGGCGACGTCCCACATCTGATTCTTGCACTTGTAGAGGCGTGACTCGCCTTCAGAATCCCGGCGGAGAGTTCAATGTCGCTCTCGATGCAGTGCCGCCGGCTTTCCGGATGGACGCGGTGGAATTGGGTGCAGATTTCCTGCCATCCCACCCCCACCAGCATGCGTCCCTCCGCGTCGACGACGGCCATGGGGATGCGGGCAAGTTGGTAGAAATCGTCCATCAAGCTCTGGATGGCCGACGCATCGACGATGTCGGCCAATTCCAGCTTGCCGATGTCCTGCTCTGGCGGATTGCTCTCCAGTTTCGATGACATGGATCGATGGCCGTGGCTGTCAAACGGGCGAGAAACGATGTCGCTGGCTGCGAAGCGGTCAACGGAAATCGTGCGAGGCGACGCAGGCGGACTTCTCTCCTTCACCGTGGATTACACGAGTTTTGCCGGTATCGCACATTGGCGCATCCCGCGATAGGCCAACCGAACTATCACCATACCGGAAACGGCGAAATTTCACAAGCAACGCGATCATCTGGAACGCGCGACGAGCTCCCCGTGTCGTCCTCCAATAGGGGCACTCGAATATGTCAGTTCGCACTGCTAATAGATGGCCCCGGCATCACCGACTCACGAACGTTCCCAACCGGAAAGTGCGGTTCATTCGCCGCCACCGGAAAGGAGCTCGTCCGCCACCGCCGCGTTCAGATCGGGCAAGCGAAAGTATACGCACTTGCCCTGCGGATCGGGGAACTCGGTCAGGCGCAGCGACAGGTTTCCAGCCACCCCGAAGGCCCATTCCACGTTCCCCGCTCGAACAGCACAAACCACGCCGCCGGGACGGATCGCGCCGTCGCCGGGTGATTTTTTGAGCGAATCCCGATCAATCATGATGTAACCCAGGTCGGCGCCATTTTGGTTTCTTGAGCGACGCGTTTTGGGCCGGATTCAAACAGAAGACTAGGGGGCCCCGCATAACGGCGGCGCGCCTGACTGGCGCTTGCGACCGAGCACCATCCGCCAGGTCATCGGCATGTCCAGCGTCACCCGATCGCCCGCGCGCCACTGCCGCCTGAGCGTGAAAAACTTGCCGGGCAAGATCAGAGGCGCCCACGGATGATCGTTGACCTCCACGCGGACCTGCTCGCACCATCGCGGAATCCGCATTTGAAGCGGGAACTCAGCAGGCTTCGACGGATCGAGCCGGATTACAACATGGCCCGAAGAGGGATAATCGGTCCCCTGCCGGATTTTCAGCGCCACGCCGTTGTTCAGATCGACCGTCGCCTCGGACGGCGTGTAGAGATTGACGGCAACTCCGGCGCCCGAGCGGTAATAGACCATCGTCGGCAATTCAGCCACGATGCGGCGGAAGTTGTTTGGACAGCAATAGCCGTCCTTGTCAAAATACTCGCGATCACCTTCGAAGGGCGTGTAGTAGCGGAGGCGACGGCCGTCGGGCGATTGGGCGGCAAACAGCGCGTTGTAGATCGTGCGTTCCATGAGGTCACCATAGCGTGAATCGCCTTCGAGTCGCATTAGGTTGTCGAAAACGCGAAGCTCGTATGCCGTGGCGCATGTCTCGCCCAGACCGCGTCGGCCATCCTGATCGTTGGTCCAGACCTCATAGATACCGGCGTCGCCGGTGATGGTCATGCCGTCCTCGGCGGTGAGAAAGCAAACCGCCCGCCTGGCCGGCCGCAACAGCCGTGGATCCGGATTGATCTGGTACAGTTCCAACTGCGCCAGGCATCGGACGAGGTAACCGTAGACATGGCCTTCGAGTAATTCGCGGCGGCCAATGACGATGCCCAAATTCCATTCGGGCAAGCGCCTGTTGCCGGACGCAAAAGTCCAGGTATCGCCGATCCTTGGTGGCCCGAAAAAGCGTCAGCACGGCGCGTTCCAACCCACAGCCAGACTCATGGACATTGATGTGCGTCTGCCGCGTCCAGTCATCGGGCATAGTCGCCCACCGTTCGATGATATAGTCGGCCGTCTTTCGCGCCGCGTCGAGCGATGCCTTCTCGCCAAAAAAGCAGTAATCATCCGTCAGACCAAGGATAAGATAGGCCATCTCGTGAAGGTCCCAGAGGGTCCACATGCGGTCTGGCGCCTTCATCGTGCCGATATAGCCGTCCGATTCCTGCGAACGAATTGCCTCCTCCACGAGGTGCTTCTTCAGCGCAAGCACCTCGTCGTTTTGTGTATACGCGGCGAACCGAACGGCGGCGTCGATCAGCATTCCCAGTCCGAAGAAATCGTCCCGATGACCGCTCTTATTGCGGAAAGGCGCGATGAAGTCCCTTTCGGCATTCAATTTGAGCAGATTGTTATGGACGGTGATATCGATGCGCCGGCCGATCTCCCCGCCCACTTGCACACGGCGCAGATCGAGTGGCCGCAAGAAATCCGCAGCCGTTGCCTGTTGCCCTAACACCATGCCGAGCAGCACCGCCATGCCCGTCAACAATGACCATGTACACGTGTATCGCAGTAGAAGGCGCATGTCCTGGAACTCCCTTCGGCGATTCGATTTCGTTAGGACCGGAAGGCTAGGTGCAGTCGACCCACCCTACACTTGTAGTGCCAGCACGATGGATTAGCCCGCATTTCTCACAACACCTATAGAAAAGGGCGGCCGTTTGTGGCATAAGTTGTTTTGTCGAAACGAACAACGCCACAAGCAAGGAGGCCGCCCAATGTTGACAGAGTGTAACGCACGCGGGAGTTCGATTTCCAAGGGCTGGGAAGCCGGGGCGTCACCGCCCGATTTGACGGCGGGGCCATCACTTCGGACGCCGGCGGCCTCCTCTTGCGGGAGGTCGAGGCCAAGACCGGCATCCTCCGACGACTGGCCACCTGCTTCGACGACCACCGCGATCCTGATCTGATCGAGCACACGGTCCACGACCTGCTGGCCCAGCGGATCTTCGGCCTGGCCTTGGGCTACGAAGACCTCAACGATCACGACACCCTGCGTCACGATCCGCTTGAAGCTGTTCAAATTAGGAGCGCTCGTTCGGCTGACGGTTCGTCGGGTGTGGATTTCGTTGTCGGAGAGTTGTCCGTATCAACGAGTGTTTGCCCAAGTTTACGAGAATCTGCGACGATGGTCCTTGCCGTCGCCGGCCTCGGGATAAGAGGTTTCAGGCTTGCGGATGAGGGCATCCCGCCGACCGACGCCGCTGACGGTCTGCGCCGCCAGGGTCAGGGGCGTTGAAAAATCGCCCTATCGCCCCCTTGGCGGCCCCCTTGGCCGTGATCGGACGACGATTTCTGCCTCTGTTGACGATGCCGTGGCTGTCCCGGCGTTCGACGAAGCCCCGGCCGCGGCTATGCCGCAGCGCTGTGAAAAATGCGGGTTAGGACCGTTCGCGGAGCATGGCCATCACGCGATCGGTGATCGCCTGGATGAGCGCCTCTTGCTCTGCGGCGCCACGGCCGGCCGTTGCTGTTCCGCCGTTGCCCGAGGGCGCGCTCTCCGGCTCTGCGTCGGAGAAGCATGGCGGCTGAAACGCCTTGGGGGCCACGCCGGCCTCGCGCGAACTCTCGCGGAACGTATCGTTGGCACAGATGTCGCAGTTCTTCATCTCCAGGCGCGGATCCTTAAAGCCCCACTTGCCTTTCAGTTCCAGCAAGGCCTTGGCTTCCGGCTCGCTGAAATAATTGACCGAGCCGAGCCCGCGGGCCAGCATCAGCATGCGGCAATAGGCGTCGAGAATTTCCGTCCACCAATAGGCCCGCTCCACCGTTTCGCCGAAGCTCACCGTGCCGTGGTTGGCCAGGATGATGACGTTCGACTTGTGAACGAACGGCAGGATCGTATTGGCGAACTCCTGGCTGCCGGGAATCTCGTACTTCGCGATCGGCACGTCGCCCAGAAAAATCTCCACCTCCGGCAATACGCACATCGGCACCGGCTCCCGGGCGATGCCAAACGCCGTGGCGTGCGGCGGATGGCAATGCACGACCGACTTGATCGCCGGCCGCTCCTTCATGATGGCGATGTGCAACTTGATCTCGCTCGTGGCTTTCCGCTTGCCGCTGATCTGCTTGCCGGTGATGTCGACCACGCACAGGTCGTCGGGTTTCATGAAGCCCTTTGAAATCATCGTCGGCGTGCAGAGGACCTGGTTATCGCCGACGCGGTAGCTGATGTTGCCGTCGTTGGCCGAGGCAAAACCCTTCTTGTACAGGCGGTCGCCGATATCGCAAATCTCTTGTTTGATCTTCTGAAGATTAACCACGACTCTGCTCCACAACAGTTAGGTGATGTCCGAAGGGTTGTATTCCAAGCAATCGAGGATCGCCGCGTTGTACGCGTCGACCGGCTTGATGTCCGGTTGGAACGGCATGGCGGCCTCGCGACCTTCACTGAGGGCGATGCGGCTGCCGAGGCCGGCGCCGAGTTCGTCGAATACGGCAATCTCCTCGAGCGGCTGGGAGTGCCGCCCTGCCAGATTGTCCCAGCTTAAGGGAGTAACCAATTTCAGCCGTCGCCGGTCAGGCTCGGGTGAACGATACTGAGCGTGACGGTTCCAACAACGTCGCCGATGCGCATGGCGCCGCTCCTACGTTAAGCGACTGTGAAAAACGCCCGGACAGGGACGGACGCCGCAGCGGCAAAACTCCGTAACGACCTGCTTCAACTGGAAAAACGTGCCCATTTCCGGATCGACCGCCAACAGGTTGGCCCCAACAGCGGCGGCCGCAACGGCCACCGACGGAGCGTCGCGACCCATAACCGCGCGAATGCCGGGACGCCGATTCGCCAGGCACAGCGCCGCCGCCGTGTGCGGCGTCAGCAACGCTCCCAGAGTGTCGGGCCGGGCAATTTCATTCGCCAGTTGATCGACCGCAGCGATGACGCAGTCCGAGGCCGCGCGTTCCACTTTCAGACCTTCTCGTTCCAGCCCCGCCGCCAGCCCCGCCGCATCGAACGCCGCTCCGCTGGTCATCAGGACCAGCCGAGCCGACACGACCTGGCGCCCGCCGCACCAATCGACGCATCCCAGGGCGATCCCCCGGCGGAGCAATTCGTCGCGAACCGCCGGCGTCACGACGGCATTGCGCCGGACAACCACGCGCCGCACGGAATCCAACCGGCCGGCGATGTCGTCGGTCGTCACCACGCGCCGGTCCAGGACAAGGTCGCCGTCCGCTGCTGTCCGCTCAGGATATGCACCAACGCGAGCGTTCTTCGATTGGCGGGGGCCTGGGGTGAGAGCTGGCCCGCGCGCAAGGGGCGCTTCCGCCGCGGCGCGACCGTCGCTTGCGCCAACGGTGACGGTCCCGTGCTCATTCCTACGAACATTGGGACAATCTCCGCGCAACTCCGCAAGCACTTCGCGAACCACGCGTTCGATATCGATCACCGGCTGGTTCATTTGTCACGGATCCCCAACACCGACCAACGCACCGGCGTATTCTGACTGCCAACCAGTTCACGGGTGCCAATGCCGTCGCTGCTAATCACCACCGTTTCTCCCACGCCCGCCCCCACGGAATCGATCACCAGGATCGGATCGCCTTCGACCGTGCGGCCGTCGGCCTGGAGCGCCATGACGAGCAACAGCTTCCAGCCGTCCATCGACGGATGCTTTACGGTCGCCCGCGCGCTTCCAATCACCCGGCCAAGGTACATCTGTTGCGTTTCTCCAACGCCGCCCGTCCAGTGCAAAGCCGCGACCATCGGCCGCGGTTTCGCAGAAATTATTTCCCCAATATCCGCAAATCGTCGATCATCGAGCAGCGACGCTCGCGGGTGAACGTCAGCGGCGTGGTCACGCCCTCGCCGGTCGGACCGGCGATGGAAAACGAGCAATATCCTTCGCCGCCGAGCCCAAGCCCGGCCACGCACGGGCCATTCTTGACAAACAGCGTCGTGTCCAACGCCTTGCCCATCTTCGTCATGTTGTGAACGTTGTTCGAGTGGATGATCGCCGTGTGGCGGAAACCGTGCTCGCTACGGCGGGCCTGTTCGATCGCCTCGTCGACGTTGCGGCAGCGGACGAACGGCACAAAGGGCATCATCTGTTCGACATCGACGAATGGATGCGAGGCGTCGGTTTCGCCGAACAACAGCTCCACCTGGGGCGCGATGCTTCGACCCGCGGCTCGGGCGAGCACGGCGGCGTCTTGTCCGATGAAGTCCTTCTGCGGCACGTCGTGTTTCTTTTCGCCCTCGCCGACGGTGGTGATAGCCGCCCGCGTCAAAGCGTCGATTTCGTTTGCGCTGAGCCGCACGGCTCCGGCCCTCTCCATAGCCTCCATAAGCCGATCGAATACGGGCTCGACGCCAAAAACCTGCTTCTCCGAGATGCAGAGCAGGTTGTTGTCGTACGCGCCACCTTGAATGATCGAGCGGGCGGCCCGGTCGAGGTCGGCGGTTTCGTCGACGACCACCGGAGGATTGCCCGGCCCGGCCACAATTGCCCGCTTCGCCTGTTTCATGGCTGCCCTGGCGACCGCCGGGCCGCCGGTCACGCAAATCAGGCTCACGTCGGGGTGGGTAAACAAGGCGTTGGCCGTCTCCAAGGTCGGCTCGGTGATGACGCACATCAGGTTGTCGATGCCCAGATCGCGATAGATCGCCTCGTTGTAGCGCCGGACGCCTTCGGCCGCCACGCGGCGCCCGCTCGGATGCGGATTGAACACCACCGTGTTGCCGGCGGCGATCATGCTCACCGCATTGCCGGTAATCGTCGGGAGCGAATGCGTCACGGGCGTAATGGCGGCAATCACGCCGAACGGGGCGTGTTCAATGACCGCCAGGCCATGGTCGCCCGAAAAGACCTCGCTGCGAAGGAACTCGACGCCAGGCGACCGCTCGCCCAGGATCTTCAGCTTTTCGATTTTGTGCGCCAAGCGGCCGATCTTGGTCTCCTCCATCTCCATCGTGCCCAATTCGACGCTTTGATCGATGGCGATGCGGCGGATGTGGGCAATGATCCGCGTTCGATCCTCCAGCGTGCGGCGAGACAACTGCTCGAAGGCCTCTCGCGCCGCCGCGACGGCGTCGCCCGCGTCCGTAAACATGCCGAGGCGGCCTTGATGGCCAGCCGCCGGCGCGCCATTTCCGCCGCCGAGCCGGGTCAGTACTTGTTCCACCACATTGCGTACCAGCGTCTCGTCAATCTGCATGTCGATCCTCATCATGCCGCGCCGCTGCGGCAGCTTGAAGGCAGCAGGCATGCTCCGCGTGCCGTACAACCAATGGCATGGCTCGCGATGGCGCGCGGAGCGTGCCTGCTACATTGGCAACGGCACGCAGAGCGTGCCTGCTACTGTCGTCCCTCTTTGTCATACACGCACCCATGTTCCACGTGCACGCTGTCGATGATGCCGATGATGACGGCATCGACCGGCAAGTTTTTTGTTTCGGGCGTCAGCCGGGCGCTAGAGCCCTGCGTCATCAAGACCAGTTCCCCCTCGCCGGCGCCCACGGTGTCGACGGCGACCATCGAACGACCGGTCGTCACCAGTGTGTTCCGCGTCTTCGGATCGAGACGATACGGCTCGACCATCAGCAGCTTGCGTCCCACCATCGAACCGACCTTTTCCGTGGCCACAAGCGACCCGGTGACCTTGGCAATCAACATACGGTTGGCCCTTTGCTCGTTGTGCAGGGGTAACCACATTCCGGGGATCGGCAGACAAATGTCATTCTCGGCCATCCTCGCTTTGCAGCAGTTCCGCCGCCTGCCGGGCGACAATCAATTCTTCGTTGGTTGGAATGACCCACACCTGGACACGGCTCTTCGGATCGCTGATCTTGGCTTCGTCCCGGGCCGCATGGTTGGCCTCGGGGCTCAGCACGATGCCCAGTTCGTCCAAGTTGGCGCATACCGCCGCGCGAAAGCTCGGTCGGTTCTCGCCAATGCCGCCTGTGAACACGATGGCGTCGGCGCCGCCGAGTTCGACTAGGAACGCCCCGAGATAGCGCCGCGTCTCGGCGACAAAAACATCCACCGCCAGCTTCGCCCTGGCATTGCCGGCCGCGGCCGCTTCGTCGATGTCGCGCAGATCGCCGCCAATGCCGCTAAGCCCCAGAAGTCCACTCTGGTTGGCCAGGATCGACAAGACCTCGGTCAGCGACTTGCCCGTTTGCCGCACGAGCATCGGCAGCGCAAAAGGATCGAAATCGCCCACTCGGTTGTTCTGCATCAGTCCGCTCTGGGGACTAAATCCCATGCTGGTGGCGACGCTGCGACCGTCTCGAATGGCACAGAGCGAACTCGAACCGCCCAAGTGGCACGAGATGATTCGCAGATTTTCCCCAAGCAACTCAGCCGCCCGGGTGGCGATGTAACGGTGACTGGCGCCGTGAAAGCCGTGGCGAACCATCAGCCCCTGCTCGGCCCACTCGTACGGAACCGCATAGTAGCGATTGCGGTCGGGAATCGTCCGATGGAAGTCGGTCTCGAAGCAGGCCACCAGCGGAATCTCCGGCAGCTTCTCGCCAAGCAGACGCATGGCCTTGATGTAGGGCGGATTATGGGCGGGCGCCACGTCGCTCATTTCTTCCATTGCGGTCAAAACGTCGGTCGTCACCCGCCTCTGGCCGGTGATCCTCCCGCCATGAACCGCCTTTAGTGCGATCGCCGAGACTTCGGATGCCTCGTGAAGACAGCCGAATTCGGGATCAGTCAACTGCGCCAGGCATTGGTGGACCGCGTCGGCATGGTCCGGCACGCACAGCGTCTTCTCCAGCCGCCGCCCCCCAATCTCGGCAACGCAACGGCTCTCGGGCGAACCGATGCGATCGATCGCCCCGCGCGCAAGCTGCACCGGACCGGCCATGTCGAACAGCCGGTACTTGAAGCTCGTCGAGCCGAGGTTTGCTACCAGTATCTTCATGATAGTGGGTAGTGGTTCGTGGGCCTGTTGGTCCCCAGTCCCGAGCCCCTAATCCCCAATCCCTAATCCCTTCCTAACTCAAATAGGCGCCGATAACGCCGTCGGCCGGGCGAGGGATAATGTGACTGGCCACGAGTTCGCCGACTTGCGAGGCGGCGTTGGCGCCCGCTTCTACAGCGGCTCGCACGCTGCCCACATCGCCGCGGACGACAGTCGTGACGAGTCCGCCGCCGATCTGCACCCGCTTGACGATCTTGACGTTGGCCGCCTTTGCCATGGCGTCGGTCGCTTCGACCAGCGCGACGAGTCCCTTGGTTTCGATCAATCCAATGGCGTCTTGCATTGCCGTGGGTTCCCTTCTTTTGGTGATGCTTTGAGTTCTCGGTGTTGTGGTCGCAGGCACACCCCGTGTGGCCTTGCGGCGCACGGAACGCGAAGCGTGCCTGCTACGGTTGGTTTTCTTCATAGGTCCGACATGCGAATCGGCTGGCGACTACTTGCTCGCCGCCGGCAGCACTACGTCCAGGTCTTCGTGCGGCCGCGGTATGACCTGCACGCTGATGATCTCGCCAATCCGGCCGCCGGCAGCGGCCCCGGCATCGGTAGCAGCCTTTACGGCGGCAACGTCGCCGGTGACGAACACGCTGGCCAGCCCGCTGCCCACCTTGTCCCAGCCCAAAAACTGCACGTTGGCAGCCTTCAGCATCGCGTCGGTGGCTTCGACCAGGACCACGAAGCCCTTGGTCTCAATCATCCCCAACGCTTCCATCGCTTTTGCCATGGTCCAATTCTCCTCGTGAAACGGTTACGTCTTCAACAATGCCACACTCGTCGCATGATCGATATCGCACGCGTTGCCTTCGTCGGTGTCCAGATGCACTTCCAGCTTGATGTACTTGCCAACGCGAACCAACAAGTCGTCGAACACAACGCCGCAACTCGACCTGACGCGAAGGCCCATGCGGTCCTTGTCCCGAACGCCGTAAAATTCAGCGTCGGCCGGCCCCATGTGGACGTGCCGCTCGGCGCGGATTACGCCCTTCTTCAACTCCACGACGCCTTTGGGCCCCACCAACACGCAGCCCGGAGTGCCGTCGATGCTGCCGCTGGGACGCACCGGGACGTCAATGCCGAGCGAAATGCCGTCGGTAAACGCCAACTCGACCTGGCTCTCCGGCCGCGTCGGGCCAAGAATCCGCACGGTCGGCAGCATGCGTCGCCGCGGCCCCACCACCATGACCGATTCCTCGGCTGCAAAATAACCGTCCTGATACAGGTCTTTGGCCACCGTAAGCTTGTGGCCCGCGCCGAACAACGTCTCGACGTCGGCGTCGGTCAAGTGTACGTGTCGCGCCGAAATGCTGACGACAAGATTTGGTTTGTCCGGGGGCCCGCCGACTTGCGCCAGCACGATCTCGCGGACGATCCGCTCAACGACGTTTCGATCGATGGAAGGTGCAATGCTCATGCTGGTGATTGCCCATCTGCCACGGTGCGATGGCTTTCGACAATGATCAAGTCTACGCCCGCCTCGCGGACTTTCGCCCGCCATTGGTCGGAGATGCCGTCGTCGACGACCAAGTGGTTCACGGCCTCCAAAGGACAAAGGTGGGTCAGGCTTTGATGCCCAAACTTGGTGCTGTCGGCCACCACAACCACCTCCTGGGCGGCCCGCATCATCGCCCGCTCTGTCTCGACCAAGAGCAAGTCGTTATTGAAACAACCCTCGTCGTGAATTCCTGCAACGCTGAGTATCGTCTTGCGCACTCGAACCGTCGAAAGCATGCGATCGGCATAGGGACCGCGAGCCACGCCGGAACGGGGGCAGATGTTTCCGCCAATCAATACTAGGTCGCTGTTATTGTCCGACGCGAACAGGTTGGCCACCGGCAGCGAGGTTGTGACAACGTGCAACGGCCGTCCCACAAGCAATCTCGCTACTTCATACGTCGTGCTGCCCCCATCCAGGAGTATCGTGTCGCCGTCGTCGATCAGTCCGACCGCCTCAGCGGCGATAGCCCGCTTCTTCTCCCACTCGGCCGGCTGATAGCGGTCGAAGTGCGGCAGCTTTGGCGAGATGCCGGTGTAGAGGACGCCGCCGTGAATTCGCCGGGCTGCCCCCTGCTCCTCGAGCTGATCCAGGTCGCGCCGGACGGTAGATTCTGAGACTTCGAGCCGCTCGACAAGCTCCGGCAACGACGCAAATCGCCGCAGGCGAATAAGTTCCAGCAGACGGTCCCGGCGTTGCTCGGCTAGCATCGGCTCCCCTTTCGGAGGGACATATTGAAGCTCCATGACAAGTATCGCATAAATCGTGAAAGATAGCAAGCATATTCTTTCACGGATGCGCAGTTTGACCTGGCTGCCGGGATCCGTTGAAAATGGGACTATTGCGCATGGAAAGCGTATCGAATTGCTAATAAGATGATGTTATGGTACGATTTTGCCATGAATCTTGACACGCTACGGGTGTTTTGCAACGTCGTGCAAAACCATAGTTTCTCGCGCGGTGCGAAAATCAACGAAATTAGCCAATCGGCCGCGACCCAGTCGGTCCATCGCGTCGAGCAGCATTTCGGCGTCCAGTTGATCGATCGGTCGAAGCGGCCCTTCGTTCTGACGCCCGAGGGCCACACGTGTTTTGACGGCTTCCGCGAGGTGGTCGACCTGTACGACTCCGTCGAAGCCCAGGTGCGGTCATTGCGGATGGAAATCGGCGGCTTAGTCCGCGTGGCGGCAATTTACTCCGTCGGGCTCCACGACATGAGTCGCTGCATGCAGACCTTCATGCGGCAGTATCCCAAAGCAAAGGTGCGGCTTGAGTATCTCCGGCCGAACAAGGTGTACGATGCGGTGCTCAACGCGGAGGCAGACTTGGGCATCGTTTCCTATCCGAGCGGTTCGCCCGACTTGAACGTGATCCCGTTGCGGTCCGAACGGATGGTCGTTGTCTGTCCGCCCGGCCATCGCCTCGCAAAATGCACGACGTTGACGGCCGAGCAACTCCATGGAGTGGATTTTGTCGGGTTTGACCGCGACCTGAGCATTCGCAAGGAAATCGATCGCCACCTCCGACAGCGCGGCGTCAGTATCCGTGTGGTGATGGAGTTCGACAACATTGAGACCATTAAGCAGGCCGTCCAGATCGGCGCGGGTATTAGCATCCTGCCGGAGCCGACCGTGCGCAACCAAAGCCGCGTCGGTTCCCTGGCCGCCATCCCGCTGATTTCACCCGAACTCCACCGCCCCCTCGGGATCATTCACCGTCACCGCAAGCTGTTCACACCGACCGCGGCGAAGTTTGTCGAGCTTCTGCAACAGGTTCAAGATCAACCGCCGGGGGAGGATGATGCGTGACGAGGAACTGCCCGTATCCTTTCGACCCCCGGGGCGTAGAGTCTTCGTGCTGCCTGGCACCCGCTTGATCGAAGCGGCGGCCGAAGCCGGCCTGGTGATCGAAGTTCCCTGCGGTGGCCAAGGGCTGTGCGGCAAGTGCCGGGTGCGTGTCGTCTCCGGCGCCACCGACCCGACTCCAATCGAGCAGCAGTGGCTCTCGGCCGACGAGCTTCATCGCGGTTGGCGACTGGCATGCCAGTCGGCCGTAGCCGTTCCGATGGAGGTCGAGCAGGAAAAGGTGCCAGGAGCCATTTCCTGCATCGGCCCACATGGTGCGGCGGAAAAAAGGTTCCTGACACCTTTCTCTGCGACGGTGCAAAAACGATCTGTCGAGTTGCCGGCGCCGAAACGCGGCGATGATCGGCCCGACCTGCTGCGGCTGGAGCAAGCGCTGGACGCCGGACCGCTCGAGGCGGACCTGCCGGTCCTGAGCCAACTGCCCTCGCGCCTCCGCGCGGCCGACTTCCGCGGCACAGCCGTCCTGGCCGAAAACCGGCTCATTCGATTTCGAGCCGGGCAACACGGAGACCGACGGCTTCGTTGTGGCTTTCGACATCGGCACAACCACGTTGGCGGCGGCGCTCGTCGATCTTGCCACGGGAGACGAGCGGGCCGTGGCGTCGCGGCTGAATCCACAGACGCGATTCGGCGACGACGTCCTCTCGCGCATCCTGCACGCCCGCCAAAACTGCGACGGACTTCAGCAGTTGAGCCAGACGGTCGTCGGCGCGGTCGACGCAATGATCGGCGAGTTGTGCCGGCAGTCCGGCGCCGCCGCGAACGAATCTATGCGGCGACTTTTGCCGGCAACACCACGATGCAGCAATTGCTCTGCGGCGTCGATACGAGTTCGTTGGGCGAGGTCCCATTCTCGCCAGCCACTGGCCGAGCATTGACGTTGCCGGCGGCGCAGCTCGGCGTGCCATCCATCCCCGCGCCACAGCCTACGTCATGCCCGTCATCGGAGGCTTCGTCGGCGGCGACACTGTGGCAGGTATCTTGTCAACCGGCATCGCCGACGCCGACGAACCGACGCTGCTGGTCGACATCGGCACCAATGGCGAGGTTGTGTTACAGGCCGGTGGAGAGCTTCGTGCCGCATCGACGGCGGCCGGCCCCGCCTTCGAGGGCGCGCCGAATTTCCTGCGGCATGCGCGGCAGCACCGGGGCGATCGAGAAGGTCGTCGTCGATGGCCGCCTGCGAATCAATGTGATCGGCAACACGGCGCCGCTCGGGCTTTGCGGCTCGGGCCTGATCGACGTGGCCGCCGAACTGTTGCGCCATGGAATCCTCACGTCGCAAGGCCGCCTGAAAACGCCCGATGAGTTGCCGACTGACCTGCTGCCCGATCTGGCCGAGCGCATTGTGCTGGCCGACGGCAAGGTGTCGTTTCGCTTGGCTGAGGCGGAAAGCGGCACCGGTCACGACATCGTGCTCACGCAGCGGGACATCCGGGAACTTCAGCTTGCCGCCGGCGCCATCCGCGCCGGCATTGGCATCCTCTTGCGCAAGCCGGACTGGCGCCGAAGGATCTCGGCTGCGTGTTCCTTGGCGGAGGCTTTGGCAACTTCATCCGCCGCAGCAACGCGCAGCGCATCGGTCTGCTGCCGAACGAGATCGAGAGCGGCGGATTCGTTACATGGGCAATACGTCCTTGGCCGGTGCGTATTTGGCGGCCCTGTCGCGTGACGCCCGGCGGTCGGCCGAAAAACTCGCCCGCCGCACCGAACACGTCGACCTTTCGACCGACCCCGAGTTCCAGCAGACCTTCGCCGACGCCATGATCTTCCCGGAAGAGTAGAAGGCCGTCAAAACACGCGGGCCATTGCGCCGCCGTCGACGACCATCATGGTACCGGTGATGTAGCTGCCGGCCTCGCTGGCCAAAGCAGCGCGGGGGCGGCCAGCTCTTCGGGCCGGCCCCAGCGATTCAATGCCGTCCGCGCGGCCAGGGCCGTCTTCTGCTCCGCACTGAGAATGGCCATGGGCATATCGGTGGCGAATGGGCCGGGAGCCAGGCAGTTGACCGTGATATTGTGGGGGCCCAAGTCCAACGCACTGGCCTGGGCCAATCCGCCCAGCGCGGCCTTCGTGGCGGAATAGGCGTTCCGTTCGGCAGTGCTCGCGAGCCCCATGATCGACGAGATGTGGATGATGCGGCCCCACCGCCGCTCTTTCATGCCAGGCACCAGCGCCCGGGTGAGCATCATACAACTCGTCAGGTTCAACTCAACTAGGCGGTCCCAGTCTTCGTCGCGGATGCGGTCGATGGCCTGGGGAATATTGAAGCCAGCGTTGTTGACCAAAATGTCGACCTTGCCCAGGACCTTGACGGCCTCGTCGGCCAGCCGCAGGACGTCGTCCCGCCGCGTCATATCGGCAACCACGTAGGCCGTCCGGGCGCCGGTGCGATCTTGGATTTCGGCGGCCGCAGCCTTCAGGTCCCCTTCATGGCGACTCGATATGACCACGCCGGCGCCCGCTTCGGCGAAGATGGACGCCATCGCCTTCCCCAGCCCCTTGCTGCCGCCGGTCACCAAGGCCACGCGCCCGGTCAGATCGAATAGTGCGTTGATCGGCATAAGCGTTCAGTCTCCTGTACATATGTGCTAATCGCAGCAATTATAGTCGCGAAGCGGTGCTGAAAGAAGCAGGGTGGACCGCAAGTCAGGTATGGGGCGTCTGACCTGCCGAGTGTCGACCCAGTCGCGCCCTTGCCCCAGGCACCTCTCCGAGAAGGAGACGGGAGATGCTCTGCTTACAGCGCGGCTTCGCACTCGGCGACTTTCTGGCCATAGAACTCGTCGGTCAGCAGTCCGTCTTCGTAGAGATTTTGAGCTGTCTCAGACGACCGGCGACTTGCCGCTTGGTGAACTTCGGCTTTCCGGCCGGCGCCGCGGCGGAGGCGGCCGGCTTCTTGGTTTCGGCCGTGGATGACGGGCGAACAGGCGCAACGCGCTTCGGTGGCGCAACGTACGTCGGGTCAAAAACCAAAACCCTCAGATCATCGGCGGGAACCAGATGGCGCCACAGAAAAGCCTGCATTCGGTCTTCGACCGGCACGGCCTCGTGGGCGACCTGGTGGCCTTGAATCGTCGCGCTCCCCTCGACATGCACAACAACCGGCTCTTTTGTGTCGGTCAGGCTGGTTCGCACAACCAGCCTTCTTGACATCTGCGAGGCCGATAGAGAGCCTGGCCGGCAAGAGAATCCCGTGGTCGGGTTCTTCAGGCCGAGTCTAACCGGCCCGGCGAAACCATCCTTGCGAACGACCCGAACGTCCAGGGCCGTGGCGGACCTGCTGCGCATGGCTGCGCTCGACGGCACGACGCGGAGCGCGAAATCGGGCCGCGGCGGGCCGAGGCGCAGCCGGTAGGCATACTCCTCGCCGCCATTGCGGGTGACGTCGCCGAGGTGGACGCAATACGTGCCGTCAGCAGGCAGCTTGGCCATGATATACGAGTCGGCGTCGTGCGTATTCACGCCCGGAGTCGCACTGTCGTAGTCGTCGTTGTAGGCCACCAGTTTGCCGGTCGCGTCGGTGAGTTTCAGCACGGAATCCAACGGTGAATCGAGACGGCGGGCGAAGACCTCGGCGACGACCGTTTCGCCGGCCCGGCCTGCGAATTGGAACACGTCCCAATCGTCGCGGCGATCGACGTGGCCGTTGACAATAACCGGCAGTTCAACCCTCTGGGCGTGCACCGGATCGTCGTTAGGTTCTTTCTCGACGCACTCAGGCAGCGTATCGAGCGAGAAGGGAATGCGGTTGGAAACGAGGTGCCCGTTGCGAGCGACGACCTGATAAATGCCCGGAGCTGCATCCGCCCCCGGCGGCACGAGTTCGGCGTTCTCAAGGTTCCAGCCCGTCATCGCGATGTTGGCCGGATGGCCCACACGCCCGCCCAACGGGAAGATGCTGGTCAGAAACGGCGTCTGGCCAATGCTGATGCGATAGACGAAATCTTCGCGACCGCGGTACAGCGCGTCATGGATTGCCAGCACATACTCGCCGGTTTTCGGGACCTCGTAGAGAATGGTCGGATCGGGCTTGAAACGGTAATCGTCGTCGTAGGCAACTTCCTTTCCTCGGGTGTCGTAGAGCACCAGCACCGGTTGAAACCAGCCGGGAACGGCGTCGGCAATAAACGGGACGAGTTGCCGTGCCACGGTCGAGATGACCAGGCGTTGGCCCTTGCTGGCTTGGAACCGATAGCGATTGACCTCGCCCGAGGCAATCTGGCCATTGAGCACGCACGGCACGTCGACGCGGTCCTCGACCTCGTCGGCCGGCCGCGTTCGCAGCGCCAACTGCTCCTTGCCGAGCACCTGACGCACGGCCGTAACCATCGGCTTCCGGCAGAGTTCCGGCAGTTGACCGACGCAAAATGCCAACGGATTTGACACGCCGCGCGGCGTTGTGACCCGCAACTCTCGCGGGCCGGGATCTGCGCCCGGCGACATGGTGACTTCGACAATCACCAGGTTGGCGATCGACGCGCAAGCCGGAGTATTGACGTATTCTGCTATTCTCTCTGCGGCCCGCGCCATGATGTCCCGCGCCGTCTCGTCCATTGCCGACCGCGGCTTCCTCCTCAGTCCCTTCACTTCCTCCCTCAGCATTGCCATTTCCTGCGAGCCCAGCCGCCGGCGATACTCGACCACCTTGGCCGTGACACCAGAGCCGGAGACAATCGCCCCATCGACTCCGTTGAGGCCTTGTCCGCCGACGCGAACTTGAAACGTCGTGCCGTGTTGGCCGCCGGCCGGGTAGACAAAGCCGATGTACGGTCTGCCCTGTGCCCAGGCGTCGGGCGCCATGGCGAGCACGCCAACCAGTCCGCACGCGGCAAGATATCGAAGTCTCTGCATGGGTCGCCTCCTTTTGGCGACTACATAATCTCCGTCAAAATCCCGGCCGACTTCACGCCTTCCGATGCGGAGGGCAAAACGTGCGCCTCGGCGCCCATCGGATGCGGTAGCTTGGCCCCCGGGTCAATGCCAGCCAACCGATAGATGCTCCCCAGCAAATCTACGGGATACACGGGCCGTTCCTTGACTTCTTCAGCTCTGGCATCGGACGCCCCGACCACGTGTCCGCCCTTAAAGCCGCCGCCGGCAACCAGTACGGAGAACACGTTGCCATAGTGGTTGCGGCCGCCGTTCCAGGGCGGTTGCCAATCGATCTTCGGAGTGCGACCGAACTCGCCGCAACACCATACGATCGTGGTCTCCAGCAAGCCGTGGTCGCTGAGGTCCTCCAGAAGCATCGCCAGCCCCTGGTCGAGTTGCGGACATTGGCGGCGCATCGTGGCGAAGTGGTTGCTGTGCGTGTCCCAACCGCCAGGGTAATTGATGACGACGTACGGCACGCCGGTTTCCACCATCCGCCGCGCCGCCAGGCAATCCTGCCCAAACGTATGGCGGCCGTACCGGCCGCGCAATTGCGGGCTCTCCTTCGAAAGGTCGAACACCTCCCGGCCCTTGCCCAAGATCAATTCGTAGGCGAGTTTCTTGGCGTCCGCGGCCGCGGCCAACTCAGGGCTGCCGGCCATGGTTCGCCCGAGCGTGTCCAGCTTGTCGAGCAAGTCGCGCCGGGCCCCCTGACGTTGATCGGTGATCCCCCGGGCGATGATGCCCTCCACTTCAAAGCGCGACGCGTTGGGGTCGCCGCCGGTGGCGAAGGGCTTGTACTTCGGCCCCAAGAAGCCCTCTTCGGAAAACCGCCCCTGTGGCCGCGTCAGGACCACGTAAGGCGGAATAAGCCCCTTGTATCCCGGGCCCTTGAAATACGAGAACACGGCCCCGATGCTCGGATAGGCCAGCCGCTCACCGGGCGCGTGTCCAGTCTGCATCAAATAGGCGGCCGTTTCATGGCCGTTGTTGCGGTGGGTCATGCTGCGGATGAGCGAATACTTGTCGGCCTGCTTCGCAAGTTGCGGGAACAGTTCGCCGATCTGGATGCCGGCGACATTGGTCGGGATGGCTTTGGGAAATTCACCCATGTAGTCGCGGCCCGCGTCCGGTTTCGGGTCCCAGGTGTCGATGTGCGACATGCCGCCCCACAGAAAGACCTGAATGACCGACTTCGCTTTGGCCTTCGGCGCGACCTTGGGCGGGCTGCGGCTCGGCGCAGCGCCGCGTCGAGGCCCAGACGGCCGGCCAGCAGCAACCCCGCCGCCCCGCCGACGCCGCGGCACAGCGCCTCGCGCCGCGACATCCGGGGTGCGGCATTGACCGCGCCGCAGGGGACAGTCCCATTTTCGCCGGCACGAAAATCGGGGCAGTCCCCGGCATTGGACTTATGGCGCGCGATCATCTTGTTAGTCCTCTGTTCAATGTCGAAACAGGAACTCGGTGCTGTTGATCAATGCCCAAGCCACGTCTACCCAGTCTTCGTGGCGTCTTGCCGGGCGAGACCTGCTTCGCTTGGCAGGCGGACGTACGGCTTTGAGGTTGCCATACGCCTCGACCGTGTTCCGCTCCTCTTCCGTCGGGAATCGCGAGAGAATCGTAAGGTAAAGCTCGTCGACGATTTCGTTCGGCTTCCGATCGGAGTCGACGATCGCTTTGAGGTTTGGGCCGCGTTCCAACTTCTGCTGGATGTGGCTCGAATTGAGCATGTGCAGCCACTGCGGCGGCAGCAGCTTGTTGTTGCGCTCGTTTGCCATGCCAGTGGCCCGTGCCGAACGACCGAACAACGCCAGAAACGGACTGGTGATGCTGCCGTCCGGCAGCGCGATTGCCGGCCGGTCGGCGGGAATGTAGGTGAACGGCTCCGGGATGGCGCTGGTGTAAAGGTCCGACGTGCCGGTGACCTTGTTGATGGCGTCGATCAGCACTTCGGCATCCAGGCGGCGCATCAAGTAGCCGGCGTAGTTGGCCTCGTCCTTCTGAACGTGGAACCTCGGCATGCACGAAGACTGATACGTGGCCGAGTTGAGAATTAAGCGATAGAGATGCTTCAAGTCGTAATGGCTATCGGTGAATTCCTTCTCCAGGTAAGCCAGTAGTTCGGGATTGCTCGGTGGATTGTCGTCGCGGATGTCGTCCGGTTCGTCGATGATGCCTCGGCCCAGCAGCCACGCCCAGACGCGGTTCACGATGCTGCGCGCGAACCAGGGATTGTCGGGCCGGATCAGCCAATCAGCAAAGACCTCGCGCGGATCGCGGTTCGGGGGCAATTTGGTCTTCGTTCCGTCGGGAAACGTCGCGACTGGCACAGCGCCCGTATGGAACGGGTCCCAGTAGACGACCTCCTCTTTCCATTCGCGGGTCGGCTTGTAGCCGATCTGCGAGAAGAAGACCGCCATGCCCGAGAGACGTTCCTTGGGCCAGGCATCGGTCCGAGCCCCCATGAACGTCAGCGCCACGGCCGATGCAGTCGCCTCCGGAGTCCTGTTCTGGACGGCGCGGTAGAAGTTTACCGGCCCGACGCGAAAATTGCTGCCGCTGGCGGTGAGCATTTCGCGGACGAACCGGTCATACGGCTTGTTCTCGGCAATCGAAGCGCGGACCCAGTGGTGATATGCCTGCGCGGCGTTGGGCCAGAGATTGACGGGAAACTCTGCCTTGATCCGCAAAATGTCGCCCCATTTCATCGCCCAATAGTCCGCGAACTCGTCCCGCTCCAACAGGCGATCGATCAATACGCGACGCTTGTCCCGTTTCCGATCGAGAATGAAATTGCGGGCCTCGTGCGCGGTGGGAAGCGTGCCGACCACGTCCAGATAGGCGCGGCGGACGAACACGGCGTCCGAGCCGAGCGCCGGCCGCACGCCTAACGCCGCCAGCTTCGCCAGGATAATTCGATCGATCCGGTTCTTCGGCGTCAGCCGGCCGGGGCTCTCAAAGACATTCGGCGCCGCTGCCTCGGCAACGAGCGACGAAAAGACGATCGCCGCAAACCAGAAGGTCTTCATCGTCACGCTCACACTTCTTGTAGCAGGCACGCTCCGCGTGCCGTCCGCCGCAACGGCACGCGGAGCGTGTCTGCTACTTTGCTGAAAACGCAATGCCCTCGATCTCCACCAACAGATCGCGCCGGCAGACGTCGGCAACGGCGTAGATGGTGGGAAGTTCGCCCAGTCGCTCTTGGCAAATCGCCCGAACCGCGGCATAGTCCGCCCGCCGCGCGATGTAAACCCGGGCCAGTCCGAGGCCGTCGAGCGAGGTGCCCATCCCCGGCAGGCCGTGGCGTGCCACGTTTTCCTCGCAAATCAGTGCGGCGATGTTATCGAGCGTCTCGTGCGTCTGGCCGGCTACGTCGCCGGCATGTCGTGTGCGCGAGTCCGTGATGCTCGCCGTGCCGGAGATGAAAATCGTCGCATAGCCGCCGCAGGAAACGGCCATCGCTCGGGCGAATCTCGGGCTTTGCGAGCCGAAATCTCGGCCGTACGCATAGGCCGAGGTCTGCCGCGGATTTTCCAGCGGCACCGCCACGATGTCGTCGCGCGCGGTCGCCATCGCGATGGCGCTTAGCATGATGCCCCGGCCTTCGGCGCCAATGCCGGTGCTGGCCGGGTAGGCTGGCCCCGTGTAGCCTCGCGGCAAACGGTCGCTGAAGAACAGGACGTCGCGGTAGAAATCGGCCCTCGCACGATTCATCTCCTCGTAACGCTGCGTGGTCCCGTCATGGTCGAGCATGCCGCCGAGGTAGAGCCAGGTGCGAAGCACATGATCCCAACCGGTACCAGCACCGCACAACAGAGAACGAACTTGCCCGAAGGCACTCGTGGCGCCGCCGTACGCGTCGCCGTTGCCGGCCGCCGGAACGGCCTGGGCGCAGTGAATCCATGCGATGCCGTTGTGCCGCGCGATCACGAGTTGCTCGCCGAGGCGTTGTACCTCCACCGATCCCCGGCCTTGTCCAACGCCAATCGCCTCGATCGCCAGCAATTTGTCCGCACACGGCGGCTGTGGAATATAGCTCGTGGCCGGCAAGTCGCTGCCGTAAAAGCCGCGAATGATCCGGCGGCACTCGTCGATTTTGCTCGTGTCGCCGATGAACACGGCTTGCTGGACGATCGCGCCGTCTGCCCCTTCCTCGCAGGCAGCGGCTGCGATGGTCTGCAGCGCGTCTTCGGTCTGCTCGCCGAGCGTCGATCCTTGTCGCGGAACGGCCGCGGCAAAGATGTGCTGCACGTCGCCGAGGTCAACGACCGAATAACCGATCCCTTCGTTGGACACCTTGCGAATCCAGCGGGCAGCCACGGTCGTTCCCGCCGGACGATGCGTTGGACCGGCCGGGCCGTGCCGCCGTGATGTTCCTGTACCCGACATCGGCATCTCCATAACAGCGCCAGGCGGCCAGTGCAACGTCCCACCGCGTTTCCCGGAGTCAACCACGGGCGCAGCGTCAGCGCGCTTCTGCTGCACCAATGGATTGAACCCCGATCTCGCGCGGAAGTTCTGTAGGGGGGAGACTCAAGGTGGGCGGAATAATGTCCTCAAATCGTCGGCCGCCAAACGACGGAACCGGCGGGCATGCCCCGTTGTTGCCGCACAAATATCGATCTGCCGACTGCGCGTACACTGAAAGGGACAACCTTGCTCAGCGGTTTCCTTCAAGCATCCGCGCCAGTCGGATGATCTGTACTCGAACGCCCTCCAAGTCCGGGTTCAAGCGCAAGGCCCGGCGAAAACACTCTAGTGCCGACGTGCGGTTCTCCAGCTCCAAGTAAGCTTGGCCCATACTCGCGGCGGCAATGAAATGATAGGGATTGATTTCGAGGACCTGGTGGTAGTCGCGAATCGATTCGATCAATCGGCCCAGCGCGAAATGCGCGACGGCCCGCTGCTGCCAGGCTTCGGCGAACCACGGGGCACGCTCGATCAGCACCGTGGCGCGAACGAGCACCTCTTTGTGCATCTGCGCCGCAGCAAGCCGGACGAGAGCGGCCAATTCCGCGCGTTCGGTGCGGTTGCCGGCCCGCGTCCAAACCTGGCGGATGGCGCTGTCGGCCATCGCACGAACCGTGCGGTCGTCGTCCTGCAACGCGCGGCCCAGTGTGTGGTTGGATTCGTAATCGCCCAGGGATCCGATCGCGAAGACCGCGGCCCGGCGGACATCTCGGTTCGGATGCCGCGCAAGCCGTTCCAACGTGCCGCACGAGTATCGCTTCGAGACTCGCTTGAAAAACCCGCCAGAATCCTGGCGGTCAAGGTATCGGCGATACAGACCGAGCAGGTACGGGGGCCGAGTCGAATTAGCGCTCACCAGACTATCTCCTAAACAGCGACACCGCACTATCTATCCATTGTAATCAAAATCGCCAGAAACGCCATAATCAGAATTCACGATTCATGAAATGCAGGCCGGAGGAAGACAGTCTCGTCGGCGTCGGAAGCGACGCGCGCTGCCGGCCCATCATCGCCAGCGCGATGCTTTTGCCCAGCAAGGTCCCGAGGTAGAATTGCGCAGAGAACCATGTGTTTTGTTAGCTTCGGTACTTGATGATGATGTCTTCGTCGCAGAGGCCCCTCCGGGCGAGGGGACTGGCCTGTCGCCGCACATGTTTAAACGCACGACGATCGTCGCTCTAGTTGCTGTCGCAATTTGGTCGCACGCGCCTGTTTTTGACACCGTGTCCATCGCAGGTGGCGTCGACTGGGCCACCGGCGTCGCCGTGCACGAGAAACTCGTGCAACCGATCAACATTCTCTGGTCCGGCAGTCCGCTGCGCAACGCGGTCGAAAACCTGTCGCATGCACAGCGGGTGGCCATCCTGATCGATCGACGGGTCGACCCGGGTCAGAAGCTGGATCTGACCATCAGGGCACAACCAATGGAGGCCGTACTGGCGGCCATCGCCGACCACTGCGGACTGGGAGTGTCGCAACTGGGCAACGTCATCTACCTTGGCCCTCGACCGGTCGCCCAGCGGCTACAAGCGATAGCCGCCGCGTTGGAAAAAGCGGTTCGCCAGTTGCCGCGGCCGGCGCAGCGAAAGTTCCTCGACCTCAGGCCGATCGCGTGGCCCGATCTTGCCACACCCCGCGATCTTTTGGCACAACTCGCCCGGCAGAACGGAATCACAATCGCCGGCCTGGATCAAGTGCCGTACGATCTGTGGGCGGCCGCCGATCTGCCGCCGCTATCGTTAATCGATCGGCTGACGCTCATTGCCGTGCAATTCGACCTGACGTTCAAGGTGCTCGGCGGTGGGACGCGGCTGGAATCGGTACGCATTCCCGAAGACCTCCCCGTTGCCGCCGATGGCCTTCATCGTCTTCCGGCGGCGTCTCCAGCGTCCGCCCGGCCGAACACCGCCGTCGAAGACATCCGCATCAATCGGCTGGTGATCCAAAACAAGCCGTTGGGGCCGGTGTTGCGGCAACTCGCCTTGCGCTGGGGCTGGAGCTTCACATGGATGAGGCAGCCATTGCGCGGGCCGGCATCTCGCTCGACCACCCGGTTACGCTCGAAGTGAAGAATGGAACGGTCGATGAGCTTCTGCAGCAACTGCTCGCACCGGCCGGCCTGACGTTTCAGCGCCACGAGAAAACCGTCGACATCCGCCCCGTCAAGTCGCCGTAAGAACCGTATGAGATGGCGCAACTCTCGTTGCGGACGCTGCGCCAATGCAGACTGTTCTGGTTGGCCCGGAAATTGGGACAGTCCCCCCCGCTGCGCAGACAAGACCCTGGCGCGGCTCAAAGCGCCAGGGTCTGGTGTCTCTCCGTTCCGGCCCGCTGCCCCACTCGGGTCAATAACCGGTGCCAGGGCCGGGGTCGACGTTGCCGACCATGTGCAGGTGGTCGTGATCGATATAAACGACCTCCTGACAATCTTCATCGGTTGTTTTGTACGGGATCGGCCAACCAACCCACGTTGTCTCCGAATAGTGAACGATGCACTTCCAGTGGGCGTGATGGAGTTGCGCCGGACCCACCAACGGATAGACGCGAGGCGGATCGATATAGTCGGTGATCGGCTCCTTGACGATCCGCACGTTGTTGCGCTGGATTTCGTGCAGGCCTGGCAAGCCGCCTTGGACCGGACGCGCCTTCTCCAACGCTCGCATCACCTCGTCGTCCGACGGCTCATCGAGCGCCACGGCCGGCATATTGGGTGTTAGCGGGCCAAGAATCGGCATCCGATCATAGCGTTCATGGTTCCAAAATGCGTCTTCCGGGACCTTCTGGAGATACGGGGAAATAGGAATCGGAAAGTTGAGCATGCCGAGGTTGGGTCCGGCCACGGTCGTGCAACCCGTGGCGCATGCCAACAACAGCAGCCCCAGCATCCCGGTGATGGTACGCGCGGCCTTCATGGACATCCGTCTCTCCTCCACAAAACTTGGGGTCACAGCCGTGGTTACACTAGTTATCGTGTTAAACTGTGATGAACTTGCGGATTTTTCCGGTCGCACCGGCGAAACGATGCATCGACGTGCAACAAAAGC
The DNA here is from genome assembly GCA_963789525.1 of uncultured Planctomycetaceae bacterium. GTDB lineage: Bacteria > Planctomycetota > Planctomycetia > Pirellulales > Thermoguttaceae > CAVXFB01. The sequence continues at coordinate 26,748 of CAWBLA010000002.1, forward strand.
CCCCACGTCGGGCATTCCGGCGTGGGGGACGTTGAAGTCTCAGTGTTCAGCAGCAACTTGTTGATTGAGGGACGACGCAGACAAGCGAGTCGCGCAGTGTACGTTTACGTCTCTGCAACCCACTCACCTGTGCCATTCGCTGCACGGCTGATCCTTGAAGTCGAGGAACCACCAACCGTCGTCCCACTGCAACGTCACCTTCCGCCACCCAAGGGGAACTTGCGGATACGGGTAAAACGGGCCAATGTACGGCCAAGCCGTCGGCGAATACTGCTTCGGGTATGTTACGCCGGCATAATTTGGGTAAGCCGCATAGCTTGGCCACGCATAGTTTGGCATGCAGGGCTGGTCGTATCGTGCGGGAGCCACCGCGCCAGCGTTGGCTGCCGCGGAATACATGGGCATCGGCGGCCCGCCGGCGGGCGTCGGGCATCGCATGCCGGCCTGCATCGCCACGCGACTCGACGACACCGGCCTGACGCGCTGGGCGCCGCCATTCGTTCGGGCAGCATGTCCGGCGATTCCTGCATCGAGGTTCGCTCCGCCGCCTGTGCGGTGTATGAACTGGGAACGCGTTCGGCGCTGGCTGTCGCGTCGCGACCGCGGAGCGGGTTGCGAACCGATTGCCCTTTGGCCGTCGAGGCAGCCTCGTCCGAAGCGACGCTCAGTTCGTTGACGATTCGCTTCACGCCCGGTGCCTTGAACGCCACCTTGATCGCGGTCTTCATCTGCGCCTCGTCTTGGACGCGACCACGCAACCAAGCCGTCCCATTCTGATACTTGACGCCGATCTTGTAGTCGCTCATCTGCCCGCTCTGGCGCAAGTTTTGGGCGATTTGCTCGGCGATCTCCTGATTGCCGCCCAGGGCCAAGGTTGGGATGGCCGCCATGACAGTTGCCATCACAAAACCGGTGAGAATACGTCGCATGTTCTCCCTCCTCTGAAGATCCACCCCGTGGTTTATGACCCCGGGTAAGTCTGTGCTTCGATGGTGTCAGCCGTGCAACGGACCAGGCGAACGGTTGACAGGGAGGGACGTTGCGCCGCCAGCCTGGCGGACGGGATCGCGGAGTTGCCCCCCCGGCAACGCCTCTATCCGATGATTGCTGCCTGACTATAGGTTTCGGTTGCCGGTTGTACCGAAAGGAAGCTTTTTTTCGATTTTGTCAGGCTGCACGATCGTAGCGGAGAAACCGGCGAGAAGATGGAGGGCTTGGCGGAAAATTGCGGCCTGTAAGCCGCGGCCCCTGGGCCGGGAGCTTACATTGACAGCCGCAACACGCAGCTACCAGGTCGCGGCCTCGCGACTGGCCCGAAAGTCGCACGTGACCGTCAGCACCGTGAAGGCCAATGTGGCCGAGCCGGTCAACCACCAGCCCGGGCCCACACCGGAGACGACAATCGTCGCCATACCCATCAGTGGAAGCGCAACGAAGAACGCAAACTGGCTGAACCGCTGACAGGCAGACCCCTCGCTGAGTCGGGCAAGCCAAGCAGACGCCACGCCAAGGATTTGTGCGGCAATAAACAGCCACAGCAGGCCATGAGAGTCGAATCCGTTCATCTTTTGGCAGATTCCTTTCTGTCGCCGCGGATGATACCCATTCCTGGGCGCCGGCGGAATACCGAATCTAGATCCATCCATAGCCCCCCCAAGTGGTGAGAGCAGCGTGGTTAGCAGCCAATGCCATTCACTTGGGGGCCAACCATGAAGAAAGCGGAGACCAATGCCCAGGCTTAGCGGCGACGACGCGAGGCCCAGGTCAGTAGCCCGACGGCACTGGCTGCGAACAGGACGAAGGTGGAAGGCTCGGGCACTGTCACCCATCCGCTGCCGGCGCCGACCGCGATCCCCTGGACGTGCGCGGCTGTGGTGTACGGGCCGTGCCCGCCCGCCGGGCTACTGAGGAAGTTGAAAGAACTCGCCGTAAGGGTTGGGATTCCGGTGATGGTGTACGTTGCCGAGTCGCCCACTCCGAATCTCGAACTTGCGCCGTCCGACGTGGCGAAACCAAAGCTGATGTCATACTTGCCGTCCCCATCGGCTTGGAAAAAATTGGCGATCGTGCCGATGGTCGGATTGCTAAACGCGCCGACTTTCGTTGGCTCGCTGAACAGAAGGCTACCGACGCTGCTCTCCAATGCCGTGTCAATGTTGAAATCCCACTCGCTGGCGAACTCGTTTCCCGTGAGGTTGGCTGCGGCAAGTGTGAGCGTTACCGAGCCGGACGTCCCGTGGTCGTCAAAAGTGGCCGTCAACCATGGAGCGGCTCCGACGGGTGGCGTTGCCCCGCTATACTCCATGCTAGAAGCAAATGTCAGAGTGTTTGCCGAAACCTGAGACACGCATACCAAAGAGATCACAACCGCACACCAGATTTCCACGGATTTCATTGTCCCACCCTCCTCGTCAAATCAGGTTTGAGCAACTCATGGCCAGCGAAGTTATTTCCGAACGACATGGCTGGATGCTGCAATCTCTTGAACCACTAACAACACGGACAACCGACAAAGCTGGACCGCCAACCCACAACCAGGGGCGCAACCTTCCTGGAAATACGCGGCGATAATGGGGCACAGCGTGTGAGCCGCAAGAACCGCACCCACGAAAGAAGAAAAAACACCCTCACGAGCAGGACGTTTTTGGATCGGGTGCGAACGCTGCCTCAGTGTTTGCCGGTGAAAGCCAAGCATTTTCAGCATAGCACCAACGACCGGCACGTCAACATCCTGAAGCGCCTAACCCGTAGAAATTCGCAAATCACCATCTATCGCGGGGGATATGCGTCGATAAATTGGCCCAATCAGGTTACGAAGATTGTGCACAACGGTCTCCGCAGACGTTCCAGAGTTCTCTCAGACGCCGATCAAAGATCGGGGGCGAGTTCTCGCCTAACCCGTCGTTCGCCGCTGGCTGGCCGACCGGCGCGACCGACGAGTGCCGAACGAAACTCGGATTGGCCGCCGAGGCGCGCAATCTCGCTCGCTAAGCGACGTGTGGCGACTTCCAACGCCGCCCGGCCGTCCCGGTCGCTCGAGCAATCCGACAGATCGATTGCGGGCCCGATTTGTACGCGTACCGATGCCGGCATCAACAGGCAGCCCAGCGTCGTGCCGTCGTACGGGGCGCCCTCGATAAACAGCGGAACGACCGGCGCCCTGGCTTTCGAGCGCCATCATCGCCGCGCCGTGATGAAACGGAAGCAGAAGCTCGTCGGTTGTGTTGATTCGCCCTTCGGGAAACATACCCACCAGCTTGCCGCTTTGGAGTAGCCCGACGGCCGCGCGCACGGCGCCCATGTCGACGGCGCCGCGGCGGCACCGGAATCACTTCGCAGGTCGCGAGCAAACGGCGGAAGGCCGGATGCTCGCAGTATTCTTTTGCCACCATCCAGTGAATTACGCGGGGGATGGCAACTTCCATAAACGAGGGATCGACCGGACAGCGGTGGTTGCTGACAATTACCGCGCCTTGACCGAGCGGAAGCAGAAAACTGCCTTTGATCTTTGTTCGCCACAGCACGCGAACGATAATATAGTTCAAGCCGAAGAGGAGCCACTGCCCCGGCGTGAACGGTGGGCGACGCAACCGTACCACAAGCCACACGGCCAGAACCGCCGCCGCGGCAGCCAAGACGCCGATTGCCAAAATGTCGCGAAGATCGGTCAAAGGCATGTTTCTAATAACGGTTACCGTTACTCTACGTTGCAGCGGCGTTTCCGGCCAGAGGGGCTTTCGTCCATCGCGTCAGGCGTCAAGTCGGCTTCCTCAATCATCGGGCACCATTCCATGATACTCGGGGTGCTCAGCGACACGCACGGTGATATTACCTCGGCCCAGGAGGCCATCGACGCCCTCCGCGCCACGGCGCGAGCTTGGCGATCCATTGCGGCGACGTCGGTGCGGCGGTCGTTCCGTTGTTTGATGGCCTCCCTGCGCACTTTGTGCCCGGAAACATCGACGATCCTGCGCGGCTCGGCCGCATGATGACCGCGCCGGAGCACAGGCTGCATGAACGGCTCGGCACGTTGGACCTTGAGGGGCAACAAATTGCGTTTCTCCACGGCCATGACGCACGATTGCTGCACGAAACAATTCGCTCCGGTCAGTGGACGCTCGTATTCCACGGCCATTCTCACGTCTACTCGCAACACATGGAAGGTCCGACGCTCGTGCTGAACCCAGGGGCCGTCTGGCGGACAAGCGAACCGTCGCTGGCCCTGGTAGAACTTCCCTCGCTCCACATCGAGCGAATTCGGCTGTAGCGGCCTGGTGACTATTGCGAGTGAATTCTGGTCACTCCTGCGCGCCAGGGAACGGCCACTGGCCGAATTTTCTGCCCGAGAACAGCCTTTCCTAAAACGAAATGATTGCGGATTTTGACGGCTTTGAGTATAGTGTCGGTAGTCCCTGCGATAATATCCAAGGGAGCATACCAAAGCGCGAATACTACGTTTGGGGGTATTGCTGTCGCTAGATAGGCAGGCACGATTGCGGTCCGATCGTGGCGGCTGCCGACGAGGCCGACCTTCCGTCGCTCAAGTGCTGCCGCCCGCGGCGTCGCGAGCCTCGCAAGGTTGAATACGGAACAGTTTCTTCGAATCGTTGCATTACCAGACGCAAGTCCAGTGAAAGACTGTCGCTGCGTCGCGTGCGCTGGTCGTAGCGCGCGGGGTGCAGTGACGGCGTGCAGTGACAATGTCGGGGTCGTCGCCTTGCGGGATTTTCCAAGGTTAGGGCTTACGCAAACAAACAAAGGAGCGTGTCGTGTTCCGCAGGTCTTTTTTTGATGTCATCTCGCGCTCCCGCCGGTCGGGACATTCGTCCTCATTCCGTAAGATCAAGACGTTCCGGCCTACGTTCGAGCCGCTCGAGCAGCGGATGTTGCTGTCGATCACGATGGCGCAGTGGTCGACGCAGGACATCGTCTACACCACGACCAATACTTCCTCGAACTGGTACACGGATTCGAGGCAGCTTCAGGTGACGTTCACGCCACCGTCTGGCAGCGGACTGTCGCCTATCGTGGTCAAAGGGTTTTGGGACGGCGGCAGCACCTTCAACGTCCGTTTTACTCCGACGACAACAGGGACGTGGACCTACAGCACGACTGGTTCGACCATCACGGGGCTGACGAACACAACCGAGGCATTGGGAAGCCAAATCGTGGTCAGCGCCGCGGTCAGCGGCAATCACGGCTTCGTGCGCATCGACCCGACGTATACGAACAGTTTCGTCTACGACGATGGCACGCGCTACTTCATGATGGGACAGACATACTACGATTGGCTCGACGGCGCCATGGCGAACGACAATTGGAAGACGTCGGTCGATAGCATGCAAGCGTACGGATTCACCAAAGTCCGCTTCGACGTGTACGCGAACAATGTTCCCACCGAGCACAACGACTACCCCGACAAAATACCTTATGCCGGGACTCCTGCTTCCCCCGATCGTGACCATCTCGACCTCACGACGTTGAGCTTTGATGGGCTTACGTACTTCCAAAAAATGGACGAAATGATCCAGTACATGAGCTCAAAGGGGTTGGTGGCCGACCTGATCGTCACGACTCCTTACGGCGTCGTGTCGCAGAACAACATCCAATTCGGAACCGATACGCAGAACGATCGGTTTGTGACGTACGTTGTCAACCGTTACGCGGCCTACGACAACGTCATTTGGTGCATGGGTAACGAGTGGGAGAAGTCGGGGTGGGCGTCGAACTACCCCCAAGACAAGGCCGACTACAATCGGCTGTCGAATCTCGTGCGCAACCAGGACCCCTGGATGACCCAAGGCTCGGCCCTGCGGCCGTTGACCATTCACGGGTTGCAGGTCTGGAGCGATCCGCAAGGCCTTTTTCAGTTCTTCGACCAAAGCTGGCCGACGTATGCCACCATGCAATATGGCCCGCAGTCGGGCTATCAGGACGTAGGGGACAATCTGGCGATCCGCAACAACCTCGGCCACGACATGCCGGTCGTCAACGATGAATTCAAATACATCGGTCAACTCTCGCGTGTCGACCACCGCAACGCCCTGTGGGGCATCGCCACCGCAGGAGGATACTCCAGCACGGCCGATATTCAGGAGAACCCCAATGGCATGGGCGTCTCCGAAAGCACCGGCGATTGGACCGTTCCGCCCGGAGGTGAGTACACCGACGTCCAGCAGTTGAACAGTTTCTTCACCACTAAGGGCATCGAATATTGGAAGATGGCCAGCCACAACGAACTGAAGTCGGGCAGTTCGCGCGACTATCTTCTGGCAGAACCCGGGCGCCAATACGTCCTGTACACGGCGGCCGGCGACTCCTCGGCCGGAATCAACCTTAGCGGTTACGGCGGAGACTTCGCAGTAGTCAAGTTCGACCCGACCAATGGAACAATGACAGACCTCGGCACGGTTGCCGGAGGCGCCATACACACCTGGAACCTCACCGGTACAAACTCCGCCGGGGGCACCGATTGGGTGCTGCTGGTAACTAGGCTCGACATAATCGGCGTCGGTCCGGCAGCTCCCTCCGATCTCGTCGCTACGGTCGTCTCCACCAGCCGCATCGACCTCAACTGGACGGACAACAGCTCGGTGGAAACAGGATTCGAGATCGATCGGGCCGCGGATAGCTCGTTTACCGGCGATCTGACGACGTTCACCGTCGGGGCCAACATCACCACGTACGAGTCCACGGGCCTTACCAACGGCGCGACCTACTACTACCGAGTGCGAGCCACGATCGGCGGCAGCAATGACTCGGCCAACAGCAACACGGCCAGCGCGATGGCAGGCAATCTCCCTCCGGTTGCGCCACGGGACTTGGCAGTTCGGTCATCTCAACATCGCAGATCAACTTGACTTGGACGGACAACAGCACGAATGAAACGGGCTTCGAAATCGATCGGGCCACCAACAGCGCGTTTAGCAGCGGGCTGATAACGGTTACCGTTGGGGCCAACATCACGACGTACCAATCCGCGGGCCTCAACCCCAGCACAACATACTACTACCGTGTCCGCGCAACCATTGGCGGCGCCAACGATTCGACCAACAGCAACACGGCCATCGCCACAACGCTCACCCCGCCCGTGCAGTTGTTGAGTGACTATACCTTCGACACCAGCAATGGCGGTCAGATTGCCCCCGGCACCCGACAGGCGGCACGGCCGTTAGCGGAGCTGCCAGCGGCAGCAGTGGGGCCGCGCTGATCGGCACCGGCGGCCTTGCGTTGGCCAATAGTGACTCCTATTTCAACGAGGCCTCCGGCTCCCGTCCCAATGCCACCGACGGTGGCGCGATCCTCGGCACCGAAAGCATCTGGTTCAAGATATCCCAAAGCGGCAGCATGATTGAGCCCATGTTGTGGGTGGCTTCCAATGGAACCAACACCATCAATCATGGGGCATTTGTCAATTTTTCGAACAACACCCTTACCTGGTACAGTAAAAACAACGCCAATGACGGTCGGGCCTATTTCACCGCCAGTAGTCCTGTTTGGGATGACGGTGGAGCAGCCTGGCACCAGTTGACGGTAACGTACAGCCTTGCCGTAAACGGCGGCAGCACAGCCCAAATCTACCTGGACGGTGACCCGCTAACGATGACAGAGATCGATGACACTTTCACCACGACGACGAACATCGGCAACTTCAACGAATGGGCGGTCTCCCGCGATCTGGCTGGCACCGTGGATGGCAGCCAGGGCTCGATGGACGACTTCGCCGTCTGGGGCACGCAACTCACCGCCACCCAGTCCAAGGCCCTGTACAACCTGGGCCTGACGGGCATCGCCGGCACGAACTACAACGCCAAGGACGTTACCGCGTTGTTCAACGGGTTCAGCAGCAGTACCGGCACCGTTACCAGCGATGGAAGGAGTTGGACGTTCGTCGCCTCGGGACTCGCCGGCGCCGCGGGCACGGTCGGCGACAACTACGTGGTCCTCGACGGCAGCGGCGGCATGATCCTCACGCCGGTCGACGTCACCTGGACCGGCGGCGGCAGTTCCACCTGGAGCACGGCCACTAGTTCCGGCAACTGGAAGAAAACCAGCGACGGCACGACGGCCGACTACGGCAACGATGTCAACGTCTTCTTCAACGACACGGCAACGACACTGACGGCCGACATCAGCGCGGCAGACGTTACGCCCACCAGCGTCACCTTTGACAACTCGACAGCGAACTACACGGTCACCGGCACGAAAGGGATCGCCGGACCCACCACGACCGTGACGAAGCAAGGCACCGGCAAGGTGACCCTCGCCAGTGTCAATACCTATGGCGGCCTCACGACCGTCGAGGACGGCACGCTGCAACTCAGCGGCTTTGCCAAGGCGCAGGTTCCGGTGCTCAGCGGCGCCGGCGTCGACCTGAAGGGCGGCACGCTGGTGCTGGATTACACCGGCGAACCCAGCCAGATGGCGATGGTCGTGGATCTGCTTACCGCGAGCTATGACGCCGAGAGCAGCACCCACTTCGACACCGGCCAGTTCCAGAGTTCGACCGCGGACGACGCGCACGGTCTGGGCTGGGCGTACAACAGCACAGCCGGCCAGGTAATTGTGGCCTACACGCTGTATGGCGACGCCAACCTGGACGGAAAGGTGAACCTATCCGATCTCGGCATCTTGGGAGACAATTATGGCCGCACCGGCATGACCTGGCAGGAAGGTGACTTCAACTACGACGGCGTTGTGAACCTCTCCGACCTCGGTTACTTGGGAGACAACTACGGCCGCGCGTTGACGGATTTGTCGCCGACCGGCCCTCTGGGCGATCCGAGCCTGGATACCAGTGCGTCGTCCGTTGCGGGCGACCCCCAAGGAGTTGTTGCACCGACGGGCGTTGTCGGGTTGGTGCCTGCGGCCGTGGTGGGCGACGACAAGACCGTCACACCCTCACCGAGCATCCAGCCCACCGCGCCGCAATGGGCGGCCTCGCAAGTGCAGGTCCGGGAAAATGGGTCGCTTCGCACACTGCATAACGTTCGGGCGGCGTTGGTAGACCGGCTCGACCTCGGTGCGGTGGCGGCATACGAGTTGACACACCGAGCCGGCGTGGAGAGTCTGCTTTCGGCATTGGACGAAGACAGTCAGCCCGTCGGCCGGCAGATTGCCGCGTTTCTGGCCGATCAACCGAGCGTGAAACCCGTTGAGCAGTTCGCCCACGCGGCGCACGGTCGCGGCATCTTTTCAGAACCGCTGGCCTCAGCACCGGCACCACGAAACTAAGGAGCATGTTGTGTTCCCCAGGTCTTTTTTTCATGTCATCTCGCGCTCCCGCCGGTCGGGACATTCGTCCTCAGCCCGTAAGATCAAGACGTTCCGGCCCACGTTCGAGCCGCTCGAGCAGCGGATGCTGTTGTCGATCACGATGGCGCAGTGGTCGACGCAGGACATCGTCTACACGACAGCCGACACTTCCGGGAACTGGTACACCGATTCGAGACAGCTTCAGGTGACGTTCACCCCGCCCTCCGGCAGCGGACTGTCGCCCATCGTGGTCAAGGGGTTTTGGGACGGCGGCAACACGTTCGTAGCCCGCTTCACTCCGACGGTGACGGGGACGTGGACCTATAGCACGGCTGACTCGACCATCACCAATCTGACCAACCAGACCGAAGTCTCGGGCAGTCAAATCGTCGTCGGCGCCCGGACACCGGCAACCACGGCTTCGTGCGCATCGACCCGACGTATACGAACAGCTTCGTCTACGACGATGGCACGCGCTACTTCATGTGGGGGCAAACGTATTATGACTGGGTCACAACGGCAACCCTCAACAATAACTGGCAGACTTCGGTCGATAATTGTCTCGCCGCAGGCTTTACCAAGATTCGCTTCCAGGTGTACTCCAATGACGTCGCCGGCGAGGCCAATCCTTACATTAGCCAATCAGCGCACCCGGAACCCTACACCGGCGCCCTGGATAGCCCAAACCGCGACAGCCTTGATCTGACTTATTGGGACGCGCTGGACCAAATGGTCCAGTACATGAACGCGCATGGGATGGTGGCAGACTTGATCGTCACGAGTGGCTACAACAACAACCGGCAATTCGGCACCGACACACAAAACGATCGTTTTGTGAGTTATGTCATCTCCGCTATGCCGCTTACGACAATGTGACTTGGTGCATGGCGAACGAGTGGGCTGTGGCCAGCCACAATACCAATCCCCAGGATCAGTCGGACTTCAATCGCTTTGCGAACAACGTAAAGGATAACGACCCGTGGATGACCAACGGTGACTTGAGGCGGCCCCTAGGTATCCATTCGAACACTTCGGCCAATTTCGACTTCTCCGGGTTTTCCGGCTGGCCCACCGAGGCCATTGTTCAGTACGGTCCGCGAGGCGCGTATGCCAATGGCGACCAGTGGGGCAATTACGCGATTACGCAGAACCTCGATCACAACATGCCGGTGGTGGACGACGAGTACGGTTACCTGAACGAAGTCAACAGCGGAATAACGAACGACCGCACGCACTGCCGCAACGCCGCCTGGGGTATCGCCACTGCCGGAGGCTACGGCAGCACGGCCGACTTCACCACCTACGACGGCACCAACAATCCCGAATCCACGGGCGATTGGTTTGCTCAAGACGGCTTTTATGGCGACATCACGGCTCTGGTCAACTTCTTCACGGCCAGGGGCATCGAATACTGGAAGATGGCCAGCCACAACGAACTGAAATCGGGCAGTTCGCGATTATCTGCTGGCAGAACCAGGACGCCAATACGTCTTGTACGCGGCGGCTGGCGACTCCGCGGCCGGGATCAACCTCAGCGGCTACAGCGGAGACTTCAGAGTCTTCACGCTCGACCCAACCAATGGGACAATGACAGACCTCGGCACGGTTGCGGGCGGCGCCGCGCGCACCTGGAACCTCACCGGTACGAATGCCGCCGGCGGCGCCGACTGGGTGCTCCTGGTGACTAGGCTCGACGTTATCGGCATTGGTCCGGCAGCCCCCTCCAATCTCGTCGCCGCGGTCGTCTCCACGAGCCGGATCGACCTGAACTGGACGGACAACAGTTCCACGGAGACTGGATTCGAGATCGAGCGTGCCACCAATAGCTCGTTTGCCGCCAATCTGACGACGTTCACTGTAGGGGCCGACGTCACCACGTATCAGTCAACGGGGCTCACGTATGGCACGACCTACTACTATCGGGTGCGCAGCGACCAGTCGACGGAGCCACAGATTCCGCCAATAGCAACATCGCCAGCGCCACCGCGGGCGTTTTTCCCCCACCGCACCCACGGGACTTTTGCCACGGCCGTCTCCTACACACAGATCAATTTGACTTGGACGGACAACAGCTCCACGGAATCCGGTTTCGAGATCGACCGCGCCACCAACAGCGCATTTAGCAGCGGCCTGACGACGGTCACCGTCACGTCCAACGTGACGACGTACCAATCCACGGCCCTCAGTGGCAACACAACCTACTACTACCGCGTCCGCGCAACTATTGGCGGCGTCAACGATTCGACCAACAGCAACACGGCCATCGCCACAACGCTCACCCCACCCGTGCAATTGCTGAGCGACTATACCTTCGACACGAGCGATGGCGGCCAGATTGCCGCCGGGCGCCGACCGGCGGCACCGCCGTCAATGGAGCCGCCAGCGGCAGTAGCAGCAGCGCCCTGATCGGTGCCGGCGGGCTCTACTTGTCCGGAAGATTCTCCTACTTTAACGAGGCCTCTGGCTCGCGTCCCAATGCTACGGCGGGCGGAGCACTCGTCGGGACCGAAAGCATCTGGTTCAAGATATCACAAAACCGCGTTGATGTGCCTATGCTGTGGGTGGCCTCCAACGGCACCAACACCATCAATCATGGCGCCTACGTGGATTTTACGAATGGTGCCCTGAATTGGTACAGCAAGAACAACGGCAACGATGGCCTGGCCAATTATTCTGCCACCTCCTCTCTGTGGAATGACGGCGGAACGGCTTGGCACGAGTTGACTGTCACCTATAGCCTTGCGGTCGACGGCGGAAGCACGGCCCAATTCTATCTGGACGGCAACCCACTGACGACCACCGAACTCGCCGACAACTTCACCACGACGACGAACATCGGCAACTTCAACGAATGGGCGGTCTCTCGCGACCACGCCGGTAGCGCCGCCGCCGGCAGCCAAGGCTCGATGGACGACTTCGCCGTCTGGGGCACGCAGCTCAATGCCACCCAGTCCAAGGCCCTGTACAACCTGGGCCTGACCGGCATCGCCGGCACGAACTACAACGCCAAGGACGTCACCGCGTTGTTCAACGGGTTCAGCAGCAGTACCGGCGCCGTTACCAGCGATGGAAGGAGTTGGACGTTCGTTGCCTCGGGACTTGCCGGCGCCGCGGGCACGGTCGGGGACAACTACGTCGTCCTCGACGGCAACGGCGGCGGCATGATCCTCACGCCGGTCGACGTCACCTGGACCGGCGGCAGCAGTTCCACCTGGAGCACGGCCACTAGCTCCGGCAACTGGAAGAAGACCAGCGACGGCACGACGGCCGACTACGGCAACGATGTCAACGTGATGTTCAACGACACGGCCACGACGGCTGACGGCCGACATCAGCGCGGCAGACGTTACGCCCGCCAGCGTGACCTTCAACGACTCGACAGCGAATTTCACGGTCACCGGCTCGAAGGGGATCGTCGGGGCCAAGACCACCGTGACGAAGCAAGGCACCGGCATGGTGACCCTCGATAGCATGAACACCTATGGCGGCCTGACGACCGTCGAGGGCGGCCGCTGCAACTGAACGGCTTCGCCAAGGCGCAGGTTCCGGTCTTAAGCGGCGCCGGCGTGGACCTGAAGGGCGGCAAGCTCGTGCTGGACTACACCGGCGAGACCAGCCAGGTGGCGATGGTCGTGGACCTGCTTGCCGCCAGCTATAACGCCGGAAAGCCAGACGCATTTCGACACGGGCCAGTTCCAGAGTTCGACGGCGGACGCCACGCACGGACTGGGCTGGGTTTACAACAGCTAAGCCGGCCAGGTGACGGTGGGCTACACGTTGTACGGCGACACGAACCTGGACGGGGCAGTGAACCTATACCGATCTCGGATTGAATTGGGAGAGAACTGGAATGGCCGCACCGGGAAGAGCTGGTCGCAAGGCGATTTCAATTATGATGGGAAAGTGAATCTTACGGACCTGATTCCTTGGGGACGAACTGGAACAAGACGCTGACCGTGTTATCGCCGAGCGGCCCAAGCGGCGATCCGAGTCTGGACGCCAGTGCGTTGCCCGTTGCGGACGACGCCCAGGCCGTTGTTGCACCGGCGAGCGTTGTCGGCTTGGTGCCTGCGGCAGTCGCCGGCGATGACAAGACGGTTGCCCCCTCACCCAGCATCCAGCCCGCCGCGCGCAATGGGCGGCCTCGCAAGTGCAGGTCCAGGAGGATGGGTCTGTTTACACGTCGCTCGGCGTTCGGGCGGCGTTGGTAGACCGCCTTGACCTTGGTGCGCTGGCGGCGTACGAGTTGACACATCGAGCCGGCGTGGAGCACCTCCTTTCGGCACTCGACGAAGACCAGCAGCCTGCCGGCCGGCAGATTTCGGTGTCTTCGGCCGATCAACCGAGCGGAACCCGATTGAGCATCTTGCCCATGCGGTGCGTGGCCACGAACTATTCTCGGCAGGCGTGCAATCGTTGGCCGCCGCTCGGGCACTCTGACGGGGGTATCGGTTTTCGGCGACACGGCAACTGCACGTCCGACCCGCGGCCGTTGGTCCCCAGTCAGTTGTGTTCGCCCGACGCCCCGTTGCCGTTTTCCTTGTTGAGGTAGCGGCGGAGATAGCGGGCACGCTCGATGTTGCGGTCGGTCGTGTCCAGCTCGCCGCCGGTGAGCTTCTGCAAGATGGGCCGGCTGCGTGCGGATGAAAAGCTCGTTGACGGCCGGGATGTTCAGGTCGCGGATCAGGCCCAGGTTGACGCCCATCCGCACGCTGCGACAGCAGGTGCATCGTTTCTTCGGAACTGATCGTCTGGGCCGTGCGCAGGATGCCGTAGGCCCGGCTCACGCGGTCGTGCAGGTTCTCGTGGCTTTCGTTGACCAGGAACTCGCGGGCCTGCCGCTCGTAGTCGATAATCACCGGCACGATGTCGCTCACCTGGCGGATCAGCTCGGACTCGGTGCGCCCCAGCGTGACCTGGTTGCTGATCTGGTAGAAGTCGCCCATCGCCTGCGAGCCTTCGCCGTAGAGGCCGCGGACGGCCAGGCTGATCTTTTGCAGGCTGCGGAAGACCTTGTCGATCTGCCGCGTGATCACCAGGGCGGGCAGGTGCAGCATGACGCTGACGCGCATGCCGGTGCCCACGTTGGTGGGGCAGGCGGTCAGGTAGCCCAGCCGGTCGTGGAAGGCGTAGGTCACCTTCTCTTCGATCAGGTCGTCGATGCGGTTGATCTGCTCCCAGACGCTGTCCAGGTCCAGCCCGCTCTGCATCACCTGGATCCGGAGATGGTCTTCCTCGTTGATCATCAGGCTGAATTTTTCGTGCGCGTCGATGGCCACGGCGCGGGTGCCCTGGCCTTCGGCGTGCTCGCGGCTGATCAGGTGCCGCTCGACCAGGAACTGGCGGTCGACCTTGTCCAACTGGGCGACGTTGACGTACAGCACCTCGGTTTCGGCGGCGATGGCCAGAATCGCGCTCGTGCAGGATCTTTTCGATGCGCGTGCGGTCCTGGGGCGTGGCCCGGCTGATGAAGGGAAAATCGGCCAGGTTCCGCGCCAGCCGGATGCGGCTGCTGATGACGATGTCGGACTCGGGGCCCGAGCCCCGCAGCCATTCGCCGCTGTTGGTGGTCAAATCGTCCAGTTGCACGGCGTCAATCTCCCCTCGCTCTCGATCCGTTGGATTTCGTCGCGCAGTTCGACGGCCCGCTCGTAGTGTTCTTCGTCGATGGCTTCCTTCATTTCCCGGCGGAGGCGGATCAGTTGGGTGCGCTTTTCGCTGCCGCCGCCGGGACGCTGCGGCCGCTTGCCCACGTGTTCCGACTCGCCGTGGATGTTCATGATCAGCGGCTCCAATTGGGCCTGGAAGCAGACGTAATCGTGCGGGCAGCCCAGCCGGCCTTGGCTGCGAAACTCGTAGAAGGTGATGCCGCAGACCGGGCAGGCCTGCTGGTCCAGCTGGGCCAACTCCTCGGCCGTCTGGCCGATCGGCCATCTGCTGGGCCAGACGCCGCCGCCATGCTGCCCACGCGGCGTCGGCTCGTGCGACGAGGCGGTCAGGTATTGCCGCGCATGGTCTTCGCACAGATGCAACTCTTGCGGCTTTCCACCGGTCAGTTCGGTGATATGGAACGTCGCCTGCTTGTCGCATTGTTGGCACTTCATCGGACTGCCTCTCCTCTTCCATTAGGATTCTATCAGCCACCCCCCCGCTGTCAAGGCAAGCCGTTGATTGCCCAGGCGACGTCGATTGCGGCAATCCTGCGGCGATTGATAAGCTGATAGCGTTTATTCGGCGCGACTGGTCGCTCGGAGAGCATGATGGACAATTCGACGGTTCCACATTATCCCGATTTCGAGAGCTTCGAGAAACTGGCCGCCGGCGCGCGAGCTCGTGCCTGTCTACCGGCGGCTGGTGAGCGACGCGCTGACGCCGGTGTCGCGCTTTCCACAAGATCGACGCCGGACGCTGTGCGTGCCTGTTCGAAAGCGTCATCGGCGGCGAAAAGGTGGGACGCTACAGCTTCCTGGCCACCGAGCCGTTCTTCGAAATCGAGGCCTACGGCCGGCGGGTGACGACCAACGCCTACTCGGGCGTTTCGGCCGGCGGAACGCCGACGCTGGTGACCCGGCAGTTCGACTGCGACAATCCGCTGGACGAGTTGCGGCGGCAGGTCGAGGCGATCCGGGCCGTTCATCTGCCCGAGTTGCCGCCGTTTTGCAGCGGCGCGGTCGGCTATGCCGGCTACGACACCGTGCGATACTTCGAGCATCTGCCGAATGCTCCGCCCGACGATCGCCAGGTGCCCGACATGGCGTTCGCCTTCTACGACCAGATGGTCGTCTTCGACAACGTCACGAAGGCCATCGTCGTGGTGGCGATGGCCCGGCTCGACAAGCCGGGCACAACCGCCGCCGAGGCGTACGTGCGGCGTGCCGGCGGGTCGACCGACTGGTCGAGCAGCTTTCGGCCTCGGCAGGCCGAGCTGCGGCCGTTCGACATCCGCACCGCCGGCGACGTGACGCTGCCATTACCGGTCGAATTTCACCCAGGCCGACTTCGAGGCGGCCGTCCGCAAGTGCGTCGAATACATTCGGGCGGGCGACATCTTCCAGGTCGTTTTCAGCCAGCGGCTCGAAGCTGCCCTTGCCGACTCATCCGTTTGAAGTCTACCGGACGCTGCGAGTTGTCAACCCTAGCCCGTTCATGTTCTACGTTCGCACGCCCAGCGTGACGCTGGTGGGCAGCTCGCCCGAAGTTATGGTCCGCGTGGTCGACGGCCTGGTCACCGTGCGTCCCTTGGCCGGCACTCGGCCGCGCGGCGCACACGGAGGCCGAAGATCGCCGGCTGGCCGAGGAACTGCTGGCCGATCCGAAAGAGCGGGCGGAGCACGTGATGCTGGTCGATCTGGGCCGCAACGACGTGGGCCGCGTCGCCCGATACCGCTCGGTCGAAGTGTCCGACGTAATGACCATCGAGCGCTACAGCCACGTGATGCACATCACGTCGAACGTCACCGGCCGTCTGGCCCCCGGCAAGACGGCCTTCGACGCCTTGCAGGCCTGCCTGCCTGCCGGCACCGTCTCCGGCGCGCCGAAGGTCCGGGCCATGGAGATCATCGACGAGATGGAGCCGCACCGCCGCGGCCCCTACGGCGGGGCCGTCGGCTATGTCGACTTCGCCGGCAACATGGACACGTGCATCGCCCTGCGGACGATCGTCATCCACGACGACAGGGCTTACGTGCAGGCCGGCGCGGGCATCGTCGCCGACAGCGTGCCCGAGAATGAGTGGAACGAGACGCTCAACAAGGCCCGGGGGTTGCTGAAGGCCATCGAGCTGGCGGAGCGGAAATGCCGCTAGTGCTTTGTCACATTTACTTTGAAATACACTGACTTCAGTTTGCAGCGGGCATCGTCTATTTCCATTTGCCAGTCGACGCCACGCTGGGTGTTGTTGACGTCGTCCGACCAAGCTCGAATTCGTTGTTGAAGCGTTTTTAAGTCGCCGATCCGGCCTCCACCAATGCACTAGCGAGTCAACGAACTGAGTTCGTTCTCGGCAACGTTCAGCCAACTTCCGTGTTTGGGCGTGTGGCGGAATTCGATGCGACGCGGAACAGGGGCTTGCCGTGGGCTATTCTATCGAACTGCTTCGCGGCTCAGGTCGCCGATTCCATCGCCCGGCTGCCGGCAATTTCTGGCACGAATTGACAGAGAATCGCGGCGGTCACGGGACAAAAAAACCGCCGACGGCAAACGGAAGGTGCAACCAGATCGGGGCCAGCCGGCCGGCCACAAGCGGCCCGGTGCCGACGCCCAGGGCAAAGCCGGACGTGGCCATGCTCATCTGCATCGTATCACGGCCGCGAGGCGCAAGGTCCCCGCCCGGGCCAAACGCCTGCGCGAGGATGCGGCGGCGAATGGCGATCTCTTGGCGACTCTAGCATCATCATTGGGTTGTGATTTGAGATGACTCGAAATAAGCAGCGGCAACACGCAAGTGCGAACGGGCAGAAAGAACCCTGCCCGCAAACAGGGTGGGCTGGCGTTCAAACATCCCCGCGTGCTTGTCTATCCGCGTTTTCGCCCTTTCGGATTTTCGCGAGTGCCCGACTTCGGTGCTGGAGTGTCCTTTCTTGAGAGGTCCGGCAGCCTTTTCAGCCGGCGTCTTCGTGCTGCGCCGGCTTCTCGTGGATGCTGAACTGGGGCGGCGCAGCCGCACCAATCTGGCGGCGAGTTACTGCGAGACCGACCGGTGCCGGATCACGCGACCATAAAGGGCCTTGCTCGGCTGGCCCTGGTCGATTGCCGCATTTCCTGCGAGGAATAGATATCGTACCCCGGTAGCATACTGTTGCGGATCGTCGTACGTTGCGCGGTCGATGAACTTTTTTGGATCAAACACAACCACGTCAGCAACGTCAGCCGCGCAGGTAGCCGCGGTGCTTCAGCCCGAGAGTATCCGCCGGCAGCCCGCTGGCGCTGCGGATTGCCTGGGCAACGGGAAGCACCTTCTCCTGCCGGGCGTAGTAGGTGATCTGCGCGGGAACGTGCCATAGCTGCGAGGATGGGGATGGGTGCCGGCCAGCGGATAGAGGGCAGCTGCCATCAGACGCCGTGGACACCCAGGGCAACTGCATCACCCAGCGGACATCCTCCTCGGACATGGCGTACTTCACCACCGACGCGTCGCCGCTACACTGAATTTCGATCACCGCGCCCACCGGATCCGTTCCCAACATATTGGCGACTTCGTTCAGACTCTTGCCGGTCCATTCCGGGTGTTTTTCGCTCAGGGCGATGACGATCCGCGGATAGTCACGCAACTTCCGCTGGGCGATGGCGCGGACCTGCTTCCTGAACTCCGGATCGTTCTTGATCCGTTGGGCAAAATGCTTCCGCCCGCCAGGAATTTCGGTGGCCGGCAAGAGCGAGTTGCCCAGGCTGGTCGACGAAGCAATGTAAGGATACTGATCGGCCGTTACCTTCAGTCCGCTTTTGCGGGCGTCCTCGATCAGCCGGGCGGCAGCTCGCACCAATCCCCAGTTGCCCTTGCCCATCACCTTGAAATGCGAGATATGGACCGGCAGTCCCGCTTGGCGGCCGATGTCGATCGCCTCGGCGATGGAACTCAGGAGTTCATGCGTCTCGCCGCGAATATGGCTGGCATAGATTCCGCCATGGAATGCCACCACCTTGGCCAGCGCCACGACCTCGTCGGTCTTGGCGAACGAGCCGGGCGGATAGATCAGCCCGGTCGACATTCCCCAGGCGCGTTGCGCATCGCCTGGTCCACCAGTCGCCGCATCCGCTCCAGTTCCTTGGCGGTCGGCGGACGGTTGTCGTTGCCCATTACCGCCGCCCGCACGGAGCCGTGGGGCACCAAATGGATGACATTCGTGCCTGCGCCCTGGCGATCGATCTTCCGAAAATAGTCTGCCACATTGACCGCGCCGCCGCCGCAATTCCCGGTGACGACGGTTGTACAGCCTTGCCTCAAGTAGCACAGGTTCGGCCGCGCCCGTCGATCGGTGGCCACTTTGTCGCAGTGGGTGTGCAGGTCGATGAACCCGGGCGCCACGACCAATCCCCGGCAGTCGATCTCGCGGCCCGCGCCGGTCGCATCCACCTTGCCCACTGCAACGGTCTTTCCACCGGCTATGGCCACGTCGGCGACGACGCCCTCGGATCCGGTGCCGTCAAAAACCACTCCGCCACGCAGGACGACATCGGCGTCGACGGCTCGGCCTGTTGCTGGCCAAACGCACAAGATCGCGACCAACGCGCTGAGTAAACAGACCTCCCAAGGCGACCGTGCTGTTCGGACAAGGCGTGATGTGCATCGCATTTGATTGCCTGCTTTCTTGGGGGGGAACGTTGTGCCTGGCGACGCAGGCGGCATGCCACTCTCTAGAATGTACCAGAGCGGGGTTAGGTGCCGCAATCACCGACGCCGGCATTGTCGATAATCCCGGCGACTGCGTAAGCGTCCGTTGACTCCATACTTGGCGCTGTTGGTAAGCTGAAAGCATTCAGTTTTGCTTTCAAGGAGTCAAGTTATGGGTCGGCCGGCGAGTGGTTTGGATGAATATCTGGACTGGCAGGAGCGATTGGAGAGCTACAAGGCCAGTGGTTTGTCTGTGGATGAGTTTTGCCTCAGTGAAGGGATTGCGAAGTCGACTTATTATCGCTGGCTCGATCGGCTCAAGAATGGTCTTCCGGAGGAGATGGTCGAAGAAGCGGAGGCACGCAAGCGCATCGAGTCCGGCGGTGCGGTGTTCGTGCCGATTTCTCTCAAAGCCTCGCCGGTGGAAATCGAATTGCCCAACGGCGGTGTGGTGCGGCTGCCGTTGGGGGTTGGCCAAGTGGTTTTGGTGGAAGTCATCCGCGCGGTTGGCGCCCTGCGTCCTTGGAAGGCACCCAAACTATGAACGACTACGCCGACGTGCGAATCTTCCTGTGCACGACGCCCACGGATATGCATTACAGTTTCGATCGCCTCATGGGGCGTGTGCAAGAGGTCTTTGAGCAAGACCCGTTGTCGGGCGATCTGTTTCTCTTCCTCAATCGCACGCGCGATCATCTCAAGATCCTCTTTTGGGATCAGGACGGCTTCTGCATTTGGTACAAGCGGCTGGAGCGCGGCACCTTTCCGATCATGAAGCCTTTCGGCACGAACGAAGGAGTCGAGTTGGACTACGCCCAACTGGTCCAGTTGCTCGGCGGTCTGGATTTGCGGACGGGACGCCGACGGCGGAGGTATCGCCGCAGCGGTTGAAGCCAGCCGAGAAAGAGGGCTTTTCTTGTTGGCATGAGTTGCTACAATACTCGGCGACATGGACGGAGTAGACTTTCTTCCTAACAATCTTGCCGAATGCCAGCGGCTTCTGCTGGCGGCCTTCCAGCAGGCCACGCACCTCGAACAGGCGTGGGTGGGCGGAACTGAATCGCGTCTTGGACGAGACGGCGACCTCGTACCAGACTCTCCAGCAGGAGCACGCCGCCACCCTGGACGAACTGGCATGGTACAAGCGTTGGGCATATGGCCGACGGCGAGAGCGTATTGCCGAGGACAAAGGGCAAGGCCATTTGTTCGAGTTGGACACGGACTTGCCGACCAATGCCGATCTTCCACAACCCGTAGCTCCCGACGACACCGTGGAAGTGCATGGCCATCGCCGCCACCGCAAGAAACGCGAGATCGATTGGGACAAACTGCTGCAAATCCGCCATGAACACGACTTGTCGGCGGAAGAGAAGATTTGTTCATGTTGCGGCCGGCAGATGGACCGCATCGGTGAAGACGTCACGCGGGAACTGGAGCTGCAGCCAGCGAAGCTGGAAGCCCACATTCACGTCCGCCCGAAGTACGCGTGCCGCTGTTGCAAGGGGGGAGTCCAGGCGGCTCCGCTTCCGCCGCGGCCGATTCCTGGCGGCATCGCTGGGCCGGGTCTGATCTCCGAGGTGCTTGTCAGCAAGTTTGGCGACCATCTGCCACTGTACCGTTTGGAAGACATCCTTGTGCGTTCCGGCGTTTACATCGCACGTAGCACCTTGTGTGATTGGGTGAAGTTCGCGGCCGAACTCTTCGAGCCGCTGTACGAGTTGCAGCGCAAGCTGGTCCTTCAATCTACGGTGATGTGGACCGATGACACGCCCGTCACGGTCATCGGCGGTCTGCAAGGAAGTTTTCAAGGTCACTTCTGGACTTACATCGGATACGAGCGGCCCTACTCGGTGTATGACTTTACAAAGAGTCGCAGTCGCGATGGGCCGGCAAAATTCTTGCCGGGGTTCACAGGTTATCTGCACGCGGATGCTTTCACCGGTTACGACGCAATCTTTCTCGGTTCGCAGGCGACCATCCAAGAGGTGGCTTGTTGGGCGCATGCGCGACGGAAGTTTTTCGATGCCGTAAAGAGTTATCCACGGGAATCGCATCAGGTGCTGGAGTGGATTCGACAGTTGTACGACATCGAAGATCGGGCTCGCGCGTGGTCACCCGAGGCGCGTCTCCAGCTTCGTGTTGCCGAATCGATTCCCGTCCTGGACAAGATCGAAGCCTACCTGTCGGGGCTGGCTGGGAGCGTGCTGCCCAAGAGCAGCTTGGCCAAGGCGGTCAACTACGCACGAAATCAATGGGCAGCGCTGCGTCGCTACACCGAAGATGGTCGCTTGACGATCGACAATAATGTGAGCGAGCGGACCCTTCGGCACCAAGCCATCGGCAGAAAGAATTGGCTCTTCCTGGGTAGCGAAGCCGCGGGCCCGCGGGCGGCAGTGTTATGCACGATCCTGGCCGGCGCGAAGCGTCATCGGATCGAGCCATGGTGCTATGTCCGTGACCTTCTCCTCCGCTTGCATGCGGACGATCCGCGACTCGATGAGATGCTGCCCGACCGCTGGGCCGCAGCGCACCCCGAGGCTGTCCTCACACATCGGCTCGACGAATCCCGAGCCAAAGCGGCTCGCACCCGAGCACGTCGGGCTCACCGCCGTGCCCGCTGCCGCTGACGCCGCCCCCGCGGGATCGCCAGCATGGACAGGGCTGACGCTTACAGATAAGCCGATTTCTTGGCATTGTCGTCTCGATGTATTACAAGGACCATGCCGCACCGCATTTTCACGTCAAGTATAGTGGGCAACGGGGAGCTTTTTCCATCGAGGACTTGCGGCTCATCGAAGGCAGGTTTGCCACCTCGCGTGGTTGCCATCGTATTGGAATGGGCTTTTGAACACCGGAGTGAACTCTCGGACAACTGGCATCGAGCGGCGCGAAGGGAAGAACTGCGCGGAATCAAACCCGTTGTCGAATAGGTGTGCGAATGCGTTACATTG
Source organism: uncultured Planctomycetaceae bacterium (assembly GCA_963789525.1). Taxonomy (GTDB): domain Bacteria; phylum Planctomycetota; class Planctomycetia; order Pirellulales; family Thermoguttaceae; genus CAVXFB01. The sequence continues at coordinate 49,284 of CAWBLA010000002.1, forward strand.
AAGACGCCACGTATGTTGACGGTTATAGGCTGAAAGTCCGGTTTGATAGTAACGAGGTGCGACTGGTCGACCTGGCGGCTCACCTGGATGGGCCGATCTTCGAGGTGCTGAAGGACATCCGCTTCTTTCGACAGTTCGACGTGAACCACGATATCGACACCGTCGTATGGCCGAATGGCGCCGATTTTTCTCCCGACTTCCTCTATGAGATTGGAGAGCGGCTCGACGAGCCATTTCCCAGCCTTAGTCGCTGAGGCATCGTTATTCGATGCCGTCATTCGGCCGTGCGGCCATTATTCCACCCGGCCTTGTATCCTACTTGGCAAGGTGGCGACGCAACTTGTCGACCCAGATTTTGTAGCCGTCGGCATTGGGGTGCAGCCGGTCTGAAACGTAGAGTTCCGGTCGCGGCTTGCCATCGGGGCCCAACATGCCCGGGACGATATCGACGTAGTCGAGGTTTCGGGCGGGAGTGCAATACGCCCGGATCAGTTGGTTGGCGTTGCTCTCCTTGGAAAAGTTGGCCCAGCGCAACGGGCAGGGGTTGATGGAGATGAACACAATCCGCGTGCCGGGCAGCTTCGCACGAACTTTTGCGACGAATCCCTTGAAGTCTTCAAAGACCTGCTCCGGCGATTTGCCCGCATTGATGTCGTTATTGCCGGATCGCAAGACGATCATCCGCGGCCGATAGGGGATGACGATGCGGTCGGCATAGTAGACTGCGTCGGCGATCTGCGAGCCGCCGAAACCCCGATTGATCACCTGATACTCCGGAAAGTCCCGGGCCAGCGACTTCCAGCGGGCGACGCTGGAAGAGCCGATAAACAGAATTGCGTTCTGCGGCGGCGGATTCTTGCGGTCGGCGGCTGCGAAACTCTTGACGGCGCCTTCCCAGCGTTCGCTGGGTGACTTGTCGTCGGCGGCAAAGGCTGCCACACCAGCAGCAGCCAATATCAGCAGGCACGTCCCGAGTCTTCTTGCGGAGTACATCTCTGAGGCTCCATGTAGTGTTCACGCATCGTCTTACGATTATAGGGGTGTACGCCGCCTGTTGCCAACGCGCAATTAGTTACCGGTATTCATCGGCTCGCCGGCAGCACTCGCTCTTCAGTCCTTGACACCGATCTTCATCTCGTCCGAATTGCCCTTCAACTCGGGTGCATACATCGCCGAGGCTCGGGTCGGCAACGCGCTATAGCGGCCGGGAATTTCCGCCCGCATGCGATAGCTCACGCTGTGTTTGCCCCAAGCCAACGTGCGAGTGAAAAATACGACGCGGTTGTCACGGAATTCGACGTACGCCCCAAGATCGTTGTCCGTGTAGCCGCTGCGGACGTCGACTGGCTCGAAACCGGCCGGCTTCATGTCCTCGAAGACCAGGTACTCGTAGTCGTTCTTGCTGTCGATCTCCAGTTCGATTTCCACCAAATCGCCGCTCATCACGTCGGAGAGGTTGGGCAGCTCCTGACGGTCGTATTTCTCGACTTTCTGATCGACGACCTGGCCTCGCGAGCCGGCCGCGTGGATCGACTTGTCGGCCTTCACGAGCTTGTAGTATTTCCGGTTGACCTTGATCTCCAGGCCGGCCTTTTCGATGAAGTCCTCCAGGGTGAAGTTGGTCAGGTAGCCGTTGAAATAGAGTGGCCCGGCGTCCTTCTTGCGTACTTCGACGGTATGTGGGCCGGCGCTGAGGGCATCGCCCTCGAGCACAAACTTGTTATCGAAGCTGAAGAGGTTTTGCGGCGTGATTTCGACCGCTTTTTGCAGACGGCCGTCGTAATACACCTCGACGGTCATATTCGGCCGGTCCTCGCCGCTGCGGCGCAGGAAGTCGGCAAACGCCTCGATGCACAAGGCCGTGTCGCGAGTCGAGTTCCAATATGTAGCGTGCTTGCGGTTGTTCAACAGATACTTGACGATTCGCCGGGCCAATTCGCCGTGCGGGTCGGTCCGAGCCAGGAGCTTCAAGTAGTAGGCGTGGGCCTCATACTCGCTGCCGTACCAGCACCACCAATTGCCCTGAGGCAACCGGAGCCAAGCCGTCTGGTTCTCGTCGTCCTGCTGGACGTATTGCTCGATGTTCCGCAAGACCATGGCGAGCTTGTCCCGTTGGTCCTGCTTTTCCAACGCGAGGCCGTACATCGCCATGCCGTAGACGGCCAGGTGCGTGCGGTCGCGGTAGAGAAACTCGAGCATGTCGGCATTGGCGATGCCGGCGTCGACCAACACCATGTAGACAAAGGCGTCCTCGTTGTCGCCATACGGCTTCCACTGCATGTCGCGAGGTTTGTCCTTGACGGCCGCGTTCTTGATGAGCTGCGCCTGTTGGTCCTGATAGCGCCGCAACCACTCGATGCCGCGTTCCAACACGCCGGGCACCAGGGCTACATCGTTCTGTCGGGCGATTTCGAGGCCGTGAACCACCAAGGCCGTGGTGTGCGGTGAAGAGTGCTCGCCCCAACCCGAAAACCAACCCCAGCCGCCGTCAGAACACTGCATCTCGGTCAACCGCTCGACCCCGCGATTGACCATCCGCCGGACTTCGTCCTGGTCGAAAACGGGATTCTCGGTCCCCTGCGTCGGAAAGGGGACAGTCCCATTTTCGCTGCGCGAAATGGGGACAGTCCCCTGCGCGAAGATTGGAATACTCCGCGTGCCCATTGCTTCGCCCGTTCCGTGTCCTCGCCAATCTCCTGGGCGTTGAGATTGGTTCGCTTCCGCTCGATGTCCATCAGGTCGAGCTTCATCTCCAAGAGGACTTTTTGCGTGATGACCGTCGGCAGAAAACGGTTCAGCGTCTGCTCCGTGCAGCCGTACGGATAATCAACCAGATACGGCAATGCGTCGACCATCGCCCCGGCCAGCGTCGGCGAGTACCGGATTTCTAGCCGCGAATCTTTGGGCCGCCGCTCCGCGGGCACAACAATCGTGAATTTGCCGCTTTGGCCGTCGGGCCGGATCGAGCCGGAGAAGGAGTCCATTTTCGCCATGCCGTGGATGTAGCACGGGAATCGCTGCTCCATCGCGTCCGACTCTTCGTCCGTAAGGGCCTTCATGCGGATCACCGCTTCACCCTCGTCGAGCACCTTGACGCGCCAATCGACCCGGGCTTCGCCATTGGGTTCGATCCCGACGCTCTGCAGTCCAAACGGCGGTTTCTCTCGTTTTGAAATAGTCATGTCCAGACACTTGCCCTCCAACTCCAGCGCGACCTGAACTGTCTTCTTGGTCTTTAGATAGTTGTGAACAATCGCCGACAGTACGACCTCATCGGTCTGGACGAAGAATCGCGGGGCCTCCATGCGGATAATGACGTCTTTGCGCGTCACGACGTCGGTCTGGCCCTGGCCGACCTTGGTGCCGTGGCCCATGCCCCAGACCTTGATCCGCCACGTCGTGAGGTTTTCTGGCATGTCGAGCGAAACGTTGGCCGTGCCGTCTTTCGTGGTCGTCAACGCGCCGACCCAGAGCGCCGTATCGGCGAACTCGGTGCGGACGGTGGGCTGCACCATCGAGGCCTCGCCACTGGATTGATCCGCACTGCCTTCGCCGGCCGACGTTCGGAACGGAGTTGTCATCATCGACAAGGACTGCGCCGCCACGAAAGACGACGCTGTCCTTTGCCGGCGCGGCCGCCCAAAGCCTGGTACCCATAACAGCGGCAGGCGGGGCGGCCATATCCCGCGTGGTGTCCTCCAACGTCGATCCGCCAAAGACTCCAAGGTTATTCATGGCGGCACCCTGCGGCGGGATCAGATTGTGAGAGCGCCGTGCCAGGCTCGATTCGCTGTGCGGATAGTGGCGCCGCCGCCAGTTCCAGAAGAACCCCTTGATCTCCGGCACGTTGCCGCCGCCGGAGATGTATTCGAGCGACTTGTCGTAGATCGCCACCACGGTGGAGCCGACAAAAGGCCGGCCGTCGAAGTCGGTCAGCTTGAGTGTGACTTTCGCTTTCTCGCCTGGCTTGTACGCGTCTTTGGACGGCTCGACGGCGACATTGAGCACCCGTTTTTCGGGCGGGACGATAATTTCTTTCGTCTCCGTGTAAACCCGGCCATCGGCCACGGTCACGGCCTCGACGAAGAAATTGGGCATGTCCTTCTGCACAACGCCGATTTCTTCAATGCGGCTCTTGCCGGCCATGCGAACGATCCTCGGCGGCAGGTAGACGCCATTGGTCGGTCGGACGAACAGCAGTACGGTGCTGTCGGGACGATCAGTGTTGATTTGCAGCCGTATTTTTTCGCCCGGCGCGTATTCACGCTTGTCGGGCACCAGTTCGAGGTGGTTGAAGCGGAATTGTGAGCCGTCAAAACCCTCGCCGACAATCGTAAAAACGTAGCCACCTTCGATCGATGGTTGATTGTTGATTGTGGATTGTTGATCTGAAGCATCCGAACCCTGAACTCTGAACCCTGAACCCGTCAGCTCGTACGACAACCGATATTGTCCGGCCTGCGAGGCCATGATCTGTCGGTCGGCCGCGCCCTCAGCGTTCGTATCGAGTCGCCACGACTGGACCGGCGTTTCCACCGGCTTGTTGTTCTCGTAGCTAATCTTGAGCAGCTTCAGCTCGCCCCGGCCTTGGACCGGCTTGCCGTCGAGCGTTCGTGCAGTGAAGTGGGCGTGAATGGTGTCGCCCGTTCGATAGTAGCCGCGATCGACCCAGGCACAGACGCTGAAGGGCTTGCGGGCTACCAGCACCGTGCCCGAGCCGACGATCGTCCGCCGCGACTGGTCGACCACCTCGGCCGTGATCGCGTAGCGCTGGTCCTGGCCGGGATGAATTGCCTTCGCCACGGCCGTATCGATTTCGACGTTCACGGTACCGTTCGGACCGATTTCCACCTCGCGATCGGCGATCAACTCCGGCGGCTCGACGGCGTGCGGCCACCAGAATGGCGCCGGCCGCGGGCAGCCCCAGCGTGCCCAGCCGGGATACCAATCGTAGTCGCAGGCGAACCACCAATAGCCCGGCCCGTAGAGCCAGTCCCACGGTCCGATGGGATACCATCGCTGGCTGTGGCTTGTGCGCTGGATCTTGTACCGGACCTTCGCGTGCGTAACCGGCGAACCAAAGTAGTATTTGGCCTTGATCGTGGCCGTAATCTTCTCGCCGAGCATCACCGGCTCACTCGGGGCGTCAACCGTTACCTCGAACTCGGGCTTCTTGTACTCTTCGACGCGGAAGCTGCCCCCGCCGAGGTCTTTAATCCTCAACCCGTAGGTGCCAAGCGTAGCATCGGCCGGGATGTCGTACTTGCCCTCAATGCCGCCGTAGGCGTCGGCATGCTTCGCCACCGAAACGGTCTTCTCACCCTTCGGATCATAAACTTCAACGGTGAAGCTCCGGTTGGCGAACTGGGAAACATCGGCCATGTCGTACTGGGCATGGCGAACCCAAAGCTTGTACTGCACCGTCTGGTCCGGGCGGTAGACCGGCCGGTCGGTGATCGCATAGACCTTGGTCGCGTTGTATTGGGCGTCGTAACGATTGCCATACCAGACGCCCGCGAAGCCGAGGTAGGCGAAGCGCGGTCTTTGGTGCGCGGTGACGAGCCACTGGTAGTTCTGCGACTGAGTACCAGCGGCGGGATCACCGTAGGGTTGTGCCGCTCCGCCGTCGGTGGGCTCGGCCCGCGTAATCACCTGGCCGCCGGCGCCGGTAAATTCGGCGAATTGCCTGGTAATGACTTCATGCCGCGGCGGCTGCTGGTGATAGACTTGCCGCCAGCCGAAGAACGCGACGTTGGCCCCCGCGATGGGTTTGCCGGTCTTCGCATCGGCCACGTAATAGTACGTCCCGCCGTCCAGCGGTTTCTTGACGATCGCCGTGTCGTCGACCCATAGGACGATGAAGCTCGTGTTGCCGCCGTCCATTTGGGCCTCGACCAGGTATGCCCCTGGCTGTTCGAGCGGCGTTGCAACCGTGACGCGCTTGTCGAAATGATCCGGCCGCGGCTCGACGTTCATCTGCCATCGGGCAACCTCTCGGCCGACGTACTGGCGCTGGTTCTCCTGCACCAGCCGGTAGCCGATGTCGCCGACGTTGATCTTTCGCCAGTCGAGATCGCGGGGATTCGATTTCAGCAGTGCCTTCACGTCATCGAGCAATCGCTCGATCTTGATTTCGTGGGCCGTGAACGTGACCTGATGCCCATTGCGGAAGCGGTACTCGACGCTGGCTCCCCGACCGGCAGGCTGGCTTTCACTTGGCTCGAAGCGGCCCCAGTTGCCGACGATCTGATCGAGCCGCCGCTGCCAGCTTTCACGGCGCTGCGGCGACTGGTTGGCAAGCTGCAAGAGCGCCGCCAATAGCCGGCCGCCTTGGGATACTGCCGCCGGTTCTCGAACACCTGGCCAAGCTGTTCCAGCGCCCCGGCGGCGTGATCGTCACGAACATTGGACTGCGGTTCGACGGCGATCTGCTGGAATATCTTGATGTAGTTGAACTCGTCGGGCAGCGTGAACCGCTTGATGCCGGTGGCCAGCCGGGCGATGGTTTCGTCTTCGCCCAGTGTGTTCAGCGCGTAGGTGCCGCTCTCGTTCTGCTTGGTGTCGTCGGTGTCCATGCGACCGAAGCGCCATCCCGATTCGCCATCGTCTGCACGCCGAACTGGTTCAGCAGGAACTCGGCCAGCCGCATCCGCACGGAGTTGCGCTGCTGGGGGTTGATCTCGGCCGCCTGGTCCAGGCACCATCGCCATCGCTGGCCGTCATTTTCCGCGGCCTCGAAGCCCTTCGGCAGATGATAGAAGATCGGTTTGCCGTCGGCGCCGACCGGCGCGCCGGCGGTTGGATGGAAGTAGTATCCCGAGCCGTCTTCATAGTCGGGCAGGACTGCCAAGTCGGTCAGGTACTGCAATCGCCATGAATCGCCGTACCCGCGATTGTTCAGCAGCACGTTGGCGAAGTCGAGCAGGTAGCTGCCGACTTCGGCACGACCGTCGTCCTTCCTGGCCGATGGCATCGCCTGGACCATCAGTTGCAGCGCTCGGACGCGGTCGCGCTCGATCGCGTTGACGGCGCGGCCGCCGCCGCGCATGGGCCCGCGGCGAAACGTGCCCGCGACGATGAAGCCATAGTGCGGCACGCGCATGTATTCCTCGGCCGTGCGCGATAGCAGCCGCCAGTTCGTCTGATGCGCCGCGATCGCCTTTTCCAGCAGGCCGTCGACCTCGTCGATCCGGTTGAGTTGCTGGAGACATTGGACGGCCATGTTCAGGTCGCTGCCGACACGTTGCGGGTCGTCCTTTGGATCAAGGGTCAGCTTGCGAAAGCCCTCGTAGGCGTCTTTGAAATTCCCCTGCTTGAAGGCGTCTTGCATTCGTTTGCGATCTCCTTCGCGGCTGGCCGCCAGATCGTTGATGAGGTACGGCACGGTCATGCGGTGGTCGGACCGCCTCGGATTTTGGCCAAAGGCCGCTTGCGAGAAGAGCGAGGCAAGAACAAGGCCGGCCAGCACCGACGGGCCGAGGCGGAATGTCGCGTTCATTTTGTATCCCTTCGAGAAGAACGATTACCGGGCTAGTGTTAAGACGCCGCTGCCGTGGTAAAAGTTCCGCAGATCAGCATAGCGACGATGGCGGCCGCTGTCGCCCCCGAAATCAGGGACACCGCGGGCTGAAGGGGGCAAGTCCCGTTTTCGTTGGCACGAAAATTGGGACAGTCCCCGAGGTGGACCCCGGTGTTGGTTTTTGTTTTTTACAGGGGGAAATCCCGATTGACGATAATACGATACAGATGTACACTATCTTTAGGAGGCTTCGGGAGACGGTGACGTGCAACAGCGATCGATGTGCCTGGAAGAACTGCGACGGCGGATTGCCCGGCTGGAAGAGACGCGGCGACGGGACCGTGTATTTATTACGAGCGGCTGCCCGCCGCTGGATCAGGCGCTGCCGGAGCAGGGCTTTCGTTGCGGTTCGCTTGTCGAATGGCTTTCCAACGGGGATGGGACGGGGGTGGGCACGCTAGCCTTGCTGGCGGCCCGGGCGGCCTCGGACGCCGGCCGGCTGGTGGTGGTGATGGATCGCCGCGGCGACTTTTGTCCGCCGGCGGCCGTTCGGCTGGGAATCGACGTCGAGCGGCTTGTCGTCGTGCAGCCCCAGAGTGCGGCCGATCACGATTGGGCGATGGACCAGGTCCTGCGGTCGCCGGCCGTGGCAGCGGCCCTGGCCTGGCCCGAAAAACTCGACCCCAAAACCTTCCGGCGTTGGCAATTGGCCGCCGAACAGGGTGGTGCGCTGGGTCTGCTGCTACGCCCGGCCTCGGCACGTGTCGAGCCCTCCTGGGCCGACGTCCGCCTGCTGGTTGAAAGTATAAGTAGCAGGCACACTCCGCGTGCCGTTGCCGGTTACGGCACACGGAGTGTGCCTGCTACCGATACACGGCGGCTGCGGATGGTTCTTTTGCGTTGCCGCGGAGCGGCCGACGGCCGCACGATCGATGTGGAACTCGATGATGAGACGTATCGCGTGCATCCAGTTGCAGAAGGACCGTCGCGAGTGGATCGTCGGCGATTGCAAATCGCCAATGGATGAAGCCCGATCTGCCTCGCGATGGCTCGAGCGTTGCGGACGGTTTAGCCCGATCGTCGGTTTCGAATCGTTCGACCACGAGAGCATCCTGCTGGACGTCACCGGCCTGGCCCATTTGTTCGGCGGCGAAGCGGCGTCGCTCGAAGGCGTCGTTGGCGATTTTTGCCGAGCGGGCGCGAGCGCGCACATCGCCCTGGCCGACACGATCGGCGCGGCCTGGGCCGTGGCCCGCTATGGTCAACAGCAAATTGCAAATTGCAAATTTTCCATTGGTAATTTCCCGTTGTCTTCCTTGACCATCGTTCCTCCCGGCGACGCCCGTGCGTTCCTCGCTCCGCTTCCGGTCGAGGCCCTGCGGCTGCCGGAGGAGACCGTGCGGCTGCTGCACGCCTTGGGCATTACGCGGGTCGAGCAGGTCGAGGCGCTGCCGCGAGCAGAGCTTTTGTCGCGGTTCTCTGACGTCCTGCGGACGCGGCTGGACCAGGCCTTCGGGCGTGTGGACGAGCCGGTGCTGGCATGCTCTCTCCCGCCGACGTTCGTGGCCGATTGGTCGCCCGAACATCCCGTGGCCCGCCGCGAAACGATCGAGGCCGCGTTGGAGCATTTGGTGCGGCGCGTGGCGACAATGCTGGCAAGCTGCGGCCGCGGTGCCCTACGGCTGGAATGCCGGCTCGAAAGTAGCAGGCACGCTCCGCGTGTTTGCTACTTGTCGATCGGGCTGTTTGAGCCCACGGCTGCCGCGGACCATTTGTTCGAACTGGTCCGGCTTCGGTTGGAACAATTCCGCATTTCTGCGGCGATCACGGATATTCGCGTCGAAGCCACCTTGACCGCACCGCTGGAGCCGAAGCAGGCGATGCTGTTCGACTTGACCGACGACGGCCGGCGGAATCCACGCCAAGTGGCCTCGCTCGTCGAGCGGCTCAGTAGCCGGCTGGGATCGAAGGCCGTCGTCGGCGTGCGGCTGCGGCCCGAGGCGCAGCCGGAGTTTTCATGGCATTACGATCCGTTGGTCGAGCGGCGCCGCGGCAAGTTGAAGGGCCGGGAGGGAGGCAGTCCCATTTTCGCTGAGGTAAAGACGCCGCTGGGTGCCACTGCTGGCTTGTCCAGCAGTGCCGGAAACACGGCTAGACAAGCCAAGCGTGACGCCCGTCATTTCAAGTCGGTTGACACACCAGGCACAGCACCCTTGCGATTGTTGCTTCGCCCGCTGCCGCTGGTCGCGACATCGATCGTGCCCGGCGGGCCGCCGCTTGGATTCCATTTCGCCGGCCAGCAGCATCGAATCGTTAAGACGTGGGGCCCGGAGCGGATCGAAACCGGCTGGTGGCGCGGCCGCCCGGTGGGCCGCGACTATTTCCGCGTCGAGACCACTGCCGGCCACCGCTTCTGGCTGTTCCGCCGGCTGCGGGATGAAAAATGGTTTTTACACGGGATGTTTGAGTAAGGGGACTCGGGGGTTGGGCTGAAGATCGACACTCGCTCCCATCTCCCATGCCCTCACCTCTAAATCCCCAAGTCCCCAAATCCCTCTCCCCCATGTACGCCGAACTTCACGCCAAGACGAACTTCTCCTTCCTCGAAGGCGCATCGCACCCGGACGAACTGGTTCATCGGGCGGCCGAGTTGGGCTATGCGGCCTGGCGGTGACGGACCGCAACAGCCTGGCCGGCGTGGTGCGGGCGCATGGGGCGGCCAAGGACGCCGGGCTGAAACTGATCGTCGGGGCCGAGATCACGCCCGACGACGCCCCGCCGGTGGTGCTCTGGGCCGCCGACCGGGCGGCCTACGGCCGGCTGGCCCGGCTGATCACCCTGGGCCGCCGCCGCGCAGAGAAAGGCGAGTGCCGGCTGTCGTTCGACGACGTGGCAGAGCATGCCGAAGGACTGCTGGCCGGGATCCATTGCGGATTGCAAATTGCAAATTGCAAATGTGAAATTGCAAATTGCAATTTGCCCCCGCTTGCCGCGAAATTCAACCTTCGGCATTCCGTTTTCGGTCTTTCTCATTCGACATTCCCTCCTCACTCCTCTCCTACCGCGACATGTTCGGCGACCGCTGCTACCTGCTGGCCGAATTGCACCGGGGGCCGGACGATCGGCGGAGTTGGAGCGGCTGCAAGACGCTCTCGCGTCGGACGCGGGTGCCGCTGGCGGCGGCCGGCGACGTGCATTACCACGTGCCCGAGCGCGCGGCGCTGCACGACGTGCTGACGGCCATCCGCTACGGCTGCACGGTGGCCGAGGCGCGCGAGCACCTGTTTCGCCAACGCCGAGCGGTACCTGAAATCGCCCGAGGAGATGGCGCGCTGTTCGCCGACGCGCCCGAGGCCGTGCGGCGGACGGTCGAGATTGCCGACCGGTGCACGTTCTCGCTGGACGAGCTTCGCTACGAATATCCCGAGGAGTTGGCCCCGGCCGGCCAGACGCCCGGCGAGTATCTCGCGCGGCTCACCTGGGCCGGGGCGCGGCGGCGTTATCCCGGCGGCGTGCCGGAGAAGGTGCGGCAGGCTGCTGGAGCACGAGCTGCGGCTGATCGGCGAGCTGCACTACGAGGCGTATTTTCTGACGGTCTGGGACCTGGTGCGGTTCGCCCGGCGCCGGGGCATCCTGTGCCAGGGCCGCGGCTCGGCGGCCAACTCGGCCGTCTGCTACTGCCTGGGCGTCACGTCGGTCGATCCCGAGCGGATGGACGTGCTGTTCGAGCGGTTCGTCAGCCGCGAGCGGAACGAGGCCCCCGACATCGACGTCGATTTCGAGCACCAGCGGCGCGAGGAGGTGCTCCAGTATCTTTACGAGAAGTACGGCCGCGACCGGGCGGGCATGACCGCCGAGGTGATCACCTACCGGCCGCGCTCGGCCGTCCGCGACGTGGGCAAGGCGCTGGGGCTGTCGCTGGACCGGGTCGACGCCCTGGCCAAGCGGCTGGAGCATTTCCACGAGGAACCGGATCTGGCCGCAGCGGTGCCGCGAGGCGGGCATCGACCCCGAGACGCGACCGGGCCGGCAGCTGGTCGAGCTGGTCGACCAGTTGGTCGGCTTCCCGCGGCACCTCTCGCAGCACACCGGCGGCATGGTGATGACCCGCGGGCCGCTGTGCGAGCTGGTGCCGATCGAAAACGCCGCCATGCCCGACCGCACCGTGATCCAGTGGAACAAGGACGACCTGGACGAGCTGGGCATCCTCAAGGTCGACTGCCTGGCCCTGGGCATGCTCACGGCCATCCGCCGGTGCTTCGACCTGTGTGCGGCAGCATCGAAGGCCGACGACTCACGCTGGCCACCATTCCCGCCGGACGACCCCGACGTCTACGCCATGATCCGCCGGGCCGACACGATGGGCGTGTTCCAGATCGAGAGCCGGGCGCAGATGAGCATGCTGCCGCGGCTGCGGCCGCGATCCTTTTACGACCTGGTGATCGAGGTGGCCATCGTCCGGCCGGGCCCGATCCAGGGCAACATGGTCCATCCCTACCTGCGGCGCCGCAACGGCGAGGAGCCGGTCACGTATCCCAACGAGGCGATCCGCAGGTGCTGGAAAAGACGCTCGGCGTGCCGCTGTTTCAGGAGCAGGCGATGCGGCTGGCGGTGGTGGCGGCCGGCTTCACGCCCGGCGAGGCCGACCAGCTTCGCCGCGCGATGGGCGCCTGGCGCCGGCCCGGGCGTGATCGACGCAGTTCCGCCAGCAAGCTGATCGACGGGCATGCGGGCCAGCGGCTTTTCGCCGGAGTATGCCGAGGCGGTGTTCGCGCAGATCCGCGGCTTCGGCGACTACGGCTTTCCCGAGTCGCACGCGGCCAGCTTCGCCCTGCTGGTCTACGTGTCGGCCTGGCTGAAGCACCACTACCCGGCCGCCTTCACCGCCGCGCTGCTGAACAGCCAGCCGATGGGCTTCTACGCCCCGGCCCAGCTGGTCCGCAACGCCCGGGAGCACGGCGTCGAGGTCCGGCCGGTGGACGTGAATGTTCAGGGTGGGAGTGCACGTTGGAAGCGAAGGAAGAGGGGACGAGAGGGCGAGGATATGTGGGGTGGGTCGAGCGCAGCGAGCCCCACCAGAATCCGCGAGAGACCGATGGTGGGGCTCGCTGCGCCGACCCGCCCCGCACCTTCGCCTCGGCTTCAACATGCTGCTGGGCATGTCGGTGAAACAGGCCGAGCAGATCGTGGCGGCGCGGCGTGTGGGACCGTTTTGCTCCTTGGACGATTTCGCCCGGCGCACGGGCCTCGGCCGCGCGGCCATCGTGCGGCTGGCCAAGGCGTCGACATTCAGCTCGCTCGAACTTACGCCGCCGCGCGGCACTGTGGGAGGCGCTCGGACAGGATCAGAAGGAATTGCCCTTGTTCGACCGTAGGGTGCATCACCGACGCACCTCGGCCACCTATCATCACGGTGGGCCGGGGACGCACCCTACGGGCATTGGCTTGCCGCCGATGTCGCCGTCGGAAGAGGTTCTGGCCGACTACCGCACGGCAGGGCTTTCGCTGCGGGGGCACCCGCTACAGTTTCTTCGGGCCGACCTAGAGCGGACCGGCGTCGTCACGGCCGAATCGCTCAAGAAGCTGCCAAACGGCAAGCCGACCCGCGTGGCAGGCATTGTGCTGGTCCGACAACGCCCCTCGACAGCCAAGGGCATTACCTTCGTCACGCTCGAAGACGAGACAGGGACGGCCAATCTCATCGTCCGGTGCGCGGTGTGGAAGCGCTACACGCAAGCCGCCATGACGGCCAACGTGCTCTTGGCCCACGGCAATCTGCAACGTCAGGGCGAGGTGATCCACCTGCTCGTGACAAAACTCGAAGACCTCTCGCCCTGGATGCAGGAACTGGGTTCGCAGGCGAGGGACTTTCGTTGAGGACATTACTCCTTCTGCTTATCGCCCATCAGCTTGGCCACCGTCGGTTCGATGGCCGCGGCCCAAATCTCGTAGCCTTGCGCGGTGGGATGCAGCAGGTCGCGCATGATGTCTTTGCTAAGCGTGCCGTCGGCGTTCAAAAACTTGGGGCCGATGTCGAGGTAGAACACCATCTTGCCGTCGGCGAGCTTGGCAATGATCTTGTCGGTCTTCTCGTTGATCTGCCGGGCCCAATCGTTGGCGTCGGCGCCGCGGGGAAATATGGCCAGGAGTAGAATCTTCGTTTCCGGCAGCTTGGCCCGGAGTTCATCGACAATCGCTTTGACGCCCTCGGCCGTGCCCTCCGGCTGCTTATAGCCGGCGTTGTTCGTGCCAATCATGACCACGGCCAGCTTGGGTGAAATGCCGTCGAGGTTGCCGTGGTCGAAACGCCACAAAACGTTCTGAGTTTGATCACCGCTGAAACCAAGATTCACGGCGTGGCGATCTCCATAATACTTCTTCCACACATTCTTGCCGCGACTTTCCCAACCGTGCGTGATTGAGTCGCCGATGAACAGCAGTTGCACGTCGCCCTGTTTCACCCGGGCGTTGACTTTCTCCTGCCGCTGCTTCCACCAGTCCTTATTCTGGGGAACTGGGTTGACGGCCACGTTCGACGGGACTTCTTTCGCCTGGACCAGGGTCTGCGCCACGAACGCCGAAACTGTAAGGAACGCCACAAGATAGGAAAGTCTCCGGCACTTCATGATGAAAGCTCCTAAGGAAGGTCGAACAACACGGTGCGACGGGCGAAACGGTATGCCGCATCGCAGAATACAATGCCTAGAGATAACCTACCGCCTGGACGGCCCGCCTGCAAGTGTCGCTGTTATGCTGGGTGAACCTGCACCTCGGCCGCTTGCCGCTGTACCCACACGGGATCGAGTCGGCCGGTTTCCAGCCGGCAAAGGTTGTCGGCGGCGGCGGCGATGCCGACGCGGACGGCGTCGACCATGGTCCGCCCTTGCCGGATGCCCCAGGCAACGCCTGCCGCCAGCGCGTCGCCGCTGCCGATCGGATTGACGATCTCGTCGACCGGCGGCGGCTCGAAACGATAGGTCTCGGTGGCCGAGGTGATCCAGACCGGTCCGGCGCCCTGTGTGACCACTACCCACTGGGCACCGCGCCGGTTGAGCGACCGCATCGCATCGATCAACGCCTGGTCGTCGTCAATCGGGTGGCCGACAGTTTGGGCCAGCTCTTCGCGGTTCGGCTTTACTACCAGCGGCTTGAGGTCCAGCACCGCGAGCAACCCTTCGCCGCGGAAATCGAGCACCGCCGGGCAGGGTGTCTCGGCCAGCAACTGGCGATAAAACGTCGGCGGCGTACCGGATGGCAGCGAACCGGCGATGACGGCAACGGCGGCCTTGGCCGCTTCTTCGGCGTATGCCCGGCGAAACTCGTCCAATTCGGCGGGCCGAAGCGGTCTGCCGTTTTCGACCAATTCGGTCATCGTGCCGGTGGCGCGGTCGAGAATGGTCGTGCACACGCGCGTCGGCGCCTCGGTCGTGATCCAACGCCGCGGAACACCAAGCTCCGCCAGTTCGCGGTCGATCTGCGCCAGTGGCGGCGCCGCCCACCGTGGAGAGCGTCAGGCTCGGGCCGCCGAGATGATGCGCGGCAATGCCCGCATTGATTGCCTTGCCCTGCGCGTGCCAATGGACTTCACAGGCGCGGTTGACCTCGCCGTAGCGAAAGCCGTGGAAGATCATGATCTGCTGCCAAGCGGGCGTCAGGCCGGCGGAGAGAATCATGAGCAGTTCCTCTACTTACAACAACTCCTCCAGAATCCTGGTCAGTTCCTCGTCGGAGAGTTCGCGAGGATTTCCGCTCATGCTGCTGCCGCGCGAGTCCTTGACGATCGCCGGGATCTGCTCGCGCGTCACGCCGACGTCGCCAAGCCGCCGCGGCACGCCGACGCGGTCGCAGAGCTTTTCGATTTCATCCGAGAACTCGGCCGCGGCCTCGTGCGGCGTCTTGGCGCTGCCGCCGAAAAGCAAGTGGTCCAACCGGGCGAAGTCGGACCTGGCAACGTCCAGGTTGGCCCGAATGGCGGCCGGCAGCATCGACGGCGCAGGCCGCACCGTGCGGCACCCGGCAGTGCGACCCCAGGCGGCCGCCACGCCGTGGGCCATCCCCAGCCCCGAGTTGGCCAGCGCCATGCCAGACAACAGGCGCCGCATGGGACATCGCTTCGCGCGCAGGCCGCGACGTCGGCGTTGTCCACCGCTTCGGCAATCGCCGGCACGGCCAGCTTCAGTCCCTGGCACGCCAACGCCCGCGGAATCGGCTGCGCGCTTGCGCGACACATAGCTTTCGATCAACTGCGTGATGGCGTCCATGCCGCTGGCGGCCGTGACCGGCGGCGGCACGCTCACGGTCAGCTCGGGATCGACCAGTGCAATCCGCGGCACCAGCCGATCGTCGCGAAGGCTTTTCTTGAACGCGCGGGTCGTAGCGACGAAATGACCGCGTTTTTCGTCGCCTCGGCGCCCGTGCCGGCCGTCGTGGGCATCGCCAGCACCGGCAGCGGCGGCCGGTCGATGTTCAGCCCCCGGCCGACGTCCTTCGAGGTAGTCTTTGACCGTGTCGCCTTGGCGATTGGTGGCCATGGCCGCGGCGGCCTTGGCCAGGTCGATCGCGGCGCCGCCGCCGACGGCCAGCAAAAAATCGCCTTCTGCCATGACCGTGCGGACTTCGGCGGCCACGCGGTCGACGTCGGCCACTTCCGGCTCGTGGAGCAGCGTGGCCAGCGGCAGAGTCTCGACGCCCTCGGCCTCGAGCGCGGCCGAGAGGTCTGCCATCACTCGCTCGGTCAACCGCGTCCGGCAGGCCGCACACGAGTAACGCCCGGCGACCCAACGTGCGGCCCAGCGTGCCCGACCTCCTGCCGTCGCCCCCAACCGAACACAATCTGCGGCGGGGCGAGAAATTCGTACGATAGCGAAGATTCCATGACGTAGCATTAGAACGGATTGGCCGGCTCAGGCAAGGGGCACGAAGTTGCAGGCACGCTCCGAGTGCCGTTAGCTGGGATGGACGAAACGTCTTTGGCAACGGCACGCAAAGCGTGCCTGCTACATTGGACCTGCTACTACGCGCAACCGTGACGGCCTATAATGGCTGCCATGTCCAATGCTATCGAGATGCGACCGACCGGCCCGTTGCGGGCGACTGTCCGCCCGCCGGGATCGAAGAGCCTTACCAATCGGGCCCTGGTGTGCGCCGCGCTGGCCGACGGGCGTTCGCGTCTTAGCAGCGCGCTCGACAGCGAAGATACTCGCGTGATGGTTGCGGCGCTGCGGAAGCTGGGCATCGCCGTCGAGCATGACGCCGCCGGTCAGGCGATTGCGGTAAGCGGCTGCGGCGGCAACCTTCCGGCCGGCCAGGCAGACTTGTACGTTGCCAACAGCGGCACGACGCTCCGCTTCCTCACGGCGTTGCTGGCGACAGGCCACGGCGTCTATCGGCTTGATGGCACGCCGCGGATGCGCCAACGGCCGATCGGCGACCTGCTGGCGGCGCCTCGGCCAGCTTGGCGGCCAGGTCGTGTCCGAACTGACAGACGGTTTCCCTCCCGTCATCATACGGGCAAGCGGCTTGCGCGGCGGCCGTGCCACGGTTTCGGGCGACATTTCCAGCCAGTTTCTCAGCGGCCTGCTGATGGCTGCTGCCTGTGCGGCGGCCGACGTGGAGTTGCTCGTCGAGGGCGGACTGGTCTCGCGGCCCTATGTTGCCATGACGCTGGCGGTTATGCGATCGTTCGGCGTTGTGGTCGAAGCACCCGGGCCGGACCGCTTTGTCGTCGTAGCTCCACAACCGTATCGTGGACGCGACTACGCCGTCGAGCCGGATGCCTCGGCGGCAAGCTACTTTTTCGCGGCGGCAGCGATTACCCAGGGCGAAGTCACCGTCGAGGGCCTTTCAGAAAACAGCCTCCAGGGCGACGTCGCCTTTTGCGGCCGTCTAAAGCGGATGGGCTGCGAGGTCCGCTACGACGACAAACGGATTACCGTCGTCGGCCGTCCGCTTCACGGCATTGACACCGACATGAATGCGATTAGCGATACGGTTCAGACGCTCGGCGCCGTGGCGATGTTTGCCAAAGGGCCAACGACGATCCGCGGCGTAGGTCACATCCGCCACAAGGAGACGGACCGTATTCACGCGATGGCGGTCGAGCTGCGCAAGCTCGGCGGTGAGGTCGAGGAGCGGGCCGACGGATTGACGATCGCGCCGCGAACGTTACAAGGCGCCACGCTCGACACGTATGACGATCACCGGATGGCGATGAGCCTGGCGCTGGTCGGCTTGGCGGTCCCCGGCGTCGTCATTCGCGACCCTAAGTGCGTCGAGAAGACGTACCCGCGATTCTTTGCCGACCTTGCGGCACTCAGCCATTGACCGTCACCGCGGGCAGTTGCGCGGCGACTGGGTCCGTTGAGCGGCGGACTCCAACAACTCGTCGGCCCGGCGAAGCAATTCGCTCGTCGAACCGGCACCGTCGCGATGCGCCGCCGGGTCGGCTGCCATGAGATTTCCCTGGCAGTGCCGACATACAAGTCTCTTGCCAAGGTACTCGACACGGATCTGCAGTCGCCGACCACAGGTCGGGCATTCCTGGACGAAGTACATAGCGCTTGACATGGCCAGACCTCCTCACCGGCAATGGACGCCCTTCCGCGACTATCGATTATCGCAACCGCTCCGATTCTGTCAATCGCAACACGCCGGTCCGGGTTACGCGAAGTGAAGCTGCGGCCTTTGCGCCCTCTGCGAGGCGTCGAAGAAAGGGGATGCAGCAGGCTATACTTGCAGGGAGGGCCCGTTGGCGGCATTCTCGCAGTTCCACCATCACGACAGTTACGGACGAGTCGCATGCCGGCATCGTCTTCGATGATGCTCGTGGCTTTGTCGGCACTTGCTGCCATGGTCAACCTGGCCCTGGCGGCCACTCCGGCTGGCGAGAAACCCGGTGGCAAGGCGACCGCCAAGCTGTCCGAGCTGCAGAGGGCCGTTGCCCAATACTGTGAGAAGCAACTCGATCTTCTGCCGACCGACCTGATCACGCGTGACGACGTGGCCCCGCTGTTGGCCCAGCTTCGGCGGAAGAAGCTCATCTCGGTCGACGTGAAACAGGTCCTCGCAAAGGTGCCGTCGCCGGATGAGTTTCTTGTTCGCCAATTGCGGACTCCAAACGGCGAGAAATTCATGCAGCGGATCGCATCGCTGCCCCGGGCCTACGATCGCCTCGATCGGCTTAGCCGCTTGCCGCTTGGCCAGCAAACGGTCCGCGACCTGATCCGCGGTCCTGGCGGCGATGAACTGATCCAGTATATGACGACCACGCCGGGTGGAAAGGCACTGGGCCGCCAACTCTCGAATGCGCCAGATGGAAAGGACTTCAACGCTCCAACCGGGCGCATCTACACCATGGCCATGCTGCTGGATTATCTCGAGCGCGCCGCCGCAAAGCCCAAGTTGGCCGAAAAGCAGTCTCGATAGCAGGCACAACAGCAACAGGCACGCGCCGCGTGTCGCGGCCTTGCGTTACGAGAGAACTGCGTTCAGACGACGGCACTCGGCGCGTGCCTGCTACATCTGCCTGCTGCTTCAGCGCAACAGGCGAATGGACCTGACCACGATCTGCTCGACAGGCGTGCGGTCGAACGCCGGCGTGTCGTGGACAGGCGACGCAGCGATGCGGTCGATGACGTCCAGTCCCTGTGTGACCTCGCCAAACACGCAATACCCGTAGCCCTCGGGTGTTTCATCCCGATAGTCCAGCGACGGGTTGTCGGTCACGTTGACGAAGAATTGGCTCGTGGCGCTGTCCGTCGCATCGGGCAGCCTGGCCATGGCAAGGGTTCCACGCCGGTTTTTCAGACCATTGCGGGCTTCGTTGCGGATCGGCGTCTGCGTCGGCTTCTCGACCAGGTTCGTGCCATAGCCGCCGGCAAGAAAGCCATGGTCCCGGAAGACCTGGTGAACGATGGTTTGGTCGTAGTGGCCGTCACGAACGTACCGAAGGAAGTTGGTGACGGTCGTAGGCGACTTGTCGGCGTCCAGCCGGACCGAAATGTCGCCCAGCAACGTTGCGATCTGGACCACCGGGTGCTGAGGGTCGGACGGCTGCGTCTGCAGCAACGGTCCCTGGCTGCCATCGGTTGCCTCTGTGCCGTTGATTGAGGCCGTCGTAGCCTTGCTGGCGTCGCCGCTGCGACTGCAGCCTGCCACAATCAGCAGCAACAGGATTCCAACGGTTTCCAAGCGTCTTAGCACGATGGCGCCTCCAAGCGAATTCGTTACGGCCGAGCCCGAGTCCAGGGGGACAATCCCACCTTTTGCTGACACGAGAGTTGGGACAGTCGTCAACGGCGCGTATCATCCGCAAAACGCTGTTTTACCGCAACGTCGATTGCCGCGAGATTTCGCGGACGTTCGGCAAGCTGGAGGGGCTAGGGTAGATGCCTTTCTTGTCGAGACGTGCTAGAATGATTTGTGTAAGTGCGCCGACAGGCGCGAGCCCCGAGTGACAAGAGTGACGTGATTGGTTGCTCGTGTCTTTCCCGTGTCCGTGGCGTCGCCGATGTCTGACCCCAGCGCCCGATTCTCTTCGTCATGCACAGTCGATGGTTTAACGCGGCGGTCGTAGCTTTGTGGCTGGCCACGATGAGTTGGCTGGTCACCGAGAAGATGTTGCCGTCGCTATTGGTTGGCGAGCCGCCGAATACCGCCAAGATCGTCGCGGCCCAAGAGCAGAGCCCCACGGTGGGATGGCGGATCATATGCAACGGCCAGCGGCTCGGTTGGGCAATCAGCGAAACCGCGTCGCAGCCGTCGGGGTTGACGGAAATCCACGGTCGCGTACACTTCGACCGGCTCCCGCTGAAAGACATGATGAAGGGTTGGCTGACCACGTTTTCGCGCCTGATTGAGCCGATCGACGGGCTCGGCCTGGAAGCCCGCAGCGTGGTGACCATCGATGCCCTGGGACATCTCGTGGCATTCGAGTCGGCCGTGCGCCTCGATCCGCTCGACGAGGTGATGCGCGTGCGGGGAACCGTCGAAGGCCGGCAACTGCAACTGATGGTGCAGAGCGGCGCCACGGTGCTGTTGAACGAGAGCTTTCTACCGCCCGACGCGCTGCTGTGCGACGCGCTGACGCCGCAGACCCAGTTGCCGGGCCTCCGCGTCGGCCAAACCTGGACGGTGCCGATCTACAGTCCACTCCTGCCGGCCAAGAATCCGTTGGAAATCATTCATGCCACGGTCGAAAGTCTGCGGCCGACGTATTGGGACGGTCGTATCGAAGCATGCTGGCGGGTAGTCTACCGCGGCGATCACGTCAGCGGCGCGACCGTCGACGACAAGCCGCGCGGGCAGCTCTGGGTGCGCCGCGACGGCACCGTGCTCAGACAGCGAATCCTGCTGTTCGACTCGGCCATCACTTTCGACCGTCTCACGGATGAGGAGGCGATAAAATTGATCAACGCTGCCGGGGAGAATTGGTGGATTATGGCCAGGGACTACCGGGTGGAGGACCATGATTGAATTTGAAGACGTCACGCGCACGTATGGTTCCACAATCGCGGTGGACGGCCTGACGCTCAGCGTTCCGCCGGGCGAACTGTTTGCCCTGTTGGGGCCCAACGGCGCCGGCAAGACGACCGCCATCAAGATGCTCACCGGACTGCTGCGGCCCACGGCGGGAAACGTGCGGGTATGCGGCCATGACGTTTCGGACAAGGCCCAACGCGCCGCCCGCGCCGTCGGCTACGTGCCGGAAGAGCCGTTCCTTTACGACAAATTGTCCGGCCGCGAGTTTCTCCGGTTCGCCGCCGCCATCCGGGGTCTGGAGAACGCCGACGAGGCGATCGAACGCGAGACCCGCAACTTCCGATTGGAGGGCTTTCTCGACGACCTTACCGAGACCTACTCTCACGGTATGCGACAGCGCCTGGCGTTCGCCGCGGCGCTCTGCACGACCCGTCGGTATTGGTGATTGACGAGCCGATGGTCGGGCTGGACCCCTATAGCGTGCGCGTGGCCAAGGACCGGCTTCGGGCGCAGTCGGCGGCTGGAGCGGCCGTTTTCATGTCTACCCACACGCTGGCGATCGCGGAAGAGATCGCGACCCGCATCGGAATCATGCACCATGGACGGCTGCACTTTCTGGGCACCGTCGCCGAACTGCAGCGCGAGTTGGCCTCATCGCATAGGTCGCTCGAACCGTTGTTCCTGCAGTTGACGGAAGGAGACGCCGGGCAAAACGGGGATGGGAAGATCGGCCTTCAGCGCCATGACGGGGTCACACGTCCCTGAGCGCAACCACGACTTGCATTCGCGTATCCATGCAATCGACTTCCGTTACACCGCCGCCGCTTGGTCTGATCAGGCCGCAGGATGAGGCGCGGGCGTTTGGGCGGATGCGCTATCGGAGATTGCGGACCAGTCTGCAGAAGGCGCTGAGTGAAGCCCGCTTGCGCGTGGCGTTGATCGTCGTGCTGACATCGTTCCTCTGGGGCGGCATGCTGTGGATGTTCATCGACGGTTTCACCTTCCTGCAATTGGCCATTCCCCACCCGGAGACCCATGCCCGGGCCATCGGCGCAATGTTCGGCACGTTCTTCGTCGCCTTGATGGTGATGCTCGTCTTTTCCTCGGGCATCATCCTGTACGGTTTTCTGTATTGCACGGACGAGATGACGCTGCTGCTGACGATTCCCGCGCATCGAGCGGGTGTTTCTGCACAAGTTTCAGGAGGCGATCGTTCTGACGAGTTGGGGATTCGTCCTCTTGGGCAGTCCCATGCTCTTGGCCTATGGGTTGGTGGAGAAGGCCCCATGGTATTACTACGCCCTCTTGCTGCCATACCTGGTCGCATTTGTCTACATTCCGGTGGCCTTTGGAGGAATCGTTTGCCTGGGCGTGGTGCGGTGCGTGCCGCAACGTCGCAGGGCGGTGCTGGCCGGCATCGGCGTGCTCCTGTTAGCGACGGCGATCTACTTGGCTTGGTCGTTGCTGTTCGGTCCGGCGAACGACCTGCTCACCCCCGGCTGGTTCCAGGAAATCCTCGGCCGCCTGCAGTTCTCCGAGCAACGCCTGCTGCCCAGTTGGTGGCTGAGTTCGGGGTTGCTGGACGCTTCGACGGGCGAATGGTCGGACAGCGTTCTGTTCTTGACGCTGATGATTTCCAACGCGCTCTTCTTCCGGCTATTGGCGCTGTGGACGGCCGGGCGCATCTACCGTGAGTCGTATAGCGGCCTCTACGGGCGCCTCCGCCGGCGCAAGCGCGCCCGTGCCGGGCTCTTCGATCGCTTCCTCGCGGCGGCGATGCGGCCGCTGCCTGCGACCGTGCGATTGATGGTCATCAAGGACCTTCGCCTGTTCCGCCGCGACCCTTTGCAATGGTCCCAGTTTCTGATATTCCTCGGGCTGTTGGCGATCTACTTCTCCAACATTCGCCGCTTCACCTACGACATCAACTATGCCGGCTGGGTGAACATGGTCAGCTTCCTAAACCTCTCTGTGGTGGGCCTGTTGTTGTCGACCTTCACTACGCGGTTCATTTTCCCGATGGTCAGCCTGGAAGGCCAGCGGTTCTGGTTTCTCGGCATGCTCCCGATGCGGCGCGAGGCGATTCTTTGGAGCAAGTTCGTTTTCGCGACCGGCGGCTCGATTATCCCCTGCACGACCCTCGTGCTGTTGAGCGACTCGATGCTCAACGTTTCGCCGCTGGTGCTGGCCAGTCACCAGATGACGTGTCTGTTACTGTGCCTGGGGCTTGCCGGCATCGCCGTCGGGCTGGGTGCGTGCTTACCAGACTTCCGCCAGCAGTCGCCTTCGCGGATTGCCGCGGGGTTTGGCGGAACGCTGTGCCTGGTCATCAGCACCCTGTACATCCTGGCGACGGTCTTGTTGACCGCCTTGCCAATGCATTTTTACCTGTCCGCGCCGTACCTCGAGGTCGCCGGCTTCAGCGTGCAGCCGTGGGTACGCGTGTGGCTTGTTGCGGGCATTGCCGGCAGCGCACTGCTGGGTACCATCGCCACGCTGGTTCCCCTGTGGCTCGGCTTCCGCGCCTTCCGCCGGACGGAGTTCTGAGAGTTTGAGTGGCTACTCTGCGCGGGTGATCCACACCGCAACGTCGCGGGCCACCGGGGGCGTGGCCAGTCGTAGCGGCTGTCCCGCTTTCACTTCGACCTGTGCCTTGCCAAGCGGTTTGCCCTCATAGGTATTCCACCATGTGGCCGTGTAACTGCCTTCGGCCAAACCCGGCGCGACCAGCGTGCCGCTGGCAGTCGGAGACGGGTCCGGACGGTGATAGACCCAAAAGACCGCGTAGTCCCCGTTGCTCTTACCGACCGCCCCTAACGCCGGCGCATAGTCCGACAACTCGATGCCGTCGACCAGCGCCCAGTCCTTTCCTGTATTGGCCAGCTTCACGTCGTGCTTGCCAGCGGGAACCTGCGCGACCAGGACGGCCGTGGCTTTCGTCTCGCGCCTCGCGGGGGGATATTCGTATTGAGCGGCCACAATGTTGTCGACCGACAGCGCGAGCTTCGCGCCGTTTTTGGACGCATAGGTGGTCCGCGCCGTGAACTGGCCGGGCTTGCGGTAATCGACGTGGAAGGTAAAAACGCAGGGATACCGCCGGTTGTTCTTCCCGTGCAGCATCTCTTGCATCTGCTCGATACCGGGGACTTCACCATCGGGCTGCACCGTGACCTCGGACCGGTTGCCGATGCCCCAGCCAGCCACCGGCGAAGTTCGCAGTGTGCCGCGCTCAGGAGTCTCCACCGTCGCGTGAACCGTGCGCATGTTGGACATATCGCCCATGTGCGACGCCTTGAGAAACGCCGACGCAGCGCAAAATGCGGGTAGAGATTGAACTGCTCGACGGTGTCCCACTCCCAATACTGAGCGGCTCCAGGCATCGGGCTCATCAGACCGGCCCAGAGCGCCGGGTGCAGATATCGACCGTCGTCATGGTGCAGGCCGATGCTGCCCTGGACAGTCGGTCCCATCTCGCCGATGAAAATCGGCTTGTCCACCTTGTGCGCCACCATCGCGGCGATGCCGACCAGGGGATCGGGCGGATAGGTGTGGACCTGGTAGTAGTCCATGTCGCGCACAGATGTCCAACCGCAGGTCGGAACTGGTTGTTACCAGGTGATGGTACGGGTCTTGTTGGCGCAAAAAGGCCGCCATCTCGCTGTGCCAGCGGGAAACGGTTTCCGGCCGCTTCTTAGCGCCGACGGTGTACTGCACCTCGTTGAACAACTCCCAGGCCATCACCGCCGGCGAATAGCCCCAGCGGGCGACGATGTAACGGTACTTGGCCCGGGTCAATGCCAGCGCGGGCGTCGGTAAAAAAATCGGCCGCCGATTCGAGCCACCCGCCGTTAGCCTTGTTCCACGGGTTACGTCGCCAGCTCGAGTCGGTGTCGACGCTAAATTGCCCATGATGTTGCAACGTGAACTGGAAGTAGATGCCCTGCTTCTCGGCGGCTTCGACAATCGCATCCCACTTGCGCACCACGTCGAGCCGCAAATCGCCAAGCGGCAAAGCCTTGGTCCGCGACCAGTTCAGGTTCCGATCGTCGAAGTGACACATCCAAACGCGCGACCAGTTGATGCCGGCCTGGCCAAGACGCGTCATATAGTCGGGCACGCTGAGCGACCGGGCACTCCAGCCGATGTCGCATCCCATCGGATAATACGGCTCGCCGTCGCTAAAGACAAAACGCTTGCCGTCGGCGCTGATGCGGACAAAGCCCGGAGTTGGCTTCCCCGAGACTGTGAACTCGCGGCGGCTGAGGTTTTTCGGTTCGACCGCGTGGCCGTTGAACGCCACCTCGGCGATCGTGTAGCGGCCCGGCAGATCTGGCGTGTAGCGAACGCGCCAGGTCGTATTGCCGTCGAAGAACGCCGGCATCATCCCGCGTTTGCCGTCCGGCCGCGCAAAGGCCACCTGCACGTCATTCTCGGTGTAGTCGTACGGATTACCGCTAAGCCCGGGCAACTCAAACGAAGCATCAAGACGGGCATAGGCACCCCGTCCTTCCGGCGAGGCTCGGCTTGTTTCGCCAACTGCCACAAGCGCCAGCGCCGCCACGAGGATTAAAAAACGTCGGTGTGGGAAGGAACGAATCATGGCCAGCCTCCTGTACCCAAGGTTGCAGTGGAACGTGAATCCCAGCCAATCGGCCACGGCGTTTGCTCCGCGGCCACGTCCGCCATTATAGCGAAGCTGGGAGACGCCGGCATCTATGCCGAGCGCCGCTCAGAAATCTCACGCAAAGACACAAAGACGCACAGCGGAAACAAGGAGCAAATGAAGTGACTGCGTGAAAAAACACTACGCATGCCGCCGGATTCTTAGGAAAACCGGCCGTTTCTGATCGTCTCTGCGCCTTGGCGTATTTGCGCCTGCCTTTCTCTCGATACTCGTGCTCCTAAACGCCCTTTCCTCTCGGGGTCTTTCGCCCTCGGGCGGCATGCCCGGTCGGTTTCTTTGTGCTCTTGGAGTGCTTTGCAAGTCGCTTCGGCCTTGATTTTTCGTGTGCTACCAGCCGGAAATCCAATTCGCGGCGATCCAAGTCGACCCGCGCCACGGCCACGCGGAGCAAGTCGCCGAGCCGATAGCTATTGCCTGCGCGATGGCCGGCCAGCGTATGCGTCGCCCGATCGAAGCGGTAGTAGTCGTCGCGTAATGCCTCGACGCGAACGAGCCCTTCGGCGGGCAGCTCGATCCCCTGGACAAAGATGCCGTAGCTCTCCACGCCGGTCACCACGGCATCCATCTCTTCGCCGATCCGCGTGCTGAGATAGGCCAGCAGCTTGAGCTTCGTCAAATCGCGTTCGGCCGCCTCGGCCCGCTGCTCGCGGTCGGAACAGTGCCGGCCCGAGGACGACCAGCTCGTCGTAGTCGTTCCGCGGCTTCGACTTTGCGCAGAATGGCGTCGACCAGCCGGTGGACCGTCAGATCGGGATAGCGGCGGATCGGCGAGGTGAAATGGCAATAGCACTCGCTGGCCAAGGCGTAGTGGCCTTCGTCCTTGGGGCTGTAGACGGCCTGTTGCAGCGATCGGAGCACGGCAAAATGGACGGCATGCCGCTCGGGCTCGCTCCAAGGCATGCCTCCAGCAGCTTCTGCAGCTCGAAACGGCTCTGCAGGCCCTCGCTCTGGTAGCCCAGTTCCGTCATGAACTCCTCGAGCAACTGGATTTTCTGCGGGCTAGGCGCCTGGTGGATCCGGCGCAGAAAATGCAGGCTGCGGTCGCGGAGCGTTTCGGCCACCGCCTCGTTGGCGGCCAACATGAACTCCTCGATGATCTGGTGGCTTTCGGTGTTTTCCGACCACGTGAGCGCCGGTCACGCGGCCCTGCTTGTCGAGTTCCACCTTGACCTCGGGCATGCTCAGTTCGAGCGCCCCGTTGGCCAGCCGCCGCTTGCGGAGCGTCATGGCCAGCGCGTGCATCCGGTCGAGCAGATCGCAGACCTTGCCGCCGAGCTTGCGGCGCGATGCCGTCGCGGTCGGCGAGAAACGCGTCCACCTGCTCGTACGTCAGCCGCTTCGCTGCTGCGAATGGCGGCCGAGTGCAGTTCGGTCGACAACGCGCAGCCCATCGGCGGTGAACTCCAGGACGGCCGATTTCGTATAGCGGATCTTGCCGGGCTGAAGGCTCGCCAAGCCGTTGGAGATCAGCTCCGGCAGCATCGGAATCACGCGATCGGGCAGATAAACGCTCGTGGCCCGATCCAGGCGCCTCGCGATCCAACGCCGTGCTCGGCCGCACGAAGTGCGACACGTCGGCAATATGGACCCCCAGCCGCCAGTGGCCGTTGTCCAGCCGCTCAAGCGAAATGGCGTCGTCAAAATCCCGCGCGTCGGCCGGGTCGATCGTGACGATCGTCTCGCCGGTGAAGTCGGTCCGCTGGCCAATGGCCTCGTCGAACGCTGTCGGCATGTCGCCGGGCCTCGTCCAACGCGTCCTCGGCAAAATGGTCGGGCAGGTTGAACTCGCGGATGATCGACAGCGTGTCGACGCCCGGCTTGCCTCGCGGGCCAAGCACCTCGGTGATAACCCCTTCGCCGTCGTACAGCGGCGACGGAAAGCGGATCATCTCGATGACGACCTTGTCGTCGACCCGCGCATTCTTCGCCCCGGGATCGCCGACGAAGACTGGCTGTGCGAACAGGGCGCCGTTGATCTGCACATACGCCGCCCCGCCGCACTCGAAATACGTGCCGACGAACTGGTGCGTCTGGCGCTCGAGGATCTCGACGATTTCGCCTCGCGGGCCGGGATCGCCTGGGCGTGGCTTTTTCAACTGCACCGCTACCGTGTCGCCGGTGGCGGCGTCGCCCGCACGATCGGCCGGAATGTAGACGTCTTTCGCTCGCCGGAAGTCGCGTCGCGCCGGCCAGGCGCACGAACCCGAACCCCTTCTGCGTGCGTTGAAACACGCCCATCAGCCGGCTCCTCTTGAGCCGACTTCGCGGAGGCGGGCACGACCAGGTGGTTCGAGCCGTAGCCGAGTTGCCCGCCGTGGACCAAGCGTTTGATCGCTCGCTTCACGTCGACGGCCTGGTCTTTTGGGACCTTCAGTTGTTGGGCGATCACCCGCGGCTTGACCGGCCGATAGCCGGGCGCACCGACGAGTTCGAGGATCGCTTCTTCGAGTTGATTCATGGATCACGATTGCCGCCACAATTTGGCGGCGACAAGGTGGCACGACCCTGCGGCATAGTGAAGGGCGTGGTACGCCGGTTTCCATGCCCATGACTGTGTTCTGGGCACGTCACCGCAATTGAGCAATTCATCATGGGACGACTTCTAATCGCTACCTTCTTGTGCGAGTCCGCTTTCCGCCTTTCGCTTGCGGCCCTTGAACAGCTTCCGCTCCAGGTTCGCATTGTACGTGGTCCAGGGGCTGTCGACGTTCGGGTCGTCCGCAATTGCTGGGCGAACGAGTTGAGCTTCGCGTCGAGGTTGTCGAGGTAGCACAGGGCGACGGCTTCGAGCGTCATGGGCAGCTTGGGGCTGCCGAACTCGTACTCGCCGTGGTGGCTGACGATCATGTGCTTCAGCCGCAAGACGGTTTCCCGCGGGATCGGCTCGCCCGAGAGCTCTTTCGGCCTCCGCGACCTTCCGGTCTAGCAGGCCACGGCCATGACCAGGTGGCCGACCAGTTGCCCTTCGTCGCTGTAGGCGAAGCCGTGCTCGATAGGCCAGCTCGTCGACCTTGCCCATGTCGTGCAGAAACGCCCCCATCAGCAGCAGGTCGCGGTTGATCTGCGGATAGCAGGGGCCGACCCGCACGACGACCTCCATCAGGTTGACCATGTGCTCCAGCAGCCCGCCGAGATAGGCGTGGTGGTTCTTCATGCCGGCCGGCGCCCGGGTGAACTTGGCCATGAACGCCTCGTCCAGCAGGAAGCACTCGGCCAGGCTTGCAGCGACGGATCGTCCATGCCGCGAAGCATCTCGCCGAGCCGCAGCACGAGCTGGTCGACCTCGACGGCCGGCAGCGGCTGGAAGTCGTCCTCGTTGACTTCGCCCGGATCGACCTTGCGAAGCCGCGTGACGATCATCTGCATGGCCCTGGTAAAGCTGCGTCGTTCCCTCGACGTGGACGTAGTCGCCGTTGTCGAATGACTTGTAGAGCGTCTCGTTGGCGTTCCACATCCGGGCGGCGATCGAGCCGGTGCGGTCGGACAGGTCGAGCTGAAGGTACAGGTTCCCGTTGCGGTTGGGGCGGAGCTGCTTGTCCGTGGCGACAAATACCTCGTCGATTGCCTCTTGATGGCCCAACTCGCTGACGTACCGGCGTGGCATATTACAATTTCCCGTGGCGCTGAAGCTTCGGTAGGACACGAACCAGCATGAGATTGTAGGGCGCACGATGCTCCTCCACAAGGAGCGCAGACGGGCGGCCTTCGACAGAGCGTCATAGCGTTCCGGCCGCCGTTTCGGCACGAAGCTGGTCGATCATGTCTCGGGCGGCGGCCTCGACCGCCTCTTGCCAGCGGCTTGCCCCATAGCGCTCGGAGTACGGCTTGCGGCTGTGGGCGAAGATGATGCCGCGGGAGTTGTTGATGATCGCTCCGAAGCCGTTGGCGTCGAAAGCCGGCGCCACGTCCTTGGCTGTGCCTCCTTGACTGCCAAAGCCCGGCACGAGAAACCACGTGTGGGCCATGTGGGTCCGAAGCTCGGCCAACTGTGCCGGATACGTTGCGCCGACGACGGCGCCGACCGCCCCGTAGCCGCAACTGCCCGCGGTCCGGGCCGCCTCGCTCTCGACGCATTCGGCCACGTGGCGATAAATCGGCTTGCCTTCGGCCGCGAGGTCCTGAAGCATGCCGCTTCCGGCGTTCGACGTTTTGACCAGCACAAACACGCCGGCCGCACGCTTCACGGCCACATCAATAAATGGCCGCAGGCTGTCGTCGCCCAAGTACGGGCTAACGGTCAGCGCATCCGCCCCCCACGGGCTTTGCCCTCCGGAGCCAAGTATCCCCTCGGCGTAGGCCGTGGCCGTCGAGCCGATATCGTTCCGCTTTCCGTCGAAGATGACCAAAAGGCCCTTGCCCTGGGCGTAGACGATCACCTCGGCCAGCGCCGCCATGCCGGCCGGCCCGAGTTGCTCAAAAAACGCCGCCTGGGGTTTGACAGCGCCGACCAACGGGGCCACCACGTCGACGACTCCCCGGCAAAACGCGGCGTAGACGCCGGCCATGGCGCTGGCGTCGCTCCGCTCGACATGCGCAATGAGGCCCTCCGGCATGCTCTCCGCACGGGGATCGAGCCCGACCAGCACGGGATTGCGGCAACGGCTGATCGCCGCATGCAGCCGGTCAGAGAAAGGCGTCACAGCGAAGCTCCATAGAGAGAACCGGACCAACGTCGTACGACACCACGTTTCGCTGGTCCCCAGGAATGACAAACCCCGCCTCTTGCTACTAGAGGCGGGGTCCGTCCAGTCGGAACAGCATATCCTCCTGACACACTGGCCCGACGCTGTTGTCCTGGCCGCATCCCTTCGGCCACCCTCAATGTATCAAAGGATATTGATGCTCCAAAAAATGTCAATCCCAAAGTAGCAAAGTGGCACGGGGACGGTCCCGATTTTCGTGTCAGCGAAAATGGGACTGTCCCCTGCACCGCGGTTTCGTCGCGGGCACGCCTTGTAGCAGGCACGCTCCGCGTGCCTGCTACAACCTGCACAGCCGCAGTCGACCGTCCACGACCGAAGCCATCACGCCGCCGGGCAGTGTTTCGCCTGCTTGTGCGCCTGGCGAGGCCGCTAGTGACTAAGTTCCTCCCACTTCACGCGGCCCAGCGACTGCATCGGCCAGCCCTGCCGCCGCCACACGGCCATCAACAGTTCGCGGACCAGGTAGGACGGGCGATCGCGCAACTCCGCCAATTCAATGCTCGCGACAGCGGGGCTTTCCAGCGTTACACAGCGGGCAAAAAGCTCCTCGACAAGCTCGTCGATCACTGCCTGGGCCTCGCCGGCCAGCGTGCCCAGCCGCAGCAGTGCGTCGGTAATGCCGCGGTTGAATTGCTGTCGCAATTGCGGCATCACCTCGTGGCGGATGCGGTTTCGCGTGAAGCGGAGGTCGGCGTTGCTCGGGTCGTGGCGATAGGGCTGCCGCAGATGGTCCAAATACGCGTGGATTTCGCGCGGCGCGCATGCCCAGCAGGGGGCGAATCAACGTCGCATGTCCCAGCGGCCTGGCTCGGGCCATGCCGGAGAGGCCGCGAACGCCCGTGCCGCGCACGATGCGGTGCAAAATCGTCTCGGCCTGATCGTCGGCCGTATGGGCCGTGGCCACGAAGCGGGCGCCCAGCCAACCGGCGGTCTGCTCCAGGAAGCCATATCGAGCCGCTCGGGCCGCAGCTTCAATGCCGTCGCCGGATCTGCGCCGCCATGCGATCCACCGCGACACGGCCAACTTCGCACGTCACGCCCAGGTCGCGGCAGAGCGATACGACAAACTCTTCGTCGGCGTCCGCGTCGGCACGCAACTGATGATTCAGATGTGCGGCACAGATGCGGCCGGACGCCGCTGGTCTTCAATGCAGTCATTGCGCGCAATCGCGCCACGCTATCACCGCCGCCGGAGATCGCAACGATCACTGTCACGTCGGCCCATTGGTTCGGCGGCCATGCTTCAGGCAAGTCGAGATTCCAGGCAATGTGGCATGGATCGCGTAAGAGTTTACTGTTCGAGCAGCCGCACGCCGCAGCCGTTTTCATCGGGGAAGATGATCCGGCCGCGATCGTAGCGGACGCCCGAGGCTGCGTCTTGGGCCAGCAGCAGCGGCGCCGTCCATGTCGACGTAATCCAACAGCGGCAGGAACTGGGCCGATGGCCGAGATGCCGACCGTCGATTCGGCCATGCAGCCCATCATCACCTTCAGGCCCAATTGCTGCGCCCGGGCGATCATCCGCCGCGCCGGCGTCATGCCGCCGCACTTGACCAGCTTGATGTTGATGCCGTGGAAGCGGCCGACGCACACTTTTCGACGTCCGACTCGACGCGGCAGCTTTCATCGGCGATAACCGGCAGTCGCCGACCGCTCGAAGACCTGCGGCCATGCCGTCCCAGTCGTCGGCCGGCAGCGGTTGCTCGATGAACTCGACGCCCAAGTTCTCGAAGCGCCGAGGCAGAGGGCAACGGTCTCGGCGGCCGTCCAGCCGCAGTTGGCATCGACGCGAAACACCGCGTCGGTATGCTGGCGCAGCGCCCGGACGATGTCGAGATCGTGGGGCGTGCCGAGCTTGATCTTGTAGATCGGCCAGCCGGCGAACTCCTGTAGCTTCGCCACCATCACGTCGATCGTGTCGATGCCGATCGTGTAGTCGGTCGGCGGGAACGCGATCGAGCGAAAGCCCCCACAAGGACCAGAGCGGCTTGCCCTGGACTTTTCCCCAGAGATCGTGGCAGGCCGTGTCGAGCGCACATTGGGCAAAGGGGCTCGATCCCAGCAGATGGCCGAAACTCCTCCCACAACTCGGCCGGGTCGCCGATCGCCCGGGCCTCGATCTGCGGCCGGTGCTGCTCGAACAGCGCGACCATCTCCGGCACGGTCACGCCGTAGTACGAGTTGGCGCCACGCTTCGCCAAATCCGCGACATCCGCGATCCTCCAACTCGACGATCAACGTGCTCTGTACACTCGTCGAGCCGTACGAGATCGTAAACGCATGCCGCAACGGCAGGTCGAGGACGTGCAGGGTGAACTTCATGGGTCAGTCGTGCCGCCGGCCAGCATGAGCCGGGCCAGCGTCTGGGCCAGCGTGTCCAACGACGCGGCGGTCGGGCAACGTGACCGTCAGCCGCTGCCGGCCCGAGGAGTCTTCTTCGACGCACTCGGTCAAGCGGTTGCGGACCTGGGCCACCAGCGGCTCGGCGGGCGGCTGCGCCTGTTCGTGCGAGACCAATTCGCCCAGGAAGTTGAACACCGCGCCGAGCATCTCGCCGCCCGCGGCCGCCACGCGATCGCGGTGCTCGGCGAACTGCTCGACTTGACCGTCGGCCTCCTCTCGTTTCGTGACGTCCAGCGGCGCTTCGGGCTTGGCCCCGAGCAGCACCTCCAGACGCCGCCGCAACTCCTCGATGCCGCTCTTGAAGTCCACCTGCGTCACGTCCGAGTCGGCGATCCAAGGCCGCCAGCGCCAGGTCGTGCTTGGCCGAAAGCGTGGCCAGCAGGCTTTCTTCGATCGTGTCTTCGGTCACCAGCACGTAGACCTGCACCGGCTGCTTCTGGCCCATGCGGTGGGCCCGGGCGATCCGCTGTTCGAGCACGGCCGGGTTCCAGGGCAGATCGACGTTGATCACCGTGTTGGCCGCCTGAAGGTTCAGGCCCGTCGAACCGGCGTTGGTGGTGATGAACAGCCGGCACTGCGGGTCGTCTTGGAAGCGGTTGACCAGTTGCTGCCGCTTCTTCTGCGGCACCGAGCCGTCCAGCCGCACGTAGTCCAGCTTGCGCTTGGCCAGCATCGGCTCGATCAGGTCGAGCATCGTGGTCCATTCGGAGAACAGCAGGGCCTTGCGGTCCGGCTCGGCGAACAGCCCGTCGAACAACTCGCCGAGGTACTCCAGCTTGCTCGAATAGCCCGGCGGCTTCTTGTCGACCAGGAACGTGCTGTTGGCCGACATGCGGCACATCAACAGCGCCTTCTGCAGCCGCAGCAGGTCCATCTCGGAGATGTACGCCTTGCGCGCGATCATCGAGACGGTGCGCATGTGGGCGTCGTGCAGTTCGATCTGCTCGTCGGTGGGCGGAATGCGGACGATCTCGCTCGTGCGCGGCGGAAGCTGCTGGAGCACCGACTCGCGGGTGCGGCGGAGAAGGATCGGCCGCAGGTTCTCCCGCAACTGGTCGAGGTTCTTGTAGCCCAGCACCTTGCCCTTCTCGTCCACCACGCGGTGGCGATGGAAGAAGCGGAAGGCCGGCGGCAGGCGGCGGTCGTCGACGAACTGGACCACCGAGTACAACTCGTCCAGCCGGTTCTCCAGCGGCGTGCCGCTGAGGACCAGCGCGAACGGCGACTTGAGCCCCTTGATGACCCGCGCCGTCTTCGACTCCCAGTTCTTGATCCGCTGCCCTTCGTCGAGGATGATCAGGTCCCAGCGGACGCGCTCGATGGCCAGGATGTCGCGCAGCACCTGCTCGTAGTTGCAGACGGTGAAGAAGCAGTCGTTGTCGTACTGCCGTGCCCGTTCGGCGGCCCCGCCGGCGACAAGCTGCACGTGCGGTCGGAGAAGCGGTGGATTTCGCTCCGCCACTGCGATTTCAGCGAGGCGGGGCAGACCACCAGCACGCGGCCGATGCCGGCCTCGCGGGCCAGAATCTCGGCCACGCCCACGCCCTGGATCGTCTTGCCCAGCCCCATGTCGTCGGCCAAAATCGCCCGGCCGACGCCCGGCGGCGAAGGCGATCCCTTCAAGTTGATACGGCAGCAACTCGACCTTCAGCAGTTCCTTGCGCAGCGGATGGCCGGCCGGGTCCTTGCGAATCTCGGCCATCCGGTCGGACATGTGCCGCTCGAACAGCCGCCGCTGGATCAACTCCTCGGCGTCGGGATAGACCGTAACGTTGCGGCCCAGCCGCTCGAGCCGTCGTCATGCAATCGACCAACTGCCGCACGTCGTCGATCGGGCCGTCGGCCAGCGAGCCCGACCGCCTTCGAGCCAGTTCGGCATCGGGCCGGTCGGGCAGTTGCAGGTGGAGCGTCAGTTCCTCGCCGTAAAGCACGTGGACGAAGGCCTCGCGGTTGCGATAGGGCTTTGCGCCGTGCCGAGGCCGGAAAACGCCGCTTCACGCGGTCGCAGCACGTGCAGGATGTGCTTGCACGTGCCGAGCGTGTTGGTGCGGAAGTCGGGACACGAGCAGAACGAATCGCCCCGCTCCTCGCCCCGCAGCGCCACGCGATAGGTCTTGCCCGAAAGCGCACTGGTGACGGTGTAGTCGGCCCAGGGCTGCTTCGGGTCGGACGACTGCAGGCGGAACTTTTCGGTCTGCGCCCGTTCCTGGCGATCGCGAAGGGCCTGCTCGAGCAGTTCCTGCTCGCTCAGGGTTTCCAGCGGCCGCCGCTCGTCGGGCTCGGCGGCCAGCCCCAGGGCCGTCTTCTCTTCCAGCACCAGCGAGACCGCCGCGCCGATGTGCTCGCACACCGTCTGGCAGGCGGTGCAGTTGAAACGCAGCCGGTTCTTGGCCTCGGCCATCGTGGTGATGGTCACCACGGCGTCCTTTCCACGGCCGGCCGCCGCCGCGCAGCTTCAGCCGAAACAGATCGCCGCGGAAGTAGACGTCGCGGTCGATGTCGATTTCATAGGTCGCCCCGCGGCGGATCAACTGTCGGCCGTCGGGCCCCAAAAGCTGGCACGCGCGATAATGGGTCAGTTGCGAAAGGCGGTCCTTGAGCGTTAGTTTCTTGCTCTGCTTTGTTTTCGCAGTGCGAGTCTTGGTCCTCATGACAGGAGGCTCCTCGGTGGATGGTTTCTCGTGCGGCCGCAAACTGGCATCGTCGCGGCGCTCATTGTCATAATCCGCCTGGATGTCGTCAACCGCAGAGGTCTTGACCGTTGCGCCGCTCGACTGTTTCGGGGCATTCCACATAGTCGCACCACCCCCGCGGGTGGGGATTGTGAACTCACAGGCACGTTTGGCTGCCTGTTGTCAGGTCTGCCGACACGCATCTTTCCCCAGGAGAACTGCAAAGTGGCATTTTGCGAATATGCGGGACGAACGATTATCCTGAGCGCAGCGAAGGATCTCGTTGACGCGCAGAGGCTTGCGCAATGCCACGGAGAGTCTTCGCTACGCTCAGAATGACGTAAATCAGGACTTTGCAGTCCTCCTGCATCTTTCCCCGGTTGCATTGCCGCCGGCGTTTGGTACACTCATAGGCTTAGTAGTTGTTGGTGACAATCAGTAGGTAGGAGTTGCAGTAAACGCGGTAGGAGGAGCGTGCTTCCCGTAGAAGCATCTCCAGCCCGCCAAGGTGCAGCAGTCGCGGTAACATGACTATTACCAAAGACCGGAAAACAGAGTTGATCGGGGAGTATCAGCGGGGCAAGACCGACACCGGCTCCCCCGAGGTCCAAATCGCCATCCTGACCACCAGGGTTAACAGTCTGACCGAGCACTTGCAGGGTCACAAGCGTGATTTTGCCTGCCGGCGGGGGCTGCTGATGCTGGTGAGTCGCCGGCGGCGATTGCTGGACTATCTCAAAAAGGTCGATCCGCAGCGTTACCTCGACATCATCCGCCGTCTCGAAATCCGCAAGTAGCGCGAGACGGCTGGCGCACCCGTGGCAGGGGCTGGCAGAAGCGACGGCGGCAAGAGATTCGCCGGGGCATGCGATTCGGGGGTGAATGGCCCGCGACTTGCCTCCCCTGGCTTTGCAGGGCTTGTCGTCGCTCGGCGAGTCGGCATTTCGCGCCCTTGTGCCGCGCACACAACTCGGAAAAGGAAAAGAAGGTAGGAGCGAATCTTGAAAGTACGTGTCGAACGGCAAATCGGAGCATCTGTTTTATGTCTTGAGACCGGCGAATTGGCGAAACAGGCCGCCGGTAGTTGTCTAGTGCAGTACGGCGAGACAGTCGTACTGGTAGCGTCGGCCACCGGGGCGCCACGGCCGGGCGATTTCTTTCCATTGACCTGCGACTACCGCGAGCGCGTCGCCGCGGCGGGCAAGTTTCCGGGCGGGTTCCTGAAGCGCGAAGGCCGCCCCACGACCAAAGAGACGCTGACCGCCCGGCTCATGGACCGTCCCATCCGGCCACTCTGGCCGGACGGCTTTCGCGACGAGGTGCAGGTCCAGGCCTTCGTCCTGGCCAGCGATCGGCAAAACGATGGTGACGTGTTGGCGATGAACGGGGCCTCCGCCGCGTTGACGCTCTCGTCGCTGCCGTTTCAGGGACCGATCGCTTCGGTGCGGCTGGGGTGCATCGGCGGCCAATTCGTGCCGTTTCCCACGCACGACGCGCTCGAGGAAAGCGAACTGGATTTGATCGTCTCCGGCAGCAGGGAATCGATCCTGATGATCGAGGGTTTCGCCCGTGAAATGCCCGAAGACCGGATGGTCGAGGCGATCGCGGCGGCCCACGCGGTCATCCGCGAAATCTGCGAGATGCAGGAGGAGTTGGTGACGAAGGCGGGCACGGTGAAGAGCAATATCGAGGTGGCGCCTCCGAGCGAGTTGCCCGATCTGTTGCGGGCGAAATATTACGACGCCCTTCGCTTGGCCAAGCAAACCGAGGGCAAGCAAGCCCGGGCCGAGGCCGTCGCGGCCGTGAAGAAACAGGCCCTTGCCGAGTTGATGCCCGATCCGAAGGCCGAAGGGGCGATCACGCCCGAGGCATTCGCTTCGGCATGGGAGTCATTGGAGACGAGGGTCATCCGCGACCAGATCCTTACCGGCACGCGGCCCGACGGCCGCGACCATACGACGCTCCGGTCGATCACCTGCAAGGTGGACGTGCTGCCCCGCGTCCACGGGTCGGCGCTGTTCCAACGCGGCGAGACCCAGTCGCTGGTTACCGTCACCCTGGGCACAGGCCGCGACGAACAGCGCGTCGACGGACTGGTCGAGGAATATTCGCAGAAATTCATGCTGCACTACTACTTCCCGCCGTTCTCGGTGGGCGAGTGCCGCCCGATTCGCGGGCCGGGCCGCCGCGAGATCGGCCACGGCGCCCTGGCCGAGCGGAGCGTCAAGCCCGTGCTGCCCGAGCCCGAGGCCTTTCCGTACACGATCCGCGTCATCTCCGACATTCTCGAAAGCAACGGATCGAGCTCGATGGCCAGCGTCTGCGCGGCCACGCTGGGACTGATGGCCGCCGGCGTGCCGATCAGCAATCCCGTGGCCGGCATTTCGGTCGGCCTGGTCAAGGAACCGGATCGCTACGTGCTTTTGACAGACATCATCGGCGACGAGGATCATTTCGGCGACATGGACTTCAAAGTGGCCGGCACGCAGAACGGCATCACCGGCATCCAGCTCGACCTGAAGATCGACGGCATCAGCGAAGAAATTGTTCGCGAGACGCTCAAGCAGTCGCGCGAGGCGCGGATCGAAATTCTCCGCAAGATGCTGGCTGCCATCTCGCGGCCGCGGTCGGACATCTCGCCGTGGGCGCCACGTTTGCTGCGGACGCACATCGACCCCGAGAAGATCGGCCTGTTGATTGGCCCGGGCGGAAGATGATCCGCTCGATCCAAGAGGCCACCGGCGCGATGATCGAAGTCGAGGACGACGGCACGGTGACCATCGCCTCGTTTAACGCCGAAGGGGCGCACGAAGCTATGCGCCGGGTCGAGGCGCTCACTGCGTCGGTCGAGGTGGGACGCATCTACGACGGCCGCGTCACCAGCGTCAAGGATTTCGGCGCCTTCATCGAAATCCTGCCCGGCAAAGACGGCCTGTGCCACATCAGCGAGTTGGCCGACGGCTACGTCAACGCCGTCTCCGACGTGTGCAAGGTGGGCGACGAGATGCAGGTCAAGGTGATCGCCATCGACGACCAGGATCGCGTCAAGCTCAGCCGCAAGGCCGTGCTTCGCGAACAGGCCGCGCAGAAGGGCGATGACGGCGGCCACGGTAAGTAGACCGCGGCGATCGGGAACATCGGGCTTGTCGTTGAAGATTTGTCATTGCAAATTTGTTAATTGAAATTGGCCAGTGCCGGACCTGGAGTTGCCGGCCGGGGCTGCAATAACCAATTTGCAGTAGTTCCAAATTTCAGGAAATCCC
This sequence comes from uncultured Planctomycetaceae bacterium, assembly GCA_963789525.1. GTDB lineage: Bacteria > Planctomycetota > Planctomycetia > Pirellulales > Thermoguttaceae > CAVXFB01. The sequence goes on from CAWBLA010000002.1 coordinate 88,007, forward strand.
GACATTGTCATTCTGAGCGAAGCGAAGAATCTCCTTGGCCACCGAGATCCTTCGCTGCGCTCACGATGACTGATTGGGGCAACTTTGGAACTACTAGATTTGCAGTGGCAAATTTGCAATGACCAATTGGTCGTCTTTCCTATGCCGCCTGTTCCTCAAAGCTTCGACAGCGACGCGCTCAACCAGCGGCTGGTCGACCAGTACACGGAGATTGTGCGGCTGGCGGGCGGCCTGGCTCACGAAATCAAGAATCCGCTGTCGACCATTTGCATGAACATGGAGTTGTTGGCGGAGGATTTTCGCGAGTCGGACGCGCCTCGCGACCGCCGAGCAATGAAGAAAGTCGAACTGGTCGAGCGGGAATGCCGGCGCCTGCAGGACCTGCTGGACAACTTCCTTCGATTCACCAAGGCCCACAGGCTCAATTTGCAGCCGAGCGATCTGAACGCCCAGGTTCGTCAGGTGTTGGATTTTTATCGCCCGAAGGCGAAGGAAGCCGGCATCGAGATTGTCGAGTACCTGTCGGGCAATCTACCGACGGTGCTTTTGGATCGGGAGGCGTTCCATGGCGGCCTTCTGAATCTCGCCATCAACGCGGAGCAGGCCATGCCCCAGGGTGGCCAATTGGTGGTCCGCACCTACGGCACGCCCGATGGCGTGGCACTCGAACTGATCGACACCGGCTGCGGCATGGACGACGCCACACGCGAAAAGGTCTTTGCCACTTTCTTTTCCACGAAGCGGGGCGGTTCGGGCCTCGGGCTGCCGACGACACGGAAGATCATCGAAGGGCACGGCGGCCGCATCACGCTGCAGAGCGAGGTCGGCCGCGGCACACAAATCACGCTCAAGCTTCCCGTCCCCGCCCGGTTGCCCGCCAACGGCGGCGAGGGGTAGGATTGCCGGCGACAAACTCTTCTTGACGCTTGGCGGCCGATGGAATGTCGGTCGTCGGCGAGTCTTTTTGGCCGAAATCCCGTCGGCCGCTAAACGTCATTTTCCAAAATCGTGGACTCGCTAGCCCTGGCGATCGCCGATCATTGCTCCGCAGCGATTTTCGAACCAAAACTCTGCCCCCTCGCCCTTGGGTCTCCGACCAGTGACAAAAGTAGCGATCACGGATACAATGCTGTTTGTCTCACGGGGGGCCAGGAAAACCTTTCGAATGGCAAAAAAGAGCAATCGCCGTCCTTCCCAGCGCCGGAAGAAATCGTCCGGCGAGCGCGGCGTCCGCGGTCCCACTGCGAAAGCCGTGGAGTCGAAGGTGGCCGAGCGCCAGCCGGGCGAGGATGAAGCGGAATCGCCAAAGGCCAACGGCTTGCAGGAAGCCGAGGGCGTCGGTCCGGCTTCCGATGGCAGCGGAAAATTTCCGATCGTTGGCCTCGGCGCCTCGGCCGGAGGGCTCGAGGCTTTGCAGGCATTTTTTGGGAAGATGCCGGTCGACAGCGGAGTGGCGTTCATCGTTCTCACCCATCAGCATCCCGGCCACGTCAGCCTCCTGCCGGACTTGCTCGGCAAGGTCACGGCCATGCCCGTCGTGGAAGCTCGCCACGGCCTGAAGGTCGAGCGAAACCACGTTTACGTCGGAGTCTCGGGCCGGCTGTTGTCGATTGCAGCCGGCGTACTTCAGGAGCTAGAACCGGACGAAACGTTTTCGCCACATTTGCCGATCGACTATTTCTTTCGATCCTTGGCGGCCGATCAGCGCGAACACGCAATCTGCGTCGTGCTCTCGGGCACGGGAACCGACGGCACGCTGGGCATGCGAGCCATCAAGGCCGAAACGGGCATGGCGATGGTGCAGGAGCCGCCGTCGGCGAAGTATGCCGGGATGCCGTCGAGCGCGTCGGGCACGGGCCTGGCCGATTACGTGCTGCCGGTCGAGTCCATGCCCAACCAGTTGGTCGCCTACACCCGGGGGCCGTATCTGAAGCCGCGAATGCGGGCGGCCGAACAGCCGCTGCTGCCCAGGGAACCGCTGCAACGGATCCTGCAGTTTCTGAAGGCGCACAGGGCACGACTTCGCCTGCTACAAGATGACAACGATCCGGCGACGGATCGAGCGCCGGATGAACGTGCATCAGATCAAGGATCCACAGGACTACGTTCGCTATTCACAGGAGAATCCGCACGAAATCGACATGCTCTTCGGCGAGTTGCTGATCAGCGTGACCAGCTTCTTCCGCGATCCGCAGGCCTTCGACGCATTGTGCGAGAAGGCCCTGCCCGAGTCGATCGAATCCCGCGGAGAGGACCAGGCGTTCCGCGCCTGGGTGCCCGGCTGTGCCAGTGGCGAAGAGGCCTATTCCGTGGCCATCGTGCTGCGGGAGTGCATGGACAAGCTCAATCGGCACCTGAACGTGCAGATTTTCGGCACCGACCTGGACGTGCGCGCCATCGACGCTGCCAGGGGAGGCGTCTATTCGGGCGGCATCACGGCCGACGTCTCAAAGGAACGCCTCGACCGCTACTTCACTCGCGAAGACAACAGCTACCGGGTCCGCAAGGAGATCCGCGAGATGCTCGTCTTCGCGCCGCAGAACGTCATCAAGGACCCGCCTTTTACGAAGCTCGATCTGATCGTCTGCCGTAACCTGCTTATCTACCTTGACACGGAGTTGCAGAAACGGCTGCTGCCGATTTTGCACTACGCGCTCCGGCCGGGCGGACTGCTGTTCCTCGGCCCTTCGGAATCGATCAGCACAAATGCCGATCTGTTCGAGCCGCTGGACGGCAAGTGGAAGCTCTACCGCCGCCGTGAGACGCGGACGCCCGTGCATCCGGTGATCGACATTGCAGTCGACCCCGTCCAACATCGTGTCGAGGCGGCCGGGATGCCGGTGCCGTACGTCAAGCAATCGCATACGGTTGCTCAGGTCGAGCGGCTGCTGATCGGGAAGTACGCCCCGACCTGCATGGTGGTCGACGATCGCGGCAACATCGTTTACATCCACGGCCGGAGCGGTCAATATCTCGAACCGACCGAGGGACAACCGCGCTACAACATCCTGGAGATGGCCCGCCAGGGGTTGGCGCGCCCGCTGGCCAGCGGCCTGCGCCGCGCGGCGGCGGAGAAGACCGAAGTGAACCGACCGAACCTGCGGGTCAAGACGAACGGCGACTATGCCTACGTCAACCTGTCGGTCTCCTGGATCGATCAACCCGAACCTATCCGCGGGCTCCTGCTGGTGGCCGTCTTGCCCGCCGCACAGCCGCCGCCGGCGAAGGTGCGCGGCGCGAGACCGCGGAAGACGAGCCCACCCGAGGCGCGAATTGGAGGGCGAGTTGCAGTACGTCAAGGAGTCGCTCCAGAGCACGATCGAGGAACTGGAAACCTCGAACGAGGAGCTGAAGTCGACCAATGAGGAGCTGCAATCCACCAACGAGGAGCTGCAAAGCTCCAACGAGGAACTCGAAACTTCCAAGGAGGAGATGCAGTCGCTTAACGAAGAACTGAACACCGTTAATAGCGAGCTTCAGGGCAAGGTGGACGAGTTGTCGCGCACGACTGACGACATGCAAAACCTGTTGAACAGCACCCAGGTGGCCACGATCTTCCTGGACAGCCAACTCAACGTAAAACGCTATACCGAGCGGGCGAGGGATCTGTTCAACCTCATCCAGTCCGACGTCGGACGGCCGTTGAGCCACTTGGCGTCGAATCTGGATTACGACGGCTTCATCGACGATTGCCGGAACGTCGTGCGCACTTCGCCGAAAGAGACCGAGGTCCGCACCCGCGACGACTCCTGGCACCTGATGCGCATCATGCCGTATCGCACGGCAGAGAACGTCATCGACGGCGTGGTCATTACCTTTGTCGAGATCACCCGGATCAAACAGGCCGAAACGGACGCGGCGTCCCTGTGCGACTGTTTCGACGTTATCGTCCGAACCGCCCGCGAGCCGCTCGTGATCCTGGATACCGACTTTCGCATCGTGTCGGTCAATGAGCTGTTCTGCGACGCCTTTCACGTCGCCAGGCGGCAGATTCTCGGAAAGTTGCTCTATGAACTGGGCGACGGCCTTTGGAGCAGCCCGCCGGCCCAGCAGGTGCTGGACGAAGTCAGACACCGGACGAACGGGGTGGTCGACGTGGAAATCGCTTACGATTCGCGCGGCGCGGCCGCCGTGCGTTCCGCCTGAACGCCGGCCGGCTCGATCGCGGCCCGACGGAGGCGAAGATGATCGTTCTCGCGCTGACCGAAATGACAGCAAACCAGGCACACGGCACCTCGTCGTAAGGTTTGCCGGAAAAAGACACGTTGAATTGGTACGCAGACAGTCGGGGCGGGAGTTTTTCGCTTCGCGTTGAATAGTCGCGAGTGGGGGCCGCAACATGTCGAGCGATGAGGCGAGTAGAGCCCCTGGGCCGCCCCAGTCGCTTCGCCGCCGGGCCGAAGAGTTGCTCGCAGACCCGCGCCGACGTTGCCGCGATGTCCACCGACGACGTGCAATCGCTGGTCCATGAATTGCAGACCCACCAGGTGGAACTGGAGTTGCAGAACGAGGAGCTTCGCAACGCGCAGTGGCAGTTGGCCGAAGCCCGCGACAGTTACGTCGATCTCTACGAGTTCGCGCCGGTGGCCTATCTGACGTTGCTCGCCGATCGCACGATCCAGGAGGCGAATCTCACCGCGGCGTCCCTGCTGATGGTCGAACGCGCGAAGCTCGTCGGCGCCCGGCTGGAAAAGTGGCTGGCCGAAGAACATCGCGATGCCTGGGCCGTCCACGTGGCACGGGCGATGGATTCGATGACGAAGGAGGTCTGTGAGTTGGCAATGTGCCGCGGCGACGGCACCGACTTCGTCGGACATTTGGAAATCGCCCCGGTCGCTTCGGGCACTTCTACCAGAGCCGCCGTCTGCCGGGTGACCATCAGCGACATTTCGGAGCTGCGCCCGACTCCTGGAGTCGCTCGAACGCCATGCGAAGGCCGCTGAAGCCGCCAACGCCGCAAAGACCGAGTTTCTGACCAACATGAGCCACGAACTGCGCACGCCGATGAACGCGGTTCTGGGCATGATTGGCGTGGTGTTGCCGAGGGCCGTCGATCCAGTCGTCCGGGATTGTCTGCAAACCGCCAAAGAATCGGCCGAACTGCTCCTGACAATCCTCAATGACCTCTTGGACTCGGCACGTATCGAGGCAGGCAAGCTGGCACTCGAAGCGGCGCCGTTCAGCCTGCGGCAAATGCTGCGTCGGACTTCGCGCGTCTTTTCCATGCAAGCGGAGGAGAAAGGGCTTCGCTTCGATTGGCGGATCTCCGGCGACGCCCCGGACGTGGTCGTCGGAGACCGGCTTCGGCTACAGCAGGTCTTGCTGAACCTGCTCGGCAATGCCGTCAAGTTCACCGCGCAGGGCGAGGTCACACTGAGCGTCCGTGTAGCCGAGCCCGCCGGGGACGTCTCCCCTCTCCCTTTGGGAGAGGGGCCGGGGGTGAGGGTGCGGCAAAAACGTGCGGACTCGAAAAGAACCCTGCCTTCGAACTGCCCTCACCCTCGCCCTCTCACGGCGGGAGAGGGGACCGAGAGCGACCCCCACCTCCCGTCCCCCGCCCCCAGTGCCCCGATTGTCGCCGTGACGTTCTCGGTTCACGACACGGGGATCGGAATTCCGCCCGACGAACTGAAACACATCTTCGAGCCGTTTGCTCAGGCCGACCCGTCGATGGCCCGCCGCTTCGGCGGAACCGGCCTTGGGCTGGCGATCTCGGCGCGGCTTGTCGCCTTGATGGGCGGGCGCGTCGCGGTCGAAAGCGAACCGGGACAGGGCAGCACGTTCCGGTTCACGGTAGAACTGCCCTTGTCCGCTGAACCGCTGCCGGAATCGGAGGCTGCGCACGAAATTGTCGGCCCCGCGGCTACCGCACTGCGGATTCTCTTGGTGGAAGACAATGCGGCCAATCAAAAGCTTGCGGCGTACATACTAGAAGGCCGAGGCCACACAGTGGAAATCGCCGGCGACGGTCGCCAGGCGCTCGGGATGACCAACGCGAATTGTTACGACGTCATCCTCATGGACGTGCAAATGCCAGGCATGGACGGCCTGGAAATCACCGCGGCGATTCGCGCCGGGAAGCGGAGAAGTCCAACGCACGAACGCCGATCATCGCCATGACCGCCCACGCGATGCGGGGCGATCGCGAGCGGCTTCTTGCCGCCGGAATGGACGACTACCTGTCCAAGCCGGTCGCGGCCCAACAGATGCTTGCTCTGGTTCAGCGCGTGGCCGGCGGCGCATCGCCCGAACCACAGGCCGCCGCGGCCGTCGACGAAGTCGCCTCGGACGTCCCGATCGAGTCGAGCACGGCCGCCCCCGTCTTCGATCCGCATTTGGCCAAAAAGCGCTGCATGAACAAGCAGGACGTGCTCGACGACATGGTACAGTATTTCTTCGACGATCTGCACAAACTGCTGCCCGAGATGCACGACGCGCTCGACAAAGGCGATCTGGCCGAACTTGGCCGGTTGGGGCACCGACTGAAAGGCACCGTAAGCTACCTCGGCGCAGAACCGGCGACTCGGGCCGCGGGCCGCGTCGAGCACTTCTTGCTCCGCGGGGGCCGGCAAGTCGACGCCGAGAACGCCGTCCGGGCACTGGAGCGCGAGTGCGAACGCCTGAAGGCCGCGTTGACCAAGCACCGGGCGAGAGCGGCGCCAGGGACGTGAACGTCGGGACGTGTCCGGGAATTCTCCCTACGCCTAAAGCCGTGCGGATCGGCGTTTTCCTAGGGACTGTCCCGATTTTTGTGCAACAAAAATGGGACTGTCCCTTTTGCCCGGACCAGAGTGCAGAGCGTAGGGTGGGTGCATCCCCGGCGTACCACGAGGGCTGATGGTAATTGTGCTGCGCCGGGGGACGCACCACATTTTGCTGCGGCACGCTCCGCGTGCCGGCTACTTTGGCACGCGGTAGACCACGCATACCGGCGCGGCCAACGTGATCGGCCCGCCCGTGGCGGTCAATTTCCCCGTGGCGGGGTCGATCCGATACACCGTGACATTATTGGCGTCCTGGTCGGCCGCCAATAGATACTGGCCGGTCGGGTCGATCGCAAAGTTGCGGACGTTCCGGCCGGGCGTCGGGTCGTACGCAACGGGCGTCAGCCGACCCTCGGCGTTAATGGCGAAGACCGCGATGCTGCCGTGCCCTCGGTTTGATCCATAGAGGAACCTGCCCGACGGATGGACTTCGACCTCCGCCGGGGCATTACGGCCCTTAAAGTCGACTGGGATCGTCGAAATTGTCTGAAACGGTTGCAGCGCGCCGGTCCGGACGTCATATCGAAACGCCGTGACGGTCGAGTCCAACTCGTCGATCACGTAGGCATACCGCCGGTTGGGATGGAACGCGAGATGTCTTGGCCCGGCCCCCGGCGCGGTCTCGGCGAACGGAGGATCATTCGCCCGAAGCTCGCCAGTCGGGGACATAATGCGGTAGGCCATGATCTTGTCCAGTCCGAGATCGGCCACGAAAACGAAGCGATTGTCGGGCGAGAGGGCAACGCAATGGGCGTGGGGCCCGGCCTGGCGATCGTGGTTCGGACCGGAACCATTGTGCTGCACGAACCCGGACATTGGTCCGATCCGTCCCTCGTCGCCGATGGGAAAACACGCGACGCTGCCGCCACCGTAGTTTGCCGCCAGAACGAAACGTCCACTGCCATCGACAGCCACGTGACAGGGCCCCGCGCCGCCCGAGAGCCGCTGGTTGAGCAATGTCAGCTTGCCAGTCCGCTGGTCAATGGTGAAGGCACTGACCGGCCCGCCCTGCGGTCCGCCGCCCTCGCCGACCGCATAGAGCAGCGGCTTCGTCGGATGCAGCGCGAGAAACGACGGGCTCTTGGCCTCGGCCGCCAAGACGGCGCATCGAGCGTGCCCTTGGCCAGATCCAACCGGCTGGTGTAAATGCCCTTGCTGCCGGTGTTGGTGTACGTGCCGAAATAGACCCGGAGCGCGGCCGGTTGCCCGGCCGCGACGGCCCGTCCGACCGGTGCAACGGCGATTGCTATGATGGCAATCAGGTAGCTCTTGCGGAGAATCGCTTGCATGGCTACCGCTATTATAGCAAATGCAGCCGGGACGGTAGACCATCTGCTTGACTTGCCGGCCGGTGGCACTACAATCGCACCCTGACCTTCGAGCAACCTGCCAGACCAGTCCCATGCCAACGCGAATCGTCCTCTGTTATCCGGTGGAAGGCCGGCACATCGAGCAGATCTCGGCCGCCATGCCCGAGGCGGAGGTCGTCGACGCCGGCCAGGACGGCATTGCCCACGAGCTTTGCGAGGCCGACATTTTCTGCGGCCACGCCAAAGTGCCGGTCGATTGGGACGGCGTGGTCAGGCGAGGGCGGTTGCGGTGGATCCAATCGTCGGCCGCCGGGATGGACCATTGCCTCGTGCCGTCCGTCATCGCGTCCGACATCGCCGTGACCAGCGCCTCCGGCGTGCTTGCCGACCAGGTGGCCGAGCACACCATCGCCCTGGTGACCGGCTGGTGCCGCAGCCTGCCGACGTTTTTGCGGGCACAACAAGACAAGGAGTTCGTTCGTCGCCCCACGCGCGACTTGACCCGCAGCACGGTCGGCATCGTCGGGCTTGGCGGAGTCGGCCGTCGGCTGGCCCTATCTGCTAGCGCCTTTCAGACGCGCATCCTGGCGACGGACATGTTCCCAGTCGACAAGCCTGATCGACGTCGAAGCGCTGTGGCCGGCCGACCGGTTGGACGACTTGCTTCTGCCGTCGACATCTTGGTCCTTTGCGTCCCGCTGAATGATCGACGCGTGGAATGATCGATGCCACACGGCTGGCGCGGATGAAACCGGGCTCGCTGCTGGTCAACGTGGCCCGCGGTCCACTCGTGGTCACGACCGATCTGGTTGCGGCTCTGCAAAGCGGTCACCTCGCCGGCGCGGTGATGGACGTGACCGATCCGGAGCCACTGCCGCCCGAGCACAGGCTCTGGGAGTTGCCCAACGTCATTATCACGCCGCACGTCGGCGGGCAGAGCAGCTGGCGGATCGACAAGATGACGGAACTCTTCTGCCGCAACCTGAAGCGATGGAAAGCCGGCCAGCCGTTGATCAACTACCTGTCGGATAAGAGCCTCGGCTTTCCCGATTCGCGGCGGCGGCTATCCGCTCTGGCACGAGTAGCAGGCACGCTCCGAGTGCCGTAGCAGAATTCCGGCCAAGCAGTTTGTGCTTCCTTCGCCACGGCACGCGGAGACGCCGCCTGCTACTTGTGAAGCGCCTGCTATGGCTTTCCGAGCGTTGCGAGAATCTGCTTGACGGCCATCGCCTTGCCGCAGCGCTCGACGTTGATCACCAGATCGTAGAGGTGCGGATCATCGATATCGTGATGAAAAAAGCACTCCGCGAAATGGCGTCTGCCCGCATCGGTCTCGTTGATGTACCGAGTGGCCTGTGCCTTGGTCAAGCCCGCCTTGTCCATGATCTGCTGCACGCGGTACTTTGACGACGCCACGATGCGGATGGCCAGGAGTTCGTGCCTTGGCAGGATGAATTGGGCTCTGCGCCCGACAAACACGGCGTGGCCCCGCCGGGCAGCGGCCAACACCACACGCGTCAGGCAGGCAACGTACTTTTCATGCGCAACCAGGTTGCGGTTCATCCACGTCGCCCAGCACGTCATAGACCCAGCCAGATGGCGTCTCGTCGACCAGGTCGAGCATTGGCCGCGATAGCTTGAAGCGATCGGCGACGCAATCCAACAGGTTCCGATGAAAGACCTCCCAGCCGAGCAGTTCGCCGACGCACCGACCGATCTCGGCCCCGCGGGCACCGGCTTCTCGCGAGATAGCCAAAAACCGGATTTGCCGTTGCGTTACGGGTTCGTCAGGACGATCCTGGGCAAAGCGATCGCCCAGCTCCTTGCTCTTTGCCCAAGCTTGCATTTGCCGTTCTGCGGCGGCAACAATGCCGGGCTCTTCGCGCGTTTGAGCTTTCATGGTCCGCCCTCCCGGAAGAAGAGATTGCGAGCGGCGCACGACCATCACACCGTTTATTATATTGCCCCTCTGAAAAAATGAAAATCGCCGTCCACATGGGGGAGCCCGTGGGTCGAGCGAACAAGGACTTGGCAGCCCGCGACGCTTTGGTACAATAGGGGCGTGCCGAGCCTCCTTAGCTCAATTGGTCAGAGCATCTGACTCTTAATCAGAGGGTTGTAGGTTCGAGTCCTACAGGGGGCACTGAATGAAGATCGAAGATCGTTGGTATCAAGAGAGTTGCGACAACACTACAGTCTTCGGTGAAAACAAGCGAAAACGGTGAGTGACCACCATTTGGCCACCACAATCTAAGGGAAACGTGACCTAAGCATCGGGCATTCGCGGCCACCACTGGCCATCGTCTGCGGTCTGTGTTTCGCCAGCGTCGGGGGTCATCCCGGCAGTCTATCCGCCGATCATGGTGGCCGCCGGTCCTTCGGCGTGCGGGCTGCGAAGGGCCTTTGGTCGCCCTATCCGCAAACTCGTGCCAAAGGGCCGAGTTTCTCGATGCCGGATTCGACGATCTGCTGCCCTTTCCGATGATAAATTCTACGGTTTTTTCCGAAACTTCGAGAGATATTACCGGCATCGATAAGATATGCTCGAAGTGGCAGCAGTTTTCGTGTGATTATCAGGAACCAACTGTATAGAATCCAGCGATTACATTGTCTGGAAAAAAGGGAGGCGATATGGTTGCAGGCAATTCCACGAAGGTCGCGGCGTCTGTCGCCGACGTGCTGCAACAGATGGGCGTCGATCCTCAGAAGGGCCTTTCGGCGGCCGAGGCACAAGCCCGGCTCGACTAAGTACGGGCCCAACGCCCTGGAAGAAAAACGAAAGAGCGCCTTGTTGGCGTTTCTGACCTATTTCTGGGGGCCCATCCCCTGGATGATCGAGGCCGCGGCGGTGATGGCCCTGGTCGTCGGAGACTGGGGCGATTTCGTCATCATCTCGGCGCTGTTGCTGTTCAACGCCGTGCTGGGATTTTGGGAGGAGCACGAGGCGTCCAACGCCTTGGACGCCCTGAAAAGTTCGTTGGCCTTGAAGGCCCGAACGTTGCGAGACGGCACAATGGAGCGAAGTGGACGCCAAGACGCTCGTGCCGGGCGACGTCATCCGTCTTGTACCTGGGCGACGTGGTCCCGGCCGACTGCAAGCTGGTCGAGGGCCAGTATCTCAGCATCGACCAGGCCGCCTTGACCGGCGAATCGCTGCCGGTCAGCAAGAAAGTGGGCGACGACGCCTACTCCGGTTCGATCGTCAAGCAGGGCGAGATGATCGCGGTGGTGACGGCCACGGGCGGCAACACGTTCTTCGGCCGCACGGCCAAGCTGGTGGCCAGCGCCGGCAACGTGTCGCACTTCCAGAAAGCCGTCATGAAGATCGGCAACTTTCTGATCGTCTTGGCGGTCGTGTTGGCCGCTCATCCTCGTGGCCGACCGGTTGTTCGCCATGCGGGGACACTACGACCACGTCGCCCTGCTGCGACTGGCCGAACTGGTGCTCATTCTGCTGGTGGCCTCGGTGCCGGTGGCCATGCCGGCAGTGCTGTCGGTCACGATGGCGCTGGGCGCCCAGATGCTGGCCCGGAAGAAGGCGATCGTCTCGCGGCTGGAGTCGATCGAGGAGTTGGCCGGCATCGACACGCTCTGCTCCGACAAGACGGGCACGCTCACGCAAAACGCGCTGACGCTCGGCGAACCGCAGCCGTGGCCGGGTTGCGACGCCCAGGCGTTGATCCTTGCCGGTTCGCTGGCCTCGCGGGCCACCGGACAACGATCCGATCGACACGGCCGTCATGGCGGGCCTGACAGACGCCGGCGGTTCTGAAGGACTATCAGCAAGAACAATACGTGCCGTTCGATCCGGTCGGCAAGCGGACCGAAGCGACGGTCCAGCGGCTCGACGGCAAGACGTTTCGCGTCACCAAGGGCGCGCCGCAGGTCATCATCGGCCTGGCCAAGCTGGCCGGCGACGATCTCGCCAAGGCCGAACAGATCGTGAACGATTTCGCGGCCAAGGGCTATCGCGCGATCGCCGTGGCCGAGAGCGACGGGCAACGGCCACTGGACGTTTCTCGGCATCCTGCCGCTGTTCGATCCGCCGCGGCCCGACTCGAAGGAGACGATCGCCCGGGCCGAAGCCGTACGGCGTGCGCGTCAAGATGGTCACCGGCGACAACGTGGCCATCGCCAAACAGATTTCCGGTCCAGCTTGGCATGGGCACCAACATTCAGCCGGCCACGTCGCTCTTTCCGGGCGACGTCACGAAGGGCGAGATTCCGCTCGACGCGGCCGAGCGGATCGAACGGGCCGACGGCTTTGCCCAGGTATTTCCCGAGCACAAGTACGCCATCGTCAAGGCGCTGCAGGAGAGCGGCCACATCGTGGGCATGACGGGCGACGGAGTGAACGACGCCCCGGCCTGAAGCAGGCCGACGTGGGCATCGCCGTTTCCGGCGCCACCGAGGCGGCCCGCGCCGCCGCCGCGCTGATCCTGACCGCGCCGGGCCTGTCGGTCATCATCGACGGCATCGCCGAGTCGCGGCGAATCTTCGAGCGGATGATGAGCTACGTGCTGTACCGCATCGCCATGACGCATCGCCATCATGGGCTTCGTGGTGCTGGCGTCGATCGTACTACGGGTTCTTTCCGCTGACGGCCCTGATGCTCATCGCCTTGGCGCTGCTGGACGACGTGCCGATCATGACGATCGCCTTCGACAACGCCGTGGTGCCCGCCGAGCCGGTCAAGTGGCAGATGGGCCGCATGCTCGGCGTTTCGTCGGTCTTGGGAGTGGTCGCGGTCGTCGAGAGTTTCCTGTTGCTGTCTTGGGCGACAGCGTGCTCCATCTTGACCGGCCGCACCTGCAAACCATGATGTTCCTGCAACTCGTGGCCGGCGGGCACCTGCTGCTGTTCGTCACCCGGACACGGAATACGTTCTGGATGCCGCCGTATCCCAACGCCAAGCTGTTCTGGGCCGTCGTGGCTACGCAGATCGCCGCCGTGCTGATGTGCGGCTTCGGCTGGTTGGTGCCGGCGTTGCCCTGGACGGTAGTCGGGTGGGTGTGGGTCTACAACTTGGTCTGGATGGTGCGTGCAGGACGTCGTCAAATTGGCCGTCTACCGCTTTGTCGAGGCAGCCTCGGTGCAGCCCGGTTCGTCAGCACGCTGCAACATCCGTTGGACGCACACGGCGGCCTGCATCATCGTCGGCGCAGGTTTTTTGCCGCCCGCTGAAAAAGACTCCCAGGAGTGTACCCATGTCGAATTATCTCAAAGAGCTCATGGTCGAACCGGGCAGCAAGGTCAAGCTCGATCGGGTGGATCCCGACTATCATGGCAAGCATGAGTCGCACGACGCGGCCACGACGGCGATCCAGAAGAATCTCCAGGAGATGGATCGGCTGCAGTACCTCATGTACGCCGAGAAGAAGCATTCGCTGCTTGATCGTGCTGCAAGGGCTGGACGCCGGCGGCAAGGACGGCGTGGTCCGGCACGTCATCACCGGCATGAATCCGGCCGCGTGCCGGGTGGTCGGGTTCAAACAGCCGACAGCCGAGGAGCTCGAACACGACTTTCTTTGGCGCGTCCATCCGCATGCGCCCCAGAAGGGCGAAGTGGCCATCTTCAACCGATCGCATTACGAGGACGTGCTGGTGGTTCGCGTTCATCGACCTCGTGCCAGAGAAGATCTGGTCGAAACGCTACGACCTGATCAACCGGTTCGAGCGGCTGCTGGCAGTGGAAAACAACACGACCATCTTGAAGTTCTTCCTTGTACATCTCGAAGGAAGAGCAGTTGGCCCGATTCAAGCAGCGGCTGGACGACCCGTTGCGCCAATGGAAGATCAGCGACGCCGACTACAAGGAGCGCGAGTATTGGGACGACTACATCGAGGCGTTCGAGGATGCGCTGCGCAAGACCAGCACGGCGTGGGCCCCGTGGTTCGTCATTCCGGCGAACCACAAGTGGTTTCGCAATTTGGCCGTCTCGCAGATCATCCGCCGGACGCTGGAGAAGATGGACATGAAGTTGCCGGAGCCGACGGTCGACCTTGCCGACATCCGCCAAGAAATATCACGCGGCCGCGGCCGAGGAGAAGAGTTCCTGATCTCGGCAGAACGGGCTGTCGGCGTGCTTCGGAGAGTGTGCCGCTATGCAAATTGCCGGCCAACTGATTCTGGGACTCGGCCTGTTCTTCTTGGGCATGCAGCAGGTCGGCAGACAACCTCCGCCGGCTCAGCGGTCCGAGCTTTCGCACGCTCATGGCCCGGTCCACGGGCTCGCCCGCCGAGACCGGGCTGCTCGGGCTTGTCTTCGGCGTGCTCATGCAAAGCGCCACGGCCGTGACGTTCATCCTGGTCAGCATGGTTACCAGCGGCCTGATCGTTCCTCGGGCTGCACTGCCGGTAATCGCCTGGAGCAACGTGGGATTGACCGCCCTGGCGTTCGTCGTTGCGCTGAACATCCATCCGTTGGTTGCCTATCTGGTTGGCGTATCCGCCGTCGCGGCTTCCATGATGAGAAAACCTGTGTTCCGGGCCACCGCGGGAGTAGTGCTCGGTATTGCGATGATCTTCTTCGGACTCGAAACGATGGGCGGAGCCGCCCAGCCGCTGGTGAGCATGCAGGGTTTTCACGATCTGCTGGCCAAAGCGACGGCCTCGCCTGTCGTTGCCTTTCTCATCGGAATCGCGGTGGCTGCAGTGCTGCAATCGAATACGGCCTCCACGCTGCTGGTCATTACGCTGGCCGGCGCCGGCGCTTTCGACCTGGGCCCGGCGCTGATGCTCATTTACGGAACCAATTTGGGAGCGATCGTCCTGCGCCTGATCTTGGCGGCCGAACTGCGCGGCACGTCGCTGCAACTGGTTCGGTTCGAGGACCTGTTCTGCCTGCTTAGCGGGGCCATCATGGTGGCCCTGTTCTACGTCGAAGTCTTGCTGGGCGTCCCGCTCGTCGAGGCCGCGGTTAGGGGAATTACCACGGACGTCAAGACGCAACTTGCCGTTGCCTTCCTGCTGTCGAATCTATTGCCGGCCTTGGCGATTTCGCCGGTGTTGGGCAAGTGTCAACGGCTGCTGGCGTGGTTGTGGCCACCCGGCGTCGAGGAGGACGAGGCCAAGCCGAAGTACATCACGCGACACGCCCTGGGCGATCCCGGCACCGCGATGGACCTCCTGGAACGCGAGATTGCCCGCTGCCTGGGCGGCATTCGCGGTCTGATGGCCTCCCGCGTCGCACCACAGGAACAGGCCCGTCGATTCGAAGCTCTGGGGCAATTGGTCATCGCCATGGATGCGTTTGCCGCGCAATTGTCCGCGGCGTCGCATTCCGTAACCACGCAGAGCCGCCTTGCGTTGTTACGCGAGGAACTGGCCGTCACGGGCTACCTCCGAGACAATGTCAACCAGTTGGGCCAATCGCTTGCGCTGTTGGCCGGGCAGCCGGCAACCGAGCCAGTCGTCGCCCGGCTGACGACGACTGCGACCAGCCTGTTGGACGCTGCTGTTTGCACCACCGGGACGCTCGACGCCCGCCAGATCGAATCGCTCCAGGAGACTACGCGGCAGCAAGGGCCGCTGTTGAGCGACATCGAGCAGTTCTGTTGGCAACAAACGGCCCATTGGACAGCGGCGGAACGCACCGCGCTGATCCGATCGCTCGACGATCTGAAAATGATCGCCTGGATGCTGCATCGGTTGTCGAAACTGCTAGCTGGCCTGGCTCCGCACCAGGCAGACGCCAACCCCACAGCCGCCGGGCTCGCCGCTTGATGCTGCCGAGTATGTCTGCTGCACGCGTTCATCGACCTGGCGCCCGGGCGGTTCGTTTCCGCGCCGGCGTCGGCCGAAGCCACGACAACTTGACCGTTCGACAGGACAATTTGTCGCTGTCTCGCCTGACAACGATGCGGGAGTCGCAGACATTGGATAGCCAATGCCGGTCTATTGTCAAAGCCATTGGAGAGTCGGCATCCGCGTTGCAGACGTTTTGGCCCATCGCTATTCACGGCGAGCAAAGGAATCTGAAATGCCCGAATTGCCCGAAGTGGAACGGTTCAAGAGATATCTCGACGCCACGGCATTGCATCAAGAGGTCGAGAGCGTCGAACTCCGCGACGCCAAAAGGATTGTAAGCGTTTCCGCACGAAAGCTCCGCGACCAAGTGCAAGGCAAGTCGTTCGTGTCCACCGCTCGGCACGGCAAGTATCTGCTTGTGCACTTGGAGTCACCGCCACTGCTGGTTCTCCATTTCGGCATGACCGGCAGTTTGGACTACTCCCGAGAGGACGACGAACGGCCAGAGCACACCAGAGTCGTATTTCACTTTGCCCAGGGACACAAACTGGCCTACGTTTGCCCACGGAAGCTTGGGCGGATTACTCTGACCGACGATCGTCAGACGTTCCTAGCGAAGCGGAGGCTGGGGCCGGACGCCCTGGACAGAAGGCTCATGTTTCGGGTGTTTTCGGATCGCCTTTCAGGCCGGCGGGGCGCGATCAAATCGGCGATAATGAATCAAGCCATTTTGGCCGGAGTGGGCAACCTATATGCCGACGAGATTCTTTTCCAGGCCCGGATTGCCCCGGGGCGTCGCGTCGACAACCTGGATGAGGAGTCGGTCCGAACAGTCCACCGAACGATGCGACGCGTCCTTCGGACTTCGATCCGACACAACGCCGAGTTCTCGCAACTTCCCAGGTCGTATCTGTTGCGCCGCCGCGAGCCCGATGGCCGCTGCCCACGATGCGGCAGCCAATTGAAACAGGTCAGGATCTCCGGTCGCGGCACCCATTTCTGTCCGAACTGTCAGGAATAGCCGTCGCGGGACTGTCCGAAATTCTTGCCTAATGAAAATAGGATTGTCCCATTAAGCGAGTTGCTATGCGGCTTTGGGAGAACGAGCCGCCGGGAGAAACCAAACCGGAAACCTGTCGCGACTATGAAACGGTGGGCTTCGTGCTCGGTGGCGGGGCTCGATTGCACATGGAACGTCAGACCGTCGAGCTTCGACCGAGCGACTGCGGGATGGTGCCCCAGGGCGCTGCCCATCATTATGAAGTCGTCGAACCGTTTGCGGCGGTAGAAGCCACCTCGCCTCCGGCCCGGGTTCACGCCCGCGAGAATCGGATGGAAACCACGTTCGATCCGCGTGTTCCCCGATGCGTTGTCGGAACGACTCCGCACGAGCGGAAGCGGGCACCGGCTAACTGACCGAGTGATCGTCAAGAACGTCGTGGATATAGAGCATTCTGACGAGAACCATGCACGTCAGAAGCAGTGGTGCGGCCAGAAGGATTCCCAGAACGCCCGCCAACATGCCCAAGAGCAGCACCGCGAGAATGTCGAGGGCGGGGGGAATCTCGACGGCGCGCGACTCGACCAGTGGCATCAGGATATAGGCCTCGACCCCGTGAATTCCAAGGTACAGCAGTGCCACGTACAGCGCCAGCATCGGTCCGTGTGGCCACGCAAGGAGAATTGCCGGGATTGCTGAAACGAGAGGACCGACGTAGGGGACGATTTCGAAAGCGAAGGCCAGGATTCCCAATGTCAACGGCGCAGGCGTTCCGAGGATCCACAAGCCTGCTGCCGTGAAAACGCCGACCACAATCATGGCGAACACCTGGCCGACGATCCACCAACGTAGCATCTGCACCAGTCGGCCGATCACTTCCTCGGCGCGCTGACGCTTCGCCGGCGGCACCAGGGACAGGACGCCTCGTCGATACCGGTCCGGTTGTGCTGCGCAAAAAGTCCGACGAAGATGATGACGAGGACATCCACCAGAAACTCGACCGCGCCTGACGTCACTCCGCCGAGTTGGCTGATGACGTCGCCTGGCGAAAACACCTCCGCCGGGTTCTTGATCATCGACTTCAGCCAGGGAGTGTGTTCAATCTGCCCTCGTAGTTGATTGATTGAATCGGACACGCCCCTGGTAAACTGCCCGATTTGTTCGGAGATTCGGACCCCGATCAGCCAGCCGGCCAGTCCGGGAATCACGATCAGCAGGATCGTGACCACAACCAACGACCAGGCATAGGGTAGCCGTATGTGCCGGCAAAGATACCGGCCGGAAGATTCAAGGAACACAGCGAAAAGAAAGCCCGCAAACGCCAACAGCAATGCCCGCAGGGCCCACCAAAGCAGCAGCAGCACTGCAGCAAGCACCGCAGCCATGCAGAGCACCGCAAACGCGGGACGCAAGAGCTGAGATAAGCGGTCGCTCGGGCCTATCGACGGATCGGAACCATGAACATCGCGGCGGCCCATGCACGTACTTTCTCGTAGAAGTTACACTGAGGTTACAAAGCCTCCCTGTCTGGCTTATCGTTGAACGAAACGCTACGAGCCCGGCGGTTACCTGCTTCCTACGATCAGTTGGTGCAGCAAATTGTATGCCGGAGATTTGTCGGCATGGGTGAACGGAAGTGAA
The DNA here is from genome assembly GCA_963789525.1 of uncultured Planctomycetaceae bacterium. GTDB lineage: Bacteria > Planctomycetota > Planctomycetia > Pirellulales > Thermoguttaceae > CAVXFB01. The sequence continues at coordinate 106,472 of CAWBLA010000002.1, forward strand.
CTGTCCTCCCAGTTGACCGCCGACCGCCACACTTGGTCGTGAGGTCGCCGACATGGACGCTTTCTGGCCAGCGCAAGCCCGCCCTGATCCAGCGTCGGACCGGCCGCCCGTACCTGCTACACTATTTCCGTGACGGCGCGATGGTCGGGCCCCCTCGTCGGCGTGCGGAGGGCGGAGACTGCCTGTAGAACGGTAGCGCTGTTTCGCAGGGGCTGCGTTGTCAATTCTGAGACTGTTTTCGATTCTTGTGTCAGGAGAGGTAATCGCGGCGTCAAACGGGACAGTCCCTCAATTCTTAGACGAAAATCTCGGCCCTGTACGTCATAAGGGTTAGGAGGGCCGAAGGCTGTGTTGTCCGGTGCGAGCAGCCTGCCCAAGCGGGGGAGCATAGTGGACGTTCAACCCGAAAACAGCGAGTCGGCCGACTCGCAGGGACCGGCGTGGCCACAATCGCATGGCGAGGTGGCGGCGCTGGTTGATGCTTATGCCGGCCGGCTGGTTCGCTATGCCTTTCGCCAATTGGGCGACTATCAGGATGCTGAGGACGTGGTGCAGCAGGTCTTCGTGCGGGCGTTCGTGGACCAGTCCAATCGCAGGAAGGTCTCGGCCGTCGGGCCCTACCTGTATCGTTCGGTGGCCAATGGCTGTACGGATTTGTTGCGAAGGCGGGATTGCGCGGCGGTGTTCCGCGAAGAGATCAGCACAGAGCAGTTGCTGGCTGGGTCAGACGGTCCGGTCGAGATCGCTCAAGCGGCCGAAGGATCTGCGTCGCGCCGAATCGTTGTTGGCTCGCTTGCCCAAGGAGCAGGCCGAGGCGATCCGCTTGCGGGTCTTCGACGGCCTGCGATTGGGCGAGATTGCCGAAGTGCTCGGATGCCCGATGAACACCGTTTGTTCCCGACTGCGTTATGGCTTCCAGAAACTCCGCAAGCATCGTGGGCGGCAGTGCGGGAGTGAAACCATGAACTGCCAACAGTGCCAAGACGTTCTGGACAATCTGCTGGTGGCGGAGCCCAACGCGGCAGAACATGCCGCGTTGGCCGAGCACGTGGAGAAGTGTCCCGATTGCGCCAGGCAGTATGCCGCAGGCCCAGCAGGCATTGGCCGCCATTACCCCGACCGGTCCGTTTCCAGTATCTCACGACCTGAAGGAGCGTATCATGGCTGCTATTTCTGATGCCCGCGTGTTCCAACCCGTGCCCGCGAGCAGTTCGAGTCCCCCGGTTCCGCGCATGGAAGGCGGCCGCGGCCGTCGCAGCGGCTGCTGCGTTGCTTATCGCTCTGATGTCCTTCTTGCGTCCTGGCCCCGACCAGGGCGGACACAAAGGGATTTTCTGCGTTCGGCCTGCTTGCCGAGGCGTGTGCCGCCGAGGAACACCTGTTCGCGGGAAATCAGATTGTTCATCTCTCAGTGAAATTATCGTCGAGCCGGTCGCCGATGCGACGCTGGCAAAGATACGATGGTTTCCGTTGGTGTCGCTGAAGGCGACAGGCAAGCCCGGCTTCGACCAGCTTGCTCTGCCGGCAAAGGCGGGCGAAGGCTACACCGTGGAAGATCAATCCTGGTACGATCCGGCAACGGGCCGTTTCGTCGCGGGTCTTGACCAGCGGCGGGAAGCCGATTTTCGCCAACTCCTACGATGGCAAGAATGTCTACAGCCTGGAGACTCCGCCGACCGGCCAGCCGCAAGGTCATAAAGCACCCGATCGCGAAGGATTTCCAGGTCCCGAAGAGCCCTGCCGAGTTTCTCGGCATCGCCGCCGGACTGCGCAGCTCGACTGGCGATGAAGAATGACAGTCTGGCCACGCGATGCTGGCAAGACGACTCTCGCCGACGGCACAGAAGCGCGGATGGTCAAGCTGCACTTCCCCGCGGGCGGTCCGAAAGAGGCGGAGGACAACTATTGGCTTGTTACCATTCGCAGCGACAACAATGTGCTTGAGAAGGCGGAGTGGTTTGTCCAAGGCAAGCCGATATTGGTGATCCGCCGTGGCAAGGCCGGGCCGAGCCAAGCCCCGAGCATGGGCTGGGACCTTGCTGGACTTGCCAAGCCGGCCGCGACTACTGCGACAACGCCTGGGCCAAGCGTCATGTTCGGGATGGTAGTGCCCGATGTCACGGTTGAACACATGGTCAAGAAGGCCGACTTCACGACCTATGTGTTCAGCAAGGCCCCGTCCTGGGCCGGCGAGCGCCAGATCACCGACATCCTGGACGTGGCCAGTCCGCCGCACCGGATGTTCTTCATCACATATCGGGCTAAGGACGGCCGCCACGTGGTGCTCATGCAGTCGTTCAGCTACAACAAGGCGGCCAGCCAAGTTAAGGAAGACGGGCAAAGTGATCTACACGTCGCCCAGCGGAATCAAGGTGTGGAGCAGTCCAGAGGACCAGTGGATGGCCAAAATACTGCTCAGCTAGTGCGAGGGCTTCGATCAAGGACCCACCTGGCAAGGAACTAACCGGCTACATCTTGGAAACTCCGGCCAAGACATTTCCCGCCCTGGCCATCAACGGTAAGATCAGCGAGGAGGAACTGCATTCGCTGATCGACAGCCTTGTTCCTGCCAAGTAGAACGCAGCAGCAATCGTTATGGAGCGTGCGTCATGTCACGAGCCAACCTGTTACTGGTACTCGATCGTGGCCCGCGATACGCGAGCCTGCTTGGACTATTGGGGCTGATCGGCATCGCGGGAGTCTTTGATCCCATGCTGTACCGCTTCAGCGCCCTCAGCTTTCCTGAGCTACGTATCGTTCTTTCGATTCTTCCGAGCATTCTTCGATCCCGACTACGGCCCATCCGCGGTGTCGGCTCCATATTTGGTCGTGGCAGTAATTGTTGGAGCAATCTCCCCGTGGCTCTTCTCGCTCTCACCGATGTTCGGATTCTTGGGTTTCGCTGGCTGCTGCGGGCTTTACGACCACTCGAGGGAGCATCCGACCAGCTCACCTGATCACCATCGGCCAGCAAGCTTGTGACCTTCTATTCGATCTGAGCGTTGATGAACATTGGCGCGGGACCAAGACAACACCAACCGACCGTCCCGACCGAGGTAAAGGGGCCCATCGGCGAAACGCATTGGCTCATGACGCGAATCACGCCTCGTGTGGCATTGTCTCCAAAGCCGTGGCGATAAGCTGGGCGACTCGCTTGCCGGAAAGAAGCATCCCGCCGAAGATCGGTCCCATTCGAGGGCCGCCCAGGGTGGCGGCAACGCTCATCCCGGCGATCCATAAACCGGGAAATACTTCGCCGGCGTGTTCCACAACGAACTGCTCTCCTCGCATGGCGTCCATTGGCCCTTCGGCAGACTCGGCGGCGGCACCGGTCAGAAGACGCCGCTTCTTCAGGGCCTGGACCAACATGGCTTCGTGCCCCGTCCCGTCCAAGACCGCCCTGGCCGACAAGATAATCGGATCGACCGGCAATGCGCCGACGATCATTGTGCGATTAATAACGACGCCCTTGACGCGTTCGGCACGGACGCACAAGTCTTCGACCGTCGTCAGGTTAAGCAACGTTGCGCCCGCTTGGACCGCGCTGGAGCACAGGCCGGCGCCCAGTTCCATCGCATCGATGGCGTACAACCCGTCGGCCGCAGGCTTGTTTCGGATCCTCATTTCGCTTAGCAGCGGAATCGCCTCCTCCTGGACCACGGCGACGTTCATGCCCATTCCGCCGCCCCAGATACCGCCGCCCGGAGCAAGTCGCCGTTCGAGGATCGTCACCTTCAGACCGGCCTTCGCAAGGCAGTAGGCCGCGACCAGCCCCGAAGGGCCGGCGCCGGCGATGGCCACGTTGCTTGTCAGACAGCCGAGCAGCGTCTCGTGGTATTCTCGGACGATCGTCCTGGAGATTTCTACCTCGCTCAGTCGCATCATGAAGTTCTTCCTTTCGTCGGTTGCCGCTGGTTCACGCGGGACGCGCCAGGCGCGGGCGGGGCATTGCCCTGACTGCCTTTATAGCCCCCAAGCTGGGCGCCTGTGGAAGCGGGACCAACCGTCCTGCGTCCGCTGCACACGTGGCGTAAAGATCGGCAATGGCGCGAAGATTCACATCGCTGACCAGGCAATCGGATCGCGCAGACGTGCCTGTCGCGCCGACGGGAGGCAGATTCCCTCAGGCGCGACGACCGACGATCAAAAACACAGGAAACTCCCGAATCTCACCGCAGGCGATCGCCTTTTGAATCACATGGGCCGTCACGTCTTTTGCATCAACAAATCCCGCTTGGCACAGGCGATCCATGAGCGTGTCGGCGGTCAAAGCCGAGATGGATAAACACTCTCGGCGACATCGGGACCATGGAAAAGCCCCGGTTCCGTATCCAAGTCGGCGATGGCCAGAAAGCCGCCGGGCAGCAACATCTGGTGAAACGCCGTCAGTAGCATCTCGATCCGGTCGACGTGGTGCATCACCATATTGGCTGCAATCAAGTGATAGCGTGCCTCGGGCAACGGGGCGTGCATGAGATCGAGCTTTTTCGCCCGCATGCGCCGCAAACTGCCGGCTCGTATCTTGTCCTCCAGAACTCGGAGCATTCCCGGCGAACTGTCCGCGCCCGTGACATTTCGGACATGAGGGAGCAGAAACAGTCCCAGCAGCCCGGTGCCGCACCCATAGTCCAAGACATCCATGCCCCTTGTCGGTTGCACTTGGCGAAGGATTGCTTCGCCGACGGCCTTTGCCAGCTCAACACGACGCGGCTCCGCGTCCCAATTGGCCGCAGACTCGTCGAAATGGTTGGCTTTCGCGCTGCTCATGGCGGACCATGCTCTTTCAATCGAATTCGAATCTCGTTCCCACGGGACACGGCTGACATCGGCCCGGAAACGCGTTCCACAGGGCCACCGTCGCCGGCATTCCCGTGCAGTGCGCCGGCGCCAACTAGCTCGACGCCGATCGCTTGGAGTTCCTCGATCGTCCGCTCGATCCGCCGCGGGGAAGCCCCGACCAAGGTGCATTCCACCGATGACGGCATGGATGGGCCGGTCGCCGGTCAACTGGCGGACGTAAGCGCAGAGTGTTGATGACGCCCGAGTGCGCACAGCCCAAGAGCACAACCATCCCTTCGGCCGTGTCGAAGAACACCGACTGATCGTCTTCCAAGGGGTCGGGTTGCGTACACGCTTCGTCCAGGAAGAACGGTCCGCCGGTATCCTCGAAATCGGTAAGCCGGGGGACGGGGCCGGTTGCGGTAAGTCCGTCGAACACCGTAGTCGGCTGCGTGGTGGCGGTCAACCGATTGCGCGAATCCCGAATGGCCTTTTCCGAAAGGTATGGCATCCCAATGTCTCGTGCGGCGCCGTCGCTGTTGCGGGCGAACTTTCGCGCGAAGGCCGCCGGATGGGCATAGACCGCCACGGGGCGGTCGGCCTTCAGGGCCTCGGCCACCCCGCCCGTGTGGTCGTAGTGGCCGTGGCTGAGAATCAAGGCGTCGATTTCGCGCAAGCAGACGCCCAATTTGTAGGCATTGCCCGCAATCACGCCGCCTTGCCCGGAGTCGAGCAAGAGTTCGCGGCCGTCGTGTTCGATCCAATAGGCTAGGCCGTGTTCGGCCAACACGCCCGGCCCGCGGGCCGTGTTTTCGACCAGGACAGTGATACGGTTTTTGCCATTCTCAGTGGTCGCAGGCATTTTGGCCCGACACCAGCGTGCCGTCCAGATAGGCTGCGACAAGGTTTTCGGGCGTTTCGGCCGGCGCGCCGACCACAACCTTCACCCCGCTTTGGGCGAACAGTTGCTGCGCCCGCTGGCCCATGCCGCCGGCGATGATAACGGTTGCTCCCTGCTCGTGCAGCCACCGCGGCAGCAGCGCCGGGTTCGTGCGGGGGCGGAGTTACAGAGCGCGTATTGGTCGGCTTGCCGCCGCTTTCGTCAACGTCCACCAAGGCGAACTGCTCGCAATGGCCAAAGTGCATACACAGCCGGCCGGCGGCCATCGGAATGGCGATTTTCATAAGACATTTCTCCTAGTTCAGAATGGTTGGGTCAAAGGATCTGTCTGTCGTGATCGTGATACGCTTCAATAGCGGCCCTGAGTGTGTTGGATGCCAGCAGGGCACAGTGTTCAAAATCGTTCGGCAATCCGCCCAAGGCCCTCAGGATATCGGCCTGGGAAATGACGGCGGCCTCATGCAGGGGTTTTCCGGCTGCCAACTCCGTGGCCATGCTGCCGGCCGCCCGCGATGTTCCGCAACCGGTGGTGGTGAAGCCGATCGACCAATTAGTGATCGGCGATCTGAAGCCAGAATTCCATCGTGTCGCCACACGGGCCGGTAATGCGGGCGTGGACGTCAAAGCAGTCCAGCGGCCCATAATTGCGAGGCTTGTCCGATCGCTCTGATACGGCCGGCGAGAGAACCTCCACCGGACGCATTTCGCCAGAATCCAGATCGAGAACCCAATCAATTCTCACGATACTCTTCCTCGCTTGCTCGTGGCCCCTCACGCTCCGATTTGCACAAAGCCGCTGACGGACGAAGCCGACGACGACGCGAGAGACTTCTGCACTTCGGCCCACACCACACGTATCGCCCGAGCCGCCGGACCGTCCGAGGCTTCCACCACCGTCTTGCGGGCAATCTGCGCGGGTTACTTCGCGGTCATAGGGAATCCGGCCCAGCCGGGGCAATTCCATGCTCAGCGGCCATCGTCTCGAGCTCGTTGGCAATTTGTTCGTTGAGGTCCGCTTTGTTCACCGCCAGCAGACCGGGCACGTCCAGTCGCGCCGCAAATTGGGCAACGCGGCGGAAATCGTGAACGCCGGATACGGTCGGCTCGACGACAAACAAGGCGAGGCTCGCGCCGGTCAATGAGGCGATGACCGGGCAGCCGATGCCAGGCGAGCCATCGCAGAGGATGAGATCGAGTCCGCGTTGGCGGGCGACCTCCTCGGCAGTTCGACGAACTTGCGTGACCAGCTTTCCCGAGTTCTCGGCCGCGACGCCCAGCTTCGCATGGACCATCGGCCCACAACGAGTCTCGGAGACGAACCATTGGCCGCAAACGGCAGGGGCAAATTCGATCGCGTTTTCGGCACAGTAATCCACGCAGACGCCGCAACCTTCACATGCGGTCGCTTCGACGCGAAATGTCCGTGGCACACGAGCATTGCCCGGACCGTCGAAGAAGATGGCGTCAAAGCGGCAGAGTTCCTCGCATTTACCGCAGGCCGTGCAGTGGCCGGGCTTGATTCGTGCCTTGCTGCCGCCCGTGAAATCCTCTCGGCGGATTGTCTTCGGCTCGAAGATCAGGTGCAGGTCGGCGGCGTCCACGTCGCAATCGACCAGGACGCACGGCCCGGCCAAACTGGCCAATCGCCGCAACGACCGAGGTCTTGCCCGTGCCGCCCTTGCCGCTGATGACGACCAGTTCTTTCATCGTGTTGCTCCGTTGGAAAGCTGGTCGCACAGCGAGCGAATCTGCCCGGCGAACGAAGGCACGGCGTCGCAGGCCAACTGGCCGCGCGAATAGGCTTCGGCCACGGCCCGGTCGTCGGCAATCTCGGCCAGAATAGCAATGCGTTCGCTCGCACAGTACCGACGGACTTGATCGTCGCCGATGTCGCAACGGTTGAGCACGACCGCCAGCGGAAGTCTCAAGGCGCGGACCATCTCAACGGCCAACGTCAGGTCGTACAGTCCAAACGGCGTCGGTTCTGTCACCAGCAGCACCAGATCACTGCCGCGAATGCTTTCGATTACCGGACAGGAAGTGCCCGGCGGACAGTCGAGGATCGTCAGGTGGAAAAAGGGGACAGTCTCCATTTGCTGGAACGGCCCTCCCGGTGCGTCGCACAAATAGGGACTGTCCCCTTTTTCCACCGCCGCCTTGACCGCACGAATGGCCGGCGGACTCATCGCCTCGCCCACGTTCAATCGGCCGTCGACAAATCGGATCGGGCCGGCCGTGCCAAGGCGCAGTTCTCCGATAGGCTTGGGGACTTCGCGCATGGCGTCGGCGGGACAGGCCAGCACACAACCGCCGCACGAGTGACAGAGTTCGGCGAAGACAAGTACCTGCTTGTCACACAGGCAATGGCGCCATAGCGGCATACCTGGCTGCAACGGCCGCAGAACGTGCATCGCTCCAAGTCTACCGCCGGAAGCAGCTTGTCGATCGGTTGATGCCGCTCGATCGTGGGCTTCAAGAAAAGGTGTCCGTTCGGCTCCTCGACATCGCAGTCGAGATAGGCCACGGCGTGACCCAGCGGCGGCCACCCGTGCCAGGTTGGTCGCCACCGTGGTCTTGCCAGTGCCGCCTTTTCCGCTGGCGACTGCGACTTTCACAATCCGCGTCTCCCGCGCCGCCGGGCGGTTTCTTCATCCACTTCGTCCTGCCAGCCGTTGCGCGTGCCGTCGATACGGTCGAAGCGGGCCGTGTAGGGTTTGATGTCCAACAGCGGTGTGCCGTCGAGCACGTCCACGTCGTCCAGGTAGAGCGTGTTCCCGTCGCGGCGCAGCAGTTTCACGATACTCAAGCCAATTGCGTTTGGCCGGCATGGCGCGCGCGTGGCGAACACGCCCCTCTCCACGTCCTGAAGAAATGGCTTGACCACCAACCGCGTCTCACCTGCCTCTGTGCAGATGGTAGACAAGATAGATGTGCGAGAAGCCCTCCAGATCGCGCAGACCGGCCGCGAATTCCGGAAAGACGTCCGCCCGACCCCTGCATCCTTCGCTGTAGACGGGTTGGATCGGCGTCTTTTCAGATTGGGTGTGTTCGCTTCGGATTACTCCGATGCGTCTGTAAGATGATGTCCTCGCTCATGTCACGCCTTGACAGTCCGCTGTGTCGCAAGTTCTTCAATCCGTTGGTTGATGTTCCCGATTTGGGCTTTGAGCGATTCGGCTTGTTGCCTGAGGCTTTCGATTTCCCGATCCGTCGTCATGCTGGAATCCGTTGCTTCAGCGACTCCGCAACCGAACGCAGATAGCCCCACCGCGGCCCGTTGCCACCCGGTTAGCCCGGTGGCGTGGAACATGTTGCGCCAACCGCGTCCACCTCTGGCTCCGCGCCTGTGTGCAAAGGCAAGGCCCGCCAGCGCCGGAATGGCGAGGCCCGCACAGAGTCCCAAACCGCGTCCTGTCATCGGTCCTCTTCCCATCGGACCAGTTCCATCTCCTCGTGGCATGATTGTCTCTCCTTCTTGTGTAAGTTCAGTAGTTCCAAATTTTGGGAAATCCCGACATTGTCATTCTGAGCGAAGCGAAGAATCTCATTGGCCACCGAGATCCTTCGCTGCGCTCAGGATGACTGATTCGGGCAAATTTGGAACTACTGAAGTTGTTGAAAGTGTATTTGCGCCATCTGCGAGCGGGGACCGGCTCTATGCCCAGTGCCCCTCGACGTTGGGTTTCGCAGCACCCATGAGCCGGCCGCTCTTAAATTGCTCGAGAGCCTCGTTGACGGTTCCAGAAACGCCCGTGTAGACGGCAATGTTGGCGGCCTGTAGCGTCGTGAACGCCTTGGGACCGACATGCCCTGTCAGAACCGCCTCGGCACCCAATCGTGCGACGGTTTGCGCCGCCTGGATGCCCGCACCCTGCGGAGCGTTGAGGTTTTGCGTGTTGTCGTGTGTGGAAGCCTGGCCGGTGTCCGTGTCTACCAAGAGAAAATGCTTGGCTCGACCGAAGCGAGGATCGACCGGACTATCGAGCCCGGTTCCCTGGGATGTTATGGCCATTTTCACGTGCTATTCCTCCCGATCAAAACTACGGCCGCGTCCACAGCGTTGCCCTCGCATTCGCCGACGCTGCTGCCCGCCGCAGCAACCGGGCATGGCAAACCGTTGCTGGCCTAACCGCCCCGCGGCAAACGCGGCCAAGACCTCTTCCACGTTGCCGCAGATGCGGGCAATTACCCGAATCCCTTGATCTACCAGACCTGTTTCAAGCGGTTGCGAGATGCCGCCGCAAATCAGCGTTTCAACCCCGAGCTCCGCCAGCTTTGCGGTGCGATCAGAAATCGTGGTTTCGCCGATTATCTGCTCGCCCCTGGCGACTTCTTGACCATCGAACAGCTCGACCAGAACCAATTGCCCGGCAACGTCGAACACCGGCGATATGCGTTCCTGCCAAACTGGAATGGCGAGTTTCATGGCGAATGGTAAAGCAATTGACATGCCGAGGCCGAGAATGTCGGCGGCCGATTGCCGTATCATGCGGCAACACAGTGTGTTACGGCACGCCAAGCTCAGAATCGCGCGTACCCGATGTGTTGCATTGTGCAATGGACGAATCAGGTTGAGCATTGCACTCTGCAATGGTTGGCTGGCCGGGATCGCTTGACGCCAATGACGCATCCCTTACGATAGGGGGTGGCTCTGTCTTGGTTGGAAGCGCACATTCTGTTCGATCAGTTCCATGCAGAGCGTGACAACGCTGGCCATCATCCGGAGGACAGCAGTCGTGCGGCGGATTGCGATACTGGCGTTGAGCGTCTGGCTTGCCGTGTTCGCGTCGATTGCCCTATTCACCCTTTTCTGGCGAATAGGATATTTCCGACCGCACATTCTCTGGGGGTTGCTCGTCCTGCTACTGACGTTTACCCCGATGCTCTGGCTTGCGGCCTGCGTGTTGTGGCGCTGCGTACGCGGTCCTTGCCGTCTCCGGGCTGTCGGTTGGCTGCTGGTCGGCGCGACCCCACTGGTATGGAGCAGTGCCTACCTGACGCAGTTGGCCATCGACGCACACACCACGCCCCAGCGCCAGGCAAGTGCTCTCGCGCGAGTCGCAGGAGTTTGGGCGTCTTCACTGCTCGATATCGAAGCATGGTGGCGCTACCCGCGTTGCACGCATGGTCGGCACGCCCTGCTGTTCGACGATGGGCAAACGCCATCTCCTGAAAAACTCGTCTCCAAAATGGACACGCACATTGGGGCAATGGCTGACTTGCTGTGCCGACCGGTCCCGAACATGACCTTCCCCTGGGTCCGGGGTTCCCTTTTCGGGTTCCATCATGGACGTGCATTCATGCTCTGGGCGATTTGTAGTCAACCACGGAATCCGGGGGATCTATGTTACGTGGACCGTCACGAGGTTGCACACACGTTCATCACAGGGCTGAGCGGGCCAGATCAAGATCCGCCATTTGTCCTGGTCGAGGGATGGGCAGAGTCTCAAAGCAGGGGGCGCGACGACCTGCTTGCGGATCTCGTGAGGAGACGTAAGGACGGCAAGACGTTTTCGCTACGTACGCTCGTTGGAGCCGATTTCTACAACCTGCATAACTACGCGGATTACTCAGAGGGCGGCCCGCTTGTCCTCTACCTGATGGAACACTACGGTCCCGAGACTTTCTTTCGGCTGTACTCCGCGCGCATCGCAACAGCTTTCAGAATGATTGCCGGGAGATCCTCGGCGACTCGTGGGACACCGTGGAAGCGGGCTTCTGCGCTGGCTCGAAGCCGAAGCAAAGCCGCCCGCCGAGGCCCAAGTGAAAGAGCCGGATTCCGCCAGCGGTTCACGTGGAACTGGCCAAAACGGTTGATCCGGCCGACTGGCAAGCGATCGTCGATGGTTATCGCGCGACGAACCAGAGACGCCGCAAGCCAAACGAGTTGTTTGAGCGGCTCCCCACCAACGCCGCCTTCGTGATCGAAGGCGAGAAAGTCGAACGACAAATCGGAGCTCCCGAGTCGGTCAAGCCGACCAAGCTCGCGTTGCGTGCGGTCTTTGAAGGGAAGCGGTTTTGGATATTTGACAACTTTGTTTTCGGTGAAGACTGTTTTCTTATGGCCACGCCTGTGTGTAACCCCGAGCTTCTGCGCCGCGACTCCGGATCGTTCGACTACGAGCTGCGCCGCCAGGCAAGCGATTTCTTGGGAGTGTATGGCGCCCGCCCGGTGCCGACACTTCCGCTTCGCGAGAGCGCAAACCCGCCGGACAAGGCAACGTACCGTATCGAGCGCAGTGGTTCGACCCGCCGAGGGCAAGGCCGGACGATGGAAGGTCTGGTTCTGCAAGCAAAGTCCGGACGATGCCGCGGAAGCGCATTATCACGTTGAACTGGATCCCGAACACGACTGGCGGGAAACGCGAATCGTTTTCGAGGGCGGCGGAGACCGGCAGTTCGAATCGAAGAAGGACTACCAGTGGCTTGGTGACGTGCTGATGCCCGTGGCCGAGGACACTCGGATCGTAAACAAACAATGCGAGACGACGCTCCATTCCCGGGCGAGGGCAATGTCGGACACGGAGCGGCAGGAGTTCAAGAAGCGTGTCGAGCGCACGGGGCCAAATGTGCTTCACCGAGGGTTGCGGCGTTTTCTCTTAGCAAGCGTTTTCGGTTTTCCGCTTGCCGGGGCAATGCTTCTCGGCATGACACGTCGATGTCCGCCGCCGCAGCGAGCACCATGACCGCCCGTTGCCAAAATCGCAGACGTTCGGTTCTGGAACCCGCCCCGGGGACACCCCGGCGTCCTCACCGTAGCCCTCTCCCGGAGGGAGACGGGACTGACGTCGCGAATATAGGTTGCAGCCGGCCGGGTCCACTTGACGATACCGCCACGGTTGTGTAGAGTACCGATATGTTTACGCTGCAGAATCTTCTGGCCTTGATGTTGTTGGCGCTGCCGGAGCGCCGGCCATAGGGTTCGCGCAGCATTGATCTCCTGCTAAGAACGAACCCCGAGGCCGGGCGCCTTGGGGTTTTTTATTGGTCGAAGGTGGGTTTCTATGGCAACCAGAGCGACGCGCGATTGGCGTTGCGGCGGACCATCGAGGGCATGGCTGGTGTTGCGCAGGCCGACCAAGGGTCGGCGCCAGGCGTTCACCAGCTTCATTAGACCTCGTTTACAGGAATCAGCCAGATGACAAGCGACAATACGGCATCGCGACGAATCGTTATTTTCGACACCACGCTCCGGGACGGCGAACAATCGCCCGGGGCGAGCATGAACCTGACCGAGAAGATGGAAGCGGCCCAGGCCCTGGTCGACCTCGGGGTCGACGTCATCGAAGCCGGCTTTCCAATCGCCTCGCCGGGCGACTTCGAGGCCGTTCGCGAGATCGCCCGCGCCATTCGCGGTTCGGCCATCTGCGGCCTGGCCCGCTGCCGCGAGGCCGACATCGACCGTGCGTGGGAGGCTGTTCGGCATGCCGAGCGCCCACGCATCCACGTGTTTCTGGCCACCAGTCCGGTCCATCGCGAGCGCAAGCTGCGGATGAGCCAGGACGAGGTGCTCCGGCACGCCGTCTTGGGCGTGAAACGCGCGAGGGCTTGCTGCCCGAACGTCGAATATTCGCCTGAAGACGCCCTGCGCACCGAGGATGATTTTCTCTGCCGGGTGGTCGAAGCTGCCATCGACGCCGGCGCAACGACAGTCAACATCCCCGATACGGTTGGCTATGCGACGCCGGCCCACATGGGACGCGTCATTCGAATGCTGCGCGACCGCGTGCCAAACATCGACAAGGCCATCATCAGCGTCCACTGCCACAACGACCTGGGCATGGCGGTGGCCAACAGCCTCGCGGCCGTCGAGGCCGGGGCGGGCCAGGTCGAGTGTACGATCAACGGGCTCGGCGAGCGGGCGGGCAACTGCTCGCTCGAAGAGGTCGTCATGGCGCTGCGCACCCGAAACGACTTCTACCGCACCACCACCGGCATCAAGACCCAGCGATTGGTGCCCACAAGCCGGCTGGTGGCCAACATCACCGGCATTCAGGTGCAGCGGAACAAGGCCATCGTCGGGCAGAACGCCTTCGCCCATGAAGCCGGTATTCACCAGGACGGCATGCTCAAAGAACGCACGACGTACGAGATCATGCGGCCGGAGGACGTGGGCTTCTCCATGAGCGATCTGGTATTGGGCAAGCACAGCGGCCGCGCCGCGCTGGCCGATCGCGCCAAGGCCATGGGCTACAGCATTACCGGCGACCAGATCGACACCGTTTTCGAGCAGTTCAAAATCCTGGCCGACAAGAAGAAAGAGATCTACGACGCCGATATCGCCGCGTTGATCGAACAGCAGATGCACTCGGTGGCGGAAAAATGGACCGTCGATTCGTACAAAGTGATCTGCGGCACCGGGCAAGTGCCCGAGGTCACCCTGCGTCTGCGCCGCGGCGACGAAAAGCAGACGGTGAGCATTGCCTGCGGCGACGGACCGATCGATGCGATCTTCTATGCCATCGAGCACGTGACGGGCATCGCCGTCACCTGCCGCGACTTCAATGTGCATAGCGTGACGGTGGGCAAAGACGCCCAGGGTGAGGTGCTCGTTCAAGTGGAGCACAACGGGCAACTGTATCGCGGCCGCGCCGTCTCGACCGACAGCGTCGAAGCCAGCGCCAAGGCGTTTCTCAACGCCATCAATCGGATCGCCGCCGTCGGCAACGGCGGAGGGCAATCGGGGTGAACGGCAGGAAGGGACATTCCCATTTTCGCTGATGCGAAAATCGGGACAGTCCCCACTACAACCCGCTCGCCAAGACGGCGTCGACGACAGCAGCGTCTAACGCGGTTACGGAGACATCGACCGTTGCCGGCGCGCTGCTTACGATGCCGTCGTTGACCACAATACGGATATTGCGGCCGTCGGGCGTCGGCGAGTCCGCGTTGTCGCTGTAGGTCAACGTCCTCAGAACGCGCTCGTAGACGGCTCGCTCCGCCGGGCCCGACAGCGTCAACAGGCCGTCGGCATAGTTGGAGATAATCGACGAATCACCCGTATCGACGCCAAGCTTCTCTGACGCGCCGTCACGCAGATTGGTGATCGTCGCCGAGAGCCATGCCAGCATTTCGCTATCGGCATCGGCAATTACCGCATTCGGAGCGACGGCGACCGGCGCCTCGCCCGGTACGAAAGTCGGCGATTGGCCGGCCGGCGAAGCGGGGCTCGACAAGGTCACCGTCGGCGCCGCGTCGATCGACGCGATCAAGTCGGCGCCGCGTGGGGTAGAGGCCAGAGCGTAGCGCAACGAGATCAAGTCGGGTCTCAGGCCGCGTTCGCCGAAGTTGTAGTTACTGGACTTGTCCCCGGCGCCCAGTTCGATTTCAAACTGGTCAGCCCCGATCGTCCCGCGTCCAGCGGGTGGAATGGCAACGCCGCTATCCACGGTGCCCAGGGTCTCCTTGCCGTCGAGATAGCTCGGCGGCTGCACTTCGACAACGCGATAGGTGCCAGGCGCCAGCCCGTCGAAATGGTAGTAACCGTCGGCGCCCGTCATGACCGGCGACTGGCCGGCCACCTCGGTCCAAGTGCCGCCGGCGTCCTTGGCAAGCAGTTGGACAACGACACCCGGCAGGACGAGGTGCGTGCGCCGGAAGAGGTCAGGCAGTTGCCGTCGTTATTGGCGTCCACGTAGACCAGCCCCGAAATGCTCGTACTGCGGACCAGCAGCGCGGCGCTGTCCAGGGCGATGCTGAAGGGCGTCGTGTCGCCGTTAGTGCTCGTGTCGAGCATTTCGCCCGGCGAGCCGGCAGTCGCATCCCAGGCCCGATAGGTGATTGAGGGGGTTTCCTCGGTCGTGCCGTCAGGCGTGTATCGCAGCACGGCATCCTTCGGCAGCAGGAGTGCCGAGCTTTCGGAGACGGCGCCCACCGCGTTGAAAGTCGTGCCGTCGAGCGAATACTCCCAGGCGCCCCGGCCGGTCACCGCGGTAAGGGCAATTCCGCCAACCACGGCATCGGAGTCGGCGTCGGAGATCGTGTCGTCGAGGAAGAATGTCAGGCTGATCGTTTTCGGGATGCTCGGAGTGGTCCTTCCCAGCCGAGGGTCGCCGCCCACGACGGGCGTGGCCGGCGTAAGGACCGGCGCATGGTTGGGGTTTGTGATATCGAGCGAAGCGGTGTCGATCTCCGTGCTAAAGGCCGATTCGTTGCCGCGGACGGTCGCGTCGGCCGCGGCACCGCCCTGCCCAAGGGTAGCATCCCAAGCGACATAACTGATCGTCGGCGTTTCGACATGGCTGCCGTCCGGCACGTATCGCAACCGTGCGTCGGCGGCCAACAATAGCGCCTCGCTTTCCGAGACCGTGCCCAGGTCGACGAAGTTCTCACCGTCGCTCGTATATTGCCAGGTTCCGTAACCCGTGGTGCCGAGTACAGCGATGCCGCCCACCGCGGCACCGTCATCCACGTCGACAATGCCGGTAGTGCCAGAGCCGTCGTTGATGAACGTTGCCAGACCGGTGGTTGTCGTGGTGTTGAAGTTGTTGCTTCCCAGGGAAGGTTCGGCGGGCGTGAGCACCGGGGCGTCGTTCACGTCAGTCACGGTGAGCGACGCAGTATCGGCGTCTGCGCTGAAAGCTGCGGCGCCGCCGTTGTCGGTCGCGTCGGCCAGTGTGCCGCTCTGCCCGCTCGTTGCGTCCCACGCACGATACGTGATTGTGGCGGTCTCGCCGTTCTGGCCGTCCGGGTTGTATCGCAGCACGGTGTTGCTGGGCAGTAGCACGCCAAGCGTCTCGGAAACGTTGCCCACAGGGCTGAAGGTCGTGCCATCGAGGGAATACTCCCACGTGCCCCGGCCGGTGACGCCGACCAGGACAATGCCACCCGCCGTGGCATCGCCATTGACGTCGCTGACAGTGGTGGTCCCATCGCCAGCGTTGATAAACGCCGCGAGGGTGAAGGTCGTGTTCTCGTCGGTGGTTCCCAGACGCGGAGTGGCCGGCGTGAGAACCGGCGCATCGTTGACGACGAGCGACGCCGTGTCCAGCGCGGCACTGAAGGCCGTATCGCCGCCGTTGGCGGTCGCGTCCGCCGGCGTTCCCGCTTCGCCGGCGCTTGCGTCCCATGCGCGGTAGCTGATCGACGCCATTTCGCTGTCTGTGCCGTTTGGCGTGTAGCGCAGGGCGGCGCCGGTTGGCAGCAACAGCGCCGAATCCTCCGCGACCGCGTCCACAAGATTGAAGGTCGCACCGTCGAGCGAATACTCCCACGTTCCGTTGCCGGTGATGCCGATCAGCGCGATTCCGCCCAGGACGTCGTACTGGTCGACGTCGGTAACGGTCGTCGTGTCCGCACCGTGGTTGACGAACTCTGTCAAATCAATAGTTGCGGCGCCACTGGTAGCGATGGTGCCCAGCGAGGGGTTGGCCGCGGCAAGCACCGGGGCGTCGTTCACGTCGGCCACGTCGAGCGTGGCCGTGTCAACGGTCGCACTGTATGCCGTCGCGCCGCCGACGGCGTCCTCCTGCGAGAGATCGACCCGAAGGTCATTGGCGCCGCCGGTTGTATCCCAAGCCCGATACGTGATGCTTGCCGTCTCGCCGTTCTGGCTGTTCGGCGTGTAACGCAGGATGGCGTCATTGGCCAAGAGCAACGCCGAGCTTTCGGAGACGGCGCCGACGGGCGTGAAGGTCGTGCCGTCGAACGAGTACTCCCACGTTCCGAGCCCCGCCGTATCGACCAGGGCGATTCCGCCGAGGAGGGCATTATCGTCGGCGTCGGTGACTGTCGTCGTGCCGACGCCGTTGTTGATGAGCGTTGCCAAGTCGATTGTCGTTGCCGTATTTTCATCGGTGGCGATCATCGACGGGTTCGCCGGATCGAGAACCGGCGCGGCATTGGCTGCCAGCACATTGATGGAGTAAGTCTGCTGGATCGTGTTGCCGGCCGCGTCCGCGGCCTCGACGGTCACCGGCACTGCGCCGTCCTGACCCTCGCCAGGCAGCCACGTGAGGAGCCCCGAGCCCGCATCGATGATCATTCCGGTGGGCGACTCCAGTAACTGGTACGTAACGCCGCTGCCAGGATTTTCGTCGGTCGCTGCCTGGCACGCATAGGGGACGCCCACGGCCGCCCCTGTAATAGCAGTGAAGTTGAATTGCGGCGCGGTCGTGTCGATCGAAATCGCCAACGGTGACGAGGTTTCGCTCGCCAGGTCCACGGCGGCATGCAGGTTGCCGACGTTGACTGCCTGGTCGACTAACGTCTGCGTCGCCGTGATGGAATGCGCACCGTCGGTAAGCGTGACTGTGCCATTGGTCGTGACGATCACAGAAGTGTCGGTCGCCGTCGCCTGGCCAATCAACACGTTGTCGGCATACAGTCGGATGGTGGCGCCCGCAAGGACGCCGTCGACCTGGAACTGGAGGGTCTTCCCATTCGAATTGTCCAGGTTGGTCAGTCCATCCAAGTCGCTGCTGCCGGTGTCAGAAGCGGCCAACAGTGTAACGCCGCTCGGCGCGGCGGGGTTGATGTAGACGGGCACGGCCTGGCTGTCCCAGACGCCGGAGTTCGGCGACTCCACTCCCAATGCCACGCTGTAGACGCCCGTGATGCCGTTGGTCGGCGTAAGCGTTGCATGGCCTGTAGAATTGTCAATTGAAAGGGTCAGATCGGGATTGCTGTTATCCGGCAGCACATAGCCGTCGAAGTACATCGCGTCGCCTTCCACATCAGTGGCCGGGATATCGAAGGCGACCGGCGTGTCGGCGGTGGTCACAATGGGGCTGATGGAGCCGAGGAACGGTGGATCGTTGGTCGTATCGGCCGCAACAGTCAGGTGGAACGTCTGGCTGGTCGACTCGCTCGTGATGTTGTCGGTGGCCGTGACGGTTACGTCGGCGGAGCCGGTCGTGCCGTCCGGCGCGGAAATCCGGAACATCGCATTCTGCGTATCGTAGAAGATCGACGCGCTGGTGATCGCCACGTCGTTGACCGGCCTGTCGTTCGAATCCGTCGCGACGGCGTTGATCTGCTGGAGGATATCGCTGCCTTCGGTCAGCATGCCGAAGATGGTGTACTGAAAATCGCCCGAGCGATAGGGTTCGACCGTAACGAAGAACTGCGAGCCGTTCGTGTCTCTGCCGCTGTTGGCCATCGCCAGCAGACCCGGCCCGGTAAACTGCAGAGCCGCATTGAATTCGTCGTCAAATTGGAATCCGGGGCCGCCGGTGCCGTCGCCGTTGGGGTCGCCGCCCTGGATCATGAAACCGTCGATCACGCGGTGGAAGGTAAGGCCCTCGTAGTAGGGGACGCCGCGAATGCTTGTGTCGTTGACCAGGCCAATGATCCGGCTGACGGTCTCCGGCGCGAGATCGTCGAAGAGTTCAAAGACCAAATCGCCGTGGATGCCGTCGGCGTCGTCGTCGACCGTTAGCCGCAGGCTTGGGTTTCCCGTTGGAACCACCACAGCCAACTGCGGGTTCGACACCGTGGCATTGGTCAAGGAGCTGTTGCTCACCGAGACCGTATAGCCGACCGTGCCCGAGGTGCCGCTGACGTCCAACGCGACACTCAGCGGCGCGCCGGCCAGAAGCGTTTGATCTGCCAACGTGGGCAGCGTGATCGACAAGAGCTGCCGGGACTCGAGCGTTTCAAAGCAAACGCGGCGGCGCAACTTGGTCGAGTGACTCGCAAGACCTGGGCGCCGGCCGCGACCACGACGATGGAAGCCTATCATGGAAGCCAAACCCTACATCGTTAGACAGATTGGGGGGGCCAGAGCCTCTTATCATAACACGTAAGCTTTCGTTCTGTCCAAGAGATTCCATCCGTTCGCCGCGCGATTGCACCGTACGAAAGGACTTTGCAGGCTTTGCAGCGAAAAACAACGGAAGACGGCGATTGCCTGGCGACCGAATGATCGCAAAGCAGGGCACTGAAGGGGGCAAACCTGGAACGTGCCCGAAAGATGGGACTGTACGGGGTCTTGCGCGCGGCGAAGGGGACAGTCCCATTTTCGCTGACACAAAAATCGGGTCAGTCCCCGAAAAATCTCCGCTCTCTCCATGGGAGATGCGACCGCTGCTTGGCCCTCTCAAACCGCGCCGGCCATCGCGGCCTTCTTCCGCGTGGCGATCACCTCTTCTTCGAGGCTGCGCGGCATGCGTTTGTAGCGGGCGAACTCCATCGTGAACGTCCCCTGGCCCTGGGTCATGCTTCGCAAGTCGGTCGAATAACCGAACGTCTCGGCCAAGGGGACCTCGCCCTCGATGCGGGTCTCGGCGCCGTGCATTTCCGTGGCCAAGACAATGCCCCGGCGAGAGGTCAGGTTGCCTACCACCGAGCCCTGAAATTGGCTGGGGCATTCAATCTCGATCTTCATCACCGGTTCCAAGAGGACCGGCTGGGTTTTCGGAAAAGCCTCGCGCATCGCCGTCTGTGCACAAATCTGAAACGCCAGATCGGAACTGTCGACCTCGTGGTACGAGCCGTCTTCCAGATAAACGGCCAGGCCGACCACGGGATACCCTGCGATGGGCCCCTCGGCCAGCATCGACCGGAAGCCCTTCTCGACGGCCGGAATGTACTGTTTCGGAATGCGGCCACCGACTACGTTCTCCTCGAACAGAAATGTGCCTTCGGCATCTTCGGGCAGCACGTCGAGCCGGCCGACGATGTGGGCGTATTGGCCCGATCCGCCGGTTTGCTTGCGGTGTCGGGTGTTGAAGGCAGTGGCCTGCGTGGGCGCTTCGCGGTAGTTGACCTTCGGCGCGCCGACTGCCACCGCAACCTTGTACTCGCGGCGAATGCGCTCGACGTACACGTCCAAGTGCAGTTCTCCCATGCCGGCGATAATTGTCTCGCCCGTCTCCTGGTCCGTGCTGACGTGCAGCGTGGGATCCTCGCGGCGGAAGCGGTGCAGCGCCTTGCTGAGGCGATCGGCCCCATCGCGGCACAGCGGCGAGATGGCCATGCGGATGACCGGCTCGGGAACGTACATGCTCTGGAGCGTGCAATAGCCGCGCTCGGAGGCATAGGTGTCGCCGCTGGCGCAATCAACGCCCAGCACGGCGACAATATCGCCCGCCGGCGCCTCGTCGATGTCCTCGCGCTGGTCGGCGTGCATCCGCACAATGCGGCTGAAGCGCTCCTTGCCCCTGTCCGCTGGTTGACGTAGCTCTCGCCTTTGGTGAATCGCCCCTGGTATACCCGCATGAACGTCAGCGTCCCGTACGGGTCTTCGACAATCTTGAACGCCATGGCCACGGTCGGCTTGGCCACATCGGGCGTCAGTTGCATCTCTTGCTGCTGGCCCTGGGCTCCCTTGGTAAAGGCATTCGTCGGGCGGTCCAGCGGCGAGGGCAACAGGCGGACCACGGCGTCCAGTAGCGGCTGCACCCCCTTGTTGCGATAGGCAGAGCCGAGAAAGACCGGCGTGAACTCCAATTGCGCCACGGCCGATCGCACCACGTCGTACACCAGCGACGGCGGCGGCTCTTCCTCGGCCAGCAACAACTCCATCAGTTCGTCGCTGTACATCGACAGGGCTTCGAGCAGGTGGTGCCGGGCCGATTGTGCATCGGACAACAACTCCGCTGGAACGGCCTCGACGCGGACCGTCTCGCCGCCGGGTCCATCAAAGTAATACGCCTTCTGTCGGATCAGGTCGACCACGCCCTCGAACGCCGTCTCGCGACCGATCGGAAGCTGCATGAGGCGAGCGTCGCAACACAGCTTTGCGCGCAGTTGCTCGACTACCTTTTCCGGGTTCGCCCCGATGCGGTCCATCTTGTTGATGAAAGCCAGTCGCGGAACGTGGTAGCGCCGCATCTGGCGATCAATCGTCAGCGATTGGGCCTGGACGCCGCCGACCGCGCAAAGAACCAGCACGGCGCCGTCGAGGACGCGCAGGCTTCGCTCAACCTCGACGGTAAAATCGACATGGCCGGGCGTGTCGATCAAGTTGATCGTGGCGTCGCCCCATTCGACCGTTGTGGCGGCGCTGGTAATCGTGATGCCGCGTTCGCGTTCAAGTTCCATGTGGTCCATCGTGGCGCCGCCGCCGGTCTGGTCATGTACCTCCTGCATGCGGTGGATGCGGCCGGCATAGTACAAGATCGCGCTCGCTGAGCGTGGTCTTGCCGGAATCGATGTGGGCAGAGATGCCGATGTTGCGAAGCGTTGTCTGGTCCATGATTTGCCCCAGCTCACAAATGCCGAGCCCTACACTATACCAACTCGCGTTTGCCCCGACAAGGGGATCGCTCGTCGAGAGCGGCGGCGCAGTGTCCCTGGGTACCGTCCCCAGGCTTCCGCTGTTGGCGGTCTTCGGATACAGTGAACTGATCCTGTTGGAGCCTCGGCCGCCATGAAATGCCCTTACTGCCTTGCCGACAACGATCGCGTGCTGGATTCGCGGGCGAGCCAGGACGGCTTTGCGATCCGCCGCCGGCGCGAATGCCTCGGCTGCAAACGCCGGTACACGACGTACGAACGGATCGAGGCAACCACCGTCAAGATCGTCAAGAAGGACGGCTCGAGGGAGCCGTTCGACCATGCCAAAATCAAGGGGGGGCTGGAGAAGGCCTGTTGGAAGCGGCCGGTCAGCGACGGGCAGATCGAGGCGATTATCACGACGGTCGAGAGCGAGCTCGAAGCCAACTTCGACTCCGAGGTCGAAAGCCGCCACCTCGGCGAACTGGTGATGGAACAGCTCCGCGACGTGGATGAAGTGGCGTACGTCCGTTTTGCCAGCGTCTATCGGCAATTCAAGGACGTGCAGGATTTCGTCGACGAGCTGCGCCCGATGCTCGAAGAGGCGCGAAGGGTGGAATAGCCGTCGCGAAGCCCCGCACCGGACGGCGCAGCAACTCCCGATCGCCAAGCGTCATTCCTGGCGATCTTCAGGCTCTCGGGGCGCCAACACCTTTTCGACGGACAGTTGCATGTGCCGCAGTTTTGCCCGGAGCGTGACGCGACTGAGGCCCAGGATTTCGGCGGCACGGTTCTGCTGGCCGCCGGCGTGCCGCATGACGTGGGAGATGACCAGCCGGTCGAATCGATCCAGCGCCCGACGGTAGATGTCGCGTCTCGCTCTTGGCCACGGCCTCTTCGACGAAACTCGTGACAAGCGTTTCCCAGTGCCATGTCGGGCATCGGGCTGTCTTCGGCGTCCACTTCCGCTTCGGCCAATTCGGCATGATGGAGTTCGGCGGGGAGAAAGTCGGGCAGAATCGTGGAGCCGGCCGAAACGATCAGCGCCTCGCGAATCACGCTTTGCAACTCGCGGACGTTCCCGGGCCACTGGTACTTCTCCAACAGCTCCAGTGCCTCCGGCGAAATCGACTGTACGGCCGTTCCGAGTTGCTTGTTGAAGCGGAAGAGGAAGTAGTGGGCCAATTCGGCGATGTCGTCGGGACGGTTCGCGCAGCGGCGGCAGGTGAATCGTCACGCCGCGCAGCCGATAGTAGAGATCGTTGCGGAACTCGCCCCGTTCGATCAGCGCGTCGAGGTCCTGGTTGGTGGCCGCGATGATGCGAACGTCGGCCGAGATCGGCCTCGCTGCCTCCGATGCGTTCAAACGTCCCCTCTTGCAGCAGGCGCAGGATCTTGGCTTGCGTGCCGGGGCCATGTCGCCGATCTCGTCCAGCAAGAGCGTGCCGCCGTGGGACTGCTCGAACTTGCCGACGCGGCGACGGTCGGCCCCGGTAAACGCGCCCCGCTCGTGGCCGAACAGCTCGCTTTCCAGAAGCGGTTCGGGGATGGCCGCGCAATTGATGGCCAGGAAGGGTTCCCGATTGCGGCGGCTGTGATGATAGATGGCCCTGGCGACCAGTTCCTTGCCGGTGCCGCTTTCGCCCAGGATCAGCACGTTCACGTCCTGTGGGGCGACACGGCCGATTTGCTTGCACACGGTCTGCATGGCCGACCCGCTGCCGATCAGCCGATCGGGCTTGTCCTCGGGCCGGTCGCCGTCTTCGAGAATCGTCGGCACGTGCATCAGCCGGCTGATGGAAAACGCCTGGTCGACGACTTGCTGGAGTTGGTCGGCGTCCAACGGCTTGACCAGATAGTCGTAGGCGCCGAGCTTCATGGCCTCGATGGCGGTGTCGGTCGTGCCGTGCCCGGTGATGAAGATGATCAGGCTGCGGGGATCGAGGCGGCGTAGATCATGGAAGACGTCCAGGCCCGAGCGGTCGCCCAGTCGAATGTCCAGCAGGATGACGTCGGGAGACTCATCGTCGGCCAGTTGCAGCCCTTCGGCGGCCGTCTCGGCCCCGAAGACGCGGATGCCTTCGTCGGCGAAGACCTGCTCGATGCTGAAATGGATGCTCGGTTCGTCATCAATGACCAGCAGCTTAGCCATGAGCGTCCTGTCGTGTGGTGCAAGGGTGCCGACCGATTCCGCTGCTCGGGACGATCGGCCATCGTGGCGCGCAGGCATGCGCCGGGACGGCCGGGGTCAAGGGAAGCTCCAAGGTGAACACGGCCCCGCCCTCCGCGCGGTTGGCCGCCAGCAGCGTCCCGCCATGTTCCTCGGCGATGCGGTGGCTGATCGCCAGGCCCAGCCCGGTGCCGTGCTCCTTGCTGGTGGCGAACGGCTCGAAAATCCGGTCGAGAACCGGCTGGGGAATGCCTTCGCCGGAGTCGGACACCGAGACGCGGCACGCGTGCCCGGCCGCGTTGTTGGCCTGAACCGCGACGGCCAGCGATCCGCCCTGCGGCATGGCCTCGATCCCGTTCAGCAGCAGATTGACGAAGATCTGGTGAAGCTGCTCGGGATCGCCGTCGACGACGACCGGCGAGTTGCGGTAGCCTCTCGGTAATCGCGACCTTCTGCTGTTTGGCGCGCCCCTCGACCAGGTTCAGTGCGCGGCGCACCGTCGCGCGCAGGTCGTGCGCGCACGCGGTGCAGCTT
This sequence comes from uncultured Planctomycetaceae bacterium, assembly GCA_963789525.1. Classification (GTDB taxonomy): domain Bacteria; phylum Planctomycetota; class Planctomycetia; order Pirellulales; family Thermoguttaceae; genus CAVXFB01. The sequence continues at coordinate 131,014 of CAWBLA010000002.1, forward strand.
CGGGCGGGCGGGCGAAATCCAGCAGCCCCTGGATCGTGTTCTCCATGCGGCCAATCTCTTGCTGCACCACCTGGAACTGCCTTCCGGCCGAGTGCCGTGCTGCGCCTGCCGTTGCGCGGCTGTCTGAATCAGAAGCTTGACCGAAGTCAGCGGGTTGCGAAGCTCGTGGGCCACGCCGGCCGCCAATTCGCCGACGGCCGCCAGCCGCTCGGTCAACATGGCCTGGCGGCGGGCCTGCTGCAGTTCCTCCATCACTTGCCGGAGTCGCGCGGCAACCGTTTGCACCTGCTGTTGCAGGCCGGGCAAATCGGCTCAGGTTTCGCACCTCGACCGAGCCGACCTCATGGCTCAAGTCGCCCGTGGCGTCCTTCAGCGTCACGCTGATTTGCGAAATCGAACGGTGCAGCCCGCGAGCAATCCACAGACCGAAAACCAGCGCCCACGACGGGTCCGGCAATCAAGAACGCCAGCCGCATAAGATTGACAGCCGTGCTGAGTCGCTGGCTCTGCTTCGTCGACTCGTCCAGCATTCGCTCGTTGAGCTCGATGAGTTGGCGGCACGGTTCGGCCACGGCCCGGGCCAGGCGGATCGTCTTTTCCTTTTCGGTGCTCGGCGAGCGTAACAGACTGGCCAAGCCCGGCGGGTCGTAAGCGGGCTTCGATCTGATCGCGGTAGACGGTGAAATGCTGCCGCGCCGCTGTGACCATGGCCTTTTCGTCGGGCGTAAACGAGGTTTGTTCGGCTTCGGCCAGGTATCGCTGGAAGTCCGACTTCCAGTTCGGTCGCCTCGATGCGCGTTTCACGCTGGTCTTTGTCGCCCGACTCCATGACGACCGCCTGCAGCCTCCAGAGCGCGTCTTGCATGGCCCACGCGGCGCGGATCGTGGCGACGTTCTCGTCCAGCACGCGCGAATGCGACTCGTAAACGCGATTGACGTAATAGGTACTGACAACGCTGCCGGCGATCCAAAATATGCTGACGAGGATTGTTGGCGCGATTACCTTCTTCCACACAACGTCACCTTCGTAGCCGTGTCTTCCAAAGAGTTCATCGTATCCTACTCGATCGGCAGATGAGCAAGCATCCCCGCCCGCTTCACCGGTCAACGAAACGGAACGGGCATCGCTGCACGCAATCCTAATGCCGATCCCCCGAAGTTAGCAATGGGGATTGGGCATAAGACCCTGCCATGCAAGAGGTTGTAGTGGCCAACCATTGTCGAGGCGCGATGATGCCACGCCATTGTCGCGTGGAAAGGATTTTTCCTCCGCGGTCAAGAGCTTCTCGCAAATCTATCGACCGTCTCGGTGGTCAGGAAAAAACACGCCGAAAAGTTACTGACCCGCACGAGCCACCGCAAAGGAAACGATCTTGCCCTGGTGGTCAGGAGATTGTCTTGTTCACCCCCCAAGTAGCCGGAGGTAACTGGAGTACCGCCCGGTTTCGCCAGGTTTCTCATAACTGCTTAGGCAATTGGGACTTAGGGCATAGATCGCACGAAAAGGTCAGTGCTTGGCACGGTTGTTGCGGTCCAGATAGAGGCACCGGCGGGCGCCGGTGCGCGATAGCGGACAGTTGGAGGCGACCAAGGCTTTCAAACTCTGAGGAGTCGGTTGGCATGTTTCTTCTCAGTCGTGCGGAAGGCGAGCAGATAGTGGTGCCGGAATGTCGGCTTACGGTCACGGTATTCGACGTTCGCGGCAAGCGGGTTCAGCTTGGCGTTTCGGTGCCCGCTGGAGTCGGCGTATATCGTGGTGAAGTGCTGCAACCCGTTCCTCTTTCCACGGCGCAACAGGAAGCTGCTGCTTCAGCCACGGCTGCGGCAGCCGCCGAGGAGGTCTCAATGCCGGCCCGTGTTTTGATTGCCGACCCGGACGAGTACCTGACGGATCAGTATCGCAATTATTTCGAGAAGCGCGGCATTGCGGTGGCCACGGCAGCGACCGGCCTCGAATGTGTCGAACGGCTTCGTGCGTTCGCGCCGGACGTGCTGGTGATCGAGCCGTCGATCCCATGGGGCTTCGGCGACGGAGTCTTGACGATGATGCACGAGGAGCCCGACATTCCATTATTCCCCGTGATCGTGCTTACGTATGGGCGCGACCGGGGGGTCCTGTATCGCATGGCGCCGTTTCGGATCGACGACTATCAGATCAAGCCGCTCAGTGCAAACGATTGGCGCAGCGCGTGCATTCCGTTTTGGCCTCCCGTCGCAACGGGGATGCAGCGGCGCAGTCTCCTACCGGCAGAATGGAGGGTGTGGCATGACGGCGAGGCAACGGCGACAACGGTCGATGGCGGGAACCGGCGCTGGCGCTGCGCAACCGCCAGAACCGCGCGACGGCGCAGCGCCCGCCGAGCCCGCTGGCGAGCGCGAGGTCACGAGCCTCGGCGTGCTGCTGGCGCACGTCACGTGGTTTTTCGCCGGCCCGCTGACGCTGCTATTGATGCTGCTGTGCATCGTGAACGTCGGAAGCGGGTGGGCCACGGTGCTCGACGCCGTGTTTTTCGTCCTCGTGGGGTTGATAGTTTGCTGTCGCTGGTTCGACCAGCGGTCGGGACGCGGTATGACCGTCTACGGCGAGCCTTCAACCTGGGCGGACTTCCGGCGTTATGCGATTTTGATGCCAGTTTTGGCTGCCGTGGCATGGCTGGTGGCCAACGCGCTTGGGAAACCACTTCTTGACCAAGGGAGGTGGATGATGGCGACCACGACGCAGCAGACACACGACGCCCAATTGAACATCCGTGCCGCCGGCAAGACGTACAGTCTCGATTTCCCGCAGGCATTCCGATTTGGCTATGCGATGGCGAGGACGCGACGATTCAAAGAGGCGGCGAGGGTCTTCGAGGCATTGTCGCAGATTGGTGACCGCGGCTGTCTGGCGACGGTCATGCTTGCCTATTGCAGGGCGGGCCTGAAGGACTTCAAGGCGAGCAATGCCCTGCTGTGCGAGGCGTTTCCGCCCAACGCAGGCAAGAGAAGGTCGAGCAGTTGCAGGCCGCCTTCGTCTACCTCAGCCTGGGAATGTGGGCTGACGCCGCCAAGGAGCTCGCGGTCGCCGCACGCAAGTGTCCGGACTTGCCGGTGCTATGTCTGTTGCTGGGCGACGCTCTGGCATTCCAGCGAAAGGGCGACAAAGGCAAGCCTGTGTTGGCGGTTGGCCGTCGCTCGCGACCGCAAGGATGGCGCGGTTGCGGCCACGGCCAAGCGTCTGCTCGCGTCACAGCGGAACCACCGCGACCCCTAGCACACGAACCGGCGCCATGAGACATTTTTCCGTACTTGATTGCAATTTGACTCACTGCGCAATGTGGTGCCCGCGCGAGGTGGGGAACTTGTTGCTCTGTCTGGATCGTCCGGAACCGCACGTGGTGGTCTCGTAGACTCGCGTGTCGGAGCAGCGTATGGGGGACCTGCCCATTGGCCTTTGGCCGCACAACGAGCACAAAGGAGCGCATAATGGCCTGGACGAGAGAACGATTGGAAGACACGGTGTTGGAACGGCTTGGCGGGGCGAAGCTCGTCATCGTCGCCAACCGCGAGCCGTATATCCACGTGTACGAAGGGAGCGAGATCGAGTGTATGCGGCCGGCCAGCGGCCTGGCCACGGCGCTCGACCCGATGATGCGCGCTTGCGGCGGCGTCTGGGTGGCACATGGCAGCGGCAGCGCCGATCGGGCGATGGTGGACGAGCACGACCGCGTTGCCGTGCCTCCGGAAGACCCCGCCTACACGCTGCGCCGCGTGTGGCTCAGCAAGCGGGAAGAGCAGGGCTACTACTATGGCTTCTCCAACGAGGCCCTCTGGCCGCTTTGTCACGTGGCTTACACCCGGCCGCAGTTTCGTTCCAGCGATTGGCGAGCAATACTGCAACGTCAACGGCAAGTTTGCCGAGGCCGTGCTCGACGAGGTGGACGACGGTCCGGCCGTCGTGTTCGTGCAAGATTATCATCTTGCACTGCTTCCGCGAATGCTGAAGGACGCCCGTAGCGACCTGGTCGTGGTGCAGTTCTGGCACATTCCCTGGCCGAATCCGGAGGTTTTTCGCGTCTGTCCGTGGCAGGAGCGAAATTCTCGACGGCCTGCTCGGCAACGATCTTCTCGCATTTCACATCCAATACCACTGCAACAATTTCCTCGACACCATCGACCGCACGCTGGAGGCCAAGGTCGACTGGGAGCACTTTTCGGTGACCCGCGGCGGGCGGACGACGCGCGTCCGTCCCTATCCGATCAGCATCGACCCGGAGTTGATCGAGTCGTCGCTGCCCGCTGACACCACCGGCGCCGAGTTGGAGCTTCGCCGGCGCTTGGCCTGCGCGGCGAGCAAATTCTCGTGGGCGTCGATCGCGTCGACTATACCAAAGGCATTCCCGAACGTTTTGCCGCCATCGATCGCCTGCTCCAGCTTCACCCCGAGATGAAAGGCCGATTCAGTCTTGTCCAGATCGGCGCGCCGAGCCGCGTCCACATTCCGGCCTACCGCCTGTTGAACGAGCAATTGGACGCACTGGCCGATGAGATCAACTGGCGTCATGGGCAGGGAAGTTGGCGGCCGATCCTGTTTGTCAACGAGCATTATGATCCCCAAGAAGTATTCGGGCTGTACCGCATCGCGGCCGGCTGTGTCGTCAGTTCGCTGCACGATGGGATGAACCTGGTGGCGAAGGAGTTTATCGCGGCGCGGGACGACGAACAGGGCGTTTTGATCCTCTCCAAGTTCACCGGCGCCGCCCGCGACCTGACCGACGCGCTGTTGATCAATCCCTATGCCGTCGACGAGTTTGCCGATGCGTTATACGCGGCGTTGACGATGTCGGCCGAGGAACAGCAACTGCGCATGGCCCGAATGCGACAGCAAATCGACGACAACAACATTTACCGCTGGGCCGGGACGCTGTTGTCGGAGGCGAGCAAACTCGTCGAGACGCGGTCGGCCGTGGGGGAACTGGTATGAGGCAACGGATGCAGCAGGTGGTCGATGAGTTGGTTCATGCCTATCGGCGCGGCGGTCCGCTACTGTTGTTGTTCGACTACGACGGTACCCTCGCCCCTATTGCCGCGCATCCTCGGTTGGCAACGCTACCCGCCGAAACCCGGCAGGTCCTGGCGCGGCTGATGAAATGCGACAACGTCCGGATCGGCGTTCTCAGCGGCCGCACCCTTGACGATCTGAAAACCATGCTGGCCCTGCCGGGCTTGTACTTGGCGGGCACCGGCGGCCTGGAACTGGAACTTGACGGGGTTAAGGTGGTTCATCCGTTCGCGTCCGTGGCGGCAGCGACGCTGCAGGACGTAGGAAGGCAGTTGCAGGAGCATCTGGCCGCCTATCCAGATGCGTGGGTGGAGAACAAACGGTGCGCTTGGACGGCTCACTACCGCAACGTGCCCGCAAACCAAATCGGCGAGTTGTGTGCCGGCATCGAAGAGGTCGTTGATCCGTACGAGGGCCAGGTTCGAGTCGTGCCCGGCCCGATGGCCCTGGAGATAACCGCCGACCTTGACTGGAACAAGGGGGAGGCGATTCGTTTGATCCTGACGCATTTGGGCGTGCCGAACGTCACGGCCCTGTTCGCGGGCGATGGCGCCAACGACGCCGAGGCATTCGAGACTGTGGCGTCGCGGGGCGGAATTTGCATCGGCATCGGCGCGGATGCTTTGCGCGACGCCGAATATCGCCTGCCCGACCCGCCGGCGCTCACGGCGTTTCTCGACAGGTTGTGCGCATCGTTGGAGAAGACGAAACCCGCCCGGGGCGGCAAAGACTGCCAGGCATTGCACGGCTCGTGGAAGCCCGTGCGCCAAAGCTGACTTTTTCGAACTCCGCTTGCGAAAAGGACTCTTCGCATGGTTGCATTCGCGGCTTTTGTCCGATCGGCATCCGCCGACGAGCCGTTGGCGTTGCGGGTTGGTTCGAGCACGTACAGCGTAGCGACCAGAAACGCCCTCTCTCTGGCGCACACGCTGCTGAAGGCAAAGAAGTACGACTTGGCGGCCTGGATATGCGAGGCGGCGCTCCGGTACAACGCGGAGCCGTTTCAGGCCGCCATCCTGTTGGCGTGCTGCAAGGCAGGACTGCGCGAGTACTCCGCCTGCAACCATATTCTCCAAAGCACGTTTGCCGGCAACGCGGATTGTCTGGCCGACCATCTCCAAGATGCTTTGGTCTGCCAAAGCCTTGGCATGACGCCCGATGCCGTCTCCGAGCTCGTGGCCGTGGCCGATGGAGCCCCGCATCTCCCCATCATCTGGCTGCTCCTCGGCGACGGATATGCGGCCCTGGGCGACCCCGGCGAGGCGATGCGGTGCTGGCAAGCGGCCATCGACCGCGACGCCCGCGGCGGGGCTGTGGCAACGGCCGCTCGGCGGCAGTTGAACCGCCTCCAGGGGAAGTCGCCCGCTTGATGCAATGAGGAATCGGTACGGCTCGGCAGCCGCAGAATCGCCGCGCCTCCGATGGCGATCGCCGCCCTTAAGACCTTCCGCGAAGCCCGTCTTTCGTGGGCTTTGACCCTTGGATTCGGCGTATGTAGGCGCTGGCGATTTCAAAACGCCGCACCATCCCGAGCAGCCGGCGCTGCTTCTGATTGTTGACGACCGGCAGCGTGAGCAGGTCGTTTTCGATGAACAACTCCAGGGCCCAATCCAGCGTGTCATCGGGCGTAAGCGCGCGGACGTCGGTCCGCATCAGGTCTTCGGCCAGGATCAGGGGCCGCATGTAAGCGGCCTGGGCGGCCAGATGGACCTCTTCCAGGTTGACCAGCCCCAAGAGACGGCGCTCGTCGTCGACAACCGGCAGAACCGAGTCGTTGGCCGCGTTCAGCCGGTCGATCACCTCGGCTAACGAGTCGTTGGCATGGATCGCGACGACGTCCTGGCCGGACTTGAGAAACTGGTTGACGCGGATTCCGGCCAAGACGGTGCGGGCGTAGCTGCCCTGGTGGGCTGGCGAGCGAGAGTGGCTCTCGACCTGTGACGAGTAGATCGACTGTTTCTCGTCGGAAAGCATAAACGCCAGTGCGCAGACCCACAGGGCCGGCAGCAGAAGTTGGTAGCCGCCGGTCATCTCGGTGACGATGATCAACGTCGAGAACGGCGTCTTGGCGGCAGCGGCGAAGAAACCGGCCATCCCCACGATCACGAAGCTTGCCGGGTGTGGTGTCAGCCAGGGCCACCAGTTGTGCAGCACCATTCCCAAAGCCCCGCCGCCACAACCGCCAATGACCATCGACGGCCCGAAAACACCGCCCGATCCCCCGCTGCCGATCGTCAGGCCGGTCGTGAAAATTTTCCCCACCGCGATGGCCAGCAGCACGCCGGCGCTAATGGCCGTCTCGTGTATTGTGGCTTCCTGCACGGCATTGTAGCCGAACGAGAGCACTGCCAGCACTTCCTGTTGCCGTCCCACGGCGAAATACAGGACCAGCGCGATCAAGCCGGTGAGAAAGGCGCCGATGGCCGGCCGAAAATGCGGAGGCACCGGTAACCGATGAAACAGATGGACAAAGCCGTAAAACGTCCGCGTATACAGACCCGCCAGTAGCGTCATGAAGACAACCAGCAGCAAGTAGGGCCCGAGTTCCCACGGGTTGCTAAAGGTCAGTTCCGGTACCGCAAATAACGGCTTCCAGCCGGCATAGACGCCTAGGGTACAATAGGACACCACCGAGGCAATCGCCGCGGGCATAATCACTTCAGCCTCGAACTCCGGAGACCGGTAGAGCACCTCGGCTGCAAACAAGGCCCCCGCAAGAGGGGCCCGGAAGATGGCGGCGATGCCGGCGCCCATCCCGGCCGCCACGAGGATCCGCCGATCGGTGGACGAGAGGTGCAATAAGTTCGCTAGCACCGATCCGAAGCCGGCTCCAATCTGAGCGATGGGCCCTTCGCGACCTCCCGACCCGCCGGTGCCCAGCGTCAGGGCGCTTGCGACGATCTTCACCAGCGGCACGCGCGGCCGGATCTGTCCTTGCTCCTGGTGATACGCGGTGATCACCGCGTCAGTCCCGTGTCCCTCGGCTTCCGGCGCGAGAGTGAAGACCAGCACGCCGCTAAGCAAGCCGCCAACCGTCGGCACAACCAGCAGCAACCAGGGGCGAAACGTAGGGTTGATTGCCGGAAGCCACGATAACGGCGTCTCCCCCGCCGGATGTGGCAGAGGCTCGTACCCGACAACGGTCCCCAACGCCCACCGTTCCGCGTACAGCGTCGAAACGTAGAAGAAAATGGCGCCTAACCCCGCGACAAGTCCCACCAGCGTTGCTAGACCCAAGAGCCGGACTTGGCCCCGAACTCGCTTCTGCCCTAACTGGAGAAACTCGGGGAACCAGGAAAAATGGGAGGATTGTTGATCTTTGCCGGCCGGTGTGGGGGCCATTATCGTCCTTCAGGCTGTCGCGATACTTGATGCTCCGGGACGATTATCGCCCCACATGGGCCTTCCGACAAGGCGTCCCCCGATCAAACTGCCCGAAAGAGAACCACCACGACACAAAATCACGAGACTTTGTGTCGCGGTGCCCTTGTGGTTTCGCCCCGAGCCCTCTCCATGGAGGGAGAAGGAGCAGCGGTCGGAAGCGATCAGACTTCGCCCGCCTTCGGCACAATGAACGGTGCGCGATAATCGCGGGTCAACAGGCGCAAGCCTCGGCATTGTCGAGCACTGTCTCGGTGGCCGTGTCAATCTTGAGCATGGGCCCGAGCGACATCGGCGTCTTGGCCAAATCAACTTTGTTGGCGTGGAGGTGATGCACCGTGCGCGCGAGACAGTCTGCCACGTCTTCATTCGTCTTCAGCGCGCCGAGGGCCTGCCCGATCTCGTCAGCAGAGGCCGGCTTGCCGAGGTAGTAGGAGACGTTGCCCAGGTGGCTGTGGGCGCACGACAAATGCCCTTCGAGAATGTCGGCGTGCAGCAGTTTGGGATCGCGGGCCTTGACGGCGTTGATAAAGTTCCCGAAATGGTCGCCGCCGCCATGAAACTTCGTGACCAGTTTGCCGCCGGGGTCGAAGGCGGCACCGGTCGTATAGCTGGTCAAGACGACATAGCCGTCGCTGCCGTAGAAGATCACGCCGACCCTGGCCCCACGCAACGGATCGGTCTCAAGTCCGCGAACCTCGAAGGCCAGCGTCTTGCCGCCGAACTCGAAGAGAGCCACTTCGGTATTCGCCACGTCGCCGGCGTCCTCGTAGCCCAGCCGGCCGCCGTAGGCGATTACGCGAGTCGGCCAGGCGATTTTCGCCGAGGCCCCAGCGGGCGATGTCCATCTGGTGCGGACCCTGGTTGCCCATGTCGCCGTTGCCCCATTCGCGCTGCCAGTGCCAGTCGTAGTGGAACTTCGGCCGCGTCAGCGGCAACGTGTGCGCCGGTCCGCACCAGAGGTTGTAATCCACCTCGGCCGGCACCTGGTAGTGGCCCTTGGGGCCGATCGACCGTCGCCGCTTGTAGCATAGGCCGCGGGCGAGCTTCACCTCGCCGATCTTGCCCGATTTCACGTAGTCGATCGCGCCGATCGTGCCTTTCATCGAGCGGCATTGTGTGCCGGTCTGGCAGATGCGATTATACTTCCGCGCCGTCTCCACGATGCGGCGGCCTTCGCTGACGTTGTGGCTCACCGGCTTCTCGACATAGACGTCTTTGCCGGCCTGCATGGCCCAGATGGCCGCCAGCGCGTGCCAGTGGTTGGGCGTGGCGATCGAGACGAGGTCGCACCGACTTGTCGTCCGAGCGCAACGCGAAGATCGCGGACAAACTTCGGTTTGCGATCCTGCCTCTTGCTGACAATCTCAACGAACCTCTGACCGTGTCGTTCGTCCGGATCGACGATGTAGACGATTTCGGTGTGCAGGTTCGCAAGGTACTCTGGGACGTGCTCGCCACCTCGACCGCCGGCGCCGACGATTGCAACGCCCAGCAGATCGCCCGACTTCTTCACCTTCTTCGGCTCTTCCTTCTTCTTGTTCTTCTTCTGCTCCTCGGCAGCCATGAGCCCGCCGGCAGGAAACGCGGCCGCCACCGCAGCCGCCAGAACAGAGTCTTCGAGGAACTGCCGTCGCGTGTAGCTGGACATAAGATTCACTCCTCGCGAATCGCAATGGGGAAATGGGGCGTACAAAAATTCGCCGGCTCTGGCATCGCAGGCGCGCCGCCGGCATTCGCTGTCATGGTGTTTTCCCAGCCCGAGTATTGACGCCAGGCAAAACCTACGCAACAGGCGGGACGCACATGGCGTTTGCGAACGGTTTCGCTCGCAGCGTAGATAGCACTCAGTATACCAACTGCCACCATCGTGTCAATCGGTACGGCGGTCTCAAAACTCAAATGCAATCGAGGCTCGAAAAATGAGTCTCGAGAATTGGATGGGGAGAAAACATCGCTGGGACGTTCCAATCGGGGAAGTGTTGCAAGCTTCTCCTTGGGAACGGAGTCCCAGCGATGGCAAGTCATCTTACGTTGGAAGAGCGTGATCGCATAGCGCAGTTGCGGCATCGGCAAGCAGATCAGAAGGAGATTGCCCACGCCTTGGGGCGTTCCCCGTCCACGATCAGCCGCGAGCTGCGGCGCAACGACACGGGCGGCGAATACTATGCCGCCCAAGCACATCGCCAGTCCGCGCAGCGACGGCGAGAACGTCCTCTGACGCGGAAGATGGACGATCCCGAGATCAACGACGCCGTCCGCACCGGATTGGCCCAGGAATGGGCTCCCGAGCAGATCACCGGCCGCATGAAGCAGCAAGATTGCGACCGCTGCGTTTCGCCGCAGACGATCTACGCCTGGATCAAGCGGGACCAGGATCGCCAGCACTGGGAATCGATGCTGCGTCGTCGCGGCAAACGCCCCTGGCGGGCGAAAAACACAGCCACGACAGCAGATGCCGCCCGCATCCGCAATCGCCCAGAGGTGATCGAGCGGCGGCTGCGTTTGGGTGATTTCGAAGGAGACACGGTGCTGGGTCCGGCAGGCACGGGCGGCCTGGCGACGCTCGTTGATCGTAAGTCGCGGTTGACGATCCTTGCGAAGGTCCAATCGAAGAACGCCGACCATGTGCATGAGAAAATCAAGCAACGCTTGAAGGAATTGGACGCAAAGCGCCGTTGCTCGCTGACGCTGGACAACGGCACGGAATTCGCGCTGCTGGGGGCGGCTGGAAAAACACCTGGGCATCCAGCTATACTTTGCTGATCCGGGCTGTCCGTATCAGCGCGGCACGAACGAAAACACCAATGGCCTAATCCGCCAGTACTTTCCCAAGGGGACTGACTTTCGCGACATCTCCCATTGCGAGGTGCGCTGGGTGGAAAAACTACTCAACAACCGCCCCCGCGCATGTCTCGGCTTTAGGACTCCCGCCGAGGTTTTCTTCGAGAAACACCCGCCAGCTGGTTGCGATTGAGATTAGAGACCGCCTACTATTTTCGAGGCACGATAGTCCTACTCCGGCGACAACTGCACTCAATGTCGCGTTGTCAAACGACAAGGCGGCGAACCAGTACCTCGATCAGACTTCGCCCGCCTTCGGCACAATGAACGGTGCGCGATACATCGCGGGTCAACAGGCGCAAGCCTCGGCATTGTCGAGCACGGTCTCGGTGGCCGTGTCAATCTTGAGCATGGGCCCGAGCGACATCGGCGTCTTGGCCAGATCCACGCCGTTGGCCTGCCAGGTGCTGCGACCGTGCGGTCGAGACAGTCCGCCACGTCTTCGTTGGTCTTCAGCGTGCCGAGGGCCTTGCCCGATCTCGTCGACCGAGGCCGGCTTGCCGAGGTAGTAGGAGACGTTGCCCAGGTGGCTGTGGGCGCAGGAGAGGTGCCCTTCGAGGATGTCGGCGTGGAGCAGTCTTCGGGATTGCGGGCCTGCACGGCGTTGATGAAGTTGCCGAAGTGGTCGCCGCCGCCGGTGAACTTCTTGACCAGCTTGCCGTCGGGGTCGAAGGCCGCCCGGTCGGTGTAGCTGGTCAGCACGACGTAGCCGTCGCTGCCGTAGAAGATGACGCCGATCTTGGCCCCGCGCAGCGGATCGGTCTCCAGGCCGCGGACCTCGAAGACCAGCGTCTTGTCGCCGAACTCGTAGATGGCCATCTCGGTGTTGGCCACGTCGCCGGCGTCCTCGTAGCCCAGCCGGCCGCCGTAGGCGATCACCGAGTCGGCCAGGCGAGTCGGCGCCCAGGCCCCAGCGGGCGATGTCCATCTGGTGCGGGCCCTGGTTGCCCATGTCGCCGTTGCCCCAGTGGCGCTGCCAGTGCCAGTCGTAGTGGAACTGCGGCCGCGTCAGCGGCACGTGCGGCGCCGGGCCGCACCAGAGATTGTAGTCCACTTCCGGCGGCACCTGGTAATTGCCCTTGGGGCCGATCGACTTGCGCCGCTTGTAGCACAGCCCGCGGGCCAGCTTCACCTCGCCGATCTTGCCGGACTTGACGTAGTCGATGGCGTCGATCGTGCCCTTCATCGAGCGGCATTGGGTGCCCGCCTGGCAGATGCGCTTGTGCTTGCGGGCCGTCTCGACGATGCGGCGGCCTTCGCTGACGTTGTGGCTGACCGGCTTCTCGACGTAGACGTCCTTGCCGGCCTGCATCGCCCAAATCGCCGCCAGGGCGTGCCAGTGGTTGGGCGTGGCGATCGACACGAGTCGCACCACCTTGTCGTCCAGCGCAGCCCGCAGATCGCGAACAAACTTTGGTTTGCGATCCTGCCTCTTGCTGACAATCTCAACGAACTGATGGCCTCGCTGTTCGTCCGGATCGACGATGTAGACGATTTCGGCATGCGGGTTCGCCAGGTATGCGGGCACGTGCTGGCCGCCTCGTATGCCGGCGCCAACGATGGCGACGCCGAGCAAATCGCCCGATTTCTTCACCTTCTTGGGCTCTTCCTTCTTCTGTTCGTCGTCGGCCAGAAGCTTGCCGGCAGGAAACGCGGCCGCCACCGCAGCCGCCAGGGCAGAATCTTCGAGGAACTGCCGTCGCGTGTAGCTGGACATAAGATTTAATCCTCGCGAATCGCAATGGGGAAATGGGGCGTACAACACGTTGCCGGCCCTGACATTGCAGGCGTGCCGCCGGCTTTCGCTGTCATCGTGTTTTCCCAGCCCGAGTATTGACGCCAGGCAAAACCTACGCAACAGGCGGGACGCACATGGCGTTTGCGAACATTTTCGCTCGCGGCGTAGATACTACTTAGTATACTGATTGTACCCACCACGTCAATCTTTTTGGGGGCAATAGTCCTTTCTTGGGCCATGACCGCAATGCAGTGGGGGCGGATTGACGTTGCGACTTCCAGGTCTCTATGATGGGAAACGAGTTGGCAGTCGGAACCGCAATAATGTCAATCCGCTGCCCCGATTGGAGCGTGCCATGAGATCCCTCGCGAAGTTGATTGTCGCCGTGTGTGCCCTGTCTACCGGCCTGTGCAATGTTCATGCGGCGACGATAGGCATTGACGCACACGATCTCAAGCTCGTGCGTGGCACAGACAGGGTTTGGACGCACGGCCAGGGCTGGTTGCTGCGGATGAACCAACTCGGCGAGGTGCAGACCGGGGAGTTTGCCTTGCCGCAGCAGATCGCGCCCGGCACCTATCGGCTATTCATTGAGGCCCGCAACGGAGGCGCCAAGATCCGGGTTGCATGCGGCGGCAGCACCGGCGAGGTGGGCGACTTCCACGGCCCGTGGAGCAATGGAATCCCACTGAAGATCAACGCTGCGACCAAGACCATAACCTTGACGGCCACCAACAGTCGTCCGGACGCCGTCAATTTCATTCTTCAATATCTTGCCTTGACCGACGAGGAGGGCGTGACGATCGAGGCGGATTATGTGGTCCAATTGCCTCGCGAAGTCACGGCCGACGATTCGCCGGCGATCCCCGGCAACCGGATTCCGAACAGCAGCTTCGAGGTAGGGTTGGGCCGCGGCTGGCTCTTGTCGACGCCGAAGGAGCGTCGAGACTTCGGCACGGCGGCTATTGTGGACGAAATGACGGGATACGACGGTCGGGCGAGCGTCAAATTGCCGGCATGGTCGAGCCTGACCTCAAGGGTCTTTCGCGTGCGGCCGTGGAGAAAACACACCTTCTCGCTCTGGGCCAAGAGTGAAGCTGCAAAAGCGAACTTCATTATCGAACTCTTCAACGTGCATCGAGACAAGGCCGTGCCAGGATTTGCCGCCGCCCTGAAGAAAACGTTTTCTTTGGAAAAGAAGAATGGCTGGCAACGGCTGGTCCTCGGGGACCGGCTCAGCGGATTTCCGGCTCCCGAGTATCAACTTCGCATTTGCAGCGCCTCCGACGAGCCCGTCTGGATCGACGCGCTGCAATTGGAGGAGGGTAGTGCCTCGGCCTACCGGCCGATGAGCGCGCTCGAGGTTGGGTTGGTCAGCGATAAGGCGGCCAACTTGTTTCTCGAAGACGAGCCGATCCGGATGAAGCTGCTGGCCTTCAATAGTTCCGCCCAGCCCGTCGCGGCCACGGTGCGGTATCAAATCTACGACTATCTCAACCGGAAGGTGAACCAAGACGAGGTCGCGGTGGCGGCGCCGGCGCATTCCCACTTGGAAAAGATGCTTGATCTCTCGACAGGTAAGCGCGGCATTTTCAGGGTGATGCTCTGGCTCGAAAGGATCAACGGCTCAGACGAGGAGGTCGTGTACTCGGTCGTGCCCCGGCCGCAGCGCGAAGGGCCCGACCCGTCGTCGATCATCGGCGTTCATGCCATCTCCTCTGATTTTCAGTACGAAGTGCTCCAAAGGATGGGCGTGAAGTGGCAGCGGATATTGAGCCCCGAGTTGTGGTTCCGCTGGTCCGCGGCCGAACCACAGCAAGGCCGCTTCGTATGGCACGATGCCGAGGCCGAAAAAACCGTCCGGCACGGCTTCCAAATTCTGGGGAACCTCACTACCGAGCCATGGCCCAAGTGGGCAGGCAGGCTCGACACGAAAGCCTGGGAGCAGAGCGTTCTTCAGCTCGTCAACCATTACAAGCCGTGGGTAAAATACTGGGAGGTCTGCAACGAGCCGATCTATCAGTTTAAGCCCAAAGAATACGCGCGGATGTTAAGGGCAGCCACGCTGCGCGATTCCGCCGTGCCGACCCGGAAGCTAAGATTGTCGGCATCGGTGGCTCGTACGACTGCAACTGGTGCCTGGCCGTGATTAAGGACCTCGGCGGCCGGCCATTCGATTTCATGGACTACCTTTCCACGCACGTGTACCCCGAGAAGACCGACCCGTTGAACCCGCTCAAGGACGCCGCGCAAAAGGCGTTTCTCAACCAGATCATCACACCGCTGAAAATAGAGGTCTGGAACACCGAGACGGGAACGTGGTCCCAAGGCATCTACCAAGGCGTCGATTCGGGCTTTCGCGCGGCGGGGGAACCGATTTCGCCCGCCAAGGAGGCTTGGCGATACTATCGCGGCCACGACTACGAGGCAGCAATGGTGCGCGCAATTTCCTCCATTCGATCGGCAACGGCTTCGCACGCTACTTCTATTACGATTCGCGCTTTCACGCTGGCTCCTATAGCATGAATCAATCGCACTGCACGCTGTTCGACTTGGGCGACACCGTCAAGACACAGGGCATTGCATACGCCATCGATGCGAAGTTCTTCGACCACGCCAAGGGCCTCGGCAACGTCAGCCCGAATCGAAACACCTTCGCGTACGTTTTCGACCGCGGGGGAGCGGCGTTGCCGGCATTTTTGCGTCCGATAAGCAGAACATGGTGCGGCGCAAGACCATCACGCTCGCCTTGCCGCGCGGCGAAGTCAGGGCCTACGACATGATGGGCAACGAGCTGCCGATGGACAAATCGCAACTCACCTATGGCAGGCAGCCGGTTTACCTGGAAGGTGGACCAGGGCTCTCGGTCGGATCGCTGAAAGCCGCCATCGCCAGTGGCGTCATCCGTGACGTCGAGGACACGACGCCGCCCAGCATTTCCATCTCGGACGGGCCGCGAGGCACGACGCCCATGACCTCGGCACGCGTCCGCTGGATTGCCATCGACGACGCGGCCGTCCCGATCGTCGGCGTGCCGTCCGACGCGATACAGTATTCGTATCGGTTGTTGGGCCGCGACGCTCAGTGGTCGGCGTGGACGGCGAAGACCCGTGAGGACTATGAAGGGCTTTTGCCGAGAGACTACCGATTTGAGGTCAAGGCGAAGGACCTGTCCGACAACGTCTCGCCGACGGTCGCAAGGCAGTTCACGGTCGAAGCACGGCGCTGAGGCATCGTCCAGGGGACTGTCCCGATATTCGTGTCAGCGAAAATGGGACTGTCCTTGTTGACGTCCAGCAGCTTCTTGGATACCGACCGCCTGGTTGGTAGAATGGCAATTGTCACGAGTCCCACCGGATTGAGCCCCGGAATTTTTGGAAAGCTCGAGGGCCATCGGTCACGTGCATTACTCGCATCGAGGAGCATTGCTATGTTGAGGCGGAAGGTCTCGTTGGTTGCGGTGGTATTGCCGCTTGGGTGCATGATTGCCGGGGTCGGTGTTCCGTCGGTTGCCGCCGATGCGCCACAGCACGCCCGAAACCGCCTCGTGCGAGTTGTGACCGTTTCGCAGGACGCGCTTTCGACAGCGGCAGGCGAGCAGCGTCTCAACGCCACACTCGCGCGATTGGATCAGGCATCCGGATTTGAAGCGGATATCGTTTGCCTCCCCGAGAACGTTACGTTGGGCGCCGCCGAAGCTGTCGCTGGTCGGACTGCCAAGCGCGTCGGTGAATGGGCCGCGCCGGCACAACTGCTACGTAATTTGCCCGCTCCATATTCAAGAAGGCAATCGCCAGTACAACTCGGCGCTGCTAATCGACCGCAAGGGTGACGTGGTGGGACGCTACGATAAGATTCGCCCGACGGAAGGCGAACTGCGGAAGGGGATTTCGCCGGGCGCGTTGGACCCGCCGGTTTTTCACACGGATTTCGGCACGATCGGCATCCAGATATGCTTTGATATCAACTGGCCCGAACAATGGCGCCGCCTGAAACAGAAGGGGGCGACAATCGTGTTCTTTCCCGCCGCCTATCCCGCCGCGCCAGCTTGCAGCTTATGCGTGGGAGAATCAGTATTTTGTCGTCAGCTCGTCGCGATCGCGGCCGTCAAGCATCTTCGACATCACCGGCGAGAAGATGGAGACGACGGGACCCTTTCGGCAATGGGCGGGGGCCGTATTGCCGCTAGGCGAACGGGTGTTTGAGGTCGATAACAACGTCGACAAGATGCACCAGATTGAGCAGAAGTACGGACGTCGCGTTCGCGTCACCTGGTACCATGACGACGACCTGATTACACTTGCCTCGATCGATCCCGCGTTGACGGTCGACGATTTGATCGAGGAGTTCGGACTTACCCCGCATACCGTCTATATCCGGCGGTCGCAGCAAGCTCAAGATGTTTCCCGCGCGGCCGCGGCACCCGCCGCTCGACCGTGATTCCCTTTCCAACATTCTTCACAATCGGACATCACATCATGCCATTGCTCTCTCGGTTAACCGTTAGCGTGCTGTCGGCAACGATCGCCATGGGGTTTACGCTTGCCCAACTCCCGCCTCGCGCCGCAGGACATCAACATCCTGATGATGGGCGATTCGATTACGAACGGCGGGTACTACATCACCACGCTCCAACGTCGGTTGGCCGACCACGGCATCAAGTCGACAGTGCTGGGAAAGTGTGCCGGCGATGGCTGGTACATCAATATGTTGGACAGGCACATGGGCAAGTACTTGTCCAAGGCCGAGGTCAACCGGTCCAACACCTACATTCTCCTGCTGATCGGCACGAACAATGTGGGCGACAGCGAGGTAAAGGACCGTGCGCCGGATGAGTTGGGCGCCTTGATCGCCAAAATCAAGAGAAGCGTTCCCAAGGCTAACCTGATCGTCGGCACCCTCACTCCACGCTTGGATTACGCCTCGGACCGAATCCCGGTATTCAATGCGGCATTCGCGCAGGTGGCGAAGAAGCTCAAGAAGTCGGGCGTGAAGTTCACCGTCGTTGACATGTATGCCCCTATGAATGCCGACGCATCGCATTATCTCAGGCCGGACAAGGTGCATCCCAACACCGAGTTTGGACATCCGTTGATGGCGGGCATCTGGTACGACGGCATTATGGCCACGGCTGGTGCTGGAAATAGAGGCGCTCCGAACGTCGTCGGCATAGGTCGCGAGTAACGAGCACGTGTTGCGCCTGCGACGATAGGGGGGTTGCATCGGCGCTAGTTCTCGATGAGAATGAAAATCCCTCCCGTTGTACCACCCACCAAGGAGTCCGTCATGCTCGCCGCCAAGCATTTCCGCTGCGTTGTTGTCGCCGCCACTCTGATCAGTCTGATTGCAGACGTTTCATGGTCCGCCGCCGCGGACGCGCCGAAGGAAACCAAAGCCCAGCGTGACCAGCGCATGGCTTGGTGGCGCAATGCCCGATTCGGCATGTTCATCCACTGGGGGCTCTATGCCGTGCCGGCCGGCTCGTGGAACGGCAAACGCGTCGAGTTTGCGGGGGAATGGATCATGAATAGGGCGAAGATTCCCGTCAGCGACTATGCAAAGCTGACTTCGCAGTTCAACCCGGTCAAGTTTGATGCCGACAAATGGGTAAAGCTGGCCAAGCAAGCGGGCATGAAGTACATCGTTATCACGGCGAAGCACCACGACGGTTTTGCGATGTTCCACTCGAAGGCCAGTCCGTACAACATCTATGATGCCACACCATTCCATCGCGATCCGTTGAAAGAACTAGCCGCGGCGTGCCAAAAGAACGGCATCAAACTCGGCTTCTACTACTCGCAGGCCCAGGACTGGCATCATCCGGGCGGCGCCGCGGCGCACGGGCACTGGGACAAGGCGCAGGACGGCGACATGGATGAGTACTTGCGAACCGTCGCGGTTCCGCAGGTCCGCGAGATTCTGTCCAACTACGGCCCGATCGCGATTCTCTGGTGGGACACGCCCTACAACATGACCCGAAAACGGTGCGAAATGTTCGAACCGTTGTTGAAGCTCCAGCCGAACATTATCACCAACAACCGTTTGGGCGACGGCTTCCGAGGCGACACCGAGACTCCGGAACAATATATCCCGGCAACGGGTTTTCCCGGCCGCGATTGGGAAGTTTGCATGACGATGAACAACACCTGGGGCTATCGGTCATTCGATCATAGCTGGAAATCGACGGAAACACTGCTTCACTATCTGATCGACATTGCTAGCAAGGGAGGCAACTACCTGTTGAACGTCGGCCCGACTGCCGAGGGCGTGATTCCCGAAGCGAGCGTCGAGCGGCTCCAACAGATCGGCAAGTGGATGGACGTCAACGGCGAGGCCATCTACGGCACCTCGGCCAGTCCGTTCAAGCGGTTGGCCTGGGGTCGCTGCACCCAGAAGCCCGGCAAACTGTATCTACACGTCTTCGATTGGCCCAAGGGCGACCTCGTCGTGCCGGGGCTGAAAAACCGCGTGACGCGGGCCTATTTGTTGGCCGATGCCGCCCGATCGCCGCTGCCGGTGAAGACCGTCCAGGGCGGTGTTGCCGTCACGCTGCCGTCGCAGGCCCCCGACGACGTTGCCTCGGTCGTCGTGCTCGAAATCGAAGGCGCCCCGGACATCGACGTGTTGCCCATTGCCGAGGCAGCCGATGGCAGCGTCACTTTGAAGGCCGCCGATGCGGACATCCAGGGCGAGCGGATCAAATACGAGACGCGCCGCGGCCAAGGCAACATCGGCGCCTGGTCGCGGGCCAAGGACTATGTGAGTTGGGACTTCGCGGTCAAGCATCCCGGCACGTTCGAAGTCGAGGCCACTTACGCCTGCGACAGGAAGAGCGCCGGCAGCAAGTTTAACGTGCAGGTGGGCGATCAGAAGCTTTCGAGCGAGGTCGAGGACACCGGTGGCTGGCGCACGTACCGCGCCGCACAAGCTCGGAACCGTCAGCCTGACTCAGCCCGGCCACTACGTGCTGTCGGTCAAAGCGACTAGCAAGCCGTCCGAGGCCGTGATGAACCTGAGATCGGTGGTTTTAAAGCCGGCGAACCGGTAGCGCGCCAGCCGCGTCGACGACAGCGATTTGTCATTCGCACAAGTGCCACGGTCAGTTTCTGGGCGCAGCACTGGTTTGCGGTCGGGAATCGGTACGTTATGCTGAAGCATAACCTACGACTACGACCATTGGCATAGCCTCCACGACCGGCTTCCCCCATGCTTGCGGCCGTCGTCGGTCGACGGTAAAATGCGGGCCACGACAGGGGGAGGAACGTTCATGGCCCGTCCGCTCAGCGTCGCAATCGTCGGTTTGCAGCATCTTCACCCGCGAAGCTACATGCTGCACCTCCTGGCTACCAAGTCGCTCCAGGTTGTCGCGGCGTGTGATCCGATCGAGTCGCTTCGCACCGGCTTCGAGCGCGACTTCGGCCTGCGGCGTTTATCCCGATTGGCGGGAACTGCTTGCCGCTGAGACGATCGACCTGGCTTACGTCTTCCTGCCGCACGACGAGTGCCCCGCGGCGGCGATTGCCTGCGCCGAGAAGAAGATTCACGTTGTCGTCGAGAAGCCGGTGGCGAACACGGCCCAGGGCGCCACCGAGGTTGTCGAGGCGTGCCGCCGTAACGACGTGCTGATGAGTACGCCGTACGTCTGGCGCTATCATCCCGTCTGCCGGGAGATGAAAAAGATCGTCGACAGCGGCGTCCTCGGCCGGATCGTGGGCTGTGAAGGGCGATGTGCGGCCGGCGGCATGCACCGCTATATCGAGGGCCACGCCTCGTGGATGCTCAAGCGCGAGAAGAGCGGCGGCGGGCCAATGTACAACCTGGGCGTACACTGGATCGATTTGTACCGCTGGCTGCTGGGCAGCGAGGTCTCTGCGGTCGTCGGAAAGAACGTCCACGTCAACCCGACGTACGACATCGAGGACAATTCTTTCGCGATTTGCACGTTTGCCAACGGCGCCACGCTCGGCGCTGGACATCAGCTATACGGTGCCGGATAGTTACCCGTTCGGCCGCGATCTGTACCTGGCGATCCGCGGCACCGAGGGCTGCCTGAACTTTGCGCCGGCGTTCGAGGGAACCCGGCAAACGTTGTTTGTTTGCAGCAACGACCCGCGGTTCGGCGGGGCACCGCGCAAGACGATGCAGTTCGATCTGGAAAACACGCCCGGCTATAGCGGCTCGCTGGGCCGCGAGTACGTGGCCGAAATTGCCGACGACATTCTCGGCCAGCGGCAGCCGCTTATCGGTGGCAACGACGCCATCCGGGCGCTGGAAGTCGTCGAGGCGATCTACCGCTCAGCAAGCACCGGCAGTACGGCGGAACTCCAGTGAGAAGGTTGTCGGGGCGAAGTGCGGATCGGCATAACAATTAGATTGTCTTGTCATGCTGAAGCATGACCTACGAGTCTGCGAGTTGTGACCGCTTGCGAGGAGAAATGATGGGCGATCGACCGAGGGTGGTTGTGACCGACTATATCGAGTCGGACCTGGACTGGGAGGCCCAGGAGATGGCCGCGCGTGGCGTCGAACTGGCGGCCCACCAATTGAAGTTCCGACCCGAGGACGAGGTGATCGACGCGATTCGCGATGCCGACGTAATCGTCGTGAACATGGTGAAGATGACGCCCCGCGTTATCGGCTCGCTCGAAAAATGCCGCCGGATCATCCGTCACGGCGCCGGTTACGACAACGTCGATGCGGCGGCTTGCACGGCCAAGGGAATTCCGCTGGCCTACTGTCCCGACTATTGCATGGACGAAGTGGCGGAGCAGGCGATGGCCTTGATCTTCGCCTGTGCCCGGCAGGTCCCGCAAAGCCGTCGGATTCTCAACGACTCGATCGCTCGCGGCCAGTGGGACTTCACACCGCTGGCCAAATGCTATCGCATGGCCGACAAGACGCTGGGCATTATTGGCTGCGGCCGCATCGGCAGCCGCTTCCTCCAGAAAGTGCGGCATTTCGGTTTCCAGGAAATCCTCGTCTGCGATCCCTATCTTTCCCGCAAGAGGATCGATCAGTTGGGCATCGAGCCGGTCTCGCACGAACGGCTGTTTCGCGAGGCGGACTACATCACGATCCACGTGGTGTTGACCGACGAGACGCGACACCTGGTCAACCGGCGGACGCTCGCGAAAATGAAGCCCACGGCCTACCTGGTTAATACGTCGCGCGGCCCGGTGGTCGACCATGAGGCGCTGGCCGACGCCCTGCGCAGGAACGTGATTGCAGGCGCCGGCATCGACGTGTATGACAACGAGCCGCCCGAGCAGACTTATCCGCTCTTGGGTCTGGAAAACGCGGTGCTCACGCCGCATCTGTCCTGGTACAGCGAGGATGCCGCCTGGACGATCCGCCGGAAGATCGTCGAAGACATCGATTTGGCCCTGGCCGGCAAGCCGCCGCGGTATTGCGTTAATAAAGAAGTGCTGGCCCTGCAACCTTGAGGAATCCCTGATGAGCTTTGCCAATGTAAAAACGTCGCTGCCGGGGCCAAAGTCGAAGGAACTGATCGAACGCTGGACGCGGGTCGAGGCCGACACGACCGGCTACCAGGCCCAAGTCGTTTGGGAGCGGGGCAACGGTGTGATCGTGACCGACGTCGACGGCAACACGTATCTCGACTGGACCAGCGGCGTGCTGGTCACGAACGTCGGCCACGCCCATCCGCACCTGGTTCGCGCGATTTGCGAGTCTAGCCAGAAACTGCTGAACAACTACGAGTGTCCCACGGAATATCGCGTACTGGCAGCGGAAAAGCTGGCCGGCGTCCTGCCGTCGCACATGGACAAGTGCTTCTTCCTCTCGGCCGGCAGCGAGACCACCGAGGCGGCCATCCGGCTGATGAAACGCAAGACGGGCCGGTTCGAGATCATCGGCTTCACCGGCGGTTTTCACGGCCGGACGTACGCCGCGGCATCGGTCGGCGGCCTGGCCGGCCCGAAACGCGGCTATGGCCCTCCGATGCCGGGCGTCATCCGGGCGCCGTTTCCCTATTTCTACCGCTGCCCTTTCGGCTCGAAGACCGAAGAGGAGTGTGCCGACAAGCATCTCGAACTGCTCGACGACGCCGTGCGCGCCAATTCCTGCGGCAGCCTGGCCGGCATCCTCGTCGAAACCTACCAGGGCGCCGCCGGCTTCATCTTTCCGCCCAAGGGCTACCTGAAGCAGCGTCGAGGAGTGGGGCCGCGCGAAGGGGCTTCTGTTCGCCATCGACGAAGTGCAATCGAGCTACGGGCGGATGGGCGCAATGTGGGGCCACACGCTCGAAGGCCTTGAGCCCGACCTGATGTGCATCGGCAAGGGAATCGGCAGCGGCTTTCCCGTGGCGGCCATTGCCGGGCGCGGCGAGGTCTTCGCCTGCCTGGGCAAAGGCGAGATGAGCAGCACGTACGGCGGCAATCCGGTCGGCAGCGCCGCCGTGATCGCCGTACTGGAAATCATGGATCGCGAAAACCTTTGCGAAAACGCCCGGCAAGATGGGCGAACTGATCATCGGCCGGCTCCGTCAGACCCAGGAAAAATCGCGCCACTTGGGCGACGTGCGCGGCCGGGGGCTGGTGATGGGTCTGGAATTGGTCAAGGACAAGAAGACCAAGGAGCCGGCGCCGGAGTTGATCCGTCCGATTATCGACCGCTGCGCAGCCAACGGCCTGTTGGTCGGGTCGGTCGGCATCTACGGCAACGTGATCCGCGTCGCCCCGCCGTTGGTGATCACCGAGGCCCAGGCCCACGAAAGCTGCGACATCATGGAGCGGGTGCTGATTGGACTGGAGCACTAGGATTCACCGTAGAGTCCGCTGCGCAGACCAGCGGGTGGGTCTGCCCGGAGTCGTTCATGTCTACTAACCGCGATACGATCCGCAAAGCCATTGCTGAACTGATGCCGTCGGCCAAGGAGTTCCTGTGCCGGCTGATCGGCTTTCCATCGACCTCGGGCAAGGAGCACGAGTTGCTTTGTTGGGCCGAGGAGGCTTTTGGACGGCTGGGGGTCGAGGTGCGGCGCGTGCCGCTCGATGAAGCGATCAAACAGGACGAAGATTATTCCAGCCCGGTGCCGGACATCCGCTACGACGGCCGCTTCAATCTGCGGCTGTGCCTGCCCGGCAGCGGCGGCGGTCGGCGGCTGCTTCTGAATTCTCATGCCGACGTGGTCCCGCCCTCTCAGGGGCAGGAGCGGCCATGGGAAGCCATCGAGCGCGGCGGCGTCCTTTTCGGCCGCGGCGCGTGCGACGCCAAGGGGCAAGTGGCAACCATCTACCTGGTGCTGGCGGCGCTTAAGCGGCTCGACCTCCCGCTGGCCGGCGACGTGATCGCCCACGTGGTCAACGAGGAAGAAAACGGCGGCAACGGGACGCTGGCGATGGCCCGGGTGGGCGAGACGGCCGACGCCTGCATCGTCATGGAGCCGTCGAGCAACAAGATTTTTTCGAGCGTCCGAGGCGCCGTGTGGTTTCGCATTCTCTGCCAGGGCAAAGCCGGGCACTCCGGCCGCGCCGGCGATACGGTCAGCGCCTTGACGCTGGCCCGCATGGCCATGGACCGCCTTGAACAGTATCACGACGATCTGCTGGCCGCATCGCGAGGGATTCCACTGTTCGACAAGTACGAGAACCCGATGCCGATCACGTTCGGCCGCTGCATGGCGGGCGATTGGCCGGCCACGGCCCCGGCCCGGGCGGTGGTCGAGGGCGTCTTGGGCCTGCTGCCCAACAAGACTCGCCATCAGGTGATGGACGAGATGCGCGGCGTGTTGGCAGCGCGATGCTGACGCGCGGCTGCGCGAGCGGGTGCGCCTCGAGTTCATGTATCGCCACGACAGCCACGTGCTCGACCCCGATCATCCGCTGGTGCAGCGATTCAAGCAGTGCTGCGACGATTGGGCGGTTTCGGCCGAGGTGGACGCCTTGACGGCCTCGTGCGACTCGTGGTTCTACAACAACCAGCTTGGCATTCCCACGGTGGTCTACGGTCCCGGAACGCTTCGCTACGCCCATAGCAACGAGGAGCAGATCGCCCTGGACGAGATTGCGCAGGCCGGCTGCGTGCTGACCGATTTTGCCGCACGGTGGTGCGGATAGGCGGAACCCATGAAAGCGTTAGTCAAAACTGCCAAAGGGGTCGGCAACCTCCGCCTGATGGACATGCCCGAGCCGAGGCCCGGCACGGGAGAGGTGCTGATCGAGGTCCGCGCGAGCGGAATCTGCGGCACCGACGTACACGTTAAGCACGATCGTTTTCCCTATTGGCCGCCGGTTATTCTGGGTCACGAGTTCTCCGGCGTCATCGTCGAACTCGGACCGGATTGCCAATATTTTCGCGTCGGCGATCGCGTGGTGGGCGAGCCGCACACACGGCACTGCGGGCATTGTTATCTGTGCCGCACGGGCAACGTGCAGATCTGTCCGGAGAAGCGCAGTCCCGGCTGGGGAATCCACGGCACGATGGCCCGCCTCTGCGTCATGCCCGAAAAGCTGTTGCACCACATTCCCGACACAATGGATTTCGACACCGCCGCCGTGGTCGAGCCTGCGGCCAACGCGGTGCACGACGTTCTGGAGCGGGCCGGCGTCACGGCGGGCGACTTCGTCGTGGTTCTCGGCCCGGGGCCGATCGGGCTGTTGGCGGGGCTGACCGCCCGGGCGGCCGGCGCGCGGCACGTTGTCGTCGCGGGTGCGCCGCCCGACGAAGGACTGCGGCTTGGCAAAGCCCGAGAACTCGGGTTCCAGACTGTGCTCAACGTGGCAGCCGACGACGTGCCTCAGGCCGTAATGGACCTGACCGGCGGCATCGGAGCGGACCTGGTGATCGAGTGTTCGGGCGCACCGCCGGCCATCGCCGGTACGGTCGACCTGGTCGCAAGAAGGGCCGCATCTGCGCTATTGGCCTGACGGGCGGCAAGACCGTCGATTTCCCTTGGGAAAAGGCGTCCTTCAAAGTGCTCGATATCCACTTCTGCCTCTCGACCAGCTACACGAGTTGGGACCGTGCCATCCACCTGATGGCCGGCGGCCAGCTTCCGGCCGCGAAGATCATCACCCATCGCCTGCCGCTTGACGCGTGGGAAACGGCGTTTGCCGAAATCGAGGCCCAACGGGCACTCAAGATAATTCTTCATCCCTGAACCAATAGGTAACCACCAGTCTTTTCAAGGAGATCGACGATGGCCGTGGGCTTTGGAATCCTGGGCGCGGGCATGATTTCGAGCATCCACGCGGACGCCCTGAAGAATTCGTCGAAAGCCCGGCTCGTCGCGGTCTGCGATGTCGACGCGGAGCGGGCTGCAAAACTTGCCCGGGAGTTCGCGCCCGAGGCGAAAGTCTATACGCAACTGGACGCGCTGCTGACCGACCCGAAGGTTGACGTTCTCGACGTGGTCACGCCCAACTCGCTGCACACCGACGCGGTGCTGGCCGCCGCGAGCGCGGGCAAGCACGTCTTGTGCGAAAAGCCACCCGCCATGTCGCTTTGCGATACCGATCGGATGATCTCGGCGTGCCGCCAGGCGAATCGGAAGTTCGGAATTTTCGTCCAGTGCCGCCTGCGTGAACCCATTCAACAGATCAAGCGTGCCCTCGACCAGGGCCGGTTCGGCCGGCTGCTTCGCGCCGATGCCGTGATGAAGTGGTACCGCAGCACGGAGTATTATCTCTCCGATGCGTGGCGCTCGCAGCGACGAAGCGGCGCCGGTGTCACGATCCAGCACGCCTTCCACTACATCGACCTGCTGCAATACCTGGCCGGTCCGGCAGAATCCGTCCAGGCCCGCATGACCAACCTCGGTCATCCTCAGATCGAGATCGAGGACACGCTGGATGCGCTGGTGCAGTTCCAGGATGGCGTCGTCGGCTCGGTGGCGGCCAGCACGGCGCTCTGGCCGGGGGCCGACGTCCGCATCGAGTTGTTCGGCGAAAGGGGCGCGGCGATCATGCAGGGCGCCGCGCTGGCGCTGTGGCAATTCCAGGACGAACTGCCGGAGGACGAGCAGATCCGCCGCTGTGGCGACGCGTCGTTATCGACGGCCGCCAGTTCGCCGACGGCGCTGCCCAGCGTCGATCACCAGCGAGTGATTGACGACTGCGTCGACGCGATCGAGCAAGGCGGCGAGCTAGCGATTCCCTGCGAGAGCGTTCGACCGACGTTGGAGATCGCGCTGGCGATGTATCGATCGGCGCGGCTGGCCGAACCCGTCCAACTGCCACTGGTCGACGAAAGCCGCGTCTGGGAGTAGGGAATCCGCGCGTCCCTGAGGCACCAGAAGTGCCGAGGGCGACGCCAGAGCGCGTCCCCGCGACGCACCCGATAATTTGGAAATGCGTCCCCCTGATCTACCGCGTCGGTTATAGCGTCTTGAAGCCGGTCCAGCTCACCCCGACGTTCAATGGCACGACCCCATAAAGTCCCCGCGTAAATACAAGCTGAATGAAGTCGTCTGTTGCCAGCATCTGGCTCTTTGGCACCAAGACGATGTCCGAATCGCGGATCCAGATTTCGTCGGCCGGGCATGGACGCCTGCCGTCAAGGGCGGGGCGAAGGTCGAGCTGCGTGGCCATGAGTCTCCAGCACGCGTCGCGGCGGAAAATGACGATCTGTTTCAGCTCGGCCCCGACGTTCCAACTGCCGGCCATGGCGATCGCCTGAATGGCCGTGGTCGGGCCTTCCAGCTCGAAGCGACCGGGATTCTTGACTTCTCCGATCACGAAGACATAACGCGGCGCGCGATGGTCCAGCACCGGCGTGACTTCGACGCCGTGGAACCGTCGCGAGTAGCGGGCTTCGGTCTCCCGCTTGATTTCTTCGAGCGTAAGCCCCTGGGCCGGCACCGAGCCGATCGACGGAAGCTGAATGAACCCGGCGGGCGTGACGTCGAACGAACACACCCTGGCCGCCCGTGCCGTAACGCTGGTCGACCGAGGCGCGAAGCTCTTCCACCCGCGAGTTGAGTTTGATCGGCGTGACGCTGATCGCCGGCTCCCGGACGTATCGCAGGTAGCGGGTTTCGAGGTCCTTGCGAAGCTCTTCGATGGTGCGGCCGGCGGCGGGAACCTGTCCCAGAATCCGCATCGTCACCATGCCGTCCGGCTGGACCGTCACCTGGCGGTCGAAGCTGGGCGATCCGAGCGACTCAATGTGAATCACGTCGCCGACGGCGAGTTCGTACGGCTTCGTCGATGGTTCGCCGGTAAGCCCGTAGACCACCCGGAGAATGTCGTCGACGCGGATGCGATACTCGGGCACGTGCGCCAGCCGCGGGGGTCCGATGTATTCGCCTTGGGCGAAAATCTGCCAAGGGATGGGACGCATCGCACGCCAACGCGGCTCGCCATCGCACCCATTGACAGGGCAAGCGACGCCACAGCGGCAGCGCGCCGCGGAGCAATTTAGCCACATTTGAGGTTGCGCCCCGGTCGGCGCCGTGTCCTCGGAGATTACAGGCACGTCACCCGGAAGACTCTCGGTCCCATTTGGAGAGAGCGACCGTGGCAAGGGCGCCGGCTCAATCGGCTGATAAGGACTCTGTTCGATTTGGGCCGAGACCCGCACCAGCGGAGCCGACGCGCCTGCCGTCGTGGCGGCCGGCGGCGGCGAGACAAGGTTCGACCGGCTCGCGACGCGCAACACGCGAGATTGCGGTGTATCGGGCCGAGTTGGCCGACGGAGGCTGAGCTGCGGCGTGACGTTTTCAGCCGGTTGCGCCGGACGCTGCAACACGATCCCAACCGGCCGCTGGGCTTCGACGACGATCGGGCGATCGGAGGGCGGGCACGGCGCCGGAAGCGAAGGCAACCGTCCGACCGTTTGCAGTGGCAGGGCATACTCCGGAAACATCGCCGCCCGTTGATTGCGGTCCCAGGGCGCTTCACCTTCTCGCAAGGGGTTGTGCAACGCCGGCGCAGGCTCGATCTGTCCGTAGCTCGACGCGGGATGCGCCGCGAGCGACAGCACTATGAAAATCGATGCCGCCCATCGGCACACTGTGCCAAGGCGTGATCGGCTGTCCATCCCTCATCCTCCTTGCTTGGGAAGCGGTCTATTGCGATTGACTCGGGGCCACGTTTACACCGAGGGCCCGCAGCGGGGACGCCATCCAGTCGGTCAATGAGAGTCCAGCCGCCCGCTTTGGTTCTAATTTCGGGGCAACGCGTTTCTCCGCAGCCGCCGTCTTGCCGGCAGCCGCCGCTTCGTGACTTACAGGCGGTCCACAATCGTCGCCGGCCGAACATCGGACGAACTCCGCGACATCGGTCCAGCGGATCTTGGCCGCCACGCCATGGGCCGCCAATGGGTCCATGTTCTCGCCCTTGGCCCGTCGCGCCGCGATAAGGGCATCACACTGGGCCTGTGCATTACGTGCCGCCGCGGCATTTCCCATTCGTTCGTACACGACAACCAAGTTGTGCCACATCGCCGGATGGGGCGCCACGGCAACGCCGTGGGCCAGGACGCGCTCCGCCTCTTCAAACCGACCGTACTTGACAAACAGGGTTCCCAACTCGTTGGCCGCCAGGCAGTTTGCCGGGTCGACTGCCAGGGCCGCCTGATACAGCGCGATTGCCTTTGGCCCAGCCAGTGCCTTCTCCTCCGGCGTCTCGCCGACCGCAGCCGTCTGCGATTGGCCCAAGAGATACAGCGCCATCGACGCGGTCGGCCGGCATCCGACGCCAAACACAAGCCGCTCTTGTGCTTGGAATAATTGCCGCTGCATCGCGGAAACCCTGGACGACGGTTCAGCGCCCGCCTGGATCGCTGCCACCGCAGACGTATCGAGAGAGTCGATCGCCCGCACTCCAGCATCAAGGGCCGCTTCATGATCGCGTGTCCCCGTCGGCAAATCCAGGTCGGTGGCAAGCAGTCGCAAAGCCTGAATAAACTCCTGCTGGGCCGAATAAACCGCCCCGCGCTCGGCCAGATCGAGCCCGTAGCGGATACGCCCGCGAGCCCGCTCAATTGCCAGTTCCGTGGCGCTATGGCTGGACGCATCGATCCCAGGTGCGGTCGCTTGGCCGAACGCCCGACCCACAGTTGCGGTTGTCATCGCAACGATCAGCCAGGGCAGGTAAAATCGCAGACGCACGCGTCTGAAGTCGGCGCGATGCGCACCGGCATTCCGCCATTTCCAGAAATCTCGAAACAACTCGGGCATACCAAATACTCGTTATCGCCGTTCAATCAGGCTTAGCATCGTCCGGTATCGGCTGCAGCCTACGGCACAATAAGCGGAATCGGCACTGGCCGAATAGACTCGCCGGCTACGGCAATCGACAAAAGCGGAAGAGTCAACGCATTTTGACTACGTTACCATCACCCGTTGCGCCCGACGGAACGGCTCCGTTTGGCCACAAGCCGAACTGGGCTCCTCCCTGCGCGCTTATCGGCATCCGGCCTGTCTTTAGCAATCTTCTGGCGCCAGGTCCGCCGTTGCTACCTGGCGCCGGCGACTTGCCCGGACGTCGCAATTCGGCTCGGGCGCGGACGCCCTGGTTCTCAAACGTCAGGCCAAAGCTGCCGGAGGTGAAACTGCCGAGTACCGGCGGGGCCGCAGGGCCTTGTTTCGGCTCGCCGGGATGGCCGTAAACGGTCGATTTCATGGTTTGGTACTTGTCGTCCCAGACATACTTGCCGCCGCCTGGGCATACCAATTCGACCCCCCATACGGCCTCGTGAACCTTCACCGGGTCGCGATCGGGATAGAGCCGCTTCCACTCGTTCAGGATCGGCAGATTGGCCCAGCACTGCAACTGCATCGCCTGCTGATAGTGATCGCGGCCCAACGTGTTGGCGACCTCGAGAATCTTCCGATCGACGCGCAAAGCGACATTGGAGCCGAGCCACGGTCGGCCTGCCGGCTCGGCCGGTTTGCTCTCGGCGTTGGCTTTCTGTTGGTCCAGCCAGCGGTCGATCGAGCCGCGGAGTATCTTCTCGCTCGGCGTGATGGTCAGCGTCCCGCCGACGGCTGTGTAGTAGATGGTGAGGTTCTCCAGATCGTTCGGCACCGTGCCCGAGCCCTTTGTCGGTGTAATGCGGACGTACGGTTGGTCCTTGTACTTCAGCGCTTCCCAATGCGTTAGCCCGGGCGAGGATTGTTCGATGAACGCCCGACCGCTGGAAAGGAACAAGGCGAGTTGTAGCGGGTTCGTCGCCTCGATGCGCACGCGCGATCGGGAATGCGCCCGAGGTTCTTCTCCATGAACGTATCGATCTCGCTTTCCTTGACCCTCGCAAGATCGCTCCAGAAAGGGTCGTCTTCGACGTAGACGGTGGCCCAGCGTCCAATCCATCCCATGGAAACGGCCTGGCCCATCATCGACAGGAAGTTCTCACCTCGCTTGAACATGGGCGACTCGCGGTCGATGGCCAAGATCACTTGGGCCAGGGCGTCGTGTGGATCGCCCGCGGTCGGATCGAACGTGCCGCCCAGCGAAAGCGAGGTGAACTCGCGGTACCGGGTATTGACGATAAGCGGCATCACGGTCATGTCGGCCCCGAGCTTTTCCTTGTCCAGGCTGATGCGCAAGGCGATTGGATCGAAGCCCCAACTCCAGTTCTGCTGGTAGCCGTCGCGCCAGGCGCGATAGGCGTCGGCTTCTGCCTGCGTGACTTCCTCCAGCGGCAATTCGGCGATCGGCGTCATGAAATCGAGGGTGCCGAGTGTGGCCGATCGAACGCCGCCAGCGGTCAGCGTCAACTCGCCGCCGTCGGAGATGGGCAAATCGGTATAGATCGCGCCCGGCTTGACGGCCTTCTTCACCAGGGCATCGAGTTGCGCGGCCTGCAATTCGGCCAGCACCGCCCGGGCGCGCGTGCGGCGCGAGTCGGCGATTCGCCAACGCGGCCCGCACCACCGGCGAATCGTGGCATCGCTGAGAAACGCCAACGCCGCTCTCCTCAGGATCGCCCAGTAGATACCGGGTGCGGAAGAAGATGTATTCGGGCAACCCGGCAATCGAACCGGATTTCGCCTTGCGAACCTCGCCCAGCCGACTCAGTTGATACGTCGAGTTGGTCACGACAACCACGCCGTCGAGCCGGGCGACGTAGCTCGACATGCTCCGATCCGGCGCGACGAAGCCGCGATAAGGCACGCCGGCCGCGTCGCCGCTCACCGCCTGCACGTCCTTGGCCATCGCTGCCGCCAGGGCGATGCGGCCCAGCAAGAGATTCTCCAGGGCCGCCGCTTGCGGCGACTCGAAAAGCACCGCTACGTCCGTGCCGATCGGAAAATAAGGATCGGAGCCGGTCAATGCAACGCTCCGGACAAATTTCGGTCCCAGCAGCCTGGCAATCGAAGTCATCGTCAGCCCGACCTGCTTCTGATAGCGTTCGACGACCCTCGCGTTTTCCGACCGCGGCTGGGCCAGACGCAGCACCGGGGTGTCGTGCTGTTTGGTCTCGTCGGCGACGGCAATCGCGGCCTGGAAACTCGGAAAGAAGACCACGTGCTGGTCCGCGGGAATGTACGCAGCCAGCGCGTCGAGCTT
Source organism: uncultured Planctomycetaceae bacterium (assembly GCA_963789525.1). Classification (GTDB taxonomy): domain Bacteria; phylum Planctomycetota; class Planctomycetia; order Pirellulales; family Thermoguttaceae; genus CAVXFB01. The sequence continues at coordinate 163,493 of CAWBLA010000002.1, forward strand.
CGGCGCAGCATCCTTAATGAACGGTTGCCAATCGATCTCGTTGATCGTGATTCCCTTGAGCGAGTCAATCTTGACGGGCGTTTCGTTCGGGCGCGCCGGGGCAACGCGCGATTGAGTTGCAGGTTTTCGCTCATCGCCCGACCACCGGTGAACAGGTCGTACGTGCGGGTCAACTCGTCGCCGCGTCCCGTGAACGCCCGGTTGGCAGGGCCTGGCTGCGCACCTACAGGCAGGTGCAGCGCTGTGCGGGTCAGGCGGGCTCGATGGCGAAACCAGGCCCCGCCGGGCACGTCCCTGCGTAGAAGACTCTCGTAGTAAGCCAACTTGCCGCGAAGAAACGCCGTCTTGGCTTTGGCGCGGGCGGCCGAGGCCGGCACCTCGAAACGCAGAACCACCATGCCAGTCAGATCGGAGTTAGGCACTACCAGCCGGCCGGTGACATTCTTCCCCCGTGGCGAGCAGACGACCAATCTCGCCGTTTCGAGCCCAGGCGCGCTCGGCCAGTTCCAGCGATCGACCAGTCGCCCTTCCCCGTCCACGTAGGTCTCGCCTTGACCGTCCAGCACCGCATAAGGCCGCATGCACACGGCAAGCTCATATTGCCGCCAGTTCACGGTCTTACTCCGGACCGGCAGGCTTCCCAGGGTGAGTTTCAGTTGGCCCACAGGGACGTCGTAGTACGCGTCTTCCGCCACCGCCGTCTTCGCAAAGAGTGCTGCAACGACCAGAACGATCGTTCGTAACTGCGCCGACATGGCCATTCCTCCCGTCGTATGAGCTCGTGGTTGAGTCGTGTGTCGTACTGCGGCCCGCGCCTTGGGTGCGGCATCGCACGATAAGAAGGCGATATTCCGCCCATGAATATAACGCAGCCGTTGGCGAGGAACAGGGGTTGTCGCACGCCGTGGTCCGTCGTCGGCGCGGCCGCGTCATTGGCGGGCTGTCGCCGGTTCCTGTACAATGCAGGTATCCATAACTGCGGCCCTTGGGGCGTCAAAGGGGACAATCTCGTTCTCGTTGACACGAAAATCGGGACAGGCCCCCGGCAATCTCACGTCCAACGGACCAACCTCCTCATGGACCATCGCATCGCCGTTATTGGCGTCCTGGCCGCCATCTTGGCCGCCAGTGCGCCTGTCGGCGCCGCGGTGGTCGTCGTCGAAAACCGCACCGCCGAACAGGTCGCGTTCGGCATCCGGCAATCCGGCGGGCCAACGGACCGCCATCGCCTCTCCGCCGGCGCCCTGGAGCCGATTGCCGTGGCCGGCCCTGTGGAGATTTCGTTCGATGCCGGAGGACAGCCGCATCGCTATCGCCTTCGGCCGAACAGCGCCCACTACTTCGCCGCACGCGGCGACCGCTTGGACCTCTTTGCCCGGCTGCTGCCGGCCGCTGCCCCTTCGCCGCGGCAGGGCTCCGGCCAGATCGCGCCGCGGCCGGCTCGGACCAGCGACCCGAGCGACATCATCAGGATTCCCGTAAAACTGCTGGCCGACGACGCCGTGCCGACCGTGCGCACCGTGTGGGAGAAACGGCTGCGCGGGCGTCTTGCGGCGGCGTCGGAGATTTTCGAGCGCTATTGCCGCGTTCGTTTCGACGTGGTCGCGGTGGGCATGTGGAAATCGGACGAAGACGCAGGCGATTTCGCGGCCTCGGTCGCCGAGTTCGAAACGCAAGGCGAATCCCGTGCCGGCCCGCCTGGCGATCGGCTTTACCGGCCGGTATCAGTACCTGCGGGGCGAACGCCACGTCGGCGGCACGCGCGGCCCGTTCAATCCGCACATCTTGATTCGCGAGGCGCTGTGCGCGTGAGCGAGCCGGAACGCCTGGAAGTGCTGGTGCACGAGTTGGGCCACTACCTCGGGGCGGCGCACAGTGCCGAAACCACCTCGGTCATGCGGCCGCTACTCGGCGATCGGCAAGCGGTCGCCCGCCGTTTCCACATCGGTTTCGACGCGCTGAACACGCTGGCCATGTACGTCATTGCCGAAGACTATCGCCGCGCCCCGCTTTCGCGCCTGTGGCAACTTCCGGCGGAAACCAAGCGCGTGCTCCGCCCGACCTATGCCGCGCTGGCCCGCGAACTGCCCGACGACCCGGCCGCCCCGAAATTCCGGATGCTGCTCGATGCCCGGATACCGCCGCCGCCCGATGGTTTGGATCACTAGTTGATGGCCGGCCGTGGCTCGTGATAGGGCGTCCGCGATTCATACAGCAGCAGCCGCTGCCGGATCGCCTCGGCTAGTGCCGGGTCGTTGCCCTGTCGGGCCAGTTGCATCGCTCTGTGGGCGGTCTGCACGGCTTCCGAAAATCGTCCCGCCTCGGCATACGCGGCAGCCAGCGTGTCGAGCACCGTTGGATTGCCCCCTCCGCACAGCTTTTCCGCGCTGGGCCATGGAGACAGCCTCGGCGCCGTTGCGGAGCGACGCTTGGGTGGACGTCGCCAGCAGATGGGCCAGTTCGTTCAGCTCGGTGAGGCAATCGGGCTGCAACTGGGCCACGCGCCGCAGTTGTACAATGGCCTCGGCTGTCTTCCCTTGCTGTTTCAACGCCACGGCAAGATTGCGGTGCGCCGGCACGTAATCCGGATCCATGGCCAGCGCCTGGCGGAAATGCACCACCGCCTCGGCCACTTTCCCCTGGCGGGCCAAGGCGCTGCCCCAGTTGTTGATGCTCGGGACATTCGTCGGATCGAGTTCCAGCACGCGCCGGTAGCAGCGAATCGCCTCGTCGTGCTTGCCCTGCGCGGCAAGGGCGAGCCCCAGGTTGTAGCGCGCTTCGGCCAGCTTCGGATTGATTTGCAGGGCGATGCCGTACTCCGCCGCCGCAGCCTTGTTGTCGCCGCGCAGGGCCAGGACCGTGCCCAGGTCGTTGTGCGTCGCGGCATCGTCCCTGGAGATATTCAGCGCCCTGTGATACCAGTCGATGGCCGCATTGAGATCTTTCAGTTCCTTCAACGCGTGCCCCATGTTGCGGCAAGCGTCAAGATAGGTCGGCTTGGCTGCCACGGCCCTCCGATAGTAGGCCAGGGCCGCCTTGTATTGCCCGCGATCCGCCAGTTCGGTGCCGAGATTGTTGTTCGCCTGCGGGTGGTTTGGATTCACTGCCAGCGCGGCTTGGTAGTGTGCGATGGCGCTGTCCTTGTCGCCTCGACTGCTCAGCGCGATGCCCAGGTTGACATGCGCCGGGATGCTGTCAACCGTGCATGCCAAGGCGTGGTTCCACAGTGTCACGCTGTCATGCCAGTAGGTCGTCTGCCGCCATGCGCACGCCGCCAGCGCGGCCACCGCAAGCGTCGACGCCGCGACGCACACGAGACGACGACGCCGCGACGCCCCGACCAGGTCGGCTGCTGCCCAGGTCAACGCCCAACACAGCCCGATCTGCGGCAGGTAGGTGTAGCGATCCGCCATGGCGTGGCTCCCTACCTGAAACACGCCGATGACCGGAACGAGCATCCCCAAATACCAGAACCAGCCGACAAACCAATAGGGAAAGCGCCGCCGCCAAATCCAAGCCCCTAGCGAAACGCCCAGCACGACCGCCACGGCGACGATGATCTTGGCTGCCGAAATGTGGTCTCTCGGATGAGGGTAAAATGCAGCCAGACGGATCGGCAAGAACAGTTGCCCCACGTAGTCCGCGTACGCAACTACCGCGTTGGCGACGCGCCACATCGGCCCCACCGCGTCCAGGGAGGCAATCGCCTCGCCTTGCGCTCGTGCCGTGACGATGCACGAAGCCCCCGACAGCGCAAAAAGCGGCACTTTCTCGAGAACCAGCCGCCACACCGGCCGGGCCCATCCCCCGTGGACTGTCCCAAGTTTCGCGGGGACAGTCCCAGTTTCGCTGGCGCGAAACTTGGGACAGTCCCCTTTGACGTCTCCGGGCGAAGGGGACAGTCCCATTTTTGCTGACACAAAAATCGGGACAGTCCCCGCCTTGCCCCCCGGCCACCGCCCAAGCGGCCAATAGTCCAACAGCAACAGCACGCATGGCACGGTCACCAACATCGGCTTGGCCATCAGTCCCAGGCCGAACAGCCCGACGACCGCCAAGTAACGGATCCACGAGAATCGATGGCGCACGTACCCCAGATACGCCGCCAGCGTCAGCATGAACAACAGGCCGCTGAGAACGTCCTTGCGCTCCGCCACCCAGGCCACCGATTCGACTCGCAGCGGATGGATCGCGAAGATGGCGGCCACAAACGCCGCAGGCCAGAGGCGGGCCGTCATGCGCCACAGCAGCAGAAACAGCAGGATCGCTGACGCGGCGTGCAGCGCCAGGCTGCTCAGGTGATGCCCTCCGGCCCAGTCCACCCCGTAAAGCTGGACGTCCAGCATGTGGGAAAGCCAGGTCAGCGGATGCCAATTGTTGGCATGGTAGGACGAGAAGGCCCAACCGATCGCGCCCGGCCCCGTCAGACCGCCGTGAACGTGCGAATTGTCGAGCACGTACTGCGGGTCGTCGTAGTTCACGAAGTCGTTGCCTGCGGTCTGCCCAAACACGACGACGCACAGCAAGACAATGACCGCGCAAACGCCAATCGGCACATACCACCGATGCGGGGTCGAGGGCTCGGGTCGCAACGCCGGGCTGCCGGCGGAACTGAGCCCCGCGAGGCCGGGAGTCGTTTTACTGTGACGGACGCGATCATCAGCGGCCCGCGCTCGTTGCCGCTTTGGCCTTCGACCCATTGGCGATCAATCCTCAGCACCAGCAAAAAATGCCCGTCAGCAGGACAACCACGGCCTCGAGAAGGCCCAATTCCCATGATACACCGAGCCGGCGACGCCGCCAATCAAGCGAGTTGCAGCGTTGCAGGGGGACTGCCCCAATTTTCGTCTTAGCGAAAATGGGACTGTCCCCTTTGAGGATGACTGATTGGGCCAAATTTGGAACTACTACCCTACCCGCGCAACAAAAAAGTGGATGGCGGAACGGGTTCCACCATCCACTGATTAGTTCGTAGCGGCTATGCTCTCGCACAACCTACCCGATTGTTTACTTGCGGCGTCTCCAAGCGAAGACCAGCAGGCCGATGGCGCCGCTCAGGAGCAGGACCAACGTGCCCGGCTCGGGAGCCATCTGCACGTTCCCCAAGTCGTTGTTCATCAGCAAGACCTGGGCTGGTGCCCCCGCGTCCGTCGTCAGAGCCACGGTGAACGCAGCGTACGGATCCGCCACGGCACCGTCCGTAATGATCTCGGCGACGTTCACCCCGGCTCCTGTCGTATCCCACCCCGACGCATAGGCTCCGTTGGCGGTGGCAGTGAAGGAACTCAGAAGATATGACGTTGGGGCAACCACGCCGACGAACTCGGAGTTAACCAGCAGATCAGTCACGTTCGAAGACGGCGGAACAAAGTGGCTCTTGTTAAACAGGAAATCCGTGTTCGCATCCGACGGTGCGTGAAACGCAATGCCGTTGTTGACGTACGGAGTGCTCGATGTAATCGAGATGTCGAGACCCTTGATATTCTGGTCTCCAGTGATGTTCAACAAGTAGCGAGTCAGTCCGCTGCCAGCGTCCTCGGACTGCCACGTACCGATAAACGCGGCCTGAGCGGGAACAGCCGCCAACACAACCGCACACACACACATTAGCAAGAATGCTTTCCTCATGTTTGCTACCTCCAGCTTGTTCAAAAGGGGTTTGAAACTCTTGCGCCTCCGGGCGCCGTAGAAGCCTAATCCTACCGAGGCCGCGGCCAGCAGCACCAGCGTGCCGGGCTCGGGTGCTGCCGTGCCCACTGGGCCGGCGGTTACAAAACCGGCGACATGGCCGCCGTACTGGTCACCGAGGAAGCCCAGGTCGGAGAGGTTGACTTTCCCATCATAGTTAAAGTCGCCCATCGCCCAGGTTGCTCCGCTGGTCGCGCCATAATTGTCGCCCAGGAAACCGAGGTCCGACAGGTTCACGCTCCCGTCGACGTTCGCGTCGCCATAGAGGGTGTATTCCACGGTGATCAACTTGTTGATCGTATCGGCCTTCCAGCCCAAAGTGTTGGCCGTCGTGGCCGTCGTGCTCTGGAACTTGTTGCCGGTCCAAGCACCGCCGGCGTAGCTCGCCTTCATCGCCGTGTCGATCGCGGCGGGCGAGGTGCCGCTGTCGTTGTAGTCCAGCACGAGCTTGCCGAACTTCAGGTTGATGCCGGCATTGCTCAAGACCGGCGTCTTGGCGCCACCGGCCAACACGAGCTTGCCGTTCTCTTGGGTCGTCAGGCCGGTGTAGCTGTTGGCGCTGCTCATGGTCACCGTGCCGGTGCCTTGCTTCAGCACGGTCGCGGTGCCGCCGATGCCGACGCCGGTGCCGGTGACCGTGAAGTTCTTCGACGTGTTGTTGAAGGTCACGGTGGCCGGGAGAATGGCCGCGTTGATGTTGGCGGTTGTCGTTCCCGTGGCCGAATCGTCGAAGGTCACGTTCACGCCGTCGCCATAGGTGGCCGCCGCGCCGCCGCTGGTGGCCTTCCAGTTGCCCGTTCCTGGTGTCCAGGTCGTATTGGTGCCTCCGGTCCAGGTGACGTCCACGGCAGCAGATTGAATCTGCACGCCGCCAGTGGTACCGAGGGCCAACTGGTCGCTGGCAAGAGCGCCAGTGCCGTTAAAGGTCGTGCCGGTGCCGTACTTCTCCCACGTCTGTCCACCCACGACGGCCGTGCCGCCGCTGACGTACAGGTCGAACAGGGTCTGGGCGTCCTTCGCGTTGAGGTTCTTCTGCGTACCGACCTGGTAGAGGGCGTTGGCCTGGGCGGCCGTCAACTGTACGTCGAACGTCGCCACGTCGTCGATGTTCCCTACCATGTCATACTCGCGGCTAAGGCTGGGATTGAGGTCCGTGCCGATCGAGGCCGCTTCATAAGGCGTGAACACGTCGTCCGTGCTGATGCCGTTTCTGGGGTAGCTGACGATTTGCGCCTGTCCGTCAATCCAGACCGATGCGCTGCCAGTGCCCGTAGCGCCGGTCGACACGTTGTACGCCCAGGTCAGCAAGTGCCAGCCACCATCGTTCCAATCGTTGTTGGTGAAGTTCGTCTCGAAGTTCGCCGAGTTGTTGCCGTTGATCTTGGTGTAGAATTGGATGTCTCCAGTCGACAACTGACCGTAGCCACCGAAGTTCGCGCCGTTAACGTTGCTACCGGACCGGTAGGTAAAGAACTGCGGATAGTCTTCGGCCGCGAACGGGTCGACCTTGATCCACAGCGATTGGGTACCGGTCCACATGGTGTTGCCGGCGGCCGCATTCGGCAGGACATCGCTCGTCGGGTCGAAATAGCCGTTGATGGTGCCATCGAGCGCGACAGAAGCCGTGCCGACAGCATAGTCCCCTGTGCTATAGCTGGCGCCGGTACCAATGCTGCCATTCGGCGCAGCTGCCGATGGCGTTGTTGCCGGTGCTGTCCATTGTATACAGACTAACTAGCGCGGCTTGGCTCGTGGCAACGCTTAGCGCCACAACCGCCAAAACCGTAAGAGCTACGCCGAACTTCTTCATTGTTGATTCTCCTTCTCCTGAACGAACGGGACTAGTTGACGAAGAATGGCCGGGATACCTTGCTTCGCCCTTCATTGTTGCTTGCTGGCTACGCCCCACACGCGAACTGCGGTTCCCGACAACTGCGCCTTTGGCCCGACAGGACCCACTGGTCTGAAAAAGACTCCTACGTCCCGCTGCCTCCATCGAACAGTTTTCCATCGAGGACCATAGCGGCAGTTGCGACCACAGTAACCCGCAGAGAAATACTGCCTGCTTTCATCTCCCTGCGGCTCATTGTGCTCAGAGCTGAATTATTGTCAAGCGAATGAACGGGAAAAATCCCCAGGTCGCGAAATTTTCCCCAGGCTGCGTTGATGAATACCCACATCAGAGGGGGATGCATTTAGTACGCTTGATGTGGCGGGTCGCCCACGATCGGCCGTTTGCGGTACGCCTGGCCGACGACAAGAAAAAGAGGCTCTTCCGGGTTTAGGGTGCGAAACGACGGAATCCGGCAAGGTGTCATTCTGAGCGCAGCGAAGAATCTGGCCTGTTTTGCGGGCAACGGAGATTCTTCGCTGCGCTCAGAATGACAACTTCGCACCCAAACCCGGAAGAGCCGAAAAAGAGAATGGCGGGGCGACCACCGGTCGCCCCGCCATTCTGAATTCATCCAAGAGATCGAATCACGATCTCCGCTTCGGTTGACTACCTGCGTCGCCGCCAAGCGAAGACCAGCAGGCCAATGGCAGCGCTGAGGAGCAGTGCCAGCGTGCCGGGCTCGGGCGCCGGGTTCGCCGGACCGGCGGTCACGAAACCGGCAACGTGGCCGCCGTATTGGTCACCGAGGAAGCCCAGGTCGGAGAGGTTGACTTTCCCATCATAGTTGAAGTCGCCCATCGCCCAGGTCGCGCCGCTGGTCGCGCCATAATTGTCGCCCAGGAAACCGAGGTCCGACAGGTTCACGCTCCCGTCGACGTTCGCGTCGCCGTAGAGGGTGTACTCCACGGTGATCAACTTGTTGACCGTATCGGCCTTCCAGCCCAAGGTGTTGGCTGTCGTGGCCGTCGAACTCTGGAACTTGCCGCCGGTCCAGTTGCCGCCGGCGTAGCTCGCCTTCATCGCCGTGTCGATCGCGGCGGGCGAAGTGCCGCTGTCATTGTAGTCCAGCACGAGCTTGCCGAACTTCACGTCCACGCCGGCATTGCTCAAGACCGGCGTCTTGGCGCCAGCGGCCAACACGAGTTTGCCGTTCTCGAGGGTCGTCAGGCCGGTGTAGCTGTTGGCGCTGCTCATGGTCACCGTGCCGGTGCCTTGCTTCAGCACAGTCGCGGTGCCGCCGATGCCGAAACTGGCGCCGGTGATCGAGAAGCTCTGGCTCGCGTTGAAAGTCACGCTGGTGGGCGTAGCAGCAGAGGCGATGTTGGCGCTGGTGCCCGTGGCCGTATTATCGAAGGTCACGGCGACGCCGTCGGGCGAACTGCTGGGGTTCCAGTTGGCCGTGTTGTGCCACGTCGTATTGGACGCTCCCGTCCATGTGACGGGCCCGCTCGGCACGATCTGAACGCCCGCGCCAGTAGCACCGCTGAGATTGACGCCCTTGATGCCTCCGCCGAGATCGACGACGGCGCCGGCAACCGTGCCAAGACCGGACGCCGCATAGGTCCATTGCAGTCCGTCGCTGGTACTCTGCGTGCCGCTGCCGGCATCATACACATTGAACAGCACGTCGGCGTTTTTGGCGCCGTAGTTCAGTGCATCGTTGCCGAGGTTAGCCAGCGCCGCGACCTTCTCCGGGCTGAGCACTTCGTTCCAGTTCGCGAAGTCGTCAGCGTCGCCCGGCCACGCATAGCCGGATTCGTACATCAGCGTCGAGGTGCCGATCGTGCCCAGCGCAAGGGTCGAGTCTACGGGGGAGTTGCTCGCAGCGCTGTCAAGCAGTTGGGTGCCGTCCAAGTAGTACTGCATCGTCCCCGTGGACGTGGCGCCCGTGGTGAGGGTGTACGAGCAAGTCAGCAGGTGCCAACTACCGTCCTGCATCTGGCCCGTTTGGATACCGAGGTCGTTGGACCCGATGTTGGCATTGTACACGTAGGTGTTGCTCGAATTCCGGACAAACGTCTTCACCTCGCCATCTCCCACGGAGACGACGGTGTCGTTATTTATCCAGGAGTACCATTGCCCACCGCCATTGTAATTGGTCATGAACAGCGTCGGTTCCTTAACCGGGTCATTGATCACATCGTTTGCTTTCAGCCACACCGAGTACGTGCCGCTCCAGAACCCGTAGGCGTTGGAGCCGAATGCGTCATAAGTGAAGGCGGTGTTGCCACTCAGGTTGATGCCGGACGTTGAGCTGGCCGTACCGGCGGGGTTGTTGGTGTACGCGTAGTCGCCGATTTTGCCCGCGACAAAACTGGCCAAGTTGGTCAGCGTGCCGGTAGCACTGTCAATGCTGTTGGATGTCGTGCTGCCCGAGCCTTCCTCAAACTCATACAGACTGATCAAAGCTGCCTGGCTCGTGGCAACGGCGAACAACACCGTCGCGACGGCCGTCAGAAACAAAGCAAACGTCTTCATACTGTTTCTCCTCTCCAGAACTAACGGGACTGGTACGCAAAGAATGGCCGAGAGGCCGCCCTTTGCCCCTACATTGTTGCATGTCGATCACGTCCCAGGCACAAAGCGCAACTCGACATCGCGCCTTTCACGAGGGTTCACTCGAAAAAACGACTGCAATCCCGCTGCCTCCATTGCACAGGTTTTGGAATGGAACTGAGTGGGCGTCTGCGGCAATCCGCACAAGCCATCAGTACCGTTTATGCGCGACCACGTTTAAAATAAGGGTTCTCTGCAGTATCGTCAAGCGATTTGTCGGCCCACTCAGGAGGACAGCAAAGTCCTGATTTACGTCATTCTGAGCGTAGCGAAGAATCTCCGTGGCATTGCGCAAGCCTCTGCGCGTCAACGAGATCCTTCGCTGCGCTCAGGATGATCGTCTTTCCCCGAAAAGACGTGGACAACAATGCGGGTATTGCGTGCCGCTATCCAAGCCATGGCGGCGATTTGCGTGCGTATTTTTGGGACTGTACCACGAGAAGCAGCAGCGAGCCAAACCGCGGCGAAGGGGACAGTCCCATTTTTGCTGACAAAAATCGGGACAGTCCCCATTTTTCGCTTGTGGATATCGCGCCTCATGGTACAATGCACCGCTCAACGTGACGTTCTATCTGTGATTCGTGCGGTAAACCCCTCGGGGTCGGGCGCCGACGGTCGCCGATCGAGGGGAAGTGAATGGAATCGTGCTGCGCACCGTCAGTCTGGATACGGCGTGTCTTGATCGTTGGGTTTCTCGGCATTCTGATGGAATGCCACGCATGCCAGGTGGATGCCCAGGTTCCGGGAAAGCCGGGAGCAATCGGTTTCAAGGCGTGCATTGTTCGGGATGTTCGCTCCCGCCACTTTCTCCTCCACACGGATCTTCCGCCGGACAAAACCGACGCCTATGTTGCACGGATCGAGGCCGAGCTCGGGAAGCTCGCCCAGTACTGGGGGCGAAAGCCGCGTAGCGTGATCGAGTGCTACGTCATCCGCGACCTTGACAGGTTCCCGCTGGCCGCCATCGCTCCGGCAGGCGTTCGCGGCGTGCGGACTTTCGGCGGCGTGACGCTGATGGAAGTCAGCCGCGAGCCCAGGCCGGGGGCAAAGTCGGTCGTCTATGCCACGGCACGGCTGGACGTTGTCCAGCACGAAGTGGTGCACGCCTATTGCTTCCAGACGTTTCGCCGCACCGGTCCGGTTTGGTATTCGGAAGGGATGGCGGAAGTCGGCCGCTTCTGGCGCGACGAAGACACCTCGGTCCGCGCCGACGCGCGCGAGATCAAGTTCCTTCACAACAACCCGCCGCGCTCGCTCGCTGAACCAGTTTCAGCGGCACAGGTCACGGGCGACTGCTGGCAGCACTATGCGTCGCGCTGGGCACTGTGCCATTTTCTCGCCACCAACCCCAACTACGCGCGCCAATTCCGACGGCTTGGCCAGGGGCTGCTGGCGGGCAAGGACGTCAGTTTCGAGCAAGTCTATTTCGCAAAGTCCCGGCAGTTGTTTTTCGAGTACCTGTTCTTCCTCGAGCACATCAGCCGCGGCTACCGCGTAGACCTCTGTGCCTGGAACTGGACGAGGAAGTTCGCCCGCGCCAACCTGGCCGAATTCGGAGGACCGCCGTTGTTGCAGGCCGCGGATGGCAACCCACCGGGATCTCCGTTGAGCAAGGTCTCCGCTACGAATATCGCGTTGAGGGCGCGTGGACGGTCGCCGACGAACCCGACGACGTTGATGCCGACGGCGATTCTCGGGGCCGTGGCCGGTTGGTGGGCGTGCTGATGAATGACTACCGGCTCGGCGCCGAGTTCGAACTCGGCGCCCGAGGTTCGCTGCGAGCAGAAGGCGACGGCGATCTCTATCTCCGATGCCGCAGTGATTGGAACAAGCTGGCCGGCGACCGCGGACGCGTCGCCGTCAAGTTCCAACTTCAATCGCAAGATCACGCGCCGTGCGAAGTCGACGACTGAGGCCGCTCCGGCTAGGCGATGGCTTGCCGCTGGGATTCCTTTGGTGGAGAATAGGGGACTGTTGACGAATCGACTGTCTGACTTGGTGCCCCGGTCATTCTGAGCGAAGTGAAGAATCTCTGCTGACGATCGGGTGAGATCCTTCGCTTCGCGCTCAGGATGACTTGGAGCCATGGGCAACGTATCGATGCATTCTTCAATTCGCCTTTCGGGCTGCGCGATGGTCGGCGTCCTGCTCATTACGTCCGCCGCCGCCGGGCAGAGCGACGATGCCTGGGCCGAGGCGCGGCGCGAATGGTCGAGGACGACGTGGTGGCCGCTGGCGTGAAGGACGTCCGGGTCTGCGACGCGCTCCGCGCAATCCCCCGCCACGAGTTCGTCCCCGCGTCGATGCGGCGTTACGCCTATCTCGACGTGGCGATTCCGATCGGCCAGGGCCAGACCATCTCGTCACCGTTTACGGTCGCCTACATGACCGAGCAACTTCAGCCAAAGGCGACGGACAAGGTCTTGGAGATCGGCACCGGCAGCGGCTACCAGGCAGCCGTACTCAGCAGGCTCGTGTCGAAGGTCTACACGATCGAGATCGTCGAGCCGCTCGCCACGCGAGCGGCGCAAACGCTCCGCCGCCTGGGCTGCACGAACGTCGCAACGAAGATCGGCGACGGATATCAAGGCTGGGCCGAACACGCGCCGTTCGACAAGATCATCGTCACCTGCTCGCCCGAAAACGTCCCCAAGCCGCTCGTTGCACAGCTCAAAGAGGGCGGCCGACTCGTGGTGCCGCTGGGAAAGCGCTACCAACAGACGCTGTACCTTTTCAAGAAGGTCAAGGACGTCCTCAAGGCCGAGACGCTACGGCCGACGTTCTTCGTGCCGATGGTCGGCCTGGCGGAGGACGAGCGAGAGGTTCGGGGCGATGCCGGCGTGCCCAAACTCGTCAACGGCGACTTTCGCACGGTTTCGGGTGACGAGCCGGTCGGCTGGTACTACGTCCGCCAGGGCAAGGTCGCGTCTGCGGCCAGAACGCCCGGCGGCAAGTGCCTCTCGTTTCGCAATGAGACGCCGGGCCGTGCGGCGCAGGCCTTGCAGGCCGTGGGCATCGACGGTCGACGGACGCGCGAGATCGAGATGTCGCTGTGGGTTCGTGGGCAAAATTTGCAGCCGGCCGCACGGCCCGAGCAGCGCCCGTCGTTGATGATCGCGTTCTTCAACGCCAACCGCCAACCGATCGGCCGCTACAGGATCGGGCCGTGGTTCGGCAGCTTCGACTGGGCGGAGCGGCACCTGCGAATCAGGGTGCCGCTGTCCGCCCGCCTGGCAAGCGTCGAAGTCGGCCTGTGGGGTGCCACGGGGCAACTCTCGGTCGCCGACGTGGCGCTGAAGGTCATCGCCAGTCGTCCTCGCCCCAACCCTCTTCCAAAGGGAGAGAGGGGGCCGTGAATCCGCGTCCCTGAGATGCGTGCTCAGATCCCGTCAAACGGGACAGTCCCATCTTCGCTGCCACGAAAATTGGGACAGTCCCGCACACGGAAATTGGGGCAGTCCCCCTTAGAACTGCACGATTGCATCGACGGCCGCGGTGAACTGGCTGTCTTTCGTCAGGTCGTCAAAGAGCCTTGGCCCGTTGCCGCCATACCAGTCCCAGCGAATTTCGGGCCGGATGCGAATGTTGGCGTTGTAGGTGTAGTTCAGGCCCGCGGTAATGGCCTGGACAGTGCCGGCGTCGCCCGAGGGGAGCGGCAGCGGATTTCCGCCGGGTGTGCCGCCATAGCGCAGGCCGCCTAGCCGGGTGCCCTGGTCGTCGACGAACAGGTCGTAGCGCAGGCCCACCTTCCAGCAGTCGTTGAGCGTGTAGAACAGGTACTCGGTGACGCTCCAGAAATCGGCCGTGTTGCCCTGGAGATCGTAGTTTTGTTGCCAACCGGCGTCCCACTGAGTGACCGACTGGAATCTGTCGCTGAAATTGTAGGTGAAGTGCGTGCTGAAGTAGGTTCTCGGCGCGAAGACGTTGGCATCAAGCGTCGGTTCGAGGCCGCCGGTGGCGATGGCGAACGACAGGGCCCACTTCTGTTCGTCGGGCGTGTAGGAGAAACCCGTCAGCGCGGTCAATGAATCGACGACCGCGTCGGTCCGGTCGAAACCGTTGACGCCGGCCACGTACAGCGATAATGCGTCCGATGCCTTCCAGGTCAGCAAGCCGCCGGTGTGCGTCGTCGGTTCGGCATAGCGCACGGCGTAGTTCATCGAGTAGAAGAAGTTGTTGACGGCCATCATCGACTCGTAGCCAAGGATCGTGTAGAAGCGGCCGACTTTCAACGACAGCGTGCCATAGCCGATCTCGCCGTAGATTTGCGGCATTGCCAGGCCATAGTCGATTCCAGCGTTCCATCGGCGCGAGCCGTCCTCACGCGTTTCGAAGCCGATCGATTGCGTGTAAATGTAGTCGGTGCCATAGAGCAGATCGACGCGACCGCCGATGTCCCATCCGCATTCGGCGTTGATCGCCCGCTCCATCACCAGGTACAACTGGTTGACCTGAAATTCATCGCGGTCGTTTGGCGCGAGCGTTCCGTTGTAGCGCGACGCCGGATTGTCGGCGTTCGCTGTAACGCCGGCGTCCAACCAGCCGTAGACGTTCACGTTCGTCGAGCCCACTTTGCCGATTATGCGGTACGGCTCGGGCACCTGCTCCTCCTCGCCTTCACCGCCGGTCAACGGCTCTTCAGCCGCGGCTGCGGACCGAGTGCCGGCCTGATCGGCGGCCGGTGCATAGTCGCCGTAGCCGTAGGCCACTTCGCGCGTCGAGTCGGGCATGGTGAGGCTCTGGGCCGAGACGGTGGCCGGAACAAGGAGTCCTATCACGGCGACAATGGTCGCCAGTTGTGCGGTCTTCATGGGTCTGGTGCTCCAAGATGAAACGTTGGACGGGTTTGCACTGCCGAAACAAAGGCGTGTCGAGCAGCATGGGCAGAGCAGCCGCGCATGGCACCAGTCGCAAGCTACTTCCATTGGTAACATTTGTCCTATCGGACCCTGTCTTAACCCCGATTTACCCGAAATCAGGTACGTCGGGCACAAACCACAGCAACGGCACGTATTGGTTCCGATCGTGACGGTTGCAACGACGGCTTCGCCCGGCGGCTAAACGAAGCTGGGACTGTACGGATTCTTGTGTCACGAGGAGCAGTAGCGACGAAAACCGCGGCGAAGGGGACAGTCCCATTTTCGCTGACACGAAAATCGGGACAGCCCCCGAAGCTGCGCCCCAACCTGCACAACAAGAACCACGGCACCGCCGCCGCCATCGCTCTTGTTCCATCGCGACTTCTGTCCTACCCTCTTTATAGGGGTCTGCGGCACGTTTTCTTTGCTCGTGGATCCTCCACCGAAAACTCGGACGCCGCATGTCTCTCGCATCCGCTGAAAACGCCGGTCCCGTGCTCGTCCGTCTGGAGAACGTTGGCAAGACGTTCCAGATGGGCGAAGTCGCCGTCGAGGCCCTGCAACAGGTCTCGTTGGATGTCTACGCCGGCGAGTACCTGGTCATGGTCGGACCGAGCGGATCGGGCAAGACGACGATTCTGAACCTGATCGGCGGGCTGGACTGTGTCACCACGGGGCGGGTGTGGTTTGCCGATCGTGAAATTACTGCCTTCTCGTCGGCAGAACTGACTCGCTATCGTCGCGACACGGTTGGTTTCGTGTTCCAGTTCTACAACCTGGTGCCGAACCTGACCGCTCGCGAGAACGTCATGGTCTCGACCGAGCTGAGCAGCGACCCGATCGACGTCGATGAGGCGCTCGGGATGGTGGGACTGGGCGAGCGAGCAGACCATTTCCCCTCGCAACTTTCCGGCGGCGAACAGCAACGCGTGGCCATCGCCCGTGCGCTGGCCAAGAACCCGGCGCTGCTGCTGTGCGACGAACCCACCGGAGCGCTGGATTTTGTCACCGGCAAGCAGGTATTGCGAACGCTGGTTGACTTGAAAGAGCGGTTCGGCAAGACGATCGTGCTCATTACGCACAACTCGGCGCTGGCGCAGACGGCGGACCGCGTGGCGCGGCTTCGCAGCGGCCATGTGGTCGAGGTCCACGCCAACCTCCAGCCGCTCCCGCCCGAGGAGGTGGTCTGGTGAAAGTGCTCGACCACAAGCTGCTGCGCGAGCTTCGCGGCCACCTGGGCATGCTGCTGGCCGTTACGAGCATCATCGCCGTAGGCGTGGCGTGCCTGGTCACGATGGCCTCATCGTATCTGAACCTGAGCGAGGCGAAGCGGCTCTACTACGCGCAATGCCACATGGCCGATTTTTCGATCGACCTGAAGAAAGTCCCGCTCACCGAATTGGCGCCGTTGGCGGCAATGCCCGAGGTGGCCGAAGTCCGGCCGAGGATCGGGCAGTATGTCACGGTCGACCTGCCGGGCGTGGCCGAGCCGCTCAGCGGGCTGGTGCTGTCGCTACCCGACCGCCGCCGGGCAATCCTGGACGACGTCGTTTTACGGCAGGGGGGCTATTTCAGCGACCGGCGCGACAACGAAGTGATCGTCAACGAGCAGTTTGCCCGAGCCCACCGATTGCGGCCGGGCCAATGGATTCGCCTGCTGCTGAATAACCGACAGCAAGAGTTGTTCATCGTGGGCACGGCCATCAGCAGCGAATTCGTTTATTTGCTCGCCCCGGGGGCCATCACACCGGACGCGGAACACTTCGGCGTGTTCTATCTGAAGCGTTCGTATGCCGAAGAAGTGTTCGATTTCAAGGGCTCGGCCAACCAGGTGCTGGGCCGGTTGGGCGCCGCGGCGCACGGAAGTCCCCGCGAGGTCCTGCGCCGCGCAGAGAACATGCTTTCGAGCTATGGCGTGTTTACGACGACACCGCTGGCCGATCAACCGTCGAACAAGTTCCTCAGCCAAGAGATCCAGGGGCTGAAGAGTTTCGCAATTATCACGCCGTGCATGTTCCTGGCCGTGGCGGCGCTGGTCTTGAACGTCCTGCTGAGCCGGCTGGCCCAGCAACAGCGCACCGTCGTAGGAACACTCAAGGCACTCGGCTACTCCGACCTTCAGATCTTCTGGCACTTCCTGAAGTTCGGTCTGGTCGTGGGCATCGGCGGCGGGCTGCTTGGCTGTGGGCTTGGATGGTGGCTGGCCCGCGGCATGACCGCGATGTACCGCACCTTCTTCCAGTTTCCCGAGTTGCACAGCCAGCTTCATTGGGGTGTTTATACGGGCGGGTTGCTGGTAAGTATGGGCTGCGCGGCACTGGGAAGCCTGCGCGGGAGCCGGCTCGTGTTGCGGCTGCATCCGGCCGAGGCCATGCGCCCCGCGCCGCCGCGCCGCGGCGGCGCCGTGTTTCTCGAACGCATCGGCTGGTTCTGGCAGTTGCTCGGATCCGGTTGGCGGATGGTGTTGCGGAACGTGTTGCGCAGCCGGCTCCGCACGGCGGCATGTGTCTTTGCCGCTGCGATGGGCGCCGCCGTGCTGGTCGATGGGTTCATGATGCAGTTGTCGCCCGAATACCTGATCAATTTCCAGTTCCGCCGGATTATGCGGAGCGACGTCGACCTGGCCTTCAAAGACGAACACGGCCGGGACGCACTGACCGAGGCGGCCAACCTGCCCGGCGTCGACCATGCCGAACCGGTGCTGGATGTCGCCTGCACGTTCATCAATGGGCCGCGCGAAAAGAAAGGCGTCGTCACCGGACTTTTGCCGTACCCCACGCTCACCGTGCCGCGCGACTTGGCAGGCCGCCCTCTGCGCATCCCTGCGCACGGGCTAGCGATGAACCGGACGCTGGCCAACGCGCTCGACATCGGGCGCGGCGACCTGGTCGGCTTCCGGCCGGTCAAGGGCCAGCGCCGGCTGCACTACGTGCCGGTCGTCGAGATCTCGGATAGCTATCTTGGCATGGCCGTCTATGCCGACATCCGCTACCTCAGCCGGCTGATTGATGAGCCGTATGCCGTGAGCGGCGTGCAACTGGCCGTCGACCGCGACCCGGCCCATCGCGGCGCGCTGTATCGCGAGCTGAAGCAGATGCCTGCCTTGCAGGCCGTCAATCAACGGGCCAACGCCATCCTAAATCTTGAAAAGACCGTGCTCGAAACCCAGTCGGTGACGATTGCGCTGTTGGTCCTGTTTGCCGGAATCGTCTTCTTCGGAAGCATCCTGAACGCCTCGCTCGTGAGCCTTGCCGAGCGGCAGCGCGAGGTGGCAACGCTGCGCGTCTTGGGCTATGGGCCGTGGCAGATCGGCGGTCTGCTGCTCCGCGAAAGCATGATTACCACGGTCTTCGGCACGCTGCTTGGCATGCCGCTGGGCTACCTGCTGACCATCATGATCGCCAAGGCGTATGCCAGCGACATGTTCCGCCTGCCGATCATCACGTCCCCCAGCCTGTGGACACTCACGATGGTGCTCGCCGTAATCTTTGGACTGGTTGCACACCTGTTCGTCCAGCGCGCGATCAACAAGATGAATTGGCTCGACGCCCTGAAAATCCAGGAATAGTCACAAACCCCGAAAACGATGAAAACCCAATTCTGGCTTCTGCTGGGCGGTCTCCTGCTGGCCGGGCTGTTGGTCTATATGTTTGTGTACGGCCTTTCGTCGCCGGTGGCTGTCGAGACGGCGCGGACAAGGCTAGGCTCGATTCGCGAGTTCGTCGACGAGCAGGCCAAGACGCGTCTGCCGGAAACGTACCTGATCACCATGCCGATCACCGGCCGCATCGAAGCCATCACGCTGGTCGAGGGAGACCGCGTCAAGCAGGGACAGGTGGTAGCCCAGATCGTCCCGCGCGACCTGCAATTGGCCGTGGATCAGGCCCGCGCCGTGGTGCAGCGGCTCGATGCCAGCATCCATGAAAATGCCTATGTCAAGGTCGAAGAGACGGCCTATCAGCAGGCCGAGCAGTTCGTCATCTCGACCAAGGCCGCCGTTCAGGCCGCGGCCGAGCGGATGGTGGCCGGCAAGGCCAAGCTGACCTACACCACCCGCGATTTGGCCCGCGTCCGCCAACTTGCCGGAACCGGCGCGCGCACGCAAAACGATCTCGAACAATCGCAGCTTGCCAACGTGCAAAGCGACGTGGACTACAAGCAGGACCAGTTGGTCCACGCGGCGATGGTGGCCGTCGGCGCCGCCACGGACCTGATGCCGCTAATGGTCCGCCAATATATCGACCGCAAGAAGCTCAACGGCGCCGTGCTGGAGAAAGAGAAGGCCGAGGCCGAGGCCAAGCTGCAACAGGTGTTGCAGGAACAAGAGCGTGGCACGATGCGCAGCCCGGTCGACGGCGTCGTGCTCGACCGGCTGGTGAGCAACGAGCGCTATCTGGCGGCCGGCCGGACGTTGTTGGAGATCGGACGGCTCGAAGACCTGGAAGTCGAGGCCGACGTGCTCAGCCTCGACGTGGTGGCGGCCAAGGTCGGCGACCGGGCAGAAATCTACGGCCCGGCGATCGGTTTGCCGCCGGCGCATGGTCGCGTCGAGCGCGTCTATCCGGCCGGCTTCACGAAGGTCAGTTCGCTGGGCGTCGAACAGCAACGCGTCAAGGTAATCCTCCGTTTCGGGAAGGACAACCTCAAACGCCTGCTCGACCAGCGGCGGCTCGGCGTAGGGTATCGCGTGCGGGTGCGAATCTATACGGCCGACAAGAGCCGGGCCCTCCTGGTCCCGCGTTCGGCCTTGTTCCGCTCACCCGACAATGCATGGCAAGTCTTCGTCGTTCGCGGCGGCCGCGCCCGACTGCAAACCGTCGAGGTCGGCCTGATGAACGACGAGCAAGTCGAGATCGTCAAGGGTCTTTCCGAAAACGAGGCCGTGATCCTCGCCCCCGAAAGCAGCCTCACCGACGGCGCCCGCGTGCAAGGCAACCGCAACGCGGTTAAAGAGGATAGCCCAGGGCAAGCGCAGCGCCGCCCTGGGGTGCAGTTGGAACGACACGTATTTGACCCTGAAGGGGTCACATAATCTCAATGGAACCCTTACACGGTTCTCTGGTTTCCTAAACCACGGCCCCAGGGCGGCGCTGCGATTGTGGGACTGTCCCGATTTTTGTGTCAGCAAAAATGGGACTGTCCCTCTTCCCGGAGACTTTGCCACGATAACGCCGTTGCTATCGCATGGCACGCTTTCAGCGTCCAACGGCAGACAACTCCTCAAGTTCGGATGGGGATGGGACTGACGGAAAGCCTAGGGCGGGCCGTAGCGGAAGATTGGTTGGGTTGGGGGTGGGCGTCACCCTTTTGCGTCAGCGAACAGCGCGTCGACGAAGGGCTCGGGCTCGAAGAGGGCCAAGTCGTCGGACTGCTCGCCGACGCCGATGTACTTGACCGGCAGGCCGACTTGCTTGCGGATGGCCACTACGACGCCGCCCTTGGCCGTGCCGTCGAGTTTGGCGAGGATCAGGCCCGTGCAGCGCACCGCGTCGGTGAAGTGCCGGGCCTGGCTGATGCCGTTCTGGCCCGTCGTCGCGTCGAGCACCAGGAGGACTTCGTGCGGGGCCTCGGGTATCTGCTTGCCCAGCACGCGATGGATTTTCGTCAACTGCTGCATCAGGGTCTGCTGCGTTTGCAGCCGCCCGGCCGTATCGACAATGCACACGTCGGCGCCGGTCTCGATCGTTCGGGCGACCGCCCGATGGGCGACGCTGGCCGGGTCGCTGCCGCTGGCGCCGGTGACGATCTCGGCGCCGAGCCGGTTGGCCCAAATGGTCAGTTGCTCGACAGCCGCGGCGCAGAACGTGTCAGCCGCGCCAAGGACCACCTTCCGGCCGTCGGCCTGCAACATGCTCGCCAGCTTCGCGATCGACGTCGTCTTTCCGGAACCGTTGACGCCGGCAACCATAATGATCGTCGGCCCGCTCGGCGCAAATTGGATCGGGTCGGCCGGCTGCGCCAGAAGCGATTTGAGCTTGTGCTTGATGCGGTCAAGAACCTCCTGTTCCTCGACCACCCGGGCACGAAACGTCTCGCAGACCTCGTCGGCGATCTCCTGGGCCGCGTCGACGCCCATGTCCGTCTTGACGAGCCGTTCGAACAGCGCATCGTGAAACGCATCGTCGACCAGCCGCCCTTCGGACTTGAACAGGTCGCGCAGGTCGGTATTCAGCAGTTGCTTGGTCTTCTGCAGACCTTTCGCAAATTTGTCAAATAGGCTCATGGGCTTCCTTGCTGTGCAATACCTTGTCAAGAATTCCGTTGACAAACGAGGCCGACTGGGCGGAACCAAACCGCTTGGCCAGTTCCACGGCTTCGTCGACGGCCACCTTGCCCGGCGTATCGCTGTGGAGCAGCTCGTAGGCGCCCAACCGCAGCACGTTGCGATCCGTGGCCGCCATCCGCTTGAGACTCCAATTCGCGGCGATTTTCTCCAGCGCAACGTCAAGCTCCGCACGATTTTGTCGCACTCCGGCCACCAAGTCGCGGGCAAAGGACCTCAGGTCGTCGGCCCTCAAGCGGCGCCCGATCAATTCGTCGGCCAATGCCGGATTATGACGCGGATTGAGATCATCTTGATACAGGACCTGAAAGGCGACCTCCCGTGCTCGACTGCGACGCGACATGAGGGTTTTGGGGTTGGGGGTTGGGGGCGGGGAACTCGGGGCGGAGGGTTCAGGGCTCGCAATTGGGGACTGTCCCAATTTTCGTGTCAACGAAAATGGGACTGTCCCTTTTGGTGTTCTGCGCTACGTTCCCGACAGTTTCCGCATCAGGTCGACCATTTCGAGCGCAGCTTCGGCACAATCGACTCCCTTGTTGCCGAGCCGGCGCCTTCCTCGTCCTTGCCCGTGGTGGCTGTTTGGCCACCGGACCGGGCGACGGCTTGCTCGAGCGTATTGCAGGTCAGCAGGCCGAACAGCACCGGCAAACCGTGATGGACGCCGATTTCGCATAGCGACGTGCTCACGGCACGGTTGATGTGTTGATCGTGCGTTGTTTCGCCGCGAATCACGGCGCCCAGGCAAATTATCGCCGCATAGCGGCCGCTGGCTGCTAACCGCTCGGCAACGGTGGGAATCTCGAATGCCCCGGGCGTCCAGGCAACGTCGACCCGGTCATCAGCGACGCCGTGCGATTGGAGCGTTTGGACGGCCCCGTCGAGCAGTCGGGACGTAATCGACTGATTGAACCGCGACACCACAATGGCGAAGCGGCCCTCGACGGCGGTGGGTTGTCCTTGGTATTCGTTGGGCATTTCACGTTGTCCTGGTCAGCACCGCGAAGGGGACAGTCTCCAACACGCAGACGCAACACGGGCTTCTGCTGCCGTGCTCACATCTTCGTATTCATGCTCATGAGGAACTCGGCGTTGCTTTTCGTCTTTTGCAGCCGGCCGACCAGCAGTTCCATGGCGTCGGGCGGATTCATGTCGTTCAGGACGCGGCGGAGGATGCAGACGCGACGGTGTTCTTCGGGGTCCATGAGCATCTCCTCCTTGCGCGTGCCGCTGCGGTTGATGTCGATGGTCGGCCAGATGCGTCGATCGACCAGCTTATGGTCGAGCACGATCTCCTGGTTGCCGGTGCCCTTGAACTCCTCGAAAATCACTTCGTCCATGCGGCTGCCGGTGTCGATCAGCGCGGTGCCGATGACCGTCAGCGAGCCCCCCTCTTCGACTTTCCTCGCCGAGCCGAAAAATCGCTTGGGCCGTGTCAGGGCGTTAGCGTCGACGCCGCCGGAGAGCAACTTGCCCGACGAGGGGCATTCGGCGTTCCACGCTCGGGCCAGGCGCGTGATCGAATCCAGGAAGATCAGCACGTCGTGGCCGTATTCGACCATTCGCTTGGCCTTTTCCAGCACCATTTCGGAGACCTGGATGTGCCGCGTGGCGGGTTCGTCGAACGTCGAACTGACCACCTCGCAGTTGGGCCCTTTGACCTCGCGCTCCATGTCGGTGACTTCCTCCGGTCGCTCGTCGATCAGGAGCATGAAGACGTAGAGGTCAGAGTAGTTCGCCAGCGCGGCCTTGGCCATCTTCTGCATGAGAATCGTCTTGCCGGCCCGCGGCGGGCTGACGATCAGGCCCCGCTGGCCGAAACCGATGGGCACGATCAGGTCGACCACGCGCATTTCGACTTCGCTCGGCACCGTCTCCATGCGGATTCGCGTATCCGGGTGCAGCGGCGTCAGTTCGTCGAAGGGGATTTTTCGCGCCAAAAGGTTTGGATCCTCGTAGTTGATCGCCTCGACGCGCAGAAGCGCGAAATAACGCTCGTTTTCTTTCGGCGGCCGAATTTGCCCCGAAACCGTGGCCCCGGTCCTCAGCCCGAAACGCCGAATCTGGCTCGGCGAGACGTAAATGTCGTCGGGGCACGAGAGATAGTGATAGTCGGGACTGCGAGAAAGCCGAACCCGTCGGGCAGAACCTCGAGGGTCCCCTCGCCATACATCAGCCCGTTGAGCTTCACCCGCTCCTTCAGTATCCGGAAAATCAGCTCCTGGCGCTTGATGCCAGCGTAATCGGTGAGGTTCTCTTTCCGGGCCGCCTCAATCAATTCGGCCATCGACATCCGCTGCAATTCGGCGATATGCGTATCGCCCGACTGCTTGAGTTGCTCGTAGCGGTCTTGCGCTTCCCGGCGCCCTGCCTTTTCTTCCAAGGCAATTTCCTCGGCCAAGGAAGTCGGCTCCTCTCGTTCCAACTGGCGAAGCGTCTCGCGAAGGTCGGGCGGAATCGCAGGCTGCGACCCAGTGGGACAGGTCTTCGTCGTGGCGTCACGAAGTTCGCTATTCTCGTCGTCAGGCCACGTCTGGCTATCACGGCTCATAAATCACGCTGCTCCTGAAAAAGGTTGACGTGCCGGCACGCAGAAGGCGCCGGCGGCGGGGTTCACTAAGTTCGGTAGACGAGTGGTGGATCAGGTTTTGACAGTGAAGAATCGGCGGAAAGGCGGTCACGGCGGGACTAGTGGACGAGGGACGCCCAAAACTGCTCGACCTGAGCTTGCGTCCGCTGGGGAGAATCGGAGTTGTCAATTATCACATCGGCTTGCGCTCGCTTGTGGTCCAACGAATCTTGTGCCCCCTCCCGGGCGGCAAAATCCTCCTCACTCCAGCCCCGTTCCATTGCGCGGGCCAACCGCGTCTCGCGCGGCGCCTCGACGAACACAATTTTTGTGCACATTTCATGCCAGCCCGCCTCCAGCAACAACGCCGCGTCGACGACGGCCGCCGCGGTTCCCGCCGCGGTCAATTTCTCCGCCTGTTGCTTCCAGCGACGAGCAATCTCCGGATGAGTCAACTGTTCCAGGTATGCGCGTTCTTGTCGAGCCTCCGGCGCGGGGCCAAAGACCAGCCGGGCAAGCCGCGCCCGGTCGATCCGCCCATCAGGTCCGAAGGCCGCGTCTCCCCAGCGGCGCCGCGCGGCCGCCTCAACCTGCGGCAACCGCAACGCCTCGTGCCCCGCCTCGTCGGCGTCCAGCACCGCCGCGCCGAGCGTGGCAAACTGCCGCGCCACGGTACTTTTTCCACTTGCGACCCCGCCGGTCACACCGATGATTTGCATGGAACTCCGGCCCCGGCACACAGAGCGTGTCTGCTACAACGAAAACTCTTCGGCCGCCGCCCAATTGGGTCCGGCTTTCACGTCCACCTTCAAGGGGACGCTCAGCCGATAGACGCCGACCATCTCCTGCTTGACCATTTCGGCCAGTTGGTGCAGGTAGTCCGCGCGGACCTCGAAGATCAATTCGTCGTGGATTTGCAGCAGCATCCGTGCGGGAAGGTGTTCCGCCAACAACCGGCGATGGATGGCGATCATGGCTAACTTGATCAGATCCGCCGCCGAACCCTGGATCACCGAATTGACCGCGGTGCGCTCGGCGAGATTTCGCTGCCGGCCCGCGCCAGCACGCACGCCGCTGATCGCACGGCGACGCCCCAGAATAGTGCTAACATACCCGTTCTCGCGACATTCCGCCAGTACCCGGGTAAGAAATTCCTCGATGCCGGGGTAGCCGCGAAAATAATCGTCGATAAACTTGGCAGCCACGTCCTGCTCGATCCCCAGGCTTCGGGCCAACCCGAACGGGCTCTGGCCGTACACGACGCCGAAGTTGACCGCTTTGGCCGCCCGGCGCATTTCCGGCGTCACCTTTTCGAGGGGGACCCCATTCACCTCGCTGGCCACGCGGGCGTGAATGTCCTCGTCCCGGGCGAACGCGGCGCGCAGGTTCTCATCGCCCGAGAAGTGGGCCAGCACGCGCAGCTCGATCTGCGAATAGTCGGCGGCCAGCAGCAGCCAGCCCTCTTCGCCGGGCACAAACGCCGATCGGATTTCACGGCCTTCTTCGGTGCGCACAGGGATGTTCTGAAGGTTGGGATCGCTCGAACTGAGCCGGCCGGTGGCCGCCACGGCCTGATGGAACGAGGCATGCACCCGGCCGGTGTCGGGGCAGATCATCTTCGGCAAGGCATCGACGTACGTGTTCTTCAACTTCGCGTACTGGCGATACTGAACGATCATGCGCGGCAGCGGGTGCAGCGCCGCGAGCTCTTCGAGCACGTCGGCATCCGTGCTCGGGCCAGTCTTGGCCGTTCGCTTCAGAACCGGCAGCTTCAACTCCGTGTAGAGCAACTCTTGAAGCTGCCGCGGCGAGGCGATGTTCAATTCCCGCCCCGCCAACCGACGTATCTCTTGCTCGATCTCCTCCAGTCGCTGGCCATACCGGCGGCTCAGCTCGGCCAGGCGCCCGACGTCGACCTTGATGCCATTGCACTCAAGCTCAACGAGCACGTCGATCAATGGCAACTCGAGTTGACGCAGTAAGTCGCCAAGATGCGATTCCTCAAGCTTCTTAGCCAAAATTGGCCGCAGACAGAGCGGCACCCAGGCGTCTTCAGCGGCGTAGTCGGCCACTCGGCAGACCGGCGCGTCGTCCATGCGCCGCTGGTTCTTGCCTGCGCCTATCAATTCGGAAATCTTGATCGTCTCGTGACCGAGATACGCCTGGGCCAATTCGTCGAGCTTGTGGTTGCGGCGGCCGGCTTCGAGCAGATAGCTGGCCACCATCGAATCGAAGCCAACGCCGCGCAGTTCGACGCCCGCGCGGCGGAACACGATCATGTCGTATTGCAGGTTCTGCCCGATCTTCTCGACGGCCGGGTCTTCGAGGATCGGCTTCAGCGCGGCCAGCGTCACCGCGGGCTCGAGGTGGCGTTCGCCTTCCGGCGCCCGCACCGGCAGATACCATGCCTCGCGGTCGTTCCAGGCGAACGAAATGCCGACCAATTCCGCCCAGCACGGTCGGACGCTCGTCGTCTCCGTGTCGACCGAGAACGATCGCTGCTCGCGCAACGCGGCCAGAAACGGATCAAAAACCTCGGACGTGTCGACCAAACGGGCCGTAAACGGCAATGATGAAGTCCGACGCACGACGGGTGCGCCAAAGGCGACAGCCCCATTTTCGTTGACACGAACATCGGGTCGGTCTACCCGTCCCCCGTCCCCCGCCCCCCGTCCCCCTATTTCCTTCGCCAGCGCGGCCACCTTCTGGCCGATGTTGCGGAAACCGAAATCGTGGAACAGGGCCAACGTCGCATCGAGGTCGATCTGGCCCGCTTGGCCGGCGGTCCAATCGATCGTCACCGGAACGTCGGCCTTCAGCCGCACTAACTCCCGACTTAGCAGCGCCTGGTCGCGAAACTTCAACAAGTTCTCTTGCGCTTCGCACCCGGCACCTCACCGGCATGGTCGAGCACCGCCTCCAGCGTCCCGTACTGCTCCAACAGTTGCCGCGCGAACTTCGGCCCGATCAGGGGAACGCCGGGCACGTTGTCCACCGAGTCGCCCACCAGCGCCTGAAAATCGACGACCTGCTCGGGCGTAACGCCCCATTCGGCGATGAGTTTTTCGCGATCGAAGAGTTCGTTTTTGCGGATATTGAATACCTTCACCCGATCCGTGATCAACTGGCGGCAGTCCTTGTCGCCGGTCACCAGGTAACACTCGCCGCAGCGATCATCCGTCAGCCGCGCCACGGTGGCCAAAACGTCGTCGGCCTCGCACGCTTCATAGGCCAGCATCGGGATGCCGAGCGCCGCAATCACGCGACGAATCGCCGGAATCTGCGGCACCAGGTCCTCGTGCATCTCGACGCGCTGTGCTTTGTATGGCTCGTACATCGCATGGCGAAACGTCTTGCCCGGCAGGTCGAACGCGCAGAACAGATAGTCCGGCCGTTTCTCTTCCAGAAGGTACAGAAGATCGCGCGTGAAACCGAAGACCGCGCCGACCGGCTCCCCCTTCGGGCTGGTCATCTCCGGTAGGGCATGGAAGACCTGGTGGATCAGCGAATGGGCGTCGACAACCCAGACTGTTTGCCCGGCGAGACTGGCCGGCGGCGGGGCCGCTTCTCGAGATGCGATAGAAGGGACAATGCCTAACTCCGTTGCCTTGATAGCATCGGGCGATACCCCCCCAGTTTTGTGGGCGTCTTCGGCCTTGCCGCCCGCATCGCGTTCGTCAAAGCCGGGCAGCAACGTTTGACGTGATCGTTTAGCACTCATACGAGAAATAGGCGAATTGTGATTGGCCGGGGGCGAACACTGCATTTTGTGCCATTGGGCAGATGGCTGCAAGCCGGCCAGCCGACCGACGCGCAGAACCGGCCGATGGCGTTTCGTTGACACCTGGTGATAGCCTGGGTAAAATCGACGGTAGTTGATTGTTCACAAAGTCTTTGTGTCAACGCTGGGCTGTTCGGAACAGGCCGTCGCGGAAGGCAGAAAAGGCCAGCAGTAGGGTCCTCTTCTCGGCCCGGGCGCGTATCGCCGGATGCGGCAGTGCTAAGGAGTACGTGATTTCATGGCGCGCGAAAACCAAGGTCTTCAGATTTCTCTCATCGTATTCGTCATGCTCACGATCATTCTGGGCGTGACGACGTATCTGTTCTTCCGGCAATGGGATGAGGCCGACACCCGGGCGAAGGCGAACCTGGCCAACCAGCAGAAGTCGGCTAAGGAGGCGGCCGACTACTTGAGGAATCTCGACGAGTTGAAACGCATGGTTGGCATGGCGAAGCAGGACGTGCCCGAGACGGTCTTTGCCGAGGACATGAAGAAATATGCCGGCGGCTATCCCGAGGTGTCCCGCTTCTACCGGCCGCTGGTGGAGAAGATGCAGGAGACCATCAATCAGAAGAAAGACGCGCTGGCCCTGGCCGAAGCGAAGATACAGAAGCTTGAAGAAGACTTCCGCGTGCGCGAGGCGAACAAAGAGCCGCAGATGAAGCTGTTCGAGCAGGAGCGCGACAAGGCGAAGCAGGAGTTGGCCAGCGAGCAAGAGAAACTCAATGGCGATCGTGATCGCATCAACCAGCAAAACGCCAAGCTGAATACGGACCTGGCCTCGACCCGCAAGGCAGCCGAGGCTTCGCAGGCTGCCAGCGAACAGAAGGTCAAGGAAGTCGGCAAACAGATCGATCGAATCCGGGGAATCAACACGAAGTTGTCCAGCGACGTTGCGAAACTGACTTCCGAGGACTTCGAGGGCGCCTTGGGCGACGTTCGCTGGGTCAACCAGCAGACCGGCACCGTATGGATCAACCTGGGGCGGGCCGACGCCTTGCAGCGCCAGGTCACGTTCGGCGTGTATCCGGCCGACGCCGACAAGATGGCCGGCGGCAGCAAGAAGGCCAGCATCGAGGTCACGAAAATCCTTGGGGACCACCTCGCCGAGGCGCGAATCTCCGACGACAAGATCGCAAATCCCGTCGTGCCGGGCGACAAAATCTACACGCCCGTCTGGGTCCCGAACGAGAAACGGCACTTCGCCCTGGCCGGCGCCATGGACATCGACCACGACGGCAAGGACGACGTGCTGGCCGTCAAAGACATCATCACCATGAACGGAGGCGTGGTCGACGCCTATATCGATCAGAGCGGGAAACTCCACGGCGGCATCACCCCAAATACTCGCTACCTCGTGATTGGCGAAACGCCGACCGAAAAGGGGGCGGCCGCCTTGCACAATTCGTTTACGCAGATCCAGACCGAGGCGAAGTTCTACGGCGTGCAGGAGCTTCAACTCCAAGACCTGCTCCAGCGAATGGGTTGGACGAATCCAATGCACGTTGTCGCGTACGGAACCGGCGCCAACGCGCACGACTTTGCCGCCAAAGACAACGAGGAGGTGCAGCGGAAGTCGATCGGCCAGGTATTCGACTCAACCAAAGAGCGCGTCCCTCCGGCAAGAATCCCGAAAGACGCCTACTAACTGCGTGACATGGAGGTCATCGTGCCAGCTCCGGCCGTTGTTGCCAGCACACTCGACCGCGAGTTTCTTGCCATCCGGAGCCGCCTGATCGACCTGGCGGCGGCGATGGACCGCATCGAGCGATCGGACCCAAGCCCAGCGGATGACCCGCGCTGGCAGCAGATCCGTCGGAGTCTTGACGTGCTTCTCGGAAGCGATGCAAGCCGGGCCGAGCGCGTTTTGCTGGAGTTCTCCTTGCCGTATGACGAGAATTGGGGGGAATCGTCCCGTTTGGATGGCACAACGTCGGGCGGCACGCCCAGAACGTAGTGGTGGGCGTGGATGTCGGCGAACCACGCCTTTTGCCGCGCTTCAGGGACGTGCCACGCAGCCGGTCAAACTGATAATTGATAGCTCTCTGCCCACACCCGCGAGCCATCGCACTTCCCGCCCATGCAATTCATCGATCCGCACATCCACATCGCTTCGCGCACAACTGACGACCTGGCCGCCATGGTGAAGATGGGCTGCGTTGCCGTCGGCGAACCGGCCTTCTGGATGGGCTACGATCGCACGAGTCCCGCCAGCTTCTACGACTACTTCCGACAACTGACCGAGTGGGAGCCGAAGCGGGCCGCCAACCATGGCATCCGCCACTACGCCTGGCTGGGCATCAACGCCAAGGAGGCCGAAGACGTCGCTTTCGCCCGCGAAGTCATCGCGCTGTTGCCGGAGTTCCTCCAAAGGCCGAACGTCTTGGGCATCGGCGAGATCGGTCTGCACAAGTGTACAAAGAACGAAACGGCCACGCTTTTGGACTTGATCGAACTAGGCCTCGGACGCGACGAGATGCTCCTGTTTCACACGCCGCACCTGGAGGACAAGTGCAAAGGCACCCGCATGATTCTCGACATCCTGCGGGCCGACCGTCGCACCCGTTGCGACCGCGTCTGTATCGACCACTGCGAAGAGCACACCATCGGCCGCGTGCTCGACGCGGGCTATTGGGCCGGCATCACGCTCTACCCGACGACCAAAGCGACGCCCCAACGGGCAGCCGACATGGTCGAGATGTGCGGCCCGGACCGCCTGCTGGTCAACTCATCGGCCGACTGGGGCCCCTCCGATCCGTTGGCCGTCGCCGAGTTCATCTTCACCATGCGCCGCCGCGGGCATCCCGACTCGCTCATCCGGCAGGTCGTCTACGACAACCCGCTGCGCTTCATGCGCCAGAGCCGGCACTTCGACTTCGTGCCGCCCGCATAGTGCGTCGAGCAGCGTTGGGCGTGAAACAGACGCAGCAGTCAGCCTGGCCGCGAAACGGACGGCTCGGCAACGTGTCAGCCTCGTGCACACGCTACGGCGTGATGCCAAGCATGATTTTTGCGTTGGTGACCGGTTTTGCCAAGTCGATTCCGATCCGCGTGGGAATGCGGCCGCCGGGCAGGTCCTCGTGAATTTGTTCGGCCGAAATCCGCGCCTCGGCGCCTTCGGCGACGACCTCCACCGTGACGGCGTCCGGTTCTTCGCCCACGCGCAGCCGGTGCGACGACAGTTGCTTCCACGGCCCAAACGTGATCAGGGCCGTGCCGAAGGTTTCGGGGGTGTCGAACGCGACCTTGTCGGTGACGGTCAGCTTGCCGCTGCCGGTTCGCGAGAAGACAAAAGTGCGAATGAGCTTCTCGAGCGGTTTCACACGATAGGCGGCCGCCAGGTCGAGGACGAGCGTATCGGTCGCATCGCTGAAATCGGCCCTTAGTATCTTTGCAGCAGCCTGGCGGCCCGTGGCTTGCAGTTGGCCCGCCACGCGCGGCACCGGATGGCCGAACGAGTTCAAGACGTTGCTATCGTAGCGCCGCGAGCTGAACGTTCGGGCCGTGTAGACCTCACTGCCCGGATCCAACAGCGGCGTCGAGCGGCCGAGCGCGACGACATAGGATCCGACGTCGTTGTGGTTGTGCATTTCGCCGTTGTTGCCGCCCTTCAGTGCCGCGCCCAGGGCGTGCCGGCTTCCCGCCTCGGGTCGGCAGATCAGGATGCCTGCGTCAGAAAACCAGTCGCGCAGCCCTGCCGCGGCGGTTGTGGCGCTCGCCTTGGCGCTGGGCAGCGCAGGATCGGGAAAGTCGTAGAGGCCCACGACGAACAACCGCCAATCCCGGCCGCGTGCGGCCCGCGTCCGCGTCGCGACCGGCCGCAAGGCCCAACCGTAGCGCCGGGCCAGGAATGCCGATAACTGGGGATCGGGCCGCGTACCGGGCCGGCAATCGGCAAAACAGGGAAAGATGCCCGGCAGGATCTCCATGCGCCGCCCGAACTGCGCGATCAGGGCAACCCGCGGCTCTTGCATGATGTCAAACTTGCCGCCACTGGCTCGACGCAGCGTTTCGGCAAGCATCGTGAAGTGGCCGAAGCCGTAGTTCCAGTATCCCAGTCCCTCGGAGCAGTAGCCGTCCGGCGTGAACCCGCTGAGGTAGTTTTGGATATGTTTTTCCGCCGTGGCGGCGAAGAAAGCCCGTCGCTCGGGCGACTCGACGGCGGCCATCGCGGCGCCGGTCACTCCGGACAAACACACCGCGGTCCAATTGCTCGATCCGGTCAGCCACCACATCGCGGGTTTGCCCGTCGTCACGAGCTTGGTGAAGGGCGTGAAGGTCCGGCGCTCCAGTTCATCGCGAATGAGCTTCCGCACATCGGGCGCCAATCGGTCGCCCAGCCAGTAGCGCACCGTCGCCAGGCTCCATGAGACTGCCGACGATTCGAGATCGATCGTGATTTCAGTTCCCTTGAAGTTGGCCAATCCATTGTCGTGCGCCGGAAATAGCCACGACTTTTCGCCGCAGACCGATCGAATGGCCTGCTCAATTGCCGGCAGGAATCGCCCACGGTTCTCGATGCACTCGGCCAGGACCAACGCCGAGACCCTGCCCTGACGCTGCCGCAGCACCCGCTCGCCGCGCTGCCGCTGGCCGGTGCGGGAGTAGTCGAGATAGATGTCGTCGGTCAACTCGGGCATCGGCGTCTCGATCAGCGATTCTGCCCGACTGATGACGTTGGCAAAGCCCGGCGTGTGCGAAATTGCCTCCCACGCGCTGCGATCCTCGATCGTCGGACCTAGACCCCGCGGCTCGCTCGGCAACATCGCCGCCCAGCGCGCAATGTCGCTTTCGTCGGGTCCGCGGCCACTGGCCACACCACCAACGGCAAGACAGGTTAGCAGCGATACGAACAGCACCAGATCGCGTCTCATGGTTTGTTCCTCCGGTTGATTGCATCAAAGGGGACAGTCCCGTTTTCGCTGGCGCAAAAATTGGGGCAGTCCCCGGCACGAAAATCGGGACAGTCCCGCTATTGCAGCCCAAAATGCTTCAAGATGATGTCGAACACGTCGGTGTCGTTCACATTCGGACCGGGAAACAGGGTGGGGCTCGATGCTAAGAGCACGGAGCGTTGGGAGGGATCGACCGCCGTGCGCACGTGCGAACCCTTGACCAGCGTTGCGTCCAAGGGAATGCCGTGCGTGGCCGCATCGACGTACAACTCAACCGGATCATACCCCGGCTTGCGGTGAATGTCTACAGTTCGCGCGAACTTCGGCGCACAGTCGTCGGACAGCCACCAATAATACGCCTGCCAGCTTCGCGGCGTCGAGATCAGGATCACCTCGCCGCTCTCGGCGTGTTCCATGGCGTACCGGCCTCGCTCGGAACCGACGAGCACCTCGGCGATGCCCGGCTGACCGCGAAAGACGTCGGCCGTCCGCACTGCCAATTTCTGGTCGCCGCCAGCCGTGAACACGTGCGCAAACTGGTGATCGACCATCGCGAACGCCTGGCTCCGCTGGTAGTCCAGTTCCTCACCGTCGTCGGTTTCGCGAATTGCAAGGAGCCCGGCCTCGCGAAGCAGGCGATTCGGATACGTCACGTGGTCGACCGGAGTAATCGCATATTCGCCGGCGACCAGCCATAGCGGTTGCTCGCCGTACGCCTCGGCCGCGGCCGCGGCAAAGCAGCCGATCAGCTCATCCAACTCGGCCACCGCCACATCGGCCTCGGCGCTGTCCGGGCCGCGGCGTTGGGCGGCATAGTCGAGATGCGGCAAGTAGATGTAGAAGAAATCGGGCTGCCACTGCCGCGCGGCAATCGCGGCCGAATCGGCGATCCATGCCGTCGCCTTCGCGTTGGCCATCGGTCCCCAATAGTGCATCAACGGAAAATGGCCCAACGCGTCGCGCAGCGTGCCGTATAGCTCCATCGGACGCGTGTAGCACCAGAGCGACTCGGTGCCGTCGGGATTGTGGATCGGCGCGGGGGTGCAGACGAAATCGGCCTCGCACCCCTTGCTGTGCAGGGGAAACCAGACGGCCGACGACAGCCCGCCGCTGTGGTGCGAGAGCAGGTCCCAGACTTGCGGCCGGCCGATGCAGTCGTTTGGCGCCGTCCACATCTCGACCTGTTGTTTGTCGCGCCGGTAGCGCCCATTGGCGACCACCCCGTGCTCGGCCGGCCCTCGGCCGGTCGTCATATTCGCCTGGACGGGACACGTGACGCAGGGAAAACTCGGCGTCAGTCCGGCGATTTCCCCGCCGGCCATGAGCGACCGCAACTGCGGCATCACGGCAACGTCCTTTTCCCGCAAGGCAGGTATCGACAGCAGAATCAGGGGTGTTGGCATGGGAGGTTGGATGGTGGCGATCACGTTTCGGGGCCGACGTGCCGTCGGCCGCTAAACCTGTATGGTCCGATTTTCCTGGCAGTCAATCGTTTCGAGCGTTCCGCATCTCGCCGAGAAATGCGAACGCCCGTCGCGCGGCGGCCGGGCCCTCGTGACTGTGCCGGCTTAGCTCAACGTAGGCTCCGCCAGTGTACCCCAACTCGACGAGCGCCTGCAACACGGGCGGAAAATCAATCTCTCCTTCGCCGAACATCAGGTGCTCGTGAACGCCGCGGCGCATGTCCTCGAGGTGGACATTGACCAATCGCGGCGCCCAGCGACGGATCATGCCGGCCATCGGCGTTTCGCCCTGGCAATGGAGATGGCCCACGTCGAGCGTCAGCCGAAAGTTCGGAGCGTCGATCCTCTGCAACAGAAGCTCGTACGCCCGCATCGAGTCGATCAGCATTCCGGGCTCCGGCTCGAATGCAATCACCACATTGCGCTCGGCGGCATAGTCCAACACCTCGGCAAGACCTTCGACCAGCCGGTCCATTGCTTCCTCATGCAAAATTGGCTCGCGAACCGTGCCGGACCAGAGCGACACACAATCGCTCCGCAACTCAACCGCGCAATCGACGGCATACTTGTAAAAGTCGATCCGCCGCCGGCGATCGTCGCTTAGCAGCGTCGGCTCGTGTTTTGCGTTTGGCTCGAGCAGGAACCGGGCGCCGGTTTCAACGACTGATTGCATGCCGAGCTGCTGGAGCATCGCGCGCAGCCGTGCAAGTCGGCGTGACGCATCCTTGTCGTATGGCGACAGGGCGTGGTGGTCGATAGTAATACCCACGCCGTGGTACCCGATCTCGGCCAACAGTTCGACCGCGTCGAACAAGTCTTGGTATGCCAGCCCATTGGTGTTGTAGCCGAGGAACACGGAGGGATTGTTGATGGATGATTGTTGAGTATTGGCCGCCTGTCTACGAGCCTTCTGTCTATGTGACGCGGATCCATCGTCCGAGGAAGAGCGCCGGCAGCAGGAGGGCGAGGATCATGGTAGCCCACGGTACGCCGCGAACGGCATAGCAGGCCACGGCGTCGAGCATCACGATCGAGAGGACGCACTGGGCCACGGCCATGCGGATACGAACGGGGATCGGTTCGATGACTGCCCAAAAACACCGCCACACGATCAACAGCCCAATCGCCCCCGTCAAGAAATACCAACCCTGCGGATCCGCGTGGACCGCGCGGATCGTCCGCTGCGACCAATGGGGAAACCAGGCGAGCATGGCAATTCCCACGGCCATCACGACCGTTGCGAGCGACAATTGCAGCCGACTGCTCGTCCGGGCCTCGCGCCGGGCGAACCAGGTAACTCCCATCACATAGACGCCGATGGCCCCGGCTACCAACCAGTTGTCGAGCCGCAGCGCCGCATCGACCGCGTTCATGCCCAGCAGCACGTTGAGCATGCGGCACGTCCCCATCGCCACCGGGCCAATCGGCGTCCGCTTTAGCCACGCATCGTACAGCACGATGCACGCGGCCAATACAGCGGCCACGATTCCCGTCCGAAAATGGCCCGTCAGAAACACCACCGCACTGCCCAGGATCACGCCGAGCCACAACAGCGTCCACCCCAGTCGGTTTGCGGCGGCCACGGACACCCGGCGGGAAGGCAGCACCCGTTCGGGCCTCTCTTGCCGGTCGAGTTCCACGTCGAACACGTCATTGAGCACCACGCCGCCCAGATATAGCAGGCTTGACGCGGCCAGAAGCGTCACCAGCGTCCACACGTCCCGCCACGTGGCAACCGCCCGAACGAACAAGAAGCCCATGGCCACGTCGGCCATCGCCGTGAAAATGTTCGGCAGCCGCACCAGCTCGAGATAGCTGCGCACGGTCGAGCCGGCGCTTAAGTGCAACGCTTCCTGCACATCCTGATTGCCCGATGAATCGTTCACCATTCATTCCTCACGTTTGATCGTCTGCAAAAACTCACGGGCCTCGCGCCCCGCCCGGTCGGGATCGTCGCCATACGGATATAGCTCGACTGTAACCCATCCCTGGTAGCCGCTTGCCGCAATCTCGAGCAAAACCGCGGGAATATCAATCACGCCCCGCCCGGGCACGAGGTGCGCGTGGTGTCGCCCGGCGTCGATGTCTTCCAGGTGATAGTGCTTCGTGTGCGGCGCCATCCGCGCGATCCAATGTTGCGGCTCCTGACCGACGCAAAAAGCATGGCCGATGTCAAAGTTCAGGCCCAGCCAGGGTGAATCGACCCGCGCGGCGAAATCAAGGTACTGGTCGAACGTCTCGATCATCAAGCCCGGCTCCGGTTCGATCAGCAGGAACACGCCCAACTGCTCGGCCAACGCGACGCACGGCATGATCTCGTCATAAAAGACTTCGGCGACGGCGTGCCACGATCGACCGTCGTCCCGTGGCCCGCCGGGCTCGGTCTGGATCGACGGCGCCCCCAACTCCTTCGCCAGCCGCAACGCCCGCTTGGTGTGCTCGCGGCGAATGGCGCGATAATGTTCGTCCGGCTCGATCCACGAGGGATGCCAATAGGCCTGCCGCGGATCGGCCACGGCATTCATCATAAACGCATTGACGTTCGAAATCGCCAGGCAATGGTGTTCCAATGATCGGCGAATGGACTGCTTCCGCTCGTCCAGCAGCCCCGCCGGCCAGGCATGCGGGACGTCGGCCAATAGTTCCAATCCCTCGTACCCGAGGGCGGCGATGCGCGCAATGGTCTCTTCGATTGAGAAATTCTGATACGCGTTGGAGCTATAGGCAAATCGCATAGTCGCGGCGCGATGGGCAAGATGGCATTTTAGCCCGAAGGGAGCGCATAGAATAGATCGGCCACAGCGCAATGACACCATTGCGTCCAGCGGCAATTTCGGATACTTTTCGCCGCTCGACCGTATCGTGGGGGCATCCCGCTGGCAAGCGCCTATACGCCCAAAGGAAACAGTCCGAGTTTCGTTAACACGAAAATTGGGACAGTCGCCTACTAAGTCCGATGGATTATGAAGTCCAACGTAGTGCCCGGCGCTGTGCGGTCACTGGCCGAGAGTTTGCGCCCGGCGAGACGTACTATTCAGCATTGTTGGCCGAGGGGGCGAAGCTTA
Source organism: uncultured Planctomycetaceae bacterium (assembly GCA_963789525.1). Lineage (GTDB taxonomy): Bacteria > Planctomycetota > Planctomycetia > Pirellulales > Thermoguttaceae > CAVXFB01. Next base: position 200,543 of record CAWBLA010000002.1, read on the forward strand.
GGCGATGCGACTATGCCGCTGACGCGTGGCCGGGCCCGCCGGAAAATGCTGTGGGCTGGTGGAAGTCGCAGGTGCCCAGCCGCTCCGACGCCCGGAAGCGATGGGCGCCGAACGACGTGATGCTGGACTTCTGGGACGAGTTGGCCGAGCAGCCCGATCGGCAGGATATGCGCTATGTGCTGACGCTTTTGCTCATTCGCCGTCGCGTGTTTCGGCTGGAGGAAGAAATGCGGGATGCCGAAGGCCGAGATCTGGTGGCGGTGTACTGTCCGCGCCGCGAAAGTTCATACCGGGTCCCGGTCGTCGTGCCCGAATCGCCGAGGGTAGAACAAATCCAAGAGGAACTGGCGGCGCTCCTGCAATAGAAGAAAATGGCGAATGACGAAATTGAGATGACGAAGCAAGCACCAAGAACGAAGCCCGACACGGCAGACGGCGTTCATTCGTCATTCCGTTTTCGTCGGTCGCCATTCCAACTCTGCCGCCTGGTACTGCTTTGTACGGGACTTGTCGCGCTCTGTGGTGCCGGCTGTCCCCAGATGTTGCAGCGCTACACCAATCCGCTGCCAAGGGTCTTGCCGCCGTCGCCCACGCTGGAACAGGTGATTGCGACGGTCAATGGCAATAGCTCGCAAATCCAGTCGTTCGTCAGCACCAGGGCGTCGATCGGCGGATCGGGCTTTCCCTCGTTGCCGGCCAACATCGCCTTCGAGCGGCCGCGGCGATTCCGGCTTCGCGCAGGCGGCATTACAGGCACTGAACTCGACCTCGGCAGCAATGACGAGCTATTCTGGTTCTGGCTGAAGCGGAACCAGCCGCCGGCGATGTACTTCTGCCGCCACGATCAGTTCGCGGCCAGCCCGGCCCGGCAGGCAATTCCGTTCGAGCCCGGCTGGCTTATCGAAGCCCTGGGAGTCGCCGAGATCGATCCCGCGCTGCCGCACCAAGGACCGACGCTGTTGCCCAACGACCGTTTGCGCGTCGATACGATCCTCAACACGCCTGAAGGCCCGGCGACAAAGGTGATGATTCTCGACGGATCGCAGGGCTGGATTCTCGAACAGTACCTCTACGACTCCCGGCGGCAACTATTGGCAAGCTCGATCGCCAGCCAGCACCGCATCGACCCGTTGACCGGCCGGGTGATGCCAAGGGTCGTCACCATCCGCTGCCCGCCGGCCCAATTGACGATGAGGATCGACCTGGGCAACGTGGAGATCAATCGCGCTCCAGGCGACCCCGCTTCGCTCTGGACGATGCCCAGCTACCCGAACGTCCCGCTGGTCGACCTGGCCGATCCGCGCAACTTTCCTTCCTCAGGTGCCGCCCCAGTTGCGGCTTCTAATCAGCGTCCCCTGCCGGCCTCGAACTGGCCGCGTCCGCAATAGGCCGGGTCAGGCCGTGGGATGCGACGAGCGAGTGGTCAGTAGTTAGTGGCGAGTGGGGAGTGGGGAGTGGCGAGTGCAGGGTGGGAGTTCGGCAGAATGCAGGATGCGAACAGCGTGGCGGTCACACCGGAAACGCTTGCGTCGATCGCGGTACCCACGGTAGAATACCGCTATCGGGTGCGAGAGGGACGAAAACGGGACGGGTCCGATATTGGGAAGCACAATGGGGGAGCACAAGGGGGACATTTAACTTTTTGGCAAAATAGCGAAGATTAACGATGCGAAGTGACGATGATCTCCGATAAAGTAGAATGTCCCCGCTTTGTTCCTCCCCCCCTTTGTTCCCCCTCCCCCTTTGTTCCCACGAGTTGCCCGCGGTGCCCGGCGGCGGCGTGCAGACGTTCGATCTGCCCGATTCAAACGACTGGGTCGTCCACCTGAGCACGTTTCCGGAAGTCCGCTAGTTTTACTGCGCAGGAAGTATTCAATAACTCATTGCGAAGAAAGAGCTTACGGTGATTCGTGCCGAAAGGCTGAAATTGGCGCAAGTTGTTGTTGTATAATACGTTACGTCACTGTTGCTGCGTGGCAAAACTTGGAGGTCCATTTCTCTACCACACGAGCGAAAAAACGCCACGATTTCGTGGGGGCTGCAAACATCACATCGCTAAATACTGAGGATCACAGCATGAAACCCTTTACCCGTCGTCAGTTCCTTAGCGCTGCGGCCGCTGCCGGGGCGTATGCTTCGTTGCCGCAGTCAATGGTGGTCGGGGCGGGCGCAAAAACCATCAGCCGCGCAAGACTGTCCTCTCGTTCTATTGCGACGACACCAGTCCCTCCCTAGGCGCGAACGTCTTTCAGACGTTTCTCGATTACTGCGCGGAGCACCACATTGCGGGCGAGTCAAGCTGCATTTTTGCCTTTAACGGGCGCAACATCGCCCGAAATCCCAGCGATAATGAGCACAAGTATCTTGAAAAGGTAGCGCGGGCGTACGAGTACGGCATTGACACGCACATGGAGTTGATGACTCACCAAGGGCTGTTCGATTTCCAACGCAGTGAAGTAGCTGACGGCACGCATGAAGGGGTCTGGCTTTACGATCGAGCAATCACGGTCGCCGAGTACGAGCACTATCTGGGCAGCATCATTGCCGAGGGTCAGCGCGTGGGTGTCCGTTTCATTGGCCTGACCCTGCCCGGCTGCGGGTGTCCGGACTGTAGACGCCGCTACGCTCAACTGCGAGCCGCCGGCCATACGTCGGCAAGCCCGAACCTGTGGAAGGCGCTGCTCAATCTTGCCAAGGACGGGAAGTTTCGCGGACCGACCGTGCCCTGCTTCTTCGACTCCAGCGAAACCGACTATGGCCTGCACCTGAAAGCCGAAGAGGGGCGCTTCGCAGTCTATGATTTGATGCCGAACGCTCTCGACATGTTTGGCACCTGGTCAAATGATCCCGCCAAAGTCGATCCGGACTATTACATCACCGCGGACGGTAAAGCGGGGATCGTGGTGTGCCGCGTCGAGGCGGGAGAGCCGTACTGCCTCTGGTTCTCGCATTGGCAAGGCGTCAATCCGAAACAAGGGCGCGGCTGGCGAGCATTTACGACGGTGATCGAGCGGATCGCCAAACACCTAACCGACCGCGTAGTCTGGATGCGTCCTAGTGAGATCACGCGCCGCTACCACGATGCCGGCGGCTGGGACTTTCTGAGCCCTCGTTAACGAGGCCTACTGGACCAGCGAGATACTACAGCCGACGTGAAGGACGATGATTCTGATGGGGGACAAACGGGGGGGACAAACGGGGACATTCAACTTTATCGGCTGCCCGTGTCTTCTGGATTGCCTATTCCTGCCAATTTATGAATTACAGGAGAATGTCCCCTTTGTCCCTCCGACGGCGCGAGTTCCCCTGCTTCCACGGTACTATCAGGGCGCTATGACTTCCTGCCGCTCGTTTCGCCGCGCTTCGTTTCCTTCGCTTGGCGAGACCACTCGCAGCGCTCGGGTTTCGCCCACGCGCGGCCGAGCGCTGCCGCGGACGGGTCTCCTGGAGTTGGTCACCCGGTATCTCCGGCCGGGAAAGGGTCAGTGGAAACGGCAGGATCTCCTACGTTCCTGGGGAACCCCGATTTTGCTCTTGCCCTGCTCTCCGACCCCGGCAGGACCAACGCATCAGGCCATAACGATGCGTCGGCGTGGCCCCCGCTGTGTCCAAGACGAAGGCTCCCGCATTCGTACTTTCGAGGCTCAATCACACGGCTTCGGCACTGGCTGTCTACGCTTCGCAGGCCGGGTCGCCCCGACACCACGCAAGACTCGCTTCCGGTTGCTGGCCTGACGCATCTCGTCGTCTCGCTCGTTGACGTAGTGCGCCATCACTACTGATTCGCTCGACCTTGCATTATCAGCAACCTGCCGCCCTGCAGCGTCTCGTCGAACCGTCTGCCGAGAGTCGCCTGCTTGAATAGGGCGGCGAGGCTTCTTTTCCCCCCCTTGCCTCGCTATAATTCGTGCGGTTTTTGGCGAGGAAGTCACCAGTGCGCCAAAGGCGAGGCGAGTGGATTGCAGCGTGCAAGCCCGCGGCACGGTCGCCGCCGATCGATACTGTTTCGTCCGGGCGGTCAGGTTCACGTCTGACTAGGGCGCGCGGCGACAACGCGACGCAGTAAGCAAGATGCCCTATGAATGCATTGTTGTTTGCAGCGACAGAACGCTATTCCCCGTCGGTCTTCGCTCCGGCGTCGCCCACTGCCGGGGCGCTGTGGGACCTGTTTCTCATGGTGCTGGCTATCACGGCGGTGATTTTCGTCCTGGTCGGGGGCTTCACGATCTACGCCGTTGTCCGATTTCGTAGCCGGCCGGGTGATGAAGAACAGGAGGCTCCTCAGATTTACGGCAGCAATCGGCTGGAGTTGGCATGGACCATTTTGCCGCTGCTGATCGTGTTCGTGATTTTCCTGGTGGTGACGCGGACGGTGGTTTCGATGCGGAGCGAGCCGTCGTTTTCGAGGGGACTGTTGGTGCGAGTGATCGGGCACCAGTGGTGGTGGACCTTCGATTACCCCCAGCAACATTTTGTCACGGCCAACGAGATGCACGTGCCGGTGAGCACCCTGGCCGACCCGCGGCCGGTGGCGTCTCAATTGGAGTCGGCCGACGTAGTCCATAGCTTCTGGGTGCCCGAGTTGGCGGGAAAGACCGACCTGATTCCAGGGCGTGTGAACATGATGTCGTTCATTCCGACGAAGTTAGGCGTGTACCACGGGCAGTGCAGCGAGTATTGCGGCGTGGGACACGCGATGATGCTCATCCTGGTGATCGTTGAGTCGCCAGAAGAGTTCCGGCGGTGGTGCGCGGACCAAGCGAAGCCGGCGGTGGAAGATCCATCGCAGGCCCAAGGCGCTCACTTGTTTTTTTCGAAGACGTGCTTCAATTGCCATCAGATCCGCGGCACGTTGGCCGCACGGCAACGTGGGGCCCGACCTTACGCACCTGATGAGCCGGCGGACGATCGGGGCGGGCGCGGCCGCCAACACGCCGAAAAATCTGACTGCCTGGGTGAGCGATCCCCAGGCGATCAAGCCCGGTTGCCGGATGCCCGACCTGAAGCTGAACGCTCGCGACGTCAAAGCAATCGTGTCCTATCTGGAAACGCTTCGCTGACGGGAGAGAGAGAAATCGATGAGCCTTGCAGCAGATTCGGACGCCAAAACGCACGCTGCACCGCCGGCCGGGTTGTATGGCTGGGTGGCGACGCTCGATCATAAGCGGATCGGCATCCTGTACATCGTCACCACGCTGTGGTTCTTCATCCTGGGGGGCATCGAAGCGATGGTGATGCGCGTGCAGCTTGCGGTGCCTGACGGACGCGTCGTTTCGCCTGAGGTATTCAACGAGCTTTTCACCATGCACGGCACGACGATGATTTTCTTCGTGGTCATGCCGCTGCTGATCGGTCTGGCCAACTACGTGGTGCCGCTGATGATCGGCGCCCGCGACATGGCCTTTCCGCGCATCAACGCATTTTCGTATTGGCTGCTGCTGTTTGGAGGAGCGCTGATGTACTTCAGTTTTCTGGCGGGGGCGGCGCCGGACGTGGGTTGGTACAGCTACGCACCGCTGACGGAACCGGCTTTCTCCCGTGGACACAATATCGATTACTGGATTCTCGGCCTGTCGGTAAGCGGCATCGGCACGGTGGGCAGCGGGATCAATCTGATTGCCACGATCCTGAGCCTGCGTGCGCCGGGAATGACGCTCGGCCGCGTGCCGCTGTTTGTCTGGATGGTGTTTGCCACGGCCGTGCTGATCTTGTTTGCGTTGCCGCCGTTGACCGCCGCGCAGACTATGCTGCTGTTGGACCGCAAGCTGGGATCGCATTTCTTCGATACCCAGGCCGGCGGCTCGGCGCTGCTCTGGCAGCACTTCTTCTGGTTCTTCGGCCACCCCGAGGTCTATATCATGGCGCTGCCGGCGTTCGGCATTATCTCTGAGGTGGTGCCGGTCTTCTCTCGCAAAGTAATTTTCGGCTACGCGTCGGTGGCGGCGGCCACGCTGGCCATAGCGTTTATTAGTTTCGGCGTTTGGGCCCACCACATGTTTGCCGTGGGGCTCAGCCCGGTCTTGGATCTGCTGTTTGCGGGTGCCAGCTACCTGATTGCGGTACCAACCGGCATCAAGATGTTCAACTGGAACGCGACGCTCTACGGCGGGAAGCTCTGGATGGCTACGCCCTTGCTGTTTGCGATCGGCTTTCTTTGTCAGTTTCTCATGGGCGGTCTGACCGGCATCATGCTGGCCACGGCGCCCTGGGACTGGCAGGTCACGCACAGCTATTTCGTCGTGGCGCACTTTCATTACGTATTGCTGGGCGGCACGCTCTTTGCCATCATGGCCGGATTCTACTATTGGTTTCCGAAGATAACCGGCCGCATGATGAGCGAGCGACTAGGCCGCTGGCACTTCTGGCTGATGTTTTTCGGTTTCAATCTAACGTTCGCGCCGATGCACATCGTCGGGATGTTGGGGATGCCGCGGCGAATCTATACCTATCGCCCCGGTCTTGGCTGGGAAAGCTGGAACCTGCTGGCCACAATCGGCTCGTTCGTGCTTGCGGCGTCGCTGGCCATCTTCTTTTGGAACCTGATCGTCTCGTGGCGCCACGGAAAGCCCGCGGGAGCCGACCCCTGGGACGCTTGGACACTGGAGTGGGCCACCACCTCGCCGCCGCCGTTGTATAACTTCGAAGAAGTGCCGCCGGTGCGCAGCCGCCGTCCTTTATGGGACCTCAAACACCCGGACGACCCCGACTGGAAATATGAATAGACGGAGGGTTCCGCCGTGAGTTCCGCCAATCCATCTCTGGGCTCCGCTATTCCGGCGGAGATTGCCGGCAACGCGGTTGCCGAAGACTCTTTCCGCCCGGATCGTTACAAGGTCGGCATGGTGTGCTTCCTCTGTTCGGAAGCCGCCTTTTTTGGGACGCTGCTGGCAGCGTACGCCACGTACCTTGGCAAGAGTCTGGTAGGACCTTATCCGGCGGAAGTGCTGGGCTACTGGATTCCGGCGGTCAACACGGTGTTTCTGGTCAGCAGCAGCGCGACAGTGGCGCGTGCAAGCCGGATGTTCGCCCGCGGCAAACAGCGAGATTTCCTGCTCTGGCTCGGCGCGACGGTCGCTTTGGGCGTGCTCTTTCTGGGTGGAACCGCATGGGAATGGGCCGATCTGATCGGCCAAGACGGGCTTACGTTGCAGCGCAATCTGTTTGGAAGCACTTTTTTCACATTGATCGGCTTCCACGCCGGCCACGTCACCTTGGGGCTGGTGACTATGCTGGTGCTAGTCGGTTTGACCCTGGGTCGGCAATTGGAGGCAGGGCGATCGGAGAGTGTTGAACTGTTTTCCTGGTATTGGCACTTTGTAGACACGGTTTGGATCATCATCATCTGCCTTGTCTACATTGTGGGACGCTGAGGTTGCCATGACGGAGATTCGTGAGACTCTTGAGGTTCCCAAACCCACCACGTGGCCGATGATCTTGGCGCTGGCGACCATGTTGGCCGCTGCCGGCTTGGTGACGAACCTAGTCTACTCTGCAGTGGGACTCGTGCTGATGGTGGTTGGGATCGCCGGCTGGGTCGGCCAACTCCTGCCCGGCCAAGGGACGGAAGAGATGCAGTGGGTTCCGGCCGAGCAACGGGCCCAGCCCGTTCAGGCGGCGAAGCGGCAGATGGTACCACTACCCGGCGTGCTGGGCTATCGTGCGCAACTCCCGTATGCGACGCATCCGTATCTGGCCGGGGTCCGTGGCGGCATCGCCGGAGGTATCGTGATGGCCCTTGTCGCCCTGGCGTATGGGGTGTTGAGCGGACACGGTATCTGGTATCCCGTCAACCTGCTTGCGGCCATGGTGATGCCGAGCACCACCGGCACGACGCTCACGCAGTTTCAGCCGTTCAGTCCGGCGGCTTTGGCGGTGGGGCTGGTGATTCATGGGATCACCTGTCTGATCGTGGGTCTGTTGTTTGGCGTAATGCTGCCGGCGCTTCCCGGTGGACCTGTCCTTTGGGGCGGACTGATCGGCCCGCTGCTCTGGAGCGGATTGATCTTCGCGTTTATGAACGTGCTCAATCCGGTCATGAATCGCCTGGTGGATTGGCCTTGGTTCATCGTGTCGCAATTTGCCTTTGGTCTGACGGCGGGGCTAGTCGTCTCCTACTCGGAGAAGGTGCGATCGCCCCAATCGCTGGCTGCGTCCGGGGGCAAGGTCGTTGCGAAGCACGGGAACGACGGGGGCAAACCGTGAGTCTCTACCTGATCCAGTGTGCAGTTGTCATGATGGTCGCCTTGGCGATGTCGGGTTGTGGCCGGCCCAAGCCCCGAAATCGGCCGGTTCTTCCGACGGAGGTTCTGGATTTTGACACGCTATTTCAGCAGCGCTGCACCGGTTGCCACGGGGTCGACGGGAAGTTCGGTCCAGCCCCGCCGTTGAACGACGCCCTATTCTTGGCGATTATTCCAAGGGAGGAGTTGGAGCACGTGGCGGTCCGCGGGCGGCACGGCACGTTGATGACGGCTTTCTCCCGCGACCGGGGCGGGCCGTTGACCGCAAAACAAATTGAGGTGGTCGTTAGCGGCATTCGCGCTCGATGGACGAAGTCGTCGGCGAAGTTCGAGCCACCGCCACCGCCGTATCTGCTTTCTGACGCCCCTGCTGGCGATGCGAAGTCCGGCGCGAAACTGTTTGCCGAGATCTGCGTCCGATGTCACGGTGAACAAGGGGGAGGCCGAAGGAGGCAGAAGGGCGACGCCGGCCCTCTCCACTCCGCGGCTTTTCTGGGCCTGATCAGCAACCAAGCCCTGCGGCGAATCGTGATCACTGGACGCCCCGATCTTGGAATGCCCGACTATCGCAAACTGGGAGGGAAGCGACCCGGCGGCCAGCCCCTCGCGAGCCGCGAAGTATCTGACATCGTGGCCTATCTGGCTTCGTGGCGGCTGACGAGCCTGCCCGACGCTCCCCAATCCCCCTTGCTCTCGCCTGGAGTTGAAAAGCGATGAGCAATTCCAATAACAGACTGTCAGACGACTTGGCTGAGGAGCATACCGACAAGAGACGCCGCGACTTCCTGAAATGGAGCGGTTTGGCGCTGGGCGGCGCTGCCACGGCGGCGGTCGGCGTGCCGGTGGCCGGCTTCGTTCTGGCCCCTTGGCTCCGCCGGGAGCCCGATCAATGGGTCGACGTGGGAGCCGTACACTCCTTCCCCGAGCACCAGACCCGGCGAGTGGACGCCGTCAATCCCTTGCACACGCAGTGGGACGGAGTGACGGCGACAATCTCGATGTACGTCTCGCGGCAGTCGGGGGACAATTTTCGCGTCTTCTCCGTGAACTGCACGCACCTGGGCTGTCCGGTGATGTGGTTTCCGGCGTCGGGCCTGTTCATGTGCCCCTGTCATGGCGGAGTGTATTACGCCGACGGCGAACGTGCGGCCGGTCCGCCGCCGCGAGGCCTGTATCGTTACGAACACCGAGTGGAGGGCGGCCGGTTGCTGGTCTTGTTGGGGCATCTCCCCACGTTGCAGGAACCAGCATGACGACGGTCGTGTGCGCATGTTGCGAGAATGGTTGCAGGGAGTGTGGGGCTGGCTGGACTTCCGCTTAGGCATCCGTGGAACGTTCTTGCCGTTGCTTACGCACAGCGTGCCGCGGGGCGCACGCTGGTGGTACGTTTTCGGCAGCATGACGGCCGGGTTTCTCTTGCTGCAAATCGTCACCGGAATCTGCCTGGCACTGGTCTACGTCTCGTCCGCCGACCGCGCCTATGACAGCTTGGAAGCGCTTAATTATCACGTGCCGTTCGGATGGCTGCTGCGAGCCTTGCACAACTTCGGCGCCAGCGGCATGGTGGTCATGCTCGGCGTGCACATGACCCAGGTGTTTCTCATGGGCGGCCACAAGTATCCCCGCGGGCTGACGTGGATGGTCGGCGTCGGTCTGCTGGCCTGCACACTGGGCATGGCGTTTTCCGGCCAGGTCCTCCGCTGGGATCAGGATGCTTACTGGGGAGTCGGCGTCGCCGCCGCAATGGCCGGCCGTGTGCCGCTGCTCGGCCCGTCTGTCGTGCACCTGCTCCTGGGCGGCCAGACGATTGGAGCCCATACCCTCAGCCGCTTCTTCGCTCTGCACGTCTTTGTTCTGCTGGGATTGCTCCTGGGGCTGCTGGGTTTGCACCTCTATCTGATTGTGCGGCTAGGTATTTCCACACCACCGAAGCCTGACAAGCCTGTCGATCCTAAAACCTACGAGACCGAGTACGAAACAGAACTCAGGACCAACGGAGTCCCGTTCTTTCCGGGCCCGTTTCTTCGCGACACGATCGCCGTGGCGGCGGGATTGATAGCGGTAGCAGCAATGTCGCTCATGCTGGGTCCTGCCGGGCCGGGATTGCCTCCCGATCCAGCAATTGTTCACGCCGAACCGCGGCCCGACTGGTACTTTTTGCCGATGTTCGCCCTGTTGGCCCTTAGCCCGGAGTGGCTGGAAAACTATCTGATGCTGCTCTTACCCCCGCTGTTGTTGGGTGTCCTGATACTGATTCCTTTCATGGCCGGCAGGGGCGACCGCAGCCCGCGGCGGCGCCCGGTGGCCGTGTTGTCCGTGATGTTGATCGTGGTTTCGTTGGTGGTGTTGCTGCGGCTGGGGGTGAAAGCGCCGTGGTCGCCGGCGATGGCTGCTTGGAGCGGCACGCCGGTGCCGGTCAATATGGTCCGCAGACTAACACCGGAACAACTGCAAGGCGCCGTAACGTTCCAGTACAAGAACTGCCGCAACTGCCACGCGCTGGAGGGAAGGGGAGGACACCGCGGGCCAGACCTGACAACCGTTGCTACCCGGCTGACCCACGACGAACTGATTCGCCAGGTTAGCCAGGGAGGCGGACTGATGCCTGCCTATGGCCAGGAGCTCAGCCCGCTGGAGATCGAGGCAATGGTCGATTTTCTGGGAACGCTTCGGCCGGAAGATCAGCCGCCGGCAAGGTCTCCGCCGAAGCTGGAGGGATCGCCGTGACCGAGGCCATCCTGACCTCATGGTCTCTGCAGCCCCAGTTGACGGTCCCGCTGGTGGCACTGGCGGCACTTTACGCCCGTGGCTGGTTCGTGCTGCCGCGCAGGCAGCCGCCGTTCGCAGGCCGGCATCTGGCATGCTTCCTAGGCGGTCTGGCAACCGTGTTCGTGGCCGTGGCCTCGCCGCTGGAGCCCCTCAGCGTCTTCCTGCTCCAGGTCCACATGGTTCAACACTTGCTGCTGCTGCTGGTCGCTCCGCCACTGCTCTGGCTTGCTGCCCCCGAATTGCCGTGCCTTATGGGACTGCCGGCCTGGTTCAACGATTGGGTGCTGCCTGTGCTGCGGCTGCGCGTGGTCAACCACGCGTGGCGGATGGTAACGCATCCGGCATTCGCCTGGACCTCCTGCACGGTCGTCTTCTGGCTATGGCATGCTCCGCAACTCTATGACCTTACGCTGCGATTGCCGCCCGTACACTACCTGGAACACGCCTGTTTTTTTGCCACCGGGTTGCTGTTCTGGTTTCCGGTCATCCAACCCTATCCCGGTCGGCCGCGGTTTTCCCGTTGGGTGCTGCTGCCTTACCTGTTCCTTGCGGGACTTCAGGGAACCGTGCTCTCCGCCTTAATCACCTTTTCCGATCACGTGCTTTACCCACACTATGCGGCCGTGCCGCGTCTCTGGAACATCTCGCCGCTGACCGACCAAGCCGTGGCGGGCGCCGTCATGTGGATTGGTGGTTCCATCGCATACTTGGTGCCGTTGGTGTGGATCGGCAGAGAACTGCTCTATGGCCATCCTGCAGCCGGCAACCGGGCACTGTCTTTGAGTTGGTCTGCCGCGCGTCTGCTGCTGCCGCGCGCGGAACCCGCCACCGGATCAGCTTGGTCTTTCCGCGGCGGTGACGTCCTGCATCTGCCCGTGGTGGGGAGATTCTTGCGGTGGCGGTATGCGCGGCCGGCGATGCAACTGCCGATGCTTGCTCTAGCGATTGTGGTGATTCTCGACGGCCTGTTCGGGCCGCAAGTCGCTCCGTTGAACCTGGCCGGCGTACTGCCTTGGATCGTCTGGCGGGGGCTGCTGGTGTTCGGCCTGCTCTTTGCCGGCAACCTGTTCTGCATGGCGTGTCCCTTCATGCTCGTTCGCGGACTTGCCAAGCGGTGGCTACCCGGAGACCGCTCCTGGCCGCGATGGCTGGCCGGCAAGTGGCCCGCGATAGTCCTTCTGATTCTCTTCTTCTGGGCCTACGAAGCATTGGCCCTTTGGGACAGCCCCCGTCGCACGGCCTGCGTGGCGATCGCCTACTTCTCGTTGGCTTTTGCCATCGACGCCATCTTCCGCAAGGCGGCGTTCTGCAAACACCTCTGCCCGGTCGGACAGTTCAATTTTGTCAACTCGCTCATGTCGCCGCTGGAGGTGCGGGTCCGCGATGCCGACGTCTGCGGGCGCTGCACAACGAAGGACTGCATCCGCGGCCGCGACGGCATTCCGGGTTGCGAACGACTCCTATTTCAGCCCAGAAAGTACGGCAACATGGACTGCACCTTCGCGCTCGATTGCGTCCACGCCTGTCCGAACAATAATGTGGGACTCTTCACCCGTCTGCCGGGTGCAGATCTGGTTCACGATCCGGTCCGCTCCGGGATCGGCCGCTTTAGCGAGCGGACGGACTTGGCCGTGCTGGTGCTGGTGCTGGTGTTCGCTGCTTTCTCGAATGCAGTCGAAATGATCGGCCCCGTCCTTCAATTCCAAGACCGCCTGACGGCCTGGCTCGGGCTCGCCAGCCCAATCGCCTTCGTGACCGCCGAGACCGTGCTTGGGCTGATCATTCTGCCGGCCGTCACCGTTATGGCGGCCGCCGCGGCAAGCCGCGGACGTCGCGGCGGCGGGACAAGTGTCCTGGTGACCGCACGGCAATATGCCTATGCCCTGGCGCCGCTGGGATTCGGCATGTGGCTGGCGCATTACGCGTTTCACTTCTTCACCAGCGCAGGTACCGTGGTTCCAGCCGCACAAGCCCTCGCCCACAACCTTGGGTTCTCGGGCGCGCGCCGACGTGGGCCGCCTACTATGCAGCCGGAGCCGGCAATTGGCTTCTTATCGTACAAATCGTCTTTCTCGACCTCGGACTGCTCGGCTCACTCTACGCGGCCTACCACTTCGCCCAGGCTGACCGAGGCGCGCATCGACCGCTCTGCGTGTGTTTATTCCATGGGCGGCATTGATCGTGCTCTTGTTTGCCGTCGGTATTTGCATCCTGTTCCAGCCCATGCAGATGCGCGGCACGATGATGATAAACATGGGGAGATGATATGGCGCACACAGGACCGATCGTGCTCGGGATGATGGTCTTGGCCGCGATGATCCATGCTCGGCCGGCCCACGGCGACGGGGGTTTGTTGCGACTCTCGGCGCGTTCCGGCCCCTATCAAGTCACGGTCTTCACGTCCCCCACCCCGTTGCGTGCCGGACCGGCGGATTTCAGCGTTTTGCTTCAGGATGCCACAACGCGAGCGGTGTTGCCCGATGCACGAATCGTATTTCGCACGACGTCGGCGAAAGGGACTCGTGCGACGGTCGACCATGTGGCGACCAGCAGAGCGACGACGAACAGGCTGCTCAAAGCGGCGCAATTCGAATTGCCCTCTCCCGGCACGTGGCGGGTGGATGTCCTTGTCGACGGTCGGTTGGGCCGGTCCGACGTCGGGTTTCCGGTTGAAGTATCCGCCGCGATGCCCCATTGGCTCGACATGGCCCCCTGGATCGCCCTGCCCATCGTACCGATTGGCCTATTTGCCGTCCACGAAGTCCTTGGCAGACGAAACCGGCGGCGAAGAGCGATCAGTTCCGAAACGTCGCTATTCCGGACTCGAAGCGTTCGAAGGATCTGGCGGATAAGGGAAAGGGCTATTTGCCGCCTGCCGACGGCGGGCAGAACGGCAACGACCGGACCTGAATGCGACCACTCGATAAACTGGGCCTTGACTCAGCGGCGGTTATGGGCGACCCCTTTTATGCGACGAGGGAGACTGTGAAGGTGGAGCCGGTCTCGGGGCGACTTTCGACGTTCACAGCGCCGTCGTAGAGTTGAACGAGCTTCTTGACGAGCGAAAGGCCAAGTCCGCTGCCCAAGATGTGCTGGTCCGCTCGTTCTTAATGCGGACGAATTCGCCGAAGATCTGCTCGTGTTCTTCCGGCGTCATTCCGATGCCGGTGTCGGCTACGGTGATGACGATTTGCGAGTCGCGGCGTTCGATCGTCACATCGACGCTGCCGCCGTCGCGGTTGTACTTGACGGCGTTGGAAAGCAAGTTGTTCAGCAGCATTTCGATCTCGCCGGCGTCGGCCGTGCATGGAAACGGCGTCGGCGGCATGGATGCGGACGGCGATCTTTCGGGCGGCGGCTTCGGCCTGGACGGTTTCGACGGCGGTCTTGGCCGACGCCGACCAGATCGACCTCGGCAAGGCTTCGGCTTTTTCGGCCGGACTCGATTTGCGTGAGGTCCAGCAGGTCGCGGATCAACTTGTGCATGCCGTCGACGCGGGCGAGGCTGCGGTCGATCATCTCGTCGTAGGAGGCCAGATTCGCCGCCTAGCTGCCGGTCCTTCATCAGTTCGAGATAGCCGCCGATGGCGTTCAAGGGCGACTTCAGCTCGTGCCCGAGCACGCGGATAAACTCGAAGCGGACCTGCTGCTTTTCCTCGGCCAGCTTGCGGGCCTGCTTGGCGAGGATCAGTCGGGCGGCGGTCTTGCGGATCGTGCTCTTCAGTTCGTCGGGCGTGAACGGCTTGGCCAGAAAATCGTAAGCGCCCTGCTTGGTCGCGGCAACGGCCGTCTCGATCGAGGCATAGGCCGTAATCATGATCGTCAGCATGTCGGTCTTCATGCCGGCGAGCTGCTCGAGCACCTCCAGGCCGCTGATGCCGGGCATTTTGTGGTCCAGCAACAGGATGTCCGGCGGCTGGCGGCGGATTTTGTCGAGTGCTTCCTCGCCGGATTCCGCGTGGTCGATGAGAAATCCAACGTTTTCGTCGACGTCCGGCACATGCACGGTGAAGTCGCGCAGCGTCCGGAGCACGCCAAGCCGCATGCCCATCTCGTCGTCGGTCACCAAGACAGGCGTCCGAAGCACCTTTTCCAGTGTTCGGCAGGAAACTACGTTCTGCGCGACTGCTCAGCAGCAGCGGTCGATCTCGCCGCGAAGCTGCTCGAAGCGGATCGGCTTCGGCAGCAAGGCGTCGGCCTTGATCCAGGCGCGGTCCTCTTCGGTCGCCATGTCGAAGTCCAGGCCGGTCTCGCTGTTGACCGAGGTGACCAGGATCACCGGGATCGAAGGGTCGTTCTTGCGGATGTGATGGCAGAGCACGAAGCCGGCGTCCGGGTTCTCCATCATCACGTCGACCACGGCCACGTCGGGCCGCCGGTCGGCGAGGACTCTTTCCGCCTGGCCTTGTCCTTGCGCGGTGACGACCTCGAAGCCGGCGTCTTCAAGTTGCAGCCGCTGCTGGAAGAGAAAATCTTCGTCATCGTCCACCAGCAGCACCAGGGGTTTTTCTGTTGCCATTGCGTTTCTCCTGATTCGGCGGCTGGGCCGCTATTCTCCCCTTTCGCGGAAGCGATACGGTAAAGGTCGAGCCGGTGGGGCCGGCGGCCGGATCGGCCTGCGACTGCACGCGGATGTCGCCCGAGTGCATCTTCACAATGCCGTAGCTGACGGCCAGTCCCAGGCCCGTGCCCTTGCCCATTTGTTTCGTGGTGAAAAACGGGTCGAAAATCTTCTTGATGTTCTCCGGCGGAATGCCGATGCCCGTGTCGCTGACGCCAATGTGGACGCGATGCGTCGTTCCGCCGTTGTGCGAATGGTCAGCGTGCCGCCCTGCCTCCATGGCGGCGATCGCGTTGCTGACCAGATTTGTCAGCACCTGGACGATCTGGTCGCGGTCCACTTCGGCGACGGGGTCGTCCTCTTCGTGCTCGATGTCGAGCGATACGGAATCGGGAATGGTCATGGCCCGCATCGTGCGATCGACGATTTCGCGGATGTCGATCGGCGTCCGGCAGACCTTGTTCTGCCGGGCGAAGTGGAGCAGGCCGGCCACGATCTTCTTGCAGCGGTCGGCCTGTTCGGCGATCATGGCCACGTCTTCGCGGATTCTCGATTGCGGGTCGCATTCGTCCAACAAGAGGTGGGCATACATCAGAACGACGCCCAGCGGATTGTTCACTTCGTGGGCGATGCCCGCGGCAAGTTGTCCCATGCCGGCAAGTTTCTCCGATTGCAGCAGGGCCTCTTGGGTCGGTTGCCAGCTCCTCGTGCGAGACTTTAAGTTCCGTCAAGGCGATGCGGAGCTGGTCGATCGTGTTCGGCAGGCACATCTCGCTTTCGGCCAGCTTCTTGTGGATGGCCACGGCGTGTTCCACGCAAGTGTCGTAGCCGCAGGCGCCGCAATTCAACTCGTCGGCCGGCGTAAACTTGCCCATCCGATGCATGATGGCCGTCAATTCGGTCCGGTCGGGCGTGGGAATGCGCTGATCGTCGGCGTGATAGGTGCGGTGCAGATCGAGATCGGCAAGCCGATCCATGTAGCGTTGCCACTCGGCCCGATCCAGTTGCTCCATGCGGTGGCAGACGTAGGTGCGGACGTGGCGCCGCCGATTGAACAGCGGCAAATCGCCGCTGATGCCCGGCCCCATGATGCAGCCTTCGCAACACAGGACTTCCAGGAGTCTGGACCCCAGATCGCCCTCGGCGAACTCCTTGATCGCTTCGAGCATGTGGCTGCGGCCTTGCGTGGCAATGACTTCGCCGGTCAGCAGGTCTTCCTGAATGTCGGCCGCCTGCAAAATGCCGCGGCTGACCGGAAACAGGCCGCCGAGTCCGCCGTGGGGAGGATCGAAGTCGCTGAGCGCAACGACGCCTTCGGGAAAAGATCCCGTCGTCGGCGAACATCCGCCGCAGTTCGGGGAACATCAACACGGCATCGACCTCGCCGGCAAGCTGCCTCGCACTGGGCCTCGACTTTTTTGGCGATGCAAGGGCCGATGAACACGATTCTTCAGGTCGTCGCCGTGCAAGCGGCGAAGCGCCCGCGCCATGGCCACCATCGGCGAAACGATCGGGGCCAAGCGAATCGACGATGTCGGGATAATACCGCTCGACGTAGCCGACCACCGCCGGGCACGTCGTGGAAATGTAGCGGTGGCCGTTGCGCTCGTTCAGCAGTTTGCGGTACTCGCGAGCGACCAGATCGGCGCCGAACGACACCTCGACCACAAACCGAAACCCCAGCGACCGAATCATCCCCACAAGCTGCGTGTAGGGCAATGTCCGTAAATTCGGCGGGAAAACTGGGCGCCAAACATGCCGCCACCGGGGCACCGCGATCGCAGCAACGCCCGCACTTCGTCGATGCTGCTGCGGAGAATCTTGGCGTGTTGCGAACAGATCCGCGCGCAGTTCCCGCAAGCGATGCAACGCTCGCCGATGACCTGGGCCTGGCCGTCGGTGATGCGAATCGCCTTGACCGGGCACTCCCGCACGCACGTATAGCACATGCGGCAGCGCTCTTTGACGGTGGTGATGAATGCCGAACTCACGCCGACGCCTTCTGTACGAAGGGGTTATGAGATTAGTCTCTGTCATTTAATCCCGATCCCCAATCCCTATCTTAACTCACCACCCCGCGCTCGGCATAGTGCGTGTGCAAGAGATGGTGGCTTGTCTCCCCCAAGGGGTCTCCGAGAAACTCCGCATAGAGCCGCTGCACGGCCTCGTTGTGGTGCGAGGCCCGCACCGGCTCGTCGGCGTCGATGGCGTAGAGTCTTTGCATCCGCGCCCGCACGGCGTCGGCATTGGCGCCGATGGGCTGTCCGCCGCCGCCGATGCAACCGCCGGGACAGGTCATCACCTCGATGAAATGCAGGTCGTTGCGACCGGCGCGAATTTGATCCAACAGCCGGCTGGCGTTTCCCAGCCCGCTGGCCACGGCAACGCCCAGATTCAGGTCGCCGATCTGGACGCGGGCTTCCTTCACGCCGTCGAGCCCGCGGACCGCCTCGACTTTCAGATTCGCCGAGTTCCCGGCCCGTCACCAGATAATGGGCCGTGCGAACGGCGGCCTCCATCACGCCGCCGCTGGCGCCGAACAGCTTGCCGGCGGTGGTCCGCTGGCCGAAGGGCGTGTCGGCCGTGTCGGGCGGCAGGTCGCGGAGATTCAATCCGGCCATGCGGATCAATCGAGGCCAATTCGCGGGTGGTCAACACGGCGTCGACGTCGGCCAGGCCGTCGCGGCCCATCTCGGGGCGTCCGGCCTCGAACTTCTTCGCCGTGCAGGGCATGATGCTGACGCTGTAAATGCCGACGGATTCAAGCCCCTCGCGCTCGGCGAAGTAGGTCTTGATGATCGCGCCCATCATCTGTTGCGGGCTCTTGCAGGTCGAAAGATTTTCGATGAAATCGGGATATTGCGTCTCGACGAACTTGATCCAGCCGGGCGAGCAACTGGTCAGCATCGGCAGCCGGCCGCCGTTGGTCAGCCGATGGACCAGTTCCGAGCCTTCCTCCATGATGGTCAGGTCGGCGGTGAATCCGGTGTCGAACACGCGGTCGAAGCCCAGCCGGCGCAAGGCGGCGGTCATCACGCCGATCACGTCGGCGCCCGGCGCCATGCCGAACTCCTCGCCGAGCGTGACGGAAACGGCCGGCGCATGCTGCACGACCACGACCTTGTTCGGATCGTTCAAGGCGTCGAGCACTTCCTTGATCTGGCTCTGCTCGCTCAGCGCGCCGGTGGGGCACACGGCGATGCACTGGCCGCAGTTGATGCAACTCGACACGTTCAGCCCTTCGTCGAAGGCCGTTCCGATCTTCGTTTTCGAGCCGCGGCCGATGAAATCGATGGCCGCCACGCGCTGAATCTCTTCGCACACGCGGACGCACTTGCCGCAGAGGATGCACTTGCCCGGATCGCGGACGATCGAGGGGCTGGAGGCGTCGATGCGGTGCCGGGTGCGGTCGCCGGCGAACCGCCGTTGCCGGACGCCCAGTTCCTCGGCCAGATGCTGCAAGCGGCAATTGCCGTTGCGGCTGCAATAGAGGCAATCGTCGGGATGATTGGCCAGCAGCAGTTCGACGATGGTTTTTCGCGCCGCCACGGCCCGCGGCGAATGGGTGCGGACTTTCATGCCGTCGGCGACGGGGAAGGCGCAACTGGGCACCAGGCCGCGTTGGCCCTCGACCTCGACGACGCACATGCGGCACGCCCCGCTGGCGTTCAGGCCGTCGATGTGGCACAGCGTGGGAACGCTGATTCCGGCCCGTCGCAGCGCGGTCAGCAGCATTTCGCCCTTTTCGGCGGAAATCGGCCGCCCGTTGACTTCAATCGTTAATCATGGATGGCTCGTTTCGATCTGTAGGCTGCGCGGAACTCGCGGTCTCGCCTGGCATCTCTCCGGTGCGTCGCGCATCACTCGTTCTACTGTTTGACGACGGCGTCGAAGCGGCAGGCGTCGATGCACGAGCCGCAGCCGATGCACTTCTCGACGACGACGTGGTGCGGCCGACTTCGCCGCGCCCACGATGGCCCCGGCCGGGCACTTCTTCGCACAAAGCGTGCAGCCGCGGCATTTCTCCGGCGTCGATCGAGTACGTGACCAACTCGGTGCAGACGGCCGCCGGGCATTTTCGCTCGTAGATGTGCGATTCGTACTCGTCGCGGAACCACCGCAAGCGTGCTCAGCACGGGATTGGGGGCGGTTTGCCCCAGGCCGCAGAGACTCGTGTCGCGGATCGTCTCGGCCAGGCTTTGCAGGTGCAGCACGCTCTTGAATCGTTCCAGGGCGTCGATGCCTCGCTCTTTCTTCCGGCCCCGCGTGATGCGTTGCAGGATTTCCAACATCCGCCGGGTGCCTTCGCGGCAGGGAATGCACTTGCCGCAGCTCTCGCGCTGGATGAAGTCCATGAAGAACTTGGCGACGTCGACCATGCAGGTGTCTTCGTCCATGACGACCAGGCCGCCGGACCCCATGATGGCGCCGACGGTCTTCAGCGACTCGTAGTCAACGTCGATGTCCAGGTGCTGCGACGGGATGCAGCCGCCCGAGGGGCCGCCGATCTGCACGGCCTTGTAGGCTTTGCCGTCGGGAATGCCGCCGCCGATGTCGAAGACGATTTTGCGGATGGGCGTGCCCATCGCCACTTCGACCAGCCCGGTCCGCGAGACCTTGCCGGACAGGGCGAACACCTTCGTGCCCTTGCTCGTCTTCGTTCCCAGGGCGGCGAACTTGTCGGCCCCGATGCGACAGCACGGTGGGCAGATTGGCCAGCGTCTCGACGTTGTTGATGATCGTCGGCTTGCCGAACAGCCCGCTGACGGCGGGAAACGGCGGACGGGGGCGCGGCATGCCGCGACGGCCTTCGATGCTGTGGATCAGAGCGGTTTCCTCGCCGCACACGAACGCCCCCGCCCCCATCTTGATGACGACGTGCAGACTGAAATCGGTGCCGAGGATGTTGTCGCCCAACAGGTGCATTGGCCTCGGCCTGGGCGATGGCGGCCTTCAGTCGCTTGATGGCCAGCGGGTACTCGGCCCGAATGTAGACGTATGCCTTCGTCGCGCCGATGCCGTAGGCGGCGATGGCCATGCCCTCGACCAGCCGATGCGGATCGCTTTCGATAACGGCCCGGTCCATGAACGCGCCGGGGTCGCCTTCGTCGGCGTTGCAGATGAGATATTTCTGATCGCCGGGCA
Source organism: uncultured Planctomycetaceae bacterium (assembly GCA_963789525.1). Lineage (GTDB taxonomy): Bacteria > Planctomycetota > Planctomycetia > Pirellulales > Thermoguttaceae > CAVXFB01. The sequence continues at coordinate 221,258 of CAWBLA010000002.1, forward strand.
GACTGCGCGGGCGAACTTCCATTTCTTGCCGGTCGGAAACCCTCCGCCGCCCCGGCCGCGCAGGCCGCTCTGTTCGACGATGTCGCACACGGCCTCTGGCGTTGTGCCCCGCAACATTTCCACCAGCGCCTTGTATCCGCCGCGGGCAATGTACTCGTCGATCTGCGACGGGTCGATGATGCCGCAGTTGGCCAGCACCCAGCGGGTTTGCGGGGCGAAGAACGGATGCTCGTCCAGGAAAGGCACATCGGGCCAAGGCTCGCATCGCATCGTTGCGATGCTGGCCCAGAACAAATCCGTCGGGCGACGGCGCCGGACAACGCCGCATCGAGCAGATCGGGCGACCTTGTCCGCGGTGATCTGCTTGTAGCAGACGCGGGCCCGGCCGGGCAATTGCACTTCGACGATCGGTTCGAGCGAACACAGGCCGATACAGCCGACCATAACCACGTCGGCCTTGATCTCGTGGTCGTCGAGGTACTTGTGGATGGCGGCCAGCGTTTCCTTGGCGCCCGCCCCGAGGCCGCAGGTTCCGGCGCCCACGAAGATCGTCGGGCCGAAGAACCTGATCGCGGCGCAGTTCGGCCAAGTGCTGCCGGCGCTGCCGCGCGACGGCCGGCTCGACCGGCTCGTCGTCCACGATCCAGGAAAGCAATTCAGGCAGCTTCATCGCCGTCATCGTCATTCGGCGGCCCTTTCTTCGATAGGAGTCGATGATTTTTCCGACGGTTTTTGTGCTGACACGCCGGCGTGGAAATTCGCCGTTGATGCAAATGACCGGCGCCAATCCGCAGGCCCCGATGCAGGCCACGACTTCCAGGCTGAACTCGCCGTCGCGGGTGGTTTGGCCGGCGCTCGATCTTCAGTTCCCGCTTGACGGCGTCGAAAATGGCCGCCGAGCCTTTCACGTGGCACGCGGTGCCGCGGCAGACTTGAATGTGGTTGCGGCCTTGCGGCTGGAAGCGAAATTGGTTGTAGAACGTGGCGACGCCGTATATCTTGCTGGCCGGAAGATTCAGAGTGTTCTCCAATTCGCACTACGGAATCTCGGGACAGGTAGCCCGAACTCTTGCTGCACATCCTGCAGAATGGGTATCAACGCATCGCGCGAAGCGTTCGGGATACCGTTCAAGCACCGCGATTAAGTCATCGAGGCCATGCAGCCGCTCCTCGTTTCGGCAGATCGTGTTTGGACTCTCAGTACGGAAGCTATAGCAAAAACCGTGCCATCTGCTGGGGTGTTCGCGCATGGCGTGAAACACGCGGCCATTTGCCGAGCGAGGTACGCCGCACACGCTTGCCCGCTTGACTTCGCGCATGTTGCTCCTTGTCGGCCGGATGGATTCAGTGTATGGTTTAGATATACACTGTATGGTGCTGATGAGAGTCCGGGATGCCGCATGATGAACGAATCACGACAGGAATCGGCAGCGTCTCGACCGCGAGACGCTGGCACTGAGAAGCTGATCGCCATTGGGCGATTAGCCGGAAATACGGCCCATAAGATCAACAATCACCTGACGGTCATCCTCACGTTTTCGCACCTGATGCGAGACAAGGCGAATGATTGCGATATACACTGATCGGTGAGGACCTTGATCTGATTATCCGCGAGGCGACGCAGGCGGCGGCCTTTGCCCGCGATTTGCAGGACTTTACTCGTTCGGCGAGATTAGAGACCAGGTGCGCAATGCGGAAAGATGCCTGAAACAGATATGCCGAGTTTGCGGATTCTCGTCATCGACGACGAAGCGGCGATCGGCCAGGGGTGCCAACGGGTATTGGAGACCGAGGGGCATGAAGTCCAGTGTTTTTCGATGCCGGAAGCCGGTCTGGAGGCCGCTCTGTCCGGCGATTTCGACATCGTTTTGCTCGATCTTGCACATGCCCGGACCTCAGCGGTTTGGAAATTTTGCGGCGGATCAAAGCAGGCCGCCGTCCCCTCGGAGGTCATCATCATCACGGGCAACGCCACGGTGGAATCGGCCGTCGAGGCCATGAAGCAGGGCGCGCACGATTACCTCAGCAAGCCGTTCTCGCCCGACCAGTTGAAGCTGGCCGTTCGCCGGGCGGCGGAACACTCGCGGCTGATCCGCGAGAACGTGGTCCTGCGGCAGGAGTTGGAGATCCACCAGGGCTTCGAGGGAATTATCGGCGAGAGCCGGCCGATGGAGCGGGTCTTCGCCCTGGCCCGGCGCGTCGCGCCCAGCGACGGCACCGTGCTGCTGATCGGCGAAAGCGGAACGGGCAAGGAAATGTTCGTCCGGGCGATCCACCGCCTAAGTCGCCGCAAGGACCACCTTCTGTTGGCCTGCGATTGCAGCGCGCTTGGCCCCCACGCTGTTGGAAAGCGAGTTGTTCGGCCACGTCAAAGGGTCGTTCAGCGGGGCCATCGTCACGAAACAAGGGCTTTTCGAGGCCGCCCATCAGCGGCACCTTGTTTCTCGACGAAATCGGCAATCTGAGCATGGAAATCCAGGGCAAGCTGCTCCGCGCGCTCGAAACGAAGCACGTCAAAAAAGTCGGCGACACCGCCGAGCGCGAGGTCGATATCCGCCTGATTTCCGCCACCAACCGCGATCTGATGGAAATGGTCCGCGAGGGCGAGTTCCGCGAGGACCTCTATTATCGGCTGAACGTCGTGCCCATCCGTCTGCCGCCGCTCGCGGGAACGGGTCGGGCGACATCCCCTTGCTGGCCACGGCCTTTCTGGACCGCTTTTGCAAGAAGAACCAGTGCCGTGGTCAAGGGATTTTCGCCCGAGGCGATGAGCGCTGATGGAGAGCTATGCGTGGCCGGGCAACGTCCGCGAACTGCGGAACATCGTCGAGCGGCTGGCCATTCTTTGCGATCACGATCGGATCGAACCGCGGCATCTGCCGGAAGAAATCCGTCAGGTTCAGGTCCGCGCGGCGTCCGGTGCGCCGCTTCCCCGCACCTGGGAGGAGTTCAAACGGCTCAAGCAGCAGGTCCGCGACTGCCGCCGTGCAGCAACTGGAGCGGCGGTTCCTGCTCGACGTTCTGGAGCGTTGCGGCGGCAACGTCAGCCGTGCCGCCGAGGAAATCGGCATCCAGCGAACCAATCTGCACGCCTTGTTGCGGAAGCATGGGCTGACTTCGTAGAACGGATCCTCACTCCGTTGCTGCGGCCATACAGTGTATGGCTCGCCCCATACGCGACCGCATTCTCGCGGGTTCGCGTCCGGCGCAGTGCGTCCTGTCTGGCATTGTCTTACCTCGGCCATTCCCGGCTTTTCGCGCGGCTTTCTGTTCGAGACGTTCCGGTTTGGCACGCGCATTGCATGTCAGAATCCGAGGACACGGAACTGCGACGTGCTTGAGCTGTTCAGATCGTGGATTCATCTTGCCGAAAAGGGACGAAAGTCATGTTGAACGAACCGGCGCTCTTGGTCGTGGACGACGAAGATGCGATTTGCGAAGGCTGCCGACCGCATCTTTTCCCGCCAAGGATTTGAAGTGCAGAAGTGCAACGACGCCAACCAGGGCTTGAACATGGCGACGCACGGCGATTACGCGGCAATCCTGCTGGACGTCAAAATGCCGGAAATGGACGGCCTGCATTTCCTCGAAGCCCTGCGCAAGGAGAAGCCGATCGTGCCGGTCATTCTGATGACCGGCTATCCGAGCATTCCGAACGCCGCCTCCGCCGATTCGGCTGGGGGCCTCCGACTATGTGACCAAGCCGTTTACGCCGGAGGAAATCTCGCAGGCCGTCCACCGTCTGTTGCACGTCGGCATCGAACCTGGCCGGCGCGGCCAATGTGGTCGGAGCCGCCGGCATCGGACGCGACTTTCCACTTCTATCGCGAGGCATGGTATCAGACCAACAACGAGGGCATGGCCAGGGTCGGCGCCGTGGCTGGTTCGGCCCGGCGCCGCCAAGATCGAATCGCTCCGTCTGCCGCGAATCGGCGAAGTCGTTTACCAAGGGCTGCCGCTGGCCGCCGTGACCATCGCCGGCCAGCCGCCGCGATTGGTGCCCTCGCCGCTGTCTGGCGTGGTGGTTGCAGTCAATGATTCGCTGGCCGGACGATCCGGCCGCTGCTGCTGTCCGATCCTTGCGGCAGGGCTGGATTGCGTGCATCTGTCCGACACGGCTGGAAGAAGAATCCAAAGACTGTCTGCCGCGCCGCGTGCTTCTGATTGAGCCAAGACGCTCAGGCCGTCGCGGAACAGGCCGAACGGCTTCGGTGGCTCGGTTGCGACGTCCGTACGCTGGCCGATCGCAAAGAATCTGGCCGCCGCGCAAAGGACTTCGACTCGAAGCGTGCTGCTGTTCGACGCGAAAACCTTCGGCACCGAAGGGCCGGGCATTGTTGGGGCCATTAACGCCGAGAATCCGTCGCTGAAGATCGTCGTCATGGCCTCGGCCGACTGCATCCTGGAACCGGCCTACCGCATCCGCCGGATTTTCTACTACGCCGTCGAACCGTTCGCCGACAACGAAATCGCCGATATTCTTGCCGGCGCGTTCTCGCCGCCGCCGAGCCCGCCGTTGGGCACGCACAACTCCGACATTGCCCAAGCGCTGGGCGGCATCTTCATCACGAACCGCAATCGGACCCGCGTGCGGCTGATGCCGGCGCCTGGCTTGTTGCGGCGCGAGGACGGGTTGGGCCTTCTGTTGCGGCAGAAGCTGATGCAAGAGCGATTTCCCCTGGAAAGCTCGCCCAGCGAAACGCCGATCACGCCCATGAACCTGTTGAGCGTGGCCGCGCACTGCGACCGGGTCATCGTGCTGCTGGCGCAGGAGCACGGCCGGCTGCCGGGCAGTCTGACCCGCGACACGAAGGCCGAATACATCGCCATGGTCGGCGCGGGCGCCGACAAAGTGACGACGCTTCTGGTCGAGCCCAGCGATCTGGCCGAGGCATCCCTTGGCGTTCGAGCCGCACGTCGTCGAGGCCCTGGCCGACCATTTGGTCCGCGAAATGGCGTCGTGCTGAACAAACAAGCCGGGGCTGATTGCACTCAGCCCGCCCCGCCTTGAACCACCTACTCGCCCGCCTCTGAATCGAGCCTGCCCATGTCCATGCAAGTGGTCTCTGCCGAAACTGGGGTTTTCGAGCGACTCCACGTAGCCGACTGTTACCAATGCGGCAAGTGTTCGGCCGGCTGTCCCGTGGCCGAGCAAATGGACCTGCTGCCGAATCAGTTGGTCCGCCTGGTGCAGATGGGCCGCCTCGATCGCGCCTTGAAATGCGAGGCCATCTGGAAATGCGTGTCCTGCATGACGTGTTCGACGCGATGTCCGAAATCGGTCGATTGCGCCGGGGTCATGGACGCCTTGCGGCAATTGGCCGTCGAACGAGGCAAGGCCTCGAAGGAGCGGCTGCGAACGGTGTTGTTTCAACAGGCGTTTTTGGACAACATCCGCCGCAACGGGCGCCTCTGCGAGGTGGAGTTGATCGGCGCATTCAAGACCAAGGCGTTCTTCAGGGACGGCAGCGTTTCGCTGCTGTTGAAGGACGCGATGCTGGCGCCGCAGCTGTTGAAACGCGAGAAGTTTCATTTGCTCGGCGAACGGGTGAAAGACCGCGGCGTCGTCGCAGCGGATTTTCGAGAAATGCAACCAACCGCGAAATCAATCGCTCGCTTTCTTTGGCGAGACGGGCGAGATAGATCGACCACTTGCGAGGAGGCAACCAACAGTGGATTTCGGCTATTATCCCGGATGTGCCTTGCACGGATCGTCGAACGACTACGGCCAATCGGTCCGCGCTTGTCTGGCGGCGTTGGGCGTTGGGCTGCGCGAGCTGGACGATTGGATTTGCTGCGGCGCGACGGCCGCCCATTCGTTGAACCACACGCTGGCCGTGGCCCTGCCGGCGCGAAATCTGGCCATCGCCGAGCGCGACGGACTGCCGAACCTCCTGGCGCCCTGTCCCATGTGCTCGATGGAGTTGCTGAAGGCCCAGAGCGCGCTGGCCGCCTCGGACGACGCCCGCCGGCAAATGTCGGACATCGTCGAGTTGCCGATTCGCGGCGACACCCAGCGTGCTCAATCTGATTCAGGTTTTGCAGCAGGTCGGGCTGGAAACGATCAAGAACAAAGCGGTTCGGCCGCTGACCGAGTTCCATCCGGCCTGTTACTACGGCTGCCTCTTGACCCGTCCGCCCGAAACGCTGCGATTCGACGATTGCGAACACCCCAGCTCGATGGAGACGATTCTCGCGCGAGCTTGGGGCGCAGCCGGTCGATTGGAACTACAAGACGGAGTGCTGCGGGGCCGGCATGACGATGGCCGACGAAGACGTCGTGCTGGAGCTTTCGCACAAGATCCTCAGCAACGCCCGGCGAGCACGGCGCCGACTGCATCGTGGTCGCCTGCCCGATGTGCCACGTCAATCTCGACATGAAACAGACCGACATCGAGCGCCGCTACGGCTGCCGCCACGATTTGCCGGTGTATTATCTTTCCGATTTGGTTGGCTTGGCCGTCGGCTTGGACGAACGCACGCTGGGCATCGATCGACACTTTGTAGTGAAACGATAGACCAGCATGGCACGGATCGGCGTTTTTATTTGCTGGTGCGGCGAGAACATCGCCCGCAACGTCGACGTGGAGCAGGCGGCCGCGCAGGTCGCCGAGCTGCCCGGCGTCGCGTGCTCGGTCGCCTACAAGTACATGTGCTCCGATCCGGGGCAATCGCTCATTCGCCGGAAAATCGTCTCCGAACGGTTGACCGGCGTCGTCGTGGCTTCCTGTTCGCCCCACATGCACCTGCGGACCTTTCGCAAAGCGGCCGCCCTGGAGGGACTGAATCCCTATCTGGTCGAAATGGCCAATATCCGCGAGCATTGCTCCTGGGTGCATCACGATCGGCAGCGAGGCCACCGCCAAGGCCGTCGAACTGATCCGCATGGCCGTGGCCAAGGTCCGCTGCAACCATGCCTTGCAGCCGATCGCCATTCCCGTCACGCGGCGGGCGCTGGTCATCGGCGGCGGCGTGGCCGGCATCCAGGCCGCGCTCGACATCGCCGAGGCCGGCTACCAGGTCGTGCTGGTCGAACGCGAACCGTCGATCGGCGGCAAGATGGCCGGGCTCTCCGAAACCTTCCCGACGCTGGACTGCTCGCAGTGCATCCTCACGCCGCGCATGGTCGACGTCGGCCAGCATCCGAACATCACGCTGCACACCTACAGCGAAGTCGAATCGGTCGAGGGCTACGTCGGCAATTTCAAGGTCACGATCCGCAAGAAGGCCCGCTATGTCGATATGGCCAAATGCACCGGCTGCGGGCAGTGCTGGAACTCGTGCCCCTCGAAGAAGAACGCCCAGCGAGTTCGACTACGACATGGGCAACCGGACGGCCATCTACGTGCCGTTTCCGCAGGCCGTGCCCGCCCGGCCGGTCATCGACCGCAACGCCTGCCTGCATTTTCTCAAGGGCAAATGCGGCGTCTGCGCCAAGAAATGCCAGGCCGGCGCGATCAACTTCGACGACGAGGACAAGCTGGTCACCGAAGAGGTCGGGGCGATCATCGTCGCCACCGGCTTCCAACTCTACCAGATCGGCAAGGAGCGAAACGGCGACGGGACCACCGGCTACGGCGAGTACGGCTACGGCCAATACCCGGACGTGATCGACTCGCTGCAGTTCGAGCGGCTGGTCTCGGCCTCCGGCCCGACCGGCGGCGAAATCCGCCGGCCGTCCGACGGCGCGGTGCCCAAGACGGTCGTCTTCATCAGTTGCGTCGGCTCGCGCGACAACGCCAAAGGGCTTTCCTACTGCTCGAAAATCTGCTGCATGTACACCGCCAAGCACACGATGCTCTACAAGCACAAGGTGCATGACGGCACGGCCCACGTGTTCTACATGGACATTCGCGCCGGCGGCAAGAACTACGACGAGTTCGTCCGCCGGGCCATCGAGCAGGACGGTGCCCAGTATCATCGCGGCCGGGTGTCGAAAATCACCGAGGAAAACGGCAAGCTCATCGTCCGCGGCGTCGATACGCTGGTCGGCGAGCCGCTGACGATCGAGGCCGACCTGGTCGTGCTGGCCGCGGCCATGCGGCCGGCCGACGGCGTCGAGCAGTTGGCCCAGAAGCTGAGCGTCGGCTACGACGAAAACGGCTTCCTCTCCGAATCGCATCCCAAGCTCCGCCCGGTCGAAACCAACGCGGCCGGCGTTTTCGTTTGCGGGGCCTGCCAAGGGCCGAAAGACATTCCCGAGTCGGTCGCCCAGGCCAGCGCGGCGGCCGGCAAGGTGCTGGTCATGTTCGGCCACGAAAAACTCGCCCGCGAGCCGGAAATCGCCAAGGTCAACGAGACCAACTGCGCGGCCTGTTTCGCCTGCGTTCGCGCCTGTCCGTACAACGCCATCGAGCAGGCGGAAATCCGCGACCGCAAGGGCAATCTGGTGAAACGCACCGCCCGGGTCAACCAGGGCCTGTGCATGGGCTGCGGCACCTGCGTGGCCGTTTGCCCCTCGAAAAGCATCGACCTCGAAGGCTTCACCGAACAACAGGTCTACGCGATGTTGGAGAGCCTGGAATGAACGACGCAAACGTCTTTCAGCCGAAAATCATCGCCTACGTCTGCAATTGGTGTACGTACCTGGGCGCCGATCTGGCCGGCACCAACCGGCTCGAATATCCGGCCAACGTGCGGATCGTCCGCCTGCCTTGCACCGGACGCATCGACTTCAATTTGATCGTCAAGGCGTTCGAGCGGGGCGCCGACGCCGTGCTGGTCTCCGGCTGCCATCCGGGCGATTGCCACTACACGGCCGGCAACTATCATGCCCGACGCCGCTGGATCTCTTCCGCCAATTGTTGGAAACCCTGGGCATCGACACCCGGCGCGTGCATTTCTCGTGGATTTCGGCCGCCGAAGGCAAGAAGTGGCAGCAGATGATTACCGAGATCACGGAACAGACCCGAGAACTTGGGCCCTACACGGCCTATCGAGAGATTTGCCAAGCAATGCTAGACGAACTACGCCAAACCTGTCGGCGACTGCTCGCAGGACGGCACGGTCCAGGCCGTGATCGGCTACGGCCGGCCATCGCCCGAGGATCGCGTCGTGCCGGTCTTCATCACGAAGCCGGAAGACGCCGACCGACTCGTCGTGGGACGATCAGTGCTTTGCCAACCTGACGAAATATCTCTCGCGCAAGGAAGTCGCTCTCGCTCGGCAAACTCGCTATTTGCGTCAAAGGCTGCGACGAGCGGGCCTTGCTGGTCCTCGAAAAGGAATCGCAGATCGACCGCTCGCAAATCATCGTGATCGGCCTGGCCTGCGACGGCGTTGGACAGCCGCGGCTGGCGAAATGCGAGTCGTGCGACGTTCACACGCCGCGCCGGGCCGACATTGTCATTGGCAAGGCGGCTATGGCCGACGGTGCCGCGACGGTCGCCGGGCGTTATGCCGACATCGAGGCATTTCTCAAGAAAACACCCGCAGAACGCATGGCCTACTGGAAAGCAGAACTGAGCCGCTGCATCAAGTGCTACGCCTGCCGGCAGGTGTGCCCGATGTGCTATTGCCGGCAGTGCATCGTCGATAAGAACCGCCCGGTGTCGATCAGCCCGTCGGCCACGCTCAAGGGCAATTTCGCCTGGCACATCACCCGCGCGTTCCACCTGGCCGGCCGTTGCGTCGGCTGCGACGAATGTACTCGGGCTTGTCCGGCCGGCATCGACCTGCGGCTGTTGAATCTGTCGCTGGCCAAGGCGGCCGAGGAGAACTCTTGGTTTCCGGGCGGGAATTGACCCCGACAAGCCGAACCCATCATCGGCACCTATTCCCAACAAGACCACGAGGAGTTCATCCGATGAGCGAGCTTCTCGCCAAAAAGGATCTGATTCACTTGGTCGCGATGTGGATTGGCGCGGGCCGCCGCGTGGCCGGGCCGCAATGCGTCAACGCCGGCGATCCGCATCGCCAAGCGGATTTCATTCACTACGCTTGGCTGACGAAGGCCGACGGACTTGCGGCTGGACGGTTTCATCCGTCCCGACGAACTCGATCAAGGAATTCGTCTTTCCCCGAGCACGAGATACTCTACGGCTATCGGTTCAAGGGCAAGCAGATCGAGTTGGTGCCGGCCGAATTGCCGACGACCGAACAGATCATCGTCGGCGCCAGGCCGTGCGACGCCGCCGCGCTGGAGATTCTCGACGCCGTGTTCAATTGGGACGTGAAAGACGAATTCTACAATCGCCGCCGCGAGTTGACCACAGTCGTGACGCTGGCCTGCAAGGAGCACGACGATTCTTGCTTCTGCACGTCGGTCGGCTCCGGCCCGTGCGACGAGCGAGGCTCCGACGTTCTGTTGGTTCCGATCGGGCGGCGACAGCTACGAAGTCCGCTGCCTGACGGAAAAGGGCAGACGACTGTTTGCCGGCGCGACGACTGCGTCGTCCGAAAAGGCGGCCGAGCCGCAAGGTCCGCCCGTGCGGTTCGATCTCGATCCGTCGGGCGAGTTTTTGGCCGGCGGCTACGACCGGCCGGAGTGGCGCGCAGTTGACACGGCGATGTCTCGGCTGCGGGGCATGCGCCTACACGTGTCCGACGTGCCACTGCTTCGACATCGTCGACGAAGGCGGCGCGTCGGGCGGCGTCCGCGCTGCGCAATTGGGACGCCTGCCAGTTCACGATGTTCACGGCGCACGCCTCGGGCCACAATCCGCGCGGCGACCAATCGCAGCGGCAGCGGCAGCGGATCTACCACAAGTTTCAAATCTATCCCGACAAATTCGGCGAGACTTCTCTGCACCGGCTGCGGCAATTGCTCGCGCAACTGCCCGGTCGACATGGGAGTGCTGCCCGTGCTGAAAGCGATCGCCGCGAGACAATGAACGCGAACATCTACCAACCCGACCTGATGGAAGTGCTCCAAGTCCGGCAGCAGACGGCCGACGTGAAAGTCGGTCCGCCTCCGCTTTCCGCGACGAAGAGCGGGCAAAGGCGTTTTCCTTCCGCGTCGGGCAATTCGGCATCTTTTCGGCCTTCGGCTCGGGCGAATCGACGTTCAACATCTGTTCGAGTTCCGACTGGACCGACTTTCTCGAGTTCTGCTTTCGCCAGCACCGGCCGCGTGACCGAGGCCCTGTGGAACATCGAGGAGGGCGACACGATCGGCTTTCGCGGCCCCTACGGCAACGGCTATCCGTTGGAAAAATGGAAGGGCAAGAACCTGATCTTCATCGGCGGCGGAATCGCCATGCCGCCGATCCGCTGCGCCATCTGGTACGCCCTGGAAAACCGCGAGCAGTTCGGCGACGTAACGATCGTCTACGGCGCCCGAACCGTCGGCGACATGGTCTTCGCCAACGAATTGGACCGCTGGGCCGAGTTCGACGGCGTGCGGGTCGTCCGCTGCGTCGATCCCGGCGGCGAAACGCCCGACTGGAAGGGCGAGATCGGCTTCGTGCCGACGGTGGTCGAGCGGGCGCAGATCCCGGCCGAGAAAAGCGTGGCGCTGGTGGTCGGTCCGCCGATCATGATCCAGTTCACGCTGCCGGTGCTGGCCAAGATGGGCCTGGCCGACGGCGACATCTACACGAGCCTCGAAAATCGGATGAAGTGCGGCGTCGGCAAGTGCGGCCGCTGCAATTGCGGCCCGGTCTACGTCTGCAAGGAAGGCCCCGTCTTCACGCTCGAAGAACTCAAGCGGATGCCAAAGGATTATTGATGCTGGCGAAAGGGCCGTACGCCGTTGATTCGGGCTGGGTTATTCTGATTCTATGAAAGAGTGGCGTGAGGTCTCAATAACTTGTCACGCGTATCGGTTCTGCGGCTTCGATGCAAAGCGATGCAAACTGGAATATAGAGCGGCAAGCAGTATAGCACCACTGGCAGCACCGCAACTTCTCGCTTCGCCGCAAGTCGTTACGCCCGTTTAACTTTCGGAGATTGCGTCTTCGGCCTTCGGAACTGAAGGTTACAGGTTCGAGCCCTGTGGGGTGTACTTCTTCTCTTTGAGCCGTAACTCACGCCGCCGCAGGCCCGAACCGCTTGCGGCGTTTCACATTCCGGCCACAACTCCCGCCCGCCTTTGGAGTCGCTTCGGTCGTGGAGACCGAAGGTCGCCGCGGTTCTGCGCCGCCCATCGTTGCGCATTGCCGATGCCTTTGCACGTCAGTTCGCAGGAAATTTCCCTGCCCGCCCCGCCACGTTACGAGGCTATGTTGGTGAACTCCAACTCCGTTGTGTATTCCGGTCGTTTGAACGCGATTTTGGACGCCTGGCTCACGACGTAGCCGGGACCGGCGGTCGGTGTAATCGAAGCAGTAGGCCAGTTTCACTGGGTCGCATCGATGGTGGCGACCGACGCGCGTTGGCCGGTTCCGTAGCCGGTCCGAAAAATGGGTTTTTTCCGGGGCTCCAATGAAACCGGTGAGTTGCGTAAGCGTCCGGCCTGTCCGTGGCGGCTGGCCTATGGAGACCGGGTTACCGTGCGTGGGCACGGCGATGAGCGCGGCGGGCTCGGGTGCGAGTGGCTTTGGCTCGGGACTCGTCGAGGCGGTGGGTGAGAACGGCCTTGGGATGGGCCGCGGCCCACCGGTCCGGCAGCATCTCTTCCAGTCGGGGATCGTCCGCATGTAGCCGAAGGAGAAGTTCGCGCACATAACTCCACGGCTCGATGCGATGACGTTTGGCGCCGGCCAGGATGGTGTACAACACGGCTGCCCGCGGCCCTGCCGCTTCGCTGCCCAGAAACAGCCAGTTCTTCCTGCCAATCGCTTGGTGCCGAAGCGTCCGCTCGCTCACGTTGTTGTCGATCGTCAAACGACCGTCTTCGGTGTAGCGGCGCAGGGCCTCCCATTGGTTTCGTGCGTAGTTGACCGCCTTGGCCAAGCTGCTCTTGGGCAGTACGGTCCTGGCCAGCCCCGTCAGGAAGGCTTCGATCTTGTCCAGGACGGGGATTGATTCGGCAACACGAAGCTGGCGACGGGCCTCGATAGCCACGTGCGGGCCCGATCTTCAACGTCGTACAATTGTCGAATCCACTCCAGCACCTGATGCGATTCCCGAGGATAACTCTTCACGGCATCGAAGAACTTCCGCCGCGCATGCGCCCAACAGGCCACTTCCCGGATGGCCGCCTGCGAACCAAGAAAGATCGCGTCGTAACCGGTGAAAGCATCGGCGTGCAGATAACCTGCGAATCCCTGCAGAAAACTTGCCGGCCCATCGCGAGTGCGACTCTTGGTGAAGTCGTACACCGAGTAGGGCTGCTCGTGTCCAATGTAGGTCCAGAAGTTGACCTTGAAAACTTCCTTGCAGAGCCGCCCAAGACCGTGACGGGCGTGTCGTCCGTCCACATCACCGTGGATTGAAGGACCAGCTTGCGTTGCAACTCGTACAGCGGCTCGAAGAGTTCCGCCGCGAACTTCACCCAATCACAGAGCGTGCTGCGTGCGATGTAGACGCCGGAACGCAGCAAGGATGTCTTCCAAACGGTACAGCGGCAGATGGTCGCCGAACTTGCTGACGATCACCTCGGAGACCAGACCCGGCCCGGCGATGCCGCCGGGAATCGGCCGCGGCGGAAGCGGAGCCGCACAGACTCCCTCTTTGCAGCAGCGGCAGGCGTATTTCGGGCGGACATGAATGTGGGCTTCCAGCTTCGCCGGCTGCAATTCCAGTTCCCGCGTGATGTCCTCGCCAATGCGGTCCATCTGTCGGCCGCAGCACGAGCAGGTCTTCTCTTCTGGCGGCAGGTCGTGTTCATGGCGGATCTGCGGCAGCTTGTCCCAATCGATCTCGCGTTTCTTGCGGCGACGGCGATGGCCTTGCACTTCGACGTTGTCGTCGGGAGCTCGCGGCTTTCGGAAGATCGGCGTTGGTCGGCAAGTCCGGTCCAACTCGAACAAATGGCCTTGCCCTTTGTCCTCGGCCAAACGCTCTCGCCGTCGGCCATACGCCCACCGCTTGTACCAGGCCAGTTCGTCGAGCGTGGCGGCGTGCTCTTGTTGTAGCTCTTGGTACGAGGCGGCCGTTTCGTCCAACACACGATTCAGTTCCGCCGCCCGCTGCTCGGACTCCGTCACGCGACGTTCGAGCTGCGTGGCCTGCTGGAAGGCAGCCAGCAGAAGTCGCTGGCATTCGGCGAGATCGTTGGGAAGAAAGTCTGCTCCGTCCATGTCGCCGAGTATTGTAGCAACTCGTGCGAACAAGAAAAGCCCTGTTTCTCATTTTTCTTCAACGGACGCGGCGATACCTCCTCCGTCGGCGTCCCGTCCGCAAATCCAGACCGCCGAGCAACTGGACCAGTTGGGCATAGTCCAACTCGACCCCTTCGTTCGTGTCGAAAGGCTTCACGATCGGAAAGGTGCCACGCTCCAGCCGCTTGTACCAGATGCAGAAACCGTCCTGGTCCCAAAAGAGGATCTTGAGGTGATCGCGCGTGCGATTGAGGAAGAGAAACAGATGGCCCGACAACGGGTCCTGGTCAAAGACCTCCCGCACACGCCCCATGAGGCGATCGAAACTGTAATGCATATCCGTGGGCGTCGTGCAGAGAAAGATTCGTACGTCGGCGTAGTCGTTCATGGCTTGGGTGCCTTCCAGGGACGCAAGGCGCCGACGGCGCGGATGACTTCCACCAAGACGACCTGTCCGACCCCCAACGGCAACCGCACCACGCCGCCGTTGGGCAATTCGATTTCCACCGGAGAGGCTTTGAGAGAAATCGGCACAAACACCGCACCGCCGGACTCGATGCGCTTACGTGACTCGTCTTCTTCGACCATCTCCTCCGGAAGGCCATTCTTGAGCCGATCGAGCCAACGATAATAAGTCGACTTCGCGATCCCTTCACTGAGGCAGAACTCATCCACAGACAAACCACTGGCCTTGTAACTCTCCAATCGCTCCTGCCAGTCCAGATACTCATCCAAACCACTCGCCGGCCGACCCATAACTTGACTCCTTGAAAGCAAAACTGAATGCTTTCAGCTTACCAACAGCGACAAGTATGGAGTCAACGGACGCTTACTGAGTTGCTGGGACCGCGGCGTAAGGTTGAGCTGCCCTGAGGATCAAACTCGCCGCGCAGCACGCTTTCACGAACTGCGGAACTTCCACAATTTGCCGCGAGATGTCTGTAGCCTCCACATGGTCTTGTTGAAGCTCACCCTCGGCACGCTATCCCTGTAGAGTTCACTTGTTCAGCGAAACCGACTCGCTCTCAGGCAGATGAGACTGCGGCGGCTGGAGAGTAGTCGATACCATATGCGGCCGTCGAAGACTGGCTGCGATTTGAGAGACGGAGACGGTCTGGTCAAATTGCAATTCAAGGTAGAGACCGATAAGACATAATCCGGCACACAATAAAAGTGTGCGCGCCCACGAAAGAATCATCTTCCGGTTCTTGGCCTCCCTCTCTTGGCATCGCGCGTACCACACGATGAAGGTCGCTTTCATTTCGTCCCACGTTCTTGCCCCGTACCACGCCGGGTCCTCGTCCCCCGTCACCAAGCTGCCATGCACCTTCAATACTCTGCCAATCGAGAAGCAGACTGATGCCGCAACGAGCAGTCCAGCCATTCCAAAGAAATAAAATGCAGAAGTCAACATCAGCGTCATCTCCCGGGCTACCCGTTCTGGGCAGCTAAGTTGTACCCCAGTCTAACCAACGCTAGTACGTACCATGCGACTGTCAAGGAACCCTTTCGACACATCCTCAACAAGAACGTTTGTGCCGATTTTAACACCTGTGTGCTGGGCGAGCGACAGTCTACAACCGACGCGACGGACGATGACTCCGGCCAAAATGGTGGCGGGGCTACACAGCCGATTTGCAACCCTTTCGATCAAAATCATCACCCCTTGCGTCGGTTGTAGACTGTCGCCGGTCCAGCACAGGGCCTTTCGCGCGACGGTTATAGCATCAGATCTATTTTGTAGGCTCTGTGGACGGATTCGATCGCGTCAGCGGGCGGAATTGTGGCGTGGCGTGGGCGGCGTGGCGGACGGCATCGACGGCCTGCTTGTAGAACGCCTGCTGCGCGGACGCGCGGGCCCTTGCGGGTGACCCGCTCGTACGTTCCGTCGCTCAGTAGCCGCCATGCCTTGACGTTGTCGGCAAAATAGGTCTCAATGCCTCGATCAAGCCGTCGGCGATGCTTCGGATCGATGAACCGGAAACAGCAGTTCCAGCCGCTTGCTCAGGTTCCGCTGCATCCAATCGGCGCTGCTGAGATACACTTCTTCGTGTCCGCCGTTGCGGAAATAGAACACGCGGGCGTGTTCCAGGAAGCGATCGACGATGGAGCGGACTTGGATGTTCTCGGAGACGCCCTCGACGCCCGGTCGCAGGCAGCAGATGCCGCGGACGTTCAGCAGCACCTTCACGCCCGCCTGGCTGGCGCGGTAGAGCGCCGGCAGATCTCGCGCGATCCTGCAGCGAGTTGACCTTGGCCATGATCAGGCCCGGGCCGGTCGGGCGTCGACGCCTGGATCTCGCGGTCGATCAGGTCGATGAACTTCTGCCGCAGACCGACGGGCGCCACGGCAAGGCTTAGCCAGCCGACGGCTTCGGAATAGCCGGTCAACAGGTTGAAAAACGCCGCCACGTCGGCCGACGATGTCGCGATCGCAGGTCAACAGTCCGATGTCGGAATAGATGCCGGGCGGTGCGGTCGTTGTAGTTGCCCGTGGCCAGGTGGACGTAGCGCTGCGATGCGCTGCGCCTCGCGGCGAACGATCAGCAGCGCCTTGGCGTGGGTCTTGAAGCCGGCGATGCCGTAGATCACGTGGACGCCGGCGTCTTCGAGCCGGCCGGGCCCAGTTGACGTTCCGCCATTCGTCGAATCGGGCCTTCAACTCCACCAGGGCCGTCACTTCCTTGCCGTTCTGGGCGGCCCGGGCCAGCGCGCGAACGAGCGGCGAATCGCCGCTGGTGCGATAGAGCGTCTGCTTGATGGCCAGCACCTGCGGGTCTTCGGCGGCCTGCTCCACCAGTCTTCACCACCGGCTCGAAGCTCTCGTAGGGATGAAACAGCAGCACGTCGTGGTCCTGGACCGTCTGCCAAAGATCGTCGGCCCCGATCAGGTCGCGCGGCGTCTGCGGCGGCCAGTCGTCGATCCTTCAGGTCGTCGAAACCGTGCCGCGCCGCCAATTCCATCAGGGCCGAGGCCTCCTGCGGACCGTCCATCTCGTAGACGTCATCGTCGCCAAGCTTGAGCCAATCGGTCAGCCAATCTGCGCAGCCGCGCGATCGCGGCCGTGCTGAAAGCGTCAGCCGCACGGCGTTGCGGCGGCGGCGCGAGAGCACGACCTCTTCCATCGCGTGCAGCAGGTCCTCGATCTCCTCGTCGTCCTGCAGCACGACGTCGGCGTCGCGGGTGATGCGGAAGGCGGCCGCCGCCGCCACTTCGCAGCCGGGAAACAGCGTCGCAAGGTTGGCCGCGATCACGTCCTCCACCCGGGCCAGGTGCGACGCCCTGCTCCGCCGGCAGCGACACCAAGCGCGGCAATTGGCTGGGCACCGGCACGACAATCGTTCGTGACGACGCCGGCGATGTCGGCGTCGGTAGGCGTCAACAGCGCCGCCACGTGCAATTGCAAATTGGGCAACAGCGGGCTCGGGTCGAGTTCTTCGATCGCCAAGGGCGTCAGGAGCGGCTGAATCTCGCGGGCGAAATACGATTGCAGGAATTGGCGCTGCTCGGTCGTCCATTGCTGCCGGCTGCCACACGTGCAAGCCGTGCTCGGCCAAGGCGGCGAACACGTCGCGGACGCCGGCCGCACTGCTCGTCGACCATGCGATGCGCACGGCGGCTGATGGCGGCCAGCTGCTCGGCGGGCGTCATGCCGGCGACGTCGCGCCGCCGCGACTTCGGCCGTCCGCTGCCGCATCAGCCCCGCCACGCGCACCAGGAAGAACTCGTCCAGGTTCGAGCCGACGATGGCCAGGAACTTCAGCCGCTCCAGCAGCGGCAGTCCTCGGCAAGCCCTTCCTGCAAGCACGCGATCGTTGAACTCCAGCCAGCTCAACTCGCGGTTGATGTACAGTTCGGGCGATTTCAAGGTCTTTTGGCACGTATCTTTAGGGCTACGTCGTATGGTGAGTCCGCAGCGATTCTCTGATGCAAGGTGGGCGCTGGCCCCACGTCACTCAAGCCGTCAGTTCTCTTCCAGCCGGATTTTCACGCCGTAGATGTCCTCGAACAAATCGCCCTTGGTGGCCATGGCCCGCTCTTCCAACAGCAGGTCGCGGCCGCCGGGCATCGGAGACGATCAGGTCGTCGCCCTGCCGCTGGAAATGGATGTCGGCAGGCCCGGCGGCGATGGCCGCGGATCAGGGCGTCGGCCACCCGCAGCAGCGCCGCCAGCTTGCTGACCACGACCCGCGATTCCCGCGGCAGCGCCATGTAGGCCGGATGCGACGCCCGCGGCACGCTGCGGCGATGGTAGCGGGCGATCTGCGACACCATCGCGATCTCGTTGCGGTTGAGCCCGAAAATCTCCGAGTTGGCGATCAGATATTCGCTGTGCTTGTGATGGGCCCGGCTGCTGACGAAGCCGCCCACCTCGTGCAGCAGCGCCGCCACGCGCAGCAGCAGCCGATGCCGCGGGCCCAGCCCGTGGTCCGCCTGAAACAAATCGAACAGCCGCACGGCCATCTCGGCCACGTTGCTGGCGTGGTCGAGGTCGACGTGGTACTTTTCGGCGATCGCCGTGGCCGAATGGATCACGCCGGTCAGCAGCGCCTCGTCTTCCTTGCCGGTCACCTCGCGGGCCAATTCCAGCAGCAGGCCGTCGCGCATCGAGACGTGCGAAACGATCATCTGCTCGGCCTTGGTCTTGTGCAAGAGGATCTGGTAGACCAACAGGGCCGGATTGAGCGTTTCGGCCTCGGCGAAGGGCAGGCCGTGGCGTTTCGACAACTCCTCGGCCGTGTAGCGCTCGCAGCGATCCACCAGCTTGTCGAACTCGGCCGGGTCGATCACCACCAGATCGGCCGATTCGGTCGGCTTGCCGATTTCGCGGGCGGCGAAGCGGGCATCGCCGCCGACGGCCACGAACGAATCGATCTCCTCCAGCGGCACGCTCTGCAGCGTGGCCAAGGCGTTGGAGATGTGCTGCCGCAGCAGACTCGGCCGAGCGCTGCGGCGATTCTTCGCTGGTGGAAAACATCTCTTGCAGCCGGATCGAGCCGAGCCGCAGGCTTTGCGCGGTGGCGATCTCGCCGTTCTCCAGCACCGTCAACAGCGTGCTGCCGCCGCCCACGTCGGCGATCAGCGTCTGCCGCTGGTTCACGCCCAGGGCGTCGCCCACCGCCTGGCACACCGCCGAGACCGTCAGCCGGCTTTCCTCCGACGTGTCGATCACCTCGACGTTCAGCCGGGTGGCCATGAAGACGCGATCGAGAAACGTGTCGCCGTTGGTGGCCTCGCGGACGGCGGTGGTGGCCACGGCGCGAATCTTCTCCACCTTGTAGAGATCGAGCAGTTGGCGGTAGTCGCGGAGCACCTCGACGGCGGCGCGCATGCTCTCGCCGCCCAGCCGGCCGCGGCGGAAGGTGTCTTGGCCCAGGCGGACCGCCCGTTGCAGCCGCTCCAGCACCTCGATCCGGCCGTCGGAAAACACCTCGGCAATGACCATCCGCAGGGCGTTGGCCCCCACGTCGATGGCGGCCACGGTCTTGGCGACGGCACTCGGCGGCTTGGCGAGATGCGGCTCCATAGCAAACCATTGTTTTCATCGGGAGCCGACGGTCAAGGGCGGTTCGGGCGATGGCTTGCCCACCTCATGCAAACCGTTGCCGGGCGGCGGCTGCACCGGCCCAAGCGGACTTGAGACCGGTTCGGACAGCCTCGCCGCAACGCCTGTTTCGCTCGCCGCGGAATCCGGTGGTGCTCCGGCCGTCGGCCAGCCGTCGACAATCGCCCGCAGGCCGTCCCAGAAGCGGCCGCGTTCGAGGTCAGCCCAGTACTGCACGAGTTGCCCAAAGACCTCCTCGCGGTGGCGCCGTCGATTCCCCCGGAGATAGTCGATCCCTGACTGCAAACGCGTCATCCGGCCCGAATGACCAAACCACCTCGTGAGGCGCCGGCACTGCCGCGCCTCGAAGGCGTCGAGTTGCACGGCCCAGACGTCGCAATCGTGAACGTCGCCCAGGAGCGACTGTACTCTCTTGACGCATTCCAACGGTTCGTCGAGTTGCCCGGGATAGACGGGCCTGGCAATTTCCACAGTATACCGAAGCCGCTTCGCGGCAATGCGCATCTTGTGGTGGCCCTGCTGGTCGTCGGCGTCGGTCAGACTCCGGGCCCGTTCGATAAGATCATCGAGTCGCTGCAGGATGTGGTCTCGCGTCTTTACCTTCGCCCCGGGCGTTTTCACCTCCGATCCGGCTTCGCGTTGCAATGTCTTGGCGAAACGTCGCAACTGCCGCAGCACACCTTTCGACTCAAGACGATTCACGGCCTCGACCACCTTCGGCTGGAGGCGCTGGCGATCCTGTTCGAGTCCCACCAGCCGCTGGCAACTCCCAAGGAACACTCGCCCTCGCACAGCGCCGACAGGGCACCACAAAGAAACCCGATTTGCACGTCGTGATCCCGGGCGTCGCCAAGCGTGGCCGCGATGCGGTGCATCTCGCGATTCCACCGCCGCAACCGTTTGCGGGGAAGGATCTCGTCGAACATCTTCAGGCCCGCCCGTAGCCGGCGGCTTGCGACTCTTGCTCGGTGGATGTACTCGATGTCGTTCCCCGCCCGCACGCCACCGAATTGCTTGGCAAGCTGCTTCGCTTGTCGCCGGATGTAATTGGCCGCCAGTAACCGACAACCGGTGTCGCCCATGTGAAAATTATACCGTCGGCGTGATAGATCCCGCCACTGCCCCCGTACTAACGGACATCTTAAGCACCTGGGGGGGTAGGCTTGATCCGGTCATTTCGTTGGCACGATTTGACCGGCGCCGGAAGGCAGTCGCTGGAAACCGTGGAAATCCGACCGGGGACCTACCGGCCGGCCGGAATTCCGTTAAGATGACCACACCTGGGGCACGCCTCGTGCCCCAGTCAGATTTGTCAAACCGTGATTGGAGTGGAGGACAACCTGACATGAAAAAGGAAGAAATCCTTGCCAAAGTCGCGGCAGGCGAAATCGGCGTCGACGAGGCCGCAAAGCTGCTGGCCGAAGAGGAGCCGCCGCGCCGCGGCAACCTCTACTGCAAAGTCAGCACCAAGGGCGCGATGAGTCTCTATGGATTGCAGCGGATGCCCGTGACGCTTTATGTCGAGCAATGGGAGCGGCTGCTGGCATTCGCTGACGAGATCCAGGCATTTCTGAAAGAGCATGACTCCGAGCTGAAACGAAAACAGCGCTAAAGGCCCGGGCGTTTCGGGCGCTTATGAAGTCCTGCCGGGCAGGTCACGCGTCCTTGAGCGCGGCGATGGCATCAGCGGACCTCGGCCAACGCTGCGCGCGGGTTCTCGCACACCAAGCGGTCGACGTCACCGGGCGGCAGATGCAGCACGTCGCCCAGAAGCCCGGCGATTCGTGGCATGGTTGCCGTCGAGCCGATGAAGTACGAGCCATCCTCGAAGCGGGCGACCAGGTCTTCGCCGATCTCGACCGTCCGCGTTGCAAGAGAATAGCGACCGGGTCCCAGCCGAGCGGCCGAAATCGCGTCGGTAACGCAGACCGCCCGGTCCGGGCCGACCAGTCGCAGATAGTTGCCCAGCGCCGCCGGCGTGACATGAACGCCGTCGGCAATGAAGCAAATCGTCAACTGATCGCGGAGGCTCAACACGCGCTGAACGATGTTATCGTGCCGGTGCATGAGCAGCGGGCAACCGTTGCCCAAATGTGTGAACATCGAGAGTCCGGCATCGATAGCCGCCTTCAACTCGTCCAAGCTCGGATCGCAGTGGCCGGCGGAGGCCACCACGCCTTGTTTGGCGAGATACCGGATGACGCTCATCTCCGGATCGCGTTCCGGGGCAAGAGTCACAATTCTCGTCAGCCCGTCCGCCGCCTCAAGCAGTCCTTTCATTGCGTCGACGTCCGCCGTGCGAACGGCATCACGCGGGTGTGCCCCCACGCAACCGGGCGCCTCGTTGAGGAACGGACCCTCGATATGAAGACCCCAGATCACGTCGTGGACCAACGCATCGCGCCGCCGGACTTCAGCAATCCGCGCCAATCGCGCCGCCATCTGCGGCAACTCGTCAGTAATGATGGTTGCCAACACGCCCGCCACGCCGTCCTCGCGGAGCAACTGGCAGGCGCGATGCAGATCGGCGTCGGACAGATCGGCGTGATTGAAGTCAACGCCTGCATAGCCGTTGACTTGAAGGTCGACATATCGCGGTTCGGCCGGCATCGACGATTCCTCTTTACGCAAGAAAGGACGGCAAGACAATGATTCTAACGCGGCGGCCGGGGATTGGCGAGATGCGGAGCCGGAGTCCAGGGAAAATGTTCTCGGCAGACGCGGGCACCTCGACGGCGGCGGTGCATGTGTGTATACTTTCACACTAGCGAGCATGAAACGATGACTGAGCCAACCACAAGCGGAAAGATTCCGTTGACTATTTACTTGTCGGCCGACGTCGCCGCCCGGCTTAAACAGGCGGCGGAACGACAGAAACGCCCGGCGGCCGACGTGGCCGCCGAATTGCTGGAACGATACCTGCCCCGCCCTGCGACCACCGCGCCAAGCCCGGCAGTATTCCCTATTCGTAAAGGCCGGCCACCAAACGCGTCGCGACTCTCCCGCGGCCGGCTTATCGAATCCCCACGGTATACGCAGGGCTCACTAATTCCGCTCCGGGTCCCAATTCCCAGGACTTGTAGCTGTCCCGAATGCAAAACCGTATCCTATTGAGGCTTCCTGCATGGCCAAAGGGAACGTGTGAGGCCGTGATTGTCTGAATTCCCTTCGTATTTTCACGGCCGGTGCACGTTGCAGGCAGATTCACACGGAAGAAATCAAACGCAGCAGTCGAATCGGAGTCGGTTGTGCCGGAATTGGCATACAACCCAACGTAGAGCCGTTTCATGTCGTCGATAAATGCCTCTTCGCTCATCACCGCGGAATACGTGCCCATCTTTATCCAGTGCTCAGCGTCTTGGGAATAGTATGGCGTATAAGTTTGTCTTACTTTTACAAGCTTGAGATATACGGGAAACCTATACTTAACACCACTGCCGGGTAGCCTCGCACAAATGTGTCCTCTCGGCTTGGCGTCGCTTCCAGTCGCACTGTATTCAAAAACGATCCCCTCGCCGGGCGTTACCGCGAGCACGGCCGCCGCGTTGCTGGGCCTGGTCGCGAGTCGATTGCGTACAAAAATGCCAGCCTTTGCCGAAGGGCTGCTGTTTGTCTGCGAGACGACCTTCGTCACCACTTCCCAGTCCGACCTCGCGATCCGCTTTGCCACCACGTAGCATGAATCTGTCCCGGACGTGCCGTCGCCGTCGCCCACTCTCCACATCGTTCCTCGGCCGGTGATCCGGAGTGTCCCGCTCGACTCCGTCGCCGAGCCGGACGTAGCGTTAAGCGGCTGCGCGGTCCAATCGGAAGCGATCGACCGGCTATCGAACTCATCCGTATACTTGTCGCCCCAATACGTCCACGTATTTCCTCCGTCGGTGGAGTATTCGATCTTTGCGGTCGACACGTCCAGTCCCGCCGGAAGGTTCTGAATCTTGACGCGACAGTTCGGCGTTAAGTCGTCGGTACGTCCGGTTTCACCGTCGATCCACTTGCCGCCGCGGGTCTGCACTTCGAACTGCGACCATTGCTTCGCCGTATCGAACGCAAGCGTCGCCGTGGGCAGCCCTTGATACTGCGCCGTTACTGAAACGCTGCCCGGTGTCGTTGTGCTCTGGACCTTCAACCGGGCGATTCCACGTACCGCACTGACCGTCGCCGGGCCCACGATCTTCGCCGGGCCAGCAATCGTGAAGGACACGAAGCCAGTGGCCGACTGGACGGGCGTTCCGTTGACGTCGCAGATCCTTGCGACGATTGCCGATACCTGCCGCCCCGTCGGCAGTCATTCCAGGATTTCCCCACGAAGGCACTCCATACTCGGGCTCGAGCGCCAGCTTGACCTGCGAGGCGACGCCGTCGTCTACAACCCATGTCGCATCTCTGGCGGCGATCGGAATGAGCACGTCCTCGCACTTTTTAGGGAACAGCGAATGCTCGGGGCCGCAGTCGGCATTGTGCGCCATAATGCTCCAGCCGTCACCGTATTTCACCTGCATGTTGAAATATTCTCGCAGCCTCTGGCGATAGCCTTCCAAGGTCATCGCGTCGTCCCATTCCCCGGGGATGCAGCCCGTCTCCGTGTGGTACAGCGGCACATTGTGTGCCTCCTTGAACGACTTGATCATCTGCTCCAAGTGCGCCGTCGTTTCTGCCGGAGGATAATCATGATGCGTCCAGACAATTTGCGGCGGGTTCAAGGTGTCGGGATTGCCGACTGTATCCAGGTAATGTCCCCATGTCGGCGCCATTCCTTGCAGATGGCTCCAGTCTACCGACGGGATCAAGATGATGTGCCTCCGATCGATCGACCGGATCATCTGAATAGTAGCAATGGTGCTGTCACGCACCATCTGAGCGGTCATATAGTTCAAATCGCGTTTACCCCAAGGCTCGTTCATGGTCTCATATCCGAGAACCCAGGGTTCGCCGATATAACGCTTAACGATTCGTCTTAGGATCTTCAAATAGGCCGGCCGGTCCTTCTCCGGGATCCA
Organism: uncultured Planctomycetaceae bacterium; assembly: GCA_963789525.1. Lineage (GTDB taxonomy): Bacteria > Planctomycetota > Planctomycetia > Pirellulales > Thermoguttaceae > CAVXFB01. The sequence goes on from CAWBLA010000002.1 coordinate 245,969, forward strand.
GTCCACGAACGGGTTGATATACACGTAGAGTTGGTTCGCACGGCAAGCCGCAATCGCTTCATCCAGCTTCGACAAGTCGGGATCGACCAGCTTGCTCACGTCCGAGAAATTCATCATCGACAGCCGCACCACGTTGAACCCGTGTGCCTTGATCCAGGGGATCAGGTCCCGTTGCAGGAACTTCCGGTTCTCGGCGCCCCAGGCGATTTCGAAGCCGCAACCCATGAAAATCTCGTTGCGCGAGTTCTTGATGTACCTGCCGTCGACGTGCAACCAGATATGGTCGTCGTGGTGCGGCTCCAGGACCATTAACTCCGATGGGTTCTGTTCTCCGAGTGTTGCGCCGCCGGTCGGGTTGCTTAGCGTAATGTTGACAATTTCGTTAGGCTCAGCCAGGCGATCCTTCAGAAGCGGCACGAAGAATGTCTTGACGGCAGAATCACCGGCCGACCAACGCAGCGTGCCCGACGTTGCAGTGTAATCGTCACCTGCCTTTGCCGTGCCGTCGGAGGTTACATAGCGCACGCTCACCGGGCCGCCGCTTCCGACGGTCCTTGCGACGCCTATCTTCGCACGGCCTGCGTCTTCCTTTTCGCTGAAGATTGCCGCGTCGAACTGCAGGACGCCGGGTGAATCATCGTCGGCGATCGCGAGGACCGCGGAGCCGGGGGTGCCAATCGCTGCGCCGCGCCCGTGGGATTGCTCAGGGTCAGGTTGACCGTTTCGTCCGGCTCTCGCGAGGTGTCGTTGATGATCGGCACTAAGATGGTCCTGCTCGACAGGTCTCCGTCCGCCCAGTTCAGGGTGCCGCGCACTGCGACATAGTCGGAGCCTGACCGCGCCGTGCCGTCGCTCGTGGCATACTGCACGCTCGCCGGCCCCGCGGGTCCGGCCCGATACACCGTGATTGCAGCTTTGCCACCATTCTCCGTTATACGGTACGACGGCTGACTGAAACGCAGAACGGGGCGGGTCCCTTGCACCAGCACGACGTACATGTTGGCGCCACTGCCCACGTTCGGTCCAAGGACAACCTTGCCGGCGGGAAACGCCTTCTTGTATAGTCGGAAGATGACGCCGCTGCTGTCGGCGATGTCGTCTCGCGTATTCTTCCAAGAGTTGAGCCACGCGGGCTTCGGGAAAATCCTGAAATCATGGCCCACGTAGATCTCGGCGTCCTCGTCGATGTCGAAAGTTAGGAACGGCGACTTCGCACTGGACTTGTCGCTATTCGCGGTCTTGATCCATATTGCGCCTTGATACGGGAGCGGGACGTCCGCGATGGTTGTCGGCCGGTCGACGTAATACTTGCTTCCCGCGGTGATCGGTGCGGGGGCGTACAATTTGTTTCCGCTTGCTGTCTGTATGTGAGAAATAGTCAGCGCACCCGCAGGACGTGCCGCAGCGAATAGCATCACGACAGAAGCAACGAACTGCGCTCGCAAGCTTCACGTACGACTTTGATCGTGGAAGAATGTTCATCATTGCGCTACCCAATCGGCTAACTGACAACACGTATGATCCAACACGACGCTATCGATCTTAACCGGTGCCTTGGCCGCTTGCAAGCTTTTGCATGGCGTGGCTTTTCCTTCGCTCTCTGTCGACGGTATACTGATAGCCAGGACCGTTACGATTGCAGGCTGCAGTGCCGCCTCCAACCTTTCAATGGTTTGACAGCCCGGCTGAAGGAGCATTCTCATGCGATCCATCGCACCGTTCTGCGTCGCTTGCTGCCTCGCAACCACAACCGCCGCGCGATCGTTTGCCGCGGATAGCGTTGCCAAACCTGACGCCGCGAACGTGCCGCCGGCTCTTAACGCGCCATGGCACGTCGGCTATGCGCAGGCCGACATCACACCACCGCGCGGTCAGACGCTGATGGCGGGATTTGGCGTGGAACGCTATGCAGACGGCACCCTGGCGCCGCTGCGGGCACAGGCCGTGGCATTCCAAGACGGACAGGGCCACCGCGCCGTGCTTTGTACGGCCGATGTTCTCGGCTTCAGTCCCGAGACCGTGGACTTCGTGCGGCACAAGCTTCGGCAGAAATACGCCCTGGACCGTGAGGCGATCTGCCTAGCCGCCTCGCACACCCATTGGGGGCCGGGCGTGAATTACCACATGGAATTTTTCGGTTGGCGGGCTCAATGTCTGGTATCTGGCCTTTCTCGAAGACACGCTCGTACGTGTGGCCGGTGATGCCCTCGACGATCTTGCCCCGGCCAAGTTGTCCTACGCGGCCTGTGAGTCGCAAATCGGCATGTGTCGGCGTGTTATCGACGAAAACGGCAAATGCCACTGGGGCGTCAACCCGAAGGGTAACTACGATCGGAACACGCCGATCCTCAAGATCGTCCGCGGGAAGTCGCCGAAGCAACTCGTTATCGTCAGTCATGCCTGCCATCCGACCAGCAGTGGAGACATCAACAAATGGTCGCCCGACTATCCCGGGGCGATGCGGGACCGCCTGGAATCGAGGCTGGACGATTGCCGGGCGCTGTTCGTCATGGGCTGCGGCGGCGACGCAAAAGTCGTCTGCAAGAACCCGACTACCGGCAAGTACGAGTTCGCTGCCAGTCCCGAAAAGAGCAAGGAGGCCGGTCAGAAACTGGCCGACGCGGTCCTGCGGCGACTCGACGAGGGCGATCTGCTCCCGCTGGCCGAAGAGCTACGCGTCACCCGCGTCGACGGCGCGCTGAGTCTCGCCGAACCACTGCCGCACGCCCAAGTTCTGGAAATGGCGCGGGACGGAAATCGGCGAACCTACAGCACCTGGTGGGCGCGACAGAGTCTTGCATACCCGGACAATCGCCGGCAACTGGGTTACGAAGTGCAGGCGTGGCGGCTTGGGCCGTTGACGCTCGTGGCACTGGAAGGTGAAGTGTGCTCCGACTGGGGCCGTATAACCCGCGCCATGCGCCTCGCCGCGCCAGTGATGGTCGTCGCCTATGCGAATCGCTGCCAAGCTTATATTCCTACGGCCCATATCGTCCGCGAGGGAGGATACGAAGGCGACACGTCGCACCAGGCCTATTTTCTTCCGGCTCCGTTTCAGCCGAAGGTCGAAGCGGAACTGACGGCGTTGATCTCGGACGCTCTGAGCCGCAGGGGCCACGAATGAGACTTCGCAGCGAAATCAATAGCCGTTGATCTTCTCCAACTGGTCGAGCGGCGACAGTATGAGCTTCATCGTCGCCCAAATTTGCCAGAGTAGCACCACCGTCAGGACAAGGACCAACGCCGTCAGCACGCTCTTCCATACGACTGAGAAACGCCGGCTCCGCCAGAGCATCGGAATTGCCAACGGGCCCAGCACCAGGAAAAGCATCGGCAGCACGACCCAGGGACTCTCCGACCATCCCGGTTGCCGAAGGCCGGAGGGTGTCGCCCCAAGAAGGTCATTGCCAGGTTGTCGGGCAATTGGTCCGGACTGCTGGCCGGCGTGCCGCAATGACGGCAGAAATTGTCGCCCGCGTCGAGGACCTTGTAGCAACGACGGCAAACGATCTTGGCCGCGACCGGCTCGCTTGTTGCCGGCGCGGTCTCGTCGATTCCGATTTGGCGCGGGGAGAATTGCTTGGCCATTACTTCGGTCGCCTGCCACTCCATTTTACGTCATTCTCCGGCTATCGGGTCCAAATTTGGGGACTGTCCCAATTTTCGCGTCAGCGAAAATGGGACTGTCCCCTTGGACGCCGCACCTCTGCCGACACAAAGATTGAAACAGTGTCCGGATTCGCGCGATCTGCCGAGGCAACGGCGGTTGACCCGGACACCGTCGATGTGTTATAGCAACATGGCTGTCAGTGCTTCGTTGCGAGCGGCTGGCCCGGGGCGGGCACATTTGGCAGGAGAATTCACCAACAGGACTTTTTGGAGGATTGGCATGGCGATTGAGAATGCTTCATCGGCAGGCCCGGCGTCTGCCGGCACGCTTCCCCGCTGTTTCTTCGACATTACCGCCGACGGAAAGCCGCTGGGACGGATCGTCATCGAACTGCGGAGCGACGTTGCACCGAAGACGGCGGAGAACTTCCGCGCATTATGCACGGGCGAAAAGGGGTTCGGTTACAAAGGCTCAACCTTTCATCGGATTATTCCCCAATTTATGTGCCAGGGGGGCGATTTCACTCGCCACAACGGCACCGGTGGGAAGTCGATCTACGGCGAGAAGTTCGCCGACGAAAACTTCCGCCTGAAGCACACGGGCCCGGGCATCCTCAGCATGGCCAACGCCGGACCCAACACGAACGGCTCACAGTTCTTCATCTGCACCGAAAAGACGCCCTGGCTCGACGGCAAACACGTCGTCTTCGGCGCGATCGTCGAGGGGATGGACGTGGTCAAGAAGATCGAAAGCTACGGGGCAGAATCCGGCGCGCCGCAGGCGAAGATCGTTATTGCCGATTGCGGCCAGACGGCCGGGGCGGCGTAGTCTGTGACCAAGAAGGCAGTACGACTTGTCGACACCTTGTGGAAGCCGATGCCGAGAACCCCGCGCGTGTCGGGCATCGACCGGCTCGCCCGCTGTCGGGGGAGCCGCTACTTTCTGAATATGATGCAGGCTTCCAGCGGCATGTCGTGCTTCAGGTCGGGAGACGGTAGCGCGTCATAGTGTGCAAGAATCTCCCAGGCCCACGTCGGAAGGGCATCTGGGCCACGGTCGAGGGCTAATCCCAAGTGCGTTTTCACAACGTTACTGAAGGGCCGTTCGAGACCACAAAGCGGATAGGTCAGGACCTCTCTGATCCCGCATTCCTTGGCACACTGTTCAAGATAGTGGCGTGTAAACAGCCATTTGTCGTCCACCAGGCGATAGATCTCCGCCGACCGGTCCGTCGCCGCTCGCAATCGGCAGTCGGCAACCATATTCTCCAGATAGCTCCGCACCGATGGATCAATCGCATCGATCGAAGCTGATCCCCGCCTGCCTCGTCGCGGCTGCCACCATGGCTTGCGGACGGCACCGTCGATGGCGTCGGCCTGCCGTAGTATTTCGGCGTACGCAATGCAAAGAATCATGTAGCCGGCTTCGAACGGTTCGAAAAATCTGCCGGATGTGCCCGGCTTCAGCGCATTGGCGACCGCGCGGATGGCGAGACGTGGATCGATCAGATGATGCAGGATGGCAGCCCCAACGACGACGTCGAATGTGGCAGCACCGAATACGTCCTGAGTCGCGTCAAGGCACACCGGCGCAACGCGACCTGAAGCAACTCCTGCTTTCCTCAACTCGTCGGAGAGGATGCGAAGCAGGTTCGGACTAAGATCGGTTGCCACGATGCGACATTGCGGCAGAAGTTCCAGGCAAGGAAAGATGGTGTTGCCGGCCCCGGAGCCGAGATCCAGAACATTCGCGTCGGCCGGAACATTGCCCAGAAGCCCGAATGCTTTGTCCAGCAGGCTCTTGTAATAAGCCGTCGCGGCATACTTTTTATGGTACACCTCGGCGTTGTCCAGGAACTGCGCGGTAATCCCGGTCTTTTGGCTGTGTGCCGCGGACTCCGGAACCAGAATTCCAGCGAATGCGGGATCTGCAATCTCCCCTAAGTCGCGTAACGGAACGCGAATCAGGCAAGACAGGTCGTCCACGAGTGGGCAAGACATTGATCGTGCGCCTCCGGAAGTTGAGCGAACGTGAAGAGAATTCTATCGACGAATGAGCCGGCAAAGAGCAACGTTTACGGTCTCTTTCCGGAAATCGACGAGCATTGCAGTCCTGCCAGCGGCGATGACGTCGCGGCGTGTTGTTCGATGCGCAACCGCGATTGCATGGGGCCCGGTGCGTGCCCTGCTTCTTTATTTCCAACCGCGCGGTACAGACCGGTGCAGCCATAGATCCCACAGAATTGAAACCGCTCTTGATCCAGACCGTTCGTGACGGCCTGGTACACTCCGTAGTCATGGTCGTTGGGATCCCGGTTCCTGGAGTCGTTGAAGTCGTGAAAGAGGCAGAAGCCGCCCGGCGCCGTAACATCGGCGAGTCCCCGACACACGTCATACACCGGTTGGTAGACGTGAGAGTGGTCGATGAACACGAATCCGAAACGCTTGCCTTGCGCGGCAAATCGGGCAACCACGGCGGTCGCGTCGTCACGATGCACCGTGACGTTTCGGTCCAGCCCGAGCGAGCGCAGGTGTCGCCGTGTGGCGCCGGTGCAGAACGGATCGAGGTCAACGGTGTCAATACGCCTTGCTCGGCCGGAGTTGAGGGTCGCCCGAGCGAGGATGGACGTGCTCAGCCCTTGGTAGCAGCCCAGTTCCAGAATGTCGCCCGTGGAAAAATAGGCCAGTTCGTAGAGCTTCAGCGCGTCTTCTCGCCGAAGCCATCCGGGAATCGGAGTTCCGAACCAGCGACGGTCCTTGATCTGGATCAGCATACCGTCTTTGATCGGGCAGGCCGCCAGCCAACGATGGTACGAGTCGATGAAGCCATCCACCAGGTCGTGGGTTGGCCGATACGGAGGAATCTCGTCCCCGGCCCTCTCCAACGGGACGAACGTTTCGGGATGTATGTGCATAGACGCCCTCCTTCCAACCTGGGGCCTGTACGCAATTCTGTGTCGACCGGTGGTTCGTAAGAGGACCGTCCTATTTTTGTGGCCTCCTGCCACAAAAAATCGGGACAGTCCCCAACCTGGTCTCCAGACAACAATTAGGACGACCGCATGGGCCGCTAGCGTAGTCGGATGCAGCCACCACGGTCAATGGCACTTTGTGGTGCCGCGCTGGCGGGGAACGCGGACAAATCTCGCCAGGCCAAGGCGAAGCAGACGAGGTGGCGCTGCGCAAAAAAAAGGCCTCCGCAGGTGGGGCAGGAACCTGCAGAAGCCCATCTGTCAGGGCTCGCGCCCTGTAAGATTGTAGTCAAGTATGTTTGATCCTTCGACAAATGCAAGGGGGGCCATTAAATAAATGTGTGGTTTAGCCGTATGAAGGCCGGTTTTTGCGCCATTCCACGTCCGAGACCACCAATTCGGTCAGCCACCTTACGTCTGCGTTGGAGGAAGGAACAACCGGAGTTCTTGGAAATCGCCGCAGTCGCTACAATGCCTCAGTGGCACAGAACTGACACTGAGGCTTGTTGAATTGGCGCGAATGGGGGAGATATGCGTCGCGTCCGTGGGGACTGTCCCGATTTTCGTGTCAGCGAAAATGGGACTGTCCCATTCGCCGTACTCACATCTTGAACGCGCCGCTTGAACGTGCCGCTGGTGGGGGCTATTATACCCTACTCGCCTCGATGCACGATACGGGTGCCGAGGCAGTTCTTTACGGGTGGAGCAACGCGGATGCCGCAGCTTTCGATGAATGAGACGACCACGTTTCGGTGGTCATTCGAAGATGACGTGACGCGGTATGCGGCCGCCGGGATTTCCGCGATCGGCGTATGGCGTCAGAAGCTGTCCGATTGCGGCCCATCGAGAGGCCGCGAATTGGTCGAGCAGAGCCGGCTGAAGGTTTCGCACCTGTTCTGGGCGGGCGGATTTACCGGCGGCGACGGTCGCAGTTTCCGCGAGAGCGTCGACGATGCCGCCGAGGCCGTCGACACCGCGGCGCAACTGGGCTGCCACACGTTGGCAATTTGCACGGGTCCCCAGGCTGGGCACACCCACAACCACGCCCGGCAGCTCGTCCAGGCCGCGCTCGGCCAATTGGCGCCGATCGCCGAAGGCACAGGCGTCACGCTGGCTCTTGAGCCGATGCATCGGGGATGCGCTCGGCAGTGGACGTTTCTCACCTCGCTCGACGACACGCTGGAACTGCTCGATGCCGTGGCAGCCCCCAACGTCAAACTGGTGCTTGACACGTATCACGTTGGACTGGAACAAGGGCTTGTCGAGCGGCTCCCTGCCATGCTTTCGCCCGTGGCGTTGGTTCAGCTAAGCGACGCGCGGCAACCCCCCAATGGCGAGCAGAACCGCTGCCGGCTGGGCGAGGGCATCGTTCCTCTGACAGAGATTGTCGCGGCCCTGAGGGCCGGCGGATACCAAGGTTATTACGACGTGGAGCTATTGGGGGAGGAAGTCGAAACGGCCGATTATCCCGGCCTGTTGCAGCACGCGCGCGAGGCGTTTCAGACGCTTATGGCGGCCACGTAGGCAACAACAGGCCGTTCCGGTCGCAGTCGATGGCAACACCGATGCTCGTTATCACACCACATCTTCGAGTTCCCTTGCGCGAGTTCCGGTTTACGTTCAGCCGAAGCAGCGGGCCTGGTGGCCAGAACGTCAATAAGGTCAGCACCAAGGCGGAGCTTCGCTGGCCAGCAACAACCAGCCCGAGCCTGCCGGTCGGCGTGCGGCAGCGTCTGCTGGCCAAGCAACGGCGCCGCATCACTGCCGAAGGCGACCTGCTGGTCACCAGCCAGCGCTTTCGCGACGCCGGCCGCAACGCGGCGGACTGCCTTGAGAAGGTGCGCCGTATGATCGCCGAAGCGGCCCAACCCGTTCGCCGCCGCAAGCCGACGCGCCCAACGCGCGCGTCGGTCGATCGCCGCCTGGAGCATAAGCGGCGACAATCTCAGAAGAAGCGCGGACGCCGCACGGCCGCCGAGGGCTGACAACCGGCCCCAATCGAGTCTCCCGGCTCAGCTCCAGGAACCGACTGCAATGGTCGATTGTGCAGTGAGGCAATTGCCAGCCTGTCAGCCGTGGTGTCAATCCGGTAAGATACATCGGTGGGGATGATGGACAGAGGACCGGCATCGAGGGGAGACCTTGGGTCCGTGATGAAACGTTGAGACACTACGATGGCTGAGTCGCACGAACCGCAGGACATTGATTTCTTGCTCCGCCAATGGCCCTTTAAGCCCGGGGCGATTGCCGCCCGGTCGGTCCGCGCGAGCGACGGCCGCGAGGTATTGCAGATGCGGATTGAAATGGGCGTGCTGCAGATGGAGTATACCGGCCGGCCCGACGGCGAGCATCCCGGCGGGGCCGATACGTGTCTCGACTGGCTGCGAGAGTTGCAACGCGTCGAAAGCGAATCGTTCACGCTCAACGAGACGCAGTGCATGGAGGTCGACCGCGAGTTCCTGCAATTCTACCACCGCCGCATTTGTTGCCTGGCGCTGCGGCAGTTCGCCCAGGCCGTGGCCGACGCCGACTATACGCTCGCGCTGATGGACTTCGTCGCGGATCACTCGCCGAACGAGCAGTGGACGATCTCGCACGAGCAGTACCGCCCCTTCGTGCTCTTCCATCGCATTCAAGCCTCGGCCCTGCTGCAACTGCACGAATCGGACGCCGAAGCGGCGATCGAGACAATCAATCAAGGCTTGGAGGAGATGCGGGAAGTCTTCGCAAAATTTGGAGCCGAGGAACGATTCAATGACGACGAACTGGTTGGCCAGCTCGGTGTCATGAAAGAATCGCTGCGGCAAGAATACCGCGTGGGCAAGACGCTGGCCGAGCAGCTTGCCGACGCCGTGGCATCGGAAGAATACGAACGGGCCGCGCGGTTCCGCGATGAGATCGCCAAACGCCGCGGCGGCGTGATGTAGGCGCGACGAATAGTCCCGCCGGCAACGGTCCCGCTTTCCCGTCAATAAAAGATCGGACTGGCCGCTCGGCTGCGCCAAGGCGAGACAGAGCGCGACGGTCGAGTCGGCCGTTGCGGCCACTGGGACGGGCTGTAAGCTCAACGTCGACGTGTCATCATCGGCGATTATCGCTACACGACAACTTCCACGACGGACGCTGGCTTTTTGGAATATTTTGCCCGTATCGGGGCCACGACCTCGGCCAGAAACTCGTCGACCTGCTGCGGGGCCCGGCCGACGAACTTCGATGGTTTCAATTCCGCCGCCAGATCGACGCCGGCCAGCGCCGGGTCGGCGGCCAGGCGCTGCAATAAATCATTCGGCTTGGCTTGCTCTTTGACCATCGCCGCCGCCGCTTGGCTGTGCCGACGGATTCGCTCGTGCAGGTCTTGTCGATCGCCGCCGGCCGCAACGGCAGCCATCAGGATGTTCTCCGTTGCCATAAACGGCAATTCCGCCTGCAAATGGGCGGCAATCACGTTCGGATACACGACCAGCCCCCCCGCCACGTTCCGGCAAAGGATCAGCACGGCGTCGGCGGCCAAAAACGCCTGGGGCAGCGTCAGTCGGCGATTGGCGCTGTCGTCGAGCGTCCGCTCCAGCCACTGCACCGACGCGGTTTGGGCCGCGCTCGACTCCAGCGCCGTGATGAATCGGGCCAACGCGCAAATCCGCTCGCTCCGCATCGGGTTGCGCTTGTAGGCCATCGCCGACGAGCCGATCTGGTCCTTCTCGAACGGTTCCTCCACTTCCTTGCGATGGGCCAAGAGCCGCAGATCGGTGGCCATCTTGTGCGCGCTTTGGGCCACGCCGGACAGTGCGCCGAGGACCTGCGAATCGATCTTTCGCGAATAGGTCTGACCGCTGACGGCATAGGCCGCCTCGAAACCGATCTTGCGGCATACGAGTTCGTCGAGCTTACGCACCTTGGCATGGTCGCCGTGGAAGAGTTCGAGGAAGCTGGCCTGTGTACCGGTGGTTCCCTTGCTGCCCAGCGCCCTCAGAGCGGCCAGGCGGCGCTCGATCTCGGCCAGATCCATGGCGAAATCGTAGGCCCAAAGACACGCCCGCTTGCCGACGGTGGTGGGCTGTGCGGGCTGAAAATGCGTGAAGCCAAGGCAGGGCAGGTCGCGATGCTCGGCGGCGAACGCGGCAAGCGCGTCGATGACCCCTGCCACCCGTCGGGTGATCATCTGCAAACCTTCGCGCAGCAAGAGCAGATCGGTGTTGTCGGTCACGTAGCAACTGGTGGCTCCCAAGTGGATGATCGGCCGGGCCTCGGGACAAACGTCGCCATAGGCATGCACGTGGGCCATCACGTCGTGCCGGAGCCTCTCTTCATACTGGGCGGCGGCCGTGAAGTCGATGTCGTCGACGTGGGCCCTCAACTGCTCGATCTGCCGGGGCGTGATCGGCAGACCAAGCTCCGCCTCGGCCTCGGCCAGCGCCACCCAAAGCCGCCGCCACGTGCTGAACTTTCGCTGCGGGCTCCATAGCCGGCTCATCTCGGCCGACGCGTAGCGAGATAGGAGCGGATTGTCGTATCGGTCAAAGTCGGTCGTCATTTCAGTCACCGTCGCCTTCCAGCTTGCGGTTCTCGGCTCAGGCGTCTATCGTAAAGGCTCTACAAATAACTTGCCACTCGGTTTTGCACAAGCGGGGTCAATTTGGCGTCGGAAGTCGTTGTCTGGCATTGGCTGGCCTTCGGGGGCCTGGTCGCCGTTCTGCTGGCGTTGGACCTTTTCGTGTTCCACCGGCACGATCGTGCGCCGACGTTCGCCGCGTCGGCCGGTTGGACCGCGTTCTGGTGCGGACTGGCCGCCGCGTTCAATCTCATCGTTTGGCTCTGGCTCGGCAGCGAAGCCGGTGTGTCGTTTACGACCGGCTACGTCATCGAGTGGACGCTGTCGATGGACAACGTCTTCGTCTTTGCCGTGATCTTTCGCTTCTTTCGCGTTCCGGCACGCTTCCAATATCGGGTTCTGTTCTGGGGCATTCTCGGCGCGATCGTCCTGCGGCTGGCCTTCGTGCTGGCCGGATCACAACTTATCCACTATTTCGAATGGGTCAAACTGCTGTTTGGGCTGTTGTTGCTCTATACGGCAGTCAAGCTGACACTGAACAGCGGCGCCGAAGTGGACCCGGAGCGAAGCTTCGTGCTGCGAGTCGCTCGACGGCTGTTGCCTGTCACTCGCGCCGATCACCAGGAGCACGGCCATGCGTTCTTCGTACGCGAAAATAGTCGGACGTACATCACGCCTTTGTTCCTGGTCCTGTTGGTCATCGAGGGCACGGACGTCATGTTCGCGATTGACAGCGTGCCAGCCATCCTCGTCATCACGACGGACCCATTCATCGTCTTTACGTCCAACATCTTCGCCATCCTCGGCCTGCGGGCATTGTATTTTCTGCTGGCAGGCGTGATGGACACGTTCGAGTATCTTCATTACGGGCTGGCGGCCGTCTTGGCATTTCTCGGCGGCAACATGATCGCCGACTATTTTTTTGCACCCGAGAATGGGCATGTCATCGCTACGTGGATGAAGCTGGCAATTGTCGCTGGGTTGCTCGCGGTGGCCATCATCGCATCGTTAGTCGCCAGACGGGGGGCAAAGCACGATCGACAGGAGGCCGGGCGTTGAGCGCCGGCGCCGGCTGGCCATTGAAAACCGACGATCCCCTCTCCCTCTGGGAGAGGGCCAAGATGAGGGCGATGTGCCAAGACGACGGTCCAGCGGCCGACGGAGCATCCGTCCTGCAAGTCTGCGAAGTCTGACGCGACTACCGTCTGACGCGATGTCTGGACGCTGCCGTCCGGGTTTGTTAGCCTGAGGCCAGCCATTGCGACATTTGTCCGCGTTTCAGCGCGGATGCGTCCGATAAGCACGTGAGGAAACACGTTTCGGAGGTGACTGGTCCCTGGTGGTGCCCCTGGTCTTCAAAACCAGTGTGCGGCCCGTAAGGGTCGCAGGTGGGTTCGATTCCCATTCACCTCCGCCATTTTTCGCGAGATACCGGGGAGCGTTCCCAACGCGCCACGCTCGCCGCGCAAACGATGCGTCGGGGACGCACGCAATACTTGTAAGGAGCCGGCCATGTGGCCTGTCGTTCGACGAGCGGTCGTGCCGGGATTGTTGGTGCTCCTCGGCTTGGCGTCGCTTGTGTTTGGCACGATGTTTCACAGCGCGACGGTCGTCGAGGATCGAGAGACGAAGACGACGATCAATGTGCCCACCGGGTTGATGCCCGGCCGTCCCTTCGGACAGAATGGTCCCTTCGGCAGGCAGCCGGCGTTTACGAAGAAGACGATCACGCGGATCGACCGAATTGCCACGGTCGAATGCGAGCCGGCGTTGACGCGCGAAGTAACGTTCGGCGGCGTGGCGCTGCGTCTCCGGCCAACTCAAGCGAACGTACAGCGGCAAAGGGCCCGCGCTCTGCCCCTCGTGAGTGAAGTGAAAGGAGGTCATGGCGTCCATGGCCAAAAAAACCTCGGGGAGCGCGGCAACCAGACTTGCCCGATGGCGCGGCTGGGTGCAGGCAGGCTTCTTGCTGGCGTGGCTCGACCCGCTGCTGCTTCGGCTGCACACGGTCTGCGGGCCGGTGTTCCACTGCTACTCATGCCCGTTGGCCACATTTGCCTGCCCGATCGGCGTGCTGGCGAACTTCAGCGCCCTGCACATGATTCCCTTCGCGGCGTTGGGGATGTTACTGGTTGTCGGCGCGTCGTTCGGCAGCTTCGTATGCGGCTGGGCATGTCCCTTCGGATTTTTGCAGGACCTTGCCGCACGGGTTCCCACGCCGAAGTTCACTCTTCCGGCCTGGACCGGCTGGTTTCGCTACGTGGTGCTGGTAGGTCTGGTGCTGGTCGTTCCGTATCTTTGGGGCGACGCACATCCGTTGTTCATCTGCCGGCTTTGCCCTGCCGGCGCGGTCGAGGCGGCCTTGCCCTACACGGCTCAGACGGCGTTGGCTGGCGGGCCGGTCGCCTGGCCGAGCGCCACGAAGACAGCGATCCTCGTTGTATTCGTGGTGACGATATTCTTCGTCTGGCGGCCATGGTGCATGGTCTTTTGCCCCTTGGGAGCGATATACACGGTGTTTAATCGCGTATCCGTGCTCTTCCTGGGGTTTAATCGCAGGAGTTGCGCGGGATGCCAGCGCTGTCGGAGCCTGTGCACAGGCGGCCAGGGGCCCGAACAGCGTGTCGATGGCTTGCAGTGCGTCCGCTGCCTGGACTGCACTAATTGCGAGGCAGTGACGGTCGAAACATTGCTCACCAGGAACTCGGAGACGCTTTAGGAGGGCAGGGGTTGCCACGAGACGCCCATTCGCTAGCATGGACGTTGTGCTGGGTGCTTTGTAATACAACATCGGGGGGGATTGCGATGGACCGTTGTTTCTGCCGCGCCTTGATGCTGGCAATCGGCATCGCGTGGTTCTTCAATGGGCCGATCGAAGGCGGTTGAGCGGGCCGAATCTGTGCGCCCGGGGCGGGCGCACGCAGCCGCTCGTCCGCAGCGCATAGCGGCGCCGCGTCATGGGCGCTCGTCCGTCAGCAGGCTGCTCTTGGCGCAGCCTTGGCGCGACAGCGGAAGCTGCTGGCCAAAGCCAACAGCGACGCCAACCGGCTGGAAATCGCGGACCAGGCCTTGGCGCGTGGCGACGTCCGAGTGGCCGGCCTGCTCTACGCTGCGCCTCGCATCGACGCGAACGCCCACGCAAAGCTCCGAAGCCGCCAAGAAGAAACTCGACGATCTTCGGTCCGAGGCCCAATCCAAGCTCAACGCACTGGACCGCGAGTTGGCTTCCGGCGGCGCTTACGCGTCAGGCGAAGACACTGCTCCCGAGCCCGCGTTTGACAAGCCGATTGATTGGACGGCCATGGGGTCTTCAGGGATGGACCGGCATATCGCAGGCATGTTTCAGAAGTACGAGCAGTTCGTCGATGAGTATGGCGGTCTGCCCGGCGTGGGAACGAAGATCGAGGCTCACGTGGCGAAGCTCAGCGCCGGCCCGTCTATGCCGCAGTGCTCAACGAGCCGGCGGCAAAGAAGTTGTGGGACATTGCCCAGGAGCACGAACGAAACGACCAACTCTGCTGCGCCTATTGGGTCTACAAGGAAGCAGCGGAACTGATGCCGGCGCCCTCCGCCTCGCGCGCCAGCGCCCGGTTCGACGAATTGTCGAAAGACAACGAGGTGGTCGCCGCGGCTGAAACGTGCCGGACGCTGAAATGGTGCCATGCGGCGTACGCCTGCGCAGACAAGCTGCTGCCCCTGAAGCCCAATCGCGCAAGGAGATCTTCGCGCAGATTGTCGAAACGCGCCCCGGAAGACAGCGAAGTGTATCGCGCGGCAAGAGAGCACGTCATGGAACCATAATAGCCACCCGTCGTCGCGCGGCCGGCAAGGGACGCCACGGCGCGGAACCCAGCGTCAATCGGTCGACCTGTCGAGCGCCGCTTGCCATTGCCCCTCCAGCTCTCGGGCACGCATCGCATCCGTGGCCTCTGCAGGGGAGCGATGGCCGGCGCCGTGTTGCGTCAGCCTCCGTTGCTTGACCCGACGATCTTCTCGGGAAGCCCACCTTGATATTTCGGATCGGATCCGGGAGTGCTCGAGCCGCATCTCTTCTTCGAGATCGTTGAGTTGCCCCAGCGCGTCCGCCAGCTCCGCGCGATTGCCTTGGATATCGACGGAGGACAGCACGGCCGGCGACTCGGAATCGCAGCTCACGAGATATTCGCGTTGGAGCTTGGCCCGATCCCATTCTTGCACCAGCCACGGTTTCTCCTGGCGGTATAGGCAGACCAGCCCCTGCTTATCGCCGTTCCTATACTCGGCGTACAGCAGCCGCTGTTTCTCGTCTGTCCAAGTTCGCACCGGTCCATTGAGCCTTCCTTCGCTGTAAAATGCGATCGTCTTCAGGCGACCGTTGTCGTGAAGCGTCGCCGATGCGCCATGCGGCTTCGACTTATTGAGCGCAAAGACGCCTTGCACGACGTTGCCGCCTCGCCTGGCGACGTAGACATCGACTCCTTGCGGAAAAAACTTCTGCCGCCACTGCACGGGGGCAGTGAAGGACGGCGCCGAGTCGGAGAGTACCTTCTTCGAGGGCAATTCAATTCTGAGAGGGCCGGATCGCTTGGCAATCGTATCGGCCGCGGCGGTTTGGGGCGCTGCCCGGCGGTCGACCAGTTGCCGAACACGAATGGGTTCTGCGACCGCTGTTGTGGTTTGCCCAACTGTCGGAGCCGCTTTGACGCGGGATGCCGGCGCAACGTCCGTCGGAATGAAGGAATCTGAAGCCCCGTCCGACGAATTGTCGAAGAACGAACCGCCGCCACGATTCGCTAGTGCTTTCTTCCGTCGGTAACAGGCTACCTCCTCCTGCTGTTTGCGAGTCTCTTCGGACACGATGGTCCTGCGGGTTGCCATCGCGCGCGAGTCTTGGCTTCGGTTCGACCTGCGAGGTCCGCGATAGACTACCGGGTAGTCTCCGAGCTGTGACGAAGTTTGTCGTGAACTGATAGAAGTCGCAGAACACCGTCACGTGGGTTACACTGCTTGCCGGCGTCATGCGACCGCTGCGGTGATTTTAGGGGGGGGTATATTGACAGAATTGAAGGGGATGCTAGAATCAGCGACGTTTTGCGTGCGATGTTTTGCGTGCGTTTTAGCTCTTCAGTACTTAGGCAGCGTAGCACACGGTCATCCGAACTCTGATTGAGTCCTGGATCGAGGTCAGTGTGCTTCTTATCGTGCCCAATTCTCCTGGGCTCGCCCAACAGGTCCTTCGTCGGCAGGCATTTGTCGCCTTGCACTAGCTCTGATCTAGGCGGCAAGTCGCCCTCAATGGGAGTCGCAAAGTGAATCGGTTGCACTTCGAGGTTTCTGGCTTGGCCACGGTCTCTAGAGTTTTATTTTTTTCCGTAGGGCCGACCGCGATCTTGTTGATTGTCGGCATCGTATCCGTCGTACGGGGCGATTCGGGAACGCTGGCCGATTCCAACGGACAGATCATAGCCTGGGGGTACAACGATAATGGCCAGGCTGAAGTTCCCTACGGTGCTTTCACGGCCATTGCCCACGCATCAGGCTCTCACAATCTGGCGATTCGGTCCGACGGAACGATCGTCGCCTGGGGCCGCAACAACTATGGCCAAGCGAGCAGCCCCTCCGGCACATTCACGGACGTGGCGGCCGATGGTTATCATAGTCTCGCCGTCCGGTCTAACGGCACGCTTCTGGCTTGGGGAAGCGGAAATTATGGAATGAACACGTTGCCGACCGGCACGTACACTGCCATTGCCGCCGGATACGAACACAATCTGGCGATCGCATCCGATGGCTCGTTGCACGCATGGGGCAAAACGACCACGGCCAATGCAGCGTTCCTGATGGGACGTTCGTATCTGTCGCCGCGGGAGACGCCCACAGTGTCGCCTTGTGTGCGCGTACCGAGTATAGCGACGATCTTGAGGTGTTTGGCTCGGGCCTCACGACGAATCTCAACCGCTCGATCTCAGTCGGCGGCAATGCCGCCATCCAGTCGACGATGCATTTCTACAACGACCCGACAATAAACGTTGCGGGAACCATCACGATCCACCCCGGCGCTACGACTGATGGGCGCGGTTGATTGCGTGTTCAAACCTGGTCGTCGAATCGGTGCGCGGCCAACTTCGTGGTGAAGGCAGTATTGCCACACAGGGCTCTGCGGTCCGCGGAGACGTCGCGAGCACCGCCGGTTTTGACTTCGATGGCCAATCGGTGATCGGGGCAAACGCCGTCACCCTGTGCGACGCGGACGCCGCTCGGTTAGGATCGACAACATCGCTCAGCGCGATGCTGGTCGTTGTGGGGGGCTGTGTCTGCTCGCCTACGCATGGCCGTGGCACGTAACATGAACAAGAATAGCCTGCGGCTCAAATCGCGAGGCAGCGTCAACGTACCCATTCCCCTTTGCTCGGCGTGCAAGAGATCAACTTGTCGCGAGCCGTTCTTGGGCTGGGTATCTTCCTTTGTACACAATCCGCCGCGTGCTGCGCTGCGCGTGGCGGCGAGGAATCGCGTGATCTAGGACTTGGCAACCGCAGCCACCGACGGCGAGGCACGGGATGAGTGCGAGACCTTCGGAAAACGTCCGAGGCGAGCATCGATCGGTATCATGTCGGTGGGATTAGCGGTCAGACGTTAAGAGGACGGCTATTACATGCGGCTACGGGAGCACTCTATTTGCTGGTAACGGTCCTGTGTCCCACCATTGCCGTTGGGCAGGACCTGGTCAATGGCAGCTTCGAAAACGGATTGGCCGATTGGACCACTGCGGGCGTCCAAGTGGAGGTCGTGGCGTCGTACGGCGATCTGCTGCCGACTGACGGCATCTCCATGTTGAGATTGACCGCCACGACTCGCGAAGAGCCCGGCCTCGATCCCACGCTGCCTCCGATGTATGTACCGGACCACGCCAGCGTAGAGCAGACCCTATCGCTGAATCCCGGCGACCGACTCTCCTTCGATTACTGTGCGCTCGCCCATATATCTTCGGAGCAAGCTGAATGTTCCTTCGGAACACTGCAGAGCCTTTCGCTTCAGGCAACCGAAATGGGTATGGGTGAGACTTGGACTCACGTGACGCAGGACATCTACGTTCAGGGCACCGAGCCTTTGACGTTCTCGGTGACAAGCCAACCATTTCCTGTAAGCGAACTGATGTTGTTGCTCGACAACTTTCGGATCGATTTTGCGGGTCTTCGGGAGGAGTTGCCATTTTTGCCGTCCCTTCCGCCGTCCGGCGAAGAGCCGGCGGCCGAACCTCAACCTTGGATCTTCGCGAATGTCCCTGGCACCGGCGCGTGGTTCGACCCACCGATGGTAAGCGCCTTCGACTATCAGGCAACAAGCGGGTTGTTCGTTGAAGTGGGGGTCCCTTCGACCCTGCCTGACTCCGACGGGAATACCTGCTTCAGTTCGCCGACCAGAGCGTTCAACTTGAGAGTGGGGCCCATTATCTGTTCTCGTCCCCCGTCAGCAGCTTCACGATTTCCGGCATTGATCCAGCCGTGGACGGCGGATCCGCAGGGTTTCCCAACCTACCTGAAGTTCGACCAGCAGACCGCCAGTTTCACGATGACACCCGTTCCCGAACCCTCCACCATTGCGCTCTTCGCTGTCGGCGCAATCGGGCTTCTTGTTCCGGCTTCGCGCCGTTCCCGTGGTCCCATCTTCAGCCTTGGTCCAAGAAAATCGCCCGAAAACGCGTGCACTGCTGACGTAAGCGCGCTACGGCCGGGTGCGCTATGGCGACCGTCCCATTCTCGCGGAAACGAAACTTGGGGCACTCCCCCTCTCAGAACCGTTGCGCGGTGCGGCAGCGGCGCGACGGTTGACCAACTCCGCCAATCCCCCTACCATAAATCCTTCGCCGCGGGGTCACTGACGATGGGCCTGTTTCCCGGCGCAAGGGGACAGTCCCATTTTCGTTGACACGAAAATCGGATCAGCCCCCCGAAATCTGAACCCTAACTACGAACCACCATCGTTCCCATGCCGGACCTCCACCACCTCCGCAATATCGGCGTGATTGCCCATATCGACGCGGGCAAGACCACCGTGACCGAGCGGATGCTGTTCTACAGCGGTTTCAGCCACCGCGTGGGCGAGGTCGACAAGGGCACTACCGTCACCGACTACGACCCGGAGGAACAGGAGCGCGGCATCACGATCAACTCCGCGTCGGTCAGCTTCCCGTGGCGGGACATCGAGATCAACCTGATCGACACGCCCGGTCACGTCGACTTCACGGCCGAAGTCGAGCGAAGCCTGCGGGTGCTCGACGGCGGCGTGGTCGTGTTTTCGGCCCGGGAAGGCGTCGAGGCCCAGAGCGAGACCGTCTGGCACCAGGCCGACAAATATCGCGTGCCGCGGGTCGCGTTCATCAACAAGATGGACCGCGAGGGGGCCGATTTCTTCGGTACGCTCGATGAAATCCGCGACGCGGCTCAACTGCAAGCCGATTGTCGTCAATCTGCCCATCGGCGCCGGGCCGCCGCACCTGAAAGAGGCCTTCCGCGGGCTGATCGACCTTGTGGCCATGCAGATGCTCACGTTCTCGGCCGAGGACAAAGGGCCGAGATCATCGCGTCGGACATCCCGACCGAGCTGCGCGACGAGGCCGACTTGTGGCGCGGCCAGATGCTCGACCAGCTCTCGATGTTCAGCGACGAACTGACCGAGTTGATGCTGGCCGAAGAGCCGGTGCCGGCCGCGCTGGTACACAAAGTGCTGCGCGAGGCGACGATCCACAATCTCGCCGTGCCCGTGCTATGCGGCTCGGCCCTGGACGGCATCGGCGTGCAGCCGGTCTTGGACGCGGTGCAGCATTATCTGCCCAGTCCGGCCGACGTTCCGCCCGTCGAAGGCATCGATCCGAAGAAGCCCGACGTCAAGCTCGTCCGCAAGCCCGACCCGGACGAACCGTTCTGCGGGCTGGTCTTCAAGATCCAGGCCGACCGGCACGGCGACCTGCACTATGTCCGGGTCTATTCGGGCACGCTGCAGGCCAACAGCCGCGTCTACAATCCAGGCAAGGACAAGAAGGAAAACGTCCCGCAGCTATGGCGTGTCCAGGCCGACCGCCGCATCCAGGTCGACTCGGTCGCCGCCGGCGACATCATCGGCATCGTCGGCCTGCGCCACTCGATCACCGGCGACACGCTGTGCAGCCCGCAAGAGCCGATCCTGCTGGAATCGATCACGTTTCCCGAGACGGTCATCTCGATGGCCATCGAGCCCGAAACGTCGGTCGAGCGCAAGAAGCTGGCCGACGTGCTCGACATGATGAAGCGGCAGGACCCGACCTTCCGCGCCCGCGAAAACGAGGAGACCGGGCAGACGCTTGATCAGCGGCATGGGCGAGTTGCACCTCGAGGTCATCAAGCACCGGCTGCTGCGCGACTTCCGTCTGAACGTCCGCGTCCACAAGCCGCGGGTCAGCTATCGCGAAACGATCGAACAGGCGGTCGAGGTTGCCGGCGATTGCCACCGCAACGTTGCCGGACAAATGCTCTCGGCCAAGGTGCGGATCCGGATGGAGCCCTTCGGCAAAGGCGCGAAGCCTGTGACGGTGCTGGTCGCCCCGGGCGTCACGCTGCCGGAGGAATTCTTGACGCCGGTCGTCGAAGTCCTCACCGAACAGGGCGAAGGGGGCGGGACACTCGGCTTTCCGCTGATGCGAGTGAAGATCACGGTCCTCGGCGGCGAGGTCCACGAGACCGGCTCGACCGAACTGGCCTTCCGCTACGCGGCCGGCGACGCCTTCGAGAAGGCCCTGCGCGAGGCCGGCGTCGTCCTGCTGGAGCCGATCATGCGGGTGGAAGTCACCGTGCCCGAGGAACACTTGGGCGACATCATGGGCGACTTGCAGCAGCGGCGGGCGATCATCACCCGCACCCACACCCGCGGCCGCAACACGGTGATCGACGCCGACGCCCCGCTGGCTAATCTCTTCGGCTACTCCAGCGCCATGCGCGGCCTAAGCCAAGGCCGTGCGACGTGCACGATGGAGCCCCACAGCTACGGCCCCGCCCCGCCCGACGTGCTGCAAGCGTTCCTGTGATTAATTTGGCGGCGGATACTCGACCATTAACTGCTCTGTTTTCACGTCGTAGAAATAGCGCTCGCCCGGCGGCAGCCTCGGCAGGTTGATGCGGTTCTCCTTGATGATCCGGTCCATGAACTCCTCCTGCGTCCTCGGCGCGTGACCTTCCAATGCCTTGAACAGGTCCAGCGAGTGTTTGACCTGGATGTCGTAAGCGATCATCTGGCGGGCGCGGAAGTACGCCGAGATGGGCGTCTTAATCACGCCCAGACCGCCGTAGTGCCCCTGCTGGCCGACGCCAACCTTGGCTTTCTTCCGCAACGGCTCCGGCGGCTTCTGCGGCGTTTTGGCCGCCGGTGGCTGGGCCGCGGCCGCAGGTTTCGGCTCAGGTTCCGGCGGCGCCGGAGTGTAGCCGCCACAGCCGGCAACGACCAGAAGGAACAGCCCGGACGCGCACAGTGTACCGAGCGCACGAAGCCATCGCGTCGGCGTGCCGGCGACGGCCAAACGATTTCGCGTGCGATGATTTTGCATCGTCTTACCCTTCCTGTTTATTCGCTTTTTGTCGTACTGCATCGGCGCGAATGCTCGCGGCCGCCGACGTCCTCCGGCAATCGCAAGTCCCAGTGTTCCATTTCCCGAAGGGCCGCGATGCGGGTCATATTGTAGTCCAACGGCGTAACGGTCACTTTTCCCTTGGCCAACGCCGACAGGTCGGTTTCGTGGCCGGCCGCGGTCGGCGCCGGACCGCCGGTCAACCAATAATAGGGCGCCCCCAGGGATCGATCCGCTTCTGGAAACTGTCGTCGTAGCGGGTGACGTTCATCGGCGCCGCGCAGACCTCGGGTGTGCCCACTAGGGCGGCCGTCGGGATATTGACGTTATAGAGTTGAGTTCCCGGCGTCTTGTGTCCGACAATCCGTTCGATGACCTGCCGGGCCAGTGCGGCGGCCTTGTCGTATCGGGCATGCTCGTCAAACTCCAGCGACACGGCCACACTGGTGATGCCGAAAAACGCGCCCTCGATGGCCGCCGCCACCGTGCCCGAATACAGTACGTTGATCCCGGCATTGAGCCCGCTGTTGATGCCGCTGACGACCAGGTCTGGCGGACGAGGGCAAAATTGGTGGATGCCGATCTTGACGCTGTCGGCCGGACTTCCCTGCACGGCCCAGCCCAGCCGCCGGTCACTCGCCGCGCCGCCGTCGCTGCGAAAGACCTCCTTGACGATCAGCGGGGTCAAGTAAGTGATGGAATGGCCGACGCCGCTCTGTTCAGTGGCGGGGGCCACAACGATCACTTCGCCCAGCTTTTCCAATTCGCGTTCGATGGCCGCCAGACCGGGGGCAAAGATGCCGTCATCGTTGGTCAACAGAGTCAGCATTGCGGTGGTTGTCGTCAGGTATTCGCCGTCGCGACGGCAGTGGAAGGTGCCCAAAAAGCATGATAATGGCAAGCGTCCCCGACGGCAACGGCGTGGCGGGACCGGGCGGCATGCGCAGAACGAAGCCTCGGGTATGAAACGCGAGGTACCACGCCCTTCACGGTGTTCAGGGCCGTGCCACCCGAAGTTCCCCTAACCCGCTGTGACTAGATTTGGGCCGTCGCCGTGACTAAACTGGAAGGTGTAGCGTCCTGTCCTTCTCTCCTGAACGCCGGCGTGCCATGAAGCTCAGCGCGCATTCCACAAATCTATCGCCACGTGGGACGCTGGTACGAAATTCTGGCGGTGCTGAGCAAGTATGAGCTAGCGGCGTGGATTGGGCGATTGGGGCCGAACTTCGCCAAGGACCTGTTGAAAGCGCGGGGAGGAGCGGCCATTGCCCGGCATCCGTGGGAAACGCGGGTGCGGCTGGCCCTGGCCGAGCTTGGCCCGACGTTCATCAAGCTCGGGCAAATCCTCAGCACGCGCCCCGACCTGGTGGGCGTGGCCCTCGCCGACGAGCTGCAAAATCTGCAAGCCAACGTGCCGGCCGATTCCGCCGGCGTCGGTCCGCAAACTGATCGAAGCCGAGCTTGGCGGTCCAATCGAAACGCATTTTGCCGAATTCGAGCCCCAGGCGATGGCCTCGGCATCGATCGGGCAGGTCCATCGGGCACGGCTCCGCTCGGGCGATCGCGTGGCGGTGAAGGTGCTCCATGCCGACATCGAAAAGAAGGTGGCCGTGGACATGGACATCCTGGCCGGTCTGGCGCAGTTGGCCGAGATGGTTCCCGAGTTCCGCAACTACCGCCCGGCCGCCATCGTCGCCGAATATCAGCGGACGATGCGGCACGAACTCGATTTCGGCCGCGAGGCGCGGAACATCCACCAGTTCGCCCACGATTTTCGCGGTGACCCCACGGTTCGCTTCCCGCGGACGTACCTCGAACTGTCGACCCGCCGCGTGCTGACGATGGAACTGCTCGAGGGGACGAAATTCTCCGACGTGGGCCGGCAGCCGCCGCCCGGCCTCGACCTGGACGAGTTGGCCCGCCGCGGAGCCTCTATTTGCTTGAAGATGATCTTCGACCACGGCTTCTACCACGCCGATCCGCATCCCGGAAACCTGGTTGCGATGGACGGCTGCCAGATCGGGCTGCTGGACTGCGGAATGGTCGGGCGGATCGACGAGCGGCTGCACGAAAGCGTTACCGAACTGCTGGCGGCCTTGGCCTCGCTCGATGCGGAGCACATGACGGCCATAATCGTGCGGCTCGGCAAGACGCCGCCGGACCTCGACCGCGCGGCCCTGAGCCTCGACGTGGCCGATTTCCTTTCCTATTACGGCACGCAGCCGTTAGACCGCTTCGACCTGAGCGGCGCCCTGAAGGAGATGGTCGAACAGATTCGCCGCTATCACATCACGCTGCCGGCTCGCATCGCCATGTTGTTGCGGGCACTGATTACGTTGGAGGGCACGGCCCGGCTGCTGAGCCCGAAGTTCAATCTCGTCGAGGTGATGCAGCCCTATCGGAAGAAGTTGACGTGGCGGCGGTTTTCTGTGCGGCGGCGGCTGCGGAAGCTGCAACGGCTTTACTCCGAACTCGATCACCTGATGGACGTCTTGCCGCGGGCGATTCCCGATCTCGTCGAGCAGATGCAGAGCGGCCGATTCGACATCCACCTGGACCACCGGGGACTCGAACCGTCGGTCAATCGGCTGGTCTTGGGGTTGCTGGCTAGCGCGTTGTTCGTCGGCGCGTCGCTGCTGCTGAGCCGCCAGGTGCCGACGTGGGTGACCATTCTGGGTGCCGCCGCCGCGGTGGCCAGCGCGCTGCTGGGATTTCGGCTGTGGCGCACGATCCACCGAAGCGGCCATCTCGACCGCAAGCGGCGGGATTAGGAATCTGTCTCAACACACAGACGGCCGCCGCCCGATGTGCGGCGCAACTCTTCGCCAGACTGCTCAGGTTGCCCCGCACTTGCCGCTGATTTGACGGTAAGGGCCTTACGCCTATAATCTGGTAGTGGGAGTGTTTGAAATGTCCGCCAAGCCGCCGATCGGTGCTCATGCAGCCGGGTTGTGTTGGCCGCTGATTTTCGGCGCAGTGGTGGCCGTGCTATGCGGTCTGTCCGGGCACACCGCGGCGAACGAGGGATCGGGCCCACGGCAAATCGGTCTCTTTGTTCACATCGCACTGCCGATCGACGGCCAGACCTATGCGCGCACGCGGCAGATCGTTCGCAACGCCATTGACAAGGCGTCCCAAGAGCGTGCCCGGCTCGTGTTAATCTGCCAATTCGACGTGCCGACGGGGAGGAAGAGCTTCGGCCGCGGCAGCGAGTTCGGCGCGGCGTATAACCTGGCCGATTTTCTCTCGGGCGATGATCTCAACGGCGTTCGCACCGTGGCCTATCTGCCGAAGTCGATCGAGGGGCATGCGGTGTTGGTCGCCATTGCGTGCCAGGAGATCATGATGGCGCCGGACGCCACGATCGGCGCGGCGGGCATCGACGAACCGACCATCGGTGCGACCCTCCGCAGCGCCTATACCGAGATCGCCAATCGCCGGCGGACCGTGCCGGCGGCGCTGGCGCTCGGAATGCTGGACCCGGCAATCGAGGTGCTGCAAGTCGACACGGCCGTCGGCACCGAATTTGTCACGCCCGACGGGCTGGCACGCGTGAAGAAGGAGCAAGCGACGAAGGAACCGGTCGTGGTGAAGCGGGCCGGCGAGCAGGCCGAATTTTCCGGCAACGAGGCGCCGGCGGCTCGGCATCGCTCGCTACCTGGCCGTCGATCCGCAAGCCGTCGCCAAGGCCCTGGGCTTGCCGCAGACTGCCGTCGGCAGCGATCCGTCGCTGGAGGGCGGCTGGCGGGCGGTCCGCGTCGACCTGAAAGGGCCGATCCGCGGCGAATCGGTCAGCCAGGTGAAACGCATGATCGAGCGGCAGGTCCGCGAGAACAACGTCAATTTCATCTGCCTGTGGATCGACAGCCCCGGCGGGCCCGTCGACGATGCGATGACCTGGCCGACTATCTGGCCTTTCAACTGGACCCCGCCAAAGTGCGGACGGTAGCCTACATCCCCCACGAGGCCCTCTCCGACGCCGCCATCGTCGCCTTGGCCTGCGATCAACTGGTGATGAGTCCGCAGGCCGTCATTGGCGGGTCGGGCGCCGACGAGCTTTCGGCGGACGAAGTGGTCCAGGTGCGGCACGTCATTCAAGAACCGACTCGCCAAACGCAAGGGCCGCTCGTGGTCGTTGATTGCGGCCATGATCGATCCGCACATGGACGTCTTTCGGGCGACCCGGCTCGGCAACGTAGAGTACTTCTCGGAACAGGAGCTCGCAGGAGCAGCCAGACCCTGACAAGTGGGATCAGCGGCGCACTGGTGACCACCCCGGGCGTTCCGCTGAAGCTGACCGGCCGACAGGCCGACGACTACCGCCTGGCCAATCGCCTTGTCGAAAGCTTCCCCGAGTTCAAGCAGTACTACGGCATCGACGACCCGAAACTGCTCGCACCGGGTTGGGCCGACTTCCTTATCGAGGCCCTGGCTTCGCCGGGCGTCGCGGTGCTGCTGTTGGTCATCGGTGGGGCGGCACTCTATATCGAGTTGCACGCGCCGGGCATCGGCATCGGGGGCTTCGTGGCCGCCGTCTGCTTCCTGCTGTTCTTCTGGAGCCGGTACCTCGGCGGCACGGCCGACTGGCTGGCCATCGTGCTCTTCGTGGCCGGAGTGTCCTGTCTGCTGCTGGAGATCTTCGTTATTCCGGGCTTCGGCATCTTCGGACTCGGCGGCGGCGTGCTGGTGCTGGCCTCGCTGGTCCTCGCCAGCCAGACGTTCATCTGGCCGCAGAACGATTATCAGTTCGACCAACTCGAGCGTTCGTTGTTGACGATCGCGGTGGCCGGTCTCTGCTTGATCGGGGTCGCGGTTTTTCTCCGCAAGCGTCTTCCGCGCTCGCCTCTGCTGGGACGCATGATGCTCGAGCCGCCCGCCGGCGAAGAGGCGGAAATCATCCGCCGCCGCGAGGCGCTGGTCGATTTTCACCGGTTGCTCGGCACGCGGGCGCAACGACAACGCTCTTGGCCCCGGGAGGCAAAGCCCGCTTCGGCGACATGCTGGTCGACGTCCTCTCCGCCGGCGAGCCCATCGACCGCGGCATCGCCATCGAGGTGGTCGAAGTCCACGGCAACCGCGTGCTCGTGCGGGAAGCGGATGGCGGCTAGAGGCCGGTGGCAGAGGTCAGAGGTCGGGGGACTGTCCCGATTTTCGTGCCAACGAAAATGGGACTGTATGCCCTAAATGAGGTTGCCATTGTCCGCCATCTCTTGTTGAATTACGCTCTCTGACCTCTGACCTCTACCCCTCATGCACGCCCTGTCCTGGATCGACGACGAACTGGCCGATCTTGGAGCGGACGGCGACTCCGCCGCCGGTTGTCGGTGCGCGAGGGACCGCAATCTGCCCGCCTGGTGATCGACGGTCGCGAGCTGATCAATTTCGGCTCGAACGATTATCTCGGCTTGGCGTCCGATCCGCGAGTTGCGCAGGCGGTGGCCGAGAGCGTCGCCTGCGACGGCTGGGGCAGCGGCGCCAGTCCGCTGGTGACCGGGCATACCGCGGTGCACCGGCGGCTGGCGCAACGTTTGGCCGAGTTCGAAGGAACCGAGGCGGCACTGTTGTTTCCCTCCGGCTTTGCGGCCAACGCCGGCACGATCGCCGCACTGGTCGGGCCGGGCGACGCCGTCTACTGCGATCGCAAGAACCACGCCAGCCTCTTCGACGGCTGCCGCCTTTCGCGGGCGGACGTCCGCGTGTATCCGCACGGCGACTGCCGACGGCTGGCGGCTCTGTTGGCCGGCTCGCATTCGTACCGGCGGCGGTTGATCGTCACCGACGGCCTGTTCAGCATGGACGGCGACCTCGCGCCGCTGGCGGAATCTGGCCGATCTGGCCAGGCGGCATGGCGTCATGCTGCTTGTCGATGAAGCCCACGCGACGGGCGTCTTCGGTGCCCGCGGCCGAGGCGTCGCCGAGCAACTCGGCGTCGAAGACTGCGTCGACGTCCGCGTCGGCACGTTGAGCAAGGCGCTGGGCGGCATCGGCGGTTTTGTTGCCGGCAGCCGGCCGTTGGTCGAATGGCTCGTCAACCGTGCGCGGCCGTACGTCTTTTCCACCGCCAGTCCGTCGGCCGCTGCCGCCGCCGCGCTGGCCGCGCTCGACATCGTCCAGAGCGAACCGTTGCGCCGCGAGCATCTGCTCGCCCAAGCAAGCGAACTACGCGGTGAACTCGTTCGTCGAGGTTATTGTATTGGCCCGTCGGCCAGTCAAATCATTCCAATCGTACTTGGAGATGCGCGAGCAGGCGGTCTCTCTGGCGGCGAAACTCCGCGATCGCAGCCTGTTGGTCCCGGCGATCCGCCCGCCGACCGTGCCCGAGGGCGAGGCGTGTCTGCGCATTAGCCTGACGGCCGGGCACACGGAGGCGACGATTGCTGCGTTACTGGCGGCGTTGTCACAGCAAGCAGCGAGCAACTGATATGGGAAAGCGATTGGCCTACCATCCTGCCCCTGCGGTGTGATTTCCTCGCGACAGGAAACGTGATATGCTTCCCATTATCGGGGATAGCGGATAGGTCTGTGCGACAGTGCGTTGTTTCTTCCCTAGGGCCCTCACCCCTGACCCTCTCCGAAGGGAGAGGGGACGTAATCCATGTCGCGAATTGTGACAACGCCGCCGTTGGAAGAAAGGCTCGTTGCGGGCTCGAAGGCCGGCGGCTGGTGGCACGAGTCGGACGATGGCACGCGGCTGGTCTGCGACCTCTGCCCCCGCGGCTGCGCCTTGCGGCCGGGCGATCGCGGCTTTTGCTTCGTACGTGAAAGTCGCGATGGCCGGATCGTGTCGACCACCTACGGCCGCAGCACCGGCTTCTGCATCGATCCGATCGAAAAGAAGCCGCTGTACCATTTCTACCCGGGCACGCCTGTACTTTCCTTCGGTACGGCCGGCTGCAACCTCGGGCTGCGATTTCTGCCAGAATTGGACCACGTCGCGGTCGCGCGACATCGAGGCGGCGTGTCAACGCGGCCGAGCCGGACGAGCATCGCCGCGGCAGCGAAGCGACATGGCTGCCGCAGCGTGGCCTTCACCTACAACGACCCGATCATCTGGGCTGAATACGCCATCGACACCGCCCGCGCATGCCACGCGCTAGGCATCAAGACCGTGGCGGTCACGTCCGGCTACATCAGTTCCGCGGCTCGGGCGGCCTTCTACGAATCCATCGACGCCGCCAATGTCGACCTCAAGGGCTTCAGCGACGAATTTCTATCGACGTTACTGTGCCGGCCGCTTGCAGCCGGTGCTCGACACGCTCCGTTGGCTTGCCCGCGAAAGTCAAACCTGGCTGGAGATCACGAATCTGCTCATTCCGAATGCAAATGACTCGCCGGACGAGATCAAGCAGATGTGCGAGTGGATCGTGGCGGAGCTTGGGCCCGACGTGCCGCTGCACTTCTCGGCGTTTCATCCTGACTTCAAGCTGACCGACCGACGCGGCGACGCCCCCGTCGACGCTGCGGGCGGCCCATGACATCGGCGGCAAGGCGGGGCTGCGCTACGTATACACCGGCAACGTCTTCGATCCCGCGCACCAGAACACCTATTGTCACGGCTGCCGGCGGGTCGTCGTCCGACGCGACGCCTATACCGTCGACGATTTTGACCTCCGCGACGGGCGTTGTCGTTACTGCCAAACGCCGATTGCCGGCCGCTGGGACGAGACCACCGGGACGTGGGGCGGAAAGCGCGTCCCGATTCGCATCGGCGGGTGAATTTCAAGTCGCCTCCGTTCGGCGATCCGTACCACGAGAGAAACGTACACGATGGACGCGTCACAGCAACCGCCCGACCCGACGGTAGCACAGCCATTGTCGTTCAGCCCGGAGCAGAGAGGCGCGTCTGCTGCGTGCGGCCGGGCAGCGTGTGGCGGCGGCCGTGCGGCGGGAATATGGCGAGTCGGTCCGCGAAGCATTGGGCGGCATGGCCGATCTGCCCGTCTACGGCGCGTTCGTCACGTTGCGCCGGGCCGGACGGCTGCGCTCCTGCTGCGGCCACGTCGAACTTGGCGTTCCCTTGCACAAGGCCGTGGACGTTGCCGCCGATCGCGCGGCCACCGACGATCCGCGTTTCGATCCCATCTCTCGCAAGGAACTGCCTCAGCTCGACGTCGACGTCTGGATCCTCTGGATGCCGCAAACGGTCAACGACGAGGGTGAAGATCGGTTGAAGTGCGTCACGATCGGCAAACACGGCGTGCAGATTGCCCGCGGCGCGGCGCCGCGGGCTGCTGCTGCCCAGCGTGGCGGTCGAGCACGGGTCTGGACGCGCGGGCCCTGCTCGAACAACTCTGCATCAAAGCCGGTCTGCCCACCAACGCCTGGAAAGACGCGGAGACGAAGCTGCGGATCTTCGAGGGACACGCGATTCACGGACGGCTGGAGTTGGTCGATTCGGACGCTCGGCCCCCGGCCGTGGCAGGCAGCTTTTACCCTGCCAGCCCGCGCGACGTCGAGCGCGCGTTGGATGCCCTGTTCACGGAGGCCGAGCCGGCGGCTGCCGAGGCCTGGCCGGGCGTGATGGTGCCGCATGCCGGCTGGGTCTACTCGGGCCGTCTTGCCGCCGCGACGCTGGGGCGCGTGAAAATCCCGGACACGGCGATTGTTCTATGCCCGCGACATCGGCCGCACGGGGCAGCCTGGGCCGTGGCGCCGCAACGGCGGTGGCTCTTCCCCGGCGGCCACTTGGCCTCCGACCCCGATCTGGCCGCCAGGCTTGCCGATGGCGTGACCGGTCTCGCACTGGACGCGGAGGCCCACCGCGAAGAGCACGCCATCGAAGTGGAACTGCCGCTGTTGGCACGTCTGGCGCCGCAGGCTCGCGTGGTGGGCGTTGTCATTGGAGGTGGCTCGCTGCCGCAGCTCTTGCGGTTTGGTGAAGAGATGGCCGACGTGCTGGGCCGGATGCCCAGTCGTCCGCTGCTGGTGGTCTCGAGCGACATGAATCACTTCGCCGACGATGCACAGACGCGTTGCCTGGACCGCCTGGCCCTGGACGCCATCGAGACGCTCGACCCGGCACAGGTCTATCAGGCCGTGCAAAGCAACCGGATCAGCATGTGCGGCGTGGCGCCGTGCGTGATTGCAATGGAGACGCTGCGACGACTTGGATGCCTGATGCGCTGCGAGATGGCCGGCTACGCGACCAGTGCCGACGCCGGAGGCCCGCGAGACCGCGTCGTCGGCTACGCCGGCGTGCTGTTTGGATCGTAGGCCGTCAACAAGCGAAGCGCAATTTTGGGTGGTTAACCCGCAAAGGTACCGGCACTTGGACAGGCCTGCCCCGTACTTCGCACCTGCAAATTCCCTGCCGCGGCTCAATGGGTTGGGCGACGGAATTTCCAAACGGGGCGGCTGCTGTCCAAATCAGTTCAGCATCAGTTCAGGACGTGGCCACCAGTTCCTTGAGCCGTCGACGCCGTAATGGTGGCAGCAGCACCAGAAAAGCCACCGCGCCAAGCACGAGTGACGAAGGCTCTGGTACGGCCGACGCGGAAATGGCGGCCGTAGTGTCATTGGTGATGTTGGACTCAATTGTGTGTACTGAGCCGTAGATTTGAAAAGGGCCGGGATTCAACTCGCTGATCGGAATTGACCATTGGAGCACGGTTCCGCCGAGCATTGTGTGATCGACGGCTCCCCCGATCGAGAGCAGGTCTACCTCGTCCACGCCCGGCGTCGGCGCCAGAACGTTGTGTCGGTGATTTGCCACATACTCGCCCGAGCCCGCCGAGAAATGAGACATGACGAGTTGGTCGATGCCCGTCAGACCAAGTGCGATGTAGTGGGAATCGATGTTCGCGCCACCGCCGGCGCTGTCGTCGATTTGGATCGAATAGGTGCCTGCTCCGTCGTTGAGCGTCGGGGCCTCGAGCAGATCCATGCGGAAGTAATGATTTACCGCATCCCTGGCGTAATACAGTTCGAGGATGTCCTCCGTTCCACTGCCAGTGTTGTCGCCCAGGGGGTCGCTCACGGTTTGCAGCGTTCCGGCCGGATCATTTGCCCAGTCATAAAGGTAACTCGCTCGTGCGTTTCGTACGCTAACCGCCCCGAACAGAAAAAACACGACGACGAATAAAATGTGCATGTGCCGCATAGCGCTCCTCCGTCTTCAGAAAGTCCTTTTTTCGCAGCCGGCGTATCTCTTGCCGCAAACGATGCGGACTGCCCGCAACGCCGACCGAGTCTAACGAGAACTATCACTTGGCTGACAATGCGAGTCAATGCGTCAAAAAGCCGCATGTGACGAACGCAGCGCAACGCAGAAACTCAAGCGGGCCCGGATCTCGAGCGGATCCGGTACTGAAGAGTTAACGGACGTTGCCCTGACTTTGTGTGATGGCAAGAGACACCGCAATTCGCTTCGGCGGCACCGACATCCTGGATACGTTGGGATGGAGATATTTCGATGGACCAGCGGACCGTGACGCAAACGTCGTTCAGAATGACAATGTCGGGATTTCCCGAAATTTGGGGACTGTCCCGATTTTCGTGTCAGCGAAAAATGGGACTTCGCCGCGGTTTGCGTCGCCACTGCTCGTCGTGGCACAAGAATCCATACAGTCCCAAATTTTGGAACTACTGATACTGTCCAGTCTCGCGCATCTTGGGTCCATTGGGGGGTTCCCGAGTTCCAGATAACCGCGGAATCGCTTCGGGACTTGCGCCGGCACGGACGCACTCCTGCAAGACAGGTTTCGCGGCGGCACCAGGATCGGCTACTCGCCGAAGGGATCGGGCTCGGCGGTTGGCTTCTGTTCGGCCGCCGGCTTTTCGCTCGGCGCGGCAGGCAACGGCTTTAGCGCGGCCGCTTGATTAGCCGGCGCAGCAGACGCGTTAACGGCAGCCGGTTCCGTTGCGGCATCGGCCGCTGGCGTGGCCACCGGCTCGGGCGAAGCGAGCGACGGCGGCGGCAACGGCGGCATCGGCCGCGTTACCCGTTTTTCTTCCCGCTGAATGGCCTCGTAGCGGGCCTTGCGAAGTCGCTCCCTGGCTTCCATTGCCGCCATGCGGGCCTCGGCGCGGTACTTCTCCAACTCGATGCGCGGATAGCCCTGCACTCGCTCCAACGCCTTGCCCACCTCGTAAAACTTGTTGGTGTCTCTGCTCTCGAACGCCGCGCCTTTGCGGAAGTCCTGCACGGCTTCGGGGTCGCGGCCAAGCTTCAGATTTGTTAGGCCCAGAAAGTAGAAGACCCGCGGGTCCTGCGATCCGGCGTCGACGGCAGCCGTCAGTCGCTTGTGGGCCTGAACATAGTCGCCGGCAAAGTACGCGTGCACTCCGTAGCCGTATTCCTGAATCAGGACCGCGCTTTGCGCAAGACTGGGGTCGCGGCCAACGAGGCTAAGCCACCGACAAGCACGACAATACTACGAAACATGGCTCTCGACTCCCGTCCCAAAAGAAGAAGGTACCGACGGCTGCCCAGGCCGGGGGTGCGCAGACCCTGACGCCCGGGCACGCGCTGTGCACCGTTGCAACATTGATCGTAATTCCTGCTGGCGCAAAGATCAAGCGCCATCAAGACCTCGGCCGCCGCGACGGTTTGGCAGGCGAGCGGCAGATACCGCCCAAATGGGGGCATCGAAAACTTGACGCTTGCAACAGACGCCAACTATACTGAAACAGGCGGCAGAGTCTGTGACGGCCGTTCGGGTTTTCACGCGCGGCGCCGGCCGCTTTTTTCTGGGAGTCCTCGATGATCCGTACGAAGTCCGTGGCCGTGTGGCTTGCAGTTCTCGCCACGCTGGTAGCCGGTTCGCCGCTGTTGGCCGACGCTGCCGAACAGCCGGCCGCCAAGCCGCTGCACGTCCGATCGCCCTACCGTCACCTGGCTCCCGGCGTCCTCAAGTCGGTCGATCCGATGCGGAGGCTTGAAGAGACCGTCAGCCGGCACGACGTCGTCGGGGTGCTGGCCGCCGACTCGAACCTCGATTGGGCCAAGGACGTTGCGTTTCACCAGGACGTTTGGGCGTTGAAGTTCGAGTTCAAGCCTGTGCGGATGATCGAAGTCGACGTGCCGCAGCCGAGCGGCTTCATGCAGCGAAAGCTTATCTGGTACATGGTCTACGTCGTGACGAACACGGGCAAGGTCATGCAGCCGGTGGAAGAGGCCAAGCTGCCGTATGCCACGGCCGAGAACCGGCTTCTGTTTGACGTGAAAACGGTCGACCGTCCCGTCCACTTCACGCCGGAGTTTGTGCTGGAAGGCCACCAGTACATGAAGGACGACGTGGGGTTCACGAAGGCCTATCCCGACCGAGTAATTCCGGTCGCCTTCGACGCCATCCGCATGCGTGAGGACCCGAAGCGGAAGTTCTTGACGACGGTTCAGATGTGCCGTGACCTGGCCGTCGGCGAAAGCCCTGGGGCATCGCCACCTGGGAGGACGTCGATCCGCGGATCGTCCGCTTCTCGGTCTACGTTTTCGGGCTGACCAATGCCTACCGTTGGAAGGACGACCCGGGCCAGTACAAAACTGGGGATTCGCCCCTTGCGGCCCGCAAGCGCTATCAAAAGGCGCTGAAACTCAATTTCTGGCGGCCCAGCGATCCGTATTACGAGCACGAGCAGGAAATCCACTACGGCGTCCCCGGCGGGGTTGACTATCAGTGGGTTTACCGGTAAAAAGAAGGATTCGAGCCGGTTAGGGTCGTGTTACGATCGATCTTGGCGGTCGCTGTTTAGCGGCCGAGGGAACGTCGGTCCCGCCGAGTTCGGGCGACTTCCCAAGCCGGGTTTTCCAGGAGAGTCCGTCGTCATGGCACACAAAAAAGGTCAAGGCTCCAGCCGAAACGGGCGCGACAGCAACGCCCAGCGCCGCGGCGTCAAGCGATACGGCGGCCAGCGGGTCCGCGCGGGAAATATCCTCGTCCGGCAGGTCGGCAACAAGTTTCATCCGGGCAAAGGGGTCGGGCAGGGGTCCGACTTCACGCTGTACGCCTTGGTCGATGGCTGCGTCAAGTTCGACCGCGGTGGCCGGCGCGTCCAAGTGGTCGACGCTGTGTAGCAGTCCATCTCGCCCGTTTGGCTGTAGGTTGTGTTGTACGTTATGTTGAAGCATAACCGCCGAAATAGCGCTGTGTTATGCTGAAGCATAACCTACGTTTCACACCGAACATCTCGCGGAGGCTCCTACGTGACTGCCGCAATCCTCGATGGCAAGGCCCTCTCCGAACAACTCCGGGCGGAAATTGCGCAAGAGGCCGCAACGCTGCGGACGGCGACCGGCGTCGTGCCCTGTCTGGCGGCTGTCCTGGTCGGTGACAACAACGCCAGCCAGGTCTACGTCCGCAGCAAACAGAGGGCCTGCGAGAAGGCAGGCATCGCCAGCCAGCTACACCGCCTCTCGGCCGACGCCACGGGCAAACAGCTTCTGGAGTTGATCGACCGTTTGAACTGCGACACGGCCGTCCACGGCATCCTGGTGCAGTTGCCGCTGCCAAAACAGATCGACGAGCCCCGGGTACTGGAGGCCGTCCATCCGCTGAAGGACGTCGATGCGTTCCATCCGGAGAACGTCGGACGCATCGTCCAGGGCCGCCCCCGCTTTCTTCCCTGCACGCCGCACGGCATTCAGCAGTTGCTGCTGCGCAACAACATTCCGATCGCCGGCAGCAACGTGGTCGTCGTCGGCCGCAGCGACATCGTGGGCAAGCCGATGGCCGTGATGCTCATGCAGCGCAACCGGGACGCCGACGCGACCGTGACGGTCTGCCACAGCCGCACGCGCGACCTGCCGGCCGTGACGCGTTCGGCCGACATCCTGATCGTGGCCATCGGGCGGCCGAGGTTTGTTACCGCCGACATGGTCAAGCCTGGCGCTGTGGTGATCGACGTGGGGATGAATCGTGCGGATGGCAGTCTGGTGGGCGACGTCGATTTTGAGGCCGTCAAAGAGGTGGCCGGCCACATCACGCCCGTGCCCGGCGGCGTCGGACCGCTGACAATCGCCATGCTTTTGCGCAACACGCTGACGGCGGCGCAGTTGCAGCAGCGGACGCAGTAGCAGGCACGCTCCGCGTGCTGCCCGCTTGCATCATCAGACTGTGTGGCACGTCCCTGAGCGCAGCGATGGGCGTGGTTCCCAGCCCTCCACGCCCATCGCTCCGTTCGGGGCGTGCCACCCAACTGCAAGCTTCGGTCGCTGCGGCATGCGGAGCGTGCCTGCTACGGATCCCCTTGTTCGCGGGTTGACGGTACCACGCGGGCACAGGTATGATTTTCTGTTGGGCCACATCCAACATTTCTGGGAAGGACTCGCTCGTTACATGCCGCCGGCGGTAATCGATTTACGCAGCGCTGAGGATTGGCGCGACGTGGTGCATCGCGCGGTGCAGGCGCTGGCCGAAGGGGGTGTGGTTGCCCTTCCGACCGAAACGGTGTACGGGCTGGCGGCCAGCGCCGCTGGATGAGAAGGCCGTCGGCCGCCTGCTGGACGCGAAGGACCGCGACGCCGTCAAGCCGCTGACGTTGGCCATTAAGAGTGCCGACGAGGCCCGTGACTATGCGCCGGACATGTGCCCCCTGGCCCAGCGGTTGGCGCGGCGTTGTTGGCCGGGCCCGGTCACGCTGGTCGTCGACGACTCGCATCCCGACAGCCTGGTGCGCCAGTTGCCGCCGAAAGTGCAGCGGGCGGTCTCGCCCGAACAGTCCATCGGCCTGCGCGTGCCCGGCCACCAAGTGATCCTTGACGTGCTGAAAATGTTGGTCGGCCCGCTGACGCTTACCAGCGCCAATCGTGGGGGACAGCCCGAGGCGGTAACGGCCGGGGAGATCGTCGACACTTTCGGCGACGAGGTGCGGCTGGTGGTCGACGACGGGCCGTGCCGGTTTGGCCAGCCCTCGTCGGTGGTCCGGGTCCGTCGTGGGCGGTGCGAAGTATTGCGAGCCGGCGTCGTGCCCGAACGCACCCTTCGCCGGCTGTCGAGCCTGATGGTGCTGTTTGTCTGCACGGGCAACACCTGTCGCAGCCCGATGGCCGAACTGCTCTGCCGCAACATGCTCGCCCAACGGCTAAAATGCCGCGTCGACGAGTTGGAGGATCGCGGGGTGCTGGTGATGTCGGCCGGCATCGCGGCGATGTTCGGCGGCAGGGCAAGCCGCGAAGCGGTGCAAGTCCTTGGTGACATGGGCCTGGACCTCGGCGGCCACGAGACCCAGCCGCTCACGGAGCCCCTGGTGCGGCATGCCGACGTGATTTACACTATGACGCGGTCGCATCGCGACGCCATCGTCGCCCAATGGCCTTCGGCGGCCGAGCGGACGCATTTGCTCTCGGCCGAAGGGGTCGAGATTTGCGACCCGATCGGCGCGCCCGTCGAACGCTATCAACGGTGCGTCGCCGAGATTCAGACTGAACTGGAAACAAGAATCAACCAATTACCGTTGGGCGGGCGTGGTCAGTGATTGGCAGATGGCCGCAGTGCTCGCCACTCGCCACTCAGCACTCACCACCCACCACTGGCCACTATCCCTATGCGAATTGCAGTCGGAACCGACCATCGTGGTTTTGTGATTCGGGCGAAAGTTGTCGATCTGGTGAAGCAACTGGGCCACGAGGTGACCGACGTGGGAACGTTCTCCTCAGACTCAGTCGACTATCCCGACATTGCCGCCGACGTGGCACACCGGGTCGGCCGGCACGAGGTGGAACGGGGCATCCTCGTCTGCGGAACCGGCTTGGGCATGTGCATCGCTGCGAACAAGGTGGCGGGCGTGCGTGCGGCCCCTTGTCACGACGACATTACGGCCGAGTTGAGCCGTCGCCACAACGATTCCAACGTGCTTTGCCTGTCGGCCGACCTGTTGGGCGAACGGCTGATCGATCGCATGATCGAGATTTGGCTCAACACGCCCTTCGAAGGCGGCCGCCATGCCCGGCGCGTCGACAAGATCACCGAGATCGAGCGGCAGGCCGAGGAAGAGTATGCGAAGCATCACGAGACCGGCCCTTAGGCGCCTTGCAGTCGACATCGGCGCTCGAGCGCGGAGTGACACGTCCCGAGACGGAGTGATGGGCGTGGCGGCTTCGGCACCACGACCTACGCCGCGATCAGGGACGTGCCATGGAGCCCGGCTAGCTGGGCAGTTTACAACGGCAGTGTCGCCGGTAGTGGCTGCCGGGCGAGAAATAGCCCAAAAATTCGCCGATTCTCCATGGTCGGCTCTTGGAAACCCGGCCGAGTCTGAGTACATTCGAGTTCGTGGGGCTCATTGTGAAGTTGCCGCGGGGTCTTATGTTCAACGGGCATCATCCACAAGCCGACGAAGTCGAGCAACTGCTCCGCAACGCTGAGTTGCGGGACGAGTTGGAACGGTATTTCGATGAATCGATCAGCCGGGTGAACGTGCAGCACTTTTCGCTGGCGGCCGAGAACGAGTTCCTCGCCGCCATGCTGGCCTGGGAGCAGGCCCCGGTGCTGCCGATCTATCGCTGGTTCGAGCCCGAGTTGCGGCCGCCGCGGCCCGACGCGTTGGACGATGCAAGTCTGCACGACATTCTCTGGGAGGTGATCCGCAAGCTCTACCAGAAGCGGATCGTGTTGGACTTTACGGACCATCTGAACGATCGCGAGTTGTACTATCTGGTCTTCCGCGACATCCTTCCAGCCCGCGAGAAGAAGATCGACTGGCCGAACAACTACCTGCACTGGGACTGCACCGGCGCGAACTGCGACCCGGAGGTCTGGCTTCGCTACTATGCCACGGACGAAGAGCGCGAAGACTGGGCGGAAACCTACCGCCAGCCATTGCCGCCGACCATGCCGCTGCCCTATCCCCGCCAACTGCCGCGCGAGCCGGGCTAACGGCGGCCGGTTGGGTGGCACGCCCAGAACGAAGTGATGGGCGTGGACATCTGGAAACCACGCCCTGCGTACCTCAAGGCGTGCCGCCCAAAAAGTTTCACCGTCTTTTGACGCGGCCACTCATTTCTTTCGGCCGGTCGCCACTGGTCTTGTGCGAGCGCACGCAGCGGCACTCGAAGTCGTGCGCCTATCGCGGCGCGGCGGGCCGGCGTCCGGCGTCTTCTTTCCTAGAGCCCGAATCTCCGCCAGCAGATCCGCAATTTCCATCTGGACAGGATCGGTTTGCGCCACCACGAGGGCCTTGGCCGAACCGAAGTCCGCCGCCACGATTGCTCCCGGCCCGCCCACATTGTGCCATGTCGTTGGCGCGACAGTCGACTCGATCATGTGGATCAGCGAGTCGTAGTCGTCCCACAGGTCGCCCTTGCTGTTCTTGCAGACGACAAGGTCGCTGACGTTGAGGACTCGTCTGGTGAGCATGCCGTCGGCCCCTTCGGGGGTGGTGATCAAGAGGACTTCGTCGGTGACGGTCCAAGTCAAGTTGAGGTCCCGCAACATCAGGTCGAGCGCCGAACGGAGTGATACGCCTTTCAAGTTGATGGTCACCGGCGTGCTCGTGTCAATGCCGGCCTCGCTCATCGCGCGGCCATCGAGTTGGATTTGAATGCCGTGCATGTCTTTCAGGTACAGAACCACGTCCGTTAAAGGCGAATCCGTGAAGTTCATTTCCGTCGGGCTGGCCAGGGCCTTCTCGATTCGCGCGTCGTGGCCGGGCGGTTGCGTTTCTTTGGCCGCATGCTTGCCGATGGACGCTGCCCGACTCGAAGCCTTGGTCGGCGGCTTCTTCGCGGCCGGCTTCTGCGCCGATAGAGCCACCGAGGATGCGACGAACAACACGGCCGTGCTCGCCACAAATAGGGAAATGGAGCGATTCATGGGCCTCTCCTCTCGTGAAAAGAAGGTGAATAGAATCGTCGGCAGTGTTCCGACTGCCAACGCGCCGCTTTTTATAATCTTCGACCGATGAAATTACAATCAATCTGAAGAGGGGGGCTAACGACGGATGCGGCCTCGCCCTTGCGGCATTCGGCGCCGGCTTGTGGCCGCCAGGGACCAACTGGTAAAATGCCGGCCGGGCGTGTGTGCCGATCGGCAACGTGAACCAGACGCCGGTCGCTTCGTATCTGATAATTGGACTCGATCGCCGCTCCCTAGCGCCCCTCTGAAAGAGGGGTCTATTTGTAAACCTACACTTGCAGTGTGCGCCCGCGCTCGCAGACCGAACCTCAACATAGCCAACCACGGGCCTCTTCAACGCGAAGGAGATTTCCATGATCGAACGGCAATGGACCCATCGTCTAACCACCATCCTGGCTCCGGTCCTCATGCTGACGGCGATGGCGGCGTTAGGTCGCCCCGCGACCGCGGACGAGTGGGACAAGGCCGACCTGGCGATTAAGCTCATCCCCGACGACGCCGCTTTCTACTCCAGTTCGCTGCGCAACCGCGAGCAGTTCGCGGCCATCCGCCACAGCAACGCCTGGGCGAAGATCGAACACATGCCGGCAGTGCAGATGATCGTGGCGATGTACCGCATGCAAACGGCCATTCCGAACAGCGGCCCGGCCAAGCTCGAGCGGGCGCTGCAAAATCCCGAGGTCCGCAAGCTCGTCGACTTGGCCAAGCAAATGGTTTCGGACGAGGTCTGGGCCTATGGCGACGATAGCTGCATCGACTTTCTCGAACTGGTGCAGAACGTCATGGGCGCGGTCCGCTATGGACCTGGCGTGATGCAGGCCGCCGGCCAGGCCGGCGACGATGCCCCCGCCAGGGCCGTCATGGCGGCGCTCACCCAAAATATTGATCTCATCGCCGCCCCGGACATTGTCGTTGGCTTCAAGCTCAAGAACGTCGATCTGGCCAAAGAGGAACTGATCAAACTCGAGACGATGGCCAACATCGTGCTGGAGAGCAATGAACAGACCAAGGGCCGCTTTAAGCGGACCAAGGTCGGCGATAATGAGTTTCTCGTGCTGATGCTCGACGGCAGCATGCTGCCATGGGACCAAATGCCGATCGAGCGCCTCAAGGAAGCCGAGGCCCACGAGGGCGACGCCCAAAAGATCATCGACCGGCTCAAGGAGTCGCAACTGGTGCTGGCCTTGGGCATTCGCGACAACTACCTGTTGGCGTCGATCGGCTCATCACTCGAAGCGCTCCAGCGGCTGGGCCAAGGCAAGCTACTTGTCGACCGCGCCGAATTGAAGCCGCTGGCCAAGTTCGCCGACAAACGGCTGACTTCGCTTGGCTACGTGAGCAAAGATCTCAACAAGCAGGTCAACAACCAGCGGCAAAGCATCGACAACACGCTCGAGTTGGTCAACAAGCTGCTGCCGCTGGCCAAGCTCTCGGCCGAGCAAGACCAGCGCATCAAAAAAGACGCCGCGGCGCTGGCCGAGGACCTTAAGCGGCTGATTCCCAAGGCCGG
Organism: uncultured Planctomycetaceae bacterium; assembly: GCA_963789525.1. Taxonomy (GTDB): domain Bacteria; phylum Planctomycetota; class Planctomycetia; order Pirellulales; family Thermoguttaceae; genus CAVXFB01. Next base: position 286,974 of record CAWBLA010000002.1, read on the forward strand.
GGCCCAAGCCGGACTGAGCTTCCTCTGCGATCGCGGTATCGAATCGTGGCAATACTCCTGGGGCGACTACGGCCGGCTGGACAGCTCGAAGCCGCTCGGCCTGCTCGAGCATGTCGGCGGCAATCCGATCCTCGCCATCGTCGCCCGTGCGAAAACCAACGTGGCCGACTACGACTTGCTGGTCAAGTGGATCAAGCTCGGCTACGGCTATGTCGAAGACTTCGGCCTGCCTAACGCCCCGCCGGCTCAGCGCGAGCAATTCACGAAGTTCATGAAGACGGCAAAGCCGCTGTCGGTGCGTCTCGACAAAGCGAACCGCGAAATGCTCATTCCGGCGCTGGCCGATGGGCAGTCGGCGGTCGTGATCGACGCCGGGCTCAAGAGCAAGCAGTTCCTTGCGGCCATGCCGCCTGCGGAAAAGGAGATGCCCATGCTCGAGCCGGCGATTGTCATGAGCGTCAGCGACGCGAAGCTGCTGAAAAAGGCGATGGTCGAGTATCGCCAGATCGCCAACGGGCTGATCGATGCCGTGCGTCAGATCGAGGGAAGCAACGTTCCGCCGGACCTTCGCATTCCCAAGCCGCAGGCAACGACAGTCGCTGACGGCACGGTCTACAGTTTTGCGCTCCCGCCTGAGCTGGGCGTCGACAAGAAGATCGAGCCCACCTTCGGCCTCTCGGACAGCGTCGCGGTCTTCTGTGCGTCGCGCAACCACGCCGAACGGCTCCTGAAAACCACGCCGTTGACCGCGGGTTGTCTTCCGGGCGAGGCCGATAGCCCGATGGCCGTCGCCATGTGGCTCAATTGGGCCGGACTGGTGCGTGCGGCCACGCCGTGGGTCGATCTGGCCATCGATCGGGCCGCCGCCGAAAACCATTCCAGTGACGCGGATCGCAAGACGATCGCCGATCAGGTCCACGTCGGCATCGACGTGCTCCAAGCGGTGCAGTCGTTCGCTGCCGAAAGCTATTTTGACGACGGTGCCCTGGTCAACCGCGCGGTGCTCGAAATCCACGACGTGCCGAAGTAGCGCTAGCCGAGGCGCGAACTGGTCCCCTCTCCCCTTGGGAGAGGGTTCGGGTGAGGGTGCCGTATCGTCGACGCGGTTTGCATTTCGCTGCGTTTGGCGACTGGCGACACGTTGGCCATGGAGCGCCGAACAAAATAGCCACAGCCACTACACGCTGGACGTCGTGCCGGGCGCGACCGCGCTCGTTGAGATTCTGATCGGCGCTCCGGTCGGCGGGTGCTGCGGCCCGGCCTTGTCGGCCGTCGGCAGTTTCAGCGTGAAGGCGGTCCCTTTGCCCAGCGTACTGTCGACGCGGATGCGGCCGCGGTGCGATTCGATGATCTCGCGGCACATCGACAGGCCCAAGCCCGTGCCGCCTTTGCCGCTGGTGTCCGGGCCGGTCTTGGTCGTGTAGAACGATTCGAAGATTCGCGGCAACTTGTCGGCGGGTATCCCGCATCCGCTGTCGCGAACGACCAGGTCGATCATGTCGTTCTGCTGGTCGAGTAACAGCTTGATCCACAAGCGGCCGCCACTGGGCATCGCCTGCCGGGCGTTGATCAAGAGGTTCAGTAGCACCTGTTGAATCTGGTTGCCGTTGACACAGGCCATCGGAATCGGCTGGTAGCTCTTCTCGACGACGACCCGATACTTGTTCATCTCGCGCTCCAGCAGCAGCAGCGTGTCGTCGACCAACTTCCGGAGGTCGGTCGGCTCCTGGCCTGCCGAACGGTTGCGGGCCATGCCGAGCACGGTGTTGGTGATCGTGGCCGCGCGGTTGGCCGAGGCCAGAATCTTCTCGAAGCACTTGTCGCGCGTCGCGGCGTCCTTGTGCCGCATGCCCATCTTCGCGTAGTTGAGGATCGTCATCAGCACGTTGTTGAACTCGTGGGTCGTTGTGCTCACCAACTCGCCCAGTGCGGTCAATCGCTGCGCCTGGCCGAGTTGCTGCCGAAGGACTTCGACCTGCCGCTCCAAGTCCGAATCGTTTCCCACGATGGTTGCCACGACGTTCTCCGCTACGTTGCATAGTTTTCCAAAAGCTACAGATCGACTCAAAATGCGTCGGCAACCCGGCCGCCCCAGTATCGGCGTACTCGCTCTATTGCCGAGAGTCCGTGCTTTAACTTCAAGCTGCCGAACTACTTACCTCGTTGCCCCTATCGACGAACTCGGCTCGCCAACTGTAACGGAAGCCGCTATAATCGCCGTGCCGCTAAACGGACGGCGGCGGCTTGGGAAAACAGGGGATAGCTGCGGTTTGTGCGAATCAGGCTTTAGGCCGTTCCGGCAGACTGTATGCTTCCGACTGGTTGCCACGATCGCGATAAGCTGGGATGCACACGGTCGACTTGCTCGAACACGCCCTGGATTTGGCCGCGCGGCTGGGCTATACCATTCGCCAGGAATGGCTTGCCGACACCAGCGGCGGCGGCTGCGAACTCAAGGGTCGCAAGCTGTTCTTCCTCAACCTGGACCTCGGGCCCGACGAACAGCTTCAGCGGCTGCTCGACACCCTTCGCCGCGATCCCGAGGCAGTTACGCTGCCCATGTCCCACCCGTTGCGCGAGCAGCTTGCCCGGCGGAAAAGCGCATGAGTTGCGCGTCGACGGCTGTGCCACGGGTTCCACGGGCCTGCCCGCCGGTGCTCGACCACGATGGGGACTGCCCCGATTTTCGTGTCAGCGAAAATGGGCCTGTCCCCTTCGCCGCGGCGATGGAACGAGCCGGCGGCGCCGAGGCGAACGGCCAAATAGTTGCGTCGTGCCCGGCAAGACACTAAAATCGGTCTTTTCGGGCGGCAGGGAAAAGAACATGCGAATTGCGGTCGGCAGCGATCATCGCGGGTTGGGACTTCGGGCGAAATTGATCGACTTCCTCAAAAACCTGGGGCAGGAAGTCGTCGACGTCGGCACGCACGGCACGCAGGAAGTCGATTACCCGGACGTGGCCGCGTTGGTTGCCCGCAAGGTCGCCAGCAACGAAGTGGAGCGTGGCATCCTGGTCTGCGGCACGGGGGTTGGCATGTGCATTGCTGCCAACAAGTTTCCCGGCGTCCGCGCCGCCCCTTGCCACGACGACATCACCGCGGAGATCAGCCGCCGCCACAACGATTTGAACGTGCTATGCCTATCCGGCGATTTAATTGGCGAAAAGCTGGCGGACCGCCTGGTCGAGATATGGCTGAAGACGCCGTTTGAAGGCGGCCGCCACGCCCGACGCAACGGGAAGATCGTCCACCTGGAAAAGCACAACGGCAAGGCCTGATCGCGAGAGTGGCGGAATTGGCAGACGCGCTGGACTTAGGATCCAGTGGGGAAACCCGTGCAGGTTCAAGTCCTGTCTCTCGCACCTGTTCTACTCTCAAACATTCGGGAGTGCACTGGAGTCCTTTTTCACGGGCTCCAAAACACTTCAGGACACTGAAGACCAAAAAACGGGTTCGTGCTCTTGAGTGCCCTGGATTGAGCCGGAGAAGGCCCAGAACTGCCAAACGTTCGCACAAACCGCTTGCCGACTTGCGTGGCGAAACAGGGATGTCCCGGAACCACGGGAAAAGGGACTCCGTGGCATGTCGAGCCGAAAGCGGCTGAGGCAGAAGACGCCTCGGTGTGTCGCACCTCCCGCTCCAAACGAAAGTAACTAACGCGCATCGGTGTGCGCCACCGAAGCAGGTTACCGAGCGTGCTTGAACGGTCCGGACGATGTGACCGAAGCAGGTCAGCTAGGATGTACTCGTTCCCGGAAAACGGTCCTTTGATGGGACAGTCGGCTGCAACCGCTATTTAGGCACCCGACACCGCCTCAGTACCCCGAGTGGGTGGACATCTGAATACGCAGGGCGATTGCACCATAAATCACGTTCCGACAAGGACTTGTTCGAGGTAGGTTTCATCCCAGCCGGCGGCGAGGCGTTTGTTTTTGATGCCGATCTTGTGTGTGGACTCGTTTTTCAGCATCGCCAGCGCGGTGCGGCGAAGGATGCTGAAGTTTGCGTCGGCGTGTCCTTTGCGGATGCGGCATTGGTCTTCTTGGAAGGTTACATCGAGTTGCCAATGCAAACGGTTCTCAATCCCCCAGTGACTGCGCACCGCTGTGGCAAAGCGACGCGCCGCGAGATACTTGCTGAGGATGTAATAGCGGACTTCGTTGCATTCCTTGCCGTCGCGAAGCGTGGTGCTGATGACGATCCCGATGGCCTTCAAGCCCGGCCAGCGCGTGCGGTCGGGCAAGTCGTCGGGAACGGGACAGATATGGTAATAGCGTGTCTCTTCCCGCCCGTGGCCTTTTTCCTCCGTCTGATAGAAACGCGACTTTCACCCCGGCGAAGTCGTACTCCAGGCAGGCGTCAAAGTAGTTCACCAGACCCTCGATGCAGCGTCGGCTGATTGCCCTTGACGGCCAGGACGTAATCCCCGCCGCCGTCGAGGATTTTCCGCGCGATCTCGGTTTGGCAGCCCATCGCGTCGATGGTCACCAAGGCCCCGGAAATATCGAGGATTTCCAGCAATTTCGGGATCGCCGTGATCTCGTTGCTCTTGGCGTCGGTGGCGACTTGGCCCAGGCTGATGTGATTGGCGGTGGCCCAGGCGCTGACCATGTGAATCGCCGCCTTGCCGCTGGCGGCATCGAAGCTGCGGCGGAGCGTCTTGCCGTCGATGGCAATCACCTGCCCGCCGGTGATGTCGTGCAGCGCCGTGATCCAACTCGAGCAGACACTGCTCGAACTCCGCCGGCTTGATCGCGGCCAGAATCGCATTGAAGCGGTCGTGCGAGGGAATGCCGTCTTTCAGATCGAGAAAGCGCGCAAACCACTTGCGTTTCTTCTTCCCATAGTGGGCGATGGCCACGAAATCGTCGGCGCCGCAGATGACAGCGCACACGGCAATCACGACGATGTTAATCAACGGATATGTCACCCTGCGGCGACGCGGATCGGTAAGGGTGGCAAAGTGATGTTGAATCTTGGTGGACTTCTGCGACATGGTATGGGCTCCCGGACTGACGCGACTCCCAAGCCCTTGCCGCTCCTCAGCAAGCAACGGAAATCGCAATCGCCCAAACATACCAGATTACCCATGATGGCGCAATCGCCCTGGCTAAAGAGGCAATCGTGTTAGGTGTTCGCGTTAGTGGGATTCACAGGTTACCATGATTTCTTGGTAATGTATGCAGCCTATGTCGCGCTGCCCTCCAGAGGATGTGGTTGAGCATTGGCCCCGCGTAGCATTCGGAGCACCTCCCACCGCTTGTAGAGGTAGAACAGCACCGGATAAACCAACAGTTCCATTGCAAAACTCGTGACCAGTCCGCCGATCATCGGGGCCGCCAGTCGTTTCATCGTGTCGGCACCCGTCTCCCCGCCGATCATCATGGGCATCAAGCCAAGGAACAACGCCATAATGGTCATCGTTTCCGGCCGGATGCGCTTGACGGCCCCGCCGTGGATCGCCAGTTCCAAGTCATGGAGGCTGCGAATCTTCCCTGCCTTAAGGAACCTGTTGTACGACACGTCGAGGTACAAGAGCATCACGGCCCCGGTTTCCGCGTCCACGCCGGCCAGCGCGATCAGGCCCACCCATACCGCCAAGCTCATATTATAGCCGAGGAAATACAAGAACCACATGGCACCCACGAGGCTGAAAGGCACCGCCATGAGGATGACGATCGTGCGAAAGACACTCCGCGTGGCAACGTAGAGCAACAGGATGATGATGACCAGCGTGATGGGCACCACCACCATTAGCCGCTTGTTGGCCTGCTGCATATATTCGTACTGGCCGCTCCAGGTCACACTGTAGCCGGTGGGAAAGTCCGGCTGATTGATGACCTTTTCCTGAACCAGTTGCTGTGCCCGGCGGACGTAGCCGCCGATGTCGCTGGTGGCCACGTCCACATAAATCCAGGCGTTGGGGCGGGCCTGTTCGCTGCGAATGACCGGCGGGCCGGTGTGGACGATCAATTCGGCCACTTGTTCGATGGGAATCTGGGCTCCGTCGGGTGCGGCGATCAGCGTCCGCTTGAGTTTTATCAGGTCGTCGCGCAACTCTCGCGGATAGCGGACGTTGACTGGATAGCGTTCCAGCCCTTCGACCGTGGTGGTGACGTTCATCCCACCCAGCGCCGTCAGGATCACGTCCTGCACGTCCTGCACGTTCATCCCGTAGCGGGCGGCTTCGGCCCGTTTCACCTTGAAATCAACATAGTAGCCGCCAATGGTCTTTTCCGAATAGACGCTCACCGTGTCGGGCAGTGTGCGGACCTGACTGGCGATCTTTTCCGACAGCCGGGCCAAGGTGGGCAAATCCTGCCCCACCACCTTGATGCCCACCGGCGTCTTGATGCCTGTGGTGAGCATGTCGATCCGCGTCTTGATGGGCATGGTCCAGGCATTGCTCAGTCCCGGCAACTTCACCACGTCGTCCAGCCCCGGCACGTGGACCCCGCCGGCTTCGTTCCAGCCGTAGACCAATTCGTGGTCGGTGATCGTCCGTTGCTCGGGCCAGAAGTAAGCCAGTGGCGATTTCAGCCAGTGGGGCAAATCCGAAAACCAGCGCGATACCTCGCGGGTGCGCCATTGCGACTTGTCCTGCCTCGGAGCGATGGTGGTCTCGAACATGCTGATCGGAGCTGGATCGGTGGAAGTCTCCGCCCTACCCGCCTTGCCAAAAACATGCTCGACCTCGGGAAAGGTTTTGATGAGCTTGTCGGTCTGCTGCAACAATTCGCGTGCCTTGCCGATCGAGATCGAGGGATCGGTGGTGGGCATGTAGAGCAAGTCGCCCTCTTCCAGCGGCGGCATAAACTCACTGCCCAGCCGGGAATAGGGCCAAAGGGTGGCAACCATCAGCGCCACCGCAATAAGCGGCGTCAACAGCCGGCCGCGCATCGCCAACCAAAATAGCGGCTCATAAGCCCACATCAGAAAGCGGCTCAATACGTTGCGCTCTTCATGGGGAATCTTGCCGCGGACGAAAAAGTCCATCAGCACGGGGATAATCGTGATCGAAAGGATCGCGGCTGCGGCAATGGCAAAGGTCTTGGTGAAGGCCAGCGGCTTGAACAGCCGTCCCGATTGCCCGGTGAGTGCGAAGATTGGCAGGAAGCTGACCACGATAATCAGCAGCGAGAAGAACAGTTGGGGACCGACCTCGCGGCACGCCTCGATGACGATCTGCGAATGCGTGCGCGTACCATCACTCTGCTCCAGGTGTTTATGGGTGTTCTCGATGAGAATGATAGACGAATCGACCATCACACCGATGGCCAGCGCGATGCCGCCGAGGCTCATAATGTTGGCGTTGATGCCCAACAAGTTCATCAAGATGATGCTAGCCAACACGCCGGTGGGCAATACGAACAGTGCCACCAGTGAACTGCGAAAATGGAGCAGGAAGACGATAATCACCAGGGCGACCACCGTCATTTCCTCCAACAGTTTCTGCTTGAGCGTTGCCACGGCCCGCCCGATCAGAGCCGAACGGTCATACTCCGGTTTGATGTCCACGCCGGGAAGCAGCCCGACCTTGAGTTCTTCCAGTTTGGCTTTGACGTTGCGGATTACCTGTTCGGCGTTTTCGCCGAACCGCATGATGACCACGCCGCCGACCGTTTCGCCCTCGCCGTTCGAGTCGGCCAGGCCGCGGCGCAACTGGGGGCCGAGGTGGATGTCGGCCACGTCGCGGAGATAGATCGGCGCGCCTGGGGAGTGGTTCCCAGGGAGACATTGCCCAGATCGCGGATGGCCCGCTGGCTGGTTTCTGCGTCGCTGGTGCCGCCGCCGAGATAGCCCAAGCCGCGGACCATGTATTCGTTGTCGGACATTTCGATTACCCGGCCGCCCACGTCGCTATTGGAACGCTGGATGGCCTGGCGAACCTTCTGGATCGGCAGATTGAAGGCCAGCAGGCGGTTCGGATCGACTTCCACCTGGTACTGCTTCACAAAGCCGCCGAGGCTGGCGACTTGGGACACGCCGGAAGCGGTCGTCAACTCGTAGCGGAGATACCAGTCCTGGATGGTCCGAAGTTTCGCCAGGTCGTACTCCGCACGGACCAGGGGTTTGCCCGAGATGGGACACTTGCCCGGTGAGTGAAACGCCCGCACCCACACCAGACGATCTTGTTCAGACTGCGGAGCATCGGTTCGCGCGGCGTACCAGCGGTCGGTCTGCGGGTCATGGTAGACGCCGCCCGGATGATCGGGGCAGTAGTAGCCGGCCCAGAGCGAATACTCGTAGACCCAGCCCACGCCCGTGGCGTCCGGCCCCAGCCGCGGCGTTACACCCGGCGGCAACTTGCCGGCAACCGTGCTGAGATACTCCAACACCCGGCTGCGCGCCCAGTACAGATCGGTGCCGTCCTCAAAGATGATGTAGATGAACGAGTAGCCGAACATCGAGTATCCGCGGACGACCTTGGCGTAGGGCACGGCCAGCATCGTGGTCGTAAGCGGATAGGTCACTTGGTCTTCGACGACCCGCGGGGCCTGGCCTGGATACTCGGTGAAAATGATGACCTGCACGTCGCTCAGATCGGGAATCGCATCCAAACGGATGGTGTAGAGTGCGTATATCCCGCCGAGAATCAGCACTCCGGTGAGCAAGATCACCACGAACTTATTCTTTACCGAAAGCTCAATAATCTTCCCGATCATGGGCTCTTCTTTCCTTTGGTGAACATGGCCATATTGGCCTGTTTCACCTTGCGCTCGGTGTCCAGCAAAAACTGCCCGTCCACGACCACCTGCTCACCATCCTTCAGTCCCGAGAGGACGTCGACTTTACCTTCTTCCAAGTCCTGACCGAAAACCACTTCACGGGCCTCGAACTTGCCCGGCTTCATCTGGACGTAAGCAAAGCCTGCCCGATGAGGCGCACCGTGCCAAGCCTTTTCCGCACCCGTATAGATAATGGCGTCCAGGGGCACGGCCATCCGCTGGCCGCTTTGTGTGGAAATCTCGACGTTGCCGTACATCTCGGGCTTCAACTGTAGGTCTGGGTTGGCAAACTCTAACCGCACGCCGATTTGTCGTGTCCGCGAATCGACGTGCGGATAGATGTAGACGACCTTTCCCTCGAACACCTGGCCGGGGCGGAACGGCAGAGTTAAGTGAGCGGGCTGACCGACCTTGAGCCACGGAAGTTGGTACTCGTAGACGTAAACGTAGACCCATACTGTGGACAGGTCGGCAATGCGAAAAAATCGCATTCCCGGCTTCATGTACATCCCCTCGTAGGCCGACTTTTCGATCACCCAGCCGCTAAAGGGCGAAAGGAAGGTGATGCTCTTCTTGGCATGGCCCGCGCGACGAATAGCCTCGATCTCGTCCTTGGGCACGTCCCAGTAGCGGAGCTTGTCGTAGGCATCGAACACGTCCTGGCCACGCGCCGTCTCGCCCGGTTGAGGAAGCTGCGACTGGATCAGGTATTCATCTTCGGCGCTTACCAGGTCGGGAGAGTAGATGCTGAACATCGGCTCGCCCTTTTTGACCCGCTGGCCCACGTAGTTGACCAGCAAGTTTTCGATCCAGCCGCCGATCTTTAGCGTCACATCGCCCAGCAACGGCTCGGCGTAGTCCACGCGGCCCACGCTACGAACGACTCGTTCGGCCTTGGTCTTGGCGACGGTTGCCAGCCGCAGACCGATGTTCTCCATTTGTACCGGGCTGAGGATCAAAAAACGCTCTTTGGCCAGTTCATCGACGTAGACCGGCACCAGCGCCATTCCCATCGGGTCAACGCCGGGCTTAGGAGAAACGAAGTTAGAAATCATCGACGATTTCCAGAAGGCGATTTTGCGCCAGACTCGGCGGCTGTCACACCCTTGGCAGCCTCGGTTGGTTTTTTGCCCATCTCTCCAATAACTTTGCGAAGGCCGATCCCGATGCCGAGTCCTACGGCGAGCAAGAGACCGACAAGAACAATGCGCAACACCAATTGGCCGATCCGGCGCAACACGGCCCTTCCTGTCAGGATGTTTTTGAGTCGCTGGCTCATTGCTGGTCCCCTTTCATGCCGGACATCTGGTGTTCGTGCTCCGCTTTGGGCATTGGCTGCTTGTGGTCCATTCCCGGCATTGGCTTCTCGGGCGTCATGCTTGTCATCGACTTCTTCTGCTCCATCCCAGGCATCTTCATTCCCGGCATTTCCATGCCGGGCATCGCCATCCCCGGCATTTGTGTCGGCGGCATCAGCTTCATCCAATCTGGTGCCGGGCCGAAACGGCGGTTGACCGCCCGAAGGCGGCTTTCGCTGTCCATCAGAAAACTGGGCGAGGCGACAATCTGCTGGCCGGCCTTGAGTCCCGTAAGAACGTGCATCATGCCGCCATCAAGCTCCATACCCATCGTTATCTGTTGCGCCCGGAACTTGTTCCCAGGCTCCACCAGATAGACCAGAGAGCGCTCGCCGGTTTGCAGGGTCGCAGTCTGCGGAATCTTGATCCCAATGCCCATCCGGTGTGGCTCCAAGAAAACGCTGGCGTACATGCCGGGCTTCAGCAGGAGGTCGGGATTCTCGAATTCCAATCGGACCTTTGCGGCACGGTTCTTGGGGTTGAGGTACGGGTAGATGTAGATCACTTTTCCGTAGAAATCGCGGTCGGGCAGATTGGCCAGATGAAGCGTTGCTTGCTGGCCCTCGAATGTGCAATGAATCTGATTCTGGTAGACGAAAACATAAACCCAGACCTTCGAGAGATCAGCAATGCGATACAGTAATTGTCCGGCTTGCATGTACTTGCCGGCGAAGGCGTGTTTCTCGACCGCGATGCCCTCAAACGGCGAATAGAATGTGATCGTCTTCTTGGTCTTGCCGGTGCGAGCCAGTTCGTCGATCTGCTGGTCGTTCACGTCCCAGAACCGCAGCCGCTGCCGCGCCGTGCTGACGTTCTGTTGGGCGACTCGCCAACACTTCGGCGTTGTTTGTCTCACGGGCCTGCTGCAACGCCTGCAAACTGATGAGAAAATCCTGTTGTGTGGCCACTAGGTCGGGCGAGTACAAGTCGAACATCGGATCGCCCCGATGGACTGGCTGCCCCTCGTAATCGACGTAGAGCTTTTCCAGCCAACCGCTGATCTTAAGGGTCACGTCGCCCACCAGCGGTTCCACATAGTCGATAGTCCCAATGGTATGGATGGTTCGCACCAGTGGCCCTTTTTCCACCGGCACCGTGGCATAGTCCTTTTCTGTCACTACCGGATCGATCACAGCCGGTTTCGGCGGCTTCGCCTGGGCGGCATGGGCGGCCGGCACCAAATTGCGTACTGCCCCAATAAGTCGGTCTTTCCAAACAAGACCGCTGACAATCGTCGCCAGAAATAGCACACCGTAGAACAACCGCCTCGCCAACCGGCGGCGGACGAGCATTCTTCGAAACCGAAGCAGGATGCGCGGGGCCAGTTTCATAGCCGGGGCTGTTTGGCAGTTTGTCACTGGAATTTGTCATGGAACACCTCCGAGAGGGGGCTTCTAAAGTGTAGCTCCCGGCAAAGCAGAGGGAAGTGGCGCAGGGTCAAGGCTGCGCAGCGTGAAAATACTGGGGACGCACGCTACGTCGCGTCGAAGCGCAGCCGCGACTGGTCAAAACAGGAGGTGCTGAAGAGCTAGTGGAATAGAAGAACCGCTCACCACTAAAAAAACGCCGGGACCAGCAGGCTCCTCGTGGAATTGCCCCATCAACCGCTGGGCGGCAGTCAGATACCCAACAACCGGCGAGAACACGGTTCCGGCAATGTGATTTGGGCTAACCTCCGCGCAGAAACACTGCGATCCCAGAGCACCGCCACAACTGTTGAACTGTCGGCACAACAATCACATCGTCCGGCGGCGTGCGTAGAACCGGGCTTGCAGGGTGAGGGACGATCGTGTGACCCGACCGCTTCACAACATGCGCAAGCTGCCTTCTGCCCGACGCAATGGCAGCGTTGATACTGGGTCCCCGCAAAGACAAGGGCAGCGGCTACCAAAATGTTGAGGCCGCGACTCATGGACAGCCGACCCGTTTTTGTTACCTCAAATAAAATAACACCCACGCATGAATTATAGCGCTCTGTGCGTCGAGTCAACGCTTCTGGTTCATTTCTCAAGGCTCAGACTCTTTTTGGTGAGTCGTAGCGGCCAAGAGCGGCCTTGAATCTGCCCAACGCTCTCGACCTAAGCAATCACCAGCCGGAGGGTGGTGGGGCGACTGGCCGCCTTCGGGTGCTGCCATCGGGTGCTCGCAAAGACATTTCGTCGCCCGTGGTGTGGGACACCCGCAGTAATTGGTGAACGGCAACGGCGGCTCCGGGCAATATCCGTAAGGCACACACCCGCACGGATAGGCGTGGTAGGCCGAGGCGCAGCCGAACATCATGCTCAACAGGGCCACGGCGAGCCACAGCCATACCCTCGCACGTCGGAGACCGTTACGGCGGAAAGACCTTCGATCTGGTCAAGTCCTTCAAGCACCGCCGGGAGCATGAAGGGCTGGATAATGGCTTTGACTTCTTTCATGGACGCGATCCTCAAAAGAAAGAAAGTGACGCTCCCCAGAAACGATCTTTTCACAATCTACACTTCGACCTCCGGTTTAGCAGGCTCAAACCACCGATAAATGGCGGGCAGGACCACCAGAGTCAGCAGGGTTGAGGTGACCAAGCCGCCGATGACCACCGTGGCCAGAGGCCGCTGGACCTCGGCTCCGGCACTGGTCGAAAAGGCCATAGGGATGAATCCCAGGCTGGCCACCAGCGCGGTCATCAGCACCGGCCGCATCCGCAGCAGGGCTCCCTCGCGTTACTGCTTCGCTCAGGCCCTTGCCCTCTTGTCGCAGTTGGAGGATGCAAGTCACCAGGACCAGTCCGTTGAGCACGGCCACTCCGAACAGGGCGATGAATCCCACGCCAGCCGAGATCGAAAAAGGCATGTCGCGAAGCCACAGGGCGAAGATGCCGCCGGTGGCCGCCATCGGCACGTTCAGGTAGATCAACAGGGCCGGCTTCATGGAACTGAAGGTCAGAGTAGAGCAGCGCGAAGATCAGGAACAGCGCCACGGGCACGGCAATCATCAACCGCGCGGTCGCCTCCTGGAGGTTCTTGAACTGGCCACCCCAGGTAACGTAGTAGCCCGATGGCAGTTTCACTTCGCGCTCGACGGCCGCCTGGGCATCGGCGACAAAGCCGGCCAGATCGCGGCCGCGCACGTTGGCTTCGATCAACAGACGCCGTTGGACGGCGTCGCGGGTAATCATGGACGGCCCGTCTTCGAGCGTCAGCGTCGGCCAATTGGCTCAAGAGGAATCTGCCGTCCCTTGCGGATCGGCGATCTTAATCTCGCGCAGCCGGTCGAGGTCTTTGCGCCAGGCGGGCGCGAATCGCACCTGGAGGACGAAGCGGGGCTGACCTTCGAGCACCTGGCCCACCACGTGCCCGCCGATGGCCTCGACCGCGCTGAGCACGTCGGCCGCGTTGATGCCGTAGCGGGCGATCGCTTTGCGGTTTACGCGAATCCGCAGGTTGGGCAGCCCGGCGATCTGCTGCGCGCGGACTTCGGTGGCGCCGGGCACGCGGCTCACCGCGCGGGCGATCTCGTCCCCTTCCCGTCTGAGCACGTCGAGGTCGGGCCCGTAAAGCGAGATGCCCACGTCCGCCCGCACCCCGGCCACCAGCTCGTCGACCCGCAGTTCGATCGGCTGCGAATAGCTGAACGTGTTGGCCGGCACGTACTCCTTGCAGCACGCTGTCGATGATGAAGATCAGCTTGTCCTTGTCGAACTCGAGGTTCTTGGCCTCAAGCTCTTGGAATATCTCGTCGCGCCCGTTTGCTCAGGCGTTTCTCTGCCGCCGTGGACAGTTGCTTGCTCGCCGGTCATCGCGCCATGAACGCGGCGGAGGACGGCCAGCAGCTTATCTGGGCCGCGGATGGTCTCCCATTTGTCTTCCGGCTGTTTCAGCACAGCCCAGCTTGACCAAGGGCCATTCCACGGCGAGACAGACTCGTGGGGCTGGAGCATGACGAAGATGTCGCTGGTCTCGACGCCTTCGGGGTCGGTGGCGATCTCGGCGTGGCCGGTCTTGGAGACGACCGTGCTCATTTCGGGAAACTGCCGCAGCACCCGCTCGATTTGCGTGGTGCTCTTGATGGATTGCTCCAACGACACGCTGGGCAAACGCCAGGCTTGCAGGGCGATCGAACCCTCGTCCAGCTTGGGAATGAAGACCGCACCCAGGCCGAGTGCGATCCACACGCTCGCGGCGAACACAAGCACGGCAGCCAGCATCGTCCAGCCAGGGTGGGCAATTGCCCGACGCAAAGCGGCCGATAGGCCCGCTTGGCCCAGCGGATGATGAACGTCTCCTTCTCGCTCACTCCGCGCCGCAGCGCCAGCGACGCCAGCACCGGCATCAGCGTCAGCGCCAGCACCAGCGAAGTCAACAGGGCGAAAATGCACCGTAAAGGCCATCGGGCGGAACATTTTGCCTTCGATGCCCCGCAAGCGAAAGGATGGGCAAGTAGACGATGATGATAATGCCCACGCCGAAAATGACCGGCCGGACGACCTGCTTGCAGGCATCCCGAATCAGGCTCAGCGGCGCAGGTGCCTTTTCTTCCTTGTGGTGTTCGGCCACGCGGCGGACCACGTTCTCGATCATCACCACCGAGCCGTCCACCATCAGGCCGAAGTCGATGGCCCCCAGGCTCATCAGGTTGCCCGAGAATCCGGCATACAACATGCCCACGAAGGCCCCGAGCATCGCCAGGGGGATCGCCAGGGCAACCACCAGGCCGGCGCGGAGACTTCCCAGCAACAGCAGCAGGACGAGGATCACCAGCACGCCGCCTTCGGTCAGGTTCTTGATGACGGTGTGGATGGTTTGCCGAATCAATTCGGTGCGGTCGTAGTAGGTGTCGATGTAGACGCCCGGCGGAAGCGACGGTTCGATCTGGCGAATCCTCTGCTTGACGCGATCGACCACCGCACGGCCGTTCTCGCCGATCAGCATCATGGCGATTCCCAGCACGGCTTCGCCCTCGCCGTCGCGGGTGACGGCCCCCTGGCGGACCATCGGGGCGAAAACGACCTTGCCCAGGTCGCGGACGTAGATCGGCGTGCCGTCCTCGCGGTTATCCACCACGATGTTGGCGACGTCGTCCAAGATCGCCGATCAGCCCCTCGCCGCGCACCACCCTCTGCTCGCCCTGATGGACGATGTAGGCCCCGCCTTGGTTCGTGTTGTTACGCTTCAGGGCCTCGAAAAGCCGGTTCAGCCCAACGCCGTAGTTCGCCAGCTTGTCTGGATCGACCTGGACCTCATACGTCTTCAGCTCGCCGCCGAACGTGTTGACCTCGATCACGCCGGGGACGCTCCGCAGGTTGAAGGCAATGTCCCAATCCATGATCGAGCGAAGTTCCATCAGGCTGTAATCGTAGCCGGGCTTTGCACGAACCTGGAATTGGTAGATTTCTCCCAGGCCGGTAGTGATCGGCCCCATTTCCGGGTCGCCGAAACCCGCGGGGATATTTTCGCGGGCCTGCGAGAGCCGCTCGCCCACCAGTTGCCGCGCCCAGTAGATGTCGGTCCCTTCCTCAAAGACAACCGTCACCAACGACAACCCGAAGCGGCTGACCGAACGGATGTCCGTCACCCGCGGCAGTCCGCTCATGGCCGCCTCGACCGGGAAAGTGACGAACTGCTCGACTTCGACCGGCCCCAACGCCGGCGCATTGGTCAACACCTGGACCTGGACGTTGGTCACGTCGGGCACCGCGTCGACCGGCAGTTGCAGCATGGACGCGACACCGACCACGCACCAGCAGCAGTACCAGGATGAGCACCACGAAGCGGTTGTTCAGCGCGAAATCGACAATTCGTTCGCCCACGGCTTTAGTCCTCCTCGCCCATCAGGTCGCTGAGCATCTCGGATTTGAGCGCGAACGCCCCATCGACCACCACCGGCTCGCCCTCTTTCAGCGCCGGCTGTGATCTCCACGATGCCGTTGCCGCTCACGACCCAGCCGAACGTCTCGACGCTCGAACAGATCATCTCCCTTCTGAACGAAAACAAACGTTGCCTTCTGATGGGTTTGCATCGCGGAAGCCGGCACCTGGAGCACCCCCGGCACGGATTGCGCGGGCAGCTCCAACTCCACAAACATCCCCGGCTTCAAGAGCCGATCGGGATTCTCCGCGATGGCCCGCATGTCCACGGTGCGGGTTTTCGCGTCTACCTGATTGCCCAAGTAGAAGATGCGGGCCTTGAAATCGCGGCCCGGGTAGCTCTCCGAGCGGAAACGCACGACTTGGTTCGAGAGGTTCGCCAACAGCGGCAGATACCGTTCGTAAACATCTGCCTGCACCCACACGGCCGAGAAGTCGGCTACCGAAAACATCTCCGTCGTCGGGACGACCTGATCCAAGAGGGCCACGTTCCGCTCCGATAACCGTCCCATCGAAGGGAGCCTTCAGTTCATAATGCGAGATTGCTTCCTTCTGCACGGCTGGGTCGATGTCGTCCGGCTTGATGTCGTGGTAACCCAGGATTCCGAGAAGCTCGCGGTCGATGGCCTCGGTCGTCTGGTCCTTTTCCAAGTCCTGCTTGGCCGCCAGTTCGTTGCGCATCGCCGTGAATTTGATCTGTTCCATCGTGCCGGAGAATGCGGCCTGCGCGGCGTCGAGCGTGGCCTTGGCCGCAATCAGGTGCTTCTCGGGGATGACGCCCTCGCCGGCGACCTCCGCCAGTCGCTTGTGGTCCGCGCGGGCTTTGTACAGTTCGGCATACGCAGCCAACAATTGCTGCCGATAGTCGCCCATCGGCCGGTTGGCGAATTGTTTTTCAATGTCGGTGATGGGCATTCCCTTTTCCAGGCTCGCAATCAGCGCCTGGGTGTTATCGCGGATCGTCTGCTGCCACTGGTGGTTCACGTTGGCCAGGCGGGCTTCCTGCATGGCCTTGAAAAGCTCCAGCTTGGCGTGCCCAACCTGCTGGCTGTCAATTACTGCCAGCACCTGCCCTGCCTTTACGCGGTCGCCGAACTGGACCTCAATCTTGTGAATCCGCCCTTCGACCAAGGGATGGATGCGGGCTACACAATCCTCGTTCAGGGCCAATTTGCCCGTGAGCCGCACCGTCTCGGTAAGCGTGCCGCGGCCGGCCGGTTCAACACGTATGCCCGACGCTTTTTGCTTTCCCTCCGACAGTTGGACCTGTGCGGTCGGGAGCTGTCCTCGCTTTCCTTCCTCGTTCTGGCTAGCCTGCGCCGCAGGTGGATCAGGTATGACTGTCGGCTGACGAGGCCGTCCGGCTAAGTGCATCGCCAATGCGCCCACGCCAACCAGCGCGATGCTGTAACCTGTCCAGAGCACCGCTGGGCGAATTGTCGTCGATGATACGGTCTTCTTGGTTTGCATTTCACCTGCCGGCTGCTGCTGTAGTTGTTGGCGGTTTTCATGGTGGCCGTCGTGAACGTGGCCGTTGCCGGCCGTCGCTTTGCTGAGATATGGCATTAGAGAACCTCGCCTCGCCGAATTAGAAAACGCAAGCACATGCGCACAAGGAAAATGGCCGCAGTCCAGGCTGCCAGTGCGCAGCCTCAAATCGTGCCAGAAACAAAACAGTCCCAGATCAAATCAGCAGGACTTGATCGACGAGATGGAGACGCAGGGGCGACAGAAACCCCCCAGGCAGAGAGAATGGTTGCTCGTAGCCGGTGCTAATCGGAGAATGCTGGCAGTCGAGCAACGGCGCAACCAGCGCCGGGAGCGGCTGGGCAAAGCTGTTGCAGTCCAAGCTGCTAGGCTCAACCGCAGAGCACGTTTCTCCCAAGCAAATCCGCACCCCGTGATTCGCATGGTGGGACGCACAGGTGGAACTGCCTGGGCATGGCTCCTCGGATACCGAAACGTCTTGAGCCGATGGAGCTTGCGCCGGGCTGCTGCTATACGCATGGGCATGATGGGCGCAACAGCCCACGACCATGTGGACCGTAAGGGTCGCGGCAGTCACAACACGAATCAGCCGGTCCATTTAAGCCCTCGTTTGCACCGTAATCGGTATCGTCAACCCAATCGTACCGTCTTCACTTGAAGCGTCAATCCCTTTCTTTTTGACGCCCCTCCTTTGCTGATTCCCATCCAGCGTCTTGATACACAGCAGCCTGTCTCGTTTGCGACACCCAACCTATCTTCCTCTACCGCGACTCTCGCTCCGTGGCGTCCGCTGTTTGGAGGCTATCGCCCAACAGATTTCCCTCGATGGTTACCCCCGCTGCGCGAAGGTCGCGTAAGGCATCGAGGTACGCAAGGTGCGTTTGGAAGTAGGTTCGCTGGGCCGTCAAGAGCATCAGGTAGTTGAACTCGCCTTGGCGATACCCGGAACTCACCAACTTCAGCGACTCCTCGGCATTCGGCAAAATCTGGGATTGATACCGTTCTACCTGTCCGTGAGCCGTAGCGTACTGCTCGAAGACTTGTGCCAAACGCTGTTGCAGGGCCAATTTCACCCGCGCGACCTCTTGCTGAGCTGCCGTCAGTTCAGCCTGGGCCTTGCGAATGTTGCCCTGATTGCGGTTGAAGATCGGAAGCGGAATGCCAGCCTGCACTCCCACAATTCTGTCTTGCGTAGCGTTGTCGTACTGCAACGCCGCCTGCAAATCGAGGTTGGGATACCGCTCGGCGCACTCTCGACTCAAACCCGCCTGGGCACGAGCAACGCCAGCCTGAGCACCGGCAAGCTGAGGGCTTTCAGCCAGCAGGCGGTTCATTGTGCTCTCCCAGTCGAGTTGGGTCATGCCATTCAACAAATCACCGGCCAAGAGCGCCGGTTGCATGGTTGGGTCGCCGACCACCGCCGCCAGATCGCGCCAAGCCGCCGTATAGCGGTTCCTAGCTTTTTCCAAAAGAATTCGCGCTGAATCGGCTTCAATCCGCGATTGCAGGACATCGACGCGAGCCGCCTCCTTCGCTTTCATCAATACTTCGGTGGACTTGACGCCTTCCTGGCCAATGCGGACCAACTGCCCGGTGAGTTTCAACGCTCGCTGGGCAACAAGAACGTCATAGAACGTCCGCCGCACGTCGGTCAGCACTCGAAAGCGTTGCGTTTGCCACGCGAATTCGGCCTGCCGAATCTCTTGACATGCAACGTCCTGGCTCAATCGCAGCTTTCCCGCGGTGACGACCTCCTGGCCAACGAACCCACCTTGTTGTCCCGCGCGTCCTTCGTCGCCGATTTCGCTGGCCTGATACCCGACGACAGGGTTTGGATATAGCCCGGCTTGCAGATACTCGCCATGTGCAGCCTGCACTCGGGCCGCAGCCTGGGCCAGGGTGGGATTGCACCTGACAGCTATTTCCTCCAACTGAACCAGAGTCATGCCTGGTAACGCTCCCGGCTCTGGAGCAGGTTCACGGACTTGCTCGGGTTGATCGGCCGGCGGCAATGGAGCGACAGTCCCATCGGATATAAATTGGGAATAGTCTCCACCGGGGCGAGCGGCATTCGGCAATCCCATCTGCTGGGCCGTGCCGAGACTAGGCGCTAGGCCCGCCAGCGCCACACAGACGAACCACGCGACTCTCATTTGTTGAATTCCTTCTCTTCCTGGTATGTCGAATGCCAGGGGCACACTCTGCGGCGTGCAGCAGACGGCTCTACGCCGAAGTCGGGCCTTATCAGTTACGTCGGCACTGCGGCTTGAAGCAGTGAAACATATTCTGCCACCTGTCGGGACACCTCCGACCGGGCAAGTTGGGAAGCCTTTGCTCGGCATCACGGGACCACCTGAAATCCCGATTCATCGCCAGGAAGTGCATGAGTGGATGCCGGGCCGAACAGCCGCCAGACCTGAACCGGGGAGAGTGTGAACCATTACGGGCGGTGGATGTCTACCACTGGCAGTAGGGACGTGAGGAAGAAAGCCATATCACGATATTATGCGCAGGAGTGCCCGGTGTGCGGCCGGCCGCTTCATATTCACTCGGCCTATGATGGTTGCAGCGTCAGGTGCCAGCATTGCGGCGGCTGTTTCGTTGCGCGGCGTCAAGTTTGTGCCAGCACGCCGACTACCGTGGGGGAGAATCAACTGATCCGCCGCGCGAACCGGCTGCTGGCGATGTCCGTCCAACAGCGATATTCCACCAACCGCCTACGAACGGTTACAGGGGATAACGTCGCCGCGGGCCAAGGCTTCGGCCAACACGGCACCAGTATCCGACGCCGAACGAATGGGGAGGCTCTGTGTCTGAATCGCTAGCAACGCAAGCATCACCATTGCGGTTGTCATTAAGGTTCTGTCAAGCCACGTATTGCGGAAACCGATAGACGATGGTACGATACTGCCGCGTACAATGAGCACTGTACCGCTTATGTATTCAACAACTCGCTTCACGAAGACGATTTCCTGGCTCTTGGCGGCGGCACTTACCGTCCAGCCAGTGTCGGGATTCTCGTGCGGTTGCGACGCGACCAGTAAGGATGCCGGTACGCGGCCAGCCAAACAGCGATGTTGCTGCTGCGGGTCGGCGGCACATCGTAGCGGACATTGTTGCTGCTGTTGCCAACGGGCGGCCGACGGCGATGAAAAATCCAACATGCCGGAACGGTCGTGCTGTCAGCATGATCCGATCTGCGGTCATGTTCCGTCTGGTGCCACCGGCTGCCACTGTGGACCGGGCGCTCCCGCCACACCGCCGGCAACTCCGGCCGAACGCACTCAGTCGGATCAGTTGGTAGCTCCAGTCTTGTACGCTTGTGTCGGCACGATGGACGTGCCTACGGTGCATCAGCGAGATTGGACCTTCAGCGTCCTGACCGAATGGGCCTCCGCGTCTGAACACTGCATCGCGCTGTGTAGACTTCTGATCTGATTCCCTCACTCCGGAGGGACACTGCGCGCCGCTCTTCTGCTCGCAGCGCATCCTTTCTTGCCGTCCACGCCTGTGCGTGAGCCGGCGTGGTAGCTACCGTTGCCGCCTGTTGGTTCCCAGTGTTTCCCAGTGGAAAGATGCCCATGTTTGTGCAAGCAACAGTATTTCAGACGAAAGCTCGGATGCCAGTGTCGATGGGAGACCACCAGCGTGGCTCATGCACCAGACCGCATTCCTCGCCCCCATGCACTGTTCTCGTGGTTGAGTACCGTGATGAAGTGGCTGCGCGGTTGGTGGCCGACCTGACGGCAATGGGAATGCACGTCGAACGCGCCGCGTGCGCTACGGGGATTTCTCGCCGATGTGCATCCCTGCAACCGGACCTGTTGCTGGTCGACGTGGACTTGCCGGACGGCAGCGGCTGGTTGGTGACTGCCAAATTGCGGCTGTTTTCTCCCACGCCGCCCGTTTGGCTCTATGCTGCCTCGCCATCGCCGAACGACGTGGCGTTTGCCGAGTTTGTTCAGTCCGATGGTTTGATCGACTACGGGGGAGACGTATGGAAACTGTCGTCCGAGATTACCTCCCGTCTATGGGACCTGCTGGCGGTTTGCGCCCCGGCGGGTACAGCATCGAGCTTTATGTAATTGTGTTGTTTATGTCTCAAAGAACCTCTAACAGCGAAGGAAGTACGAAGATGTCCGCAAATGTGTTCAAGAACAGCCGTTCCGCGATGTTCGTTGCCGCCGTCGCAATCTGGGCTTTTGGTGGTACAACCACGTCGGCCTACGCTCAAGGCTGCTGTGGCGGCGGTCAACACGCCTCTGCACACGGTGGAGGGCACTCCTGCTGTGAAGACGGAGCCGCCGAGAGCCATGCAGAGGCGCAGCCTCCGCACGGTGGGCAAGTGACCAAGATGGAGCCGCTTACCTTTGAGGTTGTTTACCTGCCGCAGGAGTTTCGCGTCTACATCTACGGTCTGATGCCGTACCCTGAGAGCGCGAGGAAGGCCAGAGGCGAGGTGGTCATGCAGGTGCGCGACAACCCGCGAGCTTTCCGTTATCCCCTGCACTATGTAGCGCCGCCGACCGGCTCAAGTGAGCAGGATTACCTGGCGACTACGGTTGACCTCACCAAGGTCCGGGACGGCGACATGCGGGTTACTCTCAACTTGGAGAACTTGCCGCTGCCACACCACCCCAAGCTCACTTTCGTCCAGACATTTGCCCTGTCGAAAACACAACCGCAAATCACGTTGGCGGCGCTGAGCGAAGGTGATCGAGAGGGCATCGCGCGCGCAAAAAGTCTGCCCTGTAACAGGTGCCGCATTGGGCGCGATGGGCGATCCCATCAAAGTGCTGATCGACGGCCGCCCGTTGTACCTCTGCTGCCGAGGATGCGTGGTCAAGGTGAAGAGCAACCCGGAAGCATATCTGGCCAAAGTTGCCCAGTCACACCACAGTTACTAACCAGGTTCCTGAACACCTTGTTTCAAAAGGAATTGGATCATGTTGAAGTTTCGAGCATGGATGCTGTTTATGGTTGTCCTGTTGTTGGTGGGCATCATTGGATGCGCGACCACCGAAACCCGGAAGGCAAGCGCCGATTCGTCTTCAGACGGCTCACCGGCGGCGCGCGGTTCGTGCCATTAGACCAGTTCGCCCATTGGCGGAGCAAGCCACAGAGGTGTTGGATGACTGATAATGACCCTTGCTCGGAGGACATCGCGTCTGATCCGGTTGAAACGCCGATCGCGCCAAATGGAAAGGTAGGCTCGGTGGATGTAGAAAAAGCGGGCGATGCGCCATTTCGGCCTACCACTTCTGCTGCCACTGCGACACCACGAAAGGAGCGTTTTCCCTGGTGGATCAAACTTGCTGTTCAACCCATGCTGCTCCTCTCCGCTGGCGTCTTGGTGATTGTCGCTTTGGGAGCGGCGCAGAAAGCCGGTTGGATTTCTTCCGCCGGTGGTGGTGGTGGCGGCAGTGGCGGCGACCATCATGCGTCATCCAGCAGTCCAGGCACTCCGACCACAATCAGCCGCCGATGACGCACGATCAATTGCGCATCGCCGTGCAGGGAATCTGCCCCGTCTCGGGCCAGAAGCTCGGTGCGATGGGTGCTCCGGTCAAAGCCAAGATCGGTCAGGAGGAGGTCTTCCTTTGCTGCCGGGGGTGTCTGAAGGGAAAGGTCAACGCTGACCGCTGGGCCACCATCCACGCCAATGTTGCCAAGGCACAGGCCAAGTGCCCCGTGATGAACAGGTCGCTGCCGGAAAAACCCAAGTGGACGATCGTCGAGGGCCAGATCGTCTATATTTGCTGTCCGTCATGCGCCAAGAAGATCGAGGCTGATCCGAAGACGTACCTTCACAAAGTGGCCAAGTTTTACTCGGTGTCGCTAAAAGCTAAGCACACTTCCCGCTAACTCCCTCGGCCCATGCTTTGCCGAACAACCTGCCGGAAGCTAGCAGTATCAGCGATTCACCGCCATCACACCGATGGCACATTTTCAGTTCTTCAACCCAAAGGGTTTTACCATGTCCTAGCTGACACAAGATTTTTTACAGGCCCCGCGGACGGTCTGGCACGGAATCTTGATGAAAGCGTTCAAGAAGGTCTTGAACTCCATCCGCAACACCTCGTGCTTCTGCGCCTGATGTTCTTTCGCCCAGCGGCCGTCCTCCGGCAGCCACAACGCCCACCATGACTTCAGATTCCACGCCAAGCTGGTCATCACCATGTAGGCCCAATTGCTATACAGGTTGTCCACCGGTGCGGACAGCGCCCGTACCCCGCCGGCCAACTGGGCAATCAGATTCTCCTGGTTGCAGCGGTCGTTGCCCTCGAACACCACGTCTTCCGCGTCGATTGCCCAATCGTTGGTGATGTAGAAGAAGTAGCGAATCTCGTCGAACAACCGCAACTCGCCTTTCTCGTGCGTGATGTTCTTGCGGAGCACGATCATGCGGTACGGCTGCTGGCATTCGGTCGGCGTGTATTCAAACTCGGCATAGTCCTCACCTTGCAGCCGCAGAACCTCGAACTCGCGGCGGCGGATAATCCGTTGTTTCGCGTTGTGGGCCGCTGCCGCGCCTCGGTCTGCACCTCGCAGCGCGGCTCGCGGAGGAGCTTCTGCCAGGCCGTCTTCGGCAGGTTTTCGGCGATTTTCTCCAGGTTGGGCATAGCCTTGTAGCCGAAATAGAAGGTTACGCCGTCTGCATCCCACGTGTCGAGCTTCTCCGACTGGCTAAAGGCCCTATCGCCGCGGAGCACGATCTTGCGGAAGCCCGCTCGGCGGCAGAGGGCCAGGGCTCGATCCGCTTCCTCGGCCGCTCCCTCCTGGCTCGGACGATTCCCGGGGCGATTCACCAGTCGAAGCACCTCGCCGGTTTCCGCCAGCGTCACCAACAGCGGATGGTAGCCCCACGTGCCCTTGTAAGAAATGTCCATCCCCGCCTTACATTCGCCCGTGGTCACGACCAGTGTGCTATCGAGGTCGATCGTGGCCCGGTCGAAAAACTCTTCGGCTACCGGGCCCAAACATTCAAGCGGGCATCGTCGGCCGCTCGCATCAGCGAGCGGATGTCGCCTTCGTCGAAGCGGCGGCAGAAGTCACCGGCAGTGGTCGGGTCGGGAATCCGCTCCGTGCCCAGGCAGTTGAGAAAGACCTCGTCGTTGCGTCGCAACTCGATGTCTTCCAGCCGCGCACCGTCGCACAGGGCATTGTACGCCAGGTTCAGCACGTGATCCGATTCGTGATACGGCATGTGGATTTTCAGCAAGTGCAGGCAACGGTCAATGGCGTCGATCAATCCGATCTCCCGTGCCAGACGATGCACCGCGCCAATGCCGCCCGCGCCAATCCCGCGGATTTTATCGACCAGTTCGATGCGAATGTTCGACGCTGCAAACATCGGCTTTCCTTGGTCGATGCGTCGGCCATTCAATCGCCGCTGGATGCGCTGCTTGGCTTGCCACAAACGTTTCGATACACTGCGTTTCACTCAAAATCCTCCTTGCTTCGTGGAATGGGTTTGTTGAACGCGACCATTATATCCACGAAAACATGGATGGTTTCGAGTTTTTTCATGCAATCAGCGTGAAAGGTTCGCTTGGTTAAGGGCTAGCCAACCTGCGGCGCGATTGCAACGATGCCGGCGTTTCCCGCAGATTGCGCGGCTAACCGCAGATAGTTGACGACGTTGCTGAGAGCATGTTACGATTTGGTTTGGGCAAGCTCGCTGGGGTTTTGCCAACTGTTCACATAGATGACCATCGGTGAAAGGAGCAGATGACATGTCGGGACGATCGCTCACTCGTCGCACGTTTCTAGGCGGCGCGGCGGCCGCGCCGTTGGTCTTGCCGTCCGTCGTCTTGGGCCTCGACGGCGCGACGGCGCCGAGCAATCGGGTGATCTACGGATACGTCGGCTGCGGCTATCATGGCCTCGGGTGGAACTTCCCCCAGGTCTTCCGCTGTGGGGATGCTCAGGTTATTGCCGTCTGCGACGTTGACAAGGGCCACCTTAAGGAGGGCAAGACCAGCGTCGACCGTCACTACAGCAGCCGGTTCGGCAAGGAGTACAAGGGGTGTGCGACCCATGCCGACTTCCGCGACTTGATTCATCGACGGGACATCGACGTGGTAGGCATTGCCACACCCGACCATTGGCATGTCATTCCTGCCATCATGGCGGCGAAGGCCGGCAAGGATGTGATCTGCGAGAAACCGTTGACGCTGACCGTCGCCGAAGGCCGGGTGCTAAGCGACGTAATCAAGCAGACGGGCCGCATCTTCCAGACGGCCTCGGAAAACCGCTCGATCGACGTCTACATCCGGCTCACCGAGCTCATTCGCAGTGGCGTCGTCGGCAAGCTGAAGCACATCGAGGTGCGGGTGCCGTTGGGCAACACTAACGCCCGCGTCGGGGCCGAAGGGCAACGTCTGTTCGAGATGCGCACGCCGGAGGATCCGCCTAAGGAACTGAACTACGAGATGTGGTTGGGGCAGGCTCCGCTGATGCCGTACATTCCGGCGAGGGTCCATCGCAATTTCCGTTGGAACCGGGCGTTTTCCGGCGGCGTCATCACCGACTGGGGCGCCCACATGGTCGACCTCGCCCAGTGGGGCCACAATAGCGAGCATTCGGGGCCCGTCACCGTGGTCGGCAAGGGCGATTTCCCCCCGCCCGACTCGATCTACAACACCGCAGCTACCTTCGTGGTCAATTATCAGTATGCTGACGGCGTGACGCTGACCCTTTCGTCCGGCCAAGGCGATCTTGATCCGCGCAAACATCATGACGGACCGATCGTGGGCCGCACGTCCAGCCCTGGCATTCGCTTCGAAGGCTCCGAGGGCTGGATCGAAGTGCACGGCTGGCGTGGATCGCTTAAGGCAAGCCGCCGCAGCATGCTCGACGCCACCGTCGATCGCGACGCGGTGAAGGTCTATCGCCCCAGCGAGGTCGTCGATCGCAGGGACGGAGGCAAGGGCGGGGAACACCGCAACTTCCTCGATTGCGTCAAGTCGCGAACGCCATGCTACGCTCCCGCCGAGACCGGACATCGCACAATTACCATCCCGCACATCGGAAATATCGCGATGCTGCTCGGCCGCAAGCTGCGTTGGAACCCTGAGGCCGAACGGTTCGTCGACGACGCCGAGGCCGACAAAATGCTCGCCCGCAACCAACGCCAGCCGTGGACGATCGACAACATCGAATCATGGATCAAGGAGAACTCATGAGCACGCCTGCCACCGGCCTTGGCGTATCCCTATTATCGCATGCGAGAAGGCGGCATGGACCTGCGCGGGCGGCCGGCGCCTGTCGGTCGTCGCGATGCTAATCGCAACGTGTGTGCTCGCCATCGCGGTCGTCGCCACGGCGGCCGAGCCGGGACACGCGTTCTTCGCCTTCGATAACGGCACCGGCCGCGACCAGCACGTGCCCTTGGAAGAACAAGCCAAGATGCTCAAGGAACTGGGCTATGCCGGCATCGGTTACACCGGCACGGCTCGCATTGCCGAAATGCTCGCGGCGGCTCGATGCGCGAGGTCTCACGATGTTCAGCATCTACGTCGGCGCATGCGTCGATTCGGGCAAGCCGGCGTATGATCCAGCGTTGGCGAAAGCCATCGCGCAACTCAAGGGGCGTCCGACGATAATCTGGTTGACTGTCACGGGCGGGACGCCGTCGTCGACCGCCTTGGACGACCGAGCCGTGGCCATCGTCCGCGAGGTCGCCGACATGGCGGCGAAATCGAACCTGCGCGTCGCCCTCTATCCACACGTCGGCTTCTACGTTGCCCGGATTGAAGATGCCCTTCGACTGTCAAAGAAAGCCGGTCGCAAGAACCTTGGCGTCACCTTCAACCTCTGCCACTTTCTCAAACTCGACGACGAGAAGAACCTGGAGCGCCGACTCAACGACGCTGCACCGCATCTGTTCCTCGTGAGCATCAATGGCGCCGATCAGGGATCGACAACGCAAATGGGGTGGGACCGCCTCATTCAAACGCTCGATCGCGGAACCTTTCCCGTTCAACGTGTGCTCAAAGCCCTCGACCAGTGCGGTTATACGGGTCCCGTCGGCCTCCAATGCTACGCGATCCCCGGCGACCGTCGCGAGAACCTGCGGCGTTCAATGGCCGCCTGGCAGAAGCTCCAAGGGCACAAGTAGGCTCGATATTGCCCGGTCCTGCGTAGCATTGGTGTGGGCATTGACCGGCCACAGCGGCGCTGTTATAAAGGCGAGTTCATCAAAATCGCACCCATCTAAGGAGCCGCGAGGTGAGTTGCAGCGAGCGTAAGAAAGAACTGAGGCGTCGCCGTCATCGCCGCAAGAAGGTCACCCTTTTTGCCCGGAAGTTGGAGAAGGCCACGGTTTCAGAACGGGGCGTTATGGCCGAAAAGCTCCGCGCCTTGACGCCCGGTGGCGAGGCCATCGCCGAGCGGTGGGAACTGAGAAGCGCATAGACCGGCCTGTGCGACTCTGGCATCCGACGCCGTAGGTCAGCCCTCGAAACACTTTTCGAATCGGGCGATGACGTCGCTCTCCTCTGTGTCGTCGTACACGACCCACCACACTCCCTCGTAGCTGCAAAAGGCGACGGGTTTGCGGCCCGGCTCAAGTTCCACAGGCACTTCCAGACAGCGGTGCCATTCGTCGAATTCTTCGGGCGTAAGCACGCGAATGAAGTGTTCGGCCCCTTCCATGCCGTCGCGGACCTTCACCCATTCACCGCGTACGTCATTTTCCTTCGGCGGCGGCTTGTCGTGGTAGTAATTAACGATCATGTCGCACAGCAGTCCGACTTGACGATAATCCACGGCAATTATCTCCTCTGCGATGGGTCGTTCCCGCGGCGCTACGTCCGGCCGGCACCATTTCCCGTCCCAATAATCGATCAAAAATCGCCGGCGTCGTATGAAGAGGGCTGCGTCGGAGCGTCCATGCTATAGCATACCACCTGCGACGGCGGTCTGCCATCGCCCTTGAAATTGCGACGCAAATGACGTATTTTTTTCCGGGTCCCGCGTTACAGTCTTCCCAAAACCACTTACCCGCACTCCCATGCCGATTATCGTCCAGAAGTTCGGTGGCAGCAGCGTCGCCGACAGCCGGAAGATCCTGGCCGCCGCCCGAAAGGCCATTCGCGCCCAGAAGGAAGGCAACCAGGTCGTGATGGTCGTCAGTGCAATGGGAAAGAACACCGACGTACTGATCGACCTGGCGAAGCAGATCACCGACGAGCCGCCGGCCCGCGAGATGGACATGCTCCTATCGACCGGCGAGCAGGTGAGCGTGGCCCTGATGGCGATGGCCATCCATTCGCTGGGTCACAAGGCGATCAGCCTGACCGGCGCCCAGATCGGCATCATCACCGACAGCATCCACACGAAGGCCCGCATTCGCTCGATCTCGACCGAACGGATGCGAAAAGCGCTAGACGAGGGGAATGTAGTGATTGCGGCCGGCTTTCAGGGGATCGACGAATCAAACAACATTACAACGCTCGGCCGCGGCGGCAGTGATACGACGGCCGTGGCGCTGGCGGCGGTGCTCCATGCCGATTCCTGCGAAATCTACACCGACGTCGACGGCGTCTATACTACCGATCCGCGCATCGTCCCCGAGGCCCGGCAGGTCCGGCAGATCAGCTACGACGAGATGCTCGAACTGGCCACGGCCGGCGCCGGCGTCATGCACAACCGCTCGATCGAGTTTGCCAAGAAGTTCGGCGTTCCGATTCACGTCCGCAGCAGTTTTAGCGACAATCCGGGCACGATGATCGTCCGTGAACCCGAGGCGCCCGACGTTCCGGTTTGCGGTGCGGCGCTGGCGAAGCACGAAGCCCGCGTGACCGTCCTCGGCGTGCCCGACCGTCCGGGCGCCGCGCTGAGTATCTTCTCGAAAGTGGCCGCCAAGAACGTCGCCATCGACATGATCGTGCAGAACGAAGCCGCCGACGGCCGCGCCGATCTCTCCTTCACGGTCCCACGCGATGATCTGCCCGCCACGTTGCGGGCTGTCGACGAGGCGGTCAAAGAACTTGGCGCGGAGGGGTGTACTTGCGATGAGGACGTCTCGACGATTTCCGTGGTGGGCCTGGGCATGGCCACGCAGCCGGGCGTTGCCGGCACGATGTTCCGCGCACTGGCTGCCAAGGGCATCAACATCGCGATGATTACGACCAGCGAAATCAAGATTTCGGCGCTCGTGGCCCGCGAGCACGCCCAGGACGCCTTGCGCCGTACACGAAGCGTTTCGCCTCGACGTCGCCCCATCGGACGGCGCCGGGCGATCGAGCGAACGCCCCAAGGATTCCCCCGCCAATGCCGCCGCCTTGCTGGCCCGGCTGCAGCGCATGGAAAAACTCTTTATCGAGGGCATCGACCTCGACCAGTCGCAGTCGCGAGTGACGTTCGTCGGCCTGCCAGACCAGCCGGGCTTGGCCGCCAAGACGTTCGACCGGCTCGCCGCCGCCGGCATCATCGTCGACATGATCGTGCAGAGCACCGGCCGCGAGAAACGGGCGAACATCTCCGCCACCGTGCGCCGCGGAGACCTGCCCAAAACCCTGGCCGTGGCCTCCGAAGTGGCCAAATCGCTCGGCTGCACGCCGCCGACGCACTGCGAGAAAGTCGCGAAGCTCTCGGTGCACGGCGTCGGCGTCAAGAGCCACACCGGCGTCGCCGCCCGAATGTTCCAGTCGTTGGCCGAGGTGGGCATCAACGTTGAGCTGATCAGCACCAGCGAGGTCCGCGTGAACGTCGTCGTCGACGGCGCCGACGGCCACAAGGCCCTGGCCGCCGTAAAACGCGAGTTTGCCGACGCAATGGCGTAGGGAGGGGTTCAGGGTTCGGAGTTCGGGGTTCAGATCATAGGTTATGCGTCAGCATAACAGCGAACGAGGGCGCGTCATTGAATACCTCCATCTCTTCCACGCTGCTCGATCAGCTTCGCGCGCCGGCCGGATGCCTGGCAGCGATTCGTGCGGCTCTATAGTCCGGTGATCTACCGCTGGTGCCGCCGTGCGGGCCTGCCGCCCGATGACGCGGCCGATGTGCTGCAAGAGGTTCTTGTGGCGGCCATGTTGCACCTGCCCGAGTTCCGCCGCGATCGGTCGCAAGACACCTTCAGCGGCTGGTTGGCCACGATCACGCGGAACAAGGTTCGCGACTGCCACCGTCGCCGTCACGACGAGGCCCAAGCGCGGCGGCACCACGGCCCAGCGTCAGATGGCCGAAGTGCCCCAGCCGCTGGAGCCGTCGGACGAGAGTATTCAGCCGGACGCCGACGCCGAGGCGGTCTTGTCGCGACGCGTGCTGGAGTTGATCCGGGCCGAGTTCGAGCCGCGGACGTTTCAGGCGTTCTGGCGGACGACGGTCGAGGCCCAGCCGCCGATCGGCGTGGCCGAAGACCTCGGCATGAGCGTCCCGGCCGTCTACATGGCAAAATCCCGCGTCCTCCGCCGACTGCGCCGAGCGATCGGCGAACTGCCGTCGTAGCCGCACGCTGCGCAAGACGCACCGGCCAACTACCATCCTTGTGGTCCACGGCGTCTTGCCCGAAAATGGTGTTAGACGCCCGCGTTATCTCATTAGAGGGACCCGTAGCTCAGGCTGTGCCTGACAGCGAAGCGTCAATCACGAGTCAGGCACAGCCTGACCTACAGCTACAGCGCTCTCAAAGGACCTTATGATGCCCGCCGCAACTTGCCCTGACCGAGAAATGCTCCGCCAGCTTTCGACTGGCATGCTCAGCGACGAGCAATCGGACGCCTTGCTGGGGCATCTCGATGCGTGCCCCGATTGTCGCGCTACGATCCTATCGCTCGAAGACGCCAGCGATACGCTGGTCGCCCGTCTGCGGAGGCCGCCCAGTGGCGAGTCGTGCCTGGCCGAGCCGCAGTTCGAGGCGGCTGTCGCGGCGGCACTGTCTGGAGAAGGGGACAGCCCCCATTTGTGCATGGCACCCGGAGGGCCGTTCCGGCGGGCGCCGACCGGAGGTTGGTCGGGGGCTGTCCCCCTTTCCAGCGACATGCCCCAGATGCTCGGCGAATACCAGATTCTCGAAGAACTCGGCCGCGGCGGCATGGGCCGGGTCTACAAGGCACTGCACACCAAGCTGGACCGCGTCGTGGCCATCAAGGTTCTGCCCCGCAGCCGGTTGGGCGATCAGCACGCCATCGCCCGCTTCGAACGCGAGATGAAGGCCGTCGGGCGGCTGGACCATCCGAACATCGTCCGGGCCTTCGACGCCAGGGAGATCGACGGCACGCCGGTGCTAATTATGGAGTACGTCGAGGGGCTGGACCTGGCCGAGATCGTCCGCCGCCTATGCGGGAAAAGGGGACAGGCACCTTTTGTGCGAAGCACCCTTCGGGCCGTTCCGGCAAACGGTGCCTGTCCCCTTTTCCCGCTTGCCGACGCCTGCGAGCTCGTCCGACGCACGGCCCTGGCGCTGCAGTGTGCCCACGAGAATGGCCTGATCCATCGCGACATCAAGCCGTCAAACATCATGCTCAACCGGGCCGGCGAAGTGAAGCTGCTGGACCTCGGACTCGCCCGGGGACTGTCCGGCTCCGTGTCCCCTCTACCTCCGGGAGAGGGTCAGGGTGAGGGCGCGGGGCAAACCGATTTTCGTTCGACCGACATGACCGGCACGGGCGTTGCGATGGGCACGGCCGATTACATGGCCCCGGAGCAGGCCTCCGACAGCCACGCGGTCGACATCCGCGCCGACATCTACAGCCTCGGCTGCACGCTCTACAAGCTCTTAAGCGGCCGCGCCGCCCTTCGGCGGCGACGAGCACCGCGGCACGCTCGAAAAGATGCACGCCCACGTCCACCAGCAGCCCCCCTTCATCCGCGGCATGGTGCCCGACGTGCCGGAGAAGCTGGCCACGATTCTCGACCGCATGCTGGCCAAGGACCCCGACGACCGGTTTTCGACGCCCGCCGAAGTGGCCGAGGCGATCGCGCCCTGGTGCGAAGGGGCCGACCTGCCGGCGCTTGTGAAGCGAGCGGGGGACTGTCCCGATTTTCGTTCGACGAAAATGGGACTGTCCCCTTCGGCCGTGGACGAAGGCCGGGGTGAGGATGTGAACTGTCAGGCACAGCCTGACCTACATCGGCCGCTTTGGCGATCCCGACTCGCCCTGCTCATCCTCCTGCTTATGGTCGGCGGCCTCGGCTTCGCCCTGGGTATCATGATCCGCATTCACAAGGACGGCCAGGAAACGACGATCGACGTGCCTGTGGGCAGCAACGCTCAGGTCACGGCCGATGGCCAGGTTGATGTGACGCTGCCCGGCCAGCCGAAAGCAATCGGAAAAATGGCCGTGCCCAAGGAGCCGCCACTGCAATTCGGCCCTGCGGTGGAACGGGTCGTCAACGCCATCAGCGACGGCAAGGGCGGTCAAGGGCTCGATCTGGCTTCCGGCAAACTCGTCGACGTGCCGAAGGAGTTTGGCAAGTGGTCGGCTGAAGAACAACAGAAGTGGACTACGCAGAACAACGTTGATTTGTTGGTTGACTTTACGGATAACGACGTAACGTTCCTAGGTGTGAATGGAGAGCCAATTACGGGCAAGGGCGGCGAACTCCTGCCGGAGCAATTGATACTCGGTGCCATGGGAGGGCGGTGGGACCGCGACACCAAGACATGGCTACTGGCGTGGGATCGCGCAACGCTTGAAGAACTGCGATCGGCGCTCGCATCGCCAACACCGGGAAGACCAATGGTGGCAGGTCTGGATAATGTTTCCCCAAGTGCTACGGTGCGTGAGAGTGGCGGTAGGATGTACTTCGAGCTTATGCACTTACTCGCCACCTTCGCCTTCCAAACCCGCAAAGGTGACCTCGGCATCCTGCAAGTGCTCCGCTTCACCGAAGAGCCTCGCGGCATCCGGCTTCGCTACAAGCTCGTGCCCGCCGAAACCAGCCGCAACGAAGCCGGAATCTCCGTCGAGTCTCCCCCCAAGCAGCAAATCAAGGCATTTACCATCGTCTATGGTGATGCTGCATCGCTTATCGTGACTTTGGCAAGGGTTTTGCCAGACAACACAAGCGTTCGCTTGTCGAGCGATTCGCGCACCAACACGATCATCGCCGCAGGAGACCCAGAGTCGTTGTCGATCGTCGAGGCAATACTGATGCGGCTGGACAAGGCTGAGAGTGTTTCCAAACCGAACGCGTCTGAAAAACCCAGCGTAACGCCGGCAAAACCGCACGCGTTTCGCACCGCGCCGATAACCCGCGGCGACATCACGGCGACCATTAGCGCCACGGGCACCATCGAGCCGGAGGAGGTGGTCGACGTGGGGGCGCAGGTGGCCGGGCAGATTGACAGCCTGGGGACCGACGCCCAGGGAAAGCCGATCGACTTCGGGTCGCAGGTCGACATGAATGCCGTGCTGGCGAGGATCGACGACAAGCTATATCGGCTACGGGTTGAACATTCCGAGGCCGGCGTGCGGCGGGCCGAGGCCGAACTTGCCCGGGCCAAGGCGCGTACAGGCGGCGGTTCGTAAAGGGGAGGACATGGAGGCCGCCAAAGCGGCGGTGGCTACGGCGGGGGCGAGCCTCGAACAAAGCCGGGCCGATCTGGAGTGGGCGAAAACCGAGCTTGCACGGACGATCATCAAGTCGCCCGTTAAGGGCGTCGTGCTCGATCGCCGCGTCAACGTCGGGCAATACGTTTCGCCCGAAAAGTCGCCCTCGCTGTTTCTGATCGCCAAGGACCTCAAAAAGTTGCAGATTTGGGCCTCGGTCAACGAGGCCGACATTGGGAGAATCTATAAGGGGATGGCCGCGGACTTCACCGTCGACGGGATTGAAGCAGCGAAGGGGACAGTCCCATTTTCGCTGCGCGAAAATCGGGACAGTCCCCAGACCTTCAAGGGCAAGGTCGCGGAAATCCGCCTTAACGCCGCCCTGACGCAAAACATCGTCACCTACACCGTGGTCATCACGATCGAGAAGCCCGACCCCAGGCTGCTGCCTTATATGACGGCAAACCTGCGTTTTCAGGTTGAGAGCCAGCACGATGTTCTTCGCGTGCCGAACGCAGCGCTGCGATGGAAACCGCGGCCCGAGCAGACGCTGCCCGCAACGCCGACGGGACCATCGGCGGACACGACCAACCCGTTTGTTCCTCAACTTCGCGGCGTCCTGCCGACCCTCTATGTCATCGACCCGGACGGAAAGCGGGTAAGGCCGCTTTCCGTCCAAGCCGGGTTGACCGACGGCGCGGTGACGGAGGTCAGTGGCCCGGGGGTAAAGGAGGGCCTGGAGGTCGTCGTCGGGGAACGTTAAGCGGGACTGTCCCGATTTTCGTGTCAGCGAAAATGGGACTGTCCCCTTCGCCGCGGTTTGCGTCGCTACTGCTCCTCGTAACACAAGAATCCGTACAGTCCCCGTTAATAGGCCCTAGGGATTTGCCCTTGCTCGCCCGGCGCTGAGGGTGGATGAAGGTTGCACCTTCTGCCGTAGGCCCTCACCCTAACCCTCTCCCGGCAGGAGAGGGGACGCATTCCGCGCTACGCCTCCTGCTCGCCGAGCACGTCGTTGAGCACGTCTTCGTTGACGTAGATCGGCAACGGCGGATTGCACGTCACTGCCACGGCGATGGCGTCGGAGGGGCGAGCGTCAATCTCGACCAGTTCGCCGTCATGGCGAACCCGCAGCCGGGCGAAATACGTGTGGTCCTTCAATTCGTTGATGACCACGTCCTGAAACTCACCACCGAGATTTTCCACAACGTTGACGATCAGATCGTGCGTCAACGGCCGGGGCGATGGGTAGCCCTTCACGCGGCGGTCGATGCTCGTGGCCTCGAAGATGCCGATCAGGATGGGGAATGTCCGCTCGCCGTCAACCTCCTTCAAGTAGATGACCTGCTGGTCGTTGACCTCGCTGATGATGATTCGCGAGAGTTCCATCGAAACGGGCATCGCCGCACCCTCCGCACGCGTGAAAGCTTGACAAGCGTTCGCCGGCACCCGCCGGCCACACAGCCCATTATAGGCCGGAGCGAATCAAGAGTGCCAGTGGGGGCGGGCGTGGGCCGAGATAGACCGATCCGTCAGTGCGACGGCGGTTCGAGCTCTCGCTCGATCGTGGCGAAAATGGACTTGGCCACCTTTGCCTTGACGCCGGAAAAGCGGCCGAGCGACCGGCCGTCGCGGCCGAGAATTTCGGCGCTCGTTTCCACGCCGTCCATGGCCGCGGGCCCATTGACGACGATCAGGTCGCAGTTCTTGCGCTCGAGCTTTTGCATCGCCCGGAGATGCTGGTCTTCGGTCTCGAGCGCGAAGGCGACGATCCACTGCGACTGGCGAATCGCCGCCAGCGAGGCGACAATGTCGGGCGTCTCGACCAGTTCCAGCCGCAGCGGCTGGCCCGACTTGCGGATCTTCTGCGGCGCCACGGCCAGCGGACGGTAATCGCACGGCGCGGCGACCGCGATCAAGCCATCGCATGCCGGAAAGACCTTCAGGCATTCGGCAAGCATGTCCTCGGTCGAGACGACCGGGATCACCTCCGCGGCGTCCGGATACGAGACGTCGACCGGGCCGCTTACGACAACGACCTCGCGTCCTTCCGCGACGGCCGCGGCAGCCAGCGCGGCGCCCATGCGCCCGCTCGACGCATTGGTCAGATAGCGCACCGGGTCGATGTATTGCCGCGTGGGTCCGGAGGTGATAAGGATGCGAGACACGGGTGGGGAAGGATCAATGACAAAGGACGAATGAGAGAATAACGAATGACCGTGGCGCTACTTCTCAGATGCGGACGACGGCCTCGAGCTGCTCGGCAATCGCCCGAAAAATCCGCTCCGGCTCGGCCATGCGGCCGGGGCCGCGCATGCCGCAACTCAGATAGCCCTCCTCGGGATCGATCAGGATGACGCCGTCGGCGCGGAGCTGCGCAACGTTCCGCTGCACGGCCGGCTTTTCCCACATCCGACAGTTCATCGCCGGGGCCATCAACAGCGGGCCGCTGAAGACCAGAAGCAGCGTACTGAGCAGGTCGTCGGCCAGCCCGCAGGCGGCCTTGGCCAGCATGTTGGCCGTGGCCGGCGCGACGCACATTAACTCGGCCCGCTCGGCAGTCTCGATGTGGGGATGGGCGCCGGGGCCGAATGTGCTCAGACCGACGGACCGCCCGGTGAGCGCCTCGAAGGTCTTCGGGGCAACCAGTCGCGTGGCTGAACGCGTCATCACCACGCTGACGCCGGCGCCGGCCTGCACCACTTGGCTTACCAGCGCCGCCGTCTTGTAGGCCGCGATCCCGCCGGTGACGCCGATCAGTAGTTCGCGGCCTTTCATGGGCAGCCTGGCTCGATCACAAATTCCGAAAATCGACGTCGGCCGGTCCGGCCACGGGCGCGGCGACTTGGACGTTCATCTCGGTGTCGAGGAATATTTTGTCCTGCATGATCTCATTGATGACGATCTGCATCTTGTTGTCGTCCTTGGCGTCGACCAGCGGCCGGGCGCCGCCGTTGAGCTGCACCATTCGCTTCTGGATCAAGGTCGACAGCTTGAAACGGCCGCCGACTTTCTTGACGATCTCCTCTTCCCGCAGTTCTTCAATCATGGAGGCCCTTCTCCCACTGGCGTGTTAGAATTTCAGAAATCTCTTGGACCGCCCGGTCCATATTGTCGTTGATCACCTGATATTGGTAGCGGTCGGCCAGGGCCAGCTCGCATTTTGCCTGGCCCAACCGCCGTCGGATGGCGTCGTCACTTTCGGTGCCGCGGCTGCGGAGGCGGCGTTCCAACTCCTCCCACGTGCTCGGCCGGAGGAAAATGGTAATGGCGTCGGGAAACTGCTCCATCACGGCCTGTGCGCCCTGCACGTCGATCTCTAAGACTACCCATTTTCCGTCCGCAAGACCAGCGGTCACCTCGGACTGCAGCGTCCCATACCAGTGTCCGTGGTCAAAAACCGGGAAGCATTCCAGGAAGTCACCCCTCTCGCGGCGGGCCTGGAACTCGGCATCCGAAAGAAAGTGGTAGTCCACGCCGTCGCGTTCACCCTCGCGCGGCGGCCGAGTCGTGGCCGAGACGCTTCGCCGCAGCGGCACCCGGCACGCTTGGCGGACCCGCTGCATTACCGAGGTCTTGCCGGCGCCGGACGGGCCGGACACGACAACCACGCGGCCTGGAGACGGTGCAGATGGTGGCAAAAGGTCCTTCCTCGGTTTGTGTCAGGGCGCTCCGTCACTCGACGTTCTGGATCATTTCACGAATGCGCTCGATGGCCGTCTTGATCTCGATCACGCTACGGGCGATTTCCACGTCGTTGGCCTTCGATCCGATGGTGTTGGCTTCGCGGAACATCTCCTGTGTCAGGAAGTCGAGCTTTCGGCCCGAACTTTCCGGTAACGCCGTCGTTGCCCGAAACTGGTCGAAATGGCTGCGAAGCCGGACGATCTCCTCGGAGATGTCGCTCCGGTCGGCAAACAGACTGACTTCTTTAATGACGTCGGCCGGGTCCAGTGCGACGTCCAACTCGCTGAGAGTTCGCTTCAGTCGCTCGACCAGGCGGGCGCGATAGCCCTCAGCGACCAGCGGCGCACGGCGATCGATCCGGTCGAGGCTAGCAACGGCGCTGCGGCAGTTGGCCTCGAGGTCGATGGCCATCGCATCGCCCTCCTCGCGCCGCATGTGATTGAGCCCGTCAAGGGCTGAGTGCAGCGATTGCTCGAGGATGGGCCAGTCGGTCGCGGCATCGAAGACTTCGCCGGCGGCATCCTCGACAACGCCCGGCAGCGGCAACAATGCCTCGAGCGACAGCGACTGCGCCACACCCCACTTTTGTTGCAAGGCGGCCAGTTGCCGGCGGTAGCGGTCCAAAACGTCGACGTTGATCCGGTAGTCGTCCGTCGCACGCCGGCGGTCGATGCGGACATTGACTTGGATCGTGCCGCGGTGCACGGCATTGCGCACTTGGCTCTCGACCAGCGGTTCGATCGACGCGTAACCTTCGGTGGTGCGGACCGTGAGCTTGAAGAAACGGTTGTTGATCGCGCGGATTTCCACCGCCACGGCCAAGCCGTCTTGCTCAGAGTGGGCTTCACCAAAGCCGGTCATGCTCAGCAACAAGGCGACGCTCCGATCTGGCGGTTCGTGGGAAAAGCAAGTCACCGCGGAGGCACGCAGCACACAGAGAAGGAAATGCGGACAGGGCACGACGACAGTTGAATAGACGAATCAGCCGCTTCCGTTTTTCGATTTTTCTGTCTCCGTGATCTCCGTGTCTCCGTGGTTCACCTACCTGTTTCTATTTGGCTTCACCCTTGGCCGGGGCGTTGGCTGGCGCGACGGCCGTCGGGGCTGGGGCCTCTTTGGCCTGACCGTTTGGGGGCAGCTTGCCGGGTGTAGCCGGTGCCGTGGCGGCCGGTGTCTCACCGAGGCCCGCCCCCAAGTTGGTCAGCGGGCTGCTGCTGATGCCAAGAATCTTGATCATGGCAATGCACAGGATGATCCAGAATGCAGCCAAGCCGATGGTGACGCGGGTAAAGAGATCGCCGGCCTTGGTGCCGAAGGCGCTTTGCCCACCCATGCCGCCGAAGGCTCCGGCCAACCCGCCGCCCTTGCCGCGCTGAATCAACACGATGATGATCAGGAACAGACTGGTCAACAGCAGCACAACCATCAACAGGCTGGCGATAATCGGATGCAAACCCATAAATGACTTCCTTTAATCACAGGGCCCCGGCGACGATGCCCAGAAATTGGTCGACCTTGAGGCTCGCGCCGCCGACCAGTGCACCGTCGATGTCGGGTTGTCGGAGCAACTCGGCCGCATTGTCCGGCTTGACGCTGCCGCCGTAGAGTATCCGAACCACCTCCGCAACAGGACCATTATAACGGTCGGCCATGATCTTGCGAAGGGCACGATGGACCTCTTCGGCCTGGACCGGTGTGGCCACTTTGCCGGTGCCGATGGCCCAAACCGGCTCGTAGGCAATTACGACAGTCTTCATCTGCTCCGGCGATAGTCCGGCCAGCGAGCCGTCAAACTGGCGGGCGATGACGGCCAGCGTTTGGCCCTCTTCGCGCTCGGCCAGCAATTCGCCGACGCACACGATCGGGACAAGCTCGGCGGCCAATGCGGCCTGAAGCTTCTTGTTGACGGCCGCGTCGGTTTCGCCCAGGATATGGCGGCGTTCGCTGTGGCCGAGGATGACGTAGGTGCAGCCCAGGTCGCGGAGCATGGCGGCGCTGATCTCGCCGGTGAAGGCACCTTCGCGCTCATGATACATGTTCTGGCGCCCAGAACGACCTTCGACCCGGCGATGGCCCGATCGACTGCTTCGAGATAGCAGCTTGGCGGACAGACGGCCAACTCGACGCCGTCGATCTTCTCCGCGCCCTTGACGATGCCCTCGGCCAAAGCAACGGCCGAGGTACGAAAGAGGTTCATCTTCCAATTGCCCGCAATCAACGGACGACGCATCAGGCTGCTCCTTATGGTTAGTTCACTCTACGGGCGTAGTGGCCGGAAACGAGCCCAGTATTTCCAGTCGCAGCACTTCTTGCTCAGGCTTGCCACGGCGCGGCGCAGGCGGAGGTCGCTTTCGTGCCCCTCCATTTCCACAAAAAAAAGGTAGCCGCGACGGGCCCCGGGGATGGGGAACGATTCGATCCAGGTAAGGTTCAACTTGCCCCGCTTGAAAATCATCATCGCGTCGGCCAGGGCCCCGGGCCGGTGCTCGACCTGGAACAAGATGGCGGTGCGGTCGCGGCCGGTTGGCGGAGGCGTCTGGTCGCCGATGACGGAGAAGCGCGTCGTATTCGAGGCGTTGTCCTCGATCTTCTCCGCCAGGACGTCCAGGCCGTAGTGGATGCCGGCCTGACGGCTGGCAATCGCCGCGGCGCCGGGCTTCTCGACGGCCAACTGCGCGGCGATCGACGTGCTGGTGACTTCGATCGTTCTGGCGGCCGGCAGATGTCTGGCCAGCCAGTTGCGGCATTGCGACAGGGCCTGCGGCTTGCTGTAGACCTCGCGCACGTCGGTGCGAGGGCACTTGCCGAGAAGGGTGTGGTGAATCCGCAGCTCGACCTCGCCGCAGATCCGCACCCGCATCCGCGTGAACATCTCGAGCGTGTCGGTGACGCGGCCGTCGGTGGAGTTTTCGACGGGCACGAGCCCGAAGTCGGATTGCTTCCGGTGTACCTCCTCGAAGACTGCGGCGATCGTGCCGACCGGCACAAGCGCCACGCTCTGCCCAAAACGATGGATGACCGCCAAGTGGCTGAAGCTGTAGAGCGGGCCGAGAAACGCCACGCGTGGTTGCCGGACGAGCGATTGGCAGCCGCTGGCCACTTCACGCAGCACAGCCCGCACCGCGCCGGACGGCAATGGCCCGGGGCTGGCATCCGTTAACCGCTTGACCGACTCGTCGTCGAGGGCCGAGGAAAAGGGTGTGACCGCCGATGGGCCGGCCGCCTGCGCCGCGTCAATCACAAGCTTCGCCCGCTCCTGCACCAGGCGAGCGATCTCTTGATCGAGCCGCGCGAGCTTGGCCGGCGACGCCACGGCGGAGGTCGATGCAGGCCGTAAGCGATTCGCGGTGCGGGAGGCGGCCTTGACTCTTGATTTCGCCATTTGCACACCCCGGCAAAGTCGGTGAAACCCTGCTTTCTACCTGATGGAGGCCGGGGTGTCAATCGACCCGAGCAGATTTGGCGTTTGGGTACGAGCCATGGTTCGGCTTCCGCCGTATGCGGCGGCCTCCTATAATGCCTGTGGTATAATGCCCGGAGTCGTGCCGTTCTTGCAGGCGGCAAATATCTACCGAAAAAGGCGTCGTCTCATGTTGAAATTCCTTCGAGTACTCTTGCCGGCGATTCTGCTGTTAGCCGCCGCGTCGGCACGGGCGGCCAGCGCTGGGCAAGGCGATCTGGACAAAGCCACTGATGCAAAACTCAATGCCCGGACGGTTACGGATCTCGGCAACGTGATCCGGCTTACGGAAAGCGCGCTGAAGAAGGGGTTGGACAAGGACAGCACCGGGTTTGCCAACAAGCTGTTGGCTTCGACGCTCCTCCAGCGACGCAGGAAACCGTCCGGCAGATTGTCGTGGGAGTCCATTCGGCCGACGATTTCCGTCAGAAGCGGGACTCTGCCCTGTCGGACCTCGAAAAGACCGTCGAACTGAACGCCAAGCAGCCGGACGCGTATCTATTGATTGCCCAGTTGAACCTGTTGCCGGGCGGCAACGCGAAGAAAGCCCGCGAGGCGGTAGACCGGGCGCTCGATTCGGGGCTGGACGAGCCGGCGAGCCGGGCGAAGGCGTTGATGTTGCGCGCCGGACTACAAGAAGAACCGGAAAAGAAGCTGGCCGATCTCAGCGAGGCCGTACACGTGCTTCCCAACGACCCCGGCCCTGTCGTTGCCCGGGGACGCTTGCTCGCCGAGATGGGGAAAATGGACGCGGCCCTGGCCGATTTGGACAAGGCCATCGAACTGAATCCGAAGGAGGCGGCGTACTACGAGGCCAAGGCCATCGTCCTGACGCGGCAGAAGAAATACGACGAGGCCCTTGCCACGCTCGACAAGGCACACCAGATCAGCCCGGAGTCGCTTATGCCACTGGTGCAGAAGGCCCGGGTTCATTCGGAACAGAACGACACCGACGCGGCGATCAAGGATCTCGACAAGGCCCTGTTGGTCGACCCGAACAACGTGGCCGTGCTGCTGATGCGCTCCAGCGCGTATCAACGCAAAGGCGACAAGGAAAAGGCGCTGGCCGACGTCGATCGGGTACTGATGCTCAAGCCGCTACTGCCGCTGGCGCTGCGCAGCCGTGCGTCGCTGTTGGCTGACAAGGGACGCTATGACGCAGCCATCGGCGAGCTGGAGAAACTCCACAAGATCGACCCCAAGGACACGCTCACGCTGCTGCAGTTGGCCGTGCTTTACGGCATGGAGAAGAAGGCCGACAAGGCCATCGAGTGCTATACGCCCGCGCTGGCCACCGATCCCAACGACTGCGCGAGCCCTGCGCGGACGCGGCGAAGCCTACCTGTTGGTTGGGAAGTACCAGGAGGCCATTGCCGATTACGACAAGGTGCTGGAACTCGAACCGGAAAATGTGCTGTCGCTGTTGATGCGGGCCAGCGCATTTCAGCAGAAGGGGGACAAGGGCAAGGCAATGGCGGACGTGGACGAAGCGTTGCGACTTCAGCCCGACTTGCCGGTCGCCATTCGGGCCCGGGCGCTCTTGTTGGCCAGCCAGCAGCAGTACGACGAGGCCGCAACCGAACTGGAAAAGCTTCGCAAGGCCGACCCGAGCGACGTGCTCACCCTGCTCCAGTTGGCAATGATCTACAGTGCGCAGAACAAGGTTGACAAAGCCATCGATGCCTATTCGGCCATTCTGAAAAGCGAACCCGACGATTCGCAGGCGCTGCACGGCCGCGGCGACGCCTATCTGAACATTGGCCGGCAGGCCGAGGCAATCGGCGATTATGAAAAGGCGCTGAAACTCGATCCCAAGAACGAAGGCATATTGAATAACCTTGCCTGGGTGTTGGCCACTTCGCCCGACAGCAAGTTGCGAAACGGCCGCCGAGCGATTCAATTGGCTACCAGGGCCGCCGAATTAACCCAGTATAAGGAGGCCTACATCCTTAGCACCCTGGCCGCCGCCTACGCCGAGACCCGCGATTTCCAGACCGCCCGGAAATGGTCGACCAAAGCGGTCGAAATTGGGGACAAGGAACACGACCCGGCGCTCGAAGAAGGAACTAGAGAGCTATAAGGCGGAGAAGCCCTGGCGAGAACTGCTGCCAGTAGATGCGGTGAAGAAACCAGTCGAAACGAGCGCAAAACAGGCGACGAAATAGCTTGTCTCGCGGCCGGCCGCCGCCTGTCCCCGTTGCGGCCGACCGTTGCTGGAACGGTGAAAGACGCCTGCGGTCGAATCTCTCCCTTTCCCTTCCCGTCCGCCGCGCTACAATTCGGCAAAGCTCGGCGCCGTCCCGGGAGTCCGGGGGCATGTCTGCGGCGCGGAACGTCGGAGGGATCGCATGAAAGTCCTGATCGTCTACTACAGTACCTACGGGAACGTCTACAAGATGGCGCAGTTAGTGGCCGAAGGCGTCAGTGAGATCGAGGACGCCGAGCCGGTCATTCGCACTGTACCGGAGTTGATTCCGCGCGAGGTCATCGAGTCGCGCGAAGACATGCGAACGGGCCTGGCAATGCAGAAGGACGTGCCGCTCGTGAGCAAAGACGACTTTCGCCAGGCCGGCGCCATCGCCTTTGGAACGCCGACCCGTTTCGGCAACGTCTCGGCCCAACTCAAGAATCAGATCGACCAACTCACGCAACTCTGGCTCGCCGGCGAACTGGAAGGGAAACCCGCCGGCGTGTTCGTCTCGACCGGCAGCCTCCACGGTGGGCAGGAGACGACGATCCTCACACTGATGGCTCCGCTGTTGCACTTGGGCATGGTCCTGGTCGGAGTGCCGTACTCGGTCCAGGAACTCTTCACAACCACCGGCGGTGGATCGCCCTATGGCCCCGGTCACGTCGCCGGACCTGACAACCAGCGGGAGATCGATCAGCACGAGGCCGTCATCTGCCGCGCACTCGGGCGCCGACTGGCGCAAGTCGGCCAGCGGCTTGCCGCCGCACGGTAAGTCGAGTCTACGGATTGAATCCGCGGACTTCGCAAATCAACACCTGGCATATAGCCGCTCACGCGTCCGCGGAATGTCATTGATGCCGGGCCGGGAAAAAACGACCTGGAACAACTGCAGGGCTCCGGCTTGGAACGCGGCGCACGAACCGGCCAGGTACAAACGCCACATCCGCACGAAACGCTCGTCGAACATCGACGCCACCCGGTCGGCCGATGCCTCGAAGCGATCGAGCCAGCAGCGAAGCGTCTGGGCGTAGTGCAGCCGCAGGTTCTCAACGTCGAGAATCGAGAAGCCCGACGGCTCGAACAGATCGGTCATCTCGTCGATCGTCGGTGGATAGGCGCCGGGAAAGATACGGCGCTCGATCCAGACGCTGGTGTCGCTCTCACGGTCCTGCCCGATCGATTGGATCAGGCCGCGGCCGGTGGGATTCAGACAGCGGCCCATCATCCGGCCGAACTCGCGATAGTGCCGCGCCCCGACGTGTTCGAGCATCCCAAGCGACACCAGGGCGTCGAATCGGCCGGTGATGTTGCGGTAGTCGTCCTCGATAAACTCGACCCGCGAGT
Organism: uncultured Planctomycetaceae bacterium; assembly: GCA_963789525.1. Lineage (GTDB taxonomy): Bacteria > Planctomycetota > Planctomycetia > Pirellulales > Thermoguttaceae > CAVXFB01. The sequence continues at coordinate 331,578 of CAWBLA010000002.1, forward strand.
CGAGCCCCTCGGCGCGGGCGCGGTTCCGGGCGTACTCGATCTGCGGCTTCGAGATGTTAAACGACTTGACCGCTACGCCGTAGTCGCGAGCCAGCATCAAGGCCAGCGCGCCCCATCCGCCACCCACCTCGACCACGGTTTCGCCAGGCCGCAGCCAAAGCTTGTCGCAGACATAATGCAGCTTCGCCTGCTGGGCGTCATCGAGGCCGACGGTTGGCTCGCTGAAATAGGCGCCGCTGTAGACCATCTCGCGGTCGAGCCACAGGCGATAGAAGTCTTCGCGAAGGTCGTAATGGTGGTGGATATTGTCCCGGGCTGCGGATTGCGTATTGGCTTTGGCGCGATGGACCGCCGAAGACAACGCCGAAGGCCACAGACTGCCGCGTCGGCCGGTGCCTCACCTGCGCGGTGGACCATTTCGAGGAATGCGACCAGATCGCCCTCCACGTCCAAACGGCCGTCGGCATAGGCGTCGCCGAATTGGAGGTTCGTATCCACCAGAAGCCTCCAGAAGGTCGCGCGGTCGCGAATCACGACGCCGGCCATCGGAGAGGAATCCCCATTTTCGCTGACATGCGAATTGGGGCAGGCGCCGTTCGCACCAGCAGAGGCCGGTTGCGACGCCGCTATTTCTTCGCCGTCCCACAAGACCAGCCGAATGGGTGGGCAACTAATCGCCTGGAGCAACATCTTGGCCAGCCGCCGTTCGACGCGCGACACCGGCGCCGTGTCCGGACCGATGCGCGCGTGCGCTTCTTCTCGGCCAGGGGCTTCGATGTGGCGGCCCTGAGACGACCGGCCGCCCTGCGGGCGGCGACAGACCCATTCCGGGCCGATCGGAGACGAAAAAGAGACATGGGATACACCTCCAGACGGGAAATGCGGGGGCCCAGATCTCGAGCGACCAGACTCGCAGGCATTTTACACAGCATGTTGTGCGCTGCAATCCCCCCTCACGCCGCGGGGCCGTCCCCGTGATGCCCGGCGGGGTGGTCACTTCAGAATATTCGCTCGAGCGGGCATCACAGAATGCCCCATGGAGGGCTATCCCGATTTTCGTGTCAGCGAAAATGGGACTGTCTCCTTCGCCGCGGTTTGCGTCGGTACTGCTCCTCGTGACACAAGAATCCGTACAGTCCCCATGGAGCGGCTATTGCAGGATGTTCGGTGAGGGGGACATTCCTGTCCGCCATCGGCCTGAAGGTCGAGCGGATGACGCGAAGGCCGAACCGCCCATACCGGTGGCAGCCGCTGGGCGCCGCCCTTGACGGCCAAAACGAGGCGGGGCAGAATGATGTGGCGCAACCACTCCCGGAGGGTACGCGAATGGTTAGCAGCCTGACTCGAAATCAGGTGCGGCGCAAGCCGTTGAGGGTTCGAATCCCTTGCCCTCCGCTTCGTAAGTTCTTGTACGACTTTGGCTTGTGATCATCGCAAGCGGTGTGTGGTTGGCTTGCCTTTGCGACGGTCCCACCCGAAGTCCCACATCATTTCATAGTTGAGCATCAAGTGCAGTCTGACGGACTGTCCCGATCTTAGTGTCAGCGAAAATGGGACTGTCCCCTTCGCCGCGGTTTGCGTCGCTACTGCTCCTCGTTACACAAGAATCCGTACAGTCCCCCTTCTAACTGCATGCTGATTGGACGGAAACGGGGACCAGTCAATCTGAGGAGGAATTTGGGGTGCGTTTCAGCGAGCGCATGGGTTACCGTGAGATGAAGATCGCAATACAGGTCGAGTCAATGGATCGTGACCCTTAGACTTAGAACGTGTTTGGAAAGGTCTTGCGGAACTAGAAAAAAGCGGGTAATTGTACGCAGCAATGGAAACTGGGCGGTTTTTTCACAACGGAGGCCTTGGCATGGAAGCAAACTACCCGACAGACCTGACCGACGAACAATGGCAAGCAATATCGCGTTTGATTCCGCCCGCCAAACCCGGCGGACGTCCTCGCAAGGTGAACATGCGGCAGGTTTTGAATGGGCTGTTTTACATCGCCCGCACGGGCTGCGCGTGGCGAATGTTGCCCAAGGAGTATCCACCGAAGGACACGGTGTACTACTACTTCAAAGCCTTTCGCCTGGATGGCACATGGGAACGCATTCATGACTTGGTGAGGAAACGAGTACGAGTGAAACACGGAAAACAACATCAGCCCAGTGCGGCGATCATCGACAGTCAATCGGTGAAAACGACGGAAAAAAGGGGGTATGTTGCGGCTACGACGCTGGCAAGAAGGTAAAGGGACGCAAGCGGCATCTGCTGGTGGACACGCTGGGTTTGGTTTGGGGCTTGGTGGTTCATGCGGCCGACATTCAGGATCGTGACGGCGCCAAGTTGGTGCTGGAAGGAGTCCAGGGGCGTTTTTCGCGACTGAAATTGATTTGGGCTGACGGCGGCTATGCAGGACAATTGATTGGCTGGGTCGCAGCAAATCTGCGGCTGGGTATTGGAGATCGTAAAACGCAGCGACGACGCGACCGGCTTTGTTGTGCTGCCCAAACGATGGATTGTGGAACGGACATTTGGCTGGTTCGGTTGGTATCGTCGGTTGAGCAAGGATTACGAAGAACTGACCGAGAACAGCGAAGCGATGATCCTCGTGTGCATGATTCACCGTATGTTACGCCATCTCAAGCCAGCCGAACTGGCCGCCGGATGGGAAATGTGACTTTCCAAACACGTTCTAAGATGCAGGACGCCATTGCGATCGAGTGGATATTGGAAGGATGCATCGAAATTCAGGTTTATCGCCGCGTTTGCCTGTTCGCCGCACGGCGATCGAAGTCCGAGGCGTCGTGCAGGGGATCGGGTTTCGTCCGTTCGTTTACCAGACGGCCACGGCGCTGAGACTTCGCGGCTGGGTGCGGAACAAGTCGGACGCGGTCGAGATCGATGTCGAGGGGGACGGCGCTGCGGTCGAAGCGTTTGTCGAGGCCCTGCGCCACGCGCCTCCGCCGCAAGCGCGAATCGAAACGATCGCGGTTCGAGACCTTCCGCCGTCGGGCGCAACGGTCGGCGACCGGGGTCTGCCCGGCTTTCGGATCGAGACAAGCGGCGGCGAAGCGAGCGTTCGGCCGACGATCCCGGCGGACCTGGCAACGTGCCATGAGTGCCTGGCCGAAATCCGCGACCCGACCGAGCGGCGTTACAGGTATCCGTTTACCAATTGCACCAACTGCGGGCCTCGGTGGTCGATCATCGAGCAGTTGCCTTACGACCGCGCGCGGACCTCGATGGCCGGCTTCGCCATGTGTCCAGCCTGCCGGGCGGAATATGAAAACCCGGCCGACCGGCGATTTCACGCGCAACCGATCGCCTGTCCGACCTGTGGGCCGCATTTGGAGTTGCTCGACAACGCCGGCCGCCAGTTGGCCGTCGGCGATGAGGCATTGCACGCGGCCGTAGCTTCGATCCTCGGCGGGTGCATCGTGGCCATGAAGGGGCTCGGCGGGTTCCAGCTTCTGGCCGACGCTACGGCGCCGGAGGCCGTAGCGCAACTGCGCGAGCGAAAACACCGGCCGGACCGCCCGTTCGCCGTGATGCTGGCTTCGGTCGACGACGCGCGGCAAGCTTTGTCACATATCGGCGGACGAGGCGCGGATGCTCGAGTCGTACCAGGCGCCGATCGTCTTGTTGCGGCATTTGGCTATTGGCGCAATACAACCAGGTCCGCCGGTGGGCGTTTGCGACGGCGTGGCGCCGGGCAATCCGTATCTTGGCGTCATGCTGCCGTACACGCCCTTGCACCATCTGCTGATGGACGCCGTCGGGCGGCCGATCATCTGCACCAGCGGCAACCTGAGCGAGGAGCCCATGGCCACCGCCACCGCCGACGCGATTGAGCGGCTCGGGGCGATTGCCGACGTGGTCCTGACGCACAATCGCCCTATCGTCCGGCCGGTCGACGATTCGGTCGTGCACTTCTACGGTGGGGCGATGCAGGTTTTGCGGCGGGCGCGCGGTTTTGCGCCGCTGCCGATCCAACTTGCCATCGAGAACGACCGCATTCCGACGATCCTGGCCGTCGGCGGACATCTCAAGAACACCGTGGCGCTGTTGCTCGGCAACGGACAGGTCGTGATGAGCGCCCACGTAGGCGATCTGGAAAGCGTAGCGAGCATCGATGTCTTCCGGCGCACGGCGGAGGATTTGCTGACGTTTTTTCGCGTGGTTCCCGATGCGGTCGCCTGCGACCTGCATCCCGACTATGCCTCGACGCGGCATGCCCGGCAGCTTGCGGCCCAGTGGGGTGTTCCGCTGGTGCCGGTGCAACACCATCACGCCGCACGCGGCGGCGTGCATGGCCGAACACAGGCTGACGGGGCCGGCACTGGGATTTTCGTGGGACGGCACGGGCTACGGGGCGGACGGGACCATCTGGGGTGGTGAAGGGCTCGTGTGCGATGCCGCGACATTTCGTCGCGTGGCCTACCTTCGCACCTTCGCGCTGCCCGGCGGAGAGGCTGCGATGCGTGAGCCGCGGCGGGCGGCCCTCGGGATCCTCTTCGAGATCTTCGGCCGGGACGCCGAGAAATATGCGGCGGGATGGTTCACGCCGCGCGAGTTGGAGACGCTGGCGTCGATGTTGGAAGGCCGAGTGAACGCGCCGCGGACGAGCAGCATGGGCCGGCTGTTTGATGCCATAGCCGCAATGTGTGGCTTGCCGGCGGTCATCAGTTTCGAGGGCCAGGCGGCGATGGGCCTGGAGTTTGCCGCAGACGAAAGTGAACAGACGGCCTATTGCTTTTCTCTGTCGCGCGACGGTGCGGGCGACGCGGCTACACCGCGGGCGGGTCCGTCCGAAGCCGCCGTCCTCATCGACTGGGAACCGGTGGTCCGTGCAGTACTTAGCGACCTGGCGGCCGGCATTCCGGTGGGCCGCATCAGTGCCCGATTCCACAATGCGCTGGCCGACATGGCGGTGGCGGTCGCCCGCCGCGCGGCCAATGCCATGGCGGCCGCAACGTTGCCGTGTGTGCTCAGCGGGGGCTGTTTTCAGAACGCGCTGCTGCGCGCGCGCGTCGCTTCGCGACTGGCCGCAGCGAGTTTTTCAGTGTATACTCATCAGCAGACGCCGCCGGGCGACGGCGGCATCGCACTGGGGCAAGTAATGGTCGCCCTCGGTCAACTGCAAGGATCCGCCGATGTGTCTCGGAGTTCCGGGTAGAGTTGTCGCAGTCTCGAACCAAGACGATTTGCCCATGGGCAAGGTTGAGTTCGGCGGCATCCAGAAGGACATTTGCCTGGCCTATACGCCCGAGGCAGTCGTGGGCGATTACGTTTTGGTCCACGTCGGCTTTGCGCTGAGCCGCATCGATGAGGCCGAAGCCCAGGAGATATTCGGCTACCTGGAGCAGATCGCCGAGTTGGAAGAGGGATCAGGAACCAGGAATTAGGGGCCAGGGACTGGGGATTCGGGGTGCTGGAATGCGGCGTTGCAGCAGTAGGTCGTCCCGTTTGCCAGGCAACATGCGTGCTGCAAAAGAACTTGCCGCGAAATAGCGTCGAGATTCTTCGCTCCGCTCCGAATGACCCGGCCTCGAATTGTCCGCCACCTCCCCCGTGACCCTGACCTCCGAACCCTGAATCCGTGAAATACGTCCACGAGTATCGCGATCCTCAAGCGGCGCGGCGCCTTGCCGATGCGGTCCGCGCGACGGCTACGCGCCCGTGGAGCATTATGGAGATCTGCGGCGGACAGACGCACACGATCGTCCGCTTCGCATTGGACGAGATGCTGCCGAAAGAGATTACGCTGATCCATGGGCCAGGCTGCCCGGTTTGCGTCACTCCGATCGAGATCATCGACAAGGCCGTGGCGATTGCCGCGCGGCCGGAGGTGATTTTCTGCTCTTTCGGCGACATGCTTCGCGTGCCCGGCTCGCAGAAGGACCTGTTCACGGTAAAGTCGGAAGGCGGCGATGTGCGGGTAGTCTATTCGCCGATGGACACCGTCGCCCTGGCGCGTGAGCATCCTGAGCGACAGGTAGTCTTCTTCGCGATTGGATTCGAGACGACGGCGCCGCCGAATGCCATGGCGGTTGTCCAGGCGGCGAAGCTGGGCTTGAAGAATTTCTCGGTGCTGGTCTCGCACGTGCTCGTGCCGCCGGCGATCTGTGCAGTGTTGGCCGCACCGGCCAACCGGGTGCAAGGCTTTCTGGCGGCCGGGCATGTCTGCGCGATCACCGGCATGGACGAATATCGGCCGATCGCCGAGCACTATCGGGTGCCGATCGTCGTGACCGGCTTCGAGCCGCTGGACATCCTGCACGGCGTGCTGATGTGCGTCGCGCAGCTCGAAGCCGGGCGGCACGAAGTCGAGAATCAGTATGCGCGGGTCGTTCGGCCCGAGGGCAACCGGCCCGCGCTGGCAATCATCGCCGAGGTGTTCGAGTCGGTCGCCCGGAAATGGCGCGGGATCGGCGAGATCCCGGCCAGCGGGTTGGCCTTGCGCACTGCGTATCAGCAGTTCGACGCCGCCCACCGTTTCGGTGTGGAGGACATCTCGGCCGACGAGCCGGCCGAGTGCATCGCCGGCGAAGTGCTGCAGGGCCACAAGAAGCCGCACGATTGCGCGGCGTTCGGGATCCGCTGCACGCCCGAGCGGCCGCTTGGGGCGCCGATGGTTTCGGGCGAAGGGGCGTGCGCGGCGTATTATCGCTACCGGCGCCGTAGCGGCAAGAACGGGGGATGAGGGATGAAGGACGAGATCAGCCTTGCCTGCCCGGTTCCGATTTTCGACCACACCACCGTGCAAATGGCACACGGAGGAGGCGGCCGGTTGATGCGGGATTTGATCCAAGGGCTGTTTGTCCGGGCGTTTGCCATGACCGCGTCGGACGGACCGCAAAATGCGTTGCACGACAGCGCCGTCGTGCCGACCGTCGGGGCGCGGCTGGCCTTCACGACCGACAGCTACGTTGTCCGTCCGCTGTGTTTCCCCGGCGGCGACATCGGCAAGCTGGCCGTATGTGGAACGGTGAATGACCTGGCGATGGCCGGGGCTCGGCCGCAATATCTCAGCACGGGGTTCATTCTCGAAGAAGGGCTGTCGATGGAGACACTGCGCCGCGTGGTGGCGTCGATGGCCGACGCGGCCCGCGCGGCCGACATGCGGGTCGTCACCGGCGACACGAAGGTGGTCGATCGCGGCAAAGGAGACGGTGTGTACATCAACACCGCGGGCATCGGCTGGGTTCCGCCGGGTGTCGACGTTTCACCGCGGCGGGTCGCGCCGGGGGATGCCATCCTTGTAAGCGGCGATCTCGGGCGACATGGCGTGGCCATCATGTCGGTCCGCGAGGGGCTCGAGTTCGAAGGGGCGCTGGACAGCGACTGTGCGCCACTGGCCGAACTGGTCGCGTCGCTCTTGGCCACGGGGGCGGATGTCCATTGTCTCCGCGATTTGACCCGCGGAGGGCTAGCGGCGGCCTTGAACGAAATTGCCACCGACGCCGGGGTCGGCGTCGAGATCGACGAGGCCGCGATCCCCGTCGCCGAGCCGGTCGCGGCGGCTTGCGAACTGTTGGGGCTCGATCCGCTCTACGTAGCCAACGAGGGGCGGTTGGTCGCGTTCGTGCCGGCCATTGCGGCCGATCCCGTGCTGGAGGCCATGCGACGCCATCCCGCCTCGAGTGGTCCTGTGCGAATCGGAACCGTCACGGCGTCCCATTGCGGCATGGTCGAGCTTCGTAACCAATTCGGCGGCGGGCGCATCGTCGATCTTCTCTCGGGCGAGCAGATGCCGCGCATTTGCTGAGCCGAGGTCGTTTTCGTACTGTCGCACTTCCGGCGTTTGGGGTTTGCGTCTAAAATGACACCTTTGGGTATCTCTGCACGAGGGACCGTGATGGAACGTACGTTGATTCTGTTGAAGCCCGATTGCCTTCAGCGGCGCTTGATGGGTCGGGTCATTGCTCGATTCGAGGACAAGGGACTGGGTATTGCGGCGATGAAGCTGATGCACATGACGCCGGAACTGGCCAAGCGCCACTATGCCGAACACGTGCAGAAGGACTGGTATCCTGAGTTGGAGGCGTTTATCACGAGCGGCCCGGTCCTGGCGATGATTGTCGAGGGGCCGGAAGCGATCCGCGTGGTCCGCGACATGGTCGGGGTGACCAACGGGCTAAAGGCGATGCCGGGTACGATCCGCGGCGACTTCAGCACGAGTCAACAGCGAAACCTCGTACACGCCTCCGACGGCCCGGCGTCGGCCCAGCGCGAGCTGGGTATGTTCTTTCCCGGTCAACCGTAACGGCCAGAAGCCACCACAAAGTAAACTGAACGACTGCAATGTTCTGGACACGAACCCTGATCCCCACCATGAAGGAATCGCCCGAGGGGGCGGAAATCCCCAGCCACGTGCTGATGCTCCGCGCGGGCCTGGTCAATCAGGTCATGGCCGGCGCCTATACCTATCTGCCGCTGGGCCTGCGGGCGCTGAAGAAGGCCGAGCAGATCGTCCGCCAAGAGATGGACGCCGCCGGGGCCGTCGAACTGGCAATGCCCTCGATGTCGCCCAGGAGCCTGTGGGAACAGACGGGGCGGGTTACAGCCTTCGGCGACGTGCTCGTGCAACTGACGCTCTCGCGGCCCAATCGCAAGGTGAACGTCGTCCTCGGCCCGACGCACGAAGAGATTGTCACCGACCTGGTGTCGCGGCAGATTTCCAGCTACCGGCAGATGCCTATCACGCTCTACCAGATCACCACGAAATTTCGCAACGAGGAACGGCCGCGGTTCGGCGTGCTCCGCACCAGCGAGTTTCTGATGAAGGATGCCTACAGCTTCAATGCCTCGCTGGCGTCGCTCAATGAGACATACGAAACGATGTATGCCGCCTATTGCCGCATCTTCGGCCGTTGCGGCCTGGATTATCTGCCGGTCGAAGCCGAGAGCGGGCCCATCGGCGGCGAGGCGAGCCACGAGTTCATGGTTCCGGCCGACAGCGGCGAGGACACGGTCTTGCACTGTTCGTCGTGCGGCTACGCGGCCAACCAGGAGAAGGCTGAAATTGGCGCCCGCGATGCGGTGCCGCCGAATGTCCCGCCGGCGCCGCTACAGCAGGTCGCCACGCCCGACGCCAGCACGATCGAGCAAGTCAGCGCGATGCTGGAGTGCAAGCCGCAGAACCTGATCAAGACGTTGATCTACGTGGCCGACGGCCAGCCGATCGCCGTTTTGGTCCGCGGCGACCACGAGGCCAACGAGGGGAAAATCCGTCGCGTTCAGAAGGCCACGACGCTCACGCTTGCCACGCCTGACGTAATCGAGAAAGTGACCGGCGCTCCGGTAGGTTTTTCGGGCCCCGTGGCCATGAAAGAGAAAATCCCGATCCTTGCAGACCGTAACGTCCAGAGCATGGTCAACGCCGTGACGGGCGCCAACGCGGCCGACGCCCATCTGACCGGCGTGAATCTGCACCGCGATTTCGAGGTGGACCTTTTTGCCGACCTGCGCAAAGCCCTGGACGGCGACCCGTGCCCGCGGTGCAGCGCCAGGCTCGCCTTGCGACACGCCATCGAGGTGGGCCACGTCTTCAAACTCGGCACGAAATACTCCGAGGCCCTCAACGCCCGCTATCTCGACGCCGAGGAACAGCTCCACCCGGTCATCATGGGCTGCTACGGCATCGGCGTGAATCGGATTATCGCCGCGCTGATCGAGACCAGCCATGACCGAGACGGCATCATTTGGCCCGTGTCGTTGGCGCCGTACGAGGTGCTGATCGTCCCGGTCAAGGTGCCCGACGAGCCCTCGATGAAGGTCGCCCGGCAGTTGCACGACGAGCTGATCGCCGCCGGTATCGACGTGCTCTTGGACGATCGTGATTGCCGGGCGGGCGTGAAGTTCAAAGACGCCGATCTCATCGGCATTCCGCTTCGCGTCGTGATCGGCGACCGCGGCCTCAAGGAGGCTAAACTCGAGGTCAAGTGGCGTTGGGAGAAGGAGCCGCAGAAGATCGACCTCGACGCCGCGGCCGAGACGCTGGGCAATTTGATCCGCCGCGAACGGGCCGAGGCAACGCAGTTTCGGAGCCGGTAGGTTCGGTTAGCCGCTGCCCCTGGCCGACGAGAGAGTGGATCGGTAAATCATGGGCCAACCTTCTTCTCCTTCGGAAGTGATGCTCTTTCTCGCCGCGTTTAGCCGCTACGATGCTGCGCTCGACTGGGCACGGCAGAGGGCGATCGAGGCGTGGGGGCCAATCGAACGGGAAAGCCCGCGGTTCGATTTTTTCGAAACCCGCTACTATGAGCCGACGATGGGGCAGGGACTGAAGAAGGTCTTTTTCAGTTTCCAGCGGGCCTTTGACCCCGCCGAATTGGTCCGGGTCAAGCTGGAAACGAACCGATGGGAAGAAGAGCATGCAGCCGGCGCCGGCCATTCCATGCCGCGACCTTTGAATCTCGACCCGGGCTATCTCAGCCTCGGCAAGCTGGTGTTGGCGTCGACGAAGGATTTCGCCCATCGCGTTTATCTCTCGCAAGGCATCTATGCCGAGGTCACCTTACAATACAAACACAACCAGTGGCGGCCTCACGAATATACGTTGGCCGACTACCGCCGTGCCGATTACCAGCAATTCTTCAGCCAGTGCCGGGATTTACTGCACCGGCGGCTACGAAAAACAGATGCGTGTGGTGACGTCTGACTTTCGTTGTCCAACACATTCTGGGGCTACTGGGACTCGTTTTGCTGCCGCATTTTCATCAGTGCCTCCAGAGTCTCCGCTATCTCGTGACGGAGCTGGAGCAGTTGAACGGGATCTCGCAAGTAGTCCTTGAAGACGCGACTGTCCTCGCGGGGCGGGCGGTGTTGACCGCCGACCGCTTCGGCCCGCTGCAATAGCGATTGGGCCCGGGCCAGCAGCTTTGGTAAGCGTCCCGCGGAACACGTCTTGTGTGGCGCGGTAGGCTGATGTGCGTCGGCCGAGGCAGGCTCGGTCGCATCGACATCAGGAGCCCGAACGTGAAGAAACGAAATCGGCGGTGTGATCCTCAGAAGCAAGCCTATTGGGAAGACGTGCTGCGGCGGTGGCAGGCAAGCGGCCAGACGGTCCGCAACGATTGTCACGACGCGGGCGTGCGGGAATCGGCTCTGTATTTCTGGCGACGAGAACTGGCACGGCGGAGCCAATCGTCTGAGGCCACTGGGCCGTCGCCCACGACATCTCCGGTGACACCGGCACCGCGGTCGCTGCCACGGTCGCGTCACAGCACGCCTTCGTTTCTGCCCGTGCGCGTGGTAGACAGCGTGGCGATGGGAGCGAGCCGTGCCGTAGAAATCGTGTTGGCCCAGGGGCGCACTGTCCGCGTGGGTGCAGGATTTGATCGGCGAACGCTGGTGGACGTACTGGCAGTGCTGGAGGTTCAGCCGTGTTGAGGCTGCCGGAGTTGGTGCGGATTTACGTGTGCTTGACGCCGACCGACATGCGCAAGCAGCTTTGATTCGTTGGCAGCCCTGGTCCGGGAGGGATTTGGGATACGATCCGCTCTCGGGTCATCTGTTCGTGTTCCGCAGTCGCCGTGGTGATCGGCTCAAGCTCTTGTGGTGGGACCGCGATGGACTGACACTCTACTACCGGCGGCTGGAAGAAGGAACCTTCCGTTTCCCGACGACCAACGACCCGGACGCGCGGAGCATCGAGGTCTCGTCGCAAGAGTTGTCGCTGGTGCTGTGGGGCATCGACCCGGCAAGCGTGAAGCGGCAGAAGCGGTGCGTGGCAAAGGTCGGCTGAGTCGCGCAGAAAAACTCTTTCGTTCTTTGGGAATAAATCGGCCCTTTGCGTAATCCTATAGGGCATGAGCACGGACGTCATGCTTCTGCCCGATTCCGCTCTGTTGCCGGACGATCCGGCCGTTCTCAAACAGTTGGTCGTCCAATTGGTGGAGGAGTTGCAGAAGGCCAACGCGCGTCTGGAGCGGCAAGAGCACCACATGCACCTGCTGCTGAAAAGGAACTACGGTAGCACGAGTGAGAAGTTCGATCCGCATCAAGGAGTGTTGTTCGATTCTCAGCCAGGCGAGGAAGAGGTTGCTCCAGGTGCTTTCTGCCTTCGTAGAAGTTCACGTCGATGGCAAGGCGCACGCCGGGGCTGCCGCGATTAAGCGCCCACGGCTTAACGCACGGTGAGCTGCGCGGCCATCGTGATCTTGGTTTCGAATCGTGGGCGACGGTTGGCGGGGAAGCGAGCGAAGTAGACTTCGTTCGGCGTCCTGCCGCCGAGCCATGTGTGTGGCCGCGCTTCGTTGTACCATTCTGCGGGGACTGTACGGATTCCTTGTGTCACAAGGAGCAGTACCGACGCAAACCGCGGCGAAGGGGACAGTCCTATTTTCACTGACACGAAAATCGGGACAGTCCCGTATCGCCCACGCCTCTCCGCGAAACTGGTCGCGTTTGGCACGCTGTTTGCACCCGACAAACAAACGTTGGTTGCCTCCCTTGCCGAACGGGGAGGTAGACACACGATGGTTGCTAGCGGGGCTTGAGCAGAGAAGAGGCCCAGTAATACCCGGTGCAGAGGAGTGTGTGACGGTTCGGAACGGGAAACCAACGAACTAACCCCGCGTTGTGTTTCCTCTTGCGAACAGAGAAGAATGGCACCCCCGACGGATCGGAAGTCAAGATCTTCCGATCACGACTGGCGAGCTGAGGATTGGTCGCCCGAGCCAACCTCAGCTCGCCTGTTCTTTTTTGCTGTAGCAAAATTGAACACTTCAGGCAAAATAAGACAGTGCTCGCGGTGTCCTGTCGACCAGGACTCAGCCTTCTGGCAGACGTTTTTGGAAAATTCTTTTGGCCCGTTCGCCGCCTGATTCTGGAGGGCTGCCCTGATTTCCGTGTCGGCGAAAGGGGGCCCTCCCATTTGACGCTCCGTTTCGGGACTGTACAGATTCTTGTGTCACGAGGAGCAGTAGCGACGCAAACCGTGGCGAAGGGGACAGTCCCATTTTTGCTGACACAAAAATCGGGACAGTCCCCCGTTTGCACGTCCCCTCGTTTGCACGTCTGCCGCTTGTCGATGGCCGTGGGCTGGCTAATAATGGGCGGCATGGCGACCACGGCCCAGCTCGACACGCGCGTCGAAATCGTCACCCCGGAAAATATCGCCTTCCAGTATCGCATGGCAGGGCCGTTCCGGCGACTGCCGGCGTTTCTGTTGGATACCGTCATTCGCGCGCTGCTGGCCGGCGTGGGGATGCTGGGTGCGGTGTTCGTGTTCGGCACGGTCGGTGTTTCTGGAGTGGGGCTTGGGCTGGGCATGTTGCTTTGGTTTCTTCTCGCCTGGTTTTACGGCGGGCTGTTTGAGGCATACTGGAACGGGCAGACGCCCGGCAAGCGGGTCATGGGGATCCGCGTGGTCTCGGTTGAAGGGCGTCCAATCACGCCGCTCCAGGCCGTGTTACGCAACATCCTTCGCGAGGCCGACGCCCAACCGCTATGGCTCTACCAGGTTGGGCTGCTGGCGGCGACGAGCAATCCGCGTTTTCAGCGGCTCGGCGATCTGGCCTGCGGCACCATGGTGATCGTGGAGCAACGCCAGCGCTCGGGGCAACTCGCGCGAGTCACCGAGCCGGTCGCCCGTCGGATGGCCGCTGCCATTCCAAAGGGCTTTCAGCCTACCCGGTCGCAGACTCGCGCACTGGCAGCATACGTCGAGCGGCGGCATACGTTTCCTTGGGGGCGGCGTATGGAGATCGCGGCGCACTTGGGTGAGCCATTGCGGCGCGAGTTCGGCTTGGCAGCCAATACGGATGTCGACCTGCTGCTTTGCGGTTTGTACCATCGAACGTTCATTGCCGAACGCGAAGACCAATCGACGGTCGGCGTCTCACCATTTCGGGAAACGGCTCCCGAATAGCGGAGCGTGTACCGATCACACTCGGTGCGCCATCGGGGCATCAGGCGGCGTTTGTCGCTACGGCATGCTTGCCGTCGGCGAGTTAACATGGCACAAAAACGACGCATATTTCCCAACCTAGGTATCTTTCCACGCCGAGAAACACCCTTGACCGAATTGCCCGAGCCTGATAATCTTCGGGGCTTTACTAGCTTGGTTGTTGCCGGAGTCCAGGAACGTGCCGTACGACAGCATCGTTTGCGTTAAGCAAGTCCCCGATACGGCCAATGTTACGGCCGAGGCTATGAAGGAGGATGGGACCGTCAATCGTGCGGCCCTGCCGACGATTTTCAACCCGGAGGACCTCCACGCTCTGGAAACGGCCTTGGAGGTTCGCGACGAGTATGGCGGAACGGTGACCGTCGTGACGATGGGTCCGCCGAAGGCGGCCGACGTGCTACGCGATAGTCTGTTTCGCGGGGCCGACCGGGCGATCCTCATTACCGACCGCCGGGCGGCCGCCAGCGACACGTTGGCGACCGGCTACATCCTTTCCCAGGCCGTGCGGACGGTCGGGCGATATGATTTTGTGTTTTGCGGTCGGCAAGCGATCGACGGCGATACGGCCCAGGTCGGCCCGCAATGTGCCGAGAAGCTTGGAGTCCCGCAGATCACCTATCTCGAACAACTGGTCAGCATTCACGATCGCGTCGTTCGGATCCGGCGGAACATCGGCCACGGTTGGGAAATCATCGAGGCCAAGTTGCCCGTGTTGGTTACCGTGATCGAGTCGGCCAACGAGGCCCGACCGCCGGCGTCGAAGCGGGTAATGCGGATGAAGCGGGCGCGGGTTCCGGCCGAAGTGGCGACGGCGGTCAAGGCCGCAATGCCGAACGCTTCGGAGCAGGAACTTGCTGCCGAGACAGAGCGCCGCATCGAATCGCTCAAGGCGGCCGGCCTGCTGATCGAGCAATGGGACCTGGACGATATTCACGCCGACCTCATGCGTTGCGGGTTGGCCGGCTCGCCGACGAAGGTTCACCGTGTGCAGGCCATCGTTCTGACAAAAGAGGGCCACACCGATGTCCCCGCCACGGAGGCCGGCATTGGACAGTTGATTCACGAGTTGGTAGTTGACCGAACGTGGGGGTAGAGGAGGGATTGGGGATTAGGGATCAGGGATTAGAGTCTTCAGGGCAACACCCGACGGTAGTGCCT
Source organism: uncultured Planctomycetaceae bacterium (assembly GCA_963789525.1). Taxonomy (GTDB): domain Bacteria; phylum Planctomycetota; class Planctomycetia; order Pirellulales; family Thermoguttaceae; genus CAVXFB01. The sequence continues at coordinate 346,645 of CAWBLA010000002.1, forward strand.
CCTCTGATTTTTCCTCCCGGGCCCCGATCTCGCTATCTAATCCCCAATCCCTAATCCCCAATCCTTTGACTATGACCGAACCGAACCGCCAAGGCGAAGTCTGGGTGTTCGCCGAACAAGAAGACGGTGCGTTGCACGATGTGGCGTTGGAACTCTGTGGCAAGGCCCGGGAACTGGCCGACCGGCTGGGCGTCAATACCGGCGCGGTGCTGGCGGGGGCCGGCGTCGGCCCGTTGGCCAAGCGGCTGATCTCGCACGGCATCGACAACGTCTACCTCGCCGACCATCCGCGGCTGGCGCATTACCAGACGCTGCCTTACGCCAGGGTTTTTACCTCGCTGGTCGAAAAACATTGTCCGCAGATCGTCATTGTCGGCGCCACGGCCATTGGGCGCGACTTGGCGCCGCGGGTCGCCTCGACGCTGGGGTCCGGATTGACGGCCGATTGCACCGATTTGGACATCGCCGACGTCACGGATCCGAAGGCGAAAGTCGAGCACAAGAACTTGCTGTTGCAGATTCGCCCGGCCTTCGGCGGCAACATCATCGCTACGATCGTCAACTACGACCAGTGGCCGCAGATGGCGACGGTCCGCGAGGGCGTGATGGCGTTGAAGCCGGCGTCCAACGGTCGCGAGGGCCGGGTCGTCGAGGAAAAAGTCGAGATCGACGACATGGCGATGGCGCTGAAGCTCATCCAGCGGCACATCGAGCCCCGCAAAATCAATCTCAAGGGGGCCCGGGTGATCGTCTCCGGCGGCGGCGGAATCGGCAGCAAGGACAACTTCAAGCTGGTCTACGATCTTGCCGGTGCGATTGGCGGAGCCGTCGGCGCCAGCCGCGCGGCGGTCGATAGCGGCTACATCGCCAAGGAACACCAAGTCGGTCAGACCGGGACAACGGTCCGTCCGGCCTTGTACATCGCGGTGGGCATCAGCGGCGCCGTGCAGCATCGGGCCGGAATGGAAGAGTCGGCCAAGATCATCGCCGTCAATACCGACCGCGACGCGCCGATCTTCTCCGTGGCTCATTACGGCATCGTCGGCGACTACAAGCAGGTGCTGCCGATGATGATTAAGGCAATCAAGGAAAAGACGCGGTAGGGGGCGGTAGGGGGAAGAGAAGAGCGGGCAGTGGTTAGTGGGCAGTGGTAGGTTTTTTTGGTGTTTAGCCCCGGCACCTGTGTCGGGCGGGACGTAAGAATGGCAAACTTCTTTCTCGATAACGACGACCTTCAGTTCCTCTTCGAGCATATCGACCTCGGCGAGTTGGCCACGATCCAAGAGGACGGCTTTGCTCATACGGCCGACGATCCCTCGGGCTATGCCCCGGCAGATGCCGCCGACGCCGTGGACAACTACCGCCGCGTGCTGGAGATCGTCGGCGAAGTGGCCGGCGAGATGGTCGCCCCCAACGCCGAGCAAGTCGACCTCGAAGGCAACACGCTCAACGAAGACGGCACGGTCACGCTGCACCCGCTGGTTCAGGCCAATCTCGACCGGCTCGGCCAGGCCGACCTGATGGGTTTCACCCTGCCGCGAAAATACGGCGGGCTGAACTGCCCAAGCCTCGTCTATACGATGGCCACCGAGATGATCAGCCGGGCCGATACCTCGCTGATGAACATGTTCGGGCTGCAAGGCATTGCCGAGACGATCTACGCCTTTGCCAGTGACGAGATCAAGGATGAAGTGCTGCCACGCTTCTGTCGCGGCGAGGTCACCGGCGCAATGGTGTTGACCGAGCCTGACGCCGGCAGCGATTTGCAGGCCGTGCGGCTTCGGGCGTTTCAGGACGAGCAGGGCAACTGGTATCTTAACGGCGTGAAGCGATTTATCACCAACGGCTGCGGTGAAATCCTGCTGGTGCTCGCCCGCAGCGAACCGGAAATTGCGGACGGCCGCGGCCTGAGCCTCTTTATCACGGAGCGCTCCGAGCGGGTGCGGGTCCGCCACTTGGAAAACAAGCTGGGCATCCACGGCTCGCCCACCTGCGAGCTGGTATTCGACAATACGCCCTGCCGTCTGATCGGCGAGCGGCAGCGGGGGCTGATTACGTACGTCATGTCGCTGATGAACGGTGCGCGGGTGGGCATCGCGGCGCAGTCGCTGGGCGTCGCCGAGGCGGCCTATCGCCTCGGCCGCACGTATGCCCACACCCGGCAGCAGTTTGGCGGCCCGATCGAGCGCCTGCCGGCCGTGGCCGAGATGGTCACCGACATGAAGATCGACATCGAGGCGGCGCCGCGCCTTGACTTATGAGACGGCCCGCGTCTGCGATCACGAGAACAACAACCTGCGCGTGATGGAGTTCGGCGGCCCGTTGGAGAAGGACGAAGAGAAGCGGCGCAAGCAGCTTTCGCGTTCGCTGAAGCGGCAAAACGGCATGCTCACGCCGATGAGCAAGTACTATTGTTCGGAGATGGCCAATCGCGCGGCCTATACGACGATCCAGATCCTCGGCGGCTCCGGCTACATGAAAGATTACGCGGCCGAGCGGTTTCTGCGCGACGCGCGGATCACGACGATCTATGAGGGCACAAGTCAACTGCAAGTCGTCGCGGCCGTCCGCGGCGTCACCTCCGGCGGGCTCGACGCGTGGGCCGACGCGCACGAGAAGAAAAGCTACGATGACCCGATGCTGGACGGTCTGAAACAGAAGCTCATCGAAGCCCGTGGGCGCCTCGGCGAGGCGGTGCAATGCGTCAAGAGCAAGGGCCCGTCATATCTCGATCTTTCCGGACGGCGGCTTGTCGATTCGGCCATCGACATCATCGTTGGGCATCTGCTGCTGGCGCAAGGCTCGCGAAACGAGCGAAAGAAGCGCGTCGCGCGCCGCTTCATCGACCGCCAGTTGCCCGTGCTAGAGATGAACTGCCGGCAGATCCACGCCGGCGACATGGCGGCGATGGAAGAGTACGCCACGTTGGCCGGGCCGGTGCCGGTGGCGGGATAGTTTCCCATGCTTCCTATCCGACCGCGACCGTTGCATTTCTGGCAGCCGGTGCATAAAATTGGGCTCGCGCGGCTGGGTTCCGCGCCCGACCGGTTCTGCCGCTGATTGCTGCCGACGCCGACAACAAGGGAAGTGATGATGGGCCTATTCGCCGGTAAGATCGGCTTGGTGATGGGCGTGGCGAACGATCGCAGCATCGCTTGGGCCATGAGCGAGGCCCTGTATGCCGAAGGGGCCGAACTGGCGTTTACCCACTTGCCCAGTCCATCCAGCGAGCGGCGCGTTCGCGAACTTGTCGCTCCACACGCGCCGAAGATCGTGCTGCCGTGCAACGTGCAAAAGGACGACGACATCGGCCAGGTGGCCGATGCAATCCGCGACAGCTACGGCCGGCTCGACTTTCTGATCCATTCGATCGCCTTCGCCCCGCCGCAAGAGTTGCGAAGGCCGTACGTCGAGATGAGCCGCGATGGCTGGCACCTGGCCATGGACATCAGCGTCTACAGTTTGGTGGCGGCCTGCCGGGCGATGGCCCCGCTAATGAGCACCGGCGGCAACATTGTCACGGTCAGCTATTACGGCGGCGAGAAAGTGATCCCGGGCTACAACGTGATGGGCGTCTGCAAAGCCGCGCTGGAACACAGCGTCCGCTATCTGGCCTGGGACCTCGGCCGGCAGATGATCCGCGTCAATTGCCTCAGCGCTGGGCCCATGCGAACCCTCAGTGCCGCCGGCATCGCCGGGTTTGACGAACTGCGTGAGCACGCCACGCAGAAGTCGCCGCTGGCACGCAATGTCGACCCCAAAGATCTCGGGGCCACGGCCCTGTATCTGCTGAGCGACCTCTCGTCCGGCGTCACCGGCGAGACGATCCACGTCGACTGCGGCTATAGCATCGTCGGGCTGTAATTTTCCTCGCCAGACGACGCAGTGACCCGACTTGAAGAGGGACCGTCCCGATTGTTGTGTTAGCAAGAATGGGACTGTCCCTTTTGCCCGACGTACAGGCCCCTTGGAAAGGCGAATGCTCGCTGTGAGCTTGGGCAATTCAGGCCGACTCACGAATCCTGCTCGATTCTAACGATTTTCTGGATTTTAGCGGTTGTCCGTCCGATTACCTCTTGCTGAGAGTCTGTCCTGAGACTTCAACGCAAGGGAAGATATCGTGAAACGGCTCCTACTCTTTGGTCTCTTGGCCGGGCTGCTGGCCACCAACACTGGATGCGGGCTATGCCACGCGATTTTCTGTTATCGCCCTTGCCGGGGCTTTGGCGGGTGCGGCGACTGCGATGAAGGGTGCGGACCGGCGTGCGGCGTTGCTCGCAGTAACTGTGGCGTCTGCGCGCCGCAGTGCGACGAAGGCTGTGACACCGGATGTGCGCGCCCCTGCGGCGAGCCGTGTGCGCCCGCGTGCGGCCGATGCTGGTATCGCGGCCCGGTGAGTTGCCTGTTTGCCTTGTTCAGGCCCTGCACGTGGCGCGGCTGCGGCTGCGGCGAACGCTACTGGGGCGACTTCTACAGCGACCCGCCCGACTGCTGGGACCCTTGTGATTGCCACGGCAACTATAACGGCGCAGGTCACTGCGCCGGCGGATGCGCCGAAGGACCGGGCGTATTCGACGGCTATGCCGATGGCGGCGTGCCGGCGGGCAGCGTCGTCTCGGACCGTGCCGTCGGCCCTAGCCCAACGCCGGCGTCCCAACCGCACAAGGCGGCCAGGTGAAGCGTCGGGCAAAAAGGGACAGTCCCTAACGTCGTCTTCTAACGCCGCAATACCCAGCCGCGCCCCACGGCGGCCAGGAAGGCTGCCAGGAGCACGAACGTGACGACGGCGGTGACGGCCTGTCCTGGGACATTCTTGCCGATGGCCAATGCAGCGAGGATCTGATCGTTGAAGGACAGAAAGGCGAGCAGCACGCCGGCAATCGTGCCGCCGGCGATGTAGCCCGTCGAAAACAGCACGCCGGGGCTCATTTCAGACTCCAGCTCGGCGGCACCGAGAGCCGACCGATTGCGTCCGAACTTCTCGACAAGGTAACGGGTCAGCCCGCCGGCAAAGATTGGGGCGGAGGTCGACAGGGGTAGATAAACGCCCACGGCGAATGCCAGCGACGAGACCCCGCAGAGTTCGATCACCGTTGCAATCGCCACGCCCAAAAGCACGAGGATCCACGGCAGCTTCTGGCTGAGGATGCCCTTGGTAATCAAAGCGAACAGTTCGGCCTGCGGTGGGCTGTACTTGATCACCTCGGTGCCGTTGTCCCGGTGGGTGAGCCTGCCGTTGATCCCAGGGTCGACGAGATACCGCAGGTTGCCCTGCCGGTCGACCAGATATTTCGCCGGCGGCACGCCCTGCGGATTGTCTTCCGGGGCGTGCCAAACATAATACAACGTCGGGTCGTCGGGCCGCGCGGGCTTGCCTGCCCGACGCTTCCAGTTGCTTCACGTCAATCGGCTGCTTCAGGTGCGGCAGGTCCTTTGTCGAGTAGACGGTGCTCGCGTCGTTCATCGCCATCAAGACAACGCCGATCACCAGCGCCGAAGACACCGAACCGACGGCGATGGCCAACTGCTGATACTTGGGTGTTGCGCCGACCAGGAAGCCCGTCTTAAGGTCCTGCGATGTGGTGCCGCCGTTCGAGGCCGCCACGCACACAACGGCCGCTACCGAAAGCGCGAGCAAGCGATAGGGCGCCGAAGTCCACCCGAGCAGGAAAAAGATCAAACACGTCATCAGCAGCGTGGCGATGGTCATGCCCGAGATGGGGTTGCTCGACGAACCGATCTCGCCGGTCAATCGCGACGATACCGTCACGAACAGGAAACCGAACAACACGATCAACACGGCGGCGGCAAAATTCACCATGAGCCGATAACCGTCGCGGAACGCCGCCAACGATAACTGGCCACCGGTCTGCGGGTCGAGTTGGAGGAACAGCCAAAGGGCCAGCACCAGCAGCAGGGCGCCGAAAAAGACCGTTGCTAGCGGCAGGTCGTGGTCGGTGCGGCGCACCGAAGTGGCCCTCCCGCCAGAGGCGCGCAGATCGCCCAGGCCCGAGGCAATCGAGGAAACGATCAGCGGCAGCGCACGGCAGAGGCTGACGATGCCCCCGGCGGCCACTGCGCCTGCACCAATGTATTTCACGTAGACCTTGAAAATTGTCTCGGAGTCCATCGCGGCGATCGTGGTCGTGGCCGGATCGAGCGGGCCGACCAACCCTTGGCCGAAGAAACGAATCATCGGCACCAGCACAAACGCCTGTAAGATTCCGCCGGCAACCATGATCGAGGCGATCTTCGTCCCGATGATGTACCCGACGCCGAGCAAGGCGGGGTCGGCCTCCAAGGCGGGCGTGGCGCCCATGAACCAGGCCAAGGGGCGGCTGACGGCTTCTTTCCACAAGTGCAGCCCCTGCGACAGGGACTTATAGAGGAAGGCGATGCCGAATCCAACAAAGACCGTCTTGGCGGTCGCCCCGCCGGTCTCGCCGATAATCAGCACGTCGGCGCAGGCCGTGCCTTCCGGATATTTAAGTGTGCCGTGCTGCTTGACGATGAATGCCCGGCGCAGCGGGATCATCATCAAGATGCCCAACAGTCCGCCGAGCACGGAGACGACCATCACCCGCGCGATCTCCATCTCGAAGCCGAGAATCATCACCGCCGGCATGGTAACGCCGACCCCGAAGGCAATCGACTCGCCGGCCGAGCCGGTGGTCTGCACGATGTTGTTTTCGAGGATCGTCGCCTGTCGTACGCCGAATACCCGCGAGAACGCGCGGAACAGCGTGATCGACAGCACGGCCACCGGAATCGAGGCCGAGACGGTCATGCCGACCTTCAGCACCAGATACAGCGACGACGCGCCGAAGACGATGCCCAGCACCGCGCCAACCAGCACCGCCGGCCAGGTGAACTCCGGCAGGATGGTGCGATCCGGGACATAAGGCTGGTGCGCCGCAACGGGGCCGTCTGCTGCGTTGGACGATGGCGAAGGTTCCGACACGGCTAATTTCCGGCTTCAACGTGTCCGCGTTCTTGTGTGGGCGGCTCATAAGTCTGGCAAGGCGGCATTGTATCACACCAGCGTGTTGAGAATAGTGCGAGACGGGCCTCTTCGGCGAATTTCCGAAAAGACCGTCAGACGTGGGATGGTTGACCAATGCGGACTACACCCGGGAGTTCTCACATAGGGCGGAGGCACAGGGCAAATCCCCAAGCGGCGAGAACTGGCACCGCTAAAACAACAATTGTCAAGAGACCCATCCACACCAGCGAGAAGAGTCCGATTGACAGTCTTGGTTGGTCGATCGAAATGGCGTCAGAATAGTCCGACCTTCCAGAAAAGAAGCTCCTTGCCGCAAGAGCAACAAGCACCAAAGTGAGACACCCTATCCAACTCCCGCAGCACCAAACGATCATATTCGACCAATCGCTCCAACTGTCGACCGGCAATCGAAAGTATAGGAACAGCAGGCCCTTCATGGCCAGAATGAAGCTGGTCGACACGACGCCCGCCAGAAGCAGTGCCACGAGTCGGCGCTCGTGATAGTATCGGCTCTCGTCACGTCGCCACGACTCGCTCCCGATTGCCGGCTCAGCCAGAGGCGGTGTCGACCATTTGCGGGCCCCAGTACTTACGAGCAGCAGCGCGAGCACGGCTCCGCCCACCAGTCGATGCAGGCTGGGCATGTAAGTCTGGGCGGCAAGAATGGGGGTGATGCTCGGGACTTCGACCAAGACGATCCTGCCGGCCAACACGATCGTGATCGCCAGACTTACACCAAATATTGCGCCCAGGCAGACCCGTTGTTGTACGCCTTGCCACCACCGGACGGAAACTAGCCGCAGTAAGCCGCAACTCACGAGAATCGCCGCGACGCCCAACGTGGTTATGCGGACGAACCACACGAGTTGCTTGGGGTCGGAAGTAGCAAGAACGTCAGCCGAGAATCTGGCTGGAAAACTCGCTTGGATGCCCGCGATGGTGATATGCACCAAGGCTGGAATCATGACATAATCCTTCAGCAGAATTACGCAAGAGAGGCCCGCAGCAACCCAAGCGAGCAGTCGGACAGGCCACGACCACGGGCGCTCCCCGGCCTTCGCAGCGAAGCGAGGTGAGCTGGCAATCGCTACGATCAGGCAGACGAGTAGGAGTGCTTCGTATATTTCCTGCCAGGGAATCATGACAAGGTTAGGGCCGTCGTCGAACGAAAGGACCTTCCAGGTGACGAGGAATCGGGCGAGAAAACAGGCAACCACGAGGGAGGTGATAGCCAACCGCCAAGCCACCGCAAAGCGCCAACCCCAGCGATTCTCAGACGTCGAGAATCCAGTTCCGTCGCCCCGCCGAAGGTCGCGCACCTGCGCCGCGAGCCCCAGCATGACTGCCAGTGAAATCGCAGCCAATGCGCCGAAACTCCAATCCTTTTCCGTGCTCCACGCAAAGAGTCCCATCACGGCGCAAACAGTCAAGACCAAAAGGCCGCGGATGCTGATATGCCGGGTCCAGCGGCTTTGCGCCACATGGTAGCGGTGATTTCCATCATTCGTCTTCTCACAAAGCCGGGGCGCGTAACCCAGTGGAAGATCTCTCGTCACTTTACTCGAAATGCCGAAAGAACGAAAGAAGTAGCAAAAACGCCGGCACAATTCTCGCAGCAGCGCCGTTCTCTTTCGCGTTTTCGCACTTTCGCCTTTTCGTGATGCTCTGGCGCAAACCTCCGACTACAGATTGGACGTCTGTGTGTGGATGCGGGCCGGGAAGCGGTCCTGGATGGCTTGGACGGTCATCTCCTGGGTGCGGAGCGCCTCCATCGCGCCGACGGCGGCTTCGGCGGCCTGCAGGGTGGTGATGCAGGGCACGCCGTGTGACACGGCTGCCGCGCGGATGCGGCCTTCGTCGGTCCGGGCGCCTTTACCGCTTGGGGTGTTGATGACCAGTTGAAGGTTGCCGTCGATCACGTAGTCCAGCACGTTGGGATGCCCTTCCTGCAATTTTTTCAGTGGCTGAACATGGATGCCGTCCTGCTGCAATCGCGTGGCCGTGCCCTTGGTGGCCAGCAGATCGAAGCCCATCCGCTCCAGCCGTCGGGCCAACTCCGTGACGTGGTCCTTCGAGCGATTGGTGACACTCACGAAGACCTTGCCGCTTGTCGGCAACAACGTGCCGGCCGCCAACTGGCTCTTGGCAAACGCGATGGGAAAATGCTCGCTGATGCCCATCACCTCGCCGGTCGATTTCATCTCCGGCCCAAGCACGATGTCGACGCCGGAAAACTTGACGAAGGGAAACACGGCCTCCTTGACTGAAAACTGCTGCGGCACGGGCGCATGGAAGTAGCCTTGGTCGGCAAGCGACACCCCGACCATCACCTTGGCCGCCGCCTTGGCAAGCGGCATGCCGGTGGCCTTCGAGACGAACGGGACCGTGCGGCTGGCCCGAGGATTCACCTCCAGGACGTACACGTTCGGATGGCCGTCTTCGCGCTTGACGGCATACTGGATGTTCATCAGCCCCCGGACTTGCAATCGCGCGGCCAGGGCCGTGGTGGCCTGGCGGATTTCTGCCATTACAGACTCCGACAGGCTGTACGGAGGAATCGCGCAGGCCGAATCGCCCGAATGGACGCCAGCCTCCTCGATGTGCTCCATGATGCCGGCCACGATGACCTGTTGCCCGTCGCTGATGGCGTCGACGTCCACCTCAATGGCGTCCTCCAGAAAGCGATCGATCAAGACCGGCTGTCCTTGGGCCACGATAAAGGCTTCGGCTACGAACCGCTCGAACTGGGTCATGTCGTAGCAAATTTCCATGGCCCGGCCGCCAAGCACGAAACTCGGACGCACCAGCACCGGGAAGCCGATTTCGCGGGCCGCGTTGCGAGCCTGTGCCAAGGTTCGGGCAATGCCGTTGGCCGGCTGCTTCAATCCCAGCCGCCGCAGCACGTTGGCAAACTTCTCCCGATCCTCGGCGTCTTCGATCGTATCGACGCTCGTGCCGATGATCGGCACGCCGGCGTTGCTTCAGCGCCCTGGCAAGATTCAGAGGCGTCTGGCCGCCGAACTGCACGATCACGCCGTCCGGCTCGATGCGGTCGCAGATGTTCAACACATCTTCGGTCGTCAGCGGCTCGAAAAATAGCAGGTCCGAGGTGTCGTAATCCGTCGAGACCGTCTCAGGATTCGAGTTGACCATGATCGACTCGATGCCCAGTTCGCTCAGGGCGAAGCTGGCGTGGCAGCAGCAGTAGTCGAACTCGATCCCCTGGCCGATGCGGTTGGGCCCGCCGCCGAGGATAATCACGCGCCGCCGCCCGGGCTGCTTCGGCGGCGTCTCGTCCTCGTCCTCGTAGGTCGAATAGTAGTAGGGCGTGTAGGCCTCAAACTCGGCCGCGCAGGTATCGACCGACTTGAAGGTAACCACGATGCCGCGGCGCTTACGGTTGTCGCGGACGTCCAACTCGGTCGTTTTCCAGATGGTCGCCAACTGGCGGTCGGAAAACCCGAACTGCTTGGCCCTTCGCAGCATGGCGTCGTCGCATTGATGCAGCCCGCCGATAGCGCGCAGTTGCTCCTCCATCTCGACGATCTCGCAGAGGTTTTCGAGGAACCACGGGTCGATGCCGGTCAGCTCATGGATCTCCTCCAGCGCCAAGCCGTACTTGATGGCGTAGCGGAGGCACCAGACGCGCTGATCGCCGGGAGTGACCAGCTTGGCGCGGACCTCCTCGATCGGAGGCTGCTGGGGCGTGCCCCACAGGTCGCGGCCGTCGCAACCGAAGCCAAAACTGCCGACCTCCAAACCTCGCAGCGCCTTCTGAAACGACTCCTTGAACGTCCGCCCGATGGCCATCGTCTCGCCGACACTCTTCATCTGCGTCGTCAGTTCGGGATCGGCCTCGGGAAACTTCTCGAATGCGAAGCGCGGCACCTTGGTGACGACGTAGTCGATCGTCGGCTCGAAGCAGGCCCGAGTCTCGCGCGTGATGTCGTTGGGCAGTTCGTGCAGCCGGTAGCCGACAGCCAGTTTGGCGGCGATTTTGGCAATGGGAAAGCCCGTGGCCTTCGACGCCAATGCACTGGAGCGGCTCACGCGCGGGTTCATCTCGATGACGACCATGCGGCCGGTCGCCGGATTGATGGCAAATTGAATGTTCGAGCCGCCGGTCTCGACGCCGATTTCGCGCATCACGGCGATCGAGGCGTCGCGCATCCGCTGATATTCTTTGTCCGTCAACGTTTGGGCCGGCGCCACCGTGATCGAATCGCCGGTATGGACGCCCATCGGATCGAAGTTCTCGATCGAGCAGATGATGACGCAGTTGTCGTCCTTGTCGCGCATGACCTCCATTTCGTACTCTTTCCAGCCGATCACCGACTGTTCCAGCAGCACCTGGTGGATGGGCGAGAGGTCCAACCCGCGTTGAACCAGTTCGTCGAAGCTGCTGCGGTTGTAGGCGATGCTCGATCCGGTGCCGCCGAGCGTGAAGCTCGGCCGAACGACGCACGGCAGGCCGATCTCCTGCGCCACTTGGCGGCCTTCCTCCAAGCTGCCGATCGTCTTGCCGCGGGGCACTTCGAGGCCGATCCGTTCCATGGCGGCCTTGAACTGATCCCGCGACTCCGCCTTGTCGATCACCGCGGCCGTCGCGCCGATCATCTCGACGCCGAATTTCTCCAGCACACCGTGCCGATACAGGTCCATCGCCAGGTTCAGGCCCGTCTGGCCGCCGAGCGTCGGCAGGATTGCGTCGGGACGCTCCGTCTCGATCACCTTGGCGACGATCTCCCAGCTCAACGGCTCGATATACGTCCGATCGGCCATGTCGGGATCGGTCATGATCGTGGCCGGGTTGGAATTGACCAGCACGACCTCGTACCCCTCCTCCCGCAGGGCCTTGCACGCCTGGGTACCTGAATAGTCGAACTCGCAGGCTTGGCCGATGATAATCGGACCGGAGCCGATCAGCAGAATCTTCCGGATGTCGTCGCGACGTGGCATGGGCCGGCCTTTGAGGGCATTCTACGGCGAGAGAATCTCGATTTCTCGCCAGAAAGCCGTCGGGCAAAGGGTAAAATCTCCTGATGTTAGCATGGGGCTAGGGCGGCGTTCAAGGGGCCAGAGGAGAGGGACAACAGCGAGCCGAGAGCAGGAGGCAGCGGATGAGGGCTGTTTTGTGGGGATGGTCATTGCGAGCGATACGAACAGGGCTCGCCGGCATGGGGACTGTACGGATTCTTGTGTCACGAGGAGCAGTAGCGACGCAAACCGCGGCGAAGGGGACAGTCCCATTTTCGCTGACACGAAAATCGGGACAGCCCCCGGCATGCCCCCGTGATCCAGCCCCCCACTGCCGGTTTCGCGGGCAATATGCTAGACTTCTCTGGGGAGTTTTTGCGCAGTGGGGAGCAATTCGTGGCGGAAAAACCGTGGGGCGGGGTATTCGACCAAGCGACGGACAGCCGTGTGGAGAAGTTCACCGAGAGCGTGAGCTTCGACCGCCGGCTTTATGCGCAAGACATCGAGGGCTCCGTCGCTCACGCCCAGATGCTCGCCAAGGTCGGCCTCATTTCGTCGGACGAGTGCCGACAGATTGAGCAGGCCCTGGGCGAAATCCGCCAGGAAATCGAGCAGGGACGCTTTTCCTTCCGCACGGAACTGGAAGACATCCACATGCACGTCGAGCGGGCGTTGGTGGATCGGCTCGGCGACGTGGGCCGAAAGCTGCACACCGCCCGAAGCCGCAACGATCAAGTTGCCACCGATCTGCGGCTCTGGGTCCGGCAGGCAATTGACCAGATCGACCGGCGGTTGACGGACCTCCAGCGGGCCTTCGTCGCCCGGTGCGACGGCGATGCCGGCGTCATCCTACCCGGCTATACACACTTACGGCGGGCGCAACCGGTGCTGGCGGCGCACTGCTGGCTGGCGTATTGCGAGAAGTTCGAGCGCGATCGGCTTCGGCTGGCCGACTGTCGGCGGCGCACGAACGTGCTGCCGCTCGGGGCCGCGGCGCTGGCCGGCACGAGTCTGCCGATCGATCGCGATGACGTTGCCCGGCGGCTTGGCTTCGAAGGCATTGCAGCCAACAGCCTCGATGCGGTGAGCGATCGCGACTTTGCCGTCGAGTTTGCCTTCGACTTGACGCTCACGGCCGAGCATCTTAGCACCTGGGCCGAGGAGTGGATTCTATGGTCTACCGTCGAGTTCGGGTTCCTCAAGTTGCCCCAGGCGTTTTGCACCGGTTCGTCGATTATGCCGCAGAAGATCAATCCGGACGTACTCGAATTGATTCGAGGCAAAACGGCCCGGGTCGTCGGCAACCTGCAAACGCTGCTAGTGCTGGTGAAGGGATTACCGTTGGCCTACAACCGCGATTTGCAGGAAGACAAGCTGCCGCTGTTCGATTCGTTCGACACCGTGCTGGCGTCACTTGAGCTGGCCGCGGCGCTGGTGGCCGGGACCGAATTAGACCGCGAGGCGATTGCCGAGCGGCTCGACCGCGGGCATCTCGACGCGACGATGCTCATGGAGCATTTGATCGCCCGCGGCATTGCCCAGCGGACGGCCCACGGCCTGGTCGGCCGGTTGGTCCGCAAGGCCCTGGATCGCGGCGTGCGGCTGTCGGACCTTCCGTTGGAGGAGTTTCGACAGATGGATCCCGCGTTGGACGAGAGCGTGTACGATGCATTAAGCTGCGAGAAGTCCGTGACGGCGATGCAGAGCTACGGATCGACCGGCCCGGAGCAAGTCGCCCGACAGGTTCAACATTGGAACGAGTTGCTGCAAGAGAGGCAAACGTAGCAGGCAATCGAGCACGAAAATGACATCTACCCGCATCGCCGCAACAATCCTGACAGCAACGGTCGGCTGCTGGCCGGCGCTGGCCGCGTCGCAGCCGAATTCGCCGAAACCCCTTGCGGCTGAGCAGTCACCGGCCGCTGAGGCCGTGGCCCCGACAGACCCCGCCGTGGCCGCTATCCTGGCCGCCACGCCTACGACGCCGTCCGAGTGCGTGCAGGCCGCGAAGACGCTCGTGGACCTCGGTCACGTCGACGTAGCAAAGAGGTTCCTGAAGCAAGTGGTGGATGCGAAATTGGCGCCCGCACAATTGGCCGAGTTGGGCAAGGAATTCGGCGCCGCCATGTTTGTTGACATGGCCAACCGGCCGGCGCTGCTGCCCGAGGCCAAACAGCTAGCTGATGCGGTCATCAGCAGCCGCAAAGCTGAATTGGAGAACCCTGGCCGCATCGAACGGCTGATCCAGCAGCTTCAGGATTCCGACGAGCGGAAGCGCATTGCGGCTTTGGCCGGTTTGCAGGAGGCGCAGGCGGCGGCGATTGGTCCCTTGCTGGCCGTCTTGGCCGATCCCGCGCGTGCCGCCGAGCACGCGAACGTCCGCACGGTGCTGGCCGGCATGGCCAGCGTTTCACGCGGCCCACTGCTGGCGGTCCTTGATGCCGCCGATGCGAAGTTGAAAGTCCAAGCGATTCTTACGCTCGAAGAAATGAACAGTCGCGAGGCGGTCCTTTTCCTGTTGGCGCCCAGCCTGTCTGAAGCGTCAGCCGGCGACGTCCGGCAGGCCGCGGCCGCGGCGATAAGGCGGCTAACCGGAACGGTGCCGACTCGACCGGAGGCAGTCGCGCTGCTGGCGACTGCCGCCAAGGGCTATTTCGACCGGCGTGCGCCGATCGAAGGCGTGACTGACGGTCGGGTCGAGCTATGGCGATGGGATGAAGGCAAGCAGCAGTGCGTTGCGCAGAGCGGCACGCCGGAGGACGCGGCCCGCCGTTTGGACGCGCGTCTGGCCCGAGATGCCTACCGAATCGACCGCGACAATCGCGAGGTTCGCCTGCTGTATCTTGCCACGATGCTCGATCAGGCCGCTTATTCCACCGGGCTGGATCGGCCGTGGGACACCAAAAACGCCGTTTCCATGGAGGCCAGGCAGTTCGGCGTCAAGACGCTGGACGACGTACTGGCCTATGCCATGGCACATCGCCACCCGGCGGCCGCGATGGTTGCCGCCGACCTGCTGGGCGAAATCGGCACTGCCGCCGAACTGCTGTATCAGGGCGACAAGCCTTCGCCGCTGGTCCTGGCGCTGCAAGACCCCGATCGCCGGCTGCGAATGGCCGCGCTCCGGGCGATCGTCCGCTTGCGGCCTACGAAGGCGTATGCCGGATCGAGCTACGTCCCCGCCGCTCTAAGTTTCTTCGCCGGCAGCAGCGGCGTTCGCCGGGCAATCGTCGGCGCGGCGAATGTGGAACAGGCCCGCGACATGGCCGGCACACTGACCGCGCTGGGACTTCAGACCGACACGGCCGCCACTGGTGGCGAGTTGCTTCGCCGGCTCGTGCGATCTCCTGACTACGAAGCAGCCTGGATCGACGTCTCGATCCAGCGCCGGAAATTGGCACCCTCCTCCAGGAACTGCGGCGCGACCCGCGCACGGCGTCGCTTCGCATCGGAGTGTCGGCCCGCAGCGGGCTATACGAACTTGCCGAGCATGTCGCACAGTCGGATCCGACGGCCAAAGCGTTTGCGCGACCGCACGACCGGCAGGCATTTCAGTGGCAACTCAAACAACTGGCCACGCTGGCGCCGCAGCAGTTCGTCGACTTTGCCGCGCGGCAGCGTCAGGCCGCCGAGACGCTGGACCTGCTGGCCGAGCTTAGCCGGTCGTCGGCGGGGCTCTACGATCTACGGGGTGTTCAAGATTCGGTTATAACTGCGCTCTACAACCCGAAGCTCGCCGTAAAGGCGACGGCAGTGCTCGGCAACCTGAATTCTCCGGTCGCGCAGCGGGCGTTGGTCGAGGTCGCCAGCAGCACTACGAACCCGCTGGCTCTGCGGCAGGCCGCTGCAAAGGCGTTTCGCCAAAACACCGGCAAGTATGGCATCTTGTTGACCATCCCGGAAATTCGGCATCAATACCGCGTCTACAACGCAAGCAGAACGCAGGACGCGGATACGGAACACGTACTGGGATCGATTCTCGACAGCCTTGAGTCGCGTGCGAGTGCAGGCAAATAGCAGGTCGTTCCTTTTCGTCTGGAGAGCCCATTCACTTTTGCCATGGTCCGCATTGCACCGAGCATCGATCCGTCCGAAACGGGGCCGCCGATTCCCGGATTGATCGGCTCCGGGCCGGCGATGGAAGACGTCTACCGCCTGACGCGGCAAGTCGCCCGGTCGAATGCTTCGGTGTTGTTGCTGGGCGAGACCGGCACCGGCAAGGAACTGATCGCCAAGGCGATTCACCGGCTCAGCCCGCGCGGCAGCGGTCCATTCATTCGCGTCAATTGCGGGGCGCTGGCCGAGAACCTGCTCGAAAGCGAATTATTCGGGCACGTTCGCGGGGCCTTTACCGGCGCGATCGACAACCGCACCGGCCGCTTCGAGGCTGCCCACACCGGCACCGTCTTCCTCGACGAAATCAACTCGACCACGCCCAAGCTCCAACTGAAGCTGCTCCGCGTGCTTCAGGAGCACGAGTTCGAGCGAGTTGGCGATACGCAGACGATACGCGTCGATACACGGGTGGTCGCCGCCAGCAATCGCGATCTGCTCGAAGAGACCGAGGCTGGCCGGTTTCGCGAGGATCTCTATTATCGCCTCAACGTGGTCTCGATCTGCCTGCCACCGTTGCGCCAGCGCCGCGAGGACATCCCGGCCCTGGTGAGCCACTTCCTGAAGGTCTACAATGAGGCGAATTTCCGCCACGTCCCTTACGTCGAGCCGGCCGCGATGCAGGCCCTGCAGAATTACGCCTGGCCCGGCAACGTCCGCGAGCTACAGAACTACATCGAGCGGGCGATCGTGCTGGCGCCCGGCGACGAATTGACCCGCGACCTGTTGCCCGAGGCCGTCTTGGGCGGCAAGCGGCGCCGCATCGGCCGGCATCGCGGCGCCGATTTGGAGACGCTCGCCTCCGAGTTGGTCGAGCAGGGCATCGACACTGCCGGCCCGGCGGCCGAAAATCTCTTTGCGGCGGTGGTCAACCGCGTGGAACGTGAGTTGATCGCCCAGATTATGACCCAATGCGACAACGTGCAGATCAAAGCTGCCGAACGCCTCGGCATCAACCGCAACACCCTGCACAAGAAGCTCAAAGAATACGGGCTGGAAAAATAGCACAAAATTGAAGCGCGAAACGATAGAACCCCGATGTGGAGGCGTTGGCCACAGCGAACGGCTCGGGTAGGATGAGTGTGCCCGCCACATGGAACGGGTATAATCATACTCATGCTTTCCGGCGTGACCATCGTCTGTTTTGCGTCCAGCTACGCCATTGCCTTCTTGTTGGAGCTGTCGCGGGTGCTGGGCAGCGGCGTGCGCGCGGCTGTCGTGTTGGTCATTACGGCGGCGGGGCTCTTCGCGCATACGGCGTTTCTCTACTATCGGGCACTCGCGGCGGTCGGTGCCCCGCTTTCGAGCGAAAAGGACTGGTATCTGTTGGCGGCGTGGGTGCTGGTGGTGGTCTACCTGTGCGTCGCCATCGTGCGTCCCAAAGTCCCCTTTGGGCTATTTTTGTTGCCTCTGGCCCTGGGATTGATTGGGGCAGCGCGCTATCTTGCCTCGGAAACGCCCCTGGCGCGCCAGCCCGCTGCAGAAGTCTGGGGGGCTATCCACGCTGTCTTTATCATGCTGGCGGCGGTTTCCGTGCTCGTTGGCTTTGTGGCCGGGCTCATGTATCTCGGCCAGGTCCGGCATCTGAAGGCCGGACGGCCGCTGGCTGGGAATCTGCGGCTGCCGAGCCTTGAATGGCTCCGCCGGGCCAACAGCCGTGCGCTTTCGCTATCGCTTGCGATGTTGGGTGTCGGTGTGCTGGCCGGCATGGTGTTGAACCGGATCGGCGCCACGGGGGCAGCGCCGCCTCTGCCCTGGAACGACCCAGTTGTTTTGAGCACGCTCGCAATGTTCGTCTGGCTTGCGGCGGCGGTCGGCCTTCAGCGCCTTTTATCGCCCGGCGCGCCAGGGGCGAAAAGTGGCCTACTTGACGCTCATCAGCTTCGTATTTCTGGCAGTAGTCCTGGCGGCCGGCCTGCTAATGGAAAGCCAGCATTGGGGACGCACGGAGAGAGAAGAGAGGAGAGAGGAGAGGTCAGCAGAGGTCGGACGGAACGCCAGACACTGGCCACCCGCAACGATCTACTTTCAATCATGCGGCCCGACCAACGACGGCTCAGCATCTCTCTCCTCTCTCCCCTCTCCTCCCTCCCCTGCTGCACCCGGAGGCCGGCCATGCTAGTACAGGTCGTCGGCTGCAGCCATCATGGCACGTCGATTGCCGTGCGGGAACGGCTGGCCTTCACGGCCGAAGAGACCCGCGAGGCGCTGGATCACTGGCGGCGGGTGTTTCCCGGCGTCGAGGCCGTGGTGCTGTCGACCTGCAACCGCGTGGAAATCTACGCCGCCACCGAACGGGCTGTCGAGCCGACACTTGACCAGATCGCCACGTTTCTCGCCCGCTTCCACGGCATCGATCCAGCCGAGGTGATCGAGCATCTCTATCATCACAGCGAGGAGCCGGCGGTGCGGCACTTGTTTACCGTGGCCGCGAGCCTCGACAGCATGGTCCTCGGCGAGCCGCAAATCCTCGCCCAGGTTAAGCAAGCGTACCAGGTGGCCACCGAACAGGACAACACCGGGCCGCTGTTGCACGCTGTTTTTCAAGCGGCGCTGCGCGTCGCGCGGCGGGTGGCCAGCGAAACGGCCATTCATCGGCGGCACGTCAGCATTCCGAGCGTCGCCGTGGCCGATTTCGCCCGGCAGATTTTCGAGCGATTCGACGACAAGCACGCCCTGGTAATCGGGGCCGGCGAAATGGCCGAAGAAACGCTCGGCTACCTGGCCGCCGAGGGAACCGCGTCGATCACGGTCGTCAACCGGTGTTTCGACCACGCCAACGCGCTTGCCGCTCGCTGGCAAGGCCGCGCCGTCGAGTGGCAAGATCTGCCGCAGGCATTGCGCGCGGCCGACCTGGTGCTCAGCACGACCGCCGCCGGCGAGCCGGTCGTTACGCTCGAAGAGTTTCGGAAGATCGAAGCCGAACGCGTCGAGCGACCAATGCTGATTCTTGATCTTGCCGTGCCGCGTGATTTCGAGCCGGCCATCTGCGACCTTCCGGACGTGTACCTCTATTCGATCGACGACCTGCAAGCGGCCTGCCAGCGCAACCGTGCCGAGCGCGACAAGGAACTGCCAGCGGCCATGCACATCATCGATCAGGAGACCGCCCGCTTCATGGCCGAAATGTACCACCGCGCCATCAGCCCGGTCATCGAGCAATTACGTTTCGGCTGGCAAAGGCCGAAAGAGGACGAGTTGCAACGCCTGTTGAACAAGCTGCCCGACGTGGACGATCGCGCGAAGGACGAAATCCGCCGCTCGTTCGATCGCTTGGTCAACAAGTTGCTGCACCCGCCGCTGGAGTCGCTGCGCGACGAGTCGCGCAACGGCGTGCCGCGCGGACTCCTCGACGCGCTGGCGCGGTTGTTTCAACTGAAGGACTGATTCGTTGGCGCCGTTTCTGGTGGCGCACAGAGCGCCAATGCTGGCCTGTCCAGCAGTGCCGGAAGCACGGTTGGGCAAGCCAACCGTGACACCCGTGAGCTTGAAGTCGTCGAGGCACTACTCCCGGCCGGCGCTTGCCCGGTGCCTCTCGACCAGCCACTCGGCGGCAGCGGCAATGCCGTCGCCGCGCGTCGCCGACACCTGAAACACCGCCGCATCGGGCGCCAGACGCTTCATGTCCGCGGTGATGCGCTCAACATCGAACGTCACGTGCGGCAGCAGGTCGATCTTGGTGATGAACAATGCACCGGAGCCCTGAAAAATCGCCGGGTATTTGACCGCCTTGTCGTCCCCTTCGCTGGTGCTGAGCACGATGATGCGAAGGTGTTCGCCGAGATCGAAGCCTGCCGTACACACCAGATTCCCCACGTTCTCGATTGCCAGCAGGCCGACGCCCGGCAGGTCGAGCGAGTCGTAGGCGTTGGAGATCATGCTGGCATCGAGATGGCACGCCCCCTCGGTGTTGATCTGCACGACGGGCACGCCGATCCGCTCCATTCGCTGGGCGTCGATCGTGCCGGCGATGTCGCCCTCGATCACCGCCGGGCGCAGCCGCCCGTCGAAATGCGCGAACAGGGCCTCCAGGAGCGTTGTCTTGCCGGCCCCGGGCGAGCCGACGACGTTGACGCCGAAGACGCCCAGTTCGTCCAGCCGCGCCCGATTCTCCTGGGCAAGCTGATCGTTGGCCTTGAGTATCTTCTTGGCAGCGATGATTTTCATGCTAGCGAATCCTCAACTTCAATACTCTGCAGCACCAGATCATGGCCGCCCTCGATCGCAATGTCCGTGCTGGCGCATCGCGGACATTGTACCACGAGTTCGTCAATCTCGACGCATGCCTCGCACGCCCGGCAGCGGCAGACCGCTTTCGGTTCCTCGATCACGACTTCGGCGTCGGCAACCCGCGTGCCGGGCGCCAGCAACTCGAAGGCGAAGCGGATCGACTCACAATGAACGCCCGACAGTCGGCCGATGCTGAGTTCCAGCCGCCGCACCCGTCCCTCGTGGCCGCCCTCATCGAGCACGGACTGCACCTGCTCGATCAACGCATCGACGATCGACATCTCGTGCATCGTAATCGCAGGACGAACAGGGGAAGGGTGGCACGCCCGGAACGGAGTGATCGGCGCGAGGGTTGGGGACTGTCCCGATTCTCGCGGGCACCGCCGCGCAGCGGTGGTCGGCAAAAATGGGACTATCCCCTTTGACGCTGCCAAACAGCTTCATTATACGGCATCAGCCGCTAAATTGCCTCGCCACCTCGTTCGCCGGTACGAATCCTGATGCAGTCCTCCAGCGGGAGGACGAATATCTTTCCGTCGCCGATCTCGCCGGCCGAGCCCGTGCGGCCGCCCTTGACGATCGCGTCGATCGTCGGTTCGAGGAACTCCTCGTTGACGGCGATCATCAACTGCACTTTTCGCAGCAGGTTCACGGAAAACTCGTGCCCGCGATAGGCCTCGGTGTGTCCCCGCTGCCGGCCGAAGCCTTGCACGTCCATAACCGTCAGGCGAAAGACTTCAACGTCCGCCAGCGCCTGCTTCACGGCCTCAAGGCGATGCGGCTGAATGATCGCGATTATGAGTTTCATCGGCAACTCGTTGTTCGATTCCAGCGAAGACTCACCGGCACCGACAATATACCCGCCACAGCGGAGGTGGTCAATTACGTGTTCGCGTGCAACGGCGTGTTCCTCTCGACCGTGGATCGGTAAACCAGCTACGGCTGCGTCGTCACTCTCCAGGCAAAACCGCCGTCTCGAATCGCATGCCCCGTTCGCTCGTGCGCCGTTCCCGGGAGGACGACAAGAGATCTGCGAGGCGACAGCGTCGATCGATTCTAGCCGTTCCGGGGCTTCTCGTGGAGTCCATCGAGCGAGTAGAATAAACTTCGGCCATTGACCGCTTGGTTGACGACTCCGACGGTGCCGCCATGAAAAACATCGAGAAACGCAAGCGAGTGGTGGCGCGGTCGATGCACTTGGGGCATTGCATCTGCGATCCCAAGAAGGCGTGCCCTTGCGACGTGCTGCGCGAGAAGGACGTCTGTCCGTGTGCGGGCGAGACAGTTGAAGACGCGATGCACCCCGTGGGGCTGATGGGCTTGGTCGAGAGCGCAGGCTGCGCGTCGAAGGTCGATCAGGCGACGCTCCGCCGCTTGATCGAGGGGCTACCGTTCCACGACGATCCGCGCATCTTGCTGGGGGCGCCGGCCGGGGATGATGCCGGCGTTTATCGGCTCGACGATCACACGGCCCTGGTACAGACGGTCGACGTTTTCACGCCAGCCGTGAACGATCCGTACCTCTTCGGCCGGATTGCCGCGGCCAACTCGCTGAGCGACGTGTACGCGATGGGCGGGCGTCCGATTACGGCGCTGTCGGTCGTCAGCTTTCCGCTGCACACCGTGGCAGAGGACGTACTCCGTCAGATTCTCCGCGGGGGCATCGACGCGATGAACGAAGCCGGCGTCGCCGTGCTCGGCGGCCACAGCATCAACGACAGCCAGTTGAAGGCCGGATTCGCCGTCACGGGGCTGATCGACCCGGAGCGGATCGTCACCAACGCGGGCGCGCGGCCGGGCGACCGCTTGATTCTTACCAAGCCGCTAGGCACGGGAATCCTCGCCTTCGCCGCGCAGATCGGCCGCGCGCCGGCCGCTGCTCTCGAAGCGGCGGCACAGTCGATGGTTGCACTGAATGACCGCGCCGCGGCGCTGATGCTCGAATGCGGGGCGCGTGCCTGCACTGACGTAACGGGCTTTGGCCTCTTGGGGCACCTAGGTGCGATGGCGGCCGCCAGCGGCGTCGACGTTGAAATCACCTGGGACGATCTGCCCGTTCTGCCGGGCGTCGTGCAATGCCTGGCCGATGGAATCGCCTCCGGTGCGGTCGAGCGGAACCGTGAGTCGTCGGGCGGCTGCCTCATGGCCGACGACGGTGTTACCCCGGCAATGCTCGACTTGTGCTTCGACCCCCAGACCTCCGGCGGACTGTTGATTGCGGCGCCGGAGGCTGCGGCTGGCACTGTATTGCGACAATTGCACGACGCCGGAATTCGAGCGGCGGCAGTGATCGGCAGAGTCGTGTCGACCGGCGCGGGTCGCGTACACGTGCGAACCAACAGCCGCAGGCACGCCGAAGGCGACAGTCCCATTTTCGTTGACACGAAAATTCGGACCGTCCCCGACCTGGCTATCGGTGCGACGAGAGAAGACAAAACGCAAACCGAGGAGGATGCGAACATGAGTTGTTGCCAGGGCGATCACGCTGGCGGAGGGCTGGCGGCGACGAAGCGGGTGTTTCAAGAGTTCTTAGGGGCGGCCGCTGCCCTCGGTGCGCTGGACGGCAAGACGAAGCAGGCTATCGCCATCGCGCTTTCGGTGTTTGCCCGGTGCGAGCCGTGTGCAATTAGCCACATCCAGAAGGCCCGCCAGATGGGCTTCTCGCCCGAAGAGATCGACGAAGCCGCCTGGGTCGCGGTTGCTTTCGGCGGGTCGCCGGTGATGGTCTTCTACAATGGAGTGAGAAAGGCGGCAGAGCCGGCTGCCGGATGAACCCTGGCGAGCTGTGTCAAAGCGGGCGGTCTCATCTTCGCTGACACGAAATTGGGACAGCCCCCGCTCGTTGTTGATTGTGCGCGTCGCGCAGGATAGGATTATTGACGTAAGGTTACGGACATCCCGCCATCCAACACCCACCCAGAATCCAACCAGGGGAATCGCCATGAGCGTCACGCGACGTAACTTCCTGCTGAGCAGCGCCGTAGCCGCCGCGAGTGCGACCGTCACCCGATCGGCTGCGGCCCAGGAGCCGGCCGC
This sequence comes from uncultured Planctomycetaceae bacterium, assembly GCA_963789525.1. Lineage (GTDB taxonomy): Bacteria > Planctomycetota > Planctomycetia > Pirellulales > Thermoguttaceae > CAVXFB01. The sequence continues at coordinate 370,004 of CAWBLA010000002.1, forward strand.
AAAGCCCGAGGCCACGCTGAAGCTTTCCAGTCAACTCACGGTCATTCCCGGAAAGGACCTGGCCGAGAAACTTGCCAACATGGAGCGATGGGGCTTCGACGGCGTCGAGCTAAGCGGCGACGTTGTGGGCAAGGAGAAGATGTACCAGGACGCGGTCAACAAGACGCGGCTGAAGATCAGCGCGGTCTGCTGGGGCTCGAACGGGGGCAGCCTGGTTTCCGACGTGGTGTCGAAGCGAGCTCCCGGCGTCGCGGCGCTAAAGCGGGTGCTTACGTCGGCCGGCGCGGTCGGCTCGACCGGGGTTGTTTACGTGCCGGCGTTCAACGGCCAGACGGAGCTCACCAACCAGGAGATTCGCAAATTGTTGATCGATACGCTGCCGGACGTCGGCGAGCACGCGCATCAGGCCGGCACGCGCGTTGTCATGGAACCGCTCAACCGGGGCGAGGCATTCTTCCTCCGTCTGGTGGCCGACGCTGCCGCTATCGCCCGCGACTGCAAGAGTCCCGGCATCGGCGTGATGGGCGATTTCTACCACATGGCCATCGAGGAGCCGAGCGATCTCGGAGCGTTCATTTCCGGCGGCCCCTATGTGCATCACGTCCATCTGGCCTCGCGCACCCGCGTGCTGCCCGGCCAGGACGAGCGGCCGTTTGTCGACGGCTTCCGCGGGCTGAAATGGATCGGCTTTCACGACTATTGCAGCCTGGAGTGCGGCGTGCGCGGCGACCGCAGCGTTGAAATCCCTAAGGCCGTGGTCTTCCTCCGCGAACAATGGGCCGAGGCATAGCGGCCGTTGGCTCGGCCTATCGCGGAGCGCCCACGACTTCCCGGGCACGGGGGTGGACGGGGACACGCACCGATAGTGACAATTTGGAGAAGATTTCGTAGATTCCCGGCATGGTGAGGTTGGCGAGATTAGGCGTTCCCGGTTTGCCGCATCACGTAACCCAGCATGGAAACCGTCGGCAGCAGACGTTCTTTTGCGAGGAAGACTATGCGGCCTATTTGGAACTGATGGCCGATTGGTGCAAGAATCGCGGCGTACGCAATCGTTCACACCCCGGAGGGATTTTCTTGACAAATTGATCTGGACTCGACTGCGGCTTGTGCGGCACAACAGTGTGCATGGAAGTGGCAGTCACGGAAGGAATCATCGCTCGCCAGCCGCCGGAAGCCCAGGCCATCATTCGCCTGTTGTTGGCGAAAATTGCGGCGATGGAGGCGGAGAATGCCGAGTTGAGGGCGCGGATTGAGAAATTGACGGTGCGGATCGAGGAACTGGAGCGGCAGTCGAAAGGCAAGACGCCCCAAAACTCCTCGCTGCCGCCCAGCAGCCAACATCCCCATGCCCGGCCGCAGCCGCCAAGACGCCAGTCGAAGAAAAAACGCGGCGGGCAGCCGGGCCACGAAAAACACGAACGACCGCTGATTCCCACCGACGAGTGCGACGACGTACAACCGCTCAAACCGACCGAATGCCGACGTTGTGGAGCGAAGCTCTCTGGCAACGATCCCGAGCCACTGCGGCATCAGGTCTGGGAATTGCCGCCGATCAAGCGGCAGGTGACCGAATATCAACGGCATCGGCTGGTCTGCCCCTGCTGCGGCCAAACGACCTGCGCCGAACTGCCGGCCGGAGTGCCGCAGGGTCAGTCGGGGCCGCGGTTGATGGCCTTCGTCGCCCTGCTGATGGCCTACTATCGTCAGAGCAAGCGGCGGACGGCCGAGTTCCTCAGCACCTTGCTGGACCAGCCGTGTTGCCCGGCGCTGACAGTCAAAATCGAAAACCAAGTGACGACGGCGTTGCAGCCGTCGTATCAGGAAGCGGCTGCCGAACTGCCGTCGCAAGAGCATCTGAACATCGACGAAACGGCGACCAAGCAGGAAAACGGCAAGGCGTGGCTGTGGACGTTTGTGGCCCGGACATTCACGGTATTCGCCGTGCGCGCCACCCGCGAAGCCACGGCACTGGGCGTCTTTTTGGGCGATGCGTTCCAGGGCATCGTCACCTGTGATCGGGCGAAGATGTACTGGCGAGTCAAGGCGCTGCAATGGTGCTGGGCACATCTGAAACGCGATTTTCAAGCGATGATCGACACGGGCAACCCGCGATCGAAATGGCTCGGAGAACGCTTGCGAGCGGCCACGTGCGAGTTGTTCGAGCACTGGGCCGATTATCGGGCCGGGAGGATTTCGCGGGCGGCGCTGGTGCGCCGGATGAGTCTGGTCCGCCGCAGGGTGGAGCGATTGCTGCTGCGCGGAATGCAAAGCAACAATAGCGATGTGCGTGGGACGTGCCGGGAGTTGTACGAGCATCGCCAGTGGTTGTGGACGTTTCTGTATCACGACGGGGTCGAGCCGACGAACAATGCCGGCGAGCGCTCCTTGCGTCACGCGGTGATCTGGCGAAAGTTGCCGTTTGGAACACAGAGCATCGCCGGCAGTCGGTTCGTCGAGACGATGCTGACGGTGATCGAGACTTGCCGCCAGCAACGCCGCAATACCTTTGCCTTCGTTGTCGCCGCTGTCGAAGCCCATCTCGCCCGCCACTCTCCCCCTTCCCTTCTCTGCGAGATATAAACGGTTGCCACACGCTTGTCACGGGGGAAACTCCAACTCCACTTGATTCGTCTCGTGACCGGCCTCAACGGTTACTACCTTGGCGCGTTGCCACGGATCAATCTCGTCATTCCATTCCTCTTTAGAAAGCTGTGCTTTGTGCGGCCGTAGTTCTGAGTCTTCGTAGGCGTCGTGACCGACCTTCAAGCCGTACTTGCCGGGCGGCAACTGCGGAAACGAAAACTGGCCATCACCGCATACGCGAGTTTCTGCCTGTATGCCGGTCTTGGTAAATGCCACTGCCCACAAATAGCCTTCCCAGCAGGAGGGCGTGTTTTTCACCCGGCCACGGATACTGCCTCCCTCCGTGCAAGCAATGTCGAGTGACTTTTTTTCATTCAAGCCAATCTTGAGCGGCCCAAGTTGCGTGAGCGCTTGGCCAGGTTCTTCCGCGACCACGTACCAGTCATCCTTCTGGTACGGGACATCGAGCGAGTAGGTTCCGTGCCGAATCGGTGCGCTTTGGATGAAAGATGGGTCGGGGCCCACCGTGCGGCCGCGCATCGTCCATCCAAGACCCCTTTTGTTGTGTGGCCGCATCTCCCAAAGGCCCACCCATCCCGTCCTGACTGGTTTTCCATTGCGGGTAACGGTGCCTGAGATGGTCTGCTTGGGCACTCCAGGAGCGGTGCCTTCTGTTTTCTTCTTCAGCTTGACGGCAATCCCTTCAATCAGTTTCAGTTCCGTCACTCTAGGCGTGAACGCCTCAGCGTCGTGATAGCCGTCGGCGGAGAGTGTCAAGTGGTATTCGTCTGGATGACTGTAGGGAATACGGAACCGACCGCCCTCGGGCTGTTCAAAACGGGGGGATCGACAGCCGGAAAGCACGACCTCCCCATTTGCCTTACGCTCGAAGGAGCAGATCACCACTCGCTTCAGCCGGACGGGCTTGCCCGTCTCGGCATCTGTTGCCCAGCCCTCGATCCAAGCCTCCGGCGTTAAGGTTACGAAGAGTTCTTGAAACGGTCCGTGGTCTTTAACGTCCTCAGCAAATCCCACCATACTCCAGTGGATGCCGTCATCGCGAACCTTCACGCCCCAATTGATGAACACGTAACCGTCTTTACGCAACTGAAGCTGAAAGTAGGGCTTGGGTCCAAAGCCGTGGATCGTGAACCTGCCTTCAGTGTCGGTGGTTGTCTTGTATTCGTAATTGGCACGAACTGGCACACCGACAACTGGCCTCCCGTGTTCGTCCTTGACGATTCCCTGAATGGGCACATCCCGCTCCAAGTGGAAGGGTTTTAGCGATTCCTCCCCTCCGGGCTGAACGGCACGAGCGACCCACGCTAACCGCCGCTCGGGGACAGTGACCCACAAGTACAGTTCGCCGACGGGCATGGGGAGCGTGCGAAAGCGTCCTTCGGAGTCGGTCGTTACATGTTGTTCCAGTCCGATGTGAAACCCGTTGGCCCGGCGGACGGATGTCGAATACGTCACCTTCGCGTTATGGCAGGGCTGACCATCTACGTTGAGCACCTGGCCGGTGAAGACCCTGCCTCGATCGACTTGGATCTTGCCCAGCTCGGAATCGGCACCTGGAAATATTGAATAGGTTCCACCCCGAATGTATTCGGGGGCAAACCCATCTGCCTCGACAAAGATGTTGGACCAATGCCGGTAAAGCGGTTCGACCGGACCGAGACGGAAATGTCCTTTCGCGTCGGAACGAGACTCAGCGAGTAGCTTGTCATCCCATGTATACCCCCATATCCTGGCACCGCTGACAGGGTTGCCATCTGGGCCAACAATCGTGCCCGACAACGAACCTTTCCGCAACGGCTCTCCGGCAGCGAGAAAAGCCGCCATGTTCCAGAAAATGAACAGCATAAGGGACCACTTCGGTTGACGACGAAGAAGGCCGGAAGAAATGAAGTTCATCATGCACCGTCCGAACAGTGGGAGGGGTCTATCTGCACAACAACTATCCCTGGTCCACCTCCCGCGAAACGATTGTTTGGGTTGCGCGGCGCTGTTGCCATTATACCCGCCGCAAGGAGTTGCCTCTAGCAGCCCCTTCCTTGCTCTCCGGGGCGTGAACGGTTACCGGCGTACAGATATGGGCATACTGCCTTATGCCCAATCATGTTCATCTGATTGCAGTTCCGAGTTCGGAGGAGAGCCTGGGACGAGCCATCGGCGAGGCGCATTGCCGCTACACTCGACGAATCAACTTTCGAGAGAAATGGCGGGGCTATCTGTGGCAGGGGCGTTTTGCTTCCTTTGTGATGGACGAGCCATACCTGCTGGCGGCGGCGCGGTACGTGGAATTGAATCCAGTGCGAGCTGGTTTGGCGTCCGATGCCGCCGATTGGCCTTGGAGCAGTGCAAAGGCACATCTATCCGGGCGCGACGACCGCTTGGTGCACATCGCTCCGATGCTGGCGATGGTCGCCGACTGGCGTGGATGGTTAAACAGCGCGATTTGGGAAGAAGAACTGCGGGATTTGCGCGAACACGGCCACACTGGGCGTCCGTTAGGAAACGCCATGTTTGTGGACCGTCTGGAGCGTGCTGTCGGTCGTATCCTCCGTCCACGGAAGGCAGGTCGCCCGTTAAAATTGCTCAAACATCCATAATCGGTGCGTGTCGCCGTACGGAATCCGTACGAATCATTTGCGCAGCAATAAACAGCCACAGCAGGCCGGGATAGTCGACTCCGTTCATCTCTTGGCAGATTCCTTTCTGTCGCCGCGGATGATACCGATTCTTTGGCGCCAGCGGAATACCGAATCGCAAATCTGATCGCCGACCCCCTCTCCAAGCGGGGCGAGTGGCGTGGCTAACAGCCGAGACCATTCAACGTGGTCCGAGATTGCCTTCGCCCGGGCGGTTGCCGGCCGGCCGCTGCCTTCGCGCTTCGCTCCATATTTTCATGGACGTATGTGCTGTTCGTCGCATCGCACCGCACCGGTCAATTACGCCTCCCAGCTGGCTTCGATTTGTTCGAGCGTCTTGCCTTTGGTTTCCGGTACTGTGAACCAAACAAAGAGGAAGCCGGCTGCGCAAATGGCAGCGTAGGTCCAGAAGGTCCACGCCGGCCCGGCGCGTAGCATGAAGCAGGGGAAAAGTGTAGGTCAAGAGGAAACAGGCGACCCACAATGCCGAGACCGCTACGGAGACCGCGGCACCGCGGATGTGATTGGGAAAGATCTCAGAGATAAGGACCCAGACCACCGGGGCGATGGTCATGGCGTAACAACCGATGGCGGCGAGGACGCAGGCGACGACCAGCGGTCCTTTCACCCCTTCACGATACGCATAGCCCAGCAAGAGGTGCGAGACGGCAATCCCGAGGAAGCCGATAAGCATCAGCGGTCGGCGGCCCCAGCGATCTACCATGCACATCGCTGCAAGCGTACATACCAAATTGATCGTGCCCGTGATGATGATATTGAACAGCATGTCGCTCACGCCATATCCAGCTTCTCGGAAGACCTCCTCGGCGTAGTTAAACATGACGTTGATTCCGCTCCACTGCTGCAACACGGCCAATGTGCAGCCGATTAAGAGCACCATCAGTATTCGCGGCTGCAACAGCGTGTAAAATGCGCAGCGTTGGGCGTTCTCGAACTTGAGCGTGTCGTGAATCGCAAGAAGCTCGGCGTCCGCGTAGCAGGGGCCACCGATACGGCTAAGAAGGTGCCGGGACAGCTCAACCCTGCCATTCTTGACAAGCCAGCGAGGACTCTCCGGCACAAAGAGGGTTAGCAAAAAGAACGCCGTCGCGGGAAAAGCTACGGCGGTAAACATCCAACGCCACCCATACTGGCCGTTCCACGATAGGCGAATCATTTCGGAAGTGGCTCCGTCGACGACTCTCTCGGCAATGAGCCAGTTGACGATTTGGGCGGCAAGGATTCCGATGACGATCGTCAATTGGTTCATGGCCACCAATCGCCCGCGTAGTCGTGCCGGGCCGATTTCGGCGATGTAGATCGGCGAGAGAATCGAGGCCGTACCAATGGCTGCACCGCCGGCAATTCGCCACGCGACGAACTCGCGAAATGTCATGGCCCAACCGGTCCCAACTGACGAGATGGCGAACAGGATCCCGGAGGCTAAGAGGAGCTTTTTCCGGCCAAAACGGTCGCTGAGTCCGCCGGCGAGCGCAGCGCCAAGCAGGCAGCCCAGCAGGGCGCAACTGTTGGCCCAACCGCGGAGGCTTTCGCTGTCCAAGACGAAATATCTTTCGAAGAACGGCTTAGCCCCGCCGATGACTACCCAATCGTAACCGAAGAGCAGACCTCCCATTGCGGCCACGAGGCTGATGAGCACAACATATGTCGTACCACGTTGGGCGGTGGAGTGCCCGAGTGACTTCGCCGATGATTCTGTTGGCCAAGAATCAGTGGTTCGCATGTGTGAGGGCTATTGGAAGGCAAGCCTTGGCGTTCTCCACGTGGCGTAAGCGAGAGGTTACTTGGCGATTCGCAGACGGACTAGCACGACACCGTGTCGACCGACGGTGGCGGAGAATTGCGCGTCGTACGTGCCGAGGTCCGTTTGCCGCCAAAGGTCCCGGACGATTTGCTTACCCGTCACTCCCACGTCCGACCACTTCGCAATCACCGTAGCAGCCGAATCGCCGCGGTTAAACAGGCCCACTGCCTTGCTGCCATCCTCCATAGGCTTGGCCCACACTTCAAGCTCTCCCTGTTTCGCCACACGCAACGCCGCTTTGCCTAAAGGGTCCTGATCGATCTCGATCACCTCGTCATTTGTCAACAGGCCAAGCGTGAAATCGTCGAGCCGGGTAATGTCTCCGCTGAGGATCAACGGGACCGACAGCAGGCACCACAGCGAGACGTGCGCGTATTGCTCGTTGGGAGTGAGCGGTGTCTTCCGCCCGCGGGTGAGATAACCCAGCAAGAGGTAATCCGGATCGTTCCATCCACCGGGGCCGTTGTATTGTTGCAGTTCGTTGCGCCCGTAGAGAGCGAAGACGTCGCGGAACAGCGCGGCGGGAATGCCCTCGTAGGAGCCCCCCAGATCGCCGGCTGTCCGCCAGCTATTGCCGCCTACCGAGCGACCCCACGTTGCTACGTCTTTCAGTCCATACTGACAGATGTTCAAGACCACATCACGGTCGAGCTTCTGAAGAATGTCGTGCATTTGCCGATAGCGTTGTTGATAGCCTTCGGCCGTGGTATGTGCGATATCGCCGCACCAGTCATACTTGAGGAAATCGAACCCCCAAGCAGCGAACTGCTGCGCATCCTGCTGTTCGTGGCCGCGCACCCCTTCATAGCCCGCGCAGGTGGTTGCGCTGGGCAACGTGTAAATGCCGGCCAAAAGTCCCTTACTGTGGATGTAGTCGGTCAGTGCTTTCATGTCGGGAAAACGCCCGTTGGACCTGACGTTGCCGCGGGCGTCGCGTGGGGAACCGAGAAGTTCTGCCGGGTCGCTGTTCTCGATTCTGGTAACCTTCATCGGCCAGCAATCGTCGATGTTCACGTACAACCATCCATGGTTGACGAGCCCGGTCGAGACCATGGCATCGGCGGCGTCGCGGATGATCTTGTCGCTTACCTTGTCCATCCAGACGTACCAGCTATTCCACCCCATGTGCGGCGTGAGTGCCAGCGTGTCGCCGCAGACAATCCTGAATTCCCGCTCAGCCTCGCCCAGGACATTCTTCGCGCGGAACGTCATCACATACTGGCCGCGCTCTGCGATCGAACCGGTGATCTGGCCGGTTTGCGGATCAACCTTGAGCCCTGCCGGCAAGTTGTCTACGCCGAACCGCATCGGCCTGTGGCCGGTAGCGGGAATGGTGAAAAGGAACGGACGCCCGGGCCGTACGCCGAAGACCCTCGCCCCGTTGATTCTTGGCGCGGCCGGCGGCTTGGGTGTGAGAATGACCCTCTCATCCTCCCGATTCTTGTCGGTCGCCAATGCCCGGCCTGCAAGGCAGACTATCGTAATCATCGCGATTGTGCGCACTGTGCCGCTCGTCTGTATCAATCGTGTTGCCGGCATGATTCACCTTATTTCATGACGTTGGGAATCAACTGCTTCAGGGGAGAAAGGAAGGGGAGCAGCGTTCGTTTGGAAGGATAAGTGTAGATTGTCGTAGACGGTGGCAGCCGAGGCAAGAGGTCAGGTTCGAAGACAGCAAAAACGGTACGGAAATGCCCGGGTCAGCGATCTGATTTTACTCGCCTAAACCGCGACGCCGTTCCCAATTTCCAAGGTGCTGGGGGGCTCCGTTAAGTCGCCGGTTGCTAGCCGCCAGTCCCGAATCCCGAGCTTCGAGTTCCCACAATCCCCGTCCTCTCGCATCCGGTTGTCCAGCTACGCCGTTTCACTGATTCTCAGCTTCAAATCGGGTCCGATTCGGTGCCCGCAAGACCCGCCCGGATTCGTCCTTTTGCCGCGCAGCCGGTAAAATTGCCGCCGGGCAAGGGAGGAACCGATGGTTGAAGACGGTCGACGACTGAAAAGGCCGGTCGGTGTAGTGCTTTTCACGATCTTGGCAATGATCGTGGGGTTAGTTTCGGGTCTGGGAGCCGTGGTCTTCCGCGGTCTGATCGGCCTGTTTCACAACCTACTGTTCTTGGGACAATTTTCCTTCTTCTACAACGCCGACGTCCATACGCCGCCCAGCCCTTGGGGGCCGCTGGTCATCCTTGCGCCTGTCGTGGCCGCCGCCGTGGTGGCCTTTCTCGTGAAGAATTTCGCGCCGGAAGCCAAGGGGCATGGCGTTCCAGAGGTCCTGGAGGCCATTTACTTCCAGAAGGGTGTCATTCGGCCGGTCGTCGCCGTGGTCAAATCGATTGCCTCGGCGCTGTCGATCGGCAGCGGCGGCTCGGCGGGCCGTGAAGGGCCGATGATCCAAATCGGCGCCTCTTTCGGGTCCACTCTCGGCCAATGGCTGCCGATGCCGCCTTGGCAGCGGATCACGTTGGTGGCGGCCGGGGCCGGCGGCGGCATCGCAGCCTCGTTCAATACGCCGGTCGGAGGGATCCTCTTCGCCGTGGAAATCGTCATGCACGAACTGAGCGTCAGAACGCTCGTGCCGGTGGCAGTGGCAACGGTCTCGGCCACCTACGTCAGCCGGCTCGTCTTCGGCGCACATCCGTCGTTCATCGTTCCCCGACTGGAAATCCCCGACTTTCACGTCATGCACGCCTGGGTGCTTTTTCTGTACGTCGGTCTGGGCATCGTCACCGGCTTGGCATCGGCGCTGTTCATCAAATCTCTGTACGGCGTCGAGGACTACTTCGAAGAGCGCATGCCCGGCAACTACTACGTGCGCCACATGGCCGCAATGGCTCTCGTCGGCGTGATGATGTATCTGATGATGGTCGCCTTCGGCCAATACTACATCGAAGGCGTGGGCTACGCTACGGTCCAACAGATCTTGGACGGAACACTCGTCTTCGTGCCATTGCTCGCGTTGCTTTTCGTGCTGAAAATTGTGGCCACGTCGCTAACACTTGGGTCCGGCGCCTCGGGTGGGATCTTTTCGCCGGCGTTTTTCATGGGGGCCACCTTGGGCGGCGGCTACGGCGTGGTGATGGCATGGCTGTTGCCTGCGTTGTCGATCAGCCCGCCGGCGTTCGCCATCGCCGGGATGGCCGGAGTGGTCGGCGGGGCCACCGGCGCCGCGATGGCGGCCGTGGTCATGATTTTCGAGATGACCCGCGACTACAACGTTATTATCCCGATCACGATCACCGTGGCGATCAGCTACGGCGTGCGGAGAATGCTCAGCAACGAGAGCATCTACACGCTCAAGGTCGCACGGCGTGGGCATTGGGTCCCTTCGGCCATGCACGCCGATGTCAACCAAATCCAACGAGTCCAAGACATCATGCGGGCCTGTCGCGCCGCGCTGCCGGCGGCGACGACGCGACGCGAGTTTGCCGACATCGTTTCGCAGCACCCGGAGCAATCGCATTTTCTGGTCCATCAGGATGAGCAGGTGGTTGGTGTCGTCGGACGAGACGCCTCCCTCGGGGCGTTGCCGCCGGATAGCCTCGAAGGAACGCTCGGGCAGATCGCCAACTCGCGATTTGTGGTCGTTTCCGGACAAACGATGCTCGCCGACCTGCTGGCCAAAATGCACGCCGACGGCGTCTCGACGGCGCTGGTGACCACCGGAGCCGACACGGCCGCTCTTGCCAACGTCCAGGGCATCGTCACCGACCACGAAACGGCAGCCGCGATGATTCGGTCGGTCGATCTATTTGCCGACTGAGCGGGGCAAACCGCAAACGTCATTGACTTTTCTCTTCCTCCGTGTCGACTTTTTCGACCTGCTCGGGCGTTTTCAGGTGGAAGGAATGCAGCATCCGATGGGCCAAGGGAGTCAAGCAGCACGGCCACGACAATGACGTACACGGCCTCGCCGATCAGGGCATCGACGGCGGCGAATAGCTTTCCGCCGCGGTCTTCAACGATCTGATTGGGCCGTTGCCGGTAATCAGCATGGCCGCGTTGACCACGCGAGTCGATCCAGGTCGTTTCCCTCGAAGACAGTCGGAAGCCCACCGCTCCGAAGACGACCGCCGCGAGCACGATCGCCATTGCGGCGACAAAGAACGCCAGCATCCGCAAGGCAAATCGCCACCTCGACAATAACTGTTCGTGCGAGTGTTCAAACATGGCTCGCCTGCTTAATCACTGCGAACACTTATTGGCCAGATCGTGTTGCGAGTTTTCGCATCCGCGTGAGCGTCGCCGGATGATGGGGGCTCAACATGCGATAGACGACAAGCTTGACGCCGTCCTCGACGAAGAACCACGCCAAGGCATAGCCCCATACGCCCAATGCCCATACACCAACCGGTCGGCGCCATCAATACGTCCGTAGACGGCGATCAGCGTGGCGAACAGTTGCGTCACGGTCACGGCGCCAAACAGGATTGCGGCCGGACGGATCGACCAGAACGGCCCTCGCGTCCGCGCGACGAAAACCGTGAGGTGTCCCGCCACCGAGAGTTTCAGGTACATCAGGGACTGGAGTGCCAAGCGGTCGACGTGAAACACCCGATCGGCCAGATAGAGCAAGCCGAACGACTCGATCACGCCCATCAGCCCCAGCGCCGAGGACAATCCAAGCACCGTGTGCATGTCCCATGCCTCCGGCCGCTTCGAGTAGCGCACGTTGTCGTAGGCGATCGAGAGGATCGCGCCGTCGTTCAACAGCGCCAGCAGCACGATCATGGCGGCCGTGACCGGATAGAAGTTGAACACCAGGATCGACAGCGTCATGAACAGCAGCACGCGGATCGTCTCGGCGATGCGATAGATGGCGTAGCTGTTCATCCGCTGAAAGATCTTGCGGCTTTCCTGGATGGCCTTGATGATGACCGACAAGCCGGGACTGAGCAGCACGATGTCGGCGGCGGCGCGGGCGGCGTCGGTGGCTCCCGCCACGGCGATGCCGACGTCGGCCTTTTTCAGCGCCGGGGCATCGTTCACTCCGTCGCCGGTCATGCCGACGATGTGGCCGCGCTGCTGCAGCACGTCGACGATGTGGTATTTGTGCTCGGGATAGACCTGGGCAAAGCCGTCGGCCTGCTCGATGGCGTCGGCAAGCTGACCGGCCTCGGTGGTGGCTCGTGTCGCCGAACAGGCTGGCGTCGAGAATGTTGGGGCCAAGCCCCAATTGGCTGGCAACCTCTCGGGCGATGGCCAACTGGTCGCCGGTGACCATTTTTACGCGGCTGCCCATCGCCTGGGCGGTTTCGATCGTCGATTTCGAGTCTTCCCGCGGCGGATCGAACAGCGGCAGGACGCCCAGAAATTGCCATTGCTCCTTGCTCATCCGTTCGCGCCACGCCCAGGGAGCGAAAACCCCGGGCCGCGAAACCGATTGACGGCCTTCTCCACCTCGGCCCGCACCTGATCGGCGTTGGCGGCCAGGGCCAGAATCACCTGCGGCGCGCCCTTGGTGACCTTGAAACCTCGGTCCGTCGGGCGATTGCACCGTGGCTTCGGTCCGTTTGTGCACCGGATCGAACGGCTGGAAGTGCGTCACCTGGTACGAGCGATAGTTTTCCGCGTCTTTCACGCCGCCGAGCACGGCCAAGTCGATAGGGTCCTGGTCTTCGGCCCGCGAGGCCAAGTGCGCCGCAGAGAATCGCCTCGTCCGGAGACGACGCCGCCGACCGTGAACGGATCGCCGAGCGTGAGCTTGTTTTGCGTGAGCGTGCCGGTCTTATCGGAGCAGAGCACATCCATGCCCGCCAACTCCTCGATGGACGCCAGGCGACTGACAATGGCCTGGGAGCGCCGAAAGGATTTTGGCCCCGACGGCCATAGTGACCGAAAGCACCGTCGGCAGGGCCACGGGAATGGCCGCCACGGTCAGCACCAGCGCAAACTCCAAGGTGTCCATCATCGGATCGCCGCGGAACAGGGCGACAGTCAGAATCAGAACCACCAGGGCGACGGCCAGGACGATGAGGAAATCGCCGATCTTCAAAACCGCCTTCTGGAAGTGACTGACCGTATGGGCCGTCTGGACCAACTGGGCCGTTTTGCCGAAATACGTGTCTGCCGCCCGTTGCATAGACCAGGGCGTCGATCTCGCCTTGCCGCACGATCGAACCGGAGTACACGGTGTCTTCCGTCTTTCGCGTCACGGGCAACGATTCGCCCGTCAAGGCCGACTGGTCGACTTCGATCGGATCGCCGGGGAACAGCTTGGCGTCGGCCGGGCACGATGTCGCCGATGCCGCAGGCGGATCACGTCGCCGGGCACCAGTTCGCGCGACGCGATCGTCTTCCAAACGCCCGCCCGTTTGACCTTCGCCTGCAAGGCCAGCTTTTTCTTTCAGTGCGGCAATGGCATTGCCGGCCTGGTATTCTTCCCAAAACCCCACCACGGCATTGCCCAACAGAAGGACAAGGATGATGAAGAAATCGGGCCAGTGGCGTACGACGGCCGAGAGGATCGCCGCGATTTCGATCATCCAGGGGATCGGTCCCCAGAAATAAGAAAGGAACTTCAGCAGAGGATTGGCGTTTCTTCTTCGACCAGCTCGTTGCAGCCATATTGAGCAAGACGTTTCTTCGCTTGTCCTTCGGTCAACCCATCCGCCGACGTCTCCAACTGTTGTTCAAGACCGCCAACGACAGAGCGGCAAGGTCGGATGTGGCTTGTTGCGTATGCTGTCGAATTGCGTGCGCAACGGCTCATGCGAATTGCCCCCGCGTATTCAACGACCGCCGGGGTTGCCGGCGGCCGGCTTCCCTCTGGCTCATCAGCGCATTTTTCCACACAGAAAAGGCTAGAGCATGGCCGAGAAATCTCCCGTCTGCCGCTGAATAGGATAATTCGATGTGCAGGACAAGAGTGCTGCTCGATAGACACCGAGCGTAGCGCAAGGATCTCGGTGGCCAAGGAGGTTTTCGCTTCGCTCAGAATGACTAATGTCGCCGAGAGTTTCCTCGAAAGGGGCACTGAATATACAAATAGAGCTATAGCATCGGAAGGCCGGTGGCCGTGCCCAAGCGGCTGGCCCAACGGGAAGGGCGAGGTGAATCATGGGCCGACACGTAATTCCCCTGGGGCGCATTCTGGGCATCTCCGATCGGGCTGGACTATTCCTGGTTCCTGATCTTCGCGCTGCTGACCTGGACGCTGGCCGTGGGCTATTATCCCAGCGAATTCAAGGGCTGGCCCACCCGTGGTATTGGATTCTCGGGGCCATCACGGCGATCATGCTGTTCGTCAGCGTGTTGTTGCACGAATTGGGCCACTCGGTAGTGGCCATGGGCTACCGGATTCCCGTTCGCAGCATCACGCTGTTCATTTTCGGAGGCGTCGCCCAGATCGGCGGCGAACCGCCCAGCGCCACGGCCGAGTTTTGGATCGCCATCGCGGGCCCCGTCGTCAGCTTCTTGCTGGCGGTGCTGTTTGCACTGTTGCGGCCGGCTGACGGCCAGCGTTGCTCCCCTGCTGGCGCTTGACTACCTATCTGGCCTACATCAACGGCGGCACTGGTGGCCTTCAATCTGATTCCGGGCTTTCCGCTGGACGGCGGCCGGGTGTTCCGCGCCATTGTCTGGGGCATGACGAAGAACCTGCGCCGGGCCACGGTCATTGCCGGCAACGTCGGGCGGTTCTTCGGTTTCCTGTTTATTGTTTTCGGCGTGTGGCAGATGTTCGGCGGAAATTTGATCGGCGGGCTATGGATCGCGTTTATCGGTTGGTTCCTGGAAAACGCCGCTTCCTCGCAGATTCAGTACCAGTTGTTGGAGAGCATGTTGGCCGGTCACACCGTGGCCGATGCCATGACCGCGAACTACACCGAGATCGCTCCCGACGTGCCGCTGCAGGAATTGGTCGACGACCACATCCTGGGCGGCGGCCGGCGGGTGTTCGTGGTCAAGACCGACGACCAGATGACCGGTCTGCTGACGTTGCATCGGATCAAGGAGGTGCCGCGGCACGCAGTGGCCCACGACGACGGTCGCCGAGGTGATGATACCCTTGGAACGCGTGAAATGCACGCGACCTGAGACCGGCCTGTGGGCCGCGCTGAAAGCGATGGACAGCGACGGAGTCAACCAGCTTCCCGTGATGACGACGGCCGCCTGCTGGGAATGCTTACGCGCGAAGGCATCATCGGTTTTCTTCGGACAGTGCAGGAATTCGCCAAGTGAACAGTCAAGGACACGCCATGAGCACCGCAATGCCTATCAGCAACTCGATGTATTGCTTTCTGCCGACGGAACTCGAAGGATTTACGTTCGCTGGCCGAGCTTGCCCTGGACATGCGCTGGTCGTGGAATCATGCCGCCGACGACATCTGGCGGCAGCTTGATCCCGCGCTGTGGGAGCTTACCCACAATCCCTGGGTCGTTCTCCAGACGGTGTCGCGCGACCGACTGACGCAGAGTTGGTCGAGCCGGCCTTCGCGAAGCGGGTCGATGAACTTCTCGATGCCAAGCGCGAGGCGGCGCGGTCGCCGGCGTGGTTTCAACAAAATCATCCAGATTCGCCGTTGAGTTGCGTCGCCTATTTCAGCATGGAGTTCATGCTCTGCGAGGCCCTCCCGATCTATTCCGGCGGGTTGGGCAACGTGGCCGGCGACCAACTCAAGGCCGCCAGCGATCTGGGCGTGCCGGTGGTCGGCGTGGGATTGCTCTTCCAGCAGGGCTATTTTCGCCAGGTCATCGACCGAGACGGATCGCAACAGGCACTCTTCCCCTACAACGATCCGGGGCAGTTGCCGATCACGCCGCTGCGCGAACCCAACGGCGAATGGATGCGATTGGAGGTCGTGCTGCCCGGCTACTCCGTCTGGCTGCGGACGTGGCAAGTGCAGGTCGGCCGAGCGACGCTATACCTGCTGGACAGCAACGACGCGGCCAATTTTCCCGCGCACCGCGGAATCACCAGCGAGCTATACGGCGGCGGGCCGGAATTGCGATTGAAGCAAGAGTTGCTGCTGGGGATCGGCGGCTGGCGGTTGCTCCGCGCATGGGCCACCGGCCCGAAGTCTGCCACCTTAACGAAGGACACGCGGCTTTCGCCGTCCTGGAACGCGCCCGGGATTTCATGGAAGAAGACAGGGCAGCCCTTTGAGGCGGCACTGGCGGTGACGCGGGCGGGCAACCTCTTCACGACCCACACGGCGGTTCCTGCCGGCTTCGACCGCTTTCCTCCCGCGCTGATTGAGCAGTATCTCGGCGGCTATGCCCAGGAACGGCTGGGCATCTCGCTCCGCGATCTGCTGGCCTTGGGCCGTCGCGAACCCGGACGACGCGTCGGAGCCGTTCAACATGGCCTACCTGGCGATCCGCGGCAGCGGCGCAGTCAACGGCGTCAGTCGCCTGCACGGATGCGTCAGCCGGCACATCTGTTCGCCCCGCTGTTTCCCGCGCTGGCCGGAGGACGAAGTGCCAATCGGACACGTGACCAACGGGGTTCACATGCCGAGTTGGGATTCCGACGCCGCCGACGCCCTATGG
Source organism: uncultured Planctomycetaceae bacterium (assembly GCA_963789525.1). GTDB lineage: Bacteria > Planctomycetota > Planctomycetia > Pirellulales > Thermoguttaceae > CAVXFB01. Next base: position 386,561 of record CAWBLA010000002.1, read on the forward strand.
ATGGAGTTTTGTGGAAAGGATCGATGGCTGGGAACGATGGAGACCATCGGGAAGGACATTCGTCGCATCCCCGATGCCCGGCTTTGGCAGCTTCGCACCGAAGGCCGCGCGGCCCTGATCGCGTTTGCGCGCGAGCGGCTGTCGCAGCAGTTGGCCGCTGTCCGGGGCATCGCCCAGGAACGGTTGAAGACGCCAGGCATTTCTTCGATCCCAACGCGCTGACCCTGGGTTTCGCGCGCCGCTTCGCCACGTATAAGAGACCGAACCTGCTGCTGCACGATCCGGCCCGGCTGCTCCGGCTGTTGACCAATCCTCGGCGGCCCGTTCAGTTGTTCATTGCAGGCAAGGCCCATCCAGAAGACAAGGCAGGGCAAGCCTTGATTCAGCAGTGGGTACGCTTCATTCGCCAGCCGGCCGCGCGGCTGCACGTCGTCTTCCTCAGCGATTACGACATGCTGCTGACGGAACAGTTGGTGCAGGGAGTCGACGTGTGGATCAATACGCCGCGGCGTCCCTGGGAGGCAAGCGGCACCAGTGGCATGAAAGTGCTCGTCAACGGGGGCCTCAATCTGTCGGAGTTGGATGGTTGGTGGGCGGAAGCCTATACGCCCGAAGTCGGTTGGGCACTGGGCGACGGCAAGGAGCACGACGACGATCCGGCGTGGGACGCCGCCGAGGCCGAGGCACTCTACGATCTGCTCGAAAACCAGGTGGTTCCCGAGTTTTATGCCCGCGACGAAAACGGCATTCCCACGGCATGGGTTGCGCGCATACGGGAGAGCATGGCGCGACTGGCCCCGCAGTTTTCCGCCAATCGCACAGTGCGCGAGTACACCGAACAATACTATCTTCCGGCCGCCACGGCCTATCGCCGCCGAGCCGCCGATCGAGGCGTCGCAGCGATGCAGATCGTCGACCGGCGGCGGACGCTGCAATCGCAATGGGATAAGCTGCGCATCGGCAAGGTGACGGTCAAAAACACCGGCAAACAGAACGTGTTTGAAGTGCAGGTCTATCTCAACGAGATCGATCCGGGCGCGGTGCGCGTGGAGCTTTACGCCGACGCGCGGGACGGCGACCGTCCGGTAACGCACGAAATGGCGCTCGTGCGGCCCCTGGTGGGCACGGTCGGCGGTCGCCTCTATCGTGCTGCGGTCCCCGCGGCGCGTCCCACCGGCGACTATACGGTGCGCGTTGTCCCAAATTTCCCCGATTTGTTTGTTCCTCTCGAAGCGTCTCCTATCCTGTGGCAACGTTGAGGTCCAATGGAGGAAAACGTCATGCAACGTCAAGAATGCGACATCGGCATCGTCGGGTTGGGCGTGATGGGCCGCAACCTGCTGCTGAACGTGGCCGATCACGGTTTCGCCGCAGTGGGCTACGACTTAGACGCCGAAAAACTTGGCGCGCTGAGCGCTGAAGGAAAAGGCCGTAGTGTCTTTGGCGCGAAAAGCTCGGCCGAGTTGCTGTCGCTGCTGCGGAAGCCGCGTGCCATAATGGCGTTGGTGCCTGCCGGGAAACCGGTGGATGCGGTCATCCACGATCTTGCGCCCCATTTGGAGCCCGGCGACGTGCTGGTCGACGGCGGCAATTCGCATTTCACGGACACCGAGCGCCGCGCCAAGGAGGTGGCCGCGCAGGGACTGCATTTTTTGGGCGTGGGCATCTCGGGGGGCGAGCGCGGCGCCCGCCTCGGTCCCAGCATCATGCCCGGCGGAACGCCGGAGGCCTACAGCCGCGTCCGCCCGATCTTCGAGGCCGTAGCGGCCCATGTTCACGGAGAGCCCTGCGTTGCCTATCTGGGGCCGGGGTCGGCAGGCCACTACGTAAAGATGGTCCACAACGGCATCGAATACGGCCTCATGCGGCTGATCTCCGAAACCTATCACCTGATGAAGCAGGGTCTGGGCCTCGACAATAACCAGTTGGCCGACGTCTACGACCGGTGGAACGACTCGGAACTCGAGGGGTATCTGATCGAGATTACCGTACGGATATTCCGCAAGCAGGATGATATTTCGGGAAAGCGTTTGGTCGACGTCGTTCTCGACGAAGCCCTGCAGAAGGGGACCGGCATCTGGACCTCGGAGGATGCAATGGTGCTGCACGTGCCCGTGATGGCGGTCGACGCCGAGGTGGCGATGCGCGAAATGTCGGCGATCAAGGGCGAACGCCAGGCTGCAAGCCGCATTCTCACCGTGCCCGAACGCACATTTCAGGGCGATCGGCAAGCGGTGATCGAGCAGCTTCGCCGGGCGCTTTACGGCGCCATGATCGTGAGCTATGCCCAAGGCATGGCCCAGCTTCGCCGCGCGTCGCAGACATACAACTACGGCCTGAAACTGGAAAATGTCGCCCGAATCTGGCGCGGCGGGTGTATCATTCGCGCAGCCTTGTTGGAAGACATCCGCGCGGCATATCAGGCCCAGCCCGATCTGCCCAACCTCCTGGTCGATCCTCGACTGGCCAAAGCGGTGCTTGCCGTGCAATCGGACCTCCGCAGCGTGGTACAGACGTTCGCCGACTTGGCGATTCCTGCACCGGGCTTCATGGTGTCGCTCGCCTACTTCGACAGCTATCGCAGCGCGTGGCTGCCGGCCAATCTCACCGAAGCCCAGCGCGATTGTTTTGGCGCGCATGGCTACCAGCGCATCGACCGCCCGGGCACGTTCCACACGGAATGGGAGCAGTAGGCATGGAAGACATCATCACAGCAGCGGACTGCACAGCTTCGCCAGGTTGACCTTCAGTCGGCCCAACGGGGTTTTAGTCGGCAAGTCGTCGGCCGTCGCACGTTGCGACTGGGCAAGATACGCCTGTTGCAGACGCCGCATCTCCTCGACGGCTTCGGCGGCGTGGACGAACAGGTTCAACTCGAAGTTCAAGTCGAACGAGCGGATGTCGTAATTGGCCGAGCCGAACATTGCCAACGCGTTGTCTACCGTTAGCGTCTTGGCGTGCAACATGCCTTGCTGGAAGAGGAAAACGTTCACGCCGTTGCGCATCAGATAGTCGCAGTAGAACGCCCCGGCCGCCTGGACCAGCGGGTGGTCGCACCGCTTGGGAATCACCACGTCAACCTGTACGCCGCGCAAGGAGGCCAGTCGCAAGGCCAGAAGCATCGCGTCGTTAGGTATAAAGTAGGGTGACGTAATAACGACGCGACGCCGGGCCAGAAAGATCGCCTTGACGACCAGGTCCTGAATCAGCTCCGTCTGCCGGTCGGGTCCGGTCGGAACGACTTGGACGGCGATGTCGCCGTCGACCCGGCCCTCGGGAAACAGCGCTGCGTCTTCGAGCACCTCGCCCGACTCGTAGAACCAATCTTCCAGAAAAATGCCCTGGAGTTGCCGCACGACCGGCCCGGTGATCCGCGCCATGATGTCGTGCCACACGCCCGCACGCTTGTGGCCGTAGCTCGGCTCGACAATGTTCTGCGAACCGGTAAAGGCCACGCGGCCGTCGATCACCGCCAACTTGCGATGGTTTCGCAGATCGAGCCGGGCGAATGGAATGCGCCACAGATTCGCCGGCAGCACGGGGAAGATCCGCACGCCCTGCTGCCGCAGTTTCGGGGCCAAATGACGGAAGAGCTGCCGCGATCCGACGGCGTCGGCCAACACCCGGCACATCACGCCGCGCTGCACCGCCCGAATCAGCGATTCGGCCACCCGCTGACCGACGCTGTCGTCCTTGAAGATGTAAAACAGCAGGTGGACGTGCTGCCGGGCGGCGTCAATGTCAGCCACGAGGCGGTCGATGACTACGCCCGTGTCGGTCATCAGCGAAATCGCGTTACCACCGACCACCGGCAGGCCGCCGGCGGGTCCGGCCAAGTGGACCAGTGTGCGGCCGTCTTCCCCCAGCGCCGGATCAACGACGTGGCCGGGCTCGACCGGCGGATGCTCAGAGCCTTCGAATTGCAGCCGCCGGCTGCTCCGCCGAGCCAAGCGTCGCCGCCCCAACCGGTTCTCGCCTATCAGCAGATAGAACCCCAAGCCAATCCACGGCTCGAAGAAGACAATCGTCAGCCATGCCAGGCACGTCGCCGGCCTCTCTTTGCGCAGCACAATGATCGGCAGCATGATGATACGGATCACCCACTCGCTGACCGCCACCAAGAAGAGGATGTTGGACTCGCTCAATGTGTCTCGGACTCCTTCGGGATCGGGGGCGATGGTTTTTGGACCTCGGCCGGCGCCTCGGGCACTTGTATGCGAATGACCAGCGGCAGGCCAAACTCGTCTCGCTTGGCGCCGTCAGCCGGTTTCGCAAGCGGTTTCGCAGCCGGCTCGGCGACTTTTCGGCAGCCGCCCGCCAACAGCACGACAACCACCAGCGCCAGGCCAAAGCGTCCCATGTTCGGATTATTGCCAATCCGGCTGCGGAAGGGAAGTAGCGTGTGAGCGTCGAGTTTGTAGGTAGCAGCAGCAAAGCCCCGGCGAGGCGCGAAATAATAGCCAGGGGCGCAAGCGGGTGCATCCCGCACTCTGCAGGGTCGTTCACATCCCTTTCCGCCGAAGGCGGTGTGGGGCCCGACGTTCACGTCGGGTCGGCTGCGTGCAAACTGTCGTTTCAAGTTGTCAGGCCCGCTTGCGGGCCTCCTGCGGTACCGCAGACACCTTGCCGACGGCTATCCAGCCGGGGCGAGATTTGTCTCGCCAGATACGGAATCAAGGTATGGGTGCAGATCGAGCTACTACGTCCGCCTGATACTGCGCCGGCAAAATTAAGAGGGCGTTACTCCGCCGTGACCTCGATAAATAGGTACAACTGCGGTGCAGCGGCGGCGTTGGCTTGATCGGCCGAGGGCTCGCGGGTGAGACCGCCGACAAGCGTTGCCTCGCCGAGCGGCAGACGTAGCGTGGTGCCCAGTTGCTCGACGGCCACGTTGACGCGGTCCAAGGTCACCGACGGCCCTGCGGCATGTTCATTCTGGCACCCTTTGTCGCCTTTCTTCCTGGCCGACCTGCCGCTGAGGAAACGAATTTGCTCGCCCTGCCCTTCCGAGCGGACCACCGAGCTCCATAGGTCGACCACGGCTGTCTTTGCGCCGGGACGCACTTGGGGGGTGACTTGCAGCATCGCCCCGCACTGGGGATTACTGACGATCGGCTGATATCCAATGCCCGACCCGACGACCGGGATCGCGCCGACGACTGCCGATCGACCATGACTTGAAGCGATGTGCACCGTCTGCCCACTGAAGCAACTGATCATGCCGACGTAGCCTTTGGCCTTCTCCGCCATTGCTCTGAGCGACTTGCGATCAACGCCGCCAGCCTTGCCGGACTTGCTCGCCAGCAAATCGTCAAGCTGTTTCATGTCCAAGAGCAACCAGAGGGCTCGCACGGTCACCAGCGGCACTTTTGAGTTGGTCGCGCGGATCTGCTCCAGCAACCTTTCAGTTCTTTGGTGCGTCTCCTGAGTCTGACTGAAGATCAGCATTCCCGTCGTCGCGTCGAATGACCTTATCGAGCCTGGGCCGCCAACCTCATCCCAGGTCGTGGGTTCGACAGTCGACGTGATCGTTTCGATCAAAGAATCAAAGTCCCGCTGCGGCACCACGGAAGTGGCCAGCCTGCCAACGTGGCCATAGGCGAAGCCGTGGCCCATGCCGCCCATACCTCCCATGCCACCGCCCATACCACCCCTACCACCCATGCCGCCAGGAGTTGCAGGCTTTGGTGGTTCCACCCGCGGGGCAGGGTTGCTCGGCTTCGCAGGTTCGCTTCCCTCGCTGGGCTGTAACGGCTCGACGACGGCAAACAGTCCCATCCCGCTGCCTTCCTTCGCTGTCATGCCGGCCGCACCGCCCATTGCGGCTGCGCCAGGCCGCCGCTCAAGCTGCCGAGCCCGTAGATCCCTCCCATGCCACCGCCGGCGCCGATTCTTCCGCCACGGGCCTCGGGAATATACATTCCCTCGAAGGGATATGATGACGGTGGCAAGACAAGGTCAGCGACGTCGTAAACACGAGTCTCAAGGTAGCTTTCGGCCTCCTCAGGCGTCGTGATGAGAATCACCTCGTCGCGAACAATCCAAGTCAGATTCAAGTTGCGGAGAATCAATTCAAGCGCAGCTCGGACCGAGATGCCACGAAGAGAAACCGTCATCGGCAGATCACTAGCTATCCCGGCCTCGGCCAACGCCCTTTTGTCCAGGACGATATCGATCTTGGTGAAGTCTCCGATCGCTCCCACGATGTCGTCCAACGGCGTCTTGGTGAAATCGAGGTCGGCCGTTGCCTCGAGCGCCTTCCGGATCGCTGCCTCGGATCGCAGCGCCCGCGGCGGAGCCGCGCGGATGCCAGCGGTTTTCTTGGCATCGTCCGCAGGCTTGCTGACTGTTGTTTCCACCGGCTTAGTACGGGCCGAGGACCAAGCTGAGCTCTGTACATCCGCCGCGATGGCCGGGCAGGCGCGAGAGAATCACAGATGTCAAGAAAACACAGCCCAAAGCTGGAACCATCCGTCGCGACTTCGGACCGTAAGAGCGGTTTGTAAGGCATTGCATGGCACGATCTCCACGGACGAGAAGATGTGAGAACTGACGTTAAGCAATACCGCCGGCGCGGCCACTTCCGCTCGACGAGTGTTATGCCAAGTGACAATGCCACAAATAGCAATAAGATAGCCGTTCAACTCCCGACCCACGCTGAGCAATGAGGTCAAACGCCACGACTCCGATTCTACCTTCCCCCCGCAGAAAAGTAAAACGTGCCCCCAAGAATATTCAAGTCCTTGGCCAAGATGCCCCGAAAATCGAATCTCGCGCATTCGCCCGGCTCAATGCGCGTCGGCATGAAGTTGAAATTCATTGTCTCCGTGACGGTTGCTACGTCGGCTGCGACTGCCGACGCAGCCAAACCCGTCCGGCTCAGCTACTTCGCTCACATCGACCGTCAGCGTCCCGGGAAACATAGGATCGAGACGAGACGCACCGAAAAGCGACCGTTTTCTCGAGCCCGACGTCCGGGCGGAACAAACGTGCCATGTGGAACAAAGGTGGGATCAAAGGTGCCAGGAACCGTTTCCCTGTTTGCTGTCAGCCCTGGCAAACGTACGGCTGAATGAAGAAGACGTGTTGAAAAAACGAGCGTATTCTCGGACAAGACGACCAGCGGTTCGACCGACTCAAACCGCTGCTGGCCCCGCAGCCAAAAGAAATCAGGCCGCTTGACCTAGCGGCGGCGAATGCGGCAGCCTCGGCTGCCCCGAGGTGTCGTTGGGTATTGCCGTGTAGCGATCGGTCCGTTCGATCAAGATCATGGCGGCCATTACCCAGCCGGCGGTTCCCAAGCCGAGCATCCCTACGCGGCCGACGTAGGCCAAGAGGACATACTGAAGCACTACTAGCACGCCCGGCACGACGGCCAAGATCATTGCCGTACGGCGGCGGCCGTGCGCGGCCAGCCACATGGGCACGAACAACACGCCGGGGGCCAGCAACATGAAGTAGTGATTTGCGCAACCGGGGACACGACCAGAAGCGCCGTGCAGGCAAGCCCGAAGCCCGCCGCCTGACCCAACCCTGCATCGCGATGCCCGGCCAACCGTAGGCCGACCAAGAGCAGCGTCAGCATCATGGCGGCGCGGACTACGAGCAGGCACGGATCGACGCTCGGCGAATCCATCAGGCGCGGCGGCGGGTCGGGGCCGTCGACCAGCGGGTCTTCCGGGCCGTTGGCGCACATGTAGGCGCCGAAGTTGCCCAGGCGATAGAGCGCGTTGCCAAGACACTGATTGCGCACCGAGTGCGTATCTTTTTCAAACCCGGGCGTTGCGGTGCTGTCCTCCGCGTTGGCCAGCACGAGCTCGGACCAGGTGTCGAGATGCCGGAGATTCGCCTTCCAGCCGACGAGCATGGCCGGCACCAACAGAAACACGAGCACGAGCCCCAACGCCACGCCAAGCGACGTTGCGGCAAACTGTCCACTGCGCCGCGGCGCCGATTCTTCGCGCCGCCACCAACTCTGCACGAAGCCCGCGAATTGGAGGAACAAAAGGAATCCGACCGGCAGGATCGGGACGATCTTGATGACCACCGGCACGGCCAGAATGATGCCGCCCAGGAGCTGAGCGAGGCGGCTGCGGCCGGTGAGCGTCAGTCGCACGCCCAAGAGCAGGAAATAGACGATCACGACCGTCACCTGCCCGCGTTGCAGGCAGTTGAGTGTGGGCAAGGTCGCGGTGAGCAAGGCGATAACGCCGAGCCATCGTACGGTGCGCGATGACGCCGCGCCACGGCCCCGGTCATCGCCGATGACGGCGACAATCCGGACACACTCGCGATACGACGCCCAACACATCCAAAGACAGATGAAGAACCAGACCAGCACCTGGTCCTGCATCGGCAGGACGTGCAACGGCGCGACGGCCATTGCCAGCAGGGGCGGATAGACGTAGGTCCAGCCGCCGCGGATTGGACACCTCGTAGGGCGGCGCGGCCGTCGAAAAACGCCGCGCCGGCCTCGGTGTAAACGGTCAGGTCCGACCTGTGCTCGCCGGGCGTGTCGGGATACGGATAGCCGCGCCGCCGCACGTCGACCAGTCCCCAGATGGTCGCCACAATCAATAGAAGTGAGCGCCATGCGCCAAGGCGCGAACCATCGCACGCGCCGCAGCCTGTCCGACTTCATCAACGACAAGAGAACTGCGCATCCCGCTATTTTTCAGAAGATGCTGAGTCAAAAACGCCGATTGTCGAGCGCCCTTACCGCCACGACGACCGGTCACCACGCCATAGGGGCAGGATTCTAGTCAAGAGCAGCCCTTCGACGCAACCGATGTATTCATGGCCCCTTTCCCCCAGTCGTTGAGCCCCTGTCCGCCGCCAATGGAGCGCAACGCCTGTCCGCTGGCGGCAAAAAGATCGTTCTTCTGTCCGGCGTCAAGTGGGACAGCCCCGTTTTTCTCAATTGGCCTGAAGGCGTCGTCCTGCCTATAATCGAGGTAGCGGGGGGCGCGTCAGCGTGCTGATATACGTCCGATTGGCTGCTGTGAAGGGGTTTCCGTATGTCGACGTTTGACGATGTTTCTCTGTGCCCCGGCGAGTTCTCGGGCAAGGTTCGGCTCTTTCCGTTGCCGAACCTGGTCCTGTTTCCGCATGTCATGCAGCCGCTGCGCGTATTCGAGCCGCGCTATCGCGATTTGCTCGAAGACGCGCTGGCCGGCGATCGGCTCATTGCGATGGCCGTGTTGACGCCCGGCTGGGAGCGAGACTATGAAGGCTGGCCTTCGCTCTACTCGATGGCCTGTCTTGGCCGGATCACGGCCCACTGCCGCCTGGCCGATGGAACGTACAATGTTCTGTTGCTGGGACTTCATCGGGTGCGGTTGGTCAGAGAGATGGCGCCGTCGCGGCTGTTCCGCGAGGCGGAGGCCGAGTTGTGCAACGATCAGTATCTGTCGTGTTCTACGTCCCGCCAACAGGCGCTGCGGCGAAGTCTGCACACGGCCTTGATGCAAATCCTGCCGACACTGCCCGAGGCCCAGGAGCAGTTGGATCAGTTGCTGGGCAACGACGTTCCGCTGGGCGTGTTGGCCGATGTGATGAGCTACTTGATTAACATCGATCTGTCGCGCAAGCAATCGCTCTTGAATGAAGTCGACGTCTCGCGGCGGACTGAGTTGCTGCTGACGGATCTGTCGGAGGCGGTCAGCGCCACGGCCGTGCGTGAGGCGTTCTTGTTCCTGCCGGAGTTCAGCGCGAACTAGCGGGTGCCGTGGAGTCACACGCCCCGAGCGAAGCGATGGGCGGCGAACGAAACGCCGGCGGGATTTATGCCACGATTGTCTGATCCTGTGGCGACTGCCGGAGATACGACAATTCTCACGCGCTTGCGCCCTGCGTGTTGAACGCGCTTCTTGACCGCTTTGCCGCGGGCCTTTAAGATGGACTGCCGACATTTTTCCAACCGAGGTCTTGACACCGTGGCAGTAATCCAAGAGCCGGGCGATCGCGTTGTGGGCACTATCGACGCTGAGCGGGACGAGCCGGATCGCCGGCTGGACGTGCCCGTCGATCAACCGCGGATCGAGCGCGCGGTTCGCGAGATTCTGACGGCGATTGGCGAGGATCCGGATCGCGAGGGACTGCGAGAGACGCCGGCGCGTCGCTCGAATGTATGCGGAGCTTTTTGGCGGTCTCCACCGCGATCCGCGGCGTCATTTGCGCAAGTTTTTTACCGAAACCTGCGACGAAGTCGTGCTGGTGCGCAATATCAGTTTCAACAGCATGTGCGAGCACCACATGCTGCCTTTTATGGGCACGGCCCACGTTGCCTATCTTCCGGGCGAGAGAGTTATTGGCCTCAGCAAGCTCGCCCGCGTGGTGGAGGACGTCGCCCGGCGCCCACAAGTCCAGGAACGGATGACCGAGGAGATCGCCAACCTGCTGGTCGAGGAGTTGCACGCCAAGGGCGTGGCCGTCGTAATCGAAGCCGTGCACACCTGTATGACCATCCGCGGCGTTCGCAAACCGGGCTCGATCTGTGTCACCTCAGCCATGAAGGGTTGCTTCCGCACAAAGCCCTCGACACGTGCCGAGCTCATGACGCTGATTTACGGAGAACGTCATTGAGGGTTGGGCGACGAGGGACGGGACGGAGTGTTTTCCAGTAAACGGCGCGACAATGATTGCGGCCAGACTCCCTTGTCGTCCTTTTTCAATTGTCAGTTTTCAGTTGTTACCGTAACGCGTGTGTGCAGGAACGTCAACCAGAAGCTTTGATTCCGTGCCTCTCGTCTCCCGTTCCCCATTTCCCGTCCCCAATCACTGCTTCCCGGCATGAGCCTCCTAGACCAGCAGCGCGAACGGATTCAGGACGATCTCCGGGGACTCGTCGCTGGCGAGGCTCGTTGCGATGACGTGTTCCTTCAGCTTTTTGCCAGCGACGCAAGCGTCTATGAGATCAAGCCCGCCGTCGTTGTTCGTCCTGCTTCCTCGGCGGACGTGGCGGCTTGCCTGCGGTATGCGTCGGCCAAGCGTCTGCCGGTCCATGCCCGCGGGGCGGGCACCGGCGTGGCGGGGCAATCGCTCGGCGAGGGCTTGGTTCTCGATTTCGCCGCGCATCTGCGCCGAGTCGATCCGCATCGATGACGACCGCGTCCGCGTTCAGGCCGGAGTTGTTCACGAGCGTCTCAATGAGCAATTGCGCCGGCTCGGCCGGCGGTTCGGGCCTGACCCCGCGACGACAAGCGTCACCACCATCGGCGGCATGTTGGGTGTCGACGCGGCCGGAAGCCACTGGTTGAAGTGCGGCTCGACGCGCCGCCACGTGCACAGCCTTCAGATCGTGCTGGCCGACGGCGAGGTGCTGGAAGTCGGTCGCGAATCCCTTGCCGACGGTGCGAGCACCAGTTCGATCCCGCGAAAACGCGACCTGGTCAATCGCCTCGCCGCGCTATTGACCGAGCATGCAGACCTGATCCGGCGGCACCAGCCGTCGGAGCGGCCCAGCCGATGCGGCTACAACCTGGCCGACGCCTTGGGCGATGGCTACGTGGACCTCGCGCGATTGCTCGTCGGATCGGAGGGCACACTGGCCTTGGTCACCGAAGCGTCGCTGGCCACCGAGCCACTGCCGTTGCATCGGGGAGTCGCGCTGCTGTTGTTCGACGGCCTGGAGAAGGCGGCGCGGACGGTGCTCGACGTGTTGGCCATCCATCCGACGGCATGCGACTTGATCGACCGGCGGCATCTGAGCTTCGCCCGCGAGGCTGAGCTGCGCTTCGAGCAACTGATCCCGCCGGAAACCGAGGCGATGCTGCTGGTGGAAGTCGACGGCGACGACCCGCTTGAGGTCCGGGGCCGGCTGCAGCGGCTGGTGAGCGAGTTATGGCAGCAGAAACGAACGGCCTTCGGGGCGCGTCAAGCCTTTGAAGAAGACGAAATCGAGTTGTACTGGCGGCTGGTTGACGGCATCAATCCGGCGTTGAAGCGTGTGAAAGGCCCCAACCGACCGGTTCCGGCGGTCGAGGATATGTCGGTCGCTCCCGAGATGCTCGCCGATTTTCTCGTCCGCGTGCAGAACGTGCTGAAACGCTACCAGGTGACGGCTTCGCTCTTCTGTCACACCGGTCACGGCCACTGTCACGTTGAACCGTTTCTCGATCTTGCCCAGCCGGAGGACGTGCAACGCCTGCGCGGACTGGCCAAGGACCTGTCCGAGGAAGTTGCAGCGGTCCAAGGAACTATCGGTGGCGAGCACGGCTGCGGCCTCAGCCGCACGGGCTTCGTGCCGCGACAGGCCGGGCCTCTGGTCGAGGTATTTGCCGAAGTCAAACGAATCTTCGATCCGCAGAATATCCTCAATCCGGGCAAGATCGTCGGTGACGATCCCGACCTGATCGCCCGCTACGTGCAACGGCCGCTGCCGAGGCCGGCGGTCTCCGCGGAGGTCGATGGCCAGCACGAACCGGCCGACGCTGCTGCGCCGGAGCTGCGCAATCTGGTCGAATTGCAGTTGAACTGGCAGCCGGCACGGCTTCACGATGCAGTAGCGGCCTGCAATCGTTGCGGCCATTGCCGCACACAGGCGCACCGTGTCCGCATGTGCCCGATCTTCCGTTTCGCCCCGACGGAGGAAGCGTCGCCCCGGGCGAAGGTGAACTTGATCCGTGGCATCCTTACCGGCGAACTGGACCTCCAGCTTCTGACCAGCGACGAGTTCAAAGCGGTTGCCGATCTGTGCGTTCACTGTCACTCGTGTCGCTTGGAATGCCCGGCCGAGGTCGACGTTCCGCGGTTGATGCGCGAGAGTAAGGCGGCGTATGTCAGTGCCAAAGGACTGCCGCTTGCCGACTGGGCGATGACACGGCTTGATTTGCTCGGCACCCTGGGCAGTCTCACATCGCCCGTGACGAATTGGGCAATCCGGAATCGGCAAATGCGATGGCTGCTGGAGAAGACGCTGGGCATTTCACAAGGTCGGAAGCTGCCACGGGTCGCGCCGCGGAGCTTTTTGCGCCGCGCCGCCCGCCGGCGCCTGACGCGCCCCTCGCGACGCAACGGTCCGAAGGTGCTCTACTTCGTCGACGTCTATGCCAACTACTTCGATCCACAACTGGCCGAAGCCGCGGTGGCCGTGCTCGAACACAACGCCATCTCCGTCTACGTCCCTCTTGAGCAACGCCAGGCCGGAATGCCCTCAATCGCCTGCGGCGCGCTGGACCACGCCCGGTACTTGGCAAAACACAACGTTGCCGTCCTGGCCGAGTCGATTCGGCAGGGATACCACGTCGTGGCCACGGAGCCGGCCGCGGCGCTGTGCCTGGCGCATGAGTATCCGCAGTTGCTCGACGACGACGACAGCCGCCTGGTCGCCGCCAACAGCAGCGAGGTGTGTACGTATCTCTGGAACCTGCACACCCGCGGCCAATTGCAGCTCGATCTAAGACCGCTGGACGCCATGCTCGGCTACCACGCCCCCTGTCACTTGAAGGCGCTGCGTGTCGGCTTGCCGGGCGAACAACTGTTGGGCCTGATCCCCGGCCTGCGCGTACGCCACGTCGAAGCCGGCTGTTCCGGCATGGCCGGCACGTTCGGCCTGCTCCACAAGAACTACCGCAACAGCCTGCGCGCCGGTTGGCGGCTCATTTCCCACCTGCGCGATCCCCAACTGCTTGCGGGCGTCACCGAGTGCAGCACCTGTAAAATGCAAATGGAGCAGGGGGCCACTAAACCTACCTTTCATCCCATCGAGTTGTTGGCCCTTTCCTATGGGCTCACGCCGGGGCTGGGAGGACTGCTCGCCGTGCATTGAGAAGACGGAGTTGGCTCTGCTATGCCCGATCCCTGGTTTCGACAAGGACTGAAGTTCTCGTGCACAGGTTGCGGCGATTGCTGCACCGGCGAGCCCGGATACGTCTGGGTGAACAAGGCCGAGATCGAGGCCCTGGCGGCCGCCATCCGAATCGATCCGGCGGAGTTCGAGCGGCGTTACGTCCGCAAAGTGGGCATCCGCAAGAGTCTCCGGGAATGGGACAACGGCGATTGTGTCTTCTTCCACGGCGAAAGCCGCACTTGCCAAGTGTACGACGCCAGGCCGCGTCAGTGCCGCACGTGGCCCTTCTGGTCGTCGAACCTCCGTTCGCCGGAAGCGTGGAACGAGGCCTCCGACCGTTGCCGTGGCTGTAACCGTGGGCAGGTGGTGCCGTTGGCGGTTATCGTGGCCCATCTAGACCGGGTGCGGGTCTGAGGGGCGTCCCACTTGTCGGTATCACGCCGGAAATGGGGACTGTACGGATTCTTGTGTCACGAGGAGCAGTAGCGACGCAAACCGCGTCGAAGGGGACAGTCCCATTTTCGCTGACACGAAAATCGGGACAGTCCCCGGAAATGGGCTCCGCCTACCAACGCACTCTGCGGGTTAACTAGAGTTTTCCGATTACGCAGCCGATACAGGAATGCGGCTCGTTTTGTGGCAGCGGCTTGGGCTGCGCGATGGGCCGCTGTTGGTGGGAGTCGTTGTCGATTGGCACGTCGACGGAGGCGTCATAGTTGCCCAGGGCTGCCGTGACAAAGGATCATAACCTCTTCGTTCAGAACAGGTTACGACGCACGGTAATGAAATGAAACGCATCAGCAATTTCTAAGCTCTTTGATAATAAGTAGTTACGACAATGGACGCTGCCAGCGCCACGCGACCGAGGACGTCCGGCGGGCAGCGCCTCAGGAAGATTGCACTTGACACTAGTCGTTGTGCCACCTACATTTGGAGCAGCAGAAAGCTGCGGAAGGCCACGTCGACCGCGGGCGCCGACTTCTCAGAGGAGAATTGATCGTGACCAAGAAAGAGATCGTTCGTACCATCTCTGAAGAAATCGGGCTGACGCAATTGCAGACGAAGGACATTGTGCAAAAGACCTTCGACGCGATTGTCGATGCCCTGGTGTCGGAGCACCGGATCGAGCTTCGCAACTTCGGCGTCTTCGAGGTCAAACGCCGTGCCCCCCGCAAGGCACGCAACCCTCGAACCGGTGACAAAGTTTTTGTGCCGGAGAAGTACGTCGTCACCTTCAAGCCCGGCAAGGAGATGGAAGAACGCGTCAAGGAGTTGGAGCGCCAAGCAGCGGCAGCCGCCCGGTCGGCCAGAGCCAAAACCGCGCCGAGAGACGTACCCCAGCCCGTGCCCGAATCGCTTGGCGCGGCAACGACTTACAACGCAGAGTCATAAGGATATCGACTCCTCTTCGATGCCCCGGGCCACGACCCGATGTCGGGTCGGCACGACCTGCTGATTACTGATCCGCACGGAAGTCATTTGTCCATCGTTCGATATCTCGTCCTTTTTTCTTTTCTCAATCGCGGAAATATGCGTCCCGGCGTTGCCGATCACCCCCCCGTACGCGTGGGTGGCGGCCGGGTTGCTCATGCTTGGAGCATGAGGCGTTTCCTATCACGGAGGATGTTTGCGATGCAAAAGCTGCTGATGGCGTTGACCTGCGGGCTGCTGTTGAGCAGTACGGCCGGCTGCCTGATCCCGGCCTACTCGGCCGATCCGGTTCGCCGCACCCAGGAACTGATGTTCACGTCGGAGAATCTCCGCCTGTTCCTGGACGAGTGGGAACGGATCTGGTTTCTCGACCAGCCCGACCACCAGACGCCGTATCGTACGCACGGCGGTATCATTTAGTCGCCCCGACTGAGCCTGGAATACTGGGTGCCACGGTTGGCTTGCCCAGCCAAGCCTCCCGCGCTGACTGGAGAAGCCGGCAGCGGCCTCCGACGTGATCGGTCGCGACGGCGCTCGCTCAGGGCAAATTGAACTCTATCCATCGAACCGCTACACTAGCGGTTTTGGCCGCTGCGCTCTTATTCTTGACGCCCAACCACCGTGGATCCCGCCGTACACGATCTTGAAGTGCAACTCGGCCGGCTGCACCTGGCCAATCCGGTCATGGTGGCGTCGGGCACTTTCGGCTACGCGCGAGAGATGGCTGGTCTGGTCGACCTGTCGCGGCTGGGTGCGATCCTGCCCAAGACGATTACCAGGCAGCCTCGCGCGGGCAACCCGCCACCGCGAACGGTCGAAACCACCGGGGGAATGCTCAACTCGATCGGCTTGGACAACGACGGCATCGAAGCCTTCATCGAGCGGCAGTTGCCGTATCTGGCGTCACTGAGAACCGCCGTCGTCGTCAGCATCGCCGGAAAGACGTCCGACGAGTTTGTCGAGATGGCCGGGCGATTGGCCGACGTTCCGGGCGTCGACGCCCTCGAACTGAACGTCTCGTGCCCCAACGTCAGCGGCGGTGTCGATTTCGGTACCAATCCCGCGCTGTGCGAACAGGTCGTTGCCGGAGTGCGCGGCGCCTGTCCGTTTTCCATCCTCGTGAAGCTGACGCCGAACGTGACGGACGTTAGGGCGATCGCCCGGGCCGCCGAGGCGGGCGGCGCCGACGCGATTTCGTTGATCAACACGTGCCTTGGCATGGCGATCGACTGGCGCCGGCGGCGGCCGATGCTCGGCAACGTGCTCGGCGGCCTGAGCGGCCCGGCCATCAAGCCGATCGCGCTGCGCGTGGTCTACCAGGTCGCCAAGACTGTGAAGATCCCGCTGGTGGGCATCGGCGGCATCGCCGGCATCGACGACCTCATGGAGTTCCTCGTGGCCGGCGCCACGGCCGTCCAGATCGGCACCGCCAATTTCTATAACCCGACCGCTTCCCTGAAATCCTCGACGCCCTGCCCGCCGCCCTGGACAAACTAGGTGCTACCTCCGTCACGGAAGTAGTGGGATCCATGATTGTTGATTGACGATCACCAGCAGCATCGACAGTCTTCAATCAACAATCTCCAATCAACAATCAACCATCTTCAATTCCATGCGCGTTCTCTCCGGCATCCAGCCCACCGGCCGATTCCACTGGGGCAACTACTTCGGTGCGATTCGGCAGTACATCGAGTTGCAAGGCGATGCGAACGGCGCGTTCTACTTCATCGCGAATCTGCACGCCTTGACTACCGTTCGCGATTGTCAGACGCTCAAGCAGTACACCCTCGACGCGGCGATGGACCTCCTGGCGCTCGGGCTCGATCCGGACCGCGCCACGCTGTTCGTGCAGTCCGACGTGCCCGAAGTCTCGCAATTGTCCTGGCTCCTGATGACCGGCACGCCAATGGGATTGCTCGAACGGTGCCACGCCTACAAGGATAAGAAGGCGAAGGGGCTGGCGGCCGACGCCGGCTTGTTCGCCTACCCCGTCCTGATGGCCGCCGACATCCTGATGTACGACTCCGACATCGTGCCGGTCGGCGAGGACCAGGTGCAGCACATCGAGGTCTGCCGCGATTTGGCTGCCAGTTTCAACCACGCGTTTGGCGAAACGTTCGTCCTGCCGAAGGCCAAGCTGCTCGACGCGTCGGCCCGGGTGCCAGGCGTTGACGGCGAAAAAATGTCCAAGAGCTACGGCAATACGCTCGATGTCTTCGAGGATCCGAAGGTCTTGCAAAAACAGATCATGCGGATCGTCACCGACTCGCGGCCGATGGAACAGCCGAAGGAACCGGGCACCGACCATCTGTTCCAGCTTTATTCGCTCTTCGCCGGCGATGCCGAGCGCGAAGCGATGGCGGCCACGTATCGCCGCGGCGGCTTTGGCTATGGCGAAGTGAAAAAGGCGCTGGCCGATCTGGCCGTTGACCACTTTGCCGAAGCGCGCGCAGCGCCGGCGCGATCTCGAGGCGCACCACGACCGCGTTTCCGAGATTCTGGCCGAGGGCGCAAAACGGGCCCGCAAGAAGGCGGTCGAGGTGCTGTTGCGTGCCCAAGTCGCCTGCGGCGTGAAGTAGCAGGCACGCTCCGCGTGCCGCGGCCGCGTAAGGTGCGTCGAGGACGCACCCTACAATACGTGGGGTTCTTCCCAGCGCGACGCGTCTTCTCTAGCATGGAGGCATGGAGCCTGGCACCATCCAACTCGCACCGCCTCCCGCCGCCGAAGGGCGTTTTTCGTGGGGCGGGCTGCTGCTGCTGATCGCCGTGGCGCCAGTGCTCGGCTCGTTGGCGGCCTGGGTCGGTGAGGTCGCGCAATCGTATTTCGCGCCAATCATTCTTTTCCCGATTTTGCTCGGCCTGTTTGTCGGTTTGTGTATCGTCGGAGTCATGCGTTTGGCACAAGTCGGGCATCGACCGACGGTGATCGTCGGCGCAATATTGGCCGCCGCCATCGCCGCCATCGGCCAGCACTATGTCGCCTATCTGCTGACGTACTCGTCGGCGCACGCCGTGGATGGCGGCGGGCTCCCGGCCGGCGATCTGTCGCAAATCCTCCGGAAAATGGTTCCGAGTTTCAGCGAGTACATGGCGGCTCAAGCGCACCGCGGACGGCCAATCGCGTATGGCTATGTGGCCCAGGGGTGGGCCGCGTGGGCGACGTGGTCGATGGATGCCGTGTTGCTCATGGCGGCGGCTGTGGCGGTGATGGTCCCGGCCCTGCGGGTGCCGTACTGCAACCAATGCCGCACCTGGTATCGAACCGTCCGCGGCGGCAAAATCGACTTGCCCACCGCGACTCGGGTTGGGCGCGGCACTCGGCGTTGAAGAAATGGACGATTCCCATTCGCCTCGATATCGGTTATCGGCGTGTCAAGGCGGCTGTGGTCCCACGCGGTGCGAGCTTTCGTGGGAGGAGAGGCCCGGTGCCATCGCGATGGTGCGTGTTTGGCTCGACGCCCCGGCGAGCAACGAGGTGGCGGCAATTCTCGACCGCCGGCCGTGCGAGGCGGACGATGCCGGTGACGGCTGCTCCGGTCCCCCGTTCCTCTCCCGACCATCGTCAGGTTCGAGCCCAGAAAGCGGAGAATCCTAAGTGGAGTTGCCCCATGCCAGAGTTGATTGGAATCGGTACCGACATCACCGAGTGCTTGCGAATCGCACGCATGATTGAACGGCATGGCGAGCTGTTCATCGACCGTGTGTACACGCTGCACGAGGTCAAATACTGTCAGAACCGAAAACAATCGACGCAACACTTTACCGGCCGTTGGTCGGCCAAGGAAGCCGTGTTGAAGGCCCTTGGCACCGGATGGCGGCGAGGCATTTCCTGGCGCAACGTTGAGATCCGCAATGAGCCGGGCGGCAAGCCGGTCGTGGCCCTCCGCGGCGGCGCGAAGGACGCTGTCGAGCAACTCGGGATCGCCGAAATTCAGGTCAGCATCTCTCACTGCCGGACCCACGCAACCGCCGTCGCCATCGCCCTGGGCACGCCGAGGCCCGGCGGGCAATCGACGTGATGACCTCGATCCGTGTGGTCGCGCCGGTTGGCGACGGCCCCAATTTTCACACCCGCGAAAACGAAACTGTCTCCTTTCGTCAAATGTTGCCGCGTGCAAACGCTGCGCCCCATTTTGCAACACTTTTCGAAGCCGGCACCCAAGAATTCCCCGACGGGCTGCATCAAATCCTTGCTAGGCCAGAACTTGCGACCAGCATTCGATGGTTGGCACGCAAGCTGCTAGAAGGGCCGGTCAGAAGATTGAGCGGCCACGACGTCGCGTCCCGATGGACCAGGAGGTCGGTAATGCAGACCAGGGGAATGAGGCTTCTCGACCCGGCGTTGGATACGGTCCAAATCGATTGGCTTGTCGTATCCGTGGATGAGTGCCGCGACGATTACGACGAACAGCGGCTGATCGGTTGCCATTTCCGCAAACCGCACGAAGCGTGGGGGCCGAGCAGGGCATTCGTGATGCCGGTGCGGGTCCGCCGTAATCGCAGTCGCGTCCTGTTCTCGCAGCAGTCGGGCCTTGAATAGCAGATGTTTTCGCGCGACAGCGCAGGCTGATGCTGTACGAAGGGTCTGTACGACAGGGTGGGAGGGCGCCCTTAAATAACGCGAAATGGGCTTGCTCGATCCTGGCAGCAGGGCAACCGCGGCTTGTTAGAGCCCGCGGCTCATGGTGCTGCCACGTCGGCTGCGGCGCTCGGCACGGAGGCGGGCACGCCGCTTGATCTCGCTGGGTTTCTCATAATATTCGCGGCGACGCATCTCTTTCTTGATCCCGCTTCGCTCGACCAACTTTCGGAAACGACGTACCGCCTCTTGTATGGACTCACGCTCACGCAACGTCAGTTTGACCACTCATGGCTCCTTTGGGTTGAAAGTATTGTCAGGCAACGCTCCGGCATCCTGCCGTCTTGAGGCGAGAGCCTTATAATCTACACCGCCGGAAGCCTCGTGTCCACCCCTTGTCGGGCGTGGAAACAGGTCGACAGGTCGGCGGCGTTACTAGCCGCTTCCTCGACGTGCCCGCTCTTGCTGGATGTGCTGTGCGTTGGAGGTGCACCATTACAGGACCGTATCGGCCAACCGCATATCCTTCGCAGGCCGCACACTCGGCACGGAGACGGCCGCTGCAGCTATCGTCAGCGGCAGCCGTCGTCATGCGGGGCGGCGGGGGCGGCCGATGCAGGTAGGAAGACCCGCGACCGGCGGCCACGCCGATTGCCCAGTTTCACCCCACATGCCCCCCCGATGATGGGGAGCCGTGCGCCTCAAGCGGACTTCGAAATGGCATCCGTTGATTTGCTTCTTGACCTTCAGACGCGGCACGAAGAGTTGCTCAGGCAGCTTGACGAACTGGACAAGCGGGTAGAGAAGGCTCTGGCCGAGTGCCAGGGCTATCGCGACCGTCCGGGCCGGGAGTTGCCCCCTGCGAACGCGGCGTAAACCGCACGCGCCGGGCGGACGATTACTGCTGGAACAGGCCGTACTTCGTCAGCGTGGCCCGGAGTCTCGATTCTTCGGCGGGGCCAAGCGGCATGAGCGGCATTCGGAGCTCGCCGGTGTCGCGGCCGAGCATCTTCATCGCGGCCTTGATCGGGATCGGGTTGGTCGACAGCCCGAGCATGTCGCGGCAGAGCGGGAAGAGCTTGTGGTGCCAGCGCTGGGCCTCGGCGACGTCGCCGGCCTCGAACGGCTCGACCAGGGCGATCACGTCCTTGGGCACGATGTTGCCCACCACGGAGACGACGCCCCGGGCGCCGATCGACATCAGCGGCAGCGTCAGGCTGTCGTCGCCGCTGAGGACGGTCAGGTCGGTGGCGCTGATGATCTGCGACGCCTGGTCGATCGAGCCGGTCGCCTCCTTGACCATCGTGATGTTGGGCAGCTCGGCCATGCGGGCGATGGTGTCCGGCTCGATGTTCTTGCCCGTCCGGCCCGGGATGTTGTAGACGCAGATCGGAATGTCGACGGCCTCGGCCAGGGCCCGGTAGTGCTGGAAGAAGCCCTCCTGCGTCGGCTTGTTGTAGTAGGGGGCGACGACCAGGGCGGCGTCGGCGCCGGCCTTGGCTGCCCAGCGGGTCAGGCGCACGGCCTCCTCGGTGCTGTTCGAGCCGGTGCCGGCCATGACCTTGATCCGCCCGGCGGCCGCCTCGACCACGGCCGCGATCACCCGCTCGTGTTCGGCGTGCGACAGCGTGGGGGACTCGCCGGTGGTGCCGACCGGGCAGACGCAGGTCGTGCCGGCCGTCGACCTGGAACTCGACCTGTCGCTGCAAGCGCCTCGAAGTCGACCTGGCCGTCGCGAAAGGGCGTGATCATGGCCACCGAAAGGCCGGCAAATTCTTCGCTCGTGTAGACATGTCGGTGCTAGTGCTCAGTGGTAGGTTAGCTGTCAGTAAAACGCAATTGGCGAATCGCTACACCGAACTGACAGCTACTGACGCTGCACGACCAGCCGTTTCATCTCCCGCACGGCCTGGTCGAAGCCGACCATGATGGCCCGGGCGATGATGCTGTGGCCGATGTTCAACTCGTGCATGCCGTCGATGGCGGCGACCGGCCGGACGTTGCGATAGGTCAGGCCGTGGCCGGCGTGCAGGGCCATGCCCGCCTGGCGAACCAATCGCGCCGACCTGTTTGCAGGTTCTCCAGCTCCTTCTCCTGTGCCGCGCCGGGCGTGGCCAGGGCGTACTGGCCGGTGTGCAGCTCGACGGCGTCGGCGCCCAGCCGGGCCGCCGCTTCGATCTGCCGCGGGTCGGGATCGAGAAACAGGCTGACCGAGATGCCCGCCTGCTGCAGCTGGTCGACCGTCCGGCCACCCGGTCGCGCTGGCCAGCAGACGTCCAGCCCGCCCTCGGTCGTGATTTCCTCGCGCTTTTCGGGCACGAGCGTGGCCTGGTCGGGCTTCACCTCGCAGGCGATCGCGAGCGATCTCGTCTCGCAGGCCATCTCCAGGTTCAGCTTCACCGTGACCGTCTCGCGGAGGATCCGCAGGTCGCGGTCGTGGATGTGCCGGCGGTCCTCGCGCAGGTGGAGCGTGATGCCGTCGGCGCCGCCCAGTTCGGCCAGGGCGGCCGCCCAGACCGGGTCCGGCTCGTACGTGCGCCGCGCCTGCCGCACGGTCGCCACGTGATCGATATTGACGCCAAGTTGAGGCATGGGGCCTGATTATAGCTCTCCTGCCGCTGACATCAAGGAGTAGAAATCTTGCCGGAGCCGTTTGCGATGTGTGGAAGTGGAGTAGAAGAAACATGTGTAATCAGCTTGTGGAAAGCGTTCTCCGCGAAGCGGCTCGTTTTACTCGGCAAGCGCGACGCGGGCGGCGGTTTCTTTCGATTTTTCGACCACGAATGGGCTTGAGCGGGGATGCGGTGCGGTGTATATTGGCGACTCAACGTTACGCAAGGAGGTGACCCATGCATATCGCCATGACCAAGCCGTTGTTCGCCTGGGATTGCTTGCAAGACAGCCCGAGTCTGGGCACGATCAGGCATTTTCTGCGGTCCATCCCCAATGCGAAGCTCTTGGAGGGGCTCAGGCAGCATCGCGGCCGCGGCCGCGACGACTATCCGGTCCATGTCCTCTGGGGCGTCTTGCTCCTGCGAATCGCTCTGCGGCACGTCAGCGTGGACGCCACGTTAGCGGAGCTGGGGCGTAACGAGGGCCTGCGGAGGCTCATCGGCATTGAACGCGAAGAGGGTGTTCCCAAGAGCTGGAACGTCTCGCGATTTCTTGGATGTCTTGGGGCAAGAACCGATGTGTCCGAATTGCGGCGAATCTTCGACGCGATGATCGAGCGGTTGGGAGTGGCCGTGCCCGACTTGGGAAAGAATACGGCCGGTGATTCGACGGCGTTGCACGCTCGGCAGAAGAGACAGGAGGCGGCAAAGGCGGAGACCGCCGAAGGACTGCCGCAGCCCAGCGGTGGAAAGAAGGAATACCTCGATGAGGAGGGCAAGGTAACGAAGGTCGTCGAGTGGTTCGGCTATAAGTTGCACCTGCTGGTGGACGCCAAGCATGAGGTGGTGTTGGCTTACCAAGTGACGACCGCCAACGCGGCTGACTGCAAATCGCTGCCGGAGTTGGTCGAGCAGGGGCAAGGAAATCTGCCTCAGGGCCGCATCGAAACCCTGGCCTACGACAAGGCGGCCGACGACAACGAGTCGCATCGGGTGCTGCATAAGGCCGGCATCCGCCCAGTGATCCAAAACCGCCGCTTGTGGAAGGATCAAACCGAACAGATGCTTCCCGGCCACGACGGAAGGTCGAACATTGTCTACGACGAAGCGGGCACGGTCTATTGCTACGATCGCACGAGCCAGCCGATCGTGCGGCAGAAGATGGCCTACATCGGTTACGAACCGCAGCGGGAAACGATCAAGTATCGCTGTCCGGCGAGGCACGAAGGTTGGCCCTGCCCGCATGATGCGGTCTGCAATGCGGGCAAGTCCTACGGCAAGACGGTACGTGTGGATCGCACGATCGACCTGCGGCGGTTTCCGCCGATTCCACGCGCTACCAAGAAGTTCGAGCGGATGTACAAGGGTCGCACGTCGGTGGAGCGGGTGAACGCCCGGTTGAAACTTTTCTGGGGCGTCGATGATGGCAACCTCGTCGGCGCGCGGCGATTTCACGCGATGGTCGGCGCGGTGCTGGTGGTGCATGTCGCCTTTGCAACGCTGTTGGCTGCGGCTCCCCGACATGATGGCACATTGGGCAAGCTCCGCTTGGGGCCAATTCAGAAGGCGTTGGCGAAACCATCTGCTGCCTGAGCGGCTGAGACGCTCTTGTTTGCACGATGCGGCGATGGCCGTCTGCGCCCATTGACAGATTCGGCGCGTGCAAGGCTGGGACTCCTCGCGATCCTACGCCAATTCCCCACCACCGGAGGGCCGCATTCGCTCCGTCGTCGATTTCGGCCCGGCCCTCGTGCGCGACAACGCAGACGGCTCATCTTGCCGTGCCAGTCCCCTCTATCCGCCCTCGGAGACGGTGGGCGGTGCCGCGCCGGCCACCGGCTCGCCATTGCCGGCGGATGGGGCGCTGACCCGCGGGGACGAATTTTCGGCGTGCCAGCCGGCGTCCGCCCAAAGCTCGCCGCTGAGGGCTGAATTGCCGATCATGAAGCAAATCGCGTCGGCGATCTCTTCGGGCCGGATCAGCCGGCCTAGCTGGGTGTGCGGCAAAATCCGCTCGTGAATGAACTTCTCGCCCAGGGCCCGAACCATCGGCGTGTCGGTGAATCCCGGGTGAATCACGCCGCAACGCACGCCGTGGTAGATCGCTTCCAGGGTCAACGTAGCGGCGGCGCCTTCCAGCCCGGCCTTGGTCGCAGCGTAGGCAATTTGCCCCTTGTTTCCTCGCGACGAAACCGAGCCAATGAAGATCACTGTCCCTTGTATATCCTCGGCCGACTGCCACGCGCCGAGTCCCTTTCCAAATCGGTCTTCGGCGATTCGCCCTACGGTTTCCAGTGCCCAATAAACCGGTGCGATCAGGTTGATCTCGACCACGCGGCGGAACTCGTCGACCGGATACAGCGACACCTTGCCCGACGTCCTGTCGACCCGCGCCGCCAAACTGTCCCGCGTAACTCCTGCGGCGGGTATGCAGATCCGCGGCACGCCCCAGTGACCAGTGATCTCATCGAAGACCTGGCGGCGGAACGCATCGTCCGACACGTCGCCGACATAGGCCTGCGACGAGACTTTCTTGCCCGTGAACTGGTCAATCGACTCCGACAGGTGAACCACGGTGTCGGACCGGTCGACCAACGCGATCGCCTTGACTTCGCGACGCGCAAGTTCGAGGGCCACCGCTTCACCGATGCCGCTGCCGGCGCCGGTGACGATTGCAACCTTCCCTAGAATGTTCATGAGTTGGTGCCCTTATGCAAAAAACCATGTCATGCCCCACCAAAGGACGGCATAGGCCAGCAGGCTACGTTTGGGGCCTGTACGGAATTTTGTGTCAACGGCGTTATCGTGGCGGAGTCTCCGGGCGAAAGGGACGGTCCCTACGTTTGCGGCTCAATAGTGCATACGCACCATCATTCACGTTGAGCCTCTTCCGTTCGTATTATAGCTATTTATGGCCTATTGACAAGATGAATGCCCCGGCCTACTATTGTCGTAGCTCTGATTTTTGTGCAAATGCACAACAACAGCGATGAATAGCCAACAACAATCCTCCGACGGTATGCGTGTCGAGTTGCGACGGTATCCTAACCGCCGTTATTACGACTGCACTCGCAGCCAGCATCTGACCCTCGACGACATCTACCGGCTTGTCCGTGACGGACATAGCATCGCCGTGAGCGATTCCAAGACCGGCAACGATATTACCGGGCGGATTCTGACGCAATTGATTCTCGAGCACGACCCCCCCAAACTGGCTGCCTTCCCGGTCGAGCTCTTGCACCAGATCATCCGCTCCAACGAGTCCCTGCTGAAAGACTTCGTCGAGAAGTACTTCAACGGCGCGTTGACGGCGTTTCTGAAATCGCAACGCGAGTTTGACCGCTACTTGGGCCAGACGCTGGGCATCTACGGCATGCCGACGATGGGCCGCGGTTGGACCGAGATGATGATGGGCCCCTTCATGCGGGCCTTCATGAACCCTGACCAGCAGACGGCTCCACAAGGCGGCTTGCCGGCCGACGTTCAGGGCGCCGATGAATCCGATCTCCGCAAGGCGATCGCCGAGTTGAAGGAGGAAGTGGCCACGCTACGAAAAGAGTTGGAACAACGTTAAAGCGTTTGCGTTGGCGCCGCAGTGCCGTCACGCAGGGCAAGGGACAAGGAATCGCGTTCGTATTTCAGTTTGAACGGACTTTTCACTAAGCACAGGAGTATCAGTCATGGCAACGGCTACCCAAAACAGCGACGAGCTTTTCCGGCAAGCGATGTCCGCTTGGCAGTCGGCCGTCGAATCCGGCGTGAAGATGCAGGAGGACTCGGCCAAATGGATGCGCCAGATGTTCGATTCCGACTCGTTGAGTGAATGGTACAACAAGGGCCAGGCAGCCGCCGGCGAGGCAACAGCGAAAGTTCAGCAGAACATCGACGAGGCCATTCGCGTGATCAATCAACAGGCCGAATCGAGCATGAAACTGCTGCAAAAGGCGCTCGAAGCCCGGCAGGTAGATGGACGCTCCGACGCCGGCGTTCGTCTGGCCGAATGGTGGGAGGTGGCGATGGATTCGATGCGGATCAACACGCAGGCCATGTTGAAGGCCAACAGCCGCATCATGGGCACGTGGTCTGAACTGGCCCGAAAGATCAATGCCGACGCCGCCGACACGATGTCGCATCTAGCCCAAAAGACGGCCGAACAAGCCGATCAGATTGCCCGGTCGGCGACCGAGCGCGTCAAGGAAATGGTCAGCCAGGGGAAGCAGGACTAGCATTCGATGCCGACGCGCCGCGGCACGCCTTCTGGGCGGCGCCGCGCGATCGGCATGGCCGGCCCGTATTGCCCGGGAAGGGCTGGCCCTGGCCTCGTTTTTTGCTTGCCCACGGTCTGGCAGTTCATGCCGCCGGGGTCGAGTGCTGGGAAACCATAGCAGAAAAACCGTTTCAGTAAAGGACTTTACCGATGGCAACGGATATCGTTTTGGCCGGCGGTGCGCGGACGCCGATCGGCAGCTTTTGCGGTGTGCTTTCGCAGGTGCCGGCGCCCATTCTGGGCAGCACGGCCATCAAAGCGGCGCTCCACCGGGCCAACGTGCCGCCGGAGCAGGTCCAGGAAGTGATCTTCGGCAACGTTCTCAGCGCCGGTCTCGGCCAGAACGTGGCGAGGCAATCGGCCATCGGCGCGGGGCTCGCGCCGGCCGTCGGCGCAACAACGGTCAACAAGGTCTGCGGTTCCAGCCTCAAGGCCGTCATGCTCGCCACCCAAGCGATCAAGTGCGGCGATGCCGAGGTAATCATCGCCGGCGGCACCGAAAACATGTCGGCCGCCCCCTACTTGCTTCCCAAGGCCAGGACCGGCTACCGCATGGGCAACGGCGAATTGGTCGATTCGATGATCCGCGACGGTCTGTGGGACGTCTACAACAACGTCCACATGGGCTCGTGCGGCGATCGTTGCGCCGACAAGTACCAGTTCTCTCGGCAAGAGCAGGACGATTTCGCGGTGGCCAGCTACCAGCGGGCGATCGAAGCCCAGCAGAGCGGAGCCTTTGCGGCTGAAATCACCAACGTCGAAATCGTGGGACGCCGCGAGACGACAGTCGTCGATCGCGACGAAGGGCCGGCCCGATTTAACGAAAACAAGCTGCGGGCATTGCAGCCGGCGTTCGGCAAGGAGGGCACCATCACGGCGGGCAATGCGTCGAGCATCAACGACGGCGCCGCGGCGGTGGTGGTCCTGTCGTCGGAGAAGGCCGAGCAGTTGGGCGTTGCGCCGCAGGCCAAGGTGCTGGGATACGCGACGTGGTCGCGCGAGCCGGAATGGTTCACGTTGGCCCCGGTTTGCGCCATCGAAAAGCTGATGGCCAACCTGAACCTGAAAGTCGCCGACGTGGACTTGTTCGAGATCAACGAAGCGTTTGCCGTCGTGCCCATGGCGGCGATGAAAGACCTGCAAATCCCGCACGACAAGGTGAATGTGCACGGAGGGGCCGTGGCGTTGGGCCATCCGATCGGCGCAAGCGGCGCCCGGGTGCTGATTACCCTGTTAGACGCCCTGAAACGGCGGGGACGACGCACCGGCATCGCCTCGCTGTGCATCGGCGGCGGCGAGGCCGTGGCCGTGGCCGTCCAGACGGTCGGGTGATGCATTTGCAACTCCAGGAAAGCCTGTGTAGTGTTACTGGAAGGGACACCATGCGTGCTCGCGTGACGTTGCGGGGCCACCGCCACGCAGGCGGCCGACGCCAGCGATCTGCATGGTGGACGCGACATGTGCCTTGAGGAGGGCCAAGCGATGAGTGAGGAACCCAAGACAACGCCGGATGGCGTGGCGGACATGATGCGGATATGGTTCGACATGGCCTCGCACGCCGCCGAGACCTATCAGGCCATGGCCGGCGCCGCGGTATCGCCCGAGGTATTTCGTGACAACCGATCGCAACTCTTTAAGGCGTGGGGCAAGTATTGGGAGCAGTTCATGCGATCGTCGCCATTTTTGGAGATCGAAAAGCAGTGCCTCGGCGGTGGTTTGGAATCACGGAAGCGACTGCGGGAATACCTCGGCTGGCTGCACCACGAACTGCAACTGGCGACATCCCAGGACATCGACCAGGTCATCCGAACCGTGCGCCGCCTGGGCGAGGACATTGAGGAGCAATTTGAGCAAGTCGATCGGCGGCTGAAGAATCTTGCGGCCCGAGTGGACAATCTCGCCGACCGCGTCGAGGTTGCGGATCGACGCGCTCGGCCGGAAGGAGACTCTGCCGCCGGCGATCGTAACCGCGCCGCGCAAGACCACTGAGGCACGACGAGATGGCGACCAACGGCGAACCCGGCAATCCGTGGCTTGAGGCCCAGAAGGCTCTTTTTGACGAGTCGATGGCGAACCTTCGTCGCATGTCGCGGTTGCCGGCGTTCTGGTCGTCCACGAAGAAGGTCCGCAAAGGCGCGACCCCGTCGGAGATCGTCTACGAGGAGGATCGTTTGCGGTTGTTGCACTACGTGGGCGAAGCGCCGCCGCGCTACAAGACGCCGCTGTTGTTCGTCTTCGCCCTGGTCAACCGTCCCTACATCCTCGACATTCTGCCCAATAAGAGCGTCGTCGGCCATTTCGTCAAGGCGGGCTTCGACACCTATCTGATCGATTGGGGCAAGCCGACGTACGCCGATCGCAATCTTGGTCTGAACACGTACGTCAACACGTACATGCGAAACGTGGTCCGGTTCCTCAAAAATCGCACGTCGTCGCCCCAGGTGAGCATTTTGGGATATTGCATGGGCGGCACCATGAGCGCAATGTTCACCGCTTTGCACCAGCAATTGGTGAAGAACCTGATACTGCTGGCAGCGGGCATCGACTTCTCGACCCGCGACGGCCTGCTGAACTTGTGGACCGATCCGCAGTACTTCGACGTCGATGCGTTCGTCGACGCCCTGGGCAATTGCCCCGCCGAATATCTTCAGGCGTGTTTCCTGATGTTGAAGCCGGTCCAAAACGTCGTGGCCAAGAACGTCGCCCTGCTCGAAAAACTCGATGACAAAAAATACGTCGACGAGTTCGTCACCATGGAGACCTGGCTCAACGACAACGTGCCGGTGGCGGGCCAGGCCTTCCGCGAGTTCGTCAAGTATCTCTACCAGCAGAACCTCCTGGTGCAGAATCAGTTCACTCTCGGGAGACGGACGGTGAAGCTGCACCACATCACCTGCCCGGTGCTCAATCTCTTGGCGGCGCACGACGACCTCGTGCCGCCGGCCCAAAGCGAGCCGTTCAACGGCCTGGTCGGCTCGACCGACCGGGAGACGTTCAAGCTTGAGGCCGGCCACATCGGCTTGGCGATGGGTTCGGCCGCCCAGCGCGACCTTTGGCCGCGCGTCGTCCAATGGCTGGCGCAGCGGTCGAAGGCCCTGGCCTCACCTGCATAACCGGCGACCGCTGGCCCGGCTATTCCGGCACAGTCCCCATCGCTTCCAGTTCCCTGGCCAGCCGCTTGCGAGCCGTATGCAGACGGCGCTTGATTGTTCCGACCGGCGAAGCGAATTGCCGGCTCATCTCCAACAGGCTCGCCCCGTCGAAGTAGAACGCCGTGAGCGTTCTGCGATCCAACGGGCCGAGGCGGCCAAGTCCCGCGTGCAGCCGGGCGCGCCGCTCGCGGGCCAGCATGGCGGCCAGCGGCGTCTGGACGTCCACATAGCACGTTTCTGGCCCGAGACCAATCGTTGGTCTGCGGCGCAGCGCCTGGTTAATCGCCATCCGACCGGCGATCGACCGCAGCCAACCGGCAAAGCACCGCGCATCCTGAAGTTGGCCGATCTTGCGCATCGCTCGAAGAAACACGTCCTGGCAGAGTTCCTGGGTCTCGGCATGATTGCCCAGCCGCCGGTAGACAACCGCGTACACGGTCCCTTGATAGCGCTCGACCAGCCGCCCGAACGCCTGGCGATCGCCGCGCTGCGCCGCGCGAACGATTTCCTCAGTCGGACTGTCAGTGTAAGTGGTGGTAGTGCTTGAATCGGCGATCATGATAGCGGTCCCCAAAGTAGCAGGCACGCTCCGCGTGCCGTGGCTGAGCCCTGAACGCGACAGAACGCCAGACACGGGCCAAACGGCAATTGGCGAGAGTAAGCCGGGTTTCTAAGGACGATGACGCCTTAGAGCCCGCGCAAACCTGCCGCCGCGTGCGGCAGCTCCAGGCACAACGCGTGGAGCAGCGAATTCTCTCGTGCCGGGAGTCCCGGGATCGCTACACCGACGACAACGCCCTCGAAGCAAGAAATGCCCAAGACGGAGCGGTTCGCGGTAATCAGAGAGACGTAGCGATTCATGATGTCCCTTTCGTGGCACGCAGAGCGCGGCTGAGGGGAGAATCAACAACAGCGTCTGCCGACCATACTATCGGCAAGACCGGTCATCTTACCTTAATTACCAAGGGTATAGATTTCCGCCGCCGCCGTCAACCCGGCCCAAGGCATGAGACACGCGAAGGCCCAGGCAGGTTCGCGCGAAATTCACCTTAAAGCGCCTCCAACCTCGGCACGTCGAAACCGAAATACTCTGCCGCGTTGCCATAGCAGATCCGGCGGACCATCCCTCCGATCAACTCCATCTCGCGGGGCAACAGGCCCCGCTCGATCTCGACGCCGAGCAGGTTGCAGAGGATGCGGCGGAAGTATTCGTGCCGGGTGTACGACAGCAACGAGCGACTGTCGGTCAGCATGCCGACAAACCGGCTCAGCAGTCCTTGGTTCGAGAGCGTGTTGAGCTGCTGCTCCATGCCCTGCTTCTGGTCGAGGAACCACCAGCCGCTGCCGAACTGCATCTTGCCGGGCGTGGTGCCGTCCTGGAAGTTGCCCAGCATCGTGGCCACGACCTCGTTGTGCGCGGGGTTGAGATTGTAGATGATCGTCTTTGCCAGCCGACCGGCGCTGTCGAGTCGATCGAAGAACCGTACCATCGTCTTGGCGCAGGGCAGATCGCCGATCGAGTCGTAACCAGAGTCTGGTCCTAAAGCTTGAAACATCCGGCTGTTGTTGTTTCGCATCGCTCCGTAATGGAACTGCTGGACCCAGCCCTTTTCGGAGTTCATTGACGCCAGTTCATGGAGCATGGCGGATTTGAATTTCACGGCCTGCTCGGGTGTCAACTGCTGTCCGCCTCGGACACTGCGAGCGCGGCCGACAACTCCGCCTCCGAATAGTCGGCGGCGTAGAAAGTGTCCAGTCCATGGTCGGATAGCCGGCAGCCGGCACCGTGAAAATAGTCGTGGCGTTGGCGAATCGCGGCCAGATAGCGGTCGAAGCGGTCGCCGATCGCAATGCCCGATCGTTCGGCCAGCCGGTCAACCCATGCATTAAACGCCTTGGGCGACTCGACGGCCAGCGCCTTATCGGGCCGAAAGGTCGGCAAGACCTGGATGGGAAAGGAACGATCGGCGGCGATGCGGCGGTGATGCTCCAGCGTATCGGTCGGATCGTCGGTCGTGCAGACCAACACGACGTTCATCTGCCGCATGATGCCCCGCGCCGAGAACTCCGGCCGGGCGAGTTTGGCATTGCACTCGCGCCAAATGCTATCGGCGGTCTCTGGGCCGAGCAGCCGGTCGTTGATGCCCAGCGGGCGGTTCAACTCGAGGTGGGTCCAATGGTACAGCGGGTTGCGAAGCACCTGCGGCACCGTTTCGGCCCACTTCTGAAACTTCTCGCGGTCCGAGGCGTCCCCAGTACAATATCGCTCCGGCACGCCGGCCGCCCGCATCGCGCACCACTTGTAGTGATCGCCGGCCAGCCAAATCTGCGCAATGTTCTCAAAGCGGCGGTCGTCGGCAACTTCGGCCGCGAACAGATGGCAGTGGTAATCGATGATCGGCAGATCGCGAGCGAAGCGATGATACAACTCGACGGCCGAATCGTTTCGCAGCAGAAAGTTCTCGGAAATGAAGGGTTGCGCCATGCTAAGAAAAACCTCGACTCTGGGCGATCAGTTGAAATCGGACGACATGACGGTCTCACGCCAAGGCACAAAGACGCAAACCAGATGGTTGCCTCTTCCACGTCTTGGCGTCTTTGCGGCTTTGCGTGACATCATGTCATGTCTGCACATGTCTGTAGTTGTCCATGACTGTTCCGGCAGTGGCTTACGTCCCAAGCGGCGCCTCGGAGGCGGCGAAGGCCGCGTAGCAAGCTTCAGCCGTCTGGCTGTCGTCGCGCCGCTCGATAAACGCGCCGCGGACGCGAGCGCGGAGGATCACACCTTTTTCCAGATGCGTCCGGAACAGCCGGCGTGAAATTCGCGCCCTGCCCTCGCCTCCGTTGGCCAGCACCTCGTCGCCTTGGAAGTCTAATGGGTGAATCATTTCGACATAACTCAGATCAGCCTCTCGCAATCGCAGCAGCAAGCAGCCCGTGCCGCAGTGCGGATCGATCGCTTGCGGCAAGTGGTCCAACGCCAACCGACTCCATGTCGGCGGTGATGCGCTCAGCAGTCTCAGCATTTCGCCGGCAGAAATCCGGCTCTGCACAGAAACATCAGGACAATAATCGAGCGACTGCGTCCGGACAGATACGATCAGGTCCACGAGGCCGAGAACGTTGTCGGACGGTGCGGCGACGGTGCGCCACATCGCGTCAACGCGCGCGTCGCCCGGCAGCGGCTCTTCGTAAGCGACGGCAACGTTGTCTGCCCGCATGTACACATCAACGGGCTTGACTTCCGTCGCGCCGCCAAGAAACGCTCCGGTGACGCCCAGCAACTGTGCGCCGATGACGTCCTGCCCGGCCACGACAAACTTGCCGATGCCTTCGTGAGGACAGGCCGGATTCACGGCGCGGCGAAACTCGAACCGCCGCGCAACGTCGGTCAGGTCTTGCAGCCGATGATCCATAGTCGCGCAGCGTCGAAACGAAAAAACCCCGCCGCTCGCGGCGAAGCGAAACGGCGGGGCCGGAACAGAGAAGAGGCCAATACGCCTGATGATACCAGATTTCCAAATGTTGTCTATAGTCACCCCCAAGAAATATCGGCTTTTCTCCGCCCAATGATTCGCCAGAAACCTAACCCGATATAGGGGATACGACGACCTATCTTACTGGCTTCCCGCAGGGATCTGGAAGAGTTTGACGATTGGGTACGCAAATCGCGCACCGTGCCGGTTGCGAACCACGGACACGTACCTTACGTTAGTGCCATCGCCGTGGCGTCGCTTGCTTCGCACAGCGAAAAAACATGTGGCCCAGTGATGAACAATACCCTTGACGATTACTTGCGGGTCTGCGAAGCGGCCGTGCGGACGGGCGGCCGCATTGTGCAGGACTGGGTCGGCAAGTTCGATGTCCGCAAGAAGGGGCCGGCCGACCTGGTGACCCAGGCGGATTTGGCCTCGCAGGAGGCGATTCGCGGCGCGATCGCCGGAGCGTTTCCCGGCCACTCTTTCCTCGGAGAGGAACACGATCGGCACGCCGCCGCGTCCGCACCGGACCGCGCAGAGTATCGCTGGATTGTCGACCCGCTGGACGGCACGACGAATTTTGTTCACGGTGTACCGCACTATAGCGTCTCGCTGGCATTAGAGCGCAATGGCCAACTGTTGGTCGGCGCGGTCTACAATCCAGTGCTTGACGAGTGTTACACCGCGAGTCGGGGCCACGGCGC
Organism: uncultured Planctomycetaceae bacterium; assembly: GCA_963789525.1. Lineage (GTDB taxonomy): Bacteria > Planctomycetota > Planctomycetia > Pirellulales > Thermoguttaceae > CAVXFB01. Next base: position 420,574 of record CAWBLA010000002.1, read on the forward strand.
GCGGCTCAACGGCCGGACGATGCGCACGAGCGGTGTCTCCCAGTTGCCCGACGCGCTGGCGGCAGTCGGATTTCCGCCGCACCCATTGATCGACACTCCGGACGTCTCCATGTTCTTAAGCATGCTGAATCGCTGTCAGGCCATTCGCCGCACTGGCTCGACGGCCCTGAACCTGTGTTACCTGGCCGCCGGCCGATTCGACGTCTACTGGTCGTACTCGGCAAGAGTTTGGGACGTGGCGGCCGGAATATTGATGGTCGAAGAAGCCGGCGGCTGCGTCACTTCACCCACCGGAGGGGCCTTTTGTCTCGACGAAGCCCAATTTCTGGCCGCCGCGAACGCCCCGCTGCATGCCCAATTACGGGAAGTCGCGGCAGCGGTCGTACAGGGCGGCCCATAAGTGGTAGTTCTTGCGATTCCACGCGACGCGTCCTTTATCCCCTGCCGCTGTGCAAGTAAACTGGGACGATAGGAACAAGATTCTCGTCTAGCGCTGTTTGTCTGAGCTATCATCCTGTGGTCCGGGCGGCTTCGCCGGTCTTTGGCAAGCCGGCGGGAGGACTGGTTTGTCTGATTTACCGCGACCTGTCAGAAGGGATTGTCGCCATCTTCGTGTCAACGAAAATGGGACTGTCCGTTTTGGCGCAAGGCTTGGGGCGGCGTTCGGACTCATCCTAGTCTGCTGCTGCGTTGCCGGGGCACAACAACCCGGCAGCGTCGCGCCGCTAAAGACCACCAAAGGGGCGAATTTCCGGCCCACCGTGCCATTGCCTGCTCAGGCCGTGGCGCCAAAGTCACAGGCCGCTGCGCCGGGTGTTGCAGGCAAGCCGGCGGCAGCCGCAGGCGCATCGAAGAATCGAAACCTTCCGTTTTCTACTTGCCCGACAAGCACGGCGAACTTCAGCCGGTTCTCGATTTCAAGTATCAGGACTTCGTCGATCTCTATAATTTGAGGAATCGGCTTCAGCGGCGCGATCAGCCGCCCAAGTACAGCCTGCAGAAGATCGACGTTACAGGCAGGGCTCACGCGCAGTACGCCGAGCTTACGATTCGCATCGCGGTCCTGCTGCGCGGCGACGACTGGATCAGGATTCCACTGCGGCTCGACGAAGCGTTGCTCCACGGCGCGGCGAAGTACGAGGGAGAGGGTCGCCAGTTTCTGTGCTACGAAGCGGACGGCGACGGATACGTCTGTTGGCTTCGCGGCCAAGCCGACAGCGAGCACAAAATTACTCTGGACGTGCTGGTTCCCCTGGCTTCCGCAGGTCCGCAGACGCGGCTGAAGCTGTTCGTCCCGCGCGCCGCCGAATCGCAGTTGAGCCTCTCCGTGCCACTGGCAAAGGCCGTGGGCCAGGTTTCGGAAGGGACGATGCTGCTTTCCAAGCAAGAGGTGAAAGACGGCACGACCGATTTCAGTGTCGTGGGCCTCGGCGGCGAGTTCCAATTGGCGTGGCAGAAGCCCGGCCCGCCGACGATCGATGCGCCGTTGGTCATCGAGGCGTCGGCGGCCGTTCACGCAAAGTTTGACGGCCGTGCGATCGCGGCCAATGCCGTGCTCCAGGTCCGCAGCCGGGGGGCACCTTTCGATCACTTCGTTGTTCGGCTGCCGCCTGGCGCCGAGCTTACTCCGGGCAATCCAACAACGTATGTCGTTGCTCCCCTCAACGCTGGAGGAAAAGACGGCGGCCGACAGCGCACGGTCGAAATACGATTGAACAAAAAAACGACGGGGCCTGTGGAGGTCCGTCTAGCCTGCCGCCGCGACTATGACCCTGCGAAATCGCGGTCGTGGTGCGAACTGGCGGGTTTCGAGGTCGTTGGCGCGGTGCGGCAATGGGGTACGATCGCCGTTTCAACAGGAAGCCAGTGGCAGCTCCTGTGGGGCCCGAGCAGCAACGTTCGCCCGACCGAACCCTTGCCCGATGCGTCGCAGGCCGAGGACGTCGGCGCGGCGTTCGAGTATTCCGCCCAGCCTTACTCGCTCTCCGCCCGCCTGGCGCCGCGGAGGACGCGTGTGAGGGTCGATCCGGAGTATGTGCTCTCGGTCGATCGCGGCCAAATGCGGCTGGAGGGCAGACTTCGCTACGTGATCAGCGGGCCGAAGTTGGCCACGCTCGATGTGGCGATTCCCGGCTGGGAGTTGGACGACGTCGCGCTGAACGACATTGTCCTGTCCGACCGAGTGATCCAGAGCGGCGGCAACATTACCGTGGCCTTGCCCCGACCGACATCTGCGGCGGTGGAACTGCAATTGCGGGCGCATCGCCTGATCCAGGACGGGGCACGATCGCTGAGTGTCGTCTTACCGCAACCGAAGTGCGATACGGCCATGCCGATGTCGTTGGCGGTTGTGGCGGCCGATAACGTCGAATTGAGCCCTGACCCGCGCGGCACCAGCGGATTGATACGCGAGCAGACCGCCCTGATCGGCAACCTGCCGCGGCGGCAGCAGGCTCCGATTTTCTATCGAGGCACAAGCGGCAAGGCGACATTCGCTGCCGGCGTTCAGGTGCACAAACAACGGATTCGCGTCGAAGTGGCCAGCCAAGTGACCCTCGGACCGCACACGGCGGAGGTCACTCAGAAGCAGTCGTACGCGATTTCCTACGAGCCGGTCGACCGGCTGACGATCACGCTGCCTCGCTCGCTGGCCGTGGCGAATCAGATTCGCGTCTCGTGCGATGGCCGGCCGCTTTCGCCGGCGGCACTGGTCGAATCGGCCGACGACGTCGACGCTTCAGACACAATGAACGTCGAGCTGCCCGGCTCGTGGATTGGCAAGTGCGAGTTGACGCTGGCATACTCGGTTCCAATTGCGGAGCCGACGCCCGGGCAGCCGTCGACGCTGCCCCTTCCGCTGCCGATGCCGCGCGACGGCCGGCTCGTTGCCAACACGCTGTGCATTCGGGCGACGGGCAATATTCGCCCGACAGCCGACGGCGGTGACTGGACCGCGGCAGGCGAGGCCGACTCGGGCGTTCTGCGCCTAACGTCAGACAAACTTGTCGAACGCGCTCGTCTGAAGCTTGCCTGGCAAGCCGATCAGCGCCGGGACACCGCGATCATCGACCGGGCCTGGGTGCAGACCTGGTTGACGTCGCAGGAGCGTCAAGACCGAGCGGTCTTCCGACTTACCACGAAGCTGAAAGAACTTGAGTTGGTGCTTCCGCGCAACGTCCAGGCCGACCAGTGTGCCGTACTGGTCGACGGAAAGCCGGCCAAGGGGCGGATGGTCGACGACGGGCGATTGCTGATTCCATTGACCGCCCAGTCCGATGGCCGGCCGTGCCGGATCGAACTGCAATATCACTTTGCCGGGCGACCGCCTCGCGGCTCGTTGGCGCTCGAGCTGCCGCAAATCGCCGGGGCCTGGGTGCGGCGCATGTACTGGCAACTCGTCCTGCCCAATAACGAACACCTTGTCGGCAATCCGGCCGGTTTCACCAGCGAGTTCACCTGGGACTGGTTCGGGTACTTCTGGGGGCGCCAGCCGCTTCTGGACCAGCCCGACCTGGATGCCTGGACGGGGGCGACGACGTCGTCGACCACGCCGCAGCGTGACAACATCTACCTATTCAGCACGTTGGGGAACCCCCGAGTGGCGCAAGTCCGCACTGCCGGGCGGACATGGATCGTACTATGGGCGTCCGGCATCGCACTGGTCGTCGGATTGCTGCTGATCTACGTCCCGGCCAGCCGGCATCCGGCTGCGTTGCTTGTGCTGTGCCTTGTCCTGCTGACGGCCGGATTGGTGGCGCCGGAGCCGACGTTGCTCTTCGCGCAAGCGGCGAGCCTGGGGCTGGCGATGACGCTGGTGGCGGGCATGCTCGAGCGCCGTGTGGTCGCCCGGCGCCGGCGAACGATCACGCGTGTCGAGCCGCCCAGCGGACGGCCTGATTCCGGCTCGACACGCACGCCGATCGCTCAGCCGCCCAGCGCCGCGCTGACCGAGTCCCTGCCGGCTCTCGCGCCGCAAAGCCCGGAAGACGGTGAGCAATGAGTTTCCGAACGTCACTCGTGTCGTTGTTGATGGGGCTGCTTCCGTTCTCTGCATCGCTGGCGACTGCGGCCGAGTCGTCCGACGTGATTCGCTTCCAGCGAGTCCTGGTACCCGAGGATCGCATCAAGGACTGGCCCAAGGACGAAGGCAGATATTTGCCCGTCGACGCCGTTGAGTTCGATCGCCTGCTGACGGCGGCGCCATCGTCGCGTGCCAGCGACGGTGCCGTGCCCCCGGCCGTGGTGATTGCCGCCGCCCAATATGAGGCAAAGCTGTCGGGCGACCAGCTTGTCGGCCATGCTCGAGCGCAGGTCGTTCTCTCGGGCCCCGCGCCGCGCTGCTGGATTTCGAGCCCTGCAATATTGCACTGTTGAAGCCGTACTGGGATGCCGCCGATGCGAGTCGTGCAACCGCAAGTCCCGCACTCTTGGGGTTGGCCTCCGACGGCCGATTGAAGCTTCTGGTCGAGCGATCGGGCCAGTTGCGGTTCGACTGGACATTGGCCGGACACGGCGACTCGGCCGACGTCCCAGTCTTCGTCTTTGACCTGCCCCGCGCCCCGGCCAATGAGTTGACCATTGAGTTGCCGACAGGATTCGAGCCCGCGATCGACCATGGACTGATAACGCACAGCGAACCGGCCGGCGAGCAATCGCGGCGTTGGCGCATTGCCTTAGGGGGAAATCAGCGACTTCGGCTGCGGATTCTTCCTGCCGGCGCCTCCGCCGGGCGTCGACAACTGGCGTTGCTCCGGGAATCGCGGACCTACGACTTTTCGGCTCGCGGAGTTGAGGTCTCGGTCTCGTGGCAGCTTCAAGTCCATAATGAACCGCTTCGGCAAATCACAGTCGCAGTGGATAGCGGCTTGCACGTCGTTTCCGCCCGCTTGGGCGACCTTGCTCTTCCAATGACCATCGAGCCGGCGATCGGCGGATCTCCCACGCGCGTCATTTTGACGCTTCCCGAGCCGATCCGCGATGCCGAGCGGGCAGTGCGCCTCAACTTGGCGGGGCGGATTGAACTGCACAAGCCCTGGAGGCTGCCCGGCGTGTGCGCCGAAGGTTTGTTTTGGCAGGAAGGAACGATCACGCTCTTAATGCCCCAGCCCCTGGAAATCGAACGTGTCGATCCGGTTGACTGTGCCCAGACGATGGTCGCACCACTGGCAGCGCCGCGGGCCGGCGAGACACTGCAGTTTCAGGCCTTCGAGCCGCACGCCACTGTCGTGCTCTCGGTAGTGCGTCCTGCCCCAGCCTTGCGGGCGTTGAGCGCGGCGGCGATTGAGCTGGCGCACGGAGAAGTCTCGGCGCGATTGGCAACTAGTTTCCGCGCTTCGGAGGCAGCCCGCTATCGATTGCGGGCGGAGGTCGCCCCGCAATGGATCATTGACTCGGTCGAGTCGGTTCCGGCCGGGGCGGTAACCGACTGGACGTTTCTTTCGCCGGCAGGGACCGCCCGGCGACTCGCCATACGGCTCGATCCCGCTCTGTCGCCGGCCCGGCCGCTGCGGCTGGTCATTCAGGCAAGCGCGCCCTTTGACCGCGTCCCGAGAGGCGATCACGCTCGAAGATTTTGCACCAATCCGTTTCCGAGGCATTGCCGACGCAAGACAGTTAGTCGCCGTGCAGCCCACGGCCGGCTGCGACTTGGAGCTTTCGGGCGACCAACAACTGAATCGCCTTCGCCCCGCCAATCTCGAGCCCGACGAGAAACAGCTCTTTGCGGCAGCACCGCAAGGGCTGCTGTTTGAACTCGGTTCGAGTGCGCGCGCGCTCCGGATTTCGCTCGTCGACAGGCGGAAACTGCAATCGACCGCCGTACGCAAGAGGGTTGAAGAATCGCCGCGAACCGCCGAAGCATCGGTCAGCAACCTTGGCGTGCAATCGTGGTACCAAGCGGATGGCGAGGTGCGGCACATGGCCACGTTCGAGATCCATGGCGCGGCGCTGGACCACTTCGGCTTTGCTTGCCTTCCGGCGTGCTCGGCAGCGATCTTCACGGCGCCTGGGTGGACGGCCGTGCGGTCGATTGGCGAGCCACACCCAGCGGCGACCGTCTGCAACTATTACTTCCGCTTTCGGCGAGCCAGCGCCAAGCGAACGCGACGGTCCAGTGGACCGCCCACGGACCCCGCCTGGGAAACGGCGGCAGGCTCGCGGTGGCAATGCCGGAACTGAATCTGCCGGTGCGCACGCGACGTTGTACGTTATGGTTGCCGCCCGGCTACGAGATCGTCGGCGCAAACGAAGCATCGTTAGCCAGCCGTTTCCTGAGCTTGTGGAAACCTCGGTTTGGCCCGCAGCACGAACCGGACCGCATGCACGAATTCATCGAACCTGGCGCGGAGGGTTGGACGCGATTCGAGGTTGACCTTTCGGCCGCGGAGCCGGTCAGACTCAATTTCGTTCGCACGGCGTCACTGCAACTTCTTGGAACCGTGGTGCTGCTGTTGACGGCGGCCGCGACCTGCTGGAAACTCGCCTCGCGGCCTCTGGTTGTCGCGCTGTTGGCGGTCGCCTTTGCCGCGGCGACGCTTGCCGTCCCGGCCGGCTACGCGCCGATCGCGTCGGGCGCGATGCTCGGCGCGGTGTTTTTTCTGCTCTGGTGGTTGCTAAATCGCCGGCTGGCGCCGTCCGCGGCCGACCGGAGCGCAGCGCATGCGCCGGCTGCCAGACCTGCATCCGGCAGTACGCTCGCCCGAACCGTCCGGCTCAGTCTGATGCTTGCCGCACTTCTCGCAACGCTTCAAGCAAGGCCGGCCTGGGCAGCGACTGGCCGCGATCTGGCGGCGCCTGGCGACATTCGTGACACACTGGGCGTGCCCGTTGTCGCCGACCTGCAACGCGGGACAGTCCCCGCCAGCGTGCCGCCGATCTACCGGGTCCTGGTGCCGATCGACGCGACGAAGAAGCCGACCGGCGGCAAGGTCCACGTCCCGGAGGCACTGTACCACGAGTTGTACCGCCGCGGGGCTGCCACCGAGGAACCTCACGGCTACTTGATCCTCGACGCGACGTATCAGGGTGTTCTGGCCGCCGATAACTCGTCCGGACGCCTTAGCGTCGATCTCCTGCGAGCCGGGTTTGACGTCGAGGCGTTTGGCGTGACACAAGTCCGCATTCCCCTTGGCGGTCAAGGGGCCAGCGTGATCGCTGGCAGCTTCTTGCTCGACGGCCGCCCGGTCACGCCGACGACGAAGCCGGACGTGGCGGCGCTGACGGTCGACGTGTCCGCGCCGGGCCGATACCACTTGGAAGCATCCCTGAGGCCGACGGAGAACAACTGGCCGGCGGCCGCGGGATTCAGCATCGCCATCCCTCGCGTGGCGCAATCGCGGCTCGACTTGACGCTGCCTCTGAACACCGCTGCCGGCGCATTTTCTGGCCCGTTGCCGGTTGAAGTGCCGTCAGCCTGCGGCGCAGTGCGCATCGAGGGTGAACCGGCACGTTTACTGGCGGATTTGGGGCCCGCGCAGCAGTTGACCGTCCGATGGCACGGGCCGGGCGTGCGCGCCGCGAGCACGCCTGTCTTCGACGTCGATCAGCTTCTGTGGGTGAAAATTCAGCCCGGTTCGGTCGTTTTGGCCACAAAGTGGAAGATCCACGTTGCCGAAGGGGTGCTTCAGAAGTTGCACGTGTCGGTCGATCCACGGCTACGGTTGTTGCCGCTTGCAGGGGAGAGCCCGCCGTCGGTGGTCCTGGCCCGCGAGTCCGGCGACTCCCGGTTATTCGCCTTTTATTGGGCCCAACCCGTCGCAGATCAAACCGACCTGGAGGCAACCTTTCTCCTGAGCGGGGCGACGGGCGTGGGGACGTTCCATCTCCCGTCGATTGAACTGCCCGATGCCCGATCTACCACGCGCTGGATGGCCGTGAGCGTCGATCCCACCTTGGACCGCGAAGAACAGCGAAGAGATCTGCTCGAAGGAATACCTAGCGGGGAGTTTCTCAGGGCATGGCAGGCCGGTGGTCCGGATGCCGCCGGGCGGACGGATTGGTCCGATGCCAGGCCGATGGCCGCCTACTGTCTGCCGCCCGGCGACATCGGCTGGAACATTTCGACCCGGCCGCAGGAGCCTCACAGTGCGGCTCAATCCCATTTTTCGCTGGGCTATGACGTGGACCACGTGGACGTGGTCTACGAGGCGCACGTCTCGACCGACTCGGGGTACCTTTTTCAGTACCGGCTTGCCGGCCCGAAGGATTTGAGGATCGACGACATCTCGCTGCTGGAAGAGGACATCAATCGCGTCAGCCGCTGGTCGCAAGATGCGTCCGGCGGCATCACGGTTTTCCTCAACGGGGCCGCTTCTGGCGAGCAGAAGTTTGTGCTTCACGGTCGCTTGCCCTGCGCCGCCGGCCAAGCCTCGCCGATGCCGCGGTTGCGTCTGGAGGGCTGCACACTTCGGTCGACGACTGTTCACATCTTCCGCCGCCCGACGGTGCTGGTGGCCGTCACCGGCGACCAGCATCCCCTGAAGACCCTGCCGATGCCGGACGAGATGACCGAAACCGCGTTAGGCCGATTCGTCGAGGCATTCTCCTACGAGGGACCGCAGGCGCCAGCCGTTACGACACGAACCAGCATCGCCGCCCAGCCGCCGCAAACGCCGCGGTGATCGGCCCGGCGGGATGGCTGGGTTACGCTTTTCCTGTGGCATTGGAGGTCCGAAACCGGTAAGATGAAAAAATAGTTCCTGTGCAACGCCATCAGAATATTATCGCCACTGACCCCGGTTCATGAGATCGCTACTTTTCGCCACGATGGCGCTCGCGCTTGGTGCGGCCTTTGGCAGCGGCCTGGCCGTGTGGCGCTTCAAGTCGGCCCCATGGGACCGCAGGCTGGATGAGACCGTCCAGAGTGGACAGGCCGCGTCCGCTCGCAACGAGCCGGAGTCGAAAGTCTCGGTCGACCGGACCGAGTACGATTTCGGCACCGTGGTAAACGGGACGAAATACCGGCACGATTTCGTGTTTACCAATGACGGCAATGCACCACTTTCGCTTGCCGACGGGGGCACGTTGAACGGGAATTCCATCGACGTGGACGTCGAGCGATCGCCATTGCCCCCGAGCGACTCGGCCAAAGTCGCCGTCACGTGGACGCCCAACGGCAAGGCCGGATCGGCTCGGAGCACCGTGGACGTGCTTACGAATGACCCTGGTCGGCCGCGCATTACGCTGACGCTTTCCGGCAATGTCATCGCCCAGGTGCGAGTTGTCCCATCCGACCTGGCGTTCCCGCATCTCTCGATGGACGAACCTGCCTCGGCAAGTACGCTGGTGTTGTGTCACATCCAGACGCCGCTCAAACTCCTTGGCCACGAATGGTCCGAGGCCGCCGCCGCCCCCTATTTCGACGTGGCTTTACAACCGCTTTCGCCGGACGAGTTGAAAAAAGAATCGGCCCTTAGCGGCTTTGTCGTCAAGGTGACGGTGAAGCCGGGCTTGCCGCCAGGGCCGCTGCGGCAGACCCTCCTTCTGAAGACCAACATCGCGTCGTCTCCCACCGTTTCGGTGCCGATCAGCGGAGCCGTCGAAAGCGACATTGCGGTCGTCGGCCGCGGCTGGGACAACGAAGAGAACGCCTTGTACCTCGGTCACGTCGCGCACGACAAAGGCTTGAAGCGAACTGTGGTGTTGGTGGTCCGCGGGCGGTGGCGACACGACCTGCGGCTGAAGGTGGCAGAGGTCAAGCCAAGCTTCATTTCCGTCGCCATCGGCAAGGCGCGAGACATCAACGACGGCGTGGTCGTCGAGATCCCTCTGACTATCGAGGTTCCGCCCGGGAGCCCGTCGGCGGCCTTCCTCGGCGCACGGCAAGGTGAGCCCGCCGAAATTGTCTTGCAGACTGCGGATCCACGCTTGCCCGAATTTCGGATTCCACTGCGGCTTGCTATCGAGGGATAGGACGGAACGCTTTTTTTTATCAAGGACGAGCAAATGCCGCTACTGCGAACAGTTCGGCCTTTTGCAGCGGTCGTGCTTGCGACGCTGCTATTGACGACGACCGGTTGCCCCTCTGCTTCCGAGAAGCCGACCGACAAGGAGCCGCAAGCGCGGACACCGCAAAAATCGGCCGACGACGATCTACCGCTGGTGAAACTGCCCGTCGCGGAGTTTCAGCAGCCGCCGGTCGTGCCGTCGGGTGAACCGCTGGCCAAGCCGGCCCGCGACCCGGTCGAAGTGCCCGTTCTCGCGGCGGCAAAAAAGGGGCCGTCCCCGCCCATGCGGTCCGTCACGATCGCGCCGCCGCAACCGTCCGCTCCATTTCGCAGCGTTAGTCCGCCGGACAGCGCACAACCCGAGGCCGCCGCGCCCGAGCGGCCGTCACGACCGAAGACTGGCAAGCCGCAAACCGGCAAGAACAGCGGCATACCGTTCGATCCGATCAAGGAGAACGGTCCAATCTTCGTCGGCTGGCCGAAGCCCAAGGTGGCGCTGGTCATCACCGGCATGGAAGAGGGCTATATGGAGCCGTGCGGATGTGCGGGCCTGGACCGCATGAAAGGCGGCATGAGCCGCCGCGCTACCTTCTTCAAGCAGCTTCGCCAGAAGGGCTGGCCGGTCGTGGGGCTGGACGTCGGGCGGGCTGGTCCAGGGCTTCGGCCGCCAGGCGGAGCTGAAGTTCCAAACGGCCGTCGAGGGCAAACGCAAGATGGGCTACGATGCCGTCGCATTCTGGCGACCGACGACCTGCGGCTGCCGGCCGGCGAATTGGTCGCCGTGGCGGCCGGCGTCGACGACAAGCCGAGCCTCGTTCGTATCCGCCAACGTCGGGCTGTTCGGGCAAGCCGGGCGACATTACGCCACAGAGCCGCGTCATCGACGGCCGGCGGCATGAAAATCGGCGTCACGGCCATCCTGGGCAAAAAGTATCAGGACGAAATTCACGACGACGAAATCGAAATGCTCGATCCCGAAGAGGCCCTGGAGAAGATCGTCCCGGAACTGAAGCAGAAGGCCGACTACCTGGTGCTGCTGGCCCACGCCACGAAGGACGAATCGATCGCGCTGGGCAAGAAGTTCCCCGAGTTCAACGTGGTGGTCACGTCCGACGGGCATGCCGGAACCGCCCCGCGACCTCGATGGCACAACCGATGATCTCCGGCACAAAGACCCCGCTGATCACCGTCGGCTACAAGGGGATGAACGCCATCGTGCTGGGGCTCTTCGACGAGCGCGACCGGCCGGTTCGCTATCAGCGCGTGCCGTTGGATTCGCGATTCCCCGCCTCGCCCGACATGAAAATGTTGATGGCGGCCTATCAGGAGCAACTGAAGATCATCGGTTTTGCGGGCCTGGGACTGCGGCCGGTGCCGCATCCGCAGTTGGAGACCAACGGTCGGTTCATCGGCTCGAAGGAATGCGAATCGTGCCACGAGATCGTCGTACGACATCTGGAAGAGGTCCAGCCACGGCCACGCCTACGATACCCTTGGAAATCTCGATCCGCCGCGCAATTTCGATCCCGAATGCGTCAGTTGCCACGTGACCGGCTGGAATCCCGGCAGGTTCTTCCCGTACCAGAGCGGTTACGAGAGCAAGGAGAAGACGCCGCAACTGGTTAACACCGGCTGCGAGGATTGCCACGGGCCCGGCGAAAAGCACGCCAACGCCGAGCTCGGGCAACGAGGAGCTTCAGAAAAAGCTCCGAAAGGCAATGGTGATTACCAAGGCCGAGTCGAAGAAGCAGCAGTGCTTCACCTGCCACGACATCGACAACAGCCCCGAGTTCAACTTCAAGCTCTATTGGCCGTTCATCGAACACTACGAGACGGAACAGTAGAAAGAGCTTGCCCGAAACCCAGAATTCACAAAAGACTCTTCGCTTCGTTCAGAATAACGGCGCCGCTGATTGAGTGCGCTGTTTCTTCACAGGTCTGCCTTTCTCAGGGATCGCAAACGGCCAGCCTGCCTCCCAAATGTCATATTCCGAAAGCGGCCGGCGCTGCCGGTCCCACGTATTTCCATAATCGGTGTGAATGCCGTACTTGTCGAGGAGCGTCTGCTTGGGAAGCGCGTCGAGACTCTCATGGAATTCGACCCTTGCACCAGTTGACCAGATGAACGGTGTGCCGGCTGGGATTATGCCCTCCGAATTTGACCCGTAGAGCCAAGCCGTTTCCCACGGCCGGGACCAGTTGAGCGGGATCTTCAGTCCATTGGGAAAATAGCGAAACGCCTGGCCTGAGTAGGGGTCGACCGGCAAGTGGCCGAGATACTTGCCGGCAAGCTCGTCCAGCTTCTTCGGCAGCGAGCCGTGTTCGAGCTTCCACGCTTCGAGGGCCAGAATAATGCGCAGTCGCCCGGCGAAGCGTCTCCACCGCAGCATACTGCCGCACCAGGTCGCCCGCCGGCAGCACCCCGTACTCAATCGGCGGGGCATAGATCGTTTGTCGGATGGCGTATGCCGGTTCGCGAGGCAAGACCCATCGGGAGGGTGGCTGCGGGATTCTTTGACCTTCGTGGGCGGCTGTTTCTGCCCGCGATAGCTCATCGAGTTCATTTCGGGTAAGGAGATTAAGCAGCCGTAATGCCCGCGCGTGCTCCCAGGGCAGGTGCAGCCAAACGATCGTCGTGGCTGGAATCTTAGCCTTCGGGCCGGCGACGGCCGACAGATCGCCCCCAAGCGCCTTGCGCGTCCGCAAGTACTCGATCTCGATCTCACTTTTGCCGATGGGCAGATCGGCAGTGAGGGCTTCAATTTGTCGAGCGGCCGAAATGATCTGCTCCGGTTTCTGCCCCGGGGCGGTCGACCAATCGAGCAATCGGACGTATGCCTTGCGCTCGATCATGTCGGGCGTCGGATAATACCACCAGCCGCTGCGGAGTTGCGACGCGATTCGGATCACCGCTAAATACCGTTGCAATGCCGCGTCGAGCCGGCCTGCCTGCTGGAGCGCGGGCGAGCCATTATCCAGGAGCAGATCGGCCAAGCGGGGAATCCTGGAACCCTGCGCAACGTCCTTCGCCCGCAAATGCAGGTCTCCGCGGCTGGCCTTCATCGCGAGTGCAATCGGCTCCGGGTTTGCGTCGACCCAGGCAATTTCCTCGCTTGTCAGCTTGATCGCGTCCGATTCCTGCGCCTTCGAGTCGGGCGCAGGCTCTTTTCTTCGCAGTGGCACGAGTGTTTGCGACGCTTTTTGATATAGCTCCAAAGTCGCCGTTTCCTCCGGCGTAATAGGCCGCTCCAACTCGGCCGGCGAGAAACCGGGATCGACCGCGGGTATCTGGTAGACGCGATACAGCGGCACGACCGTCAAGATCGCCAGCGCGGGAATCGCCAGCACCAACACCATCGGCAGCCACGCCCGCAATGTGTTCCGCTCCAAGAGCCAATTCCGCGTGCGAACGCGCGTGGCCAGCAGCAGTACCACCGGGATTGGCGCGGCCGACCACAGCCAGCTAATGCCCCAGAAGTGCATCATCCCACACCACCAAACCAGCACGATCGTCAGCAACAAACCGAAAAATGCCGCAAGGATGCCGCTTCGAAACACCATGGAGCACAGTTGCCCAACCGTGATGCCCAGAACGGCATAGCCGAGGATGGCCGTTAGCCCGACCATGCCAATTACGAGCGGATCTCCGAGTCTTACGAGAGAGTGCCGCTCGTCCGGCATGCCGAGCATCGGCAGCAACAACAACATGCTGAGGCAAGCCGCGACCAGTAGAACCACTACGAAGATGGCCACGGGCGGCCGCCCAAGCGACGAGTTGTCGACTCAGCCACACGTGTTTCGCCGCCACGCCGCGGTCGGTTAGGAAGCGGTAGCTCCGGTTCCATTGATCGGGATGAAACGCGGCACACTCCGAAAAGCGGCGCACTGACGACCGCCAGCCACACCCCCAGGGCAACGACAATACTCTCAGGTTCGCTCCATCTCCGTCCGACGCTCAACCTTAGCACCCAGCGAAAACCGCCGTCCAGGGCCATCAGGGCCAACGGGATCCACATCGCGACGAACGCAACGACAAGCGGCCGCGATTGTCGCCAGTGTTGCCAGACGAGCCGGCCGAGAATCGATGAACGCGTTGGTTGGCGAAATGAGCCGGCAATCATCGATGACACGGCAGGGCTCACCGCTTCTGCGCCCGAAGCCGCCAACGTCCCGGACGGCGATCTTGGAACCAGCGGCAGCCAAGCCAAACGTCGACAGCGCCACGAATGCCGCGACTGCGATGCGCCATGGCAAGGCATCCATGTACATATTCATTGTCACGCCGACGGACTGCGGATTGCTGAGTTCTACAATGTTGTAGGTGGCAATCGAGGCGAACGTCACGCCGAGGATCGCGGCCAATAGCACGCGCGTCGTCACGAGCGAAAACAGGACGGCCCAAACGAGCAGTTCCACCGCGAAAAATCCGACCGTCGCCCACGCCGCCGCAAGCTCTTCATGACCGAGTAGACGCCAGTTGCTCAAGACGGTTGCCATCAACCACGTCAGCCCGAACAATGTCGCGGTGCTCAGCAATGCGACGGCAACTTTTGCAAGAAAAACACTTGCGGCGGGCCGGCAAGGCCCGCTCGAACTCGTACGTGCCCGCCTCGTGCTCGCCCGCAAACAAAACGGCACCGCAACCCAGGGCGTAAAGCGCCGGAAACACCAGGGCGATTCCGAACAACGGGTGCCATTGTTCCGCCTCGGACAGCGAGCCGGCCCCGACCGCGTAGACCAGCAGCATCAACAGCGAGGAGATCGCCGCCACGGCCAACCAAAGCGCCCTTTGTAGACGATACTCCTTCCAGATCAAGCGCCGGAACAATGGTAGGCTCATGGCTGCGACGCCTCCTCCGCCAACGGTTGTTCCGGCTGCATGGTCGTTTGCTTAATGCCGTTTTCAGCCTGCATAAAGGCGACAAAAATGTCTTCCAGGCTCGGCGCGTGGACGTCGACCTGGCCGATCCCCGTCTGGCCGCAGCATCGCCAATTGCTGCTCGCCCATGCCGCGCACGATCGCCTGGCATTGCCGTGCCTTCCACCGCTGCGAGAGCACATGGCCGCCGAAAACCGGCAGCGTCGTGTCGCCGTTGGTTATCGTGATCGTCAGCCGCCGTACGGACGCTTTCAACTGGTCGAGTTGCTCGACCAGCACCAGCCGGCCCTTGCGGAGGATCGCCACTACGTCGGCCACGCGCTCCACCTCGCCAATCTGATGGCTCGAAAGAAAGACGGTCTGACCCTGGGCCGCACGATCGACCATGCTGTCGAGAAACTCGCGCCGCACCAGCGCGTCGAGGCCCGAAGTGGGCTCGTCGAGGATCAACAGTTCCGGTTGATGGGCCAAGGCCAGCGCCAGACGACACTTTGGCGTACATCCCCTTCGAGAGTCCCTTGAGTTTCTTCTTCGGCGGCAGGCGAACTGGCCGACCAGCCGGGCATACTCCGGCACAAAACCCGGCCCATAGAAGCCGCCGGCAAACCAGCCGATTTCCTCGACCGTCATCCAGTCGTAGAGCGTTGGCCGTTCGGGCACGTAGCCGACGCGCTGGCGGATATCGATCCCCTGCTTGGCGCTGTTGAGGCCCAGCACCTCGGCGCGTCCGGCCGTAGCCTCGGCAAGCCCCAGCATGATCCGGATGGCAGTAGTCTTGCCCGCCCCGTTTTCGCCCAGCATGGCAAACACCACACCTCGCTGTACGTCGAGCGAAACCCGGTCGAGGGCCATTTCGGACCCGAACCGCTTGGTCAGTCGGTCAAGTCGAATGATCGATGCCATGAGTGGCTATTCCTTATGCAAGGCTCCCGGATGGTCCGTTTCGCTCGTCACTGCCGCGTAACTGCTGCTCAACCATCGCCTGAAGCTGTTCGGGATCGATTCGGCTTCGTCGGGCTTCCGACAAGACTTGTTCGAGCCGGGCGCGGATAAGTTCGACCCGCTCGTTCTGACATTGCGTCTCAGCCCCCGCGGCCACGGCCAGACCGGTTCCGCGGACCGCGCTGAGGACGCCGTCGTCTTGCAGCCGGCGATACGCCCTGGCGACCGTGTTGGGATTGATCGTCAACTCACGGGCCAGTTCGCGGACCGACGGCACCAGTTCTCCCTCTTTGAGCAGTTGGCCGGCGATGGCAAACTTCAGTTGCCGGACCACCTGGTCGTAGATTGCCAAGCCGTTTCCGAACTCGATTTGGAAGAACATGGTCGGCCTCTGTACTACTACGATAGTACAGTAGTTGGTCCGTGTCAAGAGGTTTGTGGCGAAATTTGTGTTGCATCCGGGCCGATGCTATACTCCGCTGGTCTGGCCGCTTGGGGCCAGTTCCCGCCTTGTGTTTGCCTTCGTGCGAGAAGCAGATCAGGGACTGTCCCGATTTTTGTGTCAACAAAAATGGGACTGTCCTTTTTGCCCGGAGACGCCGCCACGATGACGCCGTTGACACAAAATTCCGTACAGGCCCGCAGATCATGAGTGCCGCTCCATCTCCGGCCCCGTCCGGCGGCCGCGTTGTTTCAATTGACGCCTTGCGCGGTTTCGACATGTTTTGGATCGTCGGCGGCGGGGCCGTCTTCCTGGGCCTGGTGCAGTTGTTTGTCCGGCCGGCGCCAGCTTGGCTTACGTCCCAGATGGATCATGTCGGCTGGGAGGGTTTCTCGGCCTGGGACTTGATTATGCCCTTGTTCTTGTTCATTGTCGGCGCCGCCATGCCGTTTTCGTTCTCGCGGCGCATCGAAGCGGGTCAGAGCAAGGCGGCGATCTACCGCAAGGTCTTCGTTCGCTTCTTGGTCCTTTATGTCCTCGGGATCGCCGTCAGGGCAACCTGCTGGACTTTACCGTCGCAGCCTCCGCTTGTACTCGAATACGCTGCAATCGATTGCCTGCGGCTATCTCATCGCATCGCTGGCGCTCTTGAATCTGCGCGTGGTCTGGGCAGATCGCGTTGGCGGCCGCCTTGCTCGTCGGCTACTGGCTGCTGCTCATTTTGGTTCCGGTGCCTGGCTCCGGTGGGCCGTGGGATCCGACGCACAACCTGGCCATGTACGTCGACGAACTGATCTTGGCCGTTTCCGCGACGGCACCCACTACACGTGGATCCTCAGCAGCATGGCCTTCGGCGGCACGGTGCTGATGGGCGTTTTCTCGGGCCACCTGTTGCGAAGTGGTCTTGCGCCGTGGAAGAAGGTCGCTTGGCTGCTGGTGATCGGCGCGGCCTGTATGGGCGTGGGTTGGGCCTGGAGCCGTGCCCGCGCTGGCCATGGCGATGCCCGATCATCAAGCACATCTGGTACCAGTTCGATGGTCTTCTGGGCCGGCGGCCTGATGCTATCTGCTGCTGGGAGTCTTCTACCTGGTGGTCGACGTGTGGAAGTTCCGCCGTTGGTCGTTCGTCTTTATCGTGATCGGTTCCAACGCGATCCTGGCCTATATGTGCGCAGAGTTGTTCAGCTCGCAATTGCACGGCATCGGCAACCGACTGGTTGGCGGAATTCAGACCAACCTGACGGCTACGCAGTTCGAGCCGCTAGTCCGCATCGGCCACGCCCTCGGCGATTGCGCGCTCCGTTCCTCGTCCTCTGGGTTCTGCTGTGGTACCTGTACCGGAACAAGACGTTCATCCGCATCTAAATAGCGGTGCGAGATTCGTGTAGGGTGGGTCGGCGCAGCGAGCCCCACCAGAACCATGTGCATCCTCGCTGGTGGGGCTCGCTGCACTCGACCCACCCTACGAATTGGGTGTCCACGGTACGCGAAGCCTGCCCGCTACGTGCCCCTGGTGTCCTGTTTCACGAGCGATTATAATCAACGGTGGAGAGCCACTGGCGGCGTCCCCCCGAGTGTGCGGTTGACGGCTCTCCTGCCGGTTGCCCGCCTTCAACCGCGTTTAGCGATGGCCCGACACGCTCGACGGCTGCCGGCCGGGGCGTGGAACATGCGAAGGAGATTCCCCTGAGCACTCAACGGTTTCACATTGGCATGCTGGCCGTTGTGACCCTGGTCGCCCTGCGGTTGGCATTGGGATGTCATTTTCTTTACGAAGGCGTGTGGAAGATCACGCACGCCGACGAGTTCAAGGTCGAGCCGTTCTTGACGACGGCAAAGGGTCCGGTGGCGCATTCTTCTATGCCATGCTGCCCGACATCAACGGCCGAGAGCGCCTGCACGTCGAAACTCGCGATGGCAAGAAGATGATCGACTCCACGCCGGTGACCGACCGGTGGAACGACATCCGCCAACAGTTCGTCGACTACTATCGGCCGGCTTCGCCGGACGAGGCGGCGGAGGCACGGCAGAAGCAGCTCGAATCGGAAGCCGACGCAACCTACAAGGATTTCAACAAGAAGCTCCAGACGTATTTCGCCGACAACGTCGACGACATCGCCGCCTACTTCGGCGCGCTCGATCGCTTCGAGAGCGACAAAGAGCGCAACCAGGAGGCCGCGTTTCAGAAACAGCGCCGCTGGGACCGGATGATGAAACTGCGGCAGGAAGCCGACCAATGGATCAACGACGTCAAAGCGCAAGAGACGGCCTATAAGAACAGCCTCTACGCATTGCTGGACCCCCAGCAGCGAGAGCTGGGCACGGTGCCCGCGAGTTGGAATCCCTTGCGATGGAGTCGTGCTGAGCAGCTCAGTTTTGCCGTCACGTATTCCCTGACGGCGATCGGATTGTGCCTGATACTCGGCCTTTGCACGCCGCTGGCGGCCCTGGGCGGGGCGGCTTTCATGTGTTTCGTCGTAGCAACGCAGCCGGCCTGGCCGACGTTCTACCCGCCCGATCCACACGTGGTCGGCCACGCGTTGCTGATCAATAAGGATTTCGTCGAGATGGTCGCCCTATTGGTCGTCTCCGCCACGGCGGCCGGGCGTTGGGGCGGACTCGATTATTTCCTCAACCGATTTATTCTCCGTCCGCTCGTTAATCGCAGAGCGAATAAAAACGCATCCTAGAGGGGACAGTCCCATTTTCGCCGACACGAAAATTGGGATAGTCCCCAAGAAATCGCAACCGTAGTGAATCCTATGAACCCACTTCCACCCAACGAGCCGATCGACCACGGCGTTTCGCGTCGCGACTTCATCATTGGAGGCGTGGCAGCAGGTGTGGTCGCCGGCGGCGGTCTTGGCGCGTTCTATTTCGGCTACGAGAAGGCGGTCGGCTCGCCGCTTCGCGTCGGGGTGATCGGCACCGGCGACGAGGGGAGCGTGCTGATCGGCGCGATCAACCCCGAGTTCATCGAAGTCAAGTCAATCGCCGACATCCGCCCGTATAGCGTATGGAGGGCGTTTCACGGCGATTATTCGAGCGAGGCGGCCATGGCCGCCCGGCCAGGGTTGATGGCCAAGTATGGTTGGAAGACCGAAGACGAGGCCCGGCGGCACGTCAAGGTCTACGATTACACGGGCGGCGGCTATGAAGAACTGATCAAGCAGGCCAAGGCCGATGGGCTCGAAGGAGTCATCATTGCCCTGCCGCTGCACCTGCATCAACCGGCAGCCATCGCCGCCATGCACGCCGGCCTGCACGTGATTACCGAAAAGCTGATGGGCCACAGCGTCGGCCAGTGCAAGGACATGGCCCGGACCGCGGCCGACACCGGACGGATCCTGGCCACCGGCCACCAGCGCCACTACAACATCCTCTACGCCAACGCCGTCGACTCGATCAAGCGCGGCGTGCTGGGCGAACTGCACTATATCCGCGCCCAGTGGAATCGCGGCAATCTGCCCGGCAAGGATAGCTGGCAGCAGCCGATGCCGCGAGACGTCAAGCCGAGCGACCGGCTCGCCAGGGAACTGGTCAAGAGGCGGAACCAATGCCAGAAGGAGTTGGCCGCGTCAACCGGGACGGCGGTCGACTTGTGGCGCAATCGCCTGGAGCAGGTCGACGCCCAAATCGCCGACGCAGTGCTTGAAACGGAAAAATATGCCGCGAAATACGGCTACGAAAAGGGCCAGATCAAGGACGCCCACGGCAACGTCGTCTACCATCGCCCCGCGACCGAGGAGTTGATTCGCTGGCGGCTCTGGGACCGCACGGGCGGAGGCCTGATGGCCGAACTGGGCAGCCACCAGTTGGACGCGGCCGGCATTTTTGTCGCAGCCGTTCACCAGGGCGAAAAGCAGATGCCACTTAGGGTCTGTGCCGCCGCGCGACCGGCCGTTGTTCCCGCCCGACCGCGACATTGAGGACCACGTCTACTGCATTGTCGAATTTCCCGCTCCCGGCTACGATCCGAAAGACAAGTACGCCAGTCAGAAGAAGATCG
The DNA here is from genome assembly GCA_963789525.1 of uncultured Planctomycetaceae bacterium. Taxonomy (GTDB): domain Bacteria; phylum Planctomycetota; class Planctomycetia; order Pirellulales; family Thermoguttaceae; genus CAVXFB01. The sequence continues at coordinate 440,790 of CAWBLA010000002.1, forward strand.
GCGTGCAGTATGCATCGCTCAACGGCAACGGGTTTGAGGGCTACGGCGAGATCGTCTTCGGCACCGAGGCAACACTCGTGCTGGAAAAGGAGCAAGACCTGTCCGTCATCAACGGTCCCGGCTCGCGGAGCGGCATCAAGGTTTCGGGCGGCGGCAGCGGACCGACCCTCGACACCCAGGCCAGCGGGGCGCCGGTGGCCGTGGCCAAGGCCACCGGCGGACCCAAGGTCAGCCGGGGCTACACCGAGGAACTGGAGCACTGGGCTTGGTGCATCCGCAATCGCAGCCCGGAAAACCAGCCTCGTTGCGGACCGAAGACCGCCTTGGGCGACGCCGTTATCGCCCTGACGACGAACCTGGCCGCCCGGCAGGCGAAACGCATCGAGTTCAAGAAGGAGTGGTTCGACGTCAACAACGACGAGACGCCCGACGGCACGTTCGCCCACCGTACGTCCGAGTTCCAAACAGTCCGTAACAACATCAGGAGTGTAGTGCTGGATGGCACCCTGCGTTGGGTGGCACGCCCTTCGCTGCGCTCGGGGACGTGCCACCCATTCCACGACATCCACCTCACCGAGAGTAACGTCCGATGTATCTCAGTCCTGAAGAAAAAGCAATTGGTCGCGAGAACTTCAACGCCGCCATCGGCAACAAAGTCGTCCGCCGCGACTTGTTGAAGAAGACGATCAAGACCGATGCGCAGCCGAAGAAGGGTCTTGGCCCGCTGTACTACGGCTACGGCGATTCCGTGCCCGAGCCGGTTCGCGTCGGCGTGATCGGCACCGGCGACGAGGGCAGCGTGCTGATCGGCGCAATCAATCCGAAATATATCACCGTCAAGTCGATCGCCGACATCCGGCCTTACAACGTCTGGCGGGCGTTCCACGGCGATTACTACAGCAATTCGGCACATCAGGCCCGGCCGGGTCTATTGTCGGTCTTCGACTGGAAGGACGAGGACGCAGCGCGGAAGAACGTCAAGGTTTACGGGCCCTACGAGGAGTTGCTGGCCAACGCCAAGCAAGACGGCATCGAGGCGGTCATTATCGCTCTGCCCCTGCACTTGCACGCCCCGGCTGCGGTGGCCGCCATGAAGGCAGGACTGCACGTGTTCACTGAAAAGCTGATGGGCCACACGGTCCACGAGTGCAAGGAAATGACCCGCGTCGCCCATCAGTCGAAGCTGTTTCTGGCAACAGGGCATCAGCGTCACTACAACATCCTCTACGACAACGCCGTGCAACTGATCCGAAAGGGTTTGCTCGGGCAACTGCACTCCGTACGCGCGCAGTGGCATCGCGGCAATCTGCCGGGTCACGATAGCTGGCAGCAGCCGATGCCCCGGAAGGCAAAGCCCGAGGACCTGCAGGCCGCCGTGCTTGAGAAGGACCTCAAGAAGTGGCTCGCCGAGTTGGAGAAGGCCAAGCGCGACAATAGCCACCTCGTGTCGACATGGCAGGAGAAGGTGGCCCAGAAGCGTGCCCAGATCGAAGACGTGATCGACGCCGCGAAGTTCGGCTACGAGGACCGGAAGCTCAAAGACAGCGCCGGCAATGTGATCTACAATCGGCCGGCCATCGAGGAACTGATCCGATGGCGTCTTTGGGACCGTACCGGCGCCGGCCTGATGGCCGAGTTGGGCAGCCATCAACTCGACGCGGCGGGCATTTTTATTGCTGCAGTGCACGGCGGCCAGAAGCAGCACCCGTTGAGCGTGTCGGCCGCCGCCGACCGCCCTCTGTTTCCGCCCGACCGCGACGTCGAAGACCACGTCTATGCCCTGTTGGAGTTTCCCGCGCCGGGCTACGATGCCAAGGACCCGATTGCCAGCCAGAAGCGGATCGGCGTACAATACGCCTCGATCAACGGCAACGGTTTCGGCGGTTACGGCGAGACGGTTCTCGGCACCGAAGGCACGCTGCTATTGGAGACTGAAAAGGAGGCGATGCTCTTCAAGACCGATGCCACGACCGCCAAGACCACGCTTGGCCCGGCAAAGTTCGGCACGCGGGTCGGCCGGTCGGCCCTGTTGGTGGATCCCAAGGGCGACGGCGATCCCGAGTCGGCGGCAATCGGCGCCCTGGGCACCGTGCCGGCCGATCGCGGGTACACGGAAGAACTCGAACATTGGGCATGGTGCATCCGCAACCCGTCGACCAGCAACTTGCCGCACTGCCGCCCCGAGGTGGCCCTCGGCGACGCGGTCATCGCGCTGGTGGCGAACATGGCCGCGCGGCAGGGGCGCCGCATCGAGTTCAAGAAGGAATGGTTCGACGCCGAAAGCGACGAGACGCCGGAAGACGTCAAGCCCGACTTGACGCGATACAAGTCGTAGGCATTTGGTAGTAGGCACGCTCCACGTGCCGTTCATTCCCCGGAGACCAACCGATGGACAAGTGGCCGCTGGGCGTTTTTGCCAGCATCGACGCGGGCCTGGGTGTGAAACTTGAAGTCGCCCATGAACTCGGCGTTCCGACCGTACAACTCCACACGCCGCACAAGGCGGCGCGGACCGCGGACCAGGCCCAGCGATTCCTGGCGCGGCTTCGGGAGTTGGGCATCCGCATCACGGTCGTCTTCGCCGGTTTCGAGGGGGAAAGCTACGCCGACATTCCCGCCGTAATTCGCACCGTGGGCCTCGTCCCGACGGAAACCCGGGCCGCCCGGCTGGCCGAGATGAAGGAGATTTCCGATTTCACGCGGCTCCTGGGCGTCGACGCCATCGGTCTGCACATCGGATTTGTCCCGCACGACAAGAGCGATCCGGTGTATCGCCAGGTGGTCGACGTCACGCGCGTCCTATGCGACCAGTGCAAAGCCAACGGGCAGAACGTGCACCTGGAGACAGGACAGGAGGCGGCCGACACGCTCGTGGGCTATCTCACGGACGTTGGCTGCGATAACCTTTTCGTCAACTTCGACCCGGCCAACATGATTCTCTACGGATCGGGCGAGCCGATCGAAGCGCTGCGCAAGGTCGGCCGCTGGGTTCGCAGCGTCCACTGCAAGGACGCCAAGTGGGCCGCCCGGCCGAGAGAAGAGTGGGGCGCCGAAGTCCCCTTGGGCGAAGGCGCCGTCGGCATGGAGAAGTTCCTCCGCACACTGGATGAAATCGGCTACGCCGGCCCATTGACCATCGAGCGCGAGATCGCCCAGGAGCCGGCACGGCAAAAAGAGGAAATAGGCCGTGGCATGCGTTTGCTCAACGAGTTGAAAGCCAAGATTGGATGATGTCATGTAGCAGGCACGCTCCGCGTGCCGTAGCTGTGGCCCAAACGTGGTGCGTCGAGGACGCATCCCATTACAAAGTTTCGCATATTCCAGCCGACGGCACACGGAGTGTGCCTGCTACGTGAACCCTATGCCTCAACTGTCGCTCGATATTCCCCACGAACTCTCGCCGGCCGAAGCGGCGCGGCGGCTGAAGGAGAAGTTTGACGCCGCGCGGGCCGAATACAGGGACCGCATCAGCGATTTTCGAGAGGAATGGCAAGAAGGAACCTTTTCGTTCGCGTTTAAGGCCCTGGGGATGGCGATTTCGGGCACGGTCGGCGTCGAGCCACAACAGGTCCGTCTCGCCCTTCATCTTCCGCTGGCGGCAATGCTGTTCAAGGGCGCCATCGAGCAGCATATCTGCCGCGAGGTGAGCCAGATCCTGGCGCCGGTCGACGCCGGCGGCGAGATAGGATGACTGGAAAGAACAGTCTGCCATCTTGAGTTTCATCCTCGAACAAACGCCCGTCGATCTCCGCAATTGGTTTGCCGCCCACGACATACCGGCCTATCGAGCGGGCCAGCTCCAGAAGTGGCTCTTCGGAAAACGGGCCGCGACGTTCGAGGCGATGACCGATCTGCCGGCCGACCTGCGAGCTTTGCTTGCCACGCAGTTCCGGATTTGGAGCAGCAGCGTCGTCCGGCATCGCACGGCCGCCGACGGCTCCGAAAAACTCCTCTTGGAGCTGCACGACGGGCAGCGAATTGAGTGCGTGTTGCTCCGCGACGACAAACGCCACTGCACGGCTTGCCTCAGCACGCAGGTTGGCTGCCCGATGGGTTGCGCGTTCTGTGCGACCGGCATCGACGGCTTCGTCCGCAACCTGACGATGGGCGAGATCGTCGAGCAAGTATTGCAGCTTCAGCGGCTGCTTGGCCCGGCGGAACGGCTCAGCCACGTGGTGGTGATGGGCATGGGCGAGCCGCTGTTGAACCTCGATGCCTTGTTGCCGGCCCTGGATACGGTAGTGAGCCGCGAGGGGCTCGGATTGAGCGTCCGCCGCATCACGATTTCCAGCGTCGGACTGCCCGACGGAATCCGTCGGCTGGCCCAAGCGAACTGCCAATATCACCTGGCTGTCTCGCTGCACGCCGCCAATGATGCCTTGCGAAACGAGTTGGTGCCGGCCAATCGGGGCTTTGGCCTCCGTGCGATCCTGGCAGCCGCCGACGAATATTTCGAGCGTACGGGCCGTCGCGTAACGTTCGAATACGTGTTGTTAGCCGGCGTCAACGATCAGCCGCAGCATGCCGAGCAATTGGCACGCCTGCTGCGTGGCTGGCCGGCGCTGGTCAATCTCATCCCGTACAACCCGGTCCGTGAACTGCCGTATCGGACTCCGTTGCCGGCCGCGACGGCCAGATTCGCCGAAGTCGCTGCCCGCGGAGGGCTCAACGTCGCCATCCGCCATCGCAAGGGCGACCGCATCGGCGCCGCCTGCGGCCAATTGCGGCGATCGTCCGGCGCTTCGTAAAGCCGTTCAGACATCCTCCTCGCTCGATTGCAGCCATCGGCGCCACTGACCGAAATGCTCCATGCAAACCAGGAGCCCTTCGGCGACGGTCGTCAGCGGCTCGGGAGCAATGCGGGCGGGCAGGCCGGTCTGCTCGGTGATGCAGCGGTCGATGCGCCGCAGCAAGGCCCCACCACCGCAGAGAACCAATCCGTTGTCGACCAGGTCGGCGGCCAACTCGGGGTTACATCGATCGAGCGTCGCCTTGACGGCGTCGAGAATTTCTTCGAGCGGATCGCCCAACGCCTGGCGAATTTCCTCGCTGGTGACCGTCGCCCTCCGCGGCAGGCTGCTGACGGTGTCGACGCCGCTAAGCTCCACGGCGCGCTCGTCTTCGAGCGGGTAAGCGCTGCCGATGTCGATCTTCAGCCGCTCGGCCGCCGGCAGGCCGATCCGCAAACTGTAGTGACGGCGCAGGTAGTCGACGATCGCCTGGTCCATCTTGTCGCCACCGGTGCGGATGCTCTGGGCCGCGACGGTATCGCCCAGGCTCATCACGGCCACCTCGGTCGTCCCGCCGCCGATGTCGCAGACCATGCTCGCCACCGGCTCGGCGATGGGCAAACCGGCGCCGATGGCGGCCGCCTTGGCCTCGGACATAACCCACACCTGGCCCGCCCCCGCGCGATGCACACTGTTGAAGGCTGCCCGCTTCTCCACCGGCGTGATGCAGCCCGGCACGCCGACAAGCACGCGAGGCTTCAACCGCCAACCGGGCCGCCGGGCCTTGCCGAGAAAGTATCGGAGCATCGCCTCGCAAAGCTCGAAGTCGGTAATGACGCCGCTGCTGAGCGGCCGCACCACCGAAATCGAGTCGGGCGTGCGGCCTTCCATCTGCTTGGCCAGTTGCCCGACCGCGCTGCCACCGGAAAGAACGCGGCCGGTGGTCCGCTCCAGCGCCACGATCGACGGCTCGTTGAGCACCAGCCCTTCACCAACGACGCAGACCAACGTGTTGGCCGTGCCCAGGTCCACGGCCAGATCGCTGCGAACGCGGCTCAAGAGACTTGGAAGTGAGAGCATCCGTGCTCGATGAGGGGTTAGAGATTAGGGATCAGGCACGCTGGCCCCCCGGCCAGCCGATCGGTGAGCGTCGACTGCAGCAGGCCCACGGACGGGCCTGCCTTGACGTTCATCCCGTAGAAGTTCAGTTCCAAGAACAAGAACAAAATGCCAATGAGGAGCGCTACCAGCGCAATCACCAGCAGGACCGTGTAGAAGTCGGGCCGCGGTTTGCGATAGCTGGCCGGCGCCGCAGCGCGTTGCGGACTATTCAATTTTTGAGGCGACACGGTCCCCCACCATCATATTGCTGTTCTGAAACTTCGGATCGATCTTGCAAACGGCCTTGTCCGGCGCTGCTTGGACAACCTCGATACGGCCCACATACTCGCTCTGTCCGGCCCCGATGCGAAATACCTCAAGTTTGTGGCCTTTTAAGAGCCCTTCGTCGGCACCAATGGATATCTCGACCAGGCCCTTGCCAGGCGTTGCGGTGATGATGCCGTCGACAATCGGCGGAACCTTGGAATAGTCTGTGTTCTTGTCGAGATTGTGTTTCCGCAGCACGTCGTCGGCCTTAGCCAGGTCTTTCGCCAACTCCGCTGTCCGCTTCTTCAGCAGGTCTTCTTCGTTCTGGGCTTGGTTCAACTGGTCTGTCAGTTCGGTGACTCGCTTGAAGTGGGCATCGCGATCCTTGCGGGCATTTTCCAGCGTCGTTCGGTGCGTGTCCAACTCCTTTCGGTAGTCGGTCGCGTTGGCCTGCGTGGCCTGCATCGCGGCCACGGCCTCGCGCTGCGCCTTTTCCAATTCCGCCTGTTTCGCCTGAAGAGCCGCCAACTCGTCCTGGCGAAGCTTCAGTTCCGTTTGCAGCTTCGCAACCGCTTGAACCTTCTCTTCCTTCTCGGCGTCGCGCTCTTGCGTCAACTTGTCGGCCTCGGTCTTCAACTGCGCGTTATCGGCCTTGGCCTTGGCGAGTTGATACTTCAGCCCGAGCGGTTTGCCCGGCGCAACCTGATCCTGGGTCCGTAACACTTCGTCCCGCCAGTTCTTGTGGGTGGCGTAGACGGCCATGGCGAAGGCCATGAAGACAAGGCTCATAACCAAGATCGCGACGATGAAAATCCTGCCGACGAGATTCATGCTCAACCTGCTTAACAATAGATGCCCGCAGACATTGCGAAGAAAGCCGCAATGTCACCCTTGTAGTATAACTTCGCCCAATTTCACATGTCAACCGAAAGACCCCCCGTCGGCCGTAACGATGAGGCAAGGATGCACCCTACAATTCGCCATCCCGGCGTAAGGGGGGTGATGCCTTGCGTTGATGAAGTATTCCGACCAATCCGAATAATCCGGCGGCCACCAGGCAAATGCCGGCGAACCAATCGCCGTGGACGAGATACCAGCTTCGGCGACCATCGAGTTGCGTTTCCGCCACGATGACGCCGGTCGCGCGCCGCGGACCTTGTTGGCGGATGCGGCCATCGCCGTCGATCCATGCCGAAAAGCCCGTGTTGGCGGCGATCACTAGCGGTTTGCGGCACTCGACCGCGCGAAACACGCCGCAGGCCAGGTGCATGTCCAGTTCGCTCGACCCCCAAAACCAGCCGTCGTTGGTCAGGTTGACCAACACGTCCGGCTCCCTGCCCTCGGCCGCCAGCATGTCGACCTGGCCGCGGATCACGTGCGAGAGCACAGTCTCGTAGCAGATATTTGGGGCGATGCGTGCGCCGCGGACGTCGAAGGCGACCGGCTTCGAGCCGGGCGTTGCGTCGCCCGTAAGCGGCGTCAGTCGATAGAGCCACGGTATTTGCCGTGCATACGGGATATACTCGCCGAACATCACCAGGTGCATTTTGTCGTAACGCCCCACGAACCGGCCGTCGCGGGCAACGTACGCCGCCGAATTGAAGCATTGCTGGCCGTCGCGGCCGAAGTGGTAGGCATCCACGCCCAGCAACAACGGGACATCGAGCGATTGTGCCAAACGCGACATCCACGAACGGCCGTCGTCGCCCGCCCGGCGGACGTCGGCCGCCGTGCCCTCGAAATCCGGCGGCAGCGTGAACCCGTCATCGTACGTCACCAACGGGCCGGTAAACATCGTCTCGGGCCAGACTATGAGATTGAGGTGCTTGTCCCGCTCGACCGCCTGCCGCGACAGGGCGTAGTATTGGTTGAAGATGCGCCGATTCCGGTCTTCTCTCGCACTCGGGTCATTCAAGAATTCGATGTCGATGTCGCCTTGCACTAAGGCGATTCGCGGTCCCGGCCGAAGCCGGTTGTCTGCCATGCGAACATGTCCGTAGATGATCGCGGCGGCCAGCACGGCCCCGGCCGGCGCCACCGGCCAGAGCGTCCAGCGGCCGCCGGCCGGTAGCATCCGAGCCAGCGAAGCCGCGACAAGCATTACCAGGAAGCTGACGCCGAACGCGCCGAACAGGTCGCTGATCTGGATAACCGCGATCCAGCGATATTGCGTATGGCCCAGGCTGGCCATCGTCATGCCTGTCAGCAAGTGTGCCCGGGCGAGTTCCAGACCCGTCCAGACGACCGGCGCCGCGAGAACCACGGAGAGCCCCAGACGGTGAACCGCCACGCGCGCAAGGCCGACGAATAGCGGCAGATAAAAAGCGAAGTAGAACGACAGTGCAATCCAACCGAGACTCGTCAACAGATGCGGCAGCCGCAGCCAGTGCAAAGCCGCCAGCCAGAAGCAGAACCCGACGAAGGTCAGCATCGTGTAAGGGCGGCGGCCGTCAATCCGGTTGCGCCGGATCAACAGCACCCACGGCACCGGCGCCACCCAGGCCAGAGGCCACCAATCGACCGGCGGCAGCGAAAGCCACAACAACAGAGCGCCAGCAAAACCCAACGAGCAGGTGCGGTTGGCCACCAGTCGGCTCGCACGAACGCGCAACGACGCAAAGAGCGCAGGATGCGTCAACCGGGAGGTTTCCGCAAGCGACTCCGTTCCACCCAGAGTCTCTCGCTTTGCGTCGTTGCGCCTTGGCGTGACACTCATTCGCCCAAGTTCCGAATCTTCAGAAACCGCTCCAAAATCACCGTGCCGCAATCGGTCAAGAAGCTCTCGGGATGGAACTGGACGCCATAGAGCGGGAACTTGTTATGGCGGATGCCCATGATCTCGCGGCTGCCGTCGGGCGCGTCGCTCCACGCGCAGACCTCGAACTCGTCCGGCAGCGTGTCGGGCTGAATCAGCAGGCTGTGGTAGCGGGTGGCGGTGAAGGGGTTGGCCAAGTCCTGGTACAGATCGCGGCCATCGTGGTGAATATCGTCGGTCTTTCCGTGCATCAGCCGGCCGGCGCGGACGATCTTCGCCCCAAACGCCTGGCCGATCGACTGGTGCCCAAGGCATACGCCCAATAGCGGAATCCTGCCTGGCAAAATGCCGAACGCACGCGACCGAGATGCCCGGCCTCGTCCGGCGTGCATGGCCCGGGCGAAACGATCAGGTGCGACGGCCGCCGGGCGTCGATTTCCTCGACCGTGATCTTGTCGTTGCGATAGACCTCCAGTTCCAGCGAAGGATCGAGTTCGCCCAGCCGCTGCACCAGGTTGTAGGTGAACGAGTCGTAGTTGTCGATCAACAGAATCATGGTCATCTTCCCCTGACGGCGGAGGAACAGTGTTCAGTGTAACGACCCCCCGGTTCCGTTGCCAGTCGAACTCTCGTCGACGCGCTCCGCGTGCCGCAACCTGCAAAGGCACGCGGACCACGCCTGCAAAACGGGGTGGCTGGTCGTTGCGGGCTGTATCGGCTACACTGTAGTGTGGGTGGCGTGAGCACGTCCGCCTTCACACCGCACGTCGTAGGCGCGCTCCGCGTGCCGTGCAACCTGCGACGGCACGCAGAGCACGATGCCTGCCACATTCCGTTTACGGGGTATCCCGTGGTTGTCAGCGAATCCTCCGCCCGCCGATACAAGCTCGACCCGGACGTCCGGTTGATGCTTGAGGTGCGGGAAGGCAACGCGATCGCCTTCGAGGAACTGGTGTCGCGCTATCAGGCCCGGCTGTTGATGGTCTTGCGGCACCTGATTGGCGATCCGCAACAGGCCGAAGACCTGACGCAAGAGGTTTTCTTGCGGGTCTACCGTGCGCGGGAAAGCTACGAGCCCGGCGCAAAGTTCTCTACCTGGCTCTACACGATTGCCAACCACGTGGCGGCCAACGCACTGCGAAGCCGTTCGCGGCGTCACGAAATCACCCTGCAAACCCGCGACAGCGGTCCAATGGGCGCCCGGCCGTTGGACACGATGCTTCAGGCGAGCAGCGGCCAAATGCCGGCACGACAACTCGACAAGGCCGAAATGCGCGAAATTGTGCAAATGGCCATGGAGTCGCTCGGCGAGCGGCAGCGGATGGCCATCCTCTTGAGCAAGTTCGAGGACATGAGCTATGCCGAGATTGGGGCCGTGATGGATCTCACGCCCCAGGCGATTAAATCGCTGCTTTCGCGAGCCCGCGAGAACCTTCGCGAGGTACTGCAACCGTATTTCGAACACGGCGTGCGCCCCGAGATGACATGACCGACGACGAGACACGCACCAACGACGGTTTTGGCGACAAGCACTCGCCGCTTGACGAGTTGCTTGTGGCGTATCTCGACGGCGAGCTGGACGTCGAAGGCAGCCGCCGGGTCGAAACCATGCTCGCGTCGGACTCCGGCGTCCGGCGCCGGTTGCACGAAATGCAGCGGACCTGGGACCTGCTGGACGATCTCGATGCGGTTCCCGTCAGCGGTGTCTTTACCCAGAGCACGTTGGAAATGGTGGCGGTGGCGGCCGGCGAGGACCTCGATCGGAGCCGGGCCGCGGCGCCGCGGCGGCATCGCCGTCGGCTTGCGGCCATCGCCGGAAGCCTGATCGTGGCCATAGCGATTGGCTTCATTGCCGTTTTGCTCGCTACGCCGGATCCGAATCGGCAGCTATTACAGGACCTGCCGCTGCTGCTAAACCTGGACGACTATCGCCAGATCGACGACATCGCGTTCCTGCGATTGCTTCGCGATCAGACTCCGTTTGGCGCGGAGAAAGGGGCCTCGCCGGCGGTCGCCCCGGTGTGGATGGAATCGCTGGCCCAACGACGCCAGCGCGTCCAGCGCATGACTGACGCCGAAAAAGAGCAACTGGCCCGGCTGCAGGACCGGTGGGCGTCGCTCGACGGCAGCGAGCAACGGCGCGTGAGGGAACTCCACGAGGCGATCCTGCGGTCGCCGGATGCCGGGCAACTGCTCGACGTGATGCACCGCTACTGCGATTGGCTGCAAACCATGCCCTCTTACCGATGGATCGATCTCGCAGGAGGGGCGCCCGCGGCACGAATCGAGGCAGTCAACAAGCGCCTGGCGGAAGAGCGTGCCCGCAACGACACGCGTCGGCTGAGCGACAAGGAGACGCAGACGTTGCTGCGATGGATGGACAAGATTGCAGCCAAGCACGAGGCCCAGTTTATCGCGACGTTGCCGCCGGAAAGACAGGCAAGTATCCGACACCTTTCCCAAGACGAGCGCCGCCGCATGATGCTGCGGTCCATGTCGCGGCGCTGGCAGCCCAGTGGCCCCGGCTCGGGACTGGTACTGACGGCCGAGGAACTCGCTGATCTTCGGCAACAGTTGGATCCGGAAACCGGCACGTGGCTCGGCTCGAAAACGGAGCCCGATCAAGTGCGGATCGTCACCGGTTGGATGCACCGGGCGACGCGACAGCGTTACCACCGAGGCCCGCTGAACCCAAGCGACGAGTTGCTGGCCGATTTCTTTGTCGGACTAAGCCTGCCCGAACAAGAGCGCCTGCTGGTCCTGCCCGGCGAGGAAATGCAGCGGTTGCTGTTACAGATGTACCTGCGACACACCAGGCCGGCCGAGGCACGGCCGCAGGACGCCGGCCGGCCGCCCGGCGGCACCCGCCAGGGCCCGCGCCACGGTCCACCGAAGAAGAACGCCGACGCCAGCGGTCGGCGGCCATGACAGGCGTTGCGATGCTGCCAACCTCTTGGCACGTCCTGTTCTCTGACCTCGTGCTCGACGCCCGAGAGAGATGCTGACGAGTCAGCCTTCAGAGTTCTGACTGACAATGTGTCAACGTGGTAAAGTCAGAGAAGCACTACCGCACAGTCCTTGACGCGGCTGGGGGAGTCGCTCTACTACCAGTTGGGCAGTGTCTCAGACCGTGCGTCGAGCGCTGCTTGAGGCCCAAATAAGCGTGCCTGTCCCTCTTTGCGTTCCCCAATCTTGGATCCATCGGCCAGAGAATTATAGGTGTGCCTCAATGGGCGAGCGACGAACTCATGCGTCCGTGACTGACATCCGTTGCACGTGCGGCTATCTCGAACGTGCCGCGGATGACCTTGCCAACCCGATTGTCTTCGATCAACAGACATCCGAGTACCAGTTCACGTACCAAGAGCCCGGTCTTGACGGGCCGTCGATGCTGGTAATTTACCACTGCCCGTTCTGTGGCGGTGCGGCTCCAGAGTCACGGCGAGACCTGTTGTTTGCGGCGATTTCACCCGCTGAACAGGAGCGTCTCGCTCAGCTTCTTTCGCCCATCGAGACGATCCAGGAAGCTCTCGACACGCTCGGGCCACCGCAAATGGATGGTTACTCTGTGGAACGAAATCTCCGCCGGGATGATCCGAACAATCCGCCGACGATTCAACGGCGTCGGGAACTTCTCTACACGACGCTTTCCGAGGTTGCCGACGTTCGGATTACCGAAAGGCCGACCGGCGGTGTCTCATGGCTGCTTTCCGGCAAGTTCCTCGGCAAGTGACCGTGGTCGGCAAATGCGTCCCTCGCGCCGCTGCCAAAGAGTGGAGAAAGGCGTAAGAACTACTTGTCGGCAGATCTTCCCTCAACGGCGCAGCTTTCTTACCGTCTATATTGCGTCGTCAGAGTCCACGGCGTGGACCACCTGCCGACACTGCGGCAGGGAGGCTAGGAACAGGCGGCCGTAGGGCTTCGTTCGGATGCGAGGATCGAGAATCACGACCATGCCCGTGTCCTGCTTCGTGCGAATCAAACGCCCAAAGCCCTGCTTGAGCTTCAGAATCGCCTCGGGCAATTGGTAGTCGCGGAAGGGATTGCCGCCGGACTGGCGAATGGCATCCAGCCGGGCCTCGAGCAGTGGGCGGTCGGGCACGCTGAACGGGAGTCGCGTGATAATTACGTTTTGCAGCGCGTCGCCGGGCACGTCCACGCCCTGCCAGAAGCTGTCCACGCCAAACAGCACCGATCGCGGGTTGGCCTTGAAAAGCTCCAGCATGCGGCTCCGCGGCAAACCATCCGCTTGGCTGTACAGGGCCAGTTTCTGTTGGCCAAGCCAAGGCGTAAGCGCCGCGCCGCGCGTTTCATCATCTCGTAGCTTGTGAAAAGGACGAACGCCCGGCCATCGGTCTCGGCGACGTAGCGCCGCACCATGTCGATTGCCAAGCACTCATATCGCCGGGAATCGGCCGACGGGTCCGGCATGCCGTCGAGCATCACAATCCGGGCCTGGCGGCGGTAGTCGAAGGGGCTGCCGACGCATAGCGTATCGGTTTGAGTCAGGCCCACCCGCGATTGAAAGAAATCGAACGACGGGGTCCGGCCGCCGGTCGCCAGCGTCGCGCTGGTCATGACGACGGTTGGGACCTTCGTGAACAGTTGGTCGCGGAGCACGGGACCAACGTCGATCGGCGCCGACGACAATGTGATCCGCCGCCGGTTACGGCCGCGGCTGAGGTCAATCCAATAGACCGCCTCCGCGGTCTGCTGGCCCAGCCACACATCAACGTCGGCCGCGATGGCGTCCAACCGGTCGGCCGCGGCGACGAAATCCTGACGCTCCTCGGGCGCTTCGATGCTCTTGGCGGCTTTCCGCAGCATGCCGACAAGTTTGCGCAGCCCTCGCCCAACGAATTGGCGACGATGCCGGCCTGACGCACGCGACCGTTGGCGTTCGGTTGCTCGGAAAGCCATGCCGCCAGGCTGTCGAAGAACCGGCTTGCTCGGTCGTAGCACTCCAAGACCTGCTGCTGCGCATCGGTCATCTTGCGGTAAACCAGCAGCCCGCGGTTCGTTCGGTCGTTGTATAGCTTCCGTAGCGTGTATTCGACCTGGCCCTCAGTAATTCGCAGCCCGAGGTGATCGCCTGCGACGGCCTCGACGGTGTGGGCTTCGTCGAAAATCACGGTGTCGTACTGCGGCAGAATGCTGGCGCCCATGCGGCGCAAGGCGAGGTCGGTGAAGAACAAGGCATGGTTGACTACCAGAATTTGCGCGTGCTGTATTCGGCGCCTGGCCTTGTAGTAAAAGCACGCGGCGTACGTGGGGCAATTGCGGCCCATGCAGTTGCCATGATCGCTGGCCGCCTCGTCCCACACGGCCGCCGCCGGCCGAAAGTCGAGGTCCGCCAGCGAGCCGTCGGTCGTCTGCTTCGACCATTGGGATAACTGGCGCAACTGCTCGACCTCCTCGCGGTGATCAAACAGGCTGCCGGCCCTTGCCATGGCGTTTTGCAGCCGCCGCAAGCTAACGTAGTTGCTGCGTCCCTTGACCAGCATGGCGGAGAACTCCAGCGGAAGGGCGCCTCGCAATAGCGGCAGGTCCTTCTGCATCAACTGCTCTTGCAGGCTGATCGTATGGGTTGAGACCACAACGCGCCGTAACGGCTCGTCGTCCGACTTCTTCTCGCCGGCGGCGGCCAAGATGGCCGGAACGAGGTAGGCGAAGCTCTTCCCGACGCCGGTGCCGGCCTCGACGACCAGGTGATGGCGCTCGTCGATCGCCCGCTGGATGGCCTCGGCCATGGCGAGCTGCTCTTTGCGGTGCTCGTAGTTGGGCAGCCGAGCCGCAATCCGGCCGCCGGGACCAAGGATATCGAAAGCTGAGAGCATGAAGACTGTTGATTGATGATTGTTGATTGATGACTTTCGGCAGGCAATCAACAACCAACAATCATCTATCATCAATCGACAATCTTCAATCCCTCTGGTATGCTGGCGGCCAAGGAGGGACTCTACGATGCCGATCGAATTCCGATGCAGCCATTGCGGCAAACTGTTGCGAACGCCGGACGAGACGGCTGGGCGTCAGGCCCAATGTCCGGAGTGTGGGGCGCTCACAGAAGTGCCGGCGGCCGCCGCTGGCAGTGCCGCCCCCCCATTGGCGCCTCTCGGCTCGGACAGCGCGGCCGGCGAAGCGGAAGCTGCGGGAACCCCTTTTCGACCGGGAACCGTGCCGCCAGGCTTCGACTCGGCAAATCCCTATCAGTCGCCCTACGGCGACGCCTATGCCGTTGCGCCGGCTCAGCGGGTCTCGGGGCCGGCGGTTGGGTTGATCGTGACGGCCATTTCCGGCATCATCCTCCAAGGGTTCGGGCTTCTCGGTAACTTAATGACGGCCGCGGCCGTCAATGCCGGTCGTCCGCCGATGCAGGGCCGGAACGATTTTCAGATGTTCTTTACTCCTCCAGTCCTAATAGGCACCGGAGCATTCGCTCTGGTGATGGGAGTACTGGTGTTGATCGGTGCCATGAAAATGAAGCGATTGGAGAGCTATTCGCTGGCGATGACTTCCGCCATCGTGGCCCTGATCCCTTGCATCTCGCCGTGCTGCATCTTGGGATTGCCATTCGGCATCTGGGCGCTGGTCGTGCTGAACGATCCATTTGTGAAGGCGTCATTCCGAAGTTGAGGTCGTGCGATGGCGGCAAAGGGTCCGGCCGTGGGCGATGTTGCATCTCACCGACGCGTGCCGGCCGATGTGCTGCCGGCTGCTAAATACCGCGTGGCGCCCACGAAACGGACCGTCGTGACAGCATTGCTCTTTGCGGTGGCGCTCGTGCTGCTCTGGCGGTTCGACCCGGCCGATGCGAACCTGCCGCTGTGTTCGTTCCACACGCTGACCGGGCTGGATTGTCCCGGCTGCGGAGCCACGCGGGCAACGCATGAATTGCTTCACGGGCATCTCGCCGCGGCGCTTCGGTACAACGCCCTTTGGGTCGTCTCGCTTCCGCTGGCGATCTACCTTGCCGCCAGTGAGCTTCGGGTTCTTTCGGGCCGCCGTCCGTTGCCCGGCGACTTGCCGCGTCGCGTTGGTTTCTGGCTCTGTGCGGTCGCCGCTGCGATAGCCTTCTTCGTCGCGCGGAACGTATGGTAGCCCATCTTGCAGAGAAGACAGCATCTCTGATAAGTTGTTGTCGCTGAATGGACGCCTTTCCGCGCCATCCGGGTCTCTTAATCTCTGCCAGTCGAAGGAGAGCAGCCATGCCCATCGAGTTTCGCTGTATGCATTGCGGAACGCTGTTGCGAACGGACGACGACACGGCGGGCAAACAGGCCAAATGCCCGCAGTGCGGTGCGGTGATGAGCGTTCCAGCGATGGGCGGTGCGCCGGCAAGCCCCTTTGCGGCCGATCCCGGCAACCCCTATCAATCTCCCAGTGCGTTTGCCCCACACCCAGGAAACGCGCCGCCCGGTGAGATTGTAGCCACGACCATCGATTTTGGAGATATCTTTCGTTGCACTTGGGAGATCTTCAAGCCAAACTGGGGCACTTGCCTGCTCGCCTACTTCGCAGTTCTCGCGGTCAATTTTCTCATTAGTTACGGACTGGTGTTTGGACTAATGATGGTCGGCCGCGTGATGGTCGGTCCGCGCGGCGGAGCGCCCTTCAGTATTGTAGGCAATGTCATCGCTCAGTTGATTTCAATTTGGCTGGGCATTGGACTCATGATTTACATGCTCAAAGTGGCCCGCGGCGAAGTCGCTGAGTTCGTGGACCTGTTCAGCGGAGGCCCTTACTACGTGCAGATCTTTCTCGCGCTGCTCCTGTTCAGCCTGATCTTCTACGTTGGCCTGATCCTTTGCATCGTGCCCGGTATAATTCTCGGCCTGATGTTCTCGCAGTTCTATTATCTGGTTCTCGATCGCGGCCTGCCCGTGTCCGACGCATTTCGCACTTCAAGAGAATTGACCAGGGGCAATAAGCTAACGTTGTTTTTGATCCTCCTGGTCTTCGGCCTGGCGAGCGTGGCGTTGGTACTACTTACCTGCGGCTTGGGCATCCTGGTAGTCGGTCCCTATGGTTCGCTCTTAATCCCGGTAATCTATCTCGCCATCACGGGGCAACGCACTGCTGATCAGGTGGCGGCCGAACCGGCGATCTGAGGTTTCAAACGATTTGCTTGTGAAGTGTCTTCTACAGAGCTCGCCGTCCGTAGGTCGTGCTCCGGCAAGACTCTGGCCGACAGTGCCTTTTGTCCTGCGATGGTCGGGCCTGCGACATGGACCATCGGCGGTGAGAATTGCCTTGTCGATGGAACGACGGCGCCTACAAATCGCTCAGTCCAGCGAAGACTTCGTCCAGTGCACGCTGCTCGACGGCATCGGAGATGATCAGGTCGGCGGCATCAGATTCGTCGCGGGTTTCGGCCTTTTGCCCGTAGGAGTCCCACGCAGCCGGGTGTCGCCACGTGCCGTCCCATCGCGTTGACTCCACGCTTGTTGATGGACGTTCGGGTAGCAGTTCGAAACCGAAACCGTTGCCAAGCGCGGCGTCGCCAAGCCGGGCCGTCACAGTGTCGAGTGGCGCCGCGGCGAGCAGTTCTATGCTCGAATCGTTCACCAAGCCGAGACTGGCGTACGACGCCACGGCCTCCCACGCCAGTTTCCCGCCGAGGCTTCCAGACGCTTCGTCCACGGCAGCGGCCCGTGATGTGCCGGTCGGAACGGTCGACACGCGGAACGTTGTGCCGGCGGCGTTCGAAACCGTCGCTCACCGTCACCTGCACGTAAAAATCGCTGCTATAGCCGAGGGAACGATTGACGGTCAGCACGTTCCCCGACATGCTGGCCGTAACGCTGCTGCCCGAGATCGCGCTAAGTGCCGGCGGTTGAGCGTTGTGCAAGAGCGACGGATCGGCATAATACGTTGGACTTAGCGTGTCGACCAGCCGGCTCGACGCGATGGTGCCGCCCCAACGATACAGAGCCCCGGAGGGCATGAGCAGATACGTGATTTGGCCGGTGCCGACGAGATACTTCTCGCCGGCGCCGCGATAGTTGGTGAAGTAGCTGCCGTTCCATTGGTACAGGCCCAACTGCTGGTCGAGGTCATACGCCTTGGTAGCCAGCGGATCAAGCGCGACCACGTTGGCGGAATACTGTAGCGGATCGCCGTCGGGGTCCGAGGCGTGAATGTCGACGCGCAGCGTGCTCTGCGACGACGCCATGGCCAGGTTCCCGATCGGCGAAACCTGCGGCGCGGCGTTGACGACCGAAACCTCGAACATCCGACTGGCGGCGGCGATCCCGTCGCTTGCCGTCACGCGAACGTAGAAATCGCCGCTATAGGTGGCGGAACGCTCCAGGTTGAGCACGCCCGCTGAAACGCTGCCGCTAATGTCGCTTGTGCCAATCGGCGTGTAGGTCGGCGCCTGGGCATTGTGCAGCAACGATGGGTTGGCGTAGTACGCCGGGCTAAGCGTGTCGACGAGCCTGCTGGAGGCGATGGTGCCACCCCAGAGATAAAGAGCCCCGGAGGGCATAAGCAGATAGGTGATCTGTCCGGTGCCGACGAGATATTTCTCGCTCGCCCCGCGGTAGTTGGTGAAGTAGCTTCCGTTCCACTGATACAGGCCCAACTGCTGGTCGAGGTCGTACGCCTTCTTCGCTAGTGCATCGACTGAAAACGCCTCGACGGTGTACGTCAAGGAGTCGCCATCGAGGTCTCCAACCGCCAAGGCGACCGAAAGCGTGGTCTGGGCGTGGGACATCGTCTGATTGCCGATTGCCGCCAGCGTAGGCGCGGAATTCTGCGACTGCATGCTCAGGGTGTACGTGCCGGTGTACGCGTTGCCGTACGACGCCACGGCGACGAAATACGTTCCGGTCGACGTGGCCTTCCAACGGATTCGCGACGCCAGTCCGTCGCCGCCGTCGTCGTCCTGAGCTACAAGGGTCGTCCCGTTGTGATCGTAGAGGTATAGGACGGAATCCCGCAGCGTGCCGAGTTGTGTGGCAATCGTGTAGCTGCGACCCGCGACGGCGTCGAAGCGGAACCAGTCCACGTCGCCGACGGCGCCGAGCGAGCCTTGCGCGACGCCAGGTATGGCAATTGCGGCGGCTGCGCTGGCGCTGTTGCCATAGTCGTCAGCTTGTAGAACGGTCAGCGTCGTCGTGGCCGCGGCGCTCCAGTTGGCGTTCGCGTCGATGGCCCTGGCAAAATAGCGGTACGTGCCGGCGGCCAGACCGCTGGTGCCAAAGTGTACGCTGGCTGCTCGCCCGCGATGGTCGTGGTCGAGCCGACGAGCGTGTCGCCGGCATCGCAGAGGCCGTTGCGGTTTGCGTCGCTGTAGAAATAAACGGCGGTCACAACCGATGTCGAGTCGGCGACGCCGGCCGCGCTCAGCGTTACCGTCGAGCCCGGCATGACGGGGTTGGGCGTCGCGGTGAGCGAACTGACGGCAGGGCCTTGCGCCGGCTGCACGCCGAGCAGCCGCAGCGTGTTGTAGGCGTTGAGCCGTCCGCCCGTGACGACCTTGCCGCTAAGCGCCGCGATACTGTCCGCGCCTTGCAGGATTGCACTGCGGATCGTGGCGACCGAGGCGTCGGGGGCCACGGACCAAGCCAACGCCGCGACGCCGGAGACGAACGGCGTCGCCATGCTGGTGCCCGAGTAGTACGCGTAGCGGTTGTTGGGAATCGTGCTGTAGATCGACACGCCCGGGGCGGCAATGTCGACCATCGTGGCTCCGTAGCAGCTAAAGCTGGCCAGACGGTCGTATTGATCGCTGGCGGCCACCGCGATGACGTTTGCGGGCGTGTAGTTGGCGGGATATTCGGGCGAGGCGTCGTTGTTGGTGCCGTCGTTTCCCGCTGCCGCGACGAACAGGATTCCGGCGTCGTTGTTGGCCTGGATGGCGTTCTGCATCGCGCTGTTGTAGGGCCCGCCGCCCCAGCTATTGTTCTCGACGCGGATATTCACGCCGTAGCGGCTGCGCATCATCGTGGCATAGTTGATGGCCCGAATCGCGTCGGACAGGTAGCCGCTGCCCGAGGCGTCCATGAACTTCAGGGCCATGACCGACGTCGACCAATTCACGCCGGCTACGCCGACCGAGTTGTTCCCGACCGCGGCGATCGTCCCGGCGACGTGTGTCCCATGGCTGTTGTCGTCCATCGGGTCGCCGTCGTTGTTGGCGAAATCGTAGCCGTGGACGTCGTCGATGAAGCCATTGTGGTCGTCGTCGATGCCGTTGCCGGCGATTTCACCTGGATTGGTCCAGATGTTCGCCGCCAGGTCCGCATGGGAATAGTCCACGCCCGTATCGATCACGGCGACCACCACGCTTTGGCTCCCGGTGGCCAGGCTCCAGGCGTCCTGCGCGTCAATCGCCGTCATGCCCCACAGGCTTCCCGCCTGCGGGTCGTTGGGCGCAGTCTCGATCTGCCGCACCGCGTCCTGTTCAAAGCTGGCCACGTAGCCATCCCGCGAGAGCCAGTCCGCGACCGCCGACACCGAGGCGTCGTAGCTCCGCACGAGCACTTGACCGACGAGCCCCAGGCCGGAAACCACCTGGAATTCGATGCCGCTGCCGGCCAGCAAACTGGTCGTTTCGGCCACCGACGAAATCTGGCTCATCGCGGCTGTGTCGAACTGAACGATCCAGTCGTAGAGGTTCGGCTGGGCGGACGACGTGGCGCCGTCCTGGCCGATCGTCGTAACCGCCTCGGCCGACCAGTCGGCCGTACCCGCATGCTCCGGCCCGGCAACCTCGGCCATCGCTTGGAACCAATCGGGCGTGACAAGCGACGCCAGTCCTGCCGCGTCCATCAGGTGCCGCGCCTCGAGCGGCTCGATTTGCAGCGATCGTCGCCGTCCGCGCCCGGCGATCTGTCGACGCGACGGCGACGACGTACAACCGTGGAAAAATTGGGCGACTTCCCGCGACAGACGGGCGCACACGCCGCTGAGGCCGGCGTCGGAACTGGACGCGCGCATAATGCGTACCGTGATGTGGATTCAGCGAGCCTATCGCCAGAACAGGCGACCCGGCCCTGATGCAAAAACGCTTGGCGCTAAGACACAGTAGTGACGAGCTACACGAAGATGAGCTTACGCAATTAAAACCTGTGTCACGAAGGCCCGGCGGTCAAACCGAGAAACAAATTTAACGGCGATTCAGGATGGCGCGTCGCCGGTTCGCCGCACACGTTGCGTTTCTGCCTCATGCACACTGTAATACGCTGTCGCGACCGATGGGTTCATCGAATTCTGCCTTGCGCTCCTGCCATGGTGCCACTTTCGATTTTTCGTGGTTCTGGCTAGAATACTACATGGGATGTCCCGTTCGAGTCGAGCCTTGTCGGCCCGACGCAACGGTCGTTTTAGCCGAGGGAGGAGGCTTCTTTGGAACGTGGCGAGCGATATCGCCTTTTGGCCGAGGCGATTCCACATCTGGTATGGCACGCGGATGCACACGGCATGCGGCTGACGGCCAACTGCCGTTGGTTCGACTATACCGGCCAGACGCTCGAACAGTCGCAAGGCTTCGGGTGGATGGAGGCGATGCACCCGGACGACCGCGAGCCGACCCGCCAACGCATTCAAGAGTCGCTTTGTCGCGGAGAGCTCTACGAAGCGGAATATCGCCTGCGGCGCGCGGCCGATGGCGCCTACCGCTGGCATCTGGCTCGCGCTGCCGACCAAGAACGATCGCGGGGAAGTAACCGGCTGGTTTGGCACCGCCGTCGAAATTGAAGACCAGAAGCAGGCCCAGGACGCGCTCAGCCGCGCGCACGACGAGCTGGAGGCGATGGTAACCCAGCGCACCGCCGAACTCCGCGAAAGCGAACAAAGGTACCGGACGCTTGTGGAGACCTCGCCCGATGCCATCATTATGACCGACCTGGAGGGCCGCGTCATCTTCGCCTCGCAGCGAGCCGCCGTGCTTTGCGGATATGACAGCGCCGGGGAGATTGTCGGCAAAGGGCCCGAAGACGTTATCGCGCCGGAATCACTCGACCAACTCTCAGCCGACCTTCTGCAGTCTTTCGTCGATGGCCTTTCGCGGACCGTCGAGTACACACTCGTCAAGAAGGACGGCACGCGACTGCCATGCGAAATATCGGGCGCCGTCATCCAAGATGCCTCAGGACAGCCGTCGGCACGCGTGGGGATCGTCCGGGACATTACCGAGCGCAAGAAGACTGAAGAGGCGATTGTGCGGGCGAAAGTCGAGTGGGAACGGACGTTCGACAGCGTGCCGGATTTAATCACCGTGCTCGACAAGAACTTTCGGATCACGCGCGTCAACCGCGCCATGGCCGAACGCCTCGGCATGGCCGCCGAGCAATGCGTGGGCCTGACCTGCTTCAAAGCGGTCCACGGTCGAAGCGCGCCGCCGAATGGCTGCCCCCACGTCCTGACGCAATCCGACGGCAAGCCGCACACCTGTGAAATCCACGAAGACCGGCTCGACGGCGATTTCCTGGTCACCACGACCCCCTTGATCGACGATCTCGGAACGATGATCGGCTGCGTACACGTGGCACGCGATATCACCGAACGCAAAAAAGCTGAGGAAGAGTTGCGGCGAGAGCACCACGCGCTGAAGCATCTGCTACAGTCGAGCGATCACGACCGGCAGACCATAGCCTATGAAATTCACGATGGCCTGGCCCAGCAGCTCGCCGGCGCGATCATGCAGTTTCAGACGTACGCCCACCTGAAAGACTCGAGGCCCGCCGAGGCGGCCAGGGCCTACGAAGCAGGTCAGACCATGTTGCGTCAGGCGCACTTCGAATCGCGGCGATTGATCAGCGGTGTGCGGCCGCCGATTCTCGACGAGTCGGGCGTGGTGACCGCCGTCGCGCATCTGGTCAACGAGCATCGCCGTCGCAAGGGACCGAAGATCGAGTTTCACAGCGAAGTCGATTTCGACCGCCTTCCACTAATTACGGAAAACGCCATCTATCGCATCGTACAGGAGGCGCTGGCCAACGCCGTGTCGCATAGCAAGAGCAAGCGCAGTGCGCGTCGGACTGGTGCAGCACGGCGATGCCCTGCAGATCAAGGTCCAGGATTGGGGCACGGGCTTCGATCCGAAGGACGTGGAGCCGAATCGGTTCGGCTTGGAAGGCATTCGCGAACGAGCGCGGCTACTCGGCGGCCACGTGGTCGTGGAAAGCGAGATCGGCCACGGCACGCGCCTCGTCGTCGATCTGCCGCTGGCCGCAAAAGACTGAACGCCTATCCCACGAGGCGGATCGGCCGGTGTGCGGCCTTTGCGGTCGTCCAAGGACAACTTGGGGACTGTCCCAATTTTCGTCCGACGAAAATGGGACTGTCCCCTTGGCAAAAAGTGGAAGTTACTGCTGCACGGCGGCTTACAGATAGTCGCCGTCCATGCCGAGCCGGGTTCGCAGTTCGTCGAACGCCCGGGCATAGACGTCGCTCGAGGAGTGGACGTGCTCGGCCTCGGTGATGAAGCGGAGCTGCTCGTCGCATCCGATTGAACGGTCGCGGAGGATGCTTTCGTACGCTTGAAGCTGGTCGCCGTAGATGATCAGCAGCTTGTGCTCGTCGAACTGGACTTCTTGCGGGATGTCGGGGTTGAGCACGGCCAGGCCGGTGCAGCCATCATTCAAGAGCAGATCCTCATACTCCCACAACACGCTCTTGAGCACCGGAAGATCGATGTGTTCGCGGTACAAATCGCTATGCCCTTTGTTGTGCCGGCTGTGGCTGGTTTCGAGCACGACGTCGACAGTGAATCCCAACGGATCGAGCACATCCATGAACGTCTCGAACAACCGGTCGCGGGAAACGGACGCCATCAACACCGGCACGTTGGCGTGGTTTTGCTCGTCGCGATAGCGATCGTGCCGGTATCCTTGCGTCGGCACGACTTGCAGGTCGTAGGAAGGTCGCACGGCCTCGGTCAGATCGAAGTCGCCGTAGCGCGCCACGCTCAGGTGCGATTCCAGGTCTTCTTCGCTGAGGTGCTCAAAGCTGCTGGTGCCGACCGGCATCTCGCCTTCGCGAAACACGTTGCGGAAAAATCTCTTGAGAAAGCCCATCGATGCTCTCGGTCTAGTGGCAGACAACAGTGGTGCCCAGGGTAACTTCCGCGTTGCGGCTAACCGTTCTACCTAACCGTAGGTCACGCCTGGCGGCCGTTGCGTCGTTCGATTGCCGCGAATTCTTCGTCTTCTCTTTCGTTCTCGATAAAGCCGGAAGAATCGGCACCGCCGTTCCATCCAGCACACGCACCGGCTCGGCCCGCGACGGGGGCGCCGGGCGCCGGTACGCTAGTCTAGCACCGAAAAAAGAACCGCGGGCCGTCGGCCGGTGGCATTTCGATCCGCCCTCCAGTACACTGCGCTGGTGGCGGGCATGCTCCGCGCCGATAAGAGGCACACGTGTGGCTGCTGCTTCTCAGGAGTGAAATGTTTTGATGAACCGCATAATCCCCCGAATTCTGGGCGCCGCAATCGCCATAGTAGTATTCGTCGCGTTGACGAGCTGCACGAAACCGCAGACCACCGTGGGCGGCGAGGCGGCCGCCGATCGGGCCCGCGAGACTTGGGACATCTACTTGCTGCAAGCCAAGCGGATTGGGTACGGCCATACGACGGTCCGCCGCCAGGTGCAATCGGGGCGCGAAGTGCTCGCCATCGATGCGACCAGTCATCTGGCAACCGCGCGTGAGGGGCAGCGGAGCGAGCAAGACATCTGCACGACGAGCATCGAGACCCCCGACGGCCGGCCGCTGCAATTCGAATGTGAAGTGCGGCTGGGTCCCACCCCCATCAAGACCACCGGCGTCGTCCATGGCGATCGGCTGGACGTGGAGGTCGTCGGGCCGGGTGCGACAACGGCAAAGCGAAGCTCGATGCCGTGGTCTTCGGGCATCGCAGGACCACTGGGGATCGAACAGTCGTTGCTGCGCCGCCCAATGCAGCCGGGCGAGCACCGCGAGCTGAAAATCGTAATGCCCGAGCTTGCCGGCGTTGAAATTGCGGAGGTCGCCATGGCGGCCGGGCAATTCGAGCAGACGCCGTTCCTGGGCCGAACGCGCGACTTGCTGCGGATCGCGACGGTCACACGCTTGTCCAACGGCCAGAAGATCCAGGGCACCGTGTGGACCGATCGAACGGGCGAAACGCTCAAGAATGTGACCGCCGGGCTGGAGCAATACCGCGTCACGAAGGCCGAAGCGATGAAGAAGATCGATGCCGCGGAACTCGATCTGCTCTCGAACATGGTCGTGAAGGTGCGGCCGCCGCTGTCCGATGCACACCACACGCGGCGCGTCCGGTATCGCGTTCACCTCGACGGCGCTGATCCTGCGAGCGTCTTTGCCACAGGGCCGACGCAATCGGTCAAATCGATCGACGCCCACACGGCCGAGATCACCGTCTATGCGATCCGGCCCGGCGGCAGCGATGGAAACGCGGCCGCACCGGCCGATCCGCCGGGCGCCGATGAGCTTGCCCCAAACAGTTTTATTCAAAGCGACGATGCGACAATTGTGGCCGACGCCCGGGCAGCGGCTGATGGGCGGACCGATCCGTGGCGCGTGTCGGTGGCCCTGGAGCGGTACGTCAACCGCGAAGTGAAGACCAAGGACTTTACCCAGGCTTTCGCATCGGCGGCCGAGGTGGCTAAGTCTCGTGAAGGCGACTGCACTGAACACGCCGTCTTGTTGGCGGCCCTGGCCCGCGCGCGGGGCATTCCCGCCCGGGTTGCCATCGGCCTGGTGTACATGGACCGGGCGGCGGCCTTCTACTATCACATGTGGACCGAAGTCTACGTCGACAAGCGGTGGATTCCGATCGACGGCACCCTAGCGTTGGGGGGCATCGGCGCCGGGCACCTGAAAATTGCCGACAGCAGTCTGAACGGGGCGGCGGCCTATACCGCCTTTCTGCCAGTGGTGCAGGTGCTGGGACGGCTGAAGATCGAAGTCCTCGACGCGCACTGACGTGCGCCGGCCCAATTCGTTGACGCGTACAGCGCCCTGGTTTACAATGAGGGCGTTCTGTGCCTGCCGAAAATGTCCCGCCGTCGTCGTTCGATTCTCGTGGAGGCTGGCTGTGGCCGATAGAACGGACCGTCGCCGTTTTCTTAATCAGAGCCTCTCGGGAGCCATCGGCGCGGGTGCGGTCGCAACCTTTCAGCCGAGTCGTCTGTTGGCGGCGGCGGAGAAGGAGCCGGGCAAGCTTCAGCGGCCGACGCCATCCGTCGCCCCAGGAAGCCTGCCGTGCGGGAAAATCGGCAACGTCTCGATTACCCGGCTCTTCATCGGCTGCAACCTCATTAGCGGCATTCCCCACGGCCGCGACATGATGTATCTTGCGAGGCTCTTCCGAGCCTATAACACAGAAGCCAAGATTTTCGAGACCTTGGAGATTGCCCAAGCCTGCGGCATTAACACCATGCTCGTCAGTCCGGGCATCTGGGCCCCCGTCGAGAAATACAACAAGCGGCGAACGCAGAAGCTGCAAACCCTGGTCAACTTCAAGCCGTTGGCCGATAAGACGAAGATGAACGACGAGATCAAGTGGCGAATCGACAAGGGGGCCACGCTGCTGTATTCACATGGCATGGACACGGACGGGCTGACAATGACCGGCCAGCTCGACGTCCTCGGCCAGGCCATCGACTTGGTCAAGGCCCAGGGCGTTCCGGCAGGTGTGGGAAGCCACTCCCTGGAGACGACAATCGCTTGTGAAAAGAATAGTCTCGGCGCCGATTTTTATGTGAAGACGTTTCACTCGGATCGCTACTGGTCGGCCACGCCCAAGGCGACGCGGGAGAAGTGGTGCTGGTACAGGAACACCGGCGGTGGGCACGACCAGTACCACGACAATATGTGGTGCATCGACCCGGAACGGACGGCGGATTTCATGGAGACTGTCGACAAGCCGTGGGTGGCGTTCAAGGTGATGGCCGCCGGCGCCATCCTTCCGCGACGGCGTTTTCGTTCGCCTACCGCCGCGGCGCTGACTTTATTGTGGCCGGGATGTTCGACTTCCAGGTCGAGGATGACGTGAAGGTCGCGATTGAGAGCGTGCAGAAGGCTGCCAGCCGCAAACGGCCCTGGCGAGCATAAGGAGGCGAGGGGTTCGAGGTCGTGCGTGCGACCGCGTGATCCGTGTTGCGGATCATTCCGGACGCCAAAGTCCGCGTGGCGGGCCCGACGAGACTACGAAGCTAGATCAACGCTACAAAAGGAGAATTTGCGATGGCGGAGAAGACCGATCGGCGATGCTTTTTGGCCAGGGGTGTTCTGGGCGCGGCCGGCGTCGGCGCCGCGTATGCCAGCATTGAGGAAAATATTCTTTTGGCCGCCGTCGAGGACGGGTCGGCTGAAAAGGCACAAGCGAAGAAGCTGAAGACGGGCATTGCGCCCGGCAGCCTGCCGTGCGGCAGAATCGGAAATGTCTCGCTCAGCCGGCTCATGATCGGCGGCAACCTGATCGGCGGTTGGGCCCACAGTCGCGACTTGATGTACGCCTCAAAGTTGTTCACGTCGTACAACACCGAGGCGAAGATTTTCGAGACGCTCGAATTGGCCCAGGCGTGCGGAATCAACACGATTCAGGTCGACCCGCGGGCATGGAGTGCCGTGTTGAAGTACAACCAGAGTCGCAGCCCGAAGATTCAGACCATGGTTTGCGTCATGTTGGCCGAAGACAAGACGAAAATGCGGGACGAGATCCGGCGGCTCGTCGACAACGGCGCTACGCTCTTGTATTCGCACGGCGGCGACACCGACCTGCACATGATGAACGGCGGCAAGATCGACGTCATCGGGCAGATGGTCGACCTTACGAAGGCCGAAGGCATACCGGCGGGCGTCGGCGGACATTCGCTGAACATGCCAATGGAGTGCGAGAAGCACAAGGTGAACCCTGATTTCTACGTTAAAACGTTCCACATGGAGCGCTACTGGTCGGCCACGCCGAAACAACGGCGCGTCGAGTACGATTGGATGAAGTCGCAGTCCGCCGATCATGACGCCAATAACGACGCCATGTGGTGCAACAATCCCGAAGAGACGGAAGCCTTCATGGCAACCGTCGACAAGCCTTGGGTGGCGTTCAAAGTGATGGCCGCCGGCGCCCTCATGCCGCGAACGGCGTTTTCCTACGCCTATCGGCACGGTGCCGACTTCATCATCGCCGGCATGTTTGATTTTCAGGTCGAGGACGACGTGAAAATCGCCATCGACAGCCTGTCGAAAACATCCTCGCGCAAGCGTCCGTGGCACGGCTAGCCACGGGGCGTCCACAAATCTTCCCGTCGAGAATTTGCGTGGCACGTCCCTGCGCGCAGCGGCGTGCGTGGTTCCACTGGCGACAGCCGACGCAATGCTGCCGTCCTGGGTGTCGGAACGCGCCTGCGGCAGGACGTCAGAACAGCCGGCGCTGCGGCGCCGCGCTTGCATCGCCGGCAGGGCTCAGACCGAGGTGCTCGTAGGCCGCCGGCGTCAGCTTCCGGCCCCGTGGGCTGCGGACGACCAGCTCGCTGCGAAGCAGAAACGGCTCAATCTCGTCAATGAGCGTATCGGGCGACAGGTTCATGGTGTGGGCGACCGCCTCCACGCCGACGGGTCCACCGACGAACACCCGCGCGATGGTTTCCAGATACTTGCGGTCCTGCGGATCGAGGCCCAGGCGGTCGATGCCCTGCATTTTCAGTGGCGTCCGGGCAATCGTGAGGCTAATCTTTCCGTCGGCCTTGCTCTGGGCGTAGTCGCGGACCCAGCGGAGGCGATTGTTCGCCAGCCGGGGCGTGCCGCGGCTTCGGCCGGCGATCTCCGCCGCCGCGTCGTTGGTGATCTCCACGCGGAGCTTCTTGGCATTGCGGCGAACAATTTCAGCCAACTCCTCCAGGCTGTAAAAGTCGAGATGCTCGCGCAGATGAAAGCGGTCGCGGAGCGGCGCCGAGAGCAGGCCGCTGCGGGTCGTCGCCCCGATGAGCGTAAACGGCCTGAGCGACATGTTGATCGTCCGCGCGTTCACGCCCTCGCCAAGCGTCAGATCGATGCGAAAATCCTCCATCGCCGGGTACAGAAACTCCTCGACGGCCTTCGGCAGACGGTGGATTTCGTCGATGAACAGCACCGAACGCTCTTCGGCGTTGGTCAGGTACGGCACGATGTCCTTCGGCGCGGCCAGCGCGGCGCCGCTGGCGATCTGGAAGCCGACGCCGAGATCGCGGGGAATACACATCGCGAAGGTCGTCTTGCCCAGCCCCGGCGGACCGTCGAAGAGAATGTGCCCCAGCGGCTCCCCCCGCTTGGAGGCTGCGTCGACGGCGATTTCCAGCCGCGCGTAAACCGCCCGTTGGCCGACCATGTCGCGCATGCGTTGCGGCCGCAGATCGCGGTCCTCGTCCTTCATCTCGGCCGACGATTGCAGAATCGGTTCCGCGCACCATGACGCCAGTATACCGGCAGAACCGGCCGCGAGGGAGGGCTGGAAGTTGGGGACGGTCCCAATTCTCGTGTCAGCGAAAAATGGGCCTCCGTCCGCACGGCGGCGCGGAAACTGTGGCACCTATTTACCGCAGTAGTCGATCGCGCGGGCCAATTCGCTTTGCAGGTCCTGCCGGCGAACGATACGGTCGATGAAGCCGTGCTCCAGCAGGAACTCGCTCGTTTGGAAGCCCTTGGGCAGCTCGATCCGGATCGTGGCCTTGATCGTCCGCGGGCCGGCAAAGCCGATCAGGGCTCTCGGCTCGGCAAAGACCACGTCGCCCAGCGAGGCGAAGCTGGCGGCCACGCCGCCCATGGTGGGATTGGTGAGCACGGAGATGAACAGGCCGCCGGCCGAGTCGAACCGCGCCAGTGCCGCCGACACCTTGGCCATCTGCATCAGCGACAAGATGCCCTCGTGCATGCGGGCACCGCCGCCGGAGCCGGAAATGATGATCAGGGGCAACTGCTGGGCCGTGGCGCGTTCGACGGTGCGGGTCAGCTTTTCGCCCACGACCGCCCCCATGCTGCCCATGATGAAGGCGGAATCGGTCACGCCGAAGGCGACGCGTCGCCCACGGATCATGCCGGCGCCGACGACGGCGGCCTCGCGCAGGCCCGTACGCCTCTGCTCCTCCTCGATCTTCTTCGGATACGGCACTTTGTCGACGAACTCCAGCGGATCGGCCGATTCGAGATCGGCGTCCCACTCCTCGAACGTTCCTTCGTCGAGCACTTGGGCTACCCGCTGGGTGGCCGGAACGTACCAGTGATAGTCGCACTCGGGGCAGACGCCCAGCCGTTTTTCCGCCTCCTTGCGAAAGATGGTCGCTTGGCAGCCGGGGCAGCGCTTCCATAGCCCCTCCGGTACGCCGCGTTTCGGACGCTTCAACACGTTCTTCCAGTTACTCGGATCAGGCGCCCGCATTGACATCGTGACACTCCCTTGACAATCGTGGCCTCATGCCGTCGCGGGGATGATCCCGTCGCGAGCCATGTCCAAAACCTCAAAGGCCCCATGTCCGTTCGGAGCCTTCCACAAATCGCCCAACGCCCCGTGGGTGATGAAGCGGCGTGCCAAGCTCAGCAGCGGCTCGGGCAGCACCAGGCCGATGGTGCCCTCTTTGTGCCGCTTCAACAGCCTGGTCAACGCCTGGCGCACGCGCTCGTCGGCGTCCGCCAGCATCTCACCTTCCGGCGGGCAGACGTTTTCGGGCTGTTCCTGCCATTGGCGATAAACCTTCGGCTGCTTGTGGCGAACGTCCTCAACCAGCATGCCTTCCCACAGGCCCTGATGAAGATTGTCGAGTCGCTCGATCTTTTTTAGCTTGACGTCGAGGGCCTTCGAAAGGATTTCGGCCGTTGCGAACGACGGCTGCGAAACAGGCGCGTAGAGTGTCTCGATGCCCTTGTCACGCAACTGTTCGGACACCTGTGCCGTTTCGGTCGAGCCCCGCTCATTAAGCGGAATGTCCAAGCTTCCCTGGATCCGCTGTTGCACGTCGTAGTCGGTCGAGCCTGGGCGAATCAAGACGAGTCTCAGCATCGTTACACTTGCACTTCCTTCGC
The DNA here is from genome assembly GCA_963789525.1 of uncultured Planctomycetaceae bacterium. Lineage (GTDB taxonomy): Bacteria > Planctomycetota > Planctomycetia > Pirellulales > Thermoguttaceae > CAVXFB01. The sequence goes on from CAWBLA010000002.1 coordinate 471,646, forward strand.
GGATTTTGCCAGCCGGGTCATCTCGCCGATCACGCGGCCGTAGTCTTTCTGCGAAAATACTGCCGATCCGGTGACAAACAGGTCGGCGCCGGCCTCGGCGCAGCTTGTGACCGTTTCTGGGTTCACGCCGCCATCGATCGACAGCAACACCCTCGAGCCAACCGCCGCGCGGAGGTGACGCAGCTTGTCCAGCGCGACCGGCTCGAACTCCTGGCCGCCGAATCCCGGCATGACACTCATCACCAGCACCACGTCGCAGAGGTCGAGGCAACCCTCGACGGCTTCGATCGGCGTGGGCGGATTGAGCGAAATTCCCGCCGCCGCGCCAAGCCGGCGAATCTGGTCAAGCAACGGCCGCGGATCGGGCAGGACTTCAATGTGAACCGTCAACAGATCCGCCCCCGCCTCGCGGAACCGCTGGACATACTCCGCCGGGTCGGAAATCATCAGGTGTACGTCCAGCGGCAGATCGGTCGACCGGCGAATGGCCCGGACCACCGGCAGCCCAAAGCTGAGGTTAGGCACGAAATGGCCGTCCATGATGTCCAGATGGAGCATCTTGGCCCCGGCCCGCTCGACACGGTGAATCTCCTCGCTGAGCTCAGCAAAATCGCACGCCAAGAGCGACGGCACGACCATCGGGACGGCGCCGTGCAAATCGTCGAGCGTTTGGCGAAGGTCCATGGAAAGCGGTCTGTACTGCAGGGCACGGGACGCGTTGCGGTTAACAGAGTTGTTCGTCGGCCAGTGGCCCTGTACCTGCCGCCTGATGCTCTGCGGCTCAATTGCCGGGAACCATTCTCCCAGCACTACATGATTCTATCAAGGCGGCAGGGCTCCGTCAGCACTTCTTTTGGAGGACGCTGTAAGGACTTATCCACCAATCGGTTGCGGCAACGCGACGCCAGGCCAGAACGGTTGGAAAATCGGTGGTCACGTCGAGAATCGGGGACTGTCCCAATTTTTGTGTCAGCAGAAATGGGACTGTCCCCTTCGCCGCGGTCGCGGTTCTTCACTTTGGGTCCTTCGTGACCGCCGCTCGATAGAACAGGTAGATGCCCACCGGCACGCCGAGGGCGAAGAGGATGCCGTCGAAGACGGCCTCGGCGGTTACTAAGTCGCGGTGGAAACCGAAAATGCCGTTCGGGAGCCACTGGGCCAATAAGATGACTCCAGCCGCCAGCCCAAGGGCCAGGGCCCCAACTCCCAAGCCAAGTCGATCGTCTGTGCTCATAAGACTTACTCTGATGAACCAACGACGTCTATTCTACTGTGTCGCACGCCCGAGGTGCAAAGCGTGAGAGTATCCGGGTTTTCGCGTGGGATGGTCCCCTTCATCGCCACCCTGAACGGCAATAGAATGCGAAACATGGAACCTGATCGTCTCTCGTCGCCTGCCTGCGGCCTGCTCAACGTCAATAAGCCGCCGGGCATAACGTCGCGGCGCGTAGTCGACACCGTCGGGCGGTTGGGTGCGCCGGCGAAGGTGGGTCATGCCGGCACGCTCGACCCGCTGGCCGCCGGCGTGTTGGTGGTGGCGGTCGGCGGTGCCACCCGGCTCGTCCAGTACGTGCAGCGCATGGCCAAGCGATACCTTGGCACGTTTATGTTGGGGCGCCGAAGCGTCACCGAGGACGTCGAAGGGGAGGTCGTCGAACTGCCCGGCGCCCCGGTACCTACGCACGAGGCGCTCGAAGCGGCTGCCAAGCGACTGGTCGGCCGTATCGAGCAACGCCCGCCGGTATTTTCGGCACTGAAAATCCACGGCCGCCCGGCTTACAAATTGGCACGCGGCGGAAAGCCCGTCGAACTGGCGCCCCGGCCGGTGGATATCTACCGCATCGAGGTAAGGGCCTATGAATATCCCGAACTGGTACTGGAAATCGACTGCGGCGGCGGCACTTACGTTCGTTCGCTCGGCCGCGACCTGGCCGAAGCACTCGGCACGGCCGCCGTGATGTCGGCCCTGAGCCGAGTCTTGATCGGCCCCTTCCGGGTCGAGGAGGCCGTACGTCTGGACGAACTGACTCGCGACAACTGGCGTCGGCTTCCTCCAGCCGCCATTGCGGGCCGTGCAGGATTTGCCCCAGGTGCGGCTTTCCGCCGAAGAGGCGGCCCAAGTGCGCAACGGACTGGACGATTGAGTCGGGGACGAGCGGCGGGGGACGGGGCGCTGAAGGAACTCGTGGCCATCGAACCCGGCCGGAGAGCTTGTCGGCGTCATGGGCATGCTGTCGGATGGCCGCTGGCGCTCTGTGCTGAATATGCCGACCGGCGCGCGATGACCGTCGAAGTGTGCAGAGCGGAACCGGCCCATTTTCGTTGACACGAAAATCGGGACGATCCTCATATCGCACCGTTGATCCGACTCCTGCCGGTTATAGGCAACGCAATGTTTTCTCGCGGGATTTCTCTTGGGCAAACGGCATGGCGCGGCGGCGGCAAGTTAAGCGGCGATGCGCGAACGCGACGATACCTAGGTCGAGTAGCCGCATTATGCTCGAAAATCGCAATCTCAAACTGGACCTGCTGGCACTGGCCCTGCTGGCCGGGGTGATCTTTCTTGCTGCCTCGTTGCTGAGCTACGATCCGGCCGATCCGCCCGGCCAAGCTGGTCTATCCCGAACACGTCCATGCGGTCAACGTCTGCGGACTACTGGGGCGCGTGGTGCAGCTACCTGATGCTGGCGGGCCTTGGCGTCGGCGCCTACTATCTCGTCGTTTCGCTGGCCGTGCTCGACGCGGTGCTGTTGACCCGTCGCCGGATCGGTCAGCCGTGGCTCCGGGCCATCGGCTGGCTGTTGTCGATGCTGGGCATAACGACGTTCGCCGCCCTAGCCTTGCCCGCATCTCGCGACGGGACCGGTGATCGGCCCCGGCGGCTACCTCGGCGGCACTGGGCAAGGCACTGCTGCAAACGCGGTTCGCAAGCGTCGGCTCGTACATCGTTGCCGTCAGCATGATCTTCGGCGGCCTGTTGCTTTGCACCGACTATACCCTCGTGCGGCTGATGGCCTGGATTGTCGGCAAGCCGAGCCGGCACCTTGGACGCGGCGTCTTGCAGGTCGGCGCGGCCTACGCCCAGAAGCTCAACAAGCGGCGATCAGACCTCGACGGTTTCGACGCCGACAGCGATCAATTGGCCGTGCGCATGTCGCGCCGGGCCGCGATTGGAGATAAGGCCAGCCGCGAGCGCGGCGAAGCGCAAGACGGCCGAAGCCGCAGACGCGGAAGGCCAACGGCGAAGACGACGAGACGCGCACGGCCGACGGCCGCAAGACGTTCGGCTCTCGCGTGGGCATCAGCCGGCCGAAGGGCAAAGCGCGCAGACGAGTGCTCGACGAACTCGACGAATCGGACGTCGGCCAAAGCACATCCGACTACGAATTGCCGTCGCTGGAGTTGCTGGTCCAAGGCGAGGAGTTCAACGTCGAAGAGCAAGAAAAGGAGGTCCGCCAGAAGGCCAAGGTGCTGGAAAAGACCTTTCACGACTTCGGTTTCAACATCCGCGTGGTGGAAGATCCAGACCGGGCCGGTCATCGCCCAATTCGAGGTCGAACTGGAGGCCGGCCTGCGGCTGAGCCGCATCACCGGCCTGGCCGACGACCTGGCCATCGCCCTGCGCGTGCCGAGCGTGCGCATCGTCGCCCCGCTGCCGGGCAAGAACACCGTCGGCATCGAGGTGCCCAACAACGAGCGGCAACTCGTGCATCTCCGCGAAGTCATGGAAGCAGGTCAACGGCAAGGCCCAGAAGATGCGGATTCCGATCTACTTGGGCAAGGACGTGGCGGGCAGCCCGCTGGTGGTCGACCTGACGACGCTGCCGCATTTGTTGATCGCCGGCCGCACCGGCACGGGCAAGAGCGTGTGCCTGAACTCGATCATCGTCTCGATGCTGATGACCCGCCGGCCCGACGACGTCCGCATGTTGATGATCGATCCGAAAATGGTCGAGCTTAGCCCCTACAAGTGCCTTCCGCACCTGATGCACCCGGTGGTGACCGACATGCGCAAGGCCGAGGCCATCTTGGGCTGGGCGGTCGAGAAGATGGAGGAGCGCTATCATCTGCTGGCCCGGGCCGGCGTGCGCCACGTCAGCGTCTACAACCAGTTGGGCGAAGAGGAGCTGATGGAGCGGATCCAGCCGGAAGACGACGAGGAACGCAAGCAGATCCCCACTGCACATGCCGTACATCGTCATCGTGGCCGACGAGTTGGCCGACTTGATGATGACCGCCGCCAAGGAAGTGGAAGGGCACATCATTCGCCTGGCCCAAAAGAGCCGGGCGGTCGGCATCCATCTGGTGCTGGCCACGCAAAAGCCGACGGTCGACGTGATCACCGGGCTGATCAAGTCGAACCTGCCGGCGCGGATCGCCTTCCAGGTGGCCAGCCGCACCGATAGCCGCGTGGTGCTCGACGAGATGGGCGCCGACAAGCTGCTGGGCAACGGCGACATGCTGTTCCTCTGGCCCGGCACCAGCACGCTGCTTCGCGGTCAGGGGACCTACGTGAGCCGACGACGAGATCAACCGCGTCATCGCCGCCGTGGCCACCACCGAGCCGCAATTCGTCAAGGAACTGGTGCAACTGAAGACCAGCGCTGCCCGACCGGCGACGGCAAGAAGCTTAGCGACCGCGACGAGCTGTACGAAGTCGGCGATCGACATCGTGGTGCGCGAGGGCCGGGGCAGCGTGTCGCTGTTGCAGCGTTCGCTGGGCATCGGCTATGGCCGCGCCGCCCGGCTGATCGACTTCATGGCCGAGGACGGCATCGTCGGCCCGTACAACGGTTCGCAGGCCCGCGAAATTCTCCTGAGCCTCGACCAATGGGAGCAGCGAAGCAGCCAAGAGCCGGTTGACGCAGATCCGCCGCCACGCCGCGGCAGAAACAGTCGAATCCTCATGGCCGGGCCGGACCCGCGCGACGAGCCAGCCCGGCGACGTCCGGACCGTCAAGCCGCGGAGGACGATGCGTTCGAACGACGAAGACGACGACGAGCCGCCGTTCGACGAGGATGAGGACGGCGAGGAGAGGATACAGACGCCGACGAAGAAGACGTTGAGGACGATGAAGACCGCGGACGACGGCGAGTCCGATGAAGACGACGATACGGCTCTGAAGCCGCCCCGGCAGCCCGGCCGACAACGCCCCGTTTGCGGCGGCGCTGGAAGGCCGAGAGCGCGTAGCGACCGTTACGCCGCCAGTTCAGAGGTGGCAAACGTCGACGTCGCCCCACTGCTCTTGGAGATACTCGGCTACGAGTCGCCGGTGGCAATGCTCGGGGGTGGCCTCACTACATAGTAGGCAGCCGCCAGCGATGAGCGTTCGATCAAGCGTCGCTTCGACCGAGCGCTCGGCCAGCAACTCAAGGAATTGCCGTTTCGTAAACGGACCAATCACCGCCGCCTTTCTTGTAAGCGTCGAGAATGTCCTGGGTTGGTGCCAATTCCGGCACATGCACATAGCCGAGGCCACAAGTTCACGAGAAAGTACTCCAGATCGTTTTTCTTCGTGAAGCCCGCAAGCTGTGACACGTTGTTCAGTCGTACGTCGACCAGTCGCAGGAGGCCAGGCTGGACAAGACGCGTGAAGAATTGCTCAGCGCTCTTCTTCGCGAAGCCGATGGTGAAAAGCTTCATAAAGCGGCAACTTCTCAACGGCGTCCGTCGCTTCGCATCCTGGTAGCCGACGCGGTTGGCCTGAATCGCATACGCATCCGAGAGGAACTCTTCACGCGCGGTAAACAGATCGCCCTCGGGTAGCTTGCAAAGCGTCAGGAGGCGTGATTCCATGGCCCGCTGGCTTTCGAGTGCCCCGTCTGCGTGAATGTGTTCAATGGCGACGCCCATGTCGGAGAGCCGGCGGCATACGAGCAATGCCCGGTGGCAATTGAGCGGGTCTTTCTCGACGCACATCAGCGCCGTGCAGTACCGTTCTCCTTCGTGCTACCACACGCCGGATGCCTTCGGCGAATTGAGCGCTCGGGCCATGCGATCGTACTGAATCTTCCCCTGTTGGTAGCAAGCCGGATTGTCGCTGCGCCCGCCCAATTGTTTGCCGAGAAATACGTAGGCAACGCCCGCTTCCCGAACCGAGAGTTCCAGGGATTCGCGCGAGTACCGGGCGCGTAACGGCTGTACGGATGCGTCCGAACGTCAATGAGCGTGCCGATGCGGTGCTGTTCAAGCAGCCGGAGGAAGGCTCCGACCTCGTGGTTCGAGTGTCCGATGGTGTAAAGCGTGCGAGTCATACGAATCGTTTCCTACCAAGCACAGCGGCAACAAGCTTGTAGAAATGGCCTTGAAATGCGTCTGCCGATCGCTGACCGGACGCATCCAGGGGCCCGGCCTTCCCTCGATCCATTCCTTTCCCGCGACGCAACGTCCAGCCATCTTCCGAGAATTGGTCAGGCAAACGATTGTCTTGGTATAGGACATGCTCGGAATGGCCTCGGGGATCGCACTCGGCAAGCGATCCATCTTGCCGGAGATCGGCCGTCTGTCAAGCTCCCCATCGGCATCGCATCGAGTGGCCTCCCCACCCTGAATGTTGTTCAAATGCAACACACCGCACCAAAGAAACGTACTCGGACCATTCAGCATGAGCATGCAACGCGTTTCTAAACCACATGTTACATCATTCGATCTGCGCGGAACACACGGTCGCAGTCGTCGGGCACCCGGTTTGCTGTTGATTGCAAATTCTCGCCCAGCCACGGGCGGGCTCGCGCGGTCTTTGCAGGCAACTGTCCGAATGCACGCTCGCGAACTTGTCGAATTGGCCGCTATCGTCTCCGCACACGGGCCTGCGCTGGTTCGCAGCTCACAGCCGATTCCCGCCGCCGGCATCGAACGCTACTGGACTGCCTCGAAAGTGCGGCTGGACCGCTGGGCAGTCCGGCTGAAGGAACTTGCCGCTCGCAGCCGGCACGACGGCTTGCGGGCCGACGCATCGGCTGTGCTGGAAGAGATTCTTACCGGCGAGATGCTTACGCGGGTGTGGACCGCCGCACTGTGCGACTATGACATGCGACACGGCGCTGACAACGCCGCGCCGATCGCCCGTAGCGTGATGATCGGGCACATGGAGGCCCGGCATCGGGTGCTGACGCTCATGGTCGGCAGCCCCGCCAACGACGAGAACATGCAATTGAACCGGCTGCGGCGGCGCGTCGAGTGCTGGACCGATCTGCTGGTTGGCTATCTGATGGATCGGCACGACCTGAGCGAGTTCGCTTTCGATGCCGATCGGGCTCGCGACTTCGCCGCAGACCTGCGCGATCGCAGCACCCTAGCCGGCGACGGGCTGGTCCGGCCGTTGATGACGGCCTCGCTGCGAGCGGCGTTTCAGCAATCGCTTGCTGCGGAGAGTCCCAATGCCGACCTCAACGCCCAGATTGCGGCCGCCGTGTTGGAGTGCCTTCCTGCCGGCATGTTCGATTCGACCGGCCTACCGGCGTCGCTATGGCTGATGCGCGTGATGAGTTTTGCCGACGACACGCAGGTGATGCTCGACGACCTGCTGGCCCCTGGTCCATCGTCTCCACCCGCTCGGCTCTCGCCCAACACGCCGCCCCATCTGCGGCGCAGACAGTAACAGGCACGCTCCGTGAACCGTCAGCAGCGGATAGCGGCACAGTTCACCGCAAGTGCGGAACGACGTAGATCCCGATGGTTGCTTCATAGATGGCAGCGACGGCCAGCACGATAGCAACCAGAAGATACACCCGCAACGACCGCGAAACGCCAATTCTATACCCCTGCCATCGGCTGGCGGCTCCGCACCGTTGCGGCCAAAGGAACAGCCGGCCCTGAACGTAGGCCGCCAGCATTGCCAGAACGTAGCCCTGGCCTTCAAGGAAGATCAAGATTGCGATGAGAGCGCCAACCGCAATCTTTGCCGCCCTATACTCCGCGGCCGGGGCGCGAAGAGAAGTCCCCACATGATGGCACGCACCGCTCCCAGCAGGAGTCCGCTGAACGGGACGATTAGCGACGGAAGGTTGATGTATAACAGGCTGCCAGCCAAGAGATTGACCAGGAACGTCACCGCCACCGCGGCCAGAAAGTGCTTGCTGGTGTAGATGTCCCTGATTGGTGAAAGCGTCCCCTGCCTGACTTCGTGTTGCATCGCCGCGTGCAGCGGCTGTTGCAGCGGTCGGTAGGCGGCCACCGCCAGCATCGCCGCAAGAATCAGCCCGTAGTAGCCGACGTTGATCGCGACATAGGGTCGCCGAAAATCGCGGACCACGTGCAAGGCGCCGCCCACTGCGCTCATCTGGTCTTGCTCCCGCTTGAAAAGGGGCTCCTGTCCAATTCTTGCCGCCCACTATTTCTTCGTCGTGCTCCCGTTTCCGGGCAACACGCCGGACTCGCGCAACCATGCCTCGCAGAGCCGCGGCCAAGTGGTCGCGACGCGGCTTGGCGGCCGCAGACCGTATCCGTGGCCGCCGTTGGGAAACAGATGGAGTTCGGCGGGAACGCCCGCCTTCTTAAGCGCCAGATAATACGCGATGCTGCTGCCGACGTACTTCCGGTCGTCCTGCGTCTGGACAAGGAATGCCGGCGGCGTCTGACGAGTAACCGTGATGTCGCTCGCAATGTGACCGTCTTCCTGCGACAAGTATGCCGGATAGATGAGCACGGTGAAGTCCGGCCGGCAATCGAGCCGATCAGTCGCATCCACGGCCGCGTAGCTCGACGTTGCGAAGCCGGTGCTCGCCCGGGCGGCGAGGTGACCGCCGGCGGAAAATCCGAGCACGCCGACGCGCTTCGGGTCGATATTCCAGTCGCCGGCATGGCCGCGCACCAGGCGCACGGCCCGCTGGACGTCCTGCAATGCCCCCGCGCGATTGTCGGGCACGCGGTATTTCAACACCGCGGCGGTAATGCCGATCGAATTCAGCCATCGTGCGATCTCGGTCCCCTCCAGATCACAGGCCAGAATCGAATAGCCACCGCCGGGACAAACCACCACGGCCGGCGCGAGGCCCTCGGTAGTTGCCGCCTTGAACAATTCGAGCGACGGCTTGCCGACATTCGTGATCCGCTCAATTCCGTCGCTGCTTGGAAGGACCTTCTCTTCAAGATCGGTTGCCTTGCCGGGGACTCCGCCCGGCCAAAGTCGGACCACGAGGGACGCCTCGGCGCCGTCCGCGACGGAGACACACACCACCATCGCCAAGCTCATGGCGACGCGAACACCAGCCAAGCGAGTCGTTGTCATGTTTTGGGTCAGCCTGTGTGGACCTGTTTCAATTACACGTCATACGTTGTCGCCGGCTTTCCATGCGACTCGTCGATCCTCCCGGTTTACGGCCCCTGCTGGGGACCATCGCGACAACAACGCAACCGTAGTAGTTTCCCCTGGCGACGCCGGCCTTGTCAACCGCTGCCGTCTGCAAGTTCTGGGCAGCGCATGACGTTTTGGGATTCCGGCGAATGCCACATTGAATTGACAATTCCCCGTCCAAAGGTATACTAACCCGTTTCGCGGCCGAGCAGGGTCGTGAGGGACAGGTAGCTCAGGTAGTAGAGCAGCGGACTGAAAATCCGCGTGTCGTGAGTGCGACTCTCACCCTGTCCACTTCCGAGAAGGCGATTCAACGTCTTGCATGGCAGGGGTTTCCGTCGGCGCATCGATGGATGCCCGTTCGACGTTTCTGGGGACTGTACGGATTCTTGTGTCACGAGGAGCCGTGGCGACGCAAACCGCGGCGAAGGGGACAGTCCCATTTTTGCTGACACAAAAATTGGGACAGTCCCATTTCTGGCCCTAGGGGCGGTGATGTTGCCTGGAATTTTGCATTGATTCTCGGTATCAATCGTCCGTCCGGCCCCGGTTTGGTCGTTTGCCTCCGCCGCGTCCAGGTCCGTCTCGGCCCGCTTTGCCGCGTGCCTCGCCACCTCGTTACGTGCAAGAGCGTGAACGGTTGCCCGGTCACCACGCACAAGAGTGCCTCGATCAGTTGGCTGCCGAAACGGTCTTGCGCCGCCGGTCACTTGCCAGCGATCCACGGAATCCACTGCTTGAAGAAATGGGCGGCTTCGGGGCTGCGCTCGGCTGCACTAATAACGTGTTTGCCCCACGCGCCGCCTCCAAGAGCATAGTAACCTACCGCGCTGCCTCCAACCGCCACGATCCCAACTGCCGCGCCTCCGATGGCGACACCGCCGACGGCTCCGCCGCCAAGCGCAAGTCCGCCAAGTGCCAAGCCGCCGACGGAAAGCAGGCCCACGGCACAGCCGCCGACGGCGACCAGCCCTACGGCAAGGCCGCCCAGCGCGTACCACGCCCTTGGCGGCGCCGCCCAACGCCAGCCAACCGGTAGCGATATCGCCGACGGCGATGATGCCTCGCGCATGCCCGCGAATTTGTCCCTTCGCCGGATCCGGGCCGAGGGCGATGTCGTAAATGGGCAGGCCACAGACCATCGTGGAAGATCGTTTTCGGACCGTGACTTCCCTCGACATGTGGTTTCTCCTTTCGGCAAAAGACGCGCAGTCAGCAGCAGCTACCGGCCGCCAGAACGGCATCGGCGCCACCGTGCACCCCCTGCCTCCAACGTACTGCTGATCCTACGACTTTTCACACAATACGACAATCCACGACATGCGACCGGGCCATGTGGGCCACTACGAAAAGTGCCGATTTTTGCGTGCAAGCCACGCCGAGAGACTGCGAAAAAGCGCAAGCGGCGAGGTTTGCGAAAACCGCGCACCGGCTGCCTCCTATCGCATTGACACGCACAGTGTCCTGCATAGTATTCCAACAGGCTGATTCGGGGAATTCTGCTTATCTCGGGGACCTACGGCTCAACCGAAACACGAGGATCGCTGCCGTACATTCCCGCGGTCTGAGACACTTGAAAGGAGCATTGCCATGAGACTCATGCCTTGGTTTGCTTTGGTGTTGGTGGGCGTGGCGGGGTCGACGCAGGCCCAAACCACGACAACGGCTACAACGGGCACGACCGACGTGGTGGCCGCATGGGGTTCGCCGTACGGCTACGGCTATCCGTACCTCCGCTCAGCCACGCCGTTCGAAGGATACGCCCGCGGCATTGCGGACGTAATCCGCTCGCGTGGTGACTTCAACGCCTCGACGTCCACAGCGGCGGTGAACTTCACCGAGGCGCGGAAGCGAGCAATCGAGAACGCGAAATTCTATGTCCAGACGTATTTTGAAGTTCGCGACATCAACAAGCAGCAGTTCGACGCCGAGCAGCGGCGACTGCGCGGCACTCCTGAAGACTGGGCCCGATATGCCGAGGCAGGGAAACCCAAGCGGCTCAGCCCGAGTGAATTGGACGTGGTGACGGGCGAAATCCGCTGGCCGATGCTGCTGACTGGCCAAGAGCTGACTGCCTATCGCGTGGAATTGGAGAAGGCCTTTGCCGAACGGGCCTACCACGGCGTGATGGCCAGCGACAGTTTTATGCGAGTTCTCCGCCTAACCGAGGGTTTGGTCGCCAGCCTCAAAACCCGGATTCGCGACGTGCCGGCCGAAAAGTATGTCGTGGCGCGGCGGTTCTTGGAGAGTCTGGCCTACGAGGCCGGTCAACCAGCAGGGTAAGGGCAGGAATACCGACCGATGATTGTCGGTCAACGACTGCCGTGCTTCGGATCGCATCGCAGGGGCAGCGGCTTCAGACCCACGACGGCTGTGGCAATGCCGAGGAATTTGTCAACCGACGCGATGCAGAGCGTGCGAAAATCGCGGCCGCCGAAACAGCAATTCGCCGCGTGAACGTCGATCGTGCCGATCGGCGCACCGAGCCGATCGAAAATTTTGAGGCCGGCGTTCCCGCAGCAAACGTAGAGGTTGTCGTGCTCGTCGAGCGTCATGCCGTCGGGGTTGGCCCCCAGGTTCTCGATCCATCGCCGTTGGTTGGCCAGCGTACCGGGCCCCTCGACGTCGTACCGATAGATTAACTGGCCCCGGGCGTCGGCTACGAAAAGCGTCTTGTCCTCGGCTGAGAGCAGCACGCCGTTGGGTTTGTAACAGACCGTTGACACCCGGCTCACGTGTCCCATTGCCGAGCAATAGTACACGTCCTCTTTCATGACCGTCGGCTGTCCATGGTGCTGATAGTTCGGGTCGGAGAAGTAGAATCCATTCTGGCAATCGATCGCCAGATCGTTCGGCTCGTTGAAATGCTGTCCGTCGATCTCGCCGCAACGCAGTCGGCGGGTCTTCGTGTGCACGTCCCACGCGGCGATGCCATAGGCCGCGCCTTCGCACACGTAGAGTTCCCCCGCGAGTTGAACATCATCCCGATCGGATCGGCGCTGTTGTCGACAAAGAGGGTGGGAGCAAGGCCCGGCTTCCAACGGTAGATCGAACGGTTCTTGCCGTCGGAGAAATACACATTGCCCTCGCCGTCCGCAGCGGGCCCTTCGGTGAAGCCGTAGCGTTCGCCGAGGACTTCCGCTCGTGTTCCGGCGGGAACGACCTGGTCGAGCGTCATTGCCGAACTACCTCCGATCCGGACCGTCGAAATTATAGCGTTTCTTGCCGCCGAGGCGAATGGTCAGATTGAAGCTACTGCCGACCCCAAGTTGGCTTGCGACCGCAATGTCGCCTCCCAGGGCGTTGGCCAGGCGCTTTGAGATAGCAAGTCCCAGTCCCACGCCGCCGTAGCGGCGCGTTGCCGAGGCATCGACTTGCATGAAGGGCCGAAACAACTCGCCCAGTTTCTCCGGCGCGATGCCGATGCCGGTGTCGCTTACGACGAACTGCACGCGGTCAAACCGGCCGGCATTCCTCGTGGCCCGAGCGGCAAATCGCACGCTGCCGTGGTGCGTGAACTTCACGGCATTGCCCAACAGGTTTGTCAGTATCTGATGAAGCCGCACGGCGTCCGTGCGGATATGTTTCGGCAGCGGCGGGCGCAGTCCAAGTCGAGGGCCAATCCCTTCTGCCTGGCCGGAATCCGGACGGCCGATACGGCGTCGTCGATGATCTGTTCGAACGGGACGTCGGCTTCTTCGACGCACAACCGGTCGGCCTCGATGCGTGCAAGGTCGAGGATGCCGTTGATCAGTTCCAGCAGTGCGTCGCCGTTTCGCCGGATGGCCTCAAGGAATTGCCGTTGTTCGTCGGGCGACACGTTTGCGGTCATCAGCAGATCACTGAAGCCCACGATCGCGGTCATAGGCGTGCGGATTTCATGGCCGATGTTCGCCAGAAATTCGCTCTTCCGCGGTTGGCCGCTTCGACCGCTTCCTTGGCCCGTTCCAGCGCCTGTTGGGTTTGCTGGCGCTTGGTAATGTCCTCCACAACCTCCACCACTCCGTCGACCGCACCGCGACGGTCGAACGTCGGCATAGCCTTGATGTGCATCGCAACTTTGCTGCCGTGGAGTCGATGACCGTTCGTTTCGATTTCCACGGGCTGGCGGCGGGCGATAGCCTGTGCGGCGGGACAATGCGGACAGACGGACTTCCGGCCTTCATACTCGCGGTAGCACTTCTTTCCGACCAATTTGTGCGGCGTGCTATGAACGAACGATGCCTGTTTCGTATTGGCCAGGACAATGTTGAAGTCCGTATCGATTACAGTGAGACCGACGTCAATGCTCTCGATCACGGCTTGATATCGGGATTCGATGCTCCGCGGGTTGTGATCGCTGCCATTGATTCGTGAGATCGCCGGCCGATCAAGCACGGCAATGTCGTCCGCGTCGCCGGGAGAAGATTCCAGCCGCCTCTGCCGCCTGCCCTTCACGTCTTTGCCCTCCAAGATCGTGCTGACCGACCGCCGCATCCGCTACGCAAGCGTAGCTCAGCAATTGCGCAGTGTGGGGGAGGACTCCAAGGAGATTCTCTCCCCGGGGGGAATCGGTTCTGCGCATTATGACAGCCGGAACATACGCAAATCCGTCGGACACTTGCTGAGGCAAATGCCCGCACGCTCGACACCGTTGTCATGCAAGGCGGAGCCGGAAGCTTCGCATGGACGGGAGAAATCGTCCACCGTGCTCAGAGGGACGACTCGACCTCCGGCGCGCTGCGCAGTTTGTCCCACTGGTGCAACAGGGCGAGGATTGGATGGCGGTAAATCATGCGAGGCCCGGCGTATTTCATCACCTCTTTGATCCGCGCCCGCATGATCGGGCCGTAGCAATGCACCAGGCACCGCGAACAGGGCGTCTTTTTCACGCCGAAGGGGCACCGATCCAGCCGGCAGAAGGCATATTCCAGCAGCCTGGCACACGGCGCGCACAAGGCGTGCTCGTTTCCGTGGTGTGCCCGGCAGTAGATGCCGATCATGGCGCCGATGGTCCGCTTTTCGCGGGAGGTACGAGTCGGCGGCAATGGTGGAGGGTGGCTCATGATCGGCCGCGCGACAATCGGACAACGGGTGGCAAGCTTATTATAGCAGCGGGGCAAGACTGGGGCTCGCGTAGGACCCCAGGCGAGCAGGGAGCCGAGGCCGCCCCAGCAGTAGCGAGACGCGGGCGCTGCGGCGCGACGGTCGCGTCACTTGCGGCGCGGCGTGCCGTTGAGGCCGCGCAGAATCGCCTCGATCACGCCCTCCTTGTCCATGTCGACAGCGACTTCCATGTTATGGCGCCAGGCAGGAACGCGACGCCGGTCGAACACCGTGGCCCCGGTGGTTAACTCGCCCTGGATCTCTACGTCCCCCGGCAGGGACTTCGTCGTAAACAGTGATGGGCACACCGCCGCCATCAATGTCACCGTGTCGTGGACGTGAATGCCTTCCAGCCCGAACTGCTGGCGATAGCCTCGGAACACCGGTGGCAGAATTTGCCGCAGCAGCCGACCTACTCGCGTCCCCTCGTCGGGCAGCCGGTGGAAGAGGTCGTAGCTGAGCTCGATCCGATTGGTGACGTCCAGCGGCACGAGCGTCTTCGTTGACGGCGAGCGGAACACAACCGCGCCGAAACGGGATCGCAGTACATGTTGAACTCGGCGGCGGGCGTAATGTTGCCCGGTCCGGACACCGTGCCACCCATGATGACGATCCGACCGACGAGCGTAGCCAGTTCGGGATCGCGGATAAACGCCCGGGCGATGTTCGTCAGCGGCCCCAAGGCGATCAGCGTCACTTCGTGCGGGGCATCGCGGACATGGTCGCAAATAACCTTTTCGGAAGGCAGCAGGTGTTGCCGCTCGGCCACCACGACGCTGGCGCCGCCGAGCCCGTCGCTGCCGTAAAGGTTTCCCCGGTCGACGGCCAGACGGTTGTCGGGCTCAGAAGCCGCGCCCAGGCGCGGCCAACGCGGCGGATCGAGCTGCTCGATCACCGCCTGAACGTTTCGGGTGGCTTGGCCGGGCGAGACATTGCCGCCGACGGCCGTCACTGCCACGACGTCCAGGTCGGGATTCGTCAGCGCCAGGCATAGCGCCATGGCATCGTCGATCCCCGGGTCAACGTCGAGAATCACCTTCCTGGCCATTGTGCCCTCGCACGTCCTCGCGGTGGAACTGACATGACGCGAAACGCACCGATAATCTTACGCCCACCCGCAGTGCAACACAAGCGGGGCTAAGGTAGCAGGCACGCTCCGCGCGCCGTAGCAAGGGAAACGCGGCAGAGCCCCGCGGACGGCACGCCGAGCGCGCCTGCTACCGGTGCTACTTATCGGCGTTCACGCCGCGCTGATATTGGCGGACCTGGTCCGCCCAATCCGGCGGTGCGGGGAAGCGGCCCCCGTCTTTCAGATTCTGCGATGGCTCGACCGTCACGCCGCGCCGCAACTCGGTGCTTCGTCGGCGCAGTCCGAGGCTGCGCAAGGCTTCATCGTACTTCTTTTCGCGGCCGTGCCGGCGGCGCCGTTCTCGGCTGCGGACTGCTGCATCGCCTCCCAGCGGTCCAGGAAACGCCGGGCATCCTCCTTCGACCAGCCCAATCGATCCAGCAGGTCCGGCTTCTCTTTGGCCAGTTGGTCGCGCAAGTGCTCCAGCGCCAGGGCACTTTGCCGCCGGGCGTATTCCAGATTGGCCGAATCGGCCTCCGCGTCGGCCGCCTCCGGCGGTGGAACGGTATCGGACGTGTTGCCCGGCTTGCCGCCGCCGACCTGCGCGGTCGGCGCATTGCCCTTCGCGTCAGGACGCACGTTGCCAGACATGCCGGCCTTGGATTGATCCTTCGAAGGCGTGCCTCCCTCGGCCGTATCGTTGCTGTCGGCGCCCTTTCCGCCGGCTGCGTTGTCGGCCGACTGCTGCTGCCTGGTACCGCTGCCATCATCGGCCCGTTGTTTGGCGGCGCTGTCGGTCGGTTGTTTAGTTGCCGCCTGATCGCCGGCCTTCTGACCGACCTCGCCCTTGCCCTGTTCGTCGGATTTTCCGGCGCCTTCGTCGGCCGCGGTATGGGAACCGCCGCTGCCGATTCCCGACTTGTTGGCATGTTGACCGCCGCCTTGCTCGCCGCCGCCCGATCGATCACCGGACGTTTCCCCCTTCGAGTCGGACGCTCGCGTGTCGGCGCTTGGCGATTTCGCCATCTCGCCCTTACGCTGTCCCGGCGCATCGTCTGCCTGGCCCGGCTTCTTCTTGACCACCGCATTCTGCGGCTTGGGATTGGCCCCGTCGTTGCCGGTGTCTTTGCCGCTCTGGGGCGATTGTTTCTCGACGGCGCGTGCGTCGGCCGACTTCGTCTGCTCGGCCACCTGCTTACCCTGTTGTTGCTGCCGCTCCCGCCCGCTGGCGGCCGCGGTGCCTGGCTTTTCGGTTCCCTTTTTCGCGGCGTCCGATTCTGCCGCGGTGGGCCGCGTGGCCGAACGCTCTGCTGCCGAGTTCACGTCACTGGCCTGCTGCGGCCCGCTTTTTTCACCACCGGACGTTTTGTCGCTCGACGTCGCAGCCTCGGACTTCTCCGTGCCCGACGAACCACGTTGCTTTTCGCCGCCGGACTTGCCTTGGTTGGATTTCTCCTGCTGAGCCGAGGCGGCGCTTCGGGATCCGGCGCCCGACTTGTCCCCAGTAGCCTTTTCCGCGTTCGTCCGGTTTGCACAGATTTCTCGGTCCCCGGTTTTTCCCCGCCAGATTGTTCGGCATTTGACTCCTGGGCATTCGACTTTTCGGCATTCGAATTGTCCTGTCCGGACTGGCCTTGTCCGGATTTCGCAGAGCCGGGCTGCTGATTGCCTGATTTTTCGCCGTTGTCCTGCGATTGATTGCTACCGCCCTGCTTCTGTTCTTGCTGTTGTTTTTGACGATCCTTGAGAATCTTTTCCATCGCGTCGCCTGGATCGGTGTCGGGATCGACGCGATCGTTCTTTTCGGTGGAGGAATCCGCCTGGCCTTTATCGCTGGCGGCCGATTTCTCGCCCTGCTGCTGGCCATTGGCGGTCTTGCCGGATTCGGTGCCCTGGGCGCTATTGTCGGGCGAACCGCCCGTCTTTTCGCCCTTGGGCTGCTCGGCCGATGGCTGCGGTTTGTCCGATCTATTCTGTCCCTGCGATGCTGTCTGCCTGGACTGGTTCTTGTGGCCACTGTCGGACGTTTGCTGCTCTTGGCCCAAGCCCGATTGGTCGTCCGACTGGTTCCGGCCGGATGCCTGTGCAGAGTTCTGCTTTCCCGGATCACGTCGGTCGCCCTTGGCGCCATCGGCCGACTTCGACGGTCCGCTCTTTGGGTTACCGATCGTAATTCGCTGCTTCCGGCTGGCGGTGTGGCCGGCAGTCGGCTCTTTGTTGTCGTCGGCCGCGACCCAATACGTGACTCGATCGCCGTCCTTCAGCCCCAGCCGTGCCGGCCGAAAGTCGTAGGTTGCTGAAAACTCGCCCTGCCATCCTGCCGCCGGCTTCCTCTTGTCCAGCAGCGGCCTGATGGGCAATGCCCTGCCCCCGCATTCAGCCTGCAACGTCACACGGCGCAGGGCGAAGTCGGGATCGTCGGCCCGAACCTTGATGTCGAGCCCGCCGGAAGCCGCCACGTTGACTTCCTCCTGCTGCGGCTCAACCACGCGAACCTCGGGCGGCAGATCGCGGATCACGTCGATGCGATGCCGGATGGGCCGCTCGTTCTCGCGTCCCTTCGGGTCTGAAAACCGGAGTTGGTAGCAGTCGTATTCGCCGCGTGAAGGATCGTTGGGATCGAGCCGCAGCGTAAACTGGCCGGTGGCCGCCCGGCCATCGACCGGCATTTGCACGCCCGGGCGGCCCGTGCAACCGAGGTCGATCTCGGCTGTGCCCGGCTTGATTTCCGTGTTCGCCGTGGCATGGATTGTCACCGCGGTGCCTTCGATGGCCTGAAGGTCTCCCTGCGTGAAAACGGTTCGATCGGCGAGCCCGGTGTATGCGGGGTAATGGTACGACACCGAGTCGACGACGATCGCCGGGGCGATCTGGACTTCGACGTGGTAGGTCCGCGTGCGGCAATCGCCGGCGGCCAGGCGGTACTGACAGTCCTGCTGCAAGCCGATCTTGCCAGGCGGCAATTGGCATTGATAGCGGTAGCCGCCCTCGGCCGGAGTCATTTGGATGCCCTGGTCGATCAACTGGCCGTCCGCCGTGCTATACAGCAACAGCACGGGCTCGTCCCGCCGCAGTCCGGCGACTTCGGCCGAGACAGTCAACGAGTCGCCGTGAAAGACCGTGGCGTCGCCGGGCTGTACGTCGTGAATCGTAACCCGCGTCGGGGCTTCGACGCTCGACCAGGGCCACAGTACCCGGGCGGCCGAACGCAACGGACTCTTAGGCGAAAGCACCAGATACAGGCAGAACACGGCCAGCACGCCGGCCAAGCACAAAGCCCCGGCGGATGACCCGTGAGCGGTCGACCGCCACGTCGACCTCGACGGCCGCCAGGTCCGCGGCGGCCCGGTGCTCGATCGCCTGATAAACCGGCATGGCGACTTCCCGCCGATGCCCGCGAAGGAGCAAAAAATTGATCAGACTGTTCTTCAGCGATGTCTGACTGCCTTCGATCGTCGCGGCAGCGAAGAGCGGATTGATGCGGTGCACCGCCGGCAGCACGACGCGCCGAGCCAGGTAGATGCCCGCCATGACCAGCAGCATTGCCCACAAGCCAAAACCGTTCCCAAACCCCCAATCCGCCGACGATCAGCCAGTGGTCGATCACCGCGGCTGCCAACAAATACGCCAGAACGCCGATGGCCAAGCCAATCAGGCCCGCTACAATGTCGACTCCCTTCACCTGCCGCTGGGTCTGCCGGAGCCGTCGGTCGATCAGAACCTCGGAGTCGGTCGGCGGCGCGACCGCGGAGTCCGGCGCGGAGATTCGGCGGGGGTACTGTTCCACTCGACATAGGGGGCGTTCCGAGATAAGGCTTTCCTCTCTCTATTATAGGCGCAGCGTCCCCCGTCATGCCGCACTATTTGGATTCGGACGAATCGGAATTTCCCGGCACCGCCTCTTCGGCCACTGGATTGGTCAACGAGCCGATCTTCTCGATCGTAACGGTCACCACGTCGCCGGGCAGCAAAAAGCGGGGCGGCTTGCGGACCACGCCGACACCGTGGGGCGTGCCGGTCAGGATCACCGTGCCCGGCACCAGCGTCGTGCTGCCGCTGAGGAACTCGATCAGCCGCGGCACGTCGAAAATCATGTCGTTGGTGTTCCAGTCTTGCAGCACATCGCCATTGACGTCGAGCTTGATTCCGAGTTCATTCGGATTGGGGATCTCGTCGGTTGTTACAAGGCACGGCCCCAACGGTGCGAACGTGTCGAAGGTCTTGCCGCGGCACCATTGCGTGAAGCCCCAGCGGCCCTGCCAATCGCGGGCGCTGACGTCGTTGGCACATGTATAGCCGAGCACGTATTCCAGTGCCCGATCGCGCGAGACATTCTTGCACCGCCGGCCAATGACCACGGCCAGCTCGCATTCGTAGTCCACCTCGTCGCTCCGCAAATGACGCGGCAGGAGTATCGGGTCGCCGGGATGCTGCAAGGCCGCCGTCGATTTCATGAAAAGAACCGGGAACCCGGGGATCGTCATGTTGCCCTCGGCCGCATGCCGCCGGTAGTTCAAGCCGATGCAGAAGAAATTCGCTGGCTCGATTGGAGCTAGAATCTTGGCTACTTGAGCGGGTTTGTCGGCAACCTTCAATTCGCCAAAGATGTCGCCCGACAATTCTCGGACCGTTTCATCCTTCTGGAGGCAACCGTACTTCACATTCTGTCTTGGATCGAGATAGCGAATGATTCTCATGTGCAGGCCTTTGTACCGTTGTTGACAGAGGATAACCCAAGAATGCGTCGTTGTTCCGCCCCGATCACTCGTCAATCGCAGCCGAGCAACGAGCCCCGCCACGACTATGGTGCCAAAACCCGCCGCGAGAATCAAGCGGGGCGCCAACCAGCCTTCTGCCCAACGGCGAGAATTGACAGCGCCATCGTGCAAGGGCATAATGTGGATGTTTCGTCCTACCTTGCGTTGGCTACTGTGCCCGTGCCCGGCCGAGTCCGCCATACGATTGAAGACTCGGAGGCCGTGCGTACAGTGTCGCAACGTTCGGTCGCGGAACTCAGTTTTTCCGACGTGACCAAGGAGATTGTCATGCGCCAGCACTTCAGAATTGCAGTCGGTCGGTCCGCAGTCTTCGCGGCTTTATTGTTGGGCGTCGGTGTCGCGGTCACGGCCGTCGCGGCGGACGACCCACCGGATCACGAGGCGCTGTGGCAGCAACTAAAGCAGTATTTCACGCCGCCGGCCCAGTATGTCGGCAAGTTCGGTCCGTATCGTTCGCCGCTGCGGTTCGCCGACGGCACGATGGCGAAAACGCCGCAGGATTGGGCGCGGCGGCGGCAGGAGATCTTGGCGCTATGGCAACATCGCCTCGGCGCCTGGCCGCCGCTTCTCGAACGGCCTACGGTGACGCGCCTCGAATCGGTCCAACGCGACGGCTACGTTCAATACCACGTCCACGTGCAGGTATCGCCGGACGGCAAAATTGCCGACGGCTACCTGCTGGTGCCCGACAGGTCGGTCCGCATGCCGGCTGTGCTGGTGCCGTTCTACGAGCCGCTGACGAGCATCGGCCAGGGAAAAGTCGGGCACGGAACGCATGACTACGGATTGCAACTGGTGCGCCGAGGCTTCGTCACCCTGTCGATCGGCACGCCCGGCTCGCTCGACACAACCGGAAGTGACACGCGGAAGGTGCTTACCAAAGCCGGCATCGCCGAGCGACGCCAGCCGCTGGGCATGCTCGCCTACGTTGCGGCCAACTGCCACACGGCCTTGGCACAGATGCCCGAAGTCGATCCATCGCGGATCGGCATCATCGGACTGTCGTACGGCGGCAAGTGGGCGATGTTTGCGTCGTGTCTCTATGACAAGTTCGCCTGCGCCGTCTGGTCCGATCCGGGCATCGTGTTCAATGAAAAAGATACCAACGTGAATTACTATGAGCCCTGGTATCTGGGCTACGATCCCAACGAGCAGCGGAAGCCGGGCGTTCCGTCGGCCACGAACCCGCGCACCGGATTGTACAAGGAACTGGTGGAGGCGGGCGACGACCTCGTGGATTTAGAGGCCTTGATGGCTCCGCGGCCCGTGCTCGTCTCGGGCGGAATTCAGGATCCGCCCCGAAATTGGGTCGCGCTGAATCACTTGATCGCCGTTAACGACGTATTGGGCCAGAAGGACCGCGTAGCGATGACCGCCCGGCCCACGCACCGACCCACCCCCGCGGCGCTGAAGATCGAGATCATGTTCCTGGAGTACTGGTTGCAGCCCTAAGTCAACCTCGGCTCGCGACGGCGGCACAGCGACAAGCCGACCGCCAGAACGGCACACGCCAACAGCACCAACGACGAGGGCTCGGGAACCACGTTGAGCGTCAGCGAGCCGCCTGTGGTGGGGACGGTCGATACACCGTTGTCGAACGTGTCGGGCAGGGCCGCGATCTTGACCGAACCCAATGGAAAATTGCCGGGTACCGTCATGGTCAACCGCACTAGCCCGCCGGTGGTGAACGTGCCGGACGAAAGAAAGTTCTCGAAGTACACGTCCACGTGGTCCGGATCGAGCGAACCGGCAATATAGCTGTTCTTGTCGAGAAGCACCGGCGGGCTGCCGTTGGCCGGCTGGCTGTTGTTGTCGCCGCTGGCGGTGTCGTAGGGCGACATCCAGACGTGACCGTCGTATTGCAGCCCGGGCTGCGAGAAACTGACGGTGAAAATCGCCGAGGTATTTGTGTCGCTATCGGTCGAACTCAGCCGCCAGATCAATGGCAAACGAATCGCCCGGCTGTACGGTCTTGACGCTTAGCCCGTCGCAAAGCGGCGTAAGAAGATACGATGCATGGGCCGGAGCGACGATCAGAAGAGAAACAACAATTGCGCAGCCTAAGCGTCGGCGATTCATGGTTTACTCCCCGCAAAAAACGCTGCCTCCGAAACGGAAACGACTACCAACAAGAAGGTCCGCTCGTGCGGGCACCTTTCAAGTCTACCGAATTACACATACAGGCGATTATAGTTGCGTGCTACAAACGACACAAGCTTCCGGACAAGAACCATTCTGCAGTGGGGCAGCGGTTCTTGTCGGCTTCGCACCGGGTCAGCCTTCTCGTCCGATCATCCTCCCCAGTGTCAGGTCAGCCAGACCGTCCACCAAAACATCGCCATCGCCGTCGGCGGTCGGCGACGATTGCCACTGCTGCAGGGCCACATCGACCAGCGCGGCCCGCCGAGCATGACTGCTCGGCCCACTTGGTTTTGCAGCAACTCGATGGGCTCCATGGCTCTCCGACCGGCTGTCGGCGGCGCCGGCCACGCCCCGGGGCAAAATGTCAGCCACAGTCGCATCGTCAATGGCCAGCAATCGATAATCCCAATGATCCGTCACTACTGAAACTCCGGCTCCCGAGAGGACGTGCGACGCAACTGCGGGCACTTCCATCGTCAATGAAACGACGGTCGGGGCAATCGCCCGATCGCGCATTGTCACAACGGGAGCTTGCGACGGTTCGGGCTCGTGGAATGAGGTAATCACGACACCCGCGGTTGGTTCCGCGACTGCTGCGCCAGTATCATCGGCCAACGCCGCGGTGACCAGAAGCTGCTGCGGTCTCGATTGCCGCGGTCTCGGTTATGGTCGAAATCACCGGATCGGGAATGCCGCGGGCGTCTCGATCTTCGTAAGCGCGTACCCGCGACAGATCCGTAGCGTTGACGCGGCCGTCGATCGTTACGTCGGCGCGGAACCTGGTTGACATCAGCCGCCGAGACGGGATCTGTGGCGCTGCCGCGGACGCGCGACAGGTCGGTTGCGTTGACGCGGAGGTCACCGCTGGCGTCGCCCTTTAGTGCCGTCATGATCCGATCGTTGTCGCCATCCAGAAGATTGCCGGCGGCATCTGTGACATCGATGATCCGCACCAAGTATCGGGCGTCGTCGGGCAATGCGGCGCTGAACTCGATCTCGCCTACCGTGTTGCCATCGCGCAGGCTCGTCGTCCACGTGATGCCGGAGAGGTTCAGGCTTGCGCCAGTGGCGTCATTGCCCGCCAGTTGGATGGAAGCCGGCGAAAAGCTGGCCGGGTCGATGGCCTCGTCGAAGGTGATCAGCAGTCGCCGAACGCCGCTGTCGCGCGGCTCGCTGAAGCTGCCGTCGTCGGCAATCGGCAGCACCGCCTCTCCCACGCCATGCCCATGGTCGGCGGCCGAAGCCCATGCAGGGACATGTGGTAGTGTCGCGTCGACCCACAGATCGGACGTATCGGCGGTCGTCGTGGGATTGCCGGCGTTGTCCGCGGCCGTGACCGAGACATTGCGGCCGGCGGCTGCGATTGTGCCGGCCGCGATGGTGTAGCTGGCCTGCCAGATGTTCGATCCCGGCGTGGTTTCCATCGCCGCTGGTGCGCCGCCGCCGAACTGGCTGAAATCGATCGTCACGAGGGCGACATTGGCGTTATTGTCGCCCGCGGCCGAGTTGTCCCATTGGGCCGTCACCACGTTGCCGACACGATAGACGCCGCCGTGCCGGTGCCGGTGCGACGATCGTGATGTTCTCGTCCGTCACGACCGGCCCGGGGAATTTGAAGTTGGCCAACGAAACCAACGCGTCGAGATCCAGGAAAGCCACAGCTTGGCCACCGAAGCCGTCCGGCGTAACCAGCGCATTTGCCGCCGCGATGGCGTCCGCCTCGGTCTCGGCGACGATCGTAAAGTAGCCGAGTCGGACTGTTTCGCCAGGCTGAACGATCAGATCATACGTCCACCGGACGTTGTCACCGATGACTTCCGTCGAGGTCGGCACCAGCCCTTCAAAGCCGTGGATGTAGTGGATCACGGCCGGCGTTCCAGGCCCACCGTCGGTGCCGATCCACTGATCGGTGGCCTCAACAATGTCGTCGCCGTTGGAGGTTGCGAAAACGCGCGTGGCCGCGTCGGAGCCCAGGTTGCCGACGATTGTAACCGTCGTCGTAATCGGCGCGTCGGTGGAATTGGTGAAGGTGTCGATCGTGCGTGCAAAATCCTCGTCGCCCGTATTGGGCACCGTGACCTTGCGGCTAACGGTCAGTCCGCTCGCCGTTCCCGAAGCGGCCGACAACACTTCGGCCGTCGTCGACAATCGTGGAGTCCAACGCGTCCGGCTGGAACGGAACGCCGTCAAGCATCAGCCGGCCGTCGCCGTCGAAGGCGTTGTTGAATCCTTGGATCAGTTGTCCTGCCCCGAGGGCGCCTGCAGCAACGTCGAACGTCATTCCGTGGGCCGACGTTAGGTTGGTCAGCGTAGCCCCGTACCAGTTGAACATGATTGCCACGGACCCACTGGAAGCATTGACGACGGCCAGGTCGGGTCGGCCATCGTGATTGAAATCGGAGGCGGTCAGCCCGATCGGATAGGTGCCTCCGGAACTGAACGTGAAAGGCGCGGCAAACGAACCCGTCCCGGTTCCTAGCAGCACTGTAACCGTGCCGCTGTCATAATTGGCGACGGCCAAGTCGACGTTTCCATCGCTGTCGAAGTCGCCCGGCACGACATCCACGGGATATGTTCCGCCTGTGCTGAGCGTCGCCGCAGGCGCAAAGGTCCCGTCGCCGTTACCGAGCAGCACGCCGACCGTATTGCCAGCGAAGCCTGCTACGGCGAGGTCCAACTTGGCGTCGTTGTTGACGTCGACCGCGGCCAGATAGATGGCCGAGTCGCTGCCGGAACTGAACACGACAGGCTCGGAAAATCCGTCCGTGCCGCCCAGGAGTATTCCCACCATGCCCGTCGCGTTCGCCACGGCCACGTCCATCCACCCATCGCCATTGAAGTCTCCGGCAGCGAGGCCGTAGGCATAGAGGTCGCCTGAACTGTAACTGGTCGGGGCCGAGAGATTGCCCTGACCGTCGCCCAACAGAAACGTTACCGTGCCGTTACTGGTCCCGGAGTTTGCCACGGCGACGTCGAGGTTGCCGTCGCCGTCGAAGTCGGCTGCGATCACGTCAAACGGCTGGCTGCCTCCACTGTCAAAGACTCGTGGAGCCGCAAATGAGCCATCGCCATTGCCCAAGAGAATTCCGACAATGTCGTCCGAACCCGCAACCGCCAGGTCCAGTTTCATGTCGCCGTTGAAGTCGCCGGCGGCCACTGAATAAGAGCCGGTGCTGCCGAAGTCATAGGTTTGAGCGGTGTCGAAGGCGCCGTCGCCATTTCCCAAAAGAATGGCTATCGCGGACGCGCGCTGGTATTGGCGATGGCCAGGTCGATCTCACCGTCGGCGTTGAAATCCCCCGTTGCGACATCAAACGGACCGGCCCCACCTGAGTCGTACGTAACGGCAGCCGAAAAACCGACCATGACGACGACAAAATCGGCCGTCCAATTGCCCTCGGCGGCAAGATCTCCATTGCCATCCAGCCGGTTTCCGCCCAGATCGGTGAGGGCATCGCTGACGGTCAACCGGCAAACCTCTTCGCCGAGTGACGCGAACGTCAACGTTGCAGTCGTGCCCGTGAAACTGACGGTGACCGGAACGAACACGTCGTCCGCCGTGCCCAGCAGCCCGTCGGCGCCGGTGGTCTGGAGCTGATAATTCTCGGCTGGTTTCAGCGCCGAGCACCGGTTCGCTGAACTGGATGACCAGCGGGGTCCTGGCGTCGAGCACACCGCCGGCAAGCGACGGCGTCGTACTGACGACGGTGGGCGGTAGGTCGCCGAGGGCGAAGTTGACCAGCGAATGCAGCTCGTCCGACGTGAGCCAGGCAGGGGCCAGACGCCCGAAACCGGCCGGTGTGACCAATGCGGCAGCCGCGTCCATCGCGTCCTGCTCGGTTTCGGCCACGATCGTGAAGTAGCCGAGTCGAATCGTCTGGCCGGGCTGGACCGTTAGGCTGTAGGTCCACCGGATGTTGTCGCCGATCACCTCGACAGAAATCGGTGCCAGCCCCTGGGGACCGTGGAGGTAATGGATCACGGCCGGCGTACCAGGGCCGCCATCGGTGCCGATCCACTCGTCGGTCGCCTCAACAATATTGTCGCCGTCGGACGTGGGAATACGCGCGTAGCGGCGTCGGAACCCAAGTTGCCGACGATGGTAGCCGTGGTCGTAATCGGCGCGTCGGTCGGATTGGTGAAGGTGTCGATCGTGCGTGCGAAATCCTCGTTGCCCGTGCCAGGCACGGTGACTTCTCGGGCTATGGTCAGTCCGGCGACCGTGCCCGGTTGGCTCACGAGCGTTTGGCCGCTGTCGGCCTTGCCGTAGTCCGATGTGTCCGGATGGAAAGGGATACCGTCGAGCAGCAACCGGCCGTCACCATCGAAGACATTGTTCGATCCCTGGATCAGTTCGCCCGCACCGAATTCGCCCATCGCGACGTCAAACAGAAGTCCATGGGCCGAAGTGAGCGTCTTCCACGAACTGTTGCTCTGGTTGAGCAGCACGCCGACCGACGATGGACTACTGCGGCCGATCGCCAGATCGGGCTGCCCGTCGCCGTTGAAATCGGCGGCGGCCAACCCGATGCAATAGGAGCCGCCCGAACTGAACGTAACGGCTGCGGCAAACGAGCCGGTCCCGGTTCCGAGAAGTACTGCAACCGTGTTGCTGAAATAGTTGATGGCAGCCAGATCCACGTTGCCGTCACCGTCGAAGTCGCACGGCACGACGTTGAGTGGGTGCGTCTCCGCCCGAGTCGAAAGCCGCCGGGGATCCAAATGTACCATCGCCATGGCCCAGGAGAACGCTGACAGCGTTGCTGAAGGTGCCGGCGGCGAGGTCCAGCTTGGCATCGTTGTTGAAGTCAGCCACCGCCAGGTAGATGCACGAGTAGCCGCCGGTGCTGAACATGGTGGGGCCGGAGAAGCCACCACTGCCGCCCAACAGGATTCCCAGGATGCCGTCCGCGTTTGCCGCGGCCAAGTCCATCCTTCCGTCGCCGTTGAAGTCGCCGGCGGCCAACCGTAAGGATAGTAGCCACCTGGACCGTAACTGCTTGGGGCGGAGAGGTTGCCCTGGCCGTCGCCCCAAAGGAAGGCCACGTATTGCTTTGAAGTTCGCCACGGCTACGTCGAGATTGCCATCGGAGTTGAAGTCGGCGGCGACCACGTCATAAGGCTCGTCGCCTCCGCAGTCAAAGGCTCTTGCAGCCGCAAACGCGCCATTGCCGTTGCCCAACAGCACCACAACCGTGTTGTTGCCTCTTTGCGACGACCAGGTCTCGCCTTGCCGTCGGCATTGAAGTCGCCTGCGGCAATGCCGGTGGGATACCCGCTGGCCGAATGAAACCCTAGTAACCTTCGCAAACCCGCCGCTGCCATTTCCCAGCAGGATACCAACCGACCCGTTCCCGTTGGCCGTCGCCAGGTCCGGCTTTCCGTCGCCGTTAAAATCCGCCGTAGCGATTTTCCATTGGCTGCTGCCGGCGTTGAAGGAAGTCGGGCCGGAAAACATGCTCTCGGGGCCCCCGCCCACCACGACGACGAAGTCGACAAGCCAATCACCGCCGGGCGTACCAGTCTCCGTCACCGTCGAGCTTCGCGCCGACCGTATCCGTGATGGCGTCGTTGACTACTAGCCGGTAGACATTCTGAGACAATGCTGGAAAAGTGAGCGTTGCCTTCGTGCCACTGTAGCTGACCGTCAAGGGCACGTCGCCATCATCATCGGTGCCCAGAAGGCCGTCGGCGCCGGCGCTGCGGAGCGCATAATTTGCAGCTTGGCCGCGTTGAGGACCTCTTGGTTGAAAACGATGGCAAGGGCCGTTGTGCCGACCAGGACTTTTCCGACGCCAATGACGGACTTGTGCTGCTGACGACCGCCCAACCCGGCAAGATAGTCGTCAAGTCGTGCGCCGAGTCGTTCAGTACGTTCAGGTTGCCCCCGCCGAAAACAGTCGCCACGTTGGTGACGTTGATCGGGGCATCGACGCGTAACTGCGACGGTCAGCGTCAGCATCGGGTAGCTCGCTCCGGCCGCCAGCGGATCGCTGCGAGTGGCCGTCAATGTCGACAAGTCGGTGGTCCAGCCCGAGCCGCTCAGGCTGACGGCCGTCAGCCCGGCGGGCAACAGATCGGTCAGCGTGACGGTGCCGCTGGTCGGACCCGTGCCCAGC
This sequence comes from uncultured Planctomycetaceae bacterium, assembly GCA_963789525.1. Taxonomy (GTDB): domain Bacteria; phylum Planctomycetota; class Planctomycetia; order Pirellulales; family Thermoguttaceae; genus CAVXFB01. The sequence goes on from CAWBLA010000002.1 coordinate 500,135, forward strand.
GTTGTCCATGGTAATCGTGTACGACTGGGCCGGATCGCCACGTCGGAAAATGCCGGCGTGGGTCATGCTGACGCTGAGGTCCGGGTAGACGACCTCGCTGCCTACCAGTTGCCCGCAGAACGTATTCGCCCGCATTCGCATCGGCAACAACGCGGACGGTGTAATCGCCGGATGTCAAGGCGGTACTCACGAGCTGGGATTACGCCCATCTGGGGCTCCGTCGGTGTTGACGGCAATCCACGTGCCGTTGGGATCGTACAACTCCAGTTTCGGGTTAAGCGAATTGGCGAACTCCCCGGCCCGTCGCCTCGGCGTATCGGTGCTCAACGTGAGCGTCTGACCTGCCTCAACGTGAATTTTGTAGCCGTCCGCCACGCATCGCCAGTGTCTTTGCCGACATAACCGAGCGTCACGACTTCGCCCCCCCGAAGGTGAAGGGGGCCGGCTGGGCGGTTGCAATCGTGTCGTTGTCTCCGTGTCGAAAGCAGCGTTGCGGGTGACGACGATGGCGTACGTCGTTTCTGTCGAGTCGTGACGCAAACGTAATACGTGCCCGTGGCCGGGATACTGGCGTTGTAGACAATCCGATCAACGTTGGTTGGGCCGGGAATGCTGGAGGCCACAACGGTGCCCATCGGATCTAACAGGGACAACGTGGAACCCGCGCCAGTCAGATTCTTCAAGCCGACCGTCACCACGTCGCCGGCGTCCAGGGCGACCGAGTAGTAGTCAGTCGAAAGGCCCGGCGTGGAGATCCGGACGTCGTCAACGTACCAGCCCTCATACGCATTCAGTCCGGCGTCGACCGAATCAAACACGAAAACGAATTTGGACGTTGTTGCCGGCGAAGGCCGACAAGTCCGCCGTGAACTCCGTCCAACTGTTTGTGTTGGGAAGGTTGGTGCCCCGGCTGGCGACGCGCGTCGAACTCGCGAAGCCATTCGTGCTGACCAGCACCGTGGCCATATCCCAATCCGCGCCGCTTTCGGTTTGCAGAATGTAGTTGAATGAGAGACGGATTGAGGAAGTCGACCGGCAGCGCGATCCAGGAGGAGGTGAGAGTCCCGGAATTTCCGGCGCCCGTATCGTATGTGCCGGTCGCTTCGGTGCCGTAGTAGAAGCTGGTCGTCGCCGAGTGGCCCGACGCGGCGCCCCGGCGCGTTGAAAGGTGCCACAGGCCGGCACTGCACCGGTTCCCAGGATGTTGTTGTCGACTACATAGCCAGCCGAGCTGCTTTCGAAGTCGGCCGATGACAGGAATACGGGTCGCGCCGGCTGTGTTGGAGCCGACCACGGCTCCCCGACGCGCCGTGGAAGATGGTATCAGATCGATGAACGATCCGTCGAGCGATTGAGCCGCCGCCAGGCTATCATTGGCAATCCCGGAGAGGTTGGATTCCTCCTCCAATGCCGCATTGAGCGCGACCAGCACGGTATAGCCACCGCTGGTATCGGCACCGCTGACGACGATCGTGTACGTACCGCCGGCGGCGATGGGCGCCGTCTGGACGAGCACGTTTTGACCGGCCGCCGCGGCCGTAGCCGTCCGAAGAACCGTATGGTCAGGATCGAGAAATTGGATGGTTGGCTGCAGCCCTGCGCTGGTTGGCGTCACCAGCACGCTGACGGTCTGGCCAAGGTTGACGGCCAACTCCAACGCGTCGGTGTCGCCGCTCGAACCGATGATGCCTGAGACAACCGGAAGGTAGTAGATCATCGAGCCGTTCGGCGCCAACGGCGTTGCAGGCCCGGTAAGTGACATCGTATCCGTGTCCACAGCGTAGCTAGCCGTGAACGCCGCGCCCGGATTGCCGAACTGGTCGGTGACAGCGCCGGCGGCGATGCTGGCGGTGAGCGTCCCTTCCGTAGCGACGCCGTCGATCGTGAACCGAGCTGTCGTATTGCCGGCCAGCACCGTCACCGACGAGACCGTGGCGCCCCCAATGCCGGACAGAACGAGCGAACCGGTCGTCACCGACTCTGGGGCGACCGGCTCATTGAAGGTGACCTCGTAGCTCGCGGGGCCAGGCAGCGTAAAGAAACCGCCCGGCGCCGGGCTCGTGGATGCAACGTCCAGCAGTACCGTGTCGTAGCGGAAGGTAACCGTGAACGGTTCGAGGCCGACAGCCGGATCGCCCAACTTGGTGACCGCGCCGGCGGCGATGCTCATCGACTGCAGACCTTCGTCCGCGACGGGAGTGACGTCGTACATGAACGTTGCCGTCTTGCCGTCCGCGCTGAGGGTGACATCGTCAGCCGGCGTTGTATTGACGCGCAGGTCGTCTGCCTGCAAACTCGTCGGGTCGACGGGCGAAGCGAAGGTGATGGCGTACGTGAATGGTGGAGTGGCGACGACGGCGTCTCGGGCCGGCGTGCTTTGGCGGACCACAAAAGCGACGCCGGCCAGGTCGCGGATCAGCGCGTCGGCCATGGGCGTGCCGCGGCCGGTAACCAGGTCGTAGCCGGTTGCGGCCGAATACCCATTGCTCCCGGCAACGATGTCGCGCAGACTGCACGGGTCGTAGAGAGCCGGCAAGACGTCGCCGACGCCGTCGAGCGACGGCAAGCCGTGGTTGGCACGAACCTCGTCGGCGATTGCGAGTAGTCCTCCCCAGGCCGACGCGGCCAGGCTGGTGCCACCCACCTGGACCCAAGGCGCTGACGTGCCGTGCGCGAAGGAGTCGTAGACCACGACCCCGCTGGCGGGATCCGCGTCGAACGACACATCGGGAATGGCTCGCATGCCGTCTTGATCGACCACCGCGCCGCCGTCGTGGATGAGCAATCCTTGTTGGTACGTCGGCTGCGCTTCGTACGTGCTGATGCCGCCGCCGCTGCCGCTCCAACCGGCCTCCGAACCGTAGACGCCGCCGGGGGCGCTGAGGATCGTCCCGCCGACGGCTAGGACATTGGGTGAAAACGCCGGATACCCGCCCGGCTCGCCGCTGCTGCCCGTCGAAGCAACCCAAGTGATCCCGTAAACGGCGGAACTATGGAAGATCGCATCCATGGCCGTCTCCTCGCCGAACTCGCCGCCGCTAAAGCCCATGACGACAACCGACGCGCCCGAGTGGTCGCGGGCCCAAGCGGCCGCGGCAAGCAGATCGGCGGCGTCGGCACTGTCGGCCTCGACGAGGATGATGTTCGCCGATGGTGCAATCGCATGCACCCATTCCACGTCTAATGCGATTTCGGTCCCCCAACCGGTGTCGCAGATCGGGTAGTCCGTGCCGCCGCGCTGATCGACTTTCGTGAAGAAGCCGGCCGGCTCCGGCAGCCCGTATCGCGCGTCGAACTTGTGCAGGTCGCTGGCAAGGAATGCGGCATCTTGGTTGACATCCGCGTCGGTGTTGCGGCCGACGAACTCAGGGTTGTCGTAGGCGGTGATGACGGCAATCGTCTGTCCGGCCCCCTCTTGGCGAACTCCCAAGTCGGCGATCAGGTCGATCCCATACGCCGTCTTGATTTGGGCTGGAGTGAACGCCGTCGACGGTGGCGTCGCCGCGCCGGCGAGGCTATAGACGACGTGATCATATTGAAGAGTGGCGCTCAGGAGCGCTCGTTCCTCCAGCGGTTCCAGCGAAAGTCGCCGCAGCCATGGTAGCGCCATTGCCGTTGCAGTTCGACGGTGGGTTGCACAATGCCGCTTGAAACGCCGGCGGAACCATCGTCCAGCAGGGCCGCTGCGTTGTAGAAACATGGCCGGTGCTCTCCCGGATACGCTTTGTGTGTGGCCGCCCCCGACGCCTTAATGGCCGGGCGGATGCGAAACGCTGACCAACCGATTCCTTCGCCGCCATACGTACAGGGCCAGCGCCGCGACGCCTACGCCGAGCAGGGGCAACGTCGCAGGTTCGGGAACCTGTGCAACCAGATAGACCACCCAGTCGTCGCCGTTCGGCGCAGTGTACGTCCATGGACGGATGGAACTGATAATCGTTCCGATGCGGGCGTCGCCTCCCGTTTGCGGGTCATAGAGTCGGGCCTCGTACGTGCCGACGGCCAGGTTCAGCGAGAAGGTCCCGCCCTGGGCGGCGTAGATGACGTACTGGCGGCCCGGTTCTGCTAGCGCATACGTCCGTGATCCGGTGCTCACCAGTTCGTTGTGGCTTGCCATTTTCCAATACTCGATTCCCTTGTTGGTAAAGAAGTCGACCATGTGCTTCACGTCCGCGTATTCGGGCTGGTCGTACCAGTCTCCGGTGTTTTCGGGAACGCCCATCGTCTGGATTCGGAAGTCGGCCGTACTGCTATAGCCTCCCGCGGCGGCGATCCCCCACAGGCTCTGGCGCTGCTGCGTCTGTGCCATCGTGCCGATGTAGCCAAACTCGTCATTCACCACCGGCATGTCGTGCCCGAGATTGGCGACGATACTCGCGTTGGCGGCCGGATCGCCGGTGATGTTATATTGGATTGCAGCGTGCGTCGGCCAACTCTCGCCAAAGAACTGAAAGTGTTGCTGCATGTTGTGGATCGACAGTGCGCGAGAGTCTTCGCCCCAAGGATCGTTGTTGTGAATGATGGCGCCCAGACGACTGAAGTCGGCCTGGGTTTGCAGCTCGCCGGCATAGCAGGGAGAATAGGACTGATATGTCATTTTCTCCCATTCATTGCACAGGCACCAAGTGACGTTGGCATAGGCGGCGTAGCGGTCGACCACATAATTCACAAAGCGGTCATTCTGTGTGTCGGTTCCGAACATTCGCTGATGATAGTACGGGTTGGTGACGATCATGTCGGCCGCCATCCCGTTCGCATCCATGAACTGGACCATCTCGTCCAGCTTCTGAAAGTACGTAAGCCCATCAAAACTCTTGGTAGTCAAGTTGAGCTGATCGCGATTGGGACTGGTCGAAGTCCCGGCGTAAGGCTGTACGTCCGGATACAGGGTGATGTCTTGCGCACCATTGTTGAGACCGCCCATATAGACGTCGAAGCGGATCTTGGTGAAGCCGGCTGCCTTTGAATTGAGGACGGAGGTCTTCCAGTTGTCATTTTGCATGGCGCTGCCGATCCAGTCGTAATACGTCTGCCCCATCATGAAGTAGCGGGTGCCGTCGTCGTAGACGAAGCTGTTTTGATTGGCGGCATCGACGCGGACGAAGCCGTGCTGGCCGGCGGCCGGCGCCGTAGCGTTGATGGTGCCGGCCTGGCCGTTCAGGCTGCTATCCGACGAACTGGTCGTATAGGACCAAGAGCCTTCGACGGTGGGCGTGAACCGAAACGTGAAGCTGCTGCCACCGTCCCAGAACCCATCGACGGTCTTCGTGACGCCGTTGGGACCGGTGAACGTTGCCGACAGCGTTGGACCGGAGGCATAACCGTCGGCATAGCTTGTCGAAGATGCCAGATCAACGTCGTAGGTCGACCATTTTTGCACGTCGACGGCCAGCGTCGACGACGGCAAGAAAAGAATGAGGGCGGACAGAACGGCAACTCGTGGCAAACATCGCATGCGCTGCCTCCTGGGGATGATCCCGATTTCATCGGTGTTGCCAACAACAGAATCCCGCACGACCGAATGGTACAGACGCAAAGGGATGCCCCGTCGGCCCATGAATGTGGGCCGACGAATGTCCACGACGGCGCAAGCTACCGTGCCGCCGCGGGTACGGCCGGCTCTAACCTAGCGCAGGTGTGCGAAAATGTCAAGAAAGTGTGCGTCAGCGGGGCAGATAGCGATCCCCCTAGATGGGCAGTGCGCTGCTGCAGCGATGCCACAATTATCCGCGCGGTCGATCCGGACGCCGAAGCCGCGATTGATGGCGGAGTTTTTCGTGCCGCAGAAGCCCGAAAACGTGCGCGCCGCAGAGTACCAGTGGCGACCGAGCTGCAAAGCACGGTTTTGCTCTACGGCAAGACCTTTCGGGGCGGACTCGCCGGCTCGCTCGACTTGGATTTTGTCTCGGACGGAGCGCGACGCTTGAGCGTCGCCTCGGGAAGGTCCGGCTGCTTCTCGCCGTTGACGACCCGGTCCTTGAACTGAACCGTGATGGTGTCGGCGCCGACCGGGGTGATGATGTGCGTCGCCGAAACGTCGCTGCCGTCGGCCAGCGTGCCGGTGTACTTGACGATCCATCGCCCGTCATCGCGGGTCCATACGCTTTCGCCGAAGCCACCGTTGGAATCGAAGGTCCAGGAGCGAATTCTGTTGCCGCGAGGGTCCCAACCGATCACTTCGGTGCCGGCCAACGGAACACTGCTGCCTCGTTTGACTGTGAACTTGCGAATCAAGTAGCTGCCGTTACGCGTCCAATCGCACGTGGTCTGCGCCGACATGCGGGACTCGCCCTTGGTTTCCGACGTCCAGTCTCCGACCATCCATTGCAGATGTCGCAGGTGGGCATAAGGCGAGGGGCCGGCGGAGACGGACTCGTGCATGCTCCCGATCATCCAACGGCCGTCACGTTTGACCAACACCGCGGTGGAAACGGGCTCGGCTTCCAACTCCTCGGGCGCCGGCGTCAGCTTGGGAAGCAGGTCGACCACCGCCACGTCGTCGCCCAGCAGGCGGCATGACGCGACGGCGAGCTGAAGCTTCGCGTTTGGATGCGCCGCAAGAAACTCGCGGAAGGCCGCTTCGATCTTTTCCCGGCCTTCGATGCGCTGGCCCCGCGGACCGACGAATTCGCCGTCCGGCGCCCAGCAAGCCGCCAGACCCTTGGCATCGCCGTGGTTGAAACTCTCTTCCACTGCGGCAATCAGCTTGCGAATCGCAACGCCTTGGGACTTCTCGCCGGGTGGCTGCGCCGCACAGGCAATGGGGAGGCGCAGTCAGAATAATGGTCAACACTGGAATCACGATGCGGCGTGACATAAGGTCATCTCCCTAAGAGGCGAAGTCATTTCCAAAAGGCAGCGTCGATGGTAACTGTCATACGCTGAGATGGTAACTGTCATATGCTGAGGCTGCGGAGAACCATCGTGGAAATCGTCCCCCGTGCTCTCGGTGTGTAATTGTTTAATCATAGCTCATGACCTTGACGGCAGCACCCCCCGGATAGTCCGATGAGGGCAGTCGTTTCGCTTAGGAGAACACGCCCATCGGCACCCGCTTAGGGCGCAGAAACGGTTGTTTGCCGCCCCGATTAGCACGACGTATACTATCGTGTGCTATCGTGTGCCCTCGGGACGGAGTCGGGGCGCCGAGCCTGGCTACAGCGTCGACGTCGGTTCCGGTCCTCGTTTTGTCCGAGTTCCCAAGGAGTGCGACAATGCGACAGAGTTGCCTGCGAGGCATCTTGACGACGGCTTGTCTCTTAATGTCCCTCACGACGGCGTCGGCCCAGTTGTGGCCAGCCTACGGTTACAACAGTCGCATCGGCTTCGACGATGCTATGGCGTGGGGGGCTGTGCGCGCGACGTCGATGGACTACGCGGCGTCGCAGCGCGTCGCCGAAGCGAACCGTTTGGCGACTCAGGCCGCCGCGGGGAGGCAGAGGTCCATCGCGGAATCCAGTGGCCGCAACATGTTGGTCACACAGGCGCAAACACGCACCCAGGACGCTCTCAGCCAGCAGCAGCAAGGCCGCGATTGGTGGTTCCAGGCTCAGCAGCAGCAAGCCGCCGAGCGAACGGCCATGGCCGGACGCCCGTCGATGGGCGTAGCGCAGACCGCGACTTTTGAGTCGCCGGCATCCGATGCCGCGCCGGCCAATGCGGCTACCGACATCATCAAGTGGCCGCCAATCCTCCGCGATCCGATTTTTTCGGCCGATCGGCGCTCGTCGAGCGCCCTATCGCCGCGGTCCCGAGAGAAGGGCCAATCCTACGGTCGCGGATTACCAGAACATGATCGACGCCGCCCAGCGGATGAAAACCATCTTAGGGCAGATGACCGCGACGATTTCGGCGCAGGATTATCTTGGCGCCGTGAAGTTTCTCGATGAACTGGCCGCCGAGGCCCGCGGACGGATCGAGAAGAGCAGTGCGCTGCCGAGCAGGCTCCAGGGGGATGGCGTGTTGGCCGCCGGCGGCTTGCCGGCCTCGCGCCAGACCAAGCCGGCCCTGGGCAACCTATTGCCGGCCGCACTCTGAAGCGGCTCGCCCCCGTTCGAGCGACTGGTCGCACCGTTCGAGTTCCTCGTGAGGAGCTACCTGCCAAGTTGGGTGCCACTGCCGGCTTGCCCGGCAGTGCGGGAAACACGGTTGGACAAGCCACGTGGCACCCGTCAATTCAGGTCGGTTGAGGCACTACCTGCCCCTGGCGAATCGGCTTGGACCGTCGTAGCCCGGTAGTGGCAAACAGGAGTCAATCACAGGTGAAAGCGTGGAAGATGAGGTGTATTTTGCGACCGTTGGCTTCGCTGGTCGACTGCGCTACAATAATCGCAGATGCCGGTGGAAACCTGAGCGTTTGCTTGATGCCCCAGGCCAGGGTCTGGATCGTTCAACCGGGGGAGCGGACACGCAAATGGTGACGTTATCGTTCCGGAAGCCGGGACATAACGAGCAGACGCCTGCCGCGACCCGAACGCGTCGGGCGGGCCGTTGGCGCCGCCGCGCTGTCTGGTTGCTGGCCGTATTCTTCGCGATTGTTGTAGCAGTCGTTGCTGCGGGGTGGTGGGCTACCCGCGACGTTGTCGTGACGCCTCCGGTAGATCCCGCGAATCCGGTGACGGTTTATCTGCTTGACGAAGGCCGTCACACCGGACTCCTGATGCCCACCGCTGGCGGCAGATTGGTCGAATACACCTATGGTGATTGGCAGTGGTATGCCCTACGTCACACTGGACTGTATCGCGGCATCGCTGCGCCGTTTTGGCCGACCCAGGCGACCTTGGGCCGCAATTTTTTCCCGGGCCCGGCCGACGAGGAACATGTGCGGGAAGCTTTCGGCCCGACCTGCCGGCAAATCTACTGCGTGACCGTCAGTAAAGACGGAGTCGAGCGTCTGGAGGAGAATCTCAATCGTCGGTTTGAAGAGAACATCGAAACGCTCGTGGTCAACGAGCCCTACCACCTGGATTTTGTCAAGGATCCCAAGCCGTACTCGATTGCGCACGATTCCAACAACGAAGTCGCCATTTGGCTCCGCGACTTGGGTTGCCGTGTGGAGGGGACGGTAATACTCGCCCGATGGGAAATCCGTTCCGCCGATGATGCGACGACCTTAGCCGCGCAGGAGCCGCCGTTGTCACACTGAAGAGATGCCGAGGAAATCGTGGATCGGCATCCAGGCAGCGTCGGGAACCTCCTACGCGGGCCTCCGTCCGGCTCGGATCTTCTTGAGGAGCCGACGATCAGTTCGCGAGGCCGGACCTGATCTGCCTGCCGTGTTCGGGCCTGTTGCTGCTTCGTCCAGTTCGCCTTTCGCCGCCGCCGGAAAATCGAAACTCTGACGATTGTCTGGCATCCGGACCGTCCACAACATAGAATCGAAGCTGTGAGTTCCTCCGCCACGACCCGTTCGAGGGACGAACGGCTAATAGCAGCATTATTATGGCAAAACACGGCTTGCACGGCTTTGGAATCGCGATTGCCTTCATCCTGGCGGCAGGTTGTACACGGGAAACGCCCGAGCCGACGGTCCGGCAGACTGTCGTGCTGGAATCAGACGTCAAGCAAGGAATCACGGAAGCGTCCCTTGTCGCTCAATCCGACGACAACGAGAGACCGTTCGTCGGGTCGACGACCTGCCGCGATTGCCATGCGGATTTCTATACGCTCTGGTCCACTTCATGGCATGGGCTGGCCATGCAGCCTTACACGGCGAAGTTGGCCAGCGCCCACTTTACGGCACAGCAGGGTGACGTCACGATCGGCGGTCGCAAGTACCATGCGGAGATCTCCGGCGACGCGGGCTACTTTCGCGAGACCGGGCCCGACGGTGAGCGCAAGTACCGCATAACCCATGTCATGGGCGGGAAGAACGTCTATTACTTTCTCACGCCGATGGCGCGAGGCCGTCTGCAGGTGCTGCCGTTGGCTTACGACGTCCACAAGAAGGCCTGGTACGACATGGCGGCCAGCGGCGTGCGACATTTCCCGACCGCCGCGACGAGGCCCTCGATTGGACCGATCGCATGTTCGCCTTCAACACTACCTGTTTCAACTGCCATGTGACGGAACTGGCGACGAACTACGACCTGGCGACCGACACCTATCATACTACGTGGTCCGAGCCGGGCATAAGTTGCGAATCGTGTCATGGGTCGGCCAAGGAGCACGTGCGGCGCGATGGAGGAATGCTGGCGACGGCCGGAAAGTCAAAGGACATCAAGATCATTCGCGCCAAGCAGTTCACTGCCCGGCAGATGAACGACATGTGCGCCACCTGCCACGCGAAGCTGATCCCGCTGTCGCTGAGCTTCCTGCCGGGCGACAAGTTCTTCGATCATTTCGACCTCGTCACGCTGGAACATGCCGACTTTTATCCCGACGGCCGCGACCTGGGCGAAAACTACACCATGCACCTCGTGGCTCAGAGCCCGTGCGCCAAGTCGGGCAAGTTCGACTGCAACCATTGCCACACGCCAAGCGGCCGGATGCGATTCGAGGGCGAGACAGGCGAACCTGGCCTGCATGCCGTGCCACGAGAAGGAGGTCCAGCAACCGGCCGAGCATGGCCACCACAAGGCCGGAAGCAAGGGCAACGCAGTGCATCGGCTGCCACATGCCCATGACGCGCTTCGCGGCGATGGGGCGGACCGATCACTCGATGCGGCCGCCCACCCCGGCCGCGACCATTGCGTATCAGTCGCCAAACGCCTGCAATCTGTGCCACGCCGACCACGATGCGGCCTGGTCCGACCAGTGGGTCCGCAAATGGTACAAGCACGACTATCAGGCCGAATGCTCCGCCGGGCAGACTTGATCGACCTGGCCCGCAAGCGGCAATGGGGCCGTCTGCCGGAGATGCTGTCGGAACTGCAAAGAAGGATGGCGACGAGGTCTACAAAACGTCGCTCGTTCGACTGCTCGGCGGCTGCGAGGACCAGCAGCAAGTGGCCCGTCCTCGTCGAGCTTGCTTCAAGACCCGTCGCCGTTGGTGCGCTCCAGCGCGGCGTCACAGTTGGGGGGCCACTTGACGCCCAAGGTGTTGCAAGGCGCTGTTGGCAGCCGCGGACGATCCGTCGCGGTTGGTGCGGATTCGCGCTGCCATGTCGTTGGCGGCCGTGCCTCCGCAGTCCGTGACCGACATGCACGATCGGGCGAACCTGGAGAACGGCAAACCGCGAGTTCATCGCGGCCATGCAGGCCCGGCCAGACGATTGGGCTTCGTACGCCAACTTGGGTAACTTCTACATGGAGGGCCGCGACTTCTCGGCAGCCGCGACATGCTTTGAGACGGCGACAAAGCTCGAGCCGCGGCAGATCGGCCCGATGGTCAATGCCTCGATGGCCTACAGCAACATGGGCCGGAACGACAAGGCCGAGCAGAGTCTGCGACGCGCCCTGAAGATGGAGCCTGCCAACGCCGCGGCCAATTTCAATTTTGGACTGTTGCTGGCGGAACAGGGCCAGTTGGCGGAGGCAGAACACGCGCTGCGCGCCGCGATGAAGGCCGACCCGAAAATGGCGGTTGCGGCCTATAACCTGGGCGTGATGCTCGGCAATAAGAACGTTGACGAGGCCATCGCGTGGTGCCGACAAGGCGAATGAGTTGGTCGCCGGCGAGCCAAAGTATGCCTACACGCTTGCTTTCTTCCTGCGGCAGAAAGGCAATGTTGACGAGGCGATACAAGTGCTGCGGCAGGTGATCCAGCACGAACCGCTCTATCTGGACGCCTATATGCTGCTCGGCGAGATCTACGAGGGTCGGAGTGACTTCTCGTCGGCTGTAGTCATCTATCGTGACGCATTGAAACTGGAGCAGTTGCCGCTTCCAGTGCGGCGACAGTTGGAATCCAAGGTGCGAGCGATCGAACTGCGGAAGTCGGTGAAGTGACCCGCGTTTTTGCGTACCTCCCAGGAGCCTATAGGATCGATCTGGAGCGGGGATTGATATTTCTTGCTATAATCTTCGAGGCTGCAAAAGACACGTCGCTTTGTCATCATTGATGGGCGGTAAGCGCGTCGGGCAGAGGAACTTTGCCCGGTTCGTAACCATCGCAAGGGGACGGAGCATGAAACGCATCGGCAAATCCACTCTCGTTGGCATTGTGACAATTGCCCTTGGCGCTGCCGCCACAATGGCTTGCGCGGACAGTGCGTTGCCGTCGTGGAGCAATGGCCCGGCGAAGAAGGCCATCGTCGAGTTCGTCCAGGCCACCACGACGCCCGGCAGCCTGCAATTCGTGCCACCGGCGGAGCGCATCGCGACGTTTGATCAGGACGGCACGCTCTGGGTAGAGCACCCGATGTATACCCAGGTGACGTATTGTCTCGACCGCGTCGGCGCGCTGGCGGAAGAGAAGCCAGAGCTGAAGGAGCGGCAGCCGTTTAAGACGGTTCTCTCGGGCGACCGCGAGGCGATTGCGAGACTCTCACAAAAAGAGTTGGAAGAAATCGTTACCGCTACGCTTACCGGCATGACAACCGACGCGTTCAGCGCCGAAGTGAAGCAGTGGCTCGGCACGGCCCAACACCCACGCTGGAAACGTCCCTACACCGAATTGACCTACCAGCCCATGCTGGAACTCTTGAGCTACCTGCGTGCCAACGGGTTCAAGACCTATATCGTCACGGGCAGCGGACAGGATTTCGTGCGCGTCTACGCGGAGCGAACCTATGGCATTCCGCCCGAGCAGGTCATCGGCACGGCCGTCGGCACAAAGTACAGCTACGCCACGGACGGCACGCCGATCCTGACCAAGGAGCCGGAGTTGTTGCTGAATGACAACAATGCCGGCAAGCCTGAGGGCATTCACTTGATGATCGGCCGCCGACCGTGCGCAGGCGTTCGGCAACTCGACCGGCGACCGGCAGATGTTGGAGTACACGAAGGCCGGCGACGGCGCCAGGCTCGCGATGCTGGTGTTGCACGACGACGCAAAGCGCGAGTATGCCTACGGCCCGGCTCGAGGTCTGCACGACACCAAAGTCGGCACCTTGACTCAAGCGCTGTACGACGAAGCGAAAAAGGACGGCTGGATCGTAATCAGCATGAAGGATGATTGGAAGCGGATTTTCGCTTTTGAGCGATGAAGCAGTCGGATCGCTTTGCCCGTAAGCGGACGATGCAGGTCTCGATGTGCTGACGACGAGCGAGGACGCCCGCCCCTACTGCATCTGAATTGCACAATCGCCGTAGCGCCAGGTGAGGCCCATTCCGAGATAATACAGGGCCACGGACGCCTGCGAGTCGCCGAACTCGTCGTGGGCGTGGAGCATGCCGCCGGCGAACAGGTCCAGGTCGAGCGTCGGAACGAGGAACCCTTGCAAGCCGATGCCGCCCGTGATGCGATGTTGGTTGATCGTGGCCGTGCTCGACGCTTGAAACAGTTGGACGGCGGACTGACCCACGGGGAAGCCGTCCAGGTTGCTCCCGACCGAGTGGTTGATCGGATTGGTGTTGTACGCGTAGCCCAGGCGGTACTTGATCCTTCCGCGAGTGAGCTGCGCGCCGACGGCGAACGCCCACTGGTTAATGTAAACGTCGTCCCACAGCGGCGCATTCTCCCAAAGTTTGTAGTAGACGTCGGCGGCGAGGAGCAGCTTGCCATCCATCAGGCTGGAATTGGCTAGTCCGAGCCCGATGGTTTCGGGTTGCGAAACGCGGAGGTCGTTGTAGACATCGTTGAATCGCACGGCGTCAGGAAAGCCGAAGTCCATTCGGGTCTGATAGAACACGCCGACCGTGTTGCAGGGATTCAAATCGTAATCCAGGCCAAACGTACCGCGCAAGGCGTAGTCGTTGACCATGGCGCTGCTGACCAGTGGGCCGGTCAATCCAAGTTGTTCGTAGGCATTGCCTAAGGTCAACGCTGCTCCGGCGGAGAGCCGATTGGTCAGCTCAAGTCCGATTGCGGCATTCACGCCGAGCACGACGTATTCGCTGCTGGCATTATTGAGAAAACTCCCGTCCGGCGCTCGCCCACGGTACTCCGCTCCCAAACCGCTTAGGCCGCCAAATCCAAGGCCGAACGCGCCCCGCACGCCCACGGGCCGAAGGTCCTGAATCACGCCGATTTCTGGGATAGCAAAGCCCTGCGTCCGCGAAGTGACGCTAAACGGAACGCCGTTGTTGGCCGAGCCGTTGTTGGAGACCGTTGGATAGCCTTCCACCCAAGCACCGCCCAGCGTGAACTGAGTTCCGGAAAACTGCGTCAACGCGGCCGGATTGCCGAAGATGGCCGCCGGAACGTCCTGCGGTCGAGCCAGGCTGACACCAGCCATGCCGCCGGCTGCCGGCGTGAGCACGTTTTGAGTGTCGGTCGCGTATCCTTGCCCGCTGGCGATTTGCGAGTGTCCAATCAAGATTAACGCAACGACAACGACGACGAGACAATGACGATTGTTCATGGCAACCAGTCCCGACAATTAGAGGATGGATCGAAAACGGGCGGCGACTGACGCCGCTAAATGTCAGGGAGGCGAAAACCCAATCTCTGCGGACCTCCGCGAAGATCCGGCTTCTATCGGTCTTATCGGAATAGCCGAACAATCGTACCGAGCGGATTGTAGGCACAGCGGAAAGTCCGCAGGCTTGGAGTCGCTACAAGCGGCAAAGTCGCCAGTCTCTGCCGACCCACAAATGGTCGGCTGTCTTAATGTGGCTCGCACGCGGCGGCAAACGAAACGCTCTTCCTGTGCGAACCGGTCGTGAGAGGGGGTTGATTATCATCTTATAATCTCGTGGTTCGCAAAGGGCGTGCCAAGCGTGCCAACTCGTTTGGATCGGCAGTTGGCGGGCTGTCTGCCGGGAAGGTAGTCTTCAGCACAGTGGCCGCGCATCTGCGCACAACCATCAGGAAAACAAATGAAACTATCGGGGAAACAAATGAAACGCTTGCTAGCAATTGGACTGTGCGGAGCGGCGGTCGCCTTAGTCATGGCGGCTTTGTCGGCGATGGCCCAGGAGGTCACGGGCGTGCCTGGTTCGCCGAGCGCCACTACGACCATCAGCGGCAAACAACTTCCGCCGCCCGACCCGAAATTCGGCGGCGTAATTCGCGAGAACGCCGCGCAATCGAAGCCGTGGTGGCCGCCGCGGGTCGTGCCGCCCAAGCGTGCCCCCAACATCCTGCTGATTATGACCGACGACTCCGGCTTCGCCGTTCCCAGCACCTACGGCGGCGTGATCCCAACGCCGGCAATGGATCGCATCGCGAAGAACGGCCTGCGTTACACGCAGATTTATTCCACCGCGCTCTGCTCGCCGACGCGCGCTGCACTGATTACCGGCCGCAACCATCACTCGGCCGGGTTCGGCGTGATTTCGGAACAGTCCACGGGTTTCCCGGGCTACAACAGCATCATCGCCAAAGACAAGGCCACGATCGGCCGCATCCTGCTGGACAACGGCTACGCCACCTCGTGGTTCGGCAAGGATCACAACACGCCGGCCTTCGAGGCCAGCCAGATCGGGCCGTTCGACCAATGGCCGACCGGCATGGGCTTCGAGTATTTCTACGGCTTCGTCGGCGGCGACGCCAACCAGTGGGAGCCGAATCTCTTCCGCAACACGACCCAGATTTATCCCTTCAAGGGCAAACCAGGCTGGAACCTCATCACCGGCATGGCCGACGACGCCATTGACTGGCTGAACCGGGTGAACCAGATCGATCCGAGCAAGCCGTTCTTCTGCTATTACGTTCCCGGCGCCACGCACGCCCCGCATCATCCGACCAAGGAGTGGGTGGACAAGATCCACGACATGCACCTGTTCGACGGCGGCTGGAACAAACTCCGCGAGACCATCTTCGCCAACCAGAAGAGGCTCGGCATCATTCCGCAGGACGCCAAACTCACGCCCTGGCCAAAGAACATCCTGAAGGAATGGGACCAATGCACGCCGGACGAAAAGAAGCTGTTCATCCGGCAGGTCGAGGTCTTCGCCGCCTACGCGGCCTACTGCGACCACGAGATCGGCCGCGTCATCCAGGCCGTCGACGACATGGGCAAACTCGACAACACGCTCATCATCTACATCAACGGCGACAACGGCACCAGCGCCGAGGGCGGGCTCGTCGGCACGCCCAACGAAGTCGCGTTCTTCAACGGCGTCACCGTGCCTGTCGACGTGCAGTTGAAGTATTTCTACGACGTCTGGGGCACCGAGAAGACTTACAACCACATGTCGGCACATTGGGCGTGGGCCTTCGATACGCCGTTCAGTTGGTTCAAGCAGATCGCCTCGCACCTCGGCGGCGTCCGCCAGGGCATGTGCATCTCCTGGCCCGGCCACATCAAGGACGCCGGCGGCGTCCGCAACCAGTTCACCCACGTCATTGATATCGTGCCGACCCTGCTCGAAGTCTGCGGCATCCCTGCACCCGAGTACGTCGACGGCATCAAGCAAGCGCCGATCGAAGGCGTGAGCTTCGCCTATACCTTCGACAAGGCCAACGCCGACGCACCGTCTCGGCACAGGACTCAGTACTTCGAAATGATGGGCGACCACGCCATTTATCACGACGGCTGGATGCTGAGCACCAAGGTCATCCGCCCGCCGTGGGAGGCGTTCGGCCCGGCCAATCCTGGACCCGGTCAACAACGTCACGTGGGAACTCTATGACCTGACCAAGGACTTCTCCCAGTGCGACGACATCGCGGCCGAGCATCCGGAGAAGGTGGAGGAACTGAAGAAGCTGTTCCTCACCGAGGCGAAGAAGTACCAAGTGTTCCCGCTGGACGCCTCGGTGGCGGCCCGGATCGTCGCCCCGCGTCCCAACATCACCGCCGGTCGCACCGAGTTCGTCTACACGCACCCGATGACCGGCCTTCCTCAAGGCGATTCCCCGTTCCTGCTGGACAGCTCGTACACGATCACGGCAGACATCGAGGTCCCGGAGGGCGGCGCGGAGGGCATGATTTTGACTTCCGGCGGCCGGTTTGCCGGCTACGGCTTCTACCTGCTCAAAGGCAAACCGGTATTCCTCTGGAACCTCCTCGATCTGAAGCGCGTCAAGTGGGAAGGCCCGGACGCGCTCACGCCCGGCAAGCATACCCTCGAGTTCGATTTCAATTATGACGGCTTGGGCATGGGCACGCTCGCCTTCAACAACATGAGCGGCCTCGGCCGCGGCGGCGTCGGCACGCTCAAAGTGGATGGCAGGGAAGTCGCCACGCAGAAGCTGGAGGCGACCCTGCCCATGATCCTGCAATGGGACGAGAGCTTCGACATCGGCTCCGACACCCTGACGGGCGTGAACGACGCGGACTACAAGCCGCCGTTCCCGTTCACCGGCAAGCTCGACAAGCTTACAGTCAAGGTTGACCGGCCGAAGTTGTCGCCCGCGGATATCAAACGCCTCGAACAGGAGAGCCGGCGAAATAATCACGCGAGCGAATAGGCGAGTGTGGTGGTTGTGCAAAGCATCCGTATCCGAACGGCGCGGCTTCAACATGAACGGAGCGAGAAATGTCTAAAGCGCGAGGTCTTCTAACCGTTTCCACGGCCCTGGTCGGCCTGCTCGGCGTTCTTGCGCAACCGGCCATTTCGCAACAGCAGAGACGCCCGAACATCCTCGTGATCATGGGCGACGATGTCGGGTGGTTCAACATCGGCGCCTACCACCAGGGTATTATGTCCGGCAAGACGCCGCATCTCGACAAGTTGGCATCGCAGGGGATGCGGTTTACCGACTACTACGCCGAGGCAAGCTGTACGGCAGGTCGGGCGAACTTCATTACTGGCGAAATCCCCCTGCGCACCGGGCTGACGACCGTGGGCCAGGCCGGCGCCGACGTCGGCTTGCCGGCTCAAGCCTGCACACTGGCCACCGCGCTGAAGGCGCAGGGCTACGTCACCGGCCAGTTCGGCAAGAACCACCTTGGCGACTTGAACAAGTACCTGCCCACCGTTCATGGATTCGATGAATTCTTCGGATATCTCTATCACCTTGACGCGATGTCCGACCCGTACTGGTTCGACTACCCACAGGACTGGATCAACAAGTACGGACCGCGGGACCTGGTGCATTGCTGGGCGACGGGGGCCGATGATCCCACGGTGCAGCCGCGCTGGGGAAGGGTCGGCAAACAGAAGATCGTGGATGAAGGCCCGTTGGCCCCATTCCCGAACATGGCCGGCCGGCAAAACTGGCAGGAGGGTCGTAAAGCGAAGTACAACATGGAGACCTTCGACGAAGTGTTGGTTGAACACAGCACGGCATTCATGGATGAGGCGAAGAAGGCCGGCAAGCCGTTCTTCATTTGGCACAACACGGCCCGCATGCACGTCTTCACCTACATCCCTCCCAAGTACCAGGCGCTGATGAATTACAAGAGCAATTATGGCCTAGAAGAGGCCGGTATGGCACAGATGGATGACTGCATCGGCGCGCTGCTGAAGCACTTGGACGACATCGGTGAGGCTGAGAATACGATCGTCATCTTCACCACCGATAACGGCGCCGAAGTGTTCACCTGGCCGGACGGCGGGATGACGCCGTTCAAGGCCACTAAAGGCACCGTCTTCGAGGGCGGCTTCCGCGTTCCGTGCATCGTCCGCTGGCCGGGCCACATTAAGCCGGGCACAGTCCAGAACGGCATCTTCTCCGGGCTCGATTGGTTCCCCACCCTTCTCGCCGCGGCAGGTAACCCCGACATTATGGACCAACTTCTGAAAGGAGTGAACGCTGGGCGAACGCGAAGTACAAGAACCACCTCGACGGTTACAACCAGATGGATCTGCTGTCGGGCAAAGGCCCGTCGAAGCGTCACGAACTCTGGTATTTCGGTGGGCCGCACCTCGGCGCACTGCGCATCGATGATTTCAAGTTCCAGTTCTTTCAACAGCCTAACGGCTGGCCGGGAGCCAAGGTCACGACCGACATGCCGATGATCTACAACCTCCGCCAGGATCCGTTCGAGCGGACGCCATCGATCTTGGGTGAAGACTTGAATAACCTTGGCGGCGGCTACATGAACGACTTCTATGCCCGCGAGTTCTGGCGGTTCGTTCTCGTCCAGAAGAAGGTCGCCGAACTTGCAAAGACGGCGATCGAGTTTCCACCAATGCAAGCACCGGCCTCCTTTAATCTGGAGGCGGTAAAACAGCGAATCGAGGAGATGATGAAGAACCACGAAGGCCAATAGTGATTGATGACCAGAGCGACTGCCCCGGGCAATGGCGCAAGCGCTCTCATTCTCGTGACTCCCGTGACGACTGGCACAGGTTAGGAGACTCAGATTATGTCACGCATCCGTTTCAGACAACTCGCGATACGCTTGCCGCTGGTTGCCCTGCCGGTGGTTCTGAGCGTTGCGCTCACCGCAGAAGCCGCTGCAAAGGAGACTGGCCCTGTGTCGACCCCGGCGGCGATTCGCACTACCGCGGACGCCTTCCGGAAGGCATTCAACCGGGGTGATGCCAAGGCGGTGGCGGACCTGTGGACGCCCGACGGCAGCTTGGCCGACGACCAGGGCAAGTTCCTCAAAGGCCGCACGGCTATCGAAAACGAGTATGCCACTTTCTTTAAGGAGTACCCTGGAGCAAAGATTGAAATCGCCGTCCAGTCCATTGAGGTGCCTGCCCCAGACACAGCCGTCGAAGACGGCCTGGCACGCGTCGTGACCAACGACGGCACGCCGCCGGCTGCCAGCCGTTACACCGCAGTCCATGTCCTGGTCCACGGCAAATGGCTCATGGGTAGTGTCCGCGAATCGGCCATCGAATTGCCCTCCAGCTATGGGCGATTGCGGGATTTCGACTGGTTGATCGGCACCTGGGAGACCAAAGTTGACGGCACGACGGTGCATACCGTTGTCCGATGGCTGCCCGGAAGGAGTTTCCTGGAAAGGAAGCACAGGGTGCTGAAGGGCGGTGTGCAAGAGTCATCTGGGGTGCAAATTATCGGTTGGGACCCGCAGGCAGGCAAGGTGCGGTCGTGGTCGTTCGACGTCGTCGGGCGGCTACGGCACGGGTCTATGGACGCCTACCAGCGACGGTTGGCGCATCGATTCCAAGGGAACGATGGCCGACGGCACGCCGACGTCGTCGGAAGACTACCTTGTCCGCGTTCCGGAAGAAGATAATGTGATTGGCTTTCGCTCGGTGAACCGCAAAGTCGGCGACGCGCAACTGCCGGACCTCCGCGAGGTTGTGTTGGACCGTCTGCCGGAGAAACCTTAGCCGACAAAGGATCACGACGATGAGACGCTTCATTGTTCTCGGCATCACTGCGATCTTGGCCACGACTCCGACACAGTCCGAAACCTTCGGTCGTGGTTTCGGCGGTTTTCACGGCGGCGGATTTGGCGGCCTCCACGCCGGCGGGTTCGGCGGCGGAGGTTTCGGTGGATATCACGCGGGTGGAGTTCAAGGCGGCGGCTTTCATGCGGGCGGATTCGGCGGTGGCGAGTTCGGTGGATACCACGCCGACGGCCTCCAGGCTGGAGGGTATCGCGGAGGGGAGTTTGGTGGATACCACGCGGGCGGCGTTAGCGGAGGCGAGTTCGGTGGATACCATGCGGGTGGCCTCGAGGCTGGAGGGTATCGCGGAGGGGAGTTTGGTGGATACCATGCCGGCGCTGAGGGTAGCTCCGTGAACCGCGGACGGTTAAACAACTTCCTCGGCATGCCCACCGACTCCGGCATGCAGGCGGTTGGCGGCGCCTATGGCTCGCGCGGCGCCGTCGCGGGGCCGGAAGGCGCCGCGGCTTGGCGTGGCGGCGCCACAGGGCACGTGTATCAGGGTCCGAGGGGTACGACTATCGCCCACGGTACCGCGGGCGTCCACGCGGGAGCTATTGGAGCCGGCGGCGCAGTGGCCGGGGGCAGGGTCGCGACAGGCACAGCCGTCAAAGGCCCCGGTGGAAATGTCTATGCGCACACCGCCTCGGCCGGACGTGGCATCGCGGTGGGGTCAGGCGGTGCTGTTGCCGGTGGCCGCGTGACCACAGGACGCGGCTACGCCGCCTTCGGTACACGCTACTGGTCGCCCACGTACTGCCACGCGCAGGGACTCGCCGCACAACGGTGGTGCGCCGGCGCCCGCGTGTTTACCCCGACCTGGTCTGCGGCACATGTCTGGGCGTGGCATCCGGTGGGCTACACGGCGGCCGCGTGGGCCAGAGCCGCCTGGACGGCGCCAACCGCGGCGGCGATTGCAGCGTGGATCGGTGCGACAGCCGCATACGTTCCCTATGAATACGGCGACAACGTCACGTACCAGAACAACTACGTCTACTACGGCTCCCAGCCAATTGCCACGCCGCAAGAATACTACCAGCAGGCAGACACGATCGCTGCCTCCCAGTCAAGCGCAGTCGCCGCTGGCGCGAAACAGGCCGCACAATGGTTGCCCCTGGGCGTGTTCGGTCTGATCGCCGAGGGCCAGAAGACTCCGGCGATGATTTTTCAG
This sequence comes from uncultured Planctomycetaceae bacterium, assembly GCA_963789525.1. Taxonomy (GTDB): domain Bacteria; phylum Planctomycetota; class Planctomycetia; order Pirellulales; family Thermoguttaceae; genus CAVXFB01. The sequence goes on from CAWBLA010000002.1 coordinate 521,548, forward strand.
TTGGCAGTTGACAAGGCCGGCGCCATTCGCGGGAACTACTACGATCAAGTCCTCGACACGACGGTTCCCGTCACGGGCGCCGTCGATAAGAAGGATCAGCGCGTGGCATGGCGCGTGGGCAAGAACAAGCAACTGGTAGTCGAGACAGGTCTGTACAATCTGACTAAGAATTCGTCTACCGCCCTGGTCCACAACGGACCCGATCAGACGCAACAGTACGTGCTCGTGCGGTTGAAGCAACCCAAGCAGGAATAAAGGGATCGCCAATGGCCTGGCCCAGGCCATCCCCCAGGGCGATTGCGCCATAAATCACGTTTCGACAAGGACTTGTTCGAGGTAGGTTTCATCCCAGCCAGCGGCGAGGCGTTTGTTTTTGATGCCGATCTTGTGTGTGGACTCGTTTTTCAGCATTGCCAGCGCGGTGCGGCGAAGGATGCTGAAGTTTGCGTCGGCGTGTCCTTTGCGAATACGACATTGGTCTTCTTGGAAGGTTACATCGAGTTGCCAATGCAAACGGTTCTCAATCCCCCAGTGACTGCGCACCGCTGTGGCAAAGCGACGCGCCGAGAGATACTTGCTGAGGATGTAACAGCGGACTTCGTTGCACTCCTTGCCGCCGCGAAACGTGGTGCTGATGACGATCCCGATGGCCTTCAAGCCCGGCCAGCGCCTGCGGTCGGGCAAGTCGTCGGGAACGGGACAGATGTGGTAATAGCGTGTTTCTTCCCGCCCGTGGCCTTTTTCTTCCGACGGATAGAAACGCGCCTTCACCCCGGCGAAGTCGGACTCCAGGCAAGCGTCAAAGTAGGTCACCAGACTTCGATGCAGCGTCGGCTGATTGCCCTTGACGGCCAGGACGTAATTGCCGCCGCCAGCGAGGATTTTCCGCGCGATCTCAGTTTGGCAGCCCATCGCGTCGATGGTTACCAAGGCCCTGGAAATATCGAGGATTTCCAGCAACTTCGGGATCGCCGTGATCTCGTTGCTCTTGGCGTCGGTGGCGACTTGTCCCAGGCTGATGTGATTGGCGGTGGCCCAGGCGCTGACCATGTAAATCGCCGCCTTGCCGCTGGCGGCATCAACGCTGCGGCGGAGCGTCTTGCCCTCGATGGCAATCACCTGCCCGCCGGTGACGTCATGCAGCGCCGTGATCCAACTCAACAGACACTGTTCGAACTCCGCCGGCTTGATCGCGGCCAGAATCGCATTGAAGCGGTCGTGCGAGGGAATGCCGTCTTTGAGGCCCGAGAAAACGCGCAAACCACTTGCGTTTTTTCTTCCCATAGTGGGCGATGGCCACGAAATCGTCGGCGCCGCAGATGACAGCGCACACGGCAATCACGACGATGTTAATCAACGGATATGTCACCCTGCGGCGACGCGGATCGGTAAGGGTGGCAAAGTGATGCTGAATCTTGGTGGACTTCTGCGACATGGTATGGGCTCCCGGACTGACGCGACTCCCAAGCCCTTGCCGCTCCTCAGCAAGCAACCGAAATCGCAACCGCCCAAACATACCAGATTACCCATTATGGCGCACTCGCCCTGTGTTTAACACTCCCATCAGGATTGATGACCTGTACGTCCTCAACAACGAAACACCTCACTGCCACTTCGTACGCTGCCCACCCCGTGCTGGCCAGAGCCAGCGCGACGCAGCACAACATAATCGCTCGCCTCAGTGTCACCGTCATCATGCGTGGTTGCTCCTCAAATCTAGAGTTTTTGAGTTTCCCCCAGAGGCAATCGCGATGAGACCCGCCCGAGACAGACCAGGGCGATTGCACCATAAGTCATGTTCCCACAAGGACTTTTTCCAGATAGGTTTCATCCAAGGCGGCTGCGAGGCGTTTGTTCTTGATGCCTACCTTGCGTGTCAATTCGTTCTTGAGCAGGCTGAGTGCCGTGCGTCGCACGATGCTGAGGTTCGTATCCGCATGACCTTTACGAACCCGGCATTGGTCTTCCTGAAACGTCACGTCGAGTTGCCAGTGCAGACGGTTCTCAATGCCCCAGTGGTCGCGCACTGCCTCGGCAAAGCCGCGTCCCGAGAGATACCGGCTGAGAATGTAGTAGCGGACCTCGTTGCACGGCTTGCCGTCGCGTTGCGTCTCGCTGAGGGCAATTCCGATGGCCTTCAGTTTCGCCCAGCGCGAACCATCGGGCAGATCCTCCGGTACAGGACAGACAACGTAATAACGAGTCTCTTCGCGGCCATGTCCCTTCTCCTGCGTTTCATAGCGACGTGCCTTGGTGCGGGCAAAGTCGTCCTCGAAGTGACTCGTCGAAGAATGCCTTGATCCCTTGGTGCAGTGTCGGCTGGTTTCCCTTGACGGCCAGGACGTAGTCGGCTCCGGCGTTGATGATTTCCTTCGCGATCTCCGTTTGGCAGCCCATGGCGTCAATGGTCACCAAACAGCCGGAAATCTCCAGCATTTGCAGCAGTTTCGGGATGGCGGTGATCTCGTTGCTCTTCGCGTCCACGACAACTTGCCCCAGGCTGATGTGATTGGCCGTGGCCCAGGCGCTGACCATGTGGATTGCCGCCTTGCCGCTGGCCGCGTCGAAGCTGCGGCGAAGCGTCTTGCCATCGATGGCGACGACTTGCCCGTCGGTGATTTCATGCAACGCCGTGATCCAACTGAGCAGGCACTTCTCGAACTCCGCCGGTTTGATCGCCGCCAAAATCGCGTTGAAGCGGTCATGCGACGGAATACCACTTCGCAAATCGAGAAAACGAGCGAGCCACTCGCGTTTCATCTTGCCGAACTCGGCAATGGCGACAAAATCGTCCGCCCCACAAATGACCGCACACACGGCGATCACAACGACATTGATCAGCGGGTAAATCACATCGCGGCGACGGGGATCCGTAAGTTCTGCAAAGTGATCCTGAATCCTCGCGTGTTTCATCGAGGACATTACATGAACTCCTGGGCAACGGCGATCTCCACGCTCTTGCCGTTTCTCGGCAAGCAACGGAACTCGCAATCGCCCAGTCATATCAAATTACCCATTATGGCGCAATAGCCCTGCGAGACAGACGGCCCGGGCATTGCTGACAGGAACTGCTCGATGTCGTCGAGGTGTCTCATGGCGTTGTGCCTCCTCTAACCATCTACATGCCGCGGTGGAAAGATTGTTGCATCGTTTTCGAGAATAGTCCGCAGGCGCTTTTAATGCGCGATGGAGCAGCGATTGCACCGTGCCCATGCGTTTGTTCAACACATGGGCAATCGCCTCGTAAGGAAGGTTTTCAGAGAACCGCAGAAGAATCACGCTACGGTATCGCTCTGGCAACTGGCGCAACAGTTCGTGCAACCGCGCGTAAGCACGCATCTTCTCAAGGCGGCCTTCTTCAGTCTCCAGCGGCGAGCGGTCGAAATAGGCCGACGGCAGCTCGCTTATGCTTGAAGGATCGGTCGTCGTGATTCGGCTTCTGCGCCGCGCACGCAAGGCATGCGGATTTCATTGGTCGCGATTCGGTAGAGCCAGGCCGAAAAGGGAATCCCACGACGGTACTTGGGCATCGCGCGGACGGCTTTGAAGAACGTGTTCGAGGTGAGCTCTTCTGCCACGGTGATGTTCATCGTACAACGGTAGGCGTACGTCAGCACCTTGTCGTAGTATGCCTGAAAGAGCGGGGCAAAAGCTGCCGGATCGCGTTTGGCGGCCTCGACCTGTGCGGCCTCCGCCGAATGATCCATCACGCCGGACTCACGGTCGGCGTTTGTCGGCTTGGCACTCAGGAGGCCGAGACGGAGTTGGGATGGGAGGGTAGTCACGGTGGAATTGGCTTCCTAGCAAAACGATTCTCGAAAGGTGGCTGCTCGGCTGGACAACCGCTATTATAAATGCCGCTAGGAGGAAAATGTTGCATTCTGCGAAAGGCAAGCCGCTGCCCGAGCATGATTCACCTCGCGAAGTTGGCGAAAAAGGTCCCGTAAAATGTTCGTTTTCCGGCATTCACTCGATAAGTTGCATTGTGACGTACTCTTCCGGCGCGGGAGTCCGGGACTGCCATCTCGGAAATCAAAGCCTCGAAAAGCCAGGCTGCGACTGCTCTGTCGAGTTGGGCGACGATCCACTCGGAAACGCTCATCCGCTTGCGGCACACTGTTCCGCGACCCTCCCTGCCAAGTCAAGAAGACGCGATATTCCAAGGCACTGAAGTGCGGGCATCGCCACTGGCACAATCGCTAACACCGGTACCGGCACACCGACCAGCGGCGACTATCGTATCGAGTTGCACGATGCCGTCGGTCGCAAGTGGAAAAGCAACTGTATTGCCGGTTTCCCGCGTAGACGGCTGCTCGCATGGGACCTGCTCTATCGGGCCCTCAAAAAACTTGTCGGAAATCGAAATCCAACTCCAGATTCAGGCGCGTTTTGCGATCTGTGTGTCGAGGGACAACACCAGCCAACGCAAGGAACGAACCAATGACCATTCGACGCCTGCACGCGATTCTTAAGCGTCATAGGATTTCTGCCAAGTTCTGGCCCGAATTCCGCAATGGTTGAACTAGGGCTATCGCCCAGTGGAGAGCTGCTACGGCGGATGAATTCGGTGGCCATCCACGACAACATTCAAAGCCTTTTCAATGAACAGCATGTAGAGATCGAACTGTCCCCGGCGCGCCGACTGGAATCGCCGTCGATATGCCGCCATCTGTCCCGCTGGCTTCGGTACAACTCGCGGAGGCGAACAAACGGTGGACCACCAATAATCGCATTGACACGACCATGCGGCAAATCGTCCTCCACGTCCAGGAAGCTCCGGCAAATGATGTTCGTTCGCAGGTCTGGCGGACCCAAGACGCTGGTGGGGAGGTTCCGGTCGTATTGTACCGCGCCAATCAAAAACCCTGGGTGGCCATCGTGCGGTTGGACGACCTTGCGGGCCTTTCGTGTCGCCGACAACAAGCTGCACGAGCTGTCCACGTGGGACCTGGAGATACTGCCCATTGAACTGTCCGAGTTGCAGGGTATGAACTTCGATCTTGAGCTGCTCGGCGTCTCGAAAGACGATTTGGCGAAGTTTCTGGATCCCGGCGTGCCGGACGGCCTGACAGATCCCGACGAGATCCCCGAGCCGCCCGACGAGGCGATCACCAAACCGGGCGACCTGTGGATTCTCGGTGACCACCGATTGCTCTGCGGCGATACGCGATCCTTAAAGGCAAAGAAGGCCTGATGCAGGTCGCCGAGGTCGTTCGCGTTCTCGAGGCCAAAGGCCACCACGTTAACGCCAGTTGCGGTTGCCACGTTCACGTAGGGTGGCGCCGCGATTACCCCAGCATCGCCCTGGCCCGCCTGATTACGATCGTGGCCTACATCGAGCAGGGGCTCTACGCGATCACCGGATCGAAGGCCCGCGAACGCAGATGCAACGGTCACCCCTGCTACGCCAAAGGGGTGCGGACGTATGGCAACGACAAGAGCGCGAAGCGAAGGCTACGCCCGCATCCACGGGCCAAACAGTACCCTGATACTCAAGGCGAAGCGCCGTCCCCAACCAGTCCTCGGAGCCGTTTGCGTTGTCGCGCACGAGGGCCGGGCCGAAATCGACGACGGAGCGAATGCGGCCCTCCGGTGGTGGGGAATTGGCGTAGGATCGCGAGGAGTCCCAGCCTTGCACGCGCCGAATCTGTCAATCGGCGGCAGACGGCCATCGCCGCATCGTGCAAACAAGAGCGTCTCAGCCGCTCAGGCAGCAGATGGTTTCGCCAACGCCTTCTGAATTGGCCCCAAGCGGAGCTTGCCCAATGTGCCATCATGTCGGGGAGCCGCAGCCAACAGCGTTGCAAAGGCGACATGCACCACCAGCACCGCGCCGACCATCGCGTGAAATCGCCGCGCGCCGACGAGGTTGCCATCATCGACGCCCCAGAAAAGTTTCAACCGGGCGTTCACCCGCTCCACCGACGTGCGACCCTTGTACATCCGCTCGAACTTCTTGGTAGCGCGTGGAATCGACGGAAACCGCCGCAGGTCGATCGTGCGATCCACACGTACCGTCTTGCCGTAGGACTTGCCCGCATTGCAGACCGCATCATGCGGGCAGGGCCAACCTTCGTGCCTCGCCGGACAGCGATACTTGATCGTTTCCCGCTGCGGTTCGTAACCGATGTAGGCCATCTTCTGCCGCACGATCGGCTGGCTCGTGCGATCGTAGCAATAGACCGTGCCCGCTTCGTCGTAGGGCGGTTTCCAAACTCAATCGCAACCGCTGGGAGGGGTTTTCTCGAAGAAAACCTCACCGGGAGTTGGAAACCCGAGGCAGCGCGGGGGCGGTTGTTGAGTAGGTTTTCCACCTGCCGCACCTGGGAATGGGAGACGTCGCGAAAGTCAGTCCCTTTGGGAAAGTATTGGCGGATTAAGCCATTGGTGTTTTCGTTCGTGCCGCGCTCATACGGACAGCCCGGATCAGCAAAGTATAACTCCATGCCGAGGTGTTTTTCCAGCCGGTGGCAGCGCGCGAATTCGGTGCCATTGTCGAAGGTGATGGACCGCCGTCGCTGTTCGTCCAACTCCTTCATGCGTTGTTTGATTTTCGCATGTACATGGTCGGCATTCTTGGATTGAACCTTGACGACGATTGTGAACCGCGACTTGCGGTCTACCAACGTCGCCAGACCGCCGGTGCCCGCCGGGCCGAGCACGGTGTCGCCCTCGAAATCGCCCAGCCGCAACCGCTCCTCGATCACTTCGGGGCGCTGGTCGATGCGGGCGGCATCTCCGCTGGTGGCGGCGTTTTTCCGCCGGTAAGGACGCTTCCCGCGACGCCGCAGGAACGATTCCCAGTGCTCCCGATTCGCGTCCTGCTTGATCCAGGTGTAGATCGTTTGCGACGACACGCGGCGCAGGCGCGCTTGCTGCTGCATCCGTCCGGCGATCTGCTGCGGCGCCCATTCCTGCGCCAACCCCCTGCGAACAGCCTCGTTGACCGCGGGATCATCCATCTTTCGCGCCAGTGGTCGTTCCCGGCGGCGTTGCGCGGCTTTCCATTGGGCTTGGGTGGAGTAATATTCGCCGGCGGTGCTGTTGCGTCGCAGCTCGCGGCTGATCGTGGAAGGGCAACGTGCCACAGCCCTGGCGATTTCCTTCTGGTTAGCTCCCTGATACCGCAATTGCGCTATGCGATCGCGCTCTTGGGGCGTAAGATGATGTGCCATCGCTGGGACTCCGTTCCCAAGGGAAGCTTTGTGAACTTCTCCCTATTGGAGCCTCCCAGCAATGTCTTCCCCCATGCCAGTTTCCGAGGCTCATTCTTCAGGCCTCGATTGCATTTGAGATTTGAGACCGCCTAGACAATGTTCGACCTTCCGTCGTGGCCGGGAAGCATCTGTTCGGTTTGATCCTTCCACAAGCGGCGGTTTTGGATCACTGGGCGGATGCCGGCCTTATGCAGCACCCGATGCGACTCGTTGTCGTCGGCCGCCTTGTCGTAGGCCAGGGTTTCGATGCGGCCCTGAGGCAGATTTCCTTGCCCCTGCTCGACCAACTCCGGCAGCGATTTGCAGTCAGCCGCGTTGGCGGTCGTCACTTGGTAAGCCAACACCACCTCATGCTTGGCGTCCACCAGCAGGTGCAACTTATAGCCGAACCACTCGACGACCTTCGTTACCTTGCCCTCCTCATCGAGGTATTCCTTCTTTCCACCGCTGGGCTGCGGCAGTCCTTCGGCGGTCTCCGCCTTTGCCGCCTCCTGTCTCTTCTGCCGAGCGTGCAACGCCGTCGAATCACCGGCCGTATTCTTTCCCAAGTCGGGCACGGCCACTCCCAACCGCTCGATCATCGCGTCGAAGATTCGCCGCAATTCGGACACATGCGGTTCTTGCCCCAAGACATCCAGAAATCGCGAGACGTTCCAGCTCTTGGGAACACCCTCTTCGCGTTCAATGCCGATGAGCCTCCGCAGGCCCTCGTTACGCCCCAGCTCCGCTAACGTGGCGTCCACGCTGACGTGCCGCAGAGCGATTCGCAGGAGCAAGACGCCCCAGAGGACATGGACCGGATAGTCGTCGCGGCCGCGGCCGCGATGCTGCCTGAGCCCCTCCAAGAGCTTCGCATCGGGGATGGACCGCAGAAAATGCCTGATCGTGCCCAGACTCGGGCTGTCTTGCAAGCAATCCCAGGCGAACAACGGCTTGGTCATGGCGATATGCATGGGTCACCTCCTTGCGTAACGTTGAGGCGCCAATATACACCGCACCGCATCCCCGCTCAAGCCCATTCGTGGTCGAAAAATCGAAAGAAACCGCCGCCCGCGTCGCGCTTGCCGAGTAAAACGAGCCGCTTCGCGGAGAACGCTTTCCACAAGCTGATTACAACATGTTTCTTCTACTCCACTTCCACACATCGCAAACGGCTCGCTGGGCCTGATCTGGCGATTGACGATTCGGCGTATCTCCTCTATCTTCAGTGTTGACGCTGCCATGCCATCAGCGCTGCCCGCCTGCCCGCCGAATCAACACGGTCGCTTCCTGCCCGCCTTCATCCGCTCATGAGCGAACTGCAATGAAACCTGCTGCGCGACATTATCTGGCGACGATCGTAGCTTGCGTTGTTCTGAATTGGGTCACTCCTAGTTTTGGCGATAATGGCGCGCGACGGCCTGGATGGCTCAGCGCCCGTGACTTCGGCGCCTCGGGATCCACGTTTCAAACCACAGCCGCCACCACCGCCAGCTCGCGGCAGATTACCGCGCGCGACCCGGGCGATTTCAAGGTCGGTCAGGGCGTGACAATTTCAAAGTGCAATCCGCAATTCGTCGACCGCTACCTGACGCCGCCGACAGGGCTCCGGCAGCCGCTGGACGATGCGGCGGAGTTGCGTGGCTACAACGGTTCGGCGGGAAGCTGGCTGGTCTACATCGTGGAGATCAACGGCACCGATCCGCTTACCTTCCGGTTTAGCGACGACATGACCCGGACCTGGAAGGCGGCCAGAGTGCCGGTGACTTTCGACTGGCAGCCGTTGAGCAACGGCATCCAGATCAAGTTCAGGCGGAGAGATTTGCAGCCGGGGCACCTGGTCACCTTCAGCGCGCGTGATCAATTGGCGACGAAGATCGAGAAGATCGATGGCCACGTGCTGACGCTCGCGGCGTCCGCGGCGCGGACGGTGGCGGACGCTGTCGTGCGGCATTGCGACACGGATGCCCTGCAAACGGCCGTCCGGCAGGCCATCAAAGGAGACCGCGACCTGTTCCTGCCGCCGGGACACTACCGCATTTACAAGAGCCTGGAAGTGGCCGACGCAAAGAGTATTCACATCGCGGGCGCTGGCGCGGCGGACACCGTCCTTGACATCTCCGACGGAGAGGGCGCTTGCATTAGACTCAACGGCGGCAAAGAGGTGGTGGTCCGCGACCTTTCCATGGTCGGGCATACCGGTCTGGGCGAAGGACCCGGCTGGCACAGCTTTTCCACCTCCAGCGGCCGTCCCTTCTGGCCGAAGTTCCTCAAGCAGTGTCACGCCGTCATCATTCACAACACCGAGCGCGTGCTGATCGAAGACTGTCATGCCAGCCGCATGAATGGTGAGGCGTTCTATTGCCAAGGGAGTTCGCGCACCAGCCGCGACGAGCCTAAGCACTATACCAAGCAGCTTACCTTTCTCCGCTGCTGGGCCACCAACTGCGATGGCAATGCCTTCAACAACAATGACCAGGCGGAAAACACCAGCGTGCTTCACTGCCGCATTGTCGACGTAGGCGGCTGTAGTTGGGAGGGGGCCTCGCGCTTCGTGCGGCTTCATGAACAATTACGTCCGCAACGCGGGCCCGGTGGCGATGGGCAACATCGGCAGCCGCGCAGAAGACCTGGAGGAGTTCGGCTCCGGCCAGCACATCATTGCCGACAACGTCTTCGAGCGGCGGCACCTTCTACAACGGGCGCCCGGCCGGTTCATGGTTCGCGCCGCCGCCGGCGCAAGCCAAGTGATCGTCCGGGGCAATCTGTTTGTGAACTTCAATTCTTCGTGCGTGAACATTGACGGCAATACCAGCCGCCGCAGTCTGCCGGCCGAAAATGCGTTGGTCAGCGGCAACATCTTCGACATGACGGCGGTGGGCGACGAGCCCCTGCCGCGTACGGCCATTGACGTCAGTGCGTCGCACGCGACGGTGGCCGACAATCAGGTTTACGTCCGCGGCACGTGCGATCCGCTGTTGACCGGCATCCGCTTGAGAGATGACGCCCTGAATTTCGACGTCCACGACAATCTGCTGCGCAACTGCGGCACGGGAATCGCCACGGGGCGGGTGTCCGGCACGGTGGGCGAGGTGCTGGACGCGGTGACGTTCCTCCGCCGAGAAGGCTCCAATTCACCGCCCTTGGCACGGCGAAAGTCCCATTGCTACCGTGGCTGGACGATGGTCTGGCTGAAGCGCGGCAAGCCCGACGGCACCTCGGTCATCGACCATTTCGACGCGGAGACGTGCCGCTTCACGCTGCGCGAGCTGCGGACCATGACGCGCGGCGATGCCTTCGAGTTGTTTCCGCCCGGCGGCGCAAACTGGAACCTGCACGACAACACGATTACCGATTGCCTCCAGCCGGTGCTGCTTGATAGTTATGGCAGCGCGACGTCGCTGCTGAAGAACAACCTCGTTTTGCGCGGCACGACGCGGGGCGTAAAGCAAGCGGTGGCGGTCGGCGGGCGGTTCGCGCTCGTAGGCAACCACTTCTTCGGTTTCGACGAGCCCGGTTCGGCAGCGCTGCGGCTCTACCCGGATCGGTTTGGCAGCCCGCTGCAAAACCTCTATCGTGACAACATTTTCGACCACTGTGCCAACGTGCTGGCCGAGGGGAGCGAGAAGCTTTGGGACGCGGCCGGCACGACCGGGAACATATTTCTCTCCTGCGGGCGGGTGCCGGGAGCGTCGGAGAACCCACGGCAACCACGTCGTTAGACTGCGATAATCGCTCTATCGCTAACATATCAAGTAAGGCTGTGTGATCTGGAAGGGAGCTAGTCATGTTCGTAACCGTTCACAGCCTGGGGGAGTTTTTTTTGGGAAATTGATCTGGACACGGAGGGCGGTGTGCGGCGACAACAGTGGCATGTCGCTGGAAATCACGGAAGAAATCGTTGCCCGCCAGCCGCCGGAAGCCCAGGCGATTATTCGCGCCTGTTGGCGGAGATTGTCATATTGAGGAGGCGGATCGAGGAGTTGGAGCGGCGGGGCAAGGGCAAGACGCCGCAGAACTCCTCGCTGCCGCCCAGCACGCAGCATCCGCACGCCAAGCCGCAGCCGACAGAAACGAAAATCGAAGAAGAAACGCGGCGGTCAGCCGGGCCACGCGAAACACGAGCGGCCGTTGATTCCCACCGACGAGTGCGACGACGTCCAACCGCTGAAGCCGACCGAATGCCGACGCTGCGGCGAGAAGCTCTCGGGCAGCGACCCGGAACCGCTGCGGCATCAGGTGTGGGAATTGCCCGAGATCAAGCCGCTCGTGACCGAATACCAGCGGCATCGGCTGGCGTGTCCCTGCTGCGGCGAGACGACGTGTGCCGAGTTGCCCGCGGGCGTGCCGCAGGGTCAGTCGGGCCCGCGGTTGATGGCCTTCACCGCGTTGTTGATGGCCTACTATCGTCAGAGCAAGCGGCGGACGGCCGAGTTTCTCGAGCACGCTCTTGGGCCAGCCGTGTTGCCCGGCGCTGACGGTGAAGATCCAAAACCAAGTGACGGCGGCCGTGCGGCCGTCGTACGAGGCGTTGGCGGCCGAACTGCCGACGCAAGAGCAGTTGAACATCGACGAAACGGCGACCAAGGAAGAAAACGGCAAGGCGTGGCTGTGGACGTTCGTGGCCCGGCTGTTCACGGTGTTCGCGGTGCGTGCCACGCGCGAGGCGACGGCCCTGACCACGTTCCTCGGCGAGCAGTTTCGCGGCATCGTCACCTGCGATCGGGCCAAGATGTACTGGTTCCTCGGGTCGTTGCAGTGGTGCTGGGCCCATTTGAAACGCGATTTTCAAGCGATGATCGACAGCGGCAACCCGCAGGGCGAAATGCGTCGGCTATCGCTTGCGGCACGCGACGTGCGAGTTGTTCGAGCATTGGGCCGACTATCGCGCCGGAAAGATTTCGCGGGCGGCGTTGGTGCGTCGGATGGGACCGGTCCGCCGCAAGGTCGAGCGCTTGCTGCTGCGCGGCACCCAATGCGGCCAATCGGCGACCGCGCGGCACGTGCCGGGAATTGTACGAGCATCGCCAGTGGCTGTGGACGTTTCTTGCGTCACGAAGGGGTCGAACCGACGAACAACGCGGGCGAGCGTTCGTTGCGTCACGCGGTGATCTGGCGGAAGCTCTCGTTCGGAACGCAGAGCGCCAGCCGGCAGCCGCTTCGTCGAAACGATGCTGACGGTGGTCGAAACCTGCCGCCAGCAGCGCCGCAACGCCTTCGCCTTTCTCACCCCCGCCGTCGAAGCCCATCTCGCCCACCAATCAGCCCCTTCATTGCTCCCCGGGGCGTGAACGTTTACACCGTGCTCAGTCTCGCGGAGCAAGCGGCCGTTCTTGTCGCCGATTCCACGGCGCCAGCGAGCCCGGACCGGAGCCGCTACAACCAGATATGGGCGATGCTCATCGAGCGTGTCTACAAGATCGACCCGTTGACCTCTGCTCAGTGTGGCGGCCCGATGAAGGTGATCGCTTTCATCGAACCACCGCAGGGCGAAGCGATCGAGAAGATCTAGCGGAATTGCGGCCTGTGGTGTGTCTTATCTCCCCGCGGGAGCGAAGACCGCCCGGTCCACGACCCGGACAGTGATCCGGCTCGCCATCAGGCACGCGACGATCCCCGGAAGCTGAGCTTCGTGGACGAGGGCACGTTCTGGGCCGAGTTCTAGTCCACGCCCGCCTTCACCGACGGAAGGCGAGCCCGGGGAGGCTGCGCCGGGCCGCAGGATTCGCGCCCACGCGAACCGCGTCCCCCCAGCACGCCGGTTGGCTGCGGATTTACATCCGAAGAGGCCCTCGAAGACGGCCGGCGGTTGCAGGAGGAAGAGGGCGGCTAGCCACCCTCTCCCTCCTGCACTTGTTTGACCCACCCATTGCCGGTGATTCTGCGCAAACCGCTGGAAAATCAGATTTCCTATCACTATCACTTTCCTGTCACTCCTACCGCTCGGGACTGGGCCTTGACTTGGATGCGCCGGAGGACTAAAAAAAATAGTCAAGTCCAGAACAGGAATCGCATGAACGATCCAGAAAACAAAGGCGTGGGTTCGTTTTCGCGCCGGACCCTTCTCAAAGGGCTGGGCAGTACCGCGGTCGCAACTGCCGCCGCTCAGGCCACCGCGGTGGCGCAGGAACTGGAAAAGGTTAGTGGTGAAAAAGTCCTGGGCCCGGGCGCGGTGCCGGTCACGTTGAAAGTCAATGGCCAGACGCTGAATCTGCATCTGGAGCCACGTGTGACGTTGTTGGAGGCGTTGCGCGATTATTCGAGTCTGACGGGCGCGAAGGAGGGGTGCGACCGGGCCAATTGCGGCGCGTGCACGGTGTTGATGGATGATTTGCCGATTTACGCCTGCCAGGAGCTCGCCATTGAAGCGCAAGGACACGCCATCACGACCGTCGAGGGTCTTTCCCGAAACGGCGAGTTGAGCGAAGTCCAAAAAGCGTTTTGCGAAAAGGATGCCACGATGTGTGGCTACTGTACTCCCGGTTTTGTGATGAGCGTGACGGCGTTGCTGAAAAAGAATCCGCACCCTACCGCCGAAGAGGTGCGGCACGCGTGTGCCGGAAACCTGTGCCGCTGCGGCACGCACCCGCGCATTTTGGAAGCCGCGGGGGTGCCTGACCCCAAAATCAACAAGACAGAGATGATTGATTATGCCCATCTGGCCGACTGAAACCAAGTACATCAGCAAAGACACCCGGCGGATTGATGGTCCTGCCAAAGTGTCGGGACGCGCTCGCTACTCGTCGGATATTCAGGCCGACGGCTGGCTTTACGGAATGATTCTGCGTTCGAAATGGCCAGCCGCGAAAATAACGGGAATCAATCTGGACAAGGCGTTGAAAGTCCCTGGTATCAGAGCAGCCGTCAAACTGCAGGACGGCGAACGCATCATTCGCTATTACGGGGAAGAACTGGCCGCCGTAGCCGGCACAACCAAACAGGCTTGTCTGGATGCCTTGCGCGCATCGAGGTAGAAGCTAGCCCGCAACAGTTCGTTGTGAAAGAAGCGGAGGCAAAATCGGCTGACTCGCCAAAAGTCTGGCCAGGGGTGCCAAATGCGCCGGAACCCAGCACTCGCGAACACGGCGACGTGGACAAAGCCTTTGACGAATGCGCCGCGGTCATCGAAGGTTTTTACACCACGCCGGTGCAGTTGCATCATCCTATGGAAACCCACGGCAGTACCGCTTCCTGGACGGATGAAGGACTGACGTCCTGGGCTTCCACTCAAGGCGTTTCCAGCGTGCGCGACGGATTGGCGGGCGGACTTGGGTTGGATCACAGCCAGGTGCGTGTGATCACCGAATACATGGGCGGCGGATTCGGCTCCAAATTTGGCCCCGGTGTCCAGGGCCTTCTGGCCGCGCGCCTCTCGCGCAAGCGCAAAGCGCCCGTGCGCCTGATGCTGACGCGGTTCGAAGAGGCGTTGGCTGTGGGGAATCGCCCTTCCAGCTTTCAGAAAATCAAACTGGGCGCCAAGAGCGACGGCACATTGCACGCTTTTGAGATGAACAACTACGGCACGTCGGGTATCGGCGCGGGTTCTGCGACCGCGGGCGGCGGTGGCGGGGCGAATATTCCGGCCCCATACATTTACCGGATTCCCAACACTCGCGTGAAGCAAACGACCGTGGCCATCAATGCCGGTTCCGCCTGCGCGTTTCGCGCGCCAGGCCACCCACCCGCCTCGTTTGGCATCGAAAGCGCCTTGGACGATCTGGCGGTCAAATTGGGCATGGACCCGCTGGAATTGCGGCTCAAGAACGATCCGAGCGAAATCCGTCGCCGCGAATACAAGATCGGCGCCGAACGATTCGGTTGGAAACAGAAATACCAAAAGCCCGGCAGTTCGCCAGGGACGGTCAAGGTCGGCGTCGGATGCGCCGGCTCCACGTGGGGCGGCGGAGGCAATCGCCGGACCCAGGCGGAAGCGACGATCAATCCCGATGGCAGCCTTGAGATTCGCATGGGCGTGCAGGACATCGGCACCGGCACCTATACGGTTGTCGCCGTGGTCGCCGCGGAGATCCTGGGACTGAAGCCGGAGCAAATCACGGTCAAAATCGGCGATACCCGTTATCCGCCTGGTCCGGCCAGCGGCGGAAGCACGACGTGCGCCTCGGTTTCGCCGACGGTTTACAATCTCTGCCATCACGCGTTGGAACAATTGCAGCAACAGGCCGGCGTGGCCGATGCGCGCGGGGCGGAAAACTGGTTTTCCGCCTGCAAGAAACTTGGGGTCACACCGCTGGTGGTTCACGGCAACTGGCAAGAAGGACTTTCCTCCAGCGGCACCGGCGGAGTGCAATTTGCCGAAGTGGCAGTGGACACCGAAACCGGCCTCGTCACCGTCAAAAAGGTCACCGCCGTTCACGACTGCGGACTTATCATTGACGCGCTGACCACCGAAAGCCAGATCAACGGCGGCATCATTATGGGCATGGGCTACGCGCTTTACGAGGAGCGGGTGATGGACAAGCTGTCTGGGGTGGTGCTGAACCCGAATTTCGAGACCTACAAGCTCTGCGGGCTGGCGGACGTTCCCGAAATTGACATCCTGTTGGTCAACATGCCCGAGCGCGGCGTGATTGGCATCGGTGAACCGGCGACGATTCCCACCGCCGCCGCCATCGGCAATGCCGTCGCCAATGCGCTCGGCGTGCGCGTTCCCGAATTGCCCATCACCCCAGCCAGAGTGCTGGCAGCCCTGGGCAAGGTGCCCAAACCCAGTTCTTCCGCATCATGAAAGCTTTTCAATACGCAACTGCGTTGGCGACCGGCAGCGCCCAGCGAATGGTGGCCGATAATGGGCGCTACATTGCCGGCGGCAATGATCTGCTCGGGCGGATGAAGGATCACATCACCGAGCCGAAAATTGTGGTGAACATCAAATCGCTGCCTGGCCTCGACCGGATTGAGCGCGGTGACGAAACTTGGAGCATCGGCGCGCTCGTCACGGTGGCACAAATCGAATCCAATCCGGAAATCGGAAAAGCCTTTTCGGGCCTGCAAGCGGCGGCGGCGGAAGTCGGTTCGCAACAAATCCGCAACGTGGCCACTTTGGGCGGCAACCTCGCCCAGCACTCGCGCTGCTGGTATTATCGTCATCCCGATGCCCACTGCCTGAAGAAGCATGGCGACAGGTGTTACGCGCGGCATGGCGACAATCGCTATCACAGCCTCTTGAGTGACAACCCGTGCATCAGCCCGGTTGTATCGAATTTGGCGACTGCGCTCACTGCGCTCGACGCCACTGCGGTCGTTTTGCGCGATGGCGAAGAGAAACGGATGAACATGGCCGAGCTTTACCATCTCGCTTGGGAAAATCCTTACGCCAACAACTCTCTCGAACCCGGCGACCTGATTCTGAAAGTCGACATTCCCATAGCGCGCACCAGCAGCGCCTATCTGCAAATCAGCGATAGACATGCGTTCGACTGGGCACTGGTCAGTTGCGCCGCAGCCGCCAAAGTGACCGATGGCAGACTGAGTCACGCCCGCGTGGCGCTCGGTTGCATCTCACCCATGCCGCATCAAGTGAAAGCCGCCAACGAATTTCTTGAGGGCAAGTCGTTGGATGACGCGGCTGTATCACACGCGGCGGATTTGATTCTCGCGAACGCGGAGCCGCTGCTATGTAACGGTTACAAAGTTCCGCTGGCCCACACGCTGATCCGCCGCACCCTTCTCAAGCTGAAGGGGTGAAGCCATGAACCAAACCTTCTGCAAACATCTTCGAACCAAGAAAATGTACACCGAGGCCACCTTGGAGGAGGCTTTCGCGGACAAGGAAGGGGCAGACGCTTCCCCTTGCCACTTCTGGTGCAACCTCACTCAAACGGTCGTCGGTCAGGATCATCAGCCGGTTCACAAGGACACGTGCAATTCTTCGCGGCGGTGTTTTGAGGCGTAGAATGAGTTGCCAACGCGAGTGCTTTTAAGCGAAACCCGTTGGCGATGTTTTCAAATCGGCACGTCTTCCGTCATACGTGTGACCAGATGTGCTGTCATTCGGAATGCTTCCTCCCGATGTTTGGCTTGTACGCGCACATAGAGCATGGCTCATCCACCGGCACCATACCCAGCCGGTGAATTAGCAGGATTTGGTCACACGGACCCCAATCACATCGCCGCGCGCTTCGAGCAGTATCGCCGGATCATGGAACTCTGGCGGCGTGTGCTGCCGGTGCCGGTGCTGGAAGTAGGCTACGAGAAGATGGTAGTTGACCTCGATGGTGTGACGCGGCGGCTGGTGGGCGGGTGTGGGCTGGCGTGGGAGCTGGCCTGCCTGACGTTCTACGAAGGCAAGGGGCCTGACGGCCAGAGTCAGCTAGGTGCGCCAGCCAATCTATAAACGCTCGGTCGCCCGCTGGGAGCACTGCGAGCCCGCGTTGCGGCCGCTCCTCGATCGCTAGATGCCGAAAGCCGCCGAGAAAACGGCGTCCTCGTGAGCCATACAATCCTGGAATTCCGCAACGTACCCGACTGAGCGGCAAGCGGTCGCAGCGTGGACCGAGAAAGCCGACGGCTCAGTGGTAGGGTGGTCGTCGACGATCACGGTTTTGTCGCCGCCGCCGAGGGACCTATCTCCCGCGCCTCGAATCGTCACGTTGGCCGGCGCTGCCCACGAGACCCTGCTTTGCCAGTGAATGGTGCCAGCGGGAAGGACGACGGTGTCTCCCGCGCTTGCCGCATTCATCGCCGCCTGGACGTCCGCCGCCGACAGGCTCACCGCCGTGTGGGTATCGGCACGTGCCGCTCCTGGCGACAAACCGGCCGTGACAAGGAAAGATGCCGCCAACAACCGTAATCGCGCGAATCGCAGTCTCATTTCTGTTGCTCCTGTAGAATTTGGGGTAGAAAATGTGTGGCAAAGATCTCTGGCGCAAAGATGGGGGGAGATGTATAACTTGGGCTTGTGGTCTGAAAGCACCATGACAGCAAGCAGGAGGAATTGCCGATGGCATTGCCCAAGTTGGATCGGGAGGCATACGAGGAACAGATGCGAGCGGAGTTCGAGCGTGCGATGCGAGAGGTGGCCGACGCGGTGGACAACGCGCCGCAGGGTCGGGTGATTCGCGATAGCGAGGAGAAAGCGCGGGATGCCTTGGATCGCTTTCGCCGGATCGCCTACGAAAAGGCGATCCAGATGAAGGTCAACGCGGCGGAAGCCGCTTTTCCCCCCTCCGAACAGCGCGACGACGGGAAAGAAGAAATGGCATAAAGGAAAGCAGTCCACCAGCGTCCTGACCATCAATGGGCGGATCGACGTATGGCGGATTCGTTGGCACTGTCGGCAGGAAGGAAGCGAAACGCCGGCAGACCGCTGGTTGGACGAAGCCGAAGCAACGATCAGCGAAGGGGTGCGGGAGATGGCCTGTCGGTTGAACCAGGATTCCGCCAGTTTTGAAAAGACCGCCGCGAATCTGGCACGTGCGGCGCATTGGTCCATCAGCAAGGAAGCGTTGCGGCAATTAATCGAAGGGGAGGGCAAGGTGGTGTTGCGTGCCTTGCAGCGTGGAGAATTGCAGCCGGAGTGGGCAGCCGAAGAGTGCCGCACGGCGGAGGGCGTTTCCTGCATGTATTTGGGATGCGACGGCGTCCAAGTGCCTCTGGTCACCGAGGAAGAAAAGCAGAAGCGGCGAACGAAGATTCGCGAAAAACGACGGCATCGAGGCCGTCGCTGTCGGCCCTTGCCCCGCGCGAAAACAGGGGCCGATCAGTCCTACAAGGAATTCAAGGTGGCCAACTTCTATGACGAAACGATGAAGCATCGCTACGTGGGGGCGACCAGCGGAAACCACGAAGCGGCGGGCCGTATGATGCAGCGGATGGCGTGCCAACTGGAGTTGCCCAAGGCACAGGAGAAGGTGGCCAACGTGGATGGGGCTCCCTGGATTCGCAACCAGATCGAGTTTCATGGTTTGGTGGACGCCCTCGGACTGGACTTCTATCATCTGCGGGAGAACCTACAGAAGAGTCGCCGGATTGTGTTTGGCGAAGAGTCCGCGCAGGGCAAGACATGGCTAGAGGGAGTGATGCACACGTTTCGGCATGTGGGCTATGACTCCGCTTGAGACCAACTGGTCGCTTGGCGTTCTCCCTTGCGATCGCCGGCCAAACGGAAAGAAGCCAACCGCCTGATGCATTATGTGGCCGAGCGTAAGCCGATGATCCGCTACCCCGAGTTCCGCCGCCGTGGCTGGCAGATTGGCAGCGAGCCTACCGAAAGCGAGTGCAAGACCACCACGGACCGGGTCAAAGGCCGCGGCCGCCGTTGGGATGGCGACAACGCGGAGGCCATGATGGCCCTGGCGTGCTTAGACGACAGCCGCATGTGGCGGACTTACTGGACAAAGCTCGACCCCGCAAGGAATTAGGGTTGCCAGGAAATCTTGCCGCACACATGCGCTGGCAACGGTTGCCCTGGAAGGGCCGGAGAGTGTAGAGTGTTGGGGGACGGCCGCCACCGTCGGCGGGCCGACAGTCGCGCTGTCTTGGCAGATCACGCACGATGTTTCTTCTCGAAAGTCCTTGGCCTATTCTATTGGCCGGCGTCAGTATTGAAGCGATTTTGGCCGTCCTCCTGCTGCGCACGGGGCAGGGCCGGTTTCTTTGGGCGATGCTGGGCGTCGCCGCCGTCACGTCGACCGGGCTGCTGGTCGAGCGGCTGGTGGTCACGGAGCGTGAGGCGGTAACGAACACATTGGACGCATGCGCCGAGGCGGTTGAAGCCAATGACCTCCAGCGGCTGCTGGATCAAGTGTCGCCGACGGCGACAAAGCCGCGGGCCGACGCCCGCTGGTTCATGGGCCGAGTGGAATTCCGCACCGTGAGGATCAGCAACCTTGAGATCACGATTAACCGTCTGGCAAGTCCGCCGACGGCCAGGGCGAAGTTCAAGGTTCTGGTCGTCGGCCTCGACCGCCAGGGCGAGTTTCCCTATCAGTCCCGCGCCGGCACAGTGACGGTCACGCTGCGCAAGGAAAACGGCCGCTGGCTCGTGGCCAACTACGACCGCACCTCGGTCGGCCAGTCGTAGGCGGCTCGACGGCAATGCCATGCTAGTGGTCCGACACACGTAAACCGTCGAGTTGGATGTGCCAAAGCCGCTGTCACCGCGAAGATGAATCCGCACGCCCGGCCATGTCTCGCGCAAACGGCGGACCACGTACTGGGGGTCGTCCTGAGCACCCAAGGCCGGAACTGCCGCGTCAGACCGAGGCGTTCATCGAACTGGCGGAACGGCAGCAGCCCGGCGTCGCTGGAAACCTGCTCCGCCGAGGGCTCTACCACAATCGGCTTCGATGTGAGAAAATCAAGCGTTAGCTGAAAAGCAGTCTGCGAAACCATTGCGTACCTCCGTGTCTGCGTGAAGGTGCTGTTTTCTAACACCTTAAACGCAACCGGAGGCACGTTGGTTCCTCAATCCATGAATAATCCGGGTTAGTGCCTTCACCGTCTCCTGGAGCGAGGGGAGCGACGATCGCGAGTTTTCAGACGGTCTCTGGTCAGGAAACGGAGGAATTCGCGCCACCGAACTGCGGTATTTTCAGCAGTTCGCCGTCCTTGAGCGCGACTGATCCGCGACGATGCCGGCAACCGTCAGGTTCAGCGCCATGGTGATGTCCACCAGCGGCCTGCGCACTTCGAGGATCGACCGGATAAACTCTTCAACCAAATTGCCGTGCGAGCCGCCATGGCCGCCCGGATCGACGTGCGGCGGCAGCGGCGGACGGTCGAGCTTCGGCAGCTTCACGCCATGTCCTTCGAAGGGTCGGTTCCAGACGGATCCTCGTTGCCCGCGCACCCGCCCGGCCTCGGCGCCGGACGGCCACGTGTCCCAACTGACGACCATCCGGGCCATGCCGCCTTCTTTGGTCCGGAGCAGCGCGATTTCTGTTCCAAATGGGTTCTTATACCGGTTGTTCGCTGGCTGCAAATGCGGAATGAGGCACGGCATGCCCATGCACGACACCTCGGTGAACGGCTTGCGCGTCACGCATACGTAATAGGCATTCGAGTGCGTGGGGTACCATTGCGGCGGCAGACCGACCCGCCAACCGTGAAACGACCCCAGCGGCTTCGGCATGTGGTGGTAGTACTCGCCTTCGGAATAGATCAACTCTCCAAAGCCGCCAGCCCGGTAGATTTGCTGCATCGCGTAACAGTCTTCATGAAAGGCCGACGTCTCGAACATCATATACTTCTCCACGCCACACGACTTAACCGTTTCCAGGAGTTTGTAGGCATCGTCGATCGATCCCCAGACCGCAGGCACGCATGAGGCGACATACTTGCCGTGTTTCAATACGTCGATGCAGTGCCGGGCATGACTGGGAGCGTCGGTGGCTACGAAGATCGCCTCAATCGTTTTGTCCTTAACCATTTCTTCCAGGGAAGGAAAGGTGGTGTCGCAACGAAAGGTTTTGACCATCTTTCGACAACGCTCCGGGATCAGGTCGCTGACGCCCGCGACTGTGACATTGGGATGCTTGTCAAACTCAAATGCCAAGCCAAAACCGCCCCCCACGATGCCGACGCGGATCTTTCGATCGGAGACAGGCTGCCAGACTCCCTTTGGCCTCGTCGTAGTCGCGTTGCCCTGCCGACCATAAATCTCTTCGTCGAGGCTGGTTTGCGCTACAGCCTGCTTCAGTGCTCCACCAGTCGCGACCGCGCCAGCAGAAGCGAGGCCGAGAGAACGTATGAACGAGCGGCGTGTAGTACTCATAAGACTTCTCCTCTCAAAGAATTGACAAACGTTCTTCATGCGCCCCGATCCGGATGACGATGACGACGACGACACCGTCAAGGACTTCACACTGGCAAGTCCTCTTGTGACGCTTGCCTTCATTTTCTCCAAACGAAACAGGGGAGGAACAGACAATTCTCGGCAAAAAACCGGCAGTATTGCGCAACAGAGCTATGCCAAGCGGTTCCGGCGACGATACCGGGACATGGACTCGCCCGCTTCGCGGCAGAATACCTTGTTTGCATAGCTGAGGCTGTTGAAGCCGGCCAACTCGGCGATCCTTGCCGTTGGTAGGTCCGTTTCCAAGAGCAACTGCCTGGCCCAAGCCAGGCGCATCTCTTCGATTTCCACGCGGATCGACCGGCCCAGGGTGCGTTGAAAACGCAGTTCCAACGCCCGCCGGGACACCGCCACATGGCGAACGATGTCGTCGACACTGATTGGCCTCTGCGAGTTTTCCCGGATGAATCGCAAGGCGGCGGCCACCTCACCGTCCTCCACCGCCATAACGTCGGTGGACCGCCGAGAAACCACCCACAGCGGTTCAACGTCAATTCGTTGCGGCCGTTTCAGTCGGCGGGACATCAAGCTGTCGAGCAGCTCTGCGGCTCGGTAGCCGCCTTGCCTGGCGTTGAAGGCAATGCTCGACAACGACGGGTTCGAGAGGTCACACAGCAATTGATCGTCATCGGCGCCGACGACTGCCACTTGGTACGGCACAGGAATGTCCGCCAGTGTACTGGCCTCGAGTAAGTTGCCGGCCGCGCACGTCGTTGCACGCCATGATCCCCACAGGCTTGGGCAATCCGCAGCCAAGTCACGACCGCGCCGCACTCTTGCTGCCACAGAAGGGACCTTTTTTGGCTGCGCTTCGCCGGTTGATAGACGTGACAGGCGTAGCCGGCCTTCTCCAGCCGTTGGCAAAATCCTCGCTGTCGGCGTTGGGACCAGATCCGCCCCGCATATCCGCAATAGCCAAAATTTCGGAAGCCGCGGTCCAAAAGATGTTCGGCCGCTATTTGGCCAGCCTTGTGCGAATCGGGTCGGATCTCCGAGACGCGCGCCGCCAAGCGGCCATCGGCCAATTGCTCGCCGGAGAGGTCCATTGCAATCACGGGAACTCCGGCCTCCCGAACCGCCTCCACGACTTCGCGGGTCTGCAATCGCCCAATAAATCCGTCCGCGTTCCACCGCCGCACATCGGAGGACCGCACCTGGCAACGTGCTTTGTGTGCGTGAATCGACCGAATCGGTACGGCGTTGATGGCTTCCTCCGCAGGCAACGGCAGATCGGTTTCCTCGCCGGCGAAATGGAAGACCCAGGGACCGTGAATCCTCGCGTAGCGTGCGATTCCCTGTAGGACGCCGCGGTCGTACTCCGCGTACGGATACAACAGCAAAACAACTCGCGGGCAATCGGCCATTGTCGCCCCTTCCCACAAACGATTACGGCTCAGAACGGCCGAACCCGTTAAAGAGACTTGCCGGGTCCAACAACGTCTCGGATTACTACACGCGCGCGAGCAGCGGGGGGCTAATCTTGGTGATGTTCGCAGTCAGCGTGATAGACCGCCTGCTCCGTGACGACCAGGTCCATGCGGATGTCGTGGTCTAGCAGGGGGATGTCGGCCAGCAATTGGCACTCGAAGCAAACAGCCGCCTTGGTTGCGTCCGAACGAACGTGGTGAAGCAGTCGATCGTAATACCCCTTGCCATAGCCGAGCCGGCCCCCGCGGCGGTCAAAAGCGAGTCCGGGCACGACGATCAGGTCCAACGCCGACGGTTCGACCGATCGGTCCGCGCCGGCGCAACGCGGGCTTGGGTTCCAGCACGCCCATCGTGCCGGGGATCAGTTCGTCAAAATCTCTCAAGCGAAACAACTGGATCTCTCCATTTTCGCAGTACGGCACTGCGATGGATTTTCCTGCCTCCCACGCCTGGGGCACAAACCATCGGGTGCGGACCTCGCTACGAACGTCGAGGTACATCATCAACGTGCCGGCCCGCTCATACGCCGGCAAAGCGACGATCCGCAGGACGATCTGCCGGCTGACCTGTTCGCCATCCGATTGTTTGGCACGGCGTGCGGCAGCCTCGACCCGTAGCTGCTGCTTCAACCTGAGCACCTCGTCAACCGTCCCAAAATGCACAGCGCCCACCCAGATAAAAGGCCAGAAGTCCAGAACCATCGCATCATACCTCGCCAAACTCGGCGGCGTCAATCGTGCCCCCGGCGCCGCCGGTCGGTCGTCCGCTCGGTTAGATTTGCTTCCTCCGCAGGAGGGTCGCGCGGCGACCGCCGAGGGGCCCGCCGCTTGTCAATCGGCTCGCGACCGGGTAGCCTGTGGTGTTTGGCGCTGTAGCGCTGGGGACATTGCTGTGGAACGGCCGGAACATCAGCGGGTTGTAATTACCGGCGTGGGACTGACCGCGCCGAACGGGAACTCTCTGCCCGAGTTCCGCGAGGCCCTGCTGAACGGCCGTAGCGGCGTGACGGCCTACGAAACCCGCTATTTCGGCCCGACGGTTGCCGGCGTCTGCAATTTCGACGAGCTGCGGTACCAGAAGCGCAAGGAAGTGCCGCCGCGGCACGCGTGCCGGCGGCATCGGCATCTTTTGCGCCCGAGAGGCCGTGGCCGACGCCGGATTGGACTGGGAAAACGTCGCTCGTTCGACCGTCGGCATCTACGTCGGCGTCACAGAACACGGCAACGTCGAAACCGAGAACGAAATCTTCCTGTTGAGGGGCTTCGACTACGACACCCAGTACTGGTCGCACCACCACAATCCCCGCACGGTGGCCAACAATCCGGCCGGCGAGATTTCGCTGAACATGGGCATTACCGGGCCGCATTACACGCTCGGCGCGGCCTCGCCGCCGGCAACGCCGGGATCATTCAGGGCGTGCAGATGCTCCGCCTTGGCGACTGCGACCTCGCCCTGTGCGGCGGCGTCTCGGAAAGCATTCGCACGTTTGGAATTTTCGCCAGTTTCCGCAGCCAGGGCGCACTGGCCAGGCACGATGATCCGGCCAGGGCCTCACGACCCTTCGACGTCGATCGCAACGGCATCGTCGTGGCCGAAGGCGGTTGCCTGTTCGTGTTGGAGCGGCTCGCCGACGCTCGTGCCCGCGGCGCGAAAATCTACGGCGAAGTGGCCGGCTACGCGATCAACAGTGACGCCACGGACTTCGTCCTGCCCGACCCCGGGCGCCAGGCCGAGTGCATCCACTTGCGCTGTGCCGGGCCGGTCTTGCGGCCGACGACATCGGAATCGTCAGCACCCACGCCACCGGCACGACCTCGGGCGACATCCAGGAGTGCCAGGCCCTGCGGAAGGTCTGGGGTCACAACGGCCATCATACGGCAATGAACAACACCAAGAGCTTCATCGGACACGCCATGGGCGCCGCCGGCGCCCTGGAACTGGCCGGCAACTTGCCGGCTTTCGACGACGGCGTGTGCCATCCGACGATCAATCTCGATCGCCTCGACCCCGAATGCGAGGTGCCGGGCATCGTGCCGAACCAGCCGCGGGAATTGGGCCGGGTGACCTCCATCCTGAATAATTCCTTTGGCATGTTGGGCATCAACTCAGCGGTTATCGTGCGAAGAATCTGATCACTACGGCATACCCCTGGCCTTGCCAGCGGTCGACGCCCAAGGGAGAGCGAGCCATGACGGCAGCGGAAATTCGAGAAGCGATCATCGAAATTCTCGGCGACATTTCGCCCGATGAGGACCTGGGCGGCCTGAAGGACGACGTCCCGTTTCGCGAACAGCTCGAACTGGACAGCATGGATTTCCTCGACATCGTCATGGAACTGCGAAAACGTTATCGCATTCAAATCCCCGAGACCGAATATCCCGAGTTGACCAGCCTCGATAGCACCGTGCGGTATCTCGAGCCGAGGATGAAGGATGTCGTGAAGAAGTAGTGGGGAGTGGGGAGTGGGGAGTGGGGTGAAGTTGGAGGTCAAGGGTCAGACGTACGCGCTGGGCAATCATCAATCAACATTCATCAATCAACAATCCCCGTCCCTCGTCCCCCGCCCCCCGTCTCCCATGTACGACACGATCATCATCGGAGCCGGCATGTCGGGCCTGGCGGCCGGCATCCGCCTGGCCCATTTCGGCCAGCGCGTTTGCATTCTCGAACGGCACAGCGCGATTGGCGGCCTGAACTCGTTCTATCGCCAGCGTGGCCGGACGTTCGACGTGGGCCTGCACGCCGTGACGAATTACGCCCCCAAGGGTACGCGCACCGGCCCGCTGGCCCGGCTGTTGCGGCAGTTGCGCATTACATGGGAGGAATGGGCCCTGGCGCCGCAACTCAGCTCTGCTATCATGTTCCCGGACGCCACGCTGCGGTTTACGAACGACATCGACTGCCTCGAGAGCGAGGTGCGGCGACGGTTCGCCGGCCAGGTTGATAACTTCCGCCGCCTGGTGAGCGAATTGCACGATTACGACCAATTTGGCCAGGCCGGCCCCGGTCCGTCGGCGCGAGGTCGTGGGCCGCATCATCGACGATCCCTTGCTGCGGGAGATGATTTTCTGCCCGATCCTCTTTTACGGCGGGGCCCGCGAACACGATATCGACTTCGACCAGTTCAGCATCCTCTTTCGCTCCGTTTTTCTTGAGGGGCTCGCCCGGCCGCTGGCCGGAATCCAGATGATCCTCAAGATGCTGGTACGCCGCTTCAAGGATCTCGGCGGCGAGTTGCGGCTGCGCGCCGCGGTGGCACAAATCGTCGTTCGCGACGACGCGGTGCAGAAAGTCGTGCTGGAGGACGCCACCGAGATCGAGGGCCGCAACGTGCTCTCATCGGCCGGCTGGACGGAAACGATGGGGATGTGCGACGACGGGCATCCCGACCAGCAGCCGCGCCGGGCCGGTTGTCCTTCGTCGAGTCGATCTCCATCCTCAACGCCCAGCCTAGCGCGCTCGGCTACGGCGAGACTATCGTCTTCTACAACGATTCCGACACGTTCCATTACGAGAAGCCTGCGGGGCTGGCCGATTTCCGCAGCGGCACGATCTGCTCGCCGAACAACTTCGCCTATGCCGAACCGCTGCGCGAGGGCGTGATGCGGATATCGGCCCTGGCGAATTACGACCGTTGGGCCGCGCTGGACGCCGAAGCCTACCATCTGGCGAAGCTCGGCTGCTACGATGCGATGGCGGCGGCGGCCGTGCGCTTCGTGCCCGACTTCCGCAGCGCGGTGATCGACACCGACCTGATCACGCCGCTGACGATCCACCGCTTCACCGGCCACGTCAACGGCGCCGTCTACGGCTCGACCCAAAAGAGCCGCGAAGGCACGACGCACCTTAAGAATCTCTACATCTGCGGCAACGACCAGGGCCTAGTCGGCATCGTCGGCACGATCCTAAGCGGCATCGGCATCGCCAACCGGCATCTGCTGAAGTAGCGGCACTTTCGCCGTCTTCGGGAACGAGTCCTCGCCTCCGTCAGACGCTCGCGCACTAACCCGGATTATTCATGGATTGAGGAACCAACGTGCCTCCGGTTGCGTTTAAGGTGTAGGCTCTGTTTGAAAACAGGTTCTTGTCAACCGGGCCCGTGAGCCGCAGGTAACGCAGGATGAACGCCATTTTGATGAATCCGCCGAAGTTTCGCGCGGTCTTCTCGAATCGCGAGAAAACACGACGGCTTTCCTTGAGCCAGCCGATCACACGCTCGATGATGTTGCGGCGTCGGTATGCCCTGCGGTCGAACTTCACGGCACGGGCGTTGCGATCCTCGTTCTCCTTCGAGGGAATCACTGGCTTGATGCCGAGACTGAGCAAGTATTCGTCGATCCAATCCGCACGATACGTTAGCCCTGATGCCACAGGCGTACGCCAGCAAGGTCGACGACGTGTGCCATTGCTTGAAGCATGAAGGCGGCCCAACGGTGCGGCGACGGTCGGAAGAATTGGACCTTGGCACGGCCGCGGCGGCGGTTCGGGAAGTGCATCGCAAAGCGGCGCAATACTTCCACAATCACGAGCACCGCATAAACTATCCGACCTACGTCCGCAACGGTTGGCAGATAGGCTCGGGCCCTGTGGAGTCGGCATGCAAGACGGTGGTGGGCAACCGCCTGAAGGGCGGCGGGATGCGCGGGGCGAAGACGGGTCCGACGCCGTCTGCCACCTCCGTGCGCTCTACCTCAGCGAAGCCGCTTGCCGGGAGTCCTTCTGGAATCCGCCCCCCAAGCTGGCGCCACCACAAACTTGACGCTCACACTCTCGGTTGTCGTGGCCTAACAGCCCGTTGAAAAGTCCGTTTTGCAAGCGTTGCTAGCTGCGTTTTACCCGAGGAATTCGACGCTAGCATCCAACCCCTTTGGGCCTTTTTCAACAGGCTGCTAAGAGTCTCGTGGCCCACCCTCTTCGGCGTGTCATATAATTGCTCTGTGACCGCGTTTCCGCCGTCCACGCTAGGAGGGCTGCAAACCATGGCAGATGCGAACGTGCAGGCCGTCACTGGGGCGTTCGGCTTCGCGGGCAAGTACATTGCCCGACGGCTGCTCGATCAGGGCCGTACAGTCGTAACGCTCACCAACTCCGCGTCCCGAGCCAATCCATTCGGCGATAGGATCAAGGCGATGCCGCTTTGCTTCGATCGGCCGGACGTGCTGGCCGGAGAACTCGCGGGCGTCTCGGTCCTCTACAACACCTATTGGGTGCGATTCAACCATCCGCTGTTCAAGCAATCGGACGCGGTGCAGAACTCGCTGGTGCTGTTCGAGGCTGCCCGTAAGGCCGGCGTCGAGCGGATCGTTCACGTGAGCATTACGAACCCATCGGAGGACTCGCCGCTGGAGTATTTTCGTAGCAAGGCGATTTTGGAGAAAGCGCTCGTCGGCTCGGGCATCTCTTACGCAATTCTCCGCCCGGCCGTCCTGTTTGGGGAGGAAGACGTGTTGGTCAACAACATCGCGTGGGCGCTGCGGCGGATGCCGGTCTTCGGCGTATTCGGCAATGGCCGTTACCGTTTGCAGCCCATTTACGTGGACGACCTTGCCGGTCTGGCCGTCGAACAGGGTAAGAGCCGCGAAAATGCGGTCATCAACGCGATTGGTCCGGAGACGTTCACCTATCGTGGGCTGGTCCGAACGATCGCCGAAGCGATGGGCAAGCGGCGTCTGATTCTGTCCGTTCCGCCATCCGTGGCCTATGCCATAAGCCGGCTATTGGGAAATATCCTCGGCGACGTCATGATGACCCGCGAAGAGATGCACGGCCTGATGGCCGAGAAGCTGTACGTCAATGCTCCGCCGACCGGCACCACGGCCCTGAGCGAGTGGGTGCGCGCCGTGCCGGGACGCTAGGGCGGCGCTATGCCAGCGAAATGGCGCGGCGGAAGGATCGGACCTCCGCCTATCAGTCAATCTGAGCGGCGCTCACGGCTGCTTGCCGAACGTCAGCCCGGTATCGAGGGGATTTTCGCCGGGCAGTTTGAAATTGAACCCACCATCGGCCAACGGTGTCACCTGGCCGACCATCACGGGCGTATCGCCGCGCTTGAGGATCAACAGGTTATCAGCCACGGTGTAGGCCCCACTAAATTCCTGCGGCTTGTCATTTTGAACGAACTTCCAGGTGTACTTGCCGTCCTTGGTGAGGCTCAATGAGATCGTCACGCCGTCGGGGCGTTTGGCCGTCCATTGGCCGACCAGACCGGCGGCATCGACGGGCTTGGCGGGCGTCGCCGCGGCAGGTGGCGCGGGCACTACCGTGGGCTCGGTCTTCCCGAGGCTCTCCGCGATTTGGGCGGACAATCGATCGTTGGAGTTGAGCCTGGCCGCCGTCTTGAATTGCCCAGCCGCAACGTCCGGAAACCCATCGGTCATGTAGTGATAGCCCAAGAGGAATCGGGCCTCGGCCGAATTGGGGTTCGACTTCGCATAGGCTTCCAGCGCGCGGAGTTGCTCAGTATAGATGTTCACGTCGGGATAGAGGCCACTGAGGGTCGCCCAATCCCAACCGGGCCCGGCCGAGAGCACCGCGTAAATCGCGGCAGCCGATTCCTTGTAGCGCTTCAAAGCGAACAGCGCGAGCGCGCGCAGTTGATGGGCCACCGCATCGTTGGGTTGGGCGGCAATGGCCAGGTCGCACTGGCGCACGCGCCGGTGTAGTCGCCGCCGACGAAGGCGTTGCGGGCCGCATCGAGCAATTGCGCCGCTTGATCGGCCGGGGATTGCACGCCGGGCGCAGGCGTGGCCACGACGGCCAACGGCTGCGAGTAGTCGACCACAACCCCATCGAGGACTACGGGTACTTCGTAGTACGGGTTGTAATAGGGCCAGTAGCCCCAGTACCAGGGAGCGGCCATATCCACGCCGACCAACCAACCTGCCGCGAACCACGCGGCCGGGTGCCAGTGAGGATGGCCGTGATCGTACCAGCCGCCGTGATACCAGCCGGGATAGTGGTGTGGACCGGAATGGGGTCCCGAATAAAAACCACGGGCAACGTTCGGCCCGATGTTGCCATGGTAGCCGTTCACCCGTCCGGCTGGATTGGGATGTCCGTTGGAATGGGACCATCCCGGGTTGGAGTGCGACTGAAACGATGAAGCGTGACCGCTTGCCCCGTTATGGATTGCATCGCTGCTTGGGCGGCCAAAATTGTTGCTGTGATAGCCGCCGCTGAAACCGTTGTGCGATCCGCCGCCGGTGAATCCCCCGCCACCGTGCATTGAGCCGCCGCTGAATCCCCCGCCGCCGTGCATTGAGCCGCCGCTGAATCCCCCGCCGCCGTGAGACCCGCCGCCGCCGCGGCTCATCGCCTGGCCTGAGACCAGCAGAACAATCATCGTTGCGATATGCAGACTTCCGCGCGGCAGCTTCATCCGAAGTCCCTCCTTCGCATAGGCTTGATTGGCGACGCGCCAGTCGGAGCGCATCAGCGCGAAACGCAGCCGATTCCTGGTGTGCTCTAATCTACCTTATTCAAGGAAATGGGGCGACCCGAATCCCGGGCCGCCCTATTCGTAGCAGGCACGCTCCGCGTGCCGTGGCTTGTCACGACGTGCCGGCGTTACGCTGTGTCACCAGGGCCCGCGGATGTAATAGTCCCCAAATTGATCGGTGCTCGACGGCCAGCGCGGCGTAGGCAGGAATCCGGCGTCGCCGGGCACGGGACCGGGATAGCCGCGATGGAACTGGTGCTGGATTGGCGTAACCCGCGTGGCGCCGACGCCCCAGCCGAGGTGTGTCTGGCTTTCGGCCGTCGGCGGCACGAGCACCGCAACCGGCGCGCCCCAGGCGACGTCGTAATAGCCGCCGTGCCAAGGATACGTCTGCGACTGGCGGCGTGCCACCCAATTCTTCAGCGTGCCGTGGCCGAGCGCCTCGTGTGCCCAGCCGCTGGCGGCCAGCAGCGCGACGCTTAGGAGGATCAATCGTTTCATGGGCTAGCGCTCCTTAGAATTAGCGAATAACGCGCAACTTGAGCGTCGTGGGAACCTTTGGGGGAGCCAAAAGCCGCGACAACGGTGCGCCGCTGGTGCCCCAGTGGACCGACGTGCGCGTCGGCGGCGCATCCGCGTGCGCCGTCCAATAGACGCGGTTGTGGCGATACAGGAACTCGTGGGGGTCCAGCGGTTCGTACGTGATGTACGTGTGGCCGACCAGCGGGGGCGTCGGCCGCGGGCAAGGATACAATTGGGCCCCAACGCTGTTCGGTCCAACCGGCGGTACATAATAGTTGGCGAACAACGCGCCCGGTGTACCGTGGCGGATCAACTCGCCGCGGGCTTCACTCAATGCGCCCAGCATGAGGCCGACCGCGATCACCGCCGATATGCCGGCGGCGGCCATCCACCTGCCTTGGAATAACGTGTCCTTCATGATTCTGATCCCTCAGTGATTGGAGCCGTCGTGCCGACGGCGGCTAAACGCGAGGCATTGCGTTTTCCGAGCGTCCAAGAAAACGCTCAGTACCAATCTCGGCAACGGGCACTCGTGCGGGTGAGTCTTTATATGCGGCGTAGGAAAAAGCCTCTCAATATGCCGGGAATTCGCGAAAAACCGTGTGGGAGGCCCACCGCAGAACCGGTATAATCGTTCAGGTTCCACACGTGCCATTTCGGACTGAGAAAAGGGGGGGCCGCCCCCATTTTCCGGAACGGTCCGGAGGCTGCTTCGCACAAAATGGAGACTGCCCCTTGCTTCCATTTGGAGGACAAATTGATCGCTCGTTCCAACCCGAAAGCGAATGGCATTCCAACTCCACAGTCCAATGGCCGCACGGCAACCGGCGACGCGGCGACGGTAACACGGCCCCGTCGCCGGGCCACCGCCCAGTCGATGGCCGCCGGCCAGCGCGACATTTCCGTCAGCGAGTTTTTTGCCAAGAACCGGCACCTGCTCGGTTTTGACAACCCCCGCAAGGCCCTGCTGACCACCGTGAAGGAGGCCGTCGACAATGCCTTGGACGCCTGCGAAGAGGCAGGCATTCTGCCCGAAATCTGGGTCCACATCCAACGCGTCGGTTCGGACCGCTACCGGGTTGGCGTGCAGGACAACGGGCCGGGCATTCTCAAGAAGCAGATTCCGCTGATTTTCGGCAAGTTGCTCTACGGCTCAAAGTTCCACCGCATGCGCATGAGCCGCGGCCAGCAGGGTATCGGCATCAGCGCCGCCGGCATGCACGGCCTGTTGACCACCGGCAAGCCGGTCAAGATCGTCTCGAAAGTGTCCAAGCGCGAGCCGGCCCACTACTACGAAATCCAGATCGACACGAAACGAAACCTGCCGGAAATCCTCAACGGCCGCGGCGAAGGGGTCGAAATCCCGCCGAATCACGACGGCCAGAAGGCCATCGCGAAGTACGGCATCGAATGGATCGACCTGGACCACGGCACGCGGGTGACCATCGAGCTTGAGGCCCGCTACCAGCGCGGCCGCGGCAGCGTCGACGAGTATCTCGAACAGACAGCCATTGCCAATCCGCACGTGGCCATTCACTACAGCGACCCCGACGACAACCAACGGGATTACGCGCGGGTGGCCGAGCAGCTTCCGGCCGAGCCCAAGGAGATTAAGCCACACCCCTACGGCATCGAACTCGGCCGTTTGGTCGGCATGCTCAAGGACACGAAGGCGCCAACCATCTCGCAGTTCCTGGTCCATTCGTTTTCCCGCGTCAGCCCCGGCGTTGCGCGGCGGCTGTGCGACGCGGCAAAGGTCAGCACCAGGGCCAACCCCAGGAAGATCGGCCGCCACGAGGCCGACTTGGTATACCAGGCGATTCAGCAGACGAAAATTCCCGCCCCGGCCACGGATTGCATCGCGCCGATCGGCGAGGAGCTTCTCCTCAAGGGACTGCACGAGGTCGTGCCGGGCGAGTTCTATGCCGCGGCCACGCGTCCGCCGGCCGTTTATCGCGGCAATCCGTTTCAGATCGAGGTCGGCCTGGCCTATGGCGGAGGGCCGCTGACGCGGCGCATTCCGCGCGACGTGCTCGTCGAATCGCTCGAAGAAAGCGACGCCCGCACCCTACGGCAATTCCTCATCACGACGTTTCAGGGCATCGGCGCCGAGGCCGCCGACAAGATTCTGACCGAAGCGCATCTGCGGCGTCGAGCATCGCCGGGCAAGCTCAAGAAGGCCGAAATCGACAGCCTGCACCAGGCCCTGCAAAGGGTCAACATCAGCGAAGGCCAGTCGATGAACGTGCTCCGCTACGCCAACCGCGTGCCGCTGCAATTCCAGGCCGGCGGCTGCGCCATCACGCAGACGGTGATGGCGACCAATTGGCGCTCCTACGGGCTGAGCCAGTCGCGCGGCTCGCTGCCGGCCGGACCAATCACCGTAATGATCCACATGGCCAGCGTCTGGGTGCCGTTTACCAACGAATCGAAGGAGGCTATCGCGTCCTATCCGGAAATCCAAAAGGAACTGCGCCTGGCCCTGCAAGCCGTGGGCCGCAAACTGGGCATGTATCTGCGCCGACGATTGAAAGTCCGCCACGAGGGCGAACGCCGGCAGATCTTTCTCCGCTACCTCGGCGAAGTGGCCAAGGCCGTCAGCCGTATCAACCAGGCGGATCGAAAAAAGCTCTACGAGCGCCTGCTGGACGTGGCCAAGCGCCGCACCCTGCAAGCCGACACGCGCCTGGACGATCGCGGCCGTGCGATTGAAGAAGCCGCGGAAGAGTTTGGCGAAAACGTGATTGTGGTCGCCCCGGACGAGGAGACAATCGGACGGGAAGGGAACCGCAGATGAACACGGATGGACGCAGATGGTGAGTGAGGAAAGCCAGCGGTTGAACGGATTGACATAGAGGATCATCGGCAGTGCGTTCACAGTGGGAAATGTTTTGGGAGCGGGGTTCCTAGAAAAACTCTATGAAAACGCGCTCGCCCACGAATTGCGGAAGTCCGGGCCCAGGGCCGAGCAACAGGCACAAGTCAAGGTTTGCTACGACAATGTGATCGTCGGTGACTGCATTGCCGACCTCATCGTTGAGCAATCGATTCTGGTGGAACTGAAGGCGATCAAGACACTGGATGACATTTACTCTGCACAATGCATGAACTATCTGAAGGCTACAGGATTAAAAGTCTGTCTGTTGCTAAATTTCGGCACGAGCAAGGTCCAAGTCAAACGCATCGTCAACGGGTTCTGACACCGCCACGTCTTCGGTCTGCGTTCATCAGCGTTCATCTGCGGTTCCCTTCCCCTCTCTAGGCCAGACTATGCCAAGCAAATCATCGAAACCTCGTGATACAAAGACGCGCAAACGCCTCAACGAACTGGCCGATGCCGTCGTGGCGGCGGTGGACCGCGGGCGCGATCCGCACGTCGATATCCCTGCCCGCGCCCTCTCGAACGTCCGCTACAACAAGGCGAAGCGGTTCATCGAGATGGGCAGCAAGACCAACCGCCGGCAACTGTTCAACCTCTCCCAGGCCAAGAGCTTCATGCAGACGATGCTCGTCGCCCGCGGCGTAACCGAGCTGATCGAGCAGGGCAAGACCACCAGCATCCGTGGTCTGTTCTACCGCTTGAAGCACACGATCGAGGGCACAAAGGAGCCGACGTTCGAGGACCAGTCCGAATGCGACCCGGTGATCGAGGACGTCGAAGTGCTGCTGAACAGCCTGCGCGAGGAGCTGCACCTCTTCGCCGATCTCCGCGGCGGCATGGTCGGCAACATCGTGCTGGTCGACAGCGGCGACGAGATCGACTGTTCGCGGATGGGCTCAGGCGGCTACGCCATCCCGTCGATCGTCGAGCCCGAGGTGATCCAGTTCAGCAAGTGCGACGCTAAGTTCATCCTGCACGTCGAAAAGGGCACGGTCTGGCAGCGGTTCAACGAGGACAAGTTCTGGAAGAAGAACAACTGCATCCTCACCCACGGCGGCGGCCAGCCGCCCCGCGGCGTGCGGCGGATGCTCCACCGTCTGCACAACGAGCTAAGGCTGCCGGTCTATTGCCTGTTGGACAACGACCCGTGGGGATATTACATCTACAGCGTGATCAAGCAAGGTTCGATCAACCTGGCCTTCGAGTCGCAGCGGATGGCCATTCCCGAGGCCCGGTTTCTGGGCATCCGCTCGCAGCGACTTCGAGCGCTGCCAGCTTTCCGACAGCGTGAAGATCGACCTGAGCGACACCGACCGCAAGCGTGCCGGTCAGATCGCCAGGTATCCGTGGTTCGCTCAGAAGAAGCCGTGGCAGAAAGAGATTCGCAGGCTGCTGGACAACGGTTTCAAGCTCGAAGTCGAAGCGCTGATCAGCAAGGACATCAGCTACGTGACCGAGCAGTACACGCCCGAGCGGCTTCGCGCGAAAGACTGGCTGGACTGAGTCGAGCCAGTGGGCTCCATCACCGCCGCCGCCGGGTGTAGAGCATGATGGCGACGACGCCGATGCCCAGCAACGCCGAGGTGCCCGGTTCCGGAACCGGGAGCGCGGTCACCAGCAGGACCCAATCGTGTTCCCCAACAGCATTTGCGGCCGAGAGGTTGAACGATCGCCAGGCGCCGCCGGCAGTTGGTCCGAGGGATGTCATCGTTCCGTCGCTGGGGTCGTACTTCCACGCGTTGAAGGTCACGCCGCCGTAGCCGCTGAGATTCAACTGGACCGACGATCCACCGGTGGCCGTGTACAAGACATACTGGCGGCCGGGCTCCGCCAGGACATAGTCGCGCGATCGCGAACTGGACTTCAGCGTGTTGTTGGCGGCCATCTTCCAATATTCAATGCCCTCGGTGGTGAAAAAGTCGACCAGGGCCTTCACGTCCGCGTATTCGGACTGGTCGTACCAGTCGCCGGTGTTTTCGGGAACGCCCATGGTTTGGGTGCGGAAGTCGGCCGTACTGCCATAGCCTCCCGCGGCGGCGATCCCCCACAGACTCTGGCGCTGCTGCAATCGGGTCATGGTCCCGATGTAGCCGAACTCGTCATTCACCACCGGCATACTGTGCCCGAGATTGGCGACGATGCCTGCATTGGCCGCCCGGTCGTCGTGGTTGGAATCGCCGTACTGGATTGCAGCGTGCGTCGGCCAACTCTCGCCAAAGAACTGAAAGTGTTGCTGCATGTTGTGGATCGACAGTGTGCGAGAGTCTTCGCCCCAAGGATCGTTGTTGTGAATGATGGCGCCCAGACGACTGAAGTCGGCCTGGGTTTGCAGCTCGCCGGCATAGCAGGGAGAATAGGACTGATATGTCATTTTCTCCCATTCATTGCACAGGCACCAAGTGACGTTGGCATAGGCGGCGTAGCGGTCGACCACATAATTCACAAAGCGGTCATTCTGTGTGTCGGTTCCGAACATTCGCTGATGATAGTACGGGTTGGTGACGATCATGTCGGCCGCCATCCCGTTCGCATCCATGAACTGGACCATCTCGTCCAGCTTCTGAAAGTACGTGAGCCCATCAAAACTCTTGGTAGTCAAGTTGAGCTGATCGCGATTGGGACTGGTCGAAGTCCCGGCGTAAGGCTGTACGTCCGGATACAGGGTGATGTCTTGCGCACCATTGTTGAGACCGCCCATATAGACGTCGAAGCGGATCTTGGTGAAGCCGGCTGCCTTTGAATTGAGGACGGAGGTCTTCCAGTTGTCATTTTGCATGGCGCTGCCGATCCAGTCGTAATACGTCTGCCCCATCATGAAGTAGCGGGTGCCGTCGTCGTAGACGAAGCTGTTTTGATTGGCGGCATCGACGCGGACGAAGCCGTGCTGGCCGGCGGCCGGCGCCGTAGCGTTGATGGTGCCGGCCTGGCCGTTCAGGCTGCTATCCGACGAACTGGTCGTATAGGACCAAGAGCCTTCGACGGTGGGCGTGAACCGAAACGTGAATTTGCTGCCACCGTCCCAGAACCCATCGACGGTCTTCGTGACGCCGTTGGGACCGGTGAACGTTGCCGACAGCGTTGGACCGGAGGCATAACCGTTCGTGTAATTGCTGCTCGACGTCAAGTTGAGGTCGTAGGTCGACCATTGCGGCAAGTCGACATCCGATGCTTGACACGCAACTGGAACCAGGGCAGCCGCAAACGCCGCTATTGAGCCGATATGCAGAAAGCAAGATCGAGCCATCTTTGTCTCCCTTTTTTGAAGCGCTCCATTGTCAGTGTTGTTGCTTAATCTCGAAGCTGCTCAGATGCAGCACCCAATCGTTCGGGCCGGGTGCAGTAAATTGCCGCGTGGTTCCGCCGGTGACGGTACCGAAGCTGGTCGTCTTACCGGTCTGCGGATCGTACCAATAGGCATAATAAGTGCCGGCCGCAAGGTTCAACGAGAACGTGCCGCCGACGGCCGCATAGGCGACGTACTGCCGCCCGGGCTCGGCCAGCATGTACGTTCGCGAGCCGTTTTTGAGTTCGTTATGGCTGGCCATCTTCCAATATTCAATGCCCTTGGTGGTGAAGAAATCCACCAGGTGTTTGATGTCGTCGTATTGCGGCTGTGCGAGCCACTCGCCGGTCAGATTGGGTTTCCAGGAGGTGTTGCCGCTGCCGCCGGTCGTCCAATCGCCCTCGCTGCCGTATCCGCCGGCCGTGGCGATGCCCCAGATCGCGTTGCGGAGTTGGGTCTGCGTGGGCGAAGGTTGGTCATTGATGTAGCCGTACTCGTCGTTGACTACCGGCATACGATGGCCAAGGTTGTGTACGACTCCAGCATTGCCCCACTGGTCGCCATCGCGATACTTCCCATTTCGCGGACCGAACTGAATGCATGCCTCGGTTGGCCAGCGCGAGCCAAAGAACGGAAAGTCGATCTGAGTATTGCTATGGATCGTCAGGGGGCGCATCGCCCCGCCGTTGGCCAGCCAGGGATCGTTATCGTGCACCAGTTCGCCGAACCGGTCGAAATCGGCCTTATGCTGTTTGTTTCCGGCCGCGACCGTCGAGACGCCCCATTCCCAACTGATGCACCAGATCACGTTGTCATAGGCTGCGTAGCGCGAAACGGTGTACTTGATCAGGCGGTCATTCTGTGCATCAGTGCCGAACACGCTGTTGTCGTTGTAAGGGTTAACCATCATCAAGTCAGCCACCAACCCCTTCGAATGGATGTAACGAATAACTCGATCGAGCTTCTGCCAGTAAGCCAGATTGAGTTGATCGCGGTTGGGCCGCTGGCTGTTCGACGCGGTATAAACCGTCACGTAGGGATAGCCGTGGCGTAGCACCGACCAATCCGAGTCTCGTCCCGTCCAGCCCCGGCTGGCCAGGTCGCAGCAGACGTTTAGGCGGATCTTGCTGAAGCCATGCGCTGCCGAATTGTCGATTGCGGTTTGCCAGACATTGTCGCTCGTGGCCAGAGCCGTTTCTACAACGTCGTCGTAGATCTGCCCCCACATGAAATAGCGCGTGCCATCGTCCCAAACAAAACTATTATCGTGGCCAGGATCGACGCGCGAAAAAGCCGTGGTCGCCGGCCCGCGGCGCCGTCGCGTTGATGGTACCGGAACGGCCGTTCAGGCTGGGATCGGAAGATCGGGTCGTGTAGTTCCAGGAGCCTTCGGCGATTGGCGTGAAGCGGATGATAAAGGCGGAATTGCCGTTCCAAAAGCCGCTGACGATTTGCGTCACACCGCCAGGGCCCGTAAACGTTGCCGACAGCGTCGGCCCCGAGGCATAGCCATTGGCATAATTCGTCGAGGACACAAGCCCTACGTCATAGGTGGACCATTTCGGAACATCCGCGGCCTTGGCCCACGACGGGAGAACCACACCCGCGAGAACAAGGGCAACGGTCCGCAAACAAGAAAGGTCGGCTCGCCTCATTGCCGTCTCCAGAATCGGGAAGGTGCCGTCGCGCATCGGCCCGACATGCACCGTCGTTCTCACGCGGCGGAAGAAATCGAAATTAGTATAACAACGACCAGGAAAAATTGGTGTAAATTTGCGCGGTGACGGTGCGACGGCCCCTTCCACCGACCCGAGAAGCTACCCCTGATCAGGGCACATTCGTCAACGATCGCAACTGCTCAGGGCACGAGCCGCTCGAGCAGCCGGTCGAGTGAGACCATCGCGAAGCGCGTGATCATGTCGGAGGTGGCGAACGGGAGATAAAGGTTCCCGTTGTGTAGCATCGAGCCACACGAATACACGACGTTGGGCACGTAGCCGTCCCGCTCCCGCTCCGACGGGATCAAGAGCGGCTCGTCCAGGCACCCGATCACCTTCAACGGGTCGTTCAGATCCAACAGCATCGCGCCGATGACGTAGGTCCGCATCGCGCCGACGCCATGCGTGAGCACGAGCCAACCGGCGGGCGTCTCCAGCGGCGACCCGCAATTGCCGATTTGCACGAACTCCCACGGATGGCGCGGCGTTTTGAGCACCTCGGCCGTCTCCCAGAAATGGACGATGTCGGAGTACATGATGTACAGGTTCTCGCCGTCGATCCGCGAGCACATCACGTAGTGGCCGCCGATCCGCCGCGGAAACAGGGCCATGCCCTTGTTCTGCGCCGGTCGCCGTTGACCGTATGGACGCCGATCCGTATGAAGTCGCGGGTCTCGATCAGTTGCGGTAGCACGCGATAG
Organism: uncultured Planctomycetaceae bacterium; assembly: GCA_963789525.1. Taxonomy (GTDB): domain Bacteria; phylum Planctomycetota; class Planctomycetia; order Pirellulales; family Thermoguttaceae; genus CAVXFB01. Next base: position 561,530 of record CAWBLA010000002.1, read on the forward strand.
CCGTCGAAAGCGGTGCATGTGCCGTAATAGGTCACGGTGCCGTCGTCGTCGACGAACCGCACCATCCGCAGGTCCTCGATGCCGTGGCTCTCGTTGCTGGTCTGCGGAAAAATCACCACCTCCGAGGCCTCCGCCTCTTTCGCCAACTCCAACTGGTAGTTCGATTGGGCCAGCCAGCGAATGCCTTGCAGCGTCTCTTCGAGTTGCAGCTTCTCCGGCGCGGCCGCGCGGGCCTCGGTGATGGCATGCTCGAGTTGCGTGAGCGTGAAGCTGGCGCCGAGCCGATCGAGCACGAGGTCCACCGCTCCCTTGTACACTCCGACGTCTTTCAGCTTGCGCCGAAACAGGGCCTTCTCGTAATGGTGATCCGGCACGACGCGGATGGGCCGCGTCAGCCGTGCCGGCGGGTCCATCTGGATCCGGTTGTCCGAATAGATGACACCCGTCCGAAACACGACCGACGAGACGTGCCCTTCGCCGGTCGCCCGCAGGCTCATGATGAAGCGGACTGCTCCGGCGGGAAGATTCTCCTGGTTCAGGTGGGGAACGATTGAGGGATTGAACAGCGCGGCCGACTCGATGGAATACTCGGCGGTGAAATACGCCCCGGTCAGCAGTTTCCGGTTGCGCGAGAATCCGTCCGAGAGGCCGATCATCGACGCCGCCGTATTGTAGTTCTCCTGAAAGACCGACGCGATGTTGCGGTGGCGGGTGCGAAACTTCAGAAAGACCTCGTCCAACAGCCGGTTGACGTTGCCGTCGCCGAGCCGTGCGACGCGGTCGATCACGCTGCGAATGCGCGGCTCGCCGCCAGGGTCGAAAAACCGCGTAATCACGCGGCGAATGTCGCTGGTGAACCGAACCGGCAGGCGACGCACCTTCAAAGGCCGCTGGCGACCCTTGTTGCTTGTTGCTTGAGGCATCGAAGAATGAAGCGGTTTTCAGGCTGGGAGTCCCTTGGTGCCACGTCCCGCTCTATTATACTTCGTTGCCGATCACTGTGCGGTCTGGCTGGGCCGCCCGGCGACGGTAATCGAGGCCTCGTGCTTTTTGCCGTCGCGATAGTAGCCGATGGTCACCTTAGTGCCGGGCTTGGTCTGGGCGACGGCGAGGCGCAGGTCGTTGGAGTTGCCGATCGCCTCGCCCTGCCAGGAAACGATCACGTCGCCAGGTTTCAAATCCGCCCGTTCTGCCGGAGAGTCGGCCCCCACCTCGACGATCACCGTGCCATGCGTATTAGGCAGCCCGAGTTTCTCCGCCACGGCCGCGTCGAGATCCTGCACGGCCACGCCGATCCAGCCGCGGGAAATACCCGTGGTGCGCAGCAACTCGTAGACTTTCTTGGCGAGGCCGCTGGGGATGGCAAAACCGATGCCCTGGTTCGCGTGTCCGACAATGGCCGTGTTGATCCCGATAACGCGGGCGTTCATGTTGACCAGCGGCCCGCCGCTATTGCCGGGGTTTACGGCCGCGTCGGTCTGTAAGAAGTCCTGGTAGCGGACGTTCTCGATTCCCACGTTGCGGTTCTTCGCGCTGATGATGCCGGCGGTAACCGTCTCGGTCAGGCCGTAGGGGCTTCCGACCGCCAACACCGAGTCGCCGACTTCCAGAGCATCGCTATCGCCCCACTCGGCTGCGGTGAGCCCGCCCGCATTGATCTTCAGCACGGCAAGGTCCGTCACGGGATCGATTCCGACGATGGTTGCGTGTTGGACAGTCCGCCCGTCGTCAAGTTGAACGGTCACTCCGCCAGGCGAGTACCCGTTGATGACGTGGGCGTTGGTCAGGATGTATCCGGCCTTGTCGACAATCACTCCCGATCCTTGCGCCATCGCGACGACCCGCGGCTCGAACCACCAATTGCCGGCCGCCGGTTGCGAGGCCTGAAGCGTCGTTCTAACGCCCACGACGCTTGGTTCGATGATCTTCGCGACCTCGGGATACCGAACCGGACTGTCTGGCGGCAGGTTGGCCAGTTCCTTTCGAGCAACTTCTGCCCGAGCCAGCGCCTTGCCCCGAGCGATGGCAAACGAGACCTGCTGGGCAAAGTAAGGGACAAGAAGCATCAGAACCAGCGCCACCAAGACCACCCACAAAAAACCTCGGGGGCTTCCCCGCCAGCCGGGTGGCACGGTCTGCGCACGTACGATCGGCTCCGTCGGCCGCTGTTCCGGAAACTGCTGAGAATCTGGCACCGACATGGGAAACTCCTAACGGGACGTTTGCTGGACGAAAAACGCGTGCCCCCTCTACCCCCGATGCAGAGGGGTGGCGACTGTCTGCCACAGAAACACGCCACACGTGCGTTAATTCTAACGCGATCGGCGCGAGGGCCAAGGACCGACCGATTTGCTCTTGTCGCTCGACAACGTTTCGAGGAAACTACCGCCCCCTTAAAAGTGGCTGGTGGTCGGCTGGGCCAGGGCCAGTTCGTGGTGACATTCATGCTGCACGCATACCCCGCTGCTCTCCGCGGTCGACTGTCCTCTCTCCGCTTGGCTGTCGCGGGGCTGTTGACGGCGATGGTCCTGCCGGGCTGTTGCGACATGGAGCCCGACTGTGCCATGGCGCCGCCATACGCGCCGCAGACCGTTGCCGCAGTGGAGCAACCGGTGGCCGCGTACCCCAACCCGGTGTTCATCCCCGCGGCCGATCCGCGCTGTGGCTGGGAACAGGTGGTCGACACGGTCGACGACTACTTCCGCATCGAGCACGAACAGCCGGCCCAAGCGCTCGGCGACGTCGGCAACATCACGGCGGTCGCCGAGGTCAGTCCCACGATTTTCGAGCCGTGGCGCCAGGACACGGTCGATCCCCAGGAGCGTTGGGAAAACACGCTGCAATCGATGCGTCGCCGTGCGGTGGTGCACGTGACGCCGACCCAACGCGGCCAGTGGGTCGAGGTACAGGTCTTCAAGGAATTAGAGGACGACAAGCACCCGGACCGCGCCACGGCCGGAGCCGCCACGTTTCGCTACGACAACTCGCTTACGCGGATCGAAAACCCGATCGGCGGCCAGCCCATCACGAAGGGCTGGATCTCCCGCGGCCGCGACACGTCGCTGGAGCAATACATGATCGGCGATCTCCTGAGCCGCTTCGGGCCGCAGACGGCGGTGCCTGCACCGTTGAGATGAACTGGAGACGACCTCGCAACGTCGGCCCCTTGCTATGCGACGACTTGCCTTTCTCGCAATGATCCTGCTGTTTGCTGCATCCTCCGGATGCGAGGGATTCGTCCGCGACCTCATGTTCGGTGCGCTGGCCGACTACCACAGCAATGGGGCCACGTGGGAAGAAAGGTATAACGACTTACAACGCGAACATGAGGAAGGCGTGAGAACCGCAGGAGGCCTTCCGCCAGCCTCCGCAACCGTCGCCCGTTAGAACACGAACACGGCTGCGGCGGTGACGGTTGTCCAGAGGCCGTCCTTGTCGCCTTCGGCCGTCTGCACGCAGGCACGCGTCTTAATGATCTTGCCCGACATGTGGTAGATCTCTTTCCGCGTGTCGTAGGCGGTTTCGGGATCGAACTCGATACCCAGCGTGGTCGCCAGCATCGTGGCCGCCATGTCTTCGACCAAGTCGCGGAGCCGCCGCTCGGTAATGCCGAAGTCGTGGTGCTCCGAGATGTATCCGTACTGCTCGCCCTGAGCCGGCACCGCCAAGCCTACTCCGGCTCCGACCATCCGCGACGGCTCGTTGGTCGAGGCCTCGGCCAGCACCACGTAGACAATCTGGCCGGGCTGCAACTTCATCAACCCGCGGCTCTTGGGGATCACCTTGCAGTGTGGCGGGTAAATGCTGGAGATGCGCACCAAGTTGAACACCTCGATGCCCGCGTCGCGCAACGCCAACTCGAAACTCTGCAAGCGGGTGCGATGCTTGCCCACCCCCTTGGTGAAGAACACTTTCCTCGGTACGAGTTCGCCCACTTTCGTCTGCTCCTGGCGAGAAAAGGGAAACCGGGACGAGGCCGCCCGCTGTGCTCGTTCGACTTCGGCGTTAAGTTAACCGATTTTCGCCAGCTTAGCAAGTTGAATGCGCGGCCCCAAGTAGCAGGCACGCTCCGTGTGCCTGCTACTTGGGGCTTACTGCTTGGGCGGCTGGCGTCATGGGACGTGGTTGGGTAAATTAGATTCTGCGTCGACCGAGTCTACATGTACGCAGGAGTGGAAAAATGCCGTGCCGAGGAGTCCGCGGCGCTACGACCGCGAACGACAACAGTCCCGAAGAGATCCTGAAGGCTACCCGGCAACTGCTGGCGTTGATGATCCGCCAGAACGGGATTGAGCCGGACGACGTTTGCAGCGCGGTCTTCTCGACCACGACGGACTTGGACGCCGAATTTCCCGCCTTGGCCGCCCGGCAGTTGGGCTGGATCGACGTTGCCGCTCATGTGCGTTCACGAGTTGGACGTGCCGGGCTCGCTGCGCCATTGCATCCGCGTGCTGCTGCACTGGAACACCGACCGGCCGCCGAGCGACATCGTCCATGTTTATGTCAAGGAGGCGGCCCAGCTTCGGCCCGACCGCTCGCAGCTTCCGCCCGTCGATTGGAAGGAGTTGGAAGGCTGGATCGCCGAGCACAGCAACGAGACGGCCAAACCGATCCGAAAATAGTCCGCCCCCAGTGGCTTGGAAGCGAGCGTTTGACATGTCGATCCCGGAGGACACCTTGGCGGCGGTGATGGCGCGACACGCGATCGAACTGCCGACCGCGCAGGTGGAGCGACTCGATTGCTACTGCCGGTTGCTGTGGGATTGGAACGCGAAGCTCAATCTGACGCGGCATACGAACTACGAGAAGTTCGTCACGCGCGACGTGGTCGACAGCCTGGCGTTTGCTCGATTCCTGGAACCAAATGAAAAAGTGCTGGACGTCGGGTCCGGCAACGGCGTGCCGGGCGTCGTACTGGCCATTGCCCGGAACGACTTGCAGGTGTCGCTCTCCGAATCGGTGGGCAAGCGGGCTCGGGTCTTGGCCGAGATTGTGGCGCGGCTCGGGCTGGCCACTCCCGTACTGCACGCCCGGGCTGAAGACGTGCTGGCCGAGCAGCGATTCAATTCACTGGTGATCCGAGCCGTGGCGCGGCTGAAGAGACTCTTGGAATGGTTCCAGCCGCATTGGAACGCATTCGAACGGATGCTGGTGCTCAAAGGTCCGTCCTGGGTCGAGGAACGGGCCGAAGCCCGACACTACGGCCTGCTGCACAACGTGACGCTACGGAAGCTCGCCTCGTATCCGCTGCCGGGGACGCAGTCGGAAAGCGTGCTGCTACAGCTTCGGCGCAAGGCGAGTGGTTAGTGGTCCGCGGGCAGCGGAAGGGGCGTGGTTCGCGGCTGACGTTCCGCCGGCTGCGAAACGTCTAGGCCCCGCGCCCCCCCTCCTGTACTCCCGCCGCCCCGCTCCCGATTCCTGCCTCCGACCGTTAACTTGGCAAAATCAGGAAGGCCATTACAGCCCTCCGACAGCCTCTAACGCGCAGTTTGTGGGCAACCGATAGAGTCCAACGGGCAGGATTGCCTTCCGGCTTGCCACTGCACCGGCGTTAACGGCGACAGTCCCATTTTCGGGGACGGTCCCGATTTTTGTGGCAGGAGGCCACAAAAAAGGGACTATCCCCTTACGAACGCTCCTTCCGCCGCGAGGTTTCCGTGATCATTCATCCATCGGCCATCGTCAGCCCTTCCGCACGTCTCGCTTCGGATATCCAGATTGGCCCGTTCTGCATCGTGGAAGCCGGCGTCGAGATCGGTTCCGGATGCATTCTCGATAGCCGCGTGGTCATTAAGGAAGGGACGGTCCTCAGGGACAACAACCACGTGTTCGAGGGCGCGGTGCTGGGCGGCCTGCCACAACACGTGCACGTTCCGCCCCAGCCCGGCGGCTTGGCGATCGGCATCGGGCAACACGATCCGCGAGAACGTGACGATCCATCGCGCCTTGCTGCCCGACCACAAGACCACTATCGGCGACAATTGCCTGTTGATGGTCAACGCCCACGTGGCCCACGATTGCCACTTGGGCAACAACGTCATCGTGACCAACAACGCCATGCTGGCCGGCCACGTGCGCGTCGACGATCGGGCCTACATTTCCGGGGGCGGCGGGCGTTCACCAGTTCTGCCGCGTCGGCACGCTGGCCATGGTCGGCGGCCAGGCCCATCTGGTGCAAGACGTGCCGCCCTATGTGACCGTCGACGGGCTGAGCAGCCTGGTGGTCGGGCTGAACAAGATCGGCCTGCGCCGGGCAGGCTACGACCAGGCCGCAGTCAGCGACTTATGGCTGCCTACCGGCTCGATCTATCGCAGCGGCCTGCGTTGGACCGAGGTCTCTGGAGCAACTCCGCACGCGTTTTCCCACCGGCCCGGCGGCCGCATTCTACGAATTCCTCTCGACTACGGCCCGCGGCATCGTCTCCGAACGCCGCGCCCCGCCCGGCGCCACGATCCGGCTTCGCGACACCGTGGAGGCCGAACCGGACATGCGCGTGAAGTTCGGGTAGTGCGAAGATCTACCGCGGGAAAATCGCGCCGGTCCTTTGCGCTTTTGCGTTTGGCCTGTTTGTGCTCCCGCTGCCCGGTTGATAAGATGGGCGGCGTCGGGCCACATACGACGCTCATGCCACTGGTCCGGCGTCCCCCCACCATTGGAGCGCCATCATGACACGCCGCTTTGCCAGTTTGCCGCTGCTGGTCGCATCCTTCATGATTCTCTGGCCAGATCCGGTTGTCGCCCAACGGACAATCGTGCCGCTGGATGGAACATGGTCCGTCGCCGAAGGAGTCGAACCCGACGCCGTCCCAAGTCGCTTCGACCACACGGTGGCCGTGCCGGGGTTGACCAGCGAAGCGAGACCTGCGTTTCCGGACGTGGACCAGTACGAGACCCACGAGTACATGTGGAACGATGAAAGGGCGAGGCGTGCTGCCGGAGACGGAAAGTGCGAGGGGCTGGGCCGAACACGGCAGAAGCGCGAAGTATTCTGGTACGCGCGGACGTTCACGGCTCCGGCAAAAACGCACGCCATGCTAGTGGTTAACAAGGCCCAGTTCGGCACGGCCGTCTGGCTCAACGGCAAAAAGGTCGGCGAACACTTGGGGTGCTTCACCGCGGGCCGGTTCGACGTGACGACGCCATGAATTGGAAGGGCGAAAACCGGCTGGTGGTGCGCATCGGGGCGCATCCCGGCGCGCATGCCGGACTGGGCGTTCTGCGGAAGCGACGGCGAAAAGGGCCGCCTGGACGCCGGGCATCTACGACAGCGTCGTCGCTGCTGCTGGCCGACAACCCGGTGATCGAGAGCGGTGCAAGTCGCCCCGCAAGATCGCAACGTCAGCGAAATCCGGTCCAAACGCGGCTGAAGAACCTCGGGCCCGGCGCTGCACGTGCGAGCATGACCACCGGTGAAGACGTGGAAGGGCGACGGCCCGATCGGCCGGCGCGTCGGCACGACGCGTGTCAACTGGCGGCCGGAGAGGAGAAGATGGTCGTGCAGACGCGTGCCGGTGCCAAAGGCCATTCTGTGGAGCCCGGACAATCCGTTCCTGTACGTGCTCGACGCAGCAGCGGCGGTGACAGTTGGTCGGTCCGTTTCGGAATGCGCGAGTTCCGCTTCGACACGGCGACGCGCCGGGCCTATCTCAACGGCAAGATCGTCTACCTGCGCGGGGCAAGCATCACGCTGCACCGGTTTTTCGGCGACCCGCTGTGTGGAGGACATCCTCTGGGAGGAGGCGTGGGTCCGCAAGTTGCTCGTGGATATTCCGAAGCGAATGCACTGGAATGCATTTCGCATCTGCATCGGCCCGCGCCGCAGCAGTGGCTGGACATGGCCGACGAGGCGGGGCTGCTGCTGCAGTACGAATTCCCGATCTGGGACGATCGCGATCCGTTCCGCCACAAGCTCTGGAAAGAAGACGACCTGACCGGGCAGTTCTGGGAGTTCATGCGCGACAATTGGAACCATCCCAGCCTGGTGATCTGGGACGCCTCGAATGAGACGCAGGGTTGGGAGTTCCTGCGGGAGAAGCTCGTGCCGATCGGTCCGCGGCCTGGACTCTCGGCCGTCCTTGGGAAAACGGTTACAACCCGCCGCAAGGCCCCAACGATCCCTACGAAGTGCCACCCCTACCGCTTCGATGCAGTCTTCGCAAGCCGTCCACTGCGGTTCACGCATGAGCCGACCTGGAAAGCCAGGGCGCAGGACTCGGGCGACTGGCACGCTCGGCCCACGCCGCGATCATCAACGAGTACGATTGGCTATGGCTGCACCGCGACGGAACGCCGACGGCCCTCTCCCAGGACGGTGTACAGACCCTGCATCTGATGGGGTCCGCAAGCGACGGCCGAGGATCGCTTCGACGAATATGCCTACCTGCTCGGCCGGGCTGACGGAGTTCTGGCGGGCCTTCCGGCATCACGCCGGCGTGATGTATCTGGCCTATCTCGACGGCGACGTTGCCCAACTGCGTTCACCTGCGACAACTTCCGCGACGTGGAGAAGCTTGAACTGGAACCGCACTTCGCCGACTACATGGCCGAAGCGAACAAGCCGCTGGGCGTCTACGTCAGTTTCTGGCAGCCCAAGCTGGCCGCCGGCACGGCGCAGAGCTACAACGTGATGACGATCAATGACACCGATGAGTGGGCCCGGGGCACACTGGAGTTGTCCTGGCAGCCGGAAGGCGATCACACGGACGGAGCAACCGCTGAGAAGGCGTTTGCGGTCGAGCCTCTGGGCCAAATGACCTATCTGGTCGATCTGGCCACGCCGACCGTGCCGGGCAAGTACGTGCTTGTGGCAAAGGCCCACTGGCCTGGACAATCCTGGAGTCCGGTTGTTGCCCGGCGCAAGGTCGAAGTCTACCGACAGCGGGCTCCAGAGTGAGCCGTCCGAAACGTGTGAGCGCCCCTCGCAGAGACTCTTCCGCGCACGAAATCGATCAATGTCTAGCCGAAAATGCTAACGTAGTGCGCAGTACATGCCTATATTCGCGGCATTCGTGAGTATTCTGGTGCACATTCTCGTGCAGATCGCACAAAGTCCTTCGGAAGTCGCCCTCGCCAATTGACCGCTCTTAATCGTTATGCCGCGGCAACTTGCAGATGCCGCAGCAACCGGTCGCCCGCCCGACTGCCGGCGCGGGGCGAGCAATGCCCGTCTCCTTTGGCATGGATGTTGCCATCGCTACGGCGGCGTGGCGCATAGCCTTCCCGCGTTTGTCCACCAGGCGAGGTTGCTGAGAATGACTGCTCGGACTGCACGTTGGCCGTGTGTACTAACCCTGTTGGTCGCCGTTTTGATCGCTTGGCCGACTATCGTGGCCGGCGCGGAAGCGGCCGGACCGTCGGCGAGAGCGCTCACCGCACAAGATGTGCAGGCAGCCCTGGACAGTAAGTCGATCGACTTGGATACGGTTTGGACGCTTGTGGCGGCCTTTCTCGTGATGTGGATGCAGGCCGGCTTTGCCATGGTCGAGACCGGGTTCACGCGGGCGAAGAACGCCGTCAACATCCTCATGAAGAATCTGCTGGACTACTGCTTCGGCAGCATCGCTTTCTGGGCGGTCGGCTTCGGGCTGATGTTCAGCATCGGAAACGCTTTTGTCGGCGATAGCGGATTCTTTCTCCACGAAACGCCCGTGCAAGTGACGCGGGCCGACGGCGCCATGCACGGCCACGACCAACTTCGATCCTATTAGCTTGGACCAAGGTGCCGCTGGAGTGCAAGTTCTTCTTCCAATTGGTGTTTGCCGCCACGGCCGCCACGATCGTCTCCGGGGCCATGGCCGAGCGGACGAAGTTCGTTTCCTACATGATCTACAGCATCTTCATTTCGCTGGTGATTTATCCCGTCTCGGGCCACTGGATCTGGGGCGGCGGCTGGCTCTCGAAGCTGGGCGGGACGGGAATGTGGGATTTTGCCGGCTCGACCGTCGTCCACAGCGTCGGCGGCTGGATGGCCCTGGTCGGCGCGTTCGTGCTCGGACCGCGCATCGGCAAGTTCTGGCGCGACGGCAAGCCGCAGGCCATCCCCGGCCACAACATCCCGCTGGCCGCCCTGGGCGTGTTCATCCTCTGGCTTGGCTGGTTCGGATTCAACCCGGGCAGCACCATGGGCGCCGTGAGAATGGACATCTCGCACATCGTCTGCACGACCAACACGGCCGCCGCCGTCGGCGCCATCACCGCTCTGATCACTTCGAAGCTGATCTTCGGCAAGTGGGACGCCGGCATGGCGCTGAACGGCACGCTGGCCGGTCTGGTCGCCATCACCGCGCCCTGTCGCTTGGGTCACCATCACCGGCTCGCTGGCGATCGGACGGCATCGCCGGCGTGCTGGTCGTGCTTTCCGTCCTGTTCGTCGACCACGTGCTGAAGATCGACGATCCCGTCGGCGCCGTCTCGGTACACGGCGTATGCGGCGCCTGGGGCACGCTTTCCCTGGGATTGTGGTCGATCGGCACCGGCGACGGATCGCCCCTGCCGGGGCTGTTCAACGGCGGCGGACTCACCCAACTGGTCAACCAGGCGATCGGCGTCGGTGCGGTCTTCGCTTGGGCCGTCTGTCGGCGGACTGGTCGTGTTCTACGGCACTGAAGTACACAGTCGGCCTCCGCGTCAGTCCCGAAGAGGAGATCGAGGGTCTGGACGTTGGCGAGCACGGCTACGGCGCCTACCACGGCTTCGTGCTGTCGGCCACGCCGGAACCCTAAAACCCTAAGCGACAACGAATCGGTTACCCGAGAAACGCTCAAGGTTGAAACAAGCGTCGGAACCCACCCATGAAGAAAATCGAAGCCCTCGTTCGCCACTTCAAGCTCGAAGACGTCAAGAGACTCGCTGATGCAGTGCGGCGTCCACGGCATGACCGTCACCGAGGTCCGCGGGTTCGGCCGGCAGAAGGGCCACACCGAGATGTATCGCGGCACCGAATACACCGTCGATTTCGTGCCCAAGATCAAGATCGAGGTCGTCGTCGCCGACGCCGACCTGGCCAAGGTGATCGAGACGATCAACCGGGCGGCCGAGACCGGCCAGGTGGGCGACGGGAAAATCTTCGTCACGGATCTGGAGAACGCGATTCGCATCCGCACCGGCGAAGCAGGCGACCATGCGATCTGACCACCAGTCGATACCGGGATAGCCTGCCGCCGTTCCGAGAAACCTGGTGAAGGTCGGACGCCATGCCCCGTGAGTGCGGGCATTATAGCCGCAACCAACCGCGGCTATCCTGGCACATGTTCGTGCAAGCGAGGGCATGGCGTTCGATGCTTCTGCTCGGCTGGATTCCGCGCATCACTGGATCTGAATGTGTAGCCGCGCGATGGCCGTCTCGCCGCGCTTGTTGGTCCGCGACACCGTGACCATGTAGACGCCGGGCCTTTCGTAGCGGTGCTTCGTCACCGCGTAGCCATCCTTGGCATGGGGATCGGCATTGCCGTCGGACTGTGTCTCCGCCGGCGGCGTGCCGTCGCCGAAGTCCCATTGTTCGTGGCCTTGGGTGCGTCCGACGCGGAACGTGCGGACCTTGAACGTCACCTCATCGCCCGCCTTCAGGCCGAACGTCGGCCAGTAGATCGCGTGAATTGTCGGCGGCACGGGTTTGGGGTTTGCCCGGTCGACCACCAGCACGATCGCGACGTCATAATCGACCCAGCCGTCGGCATCAGTCACTTTCAGCAGTTCACTGTATTGGCCGGCCCGCTGGTAGCGACGGGTGACGTTTGCGCCGTCGGCTTTCGTGCCGTCGCAAAATTGCCACTGGTAGGAAGCGATGTGCCCAGGACCTTTGCTGCTCCACGAGCGGCTGCCGTCGAGCGTGACGGCTTCGCCGGTCCACGCAAGGTGGTGCGGTCGGGCCACGGCTTGCAGGTCGGTGGGATGCTCGTCGCGATACGATTGCCAGAGAAACGCATAGCCTTCGAGAATACCGTAGCGGCCGCTCGGCTGGAGGGCGGTGATGTCGAAGTGCAGGTGCGACCAGCCGCCACTTTCACCTTCCTTGCCCAGAACGCCGACCTTCTGTCCCATTTTGACGCGGGCGCCCGGCTTAATGGCGTCATCGATCGACTTGAGGTGGATGTAGCGAACGTACCAGCCTCGGCCGTCGCGGACACAGACGATGTCGGGGGACGGATGCACCGTACGCCGCAGGCTGGCCGGGCAATTCGGCACGTCAATGCCCTTCCGCCCCGCGGAGATCACGACGCCGTCCGTGGCCGACAACACATTGAGCAGGCCCTCGGCCCCGCCGATGTCCAGACCCCAGTGATAGTAGATCGTCTTAACGTCCGGGTCTTCGCCGCAATCGCTGTACGATGGCTCGTTCGCCATCTCCGTCTGGCAGACGAACCATCGCTGATTGAGGGGATACTTGAAGGTGCCGGGCCGGATCCAAGGCGAAATGCGCAGGCCAGAGGCGGAGCCGGGCGTCTTTGTCCAGCGCCCAACGATTCTCCTTGCCCTGGACGCAACCCCGCGTGACGGCGCAGTCGATCTGGGCGCCGCCGAGCTTGACGGGCAGCCGGTAGTTGCCAACGGTGAGCGTCGCCCGCTGGCCGTTGACCTCGACCGTAACCCGCGCATTGCGCACGGCCTGGCGCAGGTCGTCGCGCGCCTCATGCAGGGCGACGAGCTTCACCTCGGCCGTGCTGCCGCCAGCCAGCGTTACGTGAGACGTCTCACCGACGTTGAGGTCGACGGTACGGAGTAGCGGCTCGATGGTCGGCGGCGGCTCGACGGCCGCGATCGTCATTCGTCCGGTCGCACAAAGAAATACCAAGGTGCAGAGTGCGATTCTCATGGTCCTCGTACATTTCTGACAATGGGGCGTGGGCATCAATCAGGAACGCCACGCAAAGGCGCAAAGCTCAGGGGCGTGCCACTCAGCCTGTAGGCCGGCCACGTTCTTTGCGACTTTGCGCCTTAGCGTGAGTCTACCCGATCATCATGCCAGAGTCTCCACTTTGGAGAGACTCGTCGCCCGACGCCCTCAGCCCCGCCACCCCCACCCCAGAGGGAGAGGAGAGATTCATCGCTCACACCATCGGCAGTTCGGCGATGGCGGCCTCGATCTTTTCCTGCGGGTAGGCGTAGTCTTCCAACTCATTGTTCAGGAAGCGGTCGTAGGAGCTCATGTCGCACAGGCCGTGGCCGCTAAGGTTGAAGACGATGCACTTCTCTTCGCCCGTATCGCGGCAGCGCAACGCCTCGTTAATTGCGCTTCGGATGGCGTGCGAGGTCTCGGGGGCCGGGATGATGCCCTCGGTCGAGGCAAAGAGGCGGGCCGCCTCGAAGCACTCGATCTGGTGGAAGGCGGCTGCCTCGACGATCCCCAGCGACGCGCACAGGCTTACCATCGGCGCCATGCCGTGGTAGCGCAGCCCACCGGCGTGGATGCCCGGCGGCACGAAGCTGTGGCCGAGCGTGAACATCTTCACCAGCGGCGTCAGTTTCGTCGTGTCGCCGAAATCGTAGTGATATTGGCCGCGGCTCATCGAGGGGCAGGAATGCGGCTCGCAGGCGATGAAGCGGATGTCGCGGCCTTCGAGCTTGTGGCGGATGAATGGGAAGGACAACCCGGCAAAATTGCTGCCGCCGCCGACGCAGCCGATCACGACATCAGGAAAATCCTCGAAGAGCTTGAATTGCTTTTCCGCCTCCAGGCCGATGACGGACTGGTGCAGCATCACGTGATTCAAAACGCTTCCGAGCGTATATTTTGTGTCGTCGCGGCTGACGGCGGCCTCCACCGCCTCGCTGATCGCGATGCCAAGGCTGCCGGGGCAATCGGGATCGGCGGCCAGCACCTGCCGACCGGCGTTGGTTTCGTTCGACGGGCTGGGCGTGACGCTGCGCGCCCCAAACGTGCATCATCGAGCGGCGATACGGCTTCTGCTGGTAGCTCACCTTCACCATGTACACTTTGCAGTGCATGTCGAACAGCGAACAGGCGAACGCCAACGCGCAGCCCCACTGGCCGGCCCCGGTTTCGGTCGTCAGGAGGTTGATGCCTTCGATCTTGTTGTAATAGGCCTGCGCCACCGCGGTATTCGGCTTGTGGCTGCCCGGCGGGCTATGGCTCTCGTCTTTGAAGTAGATGCGGGCCGGCGTCTTCAGGGCCTTCTCCAGGTTCGTCGCCCGAACCAGCGGACTGGGCCGCCAAACGGCGTAGACCTTGCGCACGGCGTCGGGAATCTCGATCCATCGCTCCTGGCTGACCTCTTGGGCGATCAGGCCCTTGGCGAAGATCGGCTCCAGGTCGGCCGGACCGATCGGCTGCTTGGTGCCCGGATGCAACGGCGGCGGGACCGGTTGCGGCAGGTCGGCCTGTAGATTGTACCAGGCGGTGGGGATTTCTCTTTCGCTAAGAAGAACGTGCTTGCTGTCCATCGGATCATGTCCTCAATACAGGAATCGTTGGATCACCCCCGGCGGAAATCTCTAGTGTAATTGGCGATAACCGGCCTGTCGAGCGGCACCGCGCGGCGTCCGGCGTTGGCCGCGGAACGTCCTACCCCGACGCTACGGTTGCCCGATCTTCTGGAATCGGCTAAGTTGATGGCGCCCATATGGTGAACAAGAAAGTCATGGCCGAAGAGACCACCCCGCGCCAGGTGATTCAGGTCAACCGCGGCATCGTCGGACCCGCCGAGCCGCGGCCCAGATCGGTGCGGCCGCGGAAAATTGACGATTTTTCAGGCTTGCCAAAGGCGTACGCGGACGTCGTTGAGAGACTGTCCAGTCCCTTGCTGATGGGGCCGCCGGTGTGCGACGAGTTGGTCGCCTTTGTCCGGCATCTTTTTACCGAGGAGGAGGCCGGCGTTGGTGCGGCACCTCGGGCAGGTGGCGGGCATGACGGCGGCGGACGTTGCCGGGCCGAACACCGGCCGGTCGAACAGGTCGAGCCGATCCTCGAGCGGCTGGCGTCGAGAAGCGGGCGATCGGCGCCGCGGGCCGAAGGGGGCCGTGACGTACCGGCTGATGCCGATCATGCCCGGCATCTTCGAGATGGTGCTGATCGGCCAGTCGCCCGAGACGATGTCCGCCGTGGCATCGCCGATTCGCCGAGCTGTTCGAGGCCCTGTACGAGACCGGCTACACGACGGACTACCAGCGCGGGCAGACGCGGCCGTCGCCGCTGCGTGCGCGTGCTGTCGGTCGGCCGCACGATCGAGGCCCATCCGATGGCGCTGCCCTCGGACCGGCTGGAGGTCGTGCTGGACCGGTTCGAGACGTTCGGCGTCGGCCAGTGCCAGTGCCGCATGACGATGCAGGTGGCCGGCCAGGGCTGCGGCAGGCCGCTGGGCAATTGCACGGTGATGGGCCAGTGGGCCGAAGCGGGCATCGAGCAGGGATGGCTTGAGGCCGGTCTCGCGCAAGAACGTGCTGGAGATCAAGCGCGAGGCCGAGTCGCACGGGCTGGTCACGTGGATCATGAACGTCGAGTCGAGCAAGGGGCAGGCCTCGTGCTCGTGCTGCGGCTGCTGCTGCCACGCGATGCGGTTGGTGAGCGAGTTCAACGCCCCGGGCTTCATGGCGCCGGCCCATTTCCGCCGCGGTTCGACGACGCGAAGTGCACCTTCTGCGGCGCGCTGCGCGGAACTGCCCGATGGGCGCTCTGGTGATCGACCCGGCCGGCACGACGACGCGAGCACCTGGCCGGACGATGCATCGGCTGCGGGCTGTGCCTGGTGGCCTGCGGCGACCGCCGCGCCGTGGCGATGGAGCCGGTGCCCGCACTACAAGCTGCCCTACCGAGAGTTGGTTTTCCTACCAGTTCCACGCATCGGCGCGAATCTCGGCGGCGCCTGGCGGGCCTGGCGAAGCCGGTAGCATCGCACCCACCGTTGGTATGGAGCCTTGCAGCAGCCCGCCGTGGCGGCTACATTGGCCACTTCGGCCGTCGAGTGAGAGGTCATGCATGTTCAATTTCCTGCCCAGGAACACCGAGTTTTTCGATTATTTCGACCGCGACACCGACGTGTTGGTCCGCGCGGCCGAGGAGTTTTGCCGGCTGTTGGAGTCGTCGAGCGATCCGAAGGAGTATTCGAAAAGGCTCAAGGAGCTGGAACACGAAGCGGACCGGCTGACGCACGAGGCAATGGAACTGCTGCACCGATCATTCATCACGCCCCTGGAGAGGGGCGATCTCAGGCGGTTGATCCTGGCCATGGACGAAGTGGTCGACTTCCTCGACGATGCCGCGCGGCGGATCGCGCTGTACGACGTCGGCCCGATGCTGCCGGAAGTCTACCCGATGGGCAAGAGTCATCGTCGACCTCGCCCGAGAGGTCAAGGCCGCCGTGCATGAACTACGAAACCTGCGGAAGAAGAACCGCGTGCTCGATCACTGCATCGAAATTCAACGGCTGGAGAACGTCGGCGATCAACTGCACCACATCGCCCTGGGGTCGATCTTCAAGAGGTGAACTCGACGTGCTGCGGGTCATGAAGTGGAAGGAGATCATCGACCTCATCGAACTGTCGATGGACGGGGCGGAGGAAGTTGCCCACGTGATCGAAGGAATCGTGCTGGAGAACGCCTGAGCCATGAGTCGCCATACCGTCTGGGCTGTCCTGGCCTTCGCGTTCGCCGTGTGGGGAATCCTGTATACCGGCTACCATGTCGGCCGGGTGGCGATGGCAGCGCCCGTTCTGGTGACGGCGGTCGTCCTGCTGGCGCTGGGCTTCGACTTCACCAACGGCATTCACGACGCCGCCAATTCGATCGCCACGGTGGTTTCGACGCGCGTCTTGACGCCGTTGCAGGCGGTCGTTTGGGCCGCCTTCTTCAATTTCGTCGCCGCCTGCGTGTTCGGCATCCACGTGGCGATGACCATCGGCAAGGGCGTGGTGCATCCCGACATCGTCGACACGTCGATGATCCTCAGCGGGCTTCTCGGGGCCATCCTCTGGAACCTCATGACCTGGTATCTCGGCCTGCCAACCAGCTCGTCGCACGCCTTGATCGGCGGCTTGGCCGGCGCCGGCATCGCAAAGGCGGGCCTGGTCGCCATCATCCCGAGCGGCCTGATCACCATCGCCGCCTTCATCGTCCTCTCGCCGCTGATCGGCATGGTGTTGGGCTTCGTTATGGGGGTCGGCATGACGTGGCTGTTTCGCCGCGCGACGCCCCGGCGGGTCGATTCGATCTTTCGCAAGGGCCAGCTCTGTTCCGCGGCGCTCTACAGCCTCGGCCACGGCACCAACGACGCCCAAAAGACAATGGGCATCATCGCCCTGCTGTTCTACACCAATCCCGCCATGAGGGCGATTATCTGGGACGGAGAGGGCTTCAACGGAATCCCGTTCTGGATCGTGCTGATCTGCCACACCGCGATGGGTCTGGGAACCCTGATCGGCGGCTGGCGGATCGTCAAGACGATGGGCTCGAAGATCACTAAGCTCGATCCGTTCGGCGGGTTCTGCGCCGAGTCGGGCGCGGCCGTCACGCTGTTCGCCACCGCGGCCGCCGGCGTCCCGGTCAGCACCACGCACACCATCGCCGGATCGATCGTCGGCTTCGGCGTCACGCGGCGGCTGAGCGCCGTTCGCTGGGGCGTGACGATCGACATCGTCTGGGCCTGGGTTCTGACGATCCCCGTCTCGGCCTTCATCGGGGCGCTGGTCTATTACGCCGTCGCCGCCGTGATGCCCGCAGGTTTGTGATCGTAAGCTGGGGACCGTCCCAATTTTCGTGTCGACGAAAATGGGGGTGTCCCTTTCAACGTGCTCTTATGCCCTCGTTGACCAGCACGCCGGTACCGCTGATCCGGTCGGCCTTGAGGTCCTGCAAGGCGCGATTCGCCTCGGCCAGCGGGTAGACCATCGTATGGGGGCGGATCGGAATCGCGGCCGCCTCGGCCAGAAGCTCGCGGCCGTCTTCACGCGTATTACAGGTGACGCTGTGGAGATCGCGCTCGTAGAAGACGTAGCGCATGTAATCCATCTGCGGGATGGGCGTCATGTAGATGCCGGCCAGCGAGAGCGTGCCCCCTTTCTTGAGCGACTCCAAGGCCGGCAAGACCAACTCGCCCACGGGGGCGAACAGGATCGCACTGTCGACTTTCACCGGCATTCTCCCGGCGTCCTCGCCCACCCAGGTCGCGCCCATCTCACGGGCCAATTGGCGGTGGTTCTCGCCGCGCGTCACCACGTAGATCTCGCACCCGCGATGGAGCGCAATCTGAATGACCACGTGCGCCGACGAGCCAAACCCATAAAGCGCCAACCGGCCACCCGGCGGAAGATTGCACCGCCGCAGCGCCCGGTAGCCGATGATGCCCGAGCAAAGCAGCGGCGCTGCCTCGACGTCGCTGAAGCCGGATTGTCCGCCGTGGCCTGTCTCGGGCAACGGATAAACGAATGCCGCCGGGGCCACGGCCAGTTCGGCGTATCCGCCGTCGGCGTGATAGCCCGTGAACCGGGCCGATTCGCAGAGGTTTTCGCGGCCCGACCGACAGTATTCGCACCGGCCGCAGGTGTGCCGCAGCCAGGCCACGCCGACGCGCTGGCCGATCTGCAACCGCGGTTCTTCCTCCGCCCCCCGTCCCCCGTCCCACGCCCCCAATTTTTCCACCACGCCGACAATCTGATGCCCGGGGATGACCGGCATCTTCGCTTGCGGCAGATCGCCCTCGACGATGTGCAGGTCGGTGCGGCAGATCGCGCAGCACTGGACGCGGATTCGCACGTCGCCTGGCCCGGGCTCAGGTTCGGGTAAATCGACAAGCTCCAGCGGCGCCTCGCGACCGGCGCGATCCGGCGCAGCAGCATGGCCTTCATGGCGACGGACTCCCCCGATTTTCGTGTCAACGAAAATGGGACTGTCCCCATTAACGCTCAATTCCACTTCAACACCGCGCCAATATCGGCGCCGGTGGCCAAAGCGGTATATTTGCCGAGGCAGCCGGTCGTGTAGCGCGGCGGCCGCGGCTTCCACTTCTTAGCCCGTTCGGCCAGTTCCTCGTCGCTCAGCCGCACACTCAGCGTGTGGCCGGGAATGTCGATGTCAATGATGTCGCCGGGCTCAACCAGTGCGATGGGGCCGCCGGCGGCCGCCTCGGGGCTGATGTGTCCGATGCACGCGCCGGCGGTGCCGCCGGAAAAGCGGCCGTCGGTAATCAGGGCCACCTTGTCGTCCAGACGCACGCCCTTGATGGCGGTGGTCGGCGCGAGCATTTCCTGCATGCCCGGCCCGCCGCGCGGACCTTCGTAGCGGATCACGACCACGTCGCCTGCCTTCACGCGGCCGTTGACGATGCCTTCGTAAGCCTCGGTCTCGGCCTCGAAGATCACGGCCGGGCCCGAGTGTTTAAGCATTGCGGGCAGTACGCCGGCCGCCTTGATGACCGACCCGTTGGGGGCGAGATTTCCGTACAGAATCGCCAGCCCACCCTCGGGGCTGTACGCATTTTCCACCTCGCGGATGCAATCCATCGGATCGAAGCCGAGTTCGGCCTGCGACAGGTCGCGGACCGAGGCCGCGCGCCGCTCGACGCCCATCCCTTCATTGGTCCGCTCGCCCCCGGCCGTGACGGCGGCCAAGACCAACGCCTCGTCGCTAACCGTGTTGGCGCGGACGTCATAGGCGGCGATGTTCTGACCGAGCGTCTGGCCGGACACCGTCGGGCAATCGAGCTTCAGCAGTTCAGGGCAGCCGCGGCTCAATGGCGCCGAGAATGGTGTGAACGCCGCCGGCGTTGTGGACGTCCTGCACGTGATAACCACTGCTCGGCGCGACCTTGCAGACGTTCGGCGTGCGGCGGCTGAGCCAGTTGACCCGTTGGATGTCGTATGAGACGCCGGCCTCGCGAGCAATGGCCAGCATGTGCAGGACCGTATTGGTGCTGCCCCCCATCGCCATGTCGAGCACCATCGAGTTATCGATCGAGTCGTGGGTGACGATCTCGCGGGGCAACAGCCCGCGGGCGTCGGGGTTGCGTTCCAACTCCAAGACCATGGCGACGATCGCGCTGGGCCGCGGCGTGAAACAGCTTCTTCCGCTCGGCGCTGGTCGCCAGCAGCGTCCCGTTGGTCGGCAGGGCCATGCCCAACGCCTCGCACAGGCAATTCATGCTGTTGGCCGTGAACATGCCGGAGCACGAGCCGCAGGTGGGGCAGCCGGTCGTGCTCGACGGCCAGCAGTTCTTCTGCGCTCAGCTTGCCGTCCTGCTTGGCCGCGGCCGCAACGAACACGTCGATCAGGTCGACCGTCTTGCCGTCAGGCGTCTTGCCGGCCTCCATCGGGCCGCCGCTGACGAAAACCGTGGGGATATTGCAGCCGCATCGCGCCCATCAGCATGCCGGGGACGATCTTGTCGCAGTTGGGAATGCAGATCATGCCGTCGAACGCGTGGGCGCGGATCATCGTCTCGACCGCAGTCGGCGATCAGTTCGCGGCTGGGCAGCGAGTATTTCATTCCCTCGTGGCCCATGGCGATGCCGTCGTCGACGCCGATCGTGTTGAAGATGAACGGCACGCCGCCCGCCTCGCGGACGCACTGCTTAACGTACTGGCCAACCTTGTCCAGGTGGACGTGGCCGGGAATGATGTCGACGTGGCTGTTGCAGACGGCGATAAACGGCTTGCGAAAATCGTCGTCGCCCAGCCCGGTGGCGCGGAGCAGACTTCGATGGGGGGCCCGGGCATCGCCCAGCTTGACAATGTCGGAACGCATGGCTGGCAGTCCTTTGAGGAAACAGGAATGTGACTTTCGGCATTCTATGGGATTGACGACCGAGATTGTAGCGGGGGACGTCCGCCCATTTGGCAATGTTGGGTGTTGGGTGGCACGTTCTTCGCTGTGGTGGGTGGCACGACCCCGAGCACAGCGAAGGGCGTGGCTTTCACGTCACCACGCCCGCCACTCTGCTTTGGGCGTGCCGCCCACCCACGTGTCGGCGATCTCTGACAGCGCGTCTGGTTCGCACGTCCGATCAATGCTATCCTATGCCTCCATGCCGCCGAAGTTCATCTATTTTGATCTTGGCAAGGTTCTGGTCGACTTCAGCGTCGAGCGGATGCTTCAACAAGTCGCGGCCGTGGCCGACATCACGGCAGACGCAGCGCGGGCGGCATTGTTCGATGGCCAACTGGTCAAACAGCACGAGTCAGGACAACTGTCGTGCGACGCGTTGTACGAATCGTTCTGCCAGGCTACTGCCACGCGGCCGGATCGCGACCGACTGACCACGGCCGTCTCCGACATCTTCGCATTGAACGTGGCAGTGCTGCCGCTTGTGGCACAACTGGGTGGGGCGGGCTGCCGGCTGGGCATTCTCTCCAACACGTCACCCATGCACTGGACCCACTGCCTTCGCCACTACCGGATGCTCGAAGAAATTTTTCCGGTCCACGCCCTCAGCTTTCGCGTCGGCGCTGAAGCCGGAAGCCGCTATCTTTCACGCGGCAGCAGAACTTGCCGGCGTGCGGCCGGAAGACATCTTCTACGTCGACGACCTGGCCGAGCACGTCGCCGGCGCACGCGAAGTGGGCTTCGACGCCGTCCTATTCACAGGCGCGGCTCCGTTGGCCGCCGCGCTTCGCCGGCGCGGCGTCCGTTTCAATTATTAGCATCAGGCGTTCCACGTGCCGTAGCCGGTCAGTAGCAGGCACGCTCCGTGTGCCGTAGCCGATGAAAGATGTGGGAAAATCTGCCCGACGAGCTACACGTCTACCATGTGGACGTGAAGCAACTAACTAAGGACTTCGGCGAACACCTACTGGCAACGATGCCAACATAAGATCGCCGTCCGAATGGACCAAGTCATTGAGTCCGAGAATGTCCCCCAACTCGTGTTCAACAACAGTCAACAAGTCAATTCGATCAACAGCCCTAGAATCGACGGCGTTGAGCGAGCGGTTGCTGCCTGAAACGGCGAAATCTTCGTCGAACAACGGCTTCGAATCGACGTTCCAATTCTGGCCGGCAGCAGTGGTGTCGATGTACACGCGATGCCCTGCGACATCTGCCTCAGCAAGTTTTGCCCCCGGCAAGTCTTCAATGACGAAGGCGACTTGCGCCAGGGCCGTTAGTACGGGCTGCTGCAAACCGGCGCTGGCCCAACGACGAAGTGCTTCTGCCGCAATTGGCTCAAACTCAGATCGAGATAGCGGAGCCGCGCTCGGCGAATCCACCACTTCACCGTCTGCCGCCACCAACGATTGAAGGCTGCTCCAGTTGCTGACAATAGGCGACCAGCCGCCCCGGGCGGGGCCATACGCGAAAGCCATATCGGCGTAGCCTGTATCATTGCTGTTTCTCAGGAAGAAACGAGAAGATGCGGGATCGTACAGCCCAATCGTATCCCGGCCATTGCCATTCCAATCGCCGGCGATCGGCTTCCAACCGTAACCGTCAATAAATCGCCAGCCTTGCGGGCCGTGGTAGGCTGGATGCCTGGGTACGATTCATCCAAGGCATTTGGAGGACCAGGCAATGGCAAGGGCCACGAACGGGGACCGTCGGCGGTATTGGCGGGAAGTGATTGAGCATCAGCAGGCCAGTGGGCAGAGCATTGTGGGGTTCTGCTCCAAGGAGAAGTTGGCTCCGGCCACGTTTCATGCTTGGAAGCGGCGATTGCGACGGCCCCGGCGTGAACCTGGGCAGAAGGCGGCGCAGGCTCTGCTTCCTGTCCAGGTCGTCGATGCCGTGCCGCTTGGTGCGGGCAAGCTCGAAGTCGAGTGGCCCGATGGCGTCGTCCTACGGGTTCAGGGCTGCGAAACACAGATAGTCGGTGTGGTGGTCGCCGCTCTGACGGCCCAACGAGCACGAAGGACACACCAATGCTGACCTTGCCCACGTCGTTGCGCGTGTTTGCCAAGCCCGGTCCCACCGATATGCGAAAGTCGTTCGAGGGTTTAGTCGGAGTGGTGGAGCGAGAACTCGGGCAGCAAGTAGAGTCGGGCGATCTGTTTCTCTTCTTCAATCGCCGTGGCGACCGCGTGAAGGTGCTGTGGTTTGCGGGCGATGGTCTCGTCATTTGGTGCAAGCGATTGGAAGGCGGGACAT
Source organism: uncultured Planctomycetaceae bacterium (assembly GCA_963789525.1). Lineage (GTDB taxonomy): Bacteria > Planctomycetota > Planctomycetia > Pirellulales > Thermoguttaceae > CAVXFB01. Next base: position 584,555 of record CAWBLA010000002.1, read on the forward strand.
TTGAGGTGCCGCGATCTGCACAGGCTGTGCGAGAAGACGGCTCTGCTTCGCCACTCGGGGTCGAGATGCGGATGAGCGATTTGACGCTGATCTTGGAAGGCATCGACTTGGCAAGTGTGCGGCGTCGTCCACGATGGCGTCGCGCATGATACCATCCTGAAAAAATCTTCAATACCAACGGAACCAACCCGGTCCACCTCAGGCCGCCGAGGCCAACCTGATTGCCCGCCGTGAGGAAACGGCAGCCATGCGCAACCAGGTCAACACGGCCAAGCTATTGGAAGGCAACCCGACGCTCATGCGGCTCCGGGAATTGGAGGTCCTTGAGAAGGTCGCCGGCAACAGCAAGTTGAACGTCGTGCTGGGCGAGAAAGGCCTGGCCGAGCGGGTCGTGAACCTGCTCTGATTGAACGTTATGCCCGGAGGCCGGGCCAATCCCGGCTTCCGGGCTGGTCATGGATGTTCCCTGGCGTAACACCGAGGATGGCCCAGACGCTCCGACACTCCCATGTCAGTCTGACGATGAATGTCCAAACGATGCTGAACGTGAGCGACCAAGCGGCCGCAACTGAGCCGCTGACGCAGTCAAAACATGCTGGTCGGGATCGGCAGCTATATCACGTAGTCGGTCGATGTGACCTAAGGATTTTGGCCGAAACTTCTTCGGCGCATCGATGGGGGCGACCGACGCAAGTTAGAGTCGCGATCCACGGCTGAAAACCATCTTCGAAAACAGCCGCGTCTTGGCGCGCCCGAGAAGCCAGACGAGCCGATGGGAGGCCAGCAACCGGGGCCGCCAAGCCAGCCGGCAGCCCGTTAGCCGTCCTGTTGGGCCGTCTCGCCTTTGTACTTTTCCCAATCTGCGAGATACAGCCTCTCCGATTCGTCCAAAAACTCCTGCTTCCTGTCCCGTAGCTCCCGAAGCTTCTCATATATACTCTTGTAGACGATCTGGTGGGCTTGGTTTTTTATTTTCCCTTCATCGTATTCGTCGAATTCTACGTCCTCCCTGAGCGTCAGGTCCACAAGACGTAGCAGTTCCTCCTTTGTGATCCTGTCAATTGGCTGGAAGCTGTTGGCGGTGTCAAGGAAGTGGCCAAGGTCATTGTCGATCTTCAATAGCTGCATATCCACACCTCCTGTCTTCGTAGGCTTCCCTGCCAGCCTCAAGTGAGTTCAGAACGACGTCGTGAGTCTTGATAGATTTCCCCTCGACAGACGCTAGAATCTTATCCGTAGGATGCCCGGAGTAGACCCTGTAGATCGGCTTTCCGCCCTCTAACCGCTTGCTGGCGTACAACAGGTAATCAGCCCCAATAGAGGCCCCAACGGTGTTGTTGTGAGTGACCACGACGACTGGCATAGACTGCGATATTTCCCTTATTATCTGATTCACGTCGGTCTGTAGAAACATGTTGTCGAATGAGGACTCCGGCTCGTCGATCAGTAGGATGTCGTAGTTCTGCGCGTCCTTGATTTCCTGAAGCAACCGAAACTCCGACCGTTCGCCGCCCGACACTTCAAAGCCATCGCGGTTTAGGATCTTGTAGTCGATTTTGGTGATCAGCCTGTACAGGTCCGATCTGGTCAGGCTTGCATCGGACATCAACGCCCGCAGATACCGGTAAGGATCCGCGTATTCTTTCATTGCGCTGCTAAATGACGTCTTCACTCGGCTTGCAGATTTGAGCTCTCCTGCCTTCGTGAATGCACCTTTTGTGGCCACGACGCGGAACCCCTGAACGGTCTCTTTCGAATATTTTCGAGGTTTTTTGCAAGCTCCTGACGATATCGGAGAATCGCGAGACCTTTCTGCCTTCCATGCTGACCCGGTACAGGTCGACATCGTCAACCTGGACGGCGGATGTGCGCATTCTCAGGCGAGCCTTTATATCCTTGACCAGCTCATTGACCAGGCGCGTTTTCCTGCTCTCCAGTGCCCTCTTCCAGAGCAATTCGATCAGTTCGCACGCGAGCCTTCTCAGAGCCTGTCTGTCAGCGTGCCTCTCGATTATGTCACGGTATTCAACGTTCTCTATAACCTGACGTACCGATGCTATGAGGTCTTTTAGGACCCTCTCGTCCCGTTCCGGAAATGCTGTCGCAGCGAAGAGGGTGACCTTCGAATATGCGTCGCGTCTGTCGGCCTCTTCTCCTGCCTTAAGGAGCGAGGAAACGTATTGCTCAACGTCCCGATCGTTGCCGTCTAGGTCGACCTTCATCAAATCCTCTAGGACGGCCTTGAATGGGGATAGATAGCGATCGACGACAACGCTCCGCCTTCTCTCAACGTCGGCGTTAAACTCGCGATCATATGCCGCGTCGTCTTGCTGAACCAGCGAAAACTGCTTGATGTACTTTGCGTGCTCACACACCTCGCATATCCTATCCAGGGTGTAGGTCTTGCCGGTTGACCGATCGCCAAGGAGCACGTTTAACCCGGTGGATATTCTTTGGCCATTGTCAAGAACCTGGAATAGGGAGTTTCCTTCATCCTCTGACAGACAGACCTTACGCTTGTCGCCGAGGCACGCCGCGATTGCGCGGAGCGTCACCTCGCCGCAGTCCACGAACGTCTGCCTTGTTGGCAGCCTGAGCAGTTCGTCGCTCACCCTGGCATCACTGAACAGAACAGGCGTAAGCTTCTTCGTATCCTTTATGGCGCGGATGAACTTCTTCGGGCTGTCGACCTCCCCCGCTTTGACGTGGGGCGAAAGCTCCTCTAGCGTTTCACCGCGAATGGACGGGTCTTTGTCGTAGTGCGGGATAAGGAGGTAGCTCTGCAGGTTGCCGTAGATTTCTTTTAGCGCGGAACGGTAATCCCATCGCCGGCCCGAGATAGGAGGACCTTATTGCACCTGGACTCAAAGTCCGCAACGTCCGATCCGTCACCTATGAGCAGTATGTGGCCGTCCTCCAGGTCGATCTCGATCCCGGGAAACACGGCAACTTGCAGCGAGTCGCGTATTGCCCTGAACTGTGCCGAGTCAAAGGTGTTGTGATTTGTTATCGCAATAGCGTTGAGCTTCGCCGTCGTTACATATCCCCTCAGCGTCTCCATGCAAAAAGTGAACTTGCTGTCGCGGTCAGTCGCAACCGTGTGAATGTGCAGGTCTATTTTCTTCATGGCACGCTCCCGGCGGTGCGGGCATTCTCGCCCCCCGCAACGACGCTTCGATTTGTCCCGCGTAGGTTGCAGCGCGATCTTCCTCTCCTCGGCCGCTCCACACACAGCACGGCGCGACCGCCCCATTGTAATGGGGGCAGCGGTTAATCAAAGTACCCCCTCCGTCTCCTAGGGCGCTTTGGACCACGCCTTCGGAGAGGCGGCAGCGGACTCGCGAATCGGATCCGCTCCCCCCAACAGGGCAGACACTGATCTCCACCGCCGAAGGTGCCCCTCGTGTGCCTCGGTGGCGTACACCGAGGTGCGCGAGGAAATGCCAGATTGCTGAAGCACCCTGTCAAGTCATGCGTGTGTTTGAGACGCGTTGGAAATGGACCGTAACGTGGTCCTGCTCACGCGGTCGCCGCATTGGGTTCCAATTGCAATAGCCGTTCGACGTGCTTCTGCACGCTGATGGGGTATCTGACGATAATGCGAGAATAATCTGCGACTTGTGTCCTCGCAAGATTTCGGAAAGTGACCAAGGCTTCTGGCGCAGTGCCATGGCGCCGTGCGAGATAGACGTAATCGCAAAGGGCTTGGGTCGGTGGGACAATCGCTCCTTCGGCCGGTGGAAAGTACACTCTGCTCCGCACACATACAAACGCTAGCCGTCCAACCGGCGTAGCTCGCTTCTGTCCCTTCGGGCTCCGCCGGTTCGTGAGGCATGTGATAGTTGTGGGCATCTGGGTTACCAGCCCATGCTGGTAAAGCGCGTAGTGACCGGTAATGTAAGCATGTGAGTCAATGGCCGGAACCAAATCTTGTGGCGACGCGGCGCCCGGCATGCCATACAGCCCGTGGGCATATCTCGTGATGACCGCTTGCTGGCGAAGCCTCGTCAGTTCGACATTCAGTGCGACCCGGGACGTGCCGGCCATGTTTGCCAACTCCGTCACGGTGAACAGGACCTTTTGATGCCTGTCACGCTGCTCTTCCAAGAATCTCCGCCAAGCATTTGCCCTCATGTTGAGAACTCCTTGGCCTTTACAAGAACGTCTCGGAGCAATTGCATCACGGAGTCCCACACCATTGCAGCGCCGCCCGCAGCCAGTAGGTTGGCCGTCACCGCAGGGTTGACCTGCTCGGCCAACAGCCGGTCAATCGCTCGGACGTGAACGGTGCGACTCTTCTCCATCGCGTCGAGCTTGTCGATGGCCGCTGCAACTGGCAGCGCAAGTTGTTTCAACTTTTTCGCCAGTCGCTCGGGCGCATCAGGCGGCAAGGTGTCCTGAAAAAGGAAAACGTCCAGAATATCGCGCGCCTGGAAAAATGGACGATTGAGGCAGGCGAGAATCTTGCTCTCGATCATGTCTCCGTCAGACACGGTCAGGAAGACTGTGCCCGCAATCGTCTTGACCATCGGGGCATCATGTCGAGCAACACTGGTGATCTCGATCGGGATCTCTATCCGGCTCCCAGGGGCTTGGGTGCGGTAAAACGCCATCTCGACGATTCGCACCGCTGGCGATTCTGCCTCAGGACCTGCCGCCGGCCGTATGTCGCCATCGTACCCGAGTTCTCGTTTAACCTCCGGCAACAGCTTGCTACGAAGAAGCTCCACGATCTCGATTTGCTTCTTCTGGAGATCGCCTTCCCAGTGGTAGTCGATGTCGATCGACGCCCGGTGCTTGCGTTGAGCAGGCGATACCGGTAGCCGCCAATCAGACAAAGCTGATGGCCGGCTGGATGGGTAGCGATGATCCTGGCGGCGGCCCGCTGGATGCGTTCGACGATGGTTGCAGTGTCATTGTCCATGTAGTTAAGTATAACGTATCCGTTATATTTGGCAACATACGGTGGCCACGCTGGCAGTAAATAATGGGGGTTCACCTACTCCATTACGTGCAAAATGGCCGGTAATGCACGCATAACTGCGGAGCATCGGGCAGCCGGAGACCTTCTACTTCGCTGCCGTCCCGTGCAGCCCGCTCATGACCCATTTTGCTCGCGTGTGCCCTGGCACAATCTATGGCCACCGGAATCCAGTGAGCCAAGAGGCACGCGATTGCGATTTAGCCAGTGGAAAGGCCAAAGAACGACTTCCGCGGCGACTCACTTCTCGGTATCGCAATTATGGCCTCAACGGTGGCTGTGCTTGCCCGAATCGCGCGTACACTGCCGCGCACCCTCGAAGGAGCATGGCTATGACGACGAAACAATTGGACTCGGTGCTGAAACGGCACAAGATTCACCCCAAATTCAGGCCGGAGCTTCGTGACCCGGTGTTTCACGGCGCCCGGCCGGGAGTTGAATTACGAACCCGACTCAACTGCGTGAGCAACTACCAGGAGGCGTTGGACGAAGTGCTGACGATCGTCTCGCAACCCACGGCACACATCTTTCCGCCGGCCGGTTATCAGGCCCTGGAGGAGTGTGCATGAATCCAGCGATCGACTTCCTCGGACGGGAGATCAAGGCGGGTGACACCGTGGTGTATCCCGTCCGCCGTGGCAGCAGCATGTGGCTCAACAAGCTGACCCTTACGCACGCCGACGCCGACGGCGCTTGCGGCTACAACAACACCGGCCACCGGGTCTTCATCAAGAACCTGAAGAATGTCGTAGTCGTCTCGCCCGTTGATTTGGCCGCTGACCCTTCCAACGCCGCCCTTGCTTCGTGAGAACACAATGCCGAATTACGATCTGCAATGCTCGGCTTGTGGGCATATCTTCGAGGAGTTCCAGCCAATGGATGCGAAGCAACCTACCCGCTGTGCAAAGTGCGGTAAGAAGAACGCTCGGCGCGTAATCCTCAAGCCGCCAGCCACCTACAACAGCTACTCACCGATGCGCCCCCGGAAGCATCGAGGCCGAGGCTACTGATGACCAACACCTCGAAATGGCGAAGCCTGATCCGCGATTTGCGAAAACGCTTTCCGGTGGAATCACCGGTGCGTGTCATTAGGATGAGCGTCAAAGGCGACCCTGGCCTGACAACGTTCAATGGCAGGAGTTACCGCGTTCGCATCCAATCGAATCAAGATTGGGGCGGCCAGGTCGATGCGATTCTGCACGAATGGGCGCACGTATCGGTCTGCAGCTTGAGCCGTGCTGCCCGGTCGCACAGTTCCATTTCCTTTGTCGCGTAAGTATCGGCCGCGATCTCGCCCAAGAGCCGAAGGTTGAGCAGTTGGTCGCGATGGCCTTCTCCCTTGGCATGCTGCCGGTGCAACTCCGTTCGGCGTGCCCTGGTATGCGACATCGCGCGAGGTCTTTTGTCTCTTCCAATGCAGGCTCATCAGCAGCAAAACATCCTCTCGGCTGGGTTTCACCCTCATCGACAGTCCGGCTACGGTTTGCCACAACAGCGTCGTAATGATCGCGCCTGAGGTCTTTGGCATGGGCGAGAGGTCCGCGTGGTGGACGGTTCCGCCATGACCATGCCCGACACGGCGGAGAATCAGGCAGCCTATCCACAACAGAAAATGCAGATGCCCGGCTATGGCTTTCCCATCGCCAGAATCCTGGTGGTATTTTCGCTGGCGGCGGGCACGGTGTTGGAAGCGGCCATCGGAAAATATCAGGACAAGCAGACGAGCGAAAACAGTCCGTTTCGCCAGCTCTACGATGCGTTGGACGAAGGCGATATTGTCCCGGCGGACCGTAATTTCAGCGGTTGGTGCGACCTTACTCTGCCGCTCATGCACAGCGTCGATGTGGTGATTCGTAAAGCAGTTACGAACGTTCAATCGCTATTCGGGTCGGGAGTCTTGCTCATATCAAGACCGCTTCTCCTGCGGTCTCTCTAATAGGGCGACTTCCGTTCGCGCCACACCCAATCCTTCGAGGCGTCGCTGTGAATGAGGCGGCGGTCGACGAACTCGCCGATCAGGGCGGGGATGTTGAACTTAAACTTCGGGTCGAGCAGTTTGGTGCCCTGCAGGCTCGTGTCGAACTTGCCGAAGAAAAGTGTCTTTCGGGCGGCCTGGTCGTGGCCGATTGGCTCGGGATGGTACCGCTGAAAGATGCCGTCCAATCGTCTGGCTTCCTCCAGCGACCGCGGATCTTGCTTGCCCACGAGGATCAGAACAGAGATGTCGTGCCGCACGACAGGGTTGGCCATCGCCGACCAAATAGGAAGGCCGGGAAACGTAGTCTTTGGCGACAGCAGCACAAGTGCCTTGACGAAGCGGCCCAGCTTGTACTGCCCGTCGGCCCCAAAGACGCGATTGTTTTCCTGTTGCACGGCGTCAAGTGCGGCGAAGTTCAGCGCCACGCCGGCGCCCATTTCGGCGCCCACGATGCAAAGCTTGTCGATGTTCAGCTCGCCGGCGTTGTTGCGATCGAAGAGGAACCGTTTGACGGCGAGCATGTCTTGCGTCGCCATGGCGGCGAATTGCCCGGGAGAGAGCGTTGTGGCCCTGAGCGTTTCGTCTTTCCGACCGCTGAATCGTGTGCTCTGGCCATGTCCGCGAAGGTCGGGGACGAGGACCGCGTGGCCCATTGCCTGAAGCGCGACGGCCAGGTCCCTGTAATCACTGCGGTTCTGCTTCCACATGTGCAAGAGCACGATGGGAACGGTCTGTCTGCCGTTGGTGCCGGGATAGTAGGTTGCCGCCAGTTCGAGCCCGTCAGCGGTGGGCAACACCAACTCTTGAGGTTTGGGAGGCTCTTTCCTCTTGGACTCTTCGCTCGCCGCCATGCCGGCTGCGACAACGACGCAGTGCGACACGAGGGCCGCAAGGACAACAATCGCCGGACACCAGAAAAGCCGCTTGGCAGGCATGAGAATCGTCCTCCACACCCTCTTCCCCGACACCCTAGTGCCCCGACCGGGATCGGTTGACATGTTGGGTGCCACTGCCGGCTTGCCCGGCAGTGCTGGAAACACGGTTGGACAAGCCAACCGTGGCATCCGTCAATTCAGGCCGGTTGAGGCACTAGACCCACTTAGTCAATCCTAAGTCCCGGTAGTGCAGACGTCAAACGCACGGCATCGGAAGCGAGCCTGGCCTGTGGGGGGCGATAAGCAGAGCACAGTCGCACGACGAATGGCGAAGCACCGGGCCGTATCGCAACACGCGCGAATCGGCTATAAATGCGCTCGGGTGGGAGAAGCGGAGTGTCGGCTCTCCCGCCCAGAAATTGGTTACGGCACGTGCCGCGTCAAACCTTAGACCGGAGACTCGATCATGGCCGAGTGCTGCGGCAAGAATGACGACGCCGAACGTGGCGCTTCGTCGGCGGACCCACACGCCTGGTTCGGCCGGATGATCAATCACTGTTACGACTACGCGGCGGCAGCCAAGGCTGACGGTCGGCCGATCGTCGGCATCCTTTGCGAGTACACGCCGCGCGAACTGATCATGGCCGCCGGTGCGGTGCCGGTGTGCCTTTGCGGCGGCTCGGCCAAGACGATCCCGGCCGCCGAACAGAACTTGCCGGCGAATCTCTGTCCGCTGATCAAGTCGACGTTCGGCTACCACGTCCAGCAGAGCAATCCCTTCTTAGAAATGGCCGATCTTGTGGTGGGCGAGACCACGTGCGACGGCAAGAAGAAGATGTACGAGCTGATGGCCGAATCGCGGCCTATGTACATCCTGGAACTGCCGCACCGAGCAGGCGACGCCAACGCGCTGGACTATTGGCAGTGGCAACTCGACCGCTTCCGCCGCTTCTTGTCGGAGCGGTATTCCACGGACGTCTCGGATGGCAAGATCCGAGACGCCATCGGCCTGTTGAACCGCGAGCGGCAGCTTCGCCGTCAGTTGGCCGAACTGCATGAAATCCGATCGCCCACCGCTTACGGGCCGGCAACTCTCGGACTGCAAGAGCAGCATTTGGGCGATGCCGGCTGCGCTGGAGCAGTACGAGGTTGTCCTGCAGCGCATGTCATGACGCGCGCGGCAACGATTCGGCCGAGTCCTGCGGCTCACGGCCGGTTCGCGTTCTGATGACCGGCGTTCCGATGGTGCACGGGGCCGAACGCGTGCTGGACATCATCGAGCAGAGCGGCGGGCTGGTCGTGGCTATGGAAAATTGCACCGGGCTGAAGCCGCTTTGCGACGACGTTGACCCGGCGGCCGCCGATCCGCTCCGCGCTGGCCGAAAAATATTTCCATCTGCCTTGCTCGGTGATGACCCCGAACGACCGCCGGCTCGATCCTGCTGCGCCAGATGGCAGCCGACTATCGGACCGAATGCGTGGTCGAACTGGTTTGGCAGGCTTGTCTAACGTACGACGTGGAGTCGCATCGCGTGCGGCAATTGGTCGAGAAGCAGTTGGGGCTGCCATATCTCCATATCGAAACCGATTACTCGCCATCCGATTCGCGCCCGGATTGCGCTGCGGGTTGAGGCCCTATTGGAGACCGTGCGGGCACAGCGGGTGCTAGAGCGAACGATGCTTTATGCGGGAATTGACGCCGGATCGAGAACCACGAAGGTCGTGCTGCTGGATGCCGACAGCCGCCGGATCGTGGCGGCCGGCGCCGTGGACCAGGGCATCGAGCAGGATGCGCTCGCCGAAGCATTGCTCGACCGGCTGTTGCGCGAAAACGGCCTCGGCCGCGATCGGCTCGGTCGGGGTCGTGGCCACGGGCTACGGCCGCAGACTGATCCGGGCGGCCGACGTCGCCATCACCGAAATCACCTGCCAGGCCTGGGGCGTACGCGATCGCGTGCCCGAGGCCCGGACGATCATCGACGTCGGCGGACAGGACAGCAAGCTGTTGCGGCTGCACGCCGACGGCACGGTCGGCGAGTTCGTGATGAACGACCGCTGCGCCGCCGGCACCGGCCGCTTTCTGGAACTGCTGGCCGCGCGGCTCGGCATTCGCCTGGCGTGCCTGGGCGAACTGGCCGGCCGGAGCCGCACGCCTGCCGTGATCAACAGCATGTGCGTGGTGTTTGCCGAGACGGAGATTGTCGGCCTGTTGGCCTCGGGCGTGATGCCCGAGGACATCGTGGCCGGCGTACAGGTTTCGCTGGCAACACGCGTGGCCGCGATGGCCGGCCGGAGTGTGGAGCGTCCAGTCGTGCTGACTGGCGGCGTGGCCATGGTGCCGGGCATGGAGTCCGCCTTGAGCGCCGCGTTGGGGCAGCCGATCACGATTGCCCCGCAGCCGCAGTTGACCTGCGCGTTGGGGGCCGCCATACTGGCAGAGAAGACTCAATGGGCAGATGGCATAGCCTCCGGTGATCGCAGCGCGGCAGACCGTCGAGGCGCGATTACACTTTGCGAACATAAGCTGCGCAAGCTCGGAAACAGGGTCAGATTTGCAGTTCGGCAAGCTTTTTTCCAGGAGCATACTCACATGAAGACCATCCCTTGGATCGCTTTGTTGCTGCTCGGTTATGTTGCGCCGCTGATTGCTGCTGAAACGTGGCCGTCAGCCATCAAGCCGGTAATGACCGTCGTCGATCTCAATGTGGGTGAGTCCGCCACGGCGACGCTTAGTGATGGCACGTCGGCGAATGTGAAACTCGTTGACCTCCGCGAGATTCGGGATGACCTGCGACAGGCGGTTCGCCAGTCGCGTGTTACCATCGAAATCAACGGCGAAAAAACGACGCTCGTCTCGGCCAACTACCGCCTGCCGGAAGTCGCTGGAGGCGTTCAAGTTGATTGTGCCGTCACCCAAGGCTGCACGGCAGGTACAGGCGACAATCCCTGGGCGCTGAAGAAGGACGCCCGACTGCGGCTTTGGCCGGCCGGCTCGCCGTGGATCCGGCCCGGCACGTTCCGCTATCCTGCCAACCAACGTTGGTTCGCCAGCGAGCACGCAAATGGCCAACGAGCCGGTGTATGTGCGATCACGGCGAGATGCCGGGCAAGACGCCGATCTATTATCACTGCGGTCTGGACATCGGCGGCGCGCGAGGGATGGTCGACGGCGAGTTCGGCCACCGATGCCGTGGTGGTCTCGGCCGGGCAGGCAAGACTGCTCGGCGACCGCCCGATTTCCCGATCATGCGTCAAGCCCCGCGTACGATGTCGTCTATCTCCGCGACGGCCGCGGCTGGTACTACCGCTACAGCCATCTGACTCGATCGACCCGGCGATGAAGCTCGGCGCCCGGGTCAAGATGGGGCAGAAGGTCGGCGTGCTGGGCAAGGAAGGCGCCAGCGGCGGCTGGTCGCACCTGCACTTCGACATCATCGGCGCCGCAGCCCAGCGGCGAGTACGGCATCGTCGAGGGCTACGCCTTCCTTTGGCAGGCGTACCACGCCGAGCACCCGACGCCGCTTCAGGCCGTCGCCCGGCCGCACCACGTCGCCTGGGTCGGGCGAGCCTGTCATGCTCGACGGCGAGCCGTTCCTGGAGCGGCCAGGGGCCGGACACATTGCGAACTACCGAGTGGACGCTTAGCGACGGCACGACGGCCGAGGGCCCAACGGTCACCCGCGTCTACGACGAAGCCGGGCGAGTACAGCGAGATCCTCAAGGTGACCGATGCCGACGGCCGCGTGGACTACGATTTCGCCGTCGTGCAGATGTTCGACCGCAAGCGCACCCGAAGCTGCTGCCGCCCGGCGATTCACGCCGCGTACTGGCCCACGTTCGGCGTAAAGCCGGGCGACGAGGTGACGTTCAAGGTCCGCAGCTTCGGCGTTCGCCCCGACGGAAGGTCACGAGCGTTGGGACTTCGGCGACGGCACGCCGCCGGTGGAGGTCCAATCCGACGGAATGCCGATCCGCATGCCAAAGACGGCTACGCAGTCACCACGCATCGCTTCGCCAAACCCGGCGTCTACCTCGTCTCCGTCGCCCGGAGGAACTCCCGCGGCGAAACCGCTACGGCACGGCTATGCTGCCACATCGAGTAGAGCGTCGAGCCAGCAGTGTGACAAACTGGTGAAAAAGGACTACCTGACGGTTCCTGTCAAACTGCTTGCGAAACTGGTCGGTGTCGGGGTATAACATCTTTCGACCCTCCCGCCCACGCCATTAGCTCGGATTATTCATGGATTGAGGAACCAACGTGCCTCCGGTTGCGTTTAAGGTGTTAGAAAACAGCACCTTCACGCAGACACGGAGGCACGCGATGGTTTCGCAGACTGCTTTTCAGCTAACGCTTGATTTTCTCACATCGAAGCCGATTGTGGTAGAGCCCTCGGCGGAGCAGGTTTCCAGCGACGCCGGGCTGCTGCCGTTCCGCCAGTTCAATGAACGCCTCGGTCTGACGCGGCAGTTCGCCGAAGCCCTCAGCGATCACCGCTATTTCGCCAACCTCTTTCGTCTCTATCTGCACTCGGCCGCATACAACTTCTCGGTCCGCACATGCGTCGCGCGGTCACCGATCCGCCGCATGAATCCAACGGCAAAGCCATTCCTGTTGAAGCTTGCCGGCCGTCGGCGCCGCCAGTGGCACAACCGCCGTCGCGAGCACGACCCACTCGGTGAAGGCCAACCTTGCACATGGCACACCCGGCTGATCAAAGTTGCCGCTCGGGTCCGCGAGAGCACCCGCCGCGTGGTGGTCGAACTCTCGGCCAGTTGGCCTTACTTGAACTATTTCCAAGAGGTTCTACAACGCCTCCTGGTCTCCTCTTCGGCCGCCCCGAACTCAAGCTAAGCCGTGAAGCACTCCCGATTCTCCACACCTCCGCAGACTGACAACTGCGGGGGAAAGGGGGAGTTGTGCCCGCTCCCTGCCACACCCCCCCCTCACGCAACCCGAAAACCTCGCTTGCCAGCAATCAGCCTCGCTCCCGCCACGCTTAGTAGAGTCAGGTGCGCGCAGAACACATTCGTCTCTAACCGCCCCCGCTCATCGGAACCGGACAGGCGGTTCTCCCGCATCCGGCTCTCGGACAAGGATGTTGACACAGTGGTCTTCATGCTTTCGCCCACGGGAATTGCGAGTTAGCCTCGGCAGCCGGATCAGTCCCAGTTCTTGGTAAAGTCCTCGTCGGGGAAACGTGAGGTCCCCGCACCCGGCACCTTCTCCTGCTCCTTAA
>CAWBLA010000003.1:0-814947 GCA_963789525.1 uncultured Planctomycetaceae bacterium
ATCGCGGCGGGCGTGGGCAGTGCACCGCTGTCGTCGCGTAGGCCCCGAACATACTGGGCGGCCTCGTTCCAACTGTTGAGACCATCGGCCGTGGGCCGCCAGCGGTCGCCGGGGCTTAGGGGCTTCGCGTTGTCGCCAGGAGAGGCCATCGTTACGTGCCGATGCCCAGCAGACCAAAGTTGGCCGAATCGTAGACCCGCTCGACGTAGACGGCGTCGGGCCGGCGCACCAACGTCTTGGCGGTCTCGTCGTGCTCTTCGGCGTAGTGGACCCACAGGTACTGCCAGCCCGCCTTGTTGACCCCCGTGATGTCGCCGATCGTCTGCGACTGAACGTCGTCGCTCTGGTCGAACGCGTAGGTGATCTCGATCAGCTTGGGGTCCTTGTTGGAGGCCGAGCCCTTGCCGCCGCGAAAGAGGACCTGGCCGGCAGGAAAACCACGAAACACGCCGGCATTGACCCGGCCGGTCACCGCCTTGAGCACCTGCGAATAGTCCCAACCGTAGTCGGCGATCGGCAGCTGCCAGGTCTCCGACCAAGTGAACTTCGGCACGACGATCTCGCAGCCCGCCACGCCGTGGTCGGTCACTCCGATGGCGCCCTTGTGGTCGGCGGCCGTCTTGCCGGCGGGGGCATACTTGCCGACGGTCTCGAGGCTCTGGGTGATTTTCTGGCGGCCGCCGGTGGTGTCGAAGGCGAACTTGTATTCGTTTTCCTTCGGCGGCTTGCGCGAGCCGTAGTTGGCCTGGCACTCCCACGTCTCGCGGCGCAGTTCCTTCGACGGTGACATTCTGCAGTACCAGCCCGTCGTAGAGCCGGAGGCGTGTAGGCCCGCACCAGGCTCTTGGCCACGATGTCGTCGCTGGTGCCCAGGACGACCCAGTTCAGAACGACCGACGGGTTGTCGCCGCCCAAGACACTCTCGCGGCTGGGAAACCCTTCGTAGATCTGGATCGTTGCCATCGTGTCGCCCCATCAAGCCAGCATCAGGCCGTCGGCCATGTTGCGTTCCATCCGCGCCAAGGCGTCGTTCTGCCGATCGGTGCCCTCGGCGATGCGGGCCAGGTGCCCTTCCATCTTCTCCTCGATCGTGCCCGTGCCGCCCAAGCCGCTTAAGGCGTAGCCGCTAAAGGTGCCTTCGACCGAGGTCTTGGCGGCCGCGAGATTGCCGGCAATGTCGGGGACGGCGAACTTCTCCGGCCGGCGCCGGCCCTTCACCGCCGGCGGCCGCCTTGTCGCGTGCCTCGCGTGCCTTGGCCACCGCGTCGTCGAGCTCCTTCCGCGCCGCGGCGACCTCGGCCTGGGCGGCGTCGATGCGGGCCTGGCGGTCCTGGTCGGCGCGGAGTTTGTCTTGGGCGAGTTCGTCCTCGGTGGCCTTGCGCTCCCGTTCGATCTGGTCGGTCTTGGCCTTGGTGGCGGCGTCGATCTCGGCGTCGCGCTTCGGCTGCGCCGCCCGGCCCATGGCAAAATCCTCTTTGAGCGCCTTTTGCGCGTCCTCGACGCTCACGCCCTGGAGCTTGGCGAAGATCGGGGCGAACCAACTGGCCAGCGTCTCGGTAAAGCCGCTCAGCTTAAAGGCGTTCCACTTCTTCTCGATCCAACCGATCATTTCGGCCCAGAGCGTTTTGATCTTCGCCACCGCGCCGGTGAAGATGATGGCCAGGCCGATGACCGCGTCACTCCAAAACCCCTTAAAACCCTCCCAAAGGCCTTCGAGGAAGCTCAGTCCCTTCTGCCACTCAAGCTTGAGCATCGCCCACAGGACCTTGGCGGCCAGCGCGATGTCGCCGGCGGCCAGGGCATCGCTGATGCCGCCGAAGGTTTTTCGGGCGTCGTCGGCCAGGCCGCGAAAGACGCCTTTGAGCCAGCCGATCGCATCGCCGATGGCACCGGTGGACCAGATAAAATATCCGGCCAGCGCCACCGCCGCTGCGACCAAGAGTCCCATCGGCGTAAGCAGAAAACCCAACGCCGCCCCGGCGGCGGAGATCATGCCCGTGGCGACCGAAAATGCCCCAGCCAAAAGCGATCCGATAGTGCCGACCAGGCCGCCAAGGAGTCGAAACGGCAGTATCAACAGCCCCACGCCGCCGGCGACCAGGCCGAGCAGCTTTCCAAAAAGCGTCAGGGCCAGCCCGCCGGCAACCACCGCGCCGGTCACCTTCAGCGCCAACTGCACGATGGCGGCGTGCGACTTGATCCAATCCAGCGCGGGCTTGCCGGCGCTGGCCAACTTCTCCGCCGCGGCCGTCAGCGCCGGCGCCAGCGCGCCGCCGATCCGCACCGCCGCCATCTTCAGCACGCTGAGCATCCGCGTCATCGCATCGGTAAACTGGGCGGCGGCCGTGGCGTCCTCGGTGCTCATCACGATGCCCAGCCGCTTGGCCTCTTCCATCACCGCCACAAGCCCCTCCGGACCTTCACGCAGCATCGGCAACAGCCCCGTGCCGGCCCGGCCAAAGACCACCGTGGCCAGCGCCGCCTTCTTCGTGTTGTTCTCCATCCGCGACAGGGCCGCGGCCGATTCCATGAACAACTGCTCGGTGCTTTTCAACTGTCCGTCGGCGGCGTAGATATTGACGTGCAGATCCGAAAAGGCATCGACCGCGGTCGACAGGCCGCGCGTGGCGTCGTAGGCGGTCCGCTGCAGCCGGCGGATGCCGACCTCCATCGCGGCGATCTCCGTGCCACCAATCTTTGCCGCGTGCGAGAGGGCCGAGAGGAACTCGACCGAGGCGCCCACGCGGCTGCTCATCTTATCGAGGTCGTCGCCCATGGAGGCGAAGGTCTTCGATGCTACCAACAGCCCGGCGAACATCCCGGCCGGCGAGCCGGCGAAGTGCGCGATCGCGCCCAGCGGCCCGGGCAGCCCGCCGCCGAAGGCGCCGCTACCGAGCCGCCCGAGTGAGGCCGACCAGGTGCGGAGTCTCGATTGGACCGCCGCCAGGCCGCGGACGATGCGGTTGTCGTCGAGAAACACCTCGACGTAGGCCGCACCGGCTCGAATGGCACCTGCTGTCGACATTAGTGGCTAGTGGTCATGGTTAGTGGCCAGCGTTGGAGGTACTGCGTTTCCCTCGGCCGGTTCGCACAGGGCCTTCAGGCACTGGACGCTCAGCTTTATTTGTCGCTTCTCGGGTCTTGGGACTTGTTGGTCAGCAAAGGGATTGAACTCCTCGGCCGTAAACGGCTCCGGGCGCCGATCGGTGTCGCGGTAGGGATTGGCAGCAATCGCCGCCAGATAGCGCCGTCCGCTCCCACTCGGCCTTCTGCCGTCCGTGGGCCATCGCCATCAGTTCGGCGAGCGTTCTTCGTTCGGGGTCGACGCCGACAATGCCGGCAAGCTCCCAGCAGAACCAGTACCATTGGTCGGCGAAGCTTCGAGCCGGGCCAGTTCCGGTTGGAGCACCTCGTCGATCGCCCGATCCAGTTCCCCCGCCGCCAGCCGCGCCTCGGTGAGCTCCTGGGCCCGCCTGGCGAAAGTCCGGCTCTTGGTGAGCACCTTCTGCAGCACCGCCCGGCGGGCCTTGGGGAAAAAATCCACGGTCTCCTCGAGCAGCAGATCGAGCACCTCTTCCAGCACGTCGCCGGCCATCGCTCGGCCGAACTCCTCGTCGGTGACGTTTTTTTCGTCACACTGCGGCTTGCAAAGCGCATACGCGATGTCGCAGACCAAGGGCGGGTAGGCCACGACCTTCTTTAGCAGCGCGCCGTCCGGATCGACCAACTCCAGGAGATTCACCTTCACGGGCTCGCCCAGATACTCGATCGGCGCCTTCATCACCCGCTTGATCGCGCCAACGTTAACGGCAATGGTCCACTCGCGGCCTGCCGCATCTCGAAACGTCTTCATGGCTGTCCTCCAATCCCTAGTCCCTTGCTCAGCTGCCGTACTGCAACCCGGTTAGCTTGATGTTCGACGTGTTGGTGCCGTCGCCGTTGCTGACCGCAATCGACGCCACGGCGTTGCCGGAAAGCGGATTGGCCACACCCGTGTCGCTGACCCAGGCCCAGGCCTCGTCGGCGCCGAGTTCGACGGCCATGATCACCGCGCCGCCGGCATCGAGGAACGTCAGGTGCGATCGCCGGCTGGCCGAGGCGGCGATCAGCACCAGGTTGTCGCCGTCGAACGTGACATCGAGCGTCTGCTGGACCGAAACCACCACGTCGGTGTCTTCGGTCGGCAGGTTGTCGCCGGCGCCCTGGTCGAGCGTGACGTCGTTGCCGGCGACCGTGCAGGCCATGCCGTAGCGGACGCCGTCGGCCCAAAACACGTCCGCCTTGTCGCCCGTCTGGACACCGTGACCGGCTGAAAGCGTCGCCACGCCGGTGTCGTCATCGGTCCGCGTGCTCAGTGTCCCGGTCTTGCCGGCCGGCAGGTCGGTATCGACCGGTTCGATCCCCAGGCTGGCCGTGCGAGTAACGTTGCTTTGGATCGAGATCCCGGCGGCCGAAACGATCAGTGCGTAGGTTCCTTGGAGCATGCCTGTCTCTCCCGAGCTAAGGTTCAGCGGCAGCGCTGCCCACTGTTGGGTGGACAGGGCGATGAAGTCGGCGATGGTGACTGCTGGCCAGAACATTCATTTTCAGCCGCAAAGTTGTTGTTAGAGGTTGGCCCGTTGCTTGATGGCCGCCACCAGCTGGTACATCACCGCCAGCTCTTCCTCGGTGGCCACGTCCCAGAGATTGGGGATCACCACGTTGGTCTGGGCGTCGTAGTTCAGTTCCTTGCTCCCGTCCGGAAGCGTCCGGGCCGGAATCAGCACGGCCTGGATGCGGCACCGGCCGGGGTCCATCGATTCGCAGGTGAACGAACCGAGCCAGATTTCATCGAAGGTCTTTTCGGCCTCCGGCGGCCGCACGACCGGCGTGTCTAACGGGATGGCGGGCATCGAAGTCCTCCTTGTAGACGTGCGTTGTAATCGGGCATGTCGGTGACCAGGCGTCCGCGCTCGGCGTCGCGGCGGCAGTAATGCGCAACGTGCTGGGCCGGATACGACTTGCAACAGTCCGGCTTCCTTCCCAGCACCGCCTCAAGCTCGCAGAGACCGCTCGGCAAACGCGCTGGCAGCCGGTTCTGTTGGAAAGCGTAAGCCGTGCGATTTCTGCGGCCGAAAGCCCGGCATCGCGCCACCTCGTCGGCGGCTCGTTCTTGCAGCACAGTCCGCAGCGTTGGCAAATCACCATGTCGCCAGTGTCCTCCATCCGCCGCCGGCGTACATCTTGATGGCGCTATCGGCCGTGTTAATCACGAGCATCCCTTCCACCGGGCTGGCCGGATCGCCGGCGGTGGCCTTCACCGCTCCCAAGACGATCTGCCCGCCGCCGGCCTCCTGGTTAAGGATCAGGTTCACGCCGTCGCTATAGATGCTCCAGGGCAACGCAGTGCCGAAGAAGGTCTTGATGTTGTCGGCGCCGAAGAAGACCTTGCCGGCTGTGGCATTGGTCGAGTTGTTGTACAGCACCATTTCTTACGGTTGGCGTCCGTACCGCTGTCGGAGTTGCCGCACAGGAGCCCGATCTGGTTGGTCGTCGGATCGTTGAGCCCACCCTTGTAGCTGGTGATTAGCGTGGAGACGCCGATTCGCTCCATGTTGCCGTCGGCCGCCTCGGTGTAGGCGGTCTTGCCGCTGTACGGCACATCGGACCTGAAGGAACCGGTAATATGCACCCAGTCCAGGTACAAATAGCCGGCGCCGGAATCCCGGTGGACGATGAGGTTGCCGTTGGCAATTGCTGTGATCGACCAGAGTTCGCTCAAGGCCAAGCCCGCGTAGTTATTGAGACTCAGGTACGACGTGCCGTAGGGACCGGTGTAGGTGCCGAACGTGAGATTCGCGGAGTCCACCAACAGGCCGCCCGTGCCGGCATACGGCACCCTTCCGGGCGTGAGCGCGGTGTCGGTAACTCCGGCAAACGTCGGACTCGACGCCGTGCCCAGGCCAAGGTTCGCTTTGGCCGTTGGGATATCAGCCAGGTCCGAAAGATTGGCATCCTTGGATGCCTTGGTTGCCAGCCCCGCGTCGACCGCGGCGGTCGAATAGGCCCCGATATCGGTGGGAGTCAACTGGTCGGCACCGCCTGCGGCATGGCTGGTCTTATGCGCCGTCGGCGTCCGCGCGTCGCTTAGGCGGCTGTCCGTACCGGCCACGATGCCGCCGTGGGCTTCGGTCGTGAGCGCCGCATGCGCAGCCAGATCGCCGGCTACAGCCACCGCCATGTCGACCACGACGCAGAAGTTGTCGTCGACCTGGCGGGCCGGCGAGCCCTCGGCCGCCGGGGGCGAGAGGATCTTAATCGGCGTGTCGTTGTAGGGGACGTAGTTGTAACTCACGGGCGCTTTGGGTTAGACCCACGCCGGATAGCGGCTGACGTAGGTGGGCTTGATCGTGAACTTGTACTTGATGGCGTCTTCGAGCTTCTCGTCCCGATCGGCCCCGAGGATCTCGAAGTCGGCATCGAGGCCGTGGCCGTCGGCGGCGTCCTTGATGAAAAACGCCAAGGGCGTATCCGACATGAAGGCCGAAAGGATGGCGGTCATCGCTCCGTCGCTCGAGTCGTCGATCACCTCGAAGGAGATGTCCGCCTCCTTGAGCGCCCCTTTGGTAAGCGCCCAGCGGCTTGCCCGGGACGAAATCTTCGTCTCGCCCTTCTTCAACGAGAGCGTCACGTTGCCCACGGTATTGATCAACGTCGACGCGCGGCTCCCGGCCGGGCCGTAGTAGAGCTTGGCATCCAGCGATACGCGAACGGCCATGTCAGTTGCTCCTTGTCATGCGCGGATGGATTTGGCCCATAGCGACCGGCAGGCTCGGCATCTCGGCCCGCAAGGCCGGGCCCATGTACGGTCGCGGTTCGATCCGCCGGCCACCGATCATCTCCGGCCCATACAGTTCTTCATTCAGTCGATTGGCCCGCTCCGCCTGGGCCTGGGTTGTCAACACCGCATAGGTCACCCACTTGCCGTCCTTGTTCCGCTTGGTGGTGGCGCCGCGATAGCCGCCAATGCGGATCTCCCCGGCGCCGCCCACCTGCCGCAGCCTGCGGCGCGGGTTGCGCTTGGCCGCCAGCGGCCCACCGAACTCCAGGGTCGGCGGTACAATGCCCCGGATGCCCACCGGCGTTGGCCCGACGACCACCGAGCGCGTGCCGGTGTCGAAGCCGAAGTAGATCAGGTTCTTAAGCGTGCCCACGTGTGAACTGGGCGGCTGGCCGGGAAGCGATGCAGCCCGACGCTTGCGGATGGAAGACTTCGCCCGCCGCCGAATGAAAGCGCCCATGCGGCTGAGGACCTTGACGTTGGCCCGGCCAACGGCCTCGACGACCGCGCGACGGTCGAAGAACATCGATTTGACGTCGTAGCCAAGCATCATTGCACCATGCGGAAGGTGAAGACCAAAAGGCTGGTAAACTGCCCGTGCTCCTTGAGGTGCTTTGGGTCGTAAATGGGCTTATTCTCTGTCTTGATCCAGTGGGCCTGTTCGAAGCCGGCAAGCGGCTTGTGGCGAAACACCTCGTCGATCTCCTCGACCAACTGCATCAACTCGTCGATCGCCTCCGTGTCGATCCCCGGCGGATCCTGACGGCCGACGCGCTTTTGGACGGCCACGTGGATCTTGTACTCGGTGCGGTCGCGCATCCGATCGGCGATCTCCTCGTCCAACTCGGCCGGCACGACCGAAACGTGAAGTACGTCCATCTCCGTCAGCTCGAACTCCGGCAGGTAATGCCGCCGAGCCGTGACCGGCTGGCTCAAGGTGGCACCGTTGAGCGCTTCGACCACGGCGTCGGCGATCTGGATCGTGGTGCTCGGCATGACTGGTTACTACCCCTGGACCTGCTTGGTGTGGATGCGAAGGGTTTTGCGGAACGAGTCGCTGTAACGCCAGCACGGCTCCTTACCCGGCGCCAGGACTTCGTACACGAGACTGCCTTCTGCCTGCGGCTCTTCGATCCGATCGCCGCGCTCGGGCAGCACCACTTCAGTGTCGAAGACCAACTCCGCCGCCAGAATCAAAAAATCGCGCGACTCGTGGCGGACCAGGACTCCGTAACCGTCGTCGACCTCGAAGGTGGTCTTGCCCACGGTGGCAAGAACCTCGGCGGACCGGCTGCCGCGGCGGTAGGTGACTACCGACGCGGCATGCCGGGTCCGCTGGTCCTCCAACCAATCCGATCCTTCTCGAAGCAGGTCCGTCATCGCTGCTTACGCCCCTGTCGAGACCTTGACCACTCCCGCATCGACGTACAGCGCACCGGCAACCGTCGGATCGGCCGCCGGCAAGGTGGCGATGATGTTGTCGCCGCTGCGGGCAAGCTTGCTGGTGCCGAAGGTGACCTCCTTCGCATCCGGCACTGCCACGCCGACCGCCAGGTCTTCGCCGTCCTTGACATGCGACGCCAGCACCTTGTCGGCGCCGATGGCGACCGCGCCGTCGGCCCCGAGCGTAACATCGCCCGAGACGGCCACGGATTCGTAGCTGTCGCCGTCGGCCACCAAGATCTTGCCGGCCTCGTAGGCCACCGTACCCACGTCCGACAGATCGCCAAGCGCCGACGCCCCCCCGCTTTCCCCGGCGGCTGCCTGGGATTGCAGCGCGATGCGGACCGTCGTGCCCGTCTCGCCTGCGGCGGCGATGGCAAAACCCATCAGCTTGTTGCCGGTCGCCGACGTGGTGGCGGCACCGCTGCCGGCCGTGCCGCCGACGGGATTGCCGTCGGCATCCCAGTACACCGCGGCGCCGACGGTAACGGCCACGGCCGCCTTCACCACGTCGAACGTGCCCACGACCGCCAGCGCCCCTGCCGCACCGGCCGCGATCGGTTGCTTGGCCACGCCCACGAAATCACCCTGGACGACCACCTGTCCGACCGCTACCGCGCTGCCGGGTGTGTAGTCGATCGTCTCGCCGCGTTCCACGTATGTTGCTTGTGGCATGAGCTTGCCTCCTTGTGTGTTTCCGTTTGAGTGTCAGAACCGGTCGTTACGAATCCCGCGGCTGCGTCACACCTCGCCTTTTGCCTTCACTCCCGCGCGGGTCTCCTGAAGGGCACAGCCAAAATCATGAAAACCTCTGGCCTTGATCCCCAACGTGTTGAAGTCGGCCTCGGCCGTCTCGATCGTCGGCGACTCCTGGCCGTTGAGGAACGCGACCTCGATCACCGGCAAGTCGCCCGGCTCGGCCAACAGGTACCAGGCCTTGCTCGAGTAGCCGGTGTAGTGGCTGTTGGCCAGGTAGCGGCTCACCTCCACGCGGAACTTGCCCTGGTGCGGGTTGGCGATCGGGTATTTCGTGCTGGCCGTGGTGTCCCTGAGCTCGATCGACTTGTAGAGCTGGGTGGCCATGGCACTTAGAGCCGTGGGCACCAGCACGATGGCCGGCATGATGCCGATCGGCTTGCCGTCGCTATCGGTGAAATCCATGAAGGCCACCTCCGCCTTCGTCAGCCCGTCGATCGACAGCGCCGTGTCGGCGCCGCTGAGATAGTTCTTGTTGTCGGTGCTGAAGAACGTCGCATTGTCCAGGAACGTGGCCCAGAAGACGTCGTTGATCTTCAGCCCCGAGCCGCGCCCGAGCTTCCGCGGCACCGTGGTGATCGCACCGAGGTCATCGTTGATGATGTCGCGGCGGTCGATCGAGAGCATCAATCCATAGGTGTCGGCCTTGTTCGTATACGTCTCGTTGCCCAACGTGCCGTGCTTCAGTTCCCCGCCCGGCGGGACCTGCTCGTACTGGTCCTTGCCGATCAGGCGGTAGCTGGTGACCGTCTTGAAGTCCGAAACGTTCCGCACCGCGCAGATGTTCGCCACGTCCGTTCAACGGCGAAGAATCCCTCCAACAGGAACTTGTTGGCCACGTTGCTTAGGATCCCGCCGATGTCGATCGTCGAGAACCCGGCCTCCAGGTCCGGCTTGAAGGCGTAGCGCATGATCGCGCGGCTGTCTCGGAAGCTGCGGCCGGTGTAGCCGTTGGCCCATGCCGCCTCCAACAACAGCTCCTGCAGGCCGATACCGCCGCGGAACCGCCGCTGCGCCGCCTCCAGCGCCTGCTCGTTGTAGAGGTTCTCGACGCCGTCGAGCTTGGCCGTAAGCAAGCACGCCGCCTCCAGGACCATCCCGCTGACAACGTTCTGCGGGACATGCACCGCCGGCGCGGTGGGTCGCGTCTCTCGCAGCACCTCCAACTCCGTCCGCGTCTCGTCCCAGCCCTCGCGGATCGCCCGGGCCTCGATTTCGGGATGCTGCCCCGCGCAGTGCTTGCGAATGGCGGCGATCCGCAGCGTCTCGGCCGCCGCCTCGGCCCGCATCTTCTCGACCGCACTTTGGGGCGCTGTGGGCCGCGTTTTGGACCGCACTGTGGACAGGGTTATGGACCGGATTCTCGGCCCCCGTCACTGCCGGCGAAGCGGCCGGGGCCGGCGCCCGGGCTGCCCCCTCGGAGGCCGGGGAAATCGGCTGCGCCGCGGCACCTATAGTAATACTGTCTGCCATCTCGGAATTCTCCTCCTTGTGTGGGGTGGCCTTGGCCGCCACGCTGGCCGAGGTCTGGCCGTCGGCGCCAAGGTCCACGAAACTGATCTCGCCGAGGATCGAACGGCGCACCACGTTGACCGGCCCCATGAACTCGCGGCCGTTCACGAGCGCCTTCTGCTCGGCCTTGATGAACTCGAACTCCTCGACGCTGGCGCCGATGGAGGCCTGCCACGGAAAACCGTTGCCGGCCGAAACGACGATCTCCCGCGCGGCGGCCGTGTCGCGCGAGATCATGCCGGCGGCCAAGAGCTTCCCGCCGTCGATCTGGATCGAGTCGGTGTGTCCCACGCCGCTTTGCATGTCGTGGCCGAAACGGATGGGCCGGTTCTGCGAAGGGATTGCCATGCCGGCCAGGTCCACCACGACCGGCCAGCGCCAGCCGGCGATCCGCATCACCCCGCCGGTGTAGGCCACCATCGAGAACCGCGGCAGCCGCGGCTTCTCCTGGCCGTCGGCCGCTGCATCGACGGCAGCCGCCTCGATCGTGATCGCCCCCGGCTCGCTTACCAGGCTCAGCGTGCCCTCGGCCGGCACCTTGGCCTGCCGCTGGCAGATCGCCCGGCGCTGTGCGGCGTCGGGGAACTCGCGGACCATCACCGGGTCGGACATGCAGCGCTCAATGAACTCGTCGTGCGATTCGTCAACATTGCGGGTAGGAAGTGGCATAACTCAGGCCTCCTCGTTTGCGGTGTCTGTTTCGTCTGTAACGGGTGCAGCCGTCGGCTGCGATTGGGCTGTACTCAAGCCCAGCTGCTCCATCAGCGCGATCTCCTTGGCGCGCTGTCTCAGTTCGCTCTCCCAGTCGCGGCCTTGCCGCGCGTACTCGTAGGCAAGGGTCGTCGTGTGGCTCGTAAGCCGCGTGGACTGCGCGTTGGCCTCCTTGGCCGGATCGACGTGCTCCATGCCGTCCCAGAACCACTGGTGCGCAAGGTCGCGGAAGGCGGCCGTCCGCATCCACAAGGGCAGGAGTTCCGAGATGAGGATCGCCTCGTCGAGCCACGCCCGCAGCACGCGATCGAGGATCACGGCGGCCATCTGCTGCTGGTCGACGCGGATCGATTTGAAGTAGGTCTGGTGGTCGAGCCGGCCCGAGGCATAGTTGTAGCCCGAGCTATTGCCGCAGGCCACGTTGAAGGGCATGTTGAGACAGCGGGCGATCTCGTTGAGGATTTCTTTCTTAAACTCGCCATAGCCAGTCGCTGGCTGGCCGGGTTTCGAGAAACGTAAGGAGAGTTCAAGTCGGGGTGGGTCATGCCCGACAATCCGTACAATAGAGCTGATGCCCATTGCTGCCAGCTCCGAAGTTAGCTATCCTTGCGGCATCTGCGGCGATCGGATTCCTGACGCTTTCGGCGCCACTTGCAGATCCTTAACCCGCTAGGAACAATTGCTGTCCAGCGAAGGTCGCGCGTTGTGCAATACCACAATGAGCTGAATTGACTATGATGTACTACAAAATCAGCGAGCATTTCGGTCGGCGAATCCGCAAGACGACGATCGTGGCTGCGGAGCACCCCAACGACGCCCTGTTGTTCGCTGCTGGGCGGCCGTTTCTGGTGCCTGCGGACGCCGACGGTTGGAATTACATCGACGACGGACTCGGCGGCGGCGCACTGATTGATCCCAACGACGAGGATCATTGCCTGCGGGCAGACCCTTTGGGAAAGACAGACGAGGGAGAAGATTACACGACCGAAAACGACGAAAGTTAAGGTGCCGGAGCTGAGTGCGAAGTACGTAGAGCGGTTCGCCGCAAGTCTAAATAGCGATTGAAGCCCGTGTACGAGGTGATCGTCCCATGCTGTTGCCGGAAATATGTGATGAAATCCTTAAGGTGCGACCGTGTGAAACATACGGAAAAATAACGATACCGGAAGCACTTGCCTCGGTATACGATTATGCCACTGACAAGCAATCGCAAATTACCGAGCGTGTAAACTTAGATCTTGCTCAAACTCTGCCGCAGTTGCGCAGACCATGCTTTTCTACATGAACTCCTGCGGGAGGTCCATAGCTGGCTCAAGATATTCTACTTCGGGATGCTTTACAGAGTAATTGCCCATGTCGATGACATCTCGGAGGCTTTCAACGAAAGGGTTTACTTCAGAGTACCTAACGCAACACGGACACTAATGGAGCTCTTTTTTGTCTTATACACGACCTACCGAGTGGTCTATCAACAGAAGAAGGAGGCCAAAGCGTCAACAAACATTGGCAAGACGATCGCAGCGGAAATTGCTATTAGAAATCTCCTGATCAAGCAGTTTCATGCCGCACGGATCAACTGGGACGACCCGTTTGGCAGCGAATGGGAACAGGTAAGCGCAAGCTGTAAGCAGACAAACATTCTGACAATGGTCGACAAAATCCCCGAGGACACGCGTGCTTTAGCAAAGAGATGGTACGGCATCCTAAGCGATATCTGCCATCCGAACTTCGGCTCCGTTCTCTATGTCGCGGATCACGATCATTTCAATTCACAATCCGGAACACTCGCACTCGCTCGGCAACCTAGCAAAGGGGCACAGCTTGAAATGACGGTCGATTTGGTTTCCGCGCCCCTGGGTTTTGCATGTGCTCAGCATGTGTCGTTTTTGTCGCTGTTGGAGAAGCTGCTTGCCCATTACAAGGAAGGAGTGGATCGTTTCACGCGCTAAACCTAGGCTACTTGGACATCTGGGTAAGTCGTTTAATGTCGTGTTAGCGTCGGTCGCTACGACAATGCGATCATGCTGCCCCATCGCCACGAACCCGTCGACCAGACCATCGTCCTTTACGACGCCGGCTCACTCAGCCTGTTTGAGGTCAGTGGAACATCTCGCGTGAAAGCTCGCCACCCCTCTTGCTTGCCTGTGTTGAGCCAGCTACACTGGCGGACATGGAAGTCGAATCGGCGGATGAATTTAAGAGGAGAGCTTATGCCAATCGTCAAAGTCCAGCAATCACTGGCAACCAACAAAGCAACAGCAAGCATGCTTGTCTACGACGAAAGTCGCGAAATTTTCTACGAAACGGATCTCACGCCCGAAGTGGAAACACTGCTCGCGGGTCGAGCCAAGGCGTACTTTCACTGCACGCTTGATCCTAACAACAAGATCAGGCTCGGCCGGGAAGCACCAATGCAAAGCTGGTGAATATGCCTTCTACGTTGCGCTCGCGCACTGGCCGAACAGAGACTGCAAGCGACGGCCGCAGTGAGGCGATTCCATTATCTTGTGGAGCCCCGTTCTAGTGATTGCACATCAGCTGGGGTATTAACCGTACTATTGAGCGGGGAACTAAAGCCGTGCGGTGGGTTGCCACCGCACGACGTGATCGACTAGCCCGTAGCCACCCACCCCTTGACCCAGCCGATCTTTCGCACGACGCCCGCCTTTTCGGCCCGACGCATATGGTGGCAGGCGAGAGAAAGGTCTTTGGTGCCGATGTAATCCGCGAAGTCTTGCAGGTGCAACGGCCGATCGGCCCGCCGGCACAACTCGCCAATCTCCCGCCAAATCTTTCGCTGGCCAATCGCTTCGTCGGGAATCTCGATCGCCTTGCCGGGCAGCAGGGCTTCGTGAAACCGCAACTCCCCAAAGTGCTCCCGGCACGTCAGGTCGCCAGTCGTCGCCATGCGGGTGCCGATCCGGATCGACGCCACGGTCTGCTGAAGGGCGTATTGCAGCTTTGACCGGTCGGCGTCTCGCAGCCGACCCTTAACGTATCCGAGTTGCCGGATGATCTTGAGCGCTTCGGGCAACGGCTCCAATTCGCTCCGGCGCCGTTCGACGCGGGCGACGATCTCTGCTTCTTCGTCCCGCCAATTGGCGAGCAGTTTCGAGATGGCGGCGAAGTCGCGTTTGTCGGCCAGGGCCAGGTTCTCGGTTCCGCGATCGATCTTGCGGCGAATCTCCTGAAGCCGCTTCTCGTCGTAGGACGATTGCTTGGCGTTCCGGGAGCGGGCCCGCACGATTGAGTCGCGAATGCCTTGCTCCGCGCCCCGATCGAGTAGGTGCGTTCGGATCGCGTCGAGCACGAACTGCTCGATCTTCTCGATTCGGACCGAGGGGTGCGGGCAGCGCTGGTCCACTTTCGGGTTCAGCTTGTCCGGCGAGCAATAGTAGTAACGCTCCTTCTGCGTCCTGCCGCCTCCGACGTACCTGTGGACTCCGCTCATGTTTCTCCCGCAATGGACACAAGTGATCAAGCCACTCAGCAGGTAACGACCGGTCGGGCCGTATTTGCGACGTCGCCCGGCAAAGATGCGAGACACTTCATCGAAGACTTCGGGCGAAACGATCGCCTCGTGGGCGTTGTCAACGGTGATGATGCCCTCGTCACAGACCCTGGCGAACTTTCCTCTGGCGTAATGGCCGGCTCGCAACGTGCCGGCATAGGCTGGATTCTTCAATATGCCTTCGATGGAAGTCAATCCGAACTTCCCGCCATATATTGTTCGGAGCCCCCGGGCGTTGAACTCTCGTACGACATGCCCAATGGTGTGGCCCTTCCGAATCGCGTCAAACGCCCACCGCACTGCCTTCACGGCTTCGCGATCTGACGAAGGCACGAGTCGCGTCGTCCAGGCTCGAGGCTTCTGGAACCGCTCCCGATAATGCACGCGGCGCACGATCTTGCCGGTTTCGTCTCGCACTTCCCGATCGTACCCGAAGACCATGCCGCCGACCCGCCGGCCCTGGCTGGCCCGCAGCCGCATGCCGCTGACGACCCGTTGCGACAATTTGATCGATTCTTCATGGGCCCCATATTGATCCACGATGGCCGTGATCACGCCACCCAGGTTGCTGAAGTCGAGTTCGCCGCGCTGGCAGGTGACGATCTTCACGCCGGCGTCCCGCAGCAGCTTCCAGTGCAGCATGGCGTCGAAAACGTCTTCTCGCGACATGCGGCTCTGTTCGCTCAGCAGGATGGCTTCGAAGCGGCCGCATTTGGCATCCTGTAGCAGGCTTTGGAACTTCGGCCGATTGATCGACTCGGTACCCGTGAGCCCGTGGTCCTCGTACCAATCGATGATGCGATAGCTCAGGCGCTTCGCCAGGGCTTCGATGTCCCGCCGTTGCCGTGCGGGACTGTCTTGTTGCTGGTCGGTGCTCATGCGGATGTACCCGACCACGGGTTTCGATTTCTCTTTCATTTCATCTCCTTTCGCTGGTTAGTAACGCGTACTTTCCACGACGGTCAATTGGAATTGCTGCCCGTTGGGCAGCGATACCACTAGGCCGCGGTTCATCGTGAGAACGCCTGCTTCGCGGAAGGTCGTTACCGCGCCGCCGGCGCTGTCCAGGCGCCGTTCGAGCAGGCGGGCCAGCTTCGTCTCGAACCGTTTTTCGCTCATCCGTCGCTTCTTCATCTCTGGGCTCCTATGTATCGGGTGTCGCCTGCGGGCCGTCCGCGGGCGGAAGACACAGTGAGCGGTGCGGGGCGGAAACAGTCAAGCGGGCTGGTACTCGCGATTGCCGCGACACGTAGTCAAAAACCGCAGTGGCCCCTAGGCCCACTTGTGGGGACCTGTACTGCTAACTATGCTGGAAAGCTGGGAGTCATCGTCGCGTAACGGCAGCTGTTGTAGGAGAGACGAGTATGGCAGCCATCAAGGCGTTCAAACCCGAGGTGCTATCGCTCAAGGACACGCCATATCTGGACGAGAAATGGCTTCAAGACCAAATTGCAGAAGACCCGTCAATCTTGGGTTTGGGTGATCTTGATCTCAAGGACCGCGAGCGCATCCAGCCGGGAGCAGGCCGCCTGGACCTCCTGCTTCATGATCCCGATACCAACAGACGGTATGAAGTGGAGATTCAACTCGGCAAGACGGACGAACGCCACATCATCCATACGATCGAGTACTGGGACATTGAGAACCAGCGCTATCCGCAACTTGACCACTGTGCCGTAATCGTTGCAGAGGGTATCACTAGCCGTTTCCTCAACGTCATCAAGCTATTCAACCGTTGCATCCCACTAATTGCCATCAAGCTCCAGGCCATCCGGCTCGGCGAGGAGATCGGCTTACTCTTCACGACTGTGTTGGACGAGCTTCCGCGGGGCATGCCAGATGATGAACCGCCGCCAGAGAAGAAAGACAGAACTTACTGGGAGAGTAAAGCATCTCCGGCGACCGTGAAGCTTGCGGACCGTGTTTTGGAGATCATTCATTCGTTCGCGCCGGAGTTTGAACTGAATTATAACAAGTACTACATCGGCCTCGTCCTGAATGGCAAGGTCATCAACTTTGTCTCGTTTCGCCCCCGGAAATCGGCGCTCCGCTGCGATCTCGCTCTCTCCAAGGAAGAATCGACTACTGCGAAGTTGGAGGAAGCTGGCCTAGAGATGCTGGAATATGACAGTCAATTTGGATACTACAGGGTGCGCCTCTCTGCGGAAGACATTGAAACACACCAAGAACTTCTGCGCGATTTAATGAAGGAAGCGTATGCAGAGCGTGGCGGCTAACCAGACGGAAGACCCGATCGCAGAGCAAGGGGCACAGCTTTGGCCGCCGCAGGTAACGACGGGCGGCCGCGGTTACGTTTCGATTGAATACGAGTCGTGCCGAACGTTGCCGCCGTCGAGCGTGAGTACGCCGGCGTAGGCGTCGGTGATCGAGACGACGGCCCGGGCAACTCGTTCGGCAGGCTCGCAAAGTAGAAGCCGGCCTTGGTTTCGCCAAACGAGAGCGGGTTGCCATTGCGGACCACCAGCAACCTTGTCGGGTTTCGCCAGACGCCGAGCATCGCAAGGCGCCCTTCCGCCGCCTCGGCCGCCCTTGCCGCCCGCAGGCCCAACGTGCCTGGGAAGCGGGCCATCAGTAGCCCAAGCACTTCGCTGTCGCAGTCTGTCTGCGTGGCCAAACTGAACTTCCGGACGAGCGCTTCGTGGTTGGCGACCACACCGTTGTGAACGACGAACCCGCGCCCGGCCGGGTGCGGATGGTTGTTACGATTGTCTTGCGGGTCGCCATGCGTCGCCCACCGACAGTGACCAATGATCGCCGCCGCTCGGTGGCATCGATTCAGGTCGCCCAGGTTGGCCGTTGCGGGCCCCGGTCGTTTGAACGTATGCAATGCCCCGTCGTCGCCTACCCATGCGAGTCCGAACGCGTGGTGGCCACGTCGTTGCGTTTCGGCGGCGATCCGCTTGAGACGTTGTATGTCTGGCCCAATGCCGTGTCTGCCAATGAATCCGAAAATCCCGCACATCGCTTCGTTGTCCTTTCTTTAGGCTTGGGCGTCGTACTTCTTGGCCAAGCGTCGGAACTCGGTCTTGATCTCGTCCTGCGGGATGGCGTCCGAAATCCATCCGTATTGCTTGCCGCCGTGGATGCGGGCGTAGCCTTTTCCCCAGGCCAGGTAGCCCATCAAGCGCTCTGCTTCGCTCTGGCCCGGGCCGGCTTTCTTCCAGCCACCGCTCAAGGGCTTGGGGTTCCAGGTGGGCATCCGCTTGCCGGCCAAGGCCCGCTCGACCAATCCGAGGCAGACCTGGATCCAGCCGACCACCTTTACGGCGCTCAAGGATCCGGACCAAACGCGGAACTCGACCGTGTCTTTGGTGCCGCGGGCGAGGTTCGTGAGGTTCAAGGCGTGGTAGCGATTGCGGTCGAGGTTCGGCTTGGCGGCCTTGTCGTTGCCGTACTTGCGTACGCCGCCGCAGAAGGTTCCGCGCTCCCGGCTCTTGCTGCCGGTGATCGCGTAGAGGCCCTTCTCGACGTAGGCCACGATCGTGACCAACCGAGCCAAGGCCTCGCTCGGCCAATCGCGCTTCCAGCCGACGTGTACGTGGACCCCGCAGCTGATGTTGACGTGGTGGCCTTTGGCCTCGAGCGTGCGAAGGACCGTGGCTACCTGGGCCAGACCTTCTTCGCCTTTGAGGACCGGGCTTACGATCTCGCACTTGTGGCCGCCGCCTCCGTTGTTGATCGAGCCGTCGGCCTCGGCCTTCCAGCCTTGTGGCAGGTATGGCACCTGTCGACCGTGCTTGTAGGGTCCGATTTGCAGCCCGTCGTCGCGGACGGCGCTGTCGGGGGCGATCGTCTCGATCTCTACTCCGAAGGTCAGGTCTTTGGCGTCCATCGTTTGGCTCCTGGTGGGTGGTACATGTTCGTTTGTTATGGTTATCCACTTGACTCCACCAACCACTACTGCTTGTGTTTCGCGGATTGGTTGGGCTTGCCACCAACGATCAATTTGTAGGGAACCGGCTCGATTTGCACGGCTTGCTGGAGCAAACGGTAGAACAACTTGCCGCGTGAAGCGGAAGTCCGTCGGTTGAAACGAAATGTGAATTCGTCGAGGTAGTAATCCAAATGCTCCACGCTTACCGCTCCTTGATGGGTTCCCAGCAACCACCGCTTCAGCAGGGCCGCCACCCGATGCACTCGCGGCAACAGCCGGATCGCGGCATCCTCGCCTTTACCCAGCAGAACAGACACTTCATGGCCGTATCCAAGAGG
Organism: uncultured Planctomycetaceae bacterium; assembly: GCA_963789525.1. Lineage (GTDB taxonomy): Bacteria > Planctomycetota > Planctomycetia > Pirellulales > Thermoguttaceae > CAVXFB01. Next base: position 18,987 of record CAWBLA010000003.1, read on the forward strand.
CTCCACGCCTCCATACGCCCTAAGCCCGTCGGTATGCACAACACTTCCAGGCTCGATGGCCCGTTGGATAAAGCCGTGCAGGTGCGTTTTCGTTGCCTCAGGAATGCAAGCCATACGGATTCGTCCTATGCCTCGTCCATTTTCTTCTGCAGCGATTGCCACCAATGCTTTGTTGCCTATATGCCGCCCAGCGCCTCGGCCAAGTCCGGCATCCTCTCCACCCACGTAGGTTTCATCCACCTCCACGCGGCCGTGAAGTTGGTCTCGCCCCGGACGCACCATCGCCCGACGCAACTTGTGCAACCACGTCCAAGCCGTCTGATAGCTTCCAAGCCCCAGAACCTGCTGCAGACTCGCCGCGCTGGCGCCGTTCTTTTGGCTGGTCACATGCCAAATGGCTCGAAACCACAGCCGCAGTGGCTTGCGAATGTCCTGAAAGATCGTGCCGGCGGTAACCGAGGCTTGGTAGCGACACGCGCCGCAGACGATTCGGCCGCGGGTGGCCGGCCAGCCTCCGTGGTTTGTGCATCGCGGACAGACAAAACCGTCTGGCCAACGCAGTTGCACCAAATAGTCCCGGCAGGCTTTCTCCGTGGAGAACCTGTCCTCCAGCTCCAAAACAGTACGCGGGTAGTTTTCCATACCCGCAAACACTACGTATTGGGGCAGGTGGAGTCAAGTGGATAACCATATCGTTTGTACATTCACACAGGAGCCATGTTTTCGGAGAAACAGCAAGCGAATAAGCGGTGCCCGAAGTCCCGGACGTGTTTAGAGTTGGGGCTCGACCTTTTCGTCAGAAAGGGCGGCTTCTATTCGGCGGCGGAATCGCCGAGCCGAAAGTGGCCGAAAAGAACCCCAGGCGGTCGCCCGGGGTAGGAAGTGGGACGCGAGTGCGCTGTGGAACTCAGGCGTGGGCGAATTTGCCGCGCTCCGCTTTGCGGAATCGCGACTCGGGCCCCTTGTTGGCAATCTCCCGCAGGATCGACGCGTACAACGTCTGCTGCGGCGTCTTGCCGCCCGGGCTCCTCCAATAGCCCTTGGTCTGCATGGTGTCGACCATCGCCGCGCAGGTCATTGGCTCGCTCGTTTCCGAGAGCACGCGATCGGCGGCGTCGATCTGGCTGAGCTTCCTGTTGCCGGCCGGCTCAGGCGTCTTGGCCTTGGTCGCGGCCGGCTTGGCGGCCTTTGTCGTGGCGGTGTTCTTGGTAGCCATCTGTCGTTCCCTTTCGTTTGGGGTTCGGTTTGGCGTCGCGACCACCGCGATGCCTGTGACAGACAGTTACCTCGGGTCGAAAGAAAGCTCAAGCGCCGTCGCCGTACCCCCGTGGATTGACCACAAACGTCCAAGACATGAAAATGATGGCACGAAGGAATGCCATGAAGCTTCGAAAAAATAGGAAGATTGAACGCGAGGCTGTAAATGCTGCTAGGGCATTCTTCGAAATCGTGCGACTGCGTATTTCAGGAAGTGGAGCTTGCAAACGATTACGGAAAAGATGCCTACGTCGATCTTAGCGAGGGCGACAACGTCACCGGGCTTTGCGTGGCCGTTCAGGTTAAGGGCGGCGCTTCCTATCGGCGCCCTGGCGGGTACGGCATTCCACTAGACGAGGATCATGCAACGCTCTGGCGACACTCCAGCATTCCGGTTGCAGGCATTGTCTACGATCCTGAAGATCGGCAGCTGCGATGGTGCAATATCAGCGGGTTTCTACAGACAGTCAATAAGCCGCTTCCGTCATACATTCCCATCGACACCGCGAGTGTCCTTTCTCCCGGGACGCTTCACACGGCCTTCAAAGCATGCTTTCATTCGCATCGACTTCAATGGGTCGCTGGCCCTGCGCTGTTGCGGCTGACGTCGGACGACGAATCGGAACGGTATGTCGCTCTGCTCGATTGTTTTGGCATCGGCCGCTCGGACCCTGGCGTGCTTATCTTGCTGCGCCACCTGATCGGTATGTTTAAGGACGAGCAGCTAATGTTTGTAATACGCATCTTGGCCCACGCAACACCTCATCCCGATATCTTCTGGCATAAGGGCAACTGGATCCCAGAGCCGGTCTGCAAGAAGGTCCAGACTCATTTTCAGTGGTCGGTAGAGGAGATAGCCACTTTAATGAGGGCCGCTCCCTGGGAGTTATGGCAACGGGGCTGCCCGGGGCAAGACGTTTACTCTCTCATATGCATGGATCGCCAGATTGAACAGAAAATGGGCGATGTGGCGATTCGCGCGTTGAGAGACGGGGACGATGAACTAGCCTTCTCCGCGATGTACCTAGCAATATATTGGGCACGCGCAGAGGGATACGAAATGTACAAAGGGTTCCTTGGTATCGATCGACGATTCCGCAACTTGTCACCTTCAAGCGAGCTAGAGGATCTCCTTAAGCAATTCGGGCGCGTAACGCTCTTTGAATAGAGCAGTTCGCCTGAATGGCATCGCGATGCCAATGGTACATTCGCGCGCGGTTACCTCAATAGCGCGCTAACTGAAGTCTTGTCCTTAGCCACACGCCGCAGCTCTGCGACCTCATTTATCACACGCTCCGCGAGTTGAACGATCTGCGGATCGACCGTCGCAGTCCTAAGAGATTCAGCTATATTTGCCATTTCGACAGCGCGTGTGTCAACAAGGTCCGCCTCGACGATCTCGTCTTGGGTGGCTCGTTCCGGCACCGGCACGAGCACGTCCTTCAGTTGCTCGCTGTCCATCGTGACATTCGTTGCGCCGCACATCAATGGCACTATTAACTCGTCACATGTCGTGCTCAAGAACAGATGTAAATAGCGAGGATTCAGTATATTCTCGTCCCTCACGAACAAGGCGCACATCGTAGTCGCCAAGGCGAATTTCCCTTCCTGGTAGTGCAGACGCTTGATGTCGGCCTTTCCATGACCTGACGATGAAATCAGCGGCACACAAACCGCTTTGCCGTCGAAGTCCCAGTGATCCGCAGATTTGCGCTCCTCAGCCGGTACTACAAGAATGTGCTCCCCAGGTGGAGTAGCCATGTTTGGCGATAGGCCATTCCGTATCTCGCATAGATCACCGATGCGCATCAGGGGTACACCCTCGCGATGGACCACACGGTTAGGCAGGTCGTGCCATCTGCCCAAGAGATGAGACACGCGTCCCGATACCAAGTCCGTCTTCGTCACGCAGTATGTTCGGATGCCCTCAACGTTATTAGTCCATGCCTCTCCGCGATTGGCCGCCTCTTTGAAGCTGGCGACCGCCTTGGCGGCAACATGCAGCTGTGATCCGTCAATTGGCTCCCGAGTGTCAGTTTGGGTGAAGCCGTCGTTCTCGACCTCAATGAACAATACCGAGTCACATTGACGAGCTAGAGAGCGGTCGATGAGCAGTATGTGCGTCTTCACGCTCGCATACGGCTTGAAGACGCCATGAGGGAGCGTGATATCTGCGAGAAGCAAACCACCATCAATCAGCAATCGCCGTAATTGGAGATGTCCGGCATGAGCAACGAAATGGATACCTTCTGGAACAATAAATCCGGCTTTCCCGGTGGGCGAAAGGTGCTCAAGGAAGTAGTCGACGAACAGCACCTCAGACCGCTTTGATTTCACAGAGAAGCGGTTGTGGGGCCTAATTCCGCCCTTAGGCGTCATAAACGGTGGGTTAGCAAGAATGACATCGGCATGCTCGTTCCAGCGGTCTTGGCTGGTCAACGTGTCGTATTCAACGATATGCGGGTCGGCAAAACCGTGCAGATACATGTTGACAAGGGACAATCGGACCATATCCGGCGAGATGTCATACCCACGAAAATTCTCGGCGAGCGACCTGCGTTCATCAGGAGTAAGCAGATCGCCATTGGCTGTGGGTATCTGCGACGTATGAAGGGCGCTATCACCGCTGCCACCGTTTGAGGCAATGACATTCGACGTGCTGTTGGCCCTCAAAATGTGTTTGTAGGACGAGATCAGGAAGCCCGCCGTGCCGCACGCGGGGTCGAGAACCGTCTCGTGTTTTTGGGGGTCCACAAGTTGCACGATGAAGTCGATGATGTGTCGCGGTGTCCTGAACTGGCCAGCGTCGCCCTGCGAGCCGAGAACCGACAAAAGGTATTCGAAGGCGTCGCCCAACCGCTCAGAATGATCGTACTCAAACTCGTCGATCACCTTTAGGAAGGCGCGGAGGGTCTCAGGATCGCGATACGGAAGGTAGGCATTCTTAAAGATGTCACGAAATAGCGGCGGTATGCCAGGGTTTTCTGGCATGCGAGCGATTGCTTCGGCGTAGAGATTCAGCGATTCATGACCACCAAGGCCAGAGTGCATTAACTTGGCCCAACCATACTGGGCGAAGTCGCCACTGAAGAACTTGCGTTTGCCCCCAAGCTCTTCCGCTTGAAGGTCCATGTCGTCCATGAACTTGTAGATCAGTGCAATCGTGATCTGTTCGACCTGCGATTTCGGGTCGGGCACCTTGCCCACGAGGATGTCGCGGGCGGTGTCAATTCGGCGACGTGTTTCGGTCCCCAGCATTCACTTCCTCTACGCTGCAAACTGGTTCAGGGGGATGTAATCCTTGATATACTCCGGCACGAGGGTGCGGTACTTCTCCGGCACGGCCTTGAGGTCCTTCATCGAGAAGATGGAATTGGTCGCAAGCTGCGCGAAGTCCCGACTATCAATGATACAACGGAACTGATCACTAGTGGCGTAGGCCTTGAAATAGTGCTTGATCGCGGGGATCGCGACCACGTCCTCGGCAATCGGCTTGTAGTCGTTGACGAATTTGGCAAACTCCTCTTCGAGGAGCTCGTCTTTGGACTTGAACCTCGGAATCAGGCCGAAAACTTTCTGAAGGATTTCACGTAGTGTGATCCGCCGGTCAACGGCTGCGGCGCGGCGGAGCTTGTCAAGCGTGTAGTACTCATCCGGCCTGTTGAATACCTGTTCGTTGACGTAGTCAATGACCTGATCCCATTTGCCTTGCTCGATAGCGTCCACGATGGCGGGGTCTTCCTTGACGGTCTCCTCGAACTTCTCGAAGAACATCCGGTCGATCTTCATGCCCTCGGCGCCGATCGCTTCCTCTTTGATGGACTCAAGAATGTCTTCGCCGAGGTGCTCGTACGCACCGGGGATAGGCTGGGGACCGCCGCCACCGTCACCAACACCCCCTTCGCCGCCGCTGGGCGGTTTGGGCATGTCGATGACCTCGTCGTAATTGTATTTCTCCTCGAAATATTCGCAGTTGGCGAAGAAGTCGAAGAGCTTGAAGGTCTTCTTATGCGGATGTTCCAGAACGGCTTTGAGGTTCTCGTCTAGCAATTGCTCGCGGAAATCGTGCTTTCGGGTGCCGCGTCCCTTGATCTGGATGAAGTCCGTCGGTGAGAAGATCGGTCGAAAGAGGCCAAGGTTGAGGAGGTCCGGACAGTCGTAGCCCGTAGTCATCATGCCGACAGTGACGCAAATCCGGGCTTTACTAGTGCGATAGGACGCATTGAAGTTGCCGGAGCCAAGAAGGTTATTGTTTGTAAAGTTTACGGTGAACTGCTGGGCATCGGTCACGCTGGACGTCACCTGAACGGCGAAGTCGGACTGATACTTGCCTGGGAACATCCGGTGGGCCATCTCGTTGAGAATGAGCGCGATCTTAGCTGCGTGGCGTTGGCTCACCGTGAAGATGATCGACTTGCCGATTTCACCGGTGACCGGATCGCGCAGAGCATTTTCCAAGAAGGTCTTGCAGAAGAGCTGGTTGGTGGCTTTTGAGAAGAACCTTTTCTCGAACTCTCGCTGCTTGTACGTTTCCTCAGCGTCTTCGCCGGTGTCGTCACTCACCCGAACGATGAATCCCTCGTCGGAAAGAAGCTTGGTGGTGATACCAGTGCGAGCGTCGATGACGGTCGGACTGATCAGGTAGCCTTCCTTCACGCCATCGATGAGGGAGTAACGGAAAGTCGGCTCACCACTTTCACAGCCGAACGTGCGATACGTGTCCAACATCAACCGCCGCTCGTACTCACGAGGGTCCTTCGTTGTCGGATCGTCGCGGTCGAAGTTCTTGAGATAGTCCTTCGGCGTGGCCGTGAGACCGAGCTTGTAGCCGACGAAGTAGTCGAATACGGCGCGGGCGTTGCCGCCGATGGAGCGGTGAGCCTCGTCGGAAATGACAAGGTCGAAGTCAGTCGGCGAGAATCGCTGCTGGTACTTGTTGTTGAAAAGAAGGGATTGGATGGTCGTAACGACGATCTCGGCCCGCCGCCAATCATCGCGGTTCTCTTTGTAAATGAGTGTCGCACAGTCGTTCTTGAGGTAGGCGATGAAGTTCTTCCATGCTTGGTCCTCGAGTTCCAGACGGTCGACAAGGAAAAGGACACGCTTGGCATTCCCCGTGCGGAGGAAAAGCTTGATGATGGCCGCGGCGAGCAGCGTCTTACCAGTGCCGGTAGCCATCTCGAAGAGGAACCGGTCCTTGCCATCCTTAACGGCTCGTTGGATGGCGTGGACTGCACGTAGCTGATAGGGACGGAGGAAGCGGAGCTTGTTCGTTTCGATATAACGCGGCCGATCCTGTTCGTTGAGCCATCCAGCGTCGCCGGCGTAGTTAGGCCGCTGTGTCAGCGCGATGTAGTCGTCGTCGACGGTTTCTTGAACTAGGCGTTTCGGGTCGGGATACACCTTCTCGAAATCGATGACGGACTCTGGCCACGGAAAGGACGTGACGATGTACGGGTTGCCGCGCTCCAGATCCCAGAAGTAGTGCAGGTTTCCGTTGGACAGAATGACGAATCGGCAGTTCTGTGAGCGGGCGTACTTGCGGGTCTGTTCCTTGGCTGAAAGCGGGTCCTTCTCCTCGGATTTGGCTTCGAGGACGATGAGGGGGAATCCCTTGTCATTCAAGAGCAGGAAGTCGATGTAGCCCTTGTCGGTTCGCTCAAAGTCTTCCCCTAGGGCATCAAGGTCAGCAGACTTGATCCGGGTACCGTGCTCAAGGCACACATTCGCCGGCTTCCCGTCCTCAGGAAAGAACCGCCAACCGGTGGCTTCGAGCAGTCGGTTGATCTTGATTCGGGCTGCGGCTTCCTTCACGGTCGTGGTCCCCGTCAAGTTGGTGCAGGAGGTGAGTGGCTCAGCGATGAAGTTGTTGCTACTCGCCAGATCCGGAACGCGAGGCATCTGGTACCAATTTGCTGACTATACCACCCCCTCTTAGGGATTGCTAGTGGTGTCATATATTTCACTGAGCCGCCGGGGTCGCCAGCCCCGGCGGCTCAACACATAGATGTATTGTCAAAGAGCAATGCCTGCGGGACCGGCCCGCCGCCGAGGAATCGGCTCTTAGGGCACGAGTTTTCGTTCACGGATTGCCGCGTCTTTGCGAGCCAAGGTGGCGATGTGCTTTTCGATCTTCAGGGCCTCCGCTTCGGGTTCGGTGACCTGACGATCGAACTCCTTGGCGCGTTCCAGGTGTTCCTTGACCTGGTCCTCGCCCCGCCAAATTGACTTCGCTCGCTCGGCGTCGTTTCGTTCGAGGTTCGCCCGGTCCCTGGCGGCCTTGGCCGCGTCGCGGTGCCGCGACGCGTCTTGCCGGCGAGCATCGATCTCTTCCGAGAGCGCCTTCAGTTCCGACAGAACGGTTTGGTCGGTGCAGGTGCGATCAAGTTCGTTTTTGGCCCTGTCGGTATCCCGTAGCTCGTCCATCAGCTTGTCGAGCCGACAGCGCAGCGGGTGGGTCACTTCGGCATGCTTCTCTTCGGCTTCTTCCAAGGCGATGTAAGCCGCGTTCAGTTGGCGCTCGATCTCCTGCCGTTCCGCTTGCAGAGCAGGAACGCGGTCCAGCGTCTCCCGAAGTGCGCGTCGCTTCTGCAGCAACTCCACCGCCTTACGCAGGTCGTCCAACGACTTGCCGGCGTCGTGCAGAACCTGATCGATCACGTCGACGTCGGGCTCCTTGCCGTCGGCTATCTTGGCAACGATGCCGCGGAAGTCGGCTGCGTAGGTCGCTTGGCGGTCGCGCTGTTTGCCGACGACCTTCTCAATCACGGCTGCGATAGACATAACGAAAGACTCCTTTGAACAGGGGACACATCAGGAAAGCCAGTGGGCCAAGTCCGAAGCCCACAGGCGCGAAAACTCTTCGGGATAAGGGGTGGCGATGATCTCCTTGAAGCTGGCATCGATGAGCCGGGCCGGCTCGTCGGCCAGTGCTGCGAGGTAGCGAGTCGGGTGCGACAGGCCGTACAAGTTACCGGCACAAAAGCCAAAGAGCGGGACGAGCGCGCAGGCCAGTTCAGCACGGTAACGAAGGTGCAGAGCAACGCGGATAAAGCCGGCTTCGTGCCCGTAGTATGGTTTGGCTGTCGCCGCGGCCGAATCTGGCCCTGGCTCTGTGGCGACGATGTGGCCAACGCATAACGCTTCGTACACGAGCTTGTCCGGATCTTCGTTCTGGCGGTCGCGAAAGAGCGCAGGCCGCTGAACGATATGGGCCAGTTCGTGCAGAGCCGTGGCCGCGATGGCCGATTCGATATCGGCGGCGTCCATTTGCTCGGTAAAGTCGTTGTCGTTGACCACCATGCAGGGGCCGCGGCCGCGCCAAGCGGTTGCGATGGTGTCTCGTAAGTACAGGTCCAAGTCGGGGGTCGTGAATCCGCTGCAATCGGCCGCCCCGCCGAACTCGGCCGGCACCTTCGATTGTTTCACGATGTACAAGGGCGCGGCGACCAGGTCCTTGGCCGCGATCCGCCGGCACAGGGCTTCGGTGCGGGCCAAGATGGTGTCGATTGTCAGCCGCTCAGCGAGCATGGGCATGCTTCTCCCCTTTCTCGCCCGACAGGGCAGCACCCGGCCTTGATGCCGGCTTCCAGTTGCTTGAAGAAGTCGTATTCCCACTTGGCGACCATGACGACGTCGGTCTTACCGTAGCGCTGGATGACGATGGGCTCATCGGTACGCACCACCTGCTGGTACGCGATGCCCAGGCAGTCCCGTAGGTGCGTAATCTTGACGACGGTCGGTTGCGATGGTGCTGGCATGGCGTTCACTCCCCCGCTTGATAGTCGTCGTGGCCTTTGACGACGCGCACCAAGGCGACGAGGCGCTCAAGTTCGTCGGTTTCCATGTCGAGTTCGACGCCAACCGTCTCGACGGCCTGGGCGACGCCGCCGGTGGCGATGCCTTCCAGCACGTCCCGGCCGAACACCAGCGCCTTGTGGCCGGACATCACGTCAATGGCGAAGATGACTTCCGCGGCCGAAACTATGTCGCGCGGATTCTCGTCGAAACTCTCGTTGGGGTTGACGTTATCTGCGGCAAATAGGGCGTGAAACGGGGCGGTTCGCATGGTTTTCTCCGATATGTACAGGAAAACAAACTGTCATTTGGTCTGCGATAGTTCCCACGGGCCTTTCGGACGGGCCGATCGGCCGGTAGGACCCGTTGCCGGGCATCGGCCCGCCCGTCGTTCGCCCACGTCACGCCGCGTTGGCGGCCATGCGGTGGGCCATCCGCAGGGCTATCGACGACAAGTCGACCAACACGGGCGAACGTGGGCGAATAGGGGGCGTCTGTTCCTTCTCTCGTGCGCGCCCGTTCGCGCTTACCCCTGCAGGCCGTGCGTGCATGCATCCGGCCAGCGCAGCGTAGGCCGGTGCGTGCTCGCACGGCCTAGGGGGTAGTAGGGGGATGCGCGCACACGCATGAACTCATGTTGCATCCTCCGCTTGGGGTGAAGTGGCAAAGCCAACCGGGGTTCTTGGGCCATACTTCCAGCGATGCACAGCGCCCTGGCTTTCGGCCAGACGGAGCAGATCCTTGGCCTTACGCTTCGACAGGCCTTGCTCGGCGGCGAGCGCGACGATCGCCTTGCCGTCTTGTGGGACTGGGCCGACAAACTGCTCCACAAAACGTTCGGGCGTCCATTCCGGCTCGGCCGGCTCGCTTTCCTTCTTGGCCTTCTTGCGCCGCTTCGGCCAGTCGAGACGCAGGTCGGCAGGGTCGAGCGAGTCGTCCCTGGTCCACACAGGGAAATTCCAGCGCAGGCACATCGGTTTCACAGGGGGCCAGGAGCGCACGGCAGCTTCCAGCACGACGGCGTCGGGCTCCTGGTGCGGGCGCAGAATCAGGTGCGTATCGGTCGCCCGGGCCTGACTACCGGCGCCGCTCCCGACGTCGGTCACCGACTTGCCCGACTGCAGCCCCTTGCTGGCATGGTGGACGCTCACGATGGCGCAGGCCAGACGGGCGGCGATCTGGTCCAAGCGGTTGTAGATCGCCGCCATCGCGGCGTTGTCGTTCTCGCTGGCGTCGGCCGGCAGCAATCTGTAAAGGGCGTCCAAGACGACCAGGTTGAATCGGCCCGGCTCGATGGCCCGGAAGTAAGGGTCCAGCTCGGGGAGCGTCCGCAGTTGGCCGCGCAGGTTCTCGATGAACACGTGGTCGCCGTACTCATCCAGATCGATACCGCGGGCTTCGGCCACCTTCGGGATGCGGGTGGCCGACGTCTCGGGGTGCAATTCGTTGTCGATGACGAGCACGTCGCCCTTGACGGTCGGAAAGGTGTCGAGCCAGTCGCGGCCGGTGGCCACGGCCAGGGCCAGGTCGGTGGCCAGCCAGGACTTGCCGATCTTGGACGCCGAGATTACGTTCATCGTCTCGCCCTGGCGCAGCAGGCCTTCGATCACCGGCTGCTTGAGCTGCGCGAACTCGAGCAGCAGATCGCGGGCACTGCGGAATTGCGGGAGGGAGTAAAGCGGATCGCGGTCGGCGATCTCCTTGGCGAGCGGCTTGAAGCAGTCGAGTACCGCCCGCTGCTCCTTGTCGCAGACGTCCCAGGGGTCGTCGGGGTAGACCAGCGTGTCGACGTTCTCGGTGACCCAAGGCTTCAAGCGGTCGGCCCAGGGGCGCAGCACGAAAGCCTGGATCGCTTCGAACGGGATCTCGTCGGCCAGTTCCCAGGTGAACTGCCGGACCAGGTCCAGCGCCTGGAAGCGGCCGCGGGCCCGGGCGGCGTCCGGCTCGTAGCCGGGCACATACATGAACTGATCCCCGTCGAGCCACTTTTCATCGGGCCGATTCAGGTACACCCAGGACGGCACGATGACCTGATATCGCTCTCGGGTCTTCCGCCGCTCCGTCTCGGCGGCGTCGAGCGCCTCCATGAACTCGTCGAATGGCAGCCGCGACGCGTCGCGCACACCGCCGTAGAACGCCTGCCTGTAAGCCTTCTCCGCCGCCAACTGCGCAGGCGTCGACGGCTGTTCGGGCTCGTCGTTGTACTCGCGGACGTGGACGGGCGGTAGGGCGACCATGCGAAACTCCTACTGGATTGGCAGCCACCCCTGGCCGACGACTTCATGCACCAGGCCGGAATGCGACGCCCGGCGCAGCACGGCTTGGATGGCCGTCAAATCGCCACCAAGCGAGACTGCGAGTTCGTCGGCCGACACCGGCGCCTTGCCGTCGAACATCGTCGCCAGCCGAGCGAGCACTCGCTCGCTGCTGATTGGAAGATCCAACTCCGCTTCGCATGTTATGTAGAGCACGATTCGTCTCCTTGGTTTGGCTCGTCGTCGTCCGGTAATTCGCCGCGTTCCTTCAGTTTCTCGTAGACGTCGATAAAGACCGCGGCCCACGCATCCGCGAAAGCGTCGGGAATTTGCGAGACTTCTGCGCCGTCTTGAACGTCCGTGTTCATAGGAAAATCCCGAGTTGAAATCGGGTTAGGTATGTAGTAGCCGGCTGCTGGGCCTGGATCTGGCCAAGCCTCCATCCGCCTGGCAGGACCGTGGCCATCCGCCGTTCCAACTCGACCAGGTCCATCGGCTCGACCGGATCGGCTTCGCCGTTGGCCGGTGCGTCGGTGTAGAGCACGGCGGCGAAATCGGCTGCTGTCTCCGCGGCGGCAATCACCGCCAGCGTATACCGCCGCAACTGGGCAAAAAGCGGCAGTGCCGGCGTGATCTCGGGGATGCCGCGGGACTGGCCGGGCCGATCGCTGCGAAGATAATGGACGATCGCGGCCGCCGGCACGCGGTCGTAGTCCAACGAAAAGCCGGCCATCGTGTCGCCTGGGTGGCTCTTCAGGACGTGGTATTCCAGCGGATTGCCTTGGGCGTCGAAGACGATCCCGTCGACGGCGTTGGCGCCAAGGGGTTTGCGGATCAGATCGGGCGTGGCCACCTGATCCGCCTCAATCAGCCGCAAATCCAGCTTCACCGCCGAGTCGAGTTTTGGATTGGCCACCAGCATGCCAAAGGCCTCGCCCGACTCGGCACGGGCCATTCGCATCGTGCGGAGTCTTTCGGCGAGATTCACCGCATCGGCCCACCGCATGAACTCCTGTTCCACCAGGCGATTCGCCTGGGCGTCGTCGGTAAGCATCTGGAGTCTCGGCCCGGTTCCCACGCAGTCGTTGGCCAACGTCAGCACAATCCCACGGGCGTAGCTGTTGTTGGCCACTTCATAGCGGGCGCGGCTGCGGAGCGTGCGGCGGACCTGGGGGTTATTGGCGGCGCCGGCCGAGAGGTGGTCGGCGTTGGCCCAGTGCCGGCGATTATCGTCGGTGGTGGCCGCGGCGTCGTAGCGGCTGCGGACCTTTAGCGGCACGTGCACGGTGCGGACCGTGCGCCGCGGTGCTTCTCTGCTCCGGATATTCTTCAACCACCCCAACACGTCCGTGCTTTCCCTTCAGTCTGCTCCCGGCGGCACCAATTTCTTCATTCCGATGCCCAGCCCCTTCCGCCGTGCCGCCTTCTTGCTCTCCAGGTACCGGTCGGCGGCGATCTGGTCCGGCAGCGGGTGTTGCTCCATGCTTCCGGAGTCGCCCGAGGCCTTCGCCGGCCCTTGGGCGTTGGTTTCGATCACGTGAGAGAGTTCGTCGGCCATGGAAACGGGCTCAATCCGCTTGGATGTTCTCGCCGCGGCACTGCCCGTGTTGTAGCGCCAGCGCAGCACATGCACCAAACGGATTTTTGGTGGCTTCGGTAGAATTGGGCGCTATGGCCGTCGTCGGATCGCACGATATACTGAATTGGGGCGGCGAGGCCATCGCCAGTCCGCGGGTCGTCCCAAGCGTGATTCTCAAAACAGCCAAGTTCCATCGACGAATGCCCGAAATCAGCCGATTCCTCGGAATTGTGATCCGGATGTACTACCGCGATCATCCACCGCCTCACTTCCACGCCGAGTATGGAGAGCATGAGATCACTGTCGACATCGACAGCGGCATCGTCGAAGGGAAGTTCCCTCGGCGAGCGTTGACGGCAGTTCTCGATTGGTACAGTCTTCATCAAGACGAACTACTTCGAGACTGGGAACTCATTCAGGCCCGAGAACCATTGAATCCGATCGAGCCTCTGGAGTAGATTTATGTTCCTGCATGTAACCGAGGCCGAGTACCTCGTGAACCACCGCGTTCGCGTGTCGTTTAACGACGGCACGACTGCAGAGATCGACTTGTCCGATTCATTGGATGGGCCGATCTTCGAACCGCTTCGAGACACCGAGTACTTTAAGTCGTTCTCGATCGTCGGACACACACTGGCGTGGCCAAACGGAGCAGATTTCGCCCCGGAATACCTGCATTCCCTTGTCTCGGCACCAACGAGCAGGTAACAAATAGCTGCACCAGAGTCACCGATTCAGCGACTAACCGCGTTTTCTCTGCAGCTGCGACAACTTGATCCTCGCTCGTTTCGGCGCGGGCCCGACGACAGTACCTGGTAGCACAACCCCCTGCATTGACGCTGCCACAGCACAACCCACCAGGCAGTCCAACCAGTGGTTTTCGCTGGTTTCCGGCCGCAGCTTCCACTCGTCTACCGTCCGGCCACGACCCTGGGTCGGCACGCGATACTCGGCGGTAAGATGCTCCGCAAACAGACGATGCTGCTCTGGCCGATCGCCAAAGAGTGACAGGCAGCCCTTGTCGCCCATCGGCACTAACAGCCGCCCGTAGATGAACGACTTCCAGTAGTTTGTGTCGAAGACGACGTGGCGCACGGCCCGCTTGCCCTGCACGTTGGGGATGCGCCAGTTGTGACCGACGCGGTCGCCCATCTTTCGCTTGTATTCCGAAAACGGAAGGCTTGAAGCCCCGACAAAGCGACCGTGGCTGGGCAGGAGCACGGCCGCATGTGCACTTTGACGGCAAAACTGATAGACCACGTCGGTCGACAGGCCCCAGTTGGCGTCGATCAGACAGCGCTCGAATCCGCATCAACGCCCCGTCGTCGCGGCGCCATTCACGCCCCAAATGCTGGGCGGTGAGCAATTCCAGAGCAACATAGATCGCCCCTTCCAAGCCAGTGCCGCGGGCGACTTGGCTCAAGGTCGGCTGCGCATCGCGGATCGTGAAGTAGGGCCGCCGCTGGTCGGGATAGGCCCCGTAGTCGATGATGTAACCCGTGAAATCCTCCTGCCAAGCGGCCACCACGTAGAACAAGAGGTTCTGCTGCACGTCGATGAACATGGTCAACTGGCTGCAACCCAACGGCACTTCGCCGCGGCCCATGCGGTTGAGTTTGCCGGCGATCTGGTCGGCCGTCAAATCATCCTGTGGTGCGGTGTCTTCAGGCAGCGGCTCGTTCTGATACTCAGCCCAAAAGGCCCGTTCGTCTTGTAGCTTGAGATTCATGGCATGCTGGATCGCAGATAATTCGTCGTGATTGAAACGCTCCGGCCAGGCGACCACCGCACCTTCATCCATCTGGCTACGGTTCTGATGGTAGAACTCGGTAGCATCCAAAAGGCCGCGCTCCGCCCGAAGGCTCTCGGCACGGATCTCCGCGTATCGAGACCAGAGCTTCTCGTTGCTTGGAAACGAGTAGACCATCTTGGTCCGCTCGCCGTTCCATTCTGGATGCTTGTGGCGATCGAGGATGTTGTCGGCCATGTCGCCTGGGCGGATCACCGTGCATGGCATCACGCCGGCGATTTTCTTGCCCGGCCCGGCCAAGCCCAGAATGGCACCCGCCAGAATGCTTTCTCGGGTGGCGCACTGGGAAAGGCTCCGCGCAGCTTCGTCGGTCTGTGGATCGTCGATCACGACCAGCGACGGCCGAATCGAACGACCGTCTGACGCTTTGCTCTTCATCCCGCGAATCCGCCCGGTAATGCCGGCGACCTTGATGATCGCGCCGCTGGCCATCGAGTGGCCGTCAGGGCGGACAAACAATCGCAACTGCTCGTTCTCCAGCCATCCAACCGGCTTAATGGTGGGCAGGACAATGTCTTTGGCCGTCCAGCCGATGTGGGTTCGTTCACCGCGATAGAGCTGACCGGCACAGCGATTGGCGATCCCATCAAGCGACTGAATGGGATAGCAGACCTCGGGAAAGTCTGCCAGCAAGAGATCATTGCCGTCCAGTTCGGTCTTGATCGAATCGAGCATGTCCATTGCGTGCCCTTCGTCGCTGCCGACCAGGCAGACGAAGTCGCGATGGCCATACAGCACCGCCCAGATGCAAGCGCATTCACACTTCGAAGTCTTGCCGCTGCCTCTGGGCATAGCCATCGCAAACAAGCCGCCATGCAAAACGGCCTGTTCGATCTTCGCAATCACCTTCAGATGATCTGGCGACCACGGCAAGTGAAACGTGCTCGGAAAATAGCTTTCGCAGAAGTAGCGGAAGTCGCCGGCCGCAAGGGCGCGACGCCCTGGATTGGCGATATCCGGCAGCTCTCCGATGTCTCGTCCCGCCAGGGCCAAGGCCGCGTTGCGTGCCCGAGCCCGCTCCTTCATCACCGCGTAGGGGTCTTCCGTCGCTTGCGGCCGCGGCGTATGGCGCAGCTCGACCAGCCACGCTGCATAGCGGAACAGGTCGATATGCCGGCCGTCGCTGAAACGAAAGCCTGCCCGGGTGCGGTGGCGATACAGCTTCCGCTCGTCCAGCACCGGACCCAGCGGCGTGGAGTTCAGCAGCCGACAGACGTCGACCGGGCGAAGGTTGCGGACGTCAATCGCCGGCACCGGGAGACTCCTTCAGTATCCACGCCAGGTACTGGACCAAATTCAGCGTGCCGTCCGAATTGACCGGCGCTCCATCATCGATGTCCGCCTGCAGCATGGCCACCGTGACCGGTTTGGGCCCCAAGGCGGAGAGAATGGTCGCCAAGTCTTCCAGCCGTAAGCCCTGGGGGCTCAGTCCGCCTGCCAACCGTCCTGTAGCGTTACTGGTGCTCATCGTTCAGCCAGACATTCCCAAGATCTGCTCGCCGCGGACCGGATTCCGCTTGATGCATGCGCGAAAACATGGCTCATGGTGGATGTGCAAACCAGCGACGGCATCCAACCGAAAGGACCACGACCATGAAGAAGCGACGCATAAGTGAGCAGCGATTCGAGGCCAAACTCGCCAAACTTCTCGAGCGATGGCTGGAGCGCAGCGGCGGCAGCGTGACCACGTTCCGCGAGTCGGGCGTGCTCACGAACAACCATGGCTTGGTCGTCTCGCTGCCTGATCGCACGGAATTTCAGATTACGATCGTCGAGAGTACCCGGGGCTACTAACCAGCAAGGAGACCATCGATGCCAACACGTGACCAAACCTGGCACGCCGAGGAGATCGCGAAACTGCGAGACGAACTCACGGCCAAGATCCGATCCGGCGCTACGACTGAAGAGATTGACCAGTGGGCCGATGCCTACACATTCGGACGACGGGATTGTATCGAGGTGATCCGACTGCTCGTCGGTGAGGCCGGTGGCACGGACGTCCCCACGACGCCCCACACCATTGAAATCGTCGACGACCTTTTGGTCGTGCTGGACCAGGACGGCAACGGTTGTGACGCCCACCTGCTTCGCAGCCTTCAAGAGGCCAAGCGGCAATTGCGCCTTTGGCAAGACGAGTACACCTTCGACTACGCCGGCGCCTGTCGGCCGTGTCGAAGTTCTTCAAGTCGAGTGAGTAGTTCCCGTTTCCTTTTTCCCCAAGGAGTCATGTCATGAAGAAGGGTGATGTCAAGATCGGCGGCGTGTATACCGCCAAGGTGACCAACCGGCTCGTCGCGGTGCGGATCGACGCCGAGAGCCGCTACGGCGGCTGGGACGCAACAAACCTGGAGACCAACAAGAAGGTCCGCATCAAAAGCGCGCAGCGACTGCGGGACGAGGCGCCCCAAGCCCGCCCTCGACCGCAACCGCTACCACGCTTTGAACCTGACGAACCTCGCCCGCGGAATCA
Organism: uncultured Planctomycetaceae bacterium; assembly: GCA_963789525.1. GTDB lineage: Bacteria > Planctomycetota > Planctomycetia > Pirellulales > Thermoguttaceae > CAVXFB01. Next base: position 36,155 of record CAWBLA010000003.1, read on the forward strand.
AGGACACGGTCGAGTTCCGCGTGTTCTCCGGATCGCTGAGCACGACGAAGGTGATCGGCTGGATCCAGGTCTGCCTCGGATTGGTCGAGCGTGCTCTGGCCGGCAAGCGGATGCCGAGCTGGTCGCCCAAGCCGCTTTCGGGCGGCTGGAAGAAATCGGGACCCGGCCAGAGCGAGACCGAGCGCTTGATGGGCTACCTGGCCTGGGGCAAGGGCTACGCCCGCATTCACGGCGGCAAGCAATACGGATGGATCTCCGACGCCATCCCGCAAGACCAGATCAAGACCGAGTTCCGACGGCTGGCCAAGAAGTACGACGCCCAAGCCTAAAGCCGAAACCCCGACGGGGGTCGCGGCGGGTGGTTCCCGCCGCCTGATGATGGCAACCCCAACAAACGGAGAGACGCGATGAAGACCGAGACGCAGACGCAGGAGACCGAAACGCTCGTCGACTACATCCGGCGAAGGGCCCGGTTGGCCAAGGCCGACTACGAAGACGCCAAAACGGCGTTCACCGACGACTTCGCCACCAACCCGACCAGCGCGATCGAATGGAAGGCCAACGCCATGGTCGCCACGCAATGGCGATTCGTCTTCTGGCAGCAGATCGTCGAGGCCGCCGGGATGGAACCTGTTCTCGAGGTGGCCCGTTCCACGGACGCCGAGATCATCGAGTTCGCCGCCGAGCGCTGCCGGCGGGAGATCGAAGGCTTCTTCGGATCGAGCTCGACTTGCCCATGGCACAGTGCTGCCCGGCGCGCCGAGGCCGAGGTGGCTGCAGCATTGTTGCGACGCGACGTCGTCGAAATGCGGCGGCTCGACAGCACCGACCGAAACGCCTAAGCCAACAAGGAGAACCCAGCGATGTGCGGAGTTTTCGGATTCATCACCAAGGACGGCCGAGGGCCAGACATAGCGCGGCTCAAACGGATCGCCGTCGAGACGCAACAACGGGGCCACCACGCGTTCGGACTGGCGTGGCTTGGCGCCGACGGGGCCATCCATACGTTTAAACGCCCCGGCCCCGCCACGGCGAACCTGGGCGACCTCGATCGATGCCGCGGCGCCGCGGTCATCATTGGCCATTGCCGTTGGGCCACACACGGCAATCCCCAGGACAACCGCAACAACCATCCGCACCCGGCTGGCCGTGGATGGTTCGTCCACAACGGCGTGGTCGCGAACCACGACGCGCTCATACGGCGGTTTCGACTGAGGCCACAGACGCAGTGCGATAGCGAGGCACTGGGCCTGTTGATGGCCCGCTTTCCCGGCGCGTTGGGGCTCCGTGCGGCGCGGGCCGCCGAGGCGGCAGAGGGTCGGCTGGTGATGCTCGGCCTCTGGCGGAAGCCGACCAGGCTGCTGGTGGTCCGTAGCGGCAATCCACTTGCGTTCGCTGAGACCAAGCGCGGCTTCTACTTCGCCAGTTTGCCCGAGGAGTTGCCCGGGCGCGTGCTGTCGATTACGGACCGTTACGCCGGCGTCTTGACCCTTGGCGACGAAGGTCTGCGGCACGACGCCTTTACGATCGGCAGGTGAATGATGCGTTATCTCTCGACCACGGAAGCGGCCGCCGTTCTGCACGTCGACCCGAGCCGGGTGCGGCTGCTGTGCAAGCTGGGGCGAATCGAGACGATCAAGATCGGTGGGACCTACGGAATCGCTGAAGACGAAGTGAAGCGATTGGCGGGCATGCCGCGTCGGCCGGGACGACCGCGCCGCGTCACTAATACCGACAACAGATCGGCGTTGGCCCACGACGTGCTTCCTTCGCATCAATAGCACCATCCACGCCCGGCCTCCTCATGAAACGATCGCCGCTGCGCCGTCCGTCCGCGTCATTGCTGGGTACTCGATAAACGACACCGGCTTGCCCAGCGCCCGGGCCGCGGCAATCTCCGCTTGAACACCAACGCTGTGCTCCCAGCCCTCGAGCTTGAGCACCACGACTTCGTCGCAAATGGCCAAGCATCTCAGGTCGTGCTCTTCCCATTGCCGCCAGTCCGACGCGACGCCGTAATCGCAAATGGGGTGACTGTGGGCGATGGGAGAGTAGACGGACTGACCGGAGCGGATCAAATGTGCCGCCGCGCGGCAGGCCAATTTGAATCGCTGTTCGCGAACCGCAGGGTCAGGGTGCGTGTACGGACTGGCTAGGTAGCAAAGCGGGGTCTGCATGGAACTACGCTCGCGATATTTTGGGAACGCCAAATCGGCCAACTGCACGTGAAAAATGCTTCGTGAGTGCCCACCACGTCGTCGCAGTGGACTGTGCCGAAACACCGCACCCGGTCCGACTTGCCGCGACAGGTTTTCGGTGATACAATAGAAGTACAATGTGACAACGGTAGCGAGGCTGACTATTATGATCAAAACCCTCACCAAACATGGCAACAGCTACGCATTGGTCGTGGACAAGCCCATCCTCGAGCTGCTGCGAGTCTCGCCCGATACGCCGTTCGAGATCATGACCGACGGCCAATGTCTCATCCTCACTCCCGTTCGGGACTCGGCGGACGACAAGAAGTTCCAAGACGCGCTGAACATGGTCCACACGCGATTTGGTCGCGCGATGAAGCGACTCGCGGAATAGGATTGCACCATGCTGCCGCTTTTCTTGGACCTGGATCACGTCCTGCGAGCTCACCACAGCCTGATTGAGCGCTACGGCGGCGCGCACGGCATTCGTGATGTGGGACTGCTGCACTCGGCGATTGCGATGCCGCAGGCATCCTTTGGAGGCGTATTCCTCCACGAAGACCTGTTCGCGATGGCGGCAGCCTACCTGTACCACATCGTCCAGAACCATCCGTTCCTGGACGGCAATAAACGCGCGGGGGCAGCGGCGGCGATTATCTTCCTTGCCGTAAACAACATTGAACTGGACGCCGATGAGGAAGGGCTCGTTGAGTTGACTCTTGGCGTTGCCGAAGGCAAAATTGGCAAGCCGCAAATCGCAGACTTCTTTCGCAGGATTGCTCATTAGCTGTCTTGCCCGGATACAGGTGTTGCGTTCACTGACGTAACGTGCAAGAGATGCGAACGACCGATCCGTGATTCTGGAGCGGGAGGATGTCATGGAAACAGCAACAAACACGGTACTGCAAGCTGCAATGAAACTGCCCGAAAACGAGCGGCTAATATTGGTTGCTCGACTCTTGGAAACGATGCCGGTCGACGACGGTGGGACATCGCTTGACGACGATTCGCTGGTTGCGGAACTGGATCGCCGCTTCGCCGAGCGTGAACACAGCCATTCATGGTCCGACCTACGGGCAGAGAACCGATGCCGGCGACTCGTTTCACGTTCCATCGGAAGGTACCATTCAGATTGATGGCTTGGGCTCCCGTTCGGCCTTCTTGCCCGTGAACTGCTCGAAGCGTTGGACGATGACATCGCAGTACAGCGTGTCCAACTCCATCAAGAACGCCTTCCGTCCGGTCTGCTCGGCGGCGATGAGCGTGCTGCCGCTGCCGCCGAACAAATCCAGCACGTTCTCGCCAGCGCGCGACGAGTACTGCATCGCTCGCACCGCCAGCTCGACGGGCTTCTCGGTTAGGTGGATCATCTTGTTGGGATTGACCTTCTTCACGTCCCAAAGGTCTGTCGCGTTGTTGGGGCCGAAGAAGCTGTGTCCCGCGCCTTCTCTCCACCCATAAAACGCGAGCTCGAAGCACCCCATCATATCTTTACGTGTCAAAACCGGATGACACTTATTCCATACGACGGCTTGGCTAAAGTACAAGGAGTTGCGGCGCAGCATGGGTGGATAATTTCCGAGGTTGGCGTACCCGCCCCAGATATAGAAGCTACGCCCAGGTTCGAGCACGCGGGCCATATTGCCAAACCACGCGTTGAGCAGACGATCAAACTCCTCCTCACTGACGAAATCGTTTTCCAGCGGCCGATCCTTCGCTCGCATCTTCCGGTTCGTCGGCTTCGCCTTCTCGGGATGGCGGGCTAGGTCAAGTTGCTGGTGGTGGTAATTGGTGAACGAGCTATTGCCGGCGGCGATCGCGTTATTGCTTCGCGGCTCGACCTTCACGTTGTACGGCGGGTCAGTGTTAACGAGTTGGATCCCGGCGCCGGCCAACAACCGATCGACGTCTTCCGACTTGCTGCTATCGCCGCAGAGCAATCGATGGTTTCCGAGAAGCCACAAATCGCCGGGCTTTGTGATCGCTTCGTCCGGCGGTTCCGGCACGTCGTCAGGATCCGTCAGGCCGTCCTTGACACCCGGGTCCAGGAGCTTCGCCAGATCGTCCTTCGAGAAGCCCAATAGCTCCAGGTCAAATTCCATCCCCTGGAGTTCCGACAGCTCGATGGGCAATAGTTCCAGGTTCCAGGTCGAGAGCTCATGTAACTTGTTGTCGGCCACACGAAAGGCCCGCACTTGCTCGGGCGTAAGATCGTCGGCGCAAATAACCGGAACTTCTGTGAGGCCCAGCTGGCGGGCGGCCCGAATGCGCGTATGGCCGGCGACCAAAACACCGTTTTTGTCGACCAGCACGGGAACCTTGAAGCCGAACTGCCGAATGGACTCGGCCACCGGGCCGACGGCGTCGTCGTTAATGCGCGGGTTACGGTCGTATTCCTTGATCCGCTCGATGGCCCACATTTCGATTTGCATCACGGGCTCCTCATGTCCATCGGTCCGTGAAAAAAACAGACGCCGCACTGGCAAACTCCCCACCCAGTCCGCGCTTCGGAGTGCCAAGGGCGGCGTCATGCTACTGCCGCATCGCCCGCGTAGTTTCGATCGCATGAACGCGGTGAGTCAGCCCGTCCAGGTCCTTCTCCACTCGCTCAACCTTTGTGTTGATCGAGCCTGCCCACCACACCAGCGCCGTTGATTGGCATACCAATGCGGTCGTCAACGAAATCGCCACTCCAACCAGGTACTTTTTCAGCCCATTGAGATGAAATTCAGGGGCAGCGTGCGATGGAGCCATATCGTCGGTCCTGTCGACTAGGTCTTGATCGTTGCCGGCGCCGTCGAAGCAGGAACGGTGCTCGATGCCGGGGCGGCCGATGCCCCGCCGATTCGATTAGCAATCCGCTGCTCGATGTTGTCCACCCGGTTGTGCAGGAACGTCAGCCCTCCGACGAGCGCGTCGTCGATCTTGTTGGGCGTCGCAGCGGCCTTGGCCTGCAAGATCGGCAGCAATCGATTATTGAGCCGGTGGAGTAGCCATATCCCAAGACCCACGAGCAACACGATGATGCCCAAGAACACGGCCCACGCCGCCTTCGCCTGGGTCCAGCCGACCAGTCGCACGCCCGGGCTGTCGCTGTCGAGTCGTTCACTGGCGCCGGCCGCCAAGCGGCTGCTTAGGGGCCCGCCGTGTTCGGCCAGCCAGTCGGCGCCGCGCTGCGCGATGCGGCCGGCGGCTGTCTGTGGACCGACAGGTGCCTGGTCGCCTTCGGCGCTTTGAGCCGGGGGCGGCGACGACGGTTGCGGCACTTGAGGCTGCTGCTCCTTTCGCTGGATGAGGACGTCCAACTTCTGGTCCAACGAGCCGAGCCGCTCTTGCATCTGGCGATTTCGAGCCTCCTGCTCTTTGCGCCACGGCAGCCAGGGATCGTCGCTGCCCAGGCGCTGGCGTCGTATTCCGCAACCGGTGCCGGCGTGGGACAGGTATCTTTGGGCGGCGTCGGTCGACGCATGAGTTGCGACGGCGTGTAAGCCATGGGCTTGACGGCGTTGTCCAGCACCAGGTGCAACCTGCCGGCCTGCGCAGACGACCGTCTCGCCGTCTGTGCCCCACAGCACGCCTACCAGGTGGCCGCGCTCGTTAAAGACCGGTCCGCCCGAATCACCTTGCCGAGCGTGGCCGGAAATGACCATCCAGTCGTCCGGCCCGTTTATGGCTTGGCTCGATCGCCGGTATCCAATAAACAATCCACTGTTGCTCGCCAACTTGCCGTCGGGACCGTAGCCACACGATTCCAAGCGATTGCCGGCCTTCTGCATGGCGGCATCGCCTAGCTCGACATCCACCGCCACCACACGTTCCGGCCGGCCGCAAAGTTCCAACACGGCCACGTCCCAGGTCGGATCCGTCTTTAAGACGCGGGCCCTATAGGTCTTCTTGTCCCACAGTTCGACGACAATCGACTTTGCGTCTTTGACAACATGGCGGGCAGTCAGGACAACAATCCTGCCGTTCCACCGTACCAGCGTGCCGCTGCCGATCGAACGCGTCCGCACATCATCCTGGCAGTAGATGCGGACGACTGCCGCGTGGTGCTTCTTGGGCGCCACATACCGCCAAGCCGGCGTGGGCGCCTTGCCCCGAAGTTTCACGTCCACAGCCACGCCTGCCGGTCGCACTCGCACCATGCTCTCCAATCGCTCATAGCTGGTGGCGCCAACAGCACGATCCACTTCCTGGCCGTTTTCCACGGCAACGAAGCAGGGGATCGACGTGACACCGAATTGTTTTGCCAGCATGGGGTCGCGATCGATGTCCACTTCCTCGACTGCGTAACCAGCCTGGGACAAGGCCTGGATCGTCGGCTCCATTGCCTGGCAAGGGCCGCACCACTGCGAGTGGAACACCAAGAGCTTGCACTGGGCCGACGCCACTGACGCGGTCAGCAGAACCGTGAGCAGACACAATACGACTCGTTTCATCGCACCCTCCGTGGGATCAAGGGAAGAACTCAACTTGCTTAGGACAGCCAGATCGCCAGATATACAAGTGCCGCCGCTACCAAGAGGCAGATGGCGGTAAACACGTAGGTCCAAAGCGAACGGTGTGGAGATGGTGTTGCGGGCTGCTCTACCGGCGGTGCCGGCGCAGGTCTGGGTTGCTCCTCCACTGCCGGCGCTACTTTCGCTCGCTTCTTACGGGCTGGCATAACTCTCCTCCGTGGTTGGGACCAAGGTGAATCGGTAGCGGAAAAACGGCGAACGGGCCAAGTCGCCCGGCTCGGTAAGTCGGTCGGCCAGGTTCGGCACGGGGTCGACACCACCGGCGCGGCAGGCGCAGGGCTACAGCCTGTGAACAGAACGGCAGACTACCGTTCGACGTGTCGTCGACGTCGGGTGTGACCAAGAAGCGGAAGATCGGCAGGTGGATCGTGGCGGCCTTCAGAAGCGACCACCAGCCGTAAGGCCGGCCGGTAATGGCGATCATGGCCTGTACGGCCGCCCCGCGATCGAACCGCCGACGATTGGCGTTGGCCCGATATCGCGCCTCAGCGTGCAGACTCGCCGGCCGAAGGACCTACTTTCGGCTATGATGGGAATTGTGGCCCAGTGACGTGGTGCCTCACCTTGACCATGGTTTCGCTATGATTTACGCATTGGTAAATGGTAACAAAGCCTCCGCTCAACCCGGTCTCAGGGGAATCTGTCCCGACTGCGGCGCGCACATGACGCCCAAGTGCGGCGTGCTTCACCTCAAGCAATGGCACTGGGCCCATCCCCCTGGAAGCGAGTGCGACCCGTGGTCGGAACCGACGGGCCCGTGGCACCTATCGTGGCAGCAACCGCTGCTTCCCGACCATGTCGAAGTCTCGATTCCGCCGCATCGAGCCGACATCAAGGGCAAGGGTAACGTCGTAATCGAACTCCAGCATTCGCCAATCAGTGCCGAGGAGATCCAGGAACGGGAACGTTTCTACGGCAATATGGTCTGGCTGTTCGACGCCACCTATCGGTTCCGATTTGTCCGCTCCGGCAACGTGGCGTTCTTCGCATTCGGACGAACCAAGCACATCGACCAGTGTCAAAAGCCTGTCTTCCTCGACTTTGGGCACGTCATCGTGCAAGTCGAGCGGTTCACCAACATTTTTCCTGGGTGCTCTGGGATCGGTCACGCACGTGACCGGGACTCCTTTGTTGCGGAGTACCTTTACGGCTGCGTCCGCCACGGGGCCGAGGTCCTTCCTGCCACGAGCGATAGCAAGCCCATGACGAACCCTTGGGATCGCAAGTGCCCGTACCACGCCATGAAGCATGAATCGTACTGGATCGACCCCGTCAGTGGCGAGCGCAAAGTGGTGGCGAAGAAATCGCCGTGTCTGCGGTTGAACTACGTCTGGAGGAGCGACAAGCGACCACTCTACTACGACATCATTGAGCAGTTTCCCAGCGTTTCCCTCGCCTGGGAGAAAACCGAACTGCACGATATGATAGAGCTGCTTTCCGGCATGGCTGTCATTCTCGATGGGCAATTACGGGTGATGCCGGAGAGGGCCGACAAAATGCGAGTACAGATGCCCGTCAGCGCCGCTACCGCGCTACTCACCAAAGCAGAGCGGCACATCGCCGCGGGCCGCATCCCCGTTCTGAGCGACACCACGAAGGCCAAGATTATCTCGCTCGCCGAGGAATATGAGCGACGGACGTACGGCAAGTTGCTCAGCCCCCCTACGGCCCCGAATCCAAAACCGAATAAACAGGCGACGCTGTTCGATTGAAGCATCCCCGCGATGTAGTGGGTGGTTAATTGTGGAACGGTCGAGGACGGTTGGCAGACGAGGAGGCGTGCCTTGTGAGCAGTCGAGGTCACCGCATGCTTGACGAAAACGCGCTCAACATATACACCGACGGATCGTCAATCAGTTCTCCGCGTCGCGGAGGAATTGGAATACGATTTGTGGTCGTGGACGAACAGGGCTGTGAGCAGGTTGAAGACTGGTCACCTCCCGGATACACAAACGCGACTAACAACCAGATGGAGCTGAAAGCATGCATCCTCGCGCTGCAGGAAGCGAGGCGGCGTGGGCTCGCCGTCAAACTTCACAGGATCGCCGTGCATACAGACTCGATGTACGTCTGCGAAAACTACACGAAGGCAATGTTCAAGTGGCCCAAGCAGCACTGGTTTAGGCAATCTGGCGCGCCCGTACTCAATGCTGCGCTCTGGAAGGAGCTAACCAGGGAGATAAAGAAGTCCGGGTGCAGGGTGGACTTCCATTGGGTTAAGGGCCATGCGAAAGACCAACACAATAAGGCTGTCGATAAGATCGCGAAACAATCGGCGCACTCGCCGCTGCGGAAACCGGCCCTGAGTTACGTCAGCGTGCGGCGCAAGAAGTCGGCAGAATCCCTCGAGCTCGGCAGTGTCGCTATGAGCGGTCAGCGACTCTCGATCAGGGTCATCTCGTGCGAGCGCCTGCCGACGCAGCGCCTGTGGAAGCTCAAGTACGAGGTCATCTCAAAGGCCAGCCTGCACCGCGGCAAGGTCGACATCATCTACTCGGACGTGCTGATCAAGGACGGCCACTCGTATCACGTGCGCGTCAATAACGACGTCGCGAACCCCCGAATATTGAAAGTGTTTCGCGAACTGACGTAGGTGTGCTACGGGGCGCTTGCTACCTGCACGCGTTGGTCACATCGACTGGGCCGTTCAAGCAGCGGCCGCCACCCCGCATCGGTCGCCCCCACCGGAGCGAGCAACTGCATCTTGCTCGCGCCCGGCGGTCGCGTCGGTCGCCATTGCCACGGCAAACACATAGTCATGCTGAGATGCACCAAAAACCGACCTGTTTCTTAAAATGCTTATGCCCAATCGTGACGTTGCATGTCGTGGGACAGCACCACTTCTGCTCGCGGATCGTGACCTGCCGTTACAGACAACAGACCGCTCTCGTCGCTTCCCGCACCGTCCTGCACGCGCGACAAGGCAGAACCGAGATCTTCCGGTGGCAAACCGAGCAGCGAATCGGCCTGCGCAGGAATCGCTCGCCGGCCGATAGTGGCGGCCGCGACGTGTCTAGCGGCACGCGTTTGCCCAGCGCGACCTGCGTGACGAGGTTCGTCGACACCCCGACATCCCGGGCAATCTCGTAATGGAACAGGATGCCAACGTCCAGCATGCGGCGAATCATAGCGATCGTGGCAGCGTCGGCCGTGTTGGGGCGATTGGGGTAGCGATCGCCGTCCGGCTCTTTCGGCGCCGGGTGGCCGATTCGCTCCTTATCGCGGGCGATCACGCCCACGACGTAGGGACTCACGCCCAAGCGTTCGGTGATGGTCTTCTGCCGGCGGCCTTCAGCCAACATGCGATCGATCACGGCGACGACCATCGCAGTAATCTCTCGGCGGTGCTCCATGATGTGCCTCCGTGCGCTGCGAATGGACAGCGGGCCTCGTGCCCTCCGCAGCCATAGTCCACTTGCTCACGAGCGTTGGTGAAAAAATTCGGCAGCAAAAACAAACTGTGCCGTGTACCGCACCTGTTCCCGCGGGCCCCTATTTTTCCTGTCTTTCTGGAAGTACCTATTCGCTCGTGCGTCAGTCACCATTCATCTGCCACAGTGGCAGACGCCACGTGGGCCACCGTGTTGCGAGGTGTCGCGTTGCTGCCAGCCTGGCAGTGTGGTTGCGATCCGGTTCTGACTCGCCAACTGGCGCCAACGTCGGGCGTTGACTTCGACGATGTCGAAGTAGCACGTACGTCATTGCAGCTCCTCCGCCGAAGAGTGTCCAGAAGTATCGGGGCCAAGAACCAGTGACTGTCAAATTTTGACAGTCGAGCGTTGCATCGTCCTCACATGCCCGATCGCCACCCGCCGCTTGAACTCGCCGCACCAGTCGTCGGGAGCAACGACCGGCCAAACACCAACTTCGAGCACGTCGTGGCGTCCGTCGTAGGTCAGCCGCGGCGCCGGCGCGGCGCCGGCATTGGCTGCGACGGTGGCGATGCGACACAGGCGAAAAGTAGCGGCACGAAGCGCAGTTAACTTTCATCGCGAATCCTTTCCTTGGGAACTCGGCGTAGCGAATTGGGGGTCTCATGGCACTTTTGTCCTTTTGTCCATGGGGGTCGCACAAACGCATGCGAAAAACGGTGTGTGAGGGGGAGTGCGTGGACAAAAGGACAAAAGGGTGTGTGTGTGTTTGTAACATACGTATTTTTCAAGACTTACGGTGCCAGACTTTTGTCCAAAACCCCATGGACAAAAGGTGGTCAAAAGTGGACAAAAGTCCCTCCCGCGACCACCAGACGAGCGTTGTCGGGGACTTTTGTCCGGACAAAAGCCCTTTTGCGCGCAAAAGTCCGTCACTCGGTGTTCTCCTCTTGCGACGGGAAGATTCGGTAGACGAACCGCGGTCGGCCGCCGGTCTGCTTGGTGACGGTGGCGATCCGTTCTCGATCGCTGAGCGCTCTGGCGCACCTCGTCATGCTCGCGTCGACTCCATCGCAGCCGGCGGGTTATTTCCCGGTACGGCATCCACGGATCTTCGTGTCGTGCCTGCCACTCGAAGAGCAGCTCCAAGAGTTGTTTGCAGCGGCGATCGAAATCGCTGTCGCTGACATGCAGTCCGGCCATGTGCAGCATGCGGCGGGTTTGGTGCAGAACGAAGCGGCTTGCCCACTCGACAGCCGGTGCGTCGATCTCGGGCGCATCGCGGCTTTCGCTGACGGCGTAGATCAGTGCGAGCTTGCGGGTCTGTTCACTCACCCGTCCCCAGACGGTCGTGCCCACCGGATCGCCGCGATCCTCGGCCTTCCCATATTCCTGCTCCGCGTGGGTGCGGACTTCGACAATGAGGTCCTTCGCCCGCGGCGTGTGCTCGACGACCACTGGCACGGGGTGCCAATTCTGCAGGTTCCCGTTGCCCGGTCGGAAGTCGGCCCACCACTTGGCCACGGTCAGAACGCGATCTGAGACCGTGATGATGCCGGGCTCCTGGCCATCCTGTCGCTTACCGGCCTCGACGACGAGCTGGCGGGCGAAGAAGCCATTGGTGAGCATTCTCTCTGAGAGGGCGTCGTAATAGTGCTTTGGGATCGCGGTACCGAAGAGCACGAGGTTGGGTTGGTCGATGGCCGCCGGGGTCGGGTTTGCCTGCCTTGGGCCGCATGGCGAAGACGCTGTTGGCCGAGGAGTACAGCGACAAGAGCGTGTTCATGATGCTCTCGTGACGTGCGTCCTTAGCCCTGTTGATCGACTGCAGGATGCCGTCGATCTCGTCCGTCTGAAACATCATGGAAGGATGCGACAATAGGGCGTCCTGGATACCTTCACCGGAAGCAAGGCGGTCGCCGAGGCATGGCAACAGGCCGACCTCGTGGAGGACTCGGGCGTTGAGCTTACGGATCCAGTCCTTGCCGGCCGACGAGTAGGCCAGGCCCAACAGGTAGACATTGGTCCGGTTGTCGCCGGAATCGCGGACCTTGCGGCCTGCCAGAAATGCCTGCAAGGCAAGGGCGCCGCAGAAGGTCATCGGCTGGTTGGGATAGGGGGCCGTCTCCATGCATAGGTCGATCACTTCGGAAACGAAGCCGGGAATGCGGAGCATCTCCTCGGGAATCGGTCCGGGGTTTTCGGCCGTACGGCGGCGGCATTCCGGCGGCTCATCGGAGAGGCTGGGGACCAACCGCGATAGGTCTACGTCGGACGGCAGAGAAACATCGCCGCCGAACCCTTGACTGCGCAGCGCTGCCGCCGCGGCCGCAAAATCACCGTCATGCTCCAACAGGGCGCAGACAGAAAACGGCGCATAAGCCTGATTCGGTTCGAAGGGTGCCGCGCTGCTGGAGAAGACGTAGAAGACGTTGTCCTTCAAACTGGCACTCGAACCGCACGTTTTGCCCGGCCGCCGCCAATACTCGTTGTCTCCGGCCTTGACGAGCGTCCAGCCGTGGCGAGTGAGTACGGCACGCACGTCGCCACGCTCATTGAAATCGTCGCCCGGGCGTCGGTCTGCCGGCATGCCGGTCGATAGGGGCGGTTCCGCCAGCGGTGGCACGTGCTCATTGAGCACCCAGGCCCTTTCTAACAGTAGCTCGCGCTCGGCCTCCGTCAGCACCGGCAGTTTGGTGAAATCGCCTTGTAGAAGCTCGTAGCCTGGCGTGGGGGCACAGAGAAAGAGCCCGCCTTCGCCACGAGTTTCGATGAGCGTCAACAGCACGTGCCAGATACCGTCGGAGTTTCTTCGTGGCCGGTAGCTCTTGCCGACGATCGTCACTTCGTCGGGCCCATCCGTCAGTTGCCGGCGCTGGGCCAGCTTCATGTTGCCGCTCACTGGTGCCGCGCATCGGTAGACGACGTGCCAGCCGCCAGACGGCGACTGCTCGATGATCAGGCGGCCAAGAAGGTTCGCGTCGGCCGATTCGACCGCCTGATACCACGCCTGAAACGCCTCGCCGCCGACGTCGAAGTCCAGCATTTCCAGGTTGCCCGAAACGGCGCCGCAAATGAGGCAGACGGCGTCGTCACCATGAAACCATCGCGAAAGCTCAGCATCGTTCGGCAGCCGTGTCTGATAGGTTTTCCAACCGGATAGCGCCGGCCGCTTCTCGCGGCGCGCGCGGGCACGGCGCACAGGCCGGCACGAATGTACTGCTGGGCCGCATCGCGCACATCCATAGCGTGCCTTCCCTGGCGTCACTTGCCAACCAAAGCGTGCCGTGTGGGGACATCGATCATTTCCGGCAGCGTCTCTTCAAAATGGCAGACGCCCAGCACATTCCAACACGCGTGTGCCAGATGGTCTTCCGAGTCGTCACCGGCGAGCCAAAGGTAGATGTGCCGAATAGCGTGGTTGAGCATCACGCTTGCTGGGATGCCCTTCACCCAGTTACGATCTCCATACTTTCTTGCCCCTTCGCGCACGTTTCGGCCAGCCGGCGCAGGCCGACAGGCGTGATCAAATCGTACCGCACGTTCTCGGCATCGGTGCCGCGCACGGCGCCGCTGGGGAAGGTCGTCATCTCATTGGACATGGTGTCGCTCCCGTCTTAGAAAGGGATATCATCGGTCGCGAAGGTGTCTTGTGCCTCGACCGGTACCGGCTCCGGCTTTTCGCCGAGTTCATAGTCGGCGATGCGATCGAACTTTTCGCCGGAAACGGCCACGACAGTGATGGACTTGGTGGGGGCCAGGGCGCCGGCATTGGCCAGATCCACGGCCTCTTGGGATGTGTTGGGCACCGGGTCGAACGACCGAGCTCGCCACCACATCTCGGCCTTCCAGCGGGCGTAGCCGGCATGTTCGAAGCAGACCCACTCCGATTTGAACTGGTGAAAGCCGATCCGATAGTCGACGCGCATCGTTTTGGGTGCGGTCTCATCGGCGCCCTGTTTCACGTGGACGGTGTAGAAGGTGTCGCGAACGACGTAGGTTGTCTTGGTGGCCTGGCCGGAGAGAACGCTTTCAGTCGAAGCCTGGGCATCGTGGTTGGCTCGCTCAGGCTTGGGAAATTCGTAGCCGCAGTCTGGGCAGGCCGCATAGCCAGCGGCAATGATCGAGTGGCAATTGGGGCACTCTTTGGCTGGTGTCTCACCGCCAGCACTGCCGGTCGTTTCCCGCACACGGATCTGGTCGACCGGGCCGTGCCGCAAGACATTTCCGCCGAAGTCCAAGACGAGGCAATCCTTCTTGCCTGGACGCAAGCGGAAGCCACGACCGCACATCTGATAGAACAGTCCCGCCGACATGGTCGGGCGAAGCATGGCCACGCACTCGATGTTCGGGGCATCGAAGCCGGTCGTCAAAACGTTGACGTTGACCAGGTACTTGAGTGGCTGCCGCTCAAACAGCCCGTCCGGCGGCACATTACGGAACCGTGCCAGCAACTCGTTTCGCTCGACCGCCGGCGTCTTCCCGCAGACGAAGCCGCATTCCAGATGATGTTGCTGGTCCAGCACGCGCTGGATGTGCTGGGCGTGTTTGATGCCGGCGGCAAAGATGAGAACGGCTTGCCGGTCCCCGGTGTACTGGACGATTTCCCGACAGGCCGCATCGACGAGTTGGTCCTGGTCCATCAGCTGTTCGACCTCGTCAGCAACGAAATCGCCGCCCCGCACGTGCAGACCGTCGGCGTCGGCCTTTTCCCGACCGGCCTTTGTCACCAAGGGACACAGATAGCCGTCGCGGATGAGCTCCCGAACGCCGACTTCGAAACAGACGGCGTTCAAGATGTTCTCCGGCCCGCAAATCATGCCGGACTTGAGCCGGAAGGGAGTGGCCGTTAGCCCGATCGTCCGCAATCGCGGATTGACGACCTTGGCGTCGCTCAAGAACTGCTGGTACATCCCCTCGCCTTCCGGCGGGATCATGTGGGCCTCGTCGACGATCACCAGATCGAAGGCGTCCAGTTCGCAGGCCCGCTTGTAGACAGACTGGATGCCGGCCACGATCACCGGATGCTCGGTATCGCGGCGGCGCAGGCCTGCGGAGTGGATTCCGAAGTTCAGCTCGGGGCAGATTGCCTGCAGCTTGTCGGCGGCCTGCTCGAGCAGCTCCTTAACGTGAGCGAGCACAAGCACACGGCCGCCCCATTGCATCACGGCATCACGGCAGATCGTCGCCAGGATAGGCGTCTTGCCGCCGGCGGTCGGGACCACAACGCACGGATTGTCATCGTGCTGACGCAGATAGTCGTAGACGGCATCCACTGCCGCTTGTTGGTAAGGCCGCAACTCCACGGTCACGCTCCAGGCTGTAGCGTCTGCGAACAGAAAAGCTCCGACGTCAGGACTTGCGCCTGATGGGCGGGGAACGATGGACCCCGCCCCACACTATGCCGCCGGAGGACGTGGGTTTCAGCCGGCACACTCCTGGAAAGCGGCGGCGATCCAGGTGGAGAACTCCGGTTCTTTCACTGGCTCTCGACCACAGTCACGGCCATGTGCTGCCTCTCGGCGGAGTCGTGCCGTTAACTCGTCCAGCGGATCGCCGCCAAGCGGCACACTCGCTGCCGCCTCATCGTCAGGAAGGTCAATAATGACGGCCATGGCGACGCACACAACTTTCTTCATCGGGGAGTCCTTTCTTAGGGAAGATGCGCAAAATAATCGTGGACCATTATGCTGCGGCTTCGCGGCGAAGCTCGTCGGGAAGCGGGAACAACTCGCTCCCCACGGCACGTAGATGTTGGATTCGTTCGCCGCGCAGATACGCCATCAGGCCTCGTTCCGCTTTGGCATAGCGGACGCGACGCACGGCGCCGGCTTTGCCAGCCCCGGCATTGCCCACCAGAAACTGCCACAGTAGCACAACGGGGGCGTCTTCCTCGTCCGGTGAACCGCCCGTCTTGAGCACATCGCAGAAATGGACCAGTTTGGCGTGATTCGCCGAATAGTAGGCCCGAGCGACGATGCCGCGGATCGTGGCCGTGGCCACGCCACGGAACCGGCACGTGCCAAGATGCTCCATCGCGAAGTTGACGGCTGCCGCATGCTTGATCATCAAGTCCGCTTCTTCGCTGACGGTCAGTCGCCTGGTTTGCGAACTATCGCCTGCCAGCATGGCCCGCAGTGTTGCCAAGTGGCTTACGGTGATCGGGCCTGCCTCGCCGCTGAGGTGGAGCACGTCGAAGTTGCTCCGGGTCTGGCCGATATCCACAGCCTTCATGTTTTCGATCGGCTCGTTGAAGAAGACCCGCAATTGAACGGGCACACCGGACAACACCACGGCCCACAACCGATGCTGGCCGTCGATCAATACGCCGTTGACGTCGAACGCTATACCCTGGTGGGTGAGCCGCCAGTTTCCTGCCTTCATGTCGCGAACGAAGCGGTCGACCAAGCCTTGCTTGACAGGACGATTGTGGGTGTTGCCTTCAAGCCATCGTGTAGCCAGATCCGGACCGATGTCCATGACGGCGTTGTAGGGGGCGTAAGCGTTAGGGGTTGTTGCGGTCACGGGTCTCTCCTTTCAGGCGTTGCGTGAGTTCCGCGATCAGCTCGCGGATAAAGGTGCAGTCGAACAGATTGAAGATCGTCGCTGCCGCTATGGCGGGATTGTTGCGCGGGAGATTCAGGGCGATCATCGGGTTGGGCAGACTGTGCCCGAGGATCGGCACTGCAGCGTCGCGAGCAATGCGAAGTCCTTTCTTCCCGGCCTTTCGTTTGGCCCTGTCGGCTTGGGGTTTTCCGATGTTCGCCGTCTTGATGGTGCGGCCATCTCTGCCTTTCCGACGAGTTGACTTGTCGATAATCGACAAGTCGCGCTCATTGTCGGTCAGCTGGCGACGTAGCTTGTGGACGGTTTGGCGATGAACGCCGACGTACTCCGCAATCGCCGCATCGGACAAGTCCTTGCTCTTGGGATGAGCCAACGCGGCGTGAGTAGCGCGGAGTTTATCAGCGTTGGTGCGGCGAAGCCCGTGCGTTTTGTTGGCGCCGTAACTATGCCATTGGGCGTCCTGCACACTGCCCTCGAAGACGTTGCAGTCGATCGGCTCGCCTGGCAGGGCAAGGGCGTAGGCCTGGATCCGATGGAACCCGTCGACCAGCCAGTGGTCCTTGCCATCGAAGTACACGTCGATGGGCGGGAACTTCTCGCCGGCCCTCATCCGCTCGTAGTATTCGTTGCAGGTTGCCTCGTCAATCTTCGCCCGCGGCTGCGTTTCGCCGTCTCGGCGGATGTACTCGGGATACAATTTCTGAAGTGTTGATGGCATTATTGGTGCTTTCTATGCTGTTTCCGCTAACGTCAGGTACAGTTGCACGGCCAATTTCGGCAGGTCATCGAGCCGCACGATCGCCACCCAGGGCTTCTGGTTGGTGCGGTGCAGTACCAGAGGAACGTTCTGGCCCGCATCCGCGATTGCCTGCTCCAACGCTCGGTAGAGGTGCAGGGCCTCGACCCGCTTCACTTCGAAATGCACGCCATCGATCGCGGCCTGCACGTCGGGGGCGTCGTCGCATCCTTGATACTGCCGCCCCCGACGCGCTTCGACCTTGAACAGCCGGCGCAACTCGGCCGCCGCCTCCAACTCGCCGCGACATCCTTTTCGCCTGGACTTGCCGCCCATCACGGCCTCCTCCACGGCGGCGTGTCGGTCTGTGCCTGCTGCGGCTTGCCGGTAACGGCCTCCCGCTTTTCGTAGCCGCGGATTTCGTTGGTGATCTCGTCGGTGTCCTTCCGCTTCTTGCAGCCGACCTTGATCACCAAGGGCAGGTTGTGCAGCTCGACCGAGTCATTGGGCGTCATCACGCCCACCGCGCGGCACAACGCCGAGAGCTCGGCCTGGGCGAGTTTTGCCGCGACGGCGTTGGGATGGACGAGGTTCAGCCGTGCCCAGAGCTGGCGATTTTTGAACTCGCCTTCGACGATCGTGAAGACCAGTTCCAGGTACTGGCCGGTGCCGGCCTTATTGGGCTTCATCTCCGAGGCGGTGATCATCACCAGATACTTCCCGGCCGGAATCGGCTCGAACGGTGTCGTCGGCTCCACTTTGTTGGCATCGAAACCACGTAAATCAGCCATTGCTAGTCACTCCTTCTTCTGTGGGTTGGTTGAGATTGGCGTTCGGTCGATGGAATAGCCCGGCGGCAAGAGTATCCCAATCCAGCGGGATCTCGGCCGGCAGGCCGTAGCGGTTCTTGGCAATGCACGAGGGCCCGCCGATGCAGCGAAGCACGCGTTCGCCGCCGTCCCTGCCGACGGCCGCGGCCTTGGTGCGGATGCGATTGAAGGCGCCGGTTTCGGTGTCGCGTTACGATCTTCCGCGTGGCAAAGAGCACCGCATCGCACCACTCGGAAATCAAAGCCCCGGCATGCTTATTGAGCCTGGGCGAGTAGCGGTCGTAGGCCGTCTCTTCGGGATCTTCAAAGCGCTCGACCTTGGCGTGGGCCAGCAGCACGACCATCATGTTTCGCTGCTCTCGCACGAGCGCGAGCTGGTCGACGACCCGGCGCCACGAGCCGAGGGCATGCACATAGCCCTTGCCGTAGCCCCCGTCAACTTTTTCGATGGAGCTCACGCCGTAGTTCTTGCACAGGGCGTCCCAGATCATCCGCTCGAGCCAGTCGAGACTGTCGACGACGACGGTCTGGTAGTCGTGTTGCTCGGAAAGGAGCTCGGCCAATCCGGCGTGGACGTCGTCCAGCGAGCGGGCTAGGGGGAACTTGTGGCAGTCGATCTCGCCGAGGCCGTCTTCGGTTTGGACGAAGATCGGCTTGGGCGCCCGCGACGCAATCGTGCTCTTGCCGATGCCTTCGGTACCGTAGACCATGATCCGTGGCGGCATCGGCGCCCGTCCGGCCTGGATCTGTTGTAGGAGTCCCATGTGCAAAACCTTTCATTACGGACAGTAAAAATGTGATTTGTCAGCCGGGGCGCGGGCGGGGGCGGCAACCGTTTCGGTTTCATGCCCGCGCCTTTGCGCCCGTGCGCCCCGGCCAGAGGGTCTCCCGTCGGTGTGCCTTGCCCTGCCCGGGCTCGCCTTGCTTTGCCTCGCCACACCGCGCGAAGCAACGCCTTATCGCTCAAACTCCAAAGAAGACCCTCGTTTCCTCGTAGCCAGTCGGCCATGTGTCGCTGGCGATGCATCGCTTTAGCCGCTCGATGGCCGCTTCGTTTTCCCGCTGAGCCTGCGCGATCGTGTCTTCGTCGACTCGCCACACACCGGCGCGGTGTGGCTCTTTCTTTTCGACTGCCATCAGATACACCGGCATAGCGATGCCGATCACCTGCTGCAGTACCGCGCGATAGAAGGCCAATTGATGGGCGTAGCCGTAGCGACGGGCGTCCGCCTCGAACCAGGTCAGGTCATCACAGGTCTTCAGGTCCACCACGCCGCGGTGTGGGTCGAACCAATCCATGCGGATCTGCGACGGCACGCCGCGGTAATCGCAGCGGACCACACCCTCAGGGATGCCTTCGGAGAGGAGATCGACGGCCATCCCGTTGGCCCGCACGCCGTCGGCCATGTTTTCGATCAGGTCGAACTGCTGCACGGTGAGCACGGCCTTGCCCTGCGCTGCGGCCCACTCGGCGTAGGCCTTCGTCGTGGGGCCGAACACCTCGCCGGTCTTCGGATTGATGGGGCCGCCGACGGCATACTCGGCTTCAAACTTGTCGCGCCCTTCCAGCACCAGCGTGTGCAAGGCGCGGCCAATGACGTAGGCCGGCCGGTCGTCGTCCGCGACAAGCCCGAGCTTCCTCTTGCGGTATAGCGCCGGGCACTTGCGGAAGTCGCCGAGCTGGTGGCTGGAAAAAAAATCCTTGGACTTGGCGTGGTACTCTTGGGCGGGCTCTTGAATGACGGGGTACAGGGCAGCGGTCGTACTCATCGAGCTTCTTCTCCTTTGCGGCCGGTTGCGGCTGTTTCGTTGGTTGCTGTTGTTGGGCCCCTATAGATTTATTTGCCGCTCGCGCCCCGAATCCGCACTTTTCGCGAAAACTCATATGGGATCGATCAGACGTCGACATGAGTCACCAAGACGCCAATATGGGATCGTGCGACCCCATGTCGGATCCCATATGGGACTCATATAGGGTCGAACGGCGTCGACATGAGTCCTATATGAGTTTCCAAAAACTCGATCCGTTCCTAGATACACATTGCGTCGCCGCGCAGAGAATGACGGCACGGTTTTCGGCGGCACTTCCGTCACTGAGCCGCAACACGAGGAAATCACGGATGTCCCTGCGGAATCACCCTCCTGAGATCGAGCGGTGGAAGCTCAATCTGGTCCGTGCCCGGGCCTACCGCCTTGGTTTTCGTGGCGCGGACCTGGACGACGCCCAGCAAGACGTGCTGATGGCACTGATCATGTTTCGGTTTCAGCCGGACCGGGCGAATGGCGCCAACGAGGCGACGGCACTTGTCGCCTTGATCGATCGTCGCCTCTGGATGGCACGACGGCGACAGGGGCGCTACCAACGGCGGCTCCGACGCGTTCAGCAGTGGACCACGCCGGAATCCGCCACGGTGGATGCAGAACAGGGGGCGCAAGAAGAGAAGACGGAACGCCGACTCGACGTCGGGAAACTGATCTCCGAACTTGGCCCGCAGGACCGGTTGCTCTGTGAGGCCCTGGCGGCCGAGGAGTCGATCGATTCGATCGCCAAGCGCCTACAGTGTAGCTGGCATACGGTGAAACGCCGGATCGAACAACTGCGCGGGCTATTTGAGAAGATGGGAGTCGACGGCTATGTCCAATAGATCAGGCACAATTTCGGACCCGCCGGATGCCTCGCCAACAGGTGATGCGGCCGCGGTGTCGAGGTCTCTTCTGTTGAAGGCCTGCGAAGCGGCCGCGCTGTGCAACATCTCGGTGCGCACCTGGCGCAGTTGGGACACGGCTGGGAGGATCCCCAACCCGGTCCGGATCGGCCGCTCGCTTCTGTGGCGGGCCGATGAACTGCGGGAGTGGGTCGAGGCCGGCTGCCCTCGGCGCGACGTGTGGGAGGCCATGCAATCGTGACCGCGGGTCGAAGCGATCGGCGCGGAAAAATTTTCGAGCGGACCGCTTGCACAATTTCTAGACATCCGTATACTGCTAGCTGTGCTAGCGCGAGCCGTCTCGAACCGGCCCGCGCTTGGTTCCATTGTTCGCCCTGGGGGCGGCCTGGTGGGCCACAGGATTGGCCCTGCGTTTCAGCACGCGGCTGTTACGCGTCCGTCTTACAATTCCGCCTTCGGACTCCGTGGTCAGGTCATGCGCTCGGGCTGCGCCTCGGCGCGGACGCCGCTGCCGGCCAACGGTGCCGCCCCATGTTCCCCCGGGAGAGAAATTGCCATGAACCATTTGCGCCGCAAATCACCGCCCTCCGGTAGCTTCCACCGACTCCGGTTCCTTTCGGTGATCGGTGGCTTTCTCGATGGCCTGACCTTTGAGTTCGCCGACGGGCTGAACTGTCTGATCGGTGCGCGCGGGACGGGGAAGACGACAAGCCTGGAACTGATCCGCTATGCATTGGACATGCCCGCCGGCCGCAACGGCGAGACAGCCGAACTGCGACGGCTCGAGTCGCTGGTACAGAAGAACCTCGGAGGCGGCCGGATCCAGGTGGGCATCGAGACCAAGGACGGGCTCTCCTATATCGTCAGCCGCTGCTGGGGCGAAGAACCGCTGGTGCTCAGTGCCGACGGCACGCCGACGGAGGTCACGTTGCGATCCGGTGGTGTCTTTAAGGCGGATATCTTCAGCCAGAACGAGATCGAGCGGATCGCCGACCGCACGACTTCCCAGCTTGGCTTGGTCGACAACTTTCAGGCGCAACGCATCGCCGAGATCGAAGCCGAGATCCAGCAGGTCCGCCTGGCGCTCGAGGCAAATGCCGCACAGATCATCCCCCTGGAGTCGCGACTGGCATCCTTGAAGGAAGAGTTGAGCACGCTGCCGCATATCGAAGAGCGCCTGAAAGCATATTCCAGCGAAAGCGGCGACGACGCTGACGAGGTCAACGTGGCGCACACCCGTAAGTCGCTGCGGGATCGGGAGCAACGGGTCGTAGCCGGCGCACAGGGCCTCCTGAAGAGCTTCAGCGATGACTTACATGGGGTGATGGGCCGTATCGATCATCAGGCTGGCGCTCTGGTTGATCTGGAAGTCGCCGCAGGGCCGAATGCCGCTGTGTTGGCCCGCATCACGGAAGAGCTCAGGCAGGCCGGACGGGACGTGGATCGGCTCTTGGACCGCGCGGGGGAGCGACTCGCCGAGGCGGCGGAATCGATTTCTGCCGAATCGAGAGACCTCGTGGCGGCGCACAAGGAGCAGGAACTGGCCTTCCGAGCGCTGATCGAAAAGCACCGGCAGTCGCAAGGGCAGGCCCAGGAGCGGATGCAACTGGAGAAGCTCCGTAACGACTTGCTGGCCAAACGACGAGCGCGAGACGAGGAGCGACGGACGTTGACGGCGGCGCAGGAGCAGCGTGCGGTATTGTTGGCACAGCTTTCGGAACTGCAGGACAAGCGCTTCTTCGTCCGCAACGAGGTTGTGGAGCGGATCAATGCCAGCCTGGCGCCGGCCATCCGCGTTACGATGACGCAGTTCGGTAACCCGGAGTACTATCGACAGATGTTGGAAAACTGCCTGCGGGGCACGCGGATGAAGCACGGCATCGTGGCCCAGAAACTCGTCAACGCATTCTGGCCGGCGGAACTGTCAAAGGTGATCACCGGCAGGGACCTTCAAGGCCTTGTCACCCGGGCCGAACTGAACCAGGATCAGGCAGAAAAAGTCATGGGGGCACTTTCAGGCTTGGAGATGCTCTGCCAGTTGGAGACCATCGAACTGGCGGACGAACCGAAGATTCAGCTTCGCGACGGCGAGAATTACAAGGATTCGTTGGCCCTCTCGACCGGGCAGAAGTGCACGGCCATCCTGCCGATCCTCCTGGTCGACAGCGAGAATCCGCTCCTGGTCGACCAGCCGGAGGACAATCTGGACAACCGCTTCATTTTCGAGACGGTGGTGACGAGCATCCGTCGCATCAAGCAGCGTCGCCAGCTGATCTTCGTGACCCACAATCCCAACATCCCCGTCTTGGCCGACGCTGAGCGGATGTTCGTTCTCGATTCCGACGGCACCACGAGCCGAAAGGCCAACGAGGGGTCGGTGGACCATTGCAAGCCGGACATTGTCACGCTCCTAGAGGGCGGAGAAGAGGCCTTTAAGCAGCGTCGCCAGCGGTACGCCTATTGAGCCATGGAAGACACAGATTTCGACACGATTCGCAGCCAGCTTCAGCGATCGCCGGACGCCGTGCCGTGGGCTCGGCGGCGCGAGATAGCGCGGATTGTGGCCACGGCGATGGAGGAAGGAGACCGCTCGGATTGCGTTATCCATCTGACGCATCAGTTGGCGGTGGATTCCAAGTGGGAAGTGCGTGCCGACGTGGCCGAGTTGCTCGTCCTGTTGCCCGGCGAGCATTTCACGCGGGTGGCGGCCGTGCTGTCGGACGACGCCAACTCGTTTGTGCGCCGTGCCGCCCAGCGGGCGCTGGACCGCCGACGCCGTGGCCAAGAGGCCACGCGCCGCGACCGCCAGGAGTTCAACTCGGTGCAGTCGCAGTACGCGGCGATGGAGAAGCTGTACGGGAAGGCGGTGGCCGAGAAGGCCCGCAGGGCAGCTGAGCGCCTCTTCGACAACATGATGGCGGCGACCGTCCACGAGATGCGAGGCATCCTGACGCCGTTGATGGCCAGCACATCCACCCTGCTGCATCGCCTCGAAGACGGCCAGTTGGACGCGGACGAGTTCCACCGTCATCTGAGCAAGACGGCCAGCAGGCTGGAGTTTCTCGAGCGGCTCGTGGAGGATATGCGGACCTATTCTCAGCCGCCACCCGAACGGCGCAGCCGCGAGCGACTCTTGGACCTGGTACGATCGGCCGAAAGCATGGTGCGCGAGAACCTGGAGGCCCAGGGGCGGCAGGTTGAGCCAATTATCGTCGATGTCGATGTCTCGGACACGCTGGTCGTGGAGGTGTCGCGCCACCTGATGCTCGTCGCCCTCGGCAATGTGCTGAAGAATGCCTTTGATGCCCTCGCCGATGGACTCAGCGGGCTTCGGCCAGGTGCCATTGCCATCTCCGCACGGCTGATAGCCGACGACGCAGTGGAGATCGTTGTTCAGGACAACGGCATGGGGATCTGTCCCGAGGACCTCCACGAGATCATGGACTTTGTGCCGGGCAGAACGACCAAGAAGAACCAGGGGACCGGTTTTGGGCTGCCCATCGCCCAGCGCAACCTGGCGGCACACGGCGGCAGCATCGGCATCCGTAGCGAAGTGAACGCGGGGACCACCGTGACCATCGTTATCCCGATCGAGCACGACGCAGGGGGCAACAATGGAAATGGAATATGAAGCGCTGGTGATTGACGATGATCCGACCATCCAGGAGGCCGTTGCCGATATTCTCGACTCGTTGGGGCATGGGTACGACCAGGCCTATTCGCAGGAAGAAGCCCGCCGGCTGATCGCCGGCAAACAGTATTCGTATTACCTGCTGGACCTCGAACTGCCTGTTCGAGCCGACCGGGGTTTTCCGCGGATTCAGACGGGCGAGAACCTGCTGGCGGAGATCGTCAGGCAGCGGGGCGAGGCGACGGCGCCGATTATCGTCATGACCGGCCACGGCCTGGACTGCCCTGACCTGGCGGTCAGAGTGATGAAGAATGGCGCCGTCGACTACGTCAAGAAGCCGTTTCCCACCACCGGCAACACGCTCGATCGGGCAATTCAGGATGTCCTTGCCTGCGCACAGGCGAAAACAGGCTGCGCCCGTCATTGCCCCGCGCCGCTCCCCATTACTGCAACACCATTTACAGGTGGCGAGATGGCGTTCTACGGCGATCGCGTGACGCTCTGCGGCGCGACGGTCGTAGAAGGGCAGACCCGTATGCGGCAGATATTGGAGCTGTTGCGGGAGAAGCGGACCAACGGCAAGTTCGTTACCTACAGCGGCGCCAAGCTGGCCGCAAAGCTTGATTCCATCGGCGGCCAGAATGCGGTCTCCGAAGCCATTAAACAATTCCGGGACACGGTCATCGAGCGGCTTGCAGTGTACAGCATCTCCTGCGGTCGCCAGGATGTCCTGCCGAGCCGCGGACCGGGCTACCGACTGGCAGAATCGATTGCGATCCGACTCATCGAGGACCAGCACAGCAGTTCATGAAAATCTCGGATACCTTCGGACTCCTCAGCTTGCAATTTGGGGAGTTTGAGCAACACTCGCCCTGCTTCGTTTGGACGCAAAACACAAAACATGATGGAGGAACACGCATGGCGAGCCTTTACAAGAAGCCGGCGGTGATTACCGACCCGGCGACGGGTCAAAGGGTCAAGACCAAGTCGCGGAAGTGGTGGGGGCAGTACAAGGACGCCGATCGACGGCTGAAGCGCGTGCCTTTGGCGGTGGACAAGGCGGCGGCCCAGGCGATGCTCAACAAGCTCGTCCAGAAGGTGGAACGCACGAGAGCCGGTTTGGTCGATCCAACGGAAGAGCAGCGGAAACGGCCCCTGGCCAACCACGTGGCCGAGTTCAAGTGCTACCTGAAGAACAAGGGTGTCACGCCCAAGCAGGTTAAGGAGTCCACCCGCCAAATCGAGAAGATCGTGGCCGATCGGAAGTGGAAGTTCATTGGCGATATTGCCGCGGCCGACGTCTTGGAATTCTTGGGCCAACTTCGGCGCAACGGGCTCAGCGTGCAAACGTCGAATCACTACCTGAAGTCCGCCAAGCAATTTACTCGCTGGCTCGTTCGGGACCACCGCACGCCTTCGGATCCGTTGGTCCATCTCTCCCGAATGAACGTCCGCACCGACCGCCGCCACGATCGTCGTGCTCTGTCCGAAGCCGAGTTCGAGCGGCTCGTGAACGCGGCCCGGGCCGGCAAACGAGTCGAAGGCATTTCCGGCCCGGATCGGGCAATGCTTTACGTCTTGGCCGCGTGGACCGGCTTTAGGAAGGGCGAGCTCGGCAGCCTGACCCTTCGCTCACTGCGACTGGACGACGAACCGGCGACGGCCACGGTCGCGGCCTGCTACAGCAAGCACCGCCGTGAAGATACGCAGGTACTGCACCCGGAGTTGGTCCGGCAACTGCGGGAATGGCTGGCGACGAAGAGCAACTTGAGCCTTGAGCAACCACTCTTCCCCATCTCGGGCCGTGTGCCGGGCGGGATTGACCGGAAGACGCACAAGATGGTGGAAACCGACATCATGGCCGCCCGAGACAAGTGGCTAGATGAGGCGAAGAAGGATCCGGCCGAGTTCAAGGAGCGACTTAAGTCCGACTTCCTGTTCTACTGCAACCACGGTGGATTGTTTGCCGACTTCCACAGCATGCGGCACTTGTTCATCACGAGCCTAGAGCGGGCCGGCATCAAACCGAAGATGGCGCAGACGTTGGCAAGACACAGCGACATTCGCCTTACGCTGGGTGTCTACACGCATGTCGAGCTGCCGGATTGTAGAGCGGCGATCGAATTGCTGCCGGCGCCGCCCCAAGCGAAGCAACGAGATGCGGAGGAGGGCGCAGGGCAATCGGAAGCGGCGTAAGCTTGGCGGCGTACCGGTCGATCTCTCCCGGCAATGCCATGCCACGCCACTGCGGCAACGGCGTGAGTGCAGTGGCCTGCACCCGGCGGCTTTGCGTCTTCGTCGCCAAAACGTTTGACTTCGAACTGCCGTCGGCACTATAATCGCGCCGCCGGAGGTGAACCATGAAGCGATCACGCCACGCCAAACAAGAATTCCGATTGCGATGTCGTCAGATGTTGGACGAGTTTTCGTCGCGATTCCCTGACGAAGCATTCCATTTTTCCGCCCTGCAATCACTGGAACATCTCGTTGCCCAGCGTAACGATTGCTATGCCGATCCTGGCGGCTGGACTGGCGGGCTGCTGTACATGATAGCCAAGCATAACATCTATGTTTCGCACCCACGGTTCCACAACCGTGATCTGGAAGAGGTCTTCGGTGTTTCCATGGACACGATTCGTAAGCGGGCCGTGCACCTTTGGCCGGTCGTCTTTCCAGACGTGTTCACTACGTGAATCGCGGCTCGGTCGCCTGTGTTCTCGGCACAGCATTTTGCGGCTGGACGGCGATCGAGTTGCTGCCGGCGCCCCCGAGTGGCGGCGGTGATTCGGCGGTCTCTAACCAGAAATCGGTGGCTTGAACGGCCTTGAAACGCAGAACGGCGGCGTCTGGCTGCAAAAAGCCGCCGGGTTGGACCGAATCTGTCCAACCGTTCCCGTATACTCTTGGCGACGATGCGCGGGCGTTGATCGGGCCACAGCGCATTTCCCTAAGTGGTGGGCATTGCATCTTTCCGCATGTACGGTATTCTCGGGGGAGTCATCGCCATGTTGCTCGTCTCGGCGGGGTGTTCCATGGAGCGAGACTCGCCTCTAATCCGGCAGTGGATTCTGTTGCGAACGCTTTGCGCCCGGCATTATGGGTCCACCGTCACGGAAATGGCCGAGGAGGTCGGCGTTAGCGCAAAGACGATCCGCCGCGATCTGGAGACGTTTCAAGCGGCAGGGTTCCCATTGGTTGAGGCGGTTGAGGATTTTGGTCGCAAGAAGTGGCACATAGATCCGGCCAAGAACCAGCCTGGCATGTCGTTCGCCTTCGACGAGGCCATTGCGCTTTACCTTGGCCGGCGATTTCTTGAACCGCTGGCTGGAACGGTCTTCTGGGAGGCGGCCCAACGGGCGTTCAAGAAACTTCGCGCGCGTCTTGGGCAAGCGAGGCCATGAAGTACGTCGATCAGTTTGGCGCAGATGTTTCACCAGACGATGGTGGGCGCCAGCGACTACTCGCAGAAGGCCGATCTGATCGACACGCTGATGCAGGCCATCGAAGACCGCCGTGCCGCCTTCATCACCTATCAATCGCTACAGGCCACCGAGCCCGTAACATACGACATTTACCCCTACGGCCTGACGTACCATCGGGGCTCGCTGTACCTGGTGGGCCGGAAAGTTGAGCAAGAACCGAGCTCGGGTAACGACTTCCGCCATTGGAAAGTCGATCGGATCGAGGCCGTCAAGCTTGAAGATCTCCGCTTCAAGCGGCCTGACGGTTTCGACCTCGCCGGACATTTCGCCAGATCGTTCGGCATCTTCCACGGCGACGGCCAGGTCCACGTCAAGGTCCGATTCTCGCCGACCGGTGGCCCGCTACGTCGAGGAATCCACGTGGCACGCCAGCCAAAAGCTGACCAGAGAAAAGGACGGTGGCCTGCTGGCCGAGTTCGACCTCGACGGCACAGAAGAGATCATGCGATGGATCCTCAGCTTCGGCCGCCACGCAGAGGTGCTGGAGCCGGAAGAGCTGAGGCACACAATTGGGCGGGAAGCATGCGCTATGGCCAGACTAATCGAAGCGAACATTGATACCAATCATGAATAGCTCTGAATTTAGAGACGTGTTCGAGCGACTGACTCACCACAAGCCGCTGCCTTGGCAGGAACGCCTGTTCCGCGAACATTTTGCTGAGAACGATGTCCCGGGGCAAATGGACATCCCCACCGGCCTCGGCAAAACAATGGTCATGGCCATCTGGCTAGTCGCGCGCGCCGTGAACGTGGCGACGCCACGACGTTTGGTCTACGTGGTCGACCGCCGAACCGTGGTCGACCAAGCGACCGATCTGGCCATTCTGCTGCGAGCTAACGCCACGGGCGTGCTGTCAACACTCGGTGGCCTATCTGTTACCACGCTGCGTGGGCAACTTGCCGACAATCGCGAGTGGTCGCGAGATCCGTCGCGGCCGGCAATCATCATCGGCACGGTGGACCTGATCGGCTCCGCAATGCTCTTTTCCGGCTATCGGTCCAGCTACAAACGCCGCCCGCTGGAGGCCGGCCTGCTCGGGACAGGATTCGCTCCTGGTGCTCGATGAGGCACCTTTCAAGGCCGTTCGAGAAGCTCATTACGTCGATCGAAAGGAACGGTCATTTCCAAAATGATCGCGAGGGCAAACCGCATGGGTTCCGACGCAGGTCATCCGCATGTCTGCGACAAGCGGCGACTCGGCGGACTGGAAGTTCCCGTTCACATTGCAGTTCGACGATGGGGGAAATCTGATGG
Source organism: uncultured Planctomycetaceae bacterium (assembly GCA_963789525.1). GTDB lineage: Bacteria > Planctomycetota > Planctomycetia > Pirellulales > Thermoguttaceae > CAVXFB01. The sequence goes on from CAWBLA010000003.1 coordinate 65,411, forward strand.
GCGAAGATGCGAAAGACAAAACTACCGTAGATCGATTCGGCGCAGAGAAGCGGTTGACGATCATTCCGCTCCGCGAGAACGAAAAACTGACTGACAGACTTGCCATCGAAGCCATCAAGTTGGTCGAGGACAGCTTGCTTCGCGGCAAACGGATCGTCGTCTTTGTCCGCAAACCGTCAGATGCGCAGGCAGTCGCCGAGGCAATTCGCGGCATGTCATCGAGTCGGTTGATAAGTCAGGCTCGAAGCCGAAGAAAGTCGAGAGCAACCCATACGGCAGTTCTGTTGAGGTCCTCACCGGCACCATGCGGGGCTTGGAACGAGATGAGCTCGTTCAAAAGCCCGTCTTCAGCGAGCGATGGCTTAACGGCGACCTGAACCCGCATGATCCGGCAAACCAATCACCCACGTTCCTCATTTCCACCAGTGCCGGCGAAGTCGGCTTCGATCTAAACGCTGACCACATGGTCTGCGACGCCACAACAATCGACTCGCTTGTCCAGCGGCTCGGCCGAGTGAACCGGCGCGGGCAAGGAAGGGCCAACGTTCGTCTCGTTGTTGAAGGCGAGAAGAAGGAGAAGGAGAGCAAATCCAAAACGGTCGACGGCCTCAAGCTGGCAATCGCCAACGCCCTAGCACTGCTCAAAGATGTCACTGATGTCAGCCCAAGGAACATCGCCGCGTTGCGATCAAGCAGGTGGAAGGACACGTACTGCGCAGCCTGCTTCCCCGAGCCTGCCAGCGCCGAACTCACCGGACATCCTGCTCGACGCCTGGAGCATGACCAGCATCACCCGACCGATGCCTGGCCGGCCTCGAGGTCGGCCCCTGGCTCCGAGGGATTGCCGAGTGGGAGCCTCCGCAGACGACCATCGCCTGGCGCGGCGGAACTTGATATCGCTGGCTTTGCTGATCTCGATCTCGACGAAATCGAAGAATGGTTCGACGCTCACCGCATTCTGACGCACGAGATGCTCAGCGTGAAGACCAACGATGCCGCAGACTGGCTCAAGAAACGCTGGGTCGCGCTGCCCGAGACACAGCAACGCGAACTCGAGAAGCTGCCCGTCATCATCAATCGCGCGGGGATGGAAGTCGTCCCGCTTGGCGAGGCCATCAATCGCCTACTCCGCAAGACGCCGATGCCGACACTTTCCTGCGCGGCGCCGAAGTTATTGTCCCCGCCTCGTTGGGCGGCATCCGCTCGGGCGTCGGCCTGCTCGATCCTGCCGAACCAAAGCTGGACAAAGACGACGAAAAGAAATCGCCCGAAGAACAGGAAGCGATCCTCAAAGCCCGGCGGGACTCGATCGACGTTGCCGATGTGCGCGGACCGCTACCGAGAGAAGATCGAGAAGCCCGAAGATGGCGAGACATATCGACAGCGATTGACCCCAAAGCAGTCAAACCCACCAACGCAATATGCTCGCTATGCCCTCGAACTGGCGTCCGACGACGACCGCACCGTCCGACTTGTCAGTTACATCCCGCGGCGCGAGAAACTCGAAGCCGGCTCGAAACCACAGACCCTCAAAGAGCACGTCGGTCGCAGTCCGCGAATTCGCCGATGAGAATTATCAACTCACTTCAGACTCGAGGCGGATGACGCGATTCGTCTGCATCGAAGCTGGCCGCCGATGACCACGACCACGGCAAAGCCCGCGAGCGGTGGCAGCGACTGTCGGTTTCTCCAAAAGGCTTCATTATGCCAGATGAACCAATGGGCAAGTCGGGTGGTGAAATGAGGCGCATCCCGCGCGGCTATCGTCACGAGTTCGGATCGCTCCGCGAGTTCACCGACGCCTTCCACGCCGGCAAACTCCTCGACGACACCGGCAACCCGATCAGTCAGGATGTCTTCGATCTGGCCGCGCACCTGATCGCTGCGCATCACGGTCGGGCCGACCGCACTTCCCCAAGGGCGGGTTCGATCCGCTCGACGAATCGCGTTCGGATGAAATCCACACCGAGTCCATCCGCCGGTTCGCGCGGCTCCAGCGCAAATACGGCTGGTGGCGTCTGGCGTGGCTGGAAAATCTGCTGCGATGCGCCGATGCCCTGGCCAGCGCGGATCAGGACGCCGATGACGATCCCGCCGAAACGGAAGGAGACGCGGCATGAGCAACACTGAACCCAACATCCAAATTCCCGTCGACCTGACCAACCCCGGCCAGTTCTTCGCCTGCTGCGGCCTGCTGGAACTGGCCGACCGCCTCTGGCCGGGAGCGGAGGGATGGTTTGAAGATCGGACCTTCCGTCTTCGATTCAATTCATCGCTCGGCGACTTGGTAAATTCGCTACGGCAGGCCACGGTGACCAATACAATGTCCGCCAGTCAATGCTCGAGGCTAGAAGAACTGTCGAAGATGTCGAAAAAAGAGCGCGAGAAAGCAGGACTTGAGGACGAAAAAGAAGACACTTGATACGCTGCGCCGCGAAGAGCCGGTCGTTTTTCAGTCTCCCGATCGAACTGCGAATCGACTGGTTTCGCGACGAGTATTCCGGCGGTTCGCGTTTCAAGACATGGGCCGGCCAGCAATCGGTGCTTGACATCGCCACGGCGATGCACGCCGGCTTGAGCCAAGTTGATGCGGCCATTCGAATCGACGCTCTGGAACAGCGTCCGAGGCGGCGGGTTGCCGTTCAACTTCGATTCCGATCTTGGCGGCCAGGGATCGGCGCTCGACATCGGCTTCAGCTTCGATCCGCTCGCCGCGAGCGAAATGACTCGCATTGAAGGGACATGCAGGCCCGGGCTTGAAATCCTTGCTTTCATCGGTCTGCAACGATTTCGTCCGCGCGAGATTCCAGAGGCAAAACCGCTTTGTATACGTAGCGTGGCGGCAGCCGCTGCCACCTCCTGTCGCTGCCGCTGCAGCGTGTCAAGCAATTCGTGTCGGTGTCGCATCACGTTACGAGTTCCGGCTGCTGTACCGAACCAAGTACCTGAAGAGTTTTCTGCCCGCAATCCCATTCCAAGGAGACGACAATGAGTGATCTCAATCAATACGACAACTGGCTTACAAACGACGCCGTTGCGGCAATCGTAATCCGCGAACCGCTCGTTCCGGTCGAAGGTCCCGATGGCGTTTTCTTTCCCGCAACCTACGCTGCTGCGGAGGACAAGAAGCGTATTTCCGGGCGGCTACAACATTGATCCGCCGACGGGCGAGAAGAATGTCTGCCTCGTCGACAGCGTTGGCTCGCAGGCCAATCGCATCGAGCCGATGTTCGCCAAACCCGAATACGCCGAACTCGTCCCGCAGATCATCATTCAAGCAGGCGAGAAATCGGTGAACCTTCTCGAAGCCGGCCATCGCGCCGGCGATGCGATCGTCCGCTGCACGCCACTTCAGAAGAAGTTGCAGAATGCCTTCAAGGCCGTTCTGCAGGGCAATGCGCTGGACTATGGCGAAGATCGCGCCGACATCTCTCGTCTTTGGCGTGTGGGATTCGCGCGATACTCAGGCAAAGCTCCCGCGGCTCGTTGCCTCGACGATTCGTGCGTTCGATGTACAGACGTCTGACGCGATCGGCACAGTTCACTCCGCTCGGCTACGACAACATCGGTCTTGGCCTGCTCGAAGAACTACGAAGAAGGAGACAGAAAGATGCCTACGCCGAACGCGGGTTCGTCCACGTTCCCGCATCGGGATCGCACGGCGGCGTGATCGCTAAGGGCGGCATCCGACGCGATGTCACCTTCAGCCTGGCGGCGCTTCGTCTGCTTGCGGCAGGGAGTGATGCCAGAGCAAACACTTGCGCTGCGCCGCTATGTGCTCGGATTGACGCTGGTTGCTGCTTACCGCGCCTCCACAAACCTATCTCCGCCAAGGCTGCAATCTCGTGCCGGATCGTTGACCATCCCCAAGAAAGTTACGTTGGTCAATGCCGATGGAACACGCGGCGACTTGAAGATCACACATGATCATGCACTGGCTTACGCGAAGACTGCAGCAAAGGAGTTTGGTGTTGGCGAATCGATGACGGTCAAGTTTGATCCTAATTTGGCCAAGAAGGACATTGCCGGCAAAGCGACGTGAGGCCAACACGCAAGAGCAGAGCGAAAGCCGTGCGAAGGACAAGGCCGGAGTCACAATGACACCCGATTTGTGCATCAGCATCCGCTTCATCCAGCCATTTCCACTTTTTCACGGCCGGCGCGACGGTGGGCGACCTGAGTGGCCGCCTTCACCGATGCGCGCTTTTCAGGCGCTGCTCAATGCCGCCAGCCTGCGCGCCCGTGGTCGGCCGCTCGCGCCGGAAGTTCGGCCGGGCAATGCAATCGCTGGAGGTGTTGCGGCCCCAGATCATCGCGCCGCAGGCCACCGCCAGCGCGGTCGGTTACCGTGCGTACGTCCCGCACAACCAGACCGATCTTATCACCGCTGCTTGGCATCGTGGAAATCTCGATGCCAGTATCGCGTCGCATCGGATCGAAAAGGACTTCCGCCCCATGCGCCTCGAAGTGGTTGACGACGATCTGCCGACGCTGCATTATCTCTATCCGCTTGACGCCACGACTCTCGATCCGGATGAATTGCTCCGGGCCATCCGTCCGTCTGTTCGCGCGATCACGCACCTCGGCTTGGGCATCGACCAAGTCGTCGCGGACGCTACGTTGATCAACAGGTCTTTGCTGCAAGCGACGGGCGAACGATGGTTGCCATCCGAAGGACGGGGGCGACGGCTGCGTGTTCACCGCAAAGGCTCCCTCCATGCGCTGACGAAACGTCACGAGCAGTTCCTGAATCGCTTGCAAGACGGCTGGACGCCTGTTTCGCCCCTCACGGACAACGATGTTGATCAGGTGCGTTACCGCCGCGACACCGATTCGCTGCCGTGTTCATTTGTTACCTTCCGACTCGTTGATGAAAACGAAGATAGCGTCGCCTATCCCCAGGCCCAACTCATCCACATCGCTGGGATGGTGCGGCATCTGGCACGCAATTGCATGAAGGACCATCCGCCCGACGATCTTCGCGGCCGCTCGCCTGAGCAGTGGCTACGACAGTATGTCGCTGGCCATCAGTCGCTTGAAGACAATGCCACAGGCCTAACTCACACGCAGTTTTCGTATCTTCCGCTTCCGTCGATCGGCCATGCCCACACCGATCCCGCCGTCCGCCGTGTGATGATTGTTGCACCCGTAGGCGATGAGATGTGGCTTGATCACCTGTGCGCTGTCTCGATGGCGAGCTTCTGAAACCGCTGCCCGGCACAACAATTCCACCCGGTACGCAACTGCAACTCATCGCCGATAAACGCAAAGACGGAGTACGCAACGCCTACACCCGCGAGTCGTACGTATGGGCGAGCGTTACCCCCGTCATCCTTCCAGGCCATGACGACCACAAACCGGACAAGACGCGCAAACTGATCGAGAAAGCCCTGATTCAGTCCGGTGTTGAGCAACCGTGCGAATTTGAATGGTGCGCGTTTTCGCGCTTCCCCAAGTCTTTTTCCGCTCACAAGTACGTTCGCGATAGCAAGAACAATAAGATACTAATTGGCTATATCCGTCCGAGCTACCTGCTTGACAATACGCGCCGTTCATCTCACGCTACGGTTCAAAAACGGGATGAGAGTCCCCGGCCCACTGGCCATCGGTGCCGGGCGGCATTGTGGCCTCGGGCTGATGGCCGCTATTGACGATTGACGTCACGGTCTGCGAGCGCGACGCAGGTACATTGCGGCTCTTTGACAATTCACTAACTGTTTTTTCCCGGGCAACATTTCGCCGTCGTCCTGCCGGCCATGAAGCGCTGATGGCTGGCAGAGTTGCGGGGCCGCGGGACGGGCTGAGTCTCCGCGCCCGTCTCGCGGCCCTCAGGGGACAGTCCCGTTTTCGTCGAACGAAAAACTGGGACGGTCCCCAACGAGTTTTCCCCGCAATCCACGCGACGGATCGACCTTCTTCGGCATCGGATGCCTTCACGTTCTCTTTGCCTGGGAGGTGCTGTGATGAGTTCTGACTGTCTGGCCGAGAGTCGGGACATCGGACGTGCCCGATCTGGTTCCCGCACGGATGCTCAACGAGTTTGCCTATTGCCCGCGGTTGGCCTATCTCGAATGGGTCCAGGGCGAGTTCGCCGACAACCTGGAGACGCTCGAAGGCCGGTTCGGCCACCGCCGCGTCGATCAGCCCGATCGGCAGGAAGTGCCCGAGCCGAACGACGACGAGCCGCCGCTCCAGACTCGCCGGCTCAAAAGGGACGAGGCGCCGGTCCCGACGGCGCAGCACCGAGACGATCCATTCCCGCTCGGTCATGCTTTCGGCGCCCGGCGAGAAGCTGATCGCCAAGATCGACGTGCTCGATCTGGAAAACAGCGTGGCCGTGCCGATCGACTACAAGCGCGGCCGCGTGCCCGACGTGCCGGGCAATGCCTGGGAGCCCGAGCGAGTGCAGCTTTGTGCCCAGGGGCTGATTCTCCGCGAAAACGGCTACCAGTGCGAAGGCGGCATCCTGTACTTCATCGACTCGCCGCCGCCGCGTGTCGATCCCGTTCGACGACGACCGTTGGTCGACCGCACTCGCGAGCTGCTCGGGCAAATGCAAACGATGGCGGCCGAGCAGCCGAATGCCGCCGCCGCTGGACGACAGCCCGAAATGTCCCGCGATGCTCGCTGGTGGGCATCTGCCTGCCCGACGAGACGCGGCTGCTGGCCCGTCCCGATGCGCAGCCGGCCGACGAGCGACGTCCGCCGGCTGATGCCCGCCCGCGACGACGCCTTGCCGCTGTACATCCAGGAGCAGGGCGTCACGCTGGGCAAGAGCGGCGACGAGCTGACGGTGAAGATCGCGGCAGGAACGCTGCGGAAGGTCAAGATGATCGACGTTTCGCAGGTCAGCCTGTTCGGCAACGTGCAGGTCACGGCCCAGGCGCTTGCGCGAGATCACGGCGGCCGGCATTCCCGTCTGCCATTTCTCCTACGGCGGCTGGTTCCATGCCGTCACGCGCGGCATGGCCCACAAGAACGTCGAGCTGCGGATGCGGCAGTTCGCCGTCGCGGCCGATCCGGACTCAGTCGCTTGGCTTGGCCAGGCAGTTCGTGCTGGGCAAGATCAAGAACTGCCGCACGCTGCTGCGCCGGCACTGCCGGACGAGACAACGGCCAAGGCCGATTCTTCCGCCACTGGCCAGGCTCTTTCATCAGGCCAAGCGAGCCGCGATCGGCCGAAAGCCTGCTGGGCATCGAGGGCATGGCGGCCAAGACATATTTCGCCGGCTTCGCCCAGTTGCTCAAAGGCGACCGACGATTTCAACATCGAAGGCCGCAACCGCCGCCCGCCGCGCGATCCGGTCAACGCCATGCTCTCGTTCGTCTACGCCATGCTGGTCAAGGAGTTGACGGTGGTGCTGTACGCCGTCGGGCTTCGATCCGATGCTGGGCTTCTACCACCGGCCGCGCTATGGGCGGCCGTCGCTGGCGCTCGATTTGGCCGAGCCGTTCCGGCCGCTGGTGGCCGATTCGACCGTGCTGATGCTTGTCAACAACGGCGAAGTGACGCCTGCCAGCTTCATTCGTCGTGGCGGGGGCGTGGCCATGACCGACGCCGGCCGCCGCGCCGTCATCGGCGCCTTCGAGCGTCGCATGGACACGCTGGTCACGCACCCGATCTTCGGCTACCGCATCAGCTACCGCCGGGTGCTGGAGGTCCAGGCCCGGCTGCTGGGCCGCGACGTTGCTGGGCGAAATCGAGCCAGTATCCGAACTTCTGCACGCAGGTAGGAGGCCATCAGCCATGCGAAACGTCTACCTGGTCTGCTACGACGTGGCCGACGACAAGCGGCTGCGAAAGACGTTCAAGAAGATGTGCGGCTTCGGCGACCCGCTGCAATACTCGGTGTTCCGCTGCGAACTGTCGCCGACCGAAAAGCAACTGATGAAGGAGTCGCTCTGGGCGATTCTCAATTTGCAACGAGGATCGCAGTGATGCTGATCAATCTCGGGCCGGTCGGTGCCCGCGGCGACGAGTGCACCGAGTTCTGGGGGCAGCCGCGTACCGAGTTGCCAAGCCGGGCCGCGGTGATTGTCTGACTAGTGCGTTGCGAGAGGTCCGGTGGCGCAAAAACCCCCGTGACCTCTCGCAGCCGTAAGTACCTTGTCAGCTAAACGTTGCGTAGTCACAGTCGTGTTCGAGGGTCGGACAATGGAGGCTGGACAACGACCTCTCGAAATCGGTAGAATAAGCCGAAGCTGGCAAAGGAGTTGCGACCCGTGCTATTTCCGCGGTCGAACGGCCGCGGCCCCATTGAAGCAAAACAGCATCGCCGCGATAGCGGCCATGGACCAAGTATTTCCGCGGTCAACTGACCGCGGCCCCATTGAAGCGGTTGTTGCATTTTTCTGATCGCCTTCGACTCTATCTGATTTCCGCGGTCAACTGACCGCGGCCCCATTGAAGCGATATGCCGTCGACGGCAGAGGGGTCGGATTATGTAGATTTCCGCGGTCAACTGACCGCGGCCCCATTGAAGCGATCGTGCCCTAGACGCCCATGGCAGCAACGTCGGCATTTCCGCGGTCAACTGACCGCGGCCCCATTGAAGCGTGGTTTCGCCAGGATCGTCGCCGCGGGCTGTCGGTGATTTCCGCGGTCAACTGACCGCGGCCCCATTGAAGCATCAGTCGCGCGGACAATACCGCCGGCAAGTGCGATATTTCCGCGGTCAAATGACCGCGGCCCCATTGAAGCGTTGTGTCTATTGGCGTCGTTTCCTTTTTTCTGGCCAAATTTCCGCGGTCAACTGACCGCGGCCCCATTGAAGCGGGACGGAGCGGGTGAGTGTCGCCGTCGGGCGCTCATTTCCGCGGTCGACTGACCGCGGCCCCATTGAAGCAATGGCGATGCGCGGCTTTGTAGCGCGGTGGTCTGAGGATTTCCGCGGTCGAATGACCGCGGCCCCATTGAAGCCCGTGTCACCCCGATCGCAAAACGCCGCAAGGAAGGAATTTCCGCGGTCAACTGACCGCGGCCCCATTGAAGCGTGCCAACCGATGCGCGGGCAAGACCCGAGCGACGATGATTTCCGCGGTCAACTGACCGCGGCCCCATTGAAGCCCCACTGTCGGGTCAACTTCCGCTTTTCCGGCGGCTATTTCCGCGGTCAACTGACCGCGGCCCCATTGAAGCCTGGCCTTTTCGGCCGATGTTGGCTTACGAGCCGCTGGCATTTCCGCGGTCAACTGACCGCGGCCCCATTGAAGCCGCTGTAGCACGACTCGTCCGTCCCTTCGTTTGTAGCAGATTTCCGCGGTCAACTGACCGCGGCCCCATTGAAGCCTGACTATAGCGCATTAAAGGATGGCATCGCTGACCTAATTTCCGCGGTCGACTGACCGCGGCCCCATTGAAGCGACTGCATCCATGCTAAGAAAGCGGGGCTGCCGGAATGATTTCCGCGGTCGACTGACCGCGGCCCCATTGAAGCTGCGTGGGCTTCGTCCCCAGAACAAGGTCGGACTGATATTTCCGCGGTCAACATGACCGCGGCCCCATTGAAGCGGTCAGCAGTTCGTAGGCCAGCAGAATGCAGGCGACTGATTTCCGCGGTCGCATGACCGCGGCCCCATTGAAGCATCGAATGGTGACGTCGTCTTGTTATGCTGCCACTTGCGATTTCCGCGGTCAGCATGACCGCGGCCCCATTGAAGCCAGGCCGGTATCGTCCGTGTCAATGCCGCCGACTCCGAATTTCCGCGGTCAATGACCGCGGCCCCATTGAAGCCACCGCGACTGTCTGCGGCACGTCAAGGACGCAATGCAAATTTCCGCGGTCAATGACCGCGGCCCCATTGAAGCATCAAGCCAGAAGTGCAATCCGGCACCTGCGCGGCGACTTTCCGCGGTCAATGACCGCGGCCCCATTGAAGCGATACGGCAGTAATCCGACTGTAGCGATTTACCGTCATTTCCGCGGTCAGCATGACCGCGGCCCCATTGAAGCGAGAAGCCCAGCCGACGCAGGTCATCAGCGATGCTCATATTTCCGCGGTCAACATGACCGCGGCCCCATTGAAGCACAACGGCTCCGTCTCCGCAGACCGTCATGCAGTCTGAATTTCCGCGGTCAACATGACCGCGGCCCCATTGAAGCCTAGCGTGGGCACGTTCAGGACGGCCACGGGCGTTGCCACGATTTCCGCGGTCAACATGACCGCGGCCCCATTGAAGCAACTGCTCGTGGATCGGCGGAGCTTCGCCACGTCGACATTTCCGCGGTCAACTGACCGCGGCCCCATTGAAGCACAACGCCCTCGGCGTAGAACCACTCGGAATCCGATGCGATTTCCGCGGTCAACTGACCGCGGCCCCATTGAAGCGAGGCTACGCAATCTTCTGCATGTTCGGCAATACCAAATTTCCGCGGTCAACATGACCGCGGCCCCATTGAAGCAGAAACACGCCGTGCAAGGATTCGACGCGATCTGCGCGATTTCCGCGGTCAACTGACCGCGGCCCCATTGAAGCGATTCGATCAGATCCACCGCTCCCGCTCCTCGCTCTTACTTCCGCGGTCAACATGACCGCGGCCCCATTGAAGCACCGTCACCGCCGACCATCCTTGATCGAGCCCCCACATTTCCGCGGTCAACATGACCGCGGCCCCATTGAAGCGCCACGAACCGCAGCACCTTCCAGCCAAGCCGAGTCGATTTCCGCGGTCAACTGACCGCGGCCCCATTGAAGCGGTCAATGAATTGGGCGAAGTCTTCCGCCTATCACTCATTTCCGCGGTCAACTGACCGCGGCCCCATTGAAGCAGCAGCGTGCCGGCCGGACCGATGATGCCGCCGCTGTTATTTCCGCGGTCAACATGACCGCGGCCCCATTGAAGCCGCCAAGCCAGAACACGAGGGCCGTTCCGGCGTTGTAATTTCCGCGGTCAACTGACCGCGGCCCCATTGAAGCGGTGGCGACCAGTACGCGATGATGCGTGCTACGCGCATATTTCCGCGGTCAACTGACCGCGGCCCCATTGAAGCCTTTGCTATTCGTGTTCCTGTGTTTCCGGCTGACGATAATTTCCGCGGTCAACTGACCGCGGCCCCATTGAAGCTAATGGTTGCCGCAGCGTCCGGCGTATTCACAGCCACGAATTTCCGCGGTCAACTGACCGCGGCCCCATTGAAGCAGCGGCCCGTCGTCCTGGGCGACAAGCCCCTGTGGAAATTTCCGCGGTCAACTGACCGCGGCCCCATTGAAGCCATAGGCATCGGCTGTTGGCGGCTGCACCCATCGGTTGATTTCCGCGGTCAACTGACGTTACCGTCAATGAATCGCCAGCCTTGCGGCTCACGGCAGGCTGAGCCGGTGCCGAATTGTAGAAGGTTCGCCGAACGCGGGCGAGGCATCCTCAAAGGCCCTCCTCTCTTCACAAGGGGTAGCCTGAAGACTGACGGCAAATCCGCCGTTTGTGATGGTTGCCGGAATTGGCCCATTGGATGTAAAATGACCTTTGGCGAAGGGAAGGTCATTGGAACTTCGCCGGTCCTTTCCGATTTCGGCTGCTTGATCGGCGTATGAGCGACACCCAGCAATCAACCGCGTCGCCCAATGGCTCTCCTAGACAAGTGCCCTTGCCGCATCGCGCTTGGTGGCGTCTGCACTTTTCCACCTGGGTCGTCGCTGGAATGGTCCTTGCAGTGCTCACCCTGATCGTTGTCCCAGGGAGCCCGAACAACCACGGCATTTTTATAGCCGCTCCCCTGTTTTACGAGCACGGGTGGCCCTTTGTCTTCTTGGACCGGTATTTCCCGCCCCCGCCAGAGCGAGCCAGCCCTGGCGAGGAGATCCAGTTCCTCAAAGACTTGCAGGATAAACAAGGGCTCCGTTGGGCAATGGCCAGCGGCGAATTCTGGCTCTGGTCAGAAGACGGATTCCTGCACGACGGCCCCTTCTGGCTGGATAAGACTAGGTGGCCACTCGGAGGCGAATCCCTCGTCTCCGTTGCCGGATTGGTACTTGACCTTGCGGTGGCCTTCGTCATTTTGGCTGCTGTCGTGTGCATCTACGAATGGTGGGGCGCAGGCACTGGCCATATCGGTTGCGTTGTCTTCTTGGAGCCGGTCTTCTCATGGCGGTGGGGCTGGGTTGGTGGTCGCTTCTGATCAACGAGTTCGAGCGCGAGTCGCAAGCGGTCGCGGCCTTGCACAACAAAGGACTCGATGTTTCGTGGTGTTGCGGCGGCCCCGTATGGCTGGTTAAGCTCGTCGGGCCGGGTAATCTGCGTCCAATTCACCACGTCGTATCCATCAGAAGACACATTTACGAGGACGAGAACGGCATGGCTGGGGACGAGGCCGATGTCAGTTCGGTTGTCGACAGCGACTTGGATTACGTACGCAAATGGTCCCGTTTGCAACAGCTATTCCTCGGCCACACGCGAATTACGGACGCGGGCTTGAAGAATGTCGAGGGGCTGCGCGAGTTGGATGTGTTGGACCTCGAAGGTGCGCCGATTACCGACACCGGGTTGGCGCACCTTCGCGACCTGCCGAGGCTCCGCTTCCTGGTCCTCGACAGCACCCGAGTTACCGGCGCAGGCTTACGGCACCTTACGGGCTTGCCGCACCTACAAGAAACTCTCCCTCTGCAACACGCAGATTACGGATGATGCTTTGCCAAACCTCAAGGCGTTGCCGGAGCTGCACGACCTGAGCCTGAACGACACGAAAATAACCGATGCTGGTGTGCCGCATCTTAAGGCGTTGCCCGGCATCAAGGTCATCCGTCTCGATGGAACGCGAGTTACAGACGCCGGATTGCGGGACTTTGAAGGGGCGGTTCAACTCGAAAAGCTGCAACTCAACCACACGAAGGTTACGGACAAGGGCGTCGCGAGGCTGCGACAGGCGTTGCCGAAGTGTAAGATTGAATGGAAGGATGAATGGTGACCGCCATCGGCTAGCGGGCAGCGGCGGCACGCCGGGCGGCTCGCTTGCGGCGGCGACGGGCCTGGGCTTCGCGGGATTCTTCTTCCCGCTGTTCCAGCCGATGCTCGGGGTGGGCAGCCAGCCAGCGATCCGGCAGCAGGGCTTCCAGGGCAGCCGTGTCGCTGGGGGCAATGGCCGCAATTCGACGCAGCACGTCGGTCAGATACGGCCACACGTCCACGCAGTTCCGCCGGGCACTCTGCACCAGCGTGTAGAGCGTCGCCGCCGTCTGGCCGCCATGCTCGCTTCCGAAAAACAAGTAATTCTTGCGACCGATTGCGACTGGCCGCAGAAGCCGCTCAATAACATTGTTGTCTATGGGAATCCTCCCGTCGCTGGTATAACGGACGAAGGCATCCCAACGGTTCAGCACGTAGTCGATCGCCTCGGCTAGTTTCGCCGTGGGACGCAACGTGGGCCGCACTTCATCGAAACGGGCCTTCATTTTCGCCAGGATCGGCAACGCTTCCGCCTGACGCAATGCCCGGCGATCCTCCGGCGACATCTCCTTCGCACGATCTTCGATGTCGTAAAGCTGCTGCGTCCAGATCATGGCCTCGTGGACCAGCGGGTGGCTGGTCGCCGGAATGGCTTCCTCGAAACCCCTCCGACCGTGCGCCCAACAGGCCACGTCCACAAGGCGGCCTGCCGCTTCGCGCACAAGCGAGGTGTAGACGATGTAGCCGTCCGTTTGAAGATAACCACGATAATCACCCAAGACTTCCCTCGGCCCGTCGCGACTGCGACTGGGCCGGAAGTCGTAGAAAACGTAGCGATGGTCCGCATCCCCCGCGTAACCGCTGAGGTATCCCGTGATCGCCTTGCCGTTGCCCGGCTTGAGCATCTTCACCTCCGTTTCGTCGGCGTTGATGACGATGCTGGCAAGCACCCGCTCGTGAATCAATCGTTCCAAAGGTCGCAAAGCCTGGGCCGTCCGACTCAACAGCCCGCAGAGCAGTGCCCGCGACAGCCACCGCTTCAGCGGACCGAGCAATAGTTCCTGCTGCCGATAGACCGGCAAGTGGTGCAGGAACTTCCAGGTCACCAGCCAGGCCAAGATGCTCGGCCCGAAGGGGCTTTTCTCGACAGCCTGCGGCGGCCTCTGGGTGGTCTGCATCTGCGAGCCGTCGTGGCAGTGCGAACAGCCATAGGTGTACCGCACTTCTTCCACCACGTACAGCTTCGCCTCTTCCATCTCCGCCCGCTTCGTGACGTGGGTGCGGATGATGATCCGTTGGGCTCCGCAGCAGCCGCACGGCAATTCCGAATCGGGCAGCGGATATTCGATCCGGCGATGTTCCCAAAATTGCGGGAACTCGATTCTCGGGCGTCGTGGCTTTCGCCGCGTTCGTGGCGGCAGCGAATCCGCATTGGTGTCTGGCTGAGTGGCCTCTTGCTTGGCATCCAAGCCCTCGACGACTTCCGGGACGAAGAGCAGCTTCTGATCGGGAGAAGGAGCGTATCGCTCACGACGTTGGCCGAACATCGCCCGCTTGAAGAATCGCAGTTGTTCGGCGGCCTTCGCCAGTTGCTCCTGGTAGGCGGCGATGGCTTCCTGCTGCTGGGCGATGACGGCCTGTTGATCCGCAGTGGTCTGCTCCAGATCACGAATCCGTTGCTGACAGGTCGCCAGTTGATCGGCAAGAGATGGACATCCTTCATCCATGCCCTATTAAACGCTCGACATCGCCATTGGTTCCGTTGGTATTGAAGATTTTTTCGAGATGGCATCATGCGCGACGCCATCGCGGACGACGCCGCACACTTGCCAAGTCGATGCCTTCCAAGATCAGTGTCAAATCGCTCATCCGCATCTCGACCCCGAGTGGCGAAGTGGAGCCATCTTCTCGCACAGCCCGTGCAGATCGTGGCACCTCGAAGGTTCCGCCTTCCAATCGCTTGTACCAAATGACGAGGCCGTCGCCCGCAAACCACAGCACCTTCACGCGGTCGCCACGCCGGTTGAAAAAGAGAAACAGATCGCCCGACTCGACTTGCTGCCCGAGTTCTCGCTCCACCACTCCGACCAAGCCCTCGAACGACTTTCGCATATCGGTGGGACCGGTCTTGGCAAACACGCGCAACGACGTGGGCAAGGTCAGCATCGGTGTGCCCTTCGCGCTGCTCGGGCCGCCAGAGCGGCAACCACCACACCGACTATCTGTGTTTCGCAGCCCTGAACCCGTAGGACGACGCCATCGGGCCACTCGACTTCGAGCTTGCTCGCACCAATCGGCACGGCATCGACGACCTGGACAGGAAGGAGGGCCTGCGCCGCCTTCTGCCCGGCTTCGCGCCGGGGCCGCCGCAATCGCCGCTTCCAAGCGTGAAACGTGGCTGGGGCCAACTTCTCCTTGGAGCAGAACCCCACAATGCTCTGCCCGCTGGCCTGCTGACGCTCAATTACTTCCCGCCAATACCGCTGCCGGTCTCCGTTTTTAGCCCTCGCCATCGCCCGATCCTCCGAATGCCTTGGATGAATCGTACCCAGGCATCCAGCCTACCACGGCCCACAAGGCTGGCGATTTATTGACGCTTACCAACTGACCGCGGCCCCATTGAAGCGACCTATCTTGGGATCCAGTGCCGCCGAAGCCGCTGTATTTCCGCGGTCAACTGACCGCGGCCCCATTGAAGCTGCGGCGGCCTGGCGGATCGCGGCGGCCGTAACCGGATTTCCGCGGTCAACTGACCGCGGCCCCATTGAAGCGACGATACGGTCGGCGCATGCCAGTACGGCACAAGCAGGCATTTCCGCGGTCAACTGACCGCGGCCCCATTGAAGCAGGTATCTCCACGGCGTCGGGCTCTCAGGGTATCCGCATTTCCGCGGTCAACTGACCGCGGCCCCATTAAAGCTTCGCGCGACATGGTGCTATCGACGCACCCGCGTAGCATTTCCGCGGTCAACTGACCGCGGCCCCATTGAAGCAGCGGCTGTAGGGAAGGGACGTTCGGCATGTTGTGCCATTTCCGCGGTCAACTGACCGCGGCCCCATTGAAGCGGGGTAAACTGAGTGAGCATCGAAGACGTTGCACGAATTTCCGCGGTCAACTGACCGCGGCCCCATTGAAGCTTCGGTCCACTCGATCACCGGCAGCATCCCGTCCTCTCATTTCCGCGGTCAACTGACCGCGGCCCCATTGAAGCCACCGCATTGTCTGGCTAAACGCGACATGCCGCTATTATTTCCGCGGTCAACTGACCGCGGCCCCATTGAAGCCCAGACAACCGCTGCCGCGCCTGCGCACTCAGCCGTGATTTCCGCGGTCAACTGACCGCGGCCCCATTGAAGCGACGATCGGTTCGATGATTGCATTTCCCGATTCGGCATTTCCGCGGTCAACTGACCGCGGCCCCATTGAAGCGACGACCGCGTGAGCGACATGGCGGCGAAGTCCAAGATTTCCGCGGTCAACTGACCGCGGCCCCATTGAAGCAAGCCTTTAAGCGCGATGGCTATGTGTCTTGCTTGACTGATTTCCGCGGTCAACTGACCGCGGCCCCATTGAAGCAACTATCGGCACCACTACCGCGCGGCATGTGCGATTATTTCCGCGGTCAACTGACCGCGGCCCCATTGAAGCAGAATAACGATTTCCCGGTTGTTGACGGGAAATTGCGATTTCCGCGGTCAACTGACCGCGGCCCCATTGAAGCGGCAATCTGCTCGAACTGCTTTTCCGGCGATAGCCCCATTTCCGCGGTCAATGCCGCGGCCCCATTGAAGCCTTGGCGACTTGGTTCGCATGACCAGCGAATCCCTTATTTCCGCGGCTGAAAAGCCGCGGCCCCATTGAAGCGCGTTCGCATCGGTCGCCATCGCGGCACCGCCTTGCAGTTTCCGCGGCTGAAAAGCCGCGGCCCCATTGAAGCGTGCCGGGCAACGGGGCCACGGTATTGTATCTCGACGTTTCCGCGGCTGAAAACTGTGTCCCCACTCGCAAAGCGGCACCATCAAGTGGTGCTCACCCCGGTGCTCTCTTTCGGCCCGAGGTGAGCGCCATGGTGTCATACAGTTCGCCGCTCTATGGTCGAGTTTGCACTGATTTGCAGCGAAGCCGCTAACGAAGTGACGATCAACTTCGACGTGCGAAGCGGCCCGAAGCGGCGACGTGGGCTAGAGATACGGCCCGGAAAATGATATGCTGCTGGTGGTTACGGTGATCGCCTTCTCTGCTTGCAGCGATCTCGCTCCAAGTATCCCCGCCGCGATTCGAACGCGGAACCTTCGGCTCCGGAGGCCGACGCTCTGTCCAATTGAGCTACGGGGACGCGATCCTAACCCGTTGGCGAAATAACTTGTGACTTCGGTTTTTCGGCGGGCATATTCTTTCGGCATATTCCGAGGCCCATCCGCGTGCTTTATTGTAGCCGTTCTGCTTAGCGGTGACGAGGGCCGGCACAGACGTTCACTACCCGCCCCCCTAGCGATGCTTGCCCAAAGACCGAAACTAGCTGCACGCGGGCAACAAAAAGCCGATAATGTGGGAATAGCCCACTTGCCCACATTCCCACTGCGTGGTATAATTGGGGGTGTTGAGTACAGGAGCCCTGCCTATGACCACCAAAACAGCGGACAGCAAGGGGCGGATCAGCCTGGGAAGCCGGTTCGCCAATCAGACCGTCATCATTGAGGACGTGGACCCAACGGAAGTGCGGGTCACATTGGCTCAGGTTGTTCCCCAGCGTGAAGTCTGGTTGCACAAGAACCCCAAGGCGAAGGCTTCGGTGCTTCGGGGCTTGGCGCAGGCCAAGGCCGGCAAGACTGCGAAATCCTCGCCAGACTTGGACTCCGACGCACTCTTGACGGAGCAGCTTGACGACTGATGTTCACTCTCGTCTGGTCGCCGGAGGCGAAAGCCGCCTATGACGAGTTGAAGGCCAACGCCGAAGCAAGCCTTGCATCTCGCCAGAAGAAGGGAAAGGCGAAGTCCTCCAAGAACGAAGGGCTCTTCAAGCAAGTCCACAAAACGTTGACCCTTCTGGCGTCGAACCCGAAACATCCCGGCTTGCAGACGCACGAGTTCCACTCCCTGCCGCACCCTTACGATCAGAATCAGAAGGTACTCGAGGCATACGCACAACATCGAACGCCGGGCGCTTACCGGGTGTTTTGGTGTTACGGACCCAAGAAACAGCAGATCACGATCATCGCCATTACCCCGCATCCCTGATAAGCTGGGCCTTGCGACGTGTGACGATGCCGTGCCGTTGGGTACGCCGCGGCTCGATCTGCCCGACCTTGCCCATGAAGTCCTTGGGCTCGTCGATCGCTTGGCAGTAGAGGAACCAGGCCGCGTCGTTCGGGCATGTGGCGGGACGCTTGCCGGTGCGCAGAAACTCGCCCGCGGCACTCAGGGCCCATTTCAGATTCTCGCGATAGCTCTGCTCCTTGGGACTGTCCCGATTTTTGTGTCAGCAAAAATGGAACTGTCCCCTTCGCCGCGATTTGCGTCGCTACTGCTCCTCGTGACACAAGAATCCGTACAGTCCCTGCTCCTTGCGTTCGCTTTGGACTGCGCACGGCAGAGGCGCGCCGCGTGCAGAGCTTGCGGATCGACGCTACGCAGACGCCGTAGTCGCCGGGTGGCCGGTTCGCCGGCTGCGAAGCGTCCCAGAATCTCGTCGCGCTGGTCGGCAGTGAGCTTGGGCTTGCTGTCGGCCAAGATAGACCTCCAACAATCCACATTAGCAAACCGCGCGTGGCAGAAACCGAAACCCAGCCAGCCGAAAGAATGCCGCGCAGATGGGGTAATTGGCGCCACCATGCCGCGATGCTATCGTGCTGGCGGCGCAACTTTTCCTATTTGGGCTGCCTCGATCCTCTTCGACGACCATGAATCAAGAACTACTTGCCCTTTTTGCCCGACACGCTGCTGCGACATTTGACAAGCAGTGGCGGCGGTCAGTGACAGGGTAGGCAAGAAGAAGAGCTGGCACTTTGATATGAATAGTGGCATTCTTCGCTTTGGCGAGGAATACCAATGGCATGCTCAAGTTTCTGGTACACAGTCGGAAAGATCTGGAACGTGGTTATGGGCATGGGGGAATAACGCCAGTGGCATTCCCGAAAGTCTCCTTGAGGCTTCCAAGGCTTTAAGGCGGTTTGGGAAGGATAAGGGCATACCTGAGCTATGCAGTCCGAAGCTTTCCGTTGTTGGTGGGTGCGATGGCGATTTCTGGGCCATACCAGCAACAGGACTCTGCCAAGCGAACGCATATTATCGCGGCCCTTATGAGGGCGGTGCGGTCTTTCTGTTAATCAAGGACGTTAACTACCCCCGGGAGACAAGTGGTCTTACAGGACGATTGCTGGGTATTTTCCCGAAGGCAATATCGACGTACAACATCGCAGACCACAAACAGGCGTAGAATAGGACACGCGGAGTTCTTGGGTTTGTCGGTTCAACAAGGACCTGGCGGCCTGAAAATTACGGATGACGCGGGAAAAAACTGCCTTGTGGCCACATTTGACGATGCGTCTCGACTTAAGAAGCTGAGCGGATCAATTGCAGAACCGTTTGAGGTTGCATCCAATAAAATGGCGGGCAGAGCGGATAGCCTTGCGCAGCGTCCGGCAAAGGGCGGGAGCACCATACAAATGCCCGAAAGCGCCCACGAAGTGACATTCGTCCAAGCTTGGCTTAGGAATTGCCGGAGGCACTACAAAGGCGCCTCTTGATTTGTACTTCCGTCGCGTTTGCTGTCGGTTGGGTCACCTCGCTTTTCGCATCGCCTGCGATAGCTGTCACAGCCGCAGCCGTTGCATTCGTGGTTCTTTGGTTCGTGGGCTTCATTGAGTATGGCGAGCAAGGTTCCTCTTGAAGCTGATGGCATCGGGGCCGGACATTAAGAGCGTGCCGTTGGTGGCTTAGCTAAACCGATAGCCAGCCAGGGCCCGGTGGCCGGCTGTTGCACAGCGGCGACAGAGCTGGCTAAATGGCGTCACGGCGATACGACCCGATCAGCAGAGTAGCTGGCTAAAGAAGTCAATCGCATGAATCCTGAATTGTCAAAGCTCGACGAACGCCCCGGACGTCCCGAACCCTTGGCCCGCAGCGTCATCGCCACGCGTCACGAGGTGGAGAGGTTCGGCAAACTTCTGGCGAGCGAGGCGTACCAACGAGGCTTCGCCGGCGCGCGCGCAAGGCGTTTGTCGCAGATGGTTCGGAGGCCAACTGGGGAGTGTGGCGTCGGCACTTCTCCGACTACGTGCCGATCCTCGACTTTATTCACGCGTTGACGTATGTCTACGCCGCGGCCCTGGCCGGTCGGGCTTTGAGAGAAGGTTGGCAAGCGTATCGCGCATGGGCTCAATGGGTCTGGAGCGGACAGGTGGATCGCGTTATCGCCGCACTTGAACTTCGACAACGAGAGTTGGGCGAGCCCACCAAGGAAACTCCACAGACGGCTCCCTCCGCGATCGTCGCCAAGTCGCTGGGATACCTGCGGAACCAGCGGTTGCGGATGGACTATCCCGACCTACCGCAAGCAAGGATTACCGATGACCAGCACTTACGTAGAATCGACGGTCAAACAAATCAACCGGCGGATGAAAGGCACGGAGAAGTTCTGGTCTCACGGCGTCGAAGCCATGCTGACCCTCGTCGCCGACCACCTCAGCGACACGCCGACGCTCGCCCGTTTCTGGCGGAATCGCCCCCATCGTCTGACCGGTTCCCGCTGCTACCGATCCGCCGCCGGGTCCGAAGTGATGGCCCCGCCCTCAAATCGCGCGGTGACGCTCCGGCTTCCCAGCCCTTGGAAATCGAACCCGCGTGCGTTACACTCTGTCAACATTGGGCGGCCTCCTTGCTTGTGGCGTTGTTTGTTTAGACAACACAACTTATGCCACAAACGGCCGCCCTTTTCTATAGGCCTTGGTAGAGTCGAGGTGCGGCGCGGAACGCATCCGTTTCCGCACCCCGCTCATCGAACCGGACAGGCGGTTCTCCCGCATCCGGCTCTCGGACAAGGATGTTGACACAGTGGTCTTCATGCTTTCGCCCACGGGAGATTGCGAGTCAGCCTCGGCAGCCGGATCAGTCCCAGTTCTTGGTACAGATACTCGTCGGGGAAACGTGAGGTCCCCGCACCCGGCACCTTGTGCTTCTTACACAACCACCGGCGGAGCCGGTTCGTCACGTAGCTGTCTACAGCACGATAGGCCCGACTGACTGGTCCCAGGCAGAAGTAGTTGG
The DNA here is from genome assembly GCA_963789525.1 of uncultured Planctomycetaceae bacterium. Taxonomy (GTDB): domain Bacteria; phylum Planctomycetota; class Planctomycetia; order Pirellulales; family Thermoguttaceae; genus CAVXFB01. The sequence goes on from CAWBLA010000003.1 coordinate 86,558, forward strand.
CCCAACCCCGAAGTTGGCGATTCAGGCGTGCTACGATCTCCTCGGCTTCCAGCAGCAGGAAACGTCGGCTGGTCTGTTCTCCCAAAGACTCGCAGAGCTTACGAATCTTCTTCTTCGCCGGGCGCGTGCCCAAATAGGCGCGGCCCGTCTGCGGCGAGTAACATCGGCCGAACGTGTATCCCAGGAAGTCGAACGTCTCTTCCGGCACACGGCAGAGCTTCGTCTTCGCTTCGTTGACCGTCAGCTTGAGCCGCTCCATCATGCTCCGCATGGCGGCCTGGGCCTGATTGGCCGTGCCGCGACAGCAAATCACGAAGTCATCGGCATAATTGACGATGCGGGCTTGAAGCCGCTGCTGGTGTCCCAGTGTTTTCCAACCCAGCACGAACCGCCGCATGTACAGATTCGACAACAAGGGTGAGATCGGTGCGCCTTGCGGCGTTCCGCGTCCCTGGTCCTTGTTGCGCGTGGTGCGAACGACGTGCCCGCGGGCATTTCGCTCCTCGACGGGCGATACCAGCCACATCTTCACCAGATGCAACACCGCCTTGTCGCTCACCCGCCGAGCAACGCATTGCATCAACTCGGCGTGTGGGATGGAATCGAAATAGCCTGACAAGTCGGCGTCCACGACTTCCCGGTAGCCCGTGTTCAGAAGCCCATGCACCGCCCGCACCGCATCCAATGCGCTGCGGTCCGCACGATAGGCGTACTGCTCCGGTTGCAGGTCCGCTTCAAAGATCGGCTCCAGCACGATCATCGCCGCGGTTTGCACCACGCGATCCTTGATCGTCGGTATGCCCAGCGGCCGCTGCTTCCCGTCCGGCTTGGGAATGTACACGCGACGCACCGCTTGAGGCTGGTACGTCTTCTTCCTCAGTTCTTCCGCCAGTTCTTCCAGCCACTTCGCCACGCCATACGCCTCAATGTTCTCGAAAGATTGTCCGTCAACGCCCGGTGCTCCACCATTGACCAGGCAGTGCCGCCAGGCCATCGACAAAACATCCTTCCGATGCACCTTGTCGTACAACGCATAGAAGCGGAACTTGGGTTCTCCCTTCGCTTTGGCATGCAACGCCGTCTGCAACTTCTGGACACTTTCGAGTGTTGGTAGGCTCATCGCCAATCCCCGGTCCCTTGCCGCTTGCCGCGTTGTCCTTGAACTGAGGCCCCTTTGCTCCGCCGGCATTACTCGGCTTCATCGCTACTGCGGGCCTCTCCGTCACCCCGAACCGGCCAAGCCTGTCCCTCGCGGGCTGCTCGTTGGCGGTCACGCGCCGCCACCGGCGGGGCTTCCCGTGTTGCGTTGGTCTCCTTGCAAACATGCCATCGCCACTACCCCGGCGGGACCGCGAAGCCTGTCGCTTCGTGCCTCCCCCTTCTCGGTCGGGAAGCTTGTGCTTCGCGGCGGCGGCCTTCCCCGTTACTCAGGCGGGTCGGCTCCCGCATCACCCTTTTCGGGGCCTGCTCGGCGTTCACTCGCATTACGGCCTGCTTGCTCGCTGAGTCGCTTAACGACCCTTTGTCATCGAAGGCTCCGACAGGTTCGTCACCTCCCCTGTCGCTCCGACTGCTTCCGGCTGGAGCGACCAGTTGCCGGGTGGGACTTGCACCCACGAGAAACCAACACCTTTTCACGGCGCACTGAGAAATGCGGGTTAGTCTCGTAGGGGCCTGTGGCAAGAGTCCGCCGATCGTCTGTTGCCGGGACGATGCCTGGATCACCACCAGCCCAGCAGAATTCCCAGGCGGTGGGCAAAGACGACGGCGCCGATGATCGACGCAGCTAGCGACGCCAGCAGCACGGCCGCGCTGCCGATGTCCAGTGAATTGCCCAGGTGCGGATCGCTCTGGCCGGTGATTGCCTTGGCCATCGACTCCAGGGCGCTGTTGAACATTTCGGCCACCAGCACGCCGGCGATGCACAGCAGCACGATGCACCATTCGACCGCACTGAGACCCAGTACCGCCCCGGCGACAATCGCCAGCAACCCGACGACGAAGTGTACCAGGAAGCTGCTTTGTCCGCGGACCCCCGCCTTCATGCCGCGGAAGGCGTCGCGGAACTTGCGCGTCCAAGACCGGTGAATGATGTCGCGAGGCATGAGACGATCGAAGATTGTTGATCGGATACGGTGCTGACGTCAATCATCAATCAACCATCATCAATCAACAATTGACAATTGACAATCCCCCTATTCTAACCCAAGAGCACCGGCCGGCGGAATCTCGGCCCCGGTGATGCTGCTCAGGCGGTTCTTGGGCAAGAAGCGGGGCTCGATAATCAAGTTCGCCCCGACACTGTTCCGCGTGGCGTCGACGTTGAAGCCGGCGCTGATGAGGAACGACTCGCCCACGCGCGTTATGGCGAGGCTCTGGCCAATGTTGCCCTGCTGGCCGAAGTCGATCGACGTGCCAAACGAAGAAATCCACTTCGGGCTCATCCAATACGAATAGGACAACGAGAGGACCTCGCTGTGGATGGGTCCTTCGAGGATTTGAAAACCGGCGTACAGGCTGCCGCGCGGCGGGCGGGTCAGAAAACCGCCGACGCTGACGAGCTTCTGCCCTTGGCTGAAGAAATCGAAGATGGCGTCGCTGACCAGCGTCAGCCGGTCGCCGACGTGCCAGCGGAAATCATAATCGAGCAGGCCGACGGTCTGTCCGAAATCGTCGCGGCTGGGGTCGGGGAACAGCGTCACGTTCGTGTTCAGCGTGATCCAATCGATGATCCGTCGGTTGTCGACCGGCCCGCGTTTGGTTTGCCATCGCTGGTGGGCGCCCAGGCGAACGACGGTCAGGTCGTCGGCTACTTCGGTGCTGGGCGAGGTAACCCAACTCTGCAATCCGGTGCGCAGAGCGTAGAGCCGCGCGTCGAACTGCGGCGGGATCAAGATCGGTCCCGGCGGCACGCCCGGCGGCACCGTAATCATCGACGGGACGCCGAACGTCGTGGTCATGAACCGCCGGCGAAACGATTCGATCGAATCGTCGTCCAGCGGATCGTACAGCGGCAGGTCTTGCAGGTTGCGGTTCGCGTCGGCGTAGAAAAAGTCGAGGTCGAAGACGATTTTGTGGGCAATGCCATGGACGTTCAGCAGATCGTCCTCCGCCGTCGGATCGACCGACCACATCGGCAGGCTCGCGCGCAGGCCGGCCTGTCCGTACAGCCGATCCAGCGGGTTTCCGGCCTGATCGGCGCCCCAATGGGCCGCTTCGCCGAGGACGTACGGCACGAGCTTCACCGGCCCCGCCTGGAACGGCCAATCCAACTCCTGCCGCGTGGTGAACCGCTCGCCCTCGACGTCGTATTGCTCCCACGGCAGATAGTTGAACGGACCGGCGGCGCCGACCACGGGCCCGACCGAGACATTGTCCGGAATGGTCGTATGCTGAAACTGGGCGTAGGCGGCCGTCGAATGTTCGTACCACGTCAGGGTGTCAAAGACGGATTGGCCGAGCCAGGTATGGTCGGCCCGCGGAAGCCACTCGGTCTGTGTGAAGAAGTCGTTCAGCCGCGCGTCGGCCCACAGGCTCCACGTGCTGTTGCCGAGGAACTGTTTCAACTCGACGCCGGTCGTCTCGTCTTTCAGCTCATCCCATTCTCGCGTGTAATACTCTTCGAGAAAGTTCCGGTCGCTGATCCATCCCAGTTCGGCGCTGAGCTGCAAGTCATAGGGGAGTAGTTCACGGTGTTGGCCGAAGAGGCGGTAGCGATAGGATTTTTCGGGCGGCACGGCCGATCGCCCCTGGCCTAAGTTGTCGGTGCCGTGATCTTGAATTCCCCAGTAGTCCAGCAGTCCAACCGCGCGGCCGGGGACGCCGAACAGTTCGGGGCGATCGTAGGCGAACGTGCCGCCGTGGCCGAAGCCGCGGTCGCCCAGGTAGTCGAGGCTGATGTCGAAGTCGGTGCCCTTCGGTTTGTTGCGGATGCCTAGCAACTGGTAGCCGTTCCAGTTGGTCAGGATTTGCGTGCCGTAGACGTTGTCCTGCCTCAGCCGGGCGCGGCGAATATAGTACGTCGGTTCGGTCAGATCCGTGGCGATCACCGGCCAGTAGAAGACGGGCACGGGACCGAGATAGAGCACGTTGTTGCTGGCTGTGGCCAGCCGGTGATGTTCGACGACCGGCTGGTTGCAGGCGTCAAGCAGCGGCATGCCCGTCGCCGCATCGACCAGCGGCTGCTGGATGTCCTCGAAATAGACTTCGCCCGATTGGAGCCGATAGGTCGGCTCGCCGAGGCGGCTGGACGTGATAAACGCGTTCTCGGCAAGGTATCGGTCCTTGGCCGTCTGGCGCAGCACGTCGGCGTGCAGCCGCAGCTTACCGCAGTAGTTGGGCACCGGCGTCAACACGTCGGCGTTTAGCACGATGCCGACGTTGTTCGGAACGTCGTAGTACATCCGGTCGGCGTAGATTGTGCTATCGCCTTGCCGGAAGACGATGTTCCCCTCCATGTAGAATTCCAGTTGCGTCCGCTCGTCCTGGATCATCCGTCCGGAAACCGCGTCGGACTGGTTCAGGCCGGACGTCCAGATCACCAGCCGATCCGCAGCCACGTCGATCGTGCTGACGTGCCCGATGCCCGGAACGTTCATGTTCGTGTCGACAATGACGTTGGCCCCGGAATCGACCACTCCGACCCACTGGTTTGTGGCCGGGTCCTGCGACCATGAGGCTTGGACAGGAACGTCGCTGCGCGGATAGACCCGGACGCGGCGTGCGCCGGGAGGAATGGCGGCGCCGGCGCCGATTGCACTGGGCGCAATCGGAACGACGGCAGTCGGGCCGGGCGCATGCGCCGGAGTCACAGCGGGGGCAGGAACGGCAAACTGCGCCGGTCGAACGCTCGTGTCCAGCGCGCTGACAGACCGCGGCCGAGCCCCGATGCTTCTTTCGCTCGATTCCGGCGCCCGTGCGCTCCGATGCCGCGCCAATAGATTTCGGGCAAGGCGTCGGGCTTGCCGGCCGTGGCCGCCGCGCGGACGTTGACGCCTGCACTGCTGAAGAAACGGCCCAGCCACGCACGATCGGTTATGCGCAATGGTGCGCGAAAGGGGACAGTCCCATTTTCGTTGGAACGAAAATCGGGACAGTCCCCAGCACCCGGCCGGCGATCGAACACGATTTCCACGTTGCCTTCCAGATACGCGATGACCTTGTCCGGCCGCCGTTCGCTCGCTTCGGCGCGGTCGATCCACAGAACGGCCTCGCGGCCGCGGGCATAGCCCTGCCCCTGCCGGATCGTGCAATCGCCGCGCAGCAACCAGACCTCGTACGCGCCCAACTGCCACCGGTTGGCGGCCTGGGCCGTCACGGCGATTGGCTCGGCCGCGTTGAACTCGGGAAGCTGAACATCGGCAGCCGCCGGAGCGGTGAGAAGCAATAAGAGGAGAAAGTGCAGATTGGTCACTGCAAACTTGACATTTGCCATTGAAGAGCGGAACGACCAAAACACTCGCTGCGCTCGCCCCTTCAATGACCAATTTGCTGTGACCAACTTGCGATGACCAATCTGCATCCGGCGCGCGGCCTCTCCGCTTGCGCGCAACGACGGCACTGCGCGACCAATTCGGGCCCGTCCTTGGCCGAGTCGTCTTAGCAGAACAGCATCCTTGCTCCGCCGGGCGGCGCCGCATCGGCCGTCCGGTTCCGAGTCGCAAAAGCAAACGAGAAAAGTCGTTAGGCGTAAATCGCCAGGTTCTTGGGGACTATCCCGATTTTTGTGGCAGGACGCCAAAACAATGGGACTGTCCCCTTCGGCCCCGCCCAAAAATGGTACGGGACCAATTCTTGGCGGCGGGATTATATGGAGACACGCCAAGCGGATCAAGGCATCTTCGCGCGGATATCATCGGCCGTAACTCGCGCCGCAACAAGGCCTTGCGTGCCAAGCAGCAGGCACGCTCCGCGTGCCCTAGCCTGCGCGGCAGAGAATGGACGACCCGCCGTCGAATCCGCTGAGGCCCAGGCCGGGGCGCTTCCGTCTGGGACAGCACGTGGCGTTAGAACGCTTTTGCGACCTCAGCCTCCTCCGGGGAAAAGACGGAACGAGGGCCATGCGAGCGTTCCGTCACGGTCAGGAACGATTCGGCCGGCCGGGGTCGAAGAACATGAGCAAACGGGTATTGGGGTTCCCCGGGAACTTGGGAGTTCCCGTCGTTTCCACGGAAGCCATCCCGGAAGGGGCCACCGGGCGACCGACCCCAGGCCCACGGGCGGCGTCGCGCAGCCGCTGTGGGAGCAAGACGTTGCGCGATCCCGTGGTATCGCTGGTGCGAAGGAAACGAAGCGCGGCGAGAGGAACGGCGGGAAGTCGGAGCGTCTTGATAGTACCGATGAAACCGGGGAACTCGGTCCACGGGAACCCGGAGGAGGGAGCATTGCACAATGGTGTCGGGCGAACCGACATCTTCCGATCTCGGAGCAACACGCGAAGCTGAGCCAGAAAGTACGAGGACATTATGCGTACTACGGAATCACGGGCAACGCGCGAGCGTTGGGGTGGTTCTTGATGGCGGTTTCCCGTGCATGGCGAAAGTGGCTTATTGCGTGCTTCCCAACCATTGGCATTTTTGCTTTGGCCGGAGCACGACATTGGGGAGTTTTTGGGAGTTCGCTAGAATCCGTATTTCGCTACCAGTTCACACCGCACCGAGTCGCCGGGCAGTTCGGCGACGTAGATTGTCTTCCACGAACTGACTTCCAAGCCAACTAAGAAGGTCTTCGTCACGTCGTAGGACAGGTTGCCAAAGTAGAACTGGTTGTAGCTCTTCTCGCCCGTCGTGTGGAGATCGTGGTCGTTGGGATTGTCGACGCCATAGCCGACGTGGCTGTGCAGCCTTGGTGCCCAGTCGTACCAGACCTCGAACCAGCCGCCGACCGAGCGTATGGTATCCAGCGTGGTCGGGTCGATGCCTTGGCCGATACCGCCCAGGAATGCGCCGAGGTTTTCGCCGACGAAGCATTCGCCCTGGAAGCCGAGCCGTTCGGTAATGGGCATGCGAACGTCGATGTTGCCCGACCAGGTGCGGCGGCGGTCGTGGGGCCCGATGACCGAGTGATCGAACTCCTCTTCGCCGATGTGACCGGAGAGCCCGACGACCAACGGGCGGCAGTTCTTTCCGCGCGGCCCGAACGTCCAGGCGACGCGGCCCTCGATGATCGGCCAGTTCGGCGCTTCGCCGCGAATGGTGGTAGTCGCATCCTCGAACACTTGCTGGTTGGCCGAGAGTTGGGCGGTGAACATCGAGAAGTCGGACAGGAGGAAGTTGCGCTCGCCGCGCAACTGGGCCCGCCGGTAACCGATGTTGCCCCCGTCCCAGCCCACCGAATACATCAACATCCCCGGATACAACGGCGAGATCACGTCCCAGGTCTGCCCGAACAGGAAGCGAAACTCCTCGTTCTTCACCTCGGCATAAGCATGCCGCAGCAGGATCGTCGGCTTGTTCTCCGTCGAGAGAACGCTGTTCTGGAAGTCGACCTCGACTTTTCCGCCGCTGGCGGCGCAGCCGCACCACGAAAGCTGCGGGCCGCTGACGTCCAGCCCCAAGCGGGTGTTCCGCGCGTCGACGATGCACTCACTTTCCGGCGTCGTGCTGGCCGACTGGACGAAGAGCGTGTACGACCCGGGATACGTCCGTTCGGTGGAATAGACCATGTTGCCCCAGAGTATCCCGTAGGGCACGATGGTGAAGTCCCCCTTTTTCCACGCATAGGTTTTCATCTCTCCACGGAGCTCTTCAAGCGCCGGCGGCGTGGCCTGGCCCGCCTCCAGCGGCTCGGACGGTTGCGAGACGGCTGCCATCCGATCAACGTCCGGCAGGCGAATCGGCTGCTCCTGGTACTGGGTAGCGACAACGAACGGGTCCTGCCGTGGCGGGCTGGTAGACTGAAAAACTTGCGCAGTCGCCTCCGTTGCAATCCCCAGCAACAGGGCAAACGCCAGAACCTGTGAAGCTCTCATCGCACGCGTCCAGTACCCCGGTTGCGTCCCCCAAAAAAGCAGCGGTATCGACGGGGACAGCCCCATTTTCGTCGGCACGAAAATCGGGACAGTCCCCCGCATAGGACCCCGCAAGCGGATAACCTGCCCATTTCGCCCGAGTCATTCTGACTCCGGCAATTTTCGGGCGAGATTTTCGCTTCGCTCAGAATGCCCGTGGGGCCTGCGGCCGCTGCTAACCCTGGCATCCCTAGATCCGCTTAATCTCGTATCGTCGAGACAAAACGTAAAGTTGATGAATTGAGCAGAACTGCGACTGCCGCCGCCGGCCTAACCTATACTTGCTTGCCCGGCTTGCGAGGTCCTTCGCCGTGCTCCGGACAACTCGTACGACACCCACTGATTTGCTCGCACCCATGACAGAGCAGCGCCGCATCTATCAACAGTGGTCGTTTTGGGGCCTTTGGTATCGGCTATCCGACGCGATGTGCATTGTCGCGGGTATGACCGTCGCCATTGGACGCAGACCGACGACCGGCGTGGACCGCTATGTAATCGCCGGCGCCACTGCAATTATCGTCTACTATTTGCTCTCTGAAACGGCGGGCATGTACCAGAATTGGCGGGGCGTGTCCACGCATCGCGAGTTGGTCGGCACGGCATGCTGTTGGGGCGCCGCCGCCGCAGTGCTCGTGGTGCTCGGATTCGCCGCCGGTTGGATGGCCGAGTTCTCGCGCACTTCGGTTGCCCGGTGGTTCCTTGCCACTGGTGCGATCATCGCGCTGAGCCGCATCCTTACGCGACAGGCTCAACAGACGTTGCTGGCGCTTGGCTACAATGCCCGACGGTTCGCGATCGTGGGCGTCAACGATCTCGGCTTCGCCTTGGCGCGCAACATCGAGGACCTGCCCGAGATGGGGCTGCGGCTGGTGGGCTTTTTCGACGATCGGCCCGGGCGGCGCAACCCCGATATTCCCGGCGAATTGGGCCGGCGCGTGGGCACGATTGCCGACCTGGTCGACCAAGCACGGGACGGCCGAATCGAACGAATTTACATTACGTTCCCCATGCGGGCGGAAAGTCGTATCCGCGGGGTGTTGGACCGACTGGGCGATACGACGGCTTCGGTCTACATCGTGCCCGATTTCTTCGTCTTTCAACTGCTGCACTCGCGGTGGACGGACATCCTCGGGCTGCCGGTGGTGAGCATCTTCGAGAACCCGTTCTACGGCATCGACGGCCTCGCGAAGCGCCTCTCCGATCTCTTCCTCGGCAGCCTGTGCTTGCTGCTGGCCTCGGCGCCGATGGCGGTAATCGCCGTGCTGGTGAAGCTCACGTCTCCGGGACCCATCTTTTTCCGGCAGCGGCGATACGGGCTCGACGGCCGGGAAATCCGCGTGTGGAAGTTCCGCACCATGACCGTACTGGAGGATGGGCCGCAGTCGGTACAGGCGACGCCTGACGATCCCCGCGTCACGTGGTTGGGGGCACTGCTGCGCCAAACGTCGCTCGACGAACTGCCGCAGTTGTTCAATGTCCTCGGGGGCACGATGTCGCTGGTCGGGCCACGGCCGCATACGAACGCGCTGAACGACGAGTTCCGCTCGCAAATCGGCGGCTACATGCTGCGGCACAAGGTGAAACCGGGCATCACCGGTCTTGCTCAGGTCAGCGGCTGGCGCGGACCGATCGACTCCCGCGAAAAAATGCAAAAACGCATCGAATGCGACCACCGCTATATCCGCGAATGGTCGCTGTGGCTGGACATCGAGATTCTTGTCAAGACGGTGTTCGTGGTGATTTCGAGAAAGAACGCGTACTAGGGACTGGGGGCGGGGGATTAGGGATGACTAGTTTCCACGACGTTTTGCATCCGAGCGCGGTCCCCGAGTTGGCGCTGCCGACCATGCCGCCCGTCGGGCCATCACGCGCGCCGGCAGTCGACACCGCCAGTGTGCTGCACCTGATCAACGGCGAACACTATGCCGGCGCCGAGCGGGTCCAGGACCTGCTGGCCGCGCGGCTGCCGGCGCTGGGGTATCGCGTCGGCTTCGCTTGCCTGAAGTTGGACGTGTTCGACGCGATGCGCCAATCGCGAAGCGTACCGTTATACGACGTGTCGATGTGGACCAGGTTCGACCTCCGCGCGGCGGCTCGGGTCGCCCGCATCGTCCGCGACGGCGACTACCGGATCATTCATAGTCACACGGTTCGGAGCGCCTTCGTCGGCAGCATCGCCGCCGCGATGACAGGCACGCCGATGGTCCACCACGCGCACAGCCCGACTGCGTGCGACACCACCCGCCGCTGGACGAATCGTCTCAACGCCCTGGTCGAGCGGTCGAGCCTGTGCGCGCCGCGCGTATGATTGCCGTATCCGAGGCACTGGCCGATCAGATCCGCCGCGACGGCTTCGCTCCGTCGCGCGTGGTGGTCGTGCACAATGGCGTGCCGGCTGTTGCGAACGTTGCTCCGCGGACAAAGCCTTGCGGACGCTGGACGTTGGGCGTTGTCGGCCTGCTGCGGCCGCGAAAGGGCGTCGAGGTCCTATTGGACGCCCTGGCAATGCTGCGACGTCAGGGCATCGATGCCGGCCTGCGAGTGGTCGGCGCCTTCGAGTCCTCCCGTTATGCGTCCGAAGTGGTCGGTCGGGCTCGGCACCTGGAGCTTGGGTTGCATGTCATCTGGACCGGTTTTACGAATGACGTGATCGGCGAGCTTCGAAAGATGGACCTACTGGTGCTGCCGAGCCTCTTTGGCGAGGGGCTGCCGATGGTCGTGCTCGAAGCGATGGCCGCCGGCGTTCCCGTGGTGGCCACGCGCGTCCCGGGCGTCTCCGAGGCCATTCGCGACGGCAGGGACGGAGTGCTGGCCGCGCCCGGCAATGCCGCCGACCTGGCCCGGACAATTGCCGACGTCGTCGAGGGCCGACACGATTGGTCGGCCTTGCGCACGCGCACTTGCCCGGCACGCCGCCCATTTTTCCGATGGCGCCATGGCCCAAGGCGTGGCGGACGTGTATCGCGAGCTGCTCGACGTGCCGGCGAGCGAGAGCGTGGCCTGCAACCGATCCGGAGATGCGTTATAATCGCGGCAATAAGATCCCTGCTTCGACGTTGTTTTCCCTCAACCTCTTGACTGCACCCATGGAAAAATCGCTCGATCGCAAACTCGCCCGCATCCTGGCCGATTCCTCTTGCCGCGACTTCATCCTCGCCGACGCCAAGGATGCCGACATGGCGTTCGGACTGGCCGCGCCGGGCCGCAGTCCGGAGCATTACGCCGGCGAGGCACGATTTCGGACGTTGCAAGAGTTTCGTCAGTTGATGCGCGACATCGTGGCGCAGGGGCAATTGGACATCATGCTCATGAGCGCCAGCTCGAACGAGGTGTTGACGATCGACGAGCGGCTGTTCGACAACAGCCACATGACGCCGGCCGTCCGCGCCAACGATACGACCGACATCTGGCTGGCCACCGGCAGCGGGCACTACGCGAAGCAGCCGTCGCAGCCGTTCCGTTCGGCCACGATCGATCACATCCAGTGCGGCAAGATCGAGTGCGAGCCGAACGAGCGCCGGCTCGGCGCGGACCTTGGACTGTTCTCCGTCACGTTCAACAACGACGTGGACCTCGACCGCCGCATGCTGGCAGACTACAAGGCGTTTCGCCTCGAGGCGGAGGCCAAGGGGTTTCGGCATTTTCTAGAGGTCTTCGATCCCAACGCGCTCGCGCACCCGCCCGCTGACCTGGCCCGCTTTGTCAACGACAACATTGTGCGGGCACTGGCCGGGGTGACGAACCGGGGTCGGCCGCTGTTTCTGAAGATCGCCTACCACGGCCCGGCGGCGATGGAAGCCTTGTCCCGCTACGACCGTTCCTTGGTGGTCGGCATTCTCGGCGGCTCGGCCGGCACCACCTTCGACGCCTTCCACATGCTTTGGGAGGCGAAGAAATACGGCGCCCGAGTCGCCCTTTACGGCCGCAAGATCAACAACGCCGAGCACCAGTTGAGCTTCATCAAGTTCCTCCGGGCGGTGGCCGACGACGAGTTACTGCCGGAAGAGGCCGTGAGGGCGTATCACGGCGACCTCCAGAAGTTGGGCATCCGCCCGCAGCGATCACTGGCCGACGATCTTCAGCGGACCGAGACCGCGTCGAGCTATAGCGGCGTGACTTCCACCCGGCCGAAGCCGCCTCGCTCGGCCGCGACCGCGCCGGCGGCGGACATGCCCGATTTCAGCAAAATGACGCAGGCCGAGAAGGTGCAGTGGAACCTGCAACGCTGGAAGCGGATCGTAGGCTAAAGCCGCTCTTTGCTGCATGCCGGATTCGATCTACCCCCTTTTCGCGAGGGGCCGGAATGTATATCGTTCTTGGACGTGCCGCTTGCGTCGCTTAGCACAGCGGACGAGCTGGTGCGGTGCTGCCGGGCCGCAGTGTTGCGCCCATAAGAACGACCGCTGCCTTCATTTTGCCAGAGAGCTACCGGAAAGGCGCATGCCATGTGGGTTCAGAGTCTTGTCTTCTTGGTCTTGATGGCGGTTGGTTTTGGCGTCGGGTCATTTGCATGGGCCTCGGTGTTCAACAACTCGCTGAATTCGTGGGTAGGCGGCGCGATTGGGCTAGGCATTGGCTGGGTGGTTGCTGCGATCGTAGTGGCATCGCTCCGTCGCACTACCCCGGCCGCATCGCCATCGCCTGCTGCCCCGCCGAAGACGCCGACCCGCGGCGAACAGATCGCGCCGCCGGCGGCGCCAAAGGCTTCGGTTCGGAACGATGCGATCACACTGCTGGCAGTCTTGCAGCGCGAGGCGCGGTTGGTCGATTTCCTGCAGGAATCGCTGGCCGGCTATAGCGACGCGCAGATTGGGGCAGCGGTTCGAGATATTCACCGCGACTGCCGGGCGGTGTTAGATCGGCTCTTTGCCCCGCGGCCGGCGGTGAAGGATGCGGAAGGGGCGGAGGTCGAGATTCCGTCCGGCTTCGATCCCGCCCGTTGGCGACTGACCGGCAACGTAAGCGGCCAGCCGCCGTTTCGCGGCCGCGTCGTCCACCCGGGATGGGAAGCAACAACGTGCGAGCTGCCGACCTGGTCGGGCGCCGCCACCGCTGCAAAGATCATCGCCCCCGCGGAAGTTGAGGTGAAATGAAAAGGGAGACGGGACTGAGGATTCGGGACTCGGGACTCGGGAAGAATCCGCCCGAATCCTAAGGCATAAAGACACGACAAGCTCTGAGCCCTGAGCCCCGAATTCCCAGTCCCAAACCCCGAGTCCCCAATCCCTTCATTCCCCATGCCGACAAGCTACGTCATCGGAATCGACCTGGGCACGACCAATAGCGTGCTGGCCTGCACGCCGTTGGACGCAGACGCACCGCGGGTCGAGTTGCTGGCCATCCCGCAATTGACGGCCACGGCAACCGTCGAATCGCGGACCATGCTGCCGAGTTTTCTTTACCTGGCCGCCGGCCACGAAACCACCGGCGGGGCGCTCGATCTGCCTTGGGCAAAAGGCCGGCAGTTCGCCGTCGGCGAGTTGGCGCGACGGCAGGGAGCCGAGATGCCCGACCGCACGGTGGCGGCGGCCAAGTCGTGGCTCTGCTACAGCCGCGTGGACCGCCGGGCGCCGATCCTGCCTTGGAACGCCCCGGCCGAGGTGCCGAAGGTATCGCCGGTCGAGGCCGCGCAACGCTACCTCGAACACATTGTGGCCGCCTGGACCGTCGCCCACCCTGAGGCGCCGCTGGACCAGCAGCACGTCGTTCTGACGGTGCCGGCGTCGTTCGACGCCAGCGCGCGGGAACTGACCCGCGAGGCCGCGCTGACTGCCGGCCTGCCGGCCGACGTGGTGCTGTTGGAAGAGCCGCAGGCGGCCGTTTACGCCTGGCTGGCCGCCACGGGCGATCGCTGGCGACGGCGGCTTTCGGTCGGCGATACGCTGCTGGTCTGCGACCTTGGCGGCGGCACTACCGACCTGACGCTCGTCGGCGCCGCCGAGGAGCAGGGCGAACTTGTGCTGCGGCGAATCGCCGTCGGCAATCACCTGTTGGTGGGCGGCGACAACATGGACCTGGCCCTGGCCCATCACGTCGCCGGCCGATTCGCCGAGAAGGGCGTGCAGCTTGACCCCTGGCAGTCGGTCGCCCTGTGGCATTCGTGCCGCGCGGCCAAAGAGGCGTTGCTCTCGCCGGACGGGCCGGAAACGCAAAACATCTCGGTCCTCGGCCGCGGCCGCAAGGTGGTCGGCGGCACCGTCTCGGTCGAAGTCGAGCGCAGCGACGTGAGCGACCTGCTGATCGACGGGTTCTTTCCACACTGCCGCCCCACGGACCGGCCCAAGCGCGCAGCGCGTCTCGGGCTTCCGCGAAATTGGCCTGCCGTTCGAGTCGGATACGGCCATCACCCGGCACGTCGCGGCGTTCCTGCAAGCCCACGGCCAGGCGGCCGACGTGCCGGCCCGGCCGACGCACGTGCTGTTCAATGGTGGCGTATTTAAGTCCGAACGCGCTCCGCCAGCGGCTGCTGGACGTGTTGGGCGAGTGGTTCGGCGGCGAGGCGGCGCCGCGGCTTCTGGAGGGCGAACACGATCTCGACCACGCCGTCGCCCGAGGCGCGGCCTATTACGGCTGGACGAAGCAGCGCGGCGGCGTGCGGATCTACGGCGGCACTGCCCGGGCGTACTACGTGGGCGTCGAAACCGCCGGCCTAGCCGTGCCCGGGGCGCCGCGGCCGCTCCGGGCGCTGTGCGTCGTGCCGATCGGCATGGAAGAGGGCACGGAGGCCGACGTCCCGTCCGACGAGATCGGCCTGGTCGTCGGTGAGCCGGCCCATTTCCGCTTCTTCAGCTCCTCAACCCGCAAGTCCGACCGTCCCGGCGACCTCTTACACACGTGGACGGAAGAGGAACTGTCCGAGACCGACTCGCTCGAAGCGATCCTCCCGCCCGACGAGTCGATCGACGAGCCCTACGTGCCGGTTCGTTTCCACGCCCGGCTGACCGAGCTAGGCGTGCTCGAACTCTGGTGCGTCAGCACGGCCAGCGACCGGCGTTGGAAGCTGGAGTTCAGCGTGCGCGAAGAGTAGCGGGCACGGCGGGGGGACTGTCCCGATTTTCGTGGCAGCGAAAACGGGACTGTCCCCTTCGGTGCCATGGCGAGAGATTCGATCTGTAGCAGGCATGCTCCGCATGCGGTCCGCCGGTTCCCTCTTCCTTTGAGAGATCCGAGCGCTACCCGACTGATAACGGTCAGCTTCGAGTGGGAACGGGGGCGGGTGGCTGAAGTCGTGTAAGGTCCCCATGTCGCTTTCCCGCCAATCGTCGCCCGCGTTTCGAGCCGCGTTCGCGGTGGCCGCGCGGTTCACCATGTCGCCAAGCCCTGGCGCTCACCCGCGGCAGCCCGGGCACGAGAGTCGTACTCGACGTGAGCTTCTACAAGGGCAGAAAGCACTTGCCGGTCGTGAAGCTCCGCCGCGTTGCCTGAGCGCCGCGACACGCTACGAGAAGCAAGGTGCCTCATCGTGCCGCGCACAGCGCTGTGAACCGCAGCTATCGTACACCAAATTGTCAAGGAACATCTCGTTAGTCCGTCAATACGGTGACAGACGGCGTCATTTCCGAACGCCCAATTCCCTCAATATGCGGCATTCTCTTCTCCGCTTGATCGGTTGTCAATTGTCCCTGGACCAGGACAGGCCGGGGTCATCGTCCTTCATCTCGGCTGTAATATGTCGCTGGTCCAGGACACTTGCTCTTGTTGTTGACCACAACCTTCAATCGTCACGTCGTTTGCGCGTGACATGATTTTGAACCCTGACGACCCTGAGCGAGACGCGAAAACCTGAGCACGAATTGCTGTAACCAGGCAAGCCCATCCCGCGGCTCGCTGAACGACAATCAACGGCCTTGTCATCCCAGCATCCACCGCGAGCCACGCGGTCTGACCCTGTCGCTGGGCCAACAGGATCATCCGTCGGCAAGCCCGCGCTATAATCATCGTATCGGTCTGAACACCACTGCCACACGTTCCCATGCATATCAAACAACCCGAAGGCGTTTGGCCGATAGGAACCTACGATACACGGTCGTCCCAAGTACAGCCCCTTCTTCCTTGTTCCATATGGGAAATTGCCATTGCAGTTTGCCTCACACCCATTCAGGCAATCACCAAAGTTGAAGGGCGACGTTGTCCCAGCACGACACGCATATTCCCACTGTGCCTCCGTCGGCAGCCTATACGAACGTCCATGTGCGCGTTCATCAGGCAACTCTGACAGCTTCCGACAGAACTCCACTGCATCGTTCCAGCATACCGTGTCGACCGGAAACCTGGTGCAATCGAGTCCTGCCACATATTGTTTGCCTTCACCAGTTGGTGCAAAGAAGCTCGGATTGCCACCCATCACCTGCCGATATTGGTGTTGGGTAACCAAGGAAACACCGATATAGAATGGCTTCGTGATTCGCACCAAGTGTTGCGGTCCCCCTTCTTCACGGTGTCCTCTTTCTGACTCTGGCGAACCCATCATGAACTCACCCGGCGGAATTAACGCAAACCTCATGCCAATTGAGTTCGTGATCTCGCGTTGCAGACCAAGGTAATCAGCCCATACGTCCTGGTACTCTCCGGCAGCAGCAGCATCGAACGGCGCCTTAGCGACTTCCGGAGGCGCAGTTGTCCTGTCATTACCCTGCAAAAGGATACAGCCAACCAAAGCCAACGCAATCGCAAAAAAACCACGACAGATCCGAAACAGTGCGTGTTGCATGGCCTTCGCCTCTGCTATAGCAGTAATTGGACAGCGTGAAACCTGAAATGGAAGGCTGTAATTATGATTCAGCCAAACCAATGGTATCTCTTGGTCGGTGGTGGAAGAAGAGCAAGCCGGCATTCCCATCACCACCCTAGCCCTAGTGCCGGTCCCCTTGGGTGTGGTTGTGTGCTACCTGTGTAGCCAGTGGTGGTGTTATGGCAGTCCCATTTCTTACCGGGACCAATGCGGCTACAATTCCATATATCGAGCTCAATACTTGGCCTGCGAGTACCCCTGTCAACGCTTCACCGACGCCCTCACGGACGGCGGCGCATGACTCGGGGCCGGTGCGGCTCGCCACGCCTTCACCGTACGACTCTCTCATTCGCTACTCCTCGTCGGTTTCACTGTGCAGCACACATGTTTTTGAGACCTGACGCCACGACAGCGCACCTGGACCAGGGCACGCTAGCGAATTGTTAACTTTCGTCGGATTTCAAAGGGCTGACATTCTTAATGCTTGCTAATTCACTTAAGCGGAAGAGTTCTCGCAATCGTAGGTTTCCGTTTGTGTCAAGAATCCATATCGCATGTTCGTCAGATAGTACAGCCCGATCATTCTCGAGAAACCCATGCAGCCAGCACAACTGCAATTTGTCGTAAAGGTTCTCCGTATCCCTGAATGTTCCCGAATTGAGATCGACGACGCGGAACTGAGTGCGTAAGTCAGTGGCTAAGTCCTCCTTCTGTTCGCCCGTTCCAGGCAAATCACTGACATCAAGCACAACACGCTTGCGATCGGGAGAGATGATCGGCAACTCCGGGTAGAGAGTATTGAGGGGCATCTTGCATTGTTTTGCGACGGTCCCCATCTTCTGATCCACAAACAACAAATAGCTGGAACATTGATGATTGATAATGCGATGGACAAATAATGGAAGGGGATATGTTGACGGTTCGACATTTTGTAAGAATGCTGCCCCTGCTACTCCCGATCCGACAACATCCTTCAAGATACGTTCGTCCAATCTCCATCGGATTCCATCTGGCGCATTTGGATCGATACAACGCACTTCCAGATGACCCTTACCTATGTCCGAAGCGTCGCAAACTCCCAAGGCACACGGACTGGATGTTGGTACGCAGGTTACACCGTCGGTATTGAGGGTTCCAATGCCGAGTCCCAGGCGGATGTCCGTGGTCTTACCGGAAGAGCGGTCACGGAGTTTTAGTTCGCCCTTCATATTGCCCTCGGGCAAACGTCGCCAACACACTTCACATTGTCCAAGGTTCAGAAAGCCAGCAATGTAGGTCATCGCACCATCCCAAGGCCCCCTGAACCGAACTGAATTCGTAGCCAGGTCCCACTCCCAAAGAAATCGCCTCCATTGGAGCACCCTGGGAGATCGCTCTTTCCCAGTCGTAGGTGAAATCTCGGCTTGCTGCTTGCGTCGTTGCTCGTCTGCCACAGCTGGAGTAGACACTCCGACGACAACTCCGCAACGGTTGGCACCCAAAGAAACAAGCTCGATGACGACCCGTGATTTGAACCGCTCCGGCAAGGATGGAAAAACCAACTGATATTGTCGGCCAGAAAGGCAGTGATAGGCCCCCACGGCTACGGGTTCAGTGATGGTAGCGTCTTTATGGTTGCTTTCTACGACGAAGGCAATCCACTTTCTAGAGGGCATTATCAACACGTCGGAAAGGGTGAATTCTCGTAGCATCCCATCGCAAACATATTGCTGCCTATACTTCTCTGTTGGAAATTCTTCAACGACTGCTCCGAACGGTGCGCCTTTCCTCAGCCTTGAGGGACGTAGCCAGTGCAAGGATCGCGACCGGGAGTAGGAGGAATCGAAGAGATTTCACGGACATTAGTTCTTGCGAATTCCAACGTCTGCGTCTGTGCATCTCCCAGGGTCCTTTATGTCAGTGTGTGGATTGCCGGTATTGAATCTACTGCATCCAAACCAGACGCCACAGGCGCGGCATCGTCCTTGTTTTGCCTCATCTCCAGGGAAAGCAATTCGGCACGAAGCGGCATAAGCTGACGGCGGTCTCAAATCTCAAATGCAATCGAGGCCTGAAGAATGAGCCTCGGAAACTGGCATGGGGGAAGACATCGCTGGGAGGCTCCAATAGGGAGAAGTTCACAAAGCTTCCCTTGGGAACGGAGTCCCAGCGATGGCACATCATCTTACGCCCCAAGAGCGCGATCGCATAGCGCAATTGCGGTATCAGGGAGCTAACCAGAAGGAAATCGCCAGGGCTGTGGCACGTTGCCCTTCCACGATCAGCCGCGAGCTGCGACGCAACAGCACCGCCGGCGAATATTACTCCACCCAAGCCCAATGGAAAGCCGCGCAACGCCGCCGGGAACGACCACTGGCGCGAAAGATGGATGATCCCGCGGTCAACGAGGCTGTTCGCAGGGGGTTGGCGCAGGAATGGGCGCCGCAGCAGATCGCCGGACGGATGCAGCAGCAAGCGCGCCTGCGCCGCGTGTCGTCGCAAACGATCTACACCTGGATCAAGCAGGACGCGAATCGGGAGCACTGGGAATCGTTCCTGCGGCGTCGCGGGAAGCGTCCTTACCGGCGGAAAAACGCCGCCACCAGCGGAGATGCCGCCCGCATCGACCAGCGCCCCGAAGTGATCGAGGAGCGGTTGCGGCTGGGCGATTTCGAGGGCGACACCGTGCTCGGCCCGGCGGGCACCGGCGGTCTGGCGACGTTGGTAGACCGCAAGTCGCGGTTCACAATCGTCGTCAAGGTTCAATCCAAGAATGCCGACCATGTACATGCGAAAATCAAACAACGCATGAAGGAGTTGGACGAACAGCGACGGCGGTCCATCACCTTCGACAATGGCACCGAATTCGCGCTGCCACCGGCTGGAAAAACACCTCGGCATGGAGTTATACTTTGCTGATCCGGGCTGTCCGTATCAGCGCGGCACGAACGAAAACACCAATGGCTTAATCCGCCAATACTTTCCCAAAGGGACTGACTTTCGCAACGTCTCCCATTCCCAGGTGCGGCAGGTGGAAAACCTACTCAACAACCGCCCCCGCGCGTGCCTCGGGTTTCGAACTCCCGGTGAGGTTTTCTTCGAGAAAACCCCTCCCAGCGGTTGCGATTGAGTTTGGAAACCGCCGACTTCTCCGCCTTCTTACACTGCCCCATATTGTTGATTCCACCATGCACATCGCAGAATTGCTGGGCATGGACCATTTCGTGGCGAATGGCAGCTTCCTGTGAGGTCACATCCATGTCGGTGGATATGCAGATGGAAATCGTCCACGAATTACCCCCAGGAACCTTGCGAATAGCCGGATCGGTGTAACCTCCAGCAGCACCACAACTTTTTTTGCAGTTGATCTTGACCCTACAGGTCCCTGTGCCAAACGGTCGCGTTCCTCTACCACCCGATCGGAGTACACGATCCTCTATCTCCTTGATACGCTTTGGGTCGTCGCAGAAGGCACACTTTAGACCCTCGGGATCGGTCGCGTTCAGTGGATTGTTGCCGACATAGCGGTAGAGATTCGGGTCTGCTTTCGCCGGATCTCTACTCAAGAACCTTGGGTCATTCGGGGGACACGCACCAATTATGGTTGTTTGAGTAATTTTGACGGGCGACCTGCTTTCCGTGGGCGGAGGATTCGACCGACAACTCGCTCCAGTCGCTCCACAAACATGGCGTTTCCTAACGGACGGCCAGTGCGGCCATGTTCGCGCACATCCAGCAGTTCTTCTTCCGGAATCGCGCTGTTCAACAATCCGCGCCAATCGGCGACCATCGCCAGCATCGGAGCGACTCGCACCAAGCGGTCGTCGCGGCCAAGCAAATGTGCTTTCGCACTGCTCTAAGGCCAATCGGCGGCGTCGAGCGTCAAACCAGCCCGCACCGGGTTCAATTCCACGTACCGCGCCGCCGCCAACAAATAGGGTTCGTCCATCACAAAGGAAGCGAACCGCCCCTGCCACAAAAAGCCCCGCCATTTTTCGCGGAAGTTGATTCGTCGAGTATAGCGGCAATGGGCCTCACCGATGGCCCGGCCCAACCCGTCCTCGGAACTCGGGACGGCAATCAAATGGACATGATTGGGCATCAAGCAGTATGCCCATATCTGCACTCCACGTTCCTTGCACCAGTCGGCCATCAGTTCCACATAGGCCGCATAGTCTTCATCGCAAAAAAAAGTTTGCTGCCGACGATTTCCACGCTGGGTTACGTGATGCGGCAAACCTGGAACAACCAATCTCGCCAACCTAGCCTTGCCAGGAATCTACAAACTCTTCTCCATTTTGTCAATATCGGTGCGTGTCCCCTGAATTCCCTTGCTGTTGCTTTGGAAAAAGCGGCCGAGCCATGCGGCCAGGGTGAAGGACTTCCAACCCAAGCGGTTCGTACAATGGTTCCAGGATGAACTTGTCCATTTCCGCGAGGGGCAGGAGGGCGATCATTTCACCCTCCACGACTTCCGTCGAACGGCAATTACGGACCTTCAAATGGCCGGTGTCTCCGAAAAGGAAACCTCCCTCATGGTCGGGGCAACCCCGGAGGTGATCCGCAAGCATTACGAGAAACTGGAGGCAATGACCATTGCCAAGAGGGCCGCCCAAAAGCGCCTTGCGGCGAATCATCAGTCCCCAGCTTTTGTAGTGCCCGTTGCGCGCGCGACTGCAAAAGGGCTTGACGGCCAATTGTGCGTAGCGCAAACTAATGTAGGATAGGTGTTTACGGAGGGTAAGCGAATGGTTAGCGGCCACACTGGAAATGTGGTGCCCCAGTAATGGGGTTGCGGGTTCGAGCCCCGTGCCCTCCGCTCTCTAAGTCGTTGTTTGACTTCACATTGCGTCGCACAACTCCAAAGGGGGTTGCGACTTGCGGCAACACTTTAGTGTGGCCGCTTCTGTGCAGAGTAGTGCCGGTCGGTACGCATAAGCGGCGGCGTGTACGGCACCATAGTCGGCACCATTGGGCACCTCTCGGCACCATAGTGGGCACCTTTGACGGCGCCAGGATTCAACAGGTTCTTGGACGAAGCGGCTTCGCCGCGGAGGGGGTGCGGTGGCAACGGTTTTGAAGCGGATCAGCGGGCCTTGCGTTCTCAGCGGTGCGGTGGCAGGGTGAGGGTATGTCCCGGCCATTGGGGTCGGAAACACCACTGAACCCATTCTTTTGGAGGGTACCGCAATGACCAGTCTTCGCCAACGCATGATCCGCGACATGAACCTCGCCGGCTTCACGGCCGGCACCCAGCGAGCTTACATTCATGGCGTCCGCCAGCTCGCCAAGCATTACAGGCTCCCGCCGGATCAGCTCAGCGAAAAGCAGGTCGAGGATTACGTCTTCTATCTCCGCGAGGAGAAGAAAGTCGCCAAGGGCACGTTTCAGGAGTACTTCTACAGCATCCGCTTCCTGTTCGTCAACACGCTAAACCGCGACTGGGCGCTGTTCACGAAAAAAAAGTACGGCAGCCACGCCAGAAGCGTTTGCCCGTGGTGCGTAGCCGTGAAGACTGCCGCGCTCTGATCGCCGCCATTCGCCAGCCCATCTATCGTGGCTGCTTCGCCACAATCTACGCCTGCGGGCTGCGACTCAGCGAGGGCGCGAGCTTGCCCGTCTCGGCGGTCGACTCGAAACAGATGCTGCTGCACATCATCGGCAAGGGGAACAAGGAACGCGTGGTTCCCTTGAGCGAGCCGGTGCTCCAGATGCTCCGCGAAATCTGGAAGCTGCATCGCAGCCCGAAATGGCTCTTTCCACGTCGCCACAGCAAGTTGAAGCACGTGGCCTATTCGACGATGCGAAAGACTTTTAACAACGCCAGGCATCAGTGCCTCTTCGATGACAACTTCACGACCCACAGCCTGCGGCACAGTTTTGCCACGCATTTGCTCGAAGCGGGCGTCAACATCCGCATTGTGCAGATCCTGCTGGGCCATGCCAGCCTGAAGTCGACGCAGATCTATACGCACTTGAGCGAGCCGCTACGGCAAGATCTGCGCCAGTTGCTGGGCGAGTTCTTCAAAGACCTCTTCTAAACCGGAGGCCTTGCCATGAAGAACGTCAAGCTGGAACTTGCGGACGTGGTCCGCCAGTTCCGCGACGCTCACGCTGCGCAGTTCGCCAGCGTGATGCTGCCTTCCCAACGGAAGGCGTTAAGCGACATCGCCGGGTGTATGACGCCGGCGATGGGCGGACATCGTTACCGATGTCCCGATTGCGACACCGAGTTTTGGATTTGCCACGGCTGTCGCAATCGATCGTGTCCAAAATGCCATGGCCGCCAGATGCAGGTGTGGCTCGCCGGCCGCGAGGCCGAACTCCTGCCCTGCGGCTACTACCATCTGGTCGCCACCGTGCCCGAGCAGTTGCGGCACGCTTTTTTGGCCGACCAGAAGTTCATGTACGCGCTGTTGATGAAGACGGTCGCCGGCGCGGTGATCGACCTGGTCAGGAGCGAAAAACGGATCGGCGCCACGCCGGGCGTCCTGATGATCCTGCACACGTGGACCGGGCAGATGACGTACCATCCGCACGTCCACCTGCTGATTACGGCCGGCGGCATCAGTGACGATGGTCGGCACTGGCTGGCGGGACCGGACAATTTCCTCTTGCCGGTCCGTGCGCTCTCGAAAATCATCGCCGCCAGATTCCGTGATGCCTTGGAATCCGCCAAGCCCGACCTCTTCCGTGCGTTGCCGCGAAAGACATGGAAGCGGGCGTGGTGTTGTTACTGTAAGCCGTATGGCCACGGTAAGCAGGCCGTGCTGCAATACCTCGCTCGCTATGCCTTCCGCATCGCGATCACCAACGCCCGAATCGTCGCCATGGACGCAACCCACGTGACGTTCCGGCACAAGGACCGCGAGGCGAACCAGTGGCGAACCTGCCGCCTGACCGGTGTAGAGTTCTTGCGTCGGTTCCTGATGCACGTTCTGCCCAAAGGTTTTCACAAGGCGCACTACTACGGCCTGTGGCACCACTCCAAGCGTCCGCTCCAACAACGTGCCCGACTGCTGCTGATGCTCGAATCTCCCGCCGAGACGAGCTCGACCATGACGGTGGCCGATGTGGGAGCCGAACCCCAACATGCTGCCAAAGATTGCTACGTCGGGACGGATGATTCGCCGGATGGCTTTCGCCCTCGATGTCCACATTGCGGCAGCAATCGGGTGATGCATCTGGCGGAGGTGCCGCGAGGTCGAAGTCCGTAGGAAACCGTCGGCCCGCACACACGTAGACAACATACAGCCCAGTTGCTCGGTCGCGTTTTCTGCGAATCCAGGACGCGATCGTACTCCCACCGCGCACCGCCAGCCGCACAAACTCGCTGATAACCGCCACGCTGCCACGAACGGGCTCGCCCGAACACCCGGGTGCCGGCCGCCCTCTCGCCGCACGCCCCTCCGCGGCGAATCGCTTCGTCCAAACGAGCTTTTTGTCGTCGGCTACGCGACGCAAAAAGCCTTATCTATTGAACACCCGGGTGCCGGCCGCCCTCTCGCCGCACGCCCCTCCGCGGCGAATCGCTTCGTCCAAACGAGCTTTTTGTCGTCGGCTACGCGACGCAAAAAGCCTTATCTATTGCGCCGACAGGCACCGACTACTGCGGCTAATCTCCGATTGCCGTACTATCAGCTCGCCAACGATCCTGCATCTTCCAGCTCGTTAACGGAACCCACCTCG
Organism: uncultured Planctomycetaceae bacterium; assembly: GCA_963789525.1. Classification (GTDB taxonomy): domain Bacteria; phylum Planctomycetota; class Planctomycetia; order Pirellulales; family Thermoguttaceae; genus CAVXFB01. The sequence goes on from CAWBLA010000003.1 coordinate 110,965, forward strand.
GTGTCGCCACCGACGCTCTCGAGACGGCCCAACCCGAACGTAGGCTCAGCGATCAGATCGTTGGAGTGGTCATCGACGTCGGCATTGCCCGACTTCCGCGGCTGGCGGTGCCGCTGAGTGAGGCCATCCGTACCATGAGGGGTGAACCCTTGCCGGTAACCTCAGTTTTGACGGCTTTCCAGGGCTTTGAATACAGAGATGGCAGTTTCGGAGTTGATTTGCCCGGGAAGCTGGGAGCGGCGTCGAATCACTAGGCGAGCATCGGTAAAGGAACGGTAATTGACGTGTGGAGCCTACGTGTCAAGCAGGCTGCGGACGCTCAGGCATTGGCCACGCTTGCTCCAGGAACCTCGGCTCGTCCGGTCTCTGGGTAACGGGTGACTTTGGCGGTGGGTATGGTGTCCGGTGGAAAGTTTGCCGCACAGCATGGCCGCCTGTGCGGTGTAGCGTGGCTGCGGGACTAGCGATCCATCGCACTTCATTTCCCAGTATGACGTATCAGGATTGACCACGCCATGCTCGGCTGCGAAAATGCAGTGAAGTTTTACCGCACTTCGGCGGTTGAATACCTGTTGGGCGTAAGATGAATATCCAGTACGAGACCCGTCGCACCATCTCTGATGCTGAGTTCGCGGACGTATTGCGGCGCTCGACCTTGGCGGAGCGTCGCCCCGTCGATGATCCGAAGTGCATCAAGGCCATGCTGGAGCACGCGAACCTGCTTTGCACCGCGTGGGACGGTTCGACGCTCGTTGGCGTGGCGCGCTCCGTGACTGATTTCGAGTACTGTTGTTACCTCTCTGATCTGGCCGTTGACGAAAAGTATCAGAAGAAGGGCATCGGACGGGATCTCATCCGGCTTACGCAGTCCCAGCTTGGCTCAAGAGCGAAACTGATACTTCTCGCCGCCCCGGAGGCGGAGACGTACTATCCTAAGGTCGGATTTGATCAGCACAGGTCTGCGTGGATTATCCCCGCCAAGAAGTTATTGAAATAAAAATGCCCAACAAAGCCACGGGAGCGAACGCGGGCGGGCCACGTCAGTTGACAATCCGGACGCGCTGGGCCGCCCACGTCGCTCCACTTCGGCGTTCCGCTCGCTGGCGTCCCGTCAAGTCATCCCTTTTTTCGGATGCTTCAGAAGCGGACCCATTGATGACGCGGGGTATCGCCCCGAGAACCCATCTGTGTCTTGACAGCGATTTCGCATCACCATCAAACGTCTTGGCAAGGATTCTGAGACGGCGGGGACCTCGGCAGGGGTAAGGGTCGACAGCATACGCTCCATCAAAGCAACATTTTCTGCGAATACGAACGCTGGCTGACCTCTGCAAGTGGATTTGAGCGGCGCTCGCTAGTCTGCCGGGAGGAGATACGGACTGCGCTGTTGTTGACAGGAAGACGCACAACGAGCTTGAGCAGCATCCTCGTCGAACCTGCGGAAGCGCAGCTGCAAGTGGCCGGCACCAGCTTGTGGTTTGCCTGCCAAGCCTTCTTGGGCGGGCAACTACCGCCGATCGAGGTTTTTCATGCCGTCAAGTATCAAATGAAGTGGCCCCTCCAGGTGGGGCAGGAACGTGGTAGGGGCCTAAACAAAGGCTTTGCGCCTTGCATTCGATAACGGCCGTTTGTCGAGCGACCTTGCCGAAAACCACGTTAAGAGACCGGATTCCGTTCGCGCTGTGGCTCACGAAGGCCATCCGCAACTCATCCATCCTGCCCATTTCCAGTGATCAATTTCACTTCCAAGCATTCGATTTCGTGGAGCGTCTTGCCGGCGATGCCCTGAAGATTGCCGTACATGCCGGCGGTGGATTCGATCACGCAGCGATCTGTTCCTCGCCATTGACCCTCCGGACGTTGTGGATTGTAAAACACCGGCTGAAGAGTGTGACGCAAATCGGGCTACGTGAGTTTAACTCAGCCGAGCCAACTCAGGTGTCAAAACCGGCACAAACGTTCTAGCGGAGGATATGTTGAAAAGGTTCCTTGACAGTCGCATGATACGTACTAATCTTGGTAAGACTGGGGTGCAAACCGCCCACCCAGAACTGGTAACCCGGGAGCTGACGCTGATGTTGACTGCAGCACTCTATTTCCTCGGAATGGCTGGGTTGCTCGTTGCAGCATCAGTCTGCTTCTCGATTGGCAGAGTATTGAAGGTGCACAGCAGCTTGGCGAAGGGGGACGAGGACCCGGCGTGGTATGGGGCAAGAAACGTGGGACGAAATGAAGGCGACCTTCATCGTGTGGTACGCACGGTGCCAAGAGAGGGAAGCCAAGAACCGGAAAATGGTTCTTTCGTGGGCGCGTACACTTCTATTATGTGCTGGACTATGTCTTGTCGGTCTCTGCCTTGAAGTGCAATTTGATCAAACCGTATCCATCTCTCGAATCGCAGCCGGTTTTCGACGGCCGCATGTGGTATCGACTACATCTCAGCCGCCGCAGCTTCATCTGCCGGAGATCACGTCAGCTTCGTTGAACAAGTGAACTGTACAGTGATCGCGTGTCGAGCGGCGACCGTCAACAAGACCTTGTGGAGGCTACAGCCAGCCCGCGGCGGTTGGTAGAAATTCGGCAGTTTGTGAAAGCGTGCTGCGCGGCGCAGTTTGATCCTTAGGGGAGTTCAACCTTACGCCGCCGGGCCTGTACGGATTTTTGTGTCAGCCGAACAGGGCACGTTATTTGCTAGCGAGTTCAGGCAAGCGTCGCTCGAACATGATGGCGAAGTGGTTCAGCGCCTCTTTCCAGTGCCGAACCGGCATCGTCCATCGTTGCGACGCCTCGCGAACTGCCATATAGATCAGCTTCAGGGCCGAGTCCTCGTTAGGGTAAATCTTCCGATTCCGGGTAAACTTGCGAATCACACTGTTGATTGATTCGATCGCGTTGGTCGTGTAAATCGCCCTGCGGATCGCCGGCGGATAATCGAACAGCGTTACGATGTCCGCCCACTTCAACCGCCACATTTTGCTGATCGTCGGATACTTCGCATCCCACGCTTGAGCGAACTCTTCCAGTGCCTGCTCGGCGTCGATCACCGTCGCCGATGCGTAGATCTTCTTCAAGTCGCGCGCCACGGCCTTGCTGTCCTGATCGCTCACGTAACGCAGCGCTGCGCGAACCAGATGCACGATGCACAACTGCACGCTCGCTTGCGGATAGGCCGCGTGGATCGCCTCCGCAAAGCCGGACAGCCCGTCGATACACGCTACGAAGACGTCGCACAGCCCGCGGTTCTTCAGGTCGGTCAAACACGCCAGCCAGAACTTGGCCCCTTCGCTCTCGGCCAGCCACAGCCCAAGCAGCTCCTTGTGACCCTCCAAATTCACCCCAATTGCCACGTAAATCGTGTGTTGCGAGACGCGGCCGTTGGCGCCGCGGACATGCACCACCAGGCCATCGAAGTAGACGATCGGCCACACCGGGTCGATCGGCCGCGTCCGCCAAACGCCGACTTCGGCGTCCAGGTCGGCGGTGATTTCCGAGATCAGCGTGGCCGAGACCTCCACGCCGTATAGCTCCTGCACAATCTCCTGGATGTCGCGAGTCGTCATCCCCTTGGCGTAGAGGGCCAGGATCTTCTCGTCGAAGCCCGGCACCCGGCGCTGGTATTTTTCGATCAACTGCGGCTCGAAGGTGCCGTCGCGGTCGCGAGGAGTGGCGATCGTCAGATCGCCGGTCTCATTGCGGACCGTCTTCTTCGAGCGACCGTTGCGACGATTCGACACCTTCTTGGGCGGCCCTGTCTCCGCGGCCGGCGACTCGGTCGGAGGTGCTGCGAAAACAGCCGACTCGCCCGATGACTTCGCCACCGGGCGGCGTCCCAGGTGCACGTCCATTTCCGTATCGAGCATCCGCTCCAGGGCCGACTTCATCATCAGCCGCATCAGCCCGTTGACATCCTCGATCGTCCGGGCCTGGCCAGCGATCTCCCGTGCCAGCACTTCCACTCGACTCTGTAGTGAACCATCCATGTGTCAGTCTCCTTCAGGAAAAGGCCCCTCAAGTTACCTATTCCTGCTAGCTGACACAAGATTTCTTACAGGCCCCGCCGCCGCTTAGCAACTCAGCCGTTTTTTCCGAGTCTCGGAAAAAGGCCCTTTCTTCAGTGTGGCCTTTTGCGTTTCACCAAAGGGTACCGTCGATCCAGTTGAGACGGGAGGGTCCTCATCCGAAGGAAGCAAGCCGGGAGGTGACCCATCAATACGACACGGCCGCACAGTTGTATTTCTCGCTTGGCTACCGGCTTCAATAGCCCGACATTGAACAATCTTCTTTTGCCCCTGGCCATCGACATAAGCTATTGGAACACCTTCCTAGCAACGGGCAGGTCCGTCGACGGAACGGTCCATGACGACTACACCGCGGTTCGCCCGACGGGCACGCAAAGGGGTCAGAACTATTTTGCGGTCCCGGAACACCCGACAATTGAGAAGAAACAGTTCTGACCCTTTTTACCTTCTTTTTACCTTCCTTTTTACCTTCTGACCCTTTTTACCTTCCTTTTTACCTTCCTTTTTACCTTCTTTTTACCTTCCACGACCCTTTTCCGGCAACCGTTCTACGGTTCCACCTAAATGGAGATAACTCTATATTGTAAGTTATCTGAATCTCCGAGGGCGAATGCTCGCTTTGCCGCAACGGAAAGTCGAACGGCACAATGGACCATCATCAATCGCCGCCTGCCCCCGCGTCTCCGCCACCGGTAGGGCGGAATAGCATGGCACGAATTGGGTTCGCGACCTCGCTTCTCGGCGTTACTGGGGTGTTCATGGTCGGCCCGTTCGGCCCATCAGTATCACTCGTTGGTATCTGCGTCACCTTTCTGTGCGTGCCAGGATTGCTTCTTAGCATCGCCGGATTGTCTCGTCCGCCGCGCCGTCTCGCTGGTTGGGGAGTGGCAGTCGGTGTCTTTGGTTTGTTCTATCTGCCGACTTTCTGCCATTCACTTCTCGTCTTGTTCCATTGCAACTGAGGAGAGAGAACCACGCAATGCCCAAAAAGAGGCGATCGGTTTTCTGGATCGTGTCAATACACGTCCTGACGGCAGGTTTTGCGCTGCCAGCGGTCGCGGGCATGGTCAGCGCCGCCAATCGCGGCCCAAAATGGCTTTCGCACGGTCGAAAGCCAGATGGCTCCACAATCGAGCCCGGGCGACTACTTCGCCAGAGGTTTCGTGACGTGCCCCGGAAAACCACCGTTTTTCGAGAACGACGGCTGCCCCGCCAGCGCAGCGTCCGTCACATCGGCGGATGTATCAAGACCGCGGGCTCACTGGCGAAACCTTCGACGGTGTTCAAGCCGTCGCCGCGACCCTGCTCCCGTTCGGCATCGACGGCAGCCGCTTCAGCCCATCGACCAAATCGACGATCCCCAAATGCGTGTAGCGATCCATGGTCAAAGTAATCGTCGAGTGCCGGGCGAGTGTTTGAGCCACTTTCGGTGGACAGTTCGCGGTTACCAGATACGTGATGAATCCGTGCCGAAGTGCGTGGAAGTCCGCCACGCGGCCCGATTTGTCCGTGTACTCAAGGTAGTCACTCTTCTCCCGCTCTTCTTGTCCGGCGCCATTGGTTGCTTCTTTCAGCCACGCCTTTCGGGCCTCCGCCAGATCGTCTCGCAACATTTCACCCGCCTTGCGAAACCACTGGCCAGGCCAAAGCCGGCCGTCAGGGTTGCGTTTGCTCGGTACGGTGGTCGGTTGTGCCAAGTATTCCCGCAATCGCGCCACCAAGTCCTCGGCCAGCGGCAGTACGTCTCGGCGTCGGTGCTTCGAGTAGCAGGCGTCGACGCATACCGTGGGCGGATCGGCGTCCAAGTCGAACGACTGGGGCGTCAGGCTTGCCAATTCCTGAGCTCGCAAGCCGGTAAAGGCGGCCACGTAGTAGAGCATTGCCCGATCGTGGCCGCGCATGCAGCCCTCCCGACGCTTGCTTTTCTCGGCGGCCTCCATCACCAACTGCAACTCGTCCGGCGATAGGACACGGCGCCTGCGCCGGATGTCCATGTCGGCGTTGAGACGCTGCAAGTGACGAAGGGGATTTCGGAGCAGCCGGTCTTCACGAACCAACCAATTGCAGAACGCCTTGATTGCGATCAGGTAGTCGTTGCTTGTGGATATGCCAAACTTGTTCGCTTCGCGCTGATGGCGAAGCCAGTTGGCAACGTTCGTGGGCAATTTGCCCGATGTGTCGAAACCGGCAACCGGTGCAGACGGCCTTGATCCGCGATTCTGTGCCTTCAATGTAGCGCGGACTATTGGCCTTCGACTTCAGATATTCTTTGTAGTCAGCAACGTGTTTCGAAAGCGGTTTTTTAAGATGTTCATCGGTGGGATCAACCAGCCCGGCCTTCTGCCGTTCCGCCCGGCGAACGTATTCGCTGAGCATCACCTGGGCGGCGGTCCGATCGATTGCCAACGGGACTCGCTTTTCCCGTCCCGACGCGTCGCGGTAGCGCCCCCACCATTTCTTGGACTTGGTTTTCACCCGGCGACCGGTTCGCGGATCTCGGATGAAGACCGGCTTCTTGTACAGACTTGCCATCGATGTCGTTTCCCGGCGTAATCCTTGTCGCCCTGTTCGGCCGTCCCGAAAAGGGAGTGACAGTGTGGCTCGGTCCACACGAATTGCAAGCTACGGGCTGGCCAGATTTCCGGCGATTCGCGGCGGAAACTGTCGCAAGCCTACAGGCCAAGTCACCATTCCATGGCTTCCCACTCCACGCGTTTCGGGCAGCCGGCATCAACCCAAGCGCGTAATTCATCGGCCCGCCACAAGGTCGACCGTCCGATGCGAACCGGCGCGGGGATCGTTCCCGCGGTATCCCAGCTACGCCAGGTTCGGACGGCTCGACCGCACAGGGCCGCTGCTTGGCGGGCGGTGAGCAGCAGAGAACTGGCGTCCTTCATTCCTGACATTTGAGCGGCTCGTGCGGTCATGGTGCGTCCCTAACGTGCTACTGCAAGTCCTCCTTATCCTTATTACCCCGCTCGCGGCCGAGTTGTCCGCTTTTTATGGCAGAAGTGCCCTGATCATCGGCGGCGACGGAATCGGCCCACAGAATTAGGAGGATCGGCAGACCTTCCCTGATAAGACCGATTGGTGGGTCCGATGGTGCAAGGAGTGACGCCGACATCCCACCCACGCATTCGGGCTGCAGACAGCAGCCGATATTAAGAACATCACCTCAACCGAGGCGGCAACATGGACCTGATGGCTTCGATCTACGACTTGGTGGCGGCGACCCTGACGGAAATGGGAAGGTCTACCCCGTCCTCAATCATCCCGACCGTGCTGATACGAGACGGCCATTTCGTCGGCCACAAACTGCGTTATGAGGACGGCCATGCAACTTGCCTGGCGGGCGGCCGCACAATTGAATTTTACGACGAGAAGGGAAATCTGCTGACGACCGTTACATACGACAATGGAAGGGGAGTGGCGGCGTAAGCTAGACTGGAATTGAGTCGCAAAGGCATTCCCTTTGCCTTGGCCCTCTGCAGATTTCCTGCCCCAATCTGCGGAGGGCTTTTTGTTGCGCAGCAACAACCCGCCCGAGCGCGACCCGGCCGGGCAGTGCCAAGAGAAGGGCTGGAGCGGTCCTCCTTCTACCCCCAAGCCTCAGCCACGGCGTCGGCGCCAACCACAGGCCAGCAGTGACAGAAGGGCCGTGACAAATATAGCAAACGACGAGGGCTCCGGAATCGCTGATAGAGATCCGGAATAGCTTGTATTGGTCACCTGGCCATCCATCATCAGTTCGGTTAGCGAATGCTTGTTGTTCGCCGAGAACTGGAACGTCAGCACGGCCGTCTGGTCGTACCCATTGGCAAAGGCGAGCAAATCGCTGTCGGTGCCAGCGTAGGTGAAGTTCGTGAGGTTGGCTGAACCCGTGCCCAAGGCTCCAAACAGGTCGGCGAAGATCGCAACATTGAACCAGTCCAGGTCTGCCGTCATCGCTTGGCTGGCCCCGTCCCACAACTGAAGCGTTCCGTTGCTCGTGGAAACGCTGGCTTGTTCGAAGCCCGCCACCGGACTGGTGATCGTCCCGACGGTGAACGTTCCGCCGATGTTGCCGAACAGGCCCACGAGGCTTGGCGCAGTCGAGTCCGTGATCAGGAAGTCATACGTTCCCGTATTGGGAAATGTGATCGTGTCGCCGGTGCCTGTGAATTGGATCGAGCCTCCGACCACACTGGCAAAATCGCAATTGATCACCTCGGCGTTGGCGGCTTGGGCCATCACGCCAAACAACGCTATGAATGCGAATCGTCGAAACCAGCACATGTCCGTATTCTCCAACGCGTTCTGGGACCACGTCGAAAGTCGATCGCATCTTTCCGGCATTGCTCGACCGCGCACGTGGAACCTTCCGGGGAATAGCCAGCAGGTCCCAGTCCATGCATGGACGGGTCGAATCGCTTGGAAACAAGCTGCCGAGGAAGAAGGAAGGCTTCTCAGAAATGCGAAGTCTTCGGATCGGCTGCCGACGCTACCTTGAAGTTAAAAGGTGATGTAGCAATACGTGAAGGCACCATGCCTACGCTGGATGTTATGTCGAAATCGGCAACGTCGTCAACGTTCTGGTGTGAGCCGCTCGCAAGAATGCGGCAAATCAGCTCTGTGGAGGGGGCAAACTGCCACAGGGTCGGCCCACTTGGGGTAGCTGGGAAGCGCAAGTCCTTTGTTGACAGGGACGTCGGTTGTCGCCCTGACTTCGGAAAGCCGAGTCGATAGGGTCTTCGTTGTGCCGGCGAAGCTCTTCTTGGGCGCAAATCTTGGCGCCGAACATTCCACCTCAATTTCGCTTCTGGCTACTTGATCCCTGCTAGCCAGCTGAGGTAACTGTCGCATCCATGGCGCGAGGACGGACCTTGTGCCGAAGCTGCAGACGAAGGAGCCAAAAGCATGTCGCATTGGTGGGAGATCGCAGCCGCAGATCACGTGGCCGTAATTCGGCCACGGGCCGTAGCGTACTATCGCCACTCGGCCCAGGACCGGCAAGAGAACTCCATTCCCATTCAGCGGGAAAAGGTCCGAAGTTGGGCAGAGCAGAACGGCATCGACATCATTAAGGAATTTGAAGATGCCGGCAAGTCAGGCCTGAACGCCGAAGGCCGGCCGGCGTTCACCGAGATGATGGAAGAGTGGGTCAAGAAACGCAACGACTTCGCGTACGTGATCTGTCTGGACGTCAGCCGCTGGGGCCGATTCCAGGATATCGACCTTTCGGCCCAGTACAGTGGCGAATGCAAGAGGAACGGCAAGCCGGTGATCTACACGACCATCGGCAAGCCGCGTGACGACGACACGTTCCATCCGATCCACCTTCATTTGGAACGGTATCGCGCTGCCGAATACAGCCGAGAGCTCAGCAGGAAGGTCTGGGACGGCTGCGTGAAGATTTCCCAGCAGGGCTACTGGGCCGGCGGACCACCGCCCTACGGCCTGCACCGGCTGCTGTTGGACGAACGTCGCGAGCCGCTGCATCCACTCCAACCGGGCCAACGGAAGAGCATCCAGAACCAGCGTGTCACGCTGGTGATCGGCGATCCCGAGGAAGTGGCGGTCGTTCGCCGCATCTTCTACGAGTTCGTCGAACTCAGGTACTCCGAGTTCCTGATTGCCGAACGGCTCAACGCCGAGAAGATTCGTCCTGGCAAAGGCCGGCACTGGACGGCCGGCATGGTCGTGCATCGGCTTCGCAACGAAAAGTACCGCGGCACGATCGTCTACAACCGCACCTCACGGAAGCTCAAGACCCCTTGCCGTCCCAACCCGCCGGACCAGTGGATCCGCACGCCGGAGGCCTTTGAAGGCATTATCGCCCCGGAGCAGTTCGATCGGGCCCAAAACATCTTCTGCGAGCGAAGGCGGAAGTATGAGCCGGAGACGATGCTCGCCCAGCTCGAAGTGCTCCACAAGCAGTTCGGGCTCTTGCACCCGTCGCTCATTCGGCTCTTGGACGACGCACCGTCGCCGGCCACGTTTTCCCAGCGCTTCGGCGGCATGGCCCGCGCCGTCCAGCAATTGTATCGCAAACACCGTGACCAAGTGCGGGAGGCGGTCCACGAGGAGATACGCAAGCATGTCGGGGAAGTCTTGCCGTATTCCGACTTCCTGGTGCTGGACCAACGGCTCACTGTTTCCGTGCAGCCGGCCGTGCCGATCCCCAGCGGCTACGCCACCTACTGGCCGTTCCGGCCGGACACCCGCCCGGTAATCGACATTACGCTGGGCGTATTGCTTTCGGAGCCCAGCGAGTTCGAAATCCTTGGCTACGTCGCCCTGCCGCGCTGGCTGGCCGGATCGCGGCCGATCAAGATCGGCGCTGCATCGTCACGGGCCGAGATGTTCGGCCGCGCAAATCTCGATTTTCTGCAACAACTACTCTAACCCCCGGGAGAAACCCATGGAAAGTATTCTGGCTGAAATTGTGCCGATCGAGGCACGGCGTTACGAAATGGTCGCCATCGACAAGGTTAAGGTGCCGATGCACCGCAACCGCGAGTCGGAGCAGTTCGCCATGAACTGCGAGAGCATCGACCATGTGGGCCTGATGAAGCCGATTCGACTCAACGACAAGTTTCTGGAGCGGACCGGGCAGTACGAACTCGTGTTCGGCGAAGGGCGGATCTTGGCCTACCAACGACTGGGACGCGATTCGATTCCGGCGGAGATTGTCACCTGCACCCGCAAGGAAGCCTTTTTGCAGTCGCTCATCGAGAATCTGGCCAGGACGAAGCCGGCGACGATGGAGTTTGCCCGGGAACTGAAGCGCCTGCACGACGAAGGCTGGGACTACGCCAACATCGCCCGGGTGGCCTGCAAGTCCGAAGGCTATACCCGCGAATACATCCGCCTGGCGGAACAGGGCGAGGAGCGGCTAATCCAGGGCGTGGAGCAGGGCATCTTTCCCATCTCCTTCGCCACGCGCGTCGCGGCCGCCGAAAACGGGCAGATCCAAAACGTGCTCATGGACGCCTTCGACGAAGGCATCGTCACCAGCACCAACTTCGCCCAGGCCCGGCAGATCATCATGATGCGGGTCCGGTCGAGCAAAGACACCAAGCCGCAGGACGAGTATAACGTCGACCAACTGAAAGCGGACATCGCTGCGGCGACCAAGGCCAAGGTCTCGTATGTGCGGGAAGCCAAGAGCAAAGAGAGTCGCTTCCTGACGCTGTTGGACGGCATCAACATGCTTTGGCGCGATCCGGAGTTCGTCAAACTGCTCGAAGAAGAAAGACTGGCCGAACGGCCGGCCTTGGCCGGCGATTTTGCGTATGAAACACCCCTAGCCCTTGAGGAGCAACGATCATGACCTTGAGCGAACTGTTTGATGCCCGCGACCTACCTATTGTCAAGCTGGTGCCGCGGAGCGATCGCAATGTGGACAAGAGAGACTATGAGCGCCTTGTAGCCAGCATACGCACCGTGGGGCTCTTGGAGCCGCTGCTGGTTTACGACCAAGGCGATACGTATGAAGTCCTGGAAGGGCGGTTGCGCTATCGGGTATTGCTGGACATGGGCGTCGAGATGGTCCCCTGCCTGGTTCGGAAGGAACGAGAAGCCTTTACAGCCAATCGCATGGTCAACCACCTCACGCCCGGCGAAGCGACGGAGATGATCCGCAAGTCGCTTGTGGAATTGGACGAAGAGACGATTGCCAGCGCCTTGGCCATGCCCAGCATCAAACACCGCGCGTCAACGATAAGCTCTTGAAGCGGCTGGAACCGACCGTGGCCAAGGCGGTCGAAGAGGGTAAGCTCACGCGTCCCTGTGCCCGCGAACTGGTGCACGTCAAGCCGGAGCGGCAGGCCGAGATCCTGGACTTGATGGAAACGTGCAACGACCATAGCCCCACCTTCGCCAAGGGGCTGGTGCTAAAGACGCCGGTGGCCAAGCGCGCCAAACCGAACGGCGCCAAGACGCCGTGGGTCAAGGCAGAGCAGAAAAAGGGCGAGATGCTCAAGCGGTTGCAGGAGGCCGAGCAACAGCAGGACTTCTTTTCCGGGCTGTACCGCCAGTACACCACGAATCTCCTGAAACTGGTGATCTACGTGCGGACGCTTTTGGCCAATCAGCGGGTGCGAGCCTACTTGGAAGCGCACCACGCCGAGCAGGTGAAGACGTTCGACGAGATCATCAGCGCCACAGGCGGGTAAGATGACCTGGCGATGGAGCAAAGAGCGAATCATCGTGGCGCTCCGCGCGTGGCGAAAGCGCGATCCGCAGCTGCTGCATGTTTACCGATACGATTCGACTTTGTATTATGCAGCGTATCGGCTCTTTGGTAATTGGAATGATGCGATTGAAGCGGCTGGCGTACCGCCTCGTCGGCGCCGTTGGACCAAGCAGGATATCGTCGCTGCGATTCGCGCTCGGCTACAGCGGAACTTGCCGATGTGGGGCATCACCGGTAAGGCCCCGGCGCTTTATTCGGCTGCGCATCGTCATTTCGGCGGCTGGCCGCAGGCTATGAAGGCCGCTGGGCTTTTTGTGAAGCCCAAGCGGTTTTGGACGCGAGACGGCGTGGTGGCGGCCATTCGTGCGCGGCATGCGCAACGGCTGCCGCTAAGCGGAATGCAGAGGGTTGATCGGGCACTTTGGTACGGAGCGATAAAGCACTTCGGCAAGTGGGAAAAGGCGGTTCGGGCGGCGGGAATCCCCGACGGCTGGCAACACACCTGGAGCCGAGATCGTCTCATCGCGGAGTTGCAGGCATACGGATCGCCACAGCGACCGCCGACCAGCCGCGACATTCCAGCGGCCATTCGGCAAGCCGTCTTCCAGTACTTTGGGAGTTGGTACGCCGCCTTTTCCGCGGCGGGATGGACCGTTACGAGTCCTCCAGTTGCCCAAAAGACATGGACGAAAGAGGCCATCCTGCGACACATTCGTCTTCGCCACCGTCAAGGCATCGCGATGACCATCTCGGCCAACGGCTCGCTGGCCCGGGCGGCGGCCCGGTGTTTTGGCACTTGGTCGGGCGCACTGCGGGCGGCACACGTTCCAATTCAGAACCGCCGAATGTGGACGCCCGAGCGCGTGCTGGATGCAATCCGAGATTGGCACCGGCGGGGGGCATTTGTCGATGGCGACCGCATTGACGATACCGGTCTCATGCTGGCAGGCAACCGGCGATTTGGGGGTTGGCATCGCGCCCTGGTGGCTGCGGGAGTCCGGTCGCCGGACGATCGCGACGCCCGCCGCTGGAAATGGCCGCGACGGCGTATCATCGAAGCCATTCAAGACCGATATGTGCGTGGCCGTTCGCTGGTTGCTGACCACGACAAGAGCCTTGCCGGCGCGGCGATCCGGGTTTTCGGCAGCTGGCACGCCGCGCTTTTGGCGGCGGGGGTTCCTGCCGGCGAGAAACCTAGGCCCCGGATCCAATGGACTCGGGATGCTGTGATTCGCGCAATCCTGACACGGCGCGACCACGGCTTGAGTCTAACCAACGTGGGGGCGAGCGACAGCGCGTTGGCCTGTGCCGCTAAAAGGCAGTTTGGTAGCTGGCGGGCAGCTTTGACTGCCGCCGGGATCGCTACCACGGGGGCAGCACAATGACGCGACGCACATGGAGCAAGGAGCGGGTGGTGCAGGCGATCCTTGCCCGGCAACAACAGGGCTTGCCGTTCTCGACCATCTATCAAGACGACATCAATCTGTACGCCGCGGGAAAACGTTACTTCGGCACGTGGAACAAGGCCTTACAGGCGGCCGGGCTTCCTGAGCACAAGAAACGCTGGTCGCGGAAGGCGGTCGTTTGCGCCATTTTAGCTCGACAGCGCCAGGGACTACCGCTAGCCGGACTGACGCCACGAACGATCGAGCGCTGGTCGAAGGAGCGTATCATCGCCGAGCTGCGCTATTGGGATGGCCAGTCGCGGCATGTCGTCCGGCTTCAAGATCAATCACTACTGGGTGCCGCCGCTCGCTTTTTCGGCAGTGTCGAAGAAGCCACCAAGGCAGCCGGCGTTGAACTGCGCCAGCGACGATGGAGTCGGCAACGGATTATCGACACCATTCAAGATCGTTACATCAAAGGCCTTCCGATTGCGAAAGCGGGATTCGGTCAGGTGGCGTTGGCCCTGGTCGCCAAAAAGCGGTTCGGCAGTTGGCGCGAAGCGGTAACGGCCGCCGGTTTGGGTGACAAGCTTCCGCCACCGAAGACTGTCAGGAATTGGAGCCAACGGGCCATCATCGAAGCAGTCGTTCTTCGGCATCGGCAAGGTCTTCGGCTCAGTAAGACGTGGAAAACCGACACCGGCCTGTATTCGGCGGCCAAGAAACATTTCGGCGGCTGGCCGAACGTGCTTTGCGCCGCGGGGTTGCCGGTGACGCGGAGGCGGTGGAGCAAGGAGCGAGTGGTGCAAGATATCCGAGCGTGGTATCGACGGGGGGTGCCACTAAGCGGCATTTCGCGCCAAGATCCCTGTCTCACTACCGCCGCCATCCGGCTGTTCGGGAGTTGGCGCGATGCCCTGCTGGCAGCTCTCGATGCTCCGCGCTAGAATGAGTAACGGCTGCCCTGGAACCCGATGCAGCCCGCCGTGTTGTATCCTTCATTTGTGAGAGCAGTACGCGCGGCGGTTGCCTGCGTTTTGGATACCGCTTCAGAGCATGTTGGACGATTGCTGATGTGCCCATCGGACCGAGATATCTCTTTTGAGACTCTCTCTCCACTTGGAGTGGAAAAATTGGCACTGAGCACTCGTGCGGAGAAAGTCCTTCGCCGACTCGGTGTAAAGACGATCGGCGAGTTTCAATCTTTTGATTTGCACGAGCTTGCCTGGGCAAGAGGTTGCGGCAGGAAGACGGAGGCCGAACTGGCCAAGCGCAGGAAAAATTGCACAAGGAGTTTCCGGTCTCGACGTCAGCATGCTCGCAACATACGCGGCGTGGACCGAGCATGGCAGCCATCCGCAAGGCAGTCCAGCGGCCGGCTACGGTAGGGTCATGGGAAGTGTTGCCGCTTTTCTCGTGGAAATCGGCTGTGGGCATCACCGCCGCAGACCTCCACGCATCATATCGGCCCAGTGCGCCTCTCCACAGCTTCCATTTCTCGACGGTGGCGTCTCAGGCACTGAAAGCGAGAAACATTACCTCGCTCGGTGAGTTGCTTCTGACGCCCGCTGCGCAGTTGTTGGACCAGTACCGTGGCGTCGGAACGTTGTCGACGATACAAAGAGCGGTGGCCGAGTTCATGACATATTCGATCGAGGATGGATCGCCCCTTGAGCTGGACTGGAGCACGCCGGAGAACTTCGTTGATTCGCTGGTACGGCATGCAGCGACGGACAAGCGGGAACGAGTAATACTCTTGGGGCGAATGCGATCGGAACCCCGCACCCTTGAGGATTTGGGACAAGAGTTCGGACTTACGCGAGAACGTGTCAGGCAGCTGGAGGCAAGAGCCTTAAGAAGGCTTGTCCACTGGCGCACGGGCATAGCGTTGCGGCCGCTGCACGACTTGATCCGAGACATGCTGAAGACCGCTTCACCCATGATCGACCTAGCTGCGGTTGGCACTCGGCTTCAGCGCCGCTGTAAATGGCAGCGGCCGCTAGCTGAGGAAGCCCTTGCCAGAACCATCCGGGCTTTTCCTGACCTAAAGTGTGTCGACGGGCGATTCGTGTGTTTGCGCCTCTTAAGAGAGAATTGGCTGGAGCAGGGATGCGGTACTCAGGGATATCAAGACGTGGCATCGACGGGGCGTGCCGGTAAGCAGCATTTCGAGCCATGATCCCTGTCTCACTGCCGCCGCCATCCGGCTGTTCGGTAGTTGGCGGGATGCGGTACGGGCCGCTGCGCTACCGCGGACGAAAAGCGACGTCCGCCCGGGGCTTGCGAGAGTTTCCGTATTGTCGTAATTCAATGGTATTTCGGCGCGTCCGACAAAACGGATGACTTGAATGGAACAGTCAACTGCGAGTAGGTTCGCGAGCGAGGTCAGCGGGGACCACCTGCGTTCCCGCGACGCCATAACCTGGCGGCATCGCGGAACACTGTTAGAATTTTTGGACAGCGTTCGAGGCTGGCCGAGGGCTTAAGTCATGGCCGCTGAGCCACTTATGGCGAATCTAGCGCAACACCGCGGTGCTCCGACATGACAAATCGTCGCGCGAGAGGGAATGTTATTGCCTTCTTCGCCCTGACTGTTAGAATGCACACGCTTCCTCGTTAGAGGTCGGACCAAATCATCGCTTCCCGCCAGCACCGGAGATTAGCGGGCGGGGCGCTGCGATTGGTTTCTTCCTATGACGTGTAAGATCCACCTACGGCTATCTAGCCCAGAGGCAGCGCCGCACCCAGACCCAAGCGACCATCAGCTTCCAAAAGCATGATGGTGCGGGTGCATTTTGACTATCGGCCCGTCCATGCGGTCGATTCTCATGGGTCTCCAAGACTTGGCTTTCTTTCCCGCATGCCGTTTGCGCGCTATGCGCTCGTCGGCAAGCCGGAAAGCAAGTTCAGCCTAGTACAGCGTTTTACAAGTTCGTCGGTTTAGGAACTCGTCGAATTTCGATGCTAGCACGACCTGTGAAAGGGAAAAACCTCGGCCAAACGTGGCGAAGCTTGCCATGAGTCCATAACTGACGGATTTACGAAGCGCTGTACTAGTGAATTACACCCCTCATTCATAGGAGACCCTACCATGCACAATTTGACTTACCTACTGGCTCTGTCGGCGGCGCTGGCCGCCACGCGTTCGCCGGCCGCGGTCATCGGGGCCAGCGAAAACCCGTTGGGTCCGACAACCACCACCACGTATGACGGCGACATTAATAATGGGTTCTCGGTGGTCGAGACCGTTTCATACGACGGCACTGCGGGGGCTTGGAACAAGGAGCTGATCAACAATTTGACCGCATCCAATCGCGAGTGGTCACCAGGTTCTGATTGACGAGCAACTCACAAATGCTGGGCCAAGTGGTTGGACCGATTGGCACGAAGCAATTCTACCCAACCCCAGTGATCCTCAATTCCCGGACTTTCTCTTTACGGCCGGATCGCTGCAGGTTACTCGCAATGCTGTGCCGTTGATTGCTGGGGTCGACTACACATTGTTCAACGGTGGATGACAATTCGGGAATTGGCCTCACGCCTGGTGGAGACTGGGTCGCGTTGTCGATTTTCTTCAGTCCGAGCGCCGATCATTCAGCCCGGCGATACGCTGGGAATCACGAAGAACATTTTTGAGGTGTTCGGTGATGCCGATCTTTGGGATGTCGGTGAATTCGCGCTAGTGGGCCGAATACCCGACCGTTCCCGAGCCAGCGTCGATTAGTTTGGCATGTTCTGGCGGTGTTGTACTCTGCTTGCTGTGGCTCAATCGCCGCCGTCGCAGACATGGCCGGTAGTGCTGAGCCTGATTGTAGAAACACGCTTTGCCATGAGAGAAGTTCAACGGGTTGTTCTGGCGTCGTCGTTGACTGCGGCAATCTGCGGAGCGACAATACGACTTTGATGGAGCGTGGGCCGCAACTTGCAGGCCGCTCTTACGTAGTTGTGACATAGTGCATTTCTTGCCCATATAGACGCGACTGCTCTATGGCAATGTGGTAGGTGATGAATTGATCCCACAGGCCATTGAGATACACGGCCCGTAGGAAAAGCATCGCTCGGGCTCCTTTCAACTCCCATCGCATTCCGGCACGTTCCATGCGGTCCTTCATTAGGTGCTTGCAGCCACCTTCCGCCACGCCACTAGCAATCGGCTATGGCCTGCCGTTCCGGATGCGTGACTGGGTGGGGCGGCTGCGTTAGGTTCTTGTATACCGAAAAAGGCTGGTTTTCCGGGACGCGCCTGCCCGTTCGCCGTTTTGCCGAGGCTCCCGCCGAGCAGACTCCGAGAGTGCCATTTCGCAAATCAAGTCGTTGGAAAGCCGTCGGATTTGAGGTGTCCAACGTCCTGCCGCGTTTGCGAAGGCGGCTTAAGCCGATGGTTCCATATGGTCGGCCAGGGTATCACTCGTATATGTGCACTCCCACGTTGCGCCGCTATTACCTGGAGGCCCCGGCGACCGCCTGGCAGTCGCTCCCGCGTTATAAGCAGCTCAACCCGCTGGAAGTCGCCGAGGCGATCGGGCTGAAAGACCATCGTGATACGGCGGCAGCCTGGCAACTTTCGCTGCAGATACGCCAATCCCTGCTGACCGCCGGCTAGCAATACCACGGCACTTCAGTGCTGCTGTGGCAACTTTCCCGTTATGAGGGGATGGGGATAGGGTGGTGTGACGAGCGGATTTGGCAGCGTTGTCCACGCGTTCGCGGTTGGATGGGATTGTGGATCCCGTGCAACGACCAACTTCTTCGAATAAGGGGCCTTGTAGGGACCTTGGTCGACTCCATTGTAAGTGTTTCCGGCAACATGCACGTTGTGAACCACATCTTCATATTGAGGATCTTGCCACGCGGGCCAGGATCGATATTTCGGATTCATTGGCGGTATAACGCCGGCCACTCCGTATTCATATCGCTCTTCTCTCAACTCAACACCTGCGCCACCAGTTCCGCCATTGGTCGCAATTCGATTGTTGAAGATCAGCGCTGAACCACCACGAAGCTGCATAAACGACATGGCCGCGCCGCTGTTAATAGTTATGCAATTTTCGTAGATCAATGTGGTCAGGGCTGCATATTGGTGGGAGGCCGCGTTGTCTCCGTGAACATCGATCAGCGGAAAACTCTGAGCAGCTGAATAGGGGCCGTGGGCCTCGCGCAGCGTGATCTTGCAGTGTCGCACCACATAGCTGCACGCGTCCACTTCGTCAGTAACTGCTGCGCTCCCGGTGAGCTCCATCGTTTCATCTTCGTGAAAGAAGTAGTTTACGGAGTCGAAGGCGAGTGGACGGAAATGATCCCACGCGTATTGGTTTTGCGAAGCGTGCCCAAAATGTCGCCAGGCAAACGCGCAGTTGTCGTAGCAATTGTGATCCGTCACGCCGTTGGCGTTGCCGACCATAACGCCGGCGTAGAGATCATCGAATCGGCAGTGGTCGATGCGCTTCAGCGTGCCGTAGCCGTAGGCACCCACGCCGGCCCCCTGCTTGTCGGTGAACCGATTGGTGATGCGATTGCTCCGTATCGCAATTGCCGTCACGCGCCGAGGACCCGCCCCACCACCGTCATAGAGATTGAACAATGCTTTTGCATAGGAGCCAAGACCGCGAATGTCATTTGTAATCACCGTCTTGGCTGGTCCCTGTCCCTGAATCGTTATGGCTTTATTGATAGCCAACGATTCGGTCCATATTGCCGTTCCGGGCGGGATCACAATGGTGTCTCCGTTCTGGGCGGAGGCCACAGCAGCTTTGACGTCACTCAGGGAGACGCTCGCTGCCCTCCGCGTCGCGGCCTCGCACGCGGCGCCAAACGGAACGATTGCAGTAAGCCACGCGAACAAGAGTGATGCAAGTCTCACGTGGCAATTCCTTTTTCGCCGGATTTCAATTCGACCGACGTTACCCATAGCGGCTCCGCTCGGATACGTTTCGAACGGCAACAGTCCCGCCATGCTAACACAGTAGCTCGCGACCTTCCAGTCGGTGCGACGATTCTGCGTCCAGAATTGAGTCACTCGGGCGATCTTGATGTTCGACGGCCGCCCGCAAACGCCAAAGAGTTTGCCCCAGCAATCGTTGCTGTGATCGGCCACCACGATGGCGATTCAGCGTTCTGGCGGCGCCGCTCTGTCTCAGGTTCCTCGCCGGCGCGCTTGATGCAACTGCAGAAGCGGTGACAAAAAGGGTCGATTCTCAAGGCGCGTCGTGAAACCTATGAGTAGATGGGACGACCTTTGGCCGAGGTCAATCCGAAGCGGGTCGCGTATCTCACCGCGACGCGGTGAGCCTATCGCTCTGCAATCGGCCAAACCTTCAAAACGTGCTTTCCGCCTTGGGGAAGTTCGAATGGACCGGGGAAGGGATTCGCTTCGTTCCGCTTCTTGCGGAAGTAATCGATGTCGATCTTGAGCGGCACCCGTCGGCGTTTTCGTACGGCAGGTTCGGAACCTTCGCCTTGCCCAATAGCTTCGTCGTGACGCAATTGCGCTTCGCTTTTTCGCACCAGGCAGCATCTTCGGTGATCGTCAGGAACCAGCCGTCTGGCGTTTGCGTCAGTTTCAAACCGGCGTCAAAGTCAGGCTTTGACAGTGCATCGGTGTCGGACTTCGAGGGCCGGGAATCGTTAGTGAACACGTTGCCTGCAGCGAAGCATGGAAATCTGAGTTTTATCAAAAGCGGGGAGGTTACACGGAGCGACGAAGAGGTTGTTGTAGAAGCGGTGGTCGCCGCTGGGCGCGTCGTGCAGGCCGGTAACTTCCGTCGAGTGCGCCCGATGGAACGGAGTGTTGCGTGCATCGTAGGGCGTGCTTGCGCAGCGGGCGGTGAGGAGGTTGTGGGCCACCGCTATGCCACTCGAATTAAACATGAAGAGATTTGCTGTGCGACAGAAACAAGTTGTTGGCGACGATCAGCGGGCCGTGCTGCATCTCCAGGAAGATGTCCTGAGCCCGGGTTGTCGTGCAGCAGGTTGCCCGTCACTTGCGGCCCCCTGGGCCATCCAATCGAGCCAGATGCCGCTGACGTGTCCACAGCGGTAGATATGATTGCCGCTGATCGTCGACATCGATCGCGCCGTGAAACTTGATGCCGGCCATTTCCGCGCCGCCGAATAAGCCCCGAACGTGGATGTCGTGAATGTCATTGCCCGTGACCGTGCTGAACGAACAACCGAGGCTGCCGACTACGCCGGTCTGCTCGCAATGGTGGATGTGATTATTGCGGACGACGTGGCTGCCAACAGTGGCCTTGTTCCAGCCATTCTTCAAGGCCCGCGTCAGGGTGCCGACGTAGCCCTCGGCCGACCGCAGCCCGATTGTCCCACTTGTCGCTGTACTTTCCCAGAGCGACACCGGAACACGTCGAGTAGCCGAGATCATTGTTCTCGATAATCCAACCCTTGCACCAGTAGGCCGAGACGAGCCCGATCTGCCCGGCCGTCGGCGGCGCCCAGTTCGTGGCGGCGTGGCGCATCGTGAATCCGCGTACCGTGATGTAGTTGATGCCCGTCTTGTCCGGCGTGAATACCGTCTTGCGGACGTTGATCTCCACGTCGGCGTCGTTCGGGTTGACGCCCGGAAACTGTGCCCAAATCGTGGTGTTGCCGGTTTCGCCCCGCGTCTTGGCGACCTCGGCATACCAGAGCGGATTCTTGCCCGCTGGCTTGAGAACGTCCTCCAGCCTGACCGCTTCCAGCAGCCAATCGCCACGGACATACACCGCGCCGGTATGGTTCGGCCGGCTGGAGCTATACCAGTCACCGTGGATAAGGTCGGCGTAAGGGTTGAAGTCGCCGAAGAAGCCTTTGGGAATCGTCACCTTCCAGGTGGCGTTCTGGACCTTCTGCCAGTTCTTGACGATCTCCGAGCCCTTGATCTCGACTTTTTCGCCCTCTGCGGCCTGGTAAACGATCCGCTTGGTGTCGGACTCGCCGCCGCGGGGCGGATTGACCCGCTCGCGGTAAACGCCCTCGTGCACTGTGACGACGTCGCCTGGCCGGGCGAGCTTAGCGGCGGCCGAGATGGTCCTGAGCGGCCGTGCCAGCGAGCCATCGTTGGCATTGTCGCCCTTGACCGAGACGTGATACTCCGCGGCGCCAAGCGTCGTGGACATAAGGGCGATGAACAGGGTGGTTAATGCTCTCAATGGTCGGGGCTTTTCTGCAGGGCGGGGGTTTCTTGTTCGATCGTCGGCCACACAGATTCCTGTTCGGCAGGATCGTGATCGGCGAGCGGACATTGTAGCCCGTGGCGAGCCTGCATGCTAACAGTAGGCACCCCGGCCGAAATCCGAAGGCATCCAGTGCGAGCCCGCAGCGTTCCTGTCGTGCCGTAATCTGGCCGCTTCCGGACCCCTCGCCGGGTTTACTGGAAACCGGAAATTTTAGCCCTTGACTTTCGGGCTTGCCGCGAAAGAATGATGGCAAGACAAGGCCCAACCAAGTTTGTTCGACTAGCTAATGCTAGTGGAAACTAATAACGGTTGGGCTTTGCCGTTTCTTGGACGCTCTGCCACGCGGTCGAACCAAGCCTCACTTCTTCTCCACTTCGACGTCCACGCCGCCCGGCGCATGTACGTGGACATCGGCGCCCCGTTTCCGCTGCTCGTCAGGTTTCCCACGTCGCTGGACCTGAACGTCGCCGTCACGGGACTTTGCCGCTGGGCGGCTTTCGGATTGGTTGGACGGTTGTTGGTTGGTCTTGCCTTCGCACCCGGGCAGCCGCACCCAAAGCGAGGAGTGCGGCGGCTGAAAGGCCAATAATCCACGTACGAGAAGTCTGGGACATGGCAAATTGCTCCTTAGTTTTTTGGGTCCGCAACATATTCGATGCAAGGGGCATTCCAACGTCGCGCCGCCGCAGATCGACAACGCAACACCGACACGAAATCCACACAGGCCCGTACACCACAGCATCTGCCTAAGTCCTTGATCGAAAGGTAGTTCAACGTCGGACGCTGGTGGCCAACTGCATCGCTTGACAGCATGGCCAGATCTGATAGCATCAAGGGCTCGCACATGGACGTGCGTACACTAGTCCAGCAGGATGCTTTTCCGGTGCCGGGATTGGTCGGGCTCCGGGGAACGACGCGGCGAAACCCCGAAGTAACGCCGCACTGACTGAGGACCCGCCTCGCTTCTAACACGTTGCTGCGACCACACACCGCACGTTCGGCGGCGGCGGCGTAGCGATTCTCTTTTTTCACCACGTTTGGCGGTGGCCGTCTGCCGCTGGGCGCATTTATTCAAAGGACCAAACCATGAGCCACTCCTACGATCCACGCCGACTGCTTCGGCAGATTTCCAATCAGTTGCTTCGCGCCTTGTTTGCACGGCACAACATGCTCCAGGACCTACGATGGGACGAAATGACCGAAACTCGGATCGAGACGGTGTTTGCCGCTTGGCAAAAGCTGCCCGACGCCAAGCGCAAGGAGATCCAGGTTGTACTGCAAGACGTCCATGCCCTGGCGGACGGCCGTGGTCTAAGAGTCTTCGCCGAAGAGATCCATCGCCGCTTTCCCGACCGCGCTAAGAATTTGCTGCGATCGAAGGGCGTCTTGATAAAGCGCTGTGGGCCTACCTTACCCTGCCCGATGTGTTCGAACAGGCGGCGCTGTTTGCCCGTGCCGATGCGCTCATGGGCGGCCGCTACTGGGTGAAACGCAACAGCCTGCCGCGCGGCCCTGTAGACATCACGGCCGATCGACTGGCCCAGTTGCAACAGGCGCTCCGCGACCACTACTGGCCGGCCGAGATGCGCGGCAAGCATTGTAAGGTCGAGCACTACGAGCGGAAAGACGGGCGCAATTCTTCTTTGCCTACCTCGACGATTGGCCCGATCGGCAACTGGTCTTTGCTGACGATGGCGAAATGATTCCACAGAACGAGCGTTTTGCTTTCTCGAACGTATTCGTGTTTAACACCGACGAAGGTTCACTGGAGTTGGTGGCCAAAGGTGGTGCAGCCGTGCATCTGCCGTTACAACAGGCATTCTGCCGTTCAGTACTGGGCATCGAAGTCGGGCGGGCCGATCCGCTGCGCCCGGCGTACCAGTTGGGCATGCTTTTGGAACCGGGCTTCTCGCTGGTTACCGATCCGGGCGACTGCATTGCCCGGGCTTCCGTGCGTGTAGTCCGGATCGGTCCGGTGATTGTCGCTGGCCAGGCCGTTAATGATTTGCGGCTGACGTTTCCGCCCCAAGCTGAACTGCAAAATATCGTCCGAGCACTCCGGCACTGTGTTGACCAGCGCGGCGGCGATACCACCGTTCGGGCCGCAACGTTCGAGTTGGAATTTCTGCCAGACGCCGAACATCGCGTCAAGAAAATGAGTTTTTCGGTCACTGCGCCCAGCACCTGCGACCTGAAGAGCAAGCCTGACGAGATGCGCGTGATTGGCGAACGCTGCCTACGACTGTGGGGAGTGATCGATGAGTGATGCGCTGCGATGGTTATGGCCGTACATGGAGATGCCGCGGCCGCTAATTGCGGACCAGGCGGCCGGGGCGTGGCCGGACGACGCGTTGCAACGACTTCGCGCCGCCGGCTTCGTGGCGCCGGCCGAAAACGCACGTCGCGTCGTTTGTCCTGGCTGCACCGAAGGGCACATGGAAGATGTGGTAGCAATGCGGCAACGCGACGGTTCATGCCGGTTCTATGTGTATTGTCCGGAAGTGCTGCGGGCCGAAGTGTCGATCGACGATCTGCGGCAATGGACGATCAACCTGGAGACGATCGCTGTTGCCGTGGCCAAGGACATGTCGCTACCAGGGAAGTGCCTGGCAGTCGTGGCCGGACGCCTGTGGCGGTTGGGGCGGGCGCCGTGGCGAGATCAAATGCGCGAAGTACTCTTTACGCGCGGGCTCGCCTGGCAAGATGCTGTGCGCGTGGTCGACCGAATTTGCCGGAGTCGCGATCCAATCGTGCTTGTGCCGTACGACGCGGACGCTCCGGAGCCGTGGGAAGCCCGTAGACCGGTAATCGTCGCCTTAGACAAAATCACTGCATTCACCGCGGGAAACCTGGTCGTCGACACTGACGAGCTTGCGCAGTTCGTCTTCGACGCCGAATGTGGTCGCAGGGACGAGCCGCATATTGACGAAAAGCGGCTTCGGCGAATAATGCGGGCGCAGCGGAACGTGGCACTGAGCGACGAGGTGTTCGTCGCCGCCTACAAGCAGCACGGCTCGTATCGCAAGGCCGCCGAAGCGCTCGTTGCCCACGGCGTCGAAACCGACCGCTGGGCAATCGAGCGGGCCGTTCGGCGTGCCGGTGGGGCGCGGGCCGTGCGCCGCGATGAGTCAAGCTCGTCGGTAGTTCGCGTTCCGAAATCGCGACGGCCTGGTGCGCAGCACCGTTGCGGCACATCGATCTAGAGACGGCCGGTTCTAGGGACTGCGGATCTTCGCCGTCGTCGCCAGTAGCTGACGGCAGTAACAGCACCGACACCAAGGAAGACAAGGGATGGGGGCTCGGGAACTGACAGCAGTCGGACCGCGTTAACTACGTTGCCGCCATTGTCCACATTTGAGGAGTCAAATCGTAGCGTAATGGTCCCGTTTTCAGCAGCAACGGCATCCCAAATAAGCCAATTGGCGGCCTCCTGCCCGTCAATGCGCAGCATCGAATTGGTGGCCATTTGCGCCGATATGCCGATAATCCTGGTCGGCAAATTGGCCGTTCACGGTTATATCCTGGATGAAATTGGTTGAGACGCGTGGGTCCATGGTTGAGAGGATTTCAATGCGCCACGGCCCGCTAATTTCTGAAAACGAGATGGTACTAACACCGGAACCGAATCGCGTGGCTGCACCTTTGCCTACACCCGTTGGGATCCATTCTAGACTGTCGTACGGCCACAGGTATGGGCCCTCTGTACGGTGCGTCCATCCGGAAACGGTAACGTCAGTAGTCGTATGAAGGCCAGTTCCATAGTCGATCAAGTCGTCTGCATTTCCGGCGAAGGTGAAATGATTCCATCTCGACCAAATTACTTGAGAGTCGTAGTCAATCCGGAGCTCGGTTGCCCACATAGGAGATGTTATACCCAGAGCAACTAGAATCATTGCACAACGACGGAGCAGCGTCGCAAGGCCTCCCTCAAACGACGAACCATTGTTGTGATGGGTTGCCGCAGAAGCATGGTCGCTTCGATAGCAAACCGCTTTGCCGTGCGCGTATATGTCTGACCCGCGTGGGGCAAGACTGAAATACGTCGCATGAATTGTGCTGCTCATCGTGGCTCCGTATTGTTAGACAAATAGCGCAGAAACTCCGTCGCAGTCTTCAGGGGAAACGCGCCCCACGACATCCGAAAAATTCGGACTGTCGGCTCTCGGGGTGCGGACGCTACCTCATAGCGCTGTTGAATTGGCGTCGCGCGGACGCCACGAAACTTGGATCTAAGCTATCCAAACTGCAAGCAGGCGTCAACGACACCCGGGTGAGGGGCGTGCCAAAATCGCGATAGTACTTCATACGATGAGCCGGCCTCGAGCCGTTCAGTTTTACCTGTCGTACCGACGCGACAGGCGACAATTTTTGCGGAATTCTACAATCTCCAGCGGTATAACGACTTGCGCATTGCTCGCTAGCATCGCATCGTCTGATTCTGTCGCACACACCGCGACACCACGGCCTTCGGTTGGGGGGCAACCTCGACGCGATTCGGCACCGCTACGAAGCTTGAGCCTGCTTTCGAGACGAAAGGTTCCCCCCACAATCCGCTTGAGCTTTTCTTCACTTCGAGGTAACTGTCTGTCCCTGGCATCGCGATGGTCGCGACGCCGAACCAAATCCCAAGATGAAAGGGAACGACAGATGGCTACCAAGAAGACCACCACAAAGAAGGCCGCCAAGCCGGCCGCTGCCAAGACGAAGGGCGCTAAGCCTACCGGCGCCAAGAAACTCAGCCAGATCGACGCCGCGGCCCGCGTGCTGGCCGAATCGAACGAGCCGATGACCTGCGCGGCGATGGTCGACGCCATGCAGGCCAAGGGCTATTGGACGAGCCCGGGCGGCAAGACGCCACAGCAGACTTTGTATTCGTCCATTTTGCGGGAGATCGCCAACAAGGGCGCCGAGTCGCGATTCCGCAAGGCCGAGCGCGGCAAGTTCGTCCACTCCTAGCTTCCACAGCGCACTTGCCTTCACTTCTTGCCCCGGGCCGCCGCCCGGGGTTTTCTTCGGCCAATTCTGGCCCGCGATTCCGCCGGCGAATAGAAGCCGCTCTTTCTGACGAAAAAGTCGAGCCCCAACTCTAGACACGTTCGGGACTTCGGGCACCGCTTATTCGCTTGATGTTTCTCCGAAAACATGGCTCCTGTGGTGATGTACAAACGGTATGGTTATCCACTTGACTCCACCAACCACTACTGCTTGTGTTTCGCGGATTGGTTGGGCTTGCCACCAACGATCAATTTGTAGGGAACCGGCTCGATTTGCACGGCTTGCTGGAGCAAACGGTAGAACAACTTGCCGCGTGAAGCGGAAGTCCGTCGGTTGAAACGAAATGTGAATTCGTCGAGGTAGTAATCCAAATGCTCCACGCTTACCGCTCCTTGATGGGTTCCCAGCAACCACCGCTTCAGCAGGGCCGCCACCCGATGCACTCGCGGCAACAGCCGGATCGCGGCATCCTCGCCTTTACCCAGCAGAACAGACACTTCATGGCCGTATCCAAGAGGCTCCACGCCTCCATACGCCCTAAGCCCGTCGGTATGCACAACACTTCCAGGCTCGATGGCCCGTTGGATAAAGCCGTGCAGGTGCGTTTTCGTTGCCTCAGGAATGCAAGCCATACGGATTCGTCCTATGCCTCGTCCATTTTCTTCTGCAGCGATTGCCACCAATGCTTTGTTGCCTATATGCCGCCCAGCGCCTCGGCCAAGTCCGGCATCCTCTCCACCCACGTAGGTTTCATCCACCTCCACGCGGCCGTGAAGTTGGTCTCGCCCCGGACGCACCATCGCCCGACGCAACTTGTGCAACCACGTCCAAGCCGTCTGATAGCTTCCAAGCCCCAGAACCTGCTGCAGACTCGCCGCGCTGGCGCCGTTCTTTTGGCTGGTCACATGCCAAATGGCTCGAAACCACAGCCGCAGTGGCTTGCGAATGTCCTGAAAGATCGTGCCGGCGGTAACCGAGGCTTGGTAGCGACACGCGCCGCAGACGATTCGGCCGCGGGTGGCCGGCCAGCCTCCGTGGTTTGTGCATCGCGGACAGACAAAACCGTCTGGCCAACGCAGTTGCACCAAATAGTCCCGGCAGGCTTTCTCCGTGGAGAACCTGTCCTCCAGCTCCAAAACAGTACGCGGGTAGTTTTCCATACCCGCAAACACTACGTATTGGGGCAGGTGGAGTCAAGTGGATAACCATAACAAACGGACATCAACCACCCAGGAGCCAAACGATGGACGCCAAAGACCTGACCTTCGGAGTCGAGATCGAGACGATCGCCCCCGACACCTGGAGCGCGCCGAGCAGTTCGACCGCAAGGCCGCCGAGTCCGAAGCGGAGGCCCGGAAGATCGAGCAGCACATCGCCACCTTGGAACGCAAAGCGAACGCGATCCGAGAGCGGAAGCTGGTGCCCTAGGGCCGGCTTCGTAGGCGGCGGGGCCGGCCCCGCACGTATGATCTTTGACAATATATCTATGTATTGAGCCGCCGGGGCTGGCGACCCCGGCGGCTTGGTTGGGATGGCATCAACGGCGTCAAACTGAAGGTTAGCAGCCTGGCTCAAAACTGCCCCGAGGGCATTTTCGCCTCTTGACGCAACTCTTTAGGGCGCAAGCTAAAGCGTTCAGCGATCACGGCTTACGGCTCTTTGTCGCCGCTCAGCGAAAGCCCCGCAAAGCCCCCTCTAGGACGTTAAGCGGGCGTCAGTGACGCCCGCTGCGTTACGTTGTCAGGCACCCGGTATGGAGTCTAAGGCGCTGCGTAAGATAACCGCTGCATCATGCGGCTTGATTGACTTCCCGATATGCAGCGCAAAGTGGTCGCCTTTCTGAGGAAACTTGCCCTCAGACGGAAACGTGATTACCAGCCCGTAGAACGTTGGCCGATTGGTTAGTTCTCTGATGAGTTGTTCGCTTGTGTACGACTGAAGATTTCTGGTCAATGCCTGCTCGGCCAGCGTGTCCGCCATTGATTCGATCTCTTCGGGATCGTTAATCGTGCGGATCAACGCCATTTTCCATGTGCCATCAATCATCTTCCTGCCATACTCCGCGACGGAACCGACTTTGCTGCCCGACTGAAGGGGCTTTCCGTCAACGCCTATCGGTACACGAAATACGCTGTCAAAAAATTGGATTGCTTGGGCGAACGGTTGGATACCCTGTAACGGCCCATCAACAAACTCAATGTCGAAGCCCTTGGTCGGGTCGGGGTGACGTTGAACGTGCGAGAAGCGATAGAACGCTTGTGATCCCTTGTGTTCGAGCCGATAGATGCCCCATGCAAATGGCTCGCTCTTATCCTTTAGAAGCCCGAGGCTTTGGTCCAACGGAATAGCGGTACATTCCACGTCCGCTGTGACCGTTTCTCCGTCCGCGGGGCCGCCGATCAGTCTAGCTTTCCTCGACATATTACTTCTTCCTTTTGCAATGAAGGGTTCTTCCCAACTTGGCGAGCGGGAAGTGCATTTCTAACGGCCGGGCTCTGCAAAGGGGCCCCCTTGGGCCTACATCCCACGTCTCTCACTTACCCGTGATACTGCCGGCGAGCTTTTTGTACACAGAAGCCCTTGTCTGGGTCAACTCTTCGCGAATTGCTGCCATCCTGTCCCAGTCCGGCTTTATCGCCTTCACAGTCGCAGATTGCTGCGGCTTGGGAACCACTGGCAACCGTATGTTCAGGAAATCCTCAAGGTTGATTCTCGCGTGTCGCTTGCCGGATTGCAGTAACCGAAACACGGTCTTTGCGATCGGCGAGACCAGGAACGCCCATACATACTCCTTCACCGCCACGTCGTCGTTAACGATCAGTGGCACCCATTCTGTAGAGCCGATGTAGGCGGCATCGGGATCGTTCAGGAATGCTTTGCACAGGTACGGTTCGAGTTTGCTGAACACAATATCAGCAGCGCCGAACTCGATCTTGTCAGAGCCCACTTCGTCAACTAGATGAGCGCCTAGGATATGGCCGGTGCCACCTTCTACGTCCTCAAGTTCAATAAGACTTCTTTCTTCGGGCAGTTCACCCTTTTTGACGACGATCTTCGGTTGAATGCTCACCCAACGCGATAGAGGTTCAAACTTGTATTTCGACTTAGCGACCACCTGTCCGCCCATATGATCCCAGAACCAACGATACTTGGGATCACACCGTAAGAACCTTTGACCACCAATACTAACGAGATCGGACAAGAACCCGGACAGCGACGGTTTGGAAATGTTTCTCGACAACAGCTTTTCAAGCACTGATCCGGGGTTGGATAGGTCTTTAACGAGCGCTCGGGACTTGTCGGTTCGATAAAGGCTGTTCGGGCGAATCAAGTCGCCGCCTTGCTTGCGCCGCTTGTAACCAACTTCCTCCGCTTCAGCAAAGAAAATACTGTAGTTCACTTCAGTTGCGACCTGGGAAAAAACCCATTGGCTTTCCTCCATTGGTTCCCATCCGCTTTCGGTCAGTCCATACAGGTGCTCCACTATAGACTTGGGGTCGTGTGTGTCCAAACCGATGAAACGACCAAGTGAACTTCTATCTTCCTTGCTGCTCTTGCTTAACCGCTCAATCGCCGTCGGCACCTCAGGACGGGACGTCGGATTAAGATACGGCGCAATACGGCGGGCTATCTTGCGATACACGTTTAACGCATTTTTCCAAAGCCTATCGTAAGCTATTACCGCTGCCTTTGTCTTTTTCCTGCCTATGAAGAGGCATGTTTTCGTGGAGGTATAAGGCTTAAACGCCAAGTAGGGCAACGATATGATTGCCTCTATCTCAAAATACTTGTAGAGGAATAGCCGCAGCGGCACACCGCTAGGAGTATCGAACACGCTCTCAGGTAGGACCGCCCCGACTTTACCGCCCTCTCGCAACACTTGATACCAGCGTTCAAGGAATAGGCTTTCGGACTTAGACCCGCTCCCAAACTCGAATCGCTTTCGATACCCTTCCTGTGTAGGCCTGTCGGGTTTGATGCTGAACGGCGGGTTGGTGAGAACAAAGTCAAATTGCTGGTTGACTTCATGCGTGTACGGAAAATTGGCGGGCGCTGCGACATTGACTAGCGCCGACACCTTATCCGAAGACGAGTACTCTCTAAAATCCGCCAAACCATCTTTGCAATAGATGTTTATATTGCCATCCCCGTGCAGCACCATGTTGACTTTGGTTGCTAGGGACAAGTCTGGGTTTATTTCAATGCCATAGACGTATACACCGGCCCAGCTATTCGGCTTTGACGGGGGGAACATAGACTCGAAGAACGGCTTATTGCGGCGGGTTCTTACTAGATCGGGAGAGCTTTGTATCGCGTTCGTCACCGCCTTCATTGTCTCAATCAGGAACGTGCCGCTCCCGCATGCCGGATCACAAATGAACGGCAAACGCGGTTTCACCGGGTTGTCCTTGCCGCCTGCCAGTTCGACGGCTTCCTCGGGGAGGCGAAGCGCCTCAATCAGAAATTGGACAATGTTGCCATGTGTGAAAAACTGCCCGCGGCTTTGCTTGAAGCCCTGCTCAACAATGCCCTCAAAAAAGCTTCCTAAAACGTCGGCATTGCCGGGGCTTTCATTCTCAAGTAGTGAAACCCCTTGCAGTCGCTCAACAACATAGGCCACCTTGCTTTCGGAAATCCTCTCAGTGTCGATTCCTTTTGACTTCTCTGCTTGTGCATCGGAATAGCCAAGGTACTCTTTTTGCGCAGCGACGAACAATTTGCTCACTTTCTCAGCGATAACACTTGGCGACTCGGGCTTCCCTCCCACAAATTGCACCTGAAACGAATAGGCTTTTCCGTCGTGGGTGGTCTCTTCGTCGAAAATCTTGGCAAGGAATATCTTGACCAGATTACTGAAAATGTCGTTATAAAACATTCCGCCGCCGCCCCAGAGAACATCGTGAAGGTCGCTACGCAGGGCGGCAAACTCCACGGCTCCTACTCGCCGATCAAGCTGTTTCTCTCCGGACTTCAGCTTATTAGTTGGCTTGTTGACATAGACTGCCTTCCTAGCGAGCCCGTAGTCAGCAGCAATTAAATCGAGTGTAGGTTTCCCCGCGCCCTTCCAAGTCTCGTAGTCGGGGAATTGCTCGAAGTCGATAATGTCGATCTTTTCGACGAGCCCCACACCGTCGAACGCAACTGAGAAGTACATCAGATACTTCAATTTGTTAATGCGCTCATGATCTGCTAGCGGGTAAAGCTGCTTCTGGATCGCTTCCTCTCGTTCGCTCGCGAACTTTTCCGGGTCTTTTGCTTCGATGAAGAGGAACAGGCGGTGGTCGCCGGTGTCGGGAGGCTGATTGAGTATGATGTCGATGCGAGGTCGATCTTTCTTGGGATGTCCGGCGGGATACTCTTTCTGAAGCTCGAATT
Source organism: uncultured Planctomycetaceae bacterium (assembly GCA_963789525.1). Classification (GTDB taxonomy): domain Bacteria; phylum Planctomycetota; class Planctomycetia; order Pirellulales; family Thermoguttaceae; genus CAVXFB01. The sequence continues at coordinate 143,087 of CAWBLA010000003.1, forward strand.
GCTTCGGTGGATAGCCAAGCTCCGTTACCAGCTTTACGGCCAGATATGCTTCGACGTACTTCTCGCCCTTGAGAACCTGCTCCTGGCGGTGCTGACGCATTGCCCCTGAAAAGACAATCGTGCCGCTTGACAAGTCGGCATTGGGCGTCAAGGTCACATCGACTGGTACGAAGACCACGGGCTTACGGGCACCGAGTCGATCAACCGGCCGAAGTTCCAACGCCTGCTACAGGACGCCAAATGCGGCCGGTTCGAAGCCGTGTTGCTGAGCGAGCAGAGCCGCATGTCGCGTGAAGACGTTTTCGACGCCATGCTGCACTGGAAGCTGCTGCGGGACGCCGGCGTGAAGGGAAGCGGAAGCGCCTCGGCGAGCGACGGCCGGTGGGACCGCTATGAAATCGACGGCCCAGCAGATGGACCCCAAGGCGGCCGCGATGCCGACTACTACTACGGGTCTGCGCCACCCGGCGGCGATCCGTACGATACGATAAGCGGCGGTTACTCAGGGTACTCGTACGGGCCGGAACCATTCAACGGCGGGTGGGCCACTTATCCCTGGTCTTACTATAGCTACTGTGGCTGCTCCTACAGCATGCTTGGGCTCGTCCGGCCTCGAGGAACGCCGCCCACTCCCTCCCACACGATCGGCTCGCCAGAGATGATGATGAGTATGCAGTCCGAGGGTTCCTCGGAGGCGTTGCTTGCTAGCTGGTCGGAGAATGGGAATGTGGTCTACGATGGCCAGCCCCTATCGGTTGAAGTTTCATCCCCGTTGGTCGTCTCCCCAAGCACGCTGTTCCAGTCCAGCCACGCCGGCGGCCCGTCCTTCGACGCCTACGCGGCACCATCCGAGAGCGCCACGTTCGATGCGGCCGGGCGGCTGACCAGCTTCACCGATCGCAACCAGGCCGTGACACGGTTTGCCTACGACGGCATCGGAAACCTCACCAGTCTGACCGATCCCGTCGGCAACGCGACAACGTGGTCCTACGACGCCCAGAACCGCGTTAGCAGCGAGACCGATCAATTGGGCATCAGCCGCTACTTTGGTTATAATGAAGCCGGTGGCTTGGCCCGCTACACCGATCGTAACGGCCGGGTCCGGCAGTACGGCTACGACGACGCCGGTAACGTCGCGAGCGAGACCTGGTATTCATCCGCGGAGGACGCGGACAATGCCGCGAACCCGAGTCCCGAGTCCCCAGCCCCGAGCCCCGTCAATACAATTGCCTACGAGCGCGACGCTGCCGGGCGGATTGTTTCCGAAACGGACAACATCTCTTCGGTGATTTACGTGTACAACGACGCCGGGCAGATTACCAGCACGACACAATCGAGCGTCGGCGGCCCGACCGTGACGATCGAGTACCAATATGACACGGGCGGCCATCGCACGCAGATGGCAGCGACCATTGACGGCGCGGCGGACTTCGTCGATGATTATACGTATGACGACCTCGGTCGCATCGTCTCCGTGACCGAGCATGGCGTGGAAGGTGGCAATGCCGTGGCCGAAAAAGAAATCGACCTGACATATAACGACTCCGGGCAGCTTGTCTCAATCGATCGCTACCAGGACGGCCAATTGGCAGTTGAAGGCGATTACAGCTACGATTCGGTCGGCCGGCTGACTGGCCTGGTCTATCACCAAGGCGAGAACGTGTTGAACAGTTACGCATGGACCTACTCCGATAGTGGGCGGTTTCCAAACTCAATCGCAACCGCTGGGAGGGGTTTTCTCGAAGAAAACCTCACCGGGAGTTGGAAACCCAAGGCACGCGCGGGGGCGGTTGTTGAGTAGGTTTTCCACCTGCCGCACCTGGGAATGGGAGACGTCGCGAAAGTCAGTCCCTTTGGGAAAGTATTGGCGGATTAAGCCATTGGTGTTTTCGTTCGTGCCGCGCTGATACGGACAGCCCGGATCAGCAAAGTATAACTCCATGCCGAGGTGTTTTTCCAGCCGGTGGCAGCGCGCGAATTCGGTGCCATTGTCGAAGGTGATGGACCGCCGTCGCTGTTCGTCCAACTCCTTCATGCGTTGTTTGATTTTCGCATGTACATGGTCGGCATTCTTGGATTGAACCTTGACGACGATTGTGAACCGCGACTTGCGGTCTACCAACGTCGCCAGACCGCCGGTGCCCGCCGGGCCGAGCACGGTGTCGCCCTCGAAATCGCCCAGCCGCAACCGCTCCTCGATCACTTCGGGGCGCTGGTCGATGCGGGCGGCATCTCCGCTGGTGGCGGCGTTTTTCCGCCGGTAAGGACGCTTCCCGCGACGCCGCAGGAACGATTCCCAGTGCTCCCGATTCGCGTCCTGCTTGATCCAGGTGTAGATCGTTTGCGACGACACGCGGCGCGGCGCGCTTGCTGCTGCATCCGTCCGGCGATCTGCTGCGGCGCCCATTCCTGCGCCAACCCCCTGCGAACAGCCTCGTTGACCGCGGGATCATCCATCTTTCGCGCCAGTGGTCGTTCCCGGCGGCGTTGCGCGGCTTTCCATTGGGCTTGGGTGGAGTAATATTCGCCGGCGGTGCTGTTGCGTCGCAGCTCGCGGCTGATCGTGGAAGGGCAACGTGCCACAGCCCTGGCGATTTCCTTCTGGTTAGCTCCCTGATACCGCAATTGCGCTATGCGATCGCGCTCTTGGGGCGTAAGATGATGTGCCATCGCTGGGACTCCGTTCCCAAGGGAAGCTTTGTGAACTTCTCCCTATTGGAGCCTCCCAGCAATGTCTTCCCCCATGCCAGTTTCCGAGGCTCATTCTTCAGGCCTCGATTGCATTTGAGATTTGAGACCGCCGTGGCCAGTGGTCGGTGGCCAGTGGTCAGAGTTCCCCTCTCCCACTGGGAGAGGGCCAGGGTGAGGGTGTCTCCTATTGGACTCCGACAGGAGGATTACTCCCCATCCACGACACGTCAGGCATCACCGACGCGCTGATGTCGGGCGGCTTCGCTGGCGTGAGTCTCTTGATGTCATGCACGTCGAACGACGGGACGACCACGTACAGTCACGACCCGACGGGAGAGTTGATTGGCGCAACCTGGGGACTGTCCCAATTTTCATCCGATGAAAATGGGACTGTCCCCCTCCCGGCCGACGAGTCCTATTCTTACGACCTCAACGGCAACCGCATCACCGCCAACGGCAGCAGCTACACAACTGGCGCTGACAATCGGCTGATTTCGGACGGCACGTATCGGTACGAATACGACGCCGAAGGGAACCGCACCGAGCGTTACATCGACGTGAACGCCGACGGTGTGTTGGATGCCGGCGATACCGACATTACCCAATACGCTTGGGACAATCGCAACCGCCTGATCGAAGTCACCAACCGGGCGGTCTTCGGCGGCGATCCCACCCAGATCGTCCAGTACGGCTACGATCCCGAGAACCGCATGGTCGCGGAGACGGTTGACAGCAATGGCGATGGCGTGGTCGATTATCAATTCCGCTTCGTCTACGACGGCAACCAGATCGTCTTGCAATTCGAGAAGGATGGGGCCGGCGATTTAACGGGTGCCGATGAAAGCCACCGTTATCTGTCGGCCGTCGATCAGGTGTTTGCGGACGAGCAGGTGGCAAACCCGCAAGCGGCCGGCAACGTGGTATGGCCGCTGGCAAACCAGCAGGGCACGATCAACGATCTGGCGGTTTACAACAACCAGACCGGCATTACGTCGGTTGCCAATCATCGCGTCTTCAACACGTTCGGCGACTTGAAGTCGCAAACCAATGCGGCGGTCGATTGTCTGTTCGGATTCACGGGGCTGCCCTTCGATAGCGGCAGTCAAACTTACCGCACGCCGACCCGCCCATACGATCCACAGACAGGGCGATGGGACCAGCCAGACTGGATCAACGAGTTAGGCGGTCAGACGAACCTCTACGCCTATTGCGGCAACTCGCCGACAAACGCCACAGACCCAAATGGAACACAACGAACGATGACGATTAGCAAGAAGAGCATTTCATATTTGGGAGGAACGATAGGTATTTATGACCTTGCTGGCAGACTGATGGGCAACGGCGCGTTTCATGTAATGCCGACGAGCGGCGATCTGAAAAACCGTGGCATCAATGTCGCACTCGACCTCACACGGCTTTACATGATGGTCGAGCAAGAAAGCCAACTTGTAAGAGTACCTTTTGCCAGGATCATTGAGGCTGAAACCACGGGGATCTTTGCTGCTGTGAAAAACAACGTCAGCAGGGTTCGGTTTGCCTTGAACGTATCGTACAAGTACAGCATGAGGGACGGAGGCACGACGACGTCCGGCGGCGGCAGTACGGAACTGGAATGGAACCGATATGCACAAATAGCGTTTGACAGTAAGGACATTCAACAAGCGATCCACAGCATAATTAGCGGCATCACTCGCGACAGCGTTTGCGCACCAGCTTGCCACGATTCTTGCAAAGCAATACAAGGACACATCCGTTGTCTTCGTCGAATAGGGAAGAATGTCATGTCGATAGCACAACCAAGGGCGTGCAACGCCTGGCTGCCAACGATTGAGACTGAGCGGTTAATGGTCTTTCTGGCCTTATTGCTGGGTCTGATCGCAGGCCGCACCTATGCTATGGCCGCAGATGAATCATCGCGGCAACTGGACGCCATCAAGCACATCGAACAGCTTGGCGGGTACGTGAAATATGCGGCGGATACACGGGGCCGCGAAGTTCCGGCCGAGGTATGGCTGGATGGGTGGGGCATGGATAACGCGAAGTTGGCTGACGCGATGAAGTACCTAGAGCACCTATCGTCTACCCTGACGGCCGTTAGCCTCCAAGAGTCGCGGGTGACGGACTTGCGTCTTGTTGGAGATGGCTTGCCCGGACTCAAGATGCTCAATCTCTATGGATCGGAAGTGACGGACCAGAGTCTTGCTGGGGTAACAAGGCTCAAACGGCTTGAAAAGCTGACTCTACGTTCCACTAAGGTGACTGACGCCGGTCTGCCGCTTCTGACGAAATTGCCAAGTTTACAGTGGCTTGACTTGAGTTCGATGGACGGGGTTACCGCCAAAGGACTGGGGCCGCTCAAATCGTTGCCGAAACTCACGGCACTCAAACTCTCTGGGGCGAACCTGAAATACGATGACTGGACCGATGTACTGGCAACAAAAAAGGCGTTGAAGGACACCTCACCCGCGCAGTCGGTGATGCTGCCCACCGATGCTGGCTTGAAATGTATTGCTGATCTGCGGCAGTTGGAAGATTTGGACCTCAGTGTGACCGGGCTTCAAGACGACGACCTAAAATACTTGCGAAGCCTCACGAACTTGCGCGGTCTTTGGCTATACGAAAACAATTTGACGGACGTGGGATTGAAACACTTGGCGAAACTGACAAAGCTCCGATATCTGATTCTGTGGGGCAACAGCAACATTACCGATGCCGGACTGCAGGCAATCGGAGAGTTGGTACAGTTGGACGAACTGTCGTTAGCCAAGACGCGCGTAACTGGGAACGGCCTGGCAAATTGCAGAGGGCTTGTGCAACTAAAACACCTTGATCTTTCCGACACGCCAGTCTCTGATGCAGGGATTGGCCCTATAGGGACGTTTGGCGGACTTGAGACATTGGACCTTGAAGGCACACAGATCAGCGACGCCGGATTGAAACACCTCGAAGGGTTGGCCTGCCTGAAAGCATTGGTTCTCAGCAAGACGCAAGTTACGGATGCCGGATTGAAGCATCTCGAAAAGCTGACCAACCTCCGGGAATTGTCTCTCATGGGCACGCAGACTACTGAGGCCGGTAAGACACGACTTAGAAAAGCGTTACCGCAACTAAAGGTGTACTGAGCTATTGCCGCCAATCCGCGATCAATCCCATCATCAGCCGCAAGCCGGCAGTGCGGCCATGTTGCGTTGAAATGAATGGCGGCAGCCCGACCGCCGCGATCGCTGCCACAGAAGAACGCCTTCCTGCCTCTTCTGATGTCGCGACGTTCACGGTAGAATGCGTCCATGCCATCGCAATCCATCATTCTCGGCATCGGCACCGGTCGTTGCGGTTTGGCTTCACTAGCGAAGATTCTCAACCAACAACCCGATGCCGTTTGCTCTTTCGATGAGCCGCCACTGCTGCCGTGGAACCTTACGCCCTCACCGCTTGCCGCTCTCCCGACCAACCTTCGGTCGGTGCCCGGCGAGGGGGACAGGGTACGAATAATCAAAGAGCGGTTCGCCCGGTTCCGGCTGCACGGCAAGGCCCGGCTGCTCGGCGACTGTGCATCGTTCTATCTGCCCTACCTGCAAGATGCCATCGCCCAAGAGCCGGACAACGGTAGTGGGTGGGACTCCGGTGGCACCGGGCACGCCTCGGCCAGCGGCGATAGCAAGTATTCTTATTCCGCTGAGACCGACGAGGGGGCGTACGAAGTCGTATTGTCCAGCGAAGGAAACGTGGGTCACCTCAGCGGCAAGTGGAGCGAATCAGGCAACGGCAACGACACCTACAGCAGCGACGCGAGCTACACGTGGGAAAACGGCAACTGGCAAACCAGCAGCACGAGCGCGGACGCTTCGGGCGATTCGTTGAGTAAGTCTGGATATTCCGCCGACGGCTCGTACTCGCGCACCTTCGGCTACGGCGACGACAGGCTGTCGGGAAACATCAACATAAGCAGCGAGGATAAGACGACGAGCGAGTACAGTGCGCATGACGGCTCGACCTCATCGGGAACGGCTTCCACAACCCTACATCACTCCACTAGCTACTCGTTTGACGGCAAAGTGACGTCGAAGGAGAGCGACGGCGGTTGGAGTCGTGATGGTGGTGAGTACGCATATTGGATCGACCACAATTTCGAAGTTAACGGCACGGAAAAAGGCAGCGGAGAAAGTCACACGGATGATGTCAGTAATTGGACGTTCTCCGGCGGGAATTGGGAGAAAGGCGAAGGCGACTACTCTGAGGGCCGTTCCGACGATTACAGCTTCACATTCGATACCAAGCGCAAAAGTGAAGCCTCGCAATACGACGATTATCTCGAACATTTCCCTTCCGTTTGTGATATCGACATAGACACATCGTCGACAAAACAAACCGAGCATTGGGAGGATGTGGTCAACTACCCGGAGACCTGTAATGGCGAGAGTACCTATTACGAGTACACACGCACCTTGTCTGCAAGTGGCAGCGACGAGGATCCGCATGCAGGGTCGAATGTGTGGACGATCCGAATTACGCCTTCGCTCGGCATGCCGCCGTGCGGGCCGGAAGGTGGAAGTCACCCCTTCATGATGAGTGCCGGACTGCCCGGCGGGGAATTGGAGTCGTCGAGCGGCGTGCTCGGCGTCATCCAGGTAGCGGGAGGAAGCAGTTCATCTGTTGGACTGGCTGAGGCGGCCGGTGCCACGCGCTTGGCTTACGACGACGCCGGCAATCTTACCAGCCTCACGGATGCCAACGCAAATACGACTCATTTCACGTATAACGGGGCTGGAAATCTCGCGTCGTTGAGCGACCCGAACGGCAACACAACATCGTGGCTCTACGACTCGTCGAATCGTGTGACTCAAGAAACGGATATTCTCGGTGCCAGTCGTTACTTCACGTATGACAGCGTTGGCAATCTGAATCGCTACAGTGATCGCAACGGGCAGATTCGGCAGTATGGATATGACACCGCTGGGAACCTTGCAAGTGAAACATGGTACGCCAATAGTGATGACGCCGATGCCCAGCAGAACGCCGTCAACACGATTGGGATCGAACGCGATGATGCCGGGCGCATCGTCGCCGAATCGGACGATCTTACATCAGTGGTCTACGTCTACAACGACGCCGGGCAAATCACCAGCACGACGCAATCGAGCGTCGGCGGGCCGACCGTCACGCTCGATTATCAGTACGACACGGCTGGCCATCGCACGCAGATGGCTGCCACGATCGACAGCGTTGCCGACTTCGTGGACGATTACTCCTACGACAGTCTTGGTCGCGTGGTCTCGGTGGTCGAGCACGGCGTCACCGGCGGCAATGCCGTGGCGTTGAAAGAGATTGATCTGGCCTACAACGATGCCGGGCAGATCGTCTCGATCGACCGCTATGAGAACGGCCAACTGGCCGTCGAGGGCGATTATTCGTATGATTCGCTCGGTCGGTTGGCGGCCCTTGTGTATCACCAAGGCGAGACGGTGCTGAACAGCTACGCCTGGACCTACAGCGGCGATAGTGCGCGTCGCCAGTCCGTCGCCGTTAGCGCGCCGTGGTCGCCAACCGGCGGGCTGATGCCTGTCCACGACACAAGCGGTATCACCGATTCGCTGATGAGCGGCGGTTTCGCCGGCGTCAGTCTCTTGACTTCCGTAACATCGAACGACGGCACCGCCAGCTACAGCTACGACCCGACGGGAGAATTGGTCGGCGCGAGCTACGACAACTCGGCTCTGCAGCAACGAATCCTACACCTACGATGCCAACGGAAACCGCGTGACGGCCAACGGAAGCACGTACACGACGGCGCTGACAACAGACTCCTGAGCGACGGCGTTTACCGCTACGAATACGACGGTGAAGGGAATCGCACGGCTCGCTTCATCGACAACAACCCCGATGGCGTTCTCGATGCGGGCGACACGGACATTGCCGAATACACTTGGGACGCCCGCGAGCGACTGATTGAAGTGAAGGACTACGCAACCTTTGGTGGCGACCCGACGCAGATCGTGGACTACCTGTATGATGTCGAGAACAGGTGGGTAGGTGAGAACATTGATTTGGACGGCGATGGCCAAGTGGATCGGCGAATCAGGTTCGCCTACGATGGAAATCAGATCGTACTGCAATTCGAGAAGGACGGCGATGGTGCGGTCACTGGTGCTGATCTTTCGCACCGCTACCTCTGGGAGCCCAACGTCGTCGATCAGTTGATGGCGGACGAGCAGGTGACGAACCCAGAAACACCCGGCACGGTCGTCTGGCCTTTGGCCGATAATCTCGGCACTATTCGCGATCTGGCAGTAATGGACGCCCAGATCGGCGTGACTTCCGTGGCCAATCATCGAGTCTACGACAGTTTCGGCAACCTGAAGTCGCAAACCAACGCCGCCGTCGACTGCCTGTTCGGCTTCACCGGCCGACCAATCGACAACGCGACCGGCTTGCAGAACAACCTGAATCGGTGGTATGATGCGAAGACCGGCTGCTGGATGAGCAAGGACCCGATTGGGTTTGAAGGCCGAGATGCGAACCAGTATCGCTATGTTGGGAACTCGCCGACTGCGTTTACCGATCCTACCGGGCTCGAGCCGTTTGGAGGATTGGATACAGTAACATTTACGTGGTCCGTGAGTTCGATTGGCGTGAACGGTCATAGTAGCAGTTGGGTGCCGCCAGCATCGCCAAAACCGAAACTCGCGCCGCCACAATCGCCGGACTCCGCGGACCCGTGGCGAGCACTTGGCAAGGCAAGGTCAATCGGGGCCGATCACAGTCATGACACTGCCACGGCGGTCGTAGCCGAGAGATACGTTCAGGAAACGATGGATGGGGTTGCAAGAGGCGAGAACAGGTTTATGGCGAGTGCCAGGGCATGGTATCGGCCCGGTGGCCCATTTAACCAACTCAAGTTCTTTCCATCGCAATCGCAAGTGCCAAGTGCGCCGCCGCCCCCACCGCCACCCATTAACGGCAGTCCGTAACGGCCATCCACAACACGACGACCACATCTGACCGGCACTCGCGTTCATGACTCGGAAGCTTTCCGTCAATGCCGCCTTGCCAAAAACAACTAATCAGTCACGCGTCTGTCATGCTTCAATTCCCGGATGCAACATGCTTTACCTGACAGCCGTCACGAGTCTCGTTCTATGCTTGACTATCGGATGCACCTCGCGCAGCGGCACTCCTGTCGTCGTACAGGATAAGCGGCCGCAGATGCAGCTCGATGACGCGCGGACACAACCGGGGGCTGAGAAGCTTTTGGCACAAGCTATTGCCGCCTTGGGCGGCTATCAGGTGCTTCAAGAAGCTGGAACGATGTAAGATCACATATAGCGATGTCTCTGCGGTGGCGGCTGTGGCCGAAGGCCACGAGCGCCCGAAGAGTGTAATTATCGAGGACTACTTTCAATATCCCGATAAGCTTCGCCGTACGCTGAGGCGTGCCTCGGATGAAAAGGCGTCGCTCATTTGGGTCTTGAATGGACATACGATGTGGACATGGGATCCCGAAAAAAGCCTGACATCGGAGGCTCAAGCGGAGGCGCATGCTGCGTGGCCTCCCGAGTTTCAGCATCTTTACAGTCTATGTGAATGGAAGAGACACAATAATGGGACTATCGTGATCGGCGACCCGAAAATGATTGACGGGCAGGATTGTGACTGTATTGTAATGTCATTTAAAGGGCGGCCAGTTGGCAGGTTGTATCTTAGTCGCACCACGCATCATGTGATGAGATCTGTGACGTATGATATGCTTGGTCGGGAACCACCTCCTTCAGAGCGGTGTTCGTGTGCTACTATCGAAACGACCATGTCCGATTATGAGAGCTTTGACGACGTCACAGTGGGTACACGTACAACCGTTGTTCAAGGTGGTCGGACGCTGTCTCAAACGAGACTCTTAGATATCAGGTTTCTCCGCACAATCGATGAGCACCTATTTGAGAAGCCTGTGCCGGACCCTCGAGAGAATACAACCGATCGTCAGGTTCCAAAATAATGTCACGCACAAACGAGGTGCTCATCGAAGGTTGTGGTCAACAACAAGAGCAAGCCGTGTAGATGCGCAAGGTTCCTAACAGATAGGGTTCTACGATGTACGATCCAACCGTAGGGCGATTCCTGACCCTGGACCCAATTGGGTTCGATGGCCGAGATGCGAACCAGTATCGCTATGTTGGGAACTCGCCGACGAATAAAACTGACTGTCGAGGGCTGTCATGGAGCGACATTTGGGATTCCACGACGGCAGCAGTAACGGGAGCATTGAAGGGAGCGGGCATCGGCTTTGTGACATTCGGCAAGTACGCATCGTACCCTATTCGGCCATCCGTACCATGAGGGGTGAACCCTTGCCGGTAACCTCAGTTTTGACGGCTTTCCAGGGCTTTGAATACAGAGATGGCAGTTTCGGAGTTGATTTGCCCGGGAAGCTGGGAGCGGCGTCGAATCACTAGGCGAGCATCGGTAAAGGAAGGATTCTTGACACATGGCGAGATCACGTTAGATTAGGGGCGTACCAATGCGGTGGGTAGTTCCGGGTTGAGGTGCGACCGGCCACGGTGGAATTGCGAAACGCCCGGTGAAGGTGAAGTTCAAACCAACGACCCCTTTGTTCCTCCGAGACTGGGACGCAACTAGTATTGGATGCGGATAACCTGCGTCCCTGCTTCGCTTCCGCAATTATTGCGAAGGGAAGGATATGGCAGACAGGAAGCGGCTCGCCGACGTGTTTCAGACTGTGGGACTACCGAAATACACATACGTTAAACCTACGCATTACGGAGAAGTTCGGGCCGACATTGAGCAGCCAGGGAAGCATCTCCTGATTGAGGGGCCATCCGGAATCGGGAAGACGTGTGTCGTTTTCAAGGTCTTTGAGGAGTTAGGGTGGAGCAAAGGCAAGGACTACGCGTATATTACCTGTCGTGACACGGACGCGTTCGATGTGTTGGATGATTTCTTAGCTACCGCAGTCGCCGGGGATACAACGCAGTGGCCACTTCTGGTGGTCGATGACTTCCATCTCTTACCCACGAATACGCGAGCAGAGGTAGGTGGCTACCTGAAACGGCTCAGCGATCAGATATTCTCACAATTGCTTTCATCGAAAGTTGCACTAATTGGCATTCCTGCTACGGGCATGTCACTTCTGAGGGAGGCATACGATCTGGGACCACGACTGGGGGCGTATCGGCTGAGCAGAGCCTCTGACGCAGAGATTGCGAAACTCATAGCAGAGGGGGAAGAAGCTCTAAATGTGTTATTCGACGATGACAAGGTCCTGCTGTCTGAAATCGACGGAAACTTCTGGCTCGGACAGTACGTGTGTAACAAGATTTGTGCGACCAATGAAGTTTTTGAGACATGCGAAACAACAGAGGTACTCTCTTACGATCTTCTCGGCATTCGCAAGAGGCTCATGGATGAGCTGTCACCTCGCTACATGCCGATAGCGACAGTTTTCAGCAAAGGAAGGAAGTGGAGACCCGGCGGCAACAAGCCATATCTTGAAGTATTTCTTTCGCTCACAAAGATTCCCGAGTCGGTCATCACCTTCGACAAAATACTCAATCTCGTGCCAGAGCGACGTAAGCCGGGGATAAAGGCAATTCGCCCACGAATCGGTCAAGCCATTCACGACCCATCGAGGAATGTGGATCTCCGAAAACATATTGCGTTTGACTCCGACTGTTTCTCAATTGAAGATCCGCTTTTCAGGTACTTCCTTAGCTACTTGGACCAACGGGATCTCTGCCGAAGCCTTGGTATTGAACCCGAGAGTATTGAGAGGGATAAACTATATCCGTACGATGTGGGGTTCTCTTTTGCTGGGGAGGTGCGATCGATCGTCGAACTCGTCAACGAGAACCTCAAAGAAGAAGATGTCGTGACATTCTATGATTTCGATCAACAGGCGTTCTTGTTAGCCGTTGATCTTGAAACGACACTCTCCCGAATTTATTCGGTCGCGTGTAGGTTCTACTTGGTGTTCATGGACGCGAACTACAAAGCAAAAGTCTGGACCAAGTTTGAACGTGAGATCATGACAAGGCCGGGGAGGTCGAATCATATAATACCGGTTATCTTGGATGATGAGGGCTTAACAGGCACTCCGGGTATCGCTTCCAGTATAGGGCGAATCGACCTGAGAGACATCTGGGGAACGGTAAGTCCAACTGGTAAATTCGACAGGGAAACGAGGAATGTTATTCGCAATAGGTGTGCATTGCCCATCCTGCAAAAGCTCGATACGCCGGAATCGCACGCAAGGCCATAGCGTTTGGTTTAGACGCCTGTGCCAATGTCCGCTCCCATAAGCCCATACGTATTGCGAGACGTCCCGAAAAACGACCCCTTTTTCGGACCGCCTTCCGGCGGTTCCATGAAACCTGCCCGTGAGGAAACTGGGACGGGCGAGACCCCATTCGGGGACCGCCAAGACGGCAACAGAGCCCGTCAATCCAAGTTTCGCTGGGACAAGAAATATTGACCACGGGACAGATGCATTGGCTGTGTGTTATCCAAGTTTCCCGTCTAATTATTGAGCTTCTGCGGAATAATCCGCACTTGATATTGACAGCCTCTGCGAAGTGTGGTATAGTCCGCACATTGGCAGCCACGTCAGTAGAGGAGGTCTCCATGCCGCGATTCACGCAAGGTGAGCTGGAAATCATGCGAATCCTATGGGAACACGGCGAACTGAAGCCGGCCGAGATCCACTCACACTTCCCACGAAAGATCAAGAATCCTTCGCTACGGTCCTATCTGGCCATTCTATTGGACAAAGGCCATGTCGTCCGCCGCCGGATAGGCAAAGCGTATTACTACCGAGCCAAAACCCGCCGCAAATCGACTTTCCGCGCGATGCTCCGAGATCTGACTCGCGTCTGCTGCGAAGGCTCCGTGGAGACCCTGCTCTGCCAACTCATCCGCACTCAAAAACTCTCGGAAGCGGATCTGCTCGAACTCAAGCGGCTGTCTGAGGAGGGCCAACGCCCCCTTGCGCCGCCCACAGAGGAGAAATAACGATGAACCTGCCAGAATCTCTGCGCAACGTTCTTACCCAAGTCTCCACGGTCTCGCCCTGGGCGTTGCTGTTGACGAAGGTCACGCTGCTCTCGGCGATCGCATGGCTGATCCATGTCGGCTTGGCCCGGGCCAATCCCCGATGGCGCAGCCTGCTTTGGCGCGGGACCGTAGTTGGACTTTTGCTAATGGTGATATGGACTCTCGGCCTGCCCAGCCTGGAGATTCACGTCCAAGCGCCCAAGCCTGTCACTACAGCACCCGGATCTCCTCTTCAACAGGCACTTACCGAGCATGTGCCGGCGGTTCCTACCGTTGCCCCAGTACAATCGAACCAGGGTCGGGCTCCCGTCGAAATGATGCCGGCCACTAACCAAACCTCGGTCGCGGTTCGCCCCGAGGTGGCTCGACCGGTTGAGTCATTCAGGCCGTCGCTTTGGTGGCGCACAGCACTGATAGGCATTTGGGGGTTCGGCGTGGCATTGCTCGTGATCCGCCTGACGATTGCCTATGTCAGACTTGCGGGTCTGCTGAAAAATTCGCAGGCCGTGTCAGAAGAGATTGTTGCGGAGGCGGGGCGAATCGCCGCCGCGTTGGGGTGCCGCCGGACGGTGCAAGTGCGAAGTTCGCAGCAATACGCCGTGCCGTTTCTGTATGGGCTGTGGCGTCCCGTTCTGGTTCTGCCCGAGCGGATGTGCCAGCCGGGCTATCGCGAGCAGTTGCGCGGCGTGATCGCTCATGAACTGGCCCACGTTGGAGCGTGTGATTTCGGCTGGAACGCGGCCATACAGGCTGTGTCAACTACGTTGTGGTTTCATCCGTTAGTGTGGCGGATCAGTTCTGCACACCGGGCTGCGTGCGATGCGGTGTGCGACGCCGTTTCGGCCTCCTATCTCGGCGATGTGCAGGGGTACTGTCGCACTCTCGCCCGGGTCGCGCTGGAGGGCGCAGCTTCGTTTCCCGCGGCTGGCTTGGCGATGGCCCGGACTTGCGAAGTTCGGCGTCGGATCGCTGTGCTTCAGACGAATGTGTTTGCTGCGGCGCTGAGCCGTCGCCGGGTAACCGGCGTGACGCTGGTCGGAGTGATCTCTTTGGCCTTGCTGGCAGGATTGCGGCTGGCGTTGGCGGCGGAGGCACCTCCCTCAGAAGATCTCACGGCGGATCAAATCATTGATCGGATGGCAAAGGCGTATGCGGATTGCGGGTCGTATCAGGATTCCGGCGTCGTCAAGACAGAGTTTATTGGGGGCATTAACTTTACGAACGAGAAGACATTCGAAACTGCGTTTGTGCGCCATGGGCGATTTCGATTCGAATACAGGGGAGAGATGTTCAATCCGCAAAGCCGTTACATCATCTGGTCCAACGGAAGGGAAGTCCGAACTTGGTGGGACGTTAAGCCCGGAGTGGCGAAGGCCAAGTCCCTTGACATGGCTGTGGCGGCCGCCACTGGTGTATCCGGCGGTTCGGCACATACGATTCCTCGGTTGTTGCTGCCGGACGAGGTGACCGGGCGAAGCCTTACGGCTATTACTGGCCGCAAGCGTGTCGAAGACGGCAAGCTTGGAAAGGCCGAGTGCTTCCGCATCGAAGGCAAGTTCGGCAATGACTCCACTACTCTGTGGATAGACAAGCAGTCGTACCTTCTGCGGCGCATCGACGAGCAGACGAAATTGGAGAATTGTCGCACCGAGCAGACGACGACCTACGATCCGGAGATCAACGTGACGATCGCGGACAAGTTGCTCGAATTCCGTGCTCCTGTTACCCGGCAGGAAGCTAGCGACAAGAGCCGCTCGCCAGAGGCCACAGAAACAGCAACTTCGCTCGCAGCCAAGAAGACTCGCGAGGATCCTGCTGCGGTCGCTGCGGCGCGCAAGATACTTGACGATGTCGCAGCTACATACAAGTCCCTGGATACCTACAAGGCCGAAGGGACGGTCACGATGGACCTGGATACAGGTGCAGCAAAGGTGAACATGGAGACGTCCTTTTCCATCTTGTTGCAGAAGCCCAATCGCTATTTGATCACCTGGACTCAGACCAGCGGCATGATGCCGAGCATGGTCCAAGCGGGCGCCGTCTGGAATGACGGCACGCAGCCGTATCTCTACATGGGAGCAATCCACGCGTATTCCAAGATGACCAGCGACGAGATTGCCATCAGTGGTGCGACGGGCATTTCCGGCGGCTCGGCAATGACAGTACCGTCGCTATTCCTTCCGGTCTTGGGTAAATACGCCCCGTTTTCCAGACTGCAGGACCCCGTCATGGAGAATACGGAGAAGATCAATGGCGAAGAGTGCTACGTTATCAGCGGGACCTCGGCCATGTCCAAGAAGGAAACGTATTGGATTTCAAAGTCGACGCATTTCCTGATGAAGTACTCTCGCTCTCTCGCGCCTCCTGAAGGCGGGCTGAAGGTGCCCGAAATGAGCGACGCGCAGCTCGACCAGTCCGTCCGTGGTATGGGCTTGGAAGTTACGGAAGAGAATCGGAAGAAGGTACGGCAGATGATGACCCGGTCTAGGGACCTCATGAAGAACATGAAACTCCGCGGTACCTCCACCGAACTCTACACGAAGATCTCCACTCCGAAGTTAAGGAAGGATGACTTCCTGTTCGTGCCACCGAAAGATGCAGTGCTCAAGGAATCGCTCTTCGGCGGGTTGCTAGGCGGTAAGATTCCGGGCCCCTTGCCCGCACAGCCACCTCGGCCACCCGTGCAGCCTCCTGCTTCGGCAATCAAGCGAGTGCCGGCGACCGAGCCCGAGCCCATCCCGCTGCACGGCACGGTCGTTGATGTGCAGGGCACGCCATTGGCCGGCGCAACCGTGTTCCCGCTCAGTCGCAATGCAGGGGTCGCCCGCTTCGTGATCAACGGCGTGGCCAGATATCTCACTCCGATGGCGGTTTCGGAGCTGCTGCAAAAAGAATCGCTACATGGTCGACCGGTACTCAATGGCGAAGTCAAGGAGGACCTTACGAAGACATCGACCGACGCCCAGGGGCATTTCCAACTCGGGGAGAGTCCGGATGGCCCCTTTCACGTTGGCCAATCGGCGCCGCTAAGGATCGTTACCGCGGATGGTCACACCTATGATGTCAACGCGGTGGTTGCAAAAGAAACGATCGTCCATGTACCCACCTTGCTGAATGTGAAGGTAAAAACGGTCGAGAACGTCGGAGTCGGTGAGCTGGCCGGCGTGGTGATTGACGAAAACGGCAAGCCACTGGAAGGAGTCGGTGTTGATGTCTGGGACTGGTTCCCCGGAAACGAGACGAAAACGGATGAGGATGGAGTTTTCCGGCTCAAAGGCTTCGACCGGGACAACAAGGTGGAAGTCCGGTTCCGCAAACCGGGCTATTCGCCGGAAACGCTCGTTGACTTACCCACCGGTGTGTCCGGCTGGCTGCTTGTGCTGGGCAAGAAGACCTATTTTGAAGGGATTGTGCGCGGGCCCGACGGCAAGCCGGTGCCGCGTGCACTGGTTCGGGCCAACCAAGGCCCCAAGAACTCGCTCCGTCCGGGCGGCATGTTCACCAATATCTGGACCGAGACGACGGCCGACGACGCAGGCCACTTTCGCCTTTACGTGCAGCCCGATCGCTATCAGTTTCTCATTTCAGCGCCTGGCGTTGGCGTTTCACGATTCTCGATTGAATCAATCGGCTACGGTAATGCGCCTCTGCATCTTGACACCATTAGGTTGCATCCTGGCGTGACCTTCCGCGCGAAGGTCGTCGATGCACAGACCGGCAAGCCGGTCCAAGGCTTGCAGTTGGCGCCTGTCAATTGGCAACGCAAGGGACTGGAAGCGAGTTCGGACTCCGACGGTCTCATCACAATCGCGGACCTGTTTCCCGGCGAGTTCCAATTTGCCGTGAAGGCCGATGGAGACTACGCGCGATGGTGGTCGGAGTCGGCGACAAAGCCCTGGCAACGCAAATCGATCCAAGACCAGCGCCCTGGAGAGTCCAATCTCCACTGGCAGCGTAACTTTGATTACCTTGACTTCGCTTTGCAACCGTATATGGAGCCAGTGACGATCGTGGTCGAAAAGGGGGCTCGTATCCGCGGGCGGGTGATCGACCCTGATGGAAAGCCGGTCGGCGGCGCCACCGTTGCACCGGCACTTACGGGCACGGGCAATTCGCTCACTGGTGACACTCGATTCAGCGTAACGACCAAGGCCGATGGAACATTCGACATGCTCTTGCCGGCCAGCAACGAGGCCCAATACAACCTCGTGGCCCATGACGGCAAGTACCAGCAATGGCGCAACTGGGCCAATGGCGTACTGCCGCCGATTCATACTCAGCCGGGCCAGCAGATCGACAACATTGTTTTGACGCTCACTCGGCCTGCTGTGGTTCGCGGAAAGGTTGTTGACCACCAGGGCAAACCGCTCGCTTATTGCGACGTCCGGGCCCATGCAGCCGACGAACTCGGAAATCGTTATTATGATCCAACCACAAGCACAAAGCCCAACGGCACGTTTGAACTGAAATTCGTGCGTCCTGGTGAACAGTTTATTCAGGCCGCCCCGTTCTGGCTTCGGGCCGAACAGGCGCCGCCCGCTTCTACCCAGCGAGTGACCGTCACAGCCGGACAAACCCTCGGAGACGTGCAGTTGACCAGCGACAAGTCGAAATGACCGACATCCTTGGAAAGTCAACCGTTTCCTGAGGCTGCCAGAATTCGACCCATTGATGACGCGGTGGTGGGTGTGCCGAGAAGTCAATTCGCTGCTTCCCCCTTCCAGAAACCCTGCTATGATTATTGCTAGTAGCCGGCTCCGGCCACCTGTGGGGGTAACGCTCGGGGAGTTGTTGTTGGCGGTCGTTCCGTAGTATCTCTCACGCGAAAAGTCCCGAATGCCCGACTTTAGGGCCATGTATCAGGAATTGGAACGCATGGCAGCCGGTTTGCACCGGCACATCCACTCGGAGAATAACATCCTGTTCCCGCAGACGATCGGAGCGGAGGGCCAGCATGGCTTGGGAGTATAGTGAGAAGACAAAGCAACTGTTCATGGATGCCGTCCACGGCAAGCCTGGAACGCACTTGGGGGAAATTGAGGACCCGGACGGCTTCGGCGAACATGGTTCGATCGCGTGCGGAGACGTCATGCGGTTCACGTTCCGGGTCAATCGCCACGCCACGGACCCGGCCAAGGACGTGATCACTCAGGCCAGGTACTTGACATTCGGCTGCACGTCGGCGATTGCCGCCTCGGAGGCACTTTGCACTCTGATCGAACAACGCGCCCGCACACCCATCGAAGCCCTAAAAATCCGCAACCAGGA
Source organism: uncultured Planctomycetaceae bacterium (assembly GCA_963789525.1). Lineage (GTDB taxonomy): Bacteria > Planctomycetota > Planctomycetia > Pirellulales > Thermoguttaceae > CAVXFB01. The sequence continues at coordinate 162,107 of CAWBLA010000003.1, forward strand.
CATTGTAGACTTCCTGGGTGGATTGCCCGCACAGAAGATTCACTGCTCGGTGATGGGGGCCGAGGCGTTGGAGGCGGCCGTGTTCAACTGGGCGCAGAAGCGGGGCGTGGATTTGGCCCGTTTGGGAATCGACATTCGTGCGGACGAGCAGCAAGACGGTCGGATTGTCTGTAAGTGCTTTTCGCTCACGGAACCCTACATTCGGCGCAAGATCCAGGAGTTGAACCTCCGCACCATTCAGGAGATCACCAACGCGATCAAGGCGGGCGGCGCCTGTATGGCCTGCCATTATGTCCCCGGTGGGCTTCAGGATCTTCTCGACGAAACCTGGGGGAGGTCGCCGGTAAGCACCAAGGTCCTCACCCAGATCAGCCCACTTGGCACAGGGTGACCAAGGACGAAAAGATGACTCTGTCACCTTACCAATTCACCAAGAAGGTCGAGAAGACGGTAAACGAGTACGTTCGGCCCATGCTTCGGCAGGACGGTGGTGACGTGGAGATTCTCGATATCAAGGATAACCTGATCTACTGCCGCCTGGCGGGTGCATGTCAAGGCTGCGCTAACGCGAGCCAAACCCTGCGGATGATGGTCGAACGAACCCTCAAGGATATGGTCGATGAACGGATCCGCGTCATCGAGACCTGAACAGATATCTTGCCTATGAAAACCATCTACGCTGACAATAACGCCACGACCAAGGTCGCGCCGGAAGTCTACGAGGCGATGGCACCGTACTTAACCGAAGACTACTTCAACCCCAGTTCGATGTACGAGCCGGCGCGGCACACGGCGGCGGCGATGGCCCAGGCTCGCAAGCAGATCGCCGGGCATTTTGGAGTCAGTGACCCGAAGCAGATTCTCTTGACATCCTGCGCCACGGAGAGCAATAACACGGCAATCTTCGGCTTGGCCAAGGCAAATCCAGACCGCCGCCATATCATCACCACTGCGGTTGAACATCCGGCCGTGCTCGAAGTGTGCAAGGAGCTTCAGCGGAGCGGCTATGATGTGACCTTGCTTGGGGTCGATGAAAGTGGGAATCTCGACCTCGGTGAGTTCGTCCGCGCCCTGCGGCCGGAGACGCTTCTAGTCACCATCATGCACGCCAATAACGAGACAGGTGTTGTGTTTCCCATCGAGCAGCTCTCCCGGATTACGAAGGAGACTGATTCTTCGATCGTCTTTCACACCGATGCAACCCAATCGGTGGGCAAAATCCCCATCGACCTGGAGCACGAGTATCAGCACGTGGACCTATTGTCGTTCTCGGGCCACAAGCTGCACGCCCCTAAGGGTGTTGGCGCGCTCTACATCCGTCGCGGCACAGCCTGCCGACCTTTTATGATTGGCGGGCACCAGGAGGAAGGTCGCCGCGCCGGTACGGAGAACGTACCCTACATCGTGGGGCTGGCCAAGGCCTTGCAGCTAGCCGCCGAAAACTACCAAGACGAGGATACGAGAGTACATAGCCTTCGGGATCGCTTGGAGAAGGCGCATAGAAGAACGGATCCCCAGCGTGCAAGTCAACGGTAAGGCGGCACCCCGGCTGCCCAACACGCTAAATGTCTCCTGCCACTATGTGGAAGGGGAAGGCATGCTCTATCAACTGAGCGATTGCGGGATCTGTGCCTCCAGTGGTTCCGCTTGCACGTCTGGATCGCTGGAGCCTTCCCACGTGTTGCGAGCCATGAAGGTTCCATTCACTGCCATCCATGGTTCCGTTCGATTCAGCTTCAGCCGCTATAACACAGACGAGGACGTAGATCACATCATCGAGGTGTTTCCCGAAATCGTCGCAAACTTGCGGCGACTCTCCCCATATTGGGACCAGGAGAAGGATGTGCCTCGATCTGGTGCAGAGGATCTAGTCCGTGTACGCTAGCCATGAATCATCCCATCGACGACGCCAACTTCGAGCAGGAATTCACGCTGAACCTGCTGGGGAGTGAGAGGGGCGTTCCTGCGTGAGCGGACTCGACTTTGGCATTGCGATTGTCCGCGGGTGGGTGTACGACGAAGCTTGTAAATGCCAGTCCGGTATCTTGTGGCCAATCCCAGTGTCCGAATGCACCGTATCAGCTCTGCTGATGGCCGTGTGCTCCATTGTCTCATCAACTCGTCAGCCAGACCATAGTTCTTCGGATGGATCGAAAAACGACCGTTTTTTCGAGAACGACGGCTGCCCCGCCAGCGCGCGTCCGTCACATCGGCGAATGTATCAAGACCGCGGGCTCACTGGCGAAACCTTCGACGGTGTTCAAGCCGTCGCCACAACCCTGCTCCCGTTCGGCATCGCCGGCAGCCGCTTCAGCCCATCGACCAAATCGACGATCCCCAAGTGCGTATAGCGGTCCATCGTCAAGGTAATCGTCGAGTGCCGGGCGAGCGTTTGGGCCACCTTCGGTGGACAGTTCGCGGTTACCAGATACGTGATGAATCCGTGCCGAAGTGCGTGGAAGTCCGCCACGCGGCCGGACTTGTCCGTGTATTCGAGATAGTCGCTCTTCTCCAGCTCTGCTTGTCCGGCGCCATTGGTTGCTTCTTTCAGCCACGCCTTTCGGGCCTCCGCCAGATCGTCTCGCAACATTTCACCCGCCTTGCGAAACCACTGGCCAGGCCAAAGCCGGCCGTCAGGGTTGCGTTTGCTCGGTACGGTGGTCGGTTGTGCCAAGTATTCCCGCAATCGCGCCACCAAGTCCTCGGCCAGCGGCAGTACGTCTCGGCGTCGGTGCTTCGAGTAGCAGGCGTCGACGCATACCGTGGGCGGATCGGCGTCCAAGTCGAACGACTGGGGCGTCAGGCTTGCCAATTCCTGAGCTCGCAAGCCGGTAAAGGCGGCCACGTAGTAGAGCATTGCCCGATCGTGGCCGCGCATGCAGCCCTCCCGACGCTTGCTTTTCTCGGCGGCCTCCATCACCAACTGCAACTCGTCCGGCGATAGGACACGGCACTGCGCCGGATGTCCATGTCGGCGTTGAGACGCTGCAAGTGACGAAGGGGATTTCGGAGCAGCCGGTCTTCACGAACCAGCCAATTGCAGAACGCCTTGATTGCGATCAGGTAGTCGTTGCTTGTGGATATGCCAAACTTGTTCGCTTCGCGCTGATGGCGAAGCCAGTTGGCAACGTTCGTGGGCGCAATCTGCCCGATGTGTCGAAACCGGCAACCGGTGCAGACGGCCTTGATCCGCGATTCTGTGCCTTCAATGTAGCGCGGACTATTGGCCTTCGACTTCAGATATTCTTTGTAGTCAGCAACGTGTTTCGAAAGCGGTTTTTTAAGATGTTCATCGGTGGGATCAACCAGCCCGGCCTTCTGCCGTTCCGCCCGGCGAACGTATTCGCTGAGCATCACCTGGGCGGCGGTCCGATCGATCGCCAGCGGGACACGCTTTTCTAGTCCCGAGGCGTCGCGGTACCGCCCCCACCATTTCTTGGACTTGGTTTTCACCCGGCGACCGGTTCGCGGATCTCGGATGAAGACCGGCTTCTTGTACAGACTTGCCATCGATGTCGTTTCCCGGCGTAATCCTTGTCGCCCTGTTCGGCCGTCCCGAAAAGGGAGTGACAGTGTGGCTCGGTCCACACGAATTGCAAGCTACGGGCGGACCGGATTTCCGGCGATTCGCGGCGGAAACTGTCGCAAGCCTACAGGCCAAGTCACCATTCCATGGCTTCCCACTCCACGCGTTTCGGGCAGCCGGCATCAACCCAAGCGCGTAATTCATCGGCCCGCCACAAGGTCGACCGTCCGATGCGAACCGGCGCGGGGATCGTTCCCGCGGTATCCCAGCTACGCCAGGTTCGGACGGCTCGACCGCACAGGGCCGCTGCTTGGCGGGCGGTGAGCAGCAGAGAACTGGCGTCCTTCATTCCTGACATTTGAGCGGCTCGTGCGGTCATGGTGCGTCCCTAACGTGCTACTGCAAGTCCTCCTTATCCTTATTACCCCGCTCGCGGCCGAGTTGTCCGCTTTTTGCGGCACAAGTGCCCTGATCATCGGCGGCGACGGAATCGGCCCACAGAATTAGGAGGATCGGCAGACCTTCCCTGATAAGACCGATTGGTGGGTCCGATGGTGCAAGGAGTGACGCCGACATCCCACCCACGCATTCGGGCTGCAGACAGCAGCCGATATTAAGAACATCACCTCAACCGAGGCGGCAACATGGACCTGATGGCTTCGATCTACGACTTGGTGGCGGCGACCCTGACGGAAATGGGAAGGTCTACCCCGTCCTCAATCATCCTGACCGTGCTGATACGAGACGGCCATTTCGTCGGCCACAAACTGCGTTATGAGGACGGCCATGCAACTTGCCTGGCGGGCGGCCGCACAATTGAATTTTACGACGAGAAGGGAAATCTGCTGACGACCGTTACATACGACAATGGAAGGGGAGTGGCGGCGTAAGCTAGACTGGAATTGAGTCGCAAAGGCATTCCCTTTGCCTCAGCCCTCTGCAGATTTCCTGCCCCAATCTGCGGAGGGCTTTTTGTTGCGCAGCAACAACCCGCCCGAGCGCGACCCGGCCGGGCAGTGCCAAGAGAAGGGCTGGAGCGGTCCTCCTTCTACCCCCAAGCCTCAGCCACGGCGTCGGCGCCAACCACAGGCCAGCAGTGACAGAAGGGCTGTGACGAATATAGCAAACGACGAGGGCTCCGGAATCGCTGATAGAGATCCGGAATAGCTTGTATTGGTCACCTGGCCATCCATCATCAGTTCGGTTAGCGAATGCTTGTTGTTCGCCGAGAACTGGAACGTCAGCACGGCCGTCTGGTCGTACCCATTGGCAAAGGCGAGCAAATCGCTGTCGGTGCCAGCGTAGGTGAAGTTCGTGAGGTTGGCTGAACCCGTGCCCAAGGCCCCAAACAGGTCGGCGAAGACCGCAACATTGAACCAGTCCAGGTCTGCCGTCATCGCTTGGCTGGCCCCGTCCCACAACTGAAGCGTTCCGTTGCTCGTGGAAACGCTGGCTTGTTCGAAGCCCGCCACCGGACTGGTGATCGTCCCGACGGTGAACGTTCCGCCGATGTTGCCGAACAGGCCCACGAGGCTTGGCGCAGTCGAGTCCGTGATCAGGAAGTCATACGTTCCCGTATTGGGAAATGTGATCGTGTCGCCGGTGCCTGTGAATTGGATCGAGCCTCCGACCACACTGGCAAAATCGCAATTGATCACCTCGGCGTTGGCGGCTTGGGCCATCACGCCAAACAACGCTATGAATGCGAATCGTCGAAACCAGCACATGTCCGTATTCTCCAACGCGTTCTGGGACCACGTCGAAAGTCGATCGCATCTTTCCGGCATTGCTCGACCGCGGACGTGGAACCTTCCGGGGAATAGCCAGCAGGTCCCAGTCCATGCATGGACGGGTCGAATCGCTTGGAAACAAGCTGCCGAGGAAGAAGGAAGGCTTCTCAGAAATGCGAAGTCTTCGGATCGGCTGCCGACGCTACCTTGAAGTTAAAAGGTGATGTAGCAATACGTGAAGGCACCATGCCTACGCTGGATGTTATGTCGAAATCGGCGACGTCGTCAACGTTCTGGTGTGAGCCGCTCGCAAGAATGCGGCAAATCAGCTCTGTGGAGGGGGCAAACTGCCACAGGGTCGGCCCACTTGGGGTAGCTAGGACGCGCAAGTCCTTGGCTGGCAAAGACGTCGGTTGTCGCCCTGACTTCGGAAAGCCGAGTCGATAGGGTCTTCGTTGTGCCGGCGAAGCTCTTCTTGGGCGAATCTTGCGCCGAACATTCCACCTCAATTTCGTTTCTGGCTACTTGATCCCTGCTAGCCAGCTGAGGTAACTGTCGCATCCATGGCGCGAGGACGGACCTTGTGCCGAAGCTGCAGACGAAGGAGCCAAAAGCATGTCGCATTGGTGGGAGATCGCGGCCGCAGATCACGTGGCCGTAATTCGGCCGCGGGCCGTAGCGTACTATCGCCACTCGGCCCAGGACCGGCAAGAGAACTCCATTCCCATTCAGCGGGAAAAGGTCCGAAGTTGGGCAGAGCAGAACGGCATCGACATCATTAAGGAATTTGAAGATGCCGGCAAGTCAGGCCTGAACGCCGAAGGCCGGCCGGCGTTCAGCGAGATGATGAACGAATGGGTCAAAAAACGCAACGACTTCGCGTATGTGATCTGTCTGGACGTGAGCCGCTGGGGCCGATTCCAGGATATCGACCTTTCGGCCCAGTACAGCGGCGAATGCAAGAGGAACGGTAAGCCGGTGATCTACACGACCATCGGCAAGCCGCGTGACGACGACACGTTCCATCCGATCCACCTTCATTTGGAACGGTATCGCGCCGCCGAATACAGCCGAGAGCTCAGCAGGAAGGTCTGGGACGGCTGCGTGAAGATTTCCCAGCAGGGCTATTGGGCCGGCGGACCACCGCCCTACGGCCTGCACCGGCTGCTGTTGGACGAACGTTGCGAGCCGCTGCATCCACTCAAGCCGGGCCAACGGAAGAGCATCCAGAACCAACGGGTGACGCTGGTCATGGGCGATCCCGCGGAAGTCGCGGTCGTTCGCCGCATCTTCTATGAGTTCGTCGAACTCAGGTACTCCGAGTTCCTGATTGCCGAACGGCTCAACGCCGAGAAGATTCGCCCGGGCAACGGCCGGCACTGGACCGCCGGCATGGTCGTGCATCGGCTTCGCAACGAAAAGTACCGCGGAACGATCGTCTACAACCGCACCTCACGGAAGCTCAAGACCCCTTGCCGTCCCAACCCGCCGGACCAGTGGATCCGCACGCCGGAAGCCTTTGAAGGCATTGGTCGAAGCAATGCAGGCCAAAGGCTACTGGACGAGCCCGGGTGGCAAGACGCCGCAGCAGACGTTGTATTCGTCGATTCTGCGGGAGATTGCCAACAAAGGCGCCGAGTCGCGCTTCCGCAAGGCCGAGCGCGGCAAGTTCGCCAGCGCCCTAGCTTTCCACAGCGCAGTGACGCCAATACTACCCCGGGCGGCCGCCTGGGGTTTTCTTCGGCCATTTCTGGCCCGCGTTTCCGCTGGCGAATGGAAGCCGCCCTTTCTGACAAAAAGGTCGAGCCCCAACTCTAAACACGTCCGCTACTTCGGGCACCGCTTATTCGCTTGATGTTTCTCCGAAAACATGGCTCCTGTGTGGATGTACAAACGATATGGTTATCCACTTGACTCCACCAACCACTACTGCTTGTGTTTCGCGGATTGGTTGGGCTTGCCACCAACGATCAATTTGTAGGGAACCGGCTCGATTTGCACGGCTTGCTGGAGCAAACGGTAGAACAACTTGCCGCGTGAAGCGGAAGTCCGTCGGTTGAAACGAAATGTGAATTCGTCGAGGTAGTAATCCAAATGCTCCACGCTTACCGCTCCTTGATGGGTTCCCAGCAACCACCGCTTCAGCAGGGCCGCCACCCGATGCACTCGCGGCAACAGCCGGATCGCGGCATCCTCGCCTTTACCCAGCAGAACAGACACTTCATGGCCGTATCCAAGAGGCTCCACGCCTCCATACGCCCTAAGCCCGTCGGTATGCACAACACTTCCAGGCTCGATGGCCCGTTGGATAAAGCCGTGCAGGTGCGTTTTCGTTGCCTCAGGAATGCAAGCCATACGGATTCGTCCTATGCCTCGTCCATTTTCTTCTGCAGCGATTGCCACCAATGCTTTGTTGCCTATATGCCGCCCAGCGCCTCGGCCAAGTCCGGCATCCTCTCCACCCACGTAGGTTTCATCCACCTCCACGCGGCCGTGAAGTTGGTCTCGCCCCGGACGCACCATCGCCCGACGCAACTTGTGCAACCACGTCCAAGCCGTCTGATAGCTTCCAAGCCCCAGAACCTGCTGCAGACTCGCCGCGCTGGCGCCGTTCTTTTGGCTGGTCACATGCCAAATGGCTCGAAACCACAGCCGCAGTGGCTTGCGAATGTCCTGAAAGATCGTGCCGGCGGTATTATTGCCATCGAAGGGGTCGAACTGCACGATGCGGAAAAGAAGAAAAGCAATAGCCGAAGTTTTTCGCTCGAAGTGGACCTTCCACGCTTGGCTGAGGTGCTGGACGACTATCCCGATATTCGACTGGTCGTGATCGATCCGGTCAGTGCGTACTGCGGCCGGGTTGACTCGCACAAGAATGCCGATGTGCGCGGACTGTTGGCCCCATTGGCCGAACTTGCGAGCCGCCGGCGAACTGCAATTCTGGCAGTTACGCATCTTGCCAAGTCCGGCGCCGCGAAGGCGATCTACAGGCCAATGGGGTCTCTCGCGTTTGCAGCGGCAGCGCGAGCGGTGTGGGCAGTCGCCCAGGATTCGGCCGATCCACAGAGGCGATTGTTCCTGCCGGCCAAGCTGAACCTGGCCCGCGACCCCCTTGGTTTGGCCTACCGCATTACCGAGGGCCGCGTTGCTTGGGACATTGATCCGGTCCACATGCACGCTGACGAGGTGTTTGCGGCGGAGCTTGCCACAGCAAATCGAACGAATCGAGGTGCGGAAGGACGGGAGGCCGCGAAGTGGTTGAAGGAGCAGTTAGCGTCGGCGCCTGTTGCCGCCCACGAGATTATTGAGCTCGGCGAGCAGTATGGTTTCTCGAAGCGAACGCTCCAACGCGCGCTATGCGCGATCGGCGGCGATCGAAAGAAAGAGTCGTTTGACGGCGCGTGGATGTGGTCCCTTTTGACCCAAGGTGACACCGAAGATGCCACGACTGCCACGTCACTTTGAATTGGCACCTTGGGCCGAATTGGCACCTTTGCACCTTTGGGGGGTGGCCCAAGGTGCCAACTCAAGAACAAGAAAACCCAAGATGACAAGAAATTTGCCGTAGAGATACCTGTTTTTCCCGTGTTTTGGCCCAAGGTGCCAATTGGCCCCAAGGTGCCACGAAAAAGAGACGTGGCATCTTCGAAACCGGTGGCGATGACCACCGGGTGCCGGAAAGGAAGCAACAATGAAACCGTCGTGCCTGGCGTGTCGCTTTTTCTCACCCCATTCGAATCAATACGGTCACAATGAGTGCCGTCGCCGGTCGCCCGCACCGCGGCTGACCTACGACGGACGCCACGACGAGTTGGGATTGGGTGCGTGGCCAGTGGTGCTGGAGGAACATTGGTGTGGTGAATTTGAGCCACAGGGCGATTTTCCCGCTGAGTGGCGGTTGTGGAACAGTGAGTAACGTGAGCGAGATACCGTGCATTGATGAAGGCGGCTACAGGTTGGCACGCGTCCGCAATGTGGCGTGCGAGTCGTGGTGTGGGGCGTTTGCGCCGATCGACAAGGCGGTAGTTGGGTGACAGGCAGGGTGAACATGATAGAAACCGACGTAATCGCCGCAGCTTCTTGCCGTCCGCATGGCTTTCGAGCGCATCTCGGGAAATTCCCAAGATGCCGTAGCCCGCGCATGGCCGGCAAGTAATTGCCTATTCAGTCGGCGGCAAATTGGCTTCGTCCCGTACGGCCACGTTTCTGGCTCACTTCAAAAGATTATAAGTCACCAGGCCAAGTACGCAGCAGTCTACGGAGTTGTCGGGAACGGCATTGTCAGCGTGCTGACAAGACCGCCCGAAGCGCCTTACTGCGCTGCCTGTGAAAGCGATCGACAGGCCGAACGAACATTCCCCTGCGCTCTGGGGAATGTCTACGAGACAAGCCGTCAGCGCACTGACAAGTTGTCCCGACGCCGGTACGGGGTTGTCCTTTCGACGACAAACCCGAATCCCCACCACGTGGGCTCCGTCCGTGCGCCGATCAATGCATGCCACAGGGTTATCCGCCGATGAGCAAGCACCGGTCTATGGACGCGAGGCGCCAGGCTCTTCCCCAATTAATTGGGGAAGAGACAGATCCGGCGACGCAGCCCGCCGACGGTCTCGCACGGAACGCTAGGTTTCGCCGCTGGCGAACGTTCGGCCGGTTGGCCCCCATGCTCGCTCGCCTCGCCCATCGCAACAATGGCGAACGTGGGCCACGTGGCGGGGCGATCCATCTGGAAACGTTGCCAGATAAGGCCGTGGGTCGCCGATCGCTTGTGAAAACGTGTGGCACAAGCCGGCCTACGTGGCCCCAAGTTGCACGCGGCATTGAAGCTGTGGGCAGGTGTCCAACTTGGACACGTGCCAATTCGTGCAGCGGCCGCTACGGGCGCCATGATGAACATGCCGTTCGACTTCGGAAGTTCCGAAGTCAGACGCACGACGTTGCGCCGTGTTGGCGAGCGGTCGAGCCATTGGCCACGCGCTCGCTCGTCTCACGCATCGCAACACGTGCGAACGTGGGCGAACGTCGGCGCACGGGTCCTCCCGGGCAAAGCCCATCTTTAAGGGGGCCTGGGAACTATCGCAGACGATGGCACAGTTTGTTGAGTTGTACGTAGTTTTTTCGGGAGCCGCCGATGGAAACCGACCGCGTGATGAAGATTAGCCACCTTCGCGACAGTCTGGGCTGGGCCTACCGCGAAGTTGCCCAAACTGATATCCCGATTGTCGTGCAGCGGTATGGCAAAAGGGACGTGGTCATCGTACCCGCGTGGGAATGGCGGTTCTTCAAGGAGTTGGAAGCGGACATCAGAGCCAGCCGTTGCCCAGTGGGGCGAGAAAGGGGGGAAGCATGTCCATGCTCGCTGAGCGGCTGAACATCGACGCCATCTTGGCCAGGACGGAAACGCTGTGCCGGCGGATTGCGCCGAAGGACCTGCGCGATATGCCCTTGTACATCGTGAAACAATCCATCGTGCCGGCCAAGTTCGGCGGGGCGAGTGTCGCTGACGGGTACACGTGCCCCTGTGCCGACTTGTACCTGAAAGACGTGATTGGGTCCGCTTGGCGTGGCCGCGGCGCCTGCATGGTCGTCGACGACACGCAGTTCACGGAGCAGATGGACACCCGCGACATCGAATCGGCTGTCGCTGGCACCGTGCTGCACGAATTGGCCCACATCCTTGAGCGGCCTGCCATCTATCGCAACCGCCAAGGCGCAGAACCGGCCAAGCTCATTTACGAAGCGTTATGCGTCGGCCACATCGTGGCCACCGAACCGGCGCCTGACTCACCTTTGGCGACCGCCAAGCCATACCTTGGCCACGAAGCCGGTTTCATCCGCGTGGCGCTGCACCTACGCCATCGCGCCGAAGCCGCCGGTGCGCTCGTTCCGCTCTTTGGCTTTTGTGCCGGCAACCTGTACGGCCTATCGCACCCGAATTTCTACCGCGCGGCTTTGGGCGATGAGCCCGCGCGGCTGGCCGACGCCAGTTTCAAAGAGATCATCGCCACCCCTTACCCCGAAGAGTTTTCCCGCCTGTGGGCTGCGGATATCGCCCGCTGGCTTTCTTGATGTCTCCCCTGTTGAAAGGAGTATTCCAAATGAGTATCGCTACATTGATCGAGAAGGTTGTTGGCAAGCAGCAAGCACGGCGGGCGGCCGACTTCCGGGATCTTGTTGTGCAGATTGCCGACGGCCATGAGCCGGACGCCGACTGCGTGGCCGACGTGCTCCGTGAAGCCGATAAGTCGCTCGAGGATCTCCAGAAGGCGGTCGATTTGCTCGAGCGGCGTCGTGAGTGGCGCCGGCAATACGATCGGCTGCCGGAGTTGGCCGCCGAACGGAACGGGATCCAGCGGCAAATTGCAGCCGCCGACAAGGTGTTGGAAGCGGCCGAGCGCGAGCACTACAGCACGGTGCAGCCTCTGATTGCGGAATTGCAGCGGATTAGCGGAGCCGAGGACGAAGGCCGCAAGGCCAAACAGGAGTTGGTGGACACCTACGCCGACGAGAGCTGCCTGGACAAGCTGGCCGACGTTCGGTTGCGTCTATCAGCCAGACGGGACGAAGCTGCCGGCTTAACGAGCGAGCCGCCGGGCGCGGTCCCCGGCGGCTCTAGCAATTCGGCGAAACGTCATGCGGTAGTTGCCGTTGGACTTGACTCCGTTCAGGCAGAGCCCGAAAATTGGCGGCGGCGATGCCTTTCGACCGGCGTCAGTCGACGAGGGATCGCTGCGGCGGCACTCCGTTGACTGACGGAGTCGAATCGTCGCCGGAAGTCGTGAGCCGGTACATCGATGCGGCGAAAATGCTGCAACAGAGGCGACATATCGGCGCTGTCATCCGACAAGCCCGCCGGCTGCGATCGAGTTGAACCGCGTGCCAGTCTTATTGAGGACTCTTCCGATGCCTACGACAACTTGCCCCAGCCGTGAATCTCTCTGCTCCTACGCATTAGGACGGCGCTTGACGACGAGACATGGGAGGCCGTCGGGGCCCACGTTGAATCGTGCCCTAACTGCTTGGCAGCGTTGATCATGTTTGACAGTGAGGAGGACGCGTTCGTTGCCCGAATACGTCGCAGCGCGGCCATCAGCCAATACCTGCAGGAGCCGGAGTGCCGAGTGGCAGTTGCACGTGCTCGAGCCGTCCGGCCTCGTCGCCGCCGGGCAAATCGTGGCCCCAAATGACGGGGTGCGATCCTCGTCGAGCATCATCACCGCCAGAATCGGTCGCGCAGGCGGGGAGCGCGTGAAGGGTCGGGTACAAGTAGCTCAATCGGAAGCACCGGCTCGCCAACGCCGTGGCTAGCCGGACTGTCCCTGCGGGTCCTTCGAGCGTTCGGTTTCGCCGATGCCACCGCTGTTGCGATCGCTGCTTCACGCTATCGGGGCTTCAATGCGGTCCTCGTCGTGACACACGTACCTGTCCTTTATCACGTTGCAATGCCGTGGAGCCGCAAGGCCGAAGACGAGGCCGTTCCGCGCGGAGGCCAAACATTCGAGCACGAGCCGGGGGTCAACTTCGACTAGCGGCGGCATCAGGATACCCCTCTATAGAATCCAGAGGTCAGCAGCGCAGGCTGAGTCACACACTCACAACAGAGTGACATACGTATGTCACACATGACAAGCACACCAGTAGAAAATGACCTGCTATGGTGGGGATATGTCAACCCAGATTCACAGCCATTATGCTTGATGTGTTATTTTTTGGTTCGACCACTTGACAGATTTGAAAAGACGGATAGAAATGTCGTTACTTCACGCACGACGCGCACTTGCCGACTTTTGCAGAGTCTTGCTTGGCGCGATGCGGCAGCGGGAGCGTGGCCATGGTTGTCCAAGCTCTTGTTCACGGCCGGAGAGACGGCGTCTTTCGCACAGCCGGTGTTTGGGTCAATCCGGTGACGGCGGAGTCGCTTGCCCGGGGAGGATTTTATCACCGCTTCCGACCACTGGTACGCCGTCAGGCTGCAACCCATCTCGGCGAAATTCGGACAAACGCGTGCCGCAAAGATTTGTGCCAGGAGGCGTCGGCAGAAATCATCGTTAGCTTGGCGCACTTCGCCTATTGCCCCAGTCGAGGCTACTTGGCAGCGTGGGTTGCGACCGTGGCTCGGCGCAGAAATGCAGCGAGTAGCGTGCCGCCTCGGCGCCCCTGTGCCCGTCGTCGCAGAGCCGCTCGAAACGCTTGCCGATTGCCTTTCCTCTTCAACTCCAGGACCGGTGGCATCGCCGGAGATAAAAGGGCGCTGGGAGACGCTGCATCGGGCATTGGCCGAATTCGGTAGCAAGACATCGCAGATCAACTACGAGATCTTCCATCGGCATGTACTGCAAGGTCAGTCGGTCCGCAAGGTGGCCGACGAAATGGCACTGACGCGTCGACAGGTTCGGGATCGTTTACATCGCATTCGACAGACATGGCAACGGGTGGTTCGCAGGTTAGGCGGACGACGTCATATCGGTAAGCTGCATTAGCAAGAAAGACATGCTGCCGGGGGCGGCAACTTTTGCACACCCCCCTAGAACTCAAAAGTCGCGTCAAAACGCGCCGAGGGCGCCAACTTACTAATAGAGGGTGTGATTGTTGTGTTCATCAGCACACAGACGGTTCCAAACCATCATTGTGATAGTTCCGACCCGAAGTTTCCCATCCCCTGTTCTCAAACAGCGTCCATCATAAGGATTGGGCCATGAGCTTCTATTCAAAACTTTTCGATTGGCAGAAACCGCGTTACGCCGGGCGAGGTCGACGCAAGGGTGGCCGTGGGCACAAGGTACAGTACCTGAAGCCGTGCCACCTGAGTTTGGAGCCGTTGGAGTCGCGGCAACTTCTGAGCGTGTCACCGCTGAACGATGAGTGCCTGGTCAACAGCGTGACGGCCGACACGCAACGGTTGGCCGAGACAGGCAACGCGGTGGCCGCCTGGCCGGATGGTCACTACCTCGTGACGTGGACCAGCGCCGGTCAGGACGGCGATGGCAAGGGTGTCTACGCGCAGCGGTTTAACGCCGATGGATCGACGCTGGGTAGCGAGTTCCAGGTGAACACCACCACCGACCGCAAGCAGCACAACTCCAGCGCTGCCGCGGCGGCCGATGGCAGCTCGGTAATCGTTTGAGAGAGTACCGGCCAGGACGGAGACCAGAAGGGGGTCTATGGGCAACGGTACGATACCGCCGGCCTGCCGCTGGGCGGCGAGTTCCTGGTCAACGTCACGACACAGGGCGACCAAGAAACGCCGGAGGTGGCCTGCTCGGACGGCGGAGACTTTATCGTCGTTTGGGGCGGCAAAGGTACGGGCGACGGCTCGGGCGTCTTCGCACGGCTTTTTGCCGCCGACGGCTCGGCGACTTACCGGTGAATTCCTGGTGAACACCGAGACGTCCGACAACCAGAAGCTGCCGACGGTAGCGGCCTTGCCCGACGGCGGATTCCTCGTGGCCTGGCAGAGTCACGGGGCCCAGGACGGCGACAATTCGGGCATTTTTGCCCAGCGGTTCGACGCCAGCGGCGACAAGGTCGGCAGCGAGTTCTTGGTCAACACCACCACGGCCAGCTACCAGCAAGATGCGGCCATTGGTGTCGGCCCCGACGGCCAGTTTATGATTGCCTGGCAGAGCAACCTGCAGGACAGCAGCGGCTATGGCATTTTTGCGCAGCGCTACGACGCCGACGGAGTTCGCGTGGGCAGTGAGTTCGCTGTTAGAAGTGTATGCGGCCGTGTTTCAATGGGTGCTGGTGTTGGCCGCCGAGAAGAAAATGTTGCCGGGCAAGACGGTAGCGGTCGATGCCACGACCTTGGAAGCCGACGCAGCCATGAAGTCCACCGTGCGGCGTGACACCGGCGAGGACTGGAACGAGTATCTGCGGCGTCTGATGAAGGAACGCGAAGGCGTGGAAGACCCTACGGACGAAGCGCTTCGCCGTTTCGACAAGCGGCGGAAGGACAAGCGGGTTTCCAACGACGAGTGGGTGTCGGAAACCGACGCAAACAGCCGCATCACGAAGATGAAGGACGGAACGACGCACTTGGCGTACAAGGCGGAGCATGTGGTCGATCTGAAGACGGAGTTGGTGTTGGCCGCCTCGATCCGCCATGCCGACGAAGGCGATGCCGACACGATGGTCGATAGTGTGATGGAGGCGCAGACGAATCTTTCGAAAGCGGGCATTGCCACGGAAATTACGGAGGCGGTCGCCGACAAGAGCTATCATGCCGCCAACACGATCGAATTGGCCGAAAGCGTGAACGTTCGCACCTACATTCCCGAGCGGAAGATCAAGGGGAAGCGGAACTGGCAAGACCTGCCCGAAGAGAAACGTCAAGCGGTACGAAAAAACCATCGTCGCGTGCAAAGCGCGCGGAGCAAGCGGTTACAGCGGGCGCGAAGCGAATTGGTGGAACGGAGCTTTGCTCACATGTGCGACACCGGCGGTGCACGACGGAGTTGGTTGCGTGGAATCGAGAAAGTTCAAAAGCGCTACCTGATTGCTGCGGTGGCACGGAATCTGGGTTTGGTGATGCGCAAGCTGTTTGGGATCGGGACACCGAGGAGCTTGCAGGCCGAGGGCGGCCTTTCCGCGGCTGTGCGGTTTGTGTGTTTTCACATTTGCAACCTATCGCATCGTTCGTATCGTGTTGTGGCGTCGTCTCGCGCCGATTTGGAACTCTGCGCGACCGCCGCGTGAAGGTCGGCCGCGATGAACGCATTTACGACTATTTCAACGAGCTGCTTAGGAATTGTCCGGGAATAAGTGTTACAACTGACGATTGTGTCGTGTTGGCCGGATTGTATAGTTCCAGTCACCGTGGAAAGTTGCTGGATGGAGGCGGACTTGGGCCAGTTCTTGTTTCGTAATTGTGATGCCTTGAATGTAGGTTCGGTGGTCAAGGCCGGCCTGGACCGCCAATCCGGCTTCCGTTGTGGTGCGTCCAATCAGTTGTACGATGGTCTCACGGCTCAAAAGGGGCTGTCCGCGCCAGTTGCGAGTGATATGGCAGAACAAACGGTGTTCGATCTTGTTCCACTTGCTCGTTCCCGGCGGAAAGTGGCAAACGCTTACGTTCAAGCCTGTTTCGTCGGCGAATCGCTGCAAAGCCACCTTCCACAAACGCGATCTGGCGCCGTTGCTGCCGCCGCTGTCGACGATAATCAACAGGCGGGCGGCGTTGGGAAATCGTTTTCTTCCCATCGTGCCGCCACCAATGACGAATCGAAGCGACAGCGAATTCAGCGGTGTCGTGGTCGATGCCAACGCTGACGGCGGTTTCCAAACTCAATCGCAACCGCTGGGAGGGGTTTTCTCGAAGAAAACCTCACCGGGAGTTCGAAACCCGAGGCACGCGCGGGGGCGGTTGTTGAGTAGGTTTTCCACCTGCCGCACCTGGGAATGGGAGACGTCGCGAAAGTCAGTCCCTTTGGGAAAGTATTGGCGGATTAAGCCATTGGTGTTTTCGTTCGTGCCGCGCTGATACGGACAGCCCGGATCAGCAAAGTATAACTCCATGCCGAGGTGTTTTTCCAGCCGGTGGCAGCGCGCAAATTCGGTGCCATTGTCGAAGGTGATGGACCGCCGTCGCTGTTCGTCCAACTCCTTCATGCGTTGTTTGATTTTCGCATGTACATGGTCGGCATTCTTGGATTGAACCTTGACGACGATTGTGAACCGCGACTTGCGGTCTACCAACGTCGCCAGACCGCCGGTGCCCGCCGGGCCGAGCACGGTGTCGCCCTCGAAATCGCCCAGCCGCAACCGCTCCTCGATCACTTCGGGGCGCTGGTCGATGCGGGCGGCATCTCCGCTGGTGGCGGCGTTTTTCCGCCGGTAAGGACGCTTCCCGCGACGCCGCAGGAACGATTCCCAGTGCTCCCGATTCGCGTCCTGCTTGATCCAGGTGTAGATCGTTTGCGACGACACGCGGCGCAGGCGCGCTTGCTGCTGCATCCGTCCGGCGATCTGCTGCGGCGCCCGTTCCTGCGCCAACCCCCTGCGAACAGCCTCGTTGACCGCGGGATCATCCATCTTTCGCGCCAGTGGTCGTTCCCGGCGGCGTTGCGCGGCTTTCCATTGGGCTTGGGTGGAGTAATATTCGCCGGCGGTGCTGTTGCGTCGCAGCTCGCGGCTGATCGTGGAAGGGCAACGTGCCACGGCCCTGGCGATTTCCTTCTGGTTAGCTCCCTGATACCGCAATTGCGCTATGCGATCGCGCTCTTGGGGCGTAAGATGATGTGCCATCGCTGGGACTCCGTTCCCAAGGGAAGCTTTGTGAACTTCTCCCTATTGGAGCCTCCCAGCGATGTCTTCCCCCATGCCAGTTTCCGAGGCTCATTCTTCAGGCCTCGATTGCATTTGAGATTTGAGACCGCCGACCCACGCTTCATTGTGCGTCAAATCATACACGCCATAGGGGACGACCTTGCCCAAAGCGGCGTCCTGGAAATCGTGCGTTCGCACTTCCAGGGGCTGACCGCGCGGCCGCCATTCCCGGCCGCCATTGCGGAAATCCCCAACCAGTTCCTTCTTCTTCGTGTCTACGGAAATCACGGGTTGGCCACGGCGCTGAAACGCTTTCACCTGCTGGTTGATGTACTCGAATTGGGCATTACGGTCGGGATGATTGGCTCCTTCGCGTGTTTTGCGGTTGGCTTGCAGGCTGTAGCCCATGCCGTGCAACAAGTCGGCGACTTTTTGTCGCCCAATCCGAAAGCCCTTCCGTTGCAGTTCGGCCGCAAGTCGCCGCACACTCAGGCACGTCCACCGCAACGGCGACATGGGGTCGCCCCGCGAGGTTGGTTCGACCAGGGCATCCAGGACATCTTCGAGTTCCGGTTGCCTGGCCGTCAAAGGCTTGCGTCCTCCACCGGGCCGACGGATTCGCTCTCTGGGAACGGCGGCACCGTGGTCGGTCAACTCGCGCAGCCCGACGTGAATGGCACGCCGCGAGATGCCCGTCGCCCGAGTCACCGTCGATACGCCGCCGTATCCTAATTGCCTGGCCTCCGCCGCAGCCCAAATCCGTCGCTGCCGCTCGTTCAAGGTGTGCTCCACATCGGCAAACCGTTGCCGCACCGCCGCTTCCATGCTGTTGTTGCACATGAAAAGCGGCTTACCATATTCACCTCAAAGTTGTAACACTTATTTCTGGACAAGTCCTTAGCGCAAGCTCGGCCCCGGTGATATCCCCAGCGCGTCATAGAGCCGCGGGTCGGCCAGACTGGCGACCACCAGCGACGCCATGCTGAAGTCATGCTCGCGGCTGTGCGCCGCCGGCACGGCCACGGTGAACGCTCCTGCGGCCGCAGCCGCGCGGCAGCCGTTATGACTGTCCTCGAGCACCGCCATCTCGCTTGGCACAACCCCGAAACGTTGCGCGGCAGCCAGGTAAATCTCGGGGTCCGGCTTGCCGTGGACAATGTCCTCGGCCGTAAGGACGAACCGGAACCGCCTCTGAAGATCGAATGGCCGTAAACACTCCTCGACCAACTCGCGGCTGCTGCTCGTGGCAATCGCCTTTGGCATCCTTGCACCTTCCAGGGCATCGAGCAACTCGGGCAGGCCGGGCATCGGCGAAAGCCTGTCACCCAGCAGGCTGATAAACAGCCGGTTTGACTCAACGGCCAGTTCTTCCCATGTCTCCGTTAATCGGCAATAGCGAATCATCGTTTCGAAGCTTGGCTGCGGCCGCAGCCCCATCATGGCGTCCTTCAGCTCGGCGGTAAACGCGCATCCCCGCCGCCGAAGCAACTCCGTGCCCACGGCCGTGTACACTTCTTCCGTGTTGAACATCAGGCCGTCCATGTCGAAGACGATAGCACGCGTCATGGGATGGATAAGTGTTGATTGTTGATTGATGATTGTTGATTCGGGGGCTCGGGATTCGGGATTACGGATGGGGCATTTTGTGATTCGTTGCTGGCCACGTGTCGTTGGTGATATTTGAGCTGCGATTACGGTTCCATCATCAATCAACGATCCGAAACTCCTCAAGAATCGTCACGAGTTCGCCCAGGATCATGCATGTTGCGCCCCAGATGCAATGCGATTGGAAGATGAAATGCGGGGCGATAAAGCTCTGGCCGTGGTAATGGCGCTCCTGGCTACCGAATCGAGCTGGATCGAGCAGGTGCGCCAGCGGGACTTCCAGCACTTCTTCCACCTCCGCCGGATTGGGTGCGAACGTGGGCCGCAATCGCGCCACGGCCACGCACGGCGTTACGAGAAAGTTGCTCGCCTGCACGTACAAGGGCGAAAGCGAGCCCAGCAACTCGATCGGCTGACCATCGTCGCCCAGTTCTTCGTGAAACTCGCGCAGCGCGGCGGCGGCAGGCGTTTCGCCCGGCTCAACCGCCCCCCCCGGCAGGCTGATCTGTCCGGCATGGGCCGGCAAATTACCCGGCCGCAGCGTCAGCGGCAGGCACCATTGGCCCTCGTCGGGATAGAGCAACATGAGCACCGCGGCTGCCCGGGAATCAGGGGGCGGTTCGTAGGTTCGCCACGGCTGCGGATGCGACTCGAACCGCGATCCGATCATTGGTCCCGGCAGAGCCTCGGCCAGTCGCGCCGCCAACCGTTGCGGAAGTTTCGCATCCATCGCTTTCAAGCCGAATTTGACCGCGGCGAAAGGGACAGTCCCATTTTCGCCGACCACCGCTGCGCGGCGGTGCCCGCGAAAATCGGGACAGTCCCCCGAATGTCCCTTCTCACATCGACTCATCGCAGCCGGTAGATAACGTAAGGCCCTTCTCGATGCACCACCTGAAGCGGCACGGGTGACTGTGCCACGTCGGTAATGGCGTAATCGGCATCATACTTCGCCCCCAGTTCTCTAAGCCGCGCGGCATCCAGCCCATCCAGCGAATCACGCCACCGCAATCGGCGCGGCCGCCGGCCGGTATCGTAGAGGTCGCGGACACGGTCCCACCACGCAACGAGCGCCTGGGCGTCCTGCGGCACATCCTTCCAGTTTGCCACGGTGCTGCGATGCGCGTACCAACCGAATGTCTCGGCCAGCCGCGGAGTAATAAAACGCGCCCTTGGCGGGATCTTCCCCGAGTCGGCCACCCATTGGCAAGCCGCCAGCCAGGCGTCGAAATCGCCCATCTTGTTCGATCGCGGCGGCGCAGGGGCAATCCGGTCGATCGCGTGGTCGCCGAGGTGGAAGGCGGCAATCACGATCGCCAGTGCCAGCAGGCCGCGCGACCACGCCTGGCGCCGCACCCGCGGCGCGTCGGCCAGGGCAACGCCGTTGCTCAACAGTGCGACCGCTTCCAGCGCCACGCCAAGGGGTATGGCCACGTCGGTCAAGCGAAACCAATAATACCGGAACAGGCCGGCCGCCAAGGCCCGATCGATCAGCACCAGCGGCTGAAGGGCCGCGCCAACAAGCGTAATGACAACTGCCCCGCCAACAAACGCCCGCAACCGGCGCAGACCTGCCGCTTGTTCGTCGTCGGGCATTTCTTGCCTGGCGTGCGGCGAAGCAAAATGGCGTTTCGTCCAATGCCCCAACAGAAGCCAGAAGACTGTCAGAAGCGCAAATCGCAGAATAAAATCGGGCCGGATGCCCGTGAGCGTCAGGTGATGCGGCAGACGCTGGAACACGTAGACTTGATGCGCCAGTTGCACCGTCTCGGCGCTGGCTCCCCAGTCGAGCGTGAGCGAGGGCCACACGCCCGGCAGCGCCAGCAAGACTCCGCCGAGGATTCCCGGCCAGAGCGAGGCCAATGGAGGCGCAGACGGGGGGACTGTCCCAATTTTCGTATCAGCGAACGCGGGAGCGTCCCATTCAGCATCCCCTTTAGCAGGCGCAGACGCGTCTCTTCTGTTCGAGAGTCTCAGCCAAACCCACGCCAAGCCGGTCGCCACGGCCGCCCAGCCGCCGACCAGCACGTGAAATGCCGACGCACCGCCGAAGAGCAGCAGCGCGCGGTTCCAGCGATTGCGGACCAGCGATTCAATGGCCAGGAACACGAAGACGTAGGCAAAACCCTTCGCTTCGACGCCGCCGATGACCCACTCGCCGGCCATGTGGAAGCGTTCCATGAGGCAAGCGAACAGCGCGGCGGTGAGCACGGAGTACCACGCCGCGGCACTACCGCAAAGCTCAGCCGCCGCCACGCCCAAGCCAGCAGGAGCCATGTGATGCGCCCGGCCAGTCCAAGCGAGCACCGCTGGCGGCAACCACAGCGACAACCAACCAAAGGTAAAGCAGAAGACCTTATGCGTGTCGGCCGATTCCATGAAGAAGTCGCCGGCTAACCAGCCGGGATTCCAGTAGTGGATCGCCTTGCCAAGGTAGTACGGCTCGTTGACGCCGGGCACCGGCCATGCGCCTTGAACGCAAAACACCGCAAAGATCAAGGCGATCTCGGCGAGCGTCTGGCGGCGGGAGCTGAGCGGCGGGTGCGACACGGCAAGCATCAGGAGACTGTCCCAATTTTCGTGGCCGCGAAAATGGGACTGTCCCCGTTGGCGCGGACAGTGCCCCTTCGAGCACAAAAACCGAAACCGGCTCGCTATCAGTGGGGTCCGGGGGAAATCGTCATTATACCCTACTTCCGCGTTTGATACTGCCGGGGGATCGTAGCAGGCACGCTCCGCGTGCCGTCCGCTCGTCTCCAGCAGGCCGACCATTTGCTATTGGTGACGGCACGCGAAGCATGCCTGCTACGATAAGGCCGCGATGCTGCTTGAAATCGTCCTTCAGCGAACGATAGAGCTGTTGGTAGACGGGGAAAGCGCGATCGTAGTAGTGCTTCGCCGGGCGGCGGACGGGCGTCTCGTCGACTACGCGGATCACGGCACGACACGCCTCTTGGATATTCTTGAACACCCCGGCTCCCACCGCGGCCAGCAAGGCCACGCCGTATGCCGCGCCCTCTTCGCTGTTGATCGTCGCCACGCCGCGGCCGAAAACGTCGGCCTGGATCTGCCGCCACAGCGGACTGCGCGAGCCGCCGCCGGAGGCGCGAATCTGTCGCACCGGCACGCCTAGTTTCTCGATGATCTTCAGGCTGTCCCGCATCGAAAAAGCGACGCCCTCCATGATCGAACGGATCAGATGACCGCGGCCATGGGCGAGCGTCAGGCCGATAAAACAGCCGCGGGCGTCCGGGTCGGCGTGCGGCGTCCTTTCACCGGAGAGATACGGCAGGAAGAACAGCCCTTCGCTGCCGGGCGCGACGGGCTGGGCCTCCTTGGCCAGGTCGTCATAGACTTCGCGCTTTGCCCGCTTGGCCGCCGCCACGTCTGCCTGGCACAACGCGTTTCGGAACCACTGCAGCGAGCCTCCGGCCGAGAGGTTCACGCCCATCATGTGCCATTTGCCCCGCACGGCATGGCAGAACGTATGGACGCGGCCCAGCGGATCGATCTTCACCTCGTCGCTGTGGACGAACATCACGCCGGAGGTGCCGATCGAGGTGGAGAGGACGCCGGAGGCCACGATGCCGTTGCCCACCGCCCCGGCCGCGCAGTCGCCCGCCCCGCCCACCACAATGCACTCGTTAGTCAGCCCCAGCAGCTTGGCTGCCTCGACCGTCAGGCGCCCGGTCACGTCTTCCGACTCGTAGCATTCGGCCAGCAGAGTGACGTCGAGTTCCAAGGCCGACAAGAGCTTTTTCGACCATGTCCGACGCTCGACGTCCAACAGTAACATTCCGCTGGCATCGCTCACCTCGGTGGCATATTCGCCGGTCAGCCGCCGGCGGATTTCGTCCTTCGGCAGCAGAACCTTGCGCAGTCCTCTCAAAATGCCGAGGCTCGTGGTTTCGCAGCCAGAGGATTTTCGGTGCCGTGAAGCCGGTCATGGCCGGGTTGGCCACGAGTTTGATGAGGTTTGCCCGGCCGCCGACGCGGCTGCTCCATTTCTTCGCATTCGGCGGACGTGCGCTGATCGTTCCAAAGGATCGCCCGGCGGATCACCTTGTCGTTCTTGTCGAGAAACACTGAGCCGTGCATTTGGCCGGAGAGCCCGATTGATTTCACGTCGGCAGGCTTGAGCCGCGCCTTGGCCATCGTCTTGCGGACCGACCGGATCGTGGCCTTCCACCAGTCGTCCGGGTCCTGCTCGCTCCACAGCGGCTTGGGAAAGTAGCAGGGATAGGTTTCCATTGCCGACGCCAGGATCTTGCCCGGTTTGCGTCAATGGCCAGCGTCTTCGTGCCCGACGTGCCGATGTCGATACCCAGGCAATGCGCTCATGGTTCCCTGGCCCTCGATGTCTTAGTGGAATGATCTGCGCGATTGTAATGCTGCCGTGGGCCGCGCGGCAACAGGTGCAGCGAAGTAGCAGGCACGCACGTAGCAGGCACGCTCTGCGTGCCGCAGCCAAGGGTAACGGACGGCGACAGCACGCGGAGCGTGCCTGCCACGGTCTGACCAAGCCGGTCGCATTTCTCGTAACCTAAGAGCTTTCCAAGCCATTTCTTCTGTTGCATGCCCTGCGCATGCATCCGCCACACCCTCTCCCCTCTCCTGTCTTTCCTGTGCCTTCTGCCTCATCCTGTTGCGGTCGGATGCGGCAAGCCAGAACCGGAAACCGAAGCCCGTCGCCAGGCCGCTGAAGGGCATAAGCTGCGGCTGACCGTGGTCGACGACCCGGCCTTGGCCGCAGCGATCCTTCGGCTCCGGGGCGAATGGCACGCGCCGAGACCGGCGCGGAACTCCAAGTCGACAAAACGACTAAGGCGAAGCTCGTCAAGGCTCGACGCACTGCCTGGCGATGCGGTGCTGTGTCGCCTCGCATCTGCTGGGCGGCTTGGCCGAGCGCGAGCTGCTCCGCAGCGTGCCGCAGGCCGTCTTGCGACGATCCGAATGGACCGGCGTATTCGAGTTGCTAAGGCTCCGCGAAGCGGCCTGGGGTTCGCGGATCATGGCCGTGCCGTTCGGCTCGCCGCTGCTGGTCTGCTACTATCGTGCCGACTTGTTAGAGAAGCTGGGCAAGCGGCCGCCGCAGACCTGGCACGAGTATCGGCGCTGGCTGCAACTGCTGGCGGCAGAAAAGCCGGGCGACGGTGGCCCCTGGTGCGGCACGATCGAACCGCTGGCCCCCGGCTGGGCCGGCTTGGTGCTCTTGGCCCGGGCCGCGCCCTATGCCAAGCATCGCGACAACTACTCGACGCTCTTCAACGTCGAGACCATGGAGCCTTTGGTGGCCGGCCCGCCCGTTTGTTCAGGCGCTGGAGGAATTGGCCGCGCGCGCCAAGTCCGGCCCGACCGATCCTCAGCGCTACGATCCGAACGCCGCGCGTGCCGCATTCTGGCGCAACCAATGTGGCATGGCCCTGACCTGGCCCAACCGCCGCCGACATGAAGGGCGATTCACGACGAGTGCCACTGCCAAGCGTCGATCCCCGAGCTTCGCATCGGATTCACGGAGTTGCCCGGTTCGCGACGGGTATTCAACCTAAGCGGCGCAGGTGTGGGACCGCGGTCCGACGAAGAGGATCCGCAGGTGCCACTGCTGTCCATCGTCGGCCGGCTCGGCGTGGTCAGCCGCTACATCGGCCCACGGCAACGCGGCCTTTCAACTGCTGCTGTGGCTTTCCAGCAGCCGCATGGACACCCAAGTCAACGCGACCAGCCCGGATACGACGCTGTTCCGAGCGTCCGATCTCAAGTCGCCGACCCGCTGGGTGGAAAAACCCGTGCCGCCGGCCGCGGCGTCGCAGTATGGTGAAACCACCGCGAAGGCCCTGGGCCGCCAGCAGTGGCTCGGCGCTTTGCGGCTGCCAGGCCGGGCCGAGTATCTCGCCGCATTGGACGATGCCGTGGCGGACGTCTTGCACGGCAGAAGAAAGCCCCGCTGGACGCCCTGCTGCGGCGCCGACGCCAAGTGGCGCAAGATCACCGAGCGACTCGGCCTGGAAAAACAAAAGACCGCCTATCGCCACGCCCTGGGGCTGGACTGAGCGACGCCTTGCAAAGACGGATGATGCGCCGGGGACGCATCCTACTCGGCTTGCGCCTTATCAAGCGCTGCAACCAACGCATCGACATCCGCCAACCATGTTCCGGAGCATATATCCACCGCTGCACGGATATGCTTGTTCTTGTGGTTGCTCCTCTCCCTGCCTATTCTACCACGACCGTTTTGGGGGAGAAGAGGCCAAATTGCAGACGCGGTTCGTCTTGATCTGCTTACGCGCGGCGAAGGGGACAGTCCCATTTTCGCTGACACGAAAATCGGGACAGTCCCCTTACGGGTGCTGCATAGCCGCTTGTAGTGCCAGATCATCGCTCGGATGGAGTGTCGGAGACACCCCTACTTGCTCTCCAACTGAATCACGCCGTCCCAATCGGTCGGCGGGCGGCGGTTGTGCCGGGCGATGTAGACCACCAGAAAATCCTTCACCTGGTCTTCGGCCGGAATGCGGTGCAGTAGCTCGAAGGCCTGCGGCCATGTTCGGCGAGAAAGGCGTCCACGGCCGCCTCGAAGAACGCCAGATGCTCGTCGGTCAGTTCGGGAAATTCCGCGACCGGCGGCAGCAACTCGCTCACCTCCAGCGGCGTGTCGAGTCCATAAGGGCCGCACGATGCCAGCCGCCGCACCCGGGCGACCTCGCGCGGCACCTGGCGGCGGACGATTGCGGCCGTGGTCTCGTCCAGCAGGATCGGGGCGTGCAGCATCTTGGTCATGCCCTTCCAGCCGCGAGGCCAGGTTCACCACCGGGCCGAAGACGGTGACTTTCACCTGGTCGACGGTGCCGATCTTGCCGGCCACCGCCCGGCCGGTGGCCATGCCGATGCCGGCCTGAAATCCGGTGGTCGGCCTCGAACTCGCCCGGACGGCCAACGCGGCACGGCAGGTCCGAAGCACGACTCGTCTTGCTGCGCCAACGGCCAGCCCCAAAAGCCCATGGCGGCATCGCCCTGGAAATCGCCCACCACTCCGCCCTGCTGGCGGATGTGGTGCGTCATCACGCCCAGGGCCCGGCTCACTCGCTGCAACAGGCCCAGCAGGTCGTCCGCCTGCCGCTCCGACTCGCGTGAGAAGCCGCGCAGGTCGCAAAACAGCACCGACACCTCGGTCTCGCGCGGAGCCAACACCAACTCAGGGTCTTCCACGGCCAGCGTTTCGAGCACCACCGGCGAAAAGAACTGGCTGAGCGTGGCCTGGCGATGCTCCAAGAGCCGCATTTGCCGCAGCGAGCTGAGCATGGCGGCCACCAGCTCGGCGAACTTCACGTCCTCGCGCAGGTCGGTCGGGTCGGAAGAGGGTGTCAGCCCGGTACGCTCGACATTGAATCGCCCTGCCACGTATAGCCCCCAGCCGCGGCATGCCCCGCCCAGCACCGGCGTCGCAGAAGGCCCAGTCGAACACGTCGCTGGCCGTGAACGACGCGGACGCAGCCGCTTCGCTCCCGCGCCAGACGTGCAACACGCTTTGCCGCTGCCGCAGGGATTCCAGGATCAATCCCTGGCTCGGCCGAAAGTCGCTCGTGACCGCCAGCCGCTGGTCCCAGTGCAGGACCCGCGGACGCTCGCTCTCGCTTGAGAAGCGTCAAAGGGGACAGTCCCATCTTCGCTTCGATCACGCGATCGGCGATCTTCCTCCCTTAACGCCACCTTCGTCGACATCTTCGTCTACGGCCACGACCGCGGCCGCGTCGGCCCGCGGCACGCCGGCCAGCAGCATGCTCACCAGGCGCACGAAAAGCTCCTGATCGCCCGCTGCCCCGGAGATCACGTCGGGCAGGCGGCTGAGCACCTCGAGTGCGATGGTCCGGATTGCGGAACTGCACCTGCCTGAGATACTGCGGGCTGAACGATTGTTGCTGAAGCGGTCGGGGGCGTCGGCGGTCGAGGTGGCCTGCTGATCGGCCAGCGTGAAAGTGGTTTGCCCGATGACGAAGTGTTCGCCGGGCGCCAGCGCACACCGCTCGACCTCCTGGCCGCGGAGGAACAAGGGGTTTCGGGCCTCGGGCAGCAGCGCCACTTCCAGCCGCTGCCGCTGCACAGCAGATCGCGCGTGCCGCCGCGAAATATGGTGGTCCCAGGGCACGGCCCAGACGCCGCGCCGCCGGCCCAGCACGATCGGCTCGCCCTCCGGCAGCGTCCGCCGCCAGCGCTGTTGGGCTTCGATGGCCTTGGGCAATCAGATCAGGCATGGGAAGACGGGGTTGCGGATAGGGACTACGATTAGGATTAGCACCAGTGTTCGGCTGATTGCGAGTCATAGCGTGGACTCAGCACGGAAAACCTCGTGACTCACGCACCACTTTACATCAGACCGCCTGCGCCATTCCCCATCAGCTCCGGCCATCACCAATGCGAACCAGCACCAGCGCCATCGTGCCGTACTCAAGCGATCAGGCGGTGCGATCAAGCTGCCGAGTGTCCAAGGGCGCCGATGGCCGTGTCATACGATTCTTGCACGATCACGATCCAGCCGGTGTCCCGATCGCGCACGCTCACCGGCTCCATGCAGGCCAGCCACGTGCCGGCATACTGCGTCGCCTTCCGGATCGACGGCCAACGGATCGGCGTAGTCTCTTGGCGGTCCGGTTGTTCGGCAGATCATCTGTGCCGACGCGGTAGTTCTTAAATCGGTCGGGCAGCTTTGCCTGCTGTGGCCAGCAGCTTGTTGAACAGCGGATGCTGCAGGACCACGCCCTGGTTGTCGCCCTCGCGGTTGTCGACCAGCACGGCGAACTGGTTGTCGGTCGCCGAGAAGTCGATGAAACGTCCGACTGGACGGTCATCGCCACGACGCCCAGGAATTTCTTCTCCGGCGTGGCGTCGTAGACGGGCGTCGAGATGGCCACGATCCACTGCGACGAGGCCTGCGACGGAAGACGGTCGGAGATGCGCGGACGCGTGACGTGTTCGCCCGGCTTGGCCGCCATGTTTGTCCATGTCGCCGGTCCGCCATAGAAGAACTCCGCCAGGCAGAAGTTCCTGCCAATGTATTCCTGCCGCTGGGCGGACTTCCGGCACGCGGGCCACCGAGATGCCGTTGGCGTCGCAGAAGAACCAGCTTTGCCACCCTCTTCGCCCGGTCGCATGCCCGCCGGGATCACCGCTTCAAATTCTGCTTGCAGCGCCCGACGCTCGGGCTCCGCGAAACTCGCTTCTGCAGCGGCTCCAGGTCCGCTCGTTGTAGCTTCGGGTCGGACAGCTGCAAACAGCATGCTGCGAATGTTCGGGTTGGCCAGAACCCGGCCAGCTTGCTTGCGGAACTCGGCGCGACGCCGCCACCTGCTTCAACCAACTCGAGCGGCGATCCAACTCGTTGCCGACCGTGCGGGCAACGTACTGGGCGGCAAAACCGGTTACTCTTCACGGCTCGATCCGTCAAGCCGTCGTTCGATTGTGAGAACGGCCGACCGAAACCCTTGCCAGGCAAAGGACGCCACCACGGCCAGCAGCAGCGCCGGCCCGATCGCCCCCAAGACCATCATCGGCCGCCGCGCCAACCGCGATGCCCGCTGCGTCCAGCGCGTCGAGCACCGCCTGCACGTTGGGAAACCGGTGGTCGGGGTCGGCCGCCAGGCAGCGATCGATGATCGCCGCCAGCATCTTGTCCACGCCGCGCCGCTTGCGATGGCCTGCCGGCGGCGGCGACTGCTCGATCGTCTGCCGATATCGCGCCAGCCGCTCGGTCAAGTCCGGCGTTCGCTCGAACTCGTCCACCGTCTTGCCGTGCGGTGCGGCGGGCCGCCGGTCAACATGCAGTACAGCAGCGCCCCAAGGCATAGACGTCCCAGCGGGCGTCGGGCACGGCCTCCAGGTCGGCCTGCTCCGGCGCCATGTAGAACATCGTGCCCAGCGCCGGCGCCTGCTCGGTCGAGAGCCGCGATTGGCCGAAATCGGCCAGCCGGGGCTTGCCGTCCTGGTCCAGCAGCACGTTGGCCGGCTTCAGGTCGCAGTGCAGCACGCCCTTGCCGTGGGCGTGGACCAGCCCGGTGGCCACGTCGCGGAACAGTGCACACCGCCTCGTCGACCGGCAGCGGGCCCTCGGCGATCCGGTCGGCCAGCGAGCCCCGCTCCAGGTACTCCATGATGTAGTACGGCGGATCGGCGTCCCAGCCAACGCCCAGCAGCTGCACCACGTAGCGATCGGCGAACAGAAAGGCGAGCTTCTCGACCTCGCGCGACAAGAGCGACCAGTCGAGCCCGCCGCGATGGGCGTAGAACTTGATGGCCACGCGCCGGCCCGTGTTCCGCTCGGTGGCCACCCAGACTTCGCCATAGGCCCCGACGCCCAGGAACCGCTCGCGGCTCATAGCCCGGCACCTGCGTGGGCGGACGCGCCGCGTTCGAGGCTCATCTCGCTCGCCCGCCGCCGCTCGACGCCGCCAAGGATTTCCGTGGGGTCACTGCTCACGAGGGTAGTATAAAGCAGCCCGGCCTCAAGGGCGAGTGTCGCTGAAGCCCCACGAGAAACGTTGCCCTGCGGCGGGGAGGCTTGAAACGATCCGTGAAGAAATGGAGTAATTTATGGACAATTTGTTGGCGATATTTTCTTCTTTCGTCTACACTAATGTTGACCGTGTGGGGAGCGTGGGCTGCCTTGTACCATTGTCCGCGCTGCGGAGGTGCCGCAACGCCAGACGGTCGTGCCGCCCTTGACATATTCCTTCCCACCCACGCGTTTGTTCGGAACTCCAGGTCGATTTCTCGGAGGCAGCTTGATGAGATGGTCTAAGCCGGATGGCCGCATCGTCGGCATGTTCTTTGTTTGCGCGTTGGCCTCGTCTCTTGCCCCCGCCCCAGCCATCGCTGTCGACGTGGCCAAATGGTCGACGTACGACATCGATCTCACGGCCAGCGGAAGTTCGGGCAACTGGTATACCGATCCGAACGGAAGCGTCGTCGCCACATTTACCGGGCCCGGCGGCATCACCCAAACGGTCAGCGGATTCTGGAACGGGAACAACACCTTCGCCATTCGGTTCACGCCGACCGTCGAGGGAAGCTGGACCTACACGACCACTTCTGCAAACTCCGGTCTGAACAATCAGACCGGCACGATTGATGCCGTCGCTGCCGCAGACGACAACCACGGCTTTCTGCGCAGCGACCCCACCAATCCGACCGCGTTCGCCTGGGAAGACGGCACGCATTACTTCATGTGGGGGCAGATCTACGATGACATCGTGCAGACCGCGATGGTCAACGATAACTGGAAGACGGCCATCGACAACTCGCTGGCACACGGGATGAGCAAGATCCGGATGAACATCTATCCCGACAGCGCCAGCCCCGGCTGGACGGGGAACGACTCCGATTGGTCGACCTTGATTCACGGCTATCCGTACACGGTGCCGTACACCGGCACGAGCATGAGCCCCGATCGCGACCAGCTCAACCTCGACTATTGGCAGAAGTTGGACGAGGTCGTCAGCTACATTGAATCGAAGGGAATGGTGGCCGACCTCAGCATCACCAATCCCTACAACGCCAACAACATGTACGGGACCGACACGCAGAACGACCGCTTCGTCAACTACGCCGTGTCGCGCTATGCAGCCTATCACAACGTGATCTGGAACGTCTCCTGGGAGTGGAACCTGTCGCCCGGCAGAGGCGGCGCCTATCCCCAAAATCAGGCAGACTACGAGCGGCTGGCGCGATCGTCCACAACAGCGATCCGTGGCTCGCCCAAGGCACGGCGCTGCGGCCGCTATCGATTCACGCCGGCACGCTCCTCAACTTCCCCTTCTTCGGTTCGTCATGGCCGACCTATGCCTGCATCCAATATGGTGTCTGGCAGAACACGTACACGAACGGGGACCAATGGGGCAACCGCAGCGTCGTCGCCAACCTCGGACACAACATGCCGGTGGTCAACGATGAATACGGCTACATCGGCAACGACCGCGACTCGCCGCAGAGCTCCTCGCAAGTCAATCTCCGACGTGCCATCTGGGGCGTTGCCGCCGGCGGCGGTTATGGCAGTTCGGGCGATTGGAACATCTATGGGTCGGGCAGCACCCAGTGGATCCCTAACCTCACGGGAGACTGGGTCGACCAGCCGGAGTATGACGACATCAAGCACCTGGTCGACTTCTTCACCACCAAGGGCATCGAGTATTGGAAAATGTCGAGCCAGAATCCGCTGGTCAGCGGCACACGGACGTATCTCCTGGCCGAACCAGGACGCCAGTACGTTGCTTACGCGGCCGCCGGCGGAACATTTACGTTGAACCTCGCCGCCGGCACGTATTACGCGTATCGGTACAACCCACGCACCGGCGAGACCACGCCTTTGCCTAACGTCGCGGGCGGAGCAACGCGTCCTTCACGATGCCCGACTCAAACGACTGGGTTATCCATCTCAGCACGTTCCAAGAGACGCCTGAACCGAGCGCTGTCATGTCGCTTGGCATTTCACTGACGGCCATAGCGGCATACGGTTGGCACCGGAGGTCCGCGTGCCACGGCGCGCCATCGGCTGTCCGGCAGCCGCCGTTTGGTCCTTGCCGTCGATGAGCCTTCACGCAATCGTACTGGAGAAATTGACTATGAAGCCGCACATCGTTCACCGAGGGTTTTGGGCAACTTGGATTCTTGTCATCGCCGCGGCTCCGTCGATCGCTGCGGCCGTTGACGTGCCGAAATGGTCTACCTGCGACATCAGCCTGGCGGCCGGCGCCAGCTATTCGAACGGCTATGCATCGGGCCCCACGCTCAGCGCCACCTTCACTGGTCCGGGAGGCATCACGGAGGTCGTCCCCGGCTACTGGGACGGCGCCAACAGCTTCAAGATCCGCTTCACGCCCACGGTGGTGGGCGATTGGTCGTACACGACCACCTCCAGCGATTCGAGCCTCAATAATCAGGTTGGCAACATCACCGCTACCGCGGCCCAGTCCGGCGATCACGGGTTTTTGCGGATCGATCCCGCCAACACCAGCACGTTCATTTGGGACGACGGCACGCATGACTTCACTTGGGGACAAACGTACTACGACATCGTCTCGCACGGCTTGGTCAATGACTCGTGGAAAACTACCGTGGACACCTCAGCGGCGCACGGGATGAACAAGATCATTCTGAACGTGTACACCGACTTCTACGACGGCGATGCCGCCCACCATGGCTATCCGGACATCGGTCCTTATGCCGGCTCGGCCAGCAACCCCGACCGAGACAGCATCAACATCCAGTATTGGCAGAAGCTGGACGAAGTGGTCCAATATCTCGACTCGAAGGGAATGGTGGCCAACCTCGTGCTCACCAACCCGTACAGCAACAATCGGGTGTATGGTACCGACACGCAGAACGATCGCTTGATCGCCTACGCCGTCTCACGCTATGCCGCCTATACCAACGTGACCTGGAACCTGTGCTACGAATGGGAACAGGCCAACAAGGGAACCTACCCGCAAGACCAGGCCGACTTCAATCGGTTTGGTGGAATCGTGCGAACAACAGACCCGTGGATGACCAGTGACTCCGGCCTGCGGCCGCTCTCGATCCACAACCAGAGCTCCAGCTTCCAGTATTTCGGCGCAACGTGGCCCACGTACGCCATCCTGCAACATCACTCCGATACCTCGGATCCGGCAGGGTCGCTCAACACGGGGATTAGGAATAATCTGGGTCACGGCATGCCCGTCGTCAACGATGAATACAGGTATATAGGCCAGCGCACCCAGACTCAACTCCGCCAGGGCATTTGGGGCATCGCCACTGCCGGAGGGTATGGCAGCTCGGGCGATTGGCGAATGATCTCTGACGGCAGTACCTCGTATCGGCCTGCCGAAAGTGTCGACTGGGCCGACGCGCCGGAATACGACGATATCAAATACCTGGTCGACTTCTTCACCACCAAGGGCATCGAATACTGGAAGATGGCCGGCCACAACGAGCTGAAGACGTCCGGCACGAACACCTATGTCCTGGCCGAGCCCGGACGTCAATACGTCATCTATGATGCTAATGGGGGTAACTTCTCCGTGAATCTCGCCGCGGGAACGTATCATGCCTATCTGTACGACCCGCAGACCGGAACGACCACGGACTTGGGAACTCGAAGCGGCGGGGTACAATCGTTCTCAACCACCTCGGGACACGACTGGGTCGTTCATCTCAGCACCTTTCAAGAGGCGCCCGAGCCGGCGACGCTGATTCTGCTCGGCATCGGGTCGGTTGCCGCATTTGGATATCGCCTTCGGCAACGTGGCAGCGATTAGGCCGATTCGTCCGAAATCCATAGCCTGGTCTGTTCTGGCGATCATGGGATTGGCTTGTCGCCATTGCATGCGGCCCCGAGACAGCCGACAATGAACTTCCGGTGGAAATGACCGGAATTCCTGCACGCGTGGCGATTCGTTTCATGAGCGTCCCGTTGATCTGTCTCGAAGACGTGGACTTCGCGTACAACTCGCGCCCGGTGCTGCGGCAATGCACTTTTCGTCTGGAAGCCGGTCAACGAATCGCGTTGCGAGGCGCCAACGGCAGCGGCAAGACGACGCTGCTGCATCTGATCGTCGGGCTGCTTCGCCCCGACGCCGGCCGGATCGAGGTCTTTGGCACGCCGCGCTCCGCCGAGCGCGACTTCCACGAGGTGCGCCGGCGCGTGGGACTGCTGTTTCAGGAAGCCGACGATCAACTCTTCTGTCCCACGGTCGCCGAGGACGTTGCCTTTGGTCCGATGAACCTCGGGCTGCCGCGCCACCGCG
Organism: uncultured Planctomycetaceae bacterium; assembly: GCA_963789525.1. Classification (GTDB taxonomy): domain Bacteria; phylum Planctomycetota; class Planctomycetia; order Pirellulales; family Thermoguttaceae; genus CAVXFB01. Next base: position 196,003 of record CAWBLA010000003.1, read on the forward strand.
TCGGGCAGATCGTCGCGGAAACGTTGGACTCCGTCGGGTTGACCGGCTACGCCCAGCGAATCACCTACAAGCTCTCCAGCGGCGAAAAACGGCTTGTGGCCCTGGCGACCGTCCTGGCCATGCAACCCGATGCCCTCTTGCTGGACGAGCCGACCAGCGGCCTCGACGAGGCGGCGACGGAGCGTCTCACGGAGTTGCTGGCCCGGCTGCCCCAGGCAATGGTCGTCGTGTCGCATGAGCCCGACTTCTGCCGCCGAGTGACCGGCAGCACCGTGACGCTCGCGGATGGACGAATTGAGTAGAGCGGGCGGGGACTGTCCCGACTTTCGTGTCAGCGAAAATGGGACTGTCCCGCCGTTGGGATCCGTTCAATCGTTCCATCCATCCCTCATTGGCAAACTTGCAATGACCAATTCGCAATGACCAACTCACCTTGCCCCTCTTGATAGGGGGATACTGGCTTTGTTCGCCCTGCCAATATGGCACAATTGCCTAATCTGCAATCAAACTGTGCAATAAAATAGTGCAACGCATCCGGCTGTTCCATGAACGGGAGGCGGCGCATATCGACGTAAGTCAATATGATGTAACGAATTTCGCGCTCTCGACCGGGGGAACCATCTGCCACTGGCATCCCCTTTGCAAAAAGCGGCGGCGAAAGAGTACGCCTGCGGGCCGTGCCAAGAAGTACCGGCATACGCTGAGCGTACTGGATCAGCAACCATGCACCACTCTTTATCCCCCAAGAAGGAGGGACCAGTGACACCCAAAGAAGTTTTGGCGCTGTGCCGGGAAAAGGACGTCAAGGCGGTCGACCTGCGGTTCATGGACTTTCCCGGCCTGTGGCAGCACTTCACCATCCCCGTCGACAAGCTGGACGAGGACGTCTTCGAGGACGGCCTGGGCTTCGACGGCTCCAGCATCCGCGGCTGGCAGGCGATCAACGAGAGCGACATGCTGGTGGTGCCGCAGCCGGAGACGGCCGTCGCTCGATCCGTTCGCCGAGCTGCCGACCCTGTCGATGATCTGCAACATCCAGGACCCGATCACCCGCGAGGACTACACCCGCGATCCGCGCAACGTCGCCCGCAAGGCGGTCAACTACCTGAAGAGCACGGGCATCGGCGACACGTGCTACATCGGGCCCGGAGGCCGAGTTCTTCATCTTCGACGACGTCCGCTACGACCAGACGGCCAACGAGCGGCTACTACTACATCGACAGCATCGAGGGCCAGTGGAACCGCGGCCGCGAGGAGAAGCCGAACCTGGGCTACAAGCTGCGCTACAAGGAAGGCTACTTCCCCGTGCCGCCGGCCGACCAGATGATGGACATCCGCAACGAGATGATGCAGACGATGATCGACTGCGGCATGGACGTCGAGGCCCAGCACCACGAGGTGGCCACCGGCCGGCCAGTCGGAAATCGACCTGAGGTTCGACGACCTGGTGACGATGGCCGACAAGATGATGATGTACAAGTACATCATCAAGAACGTGGCCAAGAAGTACGGCAAGACCGTCACCTTCATGCCCAAGCCGCTGTTCGGCGACAACGGCTCCGGCATGCACACGCACATCTCGCTCTGGAAGGGCGGCGAGCCGCTGTTCGCCGGCAGCGGCTACGCCGGCCTGAGCGACATGGCCCTGTACGCCATCGGCGGCATGCTCAAGCACGCCCCGGCGCCTGTGCGGCTTCGCCAACCCGACGACCAACAGCTACAAGCGGCTGGTGCCGGGCTTCGAGGCGCCGGTCAACCTGGCCTACTCGCAGCGGAACCGCTCGGCGGCCGTCCGCATCCCGATGTACAGCCCGAGCCCCAAGGCCAAGCGGCTCGAGTTCCGCTGCCCCGACCCGAGCTGCAACCCGTACCTCTCCTTCTCCGCCATCCTGATGGCGGTGATCGACGGGATCCAGAACAAGATCGATCCGGGCGAGCCGCTGGACAAGGACATCTACGACCTCGACGCCCGAGGAGCTGAAGGACGTGCCGCAGACGCCGGGCTCGCTGGAAGAGGCGCTGGCGGCGCTGCGGGCCGACCACGAGTTCCTGCTCCGCGGCGACGTCTTCACGCCCGACGTGATCGACACCTGGATCTGGTACAAGACGACCAACGAGGTGGAGGCCATGCGGCTGCGTCCGCACCCCTACGAGTTCTGCCTGTACTACGACATCTGACAAGAGATTGGGGATTGGGGTCGACGAATTCGGCGCAGATTATGGCCACTGACCTACTGACCACTATCCACTAAACTTGGCACGGTCCTGAGCCCGGATGGGCGCTCGAACGGCAGCCCTTCCGGGCCAGGCCTTTTCTTGGGCGTCACTCCGTTGACCATCCAGCTTTCGACATTCGTGATTCCGCTGTCTTGTAATCGACCGCTGCGGGACGTTTAATAATGGCGGCGGTGCCGCAGGCGCCGTCTCGCCCGCCTATTGCCCACCATCGACCTGCCACGAGGAGGAAGCCGATCATGCCTACTCGCCTTTGGACATACATAACGATTGCGGTCTTGCTTGGCTCCATTCCAGCGGTTTGCCGCGCGGCAGTGTCCGAGGCGCCGGCCGCAACGCTTTCGCCGTGCGCCAGACTGGCGCAGCAGTTTGCCGATCCGCCCGATTCGGCCCGGCCGCATACCTGGTGGCACTGGATGAACGGCATGGTGACGGCCGAAGGCATCACCGCCGACCTGGAGGCGATGAAGCGGGTGGGCATCGGCGGGGCGGAGATTTTCAACGTCGATCAGCAGTCGCCTGCCGGTCCGGCGCCCGTTCATGAGCCGAGCCTTGGCGCGACCTGATGCGGCACGCGGTCAGACGAGGCCCATCGGCTTGGGCTTGGAACTGTGCGTGCACAACTGCGCCGGTTGGTCCAGCAGCGGCGGGCCGTGGGTCAAGCCGGAATACGCCGATGCTGTGCGTCACCACCAGCGAAATCAACATGCCCGGCGGCAACACGTTTCGACGGCAAGCTGCCGCAGCCGCCGAGGAAGGACGGCTTTTACAAGGACATCGCCGTGCTGGCCTTCCCCACGCCCGGCGGCGCCGCCGACAAGGACACGCTGCGCATCAAGGACCTCGCGGGCCAAAGCCGGCTACGAGCGGGTGGACGACATCGCCGCCTTCCGCCGACACCAACGCGCCGGCCGACAAAGTCGTGGCCCAGGCGAAGATCGTCGATCTGACCGACAAGCTCGACGAGCGACGGCAGGCTGACTTGGAGGTGCCCGAAGGCAACTGGACGATCCTGCGGATCGGCTACACGCCCACCGGCAGTGACCAATCACCCGGCGCCGCGAGGCGGGCCGGGGCCTGGAGGTCGACAAGCTCAGCCGCGAGGCGCTGGACGCGTTCTTCGCGCGGCATGATGCAGACGGTCATCGACGACAATCGGGCCCTGGTCGGCAAGGGGCTGAACGACGCCTTGATCGACAGCTACGAGGTCGGCTCGCAGAACTGGACGCCGCTGTTGCGAAGCGAGTTCATCACGCGCCGCGGCTACGATCCGCTGCCTTGGCTGGTCACGCTCAGCGGCCGGGTGGTGCGACAATCTCTGCCCTGTCCGAGCGGTTCCTCTGGGACTACCGCCGCACGATCGCCGAACTGTTCGACGAGAACTATTTCGGCTATTTCGCCGAGCTGTGCCACCAGCACGGCCTGATCGCGTCGGTCGAGCCGTACGGCAACGGCCTGTTCAACGACCTGACCGCCGGCTCGCACTATCGACATCCCCATGGGCGAGTTCTGGATCGGCGGCGGCGGCCTGGCGTGAGGATGAACAGCTCAAGCTTGCCGCCTCGATTGCCCACACCAACGGGCAGACAGCTCGTCGGCGGCCGAGGCGTTCACCGCCGATGCCAAGCCCGAGCCGCTGGCAAATCGATCCCGTACGCGATGAAGGCCCTGGGCGACGCACGCCTTCTGCCTGGGCATCAACCGCTTCATCTTCCACACCTACGCCATGCAGCCGTGGCTGGACAAGGTGCCGGGCATGACCATGGGGCCGTGGGGAACCCGCTTCGGGCGGACCAACACCTGGTGGGAACAGTCGACGGCCTGGATTCAATACCTCGCCCGCTGCCAGTATCTCTTGCAGCAAGGCCGCTTCGTCGGCGACGTCTGCTACTACGTCGGCGAGGATTCGCCGGTCGGCCTCCGTGCCGGAACTCCGCCGCCGCCGAAGGGCTACGACTACGACGCGCTGAGCGCCGAGACTCTGCTTGAACAAGCTGTCGGTGCGGGACGGTCGCCTTGCGCTGCCCGACGGCATGAGCTACCGCCTGCTCGTGCTGCCGCCAACGCGAGGTGATGACGCCTCGAGTGGCCGCGAAGATCAAGCAGCTGGTGGCCGACGGCGCGACCGTAGTTGGTCCCAAGCCCACGCGGAGCCCAAGCCTGAGCGATTATCCCGCCTGCGACCAGCAGGTCCGCGCAGATTGCCGACGAACTGTGGGGCGACAGCGACGGCAAGACGGTGACCGAGCACACGTACGGCAAAGGCCGCGTCGTCTGGGGCGAGCGCTTCAGCAAGTCCTGGGCGACATGAACGTCCGACCGGACTTCACGTACGAGTCGCATTTCGCCGCAAAACTCGTGTACATCCATCGCGTGGTTGACGACACGGACATCTATTTTGTTTCCAACCAGGGCGGCCAGCCGCAGGCCGTAACATGCTCCTTCCGCATTGCCGGCCGCGCGCCGCAATTGTGGCATCCGGAAAGCGGGGCGATCGCGCCGGCGCCGCTGTATACCGAAGCCGAGGGTCGAACGCGGCGTGCCGTTGCGGCTCGATCCGTCCGGCTCGGTGTTCGTGGTCTTCTCTGCCAGCCCCGCCCCGGCCGATCATCTCGTGGCCGTCAATCGTCGTGGGCACCCGGCAACGACCGCCGAACCGTTCTTCGGTCATGACGGCAAGCTGAAATTGCTGGTCAACGAGAGGCGGCGACTATGACGCGGTCTTCGCCTCAGGGAAGTCGATTGCCGTCCGCGTCCCGGCTCCCACGGCCGCAATCGCAGTTCAGGGGCCTTGGGAGGTCACCTTCCCTCCACACCTAGGCGCCCCGGCTCACGTAACCTTCCAACGGCTCATCTCCTGGACCCAATCCGAAATCGACGGCGTAAAATACTTCTCCGGCACGGCAACCTATGCCCGGACGATCAACGTGCCCGCCGGGTTGCTCGAAGGTGATAGACATATCTATCTCGACCTCGGCATGGTCAAGAACCTGGCCTCGGTGACGCTCAACGGCCGGGATCTCGGGCATCCTTTGGAAGCCGCCCTTCTCCGTGGACGTCACCGACGTCCTGATGACGGGCGAAAACCGATTGCTGGTTCGCATTACCAACCTTTGGCCCAACCGCCTCATCGGCGATGAACAGTATCCAGACGACTGCCAATGGACGAAAGACCCTCGCGGCGATTTCCTCGCCGCCTGGCCCGACTGGCTTCTGAACGGCCAACCGCGGCCATCGAGCCACAGGGTCGCTTTCACAACCCGCAAGCAGTGGCACAAGGACGACCCGCTGCTGGAGTCGGGATTGATCGGGCCGGTGACTCTGCGCCAGGCGATCATTGCCGACGTTACCACAGGGAAGGGCGACAAGACGCAGTAATCGCTGCGCAGACGCACCACGGTGGACTATGAGGGCGCCGGCGACAAGATAGGACGCGACCGGTCCGATTCAGCCGGTCTTCCGATCGGGATACACGACGAGTTCGACGCGGCGGTTGCGCTGCTTGCCCTCCGGCGTAGCGTTCGAGACGATCGGATGGTTTGCGCCGTGGCCGACGACAAACATTTGGTTCGCTTGCAGCCGGGTGCGGCTGACCAGGACGTCGTAAACCGTCATCGCCCTGGCCACCGACAACTCCTGATTGTTGCGCGCCTGGTTGCCGACGATGGGGTCGTTGTCCGTGTGCCCTTCGACGCCGATCATCTGATCGGGATACGTGCGAAGCAGTTCCGCTGCCACGTCAGAAATCAGGTTGGCCGCCCCAGGACGCAGCCGGGCGCTGCCCGAGTCGAACAGGCTGCTGCCGGGCAGTTCGATGCGAATCACGTCCCCGTCACGGCGGACGAATACACCGGCGACGTTGATGGCCGGAAGCGTTTGGAGGAAACTGTTGTTCGGCGTGATCGATACGCCCCCTTGCCTGTGCAACGACGCGGTCAATGCGTGAACGCGACTGTCCGCGGTGTCTTTCGCCTCGCGCGTCTGCGCCAGTTGCGCCGTCACGCTGCGCAACTGGTCGCGCAAGGCCGTCAACTGGTCTTCCGACACCTTCGTCTGCTGCCGGGCCTGGGCCAGCAGCGTGCTCATCTCCTGGTTGTCGCGGTCCAGGGCGTTCGCCCGATCCTGCAACTGTTGCACCTGCCGCGACATGGCCGTCTGCTGCTGCTGCGACTGATTCAGCCGCCCCTTCAACACCATAGCGTTGTCGGCGCAGCCGGCCAGCAGGACGGCGAACCCGATCGATGACAGCTTGACAAACCGCGACATGGCTTCGCCTGATGTTACAAGCCGGAAGTCCCTCAGGGCGACCACGGACGAAATTAGTGGGACGGGGCCGGATAGTAACAGGACAACCGGGGGGTAGCAAGAGCACTTCCAGGCACGTTCACTGCAATCAGCCACCCCATGCTGTGGGGGTGCATGCTCGGCAGACCAACGCCGAAACAGTAGACTCGCGGGCGAAAGGTAAATAGAAACCGCCGGTCCCTTCTCGAACCAAAGGCCCTCGCATGATTATTCGTCCCGAGACTGCAAACGATTACGACGCTATCCGAGGCATTCTAATTGTGCCGCCTTTGCGGACCCAGCCATCAGACCGAACACCTGATTGTCGAGACGTTGCGAGCCGCTGATGCGGTGACAGTCGCGCTCGTCGCCGAAATCGACGGAAAGAATGTGGGACATATTGCGTTTTCGCCCGTCAAGATCGGCGGCATGGCTTGCCGGTGGCTAGGCCTCGGACCGGTAGCCGTACTGCCGGAGGTTCAAAGACAAGGAATCGGCAAAGGCCTGGTCCGGGACGGACTGGAAGCGATTCGCAGCCTAAGTGCTCAGGGCTGCGTCCTGGTGGGCGATCCGGCATGCCATGAGCGTTTTGGCTTTCGGAATGACCCCGCACTGACCATGGAATGCGTCCCCCCGCGGAATTTCATGTGCCTGCCGATGGCTGCGCAAATCCCACAGGGTCAGGTCGAGCACCATCCCGCGTTTTTCGTTGGCGAGTAGCAGATCGCCGTTGCACGCCGAAACCTATGTGCGACCAGCCACTTTCACGAGACAAGCTTCCGAATCTTGTCGGCTATCCCCGGCATAACCGCTGAGGTAGCCAGTGATCGCCTTGCCGTTGCCCGGCTTGAGCATCTTCACCTCCGTTTCGTCGGCGTTGATGACGATGCTGGCCAGCACCCGCTGATGGATCAATCGCTCCAGAGGCCGCAAAGCCCGGGCCGTTCGGCTCAGCAGCCCGCACAGCAGTGCCCGCGACAGCCATCGTTTCAGCGGTCCCAACAGCAGTTCCTGCTGCCGATAGACCGGCAAGTGGTGCAGGAACTTCCAGGTCACCAGCCAGGCCAGGATACTCGGCCCAAAGGGGCTTTTCTCCACTGCCTGCGGCGGCCTCTCGGTGGTCCGCATCTGCGAACCGTCGTGGCAGTGCGAACAGCCGTAGGTGTAACGCACTTCTTCAACCACATACAGCTTCGCCTCTTCCATCTCCGCCCGCTTCGTAACGAGGGTGCGGATGATGACCCGTTGGGCTCCGCAGCAGCCGCACGGCAGTTCCGAATCGGGCAACGGATATTCGATCCGGCGATGTTCCCAGAATTGCGGGAACTCGATCCTCGGTCGCCGTGGCTTTCGTCGAGTGCGAGGCGGCGATGAATCCGCGTTGGCGTCTGGTTGTGCTGTGTCCTGCTGGGTATCCAGTCCCTCGACAGCTTCGGGCACGAACAGCAACGTCTGGTCGGGCGAGGGTGCGTATCGCTCACGACGTTGGCCAAACATCGCCCGCTTGAAGAATCGCAGTTGTTCGGCAGCCTTCGCCAGTTGCTCCTGGTAGGCGGCGATGGCTTCCTGCTGCTGGGCGATGACGGCCTGTTGATCCGCAGCGGTCTGCTCCAGATCACGAATCCGTTGCTGACAGGTCGCCAGTTGATCGGCAAGAGATGGACATCCTTCATCCATGCCCTATTAAACGCTCGACATCAGCATTGGTTCCGCTGGCATCGAAGGTTTTTTGTCGGGACTGAATCATGCGCGACGCCATCGCGGACGACGCCGCACACTGGCAAGGTCGATGCCTTCCAAGATCAGCGTCAATTCGCTCAGTCGCATCTCGACTCCGGCGGGCGAAGTGGAACCATCCTCTCGCAGAGCTCGCGCAGATCGTGGCACCTCGAAGGTTCCACCTTCCAATCGCTTGTACCAAATCACCAGGCCGTCGCCCGCAAACCAAAGCACCTTCACGCGGTCGCCACGCCGGTTGAAGAAGAGGAATAGGTCGCCCGATTCCACTTGCTGCCCGAGTTCTCGCTCCACCACTCCGACCAAACCCTCGAACGACTTTCGCATATCGGTGGGACCGGTCTTGGCAAACACCCGCAACGACGTGGGCAAAGTCAACATCGGTGTGCCCTTCGCGCTGCTCGTGCCGCCAGGGCAGTGACCACCACACCGACTAACTGCGTTTCGCAGCCATGAACCCGTAGGACAACGCCATCGGGCCACTCGACTTCGAGCTTGCCCGCACCAATCGGTACGGCGTCAACGACCTGGACGGGAAGGAGGGCCTGTGCCGCTGCCTTCTGCCCGGCTTCGCGCCGGGGCCGCCGCAATCGCAGCTTCCAAGCGTGAAACGTCGCTGGGGCCAATTTCTCCTTGGAGCAGAACCCCACAATGCTCTGCCCGCTGGCCTGCTGACGCTCAATCACTTCCCGCCAATACCGCTGACGGTCTCCGTTTGTGGTCATCGCCATCGCCTGATCCTCCGAATGCCTTGGATGAATCGTACCCAGGCATCCAGCCTACCACGGCCCGCAAGGCTGGCGATTCATTGACGGTTACACAAGCCTCTCAACGTCGCCTTCGGGTTCTCACCCGGCATGCCCGGCGCGAATCACGTCCATGTACCGCTTTCCGAAAATATACGTTGGGTGGTTGGTCAGAATCTGACCAACCCCTGGGCGACAATAACGGTGTGACGATGAGCGGGATTGTCGCCGAGAACCGGAGGGCTACAATAAAGGGTGCCTGCGGAGGTCAAGAGCCTTCGCATGACAAAGCATCAAGAGGACGCGAGGGAACGGCCCGTTGACCGTCCGGCAACCTGGCTTCGCCGCCAAGGTGCCAATGCCGGCCCCGGAAGGGGAAACGATGCGGCTCGCCGAGAGCAACGAAGGCTGCCCTGCTAAATAGGGCTCTCTGGCTTTGCCCGTCGCTTTTCTTTCCTGGCTGGTGTTGTCGTGGTGTCGTTTCGAGGCCTTCGGTCCTCGATGCTTCGGCGTTGTGGACAGATAGCGGTCTGGAAATCTTCGAGTAGTTGCAGGCCAAGGTCCGGCAGATTCTCCAGCGTCAGATCGGGTCGCCGTTGGGAGAGTTTCTCGGCCAAGAAGCTGATCGGGGCGTCGGAGAGTGCTCGCTCAATAAACCGTGCCCATTGGTGCACTAGCATATTGTTGCAAGGATTATTGGCAACCCAATCCAGGACCGCCACATTGGGTTGGTGGGCAAACCAGCGGCGGGAAGCTGGATTGTGTGGGAACGGGAGAACGCGGAACGGCCGCCGCGACGAGTATCTGAGGCCCGTCGAGAAGGATATCGCGGTTCGGCATTCGAGAGGAAGGCAATCAAACAGTCCCGCGATTAGCGCTTCGGCACCGGCCCGGCCTGCGGCCACTGCTGTGCAGCTGGCCGTCAAGGCCGATTGCACGAGCATTGCCATGTGCCAGGCTCCGATCTGCCGGACCAATTGGGCGAGCCGCCGATTGATGAACGGCCGGCGCCGTCTCATCCGCAAGCGTCAGACGCTCCAAGGCAAAGGGAACGTCAGTCGGGACTTCAAAGGCACCCGCGGCTGCAGCAGCGCGTGCGAGCTTCAGTGGATGGTTTGCAAACTGAAAGAGGATCGTAGAGGGCACAACGAGGCAATGGGTATAGACCCGAGCGCCGCCCCTCCCGCTGTACTCCCATCCCACACACTTGGTGCGGGAAATGCAAAAGGCGCCGCTGGGCAATGGAAAGAAATTGACACTTCCGCTGTCAGTCCCGCATTCCGATAGCGAGTCGTGCGAGGGACCCCAGATGGCCAACTCCCGCCGATCTGCCGCGCCGAGGCCGGGGCTGGCCGCCACCACCTGGTATCCGCGCCGCGGTCGGTCCGTGCCGAAGTGAAGACGGCCTGCTCGATCTGGCCCATTCTGCTTTTCTCCTATTGTTCGTTGGAAGGGATGGCGGTGCTCCCTCAAAGACGAGATCTGCCGCGGGTGTCGAGTACCGCATTTAGATCAGCCGGCACGCCTCGCGCAACCGTCGCGATGGTGCCTTCACGTTACTTCGATAGTACGAACGAACGTCGTTTCCTCGGCTCCATCGCTTGCTCCATCAGCCATTCGAACGGTTCGACGATTCCGCGGGGCTCGACGCGCAGAGGCACGCGGCAGCGACCCTGTGCGGCGGACTCGCGCCACGCGTATGCCCCGACGACGCTGGCAGCGAAGAATCGGTGGTTGCTGAACCGCTGCTGGCAATGCTGCCACAAACCGGGCGCATGGGCCCTGGCAAACGCCGCCGGATCGTCACGGCACGCTTCGGCCTGATCGACTTTGGTGAGCACCAGTGCGACGGGCCGCTGCGACCAGCCGTGTTTGCCGCGCGGCTCAACTTCGCTCAAATAGCTGAGGACTTTCATGGCAAAGTAGTCCTGGCCTTGGTCCCCGTCACGAAGCCGGACCGCGTCGATCAGGACCAACGCCGCCGACGACTTCCGCAAGAACTCCTTGATCACCCGATAGGTATTCCGGTGGTCAATTTCCTCCAGGATCGACTCACCAGCCATGTCGGGCATGATCAATTCGATAGTCGGCGACCGCGGGTCGCGACGCACCTGGCAGTAAACCCAGTTCCAGCGGTCCGGCTCGTTGCAGGTCTTGCTGGGAAACTGGCACCGGGCAAGGGCCGAGACGGTCGTCTGCTGCAGGTCGATGGAGAAGGCGCCTCGGGCCAAGAACTGCAATCGTTCCGTCTGGCGCGAGAGCATATCCATCAACAGGCCCAGGTACACTGTCTTTCCGACCCCGCTGGCGCCGACGACGGCGATCATGCACGGAGGCATCTGTTGGCCGGCGGCCTGGCGGGCCAACGCTATCGGGGCTGAACAGAAATGACAATGCTCGGCATCAATGCTATTGGAAGACTCGCAGATGTAGCACGAGATCGGCTGATCACTCTGAATCCACTGCGACGATTTCAGCGGTTGCCATGCGGATTCTCTCACGTTGCCGTCTCCTTGTTGACTTCAATGGCCCTATCCGCGCAAGCCGGCGGTGCTTCGGACGATGGCCGAGTGAGCACTACTTCGCGCATCCCAATTGCGCAGCGGAAACCGACGTTATGGCGACGGCTCAGCGGATTTTCTCCGCTTTGAAACTGGGCGTTTGCCTGGTTTTCGAAGTAGGTATCGAATGCCCCGCCGCGAATGCTCTTCATTGGCGTGGGCAGTTCAAGCCTGCGGTCGCTCGATGCATCGTTGAAATCGCCGTTGGTCCATTCCCAGACATTTCCGATCAACTGGTGGATGCCGGCGACGCTGACGCCTTCGGCAAACTCGTGGACGTCGACAACGCGATTCGGGCCGGAACCCCAGACATTGGCCCGCTGGCGGTCCATCGCATCGCCCCAGGGATAGCGACGATGGGCTAAGGTCTTGCCGTCGATCGGAATTGGCCAGCTCGCTGCTTTGACCCATTCGGCATCAGTCGACAGCCGCTTACACAGCCAGCGGTGAAAGCTGCGGCCTCGTACCAACTGACTCCTACGACTGGCAAATCTTCCTCGCCCGGCAGGTAGCATCCATCTTTCCAGAATCGTGGGCCGGGCAAGCCTGTTTGATCGACCATGTCGAGCACGGCAGTCCAGATCCCATCGCCCCAAAGAGCCATTTCGCGGTATCCGCCCGCAGCCACGAATTCGTGGTATTGGCGGTTGGTGACCAGCCAACGGTCTAGAAAGAACGGCTGCACGTGACGCAGACAATCCGTGGCGGATAGTCCGCGGCGTCCCCGGCGAAATCATCGGCGACCAACTCCATGCCGCTGCGAACCTCAACGTCTCCCTCGGGCACAAACGCCATGCCTTGCTGAAAGGCTTCGAGTGCTCGCTGATACTGTTCCTCACTCAGACTTCCGACCACTTGCCTCCTCAACAACAACGCATAGCGCGATTGGCCGAGCATCGTCTCGATCGGGTCGTCGAAGCCCATGCCTTCCACAGACGGCGGAACGGCTAGCGGGTCGGTGTGCGCCGAACGGCGGGGCTGGGCCGCTTCTCTCGCCCGCGAGGTCCTGCGACTTGGGTCGTTGCTGAAAGAACGTAACACATGCCCACGGCGCCCGCGCCCATCGACGGTACGGTTCCGTCACAGCAGCCCAAGCTAATGTCCAGCAGGCAAAGAAGAAGGATGATCAACATCCCCAGGTGAGGTTGGCGGGATTTCGGCATCGCTGGCCCTCCCGAACTCTGATTTCTGACCCCGTTACCCCCGACCCGCACTTCCACCCTTGGCCGCACTCTCTTGGCGGCCCGTTCTCCGCTGAGCGAGCTCGCGCTGCAGCATCTCGAATTGGGCCAACACCGCTGCGACCGCGGAATCCTCAGTAGACGAAGTCTGGTTGCCGGCGGTGGTGTTCGACGGTTGATTCATGTGGTTCAAGATGATGTCCAGGAGCGATCGCATCCGCTTCAGTTCGCCGGCCAGTTCCGCCTGTTGCTGGGCCGCCAAGTGATGCTGGTCGGCGAGGGCCTCGCTCTGTTGGGCAGTGCGTTGTCGCTCGGCCTCCAACTCGGCCTGCAGTTGGGCACGGTCCTCCTGCCAGGCAACCTGTTGCTGGCGAGTCGCCTCGAGAACCTGTGCGAGTTCCTCGTCACGTGGGGAGGACGATTGCCCCGCCGCTTCGGCCAAGCCGCTTGCAAGTCGTTGCAGGTGCTCCTGGATGCTCGCACGTGCCTTGCGCGACTCAGCTCGGTCCTGCTCGACGCTGTCGCACATCGCGCGGAACTCTGTGCCGATTTGGCGAATTTCCTCCTGGCTTCCGTGGCGTTCCTGGAGAAGCTGTTGGTACGCGGCGGAAACTTCGGACAAGCTCTGCACTGTCTCGCCATGGGCGGAGCAAACTTTCGACTCCAACGCTTCCAGCTTCTCCAGGCACTCATGGAATTGGCGCTCATGTTCGGCGTTGTCGGCGCCATTTTCGGCCCGTTTTTGAGAACTCAACTCGAGGCACTTGTGTGTGCAAATAGCTCCAGCGACATGGACTCCAATTGGTCGAATATTTCGCCCAGGGAGTTTGCGAAATCGTCATTTGCGCCGTGCAGCTCGCCAAACACACGGTGCACGGATGGTGAGCAGGACGCAGGTTCGGACAGTTCTGTAGACACGGCTCCTCAACTGTTCGTTAAAGAACTTGGGGTGACCTCACGGACGACGAAAAGATGAGTTCCGGCCCCCTCGACGGACGGCGAGCATCGCGGCGCAATGGACGAGCGTCGAATGTCCCTCTAGAGTAAATCTACGTCAGAAATCATTGGGAGCAAATCGGGCGGGTTGCTGGAACGGCAAGTATGTATGTCAATAACGCGCCGATCGCGGGGCAATGCGCAGCCTGGCGGTAGCGCCTTGTCCGTTCTAGGGGTGACGGTCCATGCGTAGGAACGATTGAAGGTCAGGAGTGCGGATCGCCAGCAGTATTGGCGGGAGGTGATTGGGCGTCAGCGGGCCAGCGGGCAGAACATCGTCGGGTTCTGTGCCCAGGAGAAGCTGGCCCCGGCGACGTTTCATGCATGGAAGCGGCGACTGGGGCGGCACAAGCGCGGAACCGGCAAGGCGGCGAGGCAGGCCCTGGTTCCTGTACAGATCGTCAACGACCGGTCGGGAGCCTTCGTTCGCTAGCCCGGATTATTCATGAATTGAGGAACCAACGTGCCTCCGGTTGCGTTTAAGGTGTTATGAAACAAGCACCTTTACGCAGACACGGAGGCACGAAATGGTTTCGCAGACTGCTTTTCAGCTGACGCTTGATTTTCTCACATCGAAGCCGATTGTGGTAGAGCCCTCGGCGGAGCAGGTTTCCAGCGATGCCGGGCTGCTGCCGTTCCGCCAACTCGACGAGCGACTCGGGCTGACGCGGCAGTTTGCCGAAGCCCTCAGCGACCGACGGAACATCGGCTACATCGATCATTCCTTCCTGGAGATGACCCGCATGCGGGTGTACGGCATCCTCGCCGACTACGCCGACCAGAACGACCACGACGTGTTGCGGAGCGATCCGATTTTCAAGCTGCTTTGCGACCGTTCCATCGAGGACGACGACCTGGCCAGCCAGCCCACGCTCTCGCGGTTCGAGAACGCGATCGACGTCCGTTCGTTCTTCCGGCTCCGCGACATGTTGCTCGACCAGTTCATCGCCTCGTTCGACAAGCCGCCGCGGCAGTTGACGCTCGACATCGATCCCTTCGACGATCCCACGCACGGCCAGCAGCAGTTGACGTTTTTCCACGGCTACTACGACCAGTATCAATACTTGCCGCGTGTTATCACCTGCGCGGAGAACGATTTGGTGCTGTCGGTTTGTCTGCTGCACGGCACGGCCCATCCGGCCTTGGGTGCTCAGGACGACCTGGAGTACGTGGTCCGTCGTTTGCGCGAGGCATGGCCGGGCGTGCATGATTCATTTTCGCGGCGACAGCGGCTTCGGCACGCCTGCGACATACGATGCCTGCGAGCAACTGGAGATCCAGTACACCATCGGCATCGGCATGAACGCCGCGGCTGAAAAAGTACAGCGATTCTCTGCTGAAACAAGCGATTTCCCAGTGGGAGGCGACGCGGCCAATCACAACGGCTGTTCACGGCGTTCTGGTACGAGTTTCCGCCGCCTGAACCACAGAAGCACGATGCCCGCGCGTCGGAGGCCGGCATCCTGTCGGGCCAAGTGACGGACGCTGACTACGACGTCCTAGACGTCACCTATAAGGATGAGGTCCACCCTGGCGAGCATTTGGCGGCAGTCGTCCAATGGGATGGGGATAAAGCCAATCTTGGCCCCGCTGGGCAAACATCGTCCTCACGGCGGCGGCCTGGGCAAGACTCTAAGGCGAGCCGCCCCTCTTTACAGATTTCACCTATGACAATCTGGGAGTTCCGAAGAACCCCGCCAACCCATTTTATTCTGCGCCGCGGTACTGGAATCCAGCTGGCGAAAACTGGGTCGATCCGGGCTTGGGTGGATTCTTGGAGGCAGCCGGCTTTGATGCAATCGTGTATGCAGCGGAGTGGGGAAAACAGAAAGTTCTCACGTTGCGCAACGTCGACAAGCGGCCCTATCCAGATTTCATCAAGGCGTACTGCCACAACGGCTACTTTAAGTCACTCGAAGAGATCGTGCATTTCTACAACACTCGATATGTGGATCCGACATGGCCCGCACCGGAAGTACCGGAGACTGTCAATACCGACGAGTTGGGCAACCTTGGTTTGACGGCGGACGAAGAGGCCGCAATTGTGGCGTTCCTGAAAACACTCACGGACGGCTATGTGCCATAACGAACCGTGCCACATGAAGCGGCATTGCGGCGAAGGTTGCACAAGCTCATAAGTTGCGCGTCTCGACGATCAACAGCGGGATACCATCGAAGGCAGAGGTGCAATCATGAGACGCCCAGGGTGATGTTGGTGCCCGAAGACATTTCCCTTCGCGGCAGCCAACCAGAGCAGTTGACCTGACCAGTCACCAGGCGATAGTTCTATCTAATTCTCGGCGCCTTCGGCGAAGGCGAGAATTGGGAGTGCGATATGGCCGTCGGTGGTCGCGTCGCCCTGGTCGCCGTCCGGCATGACCAGATCGCTTTCCACTCGCGTTCTCACGAGAGCCAGGCACCGCATGATACCTGTGCCGGGACGTCGGAAAAAAGATCATTAATCGGCCGTTGGGTGTATTCGCTTCGGTCGACGCAGCGTCTTGTCACCCCGATCTTGGCGAAGCATTGACCGTCCGAAGTCAATGGTGCGTCGGATGGGCTGTTTCGACGGTGGGCATCAACTCCGTTGCTTCCTTCAGCGCCAAGAGCCTTGCGGGACGCGCACTGCCGCGCGGTGATAGAGATCACCAAGCACTACACCAACGGCGGAGAGGTCCGATTGTAACGATTACGTCGACTTTAGCTGCGAACCCGTGCTATCACACATCGCGTAGAAATACCGGAAAACGGAGTGTCGGCCGGGGTGTGATGAAAACTTGAAAGTTTCTCTCTTCCGCTAACTCTCGGCCCGCCTTGACGTTCCGATTGAACTTTGCGTCGACCGCCCAACGGGCCGGTTGCCGACTCGCAATTTATCTGCCAGACTCTCTGGGAGGGGCGTATTAGGTATTAGGCTATGCGCGCTGCGGCTGCCTCGCGGCAGACGGCATGAAGGGGATTACTATGAACGCATTGGTCCGTTTTGCATCGGCAACGATCGTCCTGGCGTCGGCCGGCTGGGCCGCGGCTCAAGAGGCTTGTTTGCTGCCGCCGACGGCGGTCTGCGGCCAGACCTATCGCCTCGTCTATCGCACGGTGTACGAGCAACAGCAACACACCGCGTATCGCGTCGAATATGAGACCGTGTGCGAGGAACACCCGATCACGACGTACAAGCCGGTGTGGGAGACGGCCGTGCGCGAAAACCGATACACCGTCGCCCGGCCTGTGACCGAGACCACTGAGCGCGAAGAGAGGTATACCGTCCAGCGGCCGGTCTATGAAACGGCCGAGCGCGATGAGAGCTACACCGTAATGAAGCCGGTCTACGAGACGGCCTATCGCACCGAGACGCATACCGTGCTGCGACCCGTGACGACCTATCGGACGCAGTACGTCGATCAGGGTTGCTACGCGCAGCAAACGGTTCTGCGGCCGGCGCTGCCCAGCACGCGGCTGACATGGCAGCGGGCCGCGTGCACCGTCGACCCGGTGACCGGAGCCACTGTGTACCAGCGGCCGGGTCTGTACTGGGTGCAGACGCCGCGGGCCGTGGCCGAGGTCCAACAGGTTTGGCGTCCCAACGTCGTCGCCCAGCAGATTCCGCAAACGACTTACGTGCCGCAGACCGTCGCGCAACAGGTGCCGGTGCAGGTGTGCAAATACGTGCCCGAGGTGGTTGTGCGCAAGGTGCCGGTGCAGGTGTGCCGCATGGTCACCGAGCAGCGGGTGCAACGCGTGCCGGTGACGACGTGCCGCATGGTTTATGAAGAGCGTGTGGAGAAGGTGCCGTACCAAGTGTGCCGCATGGTGGCCGAGCAGAGCACGGTGCGCGTGCCGCGGGTCGTGGAGAAGCGGATCCCGGTGACGTACACGTGCAACGTTCCACGGTTGGTATGTTATCGCGAGCCGCTGGACGCGTGCGGCGAACCGCTGGCTCAGGCGGCCGTTGTGGCGCCGGCGGTTCCGACTCTGGCTGCCCCGGCGGCGGCGCCGCCCGGGTCCTGCGCCCGCGTTGCCCGGCCCGGAAGCTTCCACGCCCCCGACCACCTTCGCGCCACCGGCGAAGTCGGAGCCGACCCCGGCGAAGCAGCCGCCCAGCGCGGAGACCAAGCCGAAGCTGGAACCCGAGAACAGCAATGCTCCGCCGGCGGCCGCTCCGGAAAAGGGCAACGAGACGACCCAGCCGGGGATGCAGAAAGTGCCGCCGGCCAGCGGCGCCACCCCGCCCTCCGGAAATTATCCGAAGGGTACGTAGCGCCCATCGCATCGGACCGTTCGTGTTCGTTCGCGCGGCCGCATTGACAGGACCGCCGTGGGCCGCGACATTGGTGTGATGGACACACCGGACTGCGACCTCGTTCTCCGCGACCAGCGCGTCGCATTCGTCGGCAAGTTGGCCAGCATGGCCAAACGCGACGCCGCCCAATTGGCGCGGCAACACGGCGCCACGGTGCTGGAAAAACCGGACGCTTCGGTCAGCATAATTGTTGTCGGCGAGGAGCAGTTCCCGCTGCCGGAGATCGGCAGCCAGGACGATTGGCTCGATGACGCGACCCGGCGGCGGATTGAACTGGGAGCGGCCGAAGTCATCACCGAGACCCAGCTCTGGCAGCGGTTGGGACTGGTCGACGTCGAGCACGAAGTGCACCGGCTCTACACGCCGGCCATGCTTGCCGAGTTGCTGGGCGTGCCGGTGGCGGTGATTCGCCGCTGGCACCGTCGCGGACTGATCGTGCCGGCGCGCAAGGTGCGGCGGCTGCCCTACTTCGATTTTCAGGAGGTGGCCACCGCCCGACGGCTTGCGGAACTGCTGGCCGCCGGCGTCTCGCCGAAGGCGATCGAGAAGCAACTCGAATCACTGCGCCGCTATGTTCCCGGCGTCGGGCGACCGTTAGTACAGCTCTCGGTGATCGTCCAGGGCAAGGCGATTCTATTGCGCCAGGGCGACGGCTTGATCGAGCCGGGCGGCCAACTGCGGTTCGATTTCGATGCGTGGGAAGGCGAACCGACGCCCGAGACGGCCGTACCCGCCTCGGCCGAGCACATGTGCCGCTTGGCCGCCGAACTGGAGGAGGACGGCCAGTTGGCGGCCGCGGCCGACATGTATCGGGCAGCATTGGCGGCGGCGGGCCCCAAGGCCGAAATCTGTTTCCAAATCGCCGAGCTGCTGTATCGCCAAGGCGATCTCGGCGGGCGCGCGGAACGCTACTACGTCGCCATCGAGTTGGACGAGGACTACGTCGAGGCCCGGGCGAATCTGGGTTGCGTGTTGGCCGAGATGGGTCAACACGAATTGGCCGTGGCGGCCTTTGAAGGCGCACTGCGTTTTCACCCCGACTACGCCGACGTCCGCTATCACCTGGCGCGGACGCTCGACGATCTCGGCCAACGCGAACGGGCCGACGAACATTGGCGGATCTTCGCCGCCGCCGCGCCGGACAGCCCCTGGGCCGACGAAGCCCGGCGCCGATTGAAGTAGTAGGCACGCTCCGCGTGCCGCAGCCAAGCGGACGGCACGCGGAGCGTGCCTGCTATCTGTCGCGGAGCACGCCTGCTACTGGGACAAAGGGGGGTTGTAAAGCACCACCGGGCCTGTATCTTAAATTCATGCAGGAAATTCTGTATGGCTACAAGCTGACGCCGACCACGTGGGCGTACATCTCGGCCCTGATGATGATCGGCACCTACTTCAAGTTCCGCCGCTTCTGGAGTGTGCGGAACCTGGACCTCATTGGGCTGATCGCGTTCTCACCGGCGCTTCTGCTGATTTATTACGGCCTGTCGAACCACCGTGACGACCTGATCTGCGCCGGATACAACTGGCTGTTCATCATGAGCGGGTTCTTCCTGGTCCGGCTGCTGTTGGATCCCACGATGGTTCGCCGACCGCTGCTGGATCCCAATCTCTCCGCCAGCGGCTTGACGTTTACGGGCATTTCGCTGTTGGTGTTTCTGATGGCCAACGTCATCACCAGCCCGCCGGAGCGGCTGGAGCACATGTTGGCGCAACAAGGGGCGCCGGCGCCACAGAATCCGGGGTACGATTTCTTCTACGGATTCTCCAGCTACTCGAACAAGGAGATTGCGCCGGCCGACGAGGCGCCGCCGGAGATTCGCCGCCAGTCGCTAATCCGCGTCGCTGGCACGCGCGCCGTGGTGATCCTTGCACACCTGGGCGTGGTCATCGGCATGGTGTGGATCGGCTTTCGCCTTTTCGACAACATTCACACCGGTGTGGCCGCCGCCACGCTCTACCTGCTGACGTTCTATACCAGTCAGTTCACCAGCCAGATGGACCACGTCGTGCCGGCGATGCTTCTGGTCTGGGCCATTGCGGCGTATCGGCGGCCGGTTGTGGCCGGGGTGCTGATCGGTCTGGCGGGGGGAACCGTGTATTATCCTCTGTACCTCCTGCCGCTGTGGTTTGGCTACTACTGGCGACGCGGGGCGATCCGCTTCGGAATTGGCGTCGCCGCGGCCTTGGCAGTGCTGGTCGGCGTCTTGGTGCTGGAATCGCCCGACCAAGCCGTGTTTCTCACGCACCTCCGGCAGATGTTCGGTTGGCGGGATCCCTTTGCCGTGAAGCCGGTCGGCTTCTGGCAATACTACGAGGATGCCTATCGAATTCCCGTATTGGCGGCGTTCGTCGCCTTGTCCATCGGCCTGGCGATCTGGCCGGCGCAGAAGAACCTTGGCACGCTGCTGAGTTGCTCCGCAGCGGTCATGCTGGCCACGCAGTTCTGGGACGCCAACCACGGCGGCCTGTACATGGCCTGGTATCTGCCGCTGTTGATCCTGACCATCTTTCGGCCGAACTTGGAGGACCGCATCGCACTGTCGGCCGTTCCGCCGGTGTGGCGGCGCAAGCCGGCGAAAGCGGCAGGTTAGGAGTTCGGGGACTGTCCCAATTTTCGTTTCAACGAAAATGGGACAGTCCGCCTTCGGAGGCCCGGGAAGACTTGCCGCGTCTACTTGGCAAATTTGGCCGCGTCCCCGACCTTGACCATGAGCGTCATCATCTTGCGGTCGCGGAGAATCACGATCGGCACCGACTTGCCGACTTCCGTGAGGCTGACGAGATTTTTCAAGTGCGAGTCGTCTTCGACCGGGATGTTGTCGAATTGCAGGATCACGTCGCCGGGGCGAAGCCGGACGGCGTCGGCCGGAGACTTCGGGAAGACGTAGCTGACGTACGCGCCGATCGGCCGGGGCAGGCCGAGTTCCGCGGCCATCGCCGGCCCGAAATCCGCCTTCTGGTTCATCTTTACGCCCAGGAATGCCCGCGTCACGTGCCCCTTGTCGATCAACTGCCGGGCGACGGCCATGAACATCTTGGTCGGGATCGCGAACCCGATGCCCTCGTTGCCGCCGGAGTTGCTGGCGATGGCCGTATTGATGGCGATGACTTCGCCGTGAAGATTCACCAGCGGCCCGCCGCTGTTGCCGGGGTTGATGGCGGCGTCGGTTTGCAGGAAGTCCTGAAACTCGACGGACTCGGTCTCGCCGAGCGTTAGCGCCCGTCGCCCCTTGGCGCTGATAATGCCGAAGGTAATCGAATGGCTCAGTCCGAAAGGGCTGCCGGCGGCCAAGACGAAATCGCCGATCTGCACCTTGTCGCTGTCGCCCAGGAGGGCCGCCGTCAGTTCCGGGGCCGCAATCGGCAAGACCGCAACGTCGGTCTCCTTGTCTCCAAGCGCCTCGGTCGGATGGATGCTGCGGCCCGTCGGCCAGGTTGATCTTGATCGCTTCGACGCTAGCATTACGGATGACGTGCCGGTTCGTCAGCACGTAATATTTGCCTCGTTGCTCGATAATCACACCAGACCCGGCCTCTTCCAAGTGCCGGCCGTGGCCGGAAGCAGCGGAGGCTTCGGGCGGAATGTCGGCCTCGATGTGCACCACCGCGGGGCCGATCAACTTGGCCACGATCTGGAGGACGTTCGCCTGCGCCTGCAGCACCCGGCTCTGTGCGTCCAACTCCCGCTGCAACTCGGCCCGCTGTCGCGACTGGGCCGCTTCCGACGTCTGGAGACCGGCCGGCAGCGCCACCGGCGCCGGCTGCTGGCCGCAGACAACGGTCGTCAGCAATAATAGCCCGAAGAGCGCCAAAGCCGCTGCGCCCGGAATGACGGCAGCGCGGGCCGTGACGACGCCGCGTCGGGGTATACACTGTCTCATGCCTGAAGTCTACTATCCCCGTCGCGGCCAATCAACATTACGAAACGTCCAATTCGATGTCGTTGATCGACAGGTCGGCGTCGCCGCCGGAGGTGTCCAACAGCCGGCTCCAATCGACTTCGGCAGCCGAGTTGCGCCCTGGCGCTCCGCCTCGCGCTGGCAGTTGATGCAGTACGTGGCGTAGGGTAGCGCGTTGAGCCGCGCCATGGGGATGTTGGTCCCGCAGCCTTCGCAGATGCCGAAGTGCCCTTCCCGCATCCGTTCCAAAGCGTACTCGATGCGGCTGAGCTCGCGGCTCTCAACTTCGGCCAACTGCGAGCTGATCTCGTCTTGGACCGAGTCCAGGGCCACGTCGACCATGTCGCCGGAGGTCTGTCGCGGAGTTCTTTCAACAAACTCAGGTCGCCGGCCAGAGCCGTGCGTAAGGCGTCGCGGCGTTTTACGAGGATCTGGCGCATGTTCAGGATCGCGTCTTTGCGGTTCATACGGTCGTCCCTCCCCTCCGCGTCCGATCATGGCCGCACTGAAGGCTTGTCCCCCCTCCAGAGTAGCCATCGTCGAAGCGCTCGTCTCGTTGCGTTGGCTGTCCCGGTTCTGCGCCCCGGGCGGTGGGCCTTCGTGCGCCCCCCACCCCCTTCCGCAACCAAAATATACTACGCATCTCGACCGCTGGAGGGTCGAAATATCGGAGTCTTTGGATGCTTGGTGGCCGGGACACTTCTGCCAGGCAAAAACCGGTCCCACCCCGTCCCGTTGGCCACCTGCGACGCCTGACCGGCGTCGCTATCCGATAATCGTCAAAAGCTGCATAGATATACAGCCGTTTTTCTCCAATCCGCGGTCCAGCCCGGCATCGCCGCGGGCGGTCCTTTGACCGGGCCACCGGCGTAAGCTAAATGCTCTAGAAGACTTAGCGCGTTGTCCCCTCGAAATGGCGGAGATCCATGGTCGCCACTACTCTCAATCCTGCTGCTCTTTCCGGATCCCCTGCGTCAGACACTGCTGCGGGCGATTTGGTTCTGCGAATCTGCAACGCCTCTCGCGAAGGCCAGATGGTGCGACTTCGGTCGGCCAAGTGCACCGTCGGGTCGGGGCCGCGATGCACCCTTCGGCTGCGTGCCCGCGGCGTCGCCCCGCTGCACTGCTTGATCGTGCGCGGCCCGGCCGCGGCGGCTGTGCAGTGCTGGGCGGCCGACACGCGGTTGAACCACCGGGCGTTCCGCGACGCCCCCCTCGTGCCCGGCGACCGGCTTAGCATCGGACCGATCGAGTTGGAAGTCGTTTTGCTCGGCGGCACAGGCGCACTGCACGAGCCCTCGGCCGATGAAAACCAACCGCAAAACGTGCCCGCCGACGAACTGACGGAACTCCAACGTGAAACGCAGGCAACCTTCGAGTTGGAACGTGAACGCCTCGACGCCGAGCGAGAGCAACTCGATGCCCGGCTGACAGACGTCGAGACGCGTGAGCGTGCGCTGGCCGACGAGCGGCAGCAGTGGGAAACGATGCGCGAGGAAGCCTCGCGTCGATCGTCCGCCGAAACCGAACAAACCAGCGCTCGGCTCAGCGAGATCGAAGAGCAATGCCGCAAGCTCGAAGAAGAGCGACAGCAGTGGCAGTCCGAGCACGATGCGATGGAACACCGCGTCGCCGAAGAGCGTGACAACCTGGCCGCAGCCCAGGCGGCATCACAGGCGGAACAGGACGCGTTTGCCGCCGAGCGACGGCAATGGCAGGCCGAACAGCAGCAGTCCGCTCGAGACCTCGTACAAGAGCGAGAGCAACTCGATGCCCGGCTGACAGACGTCGAGACGCGTGAGCGTGCGCTGGCCGACGAGCGGCAGCAGTGGGAAACGATGCGCGAGGAAGCCTCGCGTCGATCGTCCGCCGAAACCGAACAAACCAGCGCTCGGCTCAGCGAGATCGAAGAGCAATGCCGCAAGCTCGAAGAAGAGCGACAGCAGTGGCAGTCCGAGCACGATGCGATGGAACACCGCGTCGCCGAAGAGCGTGACAACCTGGCCGCAGCCCAGGCGGCATCACAGGCGGAACAGGACGCGTTTGCCGCCGAGCGGCAGCAATGGCAGGCCGAGCGAGACGGCGCCACCGCCGCAGCGGAAGCCGACGGCCAACATTTAGGTGCCCGGCTGGAGGACCTCCAATCGCAGCGCCATGACCTCGACGAGCAGCGGCGGCAATGGGAGGAGGAGCACGAGACGGCGAAACAGGAGTTCGCCGGCCGCGCCAACGACCTGGAGGCGCAGCGGAACGCATTCGAGGCGCAGCGCGCCGCCCTCAGCGCCGAACAAGAGGTATTCCATCGCGATCGCGCCGAGGCCTTGGCCGATTTGGAGGACCAACGGGCGGCCCTAGAAACCGAGCGGCGTGAGTGGGACGCGAATCGCGCCCAAGCGGCGGCGGCCGCGCGGGAGCGTCCCGATCCACCCGTCGGCGAAGAAAATGAGACTGTCCCCGTTGATGCGGTCGAAGCCCCGGCGCCGGCTGAGCCGACATTCGAGACGCCGGCCGAGCGACCGCCGGTCGATCTGAGCGAGGTCCTGCGGCGCTTCGGCGCCGACGTCGAACTGGAAAACGATGAGCCAAAAGGCGTCGCACCGTCCCGTGCGGTGGAGTGTGCCGATGACCGGCCAGCCGCACCGGCCGCCACGAAAAGCGCAAGCCACCCTGTCGCCGAGGACGAAGAGGAGTCGATCGACGAGTACATGAGCCGTCTCATGCAGCGGGTGCGCCCGACGGGCAGCGGCGCCGGAACGCCTGCCTACGTGCCGAACGAGCGATCCGAGCCGGCGCCGGTCGCTGCGAGCCAGGCGCTGCCGCTTGTCCCGGCTTCGCCGCCGCCGAGCATCGCGACTTCTGCCGAACAGAAATACGAGCCTGTCGAGATGTTGCCCCGGGCCGTCGCGCCGGAACGGCGAGCCGACCTTTCGATGCTCCGCGAAGTGGCCAATCTCTCCGCACAAACGGCGTTGAGCCAACACTCGCGGCGACTGCTGGTCGACACGATGTACTCGAAGCTCGCCACGGCGGGCGTCGCGCTCGCCTCCAGCATCGCGCTGTTCTGGCTGTGCAGATATCGACGCGGCTTCGAGTTAACGTTCTATTCGGCCCTGATCGGCGTGTTGGTAGCGTTCTATTGGGGCCTGCAATACGCCCTGTTGAGTGGCCGGCTGATCGTCAGCAAGGGACACCTCAGCATCGGTGGAAATGCCTTTGGCCAGGGAGGAAAGGCGGAATCGCCGCACTCGGACGCCGCCGTGCCGCATACGGAGCCTGCCCACGTCGAGGTTGCCGGGCCGTCGGCCGATGCAGTATTGGTAGGTCAGGCATCCGATGCCTGACTACGGACCTTGCGGCCAATCGATTTTCGCGGGGGCATCCGTCTTTGCGAGCTGCTTTCGCTCGCGGAGCCGGTTCCGCCAGGCCAACAGCCAAATGGCAACCGCCGCCGCCAATACGAGTCCTCCCATGATGGCGCCGCGGAGGTTCGTGCCGCTTGGCTTGATCGCCGGACGCCACGCGAGCGAGCGGCCGATCAACAGTGGCGAGAGCTGCCGCGTCGAAAAGGGAAAGTCCCATTTATGCGAAGCACCCTCGGGCCGTTCCGGTAAATGGGGTCTGACCCCTTTTCTCGCGCGGCCCCTTTTGCGATCGGATAGCTCCACGTCGTGAAGAAGAATCCGGCGATGCGGACCGCCTCGCCGTAGCGCGGCAGGTTGCCGTAGGGCATGCCCTCGGGCAGTTGGCGGAGGCAGAACGTCACCGGGTTCCCCTGCGAATCGTCCGTAAAGAGCGAGACCTGGTAGTAGTGATCGATGCCGAATCGGGTCACCAGGTCGGGGTCCGTAACGCGAATCTCTTCAATCCGCCGCGCGGTGCCCGACAGCTCGACCAACCGGCCGCGCTGCGTCGCCGGATCGTTGAACAGCGGCACGACCGAATACTGCCGCTCGCCTTGCGGGTTGGTCCAAAGCCATTTCTTGGGCGTTTGCGATAAATCCTTCTCGGCCGCGCGCTGCAACTCGGCCGGCGCGGCGCGGCCCACGGCGGCCAGCATCTGGTAGAACGCCTCGCGCTCGGCGGGCGTGTCGAGGCCCGACGACTTCGGGTCTTCCGCCCCGCCGAGCAGCCCGACGTCCATGCCCAGCCGCCCCAGCAGATCATCGGGATACCAAGCCAATCGCGGCGCGGCGAACACGAGCGATGCCCCACCATCGGCTTTTTCGCCGACTTTCACGAACACGCCGAGCGCCGGCCTGGGCGTCGGGCGTCGCCCCGTGTTTCCATCGATCCGGCACGTTCTCTGTATACACGTCGACCGCTGGCGACGGCGCGTCCATTTGCAGCCGGCATCGAAAGAAGACCTCCATTTCGTACCGTTGCGACTGATCGGCGGTCGGCCGAAGCGGCTCGATCTCGGTCACGCGGCCACGGAGCCGAAACACCATGCCACGCGCCTTCGCGGGCTCGCGAACGTGCCTCGGCCAGTTGCCCCTGGTCCAGCGCCCAATGCTCCAGATCGACCGGCGGAAAACGGCGCAACCGAAACAGGATTCGCAATAGGCTCTCGCGTTGGGTCGCATCGAGCGGCGTGCCGTCGGTCAGCCCGGCGAAATAGGCGTCGTCGACGCCCAGCATGCGGAACATCGCCCGCGGGCTGTCCGGCGCCGTCGCGGCCGCTTGTGTCCGAGCCGCCGTAAAGGCGAGGACAATCAACAGCGCCACACGGCGCCAGCAAGCTGGTCTCCCCGTGGCCTGACACGCACAAGATGTCGGATTGGGTGCCACTGCAAGCTTGTCCAGCAGTGCGGAGAACACGGTTGGACAAGCCAACCGTGGCACCCGACAATCAGACTGTGCCAGACAATTAGTGTCCATCGGCGTCACCTCCCGCTTGCGTGCCGTCGTCCGCCGGCGCTTCGCCCGGCGCGATTGCCTCGATCGCGCCAAAATCCGGCGGCTGAACAGGCAGCAGCAACTGCGTCGGTTTCGTCCTCACGTAGATCAGCCATGCCACGAAAATCGCCAGAAGTGCCGAGGCGGCAAGCGCCAATGGTATTGTCCAGCTTGCGGCCGGCTCGGCGGCGATGCTCGGCCGCCGTTGCCACTGAAGCGACCGGGCCAGAATCTCCGGGGCCGTACGAAGCCCGTCGCCGGCCTGGTACGCCCAGCGTTTGAAGAAGAAGCCGGTGACCTCCGCCTGCTCGGCGATCTCCATGCCGGTCGGAAAATCCTGGGGCAACTCCAGGCAGTAGACCACAACCGGCGACGACGGATTGTCCGTCGGCCAGAGCCATGCCTGGTAGTATCGCCGGAATGCCGTACTCGTTTTCGGAAGGTCGATGGGACTGACGCGGCGAACGACGCCCGCGATGCTGACGATGCGGCCGCGATATGCGTCCGGCTGGCGAAAAAGCTGGGCGTACGTCACCGGTCCGAGCGACGCCTTTCGGAATGTCCGCGGGTCGGTGCGGTGCGCAATGTCCAACAGACGGAGCGAAATCGCCTGCTCATCGCGCGTCGAAGGCGTATCGTCGCGAATCGACGCGAGGTCTGCCGCCGTCACGCCGAACGGGTAGGCGGGGGCTGTCCCAATTTTCGTGTCAGCGAAAATGGGACTGTCCCCTTTCGTACCCTTCTTGCCATGGTCGGCGGGAACAACGAACGTGCCGGGCAGTTGTTTTTCGCTTGCCAGCCGGTTGTCGATTCCCTGGTTGCCGGCCGAGGTGCCTTGGGGCGACGCCAGACGATCGAACCACCGCCACACGGCCACGTCCTGACGCGTGTTGATGAGGATCAGCGAGAGGCCCACCAGCAGCGCGAGCAGCAACAGCCGATTTCGCTGCGGCCGGCCAGGTTTGCCGTGGCGTTCTGCGCGGGAGCGAAAATCGAGCACAGCCGGCATCTTCCGTCGTTTACTGGGGGTATCAGAGACAAGAATTCATGGGCATGGCCGCCTACCCCAATTCTACCCCAACGTCCGATCGGCCGCCATGAGAGATCGGTTCCAGGCGCGGCTGGATGGCGCTGTTGAAGCGTGGCACCGGTTCTGCCCGTGGTGTTCGTCGTGCGGATGGCCTGGCATAGAGCACGTGTCGCCCTGGTACGACTGCGCCTCGCTGGGTCATCCCCGACGTCGTCACGCCATCTGTTGGCGCAGGTGCTCGCCGAGGGCCAGCATCTTATCGACATCGAGCGACTCGGCCCGGGCCGTGCCGTCGAGGTTCAAGCCGGCCAGCAGGGCGTCGACCTCGGGCTTGCCCAGCCGATCCTTGGCCAGGCTCAACAGCTCCGAACGGAGGAACTTGCGGCGGTGGAAAAACATCGCCCGGACGAAGTCGTGGAAGAACGCCCGGTCGGCGATCCGCTGCCGCAGCGTCGTCGAGCGTGATTTGGAGGAAGGCCGAAGAGACCTTCGGCCGCGGCCAGAACACGCCTCGGCGGCAGGATGCGGAGGATTTCCACCCGGCATTGCGCTTGAATCCAGATGCTCAGCGCCCCGTAGTCCTTGCTGCCCGGCCGGGCGGCGATCCGCTCGGCCAGCTCCTTCTGGATCGTGACGGTCATCGTCTGCGGCGGCGCGTCCTGCTGCCAGCAGATTGCTGAGGATCGGCGTGGCGATGTTGTAGGGCAGGTTGGCCACCAGCTTCAAGCGGCCGCCGGGCGCCGCCGGCCAACTGGGTGCCGAACCGCCTCGAGCACCACCGGGTTGAGCCGATTCTTGTTCTTCAGCGCGTCGACCTGGAGCATCACCACGTTGTCGAAGCGGTGCAGCTCCTCGCTGGCCAGCTGGAACAGCGGCGGATCGACCTCGACGGTGACCACCGCCGCGGCCCGTTGGGCCAGCCGGGCCGTCAGCGAGCCGGTGCCCGTGCCCACTTCCAGCACCACGTCGTCGCGGCTGACGGCGGCCGCCTCGAGCAGCACGTCGAGCAGATTCAGGTCGATCAGGAAGTTCTGGCCGAACTTCGTGTGCGGCCGGATGCCCGCCTCCTTGAAGCGCCGCATCAGGAAGGAGAGCGTTTGGCGCGGGACGAGCAGGAACCGCCCGAGCGTCGGGTAATCTGCGGTCTCCGCTCGTCGCTCATCGCCTCATTTCCACTCCTTCGCTTCGACCAGCCGCTGGACGTACTTGGCCAGCAGGTCGGTTTCGAGATTCACCTTGCCGCCGGGCTGCAAGGGGCCCAGCGTGGTGACGGCCAGCGTGTAGGGGATCAGGGCGATGCTGAACCGGTCGGGCTCGCTGCGACGATCGTCAGGCTCACGCCGTCGACGGCGATCGAGCCCTTCGAGGCCATCTGCACGGCCAGTTCGCGCGGCACGGAGAACCAGAAAGTCGACCACTGGCCGCAGTCGTCGCGCTCCAGCAGCGTGCCGACGCCGTCGATGTGCCCGCTGACGAAATGCCCGCCCAGCCGCTGGCCGACGGCCAGCGCCCGTTCCAGATTCACGCGGCTGCCGGGCTTCAGGTCGCCGAGGTTGGTGCGGGCGAGCGTTTCGGGCCCGGCCTGGAAGGCGAACGTGTCGCTCCTGCCGCTCGACCACCGTCAGGCAGCAGCCGTTGACCGAGATGCTGTCGGCCACGCTGCGTCTCGGCGGCGATTTTCGGCTCGCGGACGATCAGCCGGCAGCCGGGCGGCTCCGGCGCGGAGTTCGACGACGGTGCCCAACGCTTCGACAATTCCAGAAAACATGTTTCGGCTAGTCTACCCTGCCAGTGCTCGACCGCCTAAAACAACGGCTCTTCCGGTGTCGCGTTGCTTGGACCCAAATCTCTCCAGGCCAGGTGGATCGGCCCGTAGAGCACGAACGCACAGGCGGCGATCGGCACCGCGTAGCCGCGGACCACCATGATCGCCACGAAGAAGAACACCACGGCCACGACGTGGCCGAAGCTCCGCTGGCCGCGCAACACGCGGTTGGTGATGTGCGGATAGCGAATCCGCGACACCATCAGCAGGGCCACCAGCAGCCCGAAGAACGGCAGAACGCGTCTGCAGCCGACCATCGACGACTTCTTTCAGCGGATTGCCGTCCTGGCGCAGCGTGTAGAACATGATGGCGAAGCCGGCGATCACCGCCGCCGCCGCCGGGCTGGGCAGGCCGCTGAAATACAGGTGGTCGTCGTCGTCGCTGGTCTCCACGTTGAACCGGGCCAGCCGCAGCGCCGCGCAGGCCGCAAACGCCGCCGCAATGACCCAGACCGCCTGGTTGTGCAGGTACGTGAACCGCGGACACATCTTCACCAGCAGGAAGCCCGGCGCCACGCCGAAGCTGACCACGTCGCACAGGCTGTCCAACTGGGCCCCGAAATCGCTGGTCGTCCGCGCCAGCCGGGCCACGTAGCCGTCCAGCCCGTCGAAAACCATCGCCAGAAAGATCAGCCACCCGCTGAGCATCACGTTGCGTCGTGTCGATCATGTCGATGTTGCCGACCAGCGCCTCCGGCTTCTCGATCCGCGCCGCCACGACGATGGCGAAGAACCCGCAAATCAGGTTCCCCAGCGTCAACAGCGTCGGAAAGACGGCGATGGTGCGGATGGGACGCATAGGAGATGGAAATGTCGAATGTCGAAATCAAGATGCCGAATGTCACGCGATTCTGCGATCTTCCCGTCCTCCGCCACCGC
This sequence comes from uncultured Planctomycetaceae bacterium, assembly GCA_963789525.1. Taxonomy (GTDB): domain Bacteria; phylum Planctomycetota; class Planctomycetia; order Pirellulales; family Thermoguttaceae; genus CAVXFB01. The sequence goes on from CAWBLA010000003.1 coordinate 226,572, forward strand.
CCTGCGCCTCGCTATATCGCGCCATGACGGTCGTGCCCGCCATGATCCGCTGGCCGAGCTCGACCTCGATCGCAGATCGTCGCTCGTCGGGGATGATCAATTCGGTGCGGGAGCCGAGCTTGATCATGCCGAACTTCTGCCCGCGGCCGACAATCTCGCCCGGCCGCAGGTCGCAGACGATCCGCCGGGCGATGGCCCCGGAGATCTGCCGCACGACCAGCCGCCGATGCGGCGGCGATTCCTCTTCCAGAGCCGATCCACGTGTTCTCGTTGCGCCGGGCACTCTCCGGATTCAGGGCGTTGAGAAACTCGCCCGGCGAGTATCGCAGGGCAATCACCCGCGACTCGGCCGGGGCACGGTTCAAGTGTACGTTGAAGATCGACAGGAAGATGCCGATCCGCACGGCCGGGCCGCCGATGAACTCGTCGTGCTCCAGCCGCGTGATCTCGACCACTTTGCCGTCGGCCGGCGCGACCAGCAGACCCGGCCCCGGCCGGAATCCGCCCGCGGCGGGTCGCGGAAGAAAGTAGACGATCAGGCACAACGAGCACCGCCGGCAGTGGCGCCAGGATACCAGTCACGGTGCCAAGCCAGCAAGCACGGTGAGCGCCAACAGCGGCCAGCCCATCAGTTGCAGTTCGGCCAGGCCCCAGCGGGCAAACGGCAGCCGGTCGCGCCAGCGGAACGGGTCGTCGGCCGGGTCCCAATCGCACCGGCAGCGGTTGCGGCAGTATTTCAAGTCGCGGGGATCGAGGATTTCGTGCGGCGCCCCGGCCGGGTCGCCGCGTCGCAGGGCCGCCATGCGGCGGACGTAGCCGGGCCGAAACCGCTTCAGCCACCACCGCCGCCAGCCGCCCCAGGCCATCTCGATCCGGTAGCAAACCCCACCCCCCGGCTGCACGGACACGAAATTGTCCGGCAACGGCTGCGGTTCGCTGCGCGGTGAGGCTGGTTTGCGGAAGTCATGTTCTCTATGCTATCGAGTTTCCGCGGCTGATGGGAAGGCATCGCCGCGGTGGGGTTTACACGGCAGCATAGTCGTCCCTAAAATGGAAGAGTGGGCTCGATCGCAATTTTCTCCGGTTCAAGGATACTGTCGATGGCTACCAGTCGCCAGTTCTTCCCCACCGATCGAGTGGCTCACGGTCGCCGATCTTTGGGATCGGCTGGGGCAGGTACCGCTGGAACGAATTCGATCTTTCGCCGATACCTGGCACGGCCGTTGAGACAGGACGTATTGGATTCGATCGATCATGCCGACCGCATTTGTGAATTGATCGATGGCGTGTTGGTGGAGAAGACGCATGGGCTATATCGAATCGGTTATTGGCGATGGCGATTGGCGAGTACCTGCGCCGGTTCGTGCGGGAGCACAAGCTGGGCGTGGTGGCCGGCGAGGAAGGAACACTTAAAGATATCTGCCGCGACAGGTGCGCATTCCCGACGTCTCGTTTGTCAGTTGGCGATCGGTTTCCCGGTGGCAAGCTGCCCCACACGCCGATCCCCGCCATGGCACCCGACTTGGCCGTTGAAGTGCTTTCCGAGGGCAACACCGAAGGCGAGATGCGGCGGAAGTTGCAGGATTACTTCACCGCCGGCGTATGCCTGGTCTGGTATGTCGATCCACGGGCACGGACCGCGGCCGTTTATACTGCTGTCGAGCAATGCATGATGCTTGGCGAGAACGACGAAACTCACCGGCGGCGATGTGCTGCCCGGCTTCGAGTTGTCGCTGCGAGACTTGTTTGCCGAGATCGAAGGCAAATCTGAATAGCATGGTCTGTCAAACGACAGTGAGCTCGGGAAGCTGCGGTTTTGGCTGGCAATCACGGCGGTCCTGATCTCTCTGGGGGGCTCGCATTTCCATTCCCGTCATTCACCCAGTTTTTCTCACTTCCTGTGGGCGCTGCCTGTCGGCCAATGGGACAAGTCGGGATCATGTGCTTGGCAGGAGTTGGATCGCCGCTATTGTCAATGACGTTCGCCATCATGGCGTTCGTCGAAGGTGGACCGGCTAGTCGGTGGCTCAGTGCGGTTGGCGCGAGCCTGTCGTTGGTACCACTTCCTTTGAATATCACGCTGTTTCGGTGGATCGTCAGGCGCATGGCCCCATACATGGCCCCATATTGGAACCATAGACTGCCATGTACCGCCGCTCCCCGCTAGTCAAGCGTTGCCCGGTGAGGCACAATGAGATGTTTCGGAACTGCCTCAAACCGCCGGGTCGCCGCTCGGGCGACCGGCGCAACGACCATGACCACCCCCAACCAGACGGGACCACTGACCATGAGTTCAACGATTGTAGACATCCACGCCCGACAGATTCTCGACAGCCGCGGCAATCCGACCGTCGAGGTCGACGTGGAACTGGCCGACGGCTCCTTCGGCCGCGCGGCCGTGCCCAGCGGCGCCAGCACCGGCGTCCACGAGGCCTGGGAACTTCGCGACGGCGACAAGACAAAGTACCTCGGCAAGGGGGTGCTTGCAGGCGGTCGACAACGTCAACAGCAAGCTGGCCGACGAGCTGTGCGGCATGGACGCCCTCGACCAGGTGGCGCTGGACCACCGCATGATCGAGCTGGACGGCACGGAGAACAAGAAGAACCTCGGCGCCAACGCCATCCTGGGCGTGTCGCTGGCCACCGCCCGGGCCGCGGCCGACCACTGCGGGCTGCCGCTGTTCCGCTACCTGGGCGGCGTCGGCGCCCGGCTGCTGCCGGCCCCGATGATGAACATCATCAACGGCGGCCCGCACGCCGACAACGCCGTCGACGTGCAGGAGTTCATGGTCATGCCGCTGGGCTTCGAGCGTTTCAGCGACGCCATCCGCTGCGGCTGCGAGGTGTTTCACAACCTCAAGAAGGTGCTGCAAGTCGAAGAAGCTGGCGACCAACGTCGGCGACGAGGGCGGCTTCGCCCCCGACCTGAAGAGCAACGCCGAGGCCCTGGACGTGATCGTCGAGGCCATCGGCAAGGCCGGCTACGAGCTGGGCAAGCAGGTCTTCATCGCCCTGGACCCGGCCGCCTCCGAGTTCTACAACGCCGACAAGAAGCGGTACTCCGTCGACGGCAAGGAGATCGACGCCGCCGCGCTGGTCGACATGTACGCCAAGTGGGTCGAGAAGTATCCGATCTGCTCGATCGAGGACGGCTGCGCCGAGGACGACTGGGACGGCTGGAAGCTGCTGACCGAGCGGCTGGGCGACAAGATCCAACTGGTCGGCGACGACCTGTTCGTGACCAACACCAAGCGGCTCCAGCGCGGCATCGACGAGGGCGTGGCCAACAGCATCCTCATCAAGGTCAACCAGATCGGCACGCTGACCGAGACGATCGAGGCCATCGAGCTGGCCCGGCGCAACGGCTACACCAGCGTGATCAGCCACCGCAGCGGCGAGACCGAAGACTCGACGATCGCCGACCTGGCCGTGGCCATGGGCACCGGCCAGATCAAGACCGGCTCGGCCTCGCGGACCGACCGCATGGCCAAGTACAACCAACTGCTGCGGATCGAAGAGATTCTCGGCGAGGCGGCCCTCTACGGCGGCCCGCTGTTCCCGAAGAAGTATTAACCGGTAGGGTGCATCACCGACGCACCATCGCCGCAGTTTTACATGCGGTTCGACGGACGCCCAAAATCGACGAATAGACGCGGGCGCAGGATTCGCCTTTGCACAGTCCTGTTTTGAGGGTATGATCGCCGCGATTTCCTTCGCGCAAGAATCAGGGTGTGCGCGGCCATTGCGCAAAAAGAACCGTGAATTCTGACGCGGCGTCGTTGACCGATAAAGGTGCGCCGTGGCGTCTGTAATTTGAGGAGACACATATCATGGCGACCGGCTTTTCGCTCAGACGACTGGCCATCCGGATATTGTTCAGAATTAATCCTGGCGACATTACCATTCGCCACCACCATACCAAAGACAAATTTCGGCTGCATTCCTTCCGGCACAAGGATTATTGGTATCACGGCAAGAAACCGGGAGAAGAGCACGATGCAAATCTTCTCCGAGATGATAAGCCCTGGAAGTACCGTAGTTGAAATCGGCGGGCATATCGGCTATGTGACGCTCTATTTTGCGCACTTGGTGGGATCACAGGGAAGGGTCGTGGTATTTGAGCCGGGCCCCAACAATCTGCCCTACCTCCGAAAGAACATCGTTCCGTATCCAAACATCACTCTTGTGGAAAAAGCAGTTACTGATTTTGTCGGCCCGGGTCAATTTCATATAGAGAGTTTGAGCGGGCAGAACAATTCCCTGGTCGATCACTACGAGTTCTTCGAGGCGAATCTCGAATCCGCCGGAATCGGCGAAGTCGAGACGAGTACCGTGGAGGTCCCATGCACGACGCTTGACGCCTACCTGAAGGAAACGGATTGCCCCAACCCGTCGTTTGTCAAGGTCGACGTCGAAGGCGCGGAAAGCTCCGTCTTGGATGGCCTGAGGGAGACGTTGCAGGCAGATCGCGTCGCCCTCATGGTTGAGGCAACCAGAAACCAGGAGGCCGCCTACCAGCTCCTGAAGGAATATGGTTTTGCCATGTTCAATGAACTCAGAGAACGGATCGACAGTCCCAGAAACATGAATGGCAACATCTTCTGTGTGAAAGCGAACAACGCGCGAATATCGAGGTTCTCCCCCTGAAACGTGTTGTAGCGCATCGGGGACGCGCCTTACATCGCCAGGGCACGCACCCTACGGCGGTTTCCAAACTCAATCGCAACCGCTGGGAGGGGTTTTCTCGAAGAAAACCTCACCGGGAGTTCGAAACCCGAGGCACGCGCGGGGGCGGTTGTTGAGTAGGTTTTCCACCTGCCGCACCTGGGAATGGGAGACGTCGCGAAAGTCAGTCCCTTTGGGAAAGTATTGGCGGATTAAGCCATTGGTGTTTTCGTTCGTGCCGCGCTCATACGGACAGCCCGGATCAGCAAAGTATAACTCCATGCCGAGGTGTTTTTCCAGCCGGTGGCACGCGCGAATTCGGTGCCATTGTCGAAGGTGATGGACCGCCGTCGCTGTTCGTCCAACTCCTTCATGCGTTGTTTGATTTTCGCATGTACATGGTCGGCATTCTTGGATTGAACCTTGACGACGATTGTGAACCGCGACTTGCGGTCTACCAACGTCGCCAGACCGCCGGTGCCCGCCGGGCCGAGCACGGTGTCGCCCTCGAAATCGCCCAGCCGCAACCGCTCCTCGATCACTTCGGGGCGCTGGTCGATGCGGGCGGCATCTCCGCTGGTGGCGGCGTTTTTCCGCCGGTAAGGACGCTTCCCGCGACGCCGCAGGAACGATTCCCAGTGCTCCCGATTCGCGTCCTGCTTGATCCAGGTGTAGATCGTTTGCGACGACACGCGGCGCAGGCGCACTTGCTGCTGCATCCGTCCGGCGATCTGCTGCGGCGCCCATTCCTGCGCCAACCCCCTGCGAACAGCCTCGTTGACCGCGGGATCATCCATCTTTCGCGCCAGTGGTCGTTCCCGGCGGCGTTGCGCGGCTTTCCATTGGGCTTGGGTGGAGTAATATTCGCCGGCGGTGCTGTTGCGTCGCAGCTCGCGGCTGATCGTGGAAGGGCAACGTGCCACGGCCCTGGCGATTTCCTTCTGGTTAGCTCCCTGATACCGCAATTGCATATGCGATCGCGCTCTTGGGGCGTAAGATGATGTGCCATCGCTGGGACTCCGTTCCCAAGGGAAGCTTTGTGAACTTCTCCCTATTGGAGCCTCCCAGCGATGTCTTCCCCCATGCCAGTTTCCGAGGCTCATTCTTCAGGCCTCGATTGCATTTGAGATTTGAGACCGCCCTACTCGTCGGCGAATACCCGGGTGCTTTCTTCCTTGACAACCGGGGTGCGCAAATCGTCCGTGGTTAGCTCGAAGCGGGCGCGGAGATCGCCCGGCTTCAGGCGCCTTGACGCGGATGCGATACGTCGTGTCGGCCTTGGGGGCGAGTTGGGCCAGGGGATTGAACTGCACGCGGCCGCGGCCGGCTGCGTAACCCGTCGGCCCTTCGGCCGCCACGGGCGTAACCTCGTCCGGCGGCAGGATGACCGTCAGGCGAACGTTGCTGGCCGCCTTGGTTCCCTGGTTGACGACGTGCACTTCGTAGTTCGTTTCGCCACCGACGCCGATCGGATCCGTCGTATCGGCGACCTGGAACAGGATGGCCGCAAGACCTTCGATGAGCACCGGCTTCTCCTTCTCGACGGCCAGCCCCTTTTGGGCCACACCGCGGAGCTTGATGGCCTGCTGGCCGGCCTCGACGGGCATCGTCACCAGCTCAACGCTTCCCCGTTCATTGGCCGGCAGTTCTTCGAGCCGCCAGCGAACCGTGTGGCTCGATTCCTCATAGTAGCCGGCGTTGTTGGCGCTGACGAACTTCAAGCCCGGCGGTAGGCTTGCGATCAGTTCGACCTGCTTGGCCGGCGCGGTGCCGGGGTTTTCGACCCGACAACTGGTACGCGGCCTGGCGCTCGAGGTAGCGGCGCTTCGGCCCGTCCACCGCCACGTTCAACTGCGGGGCGAGCACTTCAAGGTTCATCCGCTTCTCGGCCTGGAGATTGCCTTCGCCCGGGCCCGAAGCACGTTGGTCGCGGGGCCAGGCCTGGTTGGCCACAAGCGGCAGGTCGAGCTCTTGGTTTCACCCGGCTTCAGATCGCCCACTTCGTACTCCAATTCCGCCCCGGCCGGATGCTGTAAGCCGGGCGGAACGCGTTCATCAAGCATCACGCCGGTGGCCACGCCCGTGCCCGGGTTCGAGACCGTGATCCGAAGCACGGCTTGCTCGCCAATGAGCACCTTTTCGGGTCCGGCCAGTTCGACCGCCAATTGCGGCCGTGTGGCGACGCATCGGGCCGAGGCGTCGGCACCGAAGTGGACCGTGGCCACGCTGCCAATCTCGCCTTCGGCGGTCGGCATCAATTGCATTTTCGCTGTTGCCTCTTCACCGGGCCGAATCGTTCCCAGTTTCCAAACGACTTCGCCCTGCCCGCCGTGGGCGGCCTGCGGGATTGTGCCCAACAACCGCGTTCCTCGGGGCACCACGTCGTGGACTTCTACGTCCGAGGCAGGAACCTGGCCCGTGTTCCGCACCGTGACAGAGAAGGTGGCCGGTTTGCCGACTTGAATCTCCTTCGGCGCCGTCTTCTGGATCGTCAGTTGAGGACTCTGCGCGCCTTCGAGTTGCGGGGCGCCAGGTTGGCCGACCCCGTCGGCCTGGGTGGCGAATGCGGAAACCCGGCTGGCGTCGGTCGACGTATTCAATGCGAGCCGATCGGGCTGGGCGTCACGAATCGGATTGGCCGGTACGGCAAACGGATCGGCCTTGAAGGGGGCCGGCTCCTGGCCGCCGGAAGCCGGCGGTTGGGCGTAACGCTCGGCGCCGCGATCCGCGGCCGGCTGCGATGGTTTGGTGTAGCGGTCGCCCAATGGGCGACTGTCGCCGACGGCCGTCAAGGCCGGACCACTCGCGGGCTGCTCGGCCGATGCAAGCCTTGTCTCTTGGGCATAGCGCGCCGGCGATTCTTGATTGCGTTGCGCCGATAGGCCGATCGCCGAGGCGTCCGGAATCGAATCGACCGGCTGTGGCGGTGCATTGCGCTGTGACTGCAGCCCAAATGGATCGCCGCCGCGCAGCGGGTTTACCGACCGATCGGTCGAGCCGGCCGACGATGCGTCCGGGCGGCTGGGCGATTCCTGCCGCAATGGATTGACGTTCTGCGACCCTTCGCCCGTAACGGCCAACGAGGTGTTCTGGTCGGTCGCCGAATTGCCGTCGCGCTGGGCGTTGGCGATGGCGATCCATCCCAGCACGACCAACGCACTCAACGCACCGACACGCAGCAGTAAGACTCTCATAACGGACCCCGGTTGCCAGGGGGCGATCCCCCGCGAGAAAAGACGTCGGTAAGCCGGCAGCACGGGCGGGCTTAGTACCAAAAACCCGGTCCGAGGGAAAGACCAGTTGTGGCATCGCGTAGTAGCACGTACGCTCAGCATGCTGCAGCAATGAACACACCGACCGAGCCCGGATGCCAGGTTCCTGCGGCCCGAATGTGACGCGACCGCTGCTTCGTTAATTCCGGCTACGGCACGCGGAGCGTGCCTGCTACTCGGTATGCCTGCTACTTGCAGCAAACCGGCCTATGCCCGGCGGGGAAGTTTGGGTAGAATTGGCAATTATGTTGCGATATTTCACTGCTGGCGAATCGCACGGCAAGGCCCTGATGGCCCTGGTCGACGGCTTTCCCGCCGGCGTCGAACTCCATGCGGAGCCGATCGACGCCGAGTTGCACCGCCGGCAGGGCGGCTACGGCCGCGGCGGTCGCCAAAAGCTCGAGACCGACCACGTCGACATCCTCAGCGGCATGTGGCGGGGCCGGTCGATCGGCAGCCCGATCGCCCTGCTGGTGCCGAACAAGGACTACAAGATCGAGCAGATGGACGATCTTCCGCGTCCGCGGCCGGGCCACGGCGATCTGAGCGGCTCGATCAAGTATCTCGGCTCGATTCGCGGCGTGCTGGAGCGGGCCAGCGCCCGCGAAACGGCCGTCCGCGTGGCCGCCGGAGCGCTGGCCAAGCAATTGCTCGACGCCGTTCGGCATCGCCGTTTTGGGCTACGTGGTCCAGGTCGGGCCGGTTGCCGTTCGCTCCACAGCCCGGCACGCTCGACGAGCAGCGGGCGCTGCGCGATCGCAGCGAACTGTACACGCTCAATCCCGACCAGGACGCCGAGACTGAAGCAGCTGATCGACGGTGCGGCCAAGCAGGGCGATACGCTCGGCGGCGTCATCGAGGTGCGCGTCGAGGGCGTCCCGTTCGGCCTCGGCTCGCACACGCAATGGGACAAGAAGCTCGACGGCCGGCTGGCCCAGGCCGTGATGTCGGTGCAGGCCATCAAGGGGGTCGAGATCGGCATGGGCTTCGAGGCCTCGCGCGACTCGGCTCGGAGGTCCACGATCCGATCCGCTACGACCCGGCCCTGGTCGAAACGCCGTCGCTGGGCTTCACCCGGCCGACCAACAACGCCGGCGGCCTGGAGGCCGGCATGACCAACACGCAGCCGATCGTGATCCGCGCCGCGATGAAGCCGATCAGCACGCTGGCCCGGCCGCTGCGAATCGGTCAACCTGCAAACCAAGCAGCCGGAGAAGGCCTCGTACGAGCGGAGCGACGTCTGCGCCGTGGCGGCGGCAAGCTGCATCGTCGAGAACGTCGTGGCCTTCGAGATCGCCCGGGCGATGGTCGACAAGTTCGGCGGCGACAGCCTGGCCGAGATGCAGGCCCGCTGGAAACTGTTCCACGACATGGCCCGGGAGAAGCTCGGATAAAGACACCACGGAGCCACGGAAGGCACGGCGGAGACCATGCATAGGACGGGCGATGACACAAGGAGTTGACCGAAGCTATCCTTCGCAGGGTTAATTAGCTGTTACTCCGTTTGCTCCGTGCTTCCGTGGTTTGTCCTCTTTGGTTGCTTGAACAAGGATGTTCCGACTTCACGACACGACCCGCCGTCGGGTTTGCCGCTCGCCTTTCTGCTGTTCGGCGTGCTGCCGACGCTGCTCGTCGGCGGCTGGTGCCTCAGGCGGCATCTGCCGGGCTACGTCGAGGCGAAGGCCCAGCGGCTCGGCCGGCAATTGGGGCTCGACGTGAAGCTCGGCGGCTTTCGAGCATCTCCGACCGGGCGTCGTGCTCTACGAACAACTCGAACTGGCTGATCCCGAAACCGGCGAGACGATCGTCCGTTGCCGGCTGCTGGAAGTCGCCGCGACAGGAGCCGGGCACGCCAGACCGGCCCGTCGCTGGCGGTCACGGCTTCGCAGCCGGAGGTCGCCGCGGTCGCTCCATCGCATCTGGCAATGCCTCGAGCGCACGATGCAAGGCTCGGCGGCCCGCTGGACGGGCGATCTGCAATTCTCGGCGGCCGAACTGACCCTGCGGGCGGCCAATGGCGCAAACGCTTACCGACCTAGACGGAGGCATCGAACACTGCCGGGCGGCACGCACGCCGAGCTCCACTTCCGCCTGGCCGGCGTCGATACGCCCGAGCCGGCCCGCATCCGCCTGGTGCGCAATCGCGCAGGTCTCGCCGCCGGCCAGCGGCTTCGAGCTCTACACCGGCGGCGGCGAATTGCCGTGCAACGTGCTGGCGCTGGGCCTTGAGCGAATTGAAGCCGCTGGGCCCGCGATGCCGGTTCCGCGGCTATATCTGGGCCGACGAAACGCCCGACGGCTGGCAAGGCGAAGTGACTGGCCAACTGCGTGGACCTGGACCTCGGCAGCCTGGTGAGCGACCACTTTCCGCACAAGCTCTCCGGCGTCGGCGAGGCCACGATCCAATCGGCACACTTCCGATGTGGCCGGCTCGAGGACGGCAGTGCAACGCTCGTCGTCGGGCCGGGCACCATCGAGCGCTCGCTCGTCGCCGCGACCGTCGAACGCCTGGGCTTGGTTCCGACCGACGCCGCGGCGGACATGGGGTTATTGCCCTATGACCGACTGGCCCTGTCGGCAACGCTCGACCAGGCCGGCCTGCATCTCTCGGGCCGTTGCGACACCCAGGGCACCGTCCTGAGCTACCGTGGAACTCGACTGCTCGGCGAGTCGGCCCACCCCGTCGTGCCGGTGGTCGCGCTCGTGCAGACGCTGGTGCCTCACGTCGAGCTTCAAGTGCCCGCCAGCCGCCAGACCGACTGGCTGCTGCGCCATCTGCCCTTGCCGACGGCAACACCGCTACCCGCCGCCGATGCCGTACGCCCCATGCCCGGCTGCATCTCGGCGAGCCGCAGCGGCGATAAGCCGGGCAGGATTTGTGCCGCAGGGGACTGTCCCAATCTTCGTGGGCACCGCCGCGCAGCGATGGTCGGCGAAAATGGCACTGTCCCTTTTCGCCGCGGCACTGCCATGCACCTTGGTCGTGCGAAATTGGAAGTGGGAAGAGGGGCCACTCGTCGCCCGGCAGATGCGTTATAAACTAGTGCTTTGTCAGGCTTAGAAATTGGGGTTGCTGTGAAATCGGGAAATCGTCGAATCTTCCGCAAACTCAAGGAGGGTTCGACATGAACAAGAAGTATATCGTACGACTATCGAAGCGGGAACGGGAAGAGTTGTTAGACGTGGTCAAGCGGCTGAAGGGGTCGTCCCAGAAGGTGCGTCGAGCACAGATTCTGCTGAAGGCGGATGTGCGGGGGCCGAACTGGACCGACGCAAAGATCGCCGAGGCATTGTCGTGCCGCGTGCAGACCGTTGAGAATCTGCGTAAACGTCTGGTGACCGAGGGATTTAGGACGGCCTTGGACGGCAAACCGCGTGAAACGCCGCCGAGGCAGAAATGCCTGGACGGCAAGCAGGAGGCGAAGGTCATTGCGATGCGTCTCGGCAAGCCGCCGAAAGGGTATGCCAACTGGTCGCTTCGACTGCTGGCGGAACATGTGGTAGAACTCGGGTTGGTCGAGTCGATCAGCCACGAAACCATCCGCCAGACGCTTAAAAAAACGGAATGACGAAACGAAAGATCCAGTATTGGGTGATTCCGCCCGAGGCCGACACGGAATTCATTGCCGCGATGGAAGAAATCCTCGACACGTACGAAGAACCGTATGACGCGGACTGCCCGGTGCTCTGCATGGATGAACAGCCGGTGCAACTTCATAAGGAGACCCGCAAGCCAATTCCGGCGACGAAGAACCATGCCAGACGCATCGACTACGAGTATGAACGTTGCGGGACGGCGTGCATCTTCATGTTTACCGAGCCGCTTTCCGGGTGGCGGGAGGCAGCTACGTGACGAACCGGCTCCGCCGGTGGTTGTGTAAGAAGCACAAGGTGCCGGGTGCGGGGACCTCACGTTTCCCCGACGAGTATCTGTACCAAGAACTGGGACTGATCCGGCTGCCGAGGCTGACTCGCAATCTCCCGTGGGCGAAAGCATGAAGACCACTGTGTCAACATCCTTGTCCGAGAGCCGGATGCGGGAGAACCGCCTGTCCGGTTCGATGAGCGGGGTGCGGAAACGGATGCGTTCCGCGCCGCACCTCGACTCTACCAAGGCCTATAGAAAAGGGTGGCCGTTTGTGGCATAAGTTGTTTTGTCTAAACGAACAACGCCACAAGCAAGGAGGCCGCCCAATGTTGACAGAGTGTAACGCACGCGGGTTCGATTTCCAAGGGCTGGGAAGCCGTAGCGTCACCGCGCGATTTGACGGCGGGGCCATCACTTCGGACGCCGGCGGCCTCCTCTTGCGGGAGGTCGAGGCCAAGACCGGCATCCTCCGACGACTGGCCGCCTGCTTCGACGACCACCGCGATCCTGATCTGATCGAGCACACGGTCCACGACCTGCTGGCCCAGCGGATCTTCGGCCTGGCCTTGGGCTACGAAGACCTCAACGATCACGACGCCCTGCGCCACGATCCGCTCTTGGCCGTGCTGGTCGGCAAGGCCGATCCGGCAGGGCAGAATCGCTGCAACCCCAGAGATCGTGGCAAGGCGTTGGCGGGCAAGAGCACGCTGAACCGTTTGGAACTGACGCCCGTCGGGCGGATGCAAAGAGCCGCTACAAGAAGGTGGTCTCGCGGCATCGCGACATTGAAGCGTTCTTCGTGGAAACCTATCTGGCGTTGCATCCCGTGCCGCCGAAGGAGATCGTGTTGGACCTGGACGCCACGGACGATCCGATCCACGGCCATCAACTGGGGCGGTTCTTCCACGGCTACTACGACAGCTACTGCTACCTGCCGTTGTACATCTTCTGCGGCGAGTATCTGTTGTGCGCCACGCTGCGGCCGTCGGACATCGACGGCGCGGCGGGCTCGGTGAAACAGTTGGCGAAGATTGTCGAGCGGATTCGCCTGGCATGGCCCCAGGTGCGGATCATCGTGCGTGGCGACAGCGGTTTTTGCCGAGAGAACTTGATGCGTTGGTGCGAAGACAATTGTGTGGACTACGTGTTCGGTTTGGCGAAAAACGCCCGTTTACAGCGGATTTTGGGCAAGGAATTGCACGAAGCGAAGCTGCAATTCGAGGCGAGTGGACAAGCGTCGCGGGTGTTTAAGGAGTTTACCTGTCGGACGCGAAAGAGTTGGAGCCGCGAGCGCCGAGTGGTGGGCAAGGCGGAGCATTTGTCGAAAGGCAGCAACCCTCGCTTTGTCGTGACGTCGCTTTCGCCTACGGAGGTCGAAGCCCGCGCATTGTACGAAGACTTGTATTGTGCGCGGGGCGAGATGGAGAATCGGATCAAGGAGCAGCAATTGTGTCTGTTCGCCGACCGCACGAGTTGCGCGACGATGCGTGCGAACCAGTTGCGGCTGTGGCTATCGAGCGTCGCGTACACACTCTTGGCGGCATTGCGAGAGTTCGGCCTGCGTGAAACGGAAATGGCAACGGCCCGATGCGACACGATCCGCTTGAAGCTGTTCAAATTAGGAGCGCTCGTTCGGCTGACGGTTCGTCGGGTGTGGATTTCGTTGTCGGAGAGTTGTCCGTATCAACGGGTGTTTGCCCAAGTCCACGAGAATCCGCGACGATGGTCCTTGCCGTCGCCGGCCTCGGGATAAGAGGTTTCAGGCTTGCGGATGAGGGCATCCCGCCGACCGACGCCGCTGACGGTCTGCGCCGCCAGGGTCAGGGCGTTGAAAAATCGCCCTATCGCTCCCCTTTGCGGCCCCATTGGCCGTGATCGGACGACGATTTCTGCCTCTGTTGGCGATGCCGTGGCTGTCCCGGCGTTCGACGAAGCCCCGGCCGCGGCTACGCCGCGGCGCTGTGAGAATGCGGGCTAGTGCCGACGTACACATGCGGGGACAAACGGGGGGGACAAACGGGGACATTCTACTCTATCGGCTGCCCGTGTTTTCTGGATTGCCTACTCCTGCCAACTTATGAATTAACGTAGAATGTCCCCTCCTTTGTCCTCCCCGAGCCCGGCGCGAGAGTCGCGCTCGAAGTGAGCTTCTACAAAGGCAAAAAACATCTGCCAATTGCGTTTCTTCACGCTCGGGCTCCTGATGTCGATGCGACCGAGCCTGCCTCGGCCGACGCACATCAGCCTACCGCACCACACAAGACGTATTCCGCGGGACGCTTACCCAAAGATCGCAGGACCGACTGGAAGTAAGGTCGGCGTGATCATCCGCCCCGCCTCGGCGTGTGCCCTAGTGCGGGCGTCGCCAGCCGCAGACCAGCAGGCAGAGAACAGCCGCGATCAACAGGGCACAGGCCGAGGGTTCAGGAATCGCCGACAGAGAGCCGGAATAGCTGGTGTTGTTCACTTGGCCGTCCGTCATCAGTTCGGTCAGCGAATGTTTGTTGTTTGCCGAGAACTGAAACGTCAAGACGGCCGTCTGGTCGTACCCGTCGGCGAAGGCATGCAAGTCGCTGTTGCCGCCGGAGTAGGTGAAGTTGGTGAGGTTGGCCGAGCCTGTGCCCAAGGCTCCAAACAGATCGGCGAAGACTGCGACATTAAACCAGTCCAGGTCGGCCATCAGCGATTGGCTGGCCCCGTCCCACAACTGAAGCGTGCCATCGGTCGTCGCAATGCTGGCTTGCTCGAAGCCCGCTGCCGGGCTGGTGATCGCGCCGACGGTGAACGTTCCGCCGATGTTGCCGTAGAGGCCCACAAGGCTTGGCGCCGTCGAGTCCGTGATCAGGAAATCATACGTTCCCGTATTGGGAAACGTGACCGTGTCGCCGGTGCCTGTGAATTGGATCGATCCCCCGACCACGCTGGCAAAATCGCAACTAATTACTTCGGCGTTGGCAACTTGGACCATCACACCGAACAGCGCTACGAATGCAAATCGTTGAAACCAGCACATGTCAGTGGTCTCCCAACGCGTTCCGGATTACGTCGAAGGCCGATCACATCTCCCCGGCATTGCTCAGCCACGCAGACGGAACCTTCCTGGGGATGCGCCGTCAGGAGATCCCAATCCACGCAAGGACTGGCCGAATTGCTTGGAAAGAAGCTGCCGAGAAAGAAGGAAGGCTTCTAAAAAATGCGAAGTCTTCAGATCGGCCGCCGACGCTACCTTGAAATAAGAAAGTGATGTAGCAATACCTGAAGGCCCTATGCCTATGGCGCATACTATCGCGAAATCGGCGGCGCCGTCAACGTTCTGGCGTCAGCAGTCCGCGAGAATGCGGAAAATCAGTTCGGTTGAGGGGGTAAACTGCCCATGAGTTGCCCCACCGGGGCTAGTGAGAATTGCGCAAGTCCTTTGCCGGCAAGGCCAACGGTGGTTGATGACTGTCTGCGAATGGATTCTGCAATGGTCTCAACTCGAAGCGAAACGAGAAGGTCCGAAAGGGCAAAAACGCGAAACTGGAGGGCGATCCGAGGTGTTTCTCACGCCGTAACGCTCGGAGTCGCACTGCAAGTCTTACATCATCGCGATTCCCACGTAACGCCGGTCTATGTAGGCCGCCAAGGTAGCTGCTACACCCAATCTTGTCGCTAGTGCCAACAGCGCGATGGCGTGTCGCTGCCCACGTCACCGGTATGAGCAAGTTGGGTCGTTCCGCACGGACAGGTTGGCCAAAGTGGCAATTGGCTGTCACATCGACGGGGAATATTGCCTTACTTTCTTCGTCAAATTCTCGTTGTCATCCTGTCATTCGTCGCGTCGTCATCCGCCGGACTTTGATCTCCGGCGCTACCAAACACGGCGATGAACTGACAATCCTCAAATACAAACACAATCGTCTCAAATACAAACACAATCGTCTGCAAACACGATGGTCGACGAAACAACCTCGCCCCATTATGTCTGTTGTTGCCGACAGAAATGACACTGTGTCGATTACCCCCCCGCGTCTCCCTCATCCTTACCGATTTTCCGAAATATGCTGCCTGCGCGTCGCCAAACCATTGACAAAAATCGCGCCTCTTAGCCTAATTGAAACCTGTTGTACCCGTTTTCTCGAAGAATGAGGCATCTTCTCGCGCCGCATATTTTCTGACTGCCTCGTCTCATTGACGAAGCCTGCTGCCTGTTTTACGCCGGATGCGACTGCCGGTGGTCTGCGGGCTGTGTCGCTTGGGACGGATGACTGCTTGTTGTCGTCGGCAACGGATTGCGGAAGCAAGCGGTAACGGGGTGATGCAAGCGTGAAGCTGTTTCGCTGACCAACGCTGCGTTGATGAATTGCTGCTGTTGTTTCGAACGTTTCTCGATCGATCTGTCGCCGGAGCCGTGGCACACTTCGCCATTGCCGCGCTCGATCATCTCTATTGCGCCCGGCGGTCTCAAAACTCAATCGCAATCGCGGCTCGAAAAATGAGCCTCGAAAACTGGTATAGGAAAAGACATCGCTGGGATGTTCCAATAGGGGAGGTCTTACAAACTTCTCCTTGGGAACGGAGACCCAGCGATGGCCTGCCATCTTACGTTGGAAGAGCGCGATTGGCTAGCCCAATTGCGGCATCAGGGAGCGAACCAGAAGGAAATCGCCCGAGCCGTGGCACGTGCCCTTCCACCATCAGCCGAGAGTTGCGGCGGAACTCCATGGGTGGTGAATACTATGCCGCCCAAGCCCAGCGGGAGGCCGCAGCGGCGGCGAGGGGAGCGTCCCTTGGCGCGAAAGATGGACGATCCCCAACTCAACGCGGTCGTCCGCAGCAAATTGGCGCACGAATGGTCGCCGGAACAGATCGCGGGGTGGATGCGGCGGCAGGGGACCGATCGCCGCGTTTCGGCGCAAACGATCTACGCCTGGATCGAGCAAGACGCGAACCGCGAACATTGGCAGTCGTTTCTGCGGCGTCGCGGGAAACGCCCTTATGCACGGGGAAAAGCGCCGCCAGCGGAGATGCCGCCCGCATCGATCAGCGCCCGGAAGTGATCGAAGAGCGGCTGCGGCTGGGCGATTTCGAGGGCGACACGGTACTCGGCCCTCCCGGCACGGGCGGTCTGGCGACCTTGGTGGATCGCAAGTCGCGGTTCACGATCATCGTCAAGATTCAATCCAAAAACGCCGAGCATGTGCATGAGAAAGTCAAACGGCGTTTGCGGGAGTTGGATGAGGAACGACGCCGCTCGATCACCTTCGACAACGGCCGCGAATTCGCCCGCTGCCACCGCCTTGAAAAGCACCTCGGGCTGGAGTTATACTATGCCGATCCGGGCTGTCCGTATCAGCGCGGCACGAACGAGAATACCAATGGACTAATCCGTCAGTACTTTCCCAAGGGGACCGACTTTCGCGAGATCTCCCATCACGAGGTGCGGAGGGTGGAAAATCTACTCAACGAACGCCCCCGCGCGTGCCTCGGGTTTCAAACTCCCAGCGAGGTTTTCTTCGAGAAAACCCCGCCTACCGGTTGCGATTGAGTTTGGAAACCGCCCCCAGAGGAGTTTAACGCTATGGGACACGTATCATTCCTTCGACAACGTCTCGGGAAGCTGATTCGTCACTTCCGTCCCGACGGAGTTCAGCGGCGCCGACCGTTTTTCCTGGGTTTTCCCGCGATTTCTACCCCTAAGCGACGAGCAGTCCAGACCGATTGTGGCCGGACTTGTGCATGCCTTTCGGATGCGCGATAGCCGACAAGCACGCTACGGGTCTGGCGTATGGAGCCGGTCCTCGACCCGGCTCACCCCGCGTCGAGCAGTTGGAAGAGCGGCGACTCTTGAGCGTGTCGTACGTGGACAATCCCGGCGACTACTCGATCGATCAGTTCACGCACCTAGCCGGCGACTGGCTGGTTCTGACCGACACCAACGGAATCCTGGACGCCGGCGACATGGTCCAGTGGCAGAAAGGCGTGGGCGACAGCATCGAGTGGGGCAACGATGCGTTCGGCACGATTCAGGCGGCAATCACGGCGGCCGACCCCGCCGGAACGATCAACATTGCCCCAGGCACGTTTTCCGAGACCCTGACGATCAACAAGTCGCTGACCTTGCTTGGCTCCGGGATTGACGGAGCCGATGCGACTCTCATCAATCCCAACGCCGCGTACGGCTATGGGATTGCGGTCAATTCAGCGACGGCAGACGTAACGCTGCGGGGCATGACGGTCAGCAATACCGGCTTGGGCGGCATCTCGTTCGTCGGCAACACGTTGACGGTGCAGGCGGCAAAGGTCGAGGGCGGCGTATTGGGAATCAACCTTGCCAGCGGCGGCCTCGATGTCAGCAATAGTTGGGTGCGGGCGACCAATAGTGACCCAACCCACGTCGGCGTCTTCGGTTAGCGCCGGTACCAGTGCCGTGTTGCGCGACAATGACCTATCCGATGGCATTGGCAAGGCAATCGCCAACAACGATCCGTCGGCCGTCGTTGACGCGTCGGGCAACTGGTGGGGCGACGGCGTCGACCCGGCCAGCCGCGTCACGGGTAGCGTCGACTACACGCCGTGGCTGAACACCGGCACCGACGCCGGCACGATCGCTGACGGTTTTCAGGGTGATTTCTCTAGTCTCACGGTTTCCGATGCCAGCGTCCAGGTCGGCGACACAGGCCGGATTCAGGAGGGCGTGGACCGGGCAACCGCGGGCGGCACGGTCAACGTTCTGGCCGGCACTTATGTGGACAACATGACGATTTCCAAGTCTCTGCATCTGTTGGGTGCCGGAGAATTGGCGACGACGTGTATCCGGCGTTTTCCGCCCCCGGCGATGACGATGCCTCCCTTAGCGGCAGCCAGCTGATCGTGGTGACAGCAGCAACGTGGAGATCGCCGGCATGACGCTGGACGGCGATAATCCCGGCTCTGACCTCCGGCGTCGTCCGCGGCGGCGCGGACATCGACGCCCGCAACGGCATCATCGAGGGAGACGACGGCCTGTTCTCCAACCTGGACGTCCATGACGTAACGGTGCAGAACATCTACTTTCGCGGCATCTACGCCCGCAGCCCCAGTGCGGCCGGCGGATTCAACTTCCACCACAACACGGTCACCAACGTGCAGGGCGGGCCGAATTCGATCGCCATGTTCAATTACGGCGGCGGCGGCATCTTCGACGACAACACCGTAAGTTATGCCAACGATGCCATCTCGGCCAATCATTCCACGGGCACGCAGTTCACCAACAACCACATCAGCTATTCCGGCAGCGGCATCCATACGGACAATAGTGGTGACACGGTGGCGCCGTGACCGACCTGATCCAGGGCAACGACGTCACTCACGGCACGGCCGGCAGCTACGGCGTATGGGTCTTTGTTCCGTATCTCGACGTAACGGTGGACAACAACACGGTAACCGACAGCGACATCGGCTTGGGGCTTTTGGCGGCCACGGCGGAGACGGTGAACTTCACGGGAAACACGGTCGATCTCACTGCGCCTCGCGGCAATTCGATCGGCGCCCTGGTATCTACGACCACCTGGTACTGGGGCGAGATGAACGTGTCTGCCTCTTTTAGCGGCAGCAACTCGATTTCCAATGCCGACTACGGCCTCTACATCGAGCAGAATCCAACCACTGCCAACGCCACGACGACCGTCTCGTCTGGAGGACGTCACTCTGGCCGGCAACGCCACCGGCATTCAGATCAACGGCGGCACGGTGACCTTTGGCAGCGGCAACAGCGTTACGGGCGGTGCCACGGGTATCGCGATTGATAATCAGACGACTTTCTATGATCCGTCGGTATCCGACGATTGTGACGCGGGCGACCACGTCCGCACTTGTCGGGCAACACCTTCGGCAACCTGATCTTCAACGGGCAGAGCGGCAACTATATTGCCCTGGCGGACGGCGCGCTGGACGGCCAGGAAATCGACGCCACGGGTGTCACCTTCGACAGTCTTGGTCCCTCGGATAACGAACTGACACCTCTGTACGGGGTCGAAGACAAGATTACGGATGGGCTGAATGACGGGTCGCTGGGGCTGGTCCGTCTCCGCACCGACACGGTTTACGTCAGTCAGAACGATGGCTCGATCCAGACGCGGCGTCGACGCCGCCACGGCTGGCGACACGGTCAACGTTGCGGCGCGGCACGTACCAGGAGCAGGTCACGATCACCAAGTCGCTCGACCTGATCGGCGACGGAAGCGACGGCACCACGATCCTCGCGCCTGACGATGCGGCCGGGCACGGTTACCCAACCCGACCCCAGCTATCCGGCCGGCACCCTGTGGGACTACATCGTCGCCGCCTACGCCCCGGCGGGGACCATCGACGTCCAGATCGAGGGATTCACGATCGACGCCAACGGGCAGAACCGCACCGCCGGCACGTACGAGTTCACGGCGGTCTTCCTCCGCGACGTGTACGCCGCCGACCTCACCGCCGGAGTGTTCGACTCGACGATCGAGAACTTCGGCACCGCGCGGGAGAACGACGGTATCCGCATCTTCGGCGATTCGAACCTCGCCGTCGACGGCAACGTCCTTTCCGGCTACACGTTTGGCGGCATCGTCGCCGAGGGCGACCGCGGCGACGCGGCCGACCCCTACGTCGTCATCAGCGGCAACAGCCTGACGGGCGTCGGCACCACGAATTCGGGCATCCTGGCGCAAAACGGCGTCATGGTGGCCTTCGGCGCGACCGGCACCATCTCCGGCAATACCATCAAGGACCACACGGGCCCCGCCGGTGCCGCTCACTGGTCAATCGGAATCTACGTTCGCGAGTCCGAGCAGGTGCTCATTTCGGACAATCTCGACATTTCGGACAACATGGTAGGTATCTATATCTACCAGGCAGACAACAACACGGTTTCGCGCAACGTGGTCTCTGGAGGAGTTGACGGCATGGACGTCGTCGCTTCCACGGGAGGAAACTACATAGACAATCGGATCTCCGGCGCGACGAGCAACGGTATTTACCTCTGGGATGGCGATACCAATACGATTTCCGGCAACATCATCAGCGACGTTCATAGCGGGAGCGGATCCGGCTGGAGCATTGCGCCAGACGGTGCCGACGCGTCGACGGGCTCAGGCGACAACATGCTCAGCGGAAATACCGTCCAGAATAGCGACGTCGGCATCTGGATTGGCAACGGTTCGGACAATGCCGCCGTTACAGGAAACACCTTGACCGGGAACCTGATCGGCGTGCAGACGGGCGTCTACGGCGGCGGCGTTGCTCCCGCCGGATTGTCGCTGAGCGACAACATTATGTCGAACAACGATAGCCAATTTGTCTTCGACGGGGCCACCACCGTAACGCTTTCGACTCCGCCGGGCCCTGTCGCCCTGGCTGCGGACGTCGTGCAACAGATGATCGGTGACAACAGACTGGACCGGGCAGTCAATATCACGCAGCCCGACGGGATCCTGCGATCTGAGTCGCTCGACGGCGAAGCCGTCGTCTACGTTCGCAGTTCGATCCAAGACTCGATCGCCGCCGCCACCGAAGGCGACACGGTCAACGTCGCCGACGGCATGTACGTCACGCCGTCCCAGGTCGTCATCGACAAGACATTGTCGATCGTCGGTCAAAGCCGCGATAATACGATCGTCAATCCGGGTTTCGACACGGGCGCTTCCGGCGATGCCAGGGGTGGTTCCTCGTCAGCGCAGGCAAGACCCTCGATTTGAACCACGTTACGCTCGACGGCGACGGGCACAAAGTCTACCAGGGCATCCGCAATCTCGGCTCCGGCTCGATCGATGACGTCGCGTTTGCGAACATCCAGTACGAGGCCAGCGGGCCTGCTTACGCCGGAACGGCCGTAGCCATTTTCGGCACCAACAGCCACCTCGACGTCACGAACTCTATCTTCGGTGGCATCGGGCGTGGGCGTGCTCTTCTTCGGCGACTCGACCAGCGGCACGTTCAGCGGCAACACCTACACCGGTCAAGGCCAAGGCGACTGGCTCGACTATGCCGTGGAAGTCGGCGCAGGCGCACATGCCACGATCACCGGCAACACGATCACGAACAATCTGGGCGTGGCGTCGGTCGACGACTCCACTTCCGCCGGCGTCCTGGTCGACCACCCTCTATGGTTCAGGTAGCCAGGCCACGATCACGAACAACTTCATCAACGGCAACAGTCGAAGGCGTAGCCGTCGGATATGACGATACTGACACCAGCGACGTCACGGTCTTCAACAACGATCTGTCCGGCAACATGGACGGGGCCGTCGGCAGCACGGCGCCGCTGGTCAATGCCTCCGGCAACTGGTGGGGGACGGCCGATGCCGCCGCCGTCAGCGGCTTGACTCCCGGCGACGTCGATTACACGCCGTGGCTCAACAGCGCAACGGACACAGATCCGGCGACAGTCGGCTTCCAGGGCGACTTCTCCTACTTGAACGTCGCAGCCGACAGCCCGCAAAGCGGCGCCACCGGCCGCATCCAGGAGGCGATCGACATGGTCGCCGATGGTGCTCTCACCGCTGCGCGCGCGCACGGTCAAGGCCGGGCCGGGCACGTACGTCGAGCAGCTTGATGTTGCCAAGGACATTACCGTTACAGGCGCCGGCGCCGCCGCCACCAACGTGGTCTCGCCGGACATCCTGACGGAAGCATTCAATGGCGGTGGCTACGCGTATCGTCCTGTGGTCACGATCCACGACGCCAATGCCACGATCGAAGACCTCACCATCGACGGCGCGGGGAAGGGCGATGCCAATTATCGCATGGTGGGACTGGCGTTCTACAACGCCAGCGGCAACGCCGAACGCCTCGCCGTTACCGGGATCCGCAATCACGTCGTTCAAGGGTCGCAGCATGGCCTCGGCATCTACGTGTACAACGCCGACGGCGCCAGCCGCACCGTAACCCTCGACGACAACCTCGTTACCGACTACCAAAAGGGCGGCATTGTCGCCAAGGGCGCCGGCTTGACCGCGGAAATCACCAACAACATCGTTACGGGCGTCGGCAGCACCATCGCCATAGCCCAGAATGGCATCCAAGTCAGTGGTGGCGCGATCGGGCACATCTCGGGCAATACCGTCAGCGGCCACGAATACTCCGCCACAGCGGTGGACAACCCCGGCAATCCCGGCGGTCCCGATCCGCTCACCGCCGTCCAATCGGTCGGCATTCTCTGGCCTGCGCGGCCGACGGAACGACTGTCGACAACAACCAGGTCTTCGGCAATGACATCGGCATCTACAGTTGGGGTGGCGCGATCAGCATCACCGGCAACAAGCTCGGGCCCACGGCCGAACATTCCGAGCACGATGCCAACCGCTACGAAGGCGTCTTCGTCGATGAAAGCAATACCACGCTGGCTAGCAATGAGATCCATGGCGGCAACATGGGCATTGCCGTCTACACATTTAGCGGAAACGGCTCCGATTCGGTGGCCGCTCTGGCGGACAACGTCATTACCGACGCCGGTGTCGCCTTGCATGTCTATGACGACGGCGCCGGCGACGGTGTCGTTCCGGTGGTCACCATGAGCGGCGACAGCCTCGCCGTCAGTGCCGGCGGCAAGTTCATCGCGAACCAGGCCCCCAACGCGATCGACGCTACGTCTGTCAACTTCGGAGCGTACGACAAGGCTTCGTTGGACGATGACTACGCGATCGAAGACCGGGTCGACCACGCCTTGGACGCGGCGGGCCTGGGGTTGGTAACCTGGGTCGCGGCCAATGTCTACGTCACGGCGCAAACCGCCGGAGTGCAACGCGGCATTGACGTTGCGTCCGACCGAGACATCGTCAACGTGGCGCCCGGCACCTACTACGAATCAATCGCGATTACGAGACCGCTGACCGTTGTCGGCACGGCTGGTTCCGGCGCCACGTTCCTCGACGGCAGTTCGGCCACGGGTAATTTCTACATGGTGCGGGTCAATGCCAGCGACGTCACCGTCAGCGGCTTCGACATCTCTAACCATCTTTACGCCGGCACGGCCGATGCCTCGGGCATCGCGGTCTATCCGACGGGATCGCCTTTGGCGAACGTGCGCCTGACCAACAATGTCATCCACGACATCGGCCTGATGAATCGGACGGGCGCGGCATTCGGAACCTACGGCATCAACGTTGGCCCGATCGACGGTTTGGAAGTCGATCACAATACGATCTACAACATCGGAAACTCCGATCCCAGGGCGTCGGCGGTCGGCATTCTTACGTGGGGCAATGGCGCCGCCGATCCCGCCGATAACATCAATATCCACGACGACACGGTTCACGACGTCGTCGGTTCCGGCACCTGGGCAGTGGGCATTTGCCCGGGCTTCGACACCGCGAACGCCACCGTTGTCGATAACCACGTCACCGGCAACGTCAAGCAGGGGATTGACGTCGTGTCGCCGGCTGCCGGCCTGGTGACTATCCGCGGCAACGACGTAACCGGCGCGACCAAGGCCGGTGTTGTCGTCGACGCCGGGACGGCCAAGATCGAAAACAACGACCTGCGCGGCAACGCGGTCGGCATTCTCGTCCAAAACGGCGCCCTCGTCGACGCCGGCGGCGGATGCTGGGTTCCTGGGCTACGTGTCGAGCGTCGGCAACAACGACCTTACCGGCTACACCGACGGCATCATCGCCGGCAACTATGCCATCAAAATCTCAACACGGTGGCCGGAGGACAGCCGGACGTCATGGCCCGGGAAACAATTTTGGCCCCTACGTCGATCCGACAATGATCGAGAATTACTTGTGGGACAACGATGATGACCCCGCGCTGACGAACATTGATACCGACAATGCGATCGGCCAACTGCCGGCCCCATCGATGGTGTATGTCGATGACAATTGGGCGACGGTCGCGCTCGGTGTCGATCCCGACGGCGCGCGGCTCGGCCACTGCCATGGGTGTTGACGCATTTGCCACGATCCAGATGCCGGTACAGGCTGTTGCGCGACGGGTGCCGGCGGGACCATCTACGTCGCGGCCGGCACGTATGCGGGCAACATCGTTGTGAACAAGTCGGATCTCACGATCTTGGGAGATCCCGGCGACGTGGCACCCGGCACGGGTGCAAATGCCCCGCTGATCGACGGCAGACCTGCCAGGCAGCGGGTTCTTCATCGCCAATGGCGTTCATGATGTGACTATCGCCGGCTTCGAAATCGCCAACTTCGCATCCAATGGCAACGGCGTGGGCAATGCAGTCTCCGCGTGGGAAGCGGCAACCGATCACATCACGATTCGCGACAATGTGATGCACGATCTTGGATGGGACGGAGTCCTGGTCGGTAACAATGGCGCGATCGGCGATCATACCTACTGGACCATCAGCGGCAACATCCTGCGCAATTACGGCGCGGCCAGCATCGACGATTTCTCCGGCTACGGTCTAGAATTGACGAATGCCTCGCATTCGGTCGTCGAGAACAATATTATCACCGCCGATAGCGGCGCGAATCTCCACGAGCCGGCCACGGCCATCATGGTCGTCGCCCGCCGCAACCAATCGGACATCACGATTCGAGGCAACGAGTTCTATGGCGCCATCGGACTGGGCATTTACGTGTTGGCGTGGGACGTGGAAACTCCCAATGTGGCCCTCGATGGTCTGGCAATTCAGAACAACTTGATGGCGGGCACGAGCCTTATATGAGGACGTCGAGATATACGCAGTCGGCAGCGGGAGCATCAGCGGTGTGCACGCTGTCGGCCAACAGTCTCCATTCTTTGGCCAACCACACCAATGGCAGCGATTGATGCCGTCGGTAATTGGTGGGGCAGCGCCAGCGGGCCGGCAAACGCCGACAACACCTAAGATCTGGCTTCCCAAGCCGGGACGATCGACGCCGGCAACGTGCAATTCGTCCGATGGCTCGATAGCGGCCTGGACGACGAACCGGGTACGCCGGGCTTCCAACCGGCCGGTGGATTGTTCGCCCCCATTTCCAATAGCGAGGGTGAGTACTACGCGTCCATCCAGGCAGCGATCGACGGCACGAACGCTGGCGGCCAGGTCGACGTTTCGGACGGCACGTTCAGTGAGAACGTGACGATCGACAAGGCCCTGACGCTCTCGGGAGCGAAAGCAGGCCAGACGGGATATACCGAACTGTTGGCAAGCGGAGTAGCCCGCGAGTCTAGTGGCGAGTCGGAAATCATCGGACAGGTCTCGAGTTCGCTGATCGCCACAGTCACCGTGACCGCGGACGACGTGACGATTGATGGCTTCAAGATCGATCTGCCGGCCACCAGCGGCGCCGATATCACCGGCGTCTACGCCGACAAGGCGAGCGGCATCAGCGGTGTGACCGTCGAGAACAACGTGATCGATGGACTGACGGCCGTGGGGGCGGTAAGTTCCAACGGCATCTTCGTCGGTGGCCATGCGGCGACCAGTTCGACCGTTACCGGAAACTACATCGCCAATGTGGCGACCGGCCCAGGCATCACCTCTGGCGGCGATGCCGTCGGCGCTTTTTCCATCGACTTTGCCATCACCGACAACATCGTTGCCAACTCACAATATGGAATTTCTGGCTATCTCGGTGATGGCAGCGCGATTCAAGGCAACATTATCCTGGGCGGCGCCAATTCGGCCTTCGGCATTGCCGGCCAGTTCAATAGCCTCGACATTACCGGCAATACGGTTACGGGAATCGCCTATCCCGGGGGCGCGGCCATCGCCATTGCCAATTTGACGGGCCTGCCCCGCACCCAGGGCGATGTCTACCTGTTGGGCAATGTGTTGGCGAACAACACAAACCAACTGGCTCTGGCCGCCGACTTGATGGTCCGTACTTCCGCGCAAACGACCGCCGCCCCGGTTGACACCGCCTCGCTGGCCCAAATCGTTGCCGACAACGACCTGGATCGTGACGTGTACATTACCCAATCCGACGGAGCATTGCGCCCGAGGATTTCGGCGTCAGCGTTGTGGCTGTGCGGAGCGTTATTCAAGACGCGATTAACGCCGCTACGGCCGGCAACGTCGTCGATGTGGGGGCGGGAACGTTTACGGCAGTTGATGGCGCTTTGGCGATCATCAACAAACCCCTGACCCTGACAGGGGCCGGCCAGGACGCCGTCACCGGCACGATCCTCGATGGCGGTAGCTATGGGGCCGGCGAGGATACCAGCGGCGTGGGCAACAATTATCCCCGCGCCATTGTCGTGCAATCGGATGGCGTGACAATTGAAAATCTGCGAATCACCAATTTCATGGGCGACCAGGTCGCTACCGGCGGCTACGCCATCGTGGCGCGGGCGGGAGCGAGCTTGGGCCGTGGCCGATCCGACTCTGGACGATGTGACGGTCCAGGACGTGACGTTCTACGACGCCTACTATGCCGTTCGAGCGGAGAATACGACCGGTCTGCTGGTGCAGCGGACGCATTACGACACCAGCGGGCCGAACGACGTGGAAGGATATTATCTCACCGGTACGGGCTCAGTCGGTTCTTCCGGAACGACGGTTCGTGCGAACGTGCTCAATAAGACGTGCATCTGGGTAACCGGAACGACCGGAGCGCTCATTGGTGGTCCGACGGCGGCAGACGGCAACGAAATTACAAACGCTCCCTGCAACGCAATCTGGCTTGGCCAGCAATTTGCGGCAGGCACGAGTTCGAGCGGCACCATCCAGTTCAACACAATCAACGGCGCCGCCGAGGGCGGAATCGTGGTCTGGAACTATGGAACCGAGGCGACCGCCGGCATCCACATTCTTGACAACGTCGTCGAGCATTCGGGGAATCCTGGCTGGGATCCCAACGGCGGCATCGCCATCTATCAGGCAAGCGATACGCCCATCGAGATCCGGCGCAACGAGGTGACCGGGTCGGCGACCGCCGGCTTGCGATTGCAGCAATCCAGTTTCACCGATGCGCAGATCACGAATAACATCTTTAGCGACAGTGGTCAGGCCGATGCGGTCGTGGCTTCGTCCACCTTGGGCAATGTCACATTCTTCAACAACACGCTAGGCTCAATGACGATCAGCGGCGGTTCGGGCAGCGTGGATGCCTCTGGGAACTGGTGGGGCGACAACGGCGCTGCCAGCGTCAAGGCCGCGGCGAACGGCGGCACGCGAGTCGACTTCACCCCCTGGCTCAATTCCGGCGACGATACTGACGGTGGCGTTCGTGGCTTCGCCGGCGATTTCAGCTTCCTAAACGTCGACGACGACAGCCCACAGCTTGGCGCCACCGGCCGCATCCAGGAAGCTGTCGACATGGTCTCCGGCAGCACGGTTTTCGTCAACGCCGGCACGTACGACGAGGTCGTCACGATCGACAAGAGCGTGACCCTGTTGGGCGCCAAATACGGCCAGGACGCCCGGACCCGCGACACGGAGACTGGCGAAACCATCATTGATCCCGGTCTGACCGACGGCAATTTGGGCACCTTCCGCATCAACGCCGACAACGTTACCATCGATGGTTTTGAGTTTGCCAATACTACGAAGGCGATCCACGTCACGAAGAGCGACGGCGCCGCGAATGTCACGGTCCGGAACAACTATGTCGTCGACGCCGCGGTCGATGGCATCAACTTGTGGCGGGCCACCAGCGGCATGGTCGAGCGAAACCTGGTCGATGGAGCAGGCACCAGCGGTATTACCGCCGGCGACGATCGCGGAACGCCGAGCACTGACGACGATATCGTCACCACCGCCACTATTCAAAACAACACCGTCTTGAACGCCGCCTATGGCATCACCGGCTACCTGGACAACTCGCAAATCGCCGGCAACACGGTGGTTGGAAACGATTCCGGCCAGGCGGGCGTCGGCGGGCAGTTTCTCAACACGACCATCAGCGGGAACAACGTCAGCGGCTATGTCAATGGTGCGGGGTGGGCCTTCGGTCCCGACCTCAACCGCCCCGTCTCGGCGGCTCTATGCGTTGCCGACAACACCGTTTCCGGCAATGGCATTGGCGTGCTGCTGATGCAAGATGCCGCCGGGCTGTTCACGGAGTTCTCCGACAACGCGATCAATTCTTCCGGGCTGGCCGCCATCGCACATGCCGGAACGGGAACGTGGGACCTGACCACCGCGGTCGGCAACACGATTGACGGCATCGCCACCGACAGCGCCAACCTCGCCGACCAGTTCACCCTGGAAGACAAGATCCTCCACCAGGTCGATGGCTCAGCGTTCACGGTGGCGCCGCTCAGCGCAACCGGCACCGTGGGATTGGTGCGATTGGTCGCAGGTGCGTTGTTCGTTACACCAGACAGCTATTCTGCCTACATGGGTTCCGACTCGCCGAGCATCCAGCGTGCGATCAATGTGGCGACGGCGGGTGATACGGTCAACGTCGCGGCCGGGAGCTACAGCGAGAATTTGACAATTGGCAAGCGGTTGGCCCTGGTCGGTGCTGGCAGCGGTGATGATCCGCTTGTCGACACGATCGTCGCCTCGGCAACGGCAAACGACGACGTTCTCCGCATTAGTGCGGGCGGACTCGATGCGGACAATCGTCTTGTTGTTCGTGGTCTCCGCTTAACCGGCGCGCTCGGCAGCGGCAACTCCGGCGCCGGTATCGAAATCGGCACGCCCGGTGCGTTCTATACCTTTGAGAACGTGGCAGCCGTCGGAAACGAGGGGCACGGCTTCGAACTCAACCATACCGGTGTCAATAGCGATGTTCTTGTCGTGGGCTCGACGTTCTCCGGCAATGGCGGAACCGGCTTGCGCGTTCCCACCGGCGCCAGCATTGACGGCCTTACGATCCGCCAGTCGCATTTCGATGAAAATGTCTACGGGATGGAAGCCTACATGGGCTATAACTCCGGTAGCTACCTGCGGAATGTTCTCGTAGAGGACACCACGTTCAGCGGCAACTCTTCGAAGGGCATCTACGTGGAGAAGCTGGACAACGCTACATTCGACAACATAACGGTCGACGGCAGCGGCACCGAGGGCGCCTGGGCGGCCGGCATCGACATCAATCTCAAGTACGGCAGCTACAGCAATATCGTTATCGAGAACTCGACGATCACGAGATCGGGGACCGGCGATGCCGTCAATGGCGTTGCTCTTGCGGTAAAGGCACGCGATGATGGTGGTTACGGCGGTAGCAAAGCCGCCACGCTGGCTAGCGTCACTATCCGCAACAACGTCGTTGAAGACAACCAAGCCGGCATCCGTCTCGGCGAGCCTGGCAAAGACAATGCTGGTCCAACGGACGTTCTCATCACAGGGAACAGCATTTCCTGCAACGTGGTGGCCGGATTGAACAATCAAGGCCAGGCAGTTCCCGATGCCGCCGGCAACTGGTGGGGCAGCGCGAATGGCCCGACCACCCCTTCGAACACCTATGCCTACGGTTCAATGGCGACCGGCGACGCGGTCGTCGGCCCAGTCAGCGTCGTTGCTTGGCTGACCGATGGAACCGACCAGGAGCCGGCGACGCCGGGCTTCCAGCCGAGCGGCTTGGACGAAACTCCGCCTGTGGCCCCCGCGGTTCCTCATCTGACCGACGCAAGCGACACCGGCGATTCTCACTCCGACAATATCACCAGGAACAGCACGCCGGACTTCACCGGCACGACCGAGCCCGGCGACGATCGCGATTATGGAAGGCACAACCAGCCTCGGCCAAACCACGGCCGCCGAGGATGGATCGTGGATCATCGCCAGTTCGCTGCTGGCCGACGGCGAACACATCATCTTCGCACGCGCCACCGATCAGGCCGGCAACAGCAGTACGTCGGGTGCGATGACGGTGTACATCGACAGCACCGGCCCGACCGTCGACGCCGGTAGCGATCGGTCGGCCGCCGAAGGCGAATCTGTGACGCTGACGGGCACCTTTGACGATGGCACCGGATACGGTCCTTACAGCCTCGCCTGGCATCTGGTAAGCAGCTCCAACGGCCAGATGGTGGATGACGTGTCCGGCGACACGCTGACCTTCACCCCCGTTGATGACGGCACATATGTCTTCTCGTACACCGTTACCGACGTGGCGGGCAACGCGACAACGGACTCGGTGAGCGTGACGGCTACGAACGTCGCACCCAGCCCGGCCATCGTGTCGATCAGCGAGCCGCGAGTCGAGGGCACTGCGATCGCGGTGACCGCCACGGCCACCGATCCGGCCGGCGCCAACGATACGCTGACCTACACGTGGACTGTGCTGAAGGACCACGAAGCCTACGATTCGGCCAGCGGCGTGGACATGACGGAGTACACCTTCACGCCGGACGACGACGCTACCTACACGATCAATCTCACGGTCAGCGACGAGGACGGCGGCAGCACTACGGTCGGTTCGACCATCGACGTCGCCAATGTTTTGCCGGCCCCGCAGATCGTGTCGATCAGTGAGCCGCAGGTGGAGAGGACGGCCATCACGGTGACCGGTTCGGCCACCGACCCGGCCGGTGCCAACGACACGCTGACATACAGTTGGCAGGTGTTCAAAGGCGCCGAGACGGCCGCATTTGCCACCGATTCGGGAGTGGACGTGACGAGCTTCAGCTTCACCCCTGATGACAACGCCAGCTATCGCGTTGTCCTGACCGTTACCGATGACAGCGGCACGACCGTTGCCCCGTCGGTTCGCATGGAGTTCGGTGCAACGGAGATTCACAGCGAGAATTCCTCCGCGATCGTCGGCGGCTGGATGCAAGTGGGCCAGGTGGCCGACGGAACGGATCGGACTGATGTTGGCGGCGTTTCCGAGGCAGCCTTCGAGTTCGGGCGATTGAGCGCTATGCAGCAACGCCCGACCTGCCACAGGTCAGCGGTGACCTGGCCAAGTTCGGCGTGGCGATGGATGGCCAGATCGCTTCGGTGGTGGGGCACACGGTCACGTACACGGGAACGTGGTGGATCCTGGCGGACGGTTACGGGTACGACACGAGCGGATACCTGGAAAAAGGCACGTTCCAGTTGGCAGCCGAGTATGTCTCGGATTGGAGCACCGCCCGCGTGACTGGAGTCTTGACGTCCGAGGCTGGCACGCGGCAGCCTGCCGGTTGGCCGGCGGCAGTCGACTGGAGCACGAGTGGTGTGGGCTACCTGTCAGGCACATTCACCTCGGGAACGAACGAACTGGTGGCCGTTCTCTCCGCCGGCAACACGGTGGAGCAAGTGATCGAGGTCTCCAACGTTGCCCCGAGCCCGACGATCATCTCGATCAGCGAGCCGCAGGAAGAGGGGACGGCGATTACGGTAACCGCCACGGCCACCGACCCAGCCGGCGTCAACGACACGCTGACCTACACGTGGAGCGTGCTGAAGGGCGACGTGGCGTACGCGTCGGCCAGCGGCGTGGACATGACGGAGTACACCTTCACGCCGGACGACAACGGCAGTTATGCGGTCAGCCTGACGGTTAGCGACGAGGACGGCGGGAGCGCGACGGTCGAGTCGACCGTCGAGGTCTCCAATGTGGCCCCGAGGAGCTTATCGATCGTATCGATCAGCGAGCCGCAGGAAGAGGGGACGGCGATTACGGTGACCGCCACGGCCACCGACCCAGCCGGCGTCAACGACACGCTGACCTACACGTGGAGCGTGCTGAAGGGCGACGTGGCGTACGCGTCGGCCAGCGGCGTGGACATGACGGAGTACACTTTCACGCCGGACGACAACGGCAGTTATGCGGTCAGCCTGACGGTTAGCGACGAGGACGGCGGGAGCGCGACGGTCGGCTCGATCATCGCGGTCTCCAGCGTGGCGCCGAGCGTGGCAATCAGCGGGGCGACAGCGGTCGATGAGGGAACTTCGTATAGCCTTACGCTTACGGCAAGCGATCCGGTCGACGACACGATTTCGGCTTGGGAAGTGAACTGGGGCGACGGAATCGAAACAGTGGCCGCCGACTACGGTCTTGGCGGCAACAGCGTCCGCGCGTTCAACAGCACGACGGGCCTCTGGGAGACGGTGACGATTGCATCGCACGTGTATCCGGATGGCGATACCGTGGTAAGCGGCGGACCGACGGTTCGCACGATCACCGCCACGGCCACCGATGAGGACGGCGGGCCGTATGTTGCTTCGCCGGTCGGCGGCATTGTGGTAACGGTCAGCGACGTGGCGCCGACGACCACGTTGGCAGGCAACGCCACCTCGGCCGAGGCGTCCAGCTACCAACTCACGCTGGGATTGGTCCAAGATCCGGGGACCGATGCCGTCAGCGCGTACTTCATCGACTGGGGTGACGGCAGCGACCCGGACGGCGACGGCCAGACGGGCCAATGGATACAGGCTGCGGCGTTGCCCGGTAACCGCATTGTCAGTCACGTCTACGCGGACGATTCGACTCCGGTGGGCCCCACGCGTGTCATCAAGCTCGGCTTGCTCAACGAAGACGGCTTCTTCGCCGATGTAACGACGAAGAACGTGACGGTGACGAACGCTGCACCGACCGTGGCGCAGTTCAACGGTCCATCAACCGCGAATGAGAGCGCGGGGGCAACCTTCGTCTTCCTCAATCCGACGGATGTTTCGGCTGCCGATCGTGCGGTGGGCTACACGTACCGATTGCTCGATGGCACTGGTGCGGTTCTTGCCGAGACAACCGTCGCCAGCACGGCTTCGGTCGTTTCGCTAAGCATTCCCGGCAGTCTGCTCAGCGACGGTCCGAGAGACTTGACGGTGATCGGTCGCATCGTCGACAAGGATGGTGGTCATACCGACTACACGCGGCCGCTCCATATCGACAATGTGGCACCGAATGTCAACGCCGGTCCCGACCGTGCGATCGACGCCGGTACCGTCTTTGGCCAGGTGGGCACGTTCAGCGACCCGGGCACGGATCTCTGGACTGCCGCGGTCGACTACGATTGGCATTCCGGCGATACCGATGTAGTGCCGCTGGCACTTAACGGCAAGGAATTCGCCTTGAACCATGTATACGCCGCGCCAGGAACCTACACGATCCATGTGACAGTCTTCGATGACGATGGCGGGGCCGGTACCGACGATGTCGTGGTGACCGTTTCGGCCACGACGTTCCAGGTCGTCGACTTCCACGGCAGCCAGAATGGTTTCGACGTGATGTTCAACGGAGCCGCCGACCTGAGCCGGTTGAATCTGTATACCGGGACAACGATCTCGGGCGCCGCTGACGTGACGTTGGTCGGCCAGTCGACCGGCGCGGTGAGAGGTTCGCTGGTGTGGGATGCGAACACCAACACGGCTACGTTCATCAAGACCGGCGGGCCGCTGGCGCCCGACACCTACACCATGACGTTGTTCAGCCGAAGCGATGGCTGGACCGATGGCGAAGGTCATCTGCTCGACGGCGACGCAAACAGCATTGACGGCGGCGATTTTGTCCGTGCGTTCACCGTCGACGCCCCCGCAACGCCCGTACTCACGTTGCCCGACTTCGCCCGTGGTCCCGGGCAGTCGGTCGACACCGACATGCACGGAACGGGTCTGGGAGTTGGGCTGCCGGTGCATATCAGCGAGGCCGACGGCGTGCTCAGTGTCGAGTTCGAGCTTAACTACAATCCCGCCTTGCTTGAAATCACTGACGTTGCGTTTGCTGCAGGGACGCCGAGCAATTGGTGGCTGTCGGTCAATAACGACGTTGCCCATGGCCAACTTTTTGTGTCCGCGGCGGGGAGTGAAGCACTCTTGGCCGGCAGCAGAGACGTATTCGTCCTAACGGCCACGGTGCCGGAGACGGCGCCGTACGCGGCGAGCGAGGCGCTGCGGCTGGTCGGCGTGGCAATCAACGGAATGGATGGCCAGGCGGACGTTGCCATCCACAAGGTAGCCTACTTCGGCGATACCACCGGGGAGAATGAAATCAACGGCCGCTTGGTTCGGTCCGACGATGCCAGCCCCATTTTGAGGATTGGATCGCATCTGCAGAACGGTTTCGACGCCTATCCGTTAACGGATCCGGCCATCATCGCCGACATCGATGGTAACGGGCGGGTTGGCAGCGAAGATGCCAGCTACATTCTCCGCAAGTCCAGCCACCTGCCGACTCCGGAAATTCCGCCGGTGCCTGAGCCCTTGCCCGGACTGGTCCTGGCTGGCGTTGACCCGGTAGTGAGCATCCCCACGGGAATTGTCGCCCTGCCGGGCAGCATCGTCGATGTCCCCGTCGATATCGAAGGGCCCGATGATGCCGGCGTGCAGTACATCGATCTTCAGTTCACCTATGACACGCGGCTGCTGGATCTGAGCAACAGCGACGTGCGACTCGCCGATCTGACAGCGGGCTGGAATCTGCTGGTCAACGTTGACGACAGTCGCGGGCTGGCCTATGTCAGTGCTTGGGGAGCCGCCCCGCTTGCGACGGGCACGGGCGGAATTCTGGACATGTCGTTCCACGTCCCGGTGGACGTTTCGGGCACCAGCCCGATCACCGTAGCGGCCAGTCCTAACGGCGGCCTCAACAGTGGAGCCCTGATTCTGACGCCGGTCGACGGAAGCGTTGTCGTTACGAAGCAAACAGCTTCGCGCGCTGTGCTCCGTGGCCGGCTGAACGCCGTTCACGATGCCGCGTTGCGAGAGTTGTCTGCCGCAGCGCTGTGGCTTGAGGAATTGGACGGCGGGGACGATGCCTGGGGGCTCGGCCAGAGCATGATACGATCGAAGAACGTTGCAGCTTCCGTGGATGCCGTGTTCGGCCGACACGCCAATAATCAACAGTGAGGAGCGTCTGAAGACTCAACAACTTGATGATATGTGATCGCAAGCTGAGTCCTCGATGTCTCGAGAGGGAATGGAGAGTATCAATTATGGCTAACAGGAATGGCATATTAGCACTGACGCTTGCCTTGATGCTGAGTTGCCAGGCGTCTGCCGGTCTTCTATTGTTCGCGCCCGGCTCCGATGTACAGCCACCCCCAACCGACGTTTCGGCAATTCCAGGTGCAACGGTCTCGGTCCCCATCTATTTGACCGGAAGCGGATCGACCGATGGTTTTACCGTCGAGATCACCTATGACACCAGCGTCTTAAGCCTGCCCAGCGCCGAGAATTGTGCCGATGTCACGATCGGCAGCCTGAACTCTGATTGGTACAAGAACGCCAACACGTTGACGGCCGGTGACGCGTTTGTCGCGTTGGCCGGAGCTCTCCCGATCTCCGATCCGACCTCCGGCACAGTGCTCAACGTGCTGTTTCACGTTAATGGCGAAGCTCCGCTGGGGCCAACGGCGATTGGCCTCGTCAATTGTGACGACTTTGCGTCTTTCACAATGGTTTCCGGCTCGATCGAAATTGCCGAACCATCTGGTGTTCCTGTTTACTGGACGGGCCTGGGGAGTGCGACATGGAGTACCGCCACGGGCCTGAACAACTGGAAAGACAGCAGTGGCGCGACCGCCGCGTACGCCGACGGCGTGGAGGTGACCTTTGACGATAGGGCCAGTGGAACGGCTGTCGACATTAACGCTGCCACTGTTGCTTCCACCAGCGTCACCTTCAACAACTCGATTGTAGACTTCTCTGTTACCGGCGCCAGTTTCGGCATCGGCGGCGCCGCGACCGTGCTGAAGCAAGGCACGGGCACGGTGACCATGAGCAGCGCCAACAGCTACACCGGCTTGACGACTCTCGAAAACGGCAAGCTCGTGTTGCAAGCTGGTGCCAAGACGCCGGTCTTGAGCGGTGCCGGCGTGGACGTGAAGTTCGGCAAGCTCGTGCTGGACTACAACGACAGCGGCACCTCGCCCACCGCGGTCGACACGGCGATGAAGGCGAGCTACACCGGTAGTGCCTGGGCCGGCGGCAAGTTCCAGTGCTCGACGGCCACGACGGCCAACACCTTGGGCTGGAAGGCCAATACAGGCACCAAGGAGATCACCGTGGCCTACACGCTCTACGGCGACGCGAACGTCGACGGGAGTGTGAATCTGTCGGACCTCGGTTTCCTGGGCGACAATTATGGCTTGACCACCGGCGCGACCTGGGCAATGGGCGACTTTAACTATGATGGGAAAGTCAACCTCTCCGACCTGGGCTTCCTCGGCGACCAGTACGGCGGCCATGTCGCCGGTTTCATCACCTCCGGCCCGGTCGGCGGCAACCCGGCGCCTGAGCCCGGCACGCTCGTGCTGTTGGCGGCGGCCTCGGTAGGATTAGGTGTCTACGGCGCCCGAAGGCGCAAGCCGCCCAGCGACTCATGGCAGAGAACATCGTTTAACCGAAACGCATCCAGCGGCTCAGGCGGCGGGAGGTTGCCGGGAATCGGCACGTTGCCGAGCCCTTGATTACGCGGTTTCGATGCAAAGCGATGCGAACTGGACTATAGAGCGGCGATCTGTATAGCACCACTGGAAGCACCGCAATTTCTCGCGTCGCCGCAAGTCCTTACGCTTCTTTGGCTTTGGGCGAGACTATCTTCGGCCTCCAGAGCCGAAGGTTCCGCGTTCGAATCGCGGCGGGGATACTTGCCAAGAAGTACCACGCGCCCCGGAACTGCCCCCTGGCAGTGTGGGTCGCAGTTTCGCCCAGGGCGGTGTGACGCATATTCTTAGTTAAAAGAATGGTGGAGCGACCATTGGTCGCTCCACCATTCTGCTTATCCATTTAAGAGATCGAATCACGATCTCCGCGTCGGTTGACTATTTCCGTCGCCTCCAGGCGAAGACCAGCAGGCCAATGGCAGCGCTTAGGAGCAGCGCCAGCGTGCCGGGCTCGGGCGCCGGGTTCGCCGGACCGGCGGTTACAAAACCGGCGACATGGCCGCCGTATTGGTCACCGAGGAAGCCCAGGTCGGAGAGGTTGACTTTCCCATCATAGTTAAAGTCGCCCATCGCCCAGGTTGCTCCGGTGGTCAAACCATAATTATCACCGAGGAAACCGAGGTCCGACAGGTTCACGCTCCCGTCGACGTTCGCGTCGCCGTAGAGGGTGTACTCCACGGTGATCAACTTGTTGACCGTATCGGCCTTCCAGCCCAAAGTATTGGCCGTCGTGGCCGTCGAGCACTGGAACTTGCCGCCGGCCCAGGCGCCGCCGGCGTAGCTCGCCTTCATCGCCGTGTCGACCGCGGTGGGCGAGGTGCCGCTGTCGGTGTAGTCCAACACGAGCTTGCCGAACTTCACGTCCACGCCGGCATTGCTCAAGACCGGCGTCTTGGCGCCAGCGGCCAACACGAGTTTGCCGTTTTCAAGGGTCGTCAGGCCGGTGTAGCTGTTGGCGCTGCTCATGGTCACCGTGCCCGTGCCTTGCTGCAGCACGGTCGCCGCGCCGCCGATGCCGGCGGTGCCGGTGATCGTGAAGTTCTGGCTCGCGTTGAAGGTCACGCTGGTGGGCGTCGCGGCCGACGCAATGTCGGCGCTGGTGCCCGTGGCCGAATCATCGAAGGTCACGTTCACGCCGTCGGGTGTGCTGCCCGGGTTCCAGTTGCCGGTGTTGCTCCAGGTCGTATTGGCAGTTCCCGTCCAGGTGACGTCAACAGGCGTGTCAGGAATCAAGGCCCCCACGCGGAAGCCGATCGTCGCCACCTCATAACTCGGAACGTTGGACACTCTTGTGAACGCGTATAACATGTCCGTGTCATTGTACCAGCGCCGCCAAACCAAACTCGCGAGTGGTCGGTGTCAATGATGCCCTCGGTCCAATCGCTGAGGTTCCCGGCCTGATCGAAGGTCCCATAGGGACTGGCCGAATTTTCAAAAGCGCCCGACTTCCGTTTTATAATAGGGAGCGCCGCCGAGGGTGGATCCGGCCGTCGTCCCTGAGCCAGGACTGTAGCTGGCGTTGTTGCCGGGATCCGGGTCGACCAGTAGTTTGCTCGGCGCCGTGTCGCTCCCAGTGGCATAATCCCAGTAGTTGCCGGTCACGCCATCGTTCTTGTGGAAGGCCGCCTTGTACCATTCGTCCTCCGTCGGGATGACATACCGAGTGCCGTCCGCATACGTCTTGCGCACCACGGCGTTCAGGTCTGTAATCTCGATCGCGCCATTCATGTCGTACGAACCGTCCTCGGTCGTCAAGTCCGTCTGCGCTCCGGTCGGTTGACCATTGGTCAACCAGTTGCAGAAGTGCGCGGCGTCGCCCCAAGAGACGTAGCATGTAGGACGATTGGCGTAGTCGGCGGCTACGCTGTAGGAATAGTTGCCCTCATCGCCCGATCGCATAATCATGACATTGCCCCAGCCCACCGTACCCATGTCTGTGTTGTACAGTCCATAAGCGTCGGTTACAGCGACGGCGTTGAGAAACTCGGTATACTGCCCGGCCGTGATTTCGAATTTGCCAATCTGATAGTTGTAGTCCACCTCGCCCGTGAGACGATCGGTGCCCGGATCGCCCACGCCCCCATAACTTGGGCCAATCCATTGTCCTGCGTTGCCGGGATTGCCGACTGTCACCATGTCGACGGTGACTGTTGCTTGTGCGATGACGGCACAGGCCGCGATGGCCGCCGCCAGCACTCCGCTCGCAATGTACTTAAAAAACATCATCTTCCCTCCAAGGACTAAAAGCGTTTGGGGATCATGTCACCCGTCATAGCCGTCGCGACCCCACGGCAACGGCCTGACAAAACAGACGTGTTGAACTCCCTGATCGCTGCTCGAAGACGAGGTGCTGTGCCCAAGTCACGTGGCCACAGGTCTCGTGCGAGCAAGCCGACGACGGCACGGTGTCCCATGGGCCGCCCCCACTTTTGGGGAGTTATCGAGACGATGCAAGGCAGTCTGACAAAGTCCCGAAGCCAGGACTTCCACTCCGCACGCTACGTCTCTAGCGCTGCCTCAACAGAGAAGCCAAAAAACTCGATAAGAAAACTCTTCGCGATCGCGATAGATCCCACTGGAAGATCCGGAAGCTTGGCAACTCCGAATCCCAACAAGGATCAAAACAACATCAGCTAGGTTGTGATTACGCTAGTCTCTTTCTAAAATGCCGTCAAGCACTATTTCGGTCGTACTAGAAGCGAGCGTGACCACCGACATTAGAATCTCTTAAATCGTACGCAGCTATTCGCCGCCAACGACAACCGCGGAAAACACTTGCACATCGAGCCAACGTCCAACTCGCTCATCGATGCGACCTCTCATTTGCAATTCATGTCTTCGGGCCAGGAGTTTGCCTGCCGCTTCCTTCGGACTCCACCTCGCGGCGGACGCCCTTGCGTTTCGGCTGGAAGCTGCTGTCAATGACGACTCCACCGGGACGTTCACCCGGCCAGTCACTTCCCGGTTCCCTTTCGCTGCCCGATTGACAGCGTCAGTCATGACGCGCGCCATAACGAAAGCGGAGGATGCCGTGGTTTTCGTCACGTCACCCTCCGCTTAGCTCATGTGCTAGCTCAAGTTGCGCAAGCTTCGGCGTCTACTTCCGTCGTCGCCAGGCGAAGACCAGCAGGCCAATGGCAGCGCTTAGGAGCAGCGCCAGCGTGCCGGGCTCGGGCGCCGGGTTCGCCGGACCGGTGGTCACGAAACCGGCGACATGGCCGCCGTACTGGTCGCCGAGGAAGCCCAGGTCGGAGAGGTTGACTCTCCCATCGTAGTTGAAGTCGCCCATCGCCCAGGTCGCTCCGGTGGTCAAACCATAATTATCACCGAGGAAACCGAGGTCCGACAGGTTCACGCTCCCGTCGACGTTCGCGTCGCCGTAGAGGGTGTACTCCACGGTGATCAACTTGTTGACCGTATCGGCCTTCCAGCCCAAGGTGTTGGCCGTCGTGGCCGTCGAACTCTGGAACTTGCCGCCGGTCCAAGCGCCGCCGGCGTAGCTCGCCTTCATCGCCGTGTCGACCGCGGTGGGCGAGGTGCCGCTGTCGGTGTAGTCCAACACGAGCTTGCCGAACTTCACGTCCACGCCGGCATTGCTCAAGACCGGCGTCTTCGCACCCGCTTGCAACACGAGCTTGCCGTTTTCAACGGTCGTCAAACCGGTGTAGCTGTTGCGCTGCTCATGGTCACCGTGCCCGTGCCTTGCTTCAGCACGGTCGCCGCGCCGCCGATGCCGGCGGTGCCGGTGATCGTGAAGTTCTTCGTCGAGTTGTTGAAGGTCACGCTGGTAGGAGCAACGGCTGCACTAATATTGGCGGTTGTCGTGCCCGTGGCTGAATCGTCGAAGGTCACGTTCACACCATCGCCATACGTGGCCGCCCCGCCACCGACAGTGGCCGTCCAGTTGCCCGTCCCAGGAGTCCATGTCGAATCGGTGCCTCCGGTCCAGGTAACGTCCACGGCAGGAGAACTGGCAGGCGCAACGAGGCAACGCGGAAACCGTTGGTAAAGGAAGACCACGACGGGATGTTACCGGCAAAATACCCCGCCCTCATGAACTGATAGTCCGGATCTGCTGATGGAATGCCTTCGGCAGCCGATCCACCAGCCCAAAGACGCGAGGACGTTGCCGGAGTTTCCGGGTCTGTGAGATCGTCGCACCACTCCCTCTCGTTCCCGTCTTGGTCGAACGTACCATAGGGGCTGTCCGAGTTCTCAAACTCGCCGACCGGAGTGACGACGTACGGCAGGCCGAGCGTGTAGGTGGTGGCATTGCCGCTGGGACGGTAGTTTGCATTGTTCCCAGGATCGGGGCTCGTCAACACGTTGCTCGGGACAGTCTCAGATTGCGTGGCGAATTCCCAGTAGTTGTCTGCCCCGCCGGTGACGCCATTGTTCTTGTGATACGCCGCCTTGTACCACTCGTCATACGTGGGCAGGACGTACTCCGCGCCCTCGGCATACGTCTTCCGCACCACTGCGTTTATCGTCGGCAAGTCGTCCGCCGCCGCCCCGTTGATGTAATACGATCCGTTCTCGGTGGTCGTGAGGTCTTCGACGCCAGTGGTCGGCTGG
Organism: uncultured Planctomycetaceae bacterium; assembly: GCA_963789525.1. Taxonomy (GTDB): domain Bacteria; phylum Planctomycetota; class Planctomycetia; order Pirellulales; family Thermoguttaceae; genus CAVXFB01. The sequence goes on from CAWBLA010000003.1 coordinate 268,095, forward strand.
CCATTGGTAAGCCAATTGCAGAATCGGACGGTATCGCCCCAGTCAACGTAGGAAACCGGCCGGTCGCCCCAACCCGTCCCCACGGTGTAGCTGTAGTTGCCAGAAGTGCCCGAACGCAAGATCATGTTGCGCTGGACGTCGCCCCATGTACCGGTGTTATGGTTATCCACTTGACTCCACCTGCCCCAATACGTAGTGTTTGCGGGTATGGAAAACTACCCGCGTACTGTTTTGGAGCTGGAGGACAGGTTCTCCACGGAGAAAGCCTGCCGGGACTATTTGGTGCAACTGCGTTGGCCAGACGGTTTTGTCTGTCCGCGATGCACAAACCACGGAGGCTGGCCGGCCACCCGCGGCCGAATCGTCTGCGGCGCGTGTCGCTACCAAGCCTCGGTTACCGCCGGCACGATCTTTCAGGACATTCGCAAGCCACTGCGGCTGTGGTTTCGAGCCATTTGGCATGTGACCAGCCAAAAGAACGGCGCCAGCGCGGCGAGTCTGCAGCAGGTTCTGGGGCTTGGAAGCTATCAGACGGCTTGGACGTGGTTGCACAAGTTGCGTCGGGCGATGGTGCGTCCGGGGCGAGACCAACTTCACGGCCGCGTGGAGGTGGATGAAACCTACGTGGGTGGAGAGGATGCCGGACTTGGCCGAGGCGCTGGGCGGCATATAGGCAACAAAGCATTGGTGGCAATCGCTGCAGAAGAAAATGGACGAGGCATAGGACGAATCCGTATGGCTTGCATTCCTGAGGCAACGAAAACGCACCTGCACGGCTTTATCCAACGGGCCATCGAGCCTGGAAGTGTTGTGCATACCGACGGGCTTAGGGCGTATGGAGGCGTGGAGCCTCTTGGATACGGCCATGAAGTGTCTGTTCTGCTGGGTAAAGGCGAGGATGCCGCGATCCGGCTGTTGCCGCGAGTGCATCGGGTGGCGGCCCTGCTGAAGCGGTGGTTGCTGGGAACCCATCAAGGAGCGGTAAGCGTGGAGCATTTGGATTACTACCTCGACGAATTCACATTTCGTTTCAACCGACGGACTTCCGCTTCACGCGGCAAGTTGTTCTACCGTTTGCTCCAGCAAGCCGTGCAAATCGAGCCGGTTCCCTACAAATTGATCGTTGGTGGCAAGCCCAACCAATCCGCGAAACACAAGCAGTAGTGGTTGGTGGAGTCAAGTGGATAACCATAACCGGTGTCCATATCGATAGTGTACAGCCCATATTGGTCTGTCTTGGCCACGGCATTGAGGAACGCCGTGTACTGCGAAACAGTAACCTCGTACTTGCCAATCTGATAATCGTACGCCACGGCCCCGAAGCCGGTGTCGTCGGCCTCATTGCCCGCATTGCCGACCGGCACCATGTCAACGGTGACGGTTGCTTGTGCAACGACGGCAAAGGCCACGACGGCCGCCGCCAGCACTCCACTCGCAACATGCCTAACAAACATAGTCCTTCCTCCCAAAGCCAAAAGCACATGAGGTCGCTGTACCAGTCATGGCCGCCGCGACCCCATGGCAACGGCCTGACAAAACAGACGTGTTGAACTCCCTGATCGCTGCTCGAGGACGAGGTGCTGTGCCCAAGTCACGTGGCCACAGGTCTCGTGCGAGCAAGCCGACGACGGCACGGTGTCCCATGGGCGCCCCCGCTTTTGGGGAATTATCGAGACGATGCAAGGCAGTCTGACAAAGTCCCGAAACCAGGACTTCCACCCCGTACGCTACGTCTTTAGCGCTGCCTCAACAGAGAAAGCCAAAGAAACCTTGAGAACAGTCCTCGCGATTCTGACAGATCCCAGGAGCAGGGTTCCGAAGTTGGGACCCCCGAATCCCAATGAGAATCAAAACTACATCAAGGCGGTCATAGTCACGCTAGTCTCTTTCTGAGATATCGTCAAGCATTTTTGGGCTTTACTAGAAGCAAGCCTGAATCGCGTCCATTAGAATATCTTAACTCGAACGCGCCTCGGCGCACCTCTATTCGCCGCCAACGACAACCGCGGCAAGCACTTGCAGATCGAGGTAACGTCCAACGGCAAGGCCGTGCTGTTCGATGCGTTAGGGCACGATCTGACGGAGAGCCATGCGGCTCGCCAGCGGCCCGGCGCATTGCCCGTTACGTTCGATCGACGGCGAGAGACAACAAAAAATGGTGGAGCGACCGTCGGTCGCCCCACCATTCCTAATCCACCCAAGAGATCGAATCACGATCTCCGCGTCGGTTGACTACTTCCGTCGCCGCCAGGCGAAGACGAGCAGACCCATGGCAGTGCGCTCAGGAACGGCGCCAGCGTGCCGGGCTCGGGTGCCGGGTTCGCCGGACCGGCGGTCACGAAATCGGCAACGTGGCCGCCGTACTGGTCACCGAGGAAGCCCAGGTCGGAGAGGTTGACTCTCCCATCGTAGTTGAAGTCGCCCATCGCCCAGGTCGCTCCGGTGGTCAAACCATAATTATCACCGAGGAAACCGAGGTCCGACAGGTTCACGCTCCCGTCGACGTTCGCGTCGCCGTAGAGGGTGTACTCCACGGTGATCAACTTGTTGACCGTATCGGCCTTCCAGCCCAAGGTGTTGGCCGTCGTGGCCGTCGAACTCTGGAACTTGCCGCCGGTCCAGGCGCCGCCGGCGTAGCTCGCCTTCATCGCCGTGTCGACCGCGGTGGGCGAGGTGCCGCTGTCGGTGTAGTCCAACACGAGCTTGCCGAACTTCACGTCCACGCCGGCATTGCTCAAGACCGGCGTCTTCGCACCCGCTTGCAACACGAGCTTGCCGTTTTCAAGGGTCGTCAAGCCGGTGTAGCTGTTGGCGCTGCTCATGGTCACCGTGCCCGTGCCTTGCTTCAGCACGGTCGCCGCGCCTCCGATGCCGGCGGTGCCGGTGATCGTGAAGTTCTTCGTCGAGTTGTTGAAGGTCACGCTGGTAGGAGCAACGGCTGCACTAATATTGGCGGTTGTCGTGCCCGTGGCTGAATCGTCGAAGGTCACGTTCACGCCATCGCCATACGTGGCCGCCGCGCCACCACTGGTGGCCTTCCAGTTGCCCGTCCCAGGCGTCCAAGCCGTATCGGTGCCGCCGGTCCAGGTAACGTCAACGGCAGACGATCCCAACTTGGCGACTCGCATGCCGCACTGCACGCCCTCGAAATCTATCTGGTTGGTCTGAAACTCACCTGCTAGCATGTCTGTCGAGGGATCTTCCGAGTATGAGCCCCCGGCCCAGTATCGGTCCATCGGTCTGTCAGGGTTCGAACTCTGCTCTTCACACCATTCCCTGACGTTGCCTGCCTGATCGAACGTGCCCCACGGGCCTTCCGAGTTTGCAAAAGTCCCCGGTGTCGAACGATAGTACGGGGGGCCAACCGTCCAAGCTCCGTAGAGGCCCTCTGGTTGCCAGTTAGCGTTGTTTCCCGACACATCGGATAGGTCGTTGCCCGGTATGGCGTCGGATCGGGTCGGATAGTCCCAGTAACCCGCACCGCCCGGCTTGGCGGTATCGTAGTACGCCGCCTTGTACCACTCATTCAAATTCGGGACGACGTAGACGGCGGTCTCCTTTCGCGTGACGGCGAGGAGTTCCGGAGGATCGTCGCGACTCATCAGGCCGTTCATGAAATACGATCCATCCTCAGTGGTCGAGATGTCTTCGACGCCGGTGGTCGGCTGGCCGTTGGTGAGCCAGTTGCAGAACCGGGCCGCGTCTTGCCATTCGACAGCGTTCATCGGCAGGTTCAGATAGTCACTTGGAGCGGAATAGCTATAGGACCCGCTCGTACCGGTTTGCGACACTCTGGTGCCAAAGTCGTTGTCATAGAAGCTGCGCGAATACATGTTGGGGTTCCACAACCCAAACGGGTCCGATTTTGCGACCGCGTTGAGAAACTCCACGTATTGCCCCACGGTGATCTCAAATTTGGCGATTTGATAGTCGTAGTCGACGGCGCCGTAGCTGGTATCGTCGGCCTCATTGCCCGCATCGCCGACCGGCACCATGTCGATGGTCACCGCCTGTACTGTGACGGCAAGGGCCATGATGGCCGCCGCTAACACTCCAGTCGCACTGTGCCTAAGAAACATAACACCGCCTCCCATAGATAAAATGCACGGGGTCGTTCTACCTGTTGCAGCCGTCGCGACCCCCGGCGACAGCGCGACAAAATGAGCGTGCTCCCCTTGTCGACCATTGGACTGAGAAGACGTATGGCGCAGCCGTCAAATGTTCAAAGGCACCCTGGGAACAGGCCGGCAGCGCCTCGGCATTCCCAAGGGCACGTGCCATCTTCCGAAGACGATTGAGAAGATGCGACCGGCCAAACAAATCCCAGAAACTGGGATTTCGGCCCGTGCGTTACGTCTTTCGCGCTGCCTCGACAGAAAGGCCCAGGTATATGCTGAAGATCGCTTTCGCACCCGCCGAACGGCGGGCCGAGAGTCAGCAGAGATTTATTGTAAACTTTCATCAACAAAATAACCGACGAAAATATGCCGATTTGCGTTTTTCTTCTGCCGTTTTGCGACCGCAGGAAATGCTCACCGCCAGGCGAAAAGGAACACATGCATCTCTGCGACCTCCCAAGCGTCGAAATTGAGACTGTGCGGTCTAGCTTCCTTGCGGATGCGGGCGCACTCGGGTCTGCCGGCGATACTGGCTGGCGGTCATGCCGGCAACCTTGCCGAATACCTTCGCCATTCGCTCCGGCGTGAGGAACCCTGACTGTCTGGCCACTGTGGATACCGGCAGGTCGGTGGTGGCCAGGAGTTCTTTGGCCCTTTCCACGCGTACACGGTGGATTTCATCCAGGACCGAACGCCTCAGTAGTGTGCGGAACTTCTCTTCGAGCATCCGCCGATGAACTGACAAGTCGGCAGCGATACGACTCACGTTCAGCCGTTCTGACACGTGATTCCGAATGTAGTGCAGCGCGGCGACGACGATCGGCTCGTCGACGGTAAACATATTGGTGGATTGACGCGTCACGACCCGAATAGGCGGCACGTATAACGGTCCGGGGTCCACGGGCTTCCCCGACATCATTCGATCTAGAAGTCTGGCCGCCTCGAACGCGATTTTAGGGATGGGGATGGCGATGCTGGAAAGTGGAGGAAAGGCCATCTGGCACTCTAGCTCTTCGTTATTGACGCCCAGAATAGCCACGTCGTCGGGTACGCGCAGGCCAAAAGTCAGACATATATCGGCCAGATCGTGCGCTGCCTTGTCGTGATCGGCAAAGACGGCGACAGGCTTTTCCAAGGCTGTCAGCCACTCTCGCACTTGAGTATCTACGCCCCTCCAGTTCGTTCGGCGGGGCGCGTGTGGCAGATATTCGACGTGGCATACGCGGACCTCGAAGCCGGCGCGATCAATCACTTCACGAAGGCCGGCTTCGTGCAGTTGCGAGTAGACTGCTTTACCACTGCCGAAGAAACCGAAATGCCGACACCCGCGACTGAGCAGATAGTGCGCAGCAAGCCGACCGACAGCCGCATGATCAGCGTCCACCGTGGGAACATTCAGGCCCTTGAGTATGCACGCGATATCCACGACCGGCTTCCCAAGCCTGAGAACTGCGCGGCGAGCTTCGTTTCCGACAAATGCGCAATGATTCCGTGAGGGTTCCAGTCTCTTAACGGCCGAAGGACCGCTGGCGTAAGAGGAACATTGTGAAACAACCAGCGTTTGGAACGGACCGTGTACGCGCGTATTCCCATCTGCACCTGATAACTGAATTCAGGATCTCGATTCATCAGCAGGGCAATCCGTCGAAGCGGCTTCATGCGTACACTTTCACGGCAAGATCGCTTGGTTCACCATTTTTCAGGCAACGGGGCAAGAGCCACCCCACACCAAGAGGCGCAAGAATACCGCCAAGTGTGGAAGCCGGTCAATCCCGTGGCGTCGGGTCTTGCGAATCAGTCGGACGCGGTCGAGATCGAGGGCGAGCCCGTCGATGCGTTTGTCGAGGTCCTGCACCACGCTCCGCCGCCGCCAAGAAAAAATGGCGGGGCGACCGTCGGTCGCCCCACCATTCCCACCTCATTCAGGAGATCGAATCGCGATCTCTGCTTCGGTTTGACTACTTCCGCCGCCGCCAGGCGAAGACCAGCAGGCCGACGGCAGCGCTTAGGAGCAGCACCAGCGTGCCAGGTTCGGGCGCAGTGCCGGCCGGGCCGGCGGTCACAAAACCGGCAACGTGGCCGCCGTATTGGTCACCGAGGAAGCCCAGGTCAGAGAGGTTGACTCTCCCATCATAGTTGAAGTCGCCCATCGCCCAGGTCGCGCCGCTGGTCGCGCGATAATTGTCGCCCAGGAAACCGAGGTCCGACAGGTTCACGCTCCCGTCGACGTTCGCGTCGCCGTAGAGGGTGTACTCCACGGTGATCAACTTGTTGACCGTATCGGCCTTCCAGCCCAAGGTGTTGGCCGTCGTGGCCGTCGAACTCTGGAACTTGCCGCCGGTCCAAGCGCCGCCAGCGTAGCTCGCCTTCATCGCCGTGTCGACCGCGGTGGGCGAGGTGCCGCTGTCGGTGTAGTCCAACACGAGCTTGCCGAACTTCACGTCCACGCCGGCATTGCTCAAGACCGGCGTCTTCGCACCCGCTTGCAACACGAGCTTGCCGTTTTCAAGGGTCGTCAAGCCGGTGTAGCTGTTGGCGCTGCTCATGGTCACCGTGCCCGTGCCTTGCTTCAGCACGGTCGCCGCGCCGCCGATGCCGGCGGTGCCGGTGATCGAGAAGTTCTGGCTCGCGTTGAAGGTCACGCTGGTGGGCGTAGCGGCCGACGCAATGTTGGCGCTGGTGCCCGTGGCCGTATCATCGAAGGTCACGTTCACGCCGTCGGGCGTGCTGCCCGGGTTCCAGTTGCCGGTGTTGCTCCAGGTCGTATTGGCAGCCCCCGTCCAGGTCACATCACCACCGGAGCCAGCGTGTATTTGAACGCCGCCGGTGGTGCCGAAGGCGATCGTGCTATTGTCGGTCAGGGCGCCAGTGCCGTCGAAATCTATCCCCGTGCCATACTTCTCCCACGTCTGTCCGCCCACGGTGGCCGTGCCGCCATTCACATACAGATCGAACAAGTCCTGGAGTCCCGAGGCATTGTAGTTAAGCGTCGAGCGGCCCAAATCGTAGATGGCCTTTGCTTGGGCAACGCCGAGGGGATTGTCGAAGACCGCCACGTCATCGATCTGCCCCTTCCACGCGTCGGCACTGTCGGCGTAGACCGTGCCGCCAACGCCCACTTGGCCGCCAAGAACCATCTTGTCGAATTCCGCAGGCGTCTGCGTCGATTGGATGTCATTCTGAACGGGCGAAACCGTAACGGGATCTCCATCGTAATAGACGGTCAGACTACCTGTCCCTGTGGCACCGGTTGTCAGCGAATAGGCCAAGGTGACCAAGTGCCAGTTCCCGTCCGTGAAATCGGCAAGGCCCGTCCCCTGTGCTTGGAGACTGTTGTTCGAGTTGTCGGGATACGAGATGAAACTGATCGAAGGCGCAGTTGTACTTGGAAAATTTGTGTAAATGTCCAAGTAGGTATCCGTAGCGCCAGTGCTCCTGGCGTTGAGGACTCTGTTTCCGGTGTTGTCGAGTGTTGAGTTCAACCACATGGAGATGGCGCCGTTCCAGAAACCGTTGCCGGTGCCTGGGAAGGCGCTGGGCTGCGGAAAGCTGCCGCTGATGTCAACGTAACTGTCTTCGCCCATACTTTCGACGGCCTGGCCGATTTGGCCGCTGACATACGACGTATTGACCGCTGTGCCGTCGGCGACGCCGTAAACCGAGTTGTCGGCGTCGCCGTCGAACGTGTAATGGCTGAGCAACGCGGCCCGGCCGGTGGCGGCGCAGATCGCGACAATCGCCAGCGCTGAAACGCAGAGTCTTGCCTTCATCACTGTTTCCTGGTCGACGTAAAGGACGGCCGAAGGGCGATGGTTGGCCCGAGGGCAACGTGCCAACGCACTCCTGGCACACAATCGGACCGGCCGCTTGGATCAAAAAGGGGTAACGGCGAACTTGTGCTTCTCGCCACACGCTGCCCACGAAAGGATGTTCCGACGCCGGGTATTAAGTTTCATTGTGGGCAGAACGCGAAACCCGTCAAGCAGTTTTCACGCTAAAGTCGGGCCTGTTGCTCCTCTGGCGGAGATCGACGAGGTTTCGTCCCACTTGGTACACCCCCGCTACAGAGTGCCCCATTGCGCCGGTTCTGAACCGTGGCGAAGGGGACAGTCCTATTTTCGCTGACACGAAAATCGGGACAGTCCCCGGTTCTGCGGGTTTGGTGTTTGACCTTTGTGTTATCCCCAATACATAATCAGGTTTGCGGTTTGGCGGGCCGATTGCGGCACCGGGGGGCATACCCTTGACGTAACGATGGCTATTGCAGCATGACGAGGAGCAGGGAAATGCATCGCGCACTGGTTCGGTTTGTGCTCGTGTCCGCGGGGATCCTGTCGCTGGGTATCATGGCTCCGGCAACCCGGGCCGGCACCGTGGTGCGGTTCGATCTGAACTACTCGGTCGACGGCAGCAACGGCCCGATCGACTATTTCGACATCGAACTCTTCGACGACGAGGCGCCCATCACGGTCGCCAACTTTCTCCAGTACGTCAATAACGGCCTCTACAACAACACGATCATCCATCGCGATATCGCCGACTTCATCGTGCAGGGTGGTGGATTCACGACGAACTTGGATCCCATCACAACGTACGACCCGATCCAGAATGAATTCAGCCCCACACGCTCCAACGTCACCGGCACAGTTGCGATGGCCAAGCTCGGCGGCGACCCGAACAGTGCCACGAGTCAATGGTTTGTGAACCTCGTCGATAACTCTGGCAACTTGGACAATCAGAATGGCGGTTTCACGGTGTTCGGGAAGGTGCTCGGCGACGGCATGACGCTTATCAACGCCGTCAGCAGCCTGCCGACGTACGATCTTTCTCAACAAGCCGGCAGCGCCTTTACCGACGTGCCGATGTTCAACGACGGCGCCTCGTTTGTCACGGTCACCAGCGCGTCGGTCATCCCTCCGTCTCCAGTCGGCTTGTCGGGCTTCGTGTACGTTGACGTCAATAAGAACGGGATCATGGACGGCGACGATTACGCGATTGCCGGAGCACCCGTTTCGCTCATCCAGACCGGCAGCAGCACGCCGTTGGCCACCGTTTACAGCGCCAGCGACGGCTCCTATCAGTTCAGCGCCTTGAGCGCCGGCACGTTTTCGGTCCAGATCGGATCGTCCGGCTACGCGGCCGGCCAGGACAACGGCACAGCGCAGATGGTTCTCGACAAGGACGGCAACATTGTCAGCACGGGAACGGCCGGCACGCTCGCGCGGAACGCCTACAACAACATCGCGCTGGACGCCGGCCAGACGGGCGTGAACTTCAACCTCGCCGAGGCCGCCTATCCCGTCGCCCTGATGTCGGCGCGCCTGCTGATGAACGTGCCTGAAGTGCCGCCGCACACCAGCGGTACGCCGATCCTTACGAGCAACGCCGGAACCGCTTCTCCGTTGGATTTTGGAACCGTGTTGGTGGGCGCAAGCAGCACACAGACGTTGACCGTCTCGAATGCCGGCAGCCAGGGCAGCGCGATCTCCGGCACGCTACCGACGGCCAGGGGCGTGTTCGCTCCTGACGGAGACCCCGCCTTTGGTCCGCTGTCGCCGGGCGATTCGGCCAGCCAGGAATATGTCTATACGCCGACGGCCAGAGGTGACGACACGCAAGACGTGAGCGTCGTCACCGACGCCGGCAATCTGCCGGTCACATTTACCGGGACGGGGGTTGCTCCCGTGGCGTCCGTCGGCCAGACAGACGGCAATTACGCGCTCGTCAGACAAACCAACAGCGCGGTCATTACGGTGACGAACCTCGGTGACGGAAACCTCTCGGGCCTTGGCGACCAGAGCAACCTGCACGGCAGCATCGCCGCAAGTTCAGGAGTATTCGCCGGAGACGGCGGCGACTTCAATCTCGCCGATGCGGGTTCCAAGCCATTCGAGTACTCCTACACTCCGACGGTGCGCGGTACCCAATCGACCACCGTTACAGCCAGCTTCGACAACGGAAACCCCGACGGAACTAACACCCTGTACAGCCAGCAGGTTACGATCTCCGGGACGGGCGTGGCGCCTGTCCAGTCGGTCGATACGAGCGCCGCCGATGCGGGGCGCGTTCGCATCGGAACCACCGGTACGGCCAGCATCACGATTCGGAACGTCGGCGACGGAAACCTCTCCGGACTGGGCGACGTCAGCAACCTGGCCGGCACGATCTCGGCCGGCACGGGCGCGTTTGCCGGTGCCGAAGGCGCCATCAATCTGACCGACAGTGCAAGCCATGCGTTCAGCTACAGCTATGCACCAACTGCTCACGCGCCGGATTCGGCTGCGATCACGGTCGCTTTCACCAACGGCAACGAGGATGGTACGAACAACGCGCAGACGGTCAGTGCGCAACTCATCGGCCAAGGCGTGGGGCCGGTCTTCTCAAGCGACCTGCTTCCGGCGTCGACGCTGGACTTCGGCACAACCTCGGGCACCCCGACGTCGCTGACGTTGGGCATCTCCAACGATTCGACGGATGATGCCGGCGGCAATGCGACATTGATCGATCTCACCTTGCTGAGCGCTGCAATCAGTGGCACGGATGCCGACTACTTCAGCGTTGCGGATTTCGTCGACGGTACGGTGCTCCACGCCGGCTATTCGCTGCCGATGGAGATCGGCTACAATGGGGACGTCGGCGAAAGGCTGGCGACGCTCACCATCACGACCGACCAGAACGCGGCGTTTGGCGCTGCCGGAGACACGTTCGTCTACACGCTCAGTGCGAACCACGCGCCGATCGTGGTTGTGCCCGAGCCGTCGACGATCACCCTGTTCGGCGTCGCGGCGATCGGCCTGATCGCGTTTCTGGGATTTCGCCGCCGCCGTGGGCCGCACGTGGCGACTTGAGGCCATCTCAAACTCCTTCTCGCTGGCCCCGGCCTGCCACGGTTGACAGGCCGATCCCGGAATCGGATGATCTATCGCGTGTGCCAGCCTGGAGCATGGTGTGGAAACGCTCGAACAGCGCATCGCAAGGGTCGTTCAGGAGGATGTCCTGGTGGTTCCCTACGACCCGACCTGGCCCGGCTTGTTTCGCCAGGAGAAAGAACACCTCTTGTCATGTCTGCCCGCGGACTTGATTCGGCGAATCGAGCATTTCGGCAGCACGGCGGTTCCTGGTTTGAGCGCGAAGCCGATTGTGGACATGCTCGTGGAAGTTACGAGCCTCGACGAGACAAAGCGGAGAGTCGTTCCCATACTGGAGTCGCAGGGATATGACTATTTCTGGAGGCCGACCTGGGGCGACGACGTTCCTCCCTGGTATGCATGGTTTATCAAGCGAGACAGCAAAGGAGCGCGCACGCACCACATTCACATGGTCGAGCGCCGCGTTCGAAACATTGGGACAGGCTTCTCTTCAGAGACTACCTCATCAAGCACCCGGAAACGGCATCAGAGTACCAAACCCTCAAGGTTCGTCTGGCAGACGCTTATCTGCATGACCGCGTGGCGTATACGAAGGCCAAAACAGAGTTCATTGTCAGAGTAACGGAACAGTGTCGTGGTCCAGTGACAATTGACAACCGAGCAAGCGGGGAAGAGGGCACCAAAACTGCTTAGCGGGAGCGTTCAGGCGGCCGACGCAGGCTGCAGCCACCCGACAAGGTGATGTCGCGGAGAGTCAGGACATGGCTTGGCAGGCTCCTCGGGTCTGGTAGAATAGGGCTTTCGGCTTGCCGGACACAGGATCGGGTGTCTTGGATGCGGCGGCATGCCGACTCGGAGCAGGGGCTCATGACAACTCTGGGGAATAGTGTAACGGCAGCACGAGTGACTCTGGATCACTTAGTCAAGGTTCAAATCCTTGTTCCCCAGCTAGACTTATGACGATCAAGAATCCCTCGGGGCTATGCGGGGGCTATGATTCTCAGGATTCTGACCGGACGATACTCGCCAAACTGTTCTCACGTCGAAATGTTTTAGTTGACAACTGTCAACAACCGATGTACTATTCACGTGGCTCGATCAAGACACCCCAACAAAGAGATCGAGGCATCTATCCGTCACGCCGAGGCGCTCGGCTGGCACTGTGACGTCGGCGGCAGTCATTGCTGGGGCAAGCTATATTGCCCGGGAGGTGGCGATTGCTGTCCGGTGCTTTTTGTAAACAGCACGCCACGCAATCCCGAAAGACATGCTCGTCAAATTAGGCGAGCCGTTGAACGCTGCGATCAGACCCCTGACTGAGTTGCGGATATGAGCACGCATAGTTTCACACTCGTTCTGTCCCGCAAGCCAGAGTTCACGGAAGAAATGGCGGCGGCGTTATATGGCGCCGGCTGCGACGATGCCCTTGTATCCACTCGTGGCAACGTTCCCTGGCTAGACTTTGACCGCGATGCAGAGTCATTCTCGGAAGCAGTTCTCTCAGCAGTTAAGGACGTGGAAAGCTGTACGGTGAATGGGCAACTTGCCGGGTTGCGTGTCGAGCGTGTCGAGCCGGATGATTTTGTCAATGCCGCGGAAATCGCGCAGAGCCAATGTTTCGCGGGAATATGTGAGGCAGCTATCTGCCGGTGGCCGCGGACCGGGCGGGTTTCCAACTCCCGTTTGTAGCTGTGGCGATAAAGCGATATGGAGTTGGGCTGCTGTATCCGAGTGGATGGTAGCCAACAAGAAAATCGCGGAGCCGTCTACTATCGACGCACGTCAGGTGGCACTGATAAATGCGTCGTTGACCGCTCGCAACTGTCAGCCAACAGAAGAGGAAGTTCAACGCATAAGCTCAACATTATTCGTGTGGCCTTCTAAGCGGCGCAGTCGACTTCAGCGGATCATTAGAGCATTTCGCCAGGGTCAGGGCGCACCGTCTCGATGATTGACCCGCGCTCGAATCGTCGTCGGCAGTCCGGGCAAAAAATCTGCCCGGCCTTCGGTGCCGAACGCCGCTCCCTGAAACACCCAAGACAATAATCGGGCGTCATCGCTGCCCGGCGCTCGCGCGACCGCTCTACGATCTCGGCTCGACACGTGGAGCACAAACACCACTTGCCGAAACCGGGGGCTCGGCGACAGAAAACGCACGAATCAGCCTTATTCTCGACGGTTCGCTTCGGGTGCCTGGCAACGATGCCGCACGATCGCGTCTCGTGCGTTGCTTCGGCCGTGTTGGTGTCTCGGGTCATCGGCGGTCTGCGTGCGTCTCCGTGCATCCTAGCGATTCTATACAACGCCCGGGCGCCGGAAGGGAGATAGCGGCGCCCGGGCTCGCCATCGTGGACTACGACGTCGCTCCGACCGTCAGCGTGCCGGCGGTGCTCGACGGCAAATGACGGAAGCCGTACCGGACCGCCACGAGTGAATTGAGTCCGATCTTCGCCTCGCGGACCAGCTTCGCCTTCGCATAGGCAAAGCGGAACTTGTCGCAATCGAGCAGCGAAACGCGGCTTCGCGGAGGCCGTCGTACTATTGGCGATGGACACCGACGCGCCGGTGATCGCGGTGTAGCTCGTGCTATCGGCCGTCGAGGTGTTCGTCCCATAGACGGACAACGTGGCGGTGCCTGTGCTGGCCGCCGTGGATCGGAGATTGGCGACGAACAGCACGCTATCACACTCTGTTAGATCAACCTGATCGCTCCAGCCGGTCGATTCGGCGGCGGTGCTGGCGATGTTGTTCATCACCGACGCGATGGACGTGATTCTGGAAAGATTCTTCACTGTTATTTTTCCTTTTCAGTTTGATGTCTTTCAAAAGCCCCGGCGCCACTGTGGTACGGCAGCGCACGGGGCCGGAGTGCCGAGCGGCCGACTCCGAGTCGACCGTGGCGATGCTTTAAAGTCCTGTGATCCCTTCCATGCGGATGATGTCGCCGGCACGAGCAACGCACACGTCGCCGAACAATAGGCCGCGGATCGCGACCTGCTTGCGCTGGAACGTGTCGCTGCCACCGAAGGGGCTCATCTCGATTTCGACCTGGCTTCGCACGCCAATTAAGACGTTGCTGAAGTCGCCGACGTAGGCAACACCGTTACTGTCGTTGCTGGTGATCTGCGTCGAGGTGTACTTGCCAAGCGCGGCGATGTCGGCCGGCTGCTGCAAAGGAAGACCTTCACCGTCTTTCATTTTGCTGATGAACTCGCGTAACGCCGGCGCCATGCACAACGAGGTGGGATTGACGTTGATGGCCCACAGGTCGCCCATCGCGCTGAAGAGTTTATCCCACGTCCAGGCGCCCGTCGCGCTTGCGGCCGTCACCTGCGACGAATTGAGCAGTCCGGTCGGTTCCTCGCCGGCGCCGCTGCCCGAGAGCACCGCCAAATCGACCCCCAGCGCGGAGCTACGGGCTATCGAGCCGGTGATCGCGTTCTCCATGATGGCCGAGTTGCGCAGAACTTCCACGGACGCCTTAGAGAAGGACGCCAGCGCCCGGGCCCGCAGTTCCACGCCGCCAAACGTTCCTTCCGACTCGGTGATGGACGCATTTTCCGCCGTCCAATAACTGACCGGGTCCGACTCGACAACGCCAAGTCGGAGTGTCTCGGTCGTCATCGGCACGATCGTGCAGCCCGCGGCCACGGCAATGATGTTGGCGACCGCCAAGTCGATCAACTGTGCAGACTGGCTGGGGCTCAGCGTGTATCCGCCGGCCGCGTTTGTGCCCTGACTGTAGACAGCCCGTTCCTCTCGTGAGAGTTTGGAGCGGTCGCCCGTCATCCAGCAATGTAGGAAGCGGGCCAGCGAAAAGTCCTCTTCAGGCAAATCCAATGCCGAGCGGAACGACTCGCCGTGCTTGACAGTTCGGATGTAATCGCCGTTCTCAAGCCGGATTCGGTTTTCTTCGCCGTTGCGTCGTTCGTCGAAGTAGCGTCCGGCCTCGGCACGGAGCATCTCCTGTTGCGCTCCTCGCTCTGTAGCTGGTCGAGCAACTGCTTAGCCTCGCTCATCTTGGAGTTGAACGTCCGACGTTCATCCGGCGTCAGATTCCGCTTGGCAACGTCCGCCTCGTCGAGGAGCTTTCGCGCTTCGTCGAGAAGGTCCAAGCGCTTGTTTCTTAGTTCGTAGAGATTCACTTTCGATTCCTTTCGTACTCATTCAAAACTGGGCGACCGGCACTGCCGATCAGCTCCTAACTTGCTCGCGCAGCAGCGCTCGCCGCATGGTCATATGTGCCGAAGGTCAACGCGGCCCACGGCTCGGCACGGTGCGGCCGCCGGCGTTCGTACACTTGCCGGCGGACGGCCAGGTCCTGCCAGGAGGCACGCAAAAGATCCAGGTTCGCGGTAACGCCACCCGACAGGTCGTTAAAAAAGTCGTGGCCACTCGCCAGTATCACAACGATCGAAGTCGGCAGTTGGCGCCGTTCTCGCATTGCTCGTGGTCGCGCCATCAGCCTATCCTGGGAATGCGGTTGCTCTCATCGTCGGCGGGTTGATTCAACCTGAGTTCGCGAACCAGCCGGCAGTACAGGACCGCGTTATCGCGCTCCAAATTGCTCGCCGGGTTCGGCTTCAGAGTGCCCGCGGCACTACGCACCAGCAACCCATGTTCGTCGATGGCCCTGCGCGCTTCGGCAAGCCGATCGAGTGTGCAGGCGGCCAGGACCGCCAGCTTCCATTCGCCAGCCGTCTCGAAGACGAACTCCGCGGCGGTGCGCCGCAGCCACTCGGCGCCGTCAGGGCCGAGATAGTCGGGGATCTCGTGGTTCAAGCGATCGCTCATGTCGCGTTACCAAAAAAGTTTGTTTGGTGTCGCCAAAACGTGCGGTCGTGGGGGCGGCGGTCTCCGTGTTTCAACTGGTAGAGATGTCATGCCCCCCCTGGGGGGTAGGGTGTGTAATTTTCAGGCGCCGGCATCTCGCCCCAACATGCCTTGCCGCTCCTCCGCGTCTGTAGGGCCTGATCGAGCAATTCGACCGACGCGGCCGAGAAGTACGGTCGATCATTGAGACTTAACGAAGCCTCGATGCCAAGCGTGTCGAGCAGTCGCTCGATCAGGAATGGCGACGCTTGAAGTTTCTCGCTCATCGCGCCGACGGAGTACATCGCAAGGTCGTTTGATATGGGGAGCATTCTTGTCCTCGTGTTCTGCTCGTGATCCTATCACAAGCCAATACGGTGTTTTCCAGAATCTGGACGGTTATTCATTCATAGACGCCGACAATCCGCTTTCGGCCACAGTTGGCACATTGCAGATAGCGCATTGTCGTGCCGGTGCTCATCCTTATTGTCTTGTAGGCACGGAGTCGCGTACTGGCGCACTGTGGGCACCGCGGCAACCTAATGAACAAATAGCGGCTTCTCTCGGCCGCGTCGGTGCTGGGCGCCGTGCTGCTCATGTCGATCGCTCCAGTACGTCGGCCGTGATGATGCCCGGTATTGTTTCCAGGAGCAGCAGACAGCGCGCCATGGTGCTCAGGTCGCCCGGCTCGGCCGGCTCGATCTCGTCGTAGGTGTCTAAATTGTCCATTTCCCCTTAACGGTTAATAAGATACCCAGTGGCAACCTTGTTAGCCGATAGCTGCTCTGCAAGGGCCACCCCCGCATCCGTCAGCGTCGCGCCCGCCCAGCGGGTAACGCCGTGAACCGCAACGGCAAGGCCGCGCTGCTCAAGACGGGCCACTGCCCGGCTAAGTGCGGCCCGGGCACTCGCGTATGCCTTTGGCCCGATTGCCAACCTGTCGAAGATATTACCGCCTTGGATGCGGTTTCCCCATTGATTTCTCGTTTCCCCGTGCCAACCGAAGTGTTCCACGAGCACCTCTGAGTGCAATACGTCGACACCCCAAGTCGGTCCCCCGCCGTCGCCAACGTTGCGGTTCCGCAGCGCCAGCCGGAGAATCGTCTTCTGTAGGTCGCTCAGTCCGCGTCCCATCGTCAAAGTCTCCTACCGCCCACCCCATACATCCGACAAGCCAGCAGAATATGAAGGTATTTCATCGTCACTACCGTCACCCGCGGCATTTTCAGCGTTTTCCCGCGTCACCCAGCCGTCATCCCGCGTCACCCTTGCGTCACCACCTGCCCCAGTTTCCCCGGTATCCAGCGGCCCGGTGACGCTGGTGACGGTGGTGACGGTCGATTCCGGTACTTTTCTGGTGAGCGTGATAAACCGGCCCCGCTTGGTCCGCCCGGCCTCGACGTCCACCCCGACGGCCCGTAGGTTCGGGGCCAGCCGCTTCAAGATGCCGGCCAGGGCCCGGCCCGTCGCCGGCCAGCCCCGGACCCGCTTTAACTTGTCATCCGCGACCCGGTCCAGTTCCATCAGTAGCTCGGTGGCTGTGCCCGTCCAGAACGGCGTCGTGGCGCAGAAGTCAATCAACGGCTTACCGGCTGGAGATGCTTCGATCGCCAGCTCGTTGCCCGCGGCGCGGTTGCCGGCGTAGGCACTCATAAACTCGCCCGGCCGCATCCCCAGCGCCGGCTCGGCCGCCGTACTCCACAACGCGAAGTCGGCCATGCGGGGGAGGGATTTCACCGTCACCACCGTCACCCGCGCCAACGCCATCGAAACGGCATCGAACAGTGTACCGAGAAGGCGCGGATGCACGGCGGCGAACTCGGCCCAGATTTCGGCCTCGGTGCGGCGGTGAGCCTCGCGAATAGTCGGTAGATTGACGACCAGGCTGCGGTCGAGCAAGTCGCCGCGGGTGGCCAAGTCCTCAATGCCATTGATGACGACCGGCCGCTTGGCGTCGAAGATGATTTCGTCGGAGTCGGTATAGAGTTCCCTGGTGCTGAAGCCGCCGCCGGTGCTTAGCCGACAGAGTGCATCCGACAGCCAGCCACCGAGATGACTCAGGTTGTCGAGCGAGATGACCCACCCGTTGTTGGCGGCAATCATCAGGTCGCGCGGTTCCTTCGGCTCGCACCGCATCGGCGCGCTGTTGGGATCGACCAACGCTCGAATCTTCCGCGCCAAGGTCGTCTTGCCAGCGCCTTGCTCCGCCGAGAGGTTCAAGACTGGAAATGGACCCTGCGGGCGAATCGCCGACACAAGCCAGCCGGCTATCATCGGCCAGCCGTCCGCGCGTACGCCAAGGTGGTGCTGCAACTCTGCGGCATCGCCACCAGATTCCGGAACCGGCAGCGGCAGCATCGACCTCGCGCGGCGAAACCGGATGGGTGAATCCGCCACAACGCGCCAGCCGGTTGCAGTGATTTCGATGGCTCGCCATTCCTGATCACACAAGTCGATGAAGATGTTTCCGTCGTGCTCCGCGACCCGCACGTTAACCGCGTGCTCCCGGCCATCGAACAATGCCTTGCCTTCGAGCGCGCCTACTGCGTCCTGCACAGCCTGGGCGTTAGCGGCGGATTTCGTCTTCGAGAAATACTGATGCTGAAGCCAGCGCCTGAAGGCCGTGGAGCGAATGGGATAGTGTTCGCGATGCTGCCGGACGTTGACGCTCACGTAGGCGGTGCCGTCCGGCGTGTGCCACTTCTCGATTCCTTTGGTTATCCCGACGAGAACGGTGGCTTGCGACTTCGACTTGCTCTTGTTCGACTTCGCCCTTGTCGGCTCGCCTTCGTCGGGAGCGTGAAGTTCGGCCTCGTCGGGCTCTTGCAACGCAACGGGTGAATCGTTGTCGACGCCAAACGCGCGAAGTTCATCATCTGAGAATTGCGGCCGCGCCAGAATGTTTGTAAAATTCATCCATGAACCTCCTGCCCCGGCGTAGGCTGCAAACCTTGCCGGGGCATCTTTATGCGCCCGGCGCCGGGGTGCATTGGGGTGGGTGCTACTGACCTTCGCCGCCGACCGTGCGGTCGGCAATGAAGCGCTCGAGGTCTGCGATGCGATACCGGACTGCCCTGCCAATTTTCGTGTAGGGCAATTTGTACCGGCGTGTGCATCGCCAAACACTGAGCGTGGCGGCGGTGATCCCGAGAATTTCGGCGGCTCGTTTTTCGTCAACGAGCGAAGAAGAGGAACTAACGATTGTGGTAGGCATCAGAGTGACTCCGGTTTGAGTTGGCGTTAAACACCAACTCCAGTAAACCACAATCAAGGAAACCGGTCGAGTTTCATACTGGCCAGTGTGCGCACACTATTTTCTGCCGCCCTTCTGTGCATCACGTACCTTCTGGTATGACACGCCCATCTCGTCCGCAACTTTCCGTCGAATTTCCGTCAAGGAAGGCTGCTTGCGCCTGCCGCGTTTTTTGATCCTGTCGGCAACGGCTTGGTTGATCTTCGCGTACTCGCGCTGGGCGTCTTGCGATTTCTTCCTTGGTCCCCGCGAGAGCGATTGCACTTGTCGTCTACCGGCGCGGATGTGCTTGTCGTAGATGATGCGGTTCATCATCCGCTGATCGCAGGCACCCAAGTAAAAGGCAGCCTCGCAAGCATCGGTGATATCTAAGGGCTCGCAAGTGCCGGCCGAGGCTTTTTCGACGCACTTTTCCAAGACGTCGATGCACCGCAGAGCGGTTCGGCAATCCATCAGGACAAAGTGCGGCAGCGCGTCGCCATCCTCTTCCCCGTTAACGAACACTGGATCGTTAAGCAAACGAATAGAGTAGCCCTTGATCCGGTCGAGGTTGTCGGGGATGTCCATCCGTTGCTCGTCGTGCCTGTCTACCTCATCAAGCAGGTTGGGGAATGGTGCGACGTCGGCAATCGTTGGTTTGGTCCGTCGAGGTTTCATCGTCGTTTGCCCCCTGTAGTCGGCGCCGGGTGAACTTCCAAGAGGAGGTCCGCCTTGCCGCCGGCCGTCAGCATGGCGCTCGTCGCACGGTCGACGGCATCTTTAACCGGGTCGAGGTCCAGCCGCGCGTATACGGCGGTTGTGCCTTGATTCAGGTGGCCCAGCGATTTCCCGATAATCGGTAGGCTCGCGCCGGTGGCCGCCTGCCATGAGCCCATCGTCCGGCGGAGATCGTGCAACCGGAGATCGTGCAACCCCGCCTTGGCGAGAATGTCCTTCCAGGGCTTCGTAGGATCGCTCAGCGGCTTGCCATGTCGCCGGCCGGGGAAGACAAACTCCTGCCCATCGGCGTCCGCTTGCCGTCGCCTGAGAATCTCCAGGGCGGGCCCAGATAGATGCACGGTCATTGCGCGGCCGTTCTTGAACTTCTCGCCCGGTATGGTCCACGTGGCACGGTCGAGGGCCAATTCGTCCCATCGCATAGTGAGCACATTCCCTCGCCGGCGCCGGTCCAGAGTGCCACCGCGATAGCGTCGGCAGCCGTCGGGCTCTCGACCCTGAGCATATCGAGCGCCGCAAAGAACTTCGGCAACTCGTCGGCGTGTAGGAATCGCTCGCGCGATTGTTCCTTGAATCTCTGGACGGCCGACACCGGGTTGTCGCCCCGATAGCCTAGATGCTTTCGTGCGGTTCCGTACATGGCGTGCAGGAGTGCTCGTAGGCGGTTTGCCTCGTACTGGCCCGACTTACGGCCCACGCGGTTGTGGAGGGCCTGTAGCTCTGCCGTAGAGATGGCGACCAACCGGCGGTGTTCCCACGCCTGAAGGTGCCGGTTGTAGCGTTGCTCGTCAGTGTGCCAGGTCCGTTTGTGCGGCTTGGCGTGCTGCTCCAGATAGTGCTCCCATAGGTCGCCAAGCGTGAGTCTGCCGCCAGTCTTAGCTTTGGTGATGGATGGCTCGGCGCCCTTAGCGAAGTCACCGAGAGCGGCAGCAGCGGCGTCCCGGGCGTTGACTAAGGAAAGGTCGGGAAAGGCACCCAGCCGAATCTTGACCGGCCTTCCGGCGTGCCAGCGGTAAAGGTAGAATGACGCGCTGCCGGTGTGCGTCTTGCGGAGAATCAATCCGGGCGTCTTGGAGTCATACCAAGTATCCCGGCCCTCGGCTGGCGTCGGCAGCTTCGCGAGCCGCGCCTGGGTAAACGCGAAGCGGTGTTGTCTGTCGGGCATGGCCCCCCCTTGCCCCGTCACATAGCCCCGATCGCAGAGTTATTTAGACGCTGTGACTGATTTCCGGGGCTATGTTGGGGCTATGTTTTCGGGTAATGAACGGTAATTTTCCATAACCCCGGTTAATGAGTAGCGTAGTCGTAACGTCGTATTCTGTCAAGGATTGTTAAGTAGCATAAGTAGCATTAGTGACCGGAAACCCCATAGGATTTTGACTCTGGATCACTTAGTCTAGGTTCAAATCCTAGTTCCCCAGCTAGAGAAGCAGGTACGCGGAGCGTGCCTGCTACGTGAGGAGCGCAGATGTACGACAAGCAAGCCTTGATGACGCTGGTCCGCCAAAAGGCCCTGAAGTTCGGCGACTTCACGCTGGCCTCGGGCAAAAAGGCGACGTATTACCTCGACGGCAAGCAGGTGACGCTCGACCCGGCCGGGGCCCGGCTGGTCGCCGAAGGGATTCTCGACCTGCTGGTTGCCGGCGCAGATGCCGGCCGCCGTCGGCGGCATGTCGATCGGGGCCGACCCGATCACGGCCGCCGTCGTCACGATGTCGGCCGTCCGCGGCACGCCGCTTCTGGGCTTCATGGTCCGCAAGGAATCGAAAGGGCACGGCACCAACCAGTTCATCGAAGGGCCGGTCAAGCCGGGCGACACGGCCGTCATCGTCGAGGACGTGGTCACCACCGGCGGCTCGTCGCTGACGGCCATCGAGCGGGCCGAGGCATTCGGCCTGAAGGTCGTCGGCGTGCTGGCCATCATCGACCGCATGGAGGGCGGCCGCGAGGCCTTCGCCCAGCGCGGCTACCCGCTTGCCAGCCTGCTGACGATCCGCGACTTCGGCATCGAGCCGCCCGTCTAGCAGATGGACCCGATCGGCCTGCCCACAACGTGGAACGAGCGGGGATAGGTTCTGATGTGGTCATGCGGCGGTGGCTGGCACAATGCCACCTTCGCAGAATGCCATTATCGGTTCGTGGCCCTGGAATCTTCGACCCCTGGAATCTTCCGGACATGATGTCGTCGATCGTGATAAACTAGCTGCGTCACGGTTTCGACTTCCTGATGTGGTCATGCGGCGGTGGCTGGCACAATGCCACCTTCGCAGAATGCCATTATCGGTTCGTGGCCCTGGAATCTTCGACCCCTGGAATCTTCCGGACATGATGTCGTCGATCGTGATAAACTAGCTGCGTCCCGGTTTCGACTTCCCCCCGGTTTCGACTTCCCGTTTCGACTTCCCCGACGCCCTGCTCGCGGCACCAGTCGGCCATGAGTTCCAGGTATACCGCATAATCGCCGTCGTTGAAAAACGTCTGCTGACGACGATTGCCGCGTTGCGTTATGTGATGCGGCAAACCAGGGATGACCAACCGTGCTAACCGGAAGCCTGCCCGGAAGCCCCGAAAGCGGAACCCGTATTTGACCTGGTTGAGAGCAGTCTCCGAGAACGTCTCGTCCGCCCGCGGAAAAGGCTCAACCGCCGTTGCCGGCATTCCGATGGTAACGCTAACCCAATCCGGGGAAGCTGCGCGCGAATCTTTCTTGACAACATAGGCAAGATAAGGCACTTGTTGAATATCCGAGTGTGGCGATTTGAGGCAAGGATTGACGATTACGCGGATTGTATCTTTTGCGTCCGGCGGCAATCGGCGATAATCAGCGGCCGGAAGCGGAGAATGTGGTGGGCGGTCAGCGGTCAGCGGTGCGTGGGCAGTGGCCAGAACCCGGAGCCTAAGCAAGCCCCCGACCCCTGTCCTCTGATCTCTGACTTCCGATCACTGCCCACGTACCACTATCCACTATCCACTTACCACTCCACCCGTGAACATCCTGCTGGCCACGAGCGAAGCGGTGCCGTTTGCCAAGACCGGCGGTTTGGCCGACGTCTGCGGCGCGCTGCCGATCGAGTTGGCCCGGCTGGGCCATCAGGTGGCGGTGATCCTGCCCGCCTATCGCCAGACCCGCTACTGCGGCCAGCCGATCGAGCCGCTGGGCATCGACTTCATCGTGCCCATCGGCAGCAAGATGGTCACCGGCCATCTGCTGCGCAGCACCATGCCCGGCGGCAAGGTGCCGGTCTATCTGGTCGAGCAGGACCAATACTACGATCGCGACGAGCTGTACAGCGTCGACGGCAAGGACTACATCGACAACTGCGAGCGGTTCGTGTTCTTCAGCCGGGCCGTGCTCGAGGCCATCCGGCTGCTTGGACCTGCAGGTCGACGTGCTGCACGTCAACGACTGGCAGACCGGGCTTGATTCCGGCCTACTTGAAGATCGAATATCACTCGCGTGCCGCGCTACCAGCGGATCGCCAGCCTGCTGACGGTCCACAACCTGTCCTACCAGGGCCAGTTCTGGCACTGGGACATGCTGCTGACGGGCCTGGACTGGAAGTATTTCAACTGGCACCAGATGGAGTTCCACGGCAACCTGAACCTGTTGAAGACGGGCATGGTGTTTGCCGACTCGATCAGCACGGTCAGTCCGCGTTACGCCCAGGAAATCCAGAGCAGCCCCTTGGGTTGCGGGCTGGAAGGCGTGTTGCAGTATCGGCACGACGTGCTCTCGGGCATTCTCAACGGCATCGACCCGCACGAGTGGGACCCGGCCACCGATCCGCACCTGGCGGCCAACTACAACGCCGAGACGGTGGGCCAGGGCAAGCCGCTCTGCAAGGCGGCGCTGCAAAAGGAACTGGGACTGCCGCAGGAGCCCGCCGCGCCGCTGGTGGGCATCGTCGGGCCGGCTGATCGACCAGAAGGGGTTCGACCTGGTGGCCGACGTGATGCAGCGCTGGGTGCAGACCAGCGACGTGCAATGGGCCATTTTGGGCACCGGCCAGCCGAAATATCACAAGCTGCTGGAGACCCTGGCCGAGCGGTTCCCGCAGACGAGTGGCCCTGCGGCTGGAGTTCTCCAATCCGCTGGCCCATCGCATCGAGGCCGGCGCCGACATCTTCCTCATGCCCAGCCGCTTCGAGCCGTGCGGGCTGAACCAGCTTTACAGCCTGCGATACGGCACGGTGCCGCTGGTGCGGGCGACCGGCGGCCTGGCCGACACGATCACCGGCTACGATCCGCAGTCGCCCAACGCGGCCGCCAACGGGTTCGTGTTCCAGGAGTACAGCGCGCTGGCGCTTGAGCGAGACGCTTGCGTCAGGCCTGCGACGCCTATCGCCGGCCGGAGGTGTGGAAGCAACTGATGGCCGTCGGCATGGGCCAGGATTGGTCGTGGGCCCGCAGCGCGAAAGAGTACGTGGAGCTTTATCAGAAGACCATGGAGCGAGGGAACGCCGATTGCAGATTGAGATGAATTGCAAATTGCAGATTGCAATGATCGCAGCATTTTGCAATTTGCAATCTTCAATTTGCAATTCTCCTCTCGAGGTGAAGGATCGCCATGCACGAAGTCGCGTTGGCCTTTTTCTGGCACCAGCATCAGCCGTACTATCCCGACGACGTCGCCGGCGAGAACCCCATGCCCTGGGTCCGCCTGCACGGCACCAAGGACTATTGGGGCATGGCCATGCTGCTGAAGGAAGTGCCCGAGCTGCACGCCACGATCAATCTGGTGCCCAGCCTGTTGCAGCAGTTGTCGGCCTACACCGACGGCGGCCACCAGGACACGCACCAGCGGGTGTCGCATCTGCCGGCCGACGGGCTGAGCGAAGACGACATGTACTACCTGCTGGACAACTTCTTCATGGTCCATCCGGACCAGATGATCCGGCCCTATCCGCGCTACCACGAGCTGTACAAGAAGCGCGGCCTGGGCGTCGACTCGGCCGAGCGGGCCCGCAAGCGGTTCAGCAAGAAGGACATCGTCGACCTGCAATGCTGGTCGAACCTGGTGTGGATCCACCCGCTGGCCTTCGAGCACGACGCCGAGCTGGCCGAGTTCCGCAACAAGGGCCGCGACTGGACGGAGAAGGAAAAGCAGTGGCTGCTGGACAAGCAGATGGAGCTGCTCCGGCAGGTGGTGCCGCTGCACCGGGAGTTGCATGGAGCGCGGGCAAGGTGGAGCTGACCACCACGCCCTTCTACCATCCGATCCTGCCGCTTGCTGTGGGACAAGCGGCTGGCGCGGCGGGCGATGCCCAACGTGATGCTGCCGAAACACCTGGAAGGCTACGCCGAGGACGCCCGCGAGCACGTCCGCCGCGGCGGTCGAGTTCCACGAAAAGCTGTTCGGCCAGAAGCCGCGCGGCATGTGGCCCTCGGAAGGCTCGGTCTGCCAGGGCATCATTCCGGCCATCGCCGAGGCCGGCATCCAGTGGATCGGCACCGACGAGGAGATCCTCTCCTGCTCGACCGACGGCTGGGTGTCGCGCGACGGCAACGGCTACCTGCGCAATCCCGGAGATGCTCTACCGGCCGTGGCGCGTGGAAGAGCAGGGCAAGTCGCTGCAAATCGTCTTCCGCGACCACGCCATGAGCGACCAGATCGGCTTCCACTACCAGCGCTACGCCCCGGAGCACGCCGTGGACGATTTCATCGGCAAGCTGGAGGCCATCGGCAACGCCACCGGCGGCAACGCCGGCCATCGGCCCACGCTGGTGAGCATCATCCTCGACGGCGAGAACTGCTGGGAATACTATCCCAACGCCGGCGTCGATTTCCTGCGCGGCGTGTATCGCCGCGTGGTGCAGCATCCGAAGATCAAGCCGGTGCGCATCGGCGACTATCTGGCCCGCTATCCGGCCACCGACAAGCTCGGCCACCTGTTCCCCGGCAGTTGGATCCAGCACAACTTCGGCATCTGGATCGGCCATCCCGAGTGCAACCGCGCCTGGGACTGCTGTCTACGAGACGCGGCAGTGGCTGGTGGGCATGACGGCGCGGAAGTCGAAGCCGGCCGACAAGATCGCCCAGGCGTGGGAAGAACTGTACATCGCCGAGGGAAGCGACTGGTTCTGGTGGTTCGGCGACAGCCACAGCAGCGCCCAGGACGGCCTGTTCGACCGGCTGTTCCGCAAGCACCTGCAAAACGTCTACACGGTGCTGGGCGAGCAGCCGCCGACCGAACTGGCCCGGCCCGATCCGCCAGGGCCATCGCCACGCGCAGGTCTACACCGAGCCGACCGGCCTGCTGAGCGTCAAGGTCGACGGGCGGCGGACCTATTTCGAGTGGATCAACGCCGGGCCATTACGTCTGCGGCGGCTCGCGCGGCACGATGAGCATGGTCACGCAAGGCTACATCTCCGACCTGTACTTCGGCTTCGACACCGAGCGGCTGCTGCTGCGGCTGGACTCGCGCGGCGGGCCGTTCCGCGAGCAATTGGCCGACGTGCAGGCGCATCCGGCTGGTGTTCCTCCAGCCCGAGGGCTTCGAGCTGATCGTCGTGCATCCCAGCCGGAAGGAGCCGGAGGTGCAGCTCTGGCGGCACGGGGCGGCGATGGCCGGCTCGCACGCCGAGGCCGCGGCCGACCAGCTTTTCGAGTTGGCCGTCCCCTTCCGCAGCCTGGCCCGCAAGACCGACGAGCCGGTCCATTTCTACGTCGAGTTGCTCAAGGACAAGCAGCCGGTGGAGCGCGTGCCCCACGAAGGCGCGATCGAAACCACCGTGCCCTCGCCCGATTACGAACTGATTATGTGGCAAGCGTGAAAGAAGGGATGAGGGATTGGGGATGATGAATTAGCAAGCGATGCCGAACGCTGATCTGCTAATCGCATTCTGCTCTAATCCCTAATCCCCAATCCCTAATCCCTAATCCCTCTCCATGCCAGACCTTCGCAAAGATCCGATCGTCGGCCGTTGGGTGATCATCGCCAGCGCCGGGCCAAGCGGCCGCACGACTTCGACTCCACGCCGCAGCGGCAGAAGGGCCGCTTCTGCCCGTTCTGCGAGGGCAACGAAGACAAGACGCCCGGCGAAATCATCGCCTATCGCAAGCCCGGCTCGCAGCGCAACCGCGAAGGCTGGCGGGTCCGCGTGGTGCCCAACAAGTTTCCCGCCCTGGAAATCGAAGGCCAACTGAACAAGCGCGGCGAGGGCATCTACGACATGATGCGCGGCGTCGGCGCCCACGAGGTGATCATCGAGTCGCCCAAGCACCTGGTGAGCACCTCGGAACTGACCGAAGAGCAACTCCGCGAGGTGTTTTGGGTCTACCGCGACCGGCTGGTGGACCTGAAGAAGGACCCGCGGCTGGTCTACGGCATGATCTTCAAGAACGTGGGCGCGGCGGCGGGCGCGTCGCTGGAACACACCCACAGCCAACTGATCGTCACGCCCATCGTGCCGATCAACGTCTGGGAGGAAATGACCGGTTCGTTGGAGTTTTACAATTATCGCGGCCGCTGCGTCTACTGCGACATGATCCAGCAGGAGCTGGCCACCGAGAAGCGGATCGTGCTGGACACGCCCGGGCTTCGTGGCCTTCTGTCCCTTCGCCAGCCGCTTCCCCTTCGAGACCTGGATCCTGCCGAAGAACCACTCCAGCCACTTCGAGAACATCCAGAAAAACGAGGTGGACGAACTGTCGGGCGTGATGCGGCAGGTGATCGTCAAGATCGAGGCCGCCCTTGACCAGCCGGCCTACAACTACATCATTCACACGGCCCCCTTTGACACGCAGGAGCTAGGCCATTATCACTGGCATATAGAGATTATGCCGAGTTTGACGAAGACGGCCGGCTTTGAATGGGGTACCGGTTTTTACATCAACCCGGTGCCGCCGGAACAGGCCGCCGCGTTCCTGCGCGAAGTCGAGGTCGAGTTGCCGGAGCCGCAAAATATTCCAGCCAGGCAGACTGGATAAAATGGGGTGTGGTTGCCGATTAAGGAATTATTCCCGTTGCCTCGACGACAGGCCTCGACTCGACTTCCTAATCACCGACATCTGCCATCACCGATCATGCCCAATCCCATCCGCCTTGTTCTGGCCCTGCACAACCACCAGCCCGTCGGCAACTTCGACCACGTCTTCCAACAGGCCTTCGACGACAGCTACCGCCCGTTCCTGGACGTCTTCGGCCGCTACGAGTCGCTGAAGATGTCGCTGCACACCAGCGGCTCGCTGATGGAATGGCTGGCCGCGCATCACCCCGAGTACGTCGACCGGCTGGCCGAGTTGGTCGAGCAAGGGCGGATCGAGATCCTCGGCGGGGCGTATTTCGAGCCGATCCTGGCGATGATTCCCTCGCGCGACCGCATCGGCCAGATCCGCAGCTACACCCGCTGGCTGCAAAACCGCCTGGGCGCCACGATCCGCGGCCTGTGGGTGCCCGAGCGCGTCTGGGAGCAATCGTTCACCCGCGACCTGGTCGACGCCGGCATCGAATACACCGTGCTGGACGACTTCCACTTCAAGTGCGCCGGCCTGACCGAGTCGCAACTGACCGGCCACCTGCTGACCGAAGACGAGGGCCGCGTGCTCTCGGTGTTTCCCGGCAGCGAGCGGCTCCGCTACACGATTCCCTTCGCCGAGCCCGCAGGAGACGATCGACTACCTGGCCAAGATGGCCGAGGAGCATCCCGACGCGGTGGTCGTCTTCGGCGACGACGGCGAGAAGTTCGGCACCTGGCCGGAGACCAAGAAACACGTCTACGACGACGGCTGGCTGGCGCGGTTCTTCGACGCCCTGGTCGCAGAACCAGGAGTGGATCCAAGTGACCACGCTGGCCGAGGCGTTCGACAACGTGCCGCCGGTGGGCAAGATCTATCTGCCCGATTGCAGCTACCGCGAGATGACCGAATGGGCCTTGCCGACCGAACAGCTGGTCGAGTACGAGCGGATCGAGCACGAGATGCACGACGATCCGCGTTGGCCGGCGTTGCGGCCGTTCGTCCGCGGCGGCTTCTGGCGGAACTTCAAGGTGAAGTATCCCGAAGCCGACGAGATGTACTCCCGCATGATGATGGTCAGCCGCCGGTTGCAGGAGACGCTCGACGCGGCCGCGGCCGGCGAGCCGGTCGACGCCGAACTGGTCGAGCAGGCCCGCACCGAGCTGTACCGCGGCCAGTGCAATTGCGGCTACTGGCACGGGGCCTTCGGCGGCATCTATCTGCCGCACCTGCGCAACGCCGTCTACCAGCACCTGATCGCCGCCGACAACCTGTTGGACCGGGCCGATCGGCCGGCCCGAGAGCTGGATCGAAGCCGCGGCCGACGACTTCAATTTCGACGCCCGCCAGGAAGTCCGCCTGGCCAACGACAAGCTGCTGGCCCTGGTGGCGCCGAGCCGCGGCGGGCAACTGCTGGAGCTCGACGTCCGCCGCATCCCGCACAATCTGCTGGCCACGCTGGCCCGGCGGCCCGAGGCCTATCACCGCAAGGTGCTGGCCGGCGAGCACCAACACGGCGACCAGGTGGCCAGCATCCACGAGCGCGTGGTGTTCAAGCAGCCGGACCTCGACCAGCGGCTGCAATACGACGACCACGCCCGCAAGAGCCTGGTGGACCTGTTCTACGACAACGACGCCACGCTGGAGGCGGTGGCCGCCGGCACGGCGCCGCAGCGCGGCGATTTCGTCGACGGCAACTACGAAGCCCGCATCCGCCGCAACCCCGACCGCATCCAGGTGCAACTGCTCCGCGAAGGAACGGCGTGCGGCGTGCCGGTGCGGATCACCAAGGGCCTGACGCTCGACGCCGGCAGCTCGACGCTGCAAGTGGCCTACCTGCTGGAAAACCTGCCCGGCCGACCGGCCGCTGCATTTCGCCGTCGAGTTGAACTTCGCCGGCATGCCCGCCAACGCCGACGGCCGCAACTTCTCCGACATCGACGGCAACATGCTCGGCCAGCTCGGCACGAAGCTCGACCTGCAGCGACGCCTTCGGCCTGGGCCTGACCGACGAGTGGCTGGGGCTGGACGTGGGCCTGAAGATGTCGCGGCCCACCGACTTCTGGACCTTCCCCATCGAAACGGTCAGCCAATCGGAAGGCGGCTTCGAGCTGGTCCACCAGTCGGTCGTCGTGATGCCGCACTGGCTGGTCGAGGCCGACAAGGAAGGCCGCTGGAGCGTCACGATGCAGATGTCGCTGGACACCCGCCGCGCCGAGGCGAAGCACCACAGCGAGGAAGCGGTAGTAGCCGTGTGACAACTGTTGCCGCATCCGGCGTCGCCGCTTACGCGCTGCCATTGTTTCAGCTTCGCGACCGCCAGCAACAGGTCGTTGCGGCGTTTCTCGAACAGGGCGAACAGGGCGATAATCCCGGCGCCCAGGGCAATTAGGCAGACGTACCAGAGCCACGTCTGCTCCAGGTCGACCGCGGCGTACCAAATCATGGCCACCAGATCCAGCAGCAGGAAGACGATGCCCAACAGCAGGAACGAACGGATTCGAAGCAGCAGTCCGGTGAACACCCCGCAGAGCGACAGCAGCATCAATACCAGCGGCAGCCGCCAATCCTTGCCCAGCCCGGCGATAAACATATCGGCCGTGGAGGCGAGGTAGATGACGCTCAGCGCCAGGGTAGCGCAGCGCCGTGCTCTGCGCGGCCGAGAGGCGGTCGTGGTTGAGATATTCGGCCACCAGAACGGCCAGAGCGATGGGGATGAACCAAAGCTGCGGGTGCTGGAGCAAGCCAATCTCCGCCATATCCAGCGCTACCCAGAGACCTGCGTTGGCTGTCAGCACGGCCAGCCCGGCGCACGCGGCCGAGCGGTGCATGTAGGCCATGCTGCCGTAGAACGCGCTCATCAAGAGCCACAACATCGGCGTGCGGCCGATGATGGCCAGCGTGGAGGTCGGATCGGCGGCAAACCAGAAGCCCGCCATTGGCAGCAACGGCAGCAGTAGCGCGGTCCGCGCCAAGGGGCGGCTCAACACCGGCAACCGCAAGCGATCGAAGAACTCGCTCAGCCCGGCGCCGATGAAGGCCACGGCCATCACGAGGAACATCCAGTACTGCTCGATGATGCCCAAGTGGAAAAGCCAGGGGGTCGTCATTCGCAGATGCACCACAACGAGGGCCACGAAGACCTCGGCCGCATAGACGTACGCCTGCCCGCTGAGCGGAAATGGGGACAGGTCGCCGGAACGGTACGACGGGTGCCTCGCACAAATTGGACCTATCCCCTTTTCGGCCCCGGGTAGAACAGCCAAGACGATGCACGCCACTGCCAGCAGTCCAAGCGTCGCGGCCACCGCGGCAATGGCGGACTTCGCCGTCGGCACGGCGCCGGCGGTGCCGAACCAATACGCTTCCTGGCAAAGCACGGCGCCGAGCACCAGCAGTGCAAGTCCGCCAAACCACGGCACGGCCCGCCGGCCGGCGTCGATCCAGTCGCCCGAGTTGGGCAGGAATCGGCGAAGTCCGACGCCTGACACGACGATCATCATCGCGGCGGCGACCAGCAGGCCCACGCTGCGATGCAGCCAGGGTGCGTGGCCGGCCGTGGCGGAATTCGGATCGAGTGCCGCCCAACCGGTCGAGGCGTTCAGCAACAAACCGGCCCCGAGTGCGGCAGCTTGCCAACGAAATCGCCACGGATGTTCCGATTGCCAAGCCATCAGAATCGTGGCGCCGAGCAACATCAGAGCACCGGCCATGCCCGCCATCCGGCCCGAGAGGCCGAACAGGGCAGAATCGCGACCGACACCGTCGAAGGCAAAATCGATTGACACCCAGGCCACGACACCGGCGGCCGCGGCGCCCAGCAGGGCCTGGCAGGACATGAACCATTTGCCCGGCCAGCGATCGGGGGACTGTCCCCATTTTCGTGTCAACGAAAATGGGACTGTCCCCTTGGACGCGGTCAGTTCCTCTTCACGCTGGAGAACCGAAACACTCCCGCGATCGGCGTCCGTGGGAATGCGGAGGAGCCGCAAGAACCGTTCGCCGTTGATGGCCAACCAACCGAGCGCCGCGGCGACAAGCATGTAGCCGGACAACTCCGTCGACATCCGCCAACAGAGGCGCGGGGGGTCGGGGCCAGGGTGTCCCATATCATGACCAGCGCGGTGAAGCCGACCAGATACAGTCCAAGCAAAGCCAGCCGCGCCAGCCGGTCCCAAATGGTCAGGAGGATTGCGCCTGCGACAGACCCCAGTGCGATCCATGCCAGTCGCGTCACTGCCTCATCCGACGGATGGCCGAGAAAAGCGACGACCAACCACAACACCGCGACCGCCGCCACGGCCGCCAGGCCGAGCGCCGCGGCGTAATGGGCAAAGACGACCGGCCGGCCTTCGACCGAGAAATGCGGTACTCCGCGGTCAGTGGCCAGTTCGAGCGACGTCCAGACGGCCGACGCGCCCGCCAGGCAGATCGCGAGCGTGTGAGCCAGTTGCAGCGGATCGTGACGATTGCCCCAGGCCAGCCAGGCGACCGCGCCGGCCGCACAGCACAGTAGTCCGGAGAAAAACACGCGGCTCGGCAACCGCAGCCACAGGGCCAAAAAGGCCGTGGCCACGCTCATCGCGCCGATCGTCCTGAGCGACCACCATGCCCCATCGCGGTCGATTGGCGAGTAGAGAAGCGCCAATGCAACCGCCATGGCGGCGACCCACGTGATCCAGTTGGAAAGCAGTGTCGCGGAAGAGGACCGGTCTTCGACGCGACGGCGCCCAAGAAACCCGATTCCCAGCAACACCAAGGCGGCCGCGGCCCAAGACGCGGTGAGCACGTGATATTCGAGCCAGACTGCAATTGCCGGCGGGTTGAAGTGCGTCATGTCGCAGGCCGCCAGCACGCCGACGCCCGACAACAGGCCACCCAGCAGGTGCGGCAACCGCTCGGGCATTGTCTGCCCGAGATACCAACCGGCCGCCGCAGCCGTCAGCACCAAGGCGACCCAACCCCAGCCGTCGGCAATCGTGCCGAACTGCGGCGGCAGATACGCCGGCGTCTTCACCAGTCGCACCACCGGCGCCGCCAGAAGCGCAATGTTCGCAACAATGGGAATCGCAATCTGGAGGGACAAGTAGGGGGAGGAAGGGGACAGTCCCCTTTTCGCTGGCGCGAAAAATGGGACAGTCCCCTGGCTCCAGCGTTGCGCCAGCAACCACGCCATTCCCCAGGCCGCGCCGGCGATCGTGACGCACTGCACCAGCGTAACGACTTCACCGACGCCGAACGCACGCGGCGGATTTGCCAGGACGACGCTCAACGCGTAGCCCAGTGCGGCGGCCATCTCGGTGACCAGGCCAGCCGAGAACGCATATCCGGCCGACCTTTCGCGCAGTGCATGTCCCACCAGCGCCAGAATCACGACGACCAGCGGGACGAGATACGACACGTTGGGACCGAGGCGGTCGAAGAACGAATCGGCAACCGGTCCGCCCGGCGTGATCAAAGCAAATTGCAGCCCAGCGGCGAGCAGCGTCATCGCGACGACCGGCACGGCGGTTGTCGCCAAGAGCGCGGCGCGAGCAATCCGCGGACCATCGGTGTTCAGATCGAGTCGGATGCTTGCCCTTCGGCACCACCGAGAAAGCCACGTGCGCTGCCAAATGGACACGGAGCAAACGGCAAAGCAGGCGGCCAACGCCCAACGCAGCATCGAGGCGGTGGCGACGTCTTCGGCGAGGTGGCCGGCCAGCAGACAACACGGGGTTGCGGCCAACAGGATCGCGCCGATCAACTCGCCAACCGCCCAGCGCTCCCAGAGCGCGGCAATCCACACAATCGCCAGCGTGCCGAGCAGAATCCAGCCGGCCGGTCCGCCGGCTATCTGCATAGGGTTGCTTGTCGCCGGCCCGGCCAGCATTGGGCAGAGCTCGCGTGCCACGCCCGGCAGAACGTAAACCACTGCCACCAGTGCCTGGCCCCATACGACCGCATGCCGGACGACCCAATCGACCGCAGGCTCTTCGGACCCGAAAAGTCGCTCGGCCACCAGCGTGCCGCGCACCGCGAGGCGAACGGCGATCCAGCCGAGCGATAGCAGGGCCAAGGCCACGCCGTAGCTTTGCAGGCTCCGGGCGTCGAACAAATCCTTCGGTAATATGGCCACCCAGGACTGCGTCTGGAGCCATGCCGTAGTTGCCACGACGGTCGCCGCGGTCAACAGCCACTGCCCGGCCATCAGAATGTCGCGGCTCCGGTGCATCCAGGCCAATAGCAGCCAGATTGCGGCCAGCCAGAACATGCAGCCTGCCAAGGCCAGCGTGCTCTCGGACGTGGCAAACAGCGGCGCCTGCAATGCCCAGAACGGGGCCGCGCCGAGCAGGTTCCATCCGACGTAGCCGAACGCGGACCGCCGCCACTGGATCGAAATGAGGACGGAAGCCAGGCCGTAAAATCCGAAGTTGCCCGCGGCGTAGAGCGCGTCGGAATGCACGCCGGTAATGCCGCGAACCGAGATGGCAATTAGCCCAATGACGGCGGTGACGCCGCAGCCGATGGCGTATGCCCTGGCGTGGCGGCCGCGGCCTCGCATCGCGAGCCATCCGGCAATGCCGGCGAAAATGAGCGCCAGCCCGGCAAGCAACGTGACGCTCGGGGCCGAGAGCATCGAGTGCAGCACCGTTCGGCCGAGTCCGGGCACGTGGACAATCAACGATCCGTGTTGCAGTTCGCGTAGCCCCGGATCGGCCGCCAGTTGAAAACCGGCGAGCCACGCGACGCCGAGACAGGCCATCACTCCGGTGTGCGCCACGGGGAACCGGTGATGCACGGCGACGAAGAACAGGCCCGCGGCATTCACCAGCCCAACGACCACGAGCCCGAGCGGTTGCGGCCACATCACCGCCAAGGCCGCAAGTTGCAGCACCACGCCCAACAGCGCAACCACGATGCCGGCGGTCCGATAGCCTTCGAGCAATTGCCCGCGGGCGATGCCGCGCACAATGTGCAGCCCGCTGGCCAGCAGCGGCCACGCCGCCAGCGCCAAGGCGGGCGCAAGCGAATGGAGCCGGATCGGCAGCGCAACGCCCGCGCCGGCTTTGCTGAGGATGACGCCCATGGCCACGGCCGTGGCAAACGCCGCCATGCCCAAGAGCGTCAATCGACCGGCGGCGTCCGAAGCGTCGATTGGGTGCGACGACGTGTGCAACGAAGGGACAGTCCCGTCTTCGCTGGGGCGAAAATTGCGGCAGTCCACAAGCTGACTGCCTGTCGCTGCGGCCAACAGCACCGCGGGGGCGCAACCGGCGGCCAGCAACAGACCATCGGACCCGTGGCCCCCGAGCAGCCGCGCCCCGAGCAGCACCAGGGCCGAATTGCCGACCACGGCCAGCACCATCGACCACCGCCGGCCGGGCGCGATCACGTCGGCCGCCAAGGCTGATAGCCAGGCGAAAATGGCCAGCGAGATGACTTCGGTCGCCGCCGTCTGCCAACTCCACGACTCCGGCGAGAGGCTCGCCATGGCGACGAAATTAAGCGGCACCAGCAGCGTGGAAATCGTCAACAGTCCGCGGCCGGTCGAATGCAGTTTCCAGCGATGGTAGGCGAACAGCCCCACGCCAAAGACGGCCGACGAATAGCCGACGAATACGAGGAACTTCAAGTATGTGGCTTGCAGGGTGTCCCAAAAACTGATGACCAAGGCAAGCGACGCCCCGACGATCAGCAGTCCGCCCACCAGGACGCCGACGAACTCGGCCCAACGGATGTTTCGCTCCTCCATGAAGCCCGCGAGGATTTCGGTCCACGATTTCGCCGGCGGCGCAGGTTGGCGACTGTCCAACTTTTTGCCTGAGCGAAAATCGGACGGTCCCGCTTCTGTTTGGGGAAGCGGCCGCCGTTGGGGAACCACCGCCGCCGGTGGTTGTTGCGCCGAACGTGATGGTGTCAGATTCTCCACCAAAGTCGCGACGACTGGCGTCGGAGGCGCCTCTTTCACTGTCGCCGGAACAAGGAGCCGCTGGCGATAGTCGCGCACACGCGCCGCCAGCTTTGCCGCCGCGTCGGGCTTCATCGCGCCGGTTTGCTCGAATCGCCGCAACTGCCGCTCGACCGCGTCGAGGTCGGCCAACTCGGCCGCCATGCGCAAGTCGACCAACCGCCCGCACCAATCGCAACGGTGGGCCGCGTCGGGCAATTCGCGCCGGCAAAACGGGCATCGGTAGCCTGGTGAAACGCTCTTCGAGGCACGGCCGCCAAACAATACCGCCAGCAGCACCCAGATGCCATGCCCCACCAGCGTGACAACCGCCAGCAAAAGCCCCAACCCAAGCACCACCGGCAGGAAATTGTGCATGCCGACCCTCCATTTCCCAAGTATAGGGCTCAGAACCCGCTACGTTATAACACAACAGGATCGATTGATCGCTATGACACGGAGAAATGAGGCAGGCGGCCGAGAACGTCACTGCCAGTGCAGGCCGAAGATTCCCGCGCTCTTGGTCCTGCAATACGCGGCGTGACTATGATAACGATCAACCGCAATTGTCGTCGTGAGCGCTCTCGGCGTCACACCCGCGTTGAGGAGTTGCGTTGTATGGCACGATGCCCTGCAGGACGCATTGGGATATCCCCACGTCGTTGCCCATCAGCCCCGTACGATCCGGTTGGAGGCTCACCGGGCTAGAGCAGCGACGCATCGCTGGAATCGGCGGCATGGGGATGGCGAGGTGAATTTCGGCCTTTTGCTTGCCGATGCTGCATCGCCGCCTGGCTGATTTCCTCGATGCTCTTTTCCGGCCAGAGGGTGCGTTGCCATTGGGTGTAGTCAAATGGCTCGCGTTGGATAAGAGCATTAATTTTTTCAGCCTGCACGTCGCCCAACGCTGCGACCAAGGCGCGAAAGCCTGTGGCCCTGATTTCGGTATCTGTAATCATCATTCCACCTCCACAATGAACTGCGTCGGTTCCATGACGGCGATTCCGGCATAGCCGCGCCTTCTCTTCATCACGAAATCGTCGGTCGTCAAGAAGAAATCGCAGCCAGCCGCCATTGCGCAAGCGACGTGCAAGGCATCTTTCGCACGCAAGCCCCGACTGGCAATCTCATGCGCTTGCTGAACCGTGTCATCCGTTTCGTTCACATCCACAACTGCAACCGTCTTCCAGCGGGCGACAACGTTGCGCCGTTCCTGAAACGGATTTGCCCGGCTTTCGTAGTCCAAGACGTAGGACCAGGCCAATTCGATCTTCTTGTCCTTGATGCGTTGCTGCACCTCTAGCTTGGCCTCGGCTTCGAGACGAACCCTTAACTGCGACCGATCGTCGAACGGGCGGTTGAAGCAGCAAGTTGTCCAAATAGACGCGCATCGACAGGTTCACCCCTCATTGTGAGTGCCCCGTGACCGCGCGAGCCCGGCAATCCCCGCGTCCGATGTCGATCGTCAGCGGTCGCGTCTTCTTCGCGCGTTGCGCGAGTGGAAGTCAACCAATCGCTGGCCGCGGCCGTCGCTATTTCACTGCCGCGGCCGCGCTGCCGCCAGACGAGGCGGTCTGGACGTTGGCGGCGGCGGCCTGTTGATAGACGCCGACCTCGTCGACGCCGTCGCCGTTCCAGTCGCCAGCCACCGGCAGGTCGCCGGGGTTGCCGAGTTGGAAAACCTTGTCCGTGGCGTCGAGTTGGCGATTGTTGTTCGTGTCGAGGTAGAATGTGCCGTTGCGATAGATGCCGAGCTTCGTGATGCCGTCGCCGTTCCAGTCGCCGGCGACCGGCAGGTCGCCCTCTCGGCCGAACTCGACCATCACGTCGCCGTCGCTCCAGCGGCCGTCGCCGTCGAGGTCCAGGAACCAGACGCCGTTACGGAAGATGGCGATGGTGTAGATGCCGTCGCCGTTCCAGTCGCCCGTCACGGCGCGGTCTCCCTTCGTGCCGTACTCGAAGACGTGATCGATCAGATCGGATCGCATTCTGCCGGCGTGCGTCTTCTTCATCGTGCGCCAGCCGACCGTGGCCTCGGCCGGCTGGGGCGGGACGTTCTTCGGCCTGGCGGTCGGCAGGAGATTCTGCGCATCGGGCAGGCCCGGCTCGACACTGACGGCCTTCAAGTCGCCGATCCATGCAGGACCGAAGATGCCGATGTCGGTCTTGCCGTCGCCGTTCCAGTCGCCACTGACCGCCTGGTCCGCCTTCTTGCCGAGCTTGGCCCAAAGGTCGGCCGCGTCCCACGTGCCGTTGCCGTCGAGGTCGAGGAACCAAAGGCCGCCGATAAACACACCGAGTTTCGTCGTGCCGCTGCCGTCCCAATCTCCGGCAACCGGAGTGGCCCCGGGCATGCCGAAACGGACGGTCCTGATCGGCACGCCGTCCTGATCCGCCAAAATAAACTGTGATTGCGTCAAATCAGCGCCATTCCACGAAACCGGATCGAAGAGCGTCTCTTGCGGATATTGGACAAACTCCTCGCCGGAACCGGCACGACGCGGCTGGCCTGCATCGATGATGCTCAAGTGCCAACTGTATCCGCCCGGGCCGCCCGAGCCGCCGGCCATTGAGGGCACATTGATCTTCGGCAAGGCATAATACTCATGTCCCCACGGCGGCGCGGGCCCATAGAGCGCCGGAGGAATCGGCCCCGGCGGCTCTGACGGGTACGCTGGCGGGGAGTAAGGCGGAACGATCGGCGGCGTGTCGGGCGGGGTCGTTTCGACCAGCACCTCGCTGAAGTTGTACTCGGCCGCCGAGTCGCCCGGCGCAAGCCAGATCTGCACGATCGCGCTGCCGTTGGGATCAACGGCGTATAGTTTTTCCTTCTCTGGATCAACCTTCGCGAAGCGATCGATCACCAGGCCGCCGCTTGTGCCGGCGGTGTCGACGCCTTGTAGATACCCGCTGGGCTGGATCTCCACGATCGAATACATGCCGCTCCGCAGCGCGTCGAACTCGTAGTATCCGTTGGCGTCGGTGACCGTCGTAATCGGATGACCGGCGGAGTCCAAGAGCGGCACGCCGGTGCCGTCGCACAATTGTAGCTCGACGCCGGAGAGCAGCTTGTCGTCGGGTGTGAGCTTGCCGTCGCGCAACGCGGCAATGTCGGGCGCAGGATCGCCCTCCTGAATCACGATGGCCGGCCCGTCCTGGAAGACGTAGCCGGAGATTTTGGCCGGCACCAGTTCCCAGAAATCGTAGTTGATGCCGTTGACGCCCGAACCGAGCGCGGCGTTGAGAATACGGTCGGATCCGTCGAGCACGCCGCCCGCCGAGCCGGCCCGATCGCTCCCCTGGAGGTAGCCGTCCGGTTGAATTTCCTCAACACCGTAGACACCCGGCTTCAAATCGACGAAGACGTACTTGCCGTTCACGTCGGTGGTCGTCGAGGCGATGCGCTTGTTGGCGCTGCTGAGCAAGTAGACGGTCACGCCCGCCAGAGGGTTGTCGCCGGCATCCATGACGCCGTCGTCGTTCAGATCGGCGAAAACCTGGCCGCGGATGCTAGCCGGAGGCAGCTCGCCGAAGTTGTTGTTCTGCGAACGGACGCCGCTGCCCAAGGGGATCAGGTCGATCAAATCGCCGGGGTTGTGGGCCGTGCCGCCCGAGGTGCCCACGGTGTCGAGGCCATCGTAGTAGCCGGCCGGCTGGGCTTCGGACACGCCGTACACTCCGGGCGTCAGGCCACAGAAGCGGTAGTAGCCTGCTTCATCGGTAACACGGGTCTCGCCGGT
Source organism: uncultured Planctomycetaceae bacterium (assembly GCA_963789525.1). Taxonomy (GTDB): domain Bacteria; phylum Planctomycetota; class Planctomycetia; order Pirellulales; family Thermoguttaceae; genus CAVXFB01. The sequence goes on from CAWBLA010000003.1 coordinate 307,493, forward strand.
CGGTTTGCCGCTGGCGTCCAAGAGCGTAAGCTGCACGCCGACCAGTGGCGTTTCGCCCTCGTCGAAGACGCCGTTATTGTTCGCGTCGGCGTACACGTAACCGCTGATGCAGCCGGGCATCAGTTCGCCGAAGTCGTAGTTGACGCCCGACTGGCCGCTGCTGAGATAAACGCCGTCGATCAGATCGCCCGGATTATGGGCCGTGCCGCCGGCCGAACCGGCTGCGTCAAGGCCGTCGAAGTAGCCCTCCGGCTGGAACTCTGTCACTTTGTATTGTCCCGGCATCAGACCTGTCACCGACCACGCACCATCGTCCGCGGTGTAGGCGTCGATGGAAGTCGACGCATTGGCGACCACAAGGTGTACGCCGCCGATGCCTTCCTCGCCGTCGTCCATGACGCCGTTGTTGTTCGCGTCGTGATAGACGTGGCCCCTGAGTTGGGCGGGCATCAGTTCGCCGAAGTCGTAGTTGACGCCCGACTGGCCGCTGCTGAGATAAACGCCGTCGATCAGGTCGCCCGGATTGTGGGCCGTGCCGCCGGCCGAACCGGCTGCGTCAAGGCCATCGAAGTAGCCCTCCGGTTGGAACTCCGTCACTTTGTATTGCCCGGGCATCAGACCTGTCACCGACCACGCACCATCGTCCGCGGTGTAGGCGTCGATAGAAGTTGACGCATTGGCGACCACCAGATGTACGCCGCCGATGCCTTCCTCGCCGGCGTCCATGATGCCGTTGTTGTTGGCATCGTGATAGACGTGGCCGCTGAGTTGGGCAGGCTTCGTTTCGGCAAAATCGTTGTGGATGCTGTCGTCGCCGCCGTCGAGGTTGATGCTGCTGAAAACGTCGACGCTGGTGACAACGCCGCGCGTCACGCCGCCGACGCTGCCGGCCGTTGCGCCGACGCTGAAGTAGCCATCGGGCTGGGTTTCGACCACGCGATACGTGCTCGGCAGCAGCCCGTCGAACTTGTAGTTGCCGCCGGCGTCGGTTACGGCTGTGTTGCCTGTGGCGACGTAGTCGCCGTTGACCAATTCGTACAGGGCCAGGTGGACGCCGCCGATGCCCGGCTCGCCGTCCTGCCGGTGGTTATCGACGTTGAAATCCTCGAAGACCGTGCCGGCCAGCGTGATCGGCAGCGGAACCTGTTGCAACGGGATCGCTGCTCCGGCCGTGTAAACCGGTCCTGGCTCGGAGCCGGGCGGCATGTAGGGGCTCGGCGGGTCGTAGTCGTCGTTCGGCAGATTCAAGCCCCATCCGGCGAGCTTACTGTCAAAGGCGTCGAAGAAGATGTCACTGCCGGTGGTTTGCAGGTAGTGCGGCGCGGTAAAATCGGCCGAAAGCTGCGATCCCTCGAACTCAGCCCCTTCGGCCACGGCGTTGGGTTCCAGGAATCCCTGTTCGTCGACGTCGATGCTGAATACAAATTTCTCGCCGGCATCGAAGCCCGTAAACTTCAGTACGAGTTGCGTGCCGCCGTCGACAACTTCGGCCGTGACCGAATCGATGCCGTTCTGGCTGACGACGGCGAAAGGCGAAGAGCCAAATGCGCCGAGGCCGCCGGCGGCCGTGTCGAAGAACGTGTCGCCCATGCCGAGGCCGTCGCCCGACTTGTCGGTATTGATCCGCAACTCGGTAAGCTGCGTTCCCGCCGCACCGCCGTTGAACGTGATCTCAAAGACATTGCCCACATGGTCGTTCGGGCTGGAGTCCTCGAAATAGACGGCGCCGAGGTGGATCGGGGCCGCGGTTACCGACAGGAGTTGCCGCGACTCTAACGCCTCGAAACGGCAGAGCCGCGCCAACAGACTGCGGTGCGGCCGAGAAACAGCGTGTTTGCGGTGTAGTCTTCGGAATGAGCCCACGTCAACCTCCATGTCAATTTCGCAGGAACCGATCAGCACGCTATTTTGCGGTTGAACCGGTGCCCGTACGTTGCGTCACCTTCTCTTGGTCTTGGATTCTCACATCCCACAGGCGCACCGTGGTGTCGTAACCGCCGGAAATCAGCGTGTCGCCGTCGCGGTCAAATGCCATGCTGGTGACCGACCCGGTGTGGCCCACCAGTTGGCATCGTTCCTGATGCGTGGCAACGTCCCAGACGTGAATCACGTTGCCGCTCCCGGCCGAGGCCAACCACTGCGAACCGCAGAAACACAGCGCCAGCACTTCGCCCGGCCGCTCGGGCAGATCGGTCACAGGCTGCGCAGTTGCGGCGTCCAGCAGCCGCACGATCCGACTCTCACCGCCGGCCGCCAAGTACTTTCCGTCGGGCGAATAGGCCAACGCGCAGATCCGCCGTGAAGAGGCTTGCACTTCGACCGCGGGCTGCCACGTCGCGACGTCCCAGATACGCACCAAGCCAGAGCGGCCGGCAGCCGCCAGCCGCCGGCCATCGGGCGAAAAACAAACCGTGCGGATGTCCTTGCCCGGTGCAGCCAGCTCACGCAGTAGCCGTCCCTGCTCCGCGTCAAAGACCAGGACTTTGTCGTCGAAGCCGGCCGCGGTCAACATCCGTCCGTCGGCACTGTACGCCAACACGAAAATCGCCCCCGACGCCTGGGAGAAGCCGTGCGGCTGGCCTTGTCCGGCGAGGGTCCAGAGTTGGATGCGGCGATCGTCGCCCGACGTGGCCAAAATCTGTCCATCGGGCCGAAAAACCGACGTCTTGACCCAATCCGTGTGCGACTTCCAGCGATGGGCTACGGCACCGGTCTCGACGTCGAACAATCGCACCAGGTGGTCGTCGCCGACGGCGGCCGCCAGCTTTCCGGCTGGATCCAGCGCCACGCTGGAAACGACGGGCGTCGTTTCGTCGGCGCCCGCAGGGGCCAGCTCGATGACCTTTACGGCCGACATCTGCGGCACCGATTCGGCGCGAACGGCCGCTACCGCGACGCTTCCAGCGGCCAGCGGCAGCCAGAAAACCAACAACAGGCTGCGGTGCAACATCGATAGGACCTCCAAACAGCAGTTTCGGCGCGGACGGCGCGAGCGTGCCGCACGCCTCTTAGGCAATGGCTCCTCATCTACTAATCGGCCGAACGCGAACACCGGCCTACGGGAAGTTTCCGATGGAGACGGCAAACCGGCCGTTTATCCCTCTAAATGAGGGTAAACATGCCAGCTTCGCTCCCCTCTTTGGTGGAGTGAGCCGAAGACCAGGGTCGATGTGGAGCATTGAGAGAATGGGCAATCTATGATGGCGCGATTCGTCGTTGTGCGCCACGACGAGGCATCCTCGGCTTTCTCGGTGGGGTGATGCTTTGGCCGGCGCGTTCTGGTAAGATCAAGTACATTGGCGACCTCCGATAACTCGGGGTATCTTTAGGGCACACGTCATTCATGTTCGTCTTTCAACCTTGCAGGAGCATGCTATGAAAGCCATCGTCTTGTGCGCGTTCTCCGCGATCCTCGTTGCGGCGCAGGCCCATGCGGCCGAAGCTCCCAAGCCGTTTGGGCCCGTACCCAGCCCGCGGCAACTTCGCTGGGCCGACTACGAAATGTACGGGTTCATTCATTTTGGACCCAACACGTTCACCAACCGGGAATGGGGCGAGGGGGACGAATCGCCGGAAATCTTCAATCCCACCGATTTCGATGCCGATCAGATCGTGCGCACGCTCAAAGACGGCGGCATGTACGGGGCGCTGCTGACTTGCAAGCACCACGATGGTTTCTGCCTTTGGCCGAGCAAGTATACCGAGCACTCCGTTAAGAACAGTCCCTGGAAGAACGGCAAGGGCGACGTGGTGCGCGAGATGTCCGACGCCTGCCGGCGGCACGGGCTGAAGTTTGGCGTCTATCTTTCTCCGTGGGATCGCCACCACGAAGACTACGGCCGTCCGGCGTACGTCAAGTATTACCAGAATCAGCTCCGCGAGCTAATGACCGGCTACGGGCCGCTTTTTGAGGTCTGGTTCGACCTGGCCAACGGCGGCAGCGGCTACTATGGCGGCGCACGGACCACGCGCAACGTCAACCAGGCCACGTACTACGATTGGAAGAATACATGGCAGATCGTACGCGATCTGCAACCGGACGCTTGCATGTTCAGCGACGTGGGACCCGATGTCCGGTGGGTCGGTAACGAAGACGGGATAGCCGGCAAGACCTGCTGGGCCACGCTTTCCGACGACAGCCTTATTCCCGGAAAGAAGAACATCGAGGCGCTGAACACCGGCGAACGCGACGGCACTCACTGGATGCCGGCCGAAGCCGACGTTTCGATCCGTCCGGGCTGGTTTTACCATCCGAGTGAGAACGACAAGGTCAAGTCGGTGCCCGAGTTGCTGAAAATCTACTACGCTTCGGTAGGCCGCGGCTGCAACTTGGTCCTCAATCTGCCGCCCGACCGCCGGGGACAAATTTACAAGAACGATGCGAAGGCGCTCATCGGCTTGAGGCATGTGCTGGACGCTACGTTCGCCACCGATTTGGCTCGTGCAGCCGGCGCCACGGCCAGCAACACCCGCGGCGACGATCCGCAATTCGGCCCGGCGAAGGTCGTCGACGGCGATCGCCAGACCTATTGGTCGACCGATGACAACGTCACGACGGGCGACTTGGTTCTCGACCTGGGCAAGCCCATCACCTTCAACGTCTTGCGGGTGCGCGAGTATCTTCCGCTGGGCCAGCGCGTTCGACAGCTTCGCGGTCGACACTCTGCAAGACGGCAAGTGGACCGAGTTGGCCTCCGCCACGAGCATCGGCAACCAACGACTGTTGCGGACGCCGAAGACCACGACTTCGAAAGTGCGGCTTGCATTACGAAGGCCGCCGTTTGTCCCGCGATATCGGAGTTCGGTTTGTTTCTGGAGCCGCCGGTGAAATAAAACGGTTATGACGCGTGCGGTGCCGCAGGTTGTCCCAGCCTAGCGGCCGGTGCTATGATAGTGGTCGCGGTCCGGCGATTGGTCGGCGCGACGGCCTCCCCCTTCCTGCATCCAACCACGAGGAGTTCCTGCCATGAGACATGCCGTTGCCCTGCTAGCAATCTTCTTGGCCATTCCCGCGGTGGCATCCGCCGAGAATCCAAAGATGACCTACAAGGAGGCGAAGGAGCTTATGGCGAAACGCCATCTGTCGCTGCCTTCGTTCTGGGTCGCCGACGACAAGGCGGTCGAGCAGCGGGTGAAGGGGCTGAAGCACGCCGAGGTTCGGACCATTGCGACGAGCCCGGGCGGCCGGCCGTTGTTCGTCGTCTGTTACGGGGCGAAGGAGAAAGTTGCCCATGACGCCAACTTCAATTCGGCCATCGGTGGCCAGAAGCCGTCGGCCTATATGGACAAGGCCGCCCGAAAGAAGCCGGTTGTCTATTTCGTTGGACCGGTGCATGGCCACGAGGTCGAGGGCCTCACGGGCTTGATGAGTCTCATCAATATCATGGAGACGGGCAAGGACCTCCGCGGCCGGCCGCAACCCGAATCTGCGCCGGTTGGCCGACCAGTGCCGGCTGGTCGTCGTTCCGTCGGGGAATCCTGACGGTTTGGCGCGTTTCGAGCCGCGTGCCGGCTACCATATGTCGGACCGCGAGCTTCAGTTCTGGTCGCAAGGCACCTGGGCTGACGACCACATCTCGATCTGGCCCGAGTCGAAGCAACTGCATCCGCGCATCGGCCCGAAGATTGGATTCATGAGCTGCTATTTCGACGACGCCGGCATCAACCCGATGCACGACGAGTTCCTGCGCCCGATGGGCCCCGAGGCCCCGGCGATCCTCCGTGTGGCGATGGAAGAGGGGCCGGACCTGGCCGTCTCGCTCCATAGTTGCGAATATCCGCCGGCGTTGGTCCGCCCGGCATACGTGCCGCTCGAGGTGCAGCAGGACGCCATTCAGGTTGCCAAGCGCTACTATGCCCTGTTGGATCGTCGTGGTCTGCCGCACCAGAAGCCATTCAAGGCCGAAGCCGAGCATGGAAACCCGCCTCAGCCCTTTAACCTTACCAGTGCGCTCTATCACATCAGCGGCGCGACACCGTTTACCTTCGAATGCCCGCACGGCATTGCGGGCGACCTGTGCCCGGTGACGCTCGAACAGATCCTCGACATCCAACTGGACTTGTACGAGGCGATGCTCCAGCACGAACTGGCGCTGAAGGCCGCGGCCAGCACGAAATGATGTAATGATGTTCGGGTAGTGCGTTCCTAATCGCAGCGACGGGCGTGGTTCGTAGCACCCTCACCTATCGCTTCGTCCTGGGCATGTCACCGAGTCCGTGAAGCACATTGTAGCGACACTTGGCGTCAATCTTGAGCAGCGGACGTCGGTGAGTTCGCCGCTTTCAAAGCCTTCGCCAGCGCGCCGGCGTGCTCGACGGAGACGATTAGATAAGTGGGCTCCGGCCCGAACTCCATCATCAGCCCCCCGTCGCATGGCGTCGTGTCCTCGCGGTTTCCCATCATGTCGCGGGCCTCGATCCACTCAGAGTTGATCGGCAGTTGGACGCGCCGATGACTGGCGTTGCCATGCCACACCACGGCGATGTGCCGCTGCTTGCCTTGCAGCAGGCATACGACGAGCGTCTGATCCGGCACGTCGAACCAGCCGAGGCCGCGGCAGCCATCGACCAGGCTGGCCGCCACGGCGTATGCCACGCCCATTGGGCGAAGCGAGGTGTCATACTCGAAAAGACTCATCGCGCTGAGTCTCGGCAGCGACTCTTCGTGATTGCCGTAGTACTGGAAGAAACGCTCGGCCCCGGCAGCCAACGCCATGACGAAATACTTCACCGTATGCTCGGCGGCGATGGGATACGAAACACCGCCAAGCCAGTTGGTATAGCGGTCGACGTACTTGTCGGGGATGTGCCGATAGAACGTGGCCGACGTGGTGCCGGTCTCGGAGTTCCAGATGGGCAGCGGCCCGCTCCGCCCGGTCGCCGCCCAGGTGCGCAGGATGTCGTACCGTTTCGGGTACAGCACCCCGTAGGCATGGAAGGAGAAGACGTTCGCGCCATCGAGCGCGCCGGCTGCCAGGGCCGGCTCGAAGAACCGGACATAGCCCGGATCGGCGCAGGGAGCCAAGAGCATGGCCTGGGGATCGGCCGCGTGCACAGCTCGGGCGGCGACCTTGGCCATCGCGGCGAACTCCTGGGGCGTGCCGTGCCAATAACTCCTGATGTAAGGCTCGTTCCAGACTTCCCAGTAGTGGATGTCGTTGCGGTAGTGGTCCACAACGGCATGGACATAGGCGGCAAACGCGTCCAGATCGGGCGGCGGACCGGAGCTGGCATCGGGATTGGCCCATCGCGGCACGCGAAGGAATTCGCCCAGCATCTGCACGCCGTAACGTCGCGCTAAGGCGACCTTGTCGTCTCGCCATACGAATTGTCCTCTTCGTGGCTCGGCGCGGGCCCAGTTGGTGAACGTCTCGCAGTCGTGCAGCCGTGTCCACTTGATGCCCGTCGCGTTGGCGACCTGCATGTGGAAATCATCGAGGCGAAAATGGCTGCCGACCACCGATTGCTGCGGTGGGACGCTGCTGACCTGCGGCAGCACGCTGAAAGAAATCCCGTCTAGCACGTTTTCGCCGTCGACAAGCTCGGCGAGAAAAACGCCGGTGCCATGCAGCGGCAATCGAACTGTTGCGGCGGCGGCTGAATGCGGCTCGAGCACCAGCGAAACGGGAACCTCTGCGACTCGGTGACGCCAGTAGTCCGTCACACGGCAAACCAGCCGCGGCTTGGTGCGGCTCGGCGGCGTCGCAGAACGCTTCGATGCCCAATTCTACCGGTTTGCCCACTCGATAAATGTGGGCGACCGGCGCCGAAGTGAGCGATGCTTCGATCGGCCGCCGGCAATGAAACGGTCCCTCGCCGTCGCCCGGTTCAAGTCGCACGGCATCGAGCCACAAGTCGCCCCCGTCGCGCCCGCGAGGCTGAATCGCCACGTAGTAGGCGCCGTTGCTGCTCGGTGGCAGCGGGCCAGTGGTGCGGAATACGCGCCACTGCGCGCCAGGCTTGCACTCGAGCCGAAGGAGCGGCTCTCCGTGATCGACGTTCACCGCCGGCCAGACGTCGGCGATCAAGGTGGCATCGCCGCGGGCACGGGCGGCTAGCGCTAGCGTGAAGGGACGGCCGTCACCGGCGAACTCGATCGCGCGGCTGCAAAGTCGCGCCCGCCGGCCGCCAAGCTCCCAGTGCAGACTGTGCCGGCCGTGGAACGGAGAGTCGTCGTCAAGTTGCAGGTTTCCACCGCGGCACTGCCAATCGCGATCGAAGGGAATCTCGAAGTCGGCGTCGGGCAAGACGTTGCCGGTCGCCGCCGGCGCGGCGGCCGTCTGCGGCTCGACCTCCGCCACCGAAACGTCGTCGATCCAGAGCGTCGCCGGAAGCCCGTCTCCGGACGCTATCATCAGTTCCACCTGATCCTCCGACCTGCTGCTGACGCCCTCGAAGGCGTATCGCCGCCAGCCTTCATCAGGTTGAAACCACTCGGTGAAGAGGGTTGTGTTCGGGCCTTTGCGCGCCGGAGCGCCACGCGAACCATTCCGACCGGGCCTTTGGCTTTCATCCACAGCGACACCGTGTACCGGGTGCCGGAGACGATGGGCCCCGAAAGAGGGCAGAGAATCGCCGCGCCGCCGTTGGTGAACGATTGACAGGCGATCTGTTGCGACGACTGGCCGGAATGCGCTGGGCCCGGCGCGTAGGTTGCGGCGTTCGCTCCCCAGCGGTTGGCGATCCAGCCGTCGGCCGCGCCGTTGACGAACGGCGATTCCAGGCCGCCGTTGACGATCAGTTCACCGGCCGACGCAGTGGTACCTGGCAACGCCAGCACCACGACTACCACAAGCACCAACGATTGCGCAACAAAGGACCGTTCGGCTCGCATGGTTGTCTCTCCTCCGCGGGTACAACTCGATGTCAACGATGCCCAGGCAGCCTACAACCGCAGGAAGATCCGATTGCGGTAAAGAATGTAAAGAAACAGCCATCCCGCGGCAACAGTCGCAGCGGGCATCAAAATCGCGGCATGAATCGGGGCGTTGCCGAAAACAAGTTTCCCGATCGAATAGAAATTGACGAAATACTGGGCCACGTAGATCGTGATGGCGTTCACGCCGATGACCACGAAAAAGAACGACCATTTCCTCCAATTCCAAACGTCAATGATTAGATAGAAGAGACTCAGCAGCAGCAGGCTCCAACCTCCGGCCCATAGAACGTAGGAACTGGACCATAGGTTCTTGTTGATCGGGAAGTTTAGGCCCCATAAGTAGCCAAGGCCGACGCAGACCAGCCCGGCGACTGCCAGGCCGGCGGTCTTGGCATACGCCTTGCGGCGCGGGTCGCGCAGCCATTGGCCGGCCAACACGCCCAAAAGCGCAGTGGCGATCGACGGGATCGTGCCGAAGGGACCTTCGGGATCGCGCACTCCGTGATAAAGATGGCCGGACATGAGCGAGCGGTCGACGTAGTCGGTCAGCGTCTTGCCCGGCTGGAGATTTCCGGCGCCGAAATGGGGGACGGGAATCCACATCAGCGCCGCCCAGTAGCCCACCAAGAGGACGACGATCCAAGCGACCCGCCCGCGGGTCGAACTGTGGAGCGTAATTAGCGACGCGAAGAAGTAAGCCAGGCCGATTCGTCCCAGAACGCTAGGAAACCGCATGTGGGCCAGATCGAACTTCAGCAGCCCGTTGTTGGCAACGAGACCCAGCAGAATCAACAGCAGCGTGCGGCGGCAAATTCGCCAATAGAGCCGCCCTGTAGGTTCTCCACGTTCGAGATACTTCGCGAAGGAGAAGGGCATCGCCACGCCCACCATGAAAAGGAACAGCGGGAAGATCAGGTCCCAGAAGCTGATGCCATTCCACTCGGGGTGCGTCATCAGGCGGGCGAACCACGGCGGAATCTCGCCTCCGATGATGAGGGTGAGTATCGCCAGAAACAATGGTTTGCCGCCGGTGATCCAGAACATGTCGAAGCCGCGCAGAGCGTCGAGCGACAACAGGCGTTGACCGGCAGCAGGCGGGACCGAAGGGGCCGTGGATTCGGCTGTCATGGAAACAAACCTCCCGGAACATGAAAGGACAATAGCGATCAAGGGGTGTGGTAGGGCCGCGGGCGCGGCACGCGACGGAGAGTGGTTGTCAGTATAGCATGCCAACGGCGTCCGGTGGAAGCATCACATTCCGTCGAGCCGGCGCCTTTTTCCGCACCGTTGCGATTTCAGCAACCAGACGGTATCATGATAGCGTATCCAACCATGTGTGCGGCCCCCCATTATGTCGGTCGCTCGGAACTCGCTCCGCCCGAGCGAGTGCCCAAGAGCAGCTTGCCCACCCTAGAGCCACCGGGAGACATGATCATGAAGCGATTCGATCGGCGTCGGTTTCTTCACAATGCAGGCAAAGCGACACTTGGCGTGGCGGGCGCGACCCTCCTGGCCAACGCGCGCTCGGTCAAGGCCGCCCCGGCAAACGACAAGATCGTGCTGGGCTTCATTGCGGCCGGCGGCCGCGCAAACCAGTTGTGCGACGGGTTTCTCGAGCGCGACGATTGCCGCGTCGCTTGGGTGGCCGACGTCAACTTGCGCAAGGCCCAGGCGCTGGCCGACCGGGTGGCGCACCAGCAGAAGGGCGACGAGCCGAAGGCCGTGCAGGACTTCCGCAAGGTGCTGGACGACAAGACGGTCGACGCGGTCGTGGTCGCCACGCCCGACCACTGGCACGCCCTGGCGGCGGTCTGGGCCTGCCAGGCCGGCAAGGACGTCTACGTCGAGAAGCCGCCCACCCACGACTGCTGGGAAGGCCGCAAGATGATCGAGGCGGCCCGAAAGTACAAGCGGGTCGTGCAGGTGGGCACGCAGAACCGCACGCGCCCCGTACAACATGGCCGCCAAAAAGTACATCGAGGACGGCAAGCTCGGCGAGATCCACTTGTGCCGCATCTACAACCAGAAGAGTTGGCCGGGGACTTGCCCGTCGTGCCCGACAGCGATCCACCCCCCGAGGCTTCAACTGGGACATGTGGAACGGCCCGCCCCCGAAGGCCAACTACAACGCTGAACTGCATCGAGATGCTGGCACCACTTCTGGCGCTACTCGGGCGGCGACATCGCCAACGACGCGAGCCACCAGATCGACCTGGCCCGCTGGCTGCTGGGCGTCGAGTATCCCAAGACGGTCTATTCGACCGGCGGGCGTTTCCACGAGCAAGCGCGTGGCCGAGACGCCCGACACGCAGATGGCCGTGTTCGACTTCGACAAGCTGCTGGTGAGCTTCGAGCTGACGCTCATACGCCCTACATGCTCAAGACCGACCCAAGATTCGCGACAGCGACACGAGTTCCCCTACTGGCTGCAGAACGCCACGCGGATCGAGATCTACGGCACCAAGGGGCTGATGATCGTCGGACGGCACGGCGGCGGCTGGCAGGTGTTCACGCGGCCCAAGCTCCACGATGGGGTGGTCAACGATCAGATCAGGCCGCTTCCCCGACCCGGAGCACAAGGAGAACTTCGTCGAGTGCATCCGCACGCGCCAGACGCCCAACGCCGACATCCGGAAGGGCCACCGCAGCGTGCTGATGATCCACTCGGCAACATCAGCTACCGTCTGGGCGGGCAGAAGCTCTTGATCGATCCGCAGACCGAAACTGATCAAGGACAACCCCGAGGCCATGAAGTTTTTCCGCCGGCCGAATACCGCAAGCCGTACGTGATCGAGGACGAGGTATAGTCGCTCGTCGGATTAGGTAGGTTATGCTTGAGCATAACGCTCCGTAGGCATGGACGTGCCGACGTTATGCTGAAGCATCACCTGGCACCGCCCCATAGGAGACCGACCGATGACTGTTTTGCCACGACGCCAATTCCTCCGCGAGACCGGCATGGCGGCTGCGGGCATGACCAGTGCCGCCGTTCTGGCCAATGCGGGATCTGTCTGGGGCGCCCCGGCCAACGAAAAGGTAGTGCTGGGCTTCATCGGCGCCGGCGGACGGGGCCGCCAGTTGTCCGACGGCTTCCTCGATCGCAACGATTGCCCAATCGCCTGGGTGGCCGACGTGGATCTTCCCAAGGCCGAGGCGATGGCTGCTGCGGTGGCGAGGCGTCAGCAGGGCCGGGCTCCCAGGGCTGTGCAGGACTTCCGCAAGGTGCTCGACGACAAGTCGGTCGACGCGGTGGTCATCGCCACGCCCGACCACTGGCACGCCCTGGCGACGATTTGGGCCTGCCAGGCCGGCAAGGACGTCTACGTCGAGAAGCCGCCCACCAACTGCCTGGGAAGGCCGCAAGATGATCGAGGCCGCCCGCAAGTACAAGCGGATCATGCAGGTGGGCACGCAGAACCGCAGCGCGCCCTACAACATGGCCGCCAGGAAGTACATCGAAGACGGCAAGCTCGGCGAGATCCACTTGTGCCGCGTCTACAACCAAAAGGGACCGCCGAACTGGCCGGACATTCTCGCCGTAGCCGACAGCGATCCGCCGCCAGGCCTCGACTGGGACATGTGCAACGGGCCCGCCCCCGAGGCAAACTACAACCGCAACTACGTCAAGTTCTGGCACCATTTCTGGCGCTACTCCGGCGGCGACATCGTCAACGACGCCATCCACCAGCTCGACCTGGCCCGGTGGCTGCTGGGCGTCGATTATCCCAAGTCGGTCTATTCGACCGGCGGGATTTTTCACGACAAGGGCGTGGCGGAAACGCCCGACACGCAGATGGCCGTCTTCGACTTCGACGGCATGGTGATGAGCTTCGAGCTGACGCTCTACACGCCCTACATGCTCAAGATCGCGCCGAAGATCCGCGACAGCCAGACAGTTCCCCTACTGGCCGCAATGCTCCACGCGGATCGAAATCTACGGCAGCAAGGGCCTGATGATCGTCGGCCGGATGGGCGGCGGCTGGCAGGTGTTCATTCGCCCCAAGCTGCACGAGGGCGTGGTCGACGACCAGATCAAGGGGCGCTTCCCCGACCCCGAGCACAAGGAGAACTTCCTCGATTGCGTCCGCACGCGAAACACCCCCAACGCCGACATCGAAGAGGGCCACCGCAGCACGCTGTTGGCCCACTTGGCCAACATCAGCTATCGGCTGGGCGGGCAGAAGCTGCGTGTTCGACCCGAAGACCGAGCAGATCGTGGACAACCCCGAGGCGATGAAGTTCTATCGCCGGGCGGAGTATCGCAAGCCCTACGTGATTGACGAACAGGTTTGACGATCACATCTCAACCGAGACCGATGATGAAGACATTCACTCTGCGGTTGGCCGTGCTCCTGACGCTCGTCATGGCGATTGCCTGGCCGACGCGTGGGCTGGGTGCAACGGAAGGCCCGAAGCGCCTGCGCGTCGTGTTGGTCAGCTTCGAGCCCGAATATGATTCGGCGCAGACGCTGCCGGGTTTTGCCCAGCAATTGAGCGACCAGTACGGCTGCAATTGCACCGTTCTGCTGGGCAAGGAAGGCGAGGGCATCCCCGGGCTGGAAAAATTGGCCGCGGCCGACCTGCTCGTGCTCTACGTGCGCCGGCACGCACTTCCCAGCGAGCAGATGGCCATGCTCCACCGCTACCTGGACAGCGGAAAACCCTTGGTGGCCCTGCGAACCAGTTGCCACGCCTTTGACATCAAGCGCCCGTCGCCGCACGGCATGGAACAGTGGACCGCTTTCGATCACGAAGTTCTCGGCGGCAACTATCACGACCACTATATGAACCCAGGCGAACCGGTGACGGTCGCGGCCGCGCCGAACGCGAGCCACAGTCCCATCCTGGCCGGCGTGCCGCTTGCCGGTTGGAGCAGCCATGGCACGCTCTACAAGGTCTCACCGGTCGCGTCCGACGCCGCGGTGCTCCTGCTGGGCACGTATCAGAAGCACACCGAGCCGGTAGCCTGGACCCACACGTATCACGGCGGCCGCGTGTTCTTCACGACGCTTGGGCATCCCGATGATTTCGATTCTCCGTCGTTCCGCCGTTTGCTGGTCAACGCGGTGTTTTGGGCGATGGACAAGCCCGCGCCCAACGTGCCGGCAGCACCGCGAAGCCAGGTCGGCCGCCCGGTGAAGGTCGCGACCATCGCGATCGGCTGCGGCGGCGATCACGAGAAGAAGCTGAAGCTGGCCCTCGAGCACCTGGAAGCCGCCGGCCAGGCAAACGTCGCCATCGCCTGTCTGCCAGAGGAATTTTCCGGCACAAAGGCCGAACCGATCCCCGGCCCCACGACCAAGGCCGTGGGCGCGTTGGCCAAGAAATACCACATGTACGTGGTCTGTCCGATCCGTGAGCTGGCCTCCGAGGGCCGGCAGTATAACACGGCGGTGCTCCTGGACCGCCGAGGAAACCCCGTTGGCAGCTATCGCAAGGTGTTTCCCTTTTGGAACGAAAAGGGCGTCAGTCTTGGCCGCGACGTGCCAGTGTTCGACACCGATTTCGGCCGGATCGCCATGCTGATTTGTTTCGACGCCAATTTTGACGAGTTGTGGCAACAGGCCGAGCGCAAGGGGGCGGAGATGGTTTTCTGGCCCAGCGCCTATGGCGGCGGTATGCCGCTGAACGGTTACGCCATGATCCACAGCTACTATATCGTGGCCACCGGGTTCGGCGACGTGATCGACCTGATGGGCAAGAACGTCTCCACCGTGGGCCCGCTGCCGCAACAATTTCTCGCCACGGTGGACTTGGACTTGACCATCGTGCACCAGGACTTCAATAAGGAGAAAGTGGAGAGACTCCTCGGGGAACAGAAAGGCAAGATCGAGTTGCTCTCCGGCGTGGGCGCCAAGGCAGGTTGGTACGTCTTGCGAGCTGTGGCGCCAGGCGTGCGGGTCGCCGATTTGTGCAAGCAGTACAAAATCGAGACGCTGCGTGAGTACCGCCACCGCAGCCGCCAGCAACTCGATGCCCTGCGAGCGGCAGACAAACCGCTGTAGCCGAGATCACCGCCGGGACTGTCCCAATTTTCGTGTCCGCGAAAATGGTCCCGTTTGACGCCGAGATTACCTCTTCCGACGCAAGAATCGATACAGTCTCTCACCGCCCTCACAACACCAAAGGTTGCATTATGCGAACGATCCATCTTCTAGCCGTATCCGTGGCCCTGGGTCTAGGATCAATGGCTTTCGGCCAGCAGCCGCAAGCACCCAGGAAGCCGGCCCGTGTCTGTGCCGTGTGCCAATCGTGGGAGGCCAAGGATCGGACCCTGCCCTACGTGCTCGAAATGCTGGACAACGCGGCAGCCGAGCGAGCCGACATCGTATGTCTGCCCGAAGACTGCGTGCCGACCGAGGGCGGACCGGATGCCCAGGCCGCTTTGGACGCCATCGCCAAAGCGGCGGCCGCCCACGGCATGATCGTGGCCGCAAACCTCAAGGAGCGACAGGGCGACAAGCTCTATTCAACCTCGTACCTGATCGGCGCCGACGGCAAGCTCATCGGCAAGTATCGCAAGTCGCACCGCCTGCCCGACGAAGCGATTGCCCTGGGCGACGATCTGCCGGTATTCGATACGCCATTCGGCAAGGTCGGCCTGATGATCGGTACGGACAATTATTGGCTCGAGGTCCCCTTGGTGCTGGCGCTTCGGGGTGCGGAACTGATTTTGTGGTCGCACGCTCCCGAGCCCGTGCCACAGGGCTATCCCCTGGACGTCCTGCTACGAATGCGGGCCTATGACAACCACGTCACGCTGGCAATGGCGCAATACGCCGGGAAACTCCCGTACCTGTGCAGCAACTGGCCCCAATATGCCGGCCAGCCGCTCGGTCGCGCCTGCGTCGTCGACCGTTCGGGAACGATCGTGGCCGACACGGGGCTGCGGCCCGGCGTGGCGACAAAACGCATCGACTTGGCGCAGAACGGCAATGCTTATCAGCTTGTCTTCAAAGAGAACCGCAGCCTCTTCCATTACCTGGTCGACCCCGACGTCAAGCCGCTGGTCTACCGTGGACCGACGCGGAAGATTCGGGTGACGATCGCCCAGGTCGAAGGAAAACACGGCCCGAATCCCGACCCGGATTCGGCGTTTTTCAAGATCCTGAACGACGCGGGCCGCCAGGACCCTGACCTCATCCTCATGACGGAGTTCAAGTTTCCCACCGACACGCCGGAGGCCGCCACGACCTTCGCCCAGGTTGCCGACGTGGCACGGCGGTATCACTGCTACATCGTCATCGGCGGGCTGCGCGAGCCGGCGATACCCTACAAGAGCGGCCGGCGAGCGTCCTGGGCCTTTCTCTGGGATCGCACCGGCAAAGTCGTGGGCAAGTATCGCATCTCGCAATACGGCGCCAGCACCAAGCTGCCGGTCTTCAAGACCGATTTCGGCGTCATCGGTCTGATCCTTTGCGGCGATATCTATTCGCAAGAAATCACTCGGGCACTCGCTCTGCAAGGGGCCGAGATCGTCCTTTGCGGGTCGCAGTCGTGGGGCGCCTCGGGCCAGTACAACCAGTGGATGCAGCAAGCGCGGGCCATCGACAACCGCGTCTACATGGCCGTGGCGCATTATCCTACGTCCGAAATCAGCGAGCGGAGCTACGTCATCGACCCATACGGTTACCCCGTCGCGGCGACGCCGTATTGGAGCGACGCCGTCTGCTCGGCCGACGTCGATCTGGACGCGGGCCAGGTCTGGTTCGCCCGGTCCGACAAGCCCGGCAAGGCTGGGCGGCCCGGATACCTGTCCGGCTACTTTTCCAAGACGATTCCGGAGAAGCGCGCCGACTTTCGTGCGGTCCTCTTCGACGGCCGCCGGCCCGAGCTGTATCGCTCGATCATCGAGAAGACGCTGGCCGGCCGCGATTTTCCCGCCGAGACGTGGACGAAGATGGGGAGTCACTAGGCGAGCAGGCTGGGCACACTGCACGTGGCAACACACCGGCGTTGCCCATAACCAATTGCTCCCAGGTTGCCCGGTGCGCGACGACTATTGCTTTATCCGGGCAAATGCCATTGCATGAGCACTGAGCCCGGCGACGAACGTCCGAAAGCTCAATTCCTCGGATGGACTGGTGAACTGCCCGGTCAGGCCGTTTTCGTGCGACGTCAACAGCAGGCTCGCTCCGTCGTACAGTCGTTCACGCAATAGCTTTGTCAGCAAGATTTCGTATCGCTTGGCGTACGAAGTACTCCGGAACTCGGGAAACACTCTGAAATGCGGCTCTCATACCGAAACCGGTGCCTGCGACTTTGGGCAGTCTTCGAGGACGAAGACATAGCCGAGCCATGGGCGAGCCGACGGACGGAATGCCCCCTCGCGATACGCCGCCCATAGGTCTGTCGCATTCCCCAGCGCCTCTTCAGTCCGGTTGTTGAAGTTGTTACCGAACGACGGCCCAACCTGGGCCTTGAATTCGAGGACCGCCAATAGCGTCCCGTCCGCCACAACCAAGAGGTCCCAGCTCTTTTCGGCGCGATAGAAGCCTGGCAATTCCTTTCGGTCTTTCCAGAAGATGTGTGCCTCGGGCAAACCGGCTTCGACGAATAAGTCACGGCAAATCTGTGGAAAACCGTCGAGATGCTTCCCGCCGATAACGGCCGCACGCAGGCCCGCATCCTTCTGTCCGCTCTTACCGCCTTGATCGTGGCTTTGCTTTGTCGCGTGTCAGCCAGAATAGCCTGATCGCCTCTCCGACGCGCTTCTCAAGGTTCTTCATAAACGGTGACCTTGCTGGTAGCAAAGAAGTCGGATGAATTCACGAGCCGTTTGCGGGCGTACGCGAGATAGCTCTTGTCAATTTCGTAACCGACCGAATTGCGCCGTTGCGCATCGCCGCCATGGATGTCGTGCCCGTGCCTAAGAACGGATCGAGGACCGTATCGTCAACGAAGCTGAACATGCGGATGAGGCGCTCGGCCAGTTCAAGGGGATAGGGTGCAGGGTGATTTTTGGTCGAAGCACCGGTCAGTCCGGTCCAAATTTGCTGGAACCATTGGCGGTGGTTTTCTTCGGAGATGACGCTGAGCACGCGCGTCGCCACGGACGGCTGGCGGTATCCGCCCGGCTTGCGCTCCATCAGGATGAACTCGATGTCGTTCTTGATCACGGCGTTGGGCTCGTACGGCTTTCCGAGGAATGACGAGCCATTCTCGACCTCGTGGACCGCGTTGGCGATTTTGTGCCAGATGATCGGGGCCAGGTTGTCAAAGCCGATCTTGCGGCAATGCTCCTGGATCGAGGCGTGTAGCGGAACGACCGTGTGACGGCCGTTGTTCTTCCGCCTTGATAGGCACACGTCACCCACGACGCAAATCAGCCTGCCGCCCGGCGCGAGGGCCTGGAAACACCGTGCCCAAACCTCGTCGAGTTGGGCAAGGAACGTCTCGTAGTTTGCAACATGCCCCAGTTGCCCCTCGGTATCGCGGTACTGCTTGAGCGTCCAATACGGCGGCAATGTCAGTACCAGATGCACCGATTCCGGCTCGAGCCGCATAGCCCGGGCGTCGCCGCGGAAAAGCGCATGGGAAGTTGGAATTTTCTGAATCGCCGCCTCAACCAACCGTACCAGCCGCGCATCCTTAGCGATGGCCGGAATTGCCGTCTGTGGATCGGCCAGGGAAGCCAACTCCTCAGGAACGAAATTCTTCGGCACGAAACTCTGACGCTATTGTGCTCATTAACGTCTCTGGGACGCGATGGACGATGGAAGTCCTCATTAACGAATCAGACTCTGTCCTTGATGGGTGAAAAAGGTTTGGAGCGGACCTGTAAGCCGGGTTCTGTCGCGGCCCGTTTCCTGGGCGTGACGGCCATTTCTCTAGGAAGCCGATTGCTCGACTCCTCCAGCGGTCTACCCGGGAGCCGGTGGCGGGCCGGACCGGCCCGCGGGATCGCGCCGAAGATTGAATCCCCGGCCGTTTCCGCTGCTCCCTGCTTGACCTTGCTCCTGGTGGGGTTTGCCTAGCCAGGCTGGTCGCCCAGCCTGCTGGTGAGCTCTTACCTCACCGTTTCACCCTTACCGCGCGGCGGCAACAGCACGCAGAGCGTGCCGGCCGCGGCGAGGCGGTTTGCTTTCTGTTGCACTTTCCCGGGCCTTGCGGCCGGTGGGTGTTACCCATCACCACGTCCTGCGGAGCCCGGACTTTCCTCCCGCCGGGCGCCTTGAAGGTCGATATGGCGACCAACAGCGACCCGGCCGGCGGCCGTCCAGTCCGCTCCAAACCACACTCAACCCTATCGCGGCCGAGCAAAAATGGGAAGGGGCCCGTAGCAGCCACGCCACCGTAGCAGGCACGCTCCGCGTGCCGTAGCCAAACGGCTTGCCGCTTCCTAGGTGCGCCACCGATGCACCGGCATTGAAAACTGTGCACGGGGCCTCCGGTTGGCGACATCGCGGCACCGGTTCGTTGCCGCACAAATCTATGTCCATCCCTGTCCATTATCAGCGTCGTGATTTAGAATCGATAGATTCGGAGGCAACCAAGGGGCCGTGCTCGTACGGGGCCAATCGCCGCGAGCAAAGCGCGAGCACTTTTTGAACCCGTTTCATGAACCATATTCGTAATTTCTGCATCATCGCCCATATTGACCATGGGAAATCGACCCTGGCCGATCGGTTGATCCAGGCCTGTGACGGCGTTTCGCAACGGGAGTTTCGCAACCAGGTGCTCGACTCGATGGACATCGAGCGCGAGCGGGGGATCACGATCAAGAGCAATTCGATCACGCTCTCCTACCGCGCCCCCGACGGCCAGGACTATCAGTTGAACCTGATCGACACCCCGGGGCATGTCGATTTCTCGCACGAGGTGCGGCGCTCGCTCCTGGCGTGCGACGGCGCGCTGATTGTCGTGGATGCCTCCCAGGGCGTCGAGGCGCAAACGGTCGCCAACCTCTACCTGGCATTGGATCACAACCTGGAACTGCTGCCGGTAATCAACAAGATCGATCTGCCGGCCGCCGACGTCGAGCGGGTGCGCGAAGAGATCGATAAGGACCTGGGGCTCGATCCGTTCGCGGCGATCCCCGTCTCGGCCAAGACCGGCGTCGGCATTCAAGACGTGTTCGCGGGAATCGTCGAGAAGTTGCCTTGCCCCAAGGGCGACCCGGCCGGGCCGCTCAAGGCGCTCGTCTTCGACGCGCAGTTCGATCGCTATCGCGGGGTGATCCTCCAGTGCCGCGTCATGGACGGCACGGTGAAACCGGGCGACGCCATCCATTTCATGCACTCGGGCTGGGATTACACGGTGGAGGAAGTGGGGATCAATCGGCTGAAGTTCCATCCCAAAGAGCAGCTCGGCGCCGGGGAGGTGGGCTACATCATCGCCGGAATCAAGAGCGTGCGGGAAATCGAAATCGGCGATACGATCACCCACCTCGACCGCCCGGCGGCCGAACCGGTCCCCGGCTACCAGAAGGCGAAGCAGGTCGTCTTCTCCTCGATCTATCCGATCAATGCGGACGAGTACCGCGAGCTGGCGAAGGCCATGGACAAGCTGGCCATCAACGACGCCTCCCTGACGTATGAGAAAGACAGCTCCGCGGCCCTGGGCTTCGGGTTCCGCTGCGGATTCCTCGGCCTGTTGCACCTGGACGTGATCCAGGATCGCCTGCAGCGGGAGTTCGACATCGGCCTGGTCGTCTCGGCCCCGTCGGTCAGGTACAAGGTGACCTTGAAGGACGGCCGTCTGCTCGAGGTCGACAACCCGGGAAACTGGCCCGATCCGTTCAAGATCGCCGGCGTCACGGAGCCGTACATCAAGGCGTCGATTCTCACGCCCGAAGAGTCCGTCGGCGCGGTCATGGAGCTATGCCGTGAATATCGCTCGGCGAGCCAGCAGATGAATTACCTGTCCGTGGGCCGGGTCGAGCTCACCAGCGAGATGCCGTTGGGCGAGGTGCTCTTCGATTTCTACGGCAAGCTCAAGACGGTCACCCGCGGCTACGGTTCGTTCGACTACGCCACAGATCGACTATCGCGAGACCGACGTGGTCAAGGTCGAAATCCTGATCAACGAGGAACCGGTCGATGCGCTGGCCTACCTGGTCCATCGCGACAAGGCGCGGGCCCGGGCGCTGCACTACTGCGAGCAACTGGCCGAAGCGATTCCCCGTCACCAGTTCAAGATCCCGATCCAGGGCGTCATCGGCGGCAAGATCATCGCCCGCTCGACGATCCAGGCCTACCGCAAGGACGTGACGGCCAAGTGCTACGGCGGCGACGTGACGCGCAAGAAGAAGCTGCTGGAAAAGCAGAAGAAGGGCAAGGCCAAGATGAAGCAGGTCGGCCAGGTCCAGATCCCGCAAAAGGCCTTCATTGCGGTGCTGGCGGCGGATAGGAAGTAGTGAATGCCGCGACCGCCCTTGCAGAAGATAGGAAGCAGCGAGCGCCGCGACCGCGTAGCGGTCACCTGTGAATAGCCGCGGGTGGAGCGCAACGAACCCGCGGACTCGCTGGCTCTGCCAGTGTTTTGGGGCGTGGATTGACGTTCCATTCTGTTGGCGGTACAAGTGGGACATGGCGCATTGGGACACGGTGCGGCACCTTCACGAGCCGGACCATCTTCACGCACCGATCTCACGAGGGAGCCATCAACTGAGAACAACCTGCATCCGGCACTGGCAGAGCCAGTGGCACACCTCAACAGTGCCACCCGGCCGGCACCTTCACGAGCCGGACCATCTTCACCACCGATCTCACAAGGGAGCCATCAACTGAGAACAGCCTGATCCGGCACTGGCAGAGCCAGTGGCACACCTCAACAGTGCCACCCGGCCGGCACCTTCACGAGCCGGACCATCTTCACCACCGATCCCACGAGGGAGCCATCAACTGAGAACAGCCTGATCCGGCACTGGCAGAGCCAGTGGCACACCTCAACAGTGTCACCCGGCCGCGAACACTATGAGACCTCCGAAAAGCCTAATCTGGGCAGTCCTTTCCCGAATTCTGTTTGGCGTGGTGGCCGGTTCGGCTGTTGTTCTCTTGTTCGCCGGCATTGTCAGGTTTACTGAAAAACGTGTTGAAAATGTTCTGATCGCGACGCTCGTTGGAATAGCTGTGGGTGGCGTCGTTGGACTGCTGTGGAGTATTTCGTTCGTTGTGCTGCAATCGGACGAAGGGAAACGACAAAACCAATCGCGTGCCAATACTAGCAGGTCACCTGATCGTCCCTAGGGGACATACAGTCGGGAAGCCGCTGGAACTTTTCTGCGCCTCGGTCACATCGACCGAGTGAATTCGGTGTAACGTGCAAACCCCTTTGCATCCGCCGATCGGGCTCTACGTGCACGTGCCGTTTTGCGTAAGCAAGTGCGCGTATTGCGACTTTGCATCGTACGCGGGACGCGAGGCGGATATCCCGCGCTATGTGGATGCCGTTGTCCGGGAGATAATACGGCGCGGCGCAGAGACGGGGCACCCGAAGGCGGATACGATTTTCCTGGGCGGGGGCACGCCCTCGCTGCTGGACGAGTTCCAGGTAACACGCATCCTGGATGCGCTGTCTGAAGCATTCCCAATTGAAGAGGGCGCCGAGATCACCTGCGAATGCAACCCGGGAACACTCACGACGCCCTTTGCCCATGCGCTCGACGAAAGCGGGCGTTAACCGGCTGTCCCTGGCGCGCAGGCAAGGCAGACGCGCCTCTTGCGGCTCTTGGGCAGGATCCATGATTGGGAGGAGGTGATCGCTTCCGTAGAAATTGCGCGTAAGGCGGGAATTGACAATATCAACCTGGACCTGATGTTCGGCCTGCCCGGCGTCGGAAAAGGTGACAGGCACGTTTTGCCGGAACGGCCCTCCGGGTGCTTCGGCAAAAGGTGCCTGTCACCTTTTCCGCACAAACTGTTTCGGATTGGCGGGAAACGCTGGAGGCCGCGCTGCTCTCCCCCACGCATCTGGCCTGTTACGGTTTGATCGTCGAGGAGGGAACGCCGATCTGCCGCGATATCGCCGCGGGAAAACTGGTCCTTCCGGACGAGGAAGTTGAGCGCGAGATGTACGAGCTTGCGCGGCAGACGCTCACGGAGCACGGCTTTCATCAATATGAAATCAGCAATTTCGCACGCGAAGGGTATGCCTGCCGGCATAACGTCGGCTGTTGGACGCGCGTTCCGTACCTTGGCTTCGGCTGCGCGGCCCACAGCTTTTTCGAAGAGTGCCGTACGATGAACCCGTCAACGCTGGACGCATGCCTGGCAGGCGAACAGCCGAAGACGCAGCCAATATCAAAAGAAGAAGCACGGTTTGAGAGCATGATGCTGGGCCTGCGCAATGATGCGCGGCGTAAAGGACGAAGATTTTACGCGCATGCACGGGATGAGCATCCGCGAGGCGTTCGGCGAAAGACTGGATAGGCCGATCGGCGATGGGTTGCTTCAATGGCATGAGGGTGCTTTACGGCTTACTCGCCTCGGCATGGATCTGCAAAACAGCGTGCTCGTGGACCTCATGTGACATGGGTCCGTCAAGGGGACAGTCGCATTTTCGCTGATACGAAAATTGGGGCAGTCCCATGCTACTGTCTAGATCCCTGAACGCTGCCGCGTCGGCGGAACTCGGCCTCGATCGCGGATTGAACGGCCGGCTTGTTCAGACACCACGATGGCCCGACGAGATACTCGGGCTGGGCGTCGCCGCAGATTCGATCGATGACGACGCTGGCCGGGATCTGCTCCAGGAAATCGACGGCCCAAGCCACGTAGTCCTGCAACTCCGGCAGCCGCACCTGGGCCGCCGCCACTTGTTCGGCCAGAGCTGTCTTTCGCACGGCGTAGAGGTTGTGGAGCTTGATCGAATGGATTTCCAATTTCGCCAATTCTCGGGCGGTTGCGAGCATGTCATCGCGCGATTCGCCGGGCAGGCCGAGAATCACATGAACGCCGACGTCGAGTTGCCGGCGCCTGGTTCGCCGGTAGGCGTCGAGAAAGGCGTCGTAATGATGGCCGCGGTTGATGCGGTCGAGCGTCCGGTCGTGAACGGTCTGTAGGCCATACTCCACGACTACCCATGTTTGCCCGGCCAACTCGGCCAGCAGGTCGAGGATTGGCTCGGCGACGCAATCGGGCCGCGTGCCCACAGCCAGGCCGACGACGTCGGGGTGCGCAATTGCCTCGCAATATGCCGACCGCAGCCGGTCGATCGGTCCGTAGGTGTTCGTTCCCGGCTGAAAATAGGCGATGAATCGCCGTGCGCCACAGCGGCGGGTCAACTGGCGTATGCCGTCCTCGACCTGCTGGGCGATCGGGGCGGAAAAGGGGGCAGGTCCAGTTTCTGCGAAGCACCCTTTGGGCCGTTCCGGGAAATTGGACCTGTCCCCTTTTCCACCCCGGCGGCTGGGGCTGAAGCTTTGGGGGTCGCAGAAGATGCAGCCCAAAGTGGCCAGTGTGCCGTCGCGGTTGGGGCAACCGCAACCGGCGTCCAGGGTCAGCTTCCAGGTCCGCGTCCCGAACTGCTTTCGATAGTAGTGGTTAAGTTTATGGTAGAGGAGCCCATCCGCCCGCCAATCCCCCACCGGAGAGCCACGAGAATGGCTGCCGATTGACGATAATGTACGATCTGGATAGACTGAATCAGGCGGTATATCATCCATTTGCGGTCATTCCGCGCATTGCGCTGCGAGGGCATTGACATGTATGGCGAACTGGTTCCCGTGGGGGGAGGGGACCCGATTCCGCTGCTCAAGAAGAGCCTGTTAGTCGGTCGCCGTGAGAGCTGCGACATCGTTCTGCGGTTCTCGAACGTCTCGGCGCATCACTGCCAAATGAGCCTCAGCGGGGGATATTGGTACGTGCGTGACTTGCAGAGTCGGAACGGGGTGAAAATCAACGGGGTACGGGTGACGGACAAGCGGCTCGATCCCGGCGACATTTTATCGGTGGCGAAGCACAAGTACGAGATGTGCTACTCGCCGTTTGACCTGGGCGCCGTGGGGCCGCCGCCGGCCGACGCTCCGGACACCGACATCTTCGGTAAGTCGCTATTGGAGCGAGCGGGGCTCGAGCAGCGGCAATTCGGCCGCCTCAGCGCCTCCAGCCCGGCGAGACGGTGCGATACGACATCACCAACGACGAACCGGGCCAGCTTCGCTCCCGCAACAGTCCACTATAGCAAAGCACACCGGGTGTGCCGTCTGCTTGCAGGATGGCGAAAAAGAAGAAACTGCGTGCCGACTTCCGCAAGAATCGCACGGTTCGGTCTCGGCCGTACCGATTGGACGGAAGCGTTACGAGGAGCACGGATTCGCGGACGAGGCCCCGCTGCAAAACGAACGCATCAGCGGCAAGGGTGAACTGGCTCGCCGCCGGACCGTCCGCGGCAACCAACGCGACGACGCAGCGCAGCCGGGCTTGGGCGTTCATCTCGACGTGGACGAATCGGTCTGCCGACCCGGCCGGGTGCTGCGGGTCATGGGGCTGATCAGCATCGTCGAGGACGCCGACGGCGCGATTTATCATTGCGCCACGCGGCGACTCTTGAAGACGCTGGCGACCGATCAGCGCCACGTCGTTGCCGCCGGTGACCGGGTCCTGTTCCGCCCGATCGAAGACACGACGCCCGAAAGAGGGCTTCATCGAACGGGTGGAGCCCCGTCACGGGTGCATTTGCCGCGCGGTCCGAGGCCGGCAACAGGTGTTGGTGGCCAACGTCGAACAGTTGGCCATTCGTCGCCAGCGTCGCCGAGCCGCGATTGAAGCCGAACCTGATCGACCGGTTGCTTGTCGCTGCTGAGAAAGGGGGCGTCCGTCCGCTGATCTGCATCAACAAGATCGATCTGGCCGAACCGGCGGACCTCCAGCCGCTGGTGGGCGTTTACAGCCAGATGGGCTACGAAGTGCTGCTGCTGAGCGCGAAAACCGGCTTCGGCGTCGAGCGATTCCGCCGGGCGCTGCTCGGCCGCGCCAACGTCGTGGCCGGCCAAAGCGGCGTGGGAAAATCGTCGCTCCTAAACGCCATCGATCCGGACCTGCGATCTCCATGTGCAGCCGATCAGCGACGATACGCAAAAGGGCAAGCACACGACGACCACGGCCCGACTGCTGCCGTGGCCGGCGGCGGATACGTCGTCGACACGCCGGGCATCCGGCAGTTCCAGCTTTGGGACGTTACGCCCGAGGAGGTGGCCGGGTTTTTCCGCGACCTGCGGCCGTACGTGAACTTGTGCCACTTCCCCGACTGCACGCACACGCACGAAGATCACTGTGCCGTCAAAGACGCCGTGGCCGACGGCCGCCTCGACGAGCGCCGCTACGAGAGTTATTGTACTTTGCTGATAGGAGATGCATGACAGGAATTCTTCCCTCGCCCGTTGGAAGAGGGGCGGGGGGTGAGGGGACGAAAAGAAGAGTCTCCGGTTGTCCATTGTCGCTTTTCGGTATGTGGGTGCGTTTGGAATTCAATGCGATTGGAGGAACGTTGACTCGTGTATGAACTAAGTCGGGCCGACAGCGTGGTCAGCGAGGCGGCCGTGTTGGTAGGCGTTCTGCTGCCGGATCGCAAATCGCAAGGCGACACCTTGGAGGAGCTGGAGGGCCTGGCTGCCACGGCCGGCGTGCGGGTCGTCGGTCAAGTCACGCAGCGCCGCGAGCGCCCGACGCGGCCACGTACCTCGGCCAGCGGCAAGGTCGAAGAGTTGACGCGGCTGGCCGCTGCGGTGGACGCCGACCTGGTCGTCTTCGACAACGATCTGAGCCCCGGCCAAACGCGCAACCTGGAACGGGCGATCGGGCTGAAGGTGCTCGACCGCACCGAACTGATCCTCGACATCTTCGCCAGCCGCGCCCAGACCACCCAGGCCCGGCTTGCGGTCGAACTGGCCCAGCTCGAATACGCCATGCCGCGGCTGAAGCGGATGTGGACGCACCTGTCGCGGCAGAAGAAGGGCGTCGGGCTCCGCGGGCCCGGCGAAACCCAGTTGGAAGAAGACCGCCGCCTCGTCGAACATCGCATCTGAAGGACCTGCGGCGGCAGCTGGACGCCATCGAACGCCGCAAGGAGCGCGAGGTGGCCGTCGCGGCGCGATCTGATGACCGTCTCGCTGGTCGGCTACACGAACGCCGGCAAGAGCACGCTGATGAACGCCTTGACCGGCGCCGACGTGTTCGTCGCAGGACGCCCTGTTCGCCACGCTCGACACCCGCACGCGGCGATGGCAGTTGCCCGGCTGGGGACCGGTGCTGTTGAGCGACACGGTCGGTTTCATCCGCGACCTGCCGCACCATCTGGTCGCGAGCTTCAAGGCCACGCTGGAGGAGGCGCGCCAGGCCGACCTGCTGCTGCACGTGGCCGACGGCT
Source organism: uncultured Planctomycetaceae bacterium (assembly GCA_963789525.1). GTDB lineage: Bacteria > Planctomycetota > Planctomycetia > Pirellulales > Thermoguttaceae > CAVXFB01. The sequence goes on from CAWBLA010000003.1 coordinate 334,680, forward strand.
CGAATCCGGCGGTGTACGATCAGATCGCCGCCGCCTATAGCGTGCTGGAAGAAATCGGCATCCAGCGCAAGGATACGCTGCTGGTGGTCAACAAGGTCGATGCGCTGCCCGACCGTGTTCGCCTCGACGGCATCGTGCATCGCTATCCCAACGCCGTGCCGATCAGCGCCCGAACCGGCTTCGGCCTGGCCAATCTCTCGGCCGCGGTCAGCGAGGCCCTCAGCCGCAGCTTTCTCGACGTGGACGTCGAGGCGGGCGTCGACAACGGCCGGCTCATGGCCTACCTGGCCGCTCACGGCGAGATTCTCTCGAAGCAGTTCCGCGACAGCCGCGTCGTCGTCCACTGCCGCATTCCGGCGCAGCACTTGACGCGGATCGAGGAGGAATCGGTCGCCGTCCGGCCGCATCGGAACGGCGATGTGAGTGGTCAGTGGTCGGTGGTTGGGGGATAGGAGGCGACTGTCCCGATTTTCGTGTCAGCGAAAATGGGACTGTCCCCTTCGCCGCGGTTTGCGTCGCTACTGCTCCTCGTGACACAAGAATCCGTACAGTCCCGATAGGAGCAGCGATCAGAGGTCCGAAGTCAGAGGTCAGTAGGCGGAGGTCGGCGGTCGTTGTGGAGGGCAGCGGCTGCCGCTATAATCGCCGCATGAAGCGTGAACTCCGCAGCCGTCGTGCGATTATTACCGGCGCGTCTAGCGGCATCGGCCGCGAGGTGGCGCTCGAGTTGGCTCGCCACGGCGTTGGCATCGTGGCCGTCGCTAGGCGGGAAGACCGCCTGCGAACGCTCGCCCGGCAGGTCGCCGACTTCGGCGTGCCGATCGAGGTCGTTGTAGGCGACATCGTTGACGCAGCGATCCGGCAGCAGGCGATCGACGACGCCGCAACGAAGCTCGGCGGGCTCGACATCCTGGTCAATAACGCCGGCATGGGCGCCATGGGCCTGTTTGAAGAGGCTTCGCCCGAGCGGCTGCGACGCCTGATGGAAGTCAATTTCTTTGCGCTGGTCGAACTGACGCGAGCGGCGCTGCCGTTGCTGAAGACCGGGATCAGGCCGATTGTCGTCAACGTCAGCTCGATTCTCGGGCGCCGCGGCGTTCCGTACAACAGCGAGTATTGCGCCAGCAAGTTCGCAGTTCACGGCTTCAGCGAATCGATCCGGTCCGAGTTCGCCCCGCTCAGCATCGACGTGCTCGTCGTCAGCCCAGGCACTACCGAGACCGAGTTTTTTGATAAGGTGATCGAGCGGAAGGGCGAGCCGAAATGGCCGACGCACCGGCCCGTTACGGCGGCCGACGTGGCGCGGCGCGTGGTCCGCGCCATCCGCGCCGGCCGGCACGAAATTGTTCCTTATCGGTGGGGCAAGGTGCTCTGCTTGCTCAATCGCCTCTCACCGCGACTGGTCGACCGGATGATGGAGCGATACGTCTAGCCGCGATTCGCCCCCCGGCGCCCGGGCTCTACCGGAATGCCGCGGCGGCCGGTATACTGCCGAAATCAAGGGGGACAGTCCCATTTTCGCCGACCACCGCTGCGCGGCCGTGCCCGCGAAAATGGGGACAGTCCCCTATACTGCGGCTTGCTTGTACTTTGACTGCCCCCAATCCATCGTCGAACATGTCTGAATCGAAACTTGCCGAGTACGTCCGCGACATCCCTGATTTTCCGAAGCCGGGCATTCTCTTCCGCGACATCACGCCCCTGCTGGCCGCGCCGGCGGCGTTTCGCCGCGCGGTGTCCGCGATGGCCGGCCCCTTTCGCGACCAGAAGGTCGACGTCGTGGCGGCGGCCGAGGCCCGGGGATTCATCTTCGCCGCACCCATCGCCCTGGAACTCGACGCCGCGTTTGTGCCGATTCGCAAGCCGGGCAAGCTGCCGTTCCAGATCGAAACGCTCACCTATGATCTGGAGTATGGCAGCGACACGTTGGAGATTCACACCGACGCCGTGATCTCCGCGTCGCGAGTGTTAATGGTCGACGACCTTCTGGCAACCGGCGGCACGATGGACGCCTGCTGCCGGCTGGTCGAGAAGGTTGGCGGCGTGGTGGCCGGCTGCGCATTCCTGATCGAGCTGGCTGCGCTCGGCGGTGCCGAGAAGATCGCGCGTTACAAGACGGTCAGCCTCATCCGGTACGAGTAAGTAGCAGGCACGCTCCGCGTCCCGGGGACTGTTCCAATTTTCGTGTCAACGAAAATGGGACTGTCCCCTTTCGCGCATCAGGTGACGGCAACCCAAGCGCGCGTGCTTACGATGCGTTTACTACTTAGCGGCCGAAACCCATGAAGAAGCTGAACATCTCGCTGCGGTCGCCCGGCTGCCAGGAGACCGGGAAGGCGAAGTCCAGGGCGATCGGGGCGGGCCCCATCGCGGGCACGGAGATCCGCAAGCCGAAGCCGGGCGCCACGCGGTACTTGTTCGACCAGTTGCCGACCGTCGGCTCCACCGTGCCGGTGTCGCAGAAGACGACGCCGCGGAGCATATCGTCGGCGGTGATGGGGAACAGGTATTCGGCTGAGGCCAGCAACATGAAATCGCCGCCGACGACAATGTCGGCGCCGGTGCTGGGTCCGATTCGCGCGGCGATGCCTGGCGGAACTGGAAGCCGCGAAGCGTCGAAAAACCGCCGGCGTAATATCGCTCATAGATCGGCGTGTTGTCGCCGGTAATCGCCGCGCGAGTGGCCAGGCTCAAAACGTGGCGTCCCGAGCCGTCGGGCCGCTCAAACAGCGTGAAGTACTTGCGAATGTCCAGCTCTCCTCGCGGATATTCGAACGAGCCGAGCACCTGTTCGAACGATGCTTGGATGAAGTAGCCTTCGGTGGCCAAAAAAGAGCTGTCCCGTTTGTCGAGCAGTACACTGGCCTCGAAGCCGTGCAGCGCCAGATCGCGGCCGATCACTTCGGCCAGGTCGGGTAGGAGCGGATCGATCGGATTGGTGATGTTGATTTTCTGCCCGCGATAGGCGAGAGCCAGATAGATCGGGCGTGAACTGGTAGCCGAGCGAGACCCGGCCGCCAAGGTACTGTTGGGTATACTCGTTGAAGATGCGGGTATAGTAGAACCCGCTCAGTCCCAGGCCCACCTGCGTGTCGAGCAGGTACGGGTCTCGGAACGTGACTGAATAATTCTGTAGTTGCGTCCCGGGCATGGCCTCGATGCGCAGTTGCTGGCCGTTGCCGCGGAAGGCGCTGCCGTTGCGGATGTCCTCCCAACTGCGCGGCAGCGCGGTCCAATCGAAGTTCTGCTCGTCCAGGATGATCTGGCCCACCAGGCCGGCGTCGGAGTTGATGCCCACGCCCATCATCAGCCGGCCGGTCATCGCCTCGTTGGCCAGGACGCTAAACGGCAGCGTTCGCGCGGGCTCGCCGCCGTAGGGCGGGCCACCCGAAAACGGCGAAGTTTCGTTGAACAGCGGACTGGGCACGTACGGACCTTCGGGCGATGCGATCGGCGGCGCCAACCCGCTCTGCGGCGGCCACGTCGACTGCCCGTAGGACGGGGTCGGCTGTGCCGGGACGGCCTGCGTCGCCGGCGGCTGCGAATAGGCCGGGGCCGGCTGGCTCGGCGGTGGCTCCGGCGCGGTCGTCTGCTGTTGCGGCGCGGTGCTGGTCCACTGGAGCCGCGGGTTTTGCGTAGACGGGTTCTGTTGATCGGCCTCTTGCGTGTATTGCGTGTAGACGACCCGGTCGCGCGAGAGCTTTGGCGAAGCGACGTGCGTAAAATCGGCGGCGAGGCTGCGGGCCATGTCGTCGAGCGGGTTGGGAGTTGTTTGGTTCGCAGCAAGGGGGACAATCCCGTTCTCGTTGACGCGAAAATTGGGACAGTCGCCTACGGCACGCTGGGCGACGGCACGCGGAGCGTGCCTGCTACTTGTGTCGTCCGTCGGGCCGATATAGCGGCCACAGTCGAGCGTGAGGTCCAAGTTGCGGTCGCGCGGATCGCGACTCTTGCCCTGCAACCTCGTATCCGGCTTGCGCGGCGTCTCGGGCCGTTCGACCATCTGCGCCTTTTCCGTGTCGTGATCGGGTGGGCTGAAGACAATCTTCGGAACGCTGCCGGTGGCGGGATTGGTCTCAAAGAGGCCGCTGCGCTTGATGCGGGCCTCGCTGGCGCGGATTTCGCGAATGTCGACGACGTCGTTCGGCTTGATCGAAAGACGGTTGAGGATCGTGGTGATCCGCGTGTGCGGGTACTCGCCGGTGATCTTGACGTCGATCTTGCCAACCCGGTAGCAGTCGCCTTCCTTGACGTTGTAGACCAGGTCGAGCTGGCCGGGCTCTTCGAGGAATCGGGGGTCGGCCTTCACGTCGGCAAAGACGTAGCCGATGCCGCCGTACTTGTCTTGCAGGCTTGAGACGTCGCGGGTCAACTCCGCCTGGTTGAAGTAGTCGCCGCCGGTGAGCTTCACGTCGGCCAGCAATGTGTCGCTCTTGAACTTCGTGTTGCCGATCACCGAGACGTTGCGGATCTTGTAGCGCGGGCCTTCGTCGATCACGAACGTTACGGTTACCCAGTTCTGGTTCTCGTTGAACTCCAATTCGCGGCCGATGCGGGCGCGGAAGTAGCCGAGCCCGCGGTAATAGGCCGTCAGGCGGTTGACGTCCTCGTCGAGCTCCTTGCGGTCCAGTTCGCCCTTGAAGAGCCAGAGTAAGGGGTGGGCCGTCTTGATTTGCGTCTGCAGCCGGCCGTCGGTGGCGATCGTGTTGCCGACGAAATGGACCTCCCACACTCGCTGCTTCGTCCCTTCGTTGATCATGAAGACGGCGCGGCGGTCCTGGGGCTTGTCGCCTTCGAGCAGCGTGATCCGCGCGCTGGCAAATCCCTTCGTTCGATAGTACTCTTCCAGTTTTCGCCGGGCCTCTTCGATGGCGAAGGGATCGACGGGATCGCCTACCTTGACCCCGGCCTCTTTCTGCAAGGCCTTCTTGCGGATCTCCTTGCAGCCGACGAACAGGACCTCGGTCAACAGCGGCCGCTCGACCAGATTAAAGATCACCAGCCGCCCGCCGGCCACCTGTTGCCAGAAGGTCTCGATCTTCACGAACATGCCCGTGTGGTCGAGCCGGCGGACGTCTTCTTCGAGCTGCTCCTTATCGAACGGTCGACCGGCGCGGGTGCGGATGTGCGGCAGGATTTTCGCCAAGGGCAGCGACTTGTTGCCGTGAATCTGAACGTCGACGACGGTGTCGGGTTTTGAGGATGGCGAGAGCAACGAGTTCGACGGCGCCGTCAACGGGACTTGCTGGGCCACAGCCGGGCGGACGAAAAGACAAACGACCGCCACGAGCAGCATCCGGCAGCTCGAGCGAATGCAACGGCTTGTGCCCGAATCAGTTCGGCGGTCGGCCATCCGTGGCCCTTTGCTTTTGTATTCCACGTCGCAAGAGAAGACGCCGAGGAGCCCGCAAGGCATGCCGTGGCACGCCATCGACAGTCCGTTTACGCGGCTCGGGCCGTTACGGTTCTTGCCCGGGACATCCAAGGTCGCGTAGAAATACCTAAACCGTCCCGCTACGACAAGGGGAGTTAGCTGCGATTTCCTGGTAAGCTGGCGGAGAAATGGCGATCGTAGAGGTTCACAGTCGACCAGCAATAGGCTCGATGACTCGATTGCCTTGCGGCAGTGCGCTTTCCGTGTCAGAATAGGTAAGATGCGGTGGCCGTTTGGCCAACCGTTCCCCTTCTGAGGATCCAATCGATGGCACGCTGCATAGGCGGATTTGCGTTCAGTTCGCTGATCGCGATTTTGGCCGTGAACCTGATGGCCGCAGAACAGCCGGCCGTCAAGAGCGAACAACCGGCGGCCAAGAAGGTCGAGGCCGCCGCCGAGAACGGCAAACAGCCCGCGGCGAAGAGCGCCGAACCGAAGGCAACGAAGGGTGCGGCGGACAGCTCGACGCTCAGCAGTAAGGACAAGGGCAAGAGCCCGGCCGGGCAAACCGGTGGCGGTTCTCAAGCGGAGCAAGCCGCCAAGGCCAAGCAGCCGGCGGCGAAGGAGAAAGCCGCCTCGCCGGCCACCTACGCCGTCAAGAAAGGTCCGTTTAAGATCACGGTCAATCTCGACGGCACCTTTGAAGCCAAGAAGTCGCGCGAGATCATTATCAAGCCTGAAGAGTGGAGCTCGCTGGTCGTCGAGACGGCCGTGCCCCATGGCGAGCGCGGTCCGCGAGGGCGACGTGCTGCTGACGCTCGATACCGAGAAGATTGACAAGGCCATCTCCGATCTTCGTTCCGAGCAGCAGCTTTCGCAACTGACCATGCGGCAGGGCGAAGATCAGTTGCAGGCTCTGGAGAAGCTGACGCCCTTGGACTTGGAGGCCAGCAGTCGCGCCGCCCGGATGGCCGAGGAAGACCGGAAGTTCTTCACCGAGGTCGAACGGCCGTTTGCCGTCAGGGCGACCGAGTTCAGCTTGAAGGTGGCCAAGGAATCGTTGGAGTACCAAGAAGAAGAGCTTCGCCAGTTGGAAAAGATGTACAAGGCGGACGACATCACCGAGGAGACGGAGCAAATTGTGCTCAAGCGGGCCCGCGACACCGTCGGTCGGGCGAGGTTCATGGTTGAAGCCTACAAGCTCCAGCATGACGAGGCACTGAAGTTCACGATCCCGCGCGTCGAAGACCGGGTGAAGGAATCGGCGCAGCGGCGGTCGATCGACTTGGAGAAGAGCAAGGTTGCGCTGCCGCTTGCAGTGAAGAAGCAGCGGCTCGATCTCGAACGACTCCGGGTGCAGTTCGAACGGTCCGGGGAGCGGCTCAAGAAGCTTGAGGCCGACCGTCGGGGGATGGTCGTCAAGTCGCCCATCGACGGCATCGTCTACTATGGCAAGGCAACGCGAGGCCGGTTCAGCGATTCAACGAGCATGGCCGATAGCCTCCGTCGCCACGGGTCGATCCTGCCCAACCAGGCCATCATGACGGTCGTTCAGCCGCGGCCGATGTTTATCCGCGCGACCGTGCCTGAAGACCAGTTGTACAACATCCGCCCGAACCTCAAAGGCGTGGCCACGCCGACGGCGTATCCTGATTTGAAGCTTGCGGCGGCGGTCGACGACGTGAGCGACGTGCCGACCAGCCCGGGCTCGTTCGACGCGCGGTTAAACGTCACCCTCAATCGCAAAGCCAGGTTCCTCATGCCGGGCATGACCTGCAAGGTGAAATTCGTCCCCTATCTGCGGAAAGAGGCAATCACCGTGCCGCCGAAGGTCGTCCACACGGACGAACTCGACGACCAGAAGCACTACGTTTGGCGGCTCGGCAAGGACGAGAAGCCGCAGAAGCAGGCCGTGACGCTCGGCCGACGGACCGACAAGGCGATCGAGATCACCAAGGGGCTGGCCGAGGGCGACAAGGTACTTTTGGAGGCCCCGAAGGAGCAAGAGTGAGTAGTGGGCAGGGATCAGAAGTCAGAAGTCGGAGGTCAGATTTCGACATCACGGCCTGTAACTGACTTCTGACCTCTGACTTCGGATCTCTGTCCCCCCATCCCATGCGCATCCTTTTCATCGGCGACATTGTCGGCAAGCCGGGACGGCACATCTGCGGCCAGGCGATGCGCGGGCTGCGCGGGAGGAAGGTCTCGATCTGGTTGTTGCCAACGCCGAGAACGTCGCCGGAGGTTCGGGCCTGACGCCGGACATCTATCACGAACTCATCGCCGCGGGCATCGACGGCATCACGATGGGCGATCACGTCTATCGCCGCCGCGAAATCTTCTCGATCTTGCAGAGCGAACGGCGGATCGTCCGTCCGGCCAATTTTCCGTCCACCGCCCCGGGCCACGACTTCGCCATCCTGCGGACGCGGCAACAGGTCAGCGTGGCGATTTTCACTCTGGTGGGACGGGTGTTCATGCCGCCGGTCGATTGCCCGTTCCAGGCGGCCGACCGAGTGCTGGCGGCCTTGCCGCCCGACGTGCGCGTGATCCTGGTCGACTTCCACGCCGAGGCGACCAGCGACAAGCAGTTGATGGGCCGGCATCTCGACGGCCGGGTCAGCGCCGTGTTGGGAACCCATACCCACGTGGCGACGGCCGACGAGCAGATTTTGCCCGGCGGAACGGCCTTCCAGTGCGACGTCGGCATGACCGGTCCGCACGAGAGCATTTTGGGCCGGCGGATCGACCGCGTCATGGAGACCACCCGGACATTCCGCCCAACGCACTTCGAGGTGGCCACCGGCGACGTGCGCATCAACGGCGCGATCGTCGAGGTCGACCCTGAAACCGGCCGGGCCACTGCGATCCGCCGCATCTCCGTCGATCAAGCAGCCGCGAAACGACTGGAAGCGGGCAAAGCCGCGGCGCAGCCCAGTCCGGCCTGCGGCTGATTTTTCGGCAAAATTGCCCTGAAATCGCCCTTGTGGGCCGGCGGCATTCTGGCTATCCTTCGGCCGCTTTTCCCTGGACCGGCCCAGGTCCCTTTTGCCCGGAGACAAAATTCCGTACAGACACCCGGCCCACGCGACCGGGCGCGGCTCGATGTCGGGCCGTTGCCCCCGAGCCGGCACATGCCATGCGAGGTGATTCGATGGATCGTCCCTCAGTTCGGCGATCGTTGGTGATAATCCTGGCGCTGACGACGATGATCTTGCCGGCCTTCGGCTGCCGCAGCGCCATGCTGACCGCGGCCTACTTGATCTGGGGCACCGATGTCGAACCGGACTACGCCGGGCTGAAGGGCAAGAAGGTTGCTGTGGTGTGCCGGCCGATGGCTTCTCTGCAATATCGCAACGCCAACGTCGGCCGCGACCTGGCCGATCAGGTTACGCTGCTGCTGCAAAAACAAGTGCCCGAAAATTCACGTGATCGACCAGCGGAAAGTGAACAAGTGGACGGACGAGAACACGTGGGACGAGTATCGCGAGGTTGGCAAGGCCATGAAGGCCGACATGGTCGTCGGCATCGATCTGGAAAGCTTCGGCCTCTACGAAGGTCAGACGCTTTACCAGGGCAAGGCCGACGCCACGGTCCGCGTGTACAACTGCCACGACGGCAAGATGGTGTTCGAAAAGATCCTTCCGCAATCCGTATATCCGCCCAATTCCGGCGTGCCCACGTCGGACCGGCGCGAGCCGGAATTCCGCCGCGAGTTTGTCGCGGTGCTGGCCGACCAGATCGCGCGGCATTTCTACGCCCACGATCCGCACGCCGATCTTGCCCAAGACGCCATGGCGTTGCGATAGCCGGGTGACGGAGCGCCAAGAGGAACAGTCACGTTTTCGTGGCACACAGATCCGGGCAGTTCTCTCGGACAGCCTGCCATTCTCGAGCAGGCCCCCCGCGTGACAGGGGCAACGGCATAGGCAATAATGCCGCTGTCATGCCCGATCAACCGCATCAATCCCGTTGGCTTTTGCGCGTGGCCGACCAGGCGGCCGTAGCCGTACTGGTCGTCATCGCGCTGCTGGCAATCGGCGGGTGGTGGATCAGCCACGGCGGGTGGCAGCGAAAGCTGATCGAGATCGATCGAGCCGAGCCGCGTACCGCCCGATTCGAAGTCGACGTTAATGTCGCCGATTGGCCCGAACTGATGCAACTGCCCGGCGTGGGGCCGACGCTGGCCAAACGCATCGTCCAGTCGCGCAAGACCGACGGACCCTTTGCCACCTGCGACGACCTGCGGCGGATTCACGGCATCGGGCCAAAGGTGCTTGCCCAAATTCGCCCCTATCTACGGCCCATCGCGGGCGAAACTGCGGCCGGCAAGTAGTGTCGCCGCTTAGGATTTTCCAATTTCCGTTGAAGATTTGGCCCCACTCCGCACGATTTGAGTTGCGCATGCGCGCCCTCTTGCCCCTCATCAACGCGCCCTACGACAGTACAACTATGAAGACGATCTCGCTGGTTCGTGCAATCTTGTTGCCCTGGTCTCAGACCGCCTCCGTCGAACGGGCGGTTGGTGAAATCGTTTCGGAGTGCCATGGGCGGATGTCCCAAATGATAGGGCGACTGCGGGCCGCCATGACACCCGACGAGACCCGGGGATATGTGCGGGCGTATGCGTTGCAGTGCGTTTCCGACGACGCTGATGAAGTCCTTCATCGCCATCATCTGCGGCGAGGCTGTCGCAGCAAGCTACTGGCGATGGCGATCGATCGGCTGGTCGATTTGGTGGCCGGCGAAATCAAGGCGTTCGACCGCGTATCAGCCGTCAGCGGCCGCCCTCTGGCCGCGTAGGGCTGTAACAGGGGACTGTCCCGAGGTCCGTGTCAGCGAAAATGGGACGGTTCGCTTTGACGCTGTCTATTCGGGTAGGCTCTTGTCGGCCGCTCGTCCCAGCAATGCGAGCACGGCGGCGGTCATCGCCCGCACGCCGGTTCGGATGGTCGGCTCTGCCAGCGGAGCCATGTGCGGCGAGTGGAGCGGTGGCAAGTGGATGCCCGTCCGCTGGCTTTCCTGGAACTTGACCGGATCGGCCCCGCCGAGCCGGAACATGCATGTTGGAATCTGGCCGTCCAAACCGAGCATGCCGAAGTCCTCGCCGCCCATGCTCGGCTGCAAGTGTACGACGTTTGCCGCTCCCAACTCGTGCGATAGCGCTTGTGCGACCTGCTCGGTCAGCCGCGGATCGTTGTAGTTGGCCGGATATCCAACGCTGAGTTGCACGATGGGCACCTTGTCCTCGGGCAGGCCAGCCGCCAGGGCGAAGCCTTTGCACATTCGCTTGATCGAGGCGAAGATCGCTTTGCGGACCGCCTTATCGTACGTGCGAATCGTCAGTTCCAGGCGGACTTCTTCGGGAATGACGTTCCCCGCCGTTCCGCCGTGGATCGAGCCGACCGTCACGACCGCCGAATCGAAGGGGGACGTTTCGCGGCTGACGATCGTTTGCAAGGCCAGGATCAGTTGTGCGGCAAGGACGATCGGGTCCTTTGTCTTTTGCGGCTGCGAGCCATGTCCACCGATGCCGCGAACGATGATCGTTGCGCCGCAGACCTCGGCCGCGTGATATCCCGAGACGTAGCCCACTTTGCCCGCCTCGACCTCGGGCGTCTGGTGCAGGGCCAGGGCATAGTCCGGCCTGGGGAATCGCTGGTAGAGGCCGTCGTTGAGCATGGCCTGGCGCCGCCCGATCCTTCCTCGTCCGGCTCGCCGATCAGAACGACGGTGCCGTGCCATTGTGGCTTTAGCAGAACGAGCATCTTGGCAGTGCCAAGCAGCGAGGTCATGTGGATGTCGTGTCCGCAGGCGTGCATCACGCCGACTTCCTGCCCGTCGGCCTGCTTCGCTTTGACCTTGCTGGCATAGGGGAGGCCCGTTTGCTCGGTGACCGGCAGGGCGTCCATGTCGGTGCGCACCAGCACGGTCGGCCCCTTGCCGTTGCGCAGCACGGCCACCACGCCATAGACCTTCTGCGTTCGGTTGGGCCACTTGCCAACGCCCTCGGTCACCTCATAGCCCAGCGCGGAGCCGCTTGGCCAGGTAAGCCGACGTCTTGACTTCGTGGCCGGAAAGCTCGGGGGCGGCGTGCAGCATCTGGTATGTGGCGACCAGGTCCGGCAATTGCTTTTCGACCAGGCGGTCCAGCGCTTCGTCCGCAGCGGCCGCCGCGGACGCCAGCGAGCAGACCAACAAGGCGGCCAGCGACCGCACAACGTTGCTTCGTTCGATTCTACGGCGTGGCATGACAGCGAGGGCTTTCGATGGGTGGGATATGTTACGAGACAATTATCAAATGACTCCTTCGATCATACCACTCGGCCCGCCGGCCAACAACGCGCCCGCTGGTCGAAACGGAAACCATGGCCGAACGGGAACGCAACTGGACGCGCTGGAGCGATGGATGCGAGGCGTCCGCCATGCCAAGACTCGCGACTACCGCGCCACCCCTCGACTCTTCTTAGGCCCCTTTTTAGAACATTGCCGGCTTGCCGAGCTTGCGCCGGATGGGGACGAATTGGCCTGCGTGCATGAGGCAGTGGGCGCCTAACAGCAGTAGCACCGAGCCGATCGTCGGGGCGTACTCTCGCATCGGCTCCGGGCCGGGCTGGTCGAGATCGGCCTCGGGCGTCGCTTCCACGGCGGCCAGCGAGGCCGCCTTCATCTCGTCCAACAGCCTCAGGTACTCGGCCTTGGTGGCAAACTTCGAACAGTCGTCCGAGGCGGAGGTCTCCTTGGTATAGGCCGCTTCAAAACCGTCGGGCAGCGGCGGGGCGTCGCGGCCGATGGCCGTGAGCATGCCGCGCAGCCCGGTCACCATGTGGCCGAGTTGCCAGGCGATATGATTGGCGCCCGGCACCGAGCGGACCAGCAGGTCGGCTTCCGCAAGGTCCTCGACGTACGCCCGGGTGAGGAAGTGGCCCATTTCGATTGACTGGCAGAGGATGTTTTTGGCGGCGGACATGGCAGTAGGGGTAAGAGGATAGAGCGGTGGAAAGGAGAAAAGCTATCATTCCGTGGGCATTCTAGCGTGGCGGTCAATGGGCATCACGCCCTCGCGGTGGGAGAGGCGGACGGTCGGCATCCTGCGAAGCCAAGAAGACCCCATTTCTGTGCGGGCAAAACCCGATTCTGCTATATTGATGCATGTGGAGCCAAACGTGGCCGGGCCTTGCGGAGCGCGGAACCGGACAGTGGTGAGCGACACCGATGCGGCGCCAAGATGGTGCCTCTGCCGCTTTCCGGCGGCTATGGCTTCAATCCTGCCCGGTGCCTCGTAGAACTTCCTTCTCCACCCTCTTTGAAAGGAAAAACAAATGACTTTTAATTTGCAGAAGGGTTCGCGACGGGAGTTCTTGGCCAACGGTGCAGGCGCTGCCGTGGGCGCGTGCGTGATTTCCGCGGTGAAGCCGGGGCAACTGCTGTCGGCGGAGGCGCCGGCGGAGCCAAAATTTGCGCATCGGCCTGTGCACCTTTCAATGGGGAAAAGACTGGGACATCCCTACGCTAATCGCCAATTGCCAGAAGGCGCAGCTTTATGGGGTCGAGCCGCGGACCAGCGAGCACTATGCGCATGGCATCGAATTGATGCTCACCGCCGGGCAACGGGCCGACGTCAAAATACGTTTTGCCGACTGCCCCGTCCGTTTGGTGAGCATCGCATGCGGTGAGAGATTCGATTGGCCGCAACCGGAGCGGCTAAAAACCGCCATCGAGGCTGCGAAGGCTTACTTGATCTTGAGCCACGACGTGGGCTGCAACGTCGTCCGCGTGTTCCCGAATGATTTTCATTCCGAGGTGCCTCGGCAGAAAACGATCGATCAGATCGCTCGGGCCCTTGATGAATTGGGGGCGTTTGCTGCCGACTGGAACCAGGAAGTCTCGCTCGAGGCCCACGGTTCGGTAGGCGAATTGCCAACTATGCGGGCGATCATGGACCGTGTAGGCCGTCCGAATGTGCGCCATTCGCTTGAACTCGAATCCGCGCGACGCAGTGGGCAAGGGCTTGGCGGAGAACTTCGGGCTGGTCAAGGACTGTCTCTCCTGCATCATTCATCTTCACAACCTCAACGACAAGCGATACCCTTACGAGCTTCTCGTCAATCTGCTGGTGAAGGCGGGGTGGACAGGTTGGGCTCTGTTGGAGATCCAAGACCCGTTTCCGCCGGACCGTGTCGCGGCACTGGCGGCACAGCGAGAGAGGTGGGAGGCCATGGTAGCAAATGCCAGGCGTGCCCAGGCGACTAGCTGAATCGATAGCGTTCCATGCACCGGCCGTCGCAACACCCCTTGATTTCCGGGACGCGGATCACCAGCCTCGGGACGTTGCTGGGACGCGTGTTGGGAATGTTCCGCGACATGGCCACCGCCTCGCTGCTGGGGCTGGCCGGCGGAGGGGTGATGGACGCCTTTGTCATCGCCTTTCGCATCCCGAATCTCTTCCGCCGGCTCTTCGGCGAAGGGGCGCTGACGGCCAGCTATCTGCCCGTGCTGACCGCCGAGTTGGAAAACGATCGGCAGACGGCCAGGCGCCTGGCCAGCGTGGTCGTGGTGCTACTGGCCGTGCTGCTGACTGTCCTGGTGGCCGCCGGTGAGCTGCTTTGCGGCATCATCTGGCTCGTGTGGGGAGACGTCGAAGGCGTGAGCCTGTTGATGGGCCTTTCGGCGGTGATGCTGCCGTATCTGGTCTTGATCTGCGTCGCCGCCCAATTGACCACGGTGCTCTATGCCGCGCAGCACTTCACCGTGCCGGCGCTGACGCCGGCGGTGCTCAACGTGGTTTGGCTCGCCGCGGCCTGGGCGGCGGCCCAGTGGTTCGCCGGCGAGCAGGCCAGCCAGGCTTATGTGCTGGCCGTGGGCGTTCTGGTGGCCGGAGTCGCGCAGGTGGCGATTCAACTGCCGACGCTTCGCCGGCTCGGCTTCCATTTCGATTACAACTGGTCGGTGGCCCGGGACGGCATCCGACGCATTGCCCGCAACCTGGCGCCGATGCTGATCGGCCTGGCCGTCACGCAAATCAACACGTTCAACGACAGCCTGATCGCCTGGGGGCTGGCGCGATCCGCCGACGGGCCCGAGACCATTTCCTGGCTGGGCGGGGCAATCCGCTATCCGATGCAGCAGGGCGCCGTCGCGGCCATCTATTACGGCGAGCGGATGTATTCATTTCCCTTGGGCCTGATCGGCACCGCCGTGGCCGTGGCCATCTTTCCGCTGCTGAGCCGCCATGCGGCCCGAGGCGATCGACGCCAACTGGGCGCCGACATGACGCTCGGTCTGCGGCTGGTGATCTGTCTGGGCGTGCCGGCCGGCATCGGGCTCGTGCTACTGGCCCAGCCGGTGGCGCGGCTGCTGTTCCAGCACGGACAATTCGGGCCGGAGGACACGATCCGCGCCGCGCGCATGATCGCCTGCTACGCCAGCGGCGTCTGGGCATACTGCGCGGCGCTGGTCATCGTCCGCGGCTTCTACGCCCTGAACGACCCCGGCACGCCGGTCCGCGTCGGCGCCTGGATGGTCGCCTTGAATCTCGCCTTGAACCTCACGCTCATCTGGCCATGGGCCGAAGCCGGACTGGCCGTCTCGACGGCCGTGGCGGCGACGGTCCAAGTTCTTGCACTCGTGTTCTTCTTCGCGCGCCGCCATGCCCTGCTCGGTTGGCGGGCGATTATGGCCGCCACCGTGCCGCACCGTCCTTGCCACGCTCGCCATGGCTGCGGTCGTCCAGCTTACGGCCGGCAGCGTCTCCGGCGGCGGATGGACGAAGCAACTGGTCGACGTCGGCGTACCGATCGGCCTGGGCACGGCGGCCTATTGCCTCGCCTATCGGTTGCTCGGCGGCCAGGAGCTGGGTATGTTGGTAAGCGGAAAGAGCATCGACTGATGAAACAAGTTATCGCCGTGGTGAAACCGTATCTCGCCGAGAAAGTCCTCGACGCGCTAACGCTCGCGCCGATCGAGGCCTGCGGCGTGTGCGAAGTCAAGGGCTACGGACGGCAAAAAAGCTATCTCGACGAATACCGCGGCAGCGAATACTCGATGGCCTTTCTGCCGAAAGTTGAAATCACGCTGTGGGTCGACGACTTGCGCGTCGACGAAGTCGTGCGGACTATCGTCGAGGTCGCGCGGACCGGCCGCATGGGCGACGGAAAGATTCTCGTTCTGCCAGCGATGGCCTGCGCGGCGGTCGACTGACGCCCTAAGCGACTTGAAATAACGGCCAGGTCAAAGGGGAATGCCCCATTTTCGCTGACACGAAAATCGGGACAGTCCCCAAGAGACGAAAACCGGGACAGTCCCCCGAGAAACGCGGGCATCAAGAAACGACACCAGCCCGGGCGCTGGGAGCCGGGCTGAGCCGATCCGGTTTACCGCCACCAATTTGCGCCGGCCTCATGCCGACGGGCGACGGTAATGTTGGTAAGCTAGGATGACCTCGTAGAGGTCCATCGAAATCGTCACTTCATCGTCGGCAAAGTCCCGCAGCCATGTCCGCTGCGATTGGACCGCATCGGCCAGAAGCGGCATGATCTCCATCAGCGGCACCGTGACCGTCTCTCGCTGGTGCTCGCTGACCGCAACATTGGCCGACTCCTCCTGAGGGCCGTAGTACACGCGCAGATGGCTGGCGTTCATGGGCGATCCTTCCTTGATGGGCCCACCCTATCCGTGGTCTTGTATCGGCCGCGGGTGCCTTGCAGGTTTGATGATTTTCGAGGAAAATGCGGCTTTTGCCCTGTGTCCTTGCTGGTGCGGTGAGACCTGGAAAGCCGATTCTTCTGTAGAACATGGCACTTCCGGGCAATGTGAACGCTATATGGCAAGCACGGTAACGATCGATCTGCGACAAGTCGGACGTGGACTCGACATCCCACTGCGGCAAATCCAGGCCGTCGTCGAGTTGCTCGACGAGGGGAACACCGTCCCCTTCATCACCCGCTACCGGAAGGATCCGACCGGCGGGCTCGACGAAGAGCAAATTCGCGAGATCCAAGGCCGCCTGGCCAAGCTGCGACTGCTGGCCGATCGCAAGCAGACGATCCTTCGCTCGATCGATTCGCAGGGCAAGCTGACCGAGAAGCTGGCCAAGCAGATTCTCTCGGCCACGACGACGAAGCGGTTGGAAGACTTGTACCTGCCGTACAAGCCGAAGAAGCAGACGTTGGCCACGGCCGCTCGAACGCGCGGCCTCGAACCGCTGGCCCACGAAATCCTTGAGGCGGCACCGACGTGCGCCGATCTCGACGCCCGGGCGGCGGATTTTGTGAGCACGGATCGACACGTGCCGACGGCTGCCGATGCGCTGTTGGGTGCCGGCCATATTCTTGCCGAGCAGTTCAGCGAACTGGCCGAGTTGCGGCAGCGTCTGCGCGAGGTATTGCAGCGGACCGGTGTGCTGGTTTGCACTCGGATCCCCGTCGACGCGAAACCGGCGCCCGAGACGAAGCCGGCACCGAGCCCGGAGACTGCGACGCAGGGGGACAGTCCTGGTTCCCGTGTTGAGGAGAGTGGGAGTGTGCCGTTGGGCACAACCCCGATCGGCGCCCGAAGCGGCGGCGCCCGAGACAGAATCGCAGCAGGTCGAGGCGGCATCGGCGCCGGAATCGCCGCCGGCCGAGTCGAACGCGCCCGCGGATATTACGGACGTTGCGATGCGAACGGTCCAGCAACTGCTGCTGCCGGGCCTGGAGCCGCCGCCAACCAGTCCTCCGCCGCTCAGCGCCGGCGCAGCGTAAGCTGGCCCGGCAGCAGGCTAAGGAGTCGATGCAGAAGAAGCGGGAGTTGAAGAAGAAGCGAATCGAAGACCAGAAGATCAAGGCCTTTCGCGACTATTTCGACTATCGCGAAGAGATCAAAAAGATACCGCCGCACCGAATTCTGGCGCTCAATCGCGGCGAGCGGGCGCGTATCCTTCGGGTGCGGCTCGACGCGGATTTGCAGCCGATGCTCGAGGTGTTGGAGGAGATGTTGGTGCCGCCGGACCATCCGCACGCCGACTACCTCCGCGGCTGCGCCGCGATGCGCTGATCCGCCTGATCCTGCCCAGCCTCGAGCGCGACATCCGCCGCGAGTTGACCGATCGGGCCGAGGCCCATGCGGTCGGCGTCTTTGCCAGGAATCTCCGGAACCTGCTTTTGCAGCCGCCGGTGCACAACCATCGCGTGCTGGCGGTCGACCCCGGCTTTAAGAGCGGCTGCAAAATGGCGGCGCTGGACCAGTTCGGCAACCTGCTCGGCCATGGCGTGATCTACCTGGTCGGCAAGGCGGACCAGCGGGGGGAGGCGAAGCAAAAGGTGCTCGACCTGCTCCGCGAGCATCAACTCACCGTGATCGTCGTCGGCAACGGCACCGCCTGCCGGCACACCGAAGATTTCTTCGCCGAACTGATCGAGAACGACCTGAAGGACCAAGGCATCGCTTATGTCATCGTCAACGAGGCCGGCGCCAGCGTCTATTCGACCAGCCGCATCGGCCGCGAGGAGTTGCCCGAGTGCGATGCCACGCTCCGCGGCGCGATTTCGATCGGCCGGCGTTTGCAGGACCCGCTGAGTGAGTTGGTGAAGATCGATCCGGCCAGCATCGGCGTGGGCCTGTACCAGCACGATGTCAAGGCAAAGCACCTGCGGACGTCGCTGGACGAAGTCGTTGAGTCGTGCGTGAATTATGTGGGCGTCGACGTCAATACGGCGAGCCCAGCGCTATTGCGATACGTGTCGGGTATGAATCAACTGACGGCGCGGCGGCTGTACGAGCATCGGCGCGACGCGGTCCGTTTCGGACCCGCGAGCAGTTGCGCGAGGTGCCCGGCTTCGGCGAGGCGACGTTCGTCCAGGCGGCGGGGTTCCTGAAGATTCCCGCCGGCGACAACCCGCTGGACGCCACGTGGATCCACCCGGAAAGCTACCCGGTGGCCAATCGCGCCCTGGAACATTTGCAGGGCTCGGCCGCGGATCTGGCCGCCAAGGAGACGGCCGCGGCCTTGGCCGAGCGTGCCGCGCAGGTCGAGTTGGAGCCGCTGGCCAAGGAGTTGGACGTCGGCGTGCTGACGCTCAAGGACATGCTGGCGCAATTCGCCCGGCCGGGTCGCGATCCGCGCGAGGACCTGCCCGCCCCGGTGTTTAAGCGCGGCGTGATCAAGATCGAGGACCTGTCGCGCGGCATGGAGCTGACCGGCACGGTCCTCAACGTGGTCGACTTTGGCTGCTTCGTCGACATCGGCATGCACGACAGCGGACTGGTGCATGTCAGCCGCCTGGCCGACAAGTTCGTTCGCGACCCGCACGACGTGGTGGCCGTCGGCGACATCGTTCGTGTCTGGGTGACAGACGTCGACAAGGAGCGGCGGCGAGTGTCGCTGACGATGGTCCCGCCCGGCGCCGACCGGCAGCGTCCGCAACGGCCGGCCCGGCCGCCGCACGAAAAACCAGCGGCCGAAGGCGGCGCCCCACGGCACGAAAAGCGTCCGCCACGTCCACCGCGACCCGCGGGGCAACGGCCGCCAGCACGACCGCACGGAGCACGACCGCAAGGCCCCCGGCGCAGCGAGCACCAGCATCGCCCGCCACCAAGGCCGCGGCCAGCAACGAGGCCGCTGATCCCGATTACCGACGAGATGAAGGCCGGCAAAGCGCCGATGCGGACCTTCGGCGACCTCTTGCAGTTTTATCAGCAGAAGCCGGCCGAGTCCGCCAACGATGAACCGGCGGCGCCACAACAAGAATCGCCGCCGCCTCAACCAGAAGAACCGTCACCCCCAACGTAGCGGGCGCACGAAGCGTGCCTGCTGCAATCCGATGCCAGCTTTCGAATCCGCTGTTCTCGACGAGATGGTCCACCGGCTGGTCACCGAGTTCCACCCTGAGAAGATTATCCTGTTCGGCTCGCACGCCTGAGGCGAGCCGAACGACGACAGCGATGTCGATCTGTTCGTCATCGTTGCTGACAGTGACGAACGCCCCATCCGGCGAATGCAGCGGGCGCACCGGTGCCTCGGAGGATTGGGAATATCCAAAGACGTCCTCGTCAGGACGCACACCGAGGCCGAACGTTACCGCGATGTTCGGGCGTCTCTAGAGCGCAACGTGTTTGAGAAGGGAAAAGTGCTCTATGGATGAAGGAAAGAGAGACTTTGTCCGGCAGTGGCTGCGCAGTGCGGTCCGCGACCTGCAGTCGGCTCGTTTGCTGGCGGCCGCACCCAATCCAATCCTGGAAACGGCCCTGTTCCACTGTCAGCAGGCCGCTGAAAAAGCGATGAAGGGATAGCTTGCATATCGGGATCACCCGCTGGAAAAGACGCACGACGTCGAAAGGCTTGTGGCGTTGGCCGAATGCTACGAATCGCGCTTTGCGGGGTGGAAAGTCGTCGCCGAGAGGCTGACGCCACTTTCTACCGCTTATCGGTATCCTCCAGAGCTAGGAAACCCGAATCAAGACGAATATCAAGAGGTGGAACAGGCGGCGTCGGGGCTGCTCGCTTTTGTCTGTGCGTTGCTGCCAAAAGAAGTCCGGCTACCCGATGGTGGAGAGGGATGATAATGAGTGAAATGAGTGAATTGACGCAGATGCCTCGATGCCGTTGCGGCGAAACGATGATGCTCGGCTCGACGACGGCGTTAGGCCTTGTTGGCGGCAGCTCACCGCGAAGCGACTCTAAGCTGCTGTTTGTTCTTCGTCGTGAACGAACGTCTGTAAATCCGGTTGACGCGTTCAAGCAAGGGTTGCAGAACGCGCCTGCGAACGAAGCATTTCGGTTGCAGGGGTACCGCTGTCCAGCGTGCGGACGAGTAGAACTGTTCGCGAAAGAGCAAATCGCATGGCCCCCTTGACCCGCTCTTGCTGACCCATTCTTGTCACTCGGTCGCAGCCACGGTCAATTGCCGGAGCGATTCCAACACGGCCAGCACGTCGCTGCGGGCGATCTCGCGCCAGCCGGAAACCTTGTGGTTGAGAATCGCCAGCTTCATCAGCTCGAAGGCATCGTTCATGTCGGGCGGCAACGCTGGCAGCGATTCGAACGGACGCGAGGGTACGGCCGAAGGCGCGTCATCGGTCGCGACTTCCATATCGGCCGATTGGTAATCCGCCGCCTCGTCGGGTTCGCCGGCCAGATCGTCGTCGCGCCGCGCCGCATTGCGCACTTCGCCAAACGTCTCAGCGATGGCCGCGGGCAACTGCCCAGCGCCGTTCTCCAGAATGTCCTCGTCGGCGTCGATTGCAACGTCGGCGTCGCTCGGAATCAACTCGGGCGAAACACCGATGGCCTCGCTGCGCGTCCGGCGCATCTCCGAAACCGACCAGCCATTTTGCACGGCCCCTTCCAAATACATTTCGGCATCGTGCCAGTCGAGCGCGGCGTAGAAATGACTCCAAAACAACCCAGTGTATTGGTCGTGTACGTCGCCAAACCGCTCGAAGACGCGTCGTAGCCGGCCGACGTGCTGCGGCGAGACGCCTCCGACCTGCTGGCTCCAGGCATCGTCGGTATACGCCAGTTGCGACGCGTCGGCGGCTTGCAGCGCCCCCCGCCATTGGCAAATAATGCGTCCCTTTTCCCAGTTGGTAGTGCTGACCAGGTGGTTCCAACGGCCGACGAATTCGCTTGAAGTCTGACGTTCGAGCGTCGCTTGTTCTTCCATGGCGGTGTGCGTCCATTCCTGTAGCCGGCACACGCCGTGTGGGCCGGCAGCGTAGGCCAAAAACGGTCGTAGGCTGGGCGTCCCGACTTTTCTCGGCTGTTGAAAAGTCGGGACCCGAACCCAGCCTACGAACCTGACGTGGGTGACCACCGGGCATTGTACCGCGCCGGGCGTCCGCGGCTCCAGGCGGGTATTGGCCATGCCGACGCGTTGCTGCGGAATGGGGCAGAAGACCGGGGAACACGCAATGCATCCCCCCGAAAGATGGGCTCCCGGACGTTGCCAGCCGCGTGGAAAAGATGTCGATGCAACGGGATGCTCTCGCCCGCCCTCTATCTCTTCTATCTCTTCGGCTTTGGCGCCTCGCCTGCGGCCGCGGCCGGCGATGCGGCGGCTGTTGGCGGCTGGGCATCGACGACGTGCAACACGAATAGGACGGAGCGGCGAGCAGACACGAGTCCCGGCGCCGGCACTGATGGTTCCTTCGCGGGCTTCGCCGAGCCCGCCTCAACGGTGATCCGAGACTTGGGACCCTCGTTGACCGAGACGTCGAGTTGGCCGACCGCGCCCTGCTGGGCCGTCGGGCCGGCCACGTGCGTCCTTTGCCGGAACTGCACAGTGCCCTGCGAGGCCACACCGCCCGCGAACCCTACGCCGTCGCCTTTGGAGCTTTCTACGACCGTGGCCCCGTTCCTTGCCGAAGGTGTCACGATGTCGAGCGGCTCAGACTCGTAGCCGCCTTTGCCACCGTGCCGATCACCAGCCGCCCGATACCTCAAGCCGCTGCCGGCGTCATCGACTCCACCGACATCGACGGCCAGAAACACCTTGGGTTGCGCCGCCAAACCGGCCAAGATCGCGGTGATCTGGGCAGGCGTGGCATCGGCATAAAGGCGTTGCTCTCGTCCGACGCCATCCGGCGGTGCAGCTCCGTAGTATTTTACCTGCTTCTGGTCTTTCACTGTCACCTTCGCAATGCGTTCGGACCGGGGGGTCGGAGCAACCTCGCCACGCCACGCGACGCCGTTGGCCTCCAGCAGCCTCTCCAACGATCGATCCTTCGCAGCCCTGACGTCGATGTCGCAGCGGACGACGAGCCGCTGTTGGACCGTTTTCAGGGATACCAGCGGAGCAGCCGTCTTCCCGGCGATTCTCACGCCGGACTTGGCAGGCTTTTGTTCGGCGACATGAATGGATGGGGATGAGCGCTTGCCGGCGGATGATTGTTCTCTGATTCGCGCGTGGCCAGGGCCGGCGCTTCCAGTGCATTCCGCTGGGTGACGTTGCTGTCACTGGCAGCCTGGATGCTCGGCGGTGCGCCCGGTTTCCGCTCGGGTTCCACTGCCGCCGGTGCCGTCGCCCGAGCGACCTCCCGGCCTGCGTCGCCCGGCTGCGGTACGAGCGGATGGCGCCGCTCGTTCACCGCGATCATCACCCCAATGCCGACGGCCAGACCGGCCCAGGCCATGCCCGACCGCTGAGGAAACGCCGGAACACCGTCCGCACCAGCGGTTCCGGCCGCGCGGATGCGTCGGCGTCGCCGGGCTCGCCCTCGCTGAGCATGCGGTGCTCGCAATCCGCAAGACCTGGCGGCTGAGATCCTCGCCAACTTCCTCCCGCGGCAGGTCTTGCAGCGTCGCGCTTAAGGTCCGCAACTCGTCGAGCAATTGCCGCGCGGCCGGGTCTTGCGCCAGCAGCCTTCTCGACCTCGGCCTGCTCGGCGGGCGTCAGTTCGCCGTCGAGATACGCACTCAGGAGTTCGTCGTGAGGAGGATCTTTCATGGAAGCAGTACGCAGCCGCAATCGGGGGTTTTCAGTTATCAGTTCTCATTTGCCGGTGCCAATCAACAATCGTCAATCAACGATCATCAGTCCCTAATTCCCAATCCTTCTCGCTCCTTCAACGCATCTCTCAATTGTGTCTTGCGCGGTGCAGGCGGCTGCGGACCGTGCCGACGGGCAGATCGAGGATGTCGGAAATCGTCTCGTAGCAGCAGCCGTCGATCTCCCTCAGGACGAGCACCGACCGATATTCGTCCGGCAGTTGTGCGATTGCCTGGCGCACCTGCTCGGCACTGTTCCTTGCGATCCAGGCCGCGGCCGGATCATGGTCGTTGTCGGCCGGTTCCAGGGGGGCGTCGTCGCGAAGCCGGTCGATCGAGATCGGTGGGCCGCCGCCGTCGCCGATGGTTGACTGCCACGTTGAAAGCAATGCGGTATAGCCATGTGTAAAACGGCGCTGCGATGCTGGAACGACTCCAATTTTAAGAACGCCTGGACCAGGGCCTCCTGGACAACGTCGCGGGCGTCCTCGGCGTTGCCGAGGACATGGAACACCGCATTGAACAGCCGGTCCTGATACTTCAGGACCAGCTGCCCAAAGGCCTCGGAGCGGCCCGCCAGGGTCTGATCGATCAGTTGGCCGTCGTCGCTCACAAGGACTCGTCACCTAAAACTGAGACGTGTGGCACAGCCGGGAAGTTCCCGCCGCGCCGTCATCCTCCTTGCTGCCACGGAGGGGGTCCGCGGCCGGTGCAGGGAACTGTGCCCTTTCGCGGCACCAGTTATCTTGCCGCCTGCGGCCGACGCTGTCAAACCCCGATAACAAGGAGGACCGCCCGATTCTCGCTGGCACGAAAACCGGCGCGGTCCTTGCCATTGCTCTCGCGGCAACATTGACGCGATAGGTCGCCTTCACCTCGATCCGCTTCTGGGCGGCCGGGGCGGTTTTCTTCAGATGCAGCGTCAGCACGCCGTTGGCGTATTGGGCGTCGACGTTTTCCGTGTCGACCCCGTCGGGCAACGGAATCATGCGGCGGAACGAGCCGTAGCGGGTCTCGCTGTGATAAAAGTCCTTCCCGTCGTGCTCGCTCGACTCCTTCTTCTCGCCGCTGAGGACCAATTGGTTGCCGGTGACGGTCACGTCGAGATCCTTCGGGTCGATGCCGGGCAACTCGGCCCGGACGGTCAATTCCTTCTCGCTCTCGGCAACGTCGACGGCCGGCGACCAGTGGTCGCATGCCGGCCAGGGCCAGTCCGGATGCCGCCGAACGGCTCGCGGAAGAACGAATCGAACAGCCGGTCCATTTCGCCGCGCAACGCGACCAGCGGAGACATGCTCACCGCCGGCACTTCAGGTTGTTTGTTTCTCCAAGGAATCAGGTTCATGGTTCATTCTCCTTTCGTGTTATTCAAAACTTTTGCGCATCAGCCACCCTCTCCCTCGCCTTGGGCAGAGGGAACGATGGCTATGCTTTCACTTGGCATTGACGGCGATTCCCGCGGCTTGACGGCCTCGGCCTTGGGCAGGTGGAGCGTCAACACGCCGTCGGCATAGTCCGCCGAGATTTTGTTGGCGTCGACCGCCTCGCTCACACGGAAGCTCCGATAGTAGTCGCCGACGCCATATTCCTGCAACAAGGTGGTTCGCCGCCGTCGTGCCGTGGCGCGACGGCGGCGCGGATTTCCAGCATTCCGTCCTCGAAATTCACGTCGATCGCGTCGCTGCTTGCGCCCGGCACGTCGGCCAGTACCAACAGTTCGTCGTCTTGCTCCAGGATATCGACGTCGGGCCGATAGCAGCACCCGCTGCGGGTGCGTTCGGCGACGGCCGGTCTCGTTCGGCCGCGATTTTCGTCAGTCAGGTTTTCATGATCCATGGTTGGTTCCTTTCTTCTTAACTGGTTATGTTGCAATCGCGCTGACGTTGAGGCCGCGAGCCGCTAATGGGCGGCGACGTTGATCTTTCGCGGCTTGGCACTTTCGGCCTTCGGCAGCGTGATCGTCAGCACGCCGTCGTGGAGCTCGGCCTCGACGTGCTCGGCGTCGACCTCGACCGGCAGGCGCACCAGCCGATTGAACGACCCGACAGGCCGTTCGCGGCGATGATAGATGACTCCCTCCGGCCCGGCTTCCGGGCGGTCGATTTTGACCGACAACTCTTCTCCGGCCACGGAGATGTCGAACTGGTCGTTCTTGACTCCCGGCACCTCCATCTCGACCATCAGGGCATCGCCGCTTTCCCACACGTTGACGGCCGGTTGGTTGCGGAACACCGGCGGCAGGATGCCGTCGGCGGCTCCGAAGAAACCGGTCAACAGCCGGTCCATCTCGTCTCGGAGCTGAAAGAACGGATTCCTTGGGTTTCGATAATTCTGCACCATAGTGATCTCCTTCGCTTCCCGTGTGTTTAGACGGCCGCGGACTCCGCGAGGCAATGCATTGCAAAGGCCGTGCCCACAACATTGCGGCAGAAGATTCTGCCGAACTACCATAAGGTTACGTCAACGCACCCCAGTCAAGCAGCCGTTACGCGGCCTGCCAAAATGGCAGAAACGCGTGCGTGTCTGTGGAGGTTGGGGGCTAGCGTCAAGTAGTCTGACACACGCAAACTGGAAGGGGAGTGTCTCCTTTTCCGCCTCGCTGCGTGTGGATCGCCAGGTCGGTGTGTAGTAGCGAAGCGTGTCGACGCAGTTCTGCACGTCATCTTCGGCCTGGGCGAGGATTTTGCCGGCGTCGAGGGCTTCGATTTGACCGAGGATCGGCTTGCGACGCTCGACCAGATCGGCAAGCCGGTGCAAGAGCACGCCGCGCTCGTTTGGCGACAGCCGCGGCCAGCCGGTGGCGTCGAATGCCCGTTGGGCCGCCTTGACCGCACGATCCACGCCGTCCGCCTGCATCGCGGCCACGTCGGCCAGCGGCTGGCCGGAGCCGGGGTCGCGGGTGCAAAACACTTCGCCGCCGGCGGACATCGCGTTCTCGCCGTCGATCACCGCCGGCAGCGGACTCTCGCCGAGAAACGCGGCGACTTCCGGCAATATCTCGGCGTGCGGGTCTGATTTCATGATCCGCACCTCCGACCAAGATATTCCCGGAGGCTCTGCCGGAAAACCAGCCGACGCCGGGATTCTGTTCGGCCTTCGAAGGAGGCTGCCCATGTGGTATAACCTCGACGATGGCGTTCCCTCGGGCGAATTACGATCGGACGCGACATGCCGCAGTGCGGACGTCGGACTATCTATTCAATCAGCTCATTCCGTACATCGGCAATCAACGCAAGCTCTTGCGGTTGATCCACAAGGCAGTGAAACAAACGGACGCCTCGCCGGGGGCGACTTTCGTCGATTTCTTCGCCGGCAGCGGCGTTGTCTCACGCTGGGCCAAACGGCTGGGCTATCGCGTCGTCGCCAACGACTGGGAGCCGTATGCCCGAGGCCATCAACCAGTGTTACATCGACTGCAACCGGCCGCCGGCGATTGCCGCCCTGGGCGGATACCAGCGAGCGATCGAGCGGCTCAACCGCCTGCCGCCGAAGGTCGGATGGGTGACGGAGCACCTTTGTCCCCGCGACGACGTCCATTTCGACGTCGCGCAGCGACCGCATGTTCTACATGCGCAAAAATGGCATGCGGATCGACGCCATTCGCGAGCAGATCGCGGCCTGGAAAGACGCCGGGCAAATCGAGGAGGTCGAAGAGGCGTGCCTGCTGGCGCCGTTGCTCTATCAAGCCTGTTACACCAGCAACACCAGCGGCGTCTTCAAGGGGTTTCACAATGGTTGGGGCGGCCAGACGGGCACGGCGCTGTATCGCATCGCCGGCGACTTGCGGCTCAGCCTGCCCGTGTTCTGGGATAATGCCCTTCAGAACGCGGTGTTCCGCGAGGATGCCCAGATGTCTGGCACGGCGACTGTCCGACGAGGAGATCGACATTGCCTATCTCGATCCGCCCTACAACCAGCATCCGTACGGAAGCAACTACCACGTGCTCAACAGCGTCGCCCTATGGGACAAGCCGGCGCTGAGCCGGCAGATCACGCCGGGGCACGAAGGCGGCCATCCGCACCGACTGGCGCACCGAGCGCCGCAGCGACTACAACTACCGCGACGAGGCGAGCCGGGCCTACGAACGACTGCTCGGCACGCATCCGCGCCCGATACATTCTCACCAGCTACAGCACCGACGGCATGATCCCGGTGGAGCACCTGCTCGACAGCAACATGCGCCGGGGCCACGTTTCCGTGGTGATGCAGGGCTACAAGCGCTATCGCGTCAGCGCGCAGCGATTCTCACGGAAACCGATGAACGTCGAGTTCGTTCTGGTGCTCGATCCGCGCGGCAACCGGCACGTATCGGCGGCCAAACTGCGGCGGCAGATCCTCCGCTATGAAGCCGAGGTGCTCCGTGCACATCCCGAATTAGACTGACAGCACAGTTGCCCGGAGGCTGCGGTACCTCTCTGTAATCAAAACGGGTAGACAGGTAGGTTATGCTTCAGCATAACACCCGTCAGCAACGCCCTTTGGCATGACCGTTATGCTGAAGCGTAACCTGCGATTACAACTCGCGCAATCGTCGGCCACTGCTTGCAATCGGGCGGTGCCGGCCGTCTAATAGCGTCAATGGCCCCAGTTTCGTTGGCACGAAAAGTGGGACAGCCCTCCAAACTCCGCTCATGACTGTCGTTTGCCCACCGAAGTATCGTTCAGGGAGATTTGTCATGCGACGCTATCGTCTCGTTCGAGTGATCGTGTGTCTCGTGTTTATTGCCAGTTGGACTGCCGTGGCGGCCGCCGCCGTCCGGTTGCCGGCGGAGATCGGCAACAATATGGTATTGCAGTGCGATCGTCCTGTGCCCATCTGGGGATGGGCCGATAAGGGTGAAGAGGTCACGGTGACCGTTGCAGATCAAACCTTAAAGTCCGTCGCCGGCGACGATGGCCGATGGAAGGTGGTGCTGAAAAAGCTCAGCGCCAGCAGCCAGCCGCTGGAAATGACGATCAAAGGTTCCTCAGGCAGCGCCCGCACGTTGCGAAACATCGTCGTCGGCGAGGTCTGGGTCTGTTCCGGGCAATCCAACATGGAAATGGGCCTGGATATGTGCCAAAACAGCAAGGATGAGATTGCCGCGGCCAACTATTCAAACCTCCGGCTGTTCAACGTCAAAAGGGCCGAGGCCAGCACGCCGGCCGCCGACGTGACGGGCAATTGGAAGCCGTGCAGCCCGAAAAGCATCGTTCAGGGCTACTTTGGCGGATTCTCCGCGGCAGCCTACTACTTCGGCCGGAACCTACATAAGGAACTTGGCGTGCCGGTCGGCCTGATCGACTCGTCCTGGGGTGGATCGGCAGCCGAACGATGGATGAGCCGAAAGGCGCTGCAGTCCAATCCAAAGCTCAAACACCTGGCCGATTCCAAGCGAAACTCATCGCTGTACAACGCCATGCTCGCCCCGCTTATGCCTTACGGCATCCGTGGTGTGATTTGGTATCAAGGCGAAGCGAACATGACCCGTGGGTATGAATATCGCACGTTGTTTCCGGCCCTGATCGCCAATTGGCGAGCCGCGTGGGGAGAGGGCGATTTTCCCTTCCTGTTTGTGCAAATTGCCCCCTTCCGGTATAGCGGGAAACACGCCGAGGTCGACCCGCGAGATTTGGCCGAATTGTGGGAGGCGAGCTCATGACGCTCCGCTCCGTGCCGCACACGGGCATGGCCGTCACGATGGACATCGGCAACGTCAAGAACATCCACCCGAAGAACAAGCAGGAAGTCGGCCGCCGCTTAGCCCTCTGGGCGCTGGCAAAAACCTATGGACGCGACATCGTCTATTCCGGCCCGCTCTACAAGTCGATGGCCGCCGAGGGCAACCGCATTCGCCTGCAATTCGAGCACGTCGATGGCGGCTTGATTTCACGCGACGGCAAGCCGCTGACCGAGTTCACGATCGCAGCGGCCGACCAGAAGTTTGTCCCGGCCGTGGCGGCAATCGAAGGCGATTCGATCGTCGTTCACAGCGACCAAATCGTTAAGCCGGTCGCGGTCCGCTATGCCTGGCACGACGATGCCACGCCGAATCTGGCCAACAAGTCCGGCCTTCCTGCTTCGCCCTTTTGCACCGACACTTGGAAGGGCGTGACGGAAGGGAAATAGGTGCGAACTTGCCATGCGCTGAGCAACTCACCGATCAATTTCAGTCCTTTCGCTGGCATGAGGAGATTTCCATGCGTTTTCGAAACATCGCCCGAGTATTGCTGTGCGTCGCGTCGTTTGTCGCTGCCACGGCGATCGCTACTGCTGCGGTGAAACTACCGGCGGTGATCGGCAACAATATGGTGCTGCAGCACAATCAGCCGGTGCCCATCTGGGGTTGGGCTGACAAGGGCGAAGAGGTCACGGTGACCGTTGCAGGTCAGACCTTAAAGACCGTCGCCGGCGACGATGGCCGATGGAAAGTAGTGCTGAAGAAGCTCAGCGCCCGTAGCGAGCCGCTGGAAATGACGATTCGAGGCTCCTCGGGCAGTACCCGCACGCTGCAAAACGTCCTCGTCGGCGAGGTCTGGGTGTGTTCCGGCCAATCGAACATGGAGATGAGCGTTAACGCGTGCAACAACGCCGCCGAAGAAATCGCGGCGGCCGACCACCCGCAAATCCGTCTGCTGTTCGTGCCGGACAAAGGCACCCAAGAGCCGCAGCACGACTTCCGCGGCCATTGGGTCGCGTGCAGCCCGAGGACGGTAAGTTGGTTTTCCGCCGCGGGCTATTTCTTTGGCCGCATGCTGCACAAGGAACTGAAGGTGCCGGTCGGTCTGATCAGTTGCTCCTGGGGTTCGTCCGCGTGCGAAGCCTGGGTGAAGCGTTCGGCGCTCGAGGCCGATCCGCGATACCAGCACATGCTCGCGCAGTCGGACGAAAAGGTGCGGACCTACAATCCCGAGGCGGTCGAGGCGGCGTGGCAGAAGCGGCTCGCGTCGTGGAAGAAGCAAGTCGCCGAGGCCAAAGCGGCCGGCAAGAAAGCGCCGGCGCCGATTGACCGTCCGCGCGATCCACGGTTCGACCAGTTTCGGCCGGGCAACTGTTATAACGGCATGCTGTTGCCCCTGATCCCGTACGCCATCCGCGGCGTCATCTGGTATCAGGGGGAGACGAACGCGGGCCGAGCCTACGAGTATCGCCATCTGTTTCCGCTGATGATTCGCCAATGGCGGGCCGACTGGGGCGAGGGCGACTTCCCGTTCTACTTCGTCCAATTGGCAAACTACCTGTCCGTCCGAAAGCAGCCCGGCGACGACACGTGGGCCGAACTGCGCGAAGCACAGACGATGACGCTCCGGACGCCGAACACCGGCATGGCGGTCATCACCGACATCGGCGATGCCAAGAACATCCACCCGAAGGACAAGCAGGACGTGGGCAAACGCCTGGCACTGTGGGCGCTGGCCAAGACCTATGGCAAAGACCTCGTCTATTCGGGACCGCTCTACCGGTCCATGGAGAATAAAGGCGACCGGATCGTGCTGCATTTCGACCACGTCGGCGGCGGCCTGGCGGCCAAGAACGATGAGCCGCTTACCGGCTTCGCCATCGCCGGTGCGGACAAGAAGTTCGTCTGGGCCGAAGCCCGAGTCGTGGGCGACACCGTTGTTGTCAGCAGCCCCAAGGTGCCTGACCCCGTGGCTGTCCGTTATGCCTGGGCTCACAATCCGGTGTGCAACCTGTACAACCGGGAGGGTTTGCCGGCCTCGCCGTTCCGCACCGATAGCTGGAAGGGTCTTACTGAGGGAAAGTAGGAACGCGGTCTCGTAGTCAGAAGGTGTTATACCGCCGCTAACCGGATCGCCGGGGCGCGATCGCCGGCCGCCGGCGGCCTCAGCGCCGGCGACGATCAGGCCGACGCCGGCCAGCGCGATGCCCACGGCCGCGATTTGCCACAGATAAAATTGTTGCAGGGCGGCGGCATATTCTCGATCCGTGCGTCGATCGAGACCCTGCTTCCACCGCTGCCAGACTTCCCACACACGCGACGGCCGGCAGCCGATGGTAGGACTGCTGAATCTGTTCCGGCTCGATCACGTCGAAACGTGAGATGGGGGGATGCAGCAGAAGCCATGCTTCGCCGCCCAGTCCTACCAGCAACAGAGCGATTCCAACCACCCGAAGGCCCTGGCGAACTCCCCACACGGCTGGAGGGGCCGTGGCTACTGGCTCGGTGGGTGCCGGTTCCAGCATCCGCATGTCCATCAGAGTCGGTGCGAGGACCGATGCGCCACACGTGCAAGCGATCGTCTCCCCCGCCTGGCGGGCTTCGATGACGGTTTGCCGCCCACAGCGGCACGGCAGCAGGTACTTGGCACTCAACGACGCACTCCGCAAAAACGTGGAAGTCTGTGTAGCATCCATTGCAGTGTAACGCGTGGCCTCCCTTGTTGCGAGGCGCCGTCTTCCGGACCATGATGTCGAGCGCCTTGATCGTCGGAACGGGGGTCCGAAACGCGTGGTCGTCCACGGATTGCAAATTACCCATATTAACAGAGATTTGGCCACGCAAACAAGCCGCTCATCGTTTTTGAGCTTTCGGCTAATAACGACTGGACGTTCCAAGAAACTCCGATTACAATGAAGGGGGACGGGTCAGTGTGGCAGTCTGCGCATCAAACCGCCTGCGGGCGCACGAGTGGACCTACTTTTCGTTTCGAGCCGAGGCCGAAACGATAGGTTTCCCATCTGACGACTTGATGCCCTGTCGATGTACCGGACTCCGCTCGCGGTAGCGGCGGCGGCAGGTTGGCGCTGGTTTTGCCGGCGGCACTGTGGTCGCGCGGGCGGTACTGATCAGCGGCGCGAGTACCGTTGGGCGTGGCGGCAGCGGTTGCAGCACGCGCGAACCGCCGCTTTGGGGATTCTGGAACGATTGGGTTCTTCGATAGCGACAGCGCAGTGTCACCGTAGGCCGAATCCTTTGCCAAATGATTGGTGCGGCCTGCGGCGCAGGAATTCGGTGGTAGAATTTTTTGGCTTTTCGCCACCGTTTAGAGGACAATGTAGGTCTGCACAGGCTTGCACACACGCGGGTCATTAAGCTTGAGGAGCAGCATTTTGTACGACGCACTGTTGGACGGTCTGGAGGATGAACCGGCCTGCCGGCCTGAGGAGACGCTCAGTCTGGTCGACGATTCGACCGACGCGTTGGACGTCGACGATGATTTGGATCGGGCGGTCTTGGATGACGACGAAGAACATGACCCCGAGTTGGACCTTGGCGCCGACGAACTGCTGGCCGAGGTGGCCGACGAATCCTGGTCCGACGATCCGGTGCGCATGTACCTGACGCAGATGGGCGAGATCCCCCTGCTGACGCGCCAGCAGGAGGTGGCCCTGGCCAAGCAGATCGAAATCACGCGTACCCGCTTCCGCCACAAGGTTCTGGAATGCGACTACGTGATGCAGACGGCCGTCAAGGTGCTACGGCGGGTCCAGGACGGCGATTTGCCGTTCGATCGCACCGTGCAGGTCTCGGTGACCGATCAGCTCGAAAAACACCAGATTCTCGGCCGCCTGCCGCACAATTTGCGCACGCTGGAAACGCTTCTGAAACGGAATCTTCGCGATTACAACATCGTGACCAGCAAATCGCGCGACGCGGCCCAGCGCCGCTTGGCCTGGCGACGCCTGGGACGCCGCCGGCGTCGAGCGGTCCGCCTGGTCGAGGAACTCGGTCTGCGCACCCAGCGGATCGAGCCGATGATCAAGACGCTCGAAGAGTTCAGCCGCCGCGTCGATGAACTCCGGCAACGGATTCGCCAGTACAATGCGGAAAATCCTAACGGCAAGGCGCACGGCAAGCAGCGCGAACCCTGGATCGCCGAGTACCGCAACATCCTCCGGGCCACGCAGGAGTCGCCGACCAGCCTCCGCAGGCGGGTCGCCTATCTGAAGGAGATCTATGCCCACTATCAGGAGGCCAAACGCGGCCTGTCGGAAGGCAACTTGCGGCTGGTCGTTTCCATCGCCAAGAAATATCGCAACCGCGGGCTGAGCTTCCTGGACTTGATTCAAGAGGGAAACGCCGGTTTGATGCGCGCGGTCGACAAGTTCGAGTACCGACGCGGCTTCAAGTTCTGCACCTATGCCACGTGGTGGATTCGCCAGGCCATTACCCGGGCCGTGGCCGACCAAAGCCGCACGATCCGCATCCCGGTCCACATGGTCGAGACGATGTCCCGCGTGCGGAACGTCTCGCGCCGGCTGCTGCAACGGCTGGGACGCGAGCCGACGATCGAAGAGACTGCCAAGGCCAGCGAGACGTGTGTCGACGAGGCCAGGCGCGTGTTGGCCATGAGCCGCTACCCGATCAGCCTCGACCGGCCGGTTGGCAACAGCGAGGACAGCCATTTCGGCGACCTGCTGCCCGACGGCGCCGCCCGCAGCCCGGCCATCGGCGCCGCGCAGGGAATGTTGCGCCACCGCATCGCCAAGGTGCTCAAGACGCTCAGCTATCGCGAGCGGGAGATCATCAAGCTGCGCTACGGCCTCGGCGACGGCTACAGCTACACGCTGGAGGAAGTGGGTCACATCTTCAAGGTGACCCGCGAACGCATCCGACAGATCGAGGCCAAGGCCGTCCGCAAGCTCCAGCAGCCCTCGCGCAGCCAAGAGCTGGTGGGCTTCCTGGATTAGCAGCGTACCTGCTACTTGCGGCCTGCTACTTGCGACGGAAGACCTGCTTGACTTGCTCCAATGCCTCGCCGAGCTTGTCGACTTCGTCCAGCGTATTGTAGAGGTAGAAGCTCGCCCGGGACGTTGCGGTTACGCCCAGCCGCTTGTGCAGCGGCATCGTGCAATGGTGGCCGGCGCGAATCGCGATGCCGTAGCGATCGAGCACCTGGGCCACGTCGTGGGCGTGCGGCCGGCCGGACTCGAAGACAAAGCTGACGATGCCGGCTTTGTACCGCGGCGCCGGTCCGATGATCCGCACCCCTCCGACCGCATCGAGCACCTCATGGGCCCGCTCAGTGAGGCGATGCTCGTGTTCGGCGACGTTGTCCAGCCCCACGGCGTTGAGATAGTCGATGGCGGTGCCCAAGGCGACCGCGGGCACGATCGGGGGCGTGCCCGCCTCAAACTTGCCGGGCAAGTAGAGCGGCCGAAAGCCCTCGAGCGTGACTTCCTTAATCATGCCGCCGCCGCCGAGAAACGGCGGCATCGCGTCGAGCAGGTCCCGCTTGCCGTACAGCACGCCGATGCCCGAGGGCCCGAGCATCTTGTGCCCGCTGAAGGCCAGAAAATCCAGGTCGAGGGCCTGCACGTCGATTTTCCGATGCGGCACGCTCTGCGCCCCGTCGACCAGCACCAGGGCACCAACCGCGTGAGCCCGCGCGACGATTTCTTCGATCGGGTTGATCGTGCCGAGCACGTTGGAGACGGCCGTCACGGCCACGAGCTTCGTCCGTCTGGTCAACAGGGCATCCAGCGTATCCATCCGCAGCCGGCCGTCGTCGGTGATGGGGATGTGGCGGACGATGGCCCCGCGGCGCTCGGCCAACTGATACCAGGGCACCATGTTCGAGTGGTGCTCCATTTCGGTCAGCAGGATTTCGTCGCCGGGCTGCACGTTGGCATCGCCCCAGCTTCGCGCGACGAGGTTGATTGAGTGCGTCGCGCCGGAGGTGAAGATGACCTGTTCGGTCGTCGAGGGGCTGTCGTCTTCACGGAGTCCGCCGGGGGCGTTGATGAACTCGCGGACTTTCTCCCGGGCGCCCTCGTACAGTTCGTCGATCTCCTCGGAGAGCGTGTGGATGCCGCGGTGGACGTTGGCATAATGCCGCTGGTAGGCGTCGACGATCGTCTGGATGACCTGGCGCGGGCGCTGGCTCGTGGCGGCGTTGTCGAGATATGCCAGCGGCACGCCGCCGTGGACGGTGCGGGCAAGAATCGGGAAATCGGGCCGAAACCGCTCGGGGTTGAACGTTGCCGCCTGGGTAACCGTCGTCATGAGGGCCTCTGCGCCGCCGTCTGGGAATCGCCGGTGGCGCCGTCGCCCGCGACGGGCGAAAACACGGCCGCCTGGAGTACCCGCCACGACAACAGGCAGCACTTCTGCCGGTTGGGCGTCAGCCGGGCACCGAACAAGTCGAGCATGTCCTTGGCGGTAAACTTCTTCACGTCTTCGGCCGGCTTGCCGTCGAACTTCTCGACCAGCATTGACGCCGCCGCCTGGCTGATGCAACAACCGTCGCCGTCGAAGTAGACCTCCTTGAGCGTGCCGGCATCATCGATGTTCAGTTCCAAACGGATCACGTCGCCACACAATGGGTTGGTGTCCTGGTGCGCATGCGTGCAGCGCGAACACCGTCCCCGATGGTACGGGTCCTCGTAGTGGTCCTGAATCCGCTCTTGATAGAGTTCTTCCTTGTCAACTGGCATGGCAACGCCGAGGGTGAATGTCCGATACCCCTATCTAGTCTACGACCTACGAAAACCCCCGACAAGGGAACATGAACAAGCCGATGGGGGCTGTGCGACCGCGCGACACGCCAATCAGCATCCGAGGATTTTGGCCGTGACGAGCCATTGCAGGTCGCCGGCGCCGATTTCGGCCGGACCCTCGAAGCGGATGCACGCCGCGCCGCCTTTTGTAAACCGGATCATTCCCGATGCGTCGCCGATCAGCACCGCGCCGATTCGGTCGACGTCGGGGGCGTGTCCCACCCAGGCAATTCGCGGATGCGACCGCGCAGCATTGGTCGTCCAATCCAGGAGCCCCTCGAAATCGCCGCTGCCTGGCCGAAGCTGATCGACGTCGACAATCTTGACTTTGCCGACGGCCACCGCCAACAGCTTGGCCGTTTCGACACAGCGGACCAACGGGCTGGTGGCGATCAGTTGCGGATTCATCCCGCGCTCCACCAGTTTTGCGGCGACCTTGGCGAACCGCTCCTTGCCGTCTTCCGTTAGCGGCCGCAGGTCGTCGTCGGGCCATCGCGGGTCGCCGCGCTGTCCGGCCCAGGCATGACGAACGATGTACAGATCCATAAGAAACCCCCGTTATCTCATCCGCCACATGGCGCGATCGGCAATCTTCAGTCGCGATTGCACCGCGGCGACGTCCGCCCGAAACCGCTTGGCATCCTGCGGATATCCGGCCGTCGGCCGCAAGCCGGACACGCGTCCGCACCAATAGTGATTCAGCGCCCGCATGGCCAACTCGCGGAGATATTTCGACGCCATCGAAGCCAGCGCGGCGGGCAGGCAAGCTTCGCCCTCGGTCCGGAAGCAGACGTCGACGCGCCGTTCGGGCGGTCCAAAGCGATAGACGCTCGAACGGCGGCCTTCGCGGCGAACCTCGACATACCATTCGGGAAAGTGCTTCGTCAGCAGCGAAGCGTAGTGATCGCGTCCACCGTGTTTGTCGCAGATCATCGATACCGGCCCCGATGGCAGGGCCGCGATCAGCCGCGACGCCAGCGCGAGCGTCTGGTGCGACAGCGCCTCGCCTTTCGTCCCGTCTCGATCCAACAGATCGTTGAACTCCTGCTCAAATATAACGCGGCTGTGCATACTGAGCAGTCGCACGCCCACTGCGGCAAGCCCGGTTCTCAAGGAGGCCACCACGTGGTCGATCTCGTCGCCGTCGCAATCCAACGGCGCCGCCGCATCGTAGCCGGCGTACCAGGGAATCGCCGGCATCGGCTCGACCGCCTCCGGCGCCATGGCCCGCCACACCTCGCGCCAACTTCGCGGCCGGAGGCCCAACAACCCCATCGCGGCAAACACGCCCCGTTCCAGGTGGCACAGCCCGCGCGACGGCGTGTAAAGCGCCTTCGAGTCGGCCATCGCAACGTACGGGCCGCCGTCCGGACGGACCTCGTCGAGTGTCCTGGCAATGACGCCGCGCAGCAGTGCATACAGCGATTCACCGTCGGTGGCGTCCGGCGCTTCCCAAACGGTTGCGGAGATGACTAGCGGACCGAGATTGGGGCCGTAACCCGCTTCGTCCGTACCGACGAGGAATCCCATGCGGCACAGCCTAGCACCTGCTCTTGCGGGCCGCAAGCGGCGGTTGAAGCATCCGAGCCAGACGCGTACGATGGGGTGTAACGCTGGGGACTGTCCCAATTTTCGTGTCGCGAAAATGGGACTGTCCCCTTTTGGCAAACCGAACGACATGCCGCAGCCATTCTCGCTTTGCGTTGTCCAACTGACGCCGCCGGGCGCGGAGCAGTTGCCACGCTACGGGTCGAAGGTCCCGGCGCGGTCGAGGTTGTGCAGTCGCAGTTCCGCGCCGCGCGGGCCGGCCGCTGAGCGAACATGCCGTGGATCGGCCGGTCGTTGGCTGGTTCGTGGGATTGTCCCAAGTCTCGCGCCAACGAGACGGAAACGATCCCCTTTCACGCGGCGATGCGAACCACGCCGAGGAAGTGGTGGTCCGCCGTCACACCGACGGCGCGGTCGACGTACACTGCCACGGTGGAATGGCGGCGGTCGCAAGAATTGAAGAATCGCTCGTGGCTGCCGGGTGCAGCCGGGTCGCGTGGCGCCGGTGGGCGGAAGCCCGGTCTGACGAAGTCGCGGCCGCGGCGCTCGTGGCCCTCGCCAACGCCCGGACCGAGCGGACGGCCGCAATCCTCTTGGACCAATACGACGGGGCGCTGCGGCGGGCGATGATCGAGATCCGCCAGTCGCTCGACGGGGGCGATCAGAGCGGTGCGCAGCGACAGGTCGATACGTTGCTCGGTCGGGCCGGACTGGGCCAACATCTTGTCGAGCCGTGGCGCCTGGTCCTTGCCGGTCCGGTCAACGCCGGCAAGAGCAGCCTCATCAACGCCGTGGCCGGTTATGACCGCGCCATCGTCCATGCCACGCCCGGCACCACGCGCGACGCCGTGACGCTCGTGACAGCCGTCGACGGCTGGCCGGTCGAACTTTGCGACACGGCAGGCCTTCGTCGCCCGGCAAATCCGCTGGAACATGCCGGCATCGAACTGGCCGCCTCGCGACTTGCCGCGGCCGACCTGGCAATCCTCGTTTTCGACCGCAGCCTGCCCTGGTCGGAGGCAAATCAACGCTTGGCACAACATTGGCCCAGGGCGATTCTGGTGCATAATAAGTGCGACCTGCCCGCCGCCGCGGGCAATCGCCCGGCGGGACTCGTTCTCAGTGCCCTGCGCGGCGAAGGCGTCAACAAATTGCTCGAAGCCGTTTCAAACCGTCTGGTTCCAGATCCGCCTCCGTTGGGCGCCGCCGTTCCGTTCACGCCGGAACAGATCGAGGCAATTCGGAGGGCGTGCAACCCAACCTGTTGGCAGAAAGGGACTTACCACTAAGGCACCAAGACGCAAAGTCGCGGGGAGGGAACCGCAGATGAACGCAGATCGGGGACTGTCCCGATTTTCGTGTCAGCGAAAATGGGACTTTCCCAATCGCCGCGGTTTGCGCGCTACTGCTTCTTGTGACACAAGAACCCGTACAGTCCCCCGAACGCTCCGTTCTCACCCTCTGCCGGAGGGAGATGCGACAAAAAGGGCAGAATTCGGTCTAGACGTGGTTTCGCCATAATGGGTAGACTCCGCGACCAATCATCTGCGGGGGTCCCCGGTTTGCCCAGCGAGGTTCAAGGAGGAACGCGCGATGCGGTGCAAATGCCTGTGGAATCTTGTCTTTTCGGCGACGGCGTTGGCCGCAATTAGCGCGCTGGCGGCGGCGGACGAGGAGACCGCCCAATCCAAGAATGGAATCTCCCTAACGGCGACGCCGGCTAGCAGTTCCACGGACGCGGCGTCGGCCGCCGTGAAGCCGACGAACTGGCCGACGCCCGCCAAGCGAACACCTGCTGTGACCGCGCCGATCGCGGTGGCCTCGCGGCCTCAGACGCCGGCGGCCGAGGAGGCCGAGGCGTCGGGCAATGCGAGCGCTTCGGACGAGTCGCTCCAGCCGATTCCCGACGCCATGGAAGGCGGCCCGGTGGCAATCGAGGCGGCCAGCTTCAAGGGCGTCGTCCCCGGCGTGTCGACGAAGGAAGACGTCGAAAAGGCGTGGGGTAAACCGAAAAAGTCTGCCACTCAGCGCGGCTCGCTGGTGCAACTCTACGCCGTCGAACCGTTCGATCGCGTCGAGGTCAGCTACTTGGGCCGCAAGGCCGCCTCGATCATCGTCCGCTTTGACAAGGCGTTCCCGGCCAATGTCGTTGCCAAGCAGCTCGATCTTGCCACGATCCGCCCGGTGTTGGTCTCGAACGAGATGGGCGAGGTGCTCGGACTATCGTATCCCGAACGCGGTGTGCTGTTCGCGTTCGCGGTCGGCAAACAGCCCGACAAGCCGTCGATGAAGGTAGCGCGGCTCATTCTGGAGCCTATTTCGGCCGAGCCGTTCGTGTTGCGTGCGGAGACGGTGCTCACCAGCCGTCGCGATCTGAGCCTCCGCGACTTGGAGCAGGCATTAACCTTGGAACCCGGGAATGCCCGCGCCCATTGGCTGCACGCCCGGGTGTTGGCGGCGATGGGGCAACGCGAAAAGGCCGCGACAGAGGCCGGCGAGGCGGTCCGGCTCGAGCCTGACAACCCGCACTACCGTGTGACGCACGCTGAGTTGCTCAGCAAATTGAGCCGCTTGTCCGAGGCCCTGGACGAGGCGCAGAAGGCCGCCGACACCAGCCAGCAGCGGCCGCACGTGAAGGCCCGGGCGCTCTGTCTCATGGGCGATCTAACGGCCTCGGGCGCGAAGCCTGACTACCACAAGGCCATGACGCTCCACTCCCAGGCGTTGCAGGTTGCCGATCCGCTCGCGTCCGATCCGCATCCGGCCATCCGCGTGGCGGCCAAGGAGGCGCTTTTGGACGCCCATCTCGGCGCGGCCCGCGACATCGCCTTCGGGCAGTGGAAAGACAAGAACAAGGCGCTTGCCCGATGGATCGAGCGCGCTACGGCCGTGGCCAACGACCTGGTCAGCAGCGAGGGCGCCGGCCAAGAAGTGCAACTGCGCGTTTGCGTGCAAGCGATGGCCGATTACGTCGGCGTTCGCGGCACCATTGATCCCGAAGCCACGCTCAAGTCGCTGGCAACCACTGGCCAGGAAGCGATCATCGCAGCCACCGATCCGATCCAAAAGGTCCAACTGGAGTCCGATCTTGCGCCGCGCTGTCCGATGCGGTCCAGGTGTATCAGATGCGGTCCGATTTTGACACCGCGACGAAGGTAGGGGAAAAGGCGGCCGAATATCTTGTCGCGGCCCACGAGGCCAGGCAATCGAGTGCATCGGCGATGACGCTTGGCCGTCTCTACTTCCGCCTCGGCGCCATCGACGCGGTCGGCCGTCACGATCATCGCGCGGCAGTAGCGTGGTTCCAGAAGGCAATCCCGCTTATGGAGCGCCCGTCGCAGGCCGAGCTTGCACCCGAGCTCGGCCGTCACGGCGAGGCCTTCGTCAGCATGGGCGTCTCCTTCTGGGAATCCGGCCAGAAGCAAAAGGCCGTCGCACTGACCGAAAAAGGCATCAAGCTGATGGAAGGCGCCGTCGAACAGGGCACGCTCGACCGCTCTGCACTCTCCGTTCCCTACGCCAACCTCGCCACCATGCACCGCAAACTGGGCTCGACCGATCGCGCCCAGCATTATCAGGAACTGGCAACACGGGCCAAGGAAAAGCTGCGATAGCGATCAGTCGTCAGAGGTCAGACCCGTAGGTCAGGCTGTGCCTGACAACCATCCGCGAACCCGCAGGTCAAGCTGTGCCTGACAACCATCGGCCGGTCCATCCGCCCGTCAATCGTCCGGCCCTTCTAGCAACTCCGGCGCCTGGAGCAATCGCGAAGACGTATCGATTTGCGGTAGCTCGTCGATCTCCGCCCCAACGGCCGCGGCGCCGAGCTCTTTGAATCGCCGCGCACTGACCAGCACCCGCGACTCCATCGAGCCGACGGCGCCGTTGTAAGCGCCAACGGCCGCATCCAGCCCTTTGCCGAGTCTCTGCATGTGCTGGCCCAAGTCGGAAAGCCGCTTGTACAGCTCCTGCCCGAGCGTGCTGATGGCCTTGGCATTTTCGGCCAGCGTCTCCTGGCGCCATCCGTAGGCCACGGCCCGCAACAGCGCGATGAGCGTCGTCGGCGTAGCGATAATGACGTTCTGGCTGACGCCCGACTCGATTAGCGACGGATCGTTTTCCAACGCCGCACTAAAAAAGACTTCGCCGGGCAGAAAGAGCACCACGAACTCCGGCGTAAAATCAAACTGCTCGAAATACGCCTTTCGCCCCAGCGCGGCGACGTGGTTTCGGACCTGCCGGGCGTGATCCTTCAGTCTCGCCGCCCGGGTCTCGTCGTCCGGGGCCTCGATGGCCTCGAGATAGGCTTCCAACGGGGCCTTCGAGTCGACCACGATGTTCTTGTTTCCCGGCAGCTTGACGACCAGGTCGGGTCGCAGCCGGCCGTCTTCGCCGTCGGTCGTTTGCTGTTCGATGAAGTCGCAGTGTTCGACCATGCCCGCCATCTCGACGACGCGGCGCAACTGGATTTCGCCCCAGCGGCCGCGGCCCTGCGGACGCCGCAGGGCTTTGACCAGGTTGGCCGTTTCGCCGCGCAACTGGTTCTGTGTTTCAGAGAGTGCGCGCACCTGCTCGGTCAGACCGGTGTAGGCCTCGATGCGGGTCTTCTCGATCTCTTGCAACTTGGCGTCGACCTTGCCGAGCGATTCCTTGACCGGTTTGACCAACTCGTCGATGGCCGTCTGTCGCTTATCGAGGTCGCCCTTGGCCAGTTCGTGCAGCTTTTCGAGGTGGGTCTTGGCCAATTCGAGGAACGACGTATTGCTGCTCTTCAAGGCGTCGGCCGCCAGGGCCTTGAAGGCGTCGCTCAAGTTCTGCTTGGCATCGTCCAGCAGTGCCAGCTTCTCTTGTGCCTGCTTCTGCTGCTCGACCAGTGCCTGTTTCAATTCGGCCGCCTGGTTGCCCAACGCGATGGCTTGCCGCTGAAGGTCGGCCAGCGAGGCATCCTTTTCGCTCAGCCGGTTTCGAAGCTCGTCGATCGACTGCTCGCGGGCGACCAGTCGTTCGTCGAGGGCCGCCATCTGCATCGACGATTCATTGCGTCCACGGTCGAGCGCCGCGGCGATTTTCGCCCGCAGCAATAGCC
Organism: uncultured Planctomycetaceae bacterium; assembly: GCA_963789525.1. Taxonomy (GTDB): domain Bacteria; phylum Planctomycetota; class Planctomycetia; order Pirellulales; family Thermoguttaceae; genus CAVXFB01. Next base: position 376,595 of record CAWBLA010000003.1, read on the forward strand.
ACGCACCGACACCGCCGACGGCGATGCCCAGCAACAGCGCAATGACGAGAATCGCGGAGTCCATTGCCGCCATGATACGGCGAAGGTGCCGATGCGCCAAGCAGTTGCGTCGGAGCCGGCATGGTATAATGGAGGCATGCACTTCCCGGCGCGATGGTTACCGGCGGCGCTTGTCGCCCTCGTTGTTGTGATGCTGCCGACATCGCCGGCCGTTGCGGCCGCGCCGGTTTCGATCGACGACGCGCGCATCGCCGAGGCGGGCATCCGCAAGGTGCCCGGCAAACGGCTGACACTCTACACCGACATGTCGGGCGCCGCGATCGACGAATTGCCGGCCGTGTTTGAGCGGGCCTTTCCGCAGTGGTGCCAATACTTTCACGTCGACCCGCACGAGCACGCCGATTGGTCGATGATCGGTTTCCTAATGAAGGACAAGTCGCGGTTTGCGGCGGCCGGCCTGCTGCCCGGCCGGTTGCCGGCGTTCGAGCACGGCTTCAACTGGGACAATGCGCTGTGGCTCTACGACCAGCCGAGCGACTATTACCGCCGCCACCTCTTGCTGCACGAGGGGACGCACGGATTTATGAACACCGTCTTGGGCGGGTGTGGGCCGATGTGGTATATGGAGGGCATCGCCGAGTATCTCGCCACCCATCGTTGGCGCGACGGCCGGCTCACGATGGCCTACATGCCCAAGAGCCGCGACGAGGTGCCCGAGTGGGGTCGCATTCGCATCATCCAGGATGCGGTGGCGGACCACTGCGCGATCGGCCTGCCCGCGGTGCTCGATTTCGTGCCGAAGCTCGGAAAGGAAACCGAACCCTACGCGTGGTGCTGGGCGGCCGCCACGCTTCTGGATCGCGACCCGCGATATCAGGGGCGGTTTCGGCAGCTCTTCCGGTTCGTTCGCCAGCGCAATTTCAACGAGCGATTTCGCAAGCTCTTCGCGCCGGACTGGCAAGAGCTTTGCGAAGAGTGGCAACTGATGGCGGCCAGCCTGGAATACGGCTACGACGTTGCCCGCTGCGCGATCGATTTTACGCCGGCCAATCGCTCCCCTCTCCCGACCGACGTTCGGTCGGCGCCCGGAGAAGGGCAGGGAGTGAGGGCCGATGGCGTACTCGTGGCCGCCGACCGCGGTTGGCAAAACAGCGGTCTGCGACTCTGCGCCGGCGTCAAGTATCAACTCACCGCTGCGGGCCGCTATCAAGTGGCCAACGAACCGAGCACTTGGTGGTGCGAGCCCGGCGGCGTGTCGATCCGCTACTACCACGGCCGCCCGCTGGGCATTCTGCTGGCCGCCGTGCGCCCCGATAGCCCGCCGCCGGGCAGCACGTCGGCCCTGCTGCACCCGATCGTCGTCGGCCTCGGAGCAGAAATCACGCCGACCGAAACCGGCACGCTATTCCTGAAGATCAACGACTCACCCGGCGAACTCAGCGACAACGCCGGGGAAGTGAAGGTGAACATCCAGCGTGAATAGAGTCGTTTAGCCGCCGGCACGGCGGTGGTTTCGGTCGACGTTCCGTCGCGACCCCTGCCTTGCCCAATTGACGAATTGCCGCCGGCCGCCGACAATGCGATTTTCTAGTCGGCAGGAAACTTTGCCGCCAACGATAGGACGGTTTCTGATGAATTGCATCGAGCGACAAGACCCGGAGCTTTGGGCCGCGATTGCCGGCGAGATCGACCGCCAGCGCCGTGGGCTGGAAATGATCGCGTCGGAAAACTACACCAGCCCCGCGGTCATGCAGGCCGCCGGCAGCGTGTTGACGAACAAATATGCCGAGGGCTATCCCGGCCATCGCTATTATGGCGGCTGCCAGTTCGTCGACGTGGCCGAAGAGTTGGCCCGCACACGGGCGAAGCAGATTTTCGGCGCCGACCATGCCAACGTCCAGCCGCACTCCGGTGCCCAGGCCAACACGGCGGTCTACCTCGCACTCTTGGAGCCGGGCGACACCGTGCTGGGGCTCGACCTTGCCCACGGCGGCCACCTGACGCACGGCATGAGGCTGAACATCTCGGGCAAGCTCTACCATTTCATCAGCTACGGCGTCCGCCCGGACACGCATCGCATCGACTTCGACCGGCTGGCCGCCCTGGCGCACGAGCACAAGCCGAAGCTCATCGTCGCCGGGGCGAGCGTATCCACGCGAGATTCCACACGCGCGGTTTGCCGAGATCGCGCGCGAATGCGGGGCAAAGCTGATGGTCGACATGGCGCACTACGCCGGCTTGGTGGCGGCCGGGCTACACGACGACCCCGTGCCGGTGTCCGACTACGTGACCACGACGACGCACAAGACGCTCCGCGGCCCGCGCGGCGGCATGATCCTCTGCCGCCACGAGTATGCGAAGGACATCGACCGAGCCGTGTTTCCGGGCATTCAGGGTGGGCCGCTGATGCACGTCATCGCCGGCAAGGCGGCCTGCTTGGGCGAAGTGCTGGCCCCCGAATTCAAGCGCTACGCCCGGCAGATTCTCGACAACGCCCAGGCGTTGGCCGCCGTGCTGCTCTCCGGCGGCGCGAAGCTGGTCAGCGGCGGCACCGACAACCACTTGATTCTTGCCGACGTGACGCCGCTGGGCACGACCGGCCGCCAGGCGGAAGAGGCGCTGGACCGCTGCGGCATCACGGTCAACAAGAACATGATTCCCTTCGATCAGCGAAAGCCGATGGACCCATCCGGCATCCGCATCGGCACGCCGGCCCTGACCACCCGAGGCATGGGCGTCGACGAGATGCGCCGCATCGGCGGCTGGATTCTCGAAGCCCTCCGCGCCCCCGACGACGAAGCGCTGTCCTGCACTATCCGCGACCGCGTCGCCGATCTCTGCCGGCAGTTCCCGGTGCCGGGGGATCAGGGGGGCGAGGGCTACCAAACGGAAGACGGGGGAAGCAACGCTTAGTCGCTGATGGATGTCTGCATTTACTCATTTGGACGATCGTGATATGGATTGGGCAAGCCGAGCCTGCCGACTCTCCGTGATCTGCGGAGCCGCTCCGCTCTTGGCTGGCGTTTCGCTTCTCCTGCTTTGGCTCGTCACTCGCTGGGGATGGCTTGTTTACGCGGGCATCATCACGCTGTACGCGTGCCTCGCCGTTCTCGCTGTTGGCATAATTGCCTTGGGCTGGTTCTGCTGGCTCGCGTTTCATTTCCCGGCCATGCCGGGACGTCGTTCTTGGCGTTCGATTCTGTTAAGTGCCGTCTTGCTTGTCGCCAACATTCCAATGGGAATCGGTGTTATCGCAGTGTTTTGCGCCGTGTTGACCTGCTACACAGTCGTCGTACACAATGAGTCACAGAAGTCGCTTGGCGGAGCCCGTGTACAAGGTGGCGGGTGTGACGTTTCATTCGGCGATATCGCACCGGGAGCTTCTGCTAAACACTCGTTCTGGATTCAGACCGATGGTCGCCTTGAGTTTGCAGCCACCGTCGGCGGCAAACACCACGAGGAGACAATCGACGGCTATGTCACAGGCAACATGGGCGGACGCACCGTCGTCACGGTCAACTCGGACGATGCCACTTTGGTGAACACGGAACGCTAACGCGAAGGTGTACGGACGCGGGTCTCTTCCGGCGGCACGCCGACGGCCAAGCTCGCGAAGCGGAAGGTGGTGCAACATGACTACTCCCAAAGCTGACAAACGTAGCTCGGAGCGTCGCGCCCGACACGATCTGATTGCTGCTGAGGCGCCGTTCGTGCCATCCAAGCTGCCGACCAGCGCTGTCGTGTCCTTGGTGGAAACCCATCTCGGACGCCAGCATCATGGCTCTATGGCAGTGGTGGGCGTTATGGAAAATGGACTGGTACAACCGCGTGACTCCAGCGTAGTGCTTCCGGAACACTCGCGGGCTATTATCGTGGCGTCTGGAGGGACGTGAATCAGGAGGGCTCTATGCGTCGGCCAGTGAGCACGGTGGTGTTTGGCATCCTCAACCTGGCGTTTGCCATGTCGGGGCTGATGGGTCTTTTCATGAGCGCGGCAATGCTGTTCTCCCGCGATGCGGCGCGCGGCAATCCGGTCGTGGAATTGGCCCGGAAGAACCCCGGCTACGCCCTGTTCATGGAGATTTCCGTGCCGCTGGGCATCGCCGCCATGTTCGTCCTCCTGCTGGGCGGCGTTGGACTGCTGTTGCTGAAGCCGTGGGGCCGGCATCTCTCCATTCTCTTTGGTCTGTATGGCATCGTCGCCAGCATCGCGGGAGTCGTCGTGAATTGGTACTTCCTGATGCCGTTGTTGGCGAAGGCTGCGGAGTTGCCGGCCGGGCCTCTGCGGGCGGGGTGGATCGCCGGCGTCATCGGCGGTGTTGCCGGGGCCGGCCTGGGCATCATCTATCCGATTGCCCTGCTATGTTTCATGTTCCGCCCGACGATCGAGGCCGCGTGCCAGTCGCCGTGCTGCGCAGAGACGGTGGAGTGAGGCCGGCTCGGGGACGGTCCCGATTGTCGTGCCCGCGAAAATGGGATTGTCTCCCTTCACGAGCCTTTGCCTGCGGCGCGAAACGCCGTATAATCGACCCCCATGCCCAAAAGCAAAATCCTGATCGCCGACGACAACGTTCCGAATGTCGAGTTGCTGGAGGCTTATCTCGACGGCCTCGATTGCGAGACGGCCGTGGCTGTCGACGGCCGCGACACGCTGGCGAAGGTAGACGAATTCCAGCCGGACCTCATCCTGCTGGACATCATGATGCCGAAGCTCAGTGGATTCGAGGTCTGCAAGACACTCAAGCGCAACCCGGCGACCAAACAAATTATGATCCTGATGGTTACGGCCCTGACGGAACAAGGCGACATCGAGCGAGCCGTGGCGGCCGGATGCGATGACTTCTTAAGCAAGCCGGTCAATAAGCTGGAACTGGTGAAGCGGGTCGAGAACATGCTCAAGCTCCGCCACGTGACCGACGAGTTAGAGCGGCTCCATTGTTATATCGACAGCATGGAGGCGTCCGCGCGCAAGGGGCGGTGAGTCTTCCTAAGCCAGCTTGCACACAGGGGGATAGTCGCATTTTCGTTGACGCGAAAATTGGGACAGTCCCCTCGTGCCACTGCGCAAGGTTCAATGCCTTTGATCACGAAAGGTCGAAAGCATGAAATCACGAAAGAAACCCTATTTTCTCGATCCGCTGTCGTTCTTCCGTCTTCTTGTTCCTTCGCGTTTTCGCGAAAAAAAAGCAAACACGCGGATTATCCGTAAACAGTTCGGAAGCTTCAGGATACAACAAGCGGTCATCGACGATCTTGCGCAGTAGGATTAGCACAACCGGCCAAATACCGAGCCGATGCGGACCCGTGAAAAAGCTGCTCGTTACACTGCTGAAAATCGGCGTCTCGGCCGCCATCATCGGCTATCTGGTGCGCGACGCGGCCAAGCGCGACGTCTTCGTCCAACTGCGCGATCAGCCGAAGCAGTGGGACCTGTTGGCGGCCGCGTGGGCGTGCTGCACGGTCGCCGTGCTGATCACCTTCGTCCGCTGGTGGTATCTGGTTCGGGCCGTCGGCATCCCCTGCCGTTTTCGCGACGCCATCCGCATCAGCTTCTGGGGCTACCTCTTCAACCTGGCTCCGTTGGGCATCGTCGGCGGCGACTTGGTCAAGGCCCTGATGCTTGCCCATGAACAACCGCGGCATCGCCCCCAGGGGCTGGCGTCGGTGTTGGCTGACCGCGTGATCGGCTTGTACTTGTTGTTCGTCGTGGCCTCGTGCGGCATCTTGGCAACGCAGTATTGGACCGTCGGCGACCGCAACGTTCGGGTGATCTGCTACATGACGTTCCTGCTGACCGCTCGTCGGCGGCCTGGCATTGGCGGCCGTCTTGGGGCCTGATGCCAGGGTGATGGGCGCGATCCGATTCGTCGGCCGCATCCCGCGCGTCGGCGACCCCCTGCAAAAACTCATCGAGGCGGTGCGAATGTACCGGCGGCGGCCGCGCGTGCTCCTCCTGTCCTCGATCATGAGCGTCGGCGTCCACAGCCTGTTTGCCGTGGGCCTGTATCTGATCGCCGTCGGCCTGTTCCGCCATCACCTTTCGCTGGGCGAACACTTCGTCGTGGTGCCGGTCAGCAACGTGGCCAGCGTGATCCCGCTTCCGATGGGCCCTTTCGAGGCCGTCTTGGATTTCCTGTACGCCTCGGCCCACGTCGCAGGCGTTGTCAGCGGGCAAGGCCTGGTCGTGGCCCTGGCCTATCGGCTCATCACCGGTCTGATCGCCGCGTTGGGCGTCTTTTACTACTTCGGCAACCGCCGCGAAATGGCCGAAGTCATGCACGAGGCGGAAGATGAGGAGGCGGTGACCGGCCTCGCCGAGCGTCCGGAAAGCAGCAAGTCGCCGACCGCCGGCGGCACGCCCTGAGGACACAACGCCAAGCGGTCGCACTCCGGGTGCAGCATAATCCGATTGCGTACTACAAGTCCTCGCCTGGAAACCAGTAGGTCCCCTGAAAGCGATCAATCACGCGAGCCCGTCGGTCCGGAGGCGTCGTCAGGGCGTCACACAGCCGGATCAGCGACTCGCACCAGACGTTGCCGTCGCCGGGCGCCGCCATCCAGGTCTCGACCAGTTCTGTCGCGTAGGGGAGGTCGGCCAACGCCCAGGCCACCAACAGGTCGCGGTTGTCCATTACCGCTCGTGCGGTGTCGGCCGACGGATCGTTCGACGTGATGCTAAGCAGCATCTGCCGTGCGCATTCGGGATCGACCAGGGCAAGCGTCTTGGCCGTCAAGATCAAGGTTCGCCGTATGTCCTGGGGAGACTCGCCGTCGCCGACAGTCGGCCGCATCGCCAGCACGCGGTTGATTAACGACCCAAGGTCCGGATAGCTCGGCGTCCTTGGCCCGGCCGACGAGGTGCGCGGCAGCAGTCGTCCGCCCGCCATAGTAACTCCAGCTACGAAAATCTTCCGGCTTGTCCCAATAGGCGGTCATCGCCTTGTCGATCAACGAGCGGGCAAGACGCGGATCGCGCGGGCCAACGGCCACCGCCATCCAGCCGTACGCCTCCGCCCTGATCTTCGCGGCGCCATATGCATTCATTCCTTCGACAACGCGCAAGGCGTCATCCGGCCGAGTGGGCGCGAGCTCGTATGCTATATGCAGCCGCGCGTTGTCGGCCAGCGTGCTGCGCTTGCCCAGCCGGCCAACGATCTCCAGTGCCTTGTCCAGACGCTCGGCGGCGATGGCGGTGGCAATCCGAGCCAGGGCTCGCTCCTTCTCATTTGCGCGCCCGCTGGCGTAGACGTCGGTACCCGGTTCCAGCAAGGCCATCGCCCGGACGAGGTCGTGCGGGGCAAGTGCCGCTGCCATCAACCCACGGTAATAAGTCTGGTGCTCGTCGGTGCCAAATTTTTCGGCCATACCGGCCGCCTCTTCGGCCAGCTTCCTGCCTGCCCCGACCTCGCCCAACCGGCTCACCAGCCTTGCGACTCCGGCGATCGCCCAGGCTCGATCCGGTTGGTCAAGTCGTCTGGCCCGCTGAACGGCTTCCTCGGCGAAAAGCAGGGCCTTCTCTCGATCGATGGTGGAGAATCGCTCGGCCAGAGACTCAAGCGTGAAGTACGCGTCGTGATTGCTGCACGGAGCCAACAGGGCCAATGCCTCTTCGGCATCGTCCACGGCGATCCGCTCGGCAATTGTCTTCCGCACCAGGTTGTCGAACTGTCCGTTGCGTTCGGCCGACCACTTCTCGAGCCTGTTGCGGGTCGATCCGCGCCATGTACTCAATCGCCCAGCGGGATTTGCCCCGGGGCATCGTCCAGGCCTTTTCCAATATCCGGCGGACCGCTTTCTGTTCGTCGGCTGCAGAGGCCGTCGCCCGCTCTGGTTTCCAGGGCGGGACGGGCTCATCGCCGCGAAGCAGTTTCAGCTTTACGCTTGCGTTATGGGTGGACGTTGTCGCCGCCGTGAACCGATAGCCCTCTTTTTCCGCGAACACGTAGACCGGCCCGATGCGAAGCCCCATGAGGCGAAATCCACCCGCGGCGTCGGTCGTGGCGTTAAGCACTTTCGGGGCGTCGCCACGAATTGAATACGCGGACACCCGGCAACCGGTCGCCCGGCGGAATCGGTCACGGTTCCGGCCACTGAGCCGTTGGTGCCGACAAGGCGGAGCCGACCCAAGTCTCGGGGCTGCCCTGGCCGAGATTGGAGCCGCGGCGTCTCGAACTGCTCGTAGCCTTCGGCCGTGATCAACACCTGATATTGGAAGCCGGGCCAGAGGTTCGCCAACTCAAACCGGCCCGCGGCGTCGGTGTCGCAGCGGCCGCCGCCGCAGCCCAGGCCCGTCGGCCCCAGCATCCAGGCGCCCGGACGGAATCATCTCGGCGCGACGAACCGGTTGTCCGGCCGTGTCCAAACAAACGCCGCGAATCACGAAGACCTTCGTGGGCGAGACCTTGATACGAACCGGGCCGCTCGCTTCGGCCGGGCGAAGCTCGGTGACGTCGCTGACCGCACGGTCCGTCCGGGCCCGCAGGGCCAGCATTTCCTTCGCGTGCAGCCCTCCGATCGAGAACGTGCCATCGGCGTCGGTGCGTTGGATGATCAACTGCAGATCGGCCTGAACGCCGCGAGACGCCAGGCATTGCACTTCCGCATGGGGCACCGGTGCGCCGATTCATTGACGACGATTCCTTCCAACCGGGCCGCCCGTTCCAGCTTGATCGGCGGCCATGCGACGTCCTTGTCGGCCTCGACCTTGGGAAAGTAGGACTCTCGTGGCGTGCGATAGTCGCCGACGCGCAGCGGCCGCACGTATTCGTCCGGCGCCTGTTGAACCTCGACTCGGATCTTGCCCGGGCCGGCATACGCAATGAAATTGCCTTCGGCGTCGGTGACGGCCTTCCGCGACTCCGCCATACGGCCCTCATCCGACGTGCGGTAGATCCAGAGGCCGACTGCGCCAATTCCCTGTCCCGTCGCGCCATCCACGACTCGGCCACGCACGGCAATGCCCGCCAACAGCCGTATCGCAACCTGCGCCGTCTCGCCGGGCTTTACGTCAACGGTCGTCCGCTCCTTCGTGTAGTACGGGAGGTTTGATTCATAGAGATTCGGCTCGATTCTGTATGTGCCGGGCGGCAAATCATCAAAACGGAACTTGCCCTCTTGGCTGGGGAACGCCGTAGCGTGATGATAGAGCGTGTAACCCGCCTCTTTCGCGTCATCGGCAATGTGGTAAGCACGAAGTTCGAGCGTTTTGAGATCGGCCGCCCCCGGCGGAGCCAGCAGCGTGCCGCGGATTGCGCCGTCCGCCCAAGTCGCAATGCGACCGGGGCCGTCAGATGCCACGAACCAACAGATGCGCCGAAACCCTGGGCCTTGATCACAGCCCGAATCGAGCCGGTCGCCGGTACTTTTCGCAGCGTAAATGCGCCGTCCGCACCGCTCTTGCACTCCCATGCTTCGCTCACTTCGGGAGGCAGCCCGATTCCCAAGAAATTGAGATCGTGGATTTCCGTCGTGTTGATCGAGCGCGGGCGGATCGTCGCATTAGCGATGGGTCGCCCACTCGCGTCGCTCAGATGACCGCGATAATCGTGGACCTCGCACAGCTTGATGCGGCAGTCTTTCTTCGGAATCCACTGTCGTTCCCAGGGGTAGAGAACGCCGCCTAGCCGTCCCCGCGAGTCCCGGGCAATGAGCTGCGGTGGATTCGCCTCCGGCCGAACATGCTTCTTCGCATCGCAAAACGTGAAGCGGCCCTGAGCGTCGGTAATGGTCTTCTCCAACGCCGCAGCACCTCTGTCGAATGGCAGGTCGACAAGCCAAACAGCAGCCCCAGCCACCGGCTCGCCGGAGGCGTCGACCACCTGCCCTGCCATGGTCTCCGGCGCCACACTGTCGGCCGCATCGGCAGCCAGCGGAGTCTCAATGCAGAAGAGATGGCAAACGACCAGAAGAACCACCGCGTGCCGCATGGTATGGCCCTCCCCGCGATTCGCCCGCGGCACCATCCTACCACGGCCGCGACGGAATCACTATGACTCCTCTGCGAGAGTCCTTCCGCAAGCGTCGTCCCGAAACGGCTCATGCCAGGTCGTGTTGCTGGAATCGCGGCCTTGGAATCCTGCCAAGAGGACGGTATTCACCGGTTTGGGACACCGGCGTAGTTATAAGTGAATACGTCCGCCGTATCGACGAATGTGTTCGGATGCGTCCGGTGGACCCACGTCTGTGTGACCGTGTGGGCCGTAACGTTGACAACGACCCTCACGTAACCGAAATGCGTGTTGTCGCTGTAGATTGGATCGACGGTCCATGCGCCGGTATCGCCGCTGTAGACTGTCGAGTACAGCGGAGCGCCCGCAGTGCCGACGACAAACTGATGCACGTCGTTCTCGGGATTGCCGTCGTCCGGGCTGTCCTGCAATCGCGCATGTGCATAAATATGGTCATGGCCGACAAAGAAGGCACGGCAACCCGCCGCTTCAGACTTTTCCATAGCGCATTACGTTGCCTCGGATATGCCTCCAGGCCGACATCGCCGCCGGCTTTGAAAGCCGGTTCGTGACCGAACGCGAACACCAGAGGCGTGGTCGCCGTCTTGCGGGCCGCCAGCCTTGCGGCGAGGAAAGACTGATCGGCTCTGTGGCATCTTGTACTCTCGTCAGCGTAATCGTCCAAGCTGAGAAACATCGCGTTGCGGTACAGGAAGCTGTAGGACCGCCCATCGGCTGAGGTTGAATCGACGAGCACGCTCCGGCAACCGGAAAACGGGCGACTCTGCAACGGCGTGATGAACATCGACTTGAAGTCGGCGAGATCGCCGGCATCGTGATTGCCAGCTACTGTACACACTCCAATGCTGGCGTCGTATACCGGTCGCATGGTGCTCTGCCACGTTGCGAAGGCGGATCGACTGCCATGACTGACGAGATCCCCCGGGAAGAGTACAAACGCCGGATGCTCGACCACCGTCTGGGCCGCCAGTTCGCGGAGGATCACCGTATCGACTCCGTTGTCGTTATTCGTGCCCGGATTGACGCCATTCCCACGCGAATCGCCGTACACCAGGAACTTCCACATGGCCGCCTGGGTTGGATTAGACCCGAAGAGAAGCAACGTCGCGGCAGCAAGAACCGGCATCCCGGCGCATCGCATTTTTCCTATCATGGGAATTTTCCTTCTTCTTCCTGGTGTGATTCGTGTTTTGTGGACCACCACCACAGATGGGGGCGCTACAGATTTCCTAATCGGCACAGCCTGCGGAACCGATACAGGGTACGATTCGGATCATTATACAGCGATGCAACAGACTGTCGATTCCGGGCGGCGGGAGCTGGGCCGGAGGAGTGTCGTGGATGCGCCGTGGACGTCTACCACTGCTCGCACTCTCTGCGGCTGCCTTGCTCCCAGGTTGCGCCACGTATCGGTCCATGCCGCTTACCCAGCAGGGAGTTGCAGAGAGACTTGCACCGCCGAACCCAAGTGCTGTTGCGGTTCAGGCGGAGAACATCGCCCACCCGATTCTCAAGCCGATCCATTTTGACATTTCCGATGGTCTGTCACCCGATGAAGCAGCGATTCTGGCCGTCCTGACAAATCCGGGACTCTGGGTGGAACGGGACCGCCGCAATACCGTGTGCGCCCAGTTACTCCAGGCCCGGCTGCTTCCAAACCCGCAGTTCACCTACACGCCGGAGTTTCCAACCGGCGGGTTGGAGCCGAACACCGTGAATGCCTTCGGGTTCGGACTGAACTGGGACGTCTCGGAACTGATTAGCCATCGGGCGAAGGTTGAAGCGGCCTCGTTGCAGCCGGAGAAGGTGGTTTTGGACATTGCCTGGAAGGAATGGGAGATTGCCGAATCGGCCAAGACTGCCGTCTTCCGGAAGCTGTCGCTGGTTCGAGAAACCGCGCTGGCACACGAAATGGACCAGCGGCTGCAAGAGAACCTGATGCTGGTCCGTACGGCAATCCAGAAAGGGCTAACGACGGAGTTGGTTCTCGCCGCTGCGGAGACGGCAAGCAACCAGGCGCATGCCAATCTCTTAGAGCTGCAGAAACAGGCAGACGAACAATCGGTGGCACTGAATTTCATTTTAGGGTTGCCGGCGGAGACCAAGGTCACCCTTGAAAAGAACACCGTGCTGCCGGACCATCTCGAACCGGCGCCGGCAACCGAGTTGTTGGCCGACCTTGAACAACGACGCTTGGACTTGGTAGCCCTGTGCTACGGTTACCAAAGCCAAGAGTCCACAGTACGCGCGGCAATTCTGGATCAGTTTCCGAAGTTCAACCTTGGCATGACCTATTCGCGGGACAACACTGGCGTGATGGCGCCGGGGTTTGGCATTGCGGTTGGAATACCAGTCTTCGACCATAATCAGGGACACATTGCCGAGGAAAGGGCGACTCGTCAAACGCTGTTTGACGAGTACGTGAACCGGGTATTCGAGAGCCGCTCCAACGTGGTAAAATACTTGACCGAGATTCGCTGGCTAAATGCGCAGATCAAGACGGCCCAACATGCCGTGCCCGAGCTTCAAAGACTTGTGGATACCTATCGGGTGGCGGTAGACGCCGGCCAGGCGGACGTGCTGAGCTACTACACCGCCTGGAATGATCTCACGCAGAAGCGCATTGAAATCCTCAAGTTCCAGGAACAATTGGTTGAAGCGCGCATCTCGCTGGAGTTGGAGACCGGATTGTACCAGGTGCCTTGCGCCACTCCGGCTCCACAAACCGAGGTGATCCCACCCCCTCAACCCGTGAACACCGGAGTGCGGCAATGATGGCCCGGCAGTGGATCAGCCCGATGCTAGTACTTATGGTGCTGGCCGTTATTGCTGCTGCCGGCGGCGTCGGGTACTGGTATGGAACCCGATCGAACGAAATGCCAGCGGCCGCCAGCCAGCAGCCCCCGGTGCCGGAAGGCCCTCCTCGCGCGAAGGTGCGCCTGGTGCGTTTGCAGCGTCAACATATGGAGGAAACGTTGACGGCCTATGGTTCGGTAGTTGCCGCGCTGGGAGAAACGCAAGTTGTGAGCGAGCCATTCGAGTCGCGGGTGGTCAAGGTCCTTGTGCGACCCGGCCAGACGATTGCGTCCAATGATTCTTTGATTGAGATCGAACCGAGCCCTGACACGACGCTCCAACTCAACGAGGCGCTCGATAGTCGCAATACGGCAGAGTCCGAATTAAAACTCGTCCAAGAACGTCTGCAACTGAAGCTGGCCACGCGGGCTGACCTGCTCCAGGCACAGCAGGGGTTTCAGGCCGCCGAACTGCGCCTGAAGAGTCTCCAGAAACGTGGCATCGACGGAGCGCAGTTAATCCGCGCGGAAGCCAAAGGCATGGTCAGCCGCGTCGACGTGCAAGAAGGGCAGATTGTGGCCGCCGGCGCCCCCTTTCTGGCGATCATTGGTCAGAACCAGATCAATGTTCGTCTGGGGATTGAAAACGAAGACCTGTCCAATCTACGGGTCGGTCAGCCTGTCCGTCTTGTGCCGGTCAACGCCACAAAGAGTCAGACGGTCACCGGGCACATCCACTTGATTACGTGGGAAGTGAACCCACAGACGCGTTTGGCCGACGTGTTTGTCATCCCGCCACCCGATGCTCGACTGCTGCTTAACGACTATATCGAGGGCATGATCCAGGTCGCCGCTGGGAATGTACTTGTGTTGCCGCGAGCGGCTGTCCTGCCAAAAGAAGGCCGATACGTCATCTACACGGTGGAGAAAGGCCGCGCCAAAGAACATGTCGTTGAAGTGGGCATGGAAAACGACAAACAAGTCCAAGTGATCGGCAGCAACCTCCAGGAGGGTCAGGAAGCAGTCGTCGAGGGCAATGCCGAACTCGAAGACGGTATGGCCGTACAGGTGGAGTCTGGGCCATGAGTTTCGCCCGCTGGGTCCAGTCCCACCATCGGTCGATTCTATTTCTCGTGCTTGCACTGGCTCTGGCCGGAGTGTGGCGCGGCTTGAGTCTGCCAGTGAGCTTGTTTCCCAGAGTGAGCTTTCCGCGGATCGCCGTCAGCTTGGATGCGGGAGATCGCCCGGCGGACCGAATGGCGATTGAAGTTACGTGGCCGGTCGAAGAAGCCGTTCGCGCGGTGCCCGGGGTACGCAGCATCCGTTCGACCACCAGCCGTGGCAGCGCCGATGTCTCCGTCAACTTCGAGTGGGGGCGGGACATGGTTTCCGCCATGCTGGAAGTCCAGTCGGCCATCAATCAGAAGCTCGCCTCTTTGCCGCCCGGCACGAGTTTCGAGGTCCGTCGCATGGACCCCACCGTCTTCCCGGTGTTGGGCTATAGTCTGACCTCCGACACCCACTCATTAGTCGAACTGCGCGACTTGGCTCTCTACCAGATTCGGCCGGTGCTGTCTACCGTGAGCGGTGTGGCCAACATCGGCGTTCTCGGGGGAGCCACTGCGGAATACCAGGTAATCGTTAATCCGGCCAAACTTGATTCCTTTGGACTCAGCCTTGACGAGGTAGCCAAGGCACTTTCTGCTGCCAACATTATCACTGCCGTCGGACGCATCGAGGACCATGGCAAGCTCTATCTGATTGTCTCCGACACTCAGTTCCGCGACTTTGACGCGATTGGCCAGACAGTGCTCCGGTCAGGTGGCAATGGCTTGGTGTTGTTGGAAGACGTGGCCACGATCAGCCGAGGCACCACGCCCCGATGGACGCGGGTTACGGCGGACGGACACGACGCCGTGCTCTTCCAAGTCTACCAACAGCCCGGTGGCAACACCGTCGAGATCAGCCGGGAGATCAAGGCTCAACTTGCCAATTTGAAGGGGCGTCTGCCCTCTGGGATTCGCATCGCTAACTGGTACGACCAGGGTCAGTTGGTCGTCTTTTCGGCCGATAGCGTCCGCGACGCGGTGCTGATCGGCATACTGCTAGCGGCAGCGGTCCTGTGGGTATTCCTCGACAATCTCCGCATCACGCTGATTGCCGCGGTCACCGTGCCCGTCGTTTTGGCAGTCACCGTCTTGTTGTTGTCGATTCTCGGCATGAGTTTCAACATTATGACCTTGGGAGGGATGGCTGCGGCGGTAGGGCTGATTGTCGATGACGCCATCGTAATGGTTGAACACGTCATGCGCTGCATGAGATCGGGGCAGGGCGACTATCGTAGCCGGGTCTCGGCCGCAGCATCGGAGTTTACGCGGCCTTTGTCGGGGTCTTCGGCATCGACGATCATTATCTTTGCGCCGCTAGCTTTTCTCACCGGTGTCACTGGAGCCTTCTTCAAGGCTCTCTCCTTGACAATGGCCGTCAGTCTCGCCGTTTCCTTCCTGGTAGCGTGGCTGGCTGTGCCGCTTCTGGCCATGCACGTGCTGCGGCAAAAAGACGCGGACCGCGATGAAGGCGGCTTCTTGACACATCTGGCGCATCGAAGTTATGGCTGGACCATGCGCCGTCTGTTGCGAGTGCCGTGGTTGATCCTGCTTGTCTTATTGCCCCTGCTGGTCGCTGGATGGTATACCTACCAGCATACCGGGTCAGGCTTTATGCCTGCAATGGACGAGGGCGGGTTCATCCTCGACTATCATACGGCGGCAGGCATGTCGCTTACGGAGACCGACCGTTTGCTTCGCCAGGTCGAGGCTATCCTTCGTGCGACCCCTGCGGTTCAAACCTATTCGCGGCGGACGGGTCTTCAACTCGGTGGCATGGTTACGGAGGCCAATCAGGGCGATTTCTTCGTGCGACTGAAGCCGTTTCCCCGCCCGGACATTGAATCCGTCATGGACAACGTGCGCCGACGGATTGAACACGACGTACCCGGAATCCAAATCGAAATGGCGCAGTTGATGGAAGACCTGATCGGCGACTTGACAGCGGTTCCGCAGCCGATCGAGATCAAGATTTTCTCTGACAATGAGCAACTGTTGCGGACCTTGGCACCGAAAGTTGCCACCGCCATTGAAAAGGTGCCGGGGTTGTGGATGTCAACAATGGGATTGTGCTGGCCGGCGATGCCCTGGATATCCAGGTCAATCGCGAGAAGGCAGCCTTAGAGGGCGTTGCGCCCGATTCGGTTACGCAGATACTCCAGAGCTACCTTACCGGCGTTGTCACCACCGAAATGGAGCACGGGCCGCAGATGATCGGCCTGCGTGTCTGGATTCCGCACACCAGCCGTGGCACGGTTCTCGCGCTTCAGTCGCTGCATCTCGCGCACCCGGACGGCCACCTTTTTCCATTGAACCGCGTGGCAACGGTCAAGACCATTACAGGTCAGCCCGAGATCACTCGTGACAACCTGAAACGGATGGTCGCCGTCACGGGTCGGATCAGCGGCCGTGACATGGGCTCCACGATCCGAAGTGTCAGAGCAGTCTTGGACCGCCCTGGACTGCTACCCCATGACGTGTACTATGTTTTTGGCGGCCTTTATCAACAACAACAGATCGCCTTCCGTGGATTGATAATGGTATTCGTGTCGGCCGTGGTTCTCGTTTTCGTGCTTTTGCTTTTCCTCTACGAGAGTTTCCGCGTGGCACTCGCAATGCTCCTGACAACACTTTTGGCCGCGGCTGCGGTGTTCATTGGACTTTGGACGACCGGCACAGAATTGAACATCACGGCAATGATGGGCATGACGATGGTGATCGGTATCGTCACCGAGGTGGCGATCTTCTACTACTCCGAGTACCATGACCAGCCTGCCGCCGCCGACAAAGGACACGAACGGTTTGTTCTAGCCGGCGTATACCGGATGCGACCGATCGCGATGACCACACTGGCGGCGATCTTGGCCCTTTTGCCGTTGGCCTTGGGCATCGGTCAAGGGGCCGCCATGCAGCAACCGCTGGCCATAGCCATCATTTCCGGCCTGGTCGTGCAACTACCATTGGTTTTGATCGCGCTGCCTTGTCTGCTGGCGATTTTTGGCCATGCTCGAAGCACGACGCCCGATCCCTCCTGATTGCAGCGGCTGTTCGAACAAGCCGCCGGTCGGGCCGTTGGCCGAGAAATGGATCGTTTCTTCAGAGCTTCAACAGTAGCACTCTCACCGCGGTCGCCCTCACCGTCGCGGCTTGAAGACGCACACGCCCAATGGCGGATAGGTCATGCGGATTGACGCGGGGCGGCCGTGCGATTGGACCGGCTCGGCCATGACGCCGGGCCCGTTGCCCACGTTGCTGCCGGTATAGAACGACGAGTCGCTGTTGAAGACTTCCTCGTACCAGCATTGCTCGGGCACGCCCAACAGGTATCCGACGCGCGGCACGGGCGTGAAGTTGCAGGCGATCACCAGGAAATCGCTCGGATCCTTGGCGCGGCGGACGAAGCTCAGCGTGCTGTCATCGTGGTTGTGACAGTCGATCCATTCGAATCCGTGGTAGTCGAAGTCGACCTGGTGCAGCGACTTTTCGCAGCGATAGAGGCGATTCAAGTCGCCGACGCACGTCAACAATCCCTTGTGCGAATCCCACTGCATCAGGTCCCATTGCAGGCTGGTGTCGAAGTTCCATTCGCTCCATTGCCCGAAGTCGCTGCCCATGAACAACAGCTTCTTGCCCGGATGTGTCCACATGTAGCTGTACAACAGCCGCAGGTTGGCAAACTTCTGCCACAGGTCGCCGGGCATCTGGTCGAGCATCGAGCCCTTGCCGTGAACGACTTCGTCGTGCGACATCGGCAGCACGAAATTCTCGTGAAAGGCGTAGATCAGGCTGAAGGTCAGCTCGTCGTGATGGTAGCGCCGGTGGATGGGGTCGTGGCGCATGTAGCCGCGGGTGTCGTTCATCCAGCCCATGTTCCACTTGAGGCTGAAGCCGAGTCCGCCGAGATACGTCGGCCGCGAGACGCTGGGCCACGCCGTCGATTCTTCGGCAACGGTCAGCACACCGGGGTGCTGCACGTGGGCCTGCTCGTTCAGCTCCTTGAGAAATCCGATCGCCTCGAGGTTCTCGCGCCCGCCGTATTCGTTGGGCAGCCAGTCGCCTTCCTCGCGGCTGTAGTCGAGATAGAGCATCGACGCGACGGCATCCACGCGAATTCCGTCGGCGTGGTACTTGTCCATCCAAAACAGGGCATTGGACACCAGGTAGTTGCGGACTTCGTGGCGCCCGTAGTTGAAGATCTGCGTGCCCCAGTCGCGGTGTTCGCCGCGCCGCGGATCGGCATGCTCGTAGAGCGCCGTGCCGTCGAACTGGCGCAGGCCGTGCCCGTCGCGCGGAAAATGCGCCGGCACCCAGTCGAAGAGCACGCCGACGCCGTGCTGGTGCAGGACGTCGACGAAGTACATGAAATCCTGGGGCGTGCCGTAGCGGCTCGTGGCGGCGTAATAGCCGACCGTCTGGTAACCCCAACTCGCCGACAGGGGGTGTTCGCATACGGGCAGCAACTCGACGTGCGTGTAGCCGACCTCGTTGCAGTATTCGGCCAACTGATGCGCGAGATCGCGATAGGTGAGCCATCGCGACGGATCGTCGCCCGGCCGCTTCCAACTGCCCAAGTGAACCTCGTAGAACGACAGCGGCTGTTCGAGCCAGTTCGTCTTCTTGCGTCGGGCCATCCAGTCGGTGTCGTGCCAGGTGTAGCGGTTCAAGTCGGCTACCTTCGAGGCGGTCCGCGGCGGCACTTCGGCGGCGAACCCGAACGGGTCGGCCTTTTCGAACACCTGGTCGTAACGCCGCACCTGGTACTTGTAGAGCGTTCCCTCGCCCAAGCCGGGCACGAAGAGTTCCCAAAAACCGCTAGGGATGTGCTTGCGCATCGGGTGCCGGCGGCCGTCCCAATTGTTGAAATCACCGACGACGCTGACGCTGGTCGCGTTGGGGGCCCAAACAGCGAAATTGACGCCGTCGACGCCGTCGATCTGCCGCAACTGCGCACCCAAGCGGTTGTAGCACTGCCAGTGCCGCCCTTCGTTCAATAGGTAGAGGTCGTAGTCGGTCAGCAAGTGCGGAAATGCGTAGGGATCGTGCATGGTCATGGTTTTTTTGCCGCCTTCCTCCGCGAAACGAAGCATGTATCGCGGCGAAGGCTCGCCATTGAGGGGACAGATGGCCTCGAACAATCCGGCGGGGTGGATCCGCCGCATCGGCAACATGCAGTTGCCAGCCGCGGGGTCGACGACCCAGGCCCGTTCCGAGGTGGGCGAAAATGCCCGCACCGCCAGCGCCCGGCGGCCGGCCTGATCCACCGCGTGTGGCCCCAGCAGTTCAAATGGGTTCTCATGCTTTCCTTCGATCAGCCGACTAATCATATCCAACGAAGCGGTCGTTCGCACGCGAACCTCCATGCGGTACAACTAGGAACGGTGAAGTAAGAGTGAAGAAGTCAACAGCGCCGTCGTCCGGACGCCCGCCTGCCAGGAGCGGACCGCCGCCTCCAAGCAAACTGCGCACCAGCCCGCCACGGCCGCAGCGTATTTTATCCACGTAGGCCACGTAGGACTGACAAATTGAGTGAGGAGCCTCGCGTAGGCGCCGACGCCGCCACCGTGGGGCCCGGAAACGGCATCGTGGGCGGTGTCGAACCGCCGCTGGCCGCAATCGACGCGGTGAAACTGCATTGCGCGATCCATTCGTTGCCAGAGGTCCGCGTCGCGAATCGGCACCATCTGTCCAAAATACTCCCACCGCCACTGGTGCTCTCGCCACTCGCTCAGGCCGTACAGAATTCCTTGCTCGACGTAACGGCTACAGCCCACCAGGGTTACACGCGAGGGTTGATCCAGCGACTCCAGCCCTCGAACGACCGTCAGCAGGTCGAGGCGCTCGCCCCAAATGTCCGGCTCGACGTCCGACACCTCGACCGGATCAGAGCCATCCAAGGGTCGCAGCACGAACCGCCACTGGCCGGACTGCCCAGGCCAACTCGTGTTGGCCAGCAGCACGTAATGTGGAGTAGGGCTAATCATCGTGTTTTCCTGCTGCAAAGTGTGCGAAAGTTGGGCAAACTTGCGCGATCAACAAAGGCATTACAACGGTCACAGGCTACTTCACGATGGGGTGTACTCTTGGTTCGATGGGGTTGGCGCGGTAGTTTTTCCGTCGTCGGCAGCGTGACCGCAGACCGACCACTTTTGCTTATCGTCAGCAATACCGTAGATTCTCCATTTTATTGCTTCAGCCTATTTGTGTAGGTTGTG
Organism: uncultured Planctomycetaceae bacterium; assembly: GCA_963789525.1. GTDB lineage: Bacteria > Planctomycetota > Planctomycetia > Pirellulales > Thermoguttaceae > CAVXFB01. The sequence continues at coordinate 396,676 of CAWBLA010000003.1, forward strand.
ATCGTGGAACGCATGTCACGCCGCCAGAGGCGAGTACACCCCTCTGTAGACAGGTTGCCATTTGCAGGAGAATGCACCATCAGGGCGGTTGCTGCAAGATTCGAGTGCCGCTGGCAACAAGCCTTTTGAACAAGGTCGTTGTGCGACGTTGTCTTTTGGTGGTGGGATCTTACCCGAACAAGAAGTAGGAGAGCATTTGCTATGAACCGCAGTTACTTACGGCTACGAGCACAGACATGGGTTGTTGCTGTGGCGGCGGCGGCCCTGATCGTTGGGCTGTCGATGGCGATGGGGGCGAAGAGCTACGTTCTGGCCCAAAACCCGGCAAAGGTGGCCAAGAGCGCGAGTGCTAAAGCCGGCACCAACTACGCGGCAACGCTGTCGACGGCGTTTCGAGAGGCCGCTCAGAAAGTCCTGCCCTCGGTGGTGATGATCGAGACGAAGCCAAACGTCAAGGAGCAGGCCGCGGAAGGCGACAATTCCGCTGGGAAGGGCGGCGAGGAGAACCCGTTTGGCGACATGCTGCCGCCGGAGTTCCGCCGTTTCTTCAAAGACATGCCTCAGGGGCCGGGTGGACACTTTCACATGATGCCGATGCCGCAAGTCACCGGGATCGGGTCCGGCGTGATTATCGAGGCGACGGGCTCGTCGGGGATCATCCTGACGAACAACCACGTCGTCGATGGCGGCGGCAAGATCATGGTGCGACTCCAGGACGGCCGCGAATTGACGGGCCCCGAGATCGTCGACGTCAAGACCGACCCAAAGACCGACCTGGCGATCATCCGCGTCAAGGCCGACAACCTGAAAGCGGCCAAACTCGGCAATAGCGACGACATGCAGGTGGGCGATTGGGTGTTGGCCTTGGGCGACCCGTTCGGACTTGAAGGGACGGTGACCGCCGGCATCATCAGCGCCAAGGGGCGCGGCCTGGGCATCGCCCCCCGCGAGAACTTCATCCAGACCGACGCGGCCATCAATCCCGGCAATAGCGGCGGGCCGCTGGTGAATCTCGACGGCCAGGTGATTGGCATCAACACCGCCATCTCCTCGCGCAGCGGCGGCAATCAAGGCGTCGGCTTCGCGGTGTCGTCGAATCTGGCCAAATGGGTCAGCAACCAATTGATCGCCCACGGGTCCGTCCGCCGTTCGTATCTTGGCGTGGCCATTCAGCCGGTGACGCAGGAGTTGGCCCAGCAATTCGGCATCCACTCGCAAAAAGGTGCGGTGGTGACGGATGTGCAGCCGAACGCTCCCGCGGCGGCGGCAGGCGTGAAATCCGGCGACGTGATCGTCGAGTTCGCCGGCAAGCCCGTGACCAATCCGCGCGAGCTTCAGCAGGCCGTCGAGCAGGCGAAGATCGGGCAGAGCGAGCCGTTGACCGTTGTTCGCGACGGCAAGGAGATGACCTTGCAGGTGACCACGCGCGAGCAGCCCGCGAACTACGGCCTCGCCCAGAGCCGGTCGCCGGCGCCAGGCAACCATGAAGGATCGGTGCACAACCAGTCGCTCGGCGTCGACGTGGCCAACCTCACGCCGGAGGTGGCCGACAAGCTCGGCATCAAGCCGGGCGAGGGCGTCGTGATTACCGACGTCCGCAGCGGAAGTCTTGCTGCAGCAGCCGGCCTGACCAGCGGCATGGTGATCGTGAGCGTCGATCAGAAACCCGTGAAATCCGTAGACGAGTTTCGCAAGATCATGGGGAAACAGAGCGTGAAGAAGGGCGTGCTGCTCTTGGTTCGTTCGGAACAGGGCAGCCGCTTCGTCGTCATCCGCTCGGACTAGAAGAGCTACCCGTCCGACCAAGCCGCCCCCGGCCGCAGCCGGGGGCGGTTGGTTTTCTTGACCTGCTTGATCGCCGCCGGCATGCCGCGACACTTGCTACGCCGGCTGGAGGATTTGCAGCGTAAGACGCAGCCGCAGGGATGCTGTCCGGACGCGAAACTCGGCCATGTGCGGAGTGGCCAGGTGGGCCTCCAGGGCCGCAACACTCTCCCATTTCTCGACCACGGTAACCACGTTGTCGCGGCCGGGCGGTTGCCCCTCCAACCCATCGGAAACGTCGACCATCGGCGTGTATTCGATGCATCCGGTCTCGGCCCGGACTTGGGGCACAAGCTCGCGGAAGACGGTCAACAGGTTGTCGCGGCCGCCGGCGGTCGTTTCGATAGTGGCCAGAACGCAAATCACGACTCGTCCCTCCGTTTGTGCAGGCTCTGCGCGAGGCGGGGCACGCGCGTCACGTTCCTCCGAATCGCTCGAACGACATTACGGCAGCACGGTCGGCAGGCCGTCCGCGCGATTGCCAAGGCGACGGTAGATCGGCAGATCGATGTTGTAGTTAACCGTATGCACCGATCCGTCGCACATGCACATGTTCATGCCGGCGGCGTGCGCCTGCCGAACGAACTGAGGATGGGGTCGGGGTAGTTCGAGTCCGCGTCTTGTCTTGGAAATATCTTGGGACTGTTCGGGTCTGTCGAGGGAGTCTCGTCCGACCAGTCGCTGGGAGTGGTGCCATACTTGTCACTCTGGTGTGCATACCACGTCGACCGGAAGCGATCATCATCGGTTCCACAGAACATCGGCTCATAATCGGCGCCATCCAGACTATCGTAATAATGGTCGGAATTGAGGTACTTCTCCCCGATCATGAAGGTGTTGGTCGCACCGTCCCTAATCATGGAAATCGTCACCGCGCTGTGGAAGAAACTGACTCCGGTCCAGATGTTGGATTTGTCTGGCCAAGTGTTCTTGTCCGTATACTCCTTCATTTTTACCCAAGACAACTGCTGACCATCCCAACAATGGTCCCAGAAATAGACGTCGCCACCGTTGGCAACGTAGTCGGTGTGGGTAGTAATTGTATACGTGCCCATGTCGTTGTCGGCTGTCCACGGCGCTGCTGTAGTCTTGTTGCTCGTGGGCACCGCGACGGCCTGGCGGCGCGTTCGGGCAAATAAAGGCCGCCAGGGGCGTCGAGTTGCGCAGTTGGCTGCCGGCGATCATCGTGGCGGTCGGCTTGGTACCGGCTGCCAGTTTGTCGAGGGTCATAAGTGCGGTGCGGTCATAACCGAGATTGAACAACGGGGTCATCTCGATATAGGGCAAGATCTGATAGTTCCATGCCCCCGGTTGGCCGCGGCCAACGCCAAGCTCTGGAATTCCGGGAACCCTGTGGCCGACACCGCCGGACGGCAGGTAACCCATCGCCTGTTCGTGATTCAACCACCCCAAGCCCAACTGCTTGAGGTTATTCGAACACTGCAGTCGGCGCACCGCTTCCCGTGCCGCTTGCACGGCAGGCAGAAGCAGCGAGATGAGAATGCCGATGATCGTGATAACGACCAACAGCTCGACCAACGTGAATGCCTGCTTACAACGTCTGGATCGCATGATAGGACTCCTGATTGGGTAAGTTATGACTTCGAACGGCAAGAGAACTCCTCTCGCGAATCGTGCGACGAATCAGGCCCATTCTCTGTTCTGCGACCGTTTGCCTCTGCGCACCGCCGACGGCGTGCCTCCTCCTCCACAAACCGTCAAGTCAGGTGCCGCGGCTGCTTGTCCAGTAGCGCCGGAGCCACCCGTGGTAGGTCCCTAGTATCTGAGTCTAAAAACCAATCCCTCGCTTCGCGCGTCGGTCCACGGGGCGTCCTCAGCGACTTCCGCGCCGAAGATTGTCTCCGTGTTGTATTTCGCGGGGATGTTGGCTCCTTCTTTGGTAATCTCCACTCGGTACAAGCCGGGGGCTAAGCCCGGCAAATCGTCTTCGGCGGTCAAGGGTACGCTCACGGACGCCCTGCCGTTGGCATCCGTTTTGCCGGAACCCGCTGCCAGGCTGTCACCAAGGAAGCTCGCCGGCACGAACTTCACCTCGGCGTCGGCCAGTGGCTTCCGGTTTCGCAACACCGACACGATAACGCACTTGCGGGCCACTTTCGATGCCGCCCATAGCTTAATGCGATCGCTGATCTCCTGGGCCGTCAGCGCCCCGTCGCCGTCGACGTCCATCGTGACCATCGCCACCTTCAGCGTCGGGCACTTCTCGAGCTCGTCGCGGCTAAGGCTGCCGTCGTGGTCGGCGTCGAAACTGTCCATGGCAGCGGCAGTGGCCGACGACGGGTCGAACGACGGCCGGCTATAACGCCGCGGCCCTCGCGAACAACCTCCAACGCTAAACACGATTGTTGCGCCCACGGCAATCAATGCTCCGTGCGTCCACGCCGATGCAATAAGTCCCGAGTTCATCGACTTCCTCCTAAAGAATGTTATGGCACAAAGAGCCATGCCAAGCAACGGCAGGGCGGCCGATTTCGGCGCCTGCTGAAACGTGCTCAGACGGAGCACCCAGTCCTGGGCGTCCGGCATGGTAAAGGCTCGCGTGGCGCCGCCGGTGACCATCGGCAGATCGGTCGTCGCGCCGGTCCTCGGATTATAGAGCCAGGCGAAGTAGTCGCCCGCCGCCAGCTTCAGCGAAAACGTCCCCCCGGTCGCAGCGTACACGACGCACTGCCGGCCGGGCTCGGCCAGCACATACGCCCGGCTGCTATCCGTCACGAGATCGTTGTGGCTGGTCATTTTCCAGTACTCGATCCCCTTGCGGGTGAAGAAATCGATCATGTGTTTCAGGTCGTCGTACTCGGTCGCATCGGCCCATTCGCCGGTCCTGCACGGGGTCCACCGCGTCGCGCCGCTTCCGAACGTGCGGATGTCGCCCTGGCTGCCGTACCCGCCGGCGGCCGCAATGCCCCAGATCGTTTGGCGCGTCCGCTCTCGCGTCATCCCGGGATCCTTGATGTAACCGTATTCATCATCGACTACCGGCATGTTGTGGTCAAGATTTGCCCGAATTGCTGTTGCCCCCTTCGTCGCCATGCTTCGGCGTCCCGTTCCACGGGCAGCCGTATTGGAGGGCGGCATAGGTGGGCCACGCGGCGCCGAAGAACTGGAAGTTCTTGCTCTGGTTGTGGATTGACAACGGCCGAAGCGACGATCCCTGGATCATCCAAGGATCACTTCCGCGGATGATGCCGCCGATGCGGTCGAAGTCGGCCTGGTCTTGCGGATAGTGGCCCGTGTTGCCTCGCTCCCATTCGTTGGCAAGGGTCCAAATCACGTTGGCGTAGGCCGCATAGCGCGACGCGACATACCGCACAAAACGATCGTTCTGCGCGTCGGTCCCCGCCATGTGCCCGTTGGGATAGAAGTTGGTTACGATCAGGTCGGCCACCATTCCCTTGCGCTGCATGTATTGCACGACTTCATCGAGTTTCTCCCAGTAGGCCAAGTTCAGGTTGTCGCGGTTGGGGCTGTCAGCCGGGCCGGCGTAAGGCGTTGCGTCCGGATAGCCGTGGCTGACGATCTTGTCGCGTCCCACGAAGCCTCCCTGGGCGTAAACGAACATGCGAACCTTGTTCATCCCGTGGCTTAGCGACTGATCGACGGCCTCCTTCCAGTTGTCGTTCTGCATCGCGTCGTACATGAGCGAATAGTAAGTCTGCCCCCACATGAAATGGCGCGTGCCGTCATCGTAGATGAAGCTGTTGGGGTGATTTCGATCGACTCGCACGAAGCCGTGGTTGCCCACTGAAGGCGCGCCGACCTCGATGGTTCCCGTCTTGTTGTTCAATCCGGGATTCAGCGAACTGGTCACGTACTTCCACGTCCCTTCGACGGTTGGCGTGAACCGGATTTCGAAGATGTTGCCACCGTTCCAAAAACCCGTCACTTTCTTGCTGATGCCGCCGGGACCCGTAAGGGTCGCCGTGACCTGGGCGTTGGGATCCGTGTACCAGTTTGTCGAGGCGCCGCCGGCCGCGAGCGGAATGTCGCACACGCTCCACTTCGCTACGTCAACCGCCAGAGCCGCTGAAGAAGAAAGAGTCGAGATAAGGGCTACACCGCAAACGACTCGTAGCATCGTAAATGGGCGTTTCCAATTCATGCTCGTCGCTGCCTTGAAAAACAGTGCTGCTAGGCGATGGAATCGGCGCCACCGCAACAAAAACAGCGCCGCGGACGGTCGCGATGACCCGCGATCACGCGACCATCCGCGACGACGATTGCCAATGCCGATCACGGCCTGGGCCGGATCGGCCGCCGTCAATTTGGCTTTATCTAGACGTCTTGCGCCTCCGGCCGCCGTAGAAGCCTAATCCTACCGAGGCCGCGGCCAGCAGCACCAGCGTGCCGGGCTCAGGCGCCGGGTTCGCCGGACCGGCGGTCACGAAACCGGCGACATGGCCGCCGTACTGGTCACCGAGGAAGCCCAGGTCGGAGAGGTTGACTTTCCCATCATAGTTGAAGTCGCCCATCGCCCAGGTCGCTCCGGTGGTCAAACCATAATTATCACCGAGGAAACCGAGGTCCGACAGGTTCACGCTCCCGTCGACGTTCGCGTCTCCGTAAAGCGTGTACTCCACGGTGATCAACTTGTTGATCGTATCGGCCTTCCAGCCCAAGGTGTTGGCCGTCGTGGCCGTCGTACTCTGGAACTTGCCGCCGGCCCAAGCGCCGCCGGCGTAGCTCGCCTTCATCGCCGTGTCGATCGCGGCGGGCGAAGTGCCGCTGTCGTTGTAGTCCAGCACGAGCTTGCCGAACTTCAGGTTGATGCCGGCATTGCTCAAGACCGGCGTCTTGGCGCCACCGGCCAACACGAGCTTGCCGTTCTCTTGGGTCGTCAGGCCGGTGTAGCTGTTCGCGCTGCTCATCGTCACTGTGCCGGTGCCTTGCTTCAGCACAGTCGCGGCGCCGCCGATGCCGAAACTGGCGCCGGTGATCGAGAAGCTCTGGCTCGCGTTGAAAGTCACGCTGGTGGGCGTAGCAGCAGAGGCAATGTTGGCGCTGGTGCCCGTGGCCGTATTATCGAAGGTCACGGCGACGCCGTCGGGCGAACTGCTGGGGTTCCAGTTGGCCGTGTTGTGCCACGTCGTATTGGAAGCTCCCGTCCAGGTGACGGGCCCGGCGGCTTGGATTTGCACGCCCGCGCCGCTCGCTCCCCCGAGGTTCAGTGCGCTGCTGCCGATGACCGCCCCGGCGGTGGTGCCGAGGCCGGAGGTAACCTTCACCCACGTCTGCCCGCCAACCGTGGCCGAAGTTCCGGTCGCGTAGATATCGAACAGTTTCGCGGCATCCGCGGCATTGTAGTCCAACGTGTCCATGGCCAGGTTGTAGAGGGCCTTGGCTTCCGTGTCGGTAATCACGTTGTTCCACTCCGCCACGTCGTCCATCAACCCGTGGTACGGCTCGTTAAACCCGTTGTTGTAGCCGCAGCCGATCGAACTCGCGGTCCACGCGCTACTGAACGTGTCGTCCGAAGTAATTGCGTTAAGCCCGTCCCCGTAAATGACCGCCTTGGGTTGCCCGTCTATGTAGCCTGTTACCACACCCGTACCCGTGTCGCCCGTTGTTGCGTTCCAGGTCCACACAAGCATGTGCCAACTGTTGTCGGCCGTGGTGCCGAAATTGACGGAAGCGCCAAGAGTATTATCGCCATCCGTACTGAGGCGAAAGTGCCCCCAGGTGCTGTCAACAGTACCCTGTGCCCAATCGAGGCCTACTAAGTGCGTGGCAGCCGTCGCATCATCCCTTTCGCGCAGGAGGGTTGGGATGCTCGTGTCGGTGGTCTTGACCCAGAGGGTAGTGCTGCCTTGCCACATGCCGCCGACGTTGCTGCCATAGGCATCGCCACCGATCGGCAACCCGCCCGTGCCGATGGATACATAGTCATAGGCCAAGCCGCCCGGCCCAGCGTTTTCGACATTGGCCACCGATAGTGCGCCGCTGCCGACCACGCCAGTCGCATACGTTGCCGCGCCAACCAAAGTCCCCGCGGGCGCGCCGGGAACCGCATCGTTGGCCGTGTTGTCAAATGTGAACAGGCTAATCAAGCCTGCCTGGCTCGTCGCCGCGCAGAGTGCGACGATCGCGAGAACCGACAAAAAGATTGCTGACTTCTTCATACAAGTTCTCCTTGTACACAGAGAGAGGATAGAAACGAACCCCCGAACACACTGCCCGGTCGATAGACCCATCAGCACGACTACGGTGTTCGCTGCCTCCGCATCTGCAACAGATGAGATGTTGAAATATTGTCAGCCAAATATGTTACAAATCAGACGACGGGACCCTCAGACACGGACGTGCCCCACTTGCCTCTATTTTCGACATCTCGACGCAACCGTCAATCAAAATCGCTATGCGAAAAATCTCTTTTGTGCACCTGTGCCGTGATCCGAACGCGGAACCGGGGCACTATGCGCCCTACTGGGGCATCGCGCCGTTGAGCACGCCGACGTAGAACGAGAACAGACGGAAGATCAGGGCGATAATCAATACCGCGATGGCCGCCCAGACGGCCCAACCGGCCAGCACGGCGAGCGTGGCCAGCGCCGCGCGTGCCTGCTCCTGATACAGCCGGGCGAGCGTGCCCATCGACTCGACCACCTGGCCGCTCTCCTCGCCTACGGCCAGCGTGTCGAGGAACTCGACCGGATATTCGCCGGTGACCGAGAACGCGCCGTAGAGCGAATTGCCCTGCAAAATCTCGCGGTCGATCACTGGGATGTGGCCGAGGTAGCGGGCGTTTTGCGTGCTGCGCAGGCTCAGCCGCAGCGCCCGGCGAACGTCCATGCCGGCGTTCATCGTCACGTTCAAAGACCACGCCAGCCGGGCCAGCGCCAACGTCTCCAGGGCCTTGCCAATTCCGGGAATGCGCAACACCAGCCGTTGGATCGGCCGCGCCCAGACCAGCCCGCGGCTGACGGCGCTGCGCACGAACCAGAACGCCGCGCCAACGGCCGCCAGAAATGCGACGTAGATCGTCAGCCCGCTGGGGCCAACCAGCCCGAAGCCGAGCAGGTCCAGGTCGCTTTCCGGGTGCAACTCGCGAACGAAACCCATGAACCAGATCAGGAAACCAACGACCACCAGGGCGATGCCCAACTGCACCAACGGCCAGGTAATGGCCGACCAGAACTGGCGGCGGATGGCCAGTTGATTCTGGTAGTGCTCGGCCATTTGGGCCAGCACGGCGTCGAGGTGGCCGGTTTCTTCGGCCACGCGGACCATCGCGCGCAACAGCGAGGGGAAGTAGTTGTCGGTCTCGGCCAGTGCCTCAGCGAGTGATTGCCCCTGGTTGATGCCAGCACTGATCGCCAACAGATGCCGGCGCAGGGCGCCGTGGGCTCGGTCCGCCTCGCGCTTCAGCACGGTGCGCAGATCGATGCCCGCTTCGAGCGAGATGCTCATGCGGCGGCAGAGCCCGACCAACGGCTTCGTGGCGATCCGTGCGGCGAACATGTCCTTGATTGTCGTCCGATTGCCCCCCGGACACAAGGTTGGCGTCGCGGATTCGCTCACTTCGGCATCAGCCGCGAATCAGCGGTTTGACACGCGACGAGAGGGGTTGAGGTTGTGTGGCACTTCTGGCTTTGCCGGTGCCCGAGGTCGCCTGCAATTCCCCACTGGCAAAGCCAGTGCCACGCAATGCCGTTTCCAGTTCGATGTGTCACGCTGCCTGTAAGTATTCATGAATGTTGGTCTTCTGCGCATCCGTCAGCCTCAGCAAGAGGGGCGGCTGCGGTGGTACGTGGTCCTTGCGGCGAGGCCACTGCCGTTTCTGCTTCGGCGTGGATCGCCGGCGATAATCGCGTTGGGCGCGCGAAATCCGCAGCGTAAACGCCTGGCGGAGGTTCGATCGCCCCACGATTTCGCGACGCGCTTCCGGCAACACACCGCGGGGACTGCACATCACCGGACGTTCGCCTTTTTGGGGTGCGGGCATGGCCAACGCACCTCGGCACAATAGCAACTGCGTGGCGATCATCGAGGCTTTCCGTCTCGCTCCTGCCTTTTCGGCCAGTAGTAAACGATCCCTTCGCGGAACTCGTTCAACGGTTCTTCGGCTTCGCTGTAGAAGGTTGCGTTGGAGGACATGCGGAAATGCACCGGGACGCTTTCACTTGGGACAAGAAACCACGTAAAATCCCCTGGCCGCTTCAAACTTTTCCGGCAGACTGTCGCCGCAACAATAGAATAGGTTGTCAACAAAAGCCTATACAGCAGCGGATGCAAATCCCAACGTGGGCTTTTCTTTCGCTTCGACGCATTTCGGGCTTGCTTGAAAACCTGGGGCGTGAGAAACTCCCGCATCGAACCGATCAACAATTTGGCTCGCCGTCGCTGGCGAGCACGCTTCCTTGCGTTCCCCATTTGCCGTTCCTCCAGGGGCACCCGCGCCACTCACCTCCGCCCTTGACCCACGCTCTCAACGACTTTGTCGAACGCCGGCTTCAGGGCGGCCCATTCGGACTCGGGGCACTGGCACACAACGCGCACGCGGTAGTTGAGAGTCAGGGCTGTGGCGCGGCAGCCGTGAATCGGGGCGCCGAAGGTCTGCTTCCCGGTGAACTCAGCCTTTCGCCCCGATCCGGCGGCAGTGGTGACGACCTCCGGTTCTTGTTCCGACACGCCCGCGGCCTTCTCGAATGCCGGCTTCTCGCGCGCGTGGACGATGGCGACCGGGCGCGGGTCTCCGAGTCCTGGACCACCAGCGATCGACCCTGCGACTGGGCGATGTCGCCGAATAGCGAGCCCGCCAAACTCGTACTCACGTCGATCGATGCCCCGCCGGAGGTGAACTTCGCCCAGGCATAGTCCCCTTTTCCGCCGCCTTCGGCCTTCCAACTGGCCGGGTAGTCGATGCGGAACGTGCCGTCCTTCGACTGGTACGTGTCGTACGACGTCGGCACAACCGCCGGGCTGCCGCAGCCCGAGATGCCTGGCAGCAGTCCGAACACCGCCGCAAGCGATACGATTGTTCTGGCACAGCTATTCACGATGGTCTCCTTTGCGATGAGTCTTTTGGGTAACTGCGGAAATACGGGCGGCAAGCCGACCGACAAAGCGCACGTAAACCAAGATCAGGGTTGCCAACAGCGGTCCGGCGTACAAGGGCGTTAGCCACGGGGCCTGTGAGACCAACCCGGCCACGGTCAACCACGTCCAGCCGGCGGCCATGAGGCCGGTCGCGATGAAAAACACGCCCCAGACATACCACAACCGGACGAGGCTGCGCAGGACGGGCAGAATCTCCAGCGGCACCCAGGCGCCGTCGGTCGCCAACGCGCCGAGCAAGATAATCGGGAAAGCGACGAACGTGGCAGCAGCCATCGGCACATAGGTCTCGGACAGGCCGAGGCTCTCGACCGCCAGTCCTACGATGCCTGCAAAAAGCCCGAGAGTCACGATGCGCCCCAGCTTCCACACCCACTCCTTCCACTCCAACCCTGCAATGATTTCAAAGCCATCGCGACCGTACGACGTTTCCTCGATAATCGTCAGGCAACACGAGGCGGCGTAGCCGAACGTCATCGTGGCGAACAGGCAGACAGGGAGTCCGATCAGACGGGCGCTGGTCATGCCGAGGACCGTTCCATACTGGATCCAGAACATCGTTAGCCAGCCCGTCAGGATCGAGCCGGCGCTGATGGTCATCCACGGCCCGAACACGTGAAGGCGGAAGGGAAAGACAAGGGCGTCGGTAATGAGCGGCAAACGCGGCGGCGGCGCCGATTGTCGAGCCAGGGCTGCCCGATGCTGTTCGACAAGCCGTAGTCGATGTTCGACGGTCTGCGACGGCACAACCGGCTGCTCGGTCTCGGTGACGCCGTAGACATCATTGTCCGGCGACCGACCGGGCGGCGACGGTTGGGAGGGCTTGACGCTCATGACGAGCTTCTCAGATGGCCGGCGTCCGAAGACCTCTCAGTCTCCGACCGCAATTGACGAGCGGCATCGCCCATGAGGATAAATGGCACAAGAACTTTTGGCAATCCCGCCGCTCGGGGAAAAAAAGAAGAGGGCCAGTGGAATCGAGCGGCATGCGCGGGCTTCCATTTTCCGGAGAACAAGGCCCAAGCGGACCGTATTTTGGTCGTTGGCAAGCCCCCGCGGCCTGATATAATGGCGTCGCGCCGCGGGGACGGTACGGACTGCGGTCGACTGCGGTGAAGGGGGCGGTCCCATTTTCGCCGACCACCGCTGCGCGGCGGTGCGGCGAAAATCGGGACAGTCCCCGCCGCGGCGCTCGGTTTGACCTTTGGTGCCAACAGGAGACATGAATGTGAACAAGCAACAATCAGGCCGGAAACTGGCGGAAGTGAAAGCTGGCCTTGGCCGAAAAGTGCGAGCGTCTGGCCAAGGTGACCAGGAGCGTGCCGAAACGGAAGACGCTGAAGCATCACGCCGCCAGGTTCCGCCGTCAGGCGGCCGATCTGAGCGAGACGAATAGCATGGAATCTCTGGAAGGCCAACTGCTGGTGGCTTCGCCGCAATTGGTGGACCCCAACTTCGCCCGGACCCTGGTGCTGCTGATCCAGCACAACCAGGAGGGGGCGTTGGGCGTGGTCGTCAATCGCCCGCTGGGCAAGACCGTGCAGGAGTTGTGGCGCGAGGTGGGCAGCGCCGCCCTGCCACAGCCGGCAGCCGATCTACTTGGGCGGACCCGTGCCCGGCCCGCTGATGTCGCTGCACAGCCGGCCGAAGCTGGCCGAGACCGAGCCGGCCCCGGGCGTGTTCTTCGCCGCCAAGAAACAGCACCTCGACGCACTGGTGCTCAGCGAGGAGCCGGCCTACAAGGTGTTCGTCGGCCACGCCGGCTGGGGCGCCGGACAACTGGAGAGCGAGCTGCAGCAGGGCGCCTGGCGGACCGTCGCCCGCCACCGCCGAATGGGTGTTCTCGACCGACGAAGCGCTTTGGGAGACGGTGTTCCGCCAACTCGGCCAGTCGCTGCTGAAATCGATGCTGCACATGAAGGAATTGCCGCCGGATCCGACGGTAAACTAGGAGCCTGTAGGGTGCGTCCCGACGCACCGTCTTTTGACCGTGCTGGTGCGTCGACGACGCACCCTTCATGAAGATGGTCCACAAGAGCGAACTGAAGAAACTGGTCAAGGAGCACGGCACGCCGCTGTTCGTGGTCGATCACGAGGAAATCCGCCGGAACTACGCCGAGTTCCGCAAGCGGCTGCCGCGGGTGCAGGCCTACTACGCCGTGAAGGCCAATCCCGATCCGGCCATCGTCGAAACGCTGTACGACGGCCGGGGCCAGCTTCGACGTGGCCTCGATGCCCGAGTTCGAGATCGTCTACCAGTACATCAAGGGCCTGCCGGCCCAGGAGCGGCAGGACTTCATCTGGGACAAGATCATCTACGCCAATCCGATCAAGGCCAACGAGACGCTCCGCGAGTTGGACCGCTACAAGCCGCTGGTGACCTACGACAACCACGAGGAGATCCGCAAGATTCGCAAGCACGCCCCGCACGCCGGGCTGGCCCTGCGGCTGCGGGTGCCCAACACCGGGGCGATGGTCGAGTTGTCGTCGAAGTTCGGCGCCGCCTCGGGCGAGGCCGTCGAACTGATCGAGGCCGCGCCACAAGCGCGGCTGGTCGTCGAAGGGCTCAGCTTCCACGTCGGCAGCCAGACCACCAATTTCGAGAACTACGTGCAGGCGCTGCAACCTGGCGGCAGGCGTGTTCCGCGAGGCGGCCGACCGCGGCTTCCAACTGAAGCTGGTCGACATCGGCGGCGGCTTTCCCGCCCCCTACGACTCCCAGGTCCAGCCCTTCAAGACGCTGGCCAAGCGGATCAACGCCGAGCTGGACCGGCTGTTCCCCAAGGACATCGAAATTCTGGCCGAGCCGGGCCGGTTCCTCGTGGCCACCGCCGGCACGGCCGTCGCCAAGGTGATCGGCAAGGCCGGTCCGCGACGGCAAACGCTGCTACTACCTCGACGACGGCGTCTACCACACCTACTCCGGCATCATCTTCGACCACTGCCAGTACCACCTGAAGGCGTTCGACAAAGGCCCGACCGAAATTTGCTCCGTCTTCGGGCCGACCTGCGACGCCCTGGACACGATCTCGCTGGCCGAAGAACTGCCCGAGCTGGACTTGGGCGACTACGTCTACAGCCAGAACATCGGCGCCTACAGCCGCGCCTCGTCGACCTGGTTCAACGGTTTCCCGCCGGCCAAGGTGGTGCATCTGAACCGCTAATCTTCCGAAACATTTCGCATGCCTTCTCCACAACGGCAACTCTTCGACACCGAGCCGGAGCCGTGGGAAGCGGACGACGCGGCGGGCCAGCTGGTGGCGACGGTTGTCCTCGTGGCCGGCACGGCTCAAGAGTTCGACTATCTCGTGCCCGACGCTTTGCGCGAGACCCTCGGCCGGGGCGGCGGGTCAAAGTGCCGCTGGGGGCCAGCAATCGCCTGGTTGTCGGCCATTGTGTGCGGATTGAAACCCGACCGGCCGGACGCCGGCGATTGAAACCGCTCCACTCGGTCGTCGACCAGCGCAGCCTGCTCTCGCCGGCCATGCTGCGGTTGACCCGCTGGATTGCCGACTACTACCTTTGCGATTGGGCGGCGGTGCTCGACGCCGTCGTGCCGGCCGGCGTCCGCGGCGCCGCCGGCACGCGCATGGCCACGCTCTTGTCGATCGAGCCCGACGTCCTGCACCGGCTCGCCGAGCTGAAGCTGCCGCCAAGAAGCAGGCCGAGGTCTTGAAAATTCTCGCCGCAGCCCAAACATCGCTCAGCCCCGGCGAGTTGGCCCGGGCCGCACGTTGCACTCGGGCCCCGATCAAATCGCTGCGACGAAGGGCCTCATTCGCTCGCACACCGAGCGGCTCAGCACGGCGCCGCTCGAAGCCGGCGCCGGCGTTCGCGAAGAACACCTCGTGCTCAATCCCGACCAAGCAGCAGCGCGTTGCAGGCGATCCTCGACGCGATGAACACGCGACGCCACCAGACGATCCTCGTCCACGGCGTCACCGGCAGCGGCAAGACCGAGGTCTACATCCAGGCCATCCAGGAGGTAATCCACTTCGGGCGGCAGGCGATCGTGCTGGTGCCCGAGATCAGCCTGACGCCGCAGACGGTCGATCGCTTCCGCGCGCGGTTCGGCCGCGTGGCCGTGCTGCACAGCCACCTCAGCGACGCCGAGCGCCACGGGCAGTGGCAGCAGATCGCCGAGGGGGCAGTGTCGGTGGTCGTCGGCGCCCGCAGTGCCGGTCTTCGCCCCCACGCCGAACCTCGGGCTGATCGTGTTGGACGAGGAGCACGAAGCGTCGTTCAAGCAGGAAAGCGCCCCGCGCTATCATGCCCGGGACGTGGCCATTGCCCGGGCCGCGGCCGAAGAGATTCCGCTGGTGCTCGGTTCGGCCACGCCGTCGTTGGAAAGCTGGCATCGGGCGCAGCAGGGCCAGTACACGCTGGTCGAGATGCCGCGGCGGGTGCTCGATCGCCCGTTGCCGGCGGTGGGCACGATCGATCTCCGCGGTCAGCATGCCGCCGGCTCGCTGTCGCACGGCGCCATCAGCCGGCCGTTGCACGCGGCCGTCAAGGCGGCGTTGCGACGACGGCGGGCAGGTGATTCTGCTGCTGAACCGGCGCGGCTTCTCGACGCACATTCAATGCCCGGCCTGCGGCCACGTCGTCCGCTGTCCGCAGTGCGACATCGCGCTGACGCATCATCGCACCGAGGCAATCGCCCTGTGCCACTATTGCGACTACCAGACGCCGGCGCCGAGTGGCTTGCCCGGCTTGCGATTTCGTCGGCATTCGCTATTCGGGCCTGGGCACGCAGCAGCTCGAGGCCGAGGTCCGGGCCCGCTTCCCGAACGTTCTGGCCCTGCGGATGGACACCGACACGATGCAGGCACGCGGCAGCCACGCAGCGGGCGCTGGCGGCCTTCCGCTCGGGCAAGGTCCGCATCCTGTTGGGCACGCAGATGATCGCCAAGGGGTTCGACTTTCCCGAACGTCACGCTGGTGGGCGTCATCAACGCCGACACGGCGTTGCACCTGCCCGACTTCCGCGCCGCCGAACGGACGTTTCACCTGGTCACGCAAGTCGCGGGCCGCACCGGCCGCGGGCCGAAGGGCGGGCCGGGTGCTGGTGCAGACGTTCAGTCCCGATCATCCGGCGATCCAGGCGGCCGTGCGGCACGATTACGCCGCGTTCGCCGCCGGCGAGTTGCCGATGCGCGAGATGCTCCGCTATCCGCCGTTTACGAGCATGATCCGGCTGGTGATTCGCGGCGCATGCGAACCGGTTGCCGCCGAGTTCGCCAAGTACATCGCCCAGCGGACCGGCGCGGCCATTGACCGCCGGCAGGTCGACGCCCGTGTGCTGGGTCCCGCCCCGTGCCCATTTGCACGGCTGCGAGGCAAACACCGTTTTCAAATTCAGGTTCAGGGTCCCGACGGCGATTCGCTGCGCGCCGCGGTCCGCGAGGCCACGTCCGGCCTCGAAGCCGCCCGACGACGTGCAATGGATCGTCGACGTCGACCCGGTAGATATGCTTTAAGTGGCAGACGCGCTCCGCGTGCCGTAACCAGCCACGGCACGCGGACCGTGGCTGCTACTGCCGAAATTTCCGCTAATCTCTAATCCCCAATCCCTGGTCCCTGTGCTAAAATGCACGGATTATGTCCTATCGCTCGGTGAAACGCGTGCTCGGCGAAACCAGCCTGGAGCGGAAATGCCGCTTCCTGTTCGGGGCATGCCTGCTCCTGCTGATCACCGCCAGCTTCTGGTGGTACGGCGAGCGGACGGTGGATGTCATCAACGAACAAAACCGAAACACCGGTAGGCTGTTGGCAGGCGTCGACATGCTCGTACGCCACTGGAGGACTCTGGAGAGCAAGGGAGAGAGCAAAGGTCCGGAGAACTGGGGAGACGCGGCCAAGCAATTGTCCGCATCGTTCAGCCAGCAGCCCTATGAAGCATTCTACATCCTTCCCAATCCGCCGAAGCCCGTTCCAGGCGAGAGCGTCGACTACGGCCCGCCAGAGGACAACACCGAGGCGGAAATACTGCAGACGTTGCTTAACAAGAAGAGACCATCGAAGCCGATGGCGATTGACGAGAACGAATATCGTGCGCATGTCCGCCGACGGCAACAAGTACTACTATTACCAGGCCATTCGCGCCAGCGATAGCACCTGTTTCACCGGTTGCCATCAGTCGATCAGCAAGTTCTCGCCCGACTCCGGTTTGGGCAGGCTGCCGCCGGTCTCCGGCAATTCGGTGGCCGAGAACGTCGGCGACCTGATGGCCGTGGCGCGGCTCTCATTTTCCACCGGGCCGACCCGCACAGCCATCAACACGAATCGGGCGATCCTTATCGCTACGGCCATCGTCACCGTCTTCCTGGCCATGGTGGCCCTCTACGCGATCGTCCGCTACGTCATCGTCAAGCCGCTGCGCCACCTCCGCGACGTGAGCGACGCCATCAGCCGCGGCAACACCACCTTGCGGGCCGACATCCACACGGGCGACGAGTTCGAAGAACTGGCCGTCGCCTTCAACCGCATGCTCCGCCACTTGATCGAGGTGCAGGATGAGATTCGCCAGGTCAACGCCAACCTCGACGGCAAGGTCGACGAGCTGGCCCAGGCCAACATGCGGCTCTACGAGCTGAACATGCTCAAGAGCGACTTCCTGGCCACGATGAGCCACGAGCTGCGCACGCCGTTGAACAGCATCCTCGGCTTCAGCGAAGTCTTGGGCTCGATCGACGCCTTGGACGACAAACAGAAGCGCTACGTGCTGAACATCCAGAAGTCGGGCCGAACGCTGTTGGACATGATTAACGACATCCTCGATCTGGCAAAGATCGAAAGCGGCAAGATGCAAATGCGCCTCAGCGATTTCAGCGTCGCCCAGTTGGCGGTGGCCCAGTGCGACATGGCCAGGCCGCTGACCGAGCGAAAGAACATCGATCTGGAATGCCACGTCGCCCCCGGCCTGCCGCCGATGCACCAGGACCAGGCCCGGGTGCAGCAGATTCTCAACAACTTGCTCTCCAACGCCATCAAGTTCACGCCGGAAGGCGGCCGCATTACCGTCGCCGTGCGCCGCGACAAGTCCGATTTCCTGGTGCTCGACGTGACCGATACGGGCGTGGGCATCGCCGAGGAAGACCAGCAAGCGATTTTCGAGAAGTTCCGCCAGGGAAAAACGGCCATGCCCGGCGGCGACGCCATGACCCGAGAATACTCCGGCAGCGGCCTGGGCCTCTCGATCGTGATGGAATTGTGCAAACTCCTGGGCGGCGAAATTTCCGTCCGGAGCCAGCTTGGCCAGGGGAGCACCTTCACCGTCCGCCTCCCATGGACCCTCGAGGATCAGCCGCGTCTCGACGCAGCCCTGGCCGAGGGTTTTGAGGAGTTCACCAAACAGCGGTTCGAGTCGCACGCGCGATCATGCCAGCACCTGACGACCCCGCGGAAGTCCAACTCTTCACCGACGGGGCGTGCAGCGGCAACCCCGGCCCAGGCGGCTGGGCCTTCCTTCTCCGCCACTCCGCAACGGGAAAGGAGAACGAGGGCTTTGGCGCCGAGCCCGAGACCACCAACAACCGCATGGAACTGTTGGCCGTGATCCGCGGTCTCGAAGCCCTCAAGCGGCCGACCTCCGTCGAACTGGTCACCGACAGCGTCTACGTCGGCAAGGGTCTGACCGAGTGGATGCCCAAGTGGAAGCAAACGGCTGGCGGCGCCGCGAAGGCAGCCGCTGGGCCGAGGTGAAAAACGAAGACCTCTGGCGGCGGCTCGACGCTCTGCTCGCCCGCCATCGCGTCCGCTTCACCCACGTCCGCGGCCACACCGGCCATGCCGAGAACGAGCGCTGCGACGCCGTGGCCGTGGCGGCGTATCAAAGATACCTTAAGCGGTGACTCGCGGCACATACCGTAGGTGCAGTGTAACTGATTGACTTATGGCGACTTTTGAGTAGGATAACGTCACGTGAAAATAGGGATGCTGCCGGATAGAGCCGCGTTCGTATTCGTCGACTATGCCAACCGTATTGCAGATCGGCGCCTTTCGGTTCCATTTTTTGCTCGGACGAATCGGAGGAGCCGGCGCATATCCACGTACGTTCGGGGAACGGCGAATGCAAGTTCTGGCTTGATCCGGTCGGACTGGCTCGTAATCGTGGAATTCAGGGACGCGATCTCCGGAAAATCGAGAGCCTTGTGTTTGAATACCGGTCGTTGTTGATCGAGAAGTATTATGAATACCACCATCGCTGATTCCGTTGCCGCGACCGAACCTGCTGCGCTTCGCGTCTGGATTGAAGGGCGGATGGTGTTCCTAGAGTTGACCGATGGGCGGATCGTGGGTTTCCCGGCCAGCCGCTTCAAGCGCCTGCGCGACGCATCGCCTGAACAATTACAGAAGGTGACGCTCGAATTGGACGGATATGCGCTCCGCTGGCAAGAATTGGACGAAGACATTACGGTGCCGGGGATTGTGGCGGGGCGATTCCAACTCCCGCTTGAACTTTCCGCCTGATCGTTCACCCGCCCCTCGGCAACTGCCTTGCCGCACGGCGCCCCTCGCCCCTCGCCCCTCGCTCCATTAAAATGCGGGCATGACGGTTTCCGATCGTTCCGCTGCCGAAATGCTGGCCACGCCGGTGCAATTTCTCAAGGGCGTGGGGCCGGCGCGGGCCGAACTGCTCGAGCGATTGGGGCTGCATGCCCTCCGCGACGTGCTTTTCTTCTTTCCACGCGACTACCAGGATTTCAGCGACGAGCGCGAGGCCGACCAGTTGGAGGAAGGCCGGCTGCAATCGGTCCGCGGCACGGTCGACGACGTCGATCTGCGCAGCACCAGCGCCGGCCGCTCCATCCTCGGCGTCTCGATCCGCGGTAAAGCCGGCTACGTCCGGGCGATCTGGTTCAACCAGCCGTTTATGCGCGAGCGGTTTGCCCTTGGCCAGCGCGTGCTCATTGCCGGCAAACCGAAATACGAAGGGCTCGTCTGGCAGTTCGTCCATCCGCGCGTCGAAACCCTCGACGACGAAGAGGAGGAGCCGGCGACAAGAATGCTCCCGGTCTATCCGCTGACCGAAGGTCTGCAACAGTGGCAGATTCGGAAAATCGTCCGCGGCGCGATCGACGCCTATGCCTCCCTGCTGGACGAAGTGTTTCCCGACGAATACCTTCGTGCGCACGACCTCTGGCCCCTCAGCCAGGCGCTGCCGCAAGTTCATTTTCCCGACGATCTTGCGAGCTTGGACCGTGCCCGGCGGAGGCTGGTCTACCAGGAGTTGTTCATCCTGCAATTGGCGCTGGCCGTCCGGCGGCAGCAGCAACTGCGCCCGGTCGAGGCGCCGCCGCTTGTGGCCACGGCGAAAATCGACGCCCGAATTCGCCGTCTGTTTCCCTTCGAGCTGACGGCCGGCCAGGAACAGGCGATCGCCGAGATTTCCGCCGACATGGCCGCCGTGGCGCCGATGAACCGGCTGCTGCAAGGCGACGTCGGCAGCGGCAAGACCGTCGTCGCCGCATACGCCATGCTCCTGGCCGTCGCCCACGGATACCAGGCCGTGCTCATGGCCCCCACTGAAGTCCTCGCCCGGCAGCATGCCCAAACGCTCGATCGCATGCTCGCGGCCAGCCATGTGCGCCGCGGCCAGCTCACCGGCGGATTGGCGTCGGCCGAACGGGCCGAACTGCTGCGGCGCATCGCCGCCGGCGAACTCGATGTCCTCGTCGGCACCCATGCCGTCATTCAAGACGACGTGTCGTTCGCCAGGCTTGGGCTTGTGGTGATCGACGAGCAGCACAAGTTCGGCGTCCGCCAGCGGGCGATTCTCAAGCAAGCCGGGCCCGACCCGCATTATCTCGTCATGACTGCCACGCCAATCCCGCGCTCCGTGACCATGGCGATGTTCGGCGACCTCGACATCTCGACGCTGCGCGACAGCCCGCCGGGCCGGCAGAAGGTCAATACGTATCTCGCCAATGAAACCAAGCGGGCCCGATGGTGGGACTTCTTCCGGAAGAAATTGCGAGAGGGCCGTCAGGGCTTCGTCATTGCGCCGCTGGTCGAGGAATCGGACGCCGCCGATGCGGCGAGCGTCGACGCCATGTACGAATCGCTGGCCAACGGCGAACTCGAGGCCTTTCGGCTCGCCGTAATCCACGGCCGCATGACGCCGGCCGAAAAAGACGCCGCGATGGACCGCTTTCGCAACGGGGATATCCAGGTACTCGTGTCCACCTCGGTCGTCGAGGTCGGCGTCGACGTGCCCAACGCCACGCTGATGACGATCGAGAGCGGGCACCGTTTCGGTCTGGCCCAGCTCCATCAGCTTCGCGGACGCGTCAGCCGCGGCAAGTTCCCCGGTTTCTGCTGCGTCTTCGGCGAGCCGCAGACCGAAGAATCCCAAGAGCGGCTGAAGGCGTTTGTCGCGTCGACCGACGGATTTGCGCTGGCGGAGACGGACTTCCTGCTTCGGGGCCCCGGCGACCTCTTCGGCACCCGGCAGCACGGCCTTCCGCCGCTGAGGATTGCCGATCTCGCTGCGCGACCAGGCGATTCTCGAAGAGGCCCGCCGCGACGCCCAGCACCTCGTCACGGCCGATCCCGGACTGTCGGACGACGAGCACGCCAGGCTGCGGCGGATGATGCTGGTCCGCTACGGAAAGGCCCTCGAACTCGGAGACGTGGGGTAACAGAATTCTCCCCTCTCCCTTTGGGAGAGGGGCAGGGGGCGAGGGGGCAGTGGCGAAACAGTCGCAACAGAAAAGCCGCGGAACTGAGCTTTCGCAACGACATCGGCCAGGAGATCGTCATGAGCAGCGAGCCGCGTGAATTGTGCGCGTCCCCATCGGCATCGGCGTACGCTGCCAGCCGCGCGGCAGTACGCGCCTCGGGAAGGGCCGCCGCCTGGACGGTCGCGACGATCGCCGCGGTGCTGGTGTTGGCGTCTGCCGGAGGGTACTATCTCCGCCAGCAACAGGCGACCACCGGCGGCGAGCCGCTGCGGTTGATCGTCACAGGCCCGTCGGTCCTGCACGCCGGAGTCGCCGCAGACTACGCGATCAGCACCATGGCAACCGATGGTCGGCCGCTGGCGGCAGAGATCGAATCCGTGATCTCAGATCCCGACGGCAAGCGACTGTGGCGGTGCAATGAGCCGGTTGACGATCATGGCCGGTTGTCGATTGCCATCCCCGCCGACTTGTCGTTTCCGCCGCGCGTCCGGCTCAAGGTCATCGCGCGGCATGGCGATAGCCGGCCGGAAATGGACCGGCCGCTGAACGTTGCATCTGCCCCATACATTACGCAACTGGAACTGGACAAACCGCTATACCGTCCGGGCGAGACGATCTTCTACCGCTGGCTGACGCTCTCCCGCCTCGGCTTCGAGCCGGCGCCGATCGCCCTGGTGCACTTCGAGATCCGCGATTCCCAAGGAGAAGCGGTTCCACATTCGTCGGCCGACGGCCGTGCGCGTCGCGGCATCGCCAGCGGAGACTTTGCAATCCCCGCCGACCAACCGCCCGGCCGCTACACCCTCGTCTGCAAAGTAGCAGGCACGCTCCGCGTGCCGTCGCCGGCAAGACCTTCAGCCGCCGATCCCCCGCGAAACGAGCAGCTACTCCACTTCTTCATCCGACCCTATCAACTAGCTCCTTATAACAAGAAACCCAATTCCGCCCGCGATAGCAATCCGCCGTCCGAGCCACCTCCGGTCCAACCCGGCAAGGTCGGGGTCGCGTTCTATCCCGAAGGGGTGGCGTGAACGGCCGACATGGAAAACCGCGTCTACTTCACTGTGCGCACTGCGCAGGGAAGGCCGTTGCACCTGTCGGGCACGATCATTGCAAAAGAAAGCGGCACTGAGGACGACTGGGAAGACGTTGCCACCGTCGAGACCATTGTCGACGGCCGCGGCTCGTTCAGCATGGTTCCACGCGAAGGCGAACGCTATCGTTTGAAGATCAATCACCCGGCCGGCGTCAAGGACCAACCCAGCCTTCCCGATGTTTCTGCGCGGGACAACGTGGTTCTGAGCGTCGGCCAGGGCGTATACGACGCCGGTGAGCCGCTGACGTTCAATATTCGCTCGGCCGATCCCGGCTGTCCGTTGGTGGCGGCGGCGTACTGCCGCGGCGTGCTGGTCGGACAAGAGCGCCTCGTAGCCGGCGGCGGCGATTCCGTGGCCAACCCGGTCGCCGTGTCGCTTCCTGACGCCGCTGCCGGCGTTATGCGGCTTGCCGTGTACGATTATCGGACCAGCCCACCGGTCCTGACCGCCGAGCGTCTGGTCTACCGTCGGCCGCTACGGAAGTTAAACGTTCAGGTCACGGGCCTAAAAGAGCGATATGCTGCCGGCCGAAGAAGCCGCCATACGGCTGATGATCACCGACGAGAAAGGGCGTCCGGCAGAGGCAACGCTGACCGTGGCCGCCTTCAACAGTGCGCTCTGCGAACTGGCCGAAGAGCCGCCGGCGCTACCGACCGACGTGCTGCTCCTCGATGATTTGCAGGGATCGGCACCGACCGATGCCGACTTCCTGCTCTCCGATCGGACCAAGGACGGCGTACCGGCGGCCGTGGCGCTGGACTTGCTTCTGGCTACACAGCCTCCGCGGCCGGCGTCCGCCCGTGGCGAGGATCTGCCGCCGCTCTCGTTCGACAACATGAAGGAAATCCATGCCAACCAGGATACTGCCGCCGCCGCGCACCGGACCACGCGAGCCGCCGTTATCGACACGTTGACGGCCGTGGGCTTTTTCGGCGGGCTCGGCCTGATGCTGCTGGTGGCCATGCTCGCGGTGATGCGAATCGCCGCCGGCGTCCACCTGTGGATCGCCGCCATCGCCGCCGCGGCCTGCTGTGCAACGGTCGGCACGCTGCTGGCAATTGCCGTGCAGAAAGCCGATGGCAACGACGTCGCCCGTCGCGTTCGCCTCGTATCCTGCGCCGCTTGGGCCGGCCGAAGAGCGAGTCCCGCCGGTCGGCGGCACCCGGGTCGGAGAAGCCGGCGTTGCCCGCTGCGATGCATGCCGCGCCGCACACCGCCCAGCCGGGTGGGGCCGCGACCTTGTACTGGAACGCAGCACTCAGCACCGGCGCGGACGGCAAGGCGACGGTCCAGCTTCAATTGCCGGACGCGGCCGGCCGCTACCGCGTGCGGATCGACTGCGCACGGCGAAGGTCGGCTCGGCGCCGCGCAAGCAGACATCATTGTCCCAACCGACAACTAATTCCATGCATGCCGAAATCCTAGCCATCGGAGACGAGATCACCAGCGGTCAGCTTCTGGACACCAATTCCCAGTGGCTCAGTCAGCGGCTGGAAGAGTTGGGGGTTCGCGTACTCTACCACTCTACGGTCGGCGACGAACTGGAGCCCTGCGCGGCGGTCTTCGGCCGGGCGATCGATCGGGCGGACATTGTCGTGGCTACCGGCGGGCTGGGCCCGACGGCCGACGATCTGACCCGTCAGGCCCTGGCCCGCGCCGCGGGCCGCGACCTCGAGCGCGACGAGGATGCCCTGGAGCACATTCGCGCGATGTTCGCCCGCGCGGCGCCGGCCGATGCCGCCGCAGAACGAGCTGCAAGCGATGTTCCCGGCCGGCAGCCGCATGGTCCACAACCCACACGGCACCGCGCCAGGAATCGACTTGGAAGTGCCGCGGCCCGGCCGGTCTTCCAGCCGCGTGATCTGTCTGCCGGGCGTCCCGGCCGAAATGGTCGAGATGTGGCACGACTCCGTGGCCGCGATGCTCACGACGTTCGCCGGCCCGGGCAACGTGATTCGCCGCCGCCGCATCAACTGCTTCGGGGCGGGCGAAAGCCACATCGAATCGATGCTGCCCGATCTGATCCGTCGCGGCCGCCGGCCAACGGTCGGGATCAACGCCAGCAAGGCCACCATCATTCTCCGCATTACCGCCGTCGGCGCGACTGAAAAGGAGTGCGACGCCGTCATGGAGCCGACCGTGGCGACGATCCGGCAGTCGCTCGGCACGCTCGTCTTCGGCGAGGAAGACGACCAGTTGCAGCACGCGGTGGTTCGATTGCTTGCCCGGCAAGGCAAGACGCTCTCCACGGCCGAATGCGGCAGCGCGGGCCTGGTCGTCCAGTGGCTAGCCGACGTGTCCGGTTCGGAGGTCGTATATCGTGGCGGCCAAGTGCTCGTAAACACCTCCGAACCGGTCGACACACTGGCCGCCGCCTGCCGCGAGCAGTTCGGCGCCGACTTTGGGCTTGCCGTCGGACAGTTCGCCGTGAAGCCCGGGGCCCCGCCCCAACTCGAAACCATCGAATTCGCCTTGGCCTCGCCAACCGGCGTACGACACAAGCGCATTTCGCTCGGCTGGCACCCCGCACTCCGCCGCACCCTCTGCGCCAAGCACGCCCTGAACTTTCTCCGACTTTCACTCATCGGAGATTAGCAGCAGGCACGCTCCGCGTGCCGTCCGCCATTCGCAGGCGGCGCCCCCGGCCGCACCAAAACTGCTACTCCTTCACGCCCTTTTCAAGGCTCTCCACCGGCAATACCGCGTTCATGCTGCCGCTGCGAAAGCCCTCCAGATCGAGCGAGACGTACTTGAAGCCCAACGACTTCAGGTGCCGCACCAACTCGCCGCGAAACGACGGCTCGGCAAACTTCGGCAGTTGCTCGACGGGCACCTCGATCCGGGCCACGTCTCCCTTGTGGTACCGCACCCGCAACGGTTTGAAACCCGCGCCCTCGCAAAAAGTCTTCGGCCGCGTCGATCATCGCCAGCCGCTCGGGCGTCACCTGCTCGCCGTAGGCGACGCGGCTGCTCAGACACGGCGCGGCCGGCTTGTCCCAGGTGGGGAGGTCCCAAAATTCCGCCAGCCGGCGGATCTCGGCCTTCGTCAGCCCACACTGGCCCAGCGGACTCCGGACGCGCTGCTCCCGGGCGGCTCGCAGGCCCGGCCGGTGCTCGTCGCGGTCGTCGCGGTTGCTGCCGTCGGCCACCACGGCCACGCCCAGCCGTTCGGCCACCTTTTCCAACTCGCCGAACAGTTCCGTCTTGCAGTGGTAACAGCGATCGGACGTGTTGGCTCGATACTCCGGAATCGCCAGTTCGTTGGTGTCGATCACTTCATGGCGAATGCCGATCTGCCGCGCTAGTTCCGTGGCCTCGTCCAGTTCGCGCACCGCGAGGCTGGCGCTTCGGCCCGTAACGGCCACCGCGCGGTTGCCCAGCGCCAACTGTGCCGCCTTGGCGAGCACCGTGCTATCCAAACCGCCGGAAAACGCCACCGCGCAACTGCCAAAGCTCCGCAGCAGTTCCAACAAGCGGTCGCGCTTCGCAACAAGTTCCGCAGGCAGATCCTCAATCATCAATCGCCAATCATCCGTCATCAATCAAAATGTCCTCCGCCGTAATGCCGTGGCGATGACCGTTTTGAGAGCCCGTCATTGCAACGGGGGCGGCCCGGACTCCGGGTTGTGTGATCCGCTGTCGCACGTGGCGGTCAACGGCTATACACGCGGCCGGAGCCTCTTGATGGTAGGCGCCGAACGGGCATCGTATCGGCTCACCAAAATACTTGCATCGTCAGCACGAACATGGCAGAGGACGCAATTTATCGTATCCGTGCCGACCACCGAAGACAAGAGCGCGACGCCAACTGCGGCGCCGGTTGCGTTGTGGCGCAAGACGCGTAGGTCAGGCTGTGCCTGACATTGCCAATACCACCAGACGCGTAGGTCAGGCTGGGGCGTAGGTGTGTAGGTTATGCTCCAGCATAACGCCGCCATGCCCGTCGCCGATCGTCAACAGTCTTTGCTTGCCCGCGATAGCTCGGGTGCAATAATTACTACGATTTTGCAAACGGCCTCAGTCTGGCGCAACAGACCTGACGGCCGGCGGGACAAGAGATCAGAGGGTTAACGCTTAGCATTTTCAGGGGACCCAACCATGAGACGATCCGCAGCGGCTTTTTGTGTGACCATCGGGTTAACCGCGATGCTCGCCGGTCGCGTCCAGGCGGACGCACTGAAGCCCGGCCAGCCCGCCCCCGACTTCAAGGGCCTCGTCGGCGTAGACGACAAGGACCACAGCCTCTCCGACTACGGCCAGGCGAAGCTGGTCGTAGTGGTGTTTATCTGCAATCATTGCCCCGTGGCGCGGGGTTATGAAGACCGGCTCATTGCCTTGCAGAAGCAGTACAAGCCGAAAGGCGTGCAGTTCGTCGCCATCAACGTCAACAACGTCCCGGCAGACCGGCTTGCCGAGATGAAGAAGTGCGCGAAAATGAAGGAGTTCAACTTTCCCTATCTCTACGACCCGACGCAGAAGGTCGGTCACGAGTTCGGCGCCACGGTGACGCCCCATGTCTTCCTGCTCGATCGGGATCGCAAGCTCGCCTACGTTGGTGCGATCGACGACAGCCTGTCGGTCAAGAAGGTGAAGCACCACTATCTGCACGACGCCCTGAACGCCTTGCTGGAAGGCAAGTCGCCCCCGAAGGCCGTGACCCAGCAATTCGGGTGCGCAATCAAATACGAATGATCCGCCGTTTCCTTTGGCTCGCGGTGCTCGGCACGCTGCTGCCGGCGTGCGGGCAAAACCTTCCGCAACGGACGGCTCGCGCCGAGGCTGTGCTGCGGCCGATCGACGCCACGGGACTTGGCCAACTGGTGGACGCGTTCCGCGGCCGTGTCGTCGTGGTCGATTTCTGGGCGACGTGGTGCGGACCGTGTCTCGAACTCTTCCCGCACATCAATGCGTTGCACCACCGCTTTGGCCGCCGCGGCCTTGTGGTCGTCACGGTCAGTCTCGACGACCCGGACGCCCGCCCCGCCGTGCAGGCCTTTCTCGACAGGCAGGGCTCGTCGGACGCCCAGGACCTTCTCTCATCCTATGGTGCCGGCTCCACGGCCTTCTCTGCCTTCGGCATTACCGACGGAGCCCTGCCGCACCTGCGGCTCTACGACCGCCAGGGCAGCTTGCGCAGCACGTTCAGCAGTGGCGGAAAGCCCATCAAAGCCGAAGAAATCGAGCGGTCGGTGGAGCGACTATTTCCCTGACGGCCGCGTGAATTGACAGGATCGCGCTCCCTCTCTACAATCGGGCTTTTCTCCGTCTCTCTGCTCGGCTGTCACTGCAACGGGGACTCCTATGTCGAGTCTTTTTCTATTGGGCGTCGCGGAGTCGACTTCGTCGCGGCTGTTGAGGATGCAGCCGGTCGATAAGGTCATCATCGTCATCTATTTCCTGGTGGTGCTGGGGATCGGCTTCTATCTGAAGAAGTTCGCCGGCACGGGCGAGGACTTCTTCATGGCCGGCCGCAAAATGACCGCCTGGATCGCCGGCCTGAGCTTCATCTCGGCCAACCTCAGCTCGCTGGAGACGATGGGCTGGTCGGCCATGGCCTACCAGTACGGCATGTTGGGGGCCCACGCCTATCTGATCGGCGCCATCCCTGCCATCCTCTTCCTGGCCATGGTGATGATGCCGTTCTATTACATCTGCAAGACGCACTCGGTGCCCGGCTACTTGAGCCTGCGCTACGGCAAGGGGGCCGCGTCGCTGGCCGGCATCTCCTTCTGCTTTTATGACCGTGCTGGTCAGCGGGGCCAGCATGTTCGCCATGGCGAAGATCCTGCACCTGCTGCTGGGCTGGAACATGGACGTCAGCATCTGGGTCGCCTCGTTGACGGTGGCCGTCTACGTCACCCTCGGCGGCTTGGTCTCGGCCGTGTTCAACGAGGTGCTGCAATTCTTCCTGATCTGGTTCGGTTCGCTGCTGATCCCGATCCTCGGCCTGATCCAGGCCGGCGGCTGGAGCAAGATGATGGCCGACCATCCAGGAGAACGTGAAGGTCATCCACCCGACGGTGGCCAGCGCCGACTTCACCTGCCTGTGGCACAACCTGGGCACGTTCGACAACCCGATGGGCATCGACTGGTTCGGCATGGTCTTCGGCCTGGGCGTGGCCGTCGGCTTCGCCTACTGGTGCACCGACTTCCTCCAGGTGCAGCGGGTGATCGTGGCCAAGGACCTGCGCGCGGCCCAAAACGGCACCATCATCGGCGCGGTGCTCAAGATGTGCGTGCCGCTGATCGTCACCATTCCCGGCCTGCTGGGCCTGGCCGTGCTGATGAACTCGCGACGGCTCGCCGATGGTCCTGGTGGCGGAAAACGACGTCCGGGCCAACATCACCAACCACACCTACAACGACGTGCTGCCGCTGCTGATGGGCCAGTATCTCGGCCCGGGCCTGCTGGGCCTGGGCGTGACGGCCATGATCGCCGGCTTCATGTCGGGCATGGCCGGCAACGTCAGCGCCTTCGCCACCGTCTGGACCTACGACGTCTACCGGCCGCTGATCTATCGCAAAGCCAGCGACCGCCACTACCTGAACATGGGCCGCTGGGCGTCGCTGCTGGGCGTGCTGATCTCGATCGGCACGGCCTATCTCGCTGTTCTATTTCTCGAACATCCTCGATTTTCTCCAGGTGCTTGTTGTTCTTCTTCATCGTGCCGCTGTTCGGCGTGGTGATTCTCGGCATGCTGTGGAAGCGATGCACGCCGGCCGGCCGGTTTCTGGGGATTCCTGATCGCCATCCTCGTCTCGGTCGCGCATGTGGGTCTACGTCCACACGTTCCCCGACGGATACCGGCCGCAGCCGCAGGTTCGTGCTGGGGACAAGGAGCCGTGGTGTCGATCGAAGAGACAACCGACTCGCAAGGACGAAAGACCAGCAAGGTGACCGTCGAAAGCGGCACGGTGACGACGACGAACGTGCCCATTCCGCACCGGCGCACGTCGGACAACGATCGTCACCGGTCAAGCTCGTCGTCGCGCGAGGTGAGTGTCTGCCGGCAACCATCACGACCAAGAAGAACGAGGTCGTGATGGTTCGCGTGCTCGCCCCGGACGTGGTGCTCGCCAAGAACAACGAGACGGCTAAGTTTGGCGAGGACGGTTTGACGGTCGTTCTCAAGCCGGGCGTCAAGGTCGACGCCGGTCGAGATCACGCAGCGCTTCAACCCTGCCCAGTTCAATAAGGAACACACCAAGTACATCGCCCGGTCGGAAAAGGCCAAGCCGATGGCGGTCAACATGTATAGCGCGTTCTGGACGCTCGGTGATCTGCCTGGCGGTGGCCGTCGGCGTGAGTGTCTTCACGAAGCCCAAGCCGGACGCGGAGCTTGACGAACCTTGTGATGGGCCTGACGCCGCTGCCCGACGAGGGGCCTTGCCCCTGGTATCAACGTCCCGCCCTATGGGCCACTCTGGTGCTGGCGACGCTGGTGGCGATCAACATCATTTTCTGGTGAGGCAAAACGCATGGAACACCGAACATCAAGTGCCGATCTGGTTCTTTATCGGCGGCACCCTGCTGGTCTACGGCCTGATCATCTGTGGCACCGGCCTCTATGCACTCGTCCGGCCGGAGATCGAAGCCGGGCTGGCCCTGAACTGGCTCCATCCGAGCATCTGGTGGGGCGCGGTGATGGCCGTCGTCGGCGCGTTCTACTTCTTCCGCTTCTTCCCACGGTCCGGCCAATATTAGCCCGCATTTCTACCCGCGGTGGAGCAGACATTCCTGTCTGCCTATGAAATGTCCGCAAGGTGGGCAGACGCGAGTGTGTGCCACGGCCCCTACGCTGGAAACCGGCTGCGGACCAGCGTTCGGACCTCGTCGAGCCAGCCGCGCCGCTGCTCGGGCGTGCTGAGGATGATCGGGTCGAAATTGCGGCGCACGAAGTCCTCGATGCCGCAGAACTTGCAGATGCACGCCTTCCAGAGGTTTTCCAGCGGGTCGCCGAACAGTCGCAACTCGTCTTCCCGCGGCGTGTTCGACGTGGTGAACACCACCGCCCGCCTGCCGCCCAGAAGCGGCTCAACGCCGCCGGGGCCAAACTGGTAGGCTACCCCCTGCCGCAAAACGCGATCGAGCCAGCCCTTCAGCACGGCCGGCGGCATTGCCCACCAGTTCGGATGCACAACAACGAGGCCGTCGGCCGCGACGATCTCGCGGCAATGCTGTTCGACCACCGGGTCGACCGCGGCGTCCTTGGGAATCTCTTCGTGCGGCAGGATCGGATCGAACTTCTCTTCGTACAAGTCGTGATAGACGACTTCATGTCCGGCGGCC
The DNA here is from genome assembly GCA_963789525.1 of uncultured Planctomycetaceae bacterium. Lineage (GTDB taxonomy): Bacteria > Planctomycetota > Planctomycetia > Pirellulales > Thermoguttaceae > CAVXFB01. Next base: position 427,647 of record CAWBLA010000003.1, read on the forward strand.
CGAAGTTCCTCGACCGCCGTCGTGGCGATCGCGTGGCAAAAACTCCCGGTCTTCTGGTGGCCGATCAGGACGTAGACGTTCATGGGGCGTGGGGTGAGGGATGGGGGACGGGTTCAGGGTTCAGGAGTCGGGGCTCGGGATTGGAGATTCGGGGTTTGGAGGTAGCCAAGGCTAGGGCAAAGGCATCTCCCATCCCTCGCCCCTCGTTCCCCGCCACCTACCTCACATCCATGTCGCAACTCAATCCGCCGGCGGCCGGCAGATACGTGTGGCGGACGTAGTCGGCGACCATGCGGTCGGCGCTAAACCGCCAGGCCAGGGAACTGATCGAGTTCATCATGCGCTTGATCCAATGCCGCGGCAGACCGTCGATGTCGCGATCGTAATACAACGGAATGACGTCCTCCGTCAGCACGCGATACAGATCGGCGGCGTCGCGGGCGTCGGTCACACGGTCGTCGACGTGCGAGGCGCCTTTGCCAATGGCGAACCCGTTCGAGCCGTCATACGCCTCGGCCCACCAGCCGTCGAGGATCGAGAGGTTTAGCGCCCCGTTGAGCACGGCTTTCTGGCCGCTCGTGCCCGAGGCCTCCAGCGGGCGGCGGGGGTTGTTCAGCCACACGTCGACCCCTTGAATCAAGTGCCGGCAGACGTTGATATCGTAATCTTCGACGAACGCGATGCGGCCGGCGAACCGCGGATCGTGCCTCAGGTTGGCGATCCGCTGGATCAATTGCTTGCCGGGTTCGTCGGCCGGGTGCGCCTTGCCGGCAAAGATCATCTGAATCGGCCGCTGGGGGTCGCCGACCATGGCTGCCATCCGATCCAGGTCGCTGAACACCATCGCCGCGCGCTTGTAGGTCGCAAAACGCCGCGCGAAACCGATGGTCAGAACGTTCGGATCCAAAATGTTCCGGGCGGCTTCCACCGCGTCGTCGCTCTCGCCCCGGCGGCGGCACTGCCGGCTGACGCGCCGCCGGACGAACGCCAGTAGCAGGTTCTTCAGCGCGTAATGCGTTTCCCATAGCTCGCCCGGATCGACCTCGTGGATCGTCTGCCACACGTCGGGCTCGCCCATGCGCCGCATCCAGTTAGCTGGAAAGTACCGGTCATAAAGCTGCTGCATCTGCCACGCCAGCCAACTCTGGATGTGCACGCCGTTGGTGATGTGCCCGATGGGGATTTCTTCTTCCACCCGCCACGGCCACAGATGCGCCCACATCCGCCGGCTGATGTGCCCGTGCAGGCTGCTGACAGCGTTGGCTCTGCGCGAAAGCTTCAGACCGAGCACGGTCATGCAGAACGTCTCTTGCTCGTTTTGCGGCTCGACGCGTCCCAGGCCCATCAGTTGCTCGATCGAGACGCCCAACTCGTCGCGCAGCGGCCCGAGGTGCTCCTCAATCAAGCTCCGGTCGAAGCGGTCGTGGCCGGCCGGCACCGGCGTGTGGGTGGTGAAAACCGTGTGCTGAGCCTGCTCGCGCAACGAGGCGTCGAAACTAAGCCCGTCGTTCTTCATCCGCGTGCGAATCGCTTCCAGCGTCGCGAACGCGCTGTGACCTTCGTTGAGATGGTAGACGCCCGGCACAATCCCAATCGCGTTGAGCGTGCGCACGCCTCCCACGCCGGCCACAAGCTCTTGGCGGCACGCGGGTGCGGATGTCGCCGCCATAAAGCCGGGCCGTCAACTCGCGATCCTCCGGACTGTTGCCCGGCACGTCACAATCGAGCAGGTAAAGGTTCACGCGCCCCACGCGCATCAGCCACACCTTGGCCAGCAGTTTGCCCGTCCGCGTGTCGATCCGCACGGTGATCGGGCGGCCGTCGAGGCCCAGGGCCGGCTCCATCGGCAGGTTCTCGACTTTCGTGTCGAGATATTCCTCGTGCTGCCACCCGTCGACGTCGAGATGCTGCTTGAAGTAGCCCTGGTCGTAGAACAGTCCGATGGCCACCAGGGGCACGCCAAGTCCGCTGGCGCTCTTAATATGATCGCCCGAAAGCACGCCCAAGCCGCCCGAGTAGACCGGCACCGACTCATGCACGCCGAACTCGAGCGAAAAATACGCCACCGGCTTCGAGCCCAGCACCCCGGCGTGGGTTCGCCCCCACGACGGCACCTCGTTGACGTATTCCTTTAGCCGGCGATAGGCCTGGCTGATCCGGCTGTAGAGCACCAGTTCCGACGCCCGCATCTCGAGCCGCTCCGGCGTAAACTCCGAGAGCAGCGCGATCGGATTGTGGTCCAGTTGCCGCCAGCGAATAGGGTCGAGGTCGCGGAAAAGATTAATGACATCCGCATGCCAGCTCCACCATAGATTCGCGCGAGCAAGACGCATTTGTCGTAGAGCGTCTCGGCCGCAAAGCCAAGCGATACAGAAGGTTGCGCCGGACGTTCCGGAAGCGTATCGATCTGACTCATGAGGACCTGTTTGTTAAACCGAGCTTCGCCATCACACCAAAACACCGCATTATAATCACCCATCGGCGCTCAGGCGACCCCGGGTAGAGCGCAATTTCCACCCCCGGGGGACTGTCCCAATTTTCGTGCCGAGGGAATTGGGCTGTCCCCTGCGACGTGGGTCACGCCCCTTAGAGTACCCTCATCGAACGAGGCCCCTCCGTGGCCCCTACGTGCTGCCGGCGATCGTGCGACCGCCGTCGACCGGCAGGCACACGCCGGTGACGAAGTCGTTCTCGACCAGAAACACGACTGCCCGCGTCACATTCTCCGGCCGTCCGAGCCGCTTCAACAGAGTGCCAGCCGCGGCGCCGCTCAAATCGTGATCCGAGGCATCCTCCGGCGGCATGACCGGCCCCGGAAGAATGCAGTTGACGCGGATCGCACGATTCCGCTCGGCCAGCTCCACGGCCAGAGTTTTGGTCAGCGTCGGAATCGCGCCCTTACTGAGCAGATAGGCCGCGTAGTCCGGATACGGTCGGGCGATGGCCCAGTCTCCGATCGTCACGATCGCGCCGCCTTCCGGCTGGCCAACCATAATGAGGCCCGCCCGCCGACAGCACAGAAACGTCCCCAGGGCGTTGATCTCGAAGTGGCGCCGCACGTCGGCCGCCGTGGTCTCTTCCAACGGCTTAGGTTCCCAGATCGCGGCGGCAGTAACCAGCACGTTGACACGGCCAAACTCCTCGAGCACCTCGTCGAACAGCCGTGCGACGTCCCGCTCGACGGCCACGTCGGCCTGGAACGCAGCAGCGCGGACGCCAAAACGCTGAAGTTGCTCGACCGTTTCGTGTGCCTCCGCGGCCGAGCGGTGGTAGTGCAAGGCGATGTCGTAGCCGCGCTCTGCCAGCGCCAGTGCGATGGCGTTGCCGACGCGCCGCTTCCCGCTGCCGGTGATGACCGCGATTCTGTGCTGGGGCATTGGTATTAGGGATAGATGCGGGGGTGAGTGGCACCGACCCAATTACAATCCGTAGGTCAGGCTGTGCCTGACGTCAAGACGTGCTGATTGTCAGGCACAGCCTCACCTGCGAGCTGTAGCCCGATGTCACGCTGTGAGCCGTGTCTACTATCTATTACTCTTGCGCAGGTGTAAAATGCAAGCCCCCCCGGCCTCTTCCAGGTTGGCAAGTGCACGATGTTGCAGGAAGCGATGGGAGATGTCTCTTGCCGATGAATGTGAATGATCTCCTATTCTTCCCATATTACCGCTGTTGCGCCTACACGCTCAAGTATCGCCGTCGCTCTAACCGATGCCATCTTCTGGCATTATCGACGGATCGTGCGCGGCGCCGGCTTTGCAAGGCGTCTTATTCCAAATATCCCAATGTGGTTGGCATCGCTCTCAGGATGGTTTCTTAGCGTCGCCCTCCTCGGCCAAACGGCCGCGGCGCCGCCCGGATGCTTCCGGAACTGATCGCGACGAAAGAGCCGGTCTTTGCCATTCCCTTCCGCATTGAACGCCTCGACAACCCGAGGCGGCAGCCGGCCGAAGTGCAACTGCTGGTGTCCTCCGACCGCGGCTCGCGGTGGCAGATGTACGCCAAGGCGCCGCCTGCGCAGCAGCAATTCCTCTTCCGTCGCCAACGGCGACGGCGAGTACTGGTTTGCCATCCGCACGGTCGACCGCTCGGGCCAAGTCCGGCCACAGCAAATCGCCGGCCCGGCGCTCCGTGTGCTTGTCGATACGAAGCGACCGGCGCTGAACCTATCGGCCCAACGCACTCCTGCGGGTTCCGTATCCGTGCATTGGGAGACCGACAAGCCGATCAAACCCAAGAGCCTCAACGTCGAATATCGCGGAGCGACGGACAGTTCCTGGAACCCGGTGGCTCTGGAGCGGAAGGACGTCGCAGATCATACCGGCCCCAAGAGCGGCCAGGTCACCTTCCAGCCGAAGTCGACCGGGGGAGACATCGAAGTCGCGCCGAAGTCTCCGATACGGCCGGCAATGCGGCAATCGCCCAGGTGCAGGTCGAAACGCCGCGCGACGTTGCGCGGTCGAGTGCGGACGCCGCCGAGCCCCGTGGTTCGGTGGCCATTTCCATCAACCCGCCGATCGGCAACCGCTTCCCGGCGCTGCAAAAAGCCACCGGGGACAGCAAGACGCTCAGCTTACCACCCGGCGAGCATCCGCGAATGGTCAACTCGCGGCTCTTTGAACTCGAGTACGAGATCGACTCGATCGGACCGTCGGGAATCGGCAGCGTCGAACTGTGGGGCACCCGTGACAGCGGTCGCACGTGGCGCAGTTACGCCGTGGACCAGGACAAACGCAGTCCGATCTTGGTGACCGTTGACGAGGAGGGCGTCTACGGATTTCGCATCGTCGTGACCAACGGCGCCGGCCTCGGCGGCAAACCGCCCCAGGCCGGCGATCTGCCGGACCTTTGGGTCGGCGTCGACGTTACCCGTCCGGTGGCGAGGATCATTTCTGCCGAACAAGGCACAGACGCTGAGGCAGGATGCCTGATTATCGCCTGGCAAGCCGACGATCGGATGTTGGCCGCGCGGCCGGTCTCCCTCTCGTTCAGCCAGAAACGCACCGGTCCGTGGCTGCCGATTGCCGCCGGCTTGGACAACACGGGCCGCTACGCGTGGCCGCTGGAAAACCGCATGCCCGCACAGTTCTACCTGCGGCTGGCAGTCCGTGATGAGGCGGGCAACATCGGCGCGTATGAGACTTCCGATCCCGTCACCATCGACCAATCGCGTCCCACGGTCCGCGTCCGCGACGTTCGTCCGGTCGGCCCGACCGCCGCCCAGCCCGCACGCCATTGGTAGCCGCTCCTAAACGGGGACTAAGCGTCTCGGGGACTGTCGCAAGCGTCTTGGGGACTGTCCCGATTTTTGTGTCAGCAAGAATGGGACTGTCGCCTTCCTCGCCGCCCTCGCCGCTGCCGTCCCACTCCTCTATACTGACGGCATGGCTGACAAGCCCGTCGCCGCGCTCGACTACTTGGCTCAGCCGGACAAGCATCCGGCCCAGGCGGTCTGCGCGGTGTTCGGCGACGATGCCTATCTGCGGCGGCAGGCGATTCTTTGCCTTCGGGCGGCAGTTCTCGGCGGCGGCGACGCCGACTTCTCGCTGACCACGTTCGACGGCCGCGACGCGCCCTTTCGCGATGTCTATGAGGTGCTCTCGACCGTGGCGATGTTCGGCGACGGCCGACGGCTGGCAGTGGTCGAGGACGCCGACGCGTTTGTAAGCCACTATCGCACCGAGTTGGAGGACTATGTCGCCCGGCCCAGCCGAAGCGGCGTGCTGGTCCTCGACGTCGATTCGCTGCCGGCCAACACGCGCCTCTACAAATCCATCGCCGCCGGAGGACTCCTGGTCGACTGCCATGTCCCATCGCTGGCCAAACTGTGCAAGCAGCTTGCCGAATGGGCAAGGCAGTGCCATGCCGTGCAGCTTGCGCCGGCGGCGGCGGAGATGCTCGTCGAAGTCGTCGGGCTTGAACTTGGCCTGCTCGACCAGGAACTGGCCAAGCTGGCCCTTATGGTCGGCGACGACAAGAAAATCACGCCGGAACTGATCGGTCGGGCCGTCGGCGGATGGCGGGCGAAAACCACCTGGGACATGCTCGACGCCGCCCTCGACGGCGACGCCTCCGAGGCCCTGCTACAGCTCGACCGCCTCTTGGCCGCCGGCGAGCAACCCGTCGGACTGTCGGCGCAGATCTCTGCCACGCTTCGCCGCCTGGCGGCAGCCACGCGCCTCGTGATCCAGGCCGAGGCCGCCCGACGCCGCATCACGCTCCGCGACGCCCTGGTACAGTCGGGCGTGCGTACCTTCGTGGTGCAGAAGGTCGAGCGCCAACTCCGCCGCATCGGCCGGCACCGCGGCAGCCAAATCGATCGCTGGCTGCTGCAAGCCGATCTCGATCTTAAAGGCCAGAGCGCCATGCCCCCGCGACTGATCCTCGAGCGCCTGATCGTCCGCCTCGCCGCACAGCAACCGGCAAGCGTGGGGCGGCGATGAGAAGACCAGGGGAGAAGTTGGGGACTCAGTACCTCGTGCCTCGACCGCGTTCACTTGACAAGTTGGGTGCCACCCGACAGATAAGGTGTGTCGGACTACCGACGGCTCACTGCGGCTGGACTCTGCTTCCGGTGATCGCCGATCTCCGGCATGTTCTGGTGCGTAGCCGGACCGAAGTAGCGCAGTCCTACGAGCGGCTCGCCGCCGGTGTTTTCGATCTCGATCCCGGCCGCCGCGGCATCATGCGTGATGAAGACCTCGTCCCACGGCTCCTCGCCGAAGTGGATCATGACCGGGGCCTGAACGATCAATTTTCCGATGCGGCCGCTGCCCTGCACCGTGATCCAGCCGCTGGCCCCGGCGTCTTTCAGCGCGCACTTCGCCCCCGGCATCACGGTCAGTTCTTTGGCCGACACCAACTGCTCGCCGTCGAAACGCCCATAGTCGATCCAGCGATCGGTATAGCCGGGGCCCGACGATTGCGGGGCGACAATCGGCTCGACGTAGTTGTGCTCCTTGAAAAAGGGATCGACGTTCTTCTCCCAGTCAAGCTGCCCGATGATGAAATCGAGATCGTGATGCTTCTCCGGCGGCATGTCCTTAACCAACAGTTCCCAGGGGACTTCGCGGCCTTCGATGAGCGATTGGAACATGCCGAACACGTCTGAGCCCCACTGTGACTCGAAGGTGCACATCGAGCCGGGGGCGTGCAACACGCCGGCCGGAAGCATCCAGCCGGTGCCGGGCGTGAGGCGATAGGCCCGCGAGAGGTCAAGGATTCCGTTGTCGCCCCGGTTCCAGTTTTCCAGGCAGCGGCGGACGTCGGCCTTCGTCGTGCCCGGTTCAAGACCCATGAACGTGTAGTCGAAGTGGTTTTCGGCGGCGTTGAGCTGGGGCGGAAAATAGTAGCACTCCGGCTTGCCCTGCTGGCCCGTCAGCGCGGCGTCCTGGGCTCGCTGGTGCATGTGATGCGGAATGGGCCCCATGTTGTCGAAGAACTTGGCGAAGACGGGCCAGCGGCGATATTTTTCCCACATGTTCTCGCCGACGATTTGCGGCCCGGCCTCGGCCACGGCGTCGCGGAACAGGAACCGTTCATTCTCGAACGCGCAGTAGCTGAGTCCTTCGTCGTCGGCCCGGTCGTCGTTGGCGGCCTCGGTCGTGCTGGCGAACCAGCGCTCGTCGATGCCGCCGCGGTGCGTCCCCAGGGCGTACCAATCGGTCGGCGCCAACTTGATCCGCTTGCCGGGATGCAGGAAGTTGCGCGGCACCCAGGTGGGCGTCAACCGCAACAACCCTTCGCCGGCCGCCAAAGCGCGGCGCAGCACCGCCCCGACGTTGTCCGACTTGACGATCTTCGATGGGCACATCAGCGACCTTCCTTTGCAGCACGGGGAAAACGACGTTCGCAACGCGGTACGCCAACGGCACGATTGTAGCCGATCTGCCGCCTCGTTAGAATGGGTGCCCGATTGGCGTTCCTAATGCTGCGGAAGAACAGAAAGACGAGGTGCCGATGAGATTACGTCCGCATCACTTGCTTGATATTGTTACCAGCATTGGGCGCGGCGAGAAATTTCAGCCCTCATCCTTATGGGCACGCAGTGCATCTGGTGGCGAAAGCCGTGCTGGCTGACGTTAACCGCAAGGTGCAGTTCGTCGTCGGCGCCGATGACATTTGTAAGCCCTGCAAACACCTTCAAGCCAATGGCCTTTGCGATGACGTAGTCGATTCAGTATCCCCACCGATCTCGAAGCAGAAATACAACGACCAGTTGGATCGTCGACTGCTCAAAGTCTTGGACTTTGACGAGGGCTCCGTGATGACAGTGCGGCAATACCTGCAAATCGTCGGCAGAAAGCTGCCGGGATTGGAGAAGGTGTGTTCCCATCCGAAGGAGGACCAACAACAGCGACTCAAGGGGCTCGTAGAAGGGTTGCACAAACTGGGAATCGCCAAACAAGAGAGAAAAGACGAGGAGACCACGGCAAAATAATGGGGATACTTGCTGACACATCTTGCCATACCCGGCAAGAGCCGTGCTTTGTTCGTCCCATCGCCGGTTGGTTTCCTGCCGAATTCACACGAGGTCGTTCAGCATGCGGAAGGGCACTCACTCCAGCTTCCACGGCTCGCGATACTCGTAGTGCAGCATCGCGTTGGCCTCGGCGCTGTTGGTGATCTGTTCTTTCTCGGCGTCCCATTCGAAGCGGAGCCGGGTGAGCCAGGAGATCTTGGCCAGCAGGCTCATCGTCGTCGAGCGGTGGCCCTCCTCGACGTCGGCGTTGGGTTTGCGGCGGCTCTTGACGCAGTCGAGGAAGTTGCGGGTGTGCTGGACCGTGAGGTCGCCGTCTGTGCGACTCTCCTTGACCGGCCGCATCCGTGCGGCTTGGTTCTGGAACTGGCCGCCAGTCTCGGGCACGACCTCCAAGCCGTTGTCGCTGACGAACAGCGTGCCCTTGGTGCCGCGAAGCTCGACGAACCCGCCGCGGGCCATCGTCTGGTTGCCGCAGGTCTCGTACATGCCGAAGATCACCAGCCGCCCGGCGGGAAACTCGAAGGTCACTTCCAGCGTGTCGGGGATCGTGCGGTCGTCGTCCACCGCGTAGCAGCCGCCCATGGCGCAGATCGACGCCGGGGCCACGTCGTCGGTCAGCCAGCGGATCGACGTCGAGGTAATGGACGCCGTTGTTGGCGGTCTGCGACGAATAGAGCTGCCACCAGCGGAACTTGTACGGCGCGATGTGTCGCCTGGTAGGGCCGCATCGGGCCGGGGGCCGAGCCACATGTTCCAGTCCAGGTCGGCCGGCGGGATCGGTGGGCGGGGCCTTGCCGATGCCGTCGGGCGTCATGTTGCTGCGGTGGTACGCCCGGCACACCGTCACCTTGCCGATCTCGCCGGCAGCGGACCAGATCGTGGGCCCTGGCGTAGATCGTGCCAGAGCGGCGGTGCGTGCCCACCTGGACGATGCGCGTTGTTGCGGCGGGCGGCCTCGACCATCTTGCCGGCCCTCGTCGACCGTGATCGACAGCGGCTTCTCCACGTAGACGTCCTTGCCCGCGTTGCAGGCGTCGATCGGTCTGGATGGCGTGCCAGTGGTCGGGCGTGGCGATGACCACGGCGTCGATGTCCTTCCGATCAAGGACCGTGCGAAAATCACTGTAGCGCAGACCGAATTGTCAAACTTCTCGCCCATTTGCGGCACCATGTTGCGGACCCCTGCCAATACCCGCGGATCGACCTTACTCCGGTCGCGCTCAAGATATGGCTTATAGACATCACACAAGGCGACAATTTCCACGTCGCCGTGCCTCATGAAGCTGGCCAACAATTGGGAGCCACGGTTGCCGAGCCCAATGAAGCCCAGCCGAATTCGGTTGGCAGCCCCGTCAGCGCGGGTCCTTTGCACGGCCGTCATTGACAACGCGGCAGCCGCGGTGGCCTTGGTGAACGTGCGTCGATTGATCCTTTCGCTCATGGCAAACTCCTCCTCGCAAGGCATGACGTTATGCTGTGATATGGGGGTACGGGGAGCTGAGAGCATCGTAGTCGCCAAATGACGTGCCGGTGAAGGCTCGCGGGGTTTGATCGTCTACTCCTGGTACGCGGGCCTACTTCAGGGACCTAGGCTGCCCGTCGATCAGTATCCAGTACATCAGACGACATTTGTGCACAGGACGCCGCTTTCATATCTTTATATATGGCGTTTTCTACGAGTGCAACTGCAGCCTGGGCTGTCAATAGCGAATGCCGCAGTCACGCACGACAGAGGCTTACACACGACCGCCAAGGCTCACGGTGCTTCCGGAGGAGGCAGCCAAGCGGGATCGTCGTCGGTGTCTCGTAATGCCGCCGGTTCGTCACCCACCGCATGTGCGAGGTGTTGGACCATCCTGGACGCAGCACAATCGCCTGCCTGCCTTGGCGCTACGGCTGCCCGTGCAAAACTACGCAGTTGCAGGACCTTACGCCAACACGTCCGGCCAGGTAGAATGGGCACTGTTGCGGCATCCGGATGACCTGCCCGTTGCGGTTATGAAGCATGAGTTGACCCGTACACGGTGTATTGATGAACGCGAACAGAGAAGCAGCGCGGGCAGACATTTTCGAGAAGAGATTTTATCAAGGATTGCAGCCTTTCAGTTGGCATCACGGGTGCGGCAATAACCTCGTTCGAAACGTTGGCCGATGCGGCCGAAAGTGGGGTAATGCATATGCAAGCCACGAGAACGGAAGACTCATCGCGAAAAACCATTTCGGTCAGAGGCGTCAATTCCGATTTTGAGCGGGAGCCGTTGGTCAGACCATTTGGCTTCAAAGGGATCTATCAACGCGAAATTCTGGGTCTCCGCTGCTTTGCTGGAGAGCGATTCAGGAATCAGGCATGTCGGGCTTCAAACCCAGTGCTTAGCCTGGAGCGACCTGGACGTGTTTCTGGCACATTCCGAGTCTGCGGGCAATCTTCTGCTCCACGGTACTCTCGAACGGACCCTTCAGCACATCAAGGGGGTAGGATTCAGAACCCCCATCGAACTCCAGAACGCAATTCTGCAAAGCGCTCATGAGTACGGCATGCGGATCACTGAGAATGATCGGCTAAGAATGACGTTTACGCTTAGCTCGCTGGTTGCGTTGGACAATGCCGCATGGATGATATACGCCGAAGAAAACGGCATGAAGACGTTCGACGACATGATTCCCGAGGAGTACCGCAAGGCCCTTTGTTACCGACATTCACATGTCGCGCACATACCGCTTCTCTCTTATAACGTCCCGCTGGCAGAGATCAAGAAAGCGGTCGACGACGGCTACTTCTTCATGAAGATAAAGATCGGCCGGCCCGGCACACAGGACGAGATGCTCGAAGGCGACAAGGCAAGAATCGAAGCTATTCACAAGCTGATCGGCCACAGGGAAACACCTCACACGAAGAACGGGAAGATCCCCTACTACTTCGATGCCAATGGCCGATACGAAAAGAAGGAAACGCTCGAACGCCTTTTGGATCACGCCAAACGCGTGGGCATGTTCGATCAAATCGCCATTATCGAAGAGCCGTTTCCCGAAGAAGCGGACGTCCACGTGGGGGATCTTGGGATCAGGATCGCCGCTGATGAGAGTGCCCACACCGCCGCCGACGTGACCACCCGTATCCAGATGGGGTACAAGGCAATTGCCCTCAAGGCGGCCGCCAAGACCCTAAGCATGACCATGCAGATGGCAAGAGTCGCACATGAAGCCAACGTGCCCTGCTATCTTGCCGATCTCACCTGCACGCCGACTCTCGTGGATTGGAACAAGAACGTGGCTGCCCGACTGGCACCATTTCCGGGGTTGAACGATATGGGTTTGCTGGAATCAAACGGCCATCAGAACTATGTGCGGTGGAAGGAGTTGGTCGACTTCCATGCCTATCCTAATGCGCCGTGGATACACTCACAGCGCGGAATTTTCCATTTGAACAAGGATTTTTATGAAAAGAGCGGGGGGTGCCTCAAGTCCTCCCCGCACTATCTGCACCTGTTCTGACACAGTCTAGCCAAGCAGGGACTAACAAAGTGTTTCGGCCGTGGTGGTCGTCCCGCGTGTATCGGAATGCTAGGGGGAAAGTCCCATTTTTTGGCGTCCTACCACAAAAATCGGGACAGTCCCCGCCCCACGTCTTCGTCCAACTGCCGCGCGTAGACCACCTTGTCGTCGCCGTCGGCATAGAAATCGGGCAAGAGCGCGGCCTGTGCATAGCCGCAGCGCAGATAAAAGCCGCGCGTCGGGGCGTATTGCCCCCGATTCGAGGTCTCGATGTAGACATTCCGTCCCCCGGCCGCACGGATCAACTGTTCGGTCCGCTCCAGCAGCAGCCGGCCGATCTTCCGCCCTTGGAGCGACTTGTCCACGGCGATCCAATAGAGGTCGAAGCTTGCGGCCGTCAGCGCGATCGGCCCGTAGCAGGTGTAGCCGACCGCCCGGCCACCCTCGTCGGCAAAGATGAAGTGGTAATCGCTCGCCGGGCCGCGCCGGAGCCGATCGTCGACCAATTCCACGGCCACGTCGATTTCTTCCGGTGAAAACATGCCGGTCGATGCAACCAGCCGGCGGACCGCCTCGCGGTCGTCCGGACGAACGCCATTTCGCAGTTCCATGGGTCGATCCGTAGCAGGCATGCCAAGTAGCAGGCACGCTCCGCGTGCCGTCGCCTGGCCGGGTGTATTTCTGACACAACACATTCATTACGTCGGTTACGGCACGCGGAGCGTGCCTGCTACTGCGTCCTCCACGATACGTTGAATTGCCTTGTCGAATGGAATTCGGGCGTTTTCCAGGGCCGCGGCGAATCCGGCGTCGGGCGACAGGCATGGACTGGCGTTGACCTCCAATATCCAGGGCTGCCCCGACGTGTCGACGCGGAAGTCGACCCGCACCCAGCCGCGAACTCCGAACAACTCCCAGGAAGCTTCGGCAAGTTCTCGCAGGCGATCCAGCAGCGGCGCGTCGGCGGCTTCAAACCCGAAGCGGCGCGGCGTGTGGCGATACTCGAACGAGTCGGCCTGCCACTTGGCCCGATGGCCGACGATCCGCGGTTTGCCGGGCGGGAAGGCAGAAAAATCGATCTCGGCCGGCTGGAGCACCTCGGGCCCGTTGCGCCCCGCGAGCATGGAAAGGTTGAACTCGCGCCCCTCGATGAACTGCTCGGCAAAGCATGGACGGCCGGTCTCTGCGGCTCGCTTGCCCAACCGGCGTCGCACCTCTGCCGGTTCGGCGTCCCTGAGAACGGAGCCGTCGTCCAACCCGCGGGACGCCTGGTCGCAGACGCCCTTGATGATCCAGCAAGCGCACGGCGGGGCCTCGGATTTTTCGCCATCGGCGTCCATGTCGATCCATGCCGGCGTGGGCAGTCCTGACGCGGTAAGCCGTCGTTTGGCGAGCACCTTGTTCGTCGTGGCCAGCACGGCCTCCGTCCGGCTGCCCGAATACGCGATGCCCAGCGTGTCGAGCACGGCCAAGGGGAGATGCGCCAACGAATCGTCCTCGGCCAGCGATTCAACCAGGTTGAAGACGAGCTCCGGCCGTTCTTGCCGCATGCGATCGTGAAGCGCCGCGAGATCGAGCGTGCAAGCCACCGCAGTCGTTTCATGGCCGAGCCGCCCCAATGCCGCGACGACCGTTTCGACCTGCACCAGCGTGTCGCGGTCTTCCACAGGGGCATCGTCGGGCACGGCATTGTGAAGGACGGCGATGCGCATGAGCAGTTAAGCGGCCGAGACAGCCACCGCGGGCTGCGCCGCGAACCGTCGCCGGGCCGATCGGACGATCCGGTCGATCAACTCGACGTATGACACGCCCACGTAGCCCGAAAGGATCGGCAGATCGGAGTGCTGCGGGTGCAGGCCTGGCAGCGGATTGACCTCGATGAAATTGGGCCGGCCCTGGGCGTCGCAGCGGATGTCGATCCGGCCGCCGTCGCGGCATCCCAGCAGGCGCCAGACCGCCAGGGCCATGGCCTCGACCGCCGCCACTACGTGATCGTCGGCCGGCCGGGCCAGTTCGTAGCGGACCAACTCCTCGCACAGCTCTTTATTGACGTACGAGTAGACTTCGGCCTCGGCCCCGGGCAACAGGTGGATCTCCATCGTCGCCACGACCTTCGACTCCGCCGCGGTGCCGGTCAGACCGACGGTAAACTCGCGACCGGAAAGAAACGTCTCGACCAGAACCGGCTGCCGAAAGCGCTCGAGGAGTCCGGTGCAGGTACGGCGAAGCGACTGCCGATCGGCGATTTTCGACGCCCCGTCGATGCCCTTGCTCGTTCCCTCGGCCACCGGCTTGGCGAACAGCGGAAAGGGCAGGTCGACGCCGTCGACGTCGCCGGGCTCGGCCACCACGGCGAAGTCGGGCGTGGCAATGCCCGCCTGCCGCACGATGGTCTTGGTCAGATTCTTGTGCAACGCCACTGACAGCACCAGGGGGTCGGAAAACGTGTAAGGGACGTCATACACGTCGAGAATCGCCGGCACCTGGGCCTCGCGGGCTACGCCGTGCAGCCCCTCGGCGATGTTGAACACCAGGTCCCAGCGGTCGTCGTCGGCCAGCCGCTCGACGAGCCGCCGGGCGTTGCCGATGCGATCGGTGCGATAGCCGAGTTCCAACAGGGCGGCTTCGATGCCTTCAATCGTGGCTGCCTGATCGAACTCGGCGGTTTCCTCGGGAGAATGGCCTTCGGCGAGGTAGTCGGCACGAAGGTCGTAAGTTAAACCAACGTTCATAGTCATAAGGCGACAAATAGAGTCCATCGCACGGATGTGCTCTCCAATCTGGAGAAAACGCCAAGACGGTCTTCAGACCGTCGCCGACGACGCCACGGCACCAATTCCAGCACGACTTTGTGCGCAGTCTTCACCAAGCACCTGGGAGGCGTCGATAATTTCCAGCCCGGCAAGTTTTTCGTCCGGCCCGTAATCGGCCGTAATGTCGGCCGTTGACGGGTGAGATGGTGTCGAAAGGAAAATTGCTACGAGCGTGCCACTTGCCACGTTGCGCGGGCTGCCACGATCCAGCGCGAATGGCTCGCTCGGTTTCCTCCAATGTCGCCCCTCGCTGCGTCATTCGCTGGGCGGCATGTCGGGAAATGATAGCGAGTTTGTCCGCGGCGTCCATCGCCCGTTTCCAATGTCTTTTCGTGGTGCATCACCCAGCCATCCTACCCCTTCCGACGTGGGACGACAGGTGTCGCCCCTGACACCGGATCAGGATAGCGGTACACGTTACCGCGGAAGTTCCTCAGCAGTAGATCGTCGCCGTCGCGGCCGACGACGTAATTTGGCTGCAGGGGTATCTTGCCGCCGCCGCCGGGGGCGTCGATCACATAGTTGGGCACCGCGTAACCGGTTGTATGGCCGCGGAGCCCTTCGATGATCTCCAGACCCCGTGAGATTGACGTGCGGAAGTGGGCCGAGCCGCTGATCGGGTCGCACTGGTACAGGTAATAGGGCCGCACGCGCATCATTAACAGGCGGTGGACGAGACGCTTCATCGTCTCCACGTCGTCGTTGACGCCCGCCAGGAGCACCGTCTGGGAGCCCAGCGGCACGCCGGCATTGGCCAACCGGGCACAGGCCAGGGACGATTCGGGCGTGCATTCGTCGGGGTGCAAAAAATGCAGACTCATCCACAGCGGATGGTGCTTGCGGAACACACGGCAAAGCCCGACCGTAATTCGCTGCGGCAGCACGGCCGGCATCTTGGTGCCGATCCGTAAGAACTCGACGTGCGGAATCTGCCGCAGCCGGCCGAGAATCCAGTCGAGCCGCTCGTCGCTCAGCGCCAGCGGGTCGCCGCCGGAAATCAGCACGTCGCGGATCGTCGGCGTGCGGCGGATGTAGTCGAACGCCTGTTCCAGCCGGTCTTCGCCGGGACTGATCCCGCCGTGCCCCACCACCCGCGAACGCGTGCAGTAGCGGCAGTAGCTCGAACAGAAGTCGGTCACCAACAGCAAGGCCCGGTCCGGATAGCGGTGCACCAGGCCCGGCAGCGGGCTGTCGGCGTCCTCGCCGAGCGGATCGTCCGCCTCGCCCGGGCCGCGGCAGAACTCGGCCGCGCTGGGGATCACCGTCCGCCGCAGCGGCTGGCAGCGATCGTCGCGGGAGATCAGGCTCATGTAATAGGGCGTGACGCTCACCGGCAGCATCGTCTCGCCCTGAGAAAGGGCCGCCCGCTCGTCCTCGGACAACACCAGCACCTGCTCCAGTTGGGCCAGCGTTCGCAGGCGGTTTCGGGCCTGCCAATGCCAATCGTTCCAATCGCGATCGGCGACGTTGGGGTAAAACGCCTTGCGAAAGACCCTGGTTTGGAAGGTGCTGCGGGGCGTCCGGCCCAGAACGGCGCCGGGAGAGAAAATATCGCGTTGAACAACCGTGCCCGACCGCCGCGGCCGGGAGGGTCTCGCTGCTACGCGAGGAACCAGGAATGGAACCGTGGTACCCGGAGGCTCTTCATCATCCACCCGCGAACATGAACACGCCTCAGCATCAATGCCGGTCATCGAGTGACATCTCCTGGGGAGCCGTGGAGAACCGGGGTCGCGACATCCGTTGTCGGTCCTGGAAGCGCCGCATTCGGCAGGCGAAATCCGTCATCGCCCCACGGCAGCAATTCTCTTTCCAATCTCTTTCGGCAAAACAATCCACATCTTGAGAACAATTCATACATTCCCTCACAAAAAAGTCAAGAGGAAAACACGCTGTTTGGTCAGTCCCGCTCCACGATCGGCAACAGCCACAGCGCGCCGAGACTCCGCGCCGCCCAGCCGAAGACGAACAGGCCGGGGAAGAAGGCCGTCGCGTAGCCGGCAAACGAGAACGTCGCCCGCCCCCAATGATCGACCAGCACGCCGCCCAGGACTGTGCTTGCGGCGTAGCACACGCCGGAAACCGCGTAGAAGGCGGCGATGTACGACGGGTTGAATCGCCGGGGTGAAAGCCTCAACAGCAGGTTTGGCAGGCAGACGTTCAGGCCCGCGTACGCGATCCAGAACACCCAGGCTGCGACGAACCAGCCGAGTTGCTCGGGCGTGGCGGTGGCATACATCAGCAGTCCGGCCGCAACGAGCAACTGGCTCACGATCATTACCGGCCGATTGCCCAGGCGGTCAGCCAGTCGGCCGACGGTCGGGCTGACGGCCCATTGCCCCAGCCGCATCCCGGTCTGTACGGAATTGGCAAGGATAAGCGGGATGCCCAGCACCGCCAGCGGAAAGTAGTTTTGAGCCGACTGGGTCACGCCGTTGAAGAACGAGAACCAGCAGCCAAACGCCAACAAAGGCAAGAAGCGCGTGTCGCGAAAGGGCGAAGCAAGGGGGCAGTCCCATTTTCGCCGACCACCGCTGCGCGGCGGTGCCCGCGAAAATTGGGAGAGTCCCCTTTGCCGCGGTCGGCTGCCGGCATTCGCCCGAGCGGCACGAGCGCCGCGACCATAAACGCCGCGCCGAGCGAAGCCATCGCCGCATAAGGCGACCACGGCGGCAGCCTGGGATACGTTTCCAAGGCGCCCCAAACAAACCCGCCGGCAGCGACAATCGCGGCGGCCTGGCAGCCGACCAGCCATCTCTCGCGCCAGCCGAAGAACCGCCCGCGAACCGGCCGCGACGCGACGTCGGCCAGCCATGACCACAGGGCGACCATCGCCAGGTACTGAAGCAAGTGATACAAGCACCACAGCACGATCAATGCTGCCAGCGACCACCCGGCCGAAGACAGCAAGCCCGGCGCGGTTGCCCACGGCAGCGCCAGCAACAGCACTGCGCCGCCTAGAAACGCCGCCAGGCAGAACCGTTTCCGGTCGCCGACCCGTCGGACCAGCGCCGGAGCGCCGAGACGCAACAGCCCGGCCAACTGCGGCGCGGCCACCAGCAGGCCGATCCCCAGCCCCAAACGCTCGGCGTGCAACTCCCGGGCGAGGTAGATGACCAGCGTCGTGCTGGCCAGCCCGTTACCGATGGCCCAAATCGCGGCGTTCCAGACCGCCAACCGTCGCGCGGCGTGACGCTGGTATACCGGGAGCCTATTATCGGACCCTGGTGGCATGGCGGCCCAAGTTCAGTAGTTCCAAATTTCGGGAAATGCCGACATTGTCATTCTGCGCGAAGCGAAGAATCTCCTTGGCCACCGAGATCCTTCGCTACGCTCAGGTTGACTGATTGGGGCAAATTTGGAACTACTGAAGTTAGATTTTCGCCCGCACCGACACAAGAGGGGGCAAGAAACCGGGCTGCTGCGGCAACCATACACAAACCGGCCCGCTTACTTCGTAGGGCGCAGGGTAGAAGTCTATCCGAAAAGTGTAATTATCGGTCCCCTCTCCCTCCGGGAGAGGGCTGGGTGGGGGCGTTTAGCCAACAATGCTCCCTATTTTCAGAGCTTCAGCGCCGGGCGCCTCATTTTCGGCCACGGTCTACAAACGGAGACGGGTGACTCATCAATCGCGCTGGCATTGGCTTGGCAATCGTTGTAATCTATAACTTCCCACTTGTTTGCTACACGCCTCGATTTGGCCGGGCTGGCCTCGGCAAGACCCCCGTGCGTTGCACTAGGAGCGTTATTCCATGAATCAGCAGGCTACGGCACAGGAAGTGTGCCCGCCCGAACGTCCCGCCATGATCGAAGCGGCGGGCCTCTCGAAGTTTTATGGCGACTTTGCGGCCATCGACAACATCACGTTTCAGGTCCATCAGGGTGAAGTGGTGGCGTTTCTCGGCCCCAACGGCGCGGGAAAAAGCACCACGATGAAGCTGTTGACGGGCTATCTGGCCCCCTCGGCGGGCACGGCACGAATTGCCGGGCACGACATGTCGACCGACCGTCTGGCCGGCTCGACCCGACTGGGCTATCTGCCTGAAAACGGGCCGCTGTATGCCGACATGACGCCCCGCGGGCTGCTGGGTTTCTTTGCCGACGCCCGCGGCCTGACAGGCACTCGCAAGCGCGAGCGGGTCGATGCCGTCATCGAACTCTGCGCCCTTCACGGCGTGGTCGGCAAGCCCATCGGCAAGCTCTCACGCGGCTATCGCCAGCGGGTGGGCATGGCCCAGGTGCTCCTGCACGAGCCCGACGTGCTGATCCTCGACGAGCCGACCGCCGGACTCGATCCCAACCAAATTCACGACGTCCGCGAGACGATCCGCAAGCTGGGCCAGAGCAAGACGGTCCTGCTGTCGACCCATATCCTCCAAGAGGTCGAGGCGATGGCCGGCCGGGTGCTTTTCATCAACGAAGGCCGTATCGTCTTCGACGGCCCGATCAAGGACCTGACCAAAGACGGCAAGCCGCTGGATCAGCACTTCCGCGACCTCACCGCCGCCTGACTCCTAATTGCGAAATCCCCAAATCCCTAAATCCCCAAATCCCTAGAATCTCTCCGCTCATGAACACCAACGTGTTAAGGGCCGTTATTCGGCGGAACTTTGTCAGCTACTTCGCCAGTCCGACGGGCTACGTGTTCATCTGCCTGTTCGTGTTCTTCGGCGCCGTCGCCGCGTTTTGGGTGCCCGCCTTCTTCGGCAATAACCTAGCCAACCTGGACCAGCTTACCTATTGGTTCCCCTATATCATGCTCATCTACATCCCCACGATTACGATGGGGATCTGGGCCGACGAACGGAAGCAGGGGACCGATGAATTACTGCTGACGATTCCCGCCCGCGATTTCGACATCGTCCTGGGCAAGTACCTGGCGGCGGTGGGCATCTTCAGCGTCTCGCTCGTATTCTCGCTGCTGTGCAACTACCTGGTATTGAACAACCTTGCCAGCGCCAACGCCTGGATCGACGTCGTGCCGCGGCTCGACTTGGGGCTGTTCGTCAGCACGTACATCGGCTACTGGCTCGTTGGGCTAGCGATGCTGGCCGTCGGCGTGATCGCGTCGTTCCTGACGAACAACGTCACAATCGCCTTCGTGCTCGGCGTGCTGTTCAACATGCCGCTGGTGTTCCTGATGTGGGCCGACACGATGTTCGGCAGCCTCGGGCGACAGAGCGTGCTGGCCATCTCCCGCTGGAGCGTCGCCGAGCGGATGTCCGACTTCGCCCGCGGCGTGGTGACGCTTACCGGCGCTGCCTATTTCGCGGCCATTCTGGCCGTCATGCTGTACCTGAGCATGATCCTGATCGGCCGGCGGCACTGGTTCACCGGTCCGCGCCGCTGGCTGCTGGCGGGCCATTACGCCGTGCGGACGCTGGCCCTGCTGGCCGTCGCCGTCGGCGCCGTCGCCATGCTCCAGCGCCACGATCAGCGCCTGGACATCAGCAGCGAGCACCTCAGTTCGCTCTCGCCGGACACGTACAAGCTGATCGAAAACCTGAAGGTCGACCGGCCGGTGCAGATCGAAGCCTTCATTAGTCCCAGCGTGCCCGAGACGTACGTGCAGACGCGGCTGAACCTGCTGTCGACGCTCCGCGAGCTTCAGGCGCTTGGCGGCTCGAAGGTGCAGGTCGAGATCCACAACACCGATCGCTACAGCAAGGAGGCGGCCCTAGCCGACAAACGCTACGGCATCGAGCCGCGGCAGGTCACCACGTTCAACCAGGGGGCCTTTTCACAAGAGTACATCTTCCTCAACGTGGCCATGAGTTGCGGCGTGCAAAAGGTCCCGCCCGTGTTCATCGACCGCGGCATTCCAATCGAGTACGAGTTGGTCCGCTCGCTGGCGACCGTCAGCCAGCAGAAGCGGCGGACGGTTGGCATTCTGAGCACGGACGCCAAGCTCTATGGCAACTTCAGCATGCAAACGATGTCGTCGACGCCGGGTTGGCCGATCATCGACGAATTGGAGAAGCAGTATGAGGTCGTGCGGGTCGATCCGTCGAAGCCGATCACGGAGAAGTACGACGTGTTGTTGGCCGTGCAGCCTTCGTCGCTCGGCCCGGCCGAGATGGACCATTTCATCGCGGCGGTCGAGAACGGGCAGCCGACGGCGATCTTCGAGGACCCCGCGCCGATGTTCAGCGCCGGCGTGCCGGCCACCAGCATGCCGCGCCAGTCGCCCGGCGGAATGAACCCGATGTTCGGCGGCATGCAGTCGCCACCGAAGGGCGACATCAGCAAACTCTGGCGCCTGCTGGGGGTCGATTTCGCCGCCGACCAGGTCATTTGGCAGGACTACAACCCGTATCCGAAGTTCTCGGATTTCAGCCGGAACAAGGAGTTCGTGTTCATCGGCCCGGCTTGCGGGGCCCAACCGCCGTTTAATCCGAAGGACCCGATCAGTTCGGGTTTGCAGCAGTTGTTGTTCCCGTTCCCGGGCGCGGTGGGGCAACTCAACAGTACCAGCCCCGATCTGCACTTCACGCCGCTGGTGAAGACCGGCGAGCGAACCGGCACGGTCCGATACTCCGAACTCATGCAGATGAGCCCCTTCGGGCCTCGCGGCCAATTGAATCCCGATCGCCGCCTGTATCCGACCGGCCGGTCGTACGATCTGGCCGCCCACATCGAGGGCAAGGTCAAGATCGATCCACAGGCCGAGGCGCCCGAGAAGAACGGCGACAAGCCGGCCGAGAAGAAGGCCGACGAAAAACCGCGCAAGGCGAACATCAACGTCGTCCTGGTGGCCGACGTCGACATGATCTCGCCCATAATCTTCCGGTTGCGCGAGCAGGGCGAGATGCCCGAGGCGGGCATCGATTTCAACTTCGACAACGTCACCTTCGTGCTCAATGTGCTCGACGAACTGGCCGGCGACAATCGGTTCATCGAAATCCGCAAGCGGCGGCCACATCACCGCACGCTCGCCCGCATCGAAGAGCGCACCAAGGCCGCCCGCCAGGAGGCCACCGACGAGCGCGAGAAGTTCGTTAAGGAGTATGACCGCGAAGAGAAACGAGAAGAACAGGCGATCATGGACAAGCTGGCGGAACTCAAGAAACGCAAGAATGTCGACATCCAGCAGATGGCCATTGAGGTGAGCATGATGCAGGACAACCTCGAACGTGAACGAACCGCCAAGCTCAAGCAACTCAGCGATGAAAAAGATCGGAACATCACCAAGATCGAAACCGAACTGAAGTCGAAGGTAGACGCCGTGCAACTCGGCTACAAGCTGTGGGCGATCCTGTTGCCGCCGATCCTGCCGCTGATGCTGGCGGTGATGGTGTTTTTCATCCGCCGCGGCCGCGAGCACGAGGGCGTGTCGCGCGAGAGATTGCGATAGGAGTGCATCGTCGCGGTGGGTGGGTCGACGCAGCGAGCCCCACCAAAAACCTGATGCCGACCGTTGGTGGGGCTCGCTTCGCTCGACCCACCCTACGAGAACTATAGGAACGCACAATTAAACCTTCCATGAACGAAAACGCAAAAACCCTGATCTTCGTAGCCGCGGCGGGCGTGGTGGTGCTGGCGGCTGTTCTCACGGCGCCTTCGATGAGCGTCTCCAGCCCGGAGTTCGTTCGGAACCAGCCGCTTTACCCCGATTTCGAGGACCCGCTGGCGGTAAAAAGCCTGGAAATCGTCGAGTACGACGACCAGCGCGGCGCGGTGCATCCCTTTCAGGTGGCACAGGTCGACGTGAAGGGCAAGACGCGTTGGTCAATCCCCTCGCACGACGATTATCCGGCCGACGCCAAGG
The DNA here is from genome assembly GCA_963789525.1 of uncultured Planctomycetaceae bacterium. GTDB lineage: Bacteria > Planctomycetota > Planctomycetia > Pirellulales > Thermoguttaceae > CAVXFB01. Next base: position 450,199 of record CAWBLA010000003.1, read on the forward strand.
ATCAGGTGGCCTTAGCCGCCGCAGGCCTGATGGGCCTGAAAGTCATCGAGATGGTGAGCAACGACCAGGGCGATCAGCGCGAATACGGCGTCGTCGACCCCAATCCCGACAAACCGCCGACGCTCGGCGAGACGGGCGTCGGCACCCGCGTTGTCATGAAGGACGAGAACGGCAAGGCGCTCTGGCGCTGGTCATCGGCAAGGAAGTGCCCGACCGGCCGAACCTCCGTTACGTCCGCAAAGTGGGCGAGTCGCCGATCTACATTGTCGAGGTCAAGACCGACAAGCTCACCACGAAGTTCGACAACTGGATCGAGCGAGACCTGCTGGGCATCGGCACCTTCGACATGAAGCAGCTAAGGATCCACGACTATGCGATTCGCATGACCAACCAGGGCCCGGCCATCGTGCAGCGCGGCAAGATGCGCATCGACTATAACGACACCGGCGAGCCGCGGTGGAAACTCGACCAGGACCAGAAGTTCGTCCTCGACGACAAGGCCCCGCAGGGATGGCGTTGGGAGCCGGTGAAGATGCCGGCCAGTGAAGAACTCGACAGCGCGAAGCTCGACACGCTGAAGACCGCCCTGGACGATCTGAAGATCGTCGACGTCAGCCGCAAGCCGGCCGGCCTGAGCGCCGACTTGAAAGTGGCGGCGAACTTCCCGGATCATGGAGCGGCCCGCGATTCGCTGGAGGAAAAGGGCTTCTTCCCCGCCCAATTGCAGGAAAAAGGGCCCATCGAACTGTTCTCCAACGAGGGCGAAATCCGCCTGGTGATGAAGGACGGCGTGGAATACGTCCTTCGCTTCGGCGACATCGCCGGCACCGGGCCGTCGAAGAAGGACGACCAGCAGAAGGACAAGAAGAACCCGGCGAAAAGGACCATGAGGCGAAGACCGGCAGCGACCTGAATCGCTACCTGTTCGTCATGGCCGAATTCAATCCGGACGTGATCGCCAAACCGAAGCTCGAACCGCTTCCCGAAGCGAAAAACCAGCCGGAGAAGAAGCCAACCGTCCAGAAGAAGGCCGGCGAAGAGAAGGCTGCCGAAAAGAAACCCGACGTCACGTCCGACGCGAAGAAACCGGCCGACAAGGCCAAGGCCGATTTCAAGGCCCAGCGCGAGCGGGTCGAAATGGAGAACAAGCGGAAACAGGATGAATACGACCAGAAGGTCGCCGACGGCAAGAAGCACGTCGCCGACCTTAATGCCCGGTTTGCCGACTGGTACTACGTCATCTCCGACGACGTCTATCGCAAGATTCATCTCAGCCACGACGAGATTTTCAAAGCGAAGGAAAAGCGGAAGGCTCAGGCCGGCAAGAAAGACGTCCATGCCGGCGGCGCGGCGACGCCTTCGAAGGATTTTGAGAAGCTCAAGTCGGCAGGGCCCAGCGGAAAGTAGCAAGTAGCAGGCACGCGGAGCGTGCCTGCTACGGTCAGCGCCGCGAGATCAGGCCGAAGTCGAGGCCGGTAACCCAGAGCATCAGGGCGATAATCAGGGCCAGGCCCATATAGGTCAGCACGACCTGCACGCGTTCGCTGGCCGGTTTGCCTCGGACGCCTTCGTAGAGCAGGAACACGAGGTGCCCCCCGTCCAGCACCGGGATGGGCAGGATATTCAACACGGCCAGGTTCGCGCTGAGCATGGTGAGGAAGATCAGGAACGCGGACGTGCCCCGGTCGGCATAGGCCGCGGCGATCTTGATGATCTCCCACGGCCCGGCCAGCTTCCGGGCGGAAACGCGATTCGTGCTCAGCGCCAACGGTGCGAAACACCAGCGTCAGGTTGTCGAGCGTCTCGCGGCCGCCCAAAGCCAGCGCCTCGGCGATGCTGTCGGCCGTGCGCTTAACAATCAGCGGGTCGAACAGAAAGCCGCGGTCCGGACTGAACCAATCGCCGGCTTCGAAGGGTTCAAGACCTTTTGCGGTCTGCTCTTCCTTGTCGCGAGAAAAGGTCAGGTCCACGGTCGTGCCGGGCGCGACGGCCTGCAACCCACTGACCAATGACGGCCAATTGTTCTCGGTCTCGCTGAAGCGGAAGATCTGCTCGGGCTGCTCGTACTGAAGCTTCTCGAGCGTTTCTTTGTTGGGCGGGTTGATCGTGGCGCTTCGCAGCACGTCGCCGGCTGCCAGGCCCGCCTTGGCCGCCGGGCTCCCTTGCGCAACGCGATGGACGCGGTTGGTGACGTGATAGGCGATGCCCAGCGCATCGGCCGCTACGGCGCTGTTGACAATCACCGCCGGCGGAGAAAACTGGATGGGCTGCCGCGCCTGAAGCGTGAAGCGGTCGGGCGTGTCCGACCCGTCCCGCAACACGGTAATCTCGACTTTCTGGCCGGCGCGGCGGCGCATACGGTCGGGCAACGTCATCGGATCGCCGGGCGAACTGCCGTCGATCGCCTGGATCCGGTCGCCGGCATGAATACCCGCCTGGGCGGCGGGAGACCCTGTCTGAACCGCGCTGACGGGTCCCATTTCCATCTCGAGCCCAAGTGTCCACATCGGCGAGGCTGCGACGGGAATCTCGAGTCGGCGGCGTCACGCCCGTCGGCGCGCCGTGGGGCCCGACCAGTGCCCGATCGACGGCGACGGTAATGCGGCGGTCGACGGTCCGCGCCAGTTGCTCGTCGACTTGAGCATAGTCACGCGTTGCCACGTCGTCGATCCGCACAAACTCGTCGCCGTTTTTGAACGGCGGCGTGGCCCGATCGGCCGCGGAGTCGGGAACGCCACCGGCCAGTGTTGCACCAGCCACGTCTTGCGATTTTCCAGAAGGCGACGCGTTATGCCGCTGCCGACGCCGATGACAAAGGCACCCCGCGAACGATCCGGTTTGACAAGCACGTGCAGCGGCTGCTTCACTCCCGGGCGCTGAATCTCCAACGACACGCCCTTCTCGGGAATGTCGCCCAACGAGATGGCCGTTTGCAGGTCGCGGAACTGCCGCATGGGCTTGCCCGCGATCTTGAGAATTTTGTCGCCCGGGCGAATATCAGCCTGCCAGGCAGGCTCGCCCGGAAAGACCGAGCCGACAATGCAAGGAATTCGGTCGATGCCCAGACCATAGGCCACGACGGCCATGAAGAAGGCGAAAACGACGTTCATCACCACGCCGGCCACGATGATGGCCATGCGTTGCGGCACGCTCTTGGCAAGGAAACTACGGGGATCGTAGGCGGGATTGTTGATTGTTGATGGTTGATGGTTGATTGACGAAGCGTCGCCAGCCTGATCGGCTGACGATCCGTCCGAGCGTTCCCCCTCTCCTCTCTCCTCTCTCCCCTCTCCTCCTTGCAAGTCCCCGCTTCTCGCCCGCTCCATCTCTTCGACGAGCTTGCCCGGATTGTCCTCCTGGCCGAGCATCTTCACGTAGCCGCCCAGGGGCAGGATGCCGATGCCGTATTCGGTCTCGCCCCATTGGAATCTGCAAAGCCTCCAACCGCCGATATCGAAGCCGAGGTAAAACTTCTCGCACTTGACGCCGCAGAGCTTGGCCACCAGAAAGTGGCCCAACTCGTGGACGAAGATGACGAAGCCGAGGCCGACGGCAACCATCAAGATGATAACGATAAGTCCTATCGCGTATGCCAATGCAGTACCTCCTGGCGTGCCCAACGGTCGGCTTCCATCACTTGCTCGAGGTTTGGCTGGGGATTGAAACTGTGGTTCTTCAAGATGGTTTGGCAGGTTGGAACGATCTCGTGGAAGGCCAGCCGGCCGTCGAGAAACGCCGCCACGGCAGCTTCGTTTGCCCCGTTGAGGACCGCGCCGGCCGTGCCGCCGACCGCCGCCGCGTCCAGCCCCAGCCGCAGTGCGCCGAACCGCTCAAAATCCGGCGGCTCGAATTGTAGCTCCATCGCACGGCTCCAGTCCAGCTTCGCGGCCACAGACTCGCAACGCCTCGGCCACGTCAACGCATATTGGATCGGCAGCTTCATGTCCGGAGGACTAAGCTGGGCAATCACCGAGCCGTCCCTGTATTCTACCATCGAATGCACGATCGATTGCGGGTGGATCACCACGGCAATCTGATCGGCCCGGAGGTCGAACAGCCAGCGGGCCTCGATAATCTCCAGGGCCTTGTTCATCAGCGTAGCCGAATCGACCGTTATTTTCGGACCCATCGCCCAGGTCGGATGGGCCAGGGCGTCGGCCACCGTCACGTGGGAAAGCTGTTCGAGCGAGAGCGTGCGAAACGGCCCACCGCTGGCCGTCAGGATCACGCGTTGCACCTCGTCCCGCCGACCGGCCGCCAACGCCTGAAAGACCGCGCTGTGCTCGCTGTCGACGGGCAGGATTTTCGCGTTCTTTTCGCGGGCCAACTCCGTCACCAGCGGTCCGCCGACCACGAGGCTTTCCTTGTTGGCCAAGGCGATCGTCTTGCCGGCCTCCAGCGCCGCCCAGGTGCGCGCGAAGCCCGGCGCTGCCAACGATGGCCGAGACGACGATCTCAACGTCGGCGTCGGCCGCCAGCCGCGCCGCGGCCTCGGCCCCCACGAGCAGTTCCACATCGCTGGGCAGGTCCGACCAGTCCTGCCGGGCGGCGGCAGCCGAATCGGTCACAACGATTGTGCGAGGCCGGGCGGCCTGGGCCTGCCGCAGCAGTAACTCCGTGTTCGCGTGGGCAGTAAGACCCAAGGCACGCAGCTTTCCACCCGACGCGGCCACAACCTCGAGCGTGCTGCGACCGATGCTGCCGGTCGATCCCAGGATGGCCACGTTAGTTGCTCGGTCGGTCATTCGAAAAAATCAGTACACACTGTCCGTTTGGGGCCATCGGTCCGTCGTAGGTCAGGTGCCCCGTGCCTGACTGCCGCTCTGGCGGCGCGAGCCCCACTGTCTCCGTCAACCCCACTGTCTCCGTCAACGTGGTACAATTATGGTGAATCTACCTCTTCAAGGGAATCCATAGATGCCGAATAATCAGCCCGAATCCAGTCGCCCGCCGGAGCGGAAGGCGCCCAACCTTGGCGGAAACGTCATCTGGTACTTGCTGGCGCTGGCGATTGCCACCCTGTTTGTCGTCAACCTGGTCGAGAGCGGCGGGCAGGCGAAGTTGAGCTACACGAACCTTGAAAGGCTCATCGATAAAGGGCCCAAGGGCTCGATCAAGGTTAAAGAAACCATCGACGGTAAAGAGGTGGAAGTCGAGTATTCGCACCTGCAGGACCTCAGGTTTGGCCCGCACGAGATTACCGGCCAGGTGACGAAGCAGGTCGTGGGGCCCGAGACCGGCAAGGAAGAAGCCGGCGTTGTGATGCGCACCGATCGGCTTGGGCTGGAGAACGACAACAACGCCTTGGCCGACCTGGCCCAGAAGCGCGGGTTCAACATCCGCGGCGAGCCGGCCCCCAGCGGCTGGAAGAACCTCATGCCGATGTTCATCTTCATGGTGTTGATCGCGGCGATTTTCTTCATCATGATGCGGCGGCTTGGGCGGTACGGGGTCGGCGATGGCCTTCGGCCGCAGCCGCGGCAAGCTCTTCGCCCAGGAGGACATCGGCATCACTTTCAACGACGTGGCCGGCATCGACGAGGCGGTCGACGAGCTGCGCGAGGTGGTCGATTTTCTCCGGTCGCCCGAGAAGTACCAGGTCCTCGGCGGCCGGATCCCCAAGGGCGTGCTGCTGGTCGGCCCGCCGGGCACCGGCAAGACCCTGCTGGCCAAGGCGATCGCCGGCGAGGCGGGCGTGCCGTTCTTCAGCCTCTCCGGCTCCGACTTCGTCGAGATGTTCGTCGGCGTCGGCGCGCCCGCGTCCGCGACATGTTCCAGCAGGCCCAGGCCAAGGCGCCGTGCATCGTCTTCATCGACGAGTTGGACGCGCTGGGCAAGACCCGCGGCACCAGCGTCGTCGGCGGCCACGACGAACGCGAGCAGACGCTCAACGCCCTGCTGGTCGAGATGGACGGCTTCAGCTCCAACAGCGGCGTGATCGTCATGGCCGCCACGAACCGCCCCGAAACGCTCGATCCGGCGCTGTTGCGGCCCGGGCGATTCGACCGCCACGTGCTGGTCGATCGGCCCGACGTTCGCGGCCGCGAGGAGATTCTGAAGGTCCACGTGGGCAAGGTCAAGCTCGACGAGTCGGTCGACCTGAAGGCGGTCGCCCGCATCACCTCGGGTTTCGTCGGGGCCGACCTGGCCAACCTGGTCAACGAGGCCGCCCTGCTGGCCGCCCGCAAGAGCAAGCCGGCGGTCACGATGGACGAGTTCAACGAGGGCGTGGAGCGGGTGACCGCCGGGCTGGAGAAGAAGCAGCGGGTCATGCACGCCGACGAGAAGCAGCGCGTGGCCTATCACGAAAGCGCCCATGCCCTGGTGGCCTACAGCCTGCCGAACACCGATCCGGTGCACAAGGTGTCGATCATCCCCCGCGGCCTGGCCGCGCTGGGCTACACGATGCAGCGGCCCGAGGGCGACCGCTACCTGATGACCCAGAGCGAGCTGGAGAGCCGCATCCAGGTGCTGTTGGCCGGCACGGTCGGCCGAGGAGATCATCTTCGGCGACGTCTCGACCGGGGCGCAGAACGACCTGGAACGCGCCACCGAGATCGCCCGCAGCATGGTCATGGACTTCGGCATGAGCCGGCTTGGGCCGGGTCAACTTCCGCGAGAGCCGCCGCGCGGCGTTCCTGGCCGGCCGGAGACGACTTCACGCGCGAACGCACGCACAGCGAACAGACCGCCCGGGAGATCGACGAGGAGATCGCCCGGATCATCGACGAGTCGCTGGCCGACGTCCGCGGCATCCTCCAGAACCGCCGCAAGGCGCTGGTCGGGCTGGCCGAGCGGCTGATCGAGAAGGAAGTGATCGACACCGACGAGCTCCACGAGGTGGTCGAGGCCAACTCGCCCAGCGCGGTGCTCGTGCCCGGCACCGCCGACGCCGCCGCGCGGCGATCGTCGCCGGAAGGCGCGCCGTCGGCCGATGCGAAGAAGCCCGACAAGAGGGCCGAGACGGGTTGAGCTGAAATTCCACGAAAGGACGGGCGTCTCGCAACCGTGTGTCGAACACTTCCGGCCATCGTCCTGATCTTGTGTCTGGGAATCGCTTCGCCGCTGCGCACGGCGGAACCGCCGTCCGGCCTTGAGGCCGTGGCCGCCATCCAGCGCACGCTGGTCGACGTGATCGCTCGTTGTGAGAAGTCGGTCGTCGCCGTTGCTCGCGTGCGCAAGGAGCCGCCCGGCGATGCGTTCCAACTGGAGCTCCGGCCGGACCCGTTCGGACGGCTGCCCGACGCCGCTTGCGCCGTTGCAGCCCGGCGATCCGGAATTCGTTGCCAACGAATACGGCGCCGGGGTGATCGTCGACTCGCGGGGCCTGATCGTGACCGCCTACAGCCTTCTGGGTGACGAGAGCGAGTACTATGTGACGACGGCCGACCGGAAGACGTACAAGGCCACAGTCAAGGGGGCCGACCCGCGAAGCGATCTGGCGGTGCTGAGCATCGACGCCGCCGACTTGCCGGCGATCGTGTTGGGCAACGCTACGACAGTGAAGAAGGGGCAAATCGTCATCAGCCTCGGCAACCCGTACGGCATTGCCCGCGATGGCCAGGCGAGCGCGGCGTGGGGCATCGTCTCGAATCTCGGCCGCAAGGCCCCGGCCGAGCCCAGCGAATCGGACCCGTCGGGCCGGCCGACGCTCCACCATTTCGGCACGCTGATCCAGACCGACGCCAGGCTGCACCGTGGCCTCAGCGGAGGCCCGCTGCTGAACTTGCGCGGCGAGATGATCGGTCTTGGCGTCATGTTCGCCGGTACGGCCGACACGGAGGCCGCCGGGGCGTACGCCATCCCCGTCGATGCGACGTTTCGCCGCGCCCTAAAGACGCTCAGCGAAGGGCGCGAGGTGGAGTATGGGTTCCTCGGCATCCAGCCGGAAAATCTGCGGCCGCAGGAGATTCGTGCCGGACTGCAAGGGACGCGCGTCAGCCAGGTCGTGCCGGGCACGCCCGCCGCACGGTACGGGCTTCGAGTCGGCGACATCATCACGGCCGTCGACGGCACGCCGATCTACGATGCCGACGGCCTGGTGCTGGACGTGGGAAGGCTGCCGGTCGAAGCCGTCGCGCGGTTGAGCGTGATGCGCAGCGGCAATCGCCGCACCGTTCCCGTCACGCTCACCAAATATGCCGTCCGCGGCAAAAAGATCGTCACCGTTGCCTCGCCGGCGTGGCGCGGTCTGCGGGTCGATTACCCTACGGCCATCGCCGATGCCGCAAGCTACGCCCGGGGCGACGCATCGCCGGTTGACGATGCCGTCGTAGCGATTAAAGTCGCCGAGGGTTCGCCGGCATGGGACGCCGGTCTGCGCCGCGGGACGATGATCGCGCAGGTCGCCGGCACGACGGTCCGAAACCCGAGCGAGTTCGCCGCCGCCGTCGCCGGGCATCCTGGCCCCGTCCAACTCCGCCTGGCTGGCGAAGAGAAGAACGTCGTCCGGGTGGTGGCACCAGACAGACAACGCTGACCGATGAGCTACAATTGTCGCGTGATGGAATCCGGCGCAGCATGGCAGACTTCTGAGGGATGACCCCGATGGCAACCGCTGAACATCGCAACGGTGCAAGAGTCTTTCGACGCGGAGCGACCGCCACGGTCCGGAGCCTGGAAGAAATCCTGGCGACCCTCGACGCCGACTTCGAGCTCGACGGACTGCCGTTCATGCCGGAAATGGTCCCATATTGCGGCGGAACGTTTCGCGTCCATCGCCGCGCCGAACGAACATGCGTCGAGGGGCTCGGCTTCCGCGAGCATGCGCGACACCGTGTTCCTCGAAGGGCTCCGCTGCAACGGCGCAACACAACGGCTGCCAACGGGGCTGCCTGTTCTTCTGGAAGGAAGCCTGGCTGCGGCCGACGGCGACGACCGAGATCGATAACGCCGACGGCATCGACCTCGATGTGTCGAACGCCGCCACCGTCGAAACTGACGCGGCCGCCGCCCAGTTGCCGACCACCAAGGACGACCGTTTCTATTGCCAATCGACAGAACTGGCCGGGGCGACCTCCGAACTGACCGGCGGCACGCTGCGGCACTATCTGCACGATCTGCGAACGCGCGAACTGCGCACTGCGCCGGTTCGCCTATTTCCTCTGGATGGCGCTGACGAACCTCGCGTGGCGGCTGTTCCGCGGCCGAACCTTTTATCAAATCGCCGGAGATCAAAAGACGACGCTCCACGCCGAGCTGAATCTCCAACCCGGCGAATGGGTCGAGGTCAAGAGCCCCGAGGAAATTCAAGCGACGCTCGACCAGCACGGCCGGAACCGCGGGCTGTCCTTCGAGCCGGAGATGACGCTTTACTGCGGCCGCCGCTATCGCGTTGCCACGCCGCTGCGGACGATCGTGGCGGAGGAGACCGGCAAAATGATCCAACTCAGCAACACGGTCATCCTCGACGGGGTAGTCTGTGAGGGGATATGTTCCAAGAATGCCCCCGCGCCAACTTTCTTTACTGGCGTGAAATCTGGCTAAAGCGGGTTTGACGTCGCTGTCTACCCCTCCGTGCTTCGTCGAGAATCCCCCGATTGCCCTCTTGCGTCTCCCCCTATGTAATGTATATAATCGACAGTAGCTTTTCAGGAGTGCATCGAGAGTTGGTTTGTGTGCCGGCTTGCCGGCCGCCGTTGCGGCGGTTGTGCAGGCGGATCTTCGGAACGGAACGAGACGGAAGCCCGAGGAAATGGCCGGGCTGCGGGTCGTTGCCCGTCGCCCGTTTATCCATCAACGCGATTGCGTCGTTCGATGGGCCAGCGTGGTTGTGGGGCTGGAGCTCCGTGTCCAAGGAGACGCCGCCATGCTTATCGAGGTCCACTGCCCAAATGGGCATGTGCTGCACGTAAAGGAGAAACACGCCGGGCGGATGGGGGCGTGCCCTTACTGTTCCGCGCCGGTTCGAGTGCCGTTGCCCGTCGAAATTCGCGCGGGAGCGGCCGGCGACGGGCTGTTGGCCCCGCCCTCACTACAACATTCCTCAGAGGAAGCCCGCGACGTGCTTTACGGCGATCACGCCGAACCAACATCCGAGTCGAGTTCGTCGAGCCTCTCCGTATTCTTCAATAAGTCGAAGCTTTGCCTGGAATGCGGCAAGGTGCTCTCGCAGTCGTTCACGATCTGCCCGCGCTGCGGTACGCCCCTGGGCATCTATCGTTTTCTGGATGTCGGCAAGGAGGGCGACATGGTGGTGGTTCAGTTGTCCCAGTGCAAGATCGTGGACGAGGCGACGGTTAAGGGGGTCGTCGACGAGTTGCTGAGCGTCGTCAGCCGCATCCAGAATCACGATCTCGTGTTGAGCCTCGCCAAGGTGACCAGCGTGTCGAGCCTGATGCTCGGCAAACTGGTGATGTTGCAGAAGAAGATGCAGCAGAAAGGCCAGCATTTGAGGCTGACCCGAATCCGTCCGGAGGTGCGGGAGGTCCTGGCCGTCACCAAGCTCGACCAGATGCTGCGTATCGAGAAGCAAGCGCCGGCGGCGCCGTGACGGCTACTTGCGGTTGTGATCGCCCCCCCGTTGGCGAAGGAGGCTCTTGACTTATTGCCGCTTCGCGTTTATGTTGCTGCTCCTGGAGTTGGATGTCGACAAGGTGCCGCCAGGGGCGTCGGGGCTGAGTTCTCACCCGCGCGGGACGCTTGTGGCATGGATTGCGTCTTTTTCCCCCCACTGAACGAAAGGGACCACCATGGTAGAGAACGCCGCTGCCGCACAGAAGAAGGCAATGAACAAGACAGAAGTCCTGGTTGCCCTGTCCGAGGCAACCGGTCTGACGAAACAGCAGGTCGGCAGTCTGTTCGATGAGTTGGCCAAGCTGATCGGCAAGAATCTGGGCGAGCAGGGCCCTGGCACCTTCGCGATTCCCGGCCTGCTGCAAATCAAGGCGGTGCGCAAGCCCGCAACACCGGAACGCAAGGGGATCAATCCCTTCACCAAGGAAGAGACCGTCTTCAAGGCCAAGCCCGCCCGCAGCGTCGTCAAGGTCGTCGCGCTGAAGGGTTTGAAAAACATGGTCTACGCCCTGCCGATCAACGACGCCCGACAAAGCAACAGCGCCCTATCCGCTCCGATGGAAGTGGACGTGTCGCCAGGCCGTCCCGCCGCTGCCAGACGCGCGTCTCTTCGCTCCGCACCGTGACCGGTTTGCCGGCATCATCCAAGCGCTGTACGAGCCGTACGCAGCACACCACGGCCACGTCGCCCAGCAGCCGCACGCGCAGGGCGCAAGGGTCGTGTTGTGCGGACCGGAAATGCCGCCGCGGTCGAAGTAGAAACGGTGAAACGCCATCCCTTCGACCAATTCGCCGCACGCCTCCGGCTCAAAGGCCGTGATCGTCGGATCGCACAGTTCGCAATAGGTCTGCCAATCACCTTCGGCGATGCTGAGCAACAGCCGCTGGTTGACATCGAGCACCTGCTGGACGGTTTCGTTCCGCCGACGGCGTCGTTCATCACGGTTCGCCTCCTTGGCGAAGCAGCTTGAGTTGGGCGAGCTTTTCGCGGCACTCCTCGCGCTCGCGCGAGCGATTCAGTCCGGACCACGAGGGATCGCCCGCGGCGAAAAAATCCTCATCGCCGGCAGGCAGCCGGCCTGCCTGGGCCAGCCGGGCAATCACCTCGCAGTCCAACCGCGTCAATTGCACCGCGGCGAGGCGATAGTCGACAAAGGCCTCCCACACCAGCGGAAATAGCGGGGCGACAATCTGCCGCCCGATCGTCTCGGCATACTGCCGAATTTCCCACTGGGCATGCGAGTCCATCCGCAACTGGAGAAAATGGAGCAGATTGTGCAGGTCGATCTTCCAATACGCTTCGGTATAGGTCGACAGCGGCAAGTCCTTGCGGGCCTGTTCCCGGGCCACTCCCAACTCGAGCCGCCGCTGATACTCGCTGCCGCGCGTGCGACTGAAGCTCTTGCTCGGCGGCCGAAAGTTCGACTCCCGTTGCCGCGTCAAGAAAGCCTTCGCTCCCCTGGCGATTGGCGGTCGCCTGCCGGCGCCACCGCTGGGGTTCGGTCGTTTGCGCGGCGTCGATGGCGATGGAATACCGCGTGCTCGTTTCATTGACCGAGGCCGTGCGATGCCGAATCCATTGGCGCCAACAGTCCATCGGCACGCGGACCAGAAGCTTCACCTCGGCCATTTCGAAGGGTGTGGTGTGCCAGTGCCGCATCAGATAGCGGATCAGCGTGCGATCGTCCGAAACCGGCCGCGTGCCGGCCGCGTAGCTGACCCGTGCCGCCTCGACCACCGAGTGGTCGTCGCCCATCACGTCGGCCAAGCAGACGAAGCCGTCGTCAAGGACCTGGAACTTACGCCAACGCAGTTGATCTACAGAAGAAGTCATGGAGCCGCTCACCATCGCAAATCCTTGCGGGGGTCTTGCGCGTAATGTTGGTCAATATCGCGGAAGGTCTGGCGATCGGCCTCGCTGAGCTGCTTCGGCAGGACGATCTGGATTTCCGCCAGCAGATCGCCGGGCGATCCGTTTTTCGGTGCCACGCCGTGCCCCTTGACGCGAAGTCTGGTGCCGCTGGACGTGCCGGGCGGGACGCGCAACGTCACCGTGCCGCGCGGGGTGGGCACGTCGACCTTGGCCCCGTCGGCCGCCTCGCCAAGCGTCACCGGCACGCGCACCAAAAGCTGGTTGCCGCGGCGGTGGAAATACGGGTGCGGGAGCGACATGGATGGTAATCAGGATGTCGCCGGGCGTCCCGCCGCGCGGCGCCGGCTGGCCGTGACCGCGGATGCGGATCTTCTTGCCGTCCTCGATGCCCGGCGGAATTTTCACCGCCAACGTCTCGGCCCGCCCTTGGGACGCTCGACGGTGAGCTGCACTTCGCCGCCGGTGATCGCCGTGGCGAAGGGAATCTGGATGTCGTGGACCAGGTCGCCCCCGCGTCGGGCGCCTGCCCGAGGGCCGGCGGGTTTTGCCGGCCGAGCGCCGGAATTGCGTGAAAATGTCGCCGAAGCCGCCGGGCACTTCCTGCCCAAAACGCTCGCCGAGGAACTGGCTCAGGTCGATGTCTTCGGCGGAGAAGCCGCCCGGCACCCCGCCGGTCCCGGCCCGCCGCCCGGCGACCAACTCCACTGGGGGCCGCCTTGCGGACCGCCGGCGCCCATCGTTTCGAACGAACTGCCGTAGCGGTCGTACATCTCCCGCTTCTCGGGGTTGTTCAGCACGTCGAACGCCGCCTGCACCTGCTGAAACTTCTTCTTGGCGGACTTGTCGTCCGGGTTCATGTCGGGATGGTACTTCCGCGCCAGCTCCCGATACGCCTTCTGGATGTCCGCCTCCGAGGCGTTTCTCGGCACGCCAAGCGTCTTGTAGTAGTCCTCGGCCATCGTGGCGGCGTCATCCGTTGTCAGTGCATCTTCAATTCGTCGGCAGGCGAGTACTATTCTAGGGACCGGCGGGGGTTTCCATCAAGTAGTAGGCACGCTGCAAGTAGTAGGCACGCTCCGCGTGGCGTAACCACCGACTGGCATCCTTGCCGCAACCGGCGACGGCACGCGGCCCGTGCCGGCTGCTTGACGCGTGCTAGAGTTGTCTTGGGCCATTAGGAGCATTCGTGATGATTCGATGGATCGGTAGACCGCTGTGGTTTACGCTGCTGGCGATCAGCTTGCTCGCCTCGCCTCTACGGGCGTCGACGGGCCAACTGGAGCTTTCGGTGGTGGACAAGGACACCGGCAAGCCGATCCCATGCCGGATGCACCTGTTCGGTCCGAAGAAGAAGCCGTGGAAGCCGGAGAAGGTCCCGTTCTGGCACGATCATTTCGTGGTGCCCGGCAAGATTGTGCTACGGCTTCCGCTGGGCAGCTATTCGTTTGTGATCGAGCGTGGGCCCGAGTACCCCGTCTACACGGGTCACTTCACCATCAACCATTTCGCGGACGACACGAAGCAGATCGAGCTGCTGCGGTTTGTCAACATGGCGGCCGACGGCTGGTGGTCGGGCGACGTGGACGTTCGCCGCCCGGTGCGTGACGTCGAGCTGCTCATGCGTGCCGAAGACCTGCACGTCGCCCAGGTCGTCGCTTGGCCGAATAGCAAGAACTCCGGCGGCAAACCGCCGAACGAGCCCGTGGTGCGGTTTGACGGCGATTGCTTCTACCAAGTGGTCGCTGGTGCGTACAACGGGCCGGGGGCCGACCTGCTACTGCTGAATCTGCCGGCGCCGCTTGCGTTGCCGCCGGCCGGGGCCGAGTATCCGCCCTTGGCGGCGCTGCTTGTCGAGGCCCGCAAGACGGCGAATCTCTGGGTCGACGTGAGGCAACCTTCTTGTTGGGACTTGCCAATGCTCGTGGCCGCCGGCGCAGATCGACTCGATCGAGATCGCCAACAGCAGCATCTGCCGCAACAGCATGATCCTGAAAGACCCGGACGGCAAGCCGCGCGACCGCGTTCGATATCCCGATCCATGGGGCGGCGCACGGTGGTCGCAGTACATCTACTTCCAGTTGTTGGAGTGCGGGCTGCGGATTCCGCCCACGGCCGGAAGCGGATCGGGCCAGTCGCCCAATCCGGTCGGCTACAACCGCGTCTACGTCCACGTCGATGGACCGCTGGGCTACGAAAAGTGGTGGCAGCAGTTGCGGGCCGGTCGCGTGGTCGTCACCAATGGCCCCCTCATGAAACCGTCGGTCGAAGGCGAGCTGCCCGGCTATGTCTTCCAGGCCGAGGCCGGCGCGAAGCTCCAGTTCGAGATCGGCCTGACGCTCTCCACCCGCGAACCGATCAGCTACCTGGAAATCATCAAGAATGGCAAGGTGGAGCATTCCGTCGCGTTTGACGCCTACTCGAAAAGCGGCAAGTTGCCGCCGGTGCAATTCGACCGCAGCGGCTGGTTCCTGGTTCGGGCGGTGACCGATCTGCCCAAGACCTATCGCTTCGCTATGACCGGGCCATACTATGTCGAGATCGGCGACCAGCGCCGGATCAGCCGCGGCGCCGTCCAGTTCTTTCTCGATTGGGTGTACGAGCGCGCCCGGCGAATCAAGCTGGCCGACGCCGAACAACAGAAGGCAGTGCTCGGCTGGCACCGCCAAGCCCGCGACTTCTGGCAGGACCTGCTGTCTAAGGTCAATGCGGAGTGACGAGCACTGACTCCTTTCGCGACCCAAGTCATCCTGAGCGCAGCAAAAAATCTCGGTGGCCAAGGAGGTTCTTCGCTTCGCTCAGAATAGCTGTGGCGCCAGTTCATTTCCTTATAAATCCTTAGGGTCGCGCTGGCACATGCTTCCCCGAGCCCGACGCGGCCGTTACACTAGACTCAGTAGTTCCACATTTGCCCCAATCAGTCATCCTGAGCGCAGCGAAGGATCTCGGTGGCCAAGGAGATTCTTCGCTTCGCTCAGAATGACAATGTCGGGATTTTCCGGAATTTGGAACTACTGGACTGACGGATGTTCATCGATGAGATTGAGATTCGCGTCGAGGCGGGCAAAGGGGGTGACGGCTGCGTCAGCTTCCGCCGGGAGAAATTCGTGCCGCGCGGAGGGCCGGACGGCGGCGACGGGGGCGATGGCGGCAGCGTCGTCCTGGTGGCCGAAGAAGGCGTCGATAGCCTGGCGCCGTTGACGCATCGCAGCCAGTGGTCGGCCGCCAGCGGGCAGCCGGGCGGCGGGGCCAACTGCCACGGCCGCTCCTCGGACGACCTGGTCATCCACGTCCCCGTCGGCACCATCGTTATCCGACGCCAAGCACGGACACGTCCTGAAGGACCTCGCCGCGGCGGGCGATCGCGTCGTGGTGGCCCGAGGCGGCAAAGGCGGCAAGGGCAACGTCCGCTTCAAGTCGGCCACCAACCGCGCGCCGCGGCAGTCGACGCCCGGCGACCCGGGCGAGATCCGCGCGCTGCGGCTGGAGCTGAAGGTGATCGCCGACGTCGGCCTGGTCGGAAAACCCAACGCCGGCAAGAGCACGCTGCTTAAGCCGCCTGTCGCGGGCGCGGCCCGAGATCGCCCCCTATCCGTTTACAACGAAGCACCCGAACCTCGGCCGCGTACAGATCGATTTCGACCGCTCGTTCATCATGGCCGACATCCCGGGCCTGATCGAGGGCGCCAGCGAAGGCGTCGGGCTCGGCCACGAGTTTCTGCGGCACATCGAGCGGGCCGGCATCCTCGTCCACCTCGTCGAGCCCGAGCCCGGCGACGGCACGCGAGCCGCGGCCAACTACCGGGCGATCCGCAACGAGTTGGAACTGCACAGCGCGGAATTGGGCCAGCGGCCGGAGATTGTCGTTGTGACGAAGGCCGATTTGCCCGCCGCCCGCGACGTGCAGCAACG
This sequence comes from uncultured Planctomycetaceae bacterium, assembly GCA_963789525.1. GTDB lineage: Bacteria > Planctomycetota > Planctomycetia > Pirellulales > Thermoguttaceae > CAVXFB01. The sequence continues at coordinate 466,496 of CAWBLA010000003.1, forward strand.
ACTGGCAGCGGCGAAATCGGCCGCGATGTGCTGCTGATCTCTGCCGTGACCGGCGAAGGCCTGAACGAGCTTGTAGGACGGATTGCCCAGACGCTGCAGGGCGAGCCGGCGGCGTGGTAATGTCATGTTCATGGCATGCGCGGCAACGCACCTTGATCGCCGTTGACGTTGGCAATGCCCGGATCAAGCTGGGGCTGTTTGCCGGCGGCTGCGCGGAGGAATTGCCGGAACCGGTGCGGACGCTGTCGTTGTGGGCGATGTGCCCGATCTCGACGCAATTACGGCCTGGCTCGCCGATTCCGAGCCGCCGGTGGAGTGGTGGATCGCCAGCGTGAACCGCCCGGCGGCGACGCGGCTGATCGATTGGCTGAACCGGCGACGCGGCCGGCGACCGCGTCACGCTTCTGGCGTCCGGCGACCTGCCGTTGGACGTGCGATTGCCGCGGCCGGACATGGTGGGCATCGACCGGCTGGTCGACGCCGTGGCCGTCAACCGCCTCCGCGACGCCGGCCGGCCTGCCGTTGTCGTCGACGTCGGCTCGGCCATCACGGTCGACCTGGTGTCGCGCGACGGGGCTTTCCTGGGCGGGGCCATCCTGCCGGGCATCGCGATGTCGGCCCGGGCGATCCACGAGTTCACCGATCTGCTGCCGCTGGTCGAAATGTCGGAACTGATCGCGCCGCCGCCAGTGCTGGGCACTGCCACCGCGCCGGCCATGGAATCCGGCCTGTTTTGGGGCGCCGATCGGCGCGATCCGGCAGTTGATCGACCGGCTGCCGATGGGGGACTGTCCCAATTTTCGTGTCAGCGAAAATGAAACTGTCCCCTTTAATGCGGACCGTATCAACGAAAACGAGACTGTCCCTCTTGACCAGACGCAGCGCCGGTCTTCCTGACCGGCGGCGCCGCTGCCAGCGTCGCACCGTTGCTCGGCCGCGAGGCCCGCTACGTCCCGGACCTGACCCTGTCCGGCATCGCCTTGGCAACCAGAGAATATTTGCGAAAATAGCATCGTTGAATTTCGGACCAGAGGAAGCGACTCCTGTCGCCAATTTTCGTGCTACAAAAACTGCTCTTGATCGCGGTCGCAGGTTCGCTCGGCACGCTGGCCCGCTACGGGCTCGGCGGACTGGTTCAGTCGCATGTCGGCAAGGTCTTTCCGTGGGGCACGGTCGCGGTAAACCTCGCCGGCTGTCTGTTGTTCGGTCTCGCGTGGTCCTCGCTCGAAGGCCGTTGGCCTGGCAGCGACCAGATGCGCTCGATCGTTCTGATCGGCTTTATGGGCGCGTTCACCACGTTTTCGACATTCGTCTTCGAAACCGAGGCATTGCTGTACGACAAGGAATGGCTGCTGGCGCTGGGCTATTTTACGATGCACAACGTCGGCGGGCTGGCCGCGCTGGCGGTCGGGCTGGTTTTGGGCCGCTTCATCTAAGCGAGGAGGTGTCGCGATGCGATTGCCGGAGGAGGCCGAACTGCTGCGGATTTTTCTCGGCGAGAGCGACCGCCATCAGGGCCGGCCGCTGTACGAAGCCATCGTGCTTGAAGCCCGCAAGCGCGGCATGGCCGGGGCCACGGTGTTGCGCGGCGTGATGGGCTTCGGCGCGGACAGCCGCATGCACACGGCCAAGATTCTGCGCCTCTCCGAAGACCTGCCGATCGTCGTCGAGATCGTCGACACGCCCGATCGGATCGAGGCTTTTTTGCCCGATTTGGACGCCATGATGAAAGAGGGACTCATTACGCTGGAGCGCGCCGGGTAATCGCCTACCGCCACAGCGGTTCGTAACGCTTGCGGGTTGCCGTTTCTGCGGGTCACCTCGCCTCGAAAACCTTCCATCCATCCGGACCGGGAAGCTGCCGATAGGTCGCCAGCGCCCTGGCAGTCCAGCCCGAGTAGGCAAGGTAGTCGAACGTGTTGAAGTTTTCGGGCAGCCCGAGCCAACCCGGCCGGTCGTGAACGATAATCAGCCGTGGCCGAAGCCTTGCGACATCGTCGGCAAGCTCATCGAGGAACTGGCGTTCCTCCGGTGACGCGTCTTTGTAATGCCGGTAGCTCGCCCCGTCCGCGTAGAAGAAGGCCACGGGGAATGAACACAGATAGCGGCTGCCCGGCATGCGGCCTGTCTGTAACAGCATCGGATAGGCGGGGCGAACGGAAGTCGCAACGATGAGCACGCGGTCGCCCGCCGACGTGTGTTCTTCGACAATCTGCCGCAGGGCCACAAAATCCGGCGGGTCGGGACTCGCTGCGAGTCGATCGATCGAGCACATCGCCACCAGCACGCACAGAACGGCGGCCAGCCCCGCCTGGGCGGCAAACCGCCGACCCGTGGTTCGAGGTCGATCGACGAGCACCGCAAGGCACAGCAGCCCCGCCGCGTCGAACGGGATGGCTTGATAGCTCCAGCCTTTGCGTTGGAGCATGAACATCAACAACGCCGTGCTAGCCATCGCGGAAAGGGCCGTCAAGTGCTGGCGAAGCCGGCCGTGCCGCTTCAGTGCAAAAAACGCCGCCGCCAACGCCGCGAAGACCGCCGCCGCCGAAAGCGGCGAGTGCAGCACGCGGTCCAACGTTTCGCGATAGCTGAGGTCATAGGCAGCGTAGCGGTGTAAGACAAGCGGCAGCCAGCGCCCGACGAACGCCTCGCGCATCGCCGCAGGCACAAATAGCCAGTGGAGAACATAGGCCGCAACAACGCCCATCAGGGCAAAAATCTCCGGCGCAAGCAGCCGCGGCAAAAATCGGCCGCGCCGTCGCGCCATCAACAAGACCGATTCGACGCCCAGGGCAATCAACAGGAAATGCGGCTTCAGTGCAACGCCAACGCCGGCCTGCGCCCCGAGCATCCCGGCGAACCAGCCGGCCGTCGCTCCGCCGCGAGATCGCAAGACCCGCAACAGCAGGAACGGGACGTAAAGCAAGACGAACAACTGTTCCCGCTGCCCGGTGTTGCCCTGGCGATCGACGAGGAAGTACATAGCGATCCACGCCAGCAACACCAGGCCGCGGCCCGTTACGGTAAATCCGAGCCGGCGTTTCGCCAACAGAGGGTGCATCTCGACTGTCGAAAGCACAAGCAGAACGAGAACCAGGCCGTGGAAGACGAGGATCGGAGACACCCCAAGCAGCCGGGCCAAGGCGACCGGCGGGACGTTCAGGTAGATCACCAGCGGCGGATTCGTCTCGACGAAGCCGCAATACGGCACGGCCCCGTCGAGCAGCATCCCGGCCTCTTGCAGATAGAGGGCGCAGTCGTGGTTGATGCGGTCCGGCGCCCGCCAGATGCCCGACGACGCGAGGCCGATGAGCACAATGCCCAGCGCAACCCACGCAGCGTCAAGGCAGCTCCAAACGGCATCGCGGCTGAATTGCAGAAACGCGCCAAGTGTAATCCGGCGTGAGCCCGGTGATGGACGTTGCATCCTTGCAGACAGGCGGCGCGGGCATCTCCGCCGTCCCAGCCAGACACGCGTGTCGTCGCCTCTCCAATCCAACAAATTCAGCTTACGGACCGACACGGAGGCACCGCCTGAAACGGTTAGGACGGTGGGCAGAATCCATCCTTTGTGCTCAAATTGCGTGCCTGGAAGACACTGAAATGGATGCTTTTTTTCGGACTTCGGGGGACATTTAGGGGACTGTCTCCTTACGAACCACCGATTCTGATCGATCCGCCGTGGCGCTCTTCAGAACCGGACCGGAAAAATGGCGCCGGAGCTCAAGAGGCTGCATCGGTATCCGACGATGAGTTTCGAAGAGATCGCTCTGCTGCCGGTCGAGACGTACGCGCAAGCCGAGCCACCTGTATGCGATCTCGGTCTTATTTCCGCCCTTGGCGACCATTTCCGATCGCTTCAGCGAGAAGGCGTCAAGGCAGTCGAGGATGTCCCTAAACTCACTGGGGAAGTCGGCCTTCAGAACCGCGCAGGCATGTACGCGTTCCTCGATGTGAAGCTTCTTTCGCAGCGCAACAGATATCAAGGCAAGGCTCATTTTGGCGGGGAACTCCCCGTCAGGGGTGTCTTGTAGAATGGCATTCCCGTCTTTTGCCCTGGCGCTCCGATCTTATCGTCCAAAGCATACCACCCTTCTCCGGAATAGCTGCTCACCTGCTGGTCAGCCCGCTTGCGAGCCCATCGGTGTTTCGGTAAACTAAGATGTTCAGCTTGACGCAATCCCTCCTAAAGGGTGGTGGCAACTAGGCATCCGTTTGTGAGAGGGCGTCGCCAGCGTAGCTTCAATCGGCAGAGCACCGCATTCGTAATGCGGGGGTTAAGGGTTCGACTCCCTTCGCTGGCTCCTGGCAATGAAATTTTCCGGTCGGGCCGAAGGGCGTGTTTCGCCGGCGACGCGATTCGTCCGCGTCGGCCGGATCGCAATTCCATCTTGACCTTCTGGGCGAGAAGTCTTCAGGAGCAGTATCGATGTCGCAAGCGGTTGAATTCGATCTGAAACAGATGGTTTTGGCTGAACGACACGTTCGGCCCGCGCGAGGTGCGGCAGATGCAGGAGGCCATCGGCCGCGACTTCTCGCAGTACGCCGTCCTTCGCGACGCCGTGGGCGAATTGCAGAGCCGCGAGGAGCAGACGCCGGCCAGCCGCGTCCGGCTGGGCGTGTGCCTGTACCTGTTGGGCCGCTACTATCGGGCGATCGAGACGCTCAAGCAGGCCGACGGCGGGGCGATGGCCCATTACTATCTGGCCAAGTGCCATTTCGCCCGGCAGGAGTATCAACGAGGCGATCGAGAGCTACACGGCAGCCGCCGAAGGCCGGCTACGACGCGGGCGACTGTGCACTTGGGCCGCGCCGAAGCGCTCGCGTTATGCCGGCGACGCCCGCGGCCGCGCTTGGCCACGCTCGATGCACTCTCCGGCGCCATCGAGCAGACGGCCGAGTATCTGGCCCAGCGCGCCGCCACGGTGGCCGCCCTGGGCGGCAATCCGCAGGAGGTCGTGGCCCTGTACGAGCGGGCCGTCGAGGCCGACCGCAACCATCCCGGCGCCCTGTTCGGCCTGGCGCTGGAAAACGACCGCCGCGGCAACGACGACACGGCCATGGAACTGTACAAGCGGGCCGCCGACCGGCTGCCGGCCCACGTCGGCTCGCTGTTGAACCTCGGCCTGCTGCACGAAGACCGCGAGCAGTACGAGAAGGCCGCCCAGTGCTACCAGCGGGTGCTGGACGTCTATCCCGACCATCCGCGCGCCGCGCTGTTCTTCAAAGACACCGAGGCCTCGCACGAGCAGTACTACGACGAAGACGCCCAGAAGAAACGCGACCGGATGGGCCAGGTGCTCGAGCATCCCGGTCACCGATTTCGAGCTGTCGGTCCGCAGCCGCAACTGCCTGCAAAAGATGGGCATCATGACCCTCGGCGATCTCTGCCGCTGCACCGAGCAGGAACTGCTGGCCAGCAAGAACTTCGGCGAAACCAGCCTGGTCGAAATCAAGGAGATGCTGGCCACCAAGGGCCTGCGGCTGGGCCAGTACGCCCAAGAGCGGCCGGCCGCCGAGCGTATCGAGCCCGAGATCCTCTCGGCCGACGAGCAGGCCATGCTGGCCCGGCCCATCGCCGAGCTGAACCTCTCGGTCCGCGCCCGCAAGTGCATGATCCGCCTGGGCATCAACACCCTCGGCGACCTGGTCCGCCGCACCGGCGACGACCTGCTGGAGTGCAAGAACTTCGGCGTCACCAGCCTCAACGAGGTCCGCGAGAAGCTCACGGTCGATCGGGCTGAAGCTCCGCGGCGAATAGAACAGCGAAACACCACCGAGACGCGGAGGGCACGGAGGCCGCATCACAACGTGCCTCCTTGTCTCCGCCTCATGCCTTGTGACTGATGGCCAGCCCATTCTCTTTCCGGCTGCTGCACGTCGACGGCCAGTCGGCGGCGCGGCGGGGCGTCTTCTCCACGCCGCACGGCGACGTCGCAGATGCCGGCCTTCATGCCGGTGGGCACCCAGGGCAGCGTCAAGGGGCTCGAAGGTCGACCAGCTTCGCGCCACCGGCGCCGAAATGGTGCTGGGCAACACCTACCACCTCGCCCTGCGGCCCGGCGAAGAGGTGGTCGCCGCCCTGGGCGGGCTGCACGCTTCATGGGCTGGGACGGCCCGATCCTGACCGACAGCGGCGGCTTCCAACTCTTCAGCCTGGCCCATCGCATGGAGGTCGACCGAGCAGGAGGCCGTGTTCCGCTCGCACATCGACGGCCGGCTGGTGGCCATCTCGCCCGAGCGGGCCGTGGCCATCCAAGAGGCCCTCGGCAGCGACGTGGCCATGGTGCTCGACCACGTCGTCGGGCTGCCCAACGACCGCGAGGTGGTCCGCGACGCCGCCGCAGCGGACGGTCCGCTGGGCCGCGCCGATGCCGCGACGCCGCCACGCGCGCCGACCAGGCGCTGTTCGCCATCGTCCAGGGCGGGCTGGATCCGGAACTCCGCGTCGCCTGCGCGCGGCAACTTCGCGAACTGGACTTCGCCGGCTACGCCATCGGCGGGCTGAGCGTGGGCGAGGAGCCGGCCGACATGCTGCGGATGCTGGACGTCACCGTGCCGGAACTGCCGGCCGACCGCCCTCGCTACCTGATGGGCGTGGGCCGGCCCGAAGACTTGTTGGAGGCCATCCGCCGCGGCATCGACCTGTTCGACTGCGTCATGCCCACGCGGAACGGCCGCAACTCGATGGCCTTTACCGACGCGGGCACGCTGCGGCTGCGGAATGCCCAGTACGAGCGGGACGAGCGGCCGCTGCAGCCCGGCTGCCCTTGTGCGGCCTGCCGCCGCAGCCGCGGGTACATCCGCCACCTGTTCATGGCCGGCGAAATGCTCGGCCCGATCCTGCTTTCGATCCACAACCTGACGTACTACCAGCGGCTGCTGGCCGACGCCCGCGCGGCCATCGAGACGGACCGTTTCGAGCGATTTAGAGTGGAGAAGATGCGGGGTTGGGGCGGAGCAATTAGTGAAGAACCGTAGATTATGCCTTGGCATAACGCAGTTTGGGCCCAGGGCTTCGCCGACCTGGCCGGAAGCGTAACGTAGGGACGAACGAGCGACAGCGCGGCGGCCACAATCCCCTTGCCGTCGTTTGCCGCGCGTCTCCTCTTGCTGTCGGCGTCGGGGCGGCTTAAGATTACGGGTTTATGGCAATCCGCTTTGGGAGATTCTCGTGGAATTGATGTTTTTGCGACTTGCCGGCATGGTGACGTTGTTTGCCGCTGGCGACGGCGGAGCGGCTGGCGGAGGCGCGGCGGGCTCGCCGTTGCTCCAGTCTCTTCCGCTGTTCGTCATCATGGCGCTGCTGTTCTACTTCATCCTCATTCGTCCTCAACGGCGCGAGCAGGCGCGGCGAACGGCCATGCTCTCGGCCGTCAAGAAGAACGACCGGGTGATTACGGCCGGCGGCATCTATGGCATCGTGACCAATGTGAATCAGGAGGCCGACGAGGTCACCGTGAAGGTCGACGAAGCCACGAACACCAAGGTTCGCCTGACGCTCAGTTCGATCAGCCGCGTGCTGGGCGACGGGGCCACGGAGGAAAGCTCCGGCAAATCGTAGGCCGGGACGACAAAACGTAGGGTTGGTCGACGGGCACTGACGCGCAGCGTTGGTCGGCCAACGCCACCAGAACACGACAGGACGCCACAGGAAACCTATTCTCATGCCTTGGTACGCCAGTTTGCTATGGGCGCAGAATGCAACGCCGGCCGATTCGTCGGTTTATTGGGTGATCAACGCTTTCATAGCCCTCGCCACGATCGTCGTTTCGGTCTTTCTCGGCGGCTATCTAGGCAAGAAGCTCCGCATGGCCGAACACGGCTGGAAGATCAGCCTTTGCCTGTTCACGCTCCTGGCCAGCATTGCCGTCCTCCTGTTCGGTCCGCCGCTGAAGCTGGGTATCGACCTCAGGGGCGGGGCGATCCTCGTCTATGGCGTTGAGCAGAGCAGCGAAAAGGCTGGCGAACCGATCGACATGGATAAGCTGATCAAGGCCATCAGCCAGCGCGTCAACCCCGGCGGACAGAAGGAAGTCACCATCCGCAAGTACGGCGAGGGCGAGGTCGAGATCGTCGTTCCCGCCGAGAACGAGGCCGAGGTCAGCCGGATCGAGGACATCATCACCCGGGCGGGCACGCTCGAGTTCCGCATCCTCGCCGACCGGCACAACAGCGCCGACGCCGCCCTGATCGAACGCGCCGAAGCCGAGCCCTCGAAGACGCAGCTTTTCGACGCCTCGGGCCAGCATCGGCTGGCCTGGTGGGTGCCGGTCAAAAAGGAAGACGAGCACAGCTTCATGGGAGAGGGCTACTCGGGCATCGCCACCCGAACCCGGGAAATCGGCGGCCGTAAGGTCATGGAGGTGCTGGTCGTCAACGACATTTATAACGTGACCGGGGCCTACCTCACACGCGCCGACGTGGGCACCGACCAGAGGGCCCAGCCCTGCGTCCGATTTAATTTCAACAGCACCGGCGCCCAACTCTTCGGCGAACTGACCAGCACCCATCTGCCCGACAAAGTCACCGGTTTCACCTACAAGCTGGGCATCATTCTGGACGGCGAACTGTATTCGGCCCCCTCCATCAGGAGCCCGATCTACGGAAGCGGCGAAATCACCGGGACGTTCACCCAGGCGGAAGTGCAAGACCTCGTCAACGTGCTCAACGCCGGCAGCCTGCCGGCGGCGCTGACGAAGCAGCCGATCAGCCGGCTCTACAGCGGTCCCACGTTGGGCCGCGACACGATCCAGTCGGGCAGTGAAGCCATGCTTATCGCGGCCATCCTCGTGCCGCTGTTCATGCTCTGGTACTATCGCTTCTCCGGCCTCGTGGCCGACATCGCGCTGGTGCTGAACATGCTCATGTTGTTCGCCATCATGCTGACGATCAAGGCCGCCTTCACGCTGACCGGCTTCGCCGGCCTGGCACTGGTGGTCGGCATGGCCGTCGACAACAACGTGCTCGTCTACGAACGCTTGCGCGAAGAACTGGACCGCGGAGCCACGCTGCGCATGGCCATCCGCAACGCCTTCCAGCGGGCCAGCACCACGATCATCGACGCCAATCTGACCACGCTGATCGCCGCCACCGTGATGTACGCCCTCGGCACCGACCAGGTGAAAGGGTTCGCGGTGGCCCTCTGGCTCGGCGTGGCCATCAGTATTTATACGTCGGTCTTTGTTGCCCGCGTGATCTTCGACATCGCCGAAAAACGCCGTTGGATCACCCGCGTCAAGATGCTCCGGCTCATCGGCCACACGAACATCGATTTCATGCACTGGTTCCGCTACTGTTTCGTGGGATCGTTGGCGGTCATCCTGATGGCGATTACCGTGTCGTTCTACCGCGGCGCGGGCCTGTTCGACATCGACTTCACCGGCGGCATCTCCGTCCAGGCATTGTTCAACGAGCCGCAAAAGACGGCCTACGTGCGCGACGTATTGTCCGAGAAGCTGCCCGACGTGGCCATCAGCGACGTGCGACTCGGCGACGAGCCGGTGGGTCTTCGCTTCATGATCAATACGTCCGAAGCGAAAATGGCAACGGTCAAGCAGGTGCTCCGAAGCGTCTTCGGCGACAAGCTGGCGCACAATACGGTCGATTACGCCCAGCCGAAGCGGATCGAAGCGGCGACCACGACGACGGCGCCGGAGAAGACCGAGCCGGCGCCGAAGGCCGCCGAACCTCCGAAGAAGGCGCAATCGCGCAATGATCTGCCGCCGCCCACCATGCTGGCAATGGCCGACGGCGGCGTGCCGGCGCCGGACGGCGTGGCCAAGCAACCGGCCAAGGAACCGGAGCCGGCCAAGCCGGCGGCCACCAAAGCACCGCCTGCGGCGAAGACCGAGCCGCCCGAGACCAAGCAACCGGCCAAGGCAACGCCAAAGGCCGAAGAGCCGGCAACGGAAAAACCGGCCGAAGCGCAGCCGGCCGAGGCGGCAGCGGCAGCCGAAAAGGCGTTTGGCGGCGGCTACCGGACGGTGCTGGACTTCGACGTGGCGTTGGACCATTCCGAGGCGACGCAGTTGGTCGATGCGGCCATCGGGGATGCGCATCTCGGCGTCGAATCGGTCGACTACCAGCTTACCAATAACAACTACGTCGAAGGCGGGCACGCCGCGTTCAAAGACTGGACGCTCCTGGTACGGCTCCCGCCCGAAAAGATCAAGGCCCTGCTGTCGACGCTCAAAGAGCAGGTCGACACAAGCCCGATCTTCCCGGCCTCGAGCACGATCGGGGCGGCCGTGGCCGGCTACACGCGAACGCAAGCCATTTACGCGTTGGTCGCAAGCTGGATCTGCATGATTATTTATCTGTGGGTTCGGTTCCAAGGAGTCGCATTCGGGCTTGCCGCTGTCGCGGCGTTGATCCACGACGTGTTCATCATGCTCGGCGCGGTCGCCGTCAGCTATTTCGTGGCGCCGTACTTCGGCTTCCTGATGATCGAACCGTTCAAGATCAACCTGCCCATCGTGGCCGCGTTCTTGACGATCATCGGCTACTCGGTGAACGACACGATCGTGGTCTTCGACCGTATCCGCGAGGTCCGCGGTAAAGATCCGGACCTGACGCGCACGATGGTCAACCAGAGTACCAACCAGACCCTCGGCCGCACGTTGCTGACGTCGTTCACCGTGCTGCTGGTGGTCGTGGTGCTGTATCTGTTCGGCGGCGACGCGGTCCACGGTTTCGCCTTCGTGCTGATCGTCGGCGTGGCGACTGGAACCTACAGCTCAATCTACGTGGCCGCTCCGATTTTGCTGTGGCTGGTGGGCAAGCGTGAGAAAACTGCCGCCGCCCGATAGGACCGTCTGACGGTCGATCTCGGCGATCGGCGTCTCGCGGCCGATGGAATATCGGCCCGGATTATTGCGCGGCGGCAACGTTTCGTGTGCCCGTCCTCCTTCGCCCCTCCTCCTTTTCCCCTGCATTGACAGGCGCCCTAAAATGCTGTGCAGAAGGAACGGGGACGATTGTCCCAATTTTCGCATCAACGGTAACGAGACTGTCCCCTTCGACGCGGGCGAGCGTACCCCACTGTTCAGAGGAGCAACGCATGGAGCGCCGGGATTTTCTCAAAGCTGCGGCAGTGGTGGCAGGCCCGCTCGCCGCGGAACACGTCTTGGATCACCTGACGTCGGCCGTCTTTGCCGCCGAGTCGGCCGGGCAGCCGTCGTCTGCGGAACCGGCCACACGCGAGATGATCTATCGCCCTCTAGGACGCACCGGCGAAAAGGTGTCGCTACTGGGCCTCGGCGGGTATCACGTCGGCATACAGCACGATGAACAGGAGAGCCTCCGCATTATTCGCACGGCGATCGACGCCGGGATCAACTTCATGGACAACTGCTGGGATTACAACAAGGGTGCCAGCGAAATCCGCATGGGCAAGGCGCTTCAGGACGGATATCGGCAGAAAGTCTTTCTCATGACGAAGATCGACGGCCGCACCAAGGAGTTGGCCGCCCGGCAGATCGACGAGTCGCTCGAGCGCTTGCAGACCGATCGCGTGGACCTCTGCCAGTTCCATGAGGTCATCCGGCTGGAAGACCCGGACCGAATCTTCACGCCCGGCGGCGCCGCCGAGGCAGTGGTCGCAGCGCGCAAGGCGGGCAAGATCCGCTACGTCGGCTTCACCGGCCACAAGGATCCGATGGTGCATCTGCGGATGCTCGACGTGGCCGCAAAGCACAAGTTCCGCTTCGACGCCGTCCAGATGCCGTTGAACGTCATGGACGCCCATTTCCGCAGCTTCGCCCAGCGCGTTCTGCCCATACTGATTAAGGAGCAGATCGGCGTATTGGGCATGAAGCCGCTGGGCGGTGGCGTGATCCTCAAGAGCAACACGGTCACGCCGGTCGAGTGTCTCCATTATGCCATGACGCTGCCCACGTCGACGGTCATCACCGGCGCCGACAGCATGGAGATCTTGCGACAGGACCTCGACGCCGTGCGGACGTTCAGGCCGCTCCGGCCCGACCAGATGGCCTCCCTGTTGCGGCGAACGATGCAGGCGGCCGCCGAGGGCCGCTTCGAACGGTTCAAGACCACAGCCGACTTTGACGGCACGGCACGTCATCCGCAGTGGCTAGGGTAGTAACGGTGGGGGGTTTCTCTAGGGTGCGGCTGGCACAGCGCCGCGGCACGACAACACTGCCCCTTGCTGTGGGCTGGCCTTCTGGTAAACTTAGCTGTTTAGCTTATTCGACGAATAGATGCGCACGAAGGAACCACGATGGCAAGGCGACTTCAAGTCAACAAGGTGAGCAAGCGGCGGGCGAAGTCCAAAGTCCGCACGAAAAAAAAGGACCCGATCTTTGTCGATGGTCAGCGGCCGCGGCCGATGTACGTCGATTACAAGGACGTCGAACTACTGCGGAAGCTCACCAATCGGCAAGGCAAGATCATCTCCCGCCGCAAGAGCGGCTGCACGGCCGTCAGCCAGCACGCGGTCACCCGGGCAATCAAGCGGGCGAGGTTCATGGCCCTTCTGCCGTACACTGGCGAGTAGGCGGCGAACATGGAGGGTGGCACGCCTGGTACAAAGTGTCGGGCGTTTGGGGGTGGTAGCTCGCGTCTTTCGTGGCGCTGCGCAATGCGCCCTGAGCCAGCAGCCCGCATTTTTCCAACGTCGGGCCAATTGATGCCGGTGTGGGCGGCCGCCCCTGATCGCAAAGGTGGCCCGTCCACTTCACGCCCGCCCGGCCGGACCCGAGCGCTATGCGACTGATTCGGATGGGATTCGAGTGGGATCGCGGCCAGCTAGCCGAAGTCGCGTAACCGCCGGACAGAGTGGGCCGCAAGGCGTAAAGCCAATCCCCTCGGCACCCCCCCGAAGAGTCATGGAGTCTTGCCGCCAACCGCGATTCCCACGGCTTTCCGACGATTTGAATTCACTGATGGCAATTTGCGACTCAATCGCCGAGAATCTCGGCTGGGACGTTGGATGCCCGGAAGGGACTGGAAAAGGAACGTTACTTGACGCATAGCACCGTCTCGCTACATTGAGGGGAAACAGTTCAGATCAACAAGGTCACCACCCCTTGGAGTGATTTGGACGACTGAGCAGGATGTGCAGGTATCAGTTACAGGCGAAGCGGGCTCATGCCGGCCACGAGAAGGAAACCGTTTATGTTGGCTCAACATCGTCTTGGGACCGCTCGGTTGACATTTGTCTTATGTGGATGGATTGGATGGTTAGCCTTGGTTCAGATGCACTCGACGGCTGAGGCGGAATTACAATACGGGGTGAACTGGCAGGAACAGTTGGGAACTAGCAGCGAAGATTATAGCTCGTGCGTCGCTGTCGACGCGACTGGCAATGCTTTCATAAGCGGCTACACTTACGGCTCGCTAGGCGGGACACAGGCTGGGGACGGCGATATATTCCTAAGCAAGTTCAACAACTCGGGTAGCCTGCTGTGGACCAAACAGTTGGGAACCAGCCACGAGGATACGACCTTAGGGGTGGCCGTGGACGTGGCGGGAAACCCCTTTATCTGCGGCTACACGTTAGGTTCTCTGGGCGGTACAAATCAGGGCGATTTTGATGCCTTTCTATGCAAGTTTAGCAGCGACGGGGTCGTGCAATGGAAGAGACAACTTGGGACCGGTGTCGAGGATTCGAGTTGTGGTGTAGCCATGGACGCCGCAGGGAACGCCTTCGTCTGCGGGAGTACGTTAGGTTCACTAGGCGGCACAAACAAGGGCAGCGTCGATGCCTTCCTGAGCAAGTACAATAATTCCGGTGTTCTGCAATGGACCAAACAGATTGGGACTGGCAGTAACGATTCCAGCCGTGGCTTAGATGTAGACGGTGCGGGTAACGTTTTCATTGCCGGCGACACGCAAGGCTCGTTGGGCGGCCCAAATGCCGGCAGCTCTGATGCTTTCTTAAGCAAATACACCAACGCGGGCGATTTGGTGTGGATCAGACAGTTCGGGACCAACAGCCAGGACGGGGTTGGCGGTGTGGCTGTGGACGCAATGGGAAACGTCCTTGTCACTGGCGCTACCTATGGTTCGTTGGGCGGGGCACACGCAGGTGCCTTCGATATATATTTGAGGAAATATAGCAGCGAGGGTGACGTTCTGTGGACAAGTCAGTTGGGAACCAGTAGCTATGATGTCGCCTTCGGCGTGGCGTTGGACACGGGAGGCAACGTCTTTGTTAGTGGCTATACCAATGGTTCGCTGGGTGGTGCACAGCTCGGCAAGGGCAATGTCATCCTATGTGAATTTAGCAGTATGGGCGACCTGCTGTGGACCAAACAGTTGGGAACCGGTGAGTTCGACTATAGTAAAGGCGTGACCGTGGATGGAACAGGCCAAGTCTTCATTACTGGCAACACAAACGGACCACTGGGTGGTGCCTATTCAGGCGGCGGCGACGCCTTTCTTGTCCAGTTGGCTGTTCCTGAGCCGAGCAACATTACGTTGTTGCTTTCCGCTTGTGGAACCGGACTGCTGATTTGCTTACTCCGGCGTCAGTGATATGAAATTGGGAAACCCGGTTGATGTAATTGACGCAGCCGTCCCATCAATTCATGCGTGTTTCTGGATGTGTTGGAATACCACCGTTTTGCGACGCCTCGCCAAACCGTCGCTGAGTAACAGGCCGACGTCGAGCAGCGCTCGACGCGCGGCCTGACGAAGCACTTCTTGACCGTTCGGTTGGATGACGACCGCCGACACCGACGATCGCGTCGTGCCCGGCCACAGCTTCAAGTTCATCGCCGCCCTACAGCACGCTCAAGCCGGTCCCGCCCCGGTGCTGATCCGCATCTCGAAGCGTGCCGGTCATGGACAGGGCAAGCCCGTCGGCAAGTGGATCGAAGAAATCGCCGACCAATGGGCGTTCCTGGTAAAGAACCTCGACATGACGGTGCTGGCCGGCGGCGCGAAGTAGCGCAGGTCGAGTGCAGCAGCGGTGCGCGATCACACCCGGACGATCTCTCGGAATCGACCATTGGCCTCATCAACAGAATTCGTGGGTGAAGTTTGGCTCGGGGAGGTTGCCGAGCGTGTGAAATAAGGCGATTTCAAAGGCTTCGTAGGTTTGAAATCCATAGGCTTTTCTGAGCGTCAGTTTTGCCTTGTTGTTCAGCCCCTCGACGGAGCCCGCCGATATCTCCCCCTTCGCACGGAACCAATTGAGGATCAGGTCTCGATGTTCACGCAGACTCCGAGCAACCTTCTTCATCGGTGCGATCTTGCTCCGCATGGTTCGGGCACACCACTGGTCGAGGAACTTCACGGCCCAGTGCGGGCTTGTGTACTCCCAAAACCTCTGGAAGTCCTCCTTCTGAAGAAGACTGCGAACCGTCTGGAGGTTGTACTGCAAGAGTTCCTTCAGTTTGACCGTTTCCTTCTCGGTGCGGTTCTCGGGACGCTTCAAGAGGCACCAGCGGGAATGCTTCAACACCGCCTCGTAGCCGTCACGCCGCAGACGTGCCGCCTCGCTGCGGCGGACTTCGTCAACCGCCTCGTTCATCTTCTTCATGATGTGGAAGCGGTCCAAGACGTGGACGGCCTGCTCCAGTTCCTCCGCAATCACGTTGAGGTACGGCCGCCACATGTCACTGCACACGAAGCGGATGGACCGCCGGGCTTCGCCGAGGCTCTTGAAGAATCGTCGCAAACTGTCCTCCGTCCGCTCCTGGGCCACCCACAACAGCCGCTTCATTCCGGGGCGTCGGCCCACTCGCCAGTCTTGCACGGGGTCCATTGGTTGGCCCAACTGAAAACCTCCCCGAAGAGCAACGGCGGCCCCTTGTCCTGCAAACAGAGCGAGAAGGGGGCAGTGAGCGTCTACGGCCTGCAGCGCATGCCGCGGTGGTTTATCCATACCATCGCCACCAAGACCGCGTACGGCGAAACTGACGAATGGGGTTACGTGAGGCTGGATTCCCGCATACTTCGCCGGGTGATGAGCAAACGGACGCAGCCAGGCGTTGTGCAGGCGCTCGTTGACGGCGGCGTGATTGACTTGCCAGCCCCATACTTGGTCGGCGTGAAAGTGAAGGGCTACAGATTGACGAAGAAAATGCTGGCTCAACAGTGCGAATGCGTCCCAGTGAAAGACCCGCAACTCATCACGCGGTTGAAGAGGGAGCGGCAGCGGTTACAACGAGATGAAATGTCGCGGTGGTTGCCGATTCATCACCAACTCGCGGAAAGTCAGCGGGGCTTGACGATACTCACCTCCGCCGACGAAATCCTGGCTCGACTGGCCCCCGTGGCCCAGCTTTGTCAGCGTATTCTGGTGGAAGACATCAAGCAGGCCAGCTTCAAGTTCATGGTGAGTAACACCGGCAGGTGTTTCAATGCACTGACGGGCTTGAAGCGGGTGCTTCGTAAAGTGGTGCGACTGGCAGGGGAACCGATGGGGGGCGCTGACATTCAATGCGCAACCCGCGCTGTTGGTTGGTTTAATCAGACTCGGCGAGCGCGGAAATGTTCCCACATATATGAGTGTGCTGCTGCAACGCCTATCCCGCTTGCTCCCTCTCTGTCGGCGACGCTCTGGTCTTCCTGGCTTGTTGCTTGCTTTGTCCGAAGTGGCAGAAAACACGCTGTTGGCTCGCGACTTTGCGCATTTCGAGTCCGTCGTCTTGACTGGAGACCTCTACAACGAGCTAGTCACCGATTGCAGGGCCGCCGGCTTTGTGCTTCCCAGCGACGCTGACAAAGCGCGAGAAAAAGTGAAGCGGCTCCTGATGCGGGATGTGCTTGCTAAGAAAGGGCGTTACTCCAGTTTCCTTGAAACGGTATTCCGTGAAGTTTTCCCCACCGTCCACCACTTTGTGCGCTGGATAAATCAGGGAGACCACGGCGAACTGATTCGCACGCTACAACGGCTCGAAAGTTGGCTTGTGGTCGAGAACGTAGCCCCCCGGCTTATCGGGCGGTTCCCGATTATCACCCTCCACGATGCAATTTACGCCCGGACTAAGGACTTGCCAGCCGTGGAACACGCGTTCGAGGAAACTTCTGAGGAATTGGGGATTCGACTGAGAGTGAAGACCGAGACACCCGCACCGGACGCAACGTCGGACGAAAGAAACTCGCGGCCGGCATTGACGGGCACTTGACGAGACTCGTAGTATTTGCTAAAAAGCTACCATGCGCAAGAAACGATTGACGATAACCGATAGGTTGCGGACGGCGATTCAGGATAGCGGCCTTTCCGCGTATCGAATCTCGAAAGATACGGGGCTGGTGGTAACGTCTATCATCCGGTTCGTGGAAGGCGAAACGTCCATCCGGCTCGATAAGGCCGACGTACTGGCCGAATACCTCGGGCTGGAACTGGTGCAAAAACGAAAGGCGAAGCCGTGAGCCACGGCAAGAAGACGGGGAAATGCGAAGGTTGCGGCGTTACACCCCGCATCTTGAGGCAAATCGAAAGCGGCCAATGGGTCTGCCAGACTTGCTTGCGGGAGATTCATGGCCCTAAAGGTTCTCCAAAGCTCGCATTACTTACGCATATCAAATACCTTCGTGAACAAGGTTTCGATGTATCGGACGACTTAACGAAAGAAGAGGCAGAACTTCTTGACTGGGTGATCAGTGTACGGAGCTGCGGAATCGACGTAGCCGGCGACACTCCCCTTAAGGTGCTTCAGCGACTTAGCGAAGCGCACAGCGAAGGAATCAGAGAAGCACTCTATCTGCCAAGACCGGTTGACGATGTCGATCTTTGGCATGGCTTAGTCGATGTTGCGGGCATCACATATCCCAACCCGAATGGCACATCCCGAATAGACATCGTTCGTAGGTGCGTCATTGGTGAGCAGGTCAAACTGATCCCACAACCTAGTAATCCTGTTGACCCCGACGCGGTAATGGTGTGCAGGCAAACCGGCGAGCAGATGGGCTATCTGCCGAGACAATGTGCGGCTGACATCGCTGAAGACCGTCGCTTTGGGCATCAATATTGGGCGTTTGTGGATCTCATAAGGGATGCAGGGGTGTGCATGGATTTGGCCTTAGGCACGTCATCGACTATCTATGCCGTGAAGCTGCTAATGATAGTTGCACAAGCTAACGTCGTGCCGCAAAGGATCACAGAGTACATAAGGGACGTGTGGAAAGCCCGACATGGAAGCACAATGTGAACAGTGACCGGCGCGACGCCGGCAATGCGAAAGGCGAAATCATGGGAACCGTATTTAAGAAGTCCGCAACCAAGCCGCTGCCCGCGGGGGCAAAGATCATCGTCCGCAAGGGCCAACGCCTTGCCGAGTGGATCGACACGAAGCAAAAGCGCCGGACGGCACCCGTCACCCTGGGAAAGGACGGCTCGGAGCGGATCGTCATTACCGCCCGGACCTACACCGCAAAGTACCGCGATGGCTCGGGGATCGTTCAGGAAACGGCGACCGGCTGCCGCGATGAATCGGCCGCTCGTTCGATCCTCGGCAAGTTGGAACGTCGCGCCGAACTGGTCAAAGGTGAAGTCTTGACCGCCGCCGAAGACGCCATAGTTGACCACCAGGGAACGCCGCTTGCCGATCATATCGCCGCTTTCATCGACCACCAGAAAGCGAAGGGCATTTCTCGACGGGTGAACGATACCCGCTCGCAATTGCGCAAGGTTGCCGACGGTTGCGGCTTTCGCCGGCTGGGCGACTTGGACGCTACCACCTTGGAACGCTGGCTTCTTGACCGGAAGGCCGAAGGCATGAGCGCCGGGACAATGAATCAATATCGCTCGGCTTGGGTGGCTTTCGGCAACTGGTGCGCTCGCAATGGCCGGCTGTTGGGCAATCCGCTTTCCGTGCTGCCGAAGGCCGACGAATCGGCCGACCGTCGCCGGACTCGCCGGGCGCTGACCGAAGCCGAGTTGACCCGACTCTTGGACGTGGCCCGTCGCCGGCCGCTGTTGGATCGCATGACCGTTCACCGGGGCAAGAGACAGGGCGAAGTGTACGGACGGCTGCGCCCGGAAGTGCAACGCCGCTTGGAACGGCTCGGGCAGGAACGGGCCTTGATCTACAAGACGCTGGTGCTTACCGGGCTTCGCAAGGGCGAACTGGCTTCGCTCACCGTGGGGCAAGTGGTGCTCGACGCCGACCCGCCCTATCTGATTCTTGACGCCGCCGACGAAAAGAACCGGGAAGGATCGTCGATACCGCTTCAAGCATCCCTTGCCGCCGATCTTCGGGGATGGCTGGCCGATAAGGCTGCCGCATTGCAGGAAGCCGCCAGAGGAGTGCCGGCCGTTCACTTCGATTCGAAACACCAGAAACGGCGGGAAACGCAATCAGGGCGATTCTGCGGGACCAGAAGGGCAATCTTGTCTGCCGTTGACTCCGGTTGCCGGCCGATACGCCGCTATTCACTGTGCCGGCCGGACTGGTGCGAATCCTTGACCGTGACTTAGTTGCCGCCGGGATTGCTCGACGGGTGAAAGGGGCGGACGGCAAAGTGAGGATCGACAAACGGGACGAACGCGGCCGGACGGTTGACGTTCACGCCTTGCGGCACACCTTCGGCACACTATTGAGCGCGGCCGGGGTGCAGCCACGAACGGCACAAGCCGCAATGCGTCATTCGAGCATAGATCTTACGATGAACGTCTACACCGATCCGAAGCTCTTGGACGTGGCCGGGGCGATGGAATCGCTGCCGGCGCTGCCTCTGTGGGCTGGTTCGCAACGGGAAGCCGCCGCCCTAAGTGCAACTGGCACCGACGATTCGATGGCTTGCCAGTTTGCACCAAAGTTTGCACCAACTACCGGCAAACCATGCACGCTGGGGGCAATTGTGGACAAAGTGGTAGGCGAATCGAGGAAATCGAGGGCGACCCACGCTATCGCCGCAAGTGCTTGCATAGTCAATAGAAAAGACCCGCTGACAACTGCGGTCAACGAGTCTTGGAAGTGGGCGGCACTGGACTCGAACCAGCGACTTCCACCGTGTGAGGATGGCGCTCTAACCAACTGAGCTAGCCGCCCAGAGACAGAACGAGTGTAGCGGAATAGCGTGGCTTGTTCAAGAGGCGGGGGGCGGGTCGAACTTCGGGGCGGTTGCTTCCTCGCGATCGTCGGGCGCCTCGTACGTCGACGAGGCGGCGTCGTATGGCGACGAGTCGACCGTCGACGTGGCCGAGTTCACGGCGTCCTCCAGTTCCCGTTGCAGCCCACGCACGCCGTTCTTCAGGTCCATCAGACTCTTGCCGACGGATCGGGCGACCTCCGGCAAGCGTTCGCCGAACAGCATTACGGCAAGTGCCCCCAGCACGAGCAACGACAGGGGGCCGACGTTGAACAGCGCGAACGGCGGGGACATCGAATGCTACCTCTGAGCCGTCTCGGCTTCGCTGGGATGCGCGTCTTCCTTCACCTGCGGCTTCGCCGCACGGTCAGCTTCGCTACCAGCGCTCTTGACGTCGTCTTCAACGCCCTGCAAGCCCTTCTTGAACTCGACAACGCCTTGTCCTAATGAGCGCATGACGCTGGGCAACCGGCTGCCGAATAATAGCAGGACAATCGCCGCAACGATTACGAGTTCCATGGGACCGAGGCCGAACATCGTGATTTCTCCTTCGCGGATGCGTCCGCGTTTGAGATGCCCTCTATCTGCTCTCCGTCTCGGCCGCCAACTTGGGCCAAGAAATCGGTGCCGATTATCGTGACACCCAACCTCTAATTATACCGGGCTCAATCGCAGCGTGTCAAAGCGGCCGAACTCGGCCGGAGGGCTGATTCGCCCCGTTTTGCGATTCGCCACTTCGCGTCTCGGCAATCCGATCTCCTTCCTGCCACACGAGATGCGCTGCGCCCGGTCCGTAGAAATGCGAAAATCGGGAAGCGAGGACATTGCTTCTTCCTGCCCGAATTTCGAGGGCAGCGGCGGGAGCGCCCTCCGGAAGTTCCTTTGCGAGGGAGCCGTATTTGGCCAGCCACAGCCGGGACGGTTTCGATTTTTGCGTCCGCGGCATGAAAGGGGACGGTCCCATTTTCGTTGACACGAAAATTGGGACCGTCCCCCGCTCTACGCCGCCCCAGCCTCGCTCGGAGGGAGAGTGGGCGATTAACGCCTCGTCGATTCCCCGGCGGCCAGCCCGCCGTAGATGGGCAGAAACCGGTAGTACACCTCCAGCGTCAAGGTCGCGACGGCCGTGGTGTAGACGCGGCCGCCGTGCCCGCCCCAGACGTTGCTCGTGTCCCAGGAGCCAGCCAATGGGCCGGCCTTCACCTGCCGGCTCACCAAGGCGGTTCGCAGGGCATCGTTCCAGCGCTGCCAACCGGCCCCCTGCAACTGATACAGGCTCAGTGTGGCGTAATACCAGTAGTAGAGATTGTACTCTCCTTGCCCCGGCAGTTCGCCGAGGATGTAATCGCTGGCTTCGGTGCACGCCGGATGATCGCGTTGCAGGCCGACAAACTGCCAGCAGACCAGCGCCTCGGCGGTCATCGTTCGGGTAGGCTGTTCGCCGGGACGATACGACGCCCGGCCGCCATACTGGCCCGAGGAAACACTTTGCAGGAAGCGAATGACGCCCTGGCGCGTCTTCTCGGGGACGGCGATGCCGGCCAGCTCGGCGCTCTTGAGCGACATCAATTGCCAGCCGAGTTGGCTGGTGTCGCCGGGATCGCCGCGGCCGGTAGCGCCACCCGCCGCCGCGCGGGTCCTGCGCAGCAATGGTATACGCGATCGCGCGCTGGACGGGTTGCCGGAGTTGGGGGTCGTGGGTCATGCCATACGCCTCGCTCAACGCGCAGGTGGCCATGGCATGGCAGTACATGAATGCGAACGAAGCGGCGTGGCCGCCGAGATTTCCATCGTCGCCCTGAACGCGCAACAGATACTCCAGCCCTCGGCGCACGTCCTCGCGGTACGGACCGTCGAGGTGCGTGTGGCCGGAGCCGAGGAACGCCAGCAGCGCCAAGCCCGTCATCGCCGTGTCGGCGTGGTTGCCGGCGCCTTGACGGTCTCGGCCGAGCACGTTGGTTTCCTTGCCGGCGCCGTGGCGTGCGCGGGTCCCAGCGACCGTCGGCGGCCTGGTTGTCGGCCAGCCATTTCAAGGCGGCCTTGACGGCGGCTTCGGTTGCGGCCGTGCCGCCGTGGCTTTGCGCGATCTTGGCGCGATTCGGCGCCACGCGCAAGCGATAGGCATCGGGCACCGGCTGCTCGCCTTCGGCCACGCGGGCAGCCCGCGACGGCGCGACGATTGGCGTGTTCGTGGCGAGCCGCATCGCCGCATCCTCCTGGCGCTGGTCGCCGCCCTGTTTTCCGGCCAGGCCGGAAACCGACGGGGCGGCGAGTCGCCCCGGCTCATCAGCCGCCGGACCGTCGGCCGCGGCGCCGCCGAAGCATCGTTGCCGGAATAGGCGGCGTCCGGTGCGGCGCTTGCCGCCGCGCTTGCACGGGCCGAGGCGCAGAGGGATGGGTCGCTCCAAGGCCGCGCCGAGGCTGTCGTCTGTGCTGCTTTCCCGCGGTTGCGGCATGGGCACAATCTGCTGGAGCAACGCCGCCGGAATGTCGTCGGACGACGTGCGCGACGGCAGCGGCGCCGCAGCGGCCAGGCGATCGTTCGGCGCAGCAGGGGCCGGCGTCGGCGCCGGTCGGGCCTCGCGATGTTGGCGCCGGCGGCGGCTCGATCCCTTCCGGCGACTCGGCGGGACCCGCGTCGCGACGGCATTTCGGCGGCCGCCCTCGGCCTTCGGCTGAGCTGCTTCACGTCGGCCAACGCCACGTGTTCCACGGGCGGACCGCCCGGCAGATTCGTCTCGCTGCGACCGGCCCACTGGGCTCGGCCGGCTGATCGGTCTTTCCGCGTTCGGGCGCGACGTCGCTCGGCGCCGCCGCCACGCGTCGCCGGGAAAGACCTCCCACGGCTGCTCTTCGGTCTTCGGCAGCAGCGGACCCGAGCCGCCGGGCGGCGCATCCTGATCGGGCCCGTCGCCGAGCGAAACGTGGATGATTTGCTCGGCGGGCGGACAGCGGAGTAACGATCTCGACCGTGGTCGCATAGCCGGCCAGCAACAGGTGGGCCAGGAGCGACATTGCCATGCACTTGCGCAGCGGCTTGTACTGTCCCCAGCGGGTGTACATCAGCACGGCCAGGCCGACCGTGAAACGGCCAGTCCCAGCCAGAGCATGCGCCATCACCAGTCCGATGCCGGCCAGAAAGTCCAGCAGGCGATGCAGCAGCAGGCGTGCTCATGGCTTTCGGCTTCAGCGTCACCGAGCGCACCGTAATTCCCAGTTCTTGAATGCCCGCCCGCTTACAGGCCGTCAGCACCGCGGCCACGTTCTGAAACTCGCCGCGGGCGTCGCCGCGCACCAGGACGCCCAGATCGCTATACTGCCGCCGGGCGGCCGCCAGCCGCGTCGTCAGTTCGTCGAGCGTGACGACCGATCGGTCCAGCGTGATGGTGCCGTCGCGAAAGACGTTGACCTCTTTGCGGGCGGGGGCCGCGCGTGAGGGCGCCGCGGTCGGCCACTTCCGGCACGCGCAGCCCGATCTTCCGCTCGTCGTCCACAAATCGCGTGCCCAACATGAAGAAAATAATCAGCAGGAACATGACGTCCAGCATCGCCGTCAGGTTCAGCGTCGGGTCGTCGTCGAGATGAGGTTTTCAGGGGCATAGGAGCACAAGGGGTTAAGGGCTTCGCTTGAGCGCCGTCCATCCGCCGCAAATAGCTACGTACCGACGACCGCTAACAGACTACTGGAAAACTCCCTAAGGATTCGCCACCGCGGCCGTGGCGCTGCGGCGCAGCCTTGGCGGCGCCGGTCTTTCGATCGTGCAAGTCCTCGGCCGAAATTACGTTGACGACCTCCTGGGCGAGCCGGTCGATTTCGATCACCAGCCGGTCGACGCGGCTGACGAAGAACACGTAGAAGATCGAGGCCGGGATGGCCACGGCCAGTCCGCCGGCGGTGTTCAACAGGGCCTTGGCGATGCCGCCGGCCAGCAGTTCGGCCCGGCCCAGGGCGTCGGATGGTGGCGATGGCGTTGAACGTCTGGATCATGCCCAGCACGGTGCCCATCAGTCCCAGCAGCGGGCCGACCGTGGCCACGCCGTAGAATACGCGGAGGTACTGCCGCAGGCCGTTGGTGGCCCGTTCGCCGGCGTCGATCACGCCCTGCTCGACCTCGACGCCGGGCCGGCCCCACTTGCGCACCGCCCCGGCGAACACCTGGGCCACGGGGCTGCCGTTGTCTTCGCACAGTTCCAGCGCCTGCTGGCGGTCGAGCTGGCCGTCGCCGCAATTGCTGCAAAAAGCGGGTGACAAACGGCTTGGGGATCACCCGGCTGCGCCGCAGGCTCACCGTGCGCTCCAACAGGAACGCCACCAGCAGGAAGGAACAGAACAGGATGGCGTACATCAAGGGGCCGGCGTCGTGGACGACTTTCTGCAGGTCGGTGATCGAAATTCGCGGCTCGGCCGCGGCCGTCTGCGGCGCGTCGGCCTGCTCGACCGCTGCCGCGGCGGTGCGCCGGCCGCCTGGTCTTCGGCACGGACCTGGCGCCGGGCCGCGAAGAAGACACCGCCATGCCACGATGCGAGCAGCAGCGCCCGGAACAGAAACAAGCGATTTTGCCTGGTCATCATCAACGACTCCTAAACAATGTCCGCTCGGCGCCGTGCAACGGCATGCGCGATTGCACAAGGCAGTACGGTGCAGATCATTGGCGTGAGAGTAGACATGATTGCAGGATTGACAAGATCTTCGCGCGTAGGGCTGAACCGGGACAATAGCTCTTTGCCACAGCCTATGCGGCGCATCTTCGTGCAAGCGAAACTATCCCGTTTTTCGCGCGGTGCAAGTAGGGCACTGCCCGCTTAAGCCTCCGTCGGCTACTTTGCCGCGCGGTCAGCTCTTTTTCGACCGCTCGACAGCCGTTGTTTGGCTTGTTCGGCGAAAGTCGTGTCGGGATAGTCCTTCACGATGCGTCGGTAGAGGTCGGCGGCGTCTTTGCGTTCGCCCAGCAGTTGCTGGCACTTGCCGGCCTGCAACAGGGCCCCGGCCTGCCAGGTGGGATAGGCGTAGAGGATTTCCAGCCGCGAGTATTCGCGCAGCGCGGCCTCGTAGTTCTTCTGATGGAAAAAGGTCTCGCCGATCATCCACTGGGCCATGGCGGCGGTCTCGGTCTTCGCGCCGGTGGGCGAGCGGATCACCCGGTTGTAGGCCTTCCGTGCTCCCTCGAAATCGGCCTGGTTGGCCAGGCATCGCCCCAGCAGGTAGTCCACTTCGTACTGCTGCTCGAAATCGGGAAAATCGGTGGCGATCTTGCCGGCGATGGCCTGGGCCTCGTGCCATTGGTTCTGTTGCGCCAGGACTTGGGCCCGCCGCAACGGAATCATCGCCATCCACGGCTCGCGCTGGTCCTTGATCTGCTCGGCAAGTTGCTTCGAACCGGCGGCCCGGCGGCGGCATAGTCGCCCTGGCGATAATACGCCTCGGCAATCCAGAACTCGGCCGACCAGCCGCCGGCTGGCTGCTCGGGAAACTCCTTCAGCAGCGTCTCGAAGGCCTTGCGGGCCTTGGGCCAATCGGCCTTGGCGGCGTGCAATCTGGCCGCGCAGGAACAAGGCGTACTCGCGGACTTTCGTCGGCTGCCGGCTCTGCCGGCGAGCTACTTCGTCGACTTCAGACGCGGCCGCCCGTCGTAGTCCTTGGCGTCCAGGGCCCGCTGGGCCAGCCGGCACGTGGCATCGGCCCAGAAGCGGCTCTCGCGGAAACTCCTTGTGCAGCCGCTCGAAAACCGCGGCCTCGTCCGGCTTGCTTGAGCTCCAGCAGCGCCCAGGCCCATTCGTAGAGCACCGCGTCGAGCTTGGGATACTGCGGATGCTCGTTCGACCAGTCGCTGGTAAAGCGCCGGCCGCCTGCCTGCTTTTGCTTCAGCTTGTCGTGGAGCCGGGCGGCCGACAGCAGGGCATCGACGCACTGCTGGCTGCTCGGCGTATTTGTCGATGACCAACTCGTACATCGCCAGCGCCGGCTCGTTCTGGCCGAGTTGTTCGAGAATTCGCCCGCGGACCAAGGCCGCCTCGGCCGCGACCGCCGGCGGGCGGATTCTGTCTGCAGCACTTCGTCGAACGCGGCGGCGGCCTCGGCGAGCTTGCCCGCCTTGAACTGGCTCCATCCCAGCCCCAGCTTGCCCTTCAGCTCGTACTCGGCCGAGGTCCCGGCGGACGCCAAGCGGCCCGACAACTCGGCCGACCAAGCGGCATCGTTGGCGTCGTAGGCCGCCTCGGCCAGAAGCTCGGTCATGGGCGCGAGTAGCGGATGCTTGCGGATGTTTCTCGACCAGTTCGGCGTATAGCCTTCTTGGCCTTGTCGAGCTGGCCGGTGCGGGCGTAGCAGATGGCCAGCGTGCGCCGGCCGCCTTCACGGCTGCGTCGCCGGTGGGCTTTGCCGTGCAGGAGCGCTTCAAGCGGGGCAATGGCCTCGGCATATTTCTTCAGGGCCACCAGCAGCGAGCCTTCGGTCAGTTGGGCGTCGGCCTTCAGTTGGCCCGTGGCCGCGTCGACTACCGGCAGCAACGCGGCCAGGGCGTCATCATAGCGTTTCAGGCCCTCGTAGCTGGCGGCCAGCAGGTAGCGGCTCTCCAAGTCCGCTGCGGCCTGTCCGCGCGGCCGCAGCGCCGGTCAGCGATTCGCAGGCGCGACGGCCCGGGCATACTCCTTGCGTTCCACCAGCGAGCGGGCCAGCATCCGCCGCACGTCGTCAGCCTGCCGTGCTCCGGGAAAGCGCTTTTCGAACTGGGCCGCTTGCCGATCCACTGCGGCATAGTCTTTCGTCTGCAAGGCCGCCTGGACCTTGCCGCGGGCGGCCTGTTGGAACAGTTCGTCGCCGGCCGACGTGTTGGCCAGCACGGCGTCGAACTGTTTGGTCGCCTCGGCGGGCCGGTTGAGCTTCAACAGCGCCAGCCCGTGGCCCAGCCGGGCGTTGGGCTGCCACGGACTGTTGGCCAGACGGTTGTCAAAGGCCGCGAAGCTCTCGACGCGCCTGATCGTATCGGCCGGCGGCGTATTGCAGGGCGCCGAGATGGAATTGGGCGGCGTCGGCCAGCGGACTGTTCGGCTTGCCGGCCACGGCCAGATACAGCCGCTCGGCCTCGTCCGTCTGGTCCTGCTTCTCCAGCGCCCGGCCCAGCCCCAAGCGGCAATCGTCCTGAAGCCGGCCGTCGGGGATAGCGATTTAAGCCGTCGCGAAAGTATCCGGCCGCCGCCGCGGCGTCGCCGCTGCCAAGGGCGATGTCGCCCAAGTACGGCAACACATAGGCGCCAAGCGGATCGTCGGGATACTTGGCCAAGAATCGCTCCAGGTCCGGCTTGGCCAAGTCGGAATGGCCGGCCAGATAGGCCGCCTCGCCAGCCGGAACAGCGCCGCGCGGGCGTACTTGCCTTCCGGATCGCGGCTGAGATATTGGCGAAATTGCACCCGGGCATCGTCCAGTTTGCCCAACTGCAGCAGGGCCTCGCCGTAAAAATAGAGGCAATCGGTGGCTCGGCGGTCGCCGGGAATTTTTGCAGAAAGGCCTCGAACTCTTCGGCGGCCAGCTTCCATTGCTGCCGATCGTAGTGGGCCGCCGCGACGGCATATTGGTCGTCGGCCTCGTCGGCCTGCAACGGCGCTGCCGGCGCACAGGCAAGCCAGACGATCAGCGCAACAACCGGCATTCGGCAGATAAAGCTCCCCATGGCTGCCCCTTAGTATCCGCGCCGGCAGCCGGAAGCAATAGCGTTCCGACGACTTCGTCGCCGGTCGTGGCTAAATATCAAGAGGGTCCGTCCCTTGGCTGCCTGGGCAAGCAGGGGGATATGACGTGGCATCTGCGATCTGCGAACTAAGAATCGGCCCGAATGTCAATCGCTGCCGCCAGGGCGCCGTCAATCATCCGGGCGGCATGGCTGTCGGTCGAATGGCGCGGGCCTTGCTATCGAACCCGTACGTGCCCCATTCCCGCCACAGGCAATAGACGGCCGTTAGGATCGCCACCAAGGCACAGCCCAAGAGCACCGTGAAAATCGTGCTCGTGTCGCGATATTTCCACATGGCGAAGGGTACGGCCGCCACCGCGATCACGTACACAACGCTGGAGAAGTAGATCAAGCCGACCAGCCATAGCAGCAAGAGCAGCACCGGCACGGCGACCGCGATCGTCAGCTCGCGATTGGCCGGCAGACGATCCAGCAGTTTTTGCTGCACGCCAGCCCGCCGTGGGCCGATCTTTTCTTCCATCGGTTCTTCTTCGGCCGCAACCTCCTGCTCGTTGTCCTCTGCGGCCGGTTCGGCATCAAGCGGCTCGCCGGATGACAGATCGGCAATCGCCGCGTCCGTCTCGCCGAGGTCGGGCAACGCTTCGTCAAGATCCGGCATGGCTTCATCGAGGTCTGGCATCGATTCGAGCGATGGTTCCTCGCCGGGCAACTCAAGATCATCGAATTCGGATTCGCCTTCTTTGGCCACAGCCAGCCCTCCAGCTTCTAAACGCTGCAAAAACCACACACCCCACTATTATAGTTGCTTCCCTGCGCATCTGCCAACGCGCGGCAATCGACAGCCGTAGCCGTAGGTTATGCTTCAGCATAACTCATCCACCGTAAGCACGCTGGCTTGCCGGCGTGATGCTGAAGCATAACCTACGCTCCGCTCTGGTCCCCTCCCGGGGGGCACTCACCAATTCAACTCCGTGGCCTCTTCCCAATGCTCGTACAGCGTCTTGAGCGACGCCTGTTGTTGTTCGATTTTGAGCTTGATCTGCCGTATGCGTTCTCCGTCGCGGACAACCGCCGGCTCGGCCAGGTCGCGATGCAACTGTTCAACACACGTCTCTCGCGCGAATATTTCATCTTCCAAGTCCGCCACTTTGCGATATGGAAAGCGGCGGACTCGCGACTTCGCAGCCGTCGTCTCCTTTCTCCTCTCTTCTCTCTCCTCTTTTATCTCGTCGGTCTCCGGCGGCGAGGCATCGCCGGCCTTGCCTAGCAGCCGCTGATAGCTGTCGTAGTCTCCGTCGATCACGCGGACGCGGTCCGACTCGATCACCATCAGGTGGTCGGCCACGCGATTGACGAAGTAGCGATCGTGGCTGACCAGAAGCACCGAGCCGCCGAAGGCGCGTCAGCGCCTTCTCCAATGCGTCGCGGGCCCAGAGGTCGAGATGGTTCGTCGGCTCGTCGAGGACGAGGAAATTGGCATGGGAGGCCGCCAGCCGGGCCAAGGCCACCCGGCATCGCTCGCCGCCGCTTAGGCTGCTGACGGTCTGCAGCGCTCGATCGCCACGAAGTCCGAAGCGGGCCAGTAGATCGCGCCGCTGCTGCTGGTTCGTCTGCCTGTGTTTGGGCCGCACGGCGTCGGCGGCCTCCAGTTGGTCGTCGACGGCGGCAAGCTGCTGGTCGAAGTAGCCGACCGACACGCCGTGCCCCAGATGGACTTGCCCCGCGTCCGGCGTCGTCAGCCCGAGCAGGCATTGGAGCAGCGTCGTCTTTCCGCAGCCGTTGGGCCCCAACAACGCCCAACGCTGGCCGCGGAGAATATCGAACGACAGGTCGCGAAACAGGGGTCTGTCGTATGCCTTGGCCACGCTTTCCGCCCGGACCACGATGTCGCCGGAGCGATCGGCCTCGGGGAACCGGAAGGCCGGGGCGACGATCTCTCGCGGCGGGGCCACCGGCTCGATCCGCTCCAGCTTTTTGCGGCGGTCCTCGGCCTGGGCGTGCTTCTGGCCGTAGGCGTTGCGGCGGATGAACTCTTTCGCCTTCTCGATCTCAGTCTGCTGCTTTTCGTACGTGCGGCGCTGGACCAAGAGCCGCTCGGCTTTCTGCCGCCAATAGGCCGAGAAATTGCCGGCATAGCCTTCCACCGTACTGTGGAACAACTCCAGCGTCCGGTTGGTCACCTTGTCGAGAAAGTACCGATCGTGGCTGACGACGATCATCGAGGCCGAGCTCTCCAGCAAGAAGTTTTCCAGCCACTCGGTCGCTTCGAGATCGAGATGGTTGCTCGGCTCGTCGAGAATCATCACGTTGGGCTCGGCCAGCAGCAGTTTCGCCAGCAAGAGGCGATTCTGCTCGCCGCCGCTGAGCGATGCGACCGGCTGGTCGAAACTCTCGCGGCGGAAGCGCAGCCCGTCGAGCACGCGCTCGATGCGGTGGTCGATATTGTAGGCATCCTGCCGGTGCAATTCGTGTTGGAGGTGATCGTATCGGGCGGCCAACCGCTTCTGCTCGCCTGGATCGTCGGCGGCACTGATGTCGGCCGCCACGTCCTCGGCTTCCTGTTGCAAAGCGACGAGATTGGCCAGCGCCGAGAGCTTCGTCGTGCAACGTCTGGCCGGGCTCGAACTGCGGCTGTTGTTCGAGATACCCGAGACGGGCCGCTGCGTGAAGCTCGCAGGAGCCGGCGTCCGCCTCGTCTCGGCCGGCGATAATGCGCAAAAGGGTCGTCTTGCCGCTGCCGTTGGGCCCGACCAACCCGATGCGGTCGCCGGGCCGCAGCTCGAACGTGACACCGTCGAGGACCGGCTCCGGCCCAAAGCGTTTGCGAAGTTCTGAGACGCTCAGAGAGATCATGGGCTGACGAACACGGCCGGCCGCGAGCGCTCGCGGCCGGCCGTTGGTTTTTCATCACTACTTCGGTGGCAACGGCACGCGGACCGTGCCTGCTACGTTACCCGACCACGTATGGCTTGTAAACGCCGGGCACCGGGATCGGATAGCTGCCCTCGGCATCGGGCGTCACCGGCGGGTCGGCGTCGAACGCGTACTTCTTCGGCCCTTCATCCGGCCCGTTGGCCACGGCCTCGTCCCACTTGACGATCTGGCCCGAATACGTCGCCATCCGCCCCAGCACCGCCGTAAAGCTGCTCGTGGCGCCGTACCAGCCGTTGTTGAGCTTTTCGTCGTTGCGGATCGCATCGAACAAGGCGACGTGTTCCTGGTCGTAGGGATTCCGACCCCGAACACCCTGCGTCTGGCAGTTGGAAGTGCCTTTGGTGCCGTGGACGTGCTTCGGCGACCCTGCTCGAACGTGCCCGTTATCTGGCGGCACTGGCTGTACATCTTGCTGCCGTCCGGATAGGTGAACTCGACGAAGTGGTTGTCAAAGATCTGGCCCATGCCCTTCTTCGGATCACGGTCCTTGTATCGCAGCAGGCACGAGCCCATGCCGTTGGCCTCGACCGGATGGGCGTTCTTCGCCCAGTTGCAGACGTCCAGGTTGTGGACGTGCTGTTCGCAGATGTTGTCGCCGCAGAGCCAGACAAAGTGGTACCAGTTGCGCATCTGGTATTCCATTTCGGTCATTTGCCGGCTTGCGCTCGCCGGAACCAGATCGCCGCCGCCGTTCCAGTAGGCCCGCGGCACGAGGATGTCGCCAATGCGCGCCGTCGTGGATCTGCTTGATTGCCGTCGACGTAGGAAGCCTGGTGGTGGCGCTGCAGACCGACGACCACCTTGAGGTTCTTCTCGTCGGCCAATTTGTTGGTCTCCATCAGCCAGCGGAAGCCGGGCGCGTCGACGCAGCACGGCTTCTCCATGAACACGTGCTTGCCGGCCGCGATGGCGGCGGCGTAGTGGATGGGCCGGAAGCCGGGCGGCGTGGCCAGGAGAACCATGTCGGGCCCGGCCGCAATCGCCTTCTGGTAGGCGTCGAAGCCCGCGAAGATGCGATCCTCGGGCACGTCAATCTTGGCGGCCATCGCCGGGTCTTTCCGCAGATTGCGCAGGCAGTCCTTGGCGTTGTTGGCGAAGGCGTCGGCCACGGCGATTAGCTTAACGTTTTCGCACGAGCCGAGGCAGTTGGCGACCGCCCAGTTCCGCGGCCGCCGCAGCCGACCAGGGCGATCTTCAACTCATCGCCGCCGGCGGCGTGGGCCGTTCGGGCAACGTTCAGGCCGCCGGCCAGCGCCAATCCTGCGGCTGCTGCCGTGCCACCCTTGAGAAACTCACGCCGCGACGGTTTGTTCGCGTTTGACATGGTCGGACTCCAGAAATGAAGGAACGCCAATGATGGAACACGCCACCTGGAAGCACCACAACCTCTCTTTCCCCTCCCCTCTCCGGTTACTGCTTGCCCGCCTGCGCCTTCCGGTAGTCGATCAAGTCCTGCTTTTCGAACTCGGTGACGTCGTACTTCGCGGCCTCCTCCGGGCTGGGCGTGTTGAGCGGGCGAACCACGCGAAAGCCCAGAAAATTGGCGTCGGTGAAATACCAGATACTCTGCGGAATCTGCGGGTCTTGCGACTTCCAGTCCTTCGTCGAGCCGCGCCGCGCGGCGCTGCGGAGCTGCGCCGCCTCGTCGAGCCACCCGCCTCCGCGGACGACTTGCGGATACGGCTTCGTGACCGGCAGCCACCGGGTTGACCACAAGCTTGTCGCCCAACTGCTTGTAGCGATCGGCAACGTACTGGTCGAGGCACCACTCGCACACGTTGCCGTGCATGTCGTACAGGCCCCAAGGGTTCGGCTTCTTCTTGCCGACCTTGTGATACCTCTCGTCACTGTTGTCGTCGTACCAGCCGTAGTCGTCCAGCTTCTCGGGGTCGTCGCCAAACGAGTAGGCGGTCGGTAGTGCCCGCCCGGCAGGCATATTCCCATTCGGCCTCGGTCGGCAGGCGATAATACCGGCCTGTCTTGGCCGACAACCAGCTGCAATACATCTTGGCGGCAAATTGCGTCATGCAGACCGCCGGGAAACCGTCCTTGCCCATGCCGAACGTCATGTCGCCATAGGCATTGGTGGGCGTGGCCACGGCATCGGCGACCTTGTCCCAGTCATTTGTCGGGCGTGGTCGCCTTGCCGTCGCTGCTTTTCGAGCTTCGATCCCCAGAGTTCGTACTCGTTCCACGTCACCTCGCATTTGCCCATCCAGAACGGATCGAGCTTCACCTCGACCTGGGGTCCTTCGTCGTCCTGGCGGTCCTTCTCGGTCTCGGGGCTTCCCATCTTGAAGGTCCCGCCCGCGATCGGCACCATGTCAAACGTTACGTCGGTGCCGGTAATCTTCTCGGTGTAGGGTTTCATGCCGGCTTGATTTTCAGCCGCCGAATCCGCGTTTGGCACCGGCTTCGGCAGCCACACAACGGTCGGCTCCATGTTCCTTGGATCGATCTCGACGGCCTGGGCCTCGGCGGCGAGACTGCCGGCCGCATCGCCAGAATTCGCAGGCGCCGGCGCCTCCTGGGCCGGCTTGTTCACCGGCACGTCGTTCGCAGCATCTTTCTCAGGCTCCTTCGCCTCCTGCTTTGCCGGCTCCTTCGCCGGCTCGGCGCTGGTCGGCTGCTTGGCCGGAACAGTAGCCTCCGGCGTCTGCGTTGGCGCAGGCTGCGCCGGTTGCACGGTCGTCTTGGCCGGAGCCTGGTCGGCGGGCTTGGTCGGAGTGATCTTCTTTTCCGCAGCCGGTTGGCAGCCAAGCACGGCCGCCAACGCCAATGCCGCGAATCCGCGGGACGACCATTGCACGAGGTGTTGCTGACGAACTACGCTACTCATAGGGCGGTCCTTTGTGTTTTCTGGAGAATAAGGATATGGAGCCGCGACGACGCCGATCATTTGTGACACATATTTGTGCGACGCCGACTCGCCGCAACCGGAGGGAGGAACCCTGCCGCGCAGCAAGGCTCCTGGTTGTGGGGGTACTGTGTGCGGGTGTATCGGCCGCCTCCGCTGACGCCGGGCCAACTCGGTTTGAGTTTAGGCAGACGGAGATGGCCGTACCGATACAGATTATACTATACGCCGACGACGCTGCAACTGCGGCGACGGCAGCGCAAGCGGCATTCGCCCGCTTCCATCAACTCAATGGCGTCCTGAGCGATTACGACCCGAACAGCGAGCTTCGCCGCCTGTGCGACACGTCGGGCGGGGGGAAGGCCGTCCCCGTCAGCCGAGATCTCTGGCGGGTACTGGTCCGTGCTGAGGGACTTTCGCGGCGTTCCGATGGTGCCTTTGACGTCACGATCGGCCCGGTCGTCCGCCTCTGCGCACCGCCCGGCGGCTGAAGGAGCTTCCTTCGACCCAATCGCTGCAGACCGCGATGTCGCGGGTCGGCTACCGGTTCATCCGCCTCGACCCGCAACACCAGTCGGTGGAACTGCTGAAGCCCAAGATGCAATTGGACCTCGGCGGCATCGCCAAGGGCTATGCCGTCGATGAGGCGATGGCCGTGCTCCGCCGCCACGGCCTCACGCGGATGATGATCCAGGCGGGCGGCAACATTGGGCTCGGCGACCCGCCGCCCGAAAAATCGGGCTGGCGCATCGGGATTGCCCCGCCCGACCCCCACAGCCCGCCGCGCGCGTATCTGTCGCTCGCGCGCGTCTCCTTGTCCACGTCGGGCGACATGTGGCAGTATGCCGTCATCGCCGGCAAACGCTACTCGCACATCATCGACCCGCGAACCGGCATGGCGTTGACCAACCACTCAATGGTGACGGTCGCCGGACCTGATGGACTCAGCACCGATGGGCTGTCGTGCGCCGTCGCCGTTCTCGGGCCGGAGAAGGGGCTGAAGCTGATCGAGGCAACACCCGGCGTCGCCGCCTTCATTGTCCAGACGATCGGCGGCCGAGAAAAGACATTCGAGTCGAAGGGGTGGGAGGGGTTGAAGGATCGGTGATTGTTGATTGCCATGCCAATCGAAGCGAAGCATCTCGTCTCCGTGCGGCTCAAGCATTGTCGGTGAAGAACGACGTAACATATTTAACGCTCTTCCGCGCCTCGGCCATCCACGGCGCGACGGCTTGCGCCCAACGGGCGTAGTGCGAGGTCTCTTTGTGGGCCTTGGCCCCCGCTTCATCACGATACACCTCGTACAGCACGAAGCGGGTGGGATCGTCGGCCTGCTGCAGGACGTCAAATCGCAGCCCGCCGGGCTCCTGGATCGTGCGGCGTGCGTTAACTGCCGACGCCTCGACGAAATCCGCGGAATGTTCCGGCTTGACGCGGATATAAACGCAGACGACGAACATGGGACTCCTCCAGGCAAAAGTTCTCTCTCTGAGGTGGTGTTCCCGCCGACCGGCAAAAAGCTGCTTGGAGCGTCAAAGGGGACAGCCTCACTGCGGGACTGTCCCGATTTTCGTGTCAACGAAAATGGGACAGTCCCCCAGTGAGGCCAGCGGGGTTGCGCCCTCAGTCCTTGTTCCGCTTCTTCAACTCCTTCTCCAATTCGCTCACCCGGCGTTCCAGGCCGTCGAGGCGGCGTTCGAGTTGGTCCAAGCGGGCGTTGGTGGAAATTACCGGTTGTGATCCCTTCGGCGGGCTCCAGGTCGGTTCGGCGAGCTCCGGCTCGGGCAAGTTGGAAAAGGCTTCGCCCGGCGGCAGGGGCACCGTCTCAGGCGAGTCGGCCGTCGACAGTTCCGTCCCAATCGGGCGCTGGCCCAGGATGACGTGCAGCTTCTGCGGTTTGCCGTTGCGGAGAATGTCAAAATCAACGCTCTGGCCGGGTCCAAACTCGCCGAGCACGTCCGACATATCGGAGATTTGCCGCACGCGCGCCTCGGCGATGGCCGTAATTAAGTCCTGGCGGCGGAATCCCGACTTCATGGCGGGCCCACCCGGCTGCACCTCCAGAACCCGCACACCGCGGCCGCGATCCTTCGCGTCGTCGGCCACCAAGCCCAGGTAGCTCGTTTCGCCGGCGCGGGACGCCGCTCGACCTCCTGAGGGCGGCCGTGCGCCGCCGATCGTCTCGTGTCCCGCGGTTGCCACGCGCTGGCGAATCTGCGTCTCCAGCCGTTCCAGCGTAGACTGGGCATTCAGCGTCGAGGCTGCCGCAATAGCCACCAGCAGCCCGCCAAGCATGAGCATAAGACTGCGTTGCATACTTCCACCTCACGACAGCAACGTGAAAATGTTCTCTCTGGGGTAAATGGATCGGGGCACCAAAACAACTCAGTGCCCACACAGCTACGTTTGTATCGCTGTGGCGGAGCTACGGCAATCCCCCGGAGCACGTTTTGAGGACCGTTTCGTGCGATAAAAAGGGAGAGTCCCGTCTTCGTTGCAGCGAAAGCAATCAGGGCAATCCCCGGTTTCGCAACGCTGTCGCAACCGGCGAGACCTATTTTCCTGTTTTCGAGTTTGTCGCGGTCGAGATTTTTCCGCTCGGCGGCTTCCTTGTCGCGGAACGTGGCTGTGCCGGATTGGTTCAAGCCTATGCCGCCCATGGCTTTCAAGCGATCCGCGTTCGCGCCAACCGTGCGGTCACGAGGATGCGACCGCGTTCTGGCATGGTCCGTCTCGACACGTTTTCCACCCGGGCGATGACGCCTGGCGGTTCTTTTTTCTGGTTGCCCCGGAGAGCAAGTCGCGGGGATTTTCCGATGATTCGGCCGCGCTGCAACCCGGTCGCGAGAATTCTTTCCGGCGTTGGTTCGATGGCCGTTTGACAGCATTGCTAGCGTCGCTAGAATCAGAGCTTCGTTACGGCTCTGTTAGTGGCAAGACCAAGGAAGCGTACGCCGGGGAAGCACAGGAAGTGACCAGGGACGATAGGGAGATCGTGTCGACCTTGCGCACTGCGCTGGCCGACAAGGTCGGACAAAACCGATTCGCATTGTGGTTCGGGCCGGGTACGCGGCTGGGATACGATGGTCACGCGCTGCGGATTGGCGCGCCAAACAAGTTCTTTCTTGATTGGATTCGGGTAAACTTCCGTAGAGACATCGAAACGGCGTGCGACCACGTCCTGGGCAATTGCCCCGAGATCGAGTTTCACGTCGATGCGGCGGACGGCGATTCCTCCATGCAGCCGACGCTTATCAGTGGCAAAGCAACGCGCCCGCGGCTTGCTCCGCGGACCCCCGCGGCCAGCCGCGCCGCGGCGCCGGCTGCGCCGGCGGCCGACCGGCGACGCTTCGCCGGCCTCGACACCTTCGTCGTCGGCGAAGGCAACCGCCTCGCGATCACTTCCGCCGAGATGGTCGTCCGCCAGCCGGGCCAGCACACTCCGTTGATTTTCTACGGCCCAACGAGCGTCGGCAAGACGCACTTGCTTGAAGGAATCTGGACGGCTGCGCGCCGGTCGCACTTCGGCCTGACCGCCGTGTACCTTTCGGCGGAACAGTTCACCAGCCATTTTCTCGAGGCCCTGCGCGGCAGCGGACTTCCCAACTTCCGCCGGAAGTACCGCAGCGTCGGCCTGCTGATGATTGACGACGTGCAGTTCCTCGTCGGCAAGCGCGCCACGCAGGTGGAACTGCTTCACACGGTCGACTCGTTTCTTCGTGACGGGCGGCAGTTGGTCTTCACGGCCGACCGTTCGCCGGTGGAACTGGCGGAGCTCGGGCCGGAGTTGACGACTCGCTTAACTGGCGGGCTGGTCTGCCGCATCGAGCCGCCCGACTACGCGACTCGGTTGGGAATCGTCGCGCAGATGGCGCGTCGCATCAAGCTGTCGGTGCCCATCGACGTGCAGCAGTTCGTGGCGGCCCGGCTTACGAGTCACGCCCGCGAGCTTTCCGGTGCGCTGTGCCGGCTGAAGGCCACCAGCCAGTCGCTCGGTCATTCGATCTCGTTGGCCATGGCGGAAGAGGCCCTGGCCGACCTGATCCGCCACAGCAGCCGCGTCGTGCGACTGCCCGACATCGAGAAGGCCGTGTGTGAAGTCTTCGGGCTGGAGCCGGCTAGCCTGCAATCGGACGCGAAGGCGAAGCGCGTGAGCCATCCGCGAATGCTGGCCATGTGGCTCGCCCGCAAGCATACCCGCGCGGCCCTGAGCGAAATCGGCTACTACTTTGGCCACCGAACGCACAGCACGGTTATCTCCGCCCAGAAGCGCGTCGACGGCTGGATGGCCTCGGGCCAGCCCTTGGATCTGGTCGAACATCAGTGGCCGGTCGACCACGCGATTCGCCAGGTTGAACGCCGACTGGCCGCGGGATAGCGTCGCGACAAGAAATGGTGACACGATCGGTGTGTCCCCGGCGCACTTGCGACATCGCGGTTGTGGTGCGTCGGGATGCACCCATTACACTAGTTGACGGGCGTCGGTGGCTTCGTCATAATTGCGGTTGAGTTCATGTTGAGCACGAACGCAACCCGCCCGCCACATTTCCGCGCCTTCCGCTCTCGGGGAGTCTCCGCCATGCGAGTCACGATTTCTTGCATTTTTGCGTTGGCCGTTTCCTGGTTGACGGCTTCGCCTCTCGTGGCCCAACAGACAGCGCCGAGAGGCCAGGCGACTCAAGGTTTTCTGCAAGATCATCTTGCCGACTACGCCGCGCAGTTGCGCGGTCCCAATCGGCGCATCGATACCGATGCGATGGTCAAGCGGCTGAAAGAGTTGGACGTCACCACCTACTATTGGCTCATCGGTTACGGCAGGCGGGACTGGGAGGACTTGCAGGAGTTCTTGCCGAAGGCAGCGGCGGCCGGAATCGACGTCTGGGCCTACCTGCTGCCCCCGTCGGAAAGCGGGCCGCAAGGCGGTGGCTCGTACTCTGAGCCGTTCCGGCTCGACTACGTCCGCTGGGCCGAGGAGCTCGCGAGGCTCTCGCTGAAGCAGCCGAACCTCAAGGCGTGGGTGATCGACGACTTCTGTCAGAACCTGTCCTTGTTTACGCCGGACTATCTCGGCCGGATGCAGACGGCAGCCAAGCGGCTGAATCCGAACTTCCGCTTTCTGCCGCTGCTGTACTTTCATGACATCGAGCAGCCCTTCCTCAATGACTACCGCCCAGTGATCGACGGCGTCGTGGTCGCGTATCCACGCGGCCGCCGCGACATCGACGCGGCATGGGCCGTTCTCAACGACGTGTGCAACATGCGCCCCGGCCAGATCAGCCTGGGCACCCCCGTCGGGACGCGGGCCGGCGACTTTGGCGGCGCCAGTCAGCAAGCGACAGTGCTGAATTCGCCGACCTACCGCATTCGCTTCCAGCAGTGCGAACAGTATACCGGCGCTACGGCCGGCTACCACTTCAAGCAACTCCTCGTCGACGGTGTTGTCGTGTGGGACGAGGACGTCGCCGATGGAAGCCCGGGCTGGCAAGAAGTCGACGTCGACGTGACCAAGCAAGTGCGTGGGAAACCGCACGTCAACGTCGGCTTCAGAATCTACGACAAGAAGGGCGTTGGCGTCTTCCCGATCCGCTGGACCTTGCGCAACCTTCGGCCGAAGGGCTACGGCTTGTCGGGTTCGATCAGCCGGCGAAATGGACCGCCGATCGTCGGGGCCGCTTCGAGGTCGGCTTCGGAGCAAGTCTCAAGCCGGGCCAACGGCGGTTCCACGTCCCGTTTGTGGTCATGACCGCCGGCGCACAGTACGAGTTTCGCATGCGTCACGGCGAGCCGGCTAGCCCCGAACGCGTGGCTGATTGGGTCCGAACGTGTCTGCAAGCGTGGCGCGACGGCCGTTGCGACGGCGTGGTCACCTACTGTCTGAACCTGCGGCCGGGCAACCCCTTCTTCACTGCCGTGGAGAAGGAGTTCCGCGAATTCAGAGTGCATGGGTTCCCAGGTGCAGCCGCCGAGCCGCCTCAAAGCGGACGTTCCCCGACGCACAAGCAACGTCGTCCCGCGAGGCCGGCCCAATGATCGAGAATCAACAAACGGCAGTAGACCTGGGACAGCAACGGGCTGTCGAGGTCGCCGCGCCCGCGGCCGGCGTGCCTAAGCGGGAGCGGCTCCAATCTCTGGACGTCTTTCGCGGTTTCACGCTTCTCGGCATGGTTTTTGTCAATAGCCATGGCGACCATGCCCGCATGTATCCAGGCGTCGACCACGCGAACTGGAGCGGCTGGGGCTTCGCCGACCTGGCGTTCCCGTTCTTCATCTTCATCGTCGGCGTGGCGATTCCCTACTCGATCGACAGCCGGCTGGCACGCGGAATGAGCGAGGGGAAGCTATGGCGCCATATCATCCAGCGCCCCGTGATCCTGTTCCTGCTGGGGCTGGCGATGGGCGCCTTTCCGTATTTCGAGCTTTCCAAGCTCCGCTACCTGGGCGTGCTGCAACGGATCGCAATCTGCTACCTCGCTGCTTGTTTTCTGTACGTCAAGGTTAAGCCCAGGGGGCTGGTGGCGATTACTGCGGCGATCCTGGTGCTCTACTACGTCGTGATGCGATTCGTGCCCGTCCCGGGCTACGGCGGCCGGCGCCCTCGCTACGCCGGTCGGAAACTGGACCCAGTACATCGACTTCCGGCTGATGGCCGGGCACATGCAGTTCGACAAGCTCGAAACCAAGGGGATCCTGAGCACTTTTCCTGCGCTGGCCACGGCATTGATCGGCGTTCTGACCGGCCAGTACTTGCGATCGGCGGCCAAGCCCCTGGAAAAGACGGTCAAGATGTACCTCTACGGCACCGGCGCGATTTGTCTTGGCGCCGTGTGGAGCCTTACGTTCCTCATCAGCCAGGCCATCTGGACAAGCTCCTACGTGCTGCTGATGGCCGGAATGTCCTTGATCGCGCTGGCATCGTGCTATTACCTGGTCGACATCCAGAAGAGCCGGTGGTGGACGCCGCCGGCGATGGTCTTCGGCGTCAACGCCATCGCCGTCTGGGTGGGCAGCATGCTCTCGCGACAGACGTTGGAAGCGATCAATGTGACCGGCAGCGACGGGAAGCTGATCGACCTGAAGACCTACCTCTACCAGGGCCTCGCATCCTGGACCGGACCGTACAAGGGTTCCATGCTGTTCGCCGTTGCCTTCGTGCTCGTCTGGGTCGGCATCATGAGCATCTTGTACCGCAGGCGCATCTACATCAAGATTTAGAGCAGCCAGAACGCCATGCATCGGGCTTCCGTGCGACGGACCTAGTCCCGGTTCTCTCGGTCCTTTTTCGCCTTTCGCCTCTGCTCATACTCCTTCAACTCGCGGTCGTGTTTGGCCGCCGCGGCTTCCACATCGGCTTTCAGTTGCTCGTCGCTCTTCCAGCCGGCCAAAGTCACGGAGACCTCGGGCTTCCTCAAGATTTCGCGGAGGTGCTTGACGATGGCCGCCTTGGCCTCTGCGAGCGTGAGTCCATTGACGTTGACCCTCCCATACACCGGCCCGAGCGGAACGGTGCCGCTGGCCTCGACGGTGTAGTTGTCGTCAATGGGCTGATCGATAAGCGTCCCGTAGGCCTGAATTTGCAGCAGGTCGCCTGGGTGGATGTGATAGGGCGCCGTCGGGGGTTGGCCGGAACGCCAATGCGTGGCGTGGCCCGCCGCGGTCACCTGAACCTCGGGGCGGGTGAGGACCGTCTTCAACTGCTTCGTGATGGCGGCCTCGGCCGCTAGTAGCGAAAGCCCCTTTACAGCGACGCGCCCGTACGAAGGACCCAGAGTTACCTGCCCGCTGGGCTCGACGAGATAAATCCCGTTGATCGGCTGGTCCATTAGTGTTCCAACGGCTTGGATCCTGATCAGATCGAGCGGCTGAATTCCCCCGGCGGATGCTGTCTCCGTCATCGCAGTAGACCCGCTGGCCGACGGTTGACAAATCTGGACCTCCGTCTTCCGGCCCGGCTGAAGCGAAACGTTGCGAAACTCGACCCATTGATAGGGACGCGTCTGAAAGCAAAAGTTCTTGATGTCCTTCAGCGGAAGATCAGAGAACGTGGACGTGATCTGACAAAAGGAACTTCCGGCAAACGCGCGAGCCGACTGGCATAGTGCTCGCGCCCGTCGAAACCCACGGCAATGACGCGAAAATCCGGACCAACCATTTCTTCAGAGATAGTGTTGGAGACTTGCTTGTTGCCCTTGTCGGAGAAGACAGTGACATTGCCACCGCGTTTGTCAACCGGCGACCATACGATGCCGGGTTTGTCTGCGGACATGGATTTGTTGATGCCTTCGGAAACGGTGACGCTGACACTGCCGTCGGTCTCAACGACCGGCGACCAGGCGACGCCGACCCCATTCCTGACCCTGATTCTGCCGAAGCCGCGCATTTGGGTGCTCTCGCAGACTGTCGTCCAAAGACCGGCGGCCACGCGGACGCGGGCCGTTGTGGTCGGTTGATTGGGCAGACTCACCGTCATCGCTTCAAGGCCCGCCACGTTTTTGCCGAAACGTTTTGGAATGTCACCGGCGTAGGCTTTGTAGGGCGGGTCGAACAGCACCTGTGTGCTCACCGCGTCCGAAGGCAGATTC
This sequence comes from uncultured Planctomycetaceae bacterium, assembly GCA_963789525.1. Taxonomy (GTDB): domain Bacteria; phylum Planctomycetota; class Planctomycetia; order Pirellulales; family Thermoguttaceae; genus CAVXFB01. The sequence continues at coordinate 508,563 of CAWBLA010000003.1, forward strand.
TGCCATTGAAGTGCGAACACTCTCACGACATCGCCTTGTCCGGCGTTGACGGGACCTTTCAATGGCTCGCATGGAGGCTCAGCCAGCGGCGAGCCGTTCGGTCGCCACCAAGAGTTCTCTTTCGAGGGATGCTCCGAAACGCCGAGCAACTCCACCACCACACCGCAGGGCAACTTGGCCGTGAAAGGGGATGACATACCGCTGGCTCCGCCAGCGCTGGAAGGAGACGTGGCCGACTGTTGGGCATGGTCTGGTGACACCGCACTGGCAGAGCCAGTGGCACTCTGTGCGGTTGCCTGCGGAGAAGACGTCAGCGCCGCGATGGTGGCCACTAAGAACAGCGCCGCACACGTTACCGAAACAGTCCACAGCCGCGGCGGGCGGCTTTCCAAGGGCGGATTCCTGACGAGCATGACAACCCTCCGGTAGAGTTCCGATTTGCTTATGAAAGCCCATGCCGAGGCCGACCATCGCCGGGTGCAGCGATCCGGCGGCGGCCCGACGCGTGAGAAACTCCGCATAATCCTCCGGCTGCGACGCCTGGCGGCTCGCCCGGGCGTCGGCCACGAAATCCTGGCAGAGCCGAAGCTGGCGGCGCAGCCACCACACCAGCGGCTGATAGAAAAACAGCACCCGGACCAGGCCGGCCACAAACCACGCGCGAAAGTCGCCGTGCTCGATGTGCGTCCATTCGTGGGCCAGCGCCCAGCGGACCGCCTGGTCGTCGTCGCAGAGGTTCTCGGGCAGCACGATCACGGCCCGATCAGCCGGGCCGGCGTTAAGGGGACAGTCCCATTTTCGTCGGACGAAAATCGGGACAGTCCCCGGAACGAAAATCGGGACAGTCCCCAAGCGCAGGCGAACGGCTGCCTCGCCAGCCGGCTCGTCAACAGCCGCACCCGGTCACCGCGCCGGCCGGCAATCTCCGCCAACAATTGCCGGCAGCGCGGCGGCGCGGCGCGTGCCGTCCAGATGATCCGCACCAGCGCGGCCATCCCCACGAGCCACCAGACGATACCCACCGCCACGCCAAACGCAAGTACAGCGCGACGAGCCATGAAGCCGACATCCCACGCCGGGGCCGGCGTCGCTGCCGGTTCGGCAATCGCGTTCGGCTGGAGACTCGGCAAGCGATCGACTGGCGCGACAGCGTCTTGTCCCGGTAGCGTCGACGGAAGGGGACATGGCCCGAAATTTTCGGTCACACGGCTGGCAGCGAAATGCGTCGTTTCGCCGACGAAAGATGGACCAGTCCCCGCGTGCCGAGCCCAGCCGGCCAACCGATGGCCAACTGCGGGTAGCCGGGAATCATGCCCAGCAACGGGGCGATCAGGCATCCGGCCAACGTCAATTCGATGATCCGCAGCCGCCGCGTCGGCTGACGGCATAGCAGCACGGCGCCGCTGCCGAAAGCCAAGACCACCAAGCTCACAAGGGCTGAGTAGACCAGCCACGAGCAGAAGAGATTCGCTCCAAGGCATCTTACCGTCCGCGAAGAATAGGTTGTGACAGGTCGTTCCTGAGGGACTGTGCCGATCTGTTTCATCTGTGTTTATCTGTGGTTTCCGCTTCCTTGTCGTGGCGTTGTTTGCGGCGGCGCGTCGGCCACGATCTTCTCGATTTGCTTCAGTTCGTCCGGATTCGGATTGGCAGTGCTAATCATGCTCAACACAAGCTGGTCGATCGCCCCGTCGAACACCTTGGCGACGAAGCTGGACGTGGCGCGGTCGCGGCTGTAGCGAGGCGTATAGATGAAGGTCCGGCCCTGCCGTCTTGTGGGAGACCAGGCCCTTCTGGTCCATGATCCGCAGCAGCGTCTGCACGGTGTTGAAGGCCAGCTCGTTATTGGGGCACATCCGCCGGCAGACATCGCGAACGCTGGCCGGCCCCAGTTCCCAAAGCACCTTCAAGATGTCCATTTCGCGTCCGCTGGGCGTCGTTTCTTCCATTGGTTTTCTCCGCTCGTCCGTCGCCCTACAACCTAAGTCTTTAGGTGATTGTAGCGACGGCTGCGCTCCTGTCAATACCGCTGACCGAAAAGTTTAGGTATTGCAGTTCGACGGGAACCGCTGCTCGGATTGGGTGAAGGACGGGTGCAGCGGGCGGTCGGGCGAAGCCGGTCGGGGGGTCAGCAGACTCTGGCTTCGAGAAACGTCAGGTCATCTTCGAGCCGAATGGCGTTGGAAAACCGAAGCAAGGCCTCCTCGACCGCGTCGACATTAATGGGATTCTTCGGATACCCGAATTCCTTGAGAATGCGTACGAGACCCTCCACTCCGAGCATCGCGCCCTCGGCATTGTGGATTTCGACCGCTCCATCGCTGAACAGCAGGAGGCAGTCGCCTGGCGCAAGCTGCGCGGCTGCCTCGTCGTACGAAGCGTCCTCCATCATTCCGAACGGCAGGCCGGAGGACTCCAACTGCTCGGTGCCGCCGTCCGGATGCACGACGAGGAGCGGCGGACCGCCGGCAGACGCGAACCGGAGGGTTCTCTGGCCGGCGTCGATCACGCCGCAGATCGCCGTGGCAAAGGACTCGTCCTTGACGATCTTCGCTAGATCGTGGTTGACGGCCGCGGCGAATTCCGCCGGAGTTGTCAGAAGCCGACAGTCCCTCTCCCAAAGCGAACTCAGGTGCATCGTGTGAAGCGCGGCGGCAATGCCGTGGCCCATCACGTCGGCCAGCACGAAACCGTACTGATCGGCGTTGAGTTGCCGGATGGCGTAGAAGTCTCCGCCCACAATGTCGTGAGGCATGTAGAACGTGGAGAACCGAACGCGAGCATCCTCGGGAAGATCGTGCTCCAACGAGAGGGCTTGGATCCGCTTCGCCCTCTCCAAATCCGCCAGCATGGCCGACATGTCGCGAAACGTCTCCACCCCGCCGATGACCGTCGCCGGCCGCATCTGCGGATCGGCGCAACCGCTACTTGCATCGGAATCCTCGTGCCGTCCTTTCCCTGGGCGAATACAATCAGCGGCACGGTGCTCGTGGTTCCCGTGACCATCGATCGATGGAGCGGGCAGAACTCCTCGCCGCAAAGTCGATGATTGTCCTTGTCGATGTGGCACAGCACGTCGTCAAGGCACCGGCGGCCGATCACGTCTTGCGGGGTCCAGCCGGTAATGCGCTCGGCCGACTTGCTCCAGTACACGATTGTGCGGTCCCGGTCGCAGACGTATACGCCGTCGCCGAGCGAGTCCAGGATGACGTTGGAGATGGTAAGCAGATCTTCCATCGGCGATCTCCTTGCTTGCTTGCTTGGGCACGGTGTTCCTTGTGCAGCAACGGCTGGAAAGCCATGCGCCGCAGGCCGCCGTCGAAAACGATCCGCGCCGTCAGGTCAAATCGTGTCGCGTTTCGCGGCGCTTGTGGAAGAACAACTGGCCGCTGGTCTTGAACGCGTCCATGGCGTCGGCAGCATCCGCATGGATGCTGAAGATCTTGTCCAGGCTGGTGATCTTGAACACCTGGAAGATATCCGGGCTGATGTTGCACAGCTTCAGCGAGATCTCGTATTCCTTGCACTTCTTATTCAAGCGAACCAGCATTCCCAGGGCCGCAGAGGACATGAACGCAACGCGGCCGAAGTGCAGCAGCACGTGCTTCTCCTCGGTCTTGTCCAACGACTCCACGATTTCTCGATAGCACTGGTCGATCGCGGCCTGATCCACCAGCCGCGGCGCGTCCACGAAGAAAATGCGGATCTCGCCCTTGACTTCGGTCTTGATCAATGACATGGTTGCACCGTTTGGCTTGGGTTCGGGCACGTTCGCCGCCTTGGGTGGCAACTGGGGAACTGTCCCGATTTCCGTGTCAATGAAAATGGGACTGTCCCCTTTTGCCCAACAGCATTCATCCTACCCGCTGGTTTGCTCCACGCAAGCCGCCTGCGGCAGGAATTGTGGGGCCGTAACCCCCATGGAAACGTAGATGCTCATCAGCCCTTCCACGCTCACGTCGGAGGGTCGCACCGTGTCCGCGGGAACGAATAACAAGCCGCCGCCGATCGGGACGGGCGCGGTTGGCACAATGACGATATGATAGTCCTGGCCTTCGAACCGGAATCGCTCCGGAGAGACCAAGAGCGCCAAAACGCCGGCTCCATGTGTTCCGCCGAACAGGCAGAAAACGGCTTTCATCCCCTTCAGGTCGGCGTCTTCTTTCTTGTCGATGATGCCGACGAGTTGCTTCGATGTGCCGTAGACGCTGCCAACGATCGGAATCCGCTGGAGGATCTTATCCAGCAGGCGCTGGAGCAGGTTCTTCGCTCCCGCTTGGGCCAGTGCGCCGACCAGGAAGATCAATGCCAGGACCAGTGCCGCGCCGATCACGTAGGCTGCGGTCTTGTTTTCCACGAAGTGAAGCCCGACGCCGCGCGCCTGGCCGAACAGCGTGCCGGGGCCGAGAAATTGTGAAACCAACCCTCCAACCCAACTGACGACCACGACCGTAATCACCAGCGGCAGAATCGCAATGATCCCGGCCACGAAACACTGTGCCGCGCGGCGAAGCGTCGTGCCGATAAGCGCCTGCATATCTGTTGCTTTCCTTGAAAGGGTCGCACCAAAACGGTAGATGCCGTTTTGCATCTGGCCGCTGGCGAGAGCGCAGGGTTTCAATCGGCGTAGGTAACACGCCTAATTCTGTTTTGGCTCCTCAAGCCGCACCAGGAGCCACTGCTGCGTTTGACCGTTGGCAAAATGGATCAGCACCGGTGCGGTGTCTTGCGTGAGGTTGGAGATCCCCGTTTCCATGATTGGCCGCTGCTCCCCCACAACACCCCAGGCAACCCGCTGGCTCTTCTTGTCAGCCATGCCTTCCAACGCCTGCACTCGGCCGGTCGCCATGTTCTCGAGCGTGCCGGCGATGACCCCTTCCTTGCTGATGGCAAGCTGCATGAAGAGGGTCGGATCCGCGCCCGATGCTTGGCCGTCCTGGGTAAGGGCAAACACGCCTAGTGGCAGCCAATCGCTGTCGGCGGGTATCGTCTGCGGTGCGCTGGCGGCGATGGCTGCAGCCTGTTGGGCATACTCGTCGGCCGTCGCGACCGGCCGGTCCCCGTAATAGATCTGGTCGCCGGCGTAATATACGTTGTCGCCGTAACTATAGGTGATCGGTTGGCTCCAGCCATAACCCACCCAACCGGTGATTGCCGGCCATGTCGCCCAGTGATACGGCCGAGTGATGCGCCAAGCGGCCCAGCCCGGATAGTTGCTCCAGAAGTTCAAATGGGGATAGTTCGCGGCGACCTGACCGCGGACCTCATCGCGTCGCTGTTGCCGGTTGCCCTGCCACTGTTGGCGGTTTTCGATGCGATCGGGCCGATTCGTGGCAAAGTTTTGACGACGCTCGCCCCCCGCGCCCGCCGGGCAGCCGGAAATCGGGCGCACTCCTGTGCGAGACGGAAGTCGCGTTGGTCCGCTCCGCCGCCTAGCTGTAGAAAGTCGGCTGCGGCGCCGCCGGCGCCCGGCCGAGAATAGCCGCCGCCACCGGCGGCGCCAGTCGAAGGGCCAGGCAAATCCAGGAAGTTGTTCAATTGACCGGCAGAAGGCCGGCCGCCGGCTGCGAAACCTGCTCCAACACCACCCGCACCAACCCCCGGTCGCCCTGCTCCGCCGCGTCCGGGTCCGCCGCCTCCAGCGCCAAGTTGGTGCCTGGTCCGACTCCGGTGCCTGGACGTGTGCCCACGCCGCCGGCGCCAGCCCCGGCGCCCCGCGCTACCCCCGCCGGCCCTGAAGCTCCCTCCACTCATAGCAGGCGAGCGGCCGGCGGCGGAAAACGATCGCGACATTCCGCCTCCGCCTCCAGCGCTGAATCCTCCGCCCCCACCTCCACGTGCTCCGCCTCCCCGGCCTCCGCCTCCCCGCCCTCCGCCACCCGGACCGCGCACGAGGACGTTGTCCGGCGTAGAGAGAAGAATGGCCCCAGCGAACATCAGAAGCATGGCTACGCGTTTCATTCTGTCACCTATGTCGTGAATGTGGTCTTTGTATCGCGCTGGAAGGAGCGTGGAACTGCAATTCCGCGCATGTCACTCGCGGACGATCAGCACCTCGTCGATGTTCGGAAGCAATTCGCCCCCGGCCGTGCGTTCGACCGTCTGCCAAGTGAATGAGTTCTCATCGACCTGCTTGATAACATTGACCATCGTGGCCCTCTGACCGTCGGCCAAGACTCCCTTATTGCTAATGAACCACCGGTCCCCTTTATGGGTCCAGGTGGCTTCGGCAAAACCGCCGTTGGAGTCAAACGTCCACGAGCGGATTGTCTTAGCGGCTGGATCCCAACCGACGATTTGCATGCCGGACATGTCGATGTGGTCGTCGACGGTAACCTTGAACGAGCGCGTAATGAAATTCCGATTCTTCGTCCAATTGCAGTTGGTTTCGATGCTGGCATTGTCCTTGTCGTCCTTATCGACCCAGCGGCCGATCATCCACTCCAGCGGCTTGAGTTGGTCATAGTGGGAAGGAGGAGCGGCCTCCTTGGACTTGTCGGTGATGCGGTCGAGCAGCCATCGTCCATCCCGCCTTACATAGACGGCGCTATAGTCGATTTCCTCGGGCTCGGCCTTCGGCAACAGCGTCTTGCCAGTCCCGTTTTCTATGGCCACATTCGGCGAGACGAACTGGATCGACTCCACGCTCAGGTCAAGCTTGACGTCCGGCTGGGCCGTGAAGTAGGCGGCGAATTGCTCGGCGATTGCCGCCCGGCCAACGACTTCAGCGCCGGTGATACGATTGAGATAGACGGCCTCCGGCGACCAGGCGTCGGCCAGGGCGTTAGCGTCGTGCTTGTTGAATGCCTGCACGTACGCTTCATCCGCCTTGCGAATGGCGACCTCGTCGGGCGACGGCTCGCCCGGCTTTTGGGCGTAAGACCAGTTCACAATGGCCCCGCCGAGAACAAGCAAACACAACACCATTCGTCTCATTTGAAATACTCCTATTTCTAGTGTGGCGATTTCTCCGGCCGTGAACGCTGATGGAAGACAGTGGCGCTGTCGCCGCAAAACTACTCGTAGAACGACAGGTAATCGCGCCAGTTCGGATCGTCCTGGGACTTGTCAGGGCCGCCCTAAACCAGGCAACGGTCAGCCCAATCGCCACGGCAGAATTGTAGTAAGCGGCTCACGGAAGTCGAGCTAACCGGCATTCCCCCTCCTTTAGGGGAGTCTGAATTCAACGGGACATGTGCAAACCAATTTTTCCCGGTCACGGTGAGACTGAAGCCGATGCAACGGTCACCCTGACGCCACGACACCGCAGGCGTAAACCGTGGCCTGTTGCTCGGTTTTCGCAACGTATTTTACACTCACCGGGCGGCCAGCGATCGCATGCCTGCCGAGAATAGTTCGCGACCGTGCGCCGCGTGGGCGAACTGCTCAACGGGTTTCACGCTCGGTTGATCGGCCAGAAACGCGGCAATCTGCCGGCCGGCAGGCTGACTGTCTTCGTCCAATGCCGAAAGCAGACTCTCCACGCCGGCTCGGTGTGTCAACTCGTACGCCGCCACCGCACCGAGGTCGAGCCGGTCTACCAACGCCGCCCGAACGTTATGCAGTGTGCGAAGCGACCCATTTTCCCGGACCTGCACTTGCGAGGCCGCCCATTGCCGCGCGGTGGGCTGGATGCTCGGTGAGGGTGTGACGGTCTTGTCGTCGCCCACCACGGCCGCAGGCACCAACCCGACAACGCCCGTCGGTGCAACAACTCCTTGGGGGTCGCCCGCAACGGACGACGCACTGGTATCCAGGCTCGGATCGCCCAGAGGGCCGGTCGGCGACAAATCCGTCAACGCGCGGCCGTAGTTGTCTCCCAAGTAACCGAGGTCGGAGAGGTTCACAACGCCGTCGTAGTTGAAGTCGCCTTCCTGCCAGGTCATGCCGGTGCGGCCATAATTGTCTCCCAAGATGCCGAGATCGGATAGGTTCACCTTTCCGTCCAGGTTGGCGTCGCCATACAGCGTGTAGGCCACAATTACCTGGCCGGCTGTGCTGTTGTACGCCCAGCCCAGACCGTGCGCGTCGTCCGCGGTCGAACTCTGGAACTGGCCGGTGTCGAAGTGGGTGCTGCTCTCGGCGTCATAGCTCGCGGTGAGCAGATCCACGACCATCGCCATCTGGCTGGTTTCGCCGGTGTAATCCAGCACCAGCGTGCCGCCCTTCAGGTCGACGCCGGCGCCGCTTAGCACCGGAACCTGCGCCTTGGCAAAGCCGCTGAGTTGCAGCGTGCCGCCCTCGACGGTCGTGAGGCCGCCATAGGTATTGACGCTGGCGAGGGTCACCGTGCCGGTGCCTTGCTTCGTCACGGTGGTCTCGGCTCCGGCGATCCCCTTCGTGCCGGTGACCGTGTAGTTCGCTGTCGAGTTGTCAAAGGTGACGCTGGTGGGCGTAACGTCTGCCGCGCTGATGTCGGCCGTCAGTGTCGTTGCCGTGTCGTTGAACATCACGTTGACATCGTTGCCGTAGTCGGCCGTCGTGCCGTCGCTGGTCTTCTTCCAGTTGCCGGAACTAGCGGCCGTGCTCCAGGTGGAACTGCTGCCGCCGGTCCAGGTGACGTCGACCGGCGTGAGGATCATGCCGCCGCCGCTGCCGTCGAGGACCACGTAGTTGTCGCCGACCGTGCCCGCGGCGCCGGCGAGTCCCGACGCGACGAACGTCCAACTCCTTCCATCGCTGGTAACGGCGCCGGTGCCGTTGATAAAGGCGTCGAACAATGCGCTCGTGTCCTTGGCGTTGTAGTTCCTGCCGGCGATGCCCGTCAGACCCAGGTTGTACAGGGCCTTGGACTGGGTGGCGGTGAGTTGCGTGCCCCAGACGGCGAAGTCGTCCATCGAGCCTTGGCTACCCCACGGCGCGTTGGGAACGTGGTCGCGGAGACACCCCATTCGGTAAAAGCGCCAACGTCTGTTGTTGTAGTGAAGTTGTCGACCGATTCTGTCATCGTTAGCGCGTTACCGTCCAGGTACATCTGGGCTGTGCTGCCGCCGCCCGCGGCAAGACTATAGGTCACGGTCAGCAGGTGCCAAGCTGTCCCGCCGTCATCCCAACTGCTGGCGACGGCAGTAAACATTGCCATGCCGTCGTTACCATTGTTCTTGGAATACCAGAGCAACGTATTCGAGTCGAATTGGACGTATGCTCCATGATTGATGGTGTTGGTCCCATTGGAGGCCACCCACAACATGGGGTCGGTGATGCTGCCGCTCTGAGAGATCTTGAACCAGATGCTCTCGGTGCCGATGAGCGCACCGCCGTCGGTGGCATTGGGACGGGAGCCGGAGGCCTCGTTGAAATAGGACGTATAGTTGGCCAGCGCAAGGCCGCCGGTGCCGATCAGGGCTGCGCCACTGCTGCCGCTAGCGGCTCCGCCAACAGCCATGCCGCCGGTCGGGGCGCCGGGGGCAATCTGGCCGCCGTTGCTGGTGTCGAAGGTGTAGTCGCTCAACAACTGCACGGGCAAGGCCAACGTCGTCGCATTGGCCGTGTTGCTGTTGGTCGAATCGTTGCCGTTATTAGTCGCTCGCACGCGGTAGTAGTACGTGGTGCTGGAGTTGAGACCCGCGGATTGGTACGTCGTGAGGTTCGCGTCGACCGTGACTGTGGTCAGGCCGTCGGTGAAGCTGCTGTTGGTGGCCCGATCGACCTCGAAGCCTGTTTCATTGGTGCTGTTGTCCGTCCAAGTCAGGTTGATCTGAGCGGCCGAGATGGTCGTAGCGCCCAGTCCCGTGGGTGCGGCCGGAGGAAGATTGCCTGCTGTGGCGCTGACCGTGTTGCTGTTGGCCGAGTCGTTGCTGCCGCCGATGGTCGCCCGTACGCGGTAGTAGTAGGTTGTACCGTTGGTAAGGCCCCTGGACTGGTATGTGGTGACGTTGGCCTCCACGGTGAACGTCGTCAGATCACTATTAAACGAGCTATTGGTGGCGCGGTCGATCTCGAAACCGGTCTCCGTCGAACTGTTGTCTGTCCAGTTGAGGTCAATGCGGCTGGTGGAGACGACCGCGGCGACGAGACTGGAGGGAACTGCCGGACCGACGCCGAGGACATCGAGCCTGGTCACCAGGAGCACCCAGTCCTTGGAGTCGGGCATGGTGAAAGAACACGCGCCCCCGCCGGTGACGGTCGACACCTCCGTGGTTTGACCGGTCTGCGGGTTGTACCGATACGCGACATAGTTGCCCGCGGCGAGATTCAGCGAAAACGTTCCACCGACGGCCGCATAAGCAACGTACTGGCGCCCGGCTCGGCCAGCACGTAGGTCCGCGTGCCAGTAGTCAACTCGTTGTGGCTGGCCATCTTCCAATATTCGATGCCCTTGGTCGTGAAGAAGCTGACCAACTGAGTTATGTCGTCGTACTCTGGCTGGTGGACCCAATCGCCGGTCAGATTCGGTCTCCACGTCGTACTGCCGCTGCCGTAAACGGTCCAGTCTCCTTCGCTGCCATAGCCGCCCGCGGTGGCAATGCCCCAGATGGCATTACGGAGTTGGGTTTGCGACGGAGTAGGATTGTCGTTGATGTAGCCATATTCGTCGTTGACCACAGGCATACTATGGCCGAGGTTCTGCGTGATCGAGTAATTGCCCCACTGGTCACCATAAGCGTAGGCGCCTCTCGGACCGTACTGCACACACGCCTCGGTAGGCCAGCCTGCAAATCCAGTGAAATCGAAGTTGGCGTTCGTGTTGGAGTGTATGGAAAGAGGACGCATCGCGGAGCCATTGGCCAACCACGGATCGTTATCGTGAATCAGTTGGCCGAATCGACTGAAGTCGGATTGATATTGCTTGTTTCCGCTCTGGTTTTGCGAGACGCCCCATTCCCAAGTGACGCACCAGATCACGTTGTCATAGGCTGCATAGCGCGACACAGTGTACTTGATCAGCCGATCATTTTGCGCGGCGGTGCCGAAGACATTATTGCTATTGTACGGATTGACGACGATTAGGTCGGCGACCAACCCTTTTGAATGAATATAGTTGACGATCTGGTCGAGTTTTTCCCAGTATGCCAGATTGAGCTGATCGCGGTTCGGGCTCTGGCTATCGGTGGCGGTATAGACCGTCGTGTACGCGTAGCCGTGATAGTCGTGGGACCAATCTGAATCGGGTCCCGTATAGGTAAGGCTGGAAGTGTCGGAGCAAACGTTCATGCGGATCTTGGTGAAGCCCTGTGCCGCTGAGTTGTCGATCGCGGTTTGCCAGACGGTATCGCTGGTGGCCAGCGCCGTCTGCACGATGTCGTCGTAAATTTCGTCCCCACATGAAGTAGCGCGTGCCGTCGTCGTACTTGAAACTATTAGGATAACTCGGGTCCGAGCCACGAAGCCGTGGTTGTCGGCATCCGGGGCGCCGACGACGATCTGGCTGCCCGAGGCTTCCGTTGTATTCGTCAGCCCAGTGATGGTCGAGTCAGCCGTGCTATAGGTCCACGTCCCCGTCACCGTCGGAGTGAAGCGGGCTACGAACGTGTTGCCGCCGTCCCAAAACCCCTTGACTACGATGGGCGACAGTCCGCTGCCGGAGGGCGGGGTGAACGTCACCTGAAGCTGCCTCGAATCGGTGTACCAGTTCGAGGCACTATTGGTCGTGGTGTAGACGATGTCCTGCGTCGACCACTGCGCCATGGTGATCGACAACAACATGCGCTGTTCGAGCGGCTCGAACGTGGGCCGGAACGTCTTGATCTTGCGGGCTGAGGACGAATGTCCCGACCGGGGGGAGCGTGAGATGACATGAAAAAAAGACCTGGGGAACACAACATGCTCCTTAGTTTCGTGGTGCCGGTGCTGAGGCCAGCGGTTCTGAAAAGATGCCGCGACCGTGCGCCGCGTGGGCGAACTGCTCGACGGGTTTCACGCTCGGTTGATCGGCCAGAAACGCGGCAATCTGCCGGCCGACGGGCTGACTGTCTTCGTCCAATGCTGAAAGCAGACTCTCCACGCCGGCTCGGTGTGTCAACTCGTATGCCGCCACCGCACCGAGGTCGAGCCGGTCTACCGACGCCGCCCGAACGTTATGCAGTGTGCGAAGCGACCCATTTTCCCGGACCTGCACTTGCGAGGCCGCCCATTGCCGCGCGGTGGGCTGGATGCTGGGTGAGGGTGTGACGGTCTTGTCGTCGCCCACCACGGCTGCAGGCACCAACCCGACAACGCCCGTCGGTGCAACAACTCCTTGGGGGTCGCCCGCAACGGACGACGCACTGGTATCCAGGCTCGGATCGCCCAGAGGGCCGGTCGGCGACAAATCCGTCAACGCACGGCCGTAGTTGTCTCCCAAGTAACCGAGGTCGGATAGGTTCACAACGCCGTCGTAGTTGAAGTCGCCTTCCTGCCAGGTCATGCCGGTGCGGCCATAATTGTCTCCCAAGATGCCGAGGTCGGATAGGTTCACCTTTCCGTCCAGGTTGGCGTCGCCATACAGCGTGTAGGCCACAATTACCTGGCCGGCTGTGCTGTTGTACGCCCAGCCCAGACCGTGCGCGTCGTCCGCGGTCGAACTCTGGAACTGGCCGGTGTCGAAGTGGGTGCTGCTCTCGGCGTCATAGCTCGCGGTGAGCAGATCCACGACCATCGCCCTCTGGCTGGTTTCGCCGGTGTAATCCAGCACTAGCGTGCCGCCCTTCAGGTCGACGCCGGCGCCGCTTAGCACCGGAACCTGCGCCTTGGCAAAGCCGCTGAGTTGCAGCGTGCCGCCCTCGACGGTCGTCAGGCCGCCATAGGTATTGACGCTGGCAAGGGTCACCGTGCCGGTGCCTTGCTTCGTCACGGTGGTCTCGGCTCCGGCGATCCCTTTCGTGCCGGTGACCGTGTAGTTCGCTGTCGAGTTGTCAAAGGTGACGCTGGTGGGCGTAACGTCTGCCGCGCTGATGTCGGTCGTCAGTGTCGTTGCCGTGTCGTTGAAGAAGACGTTGACGCCATTGATGTAGTTGGCCGTCGCGCCGTTGATCGTGTTCTTCCAGTTGCCCGAGTTTGGCGCCGTGCTCCAGGCAGTGGTCGCCGTGCCGGTCCAGCGGACGTCAACGAGCGCGATCGCGGCGCTGGCCGTGTTGCTGTCTGGCGAGTCGTTGCTGCCGCCGATGGTCGCTCGCACGCGATAATAGTAGGTTGTGCCCGACGTAAGGCCTGCGGACTGGTACGTGGTGACGCTGGCGCCCACGGTGAATGTTGTAAGGCCGCTGGTAAACGAGCTATTGGTGGCGCGATCGATCTCGAAGGCGGTCTCGTTGTCGCTCGTGTCGGTCCAGGCCAGTTCAATCTGGCTGGGCGAGACCGCCCAGGAATTGAGATTGACCGGCGCCGTCGGCGCCACCGGGCCGAGCGTGTATTCGATGATCAGTTGGGGCTTGGAACTGGACGACGCATTGCCCGAATACATGGCGAGATAGTTCGCGGTACTATCGTTGCTGTCGTCGTTTTGGAAGTAGATGCGGAACTGTGTGGTGCCGTCGGTATTGATGACATTCAGTCCGCCGGTGAGCGATGCGCTGGACCAGAGGCCGGTGCTGTCGAAGTTGCCCCACAGTTGTGCGACGGCGGTGGCGTCCGGCCCAGCGTTGAAGTCCTCGTTGGCCAGAGCCGTTGAGGTACCAAAGCCACCGCTCTTGATGTCGACGAAGAGTCCGCCACCCCACGTCTGGCGCTCTGTCCGCCAATCGTGTAGGTGTTGCCATCCTTGTCCTTGGCGGTCTTGTAGTACCCGACGGGTGCCGAGAATTTTACCCGCAAGGTGGCCGAGACAATGGTGGCATTGTCGGGCAGCGACGAGGTGTCGAACGACAAGATCGACTTGATCTGTTGCTTGCTCGACGTATCGCCGGCGCGGATGCCATCGTTGACCGCGGTGGAATTGGCCGAGCCTCCCACACCGCTCGTTTCCGTCGACTCAGTAATGAACCCGTCCTCGGCTGCGATGGAATAAAACGTCGCGGTGTAGCCGACCGCGGTCGTCGCGCTGACGACGTTGGTGTTTGTGGAGTCAATGCTGCCCACGGTCGAACGAACGCGATAGTAGTAGATTGTGTTCTGACTCAAACCGGTTGACTGGAAGCTCGTGACGTTGTATCCGACGCTGAAAGTCGTCAGGCTGGTGCCCGTGAAGGCGCTGTTCGTGGCGCGATCGATCAAGAAGCCCGTCTCGTTGGCGCTCGTGTCTGTCCAGGTCAGATTGATCTGGCTCATTGTGGCGGCGATGGCCGTCAAACTGGTCGGCGAGTTGGGCCACGTTGCGGTCGTGGTCATCATGCTGTTGGTCGAGTCGTCGCTGCCGCCAATCGTGGAACGCACGCGATAGTAGTATTTCGTGCCGGCGGCCAGGCCAGTCGATGCGTAGGACGTGACTCCGGCGCCAACGGTGGCGGTCACCAATCCGCTGGTGAAGGCGCTGTTGGTGGCCCAATCAATCTCGAAGGCCGTTTCGTTGGTGCTGTTGTCCGTCCAGGTCAGATTGATTTGGCTGGTCGAGAATGGCGCGGCGGTCAAGCGGCTCGGCGCGGCGGGTGTGCTCGACTGCGGGCTGAACGAGACGGTGCCGGTGAAGCCGGCGGCCTGTTGGACGGCCGCCGTCGACAGGCGAACGAACATGTAGCGGCTGGTGCTCACGTACGTGCCCGTCGGACTCCCGGTACCCCATCGCGCCGCGGTGAGCGGTGAATCCGTTTGATTTCCGTCATAGATGGTCAACAACGCCTCGTTGTCAAGACTGCCAGCGGTGACCTGGAACGTAACCTTGTTGCCTGGCCCGGCGTCAATCAGAAACGTTTCGTCGGTGCAGAGCGCGTAATTGTTCGGGTAGCTGGAGTTCTTGAGCGTTCCGGGGGACGTAACCAGGGTGTCGTAACCGACGTTCCGATCCGTGATGGTCGTGAGGGTCGGCAAAATGGCCTGCTGGTCGTGAAGATTCCGGGTGCCGACCGTTGGGTCATCATCCGGAAGATACAGGATAACGTTGTCGATGTACGCGTAGCATTGTCTCGTCGGCTCATATCCTTGGTTGGCGGGACCGCCGAAGAAATGCTGGATGCCGAAGGCGTCGACCTTCATTTCTTCCCAGTGGCCACCGTACCATGTATACTCGTCGTTGGTGAGCTGCAGGTTGTTGAATTGGAAGGCCATGCGGCCGTTGATCCACATCTCTTCAATGCCGTCGGCGTTGGCCTTTCCATTGGTGAACGTGCTCATCACCATACGTTGGCTGATGTTGTACCAATCGCCGTTGATGAAATAGTGTTCAAAAAGGGGATTGAATGCCCGTGGATCAGGATCCGTGTCACCGATGTCATAATTGTACGAAATAATCGTTCCAGCCTGCTTGAACATGAACTTGGCAATGAACCCGTCCTCGTAGTTGGGAACGGTGTTGGCGTAGATAACGTCAAGGCCGTAGAGACCGGCATCTTGCCGCCCTTCGTGGCGACAGAAGTCCTGGTCGAACTTCCAGTCGTAGTTCAACCACAGCTCCGGCCGATCAACACCCAAGTCGACGGTCATCTGGATTCCCTGACCGGTCACATCGGGCGGATTGCCGATGCGCATCACCTTCGTAGTAACCCCGTTGATCGTGTCGTTGACGATGTCCGTCTGCGCCCAATCTAACTTCACGGCGTTGAAGTCTTCTCGGATTTCGGCCATGGTGTACTGACCAAGGGCCTCGCTCTCGAAGTCCCACTGATTGAAGACCGTCAGCAGACGGCGATCTTCGAGCGGCTCGAAGGCCGGTTTGAACCGCTGCATAGACAAAGCGGACGATCGTCGCTTCTTGTCGGAGTAGGGCAGCGCGTCGCGAATGCCTCTGTGAAACATGAAATGTTCCTTCGCGACAAGATATCTACGCATGGCGGGGGTGGGGGCGCGAACGTGATCTCTTGGTCGATGCCAATGCGGAAATCGGGCTCTTCCTATGCAGCCCGACCGCGTTGACGATTCCGATGCACTGTTCCGTATCGAACCTCTCCGCACACGGCTACCGTCGACCAAATTGAATCGGAACCATGGCGACCTTATGTGCTCCGCTCGCGCCACAATCACAGGTCGATCCAGGCCGATTCAACCATCCGCACCACCACGGTCGACGGTTCCGGCGGCGACCGCAAGCGGGCCGGCTAGTCGCAGTTTTCGCACTGTCACGTTCCCCGCAGTATAGCTATGTCTTTCCAACTCAGCAAACACTTTTCAAGGATTAAACCCAGACGGAACGATACCCGTTGGATTGGCGGCAAAAGGTACTGTGCCAATTGGGTCAAGCCAGACCAAACTAGGGTCGTACCCCCCTTCGAGCGACGGTGGCTTCGCCAGAGTTACCGACCGATCACTCGGGCGCCGCACGGCTCAACGCCGACCACCAGTCTCGGACATTCTCTGTGCCGTAAGTCGGCGTGTGAAGGTCCGCGCCAGATAGTACCGAGCGCCGGTGGCGTCGCAACATGTCTTGCACTCACCGGGCGGCCAGCGATCGCTTGCCTGCCGAGAAGAGTTTGTGACCGTGCACCGCATGGGCAAGATGTTCAATCGGCTTGCCGGTTGGTTGATCGGCCAGAAACGCGGAAATCTGTCGGCCGGCAGGCGGCGTGTCTTCGTCCGATGCCGAAAGCAGACTCTCCGCGCGGCTCGGTGCGCAACTCATATGCTGCCACCGCACCGAGGTGCTTCGGTGGGTGGCGTGACAACCTGGATCGGTATTCAATCGCCGCGATGCAATGGTGAGTAGCGTGCGGTGTTTTGGCCCGTTCACCTCGATGGACGGCCAATCGGCTGCCATGATTCTACGGCTGGCCGGCAATCCTGGCCAAACACCGTTGCCGTTAAGCTGGGTAATATCGTTTGGAGTTTCTTGGTCGCTCGGCTAGAGCGCGTCCGGCCGTGGAGCCATTCTCGCCTTTCTCGCCGCATTGCGCAAATCGGCATGGTGGCGCCTGGCCGGTTTTGATACTGTGCGAGATTGGGTTCCGCCGCCGCGAGCGAAACCGGCCTGGAGCACGCCCATGCCGTACATGCCCTCACGCACCAGAGCCGTAGTGCTGGCGACCGTGCTGTTGGCCGGCTGCCGACTTCCGGGCCGCGACGGGCCGGTTCCGCAGACGCTGGAGAATTGCCGGCGGCTTTCGCAGCGGGGCGTTACGGCACTGGAGCGAGGCGACCAGCCACAGGCCGAAACGCTGCTGGCCCAAGCCGTGAAGACCTGCCCGGTGGACGCCGAGCGCGGCGTTACTACGCCGAAGCGCTTCGGCGCCGTGGCGCCGGTCAAGAGGCCCTTGCACAAATGGAAGAAGCCGGCCGGTTGACGGGCGAAGATGCCTCGCTATGGTCGCGCATGGCCGAGATGCGGCTGGCCGCCGGTCAAATGGAGCTTGCTCGGCAAAATGCCGAAAAAGCCGTAAAGCTCGATCCCAAGTCGCCTGCGGCCTGGGCGGTTTGCGGCGGCGTTAGCCGGGCGGCAGGGCAACCGCGAGAGGCCCTGGCCCAGTACCTCCGCGCCCTGGCCTACGCCCCAAGTGATCGCACCATCCTGTGGGAAATCGCCGAGTTGCATCGGCAGTTGAACCAGCCGGACAGGGCCATCCAGACGCTGCAAACCCTGGCTGACACGTACTCCCCCGGCGACGAGCCAGGCTGTGTGCTATATGCCCTGGGAGTGGCCTACATGGCGTTGGGCCGCTACGACGACGGCGTCGAGAGCCTGGCTGCCGCTGTGGCGCGTGGACGACCGACGGCCGCAATGTTCTGCCGGCTCGGCGAAGCCCAACTCCTGGCCGGCCATCCGGCGGAAGCGTCCGTCGCCGCCCGTAAGGCCCTCGAACTCCAACCGCAATTCGAGCCCAGTCGTCAACTGCTCGATCGCGTTCGACTCGCCGCTCGACCGCGATGAGTCGCCGAACGCCGGGAAGTGCATGATGAATGTCGAACAACCACGTCGCCCAATACGGCCGGCGTCCCTGCCTCCTTCATCCTCGACCCTGCACCAGGACGGGCGCCGTCGCCGGTGCGGTTCTTTCTGCTGCTAAACGCCATGGCGCTGGTGCTGGTGGCAACTTGGTTCCGCTGCCGCCTGCTAGGCAACGTCCCGGGCATCAACGGCGACGAGGCATGGTACGGCGTCCAAGCCTGGAACGCTGCTTCACGGCGTGCACGGTTACGTGGCATACGCCGACCGGCAACCCGCTGAATCCGTGGTTCGTCGGTCCGCTGGCGCTGTTGCACCTTTGGCTTCCGCCCTCGTTTGTGCTGCTGCGTTCAATGGCGCTGGTGGGCGGGCTGGCGGCACTCGGGATTAACTGGTTTTGTTGCCGCTGGGTGTTTGACCGCCGTACCGCCGCGGTGTCGACCGTCGTGCTGGCGATCCTGCCGATCAACATCGCCTACAGCCGGTTCGCCTGGGACGCCTCGCAATCGTTGGCCGCCACACTGCCGGTGCTCTATTGTGCGCTGGCGGCGCTAAAATCGCCATCGCTTCGGCCGCTGGATTGCCGCCGCATCGTTTGCGCTGGCCGTGGCCGTTTGGGTGCATCCGACGAATCTCTTCGCTGGGGCGGCCATCGCCGCCGCTTGCCTGGTGCGATGGCGGCAGGCAAAGCTCCCGGCCGCCGTCCGCACGGGACGTGTCGGGACGGTGGTCGTCGCACTGCTGGCGGCGCTGCTTCTGGCCGGTTGGATCTGGGCGGCGCGGCCGACGCACGGCTTGTTGGGCGAGTATGTTGTCCAGCGGCTCGACGACGTGACGCAGCTTGATCGGGCCGGCAATTTGCCGTCGTTCCTGGTGCTTTTTGCCCGGCTCTTTTCGGGCGAGACCATCTATCAGTACATTGCCGGATCGCACTCGTGGTTCGAGTGGCCCGCGATTCAAAACGCCGGCGGACTGGCACTCGACGTCACCGTATTCTGGGGCTGCCTGCTTGGCATCGGCATGGCTTGTGTGGCGCAATAGCAGGCGCGCTCCGCGTGCCGTGGCCAACGTGCTGCTTATCACCTGCGCCCTCCAACTGGCTACGTTCTTCCTTCTCGCCGGTCCACAGGCGATGGCTGCCGGCCAGGAACGTTTCAGCATCTGCCTGTTAGCGACCACCGTGCTCGTCGATTCCGCGGTGCCGTGACGCTATGGGACGCCGCGTCGCCTCGATGGCACATTGTCCTGGCCGGAGCCACGCTGGTCGCATGGCCGCTACTTGCGGACTTCGATGCCCATTACTTCCGGTTCATCGAACACACCGGCGGAAACGCCCACCTGACGTTCCGCACTGCCGCCATCGAGCCGAAGCTGGCCGCGTTTCGATACATTCTCGACGACGCGAGCGGCACCGGACCGGTCTGGATCGTCGCCTCGCAGTGGTGGAACCGATGGCCAATGCGTTACCTTGCGCCGGGCAATTTGCGCGTCAACGTTTCCGAGATCGACGAACTGGAGCGTTCTCAAGCCTATCGGCAGGCCATGGCGGAAGGTCGGGTGTGGCGCGTCGAGTTCTTCGATACCGCGGCACAACGCGAAGTCGCGTCGAAGCTCGCGGGACGACGTGTCGTGTCGCAGACCTTCCCCGACTACGCCGGCCGCCCGCTGCTGATCGTCTCGCACGCCTTCGGGGATAGTCGCTGACGCATCAGGGTTGAGACGTGCTGGGAGAAGATCGCGATTCCCCGGAGCAAGAGCCCGGTCTTATCAGCCGCCGGGTCGCTACGACCCGCACGCCCGGCATCTACGGAACCTCCGCAAGCGGCTGTTCCGGGCCGGCGGAAATCGCGATCCGGTCGCCGCGGCAATGCGCCGGTTTTCGACCTAAGATTCAACAGCGGATCCATCGGGCAGAGGTCCGGCGCTTCTGAAGGAATCCAGTATGACTGAAGTTCTCGACGCAATGGTCGCCCCGCCGCCGGGCACGTTCATCGATCGCCGCAATCCGGAAGCAGTGGAACAAATGCCGATTTGCGAGCGCCGCCAATTCGGCAACTCGCACGACGGGCTGTCGCCGGACGCCGCCGAACTCGCCAGGGCCATCGATCAGTACAAGCTCTGCCACCGCCGCCGCTTCATCACGTTCGAAGAGATGCTGGCCGTGGTCAAGTCGCTGGGCTACCGCCGGTAAGCCGTAGCCGCCGCTCATGCGAGACCGCGCATCATTGCGGCGCGGCTCGATATCTTGTAGCGCCGTAATCACACGCGGTACGTCGACCGCCAGCGTCTGCCACACTTCGTCAAGGTCCACGTCGTCATACTCGTGAACAAGCTTGTCGCGCATCCCCGCCATCATCCTCCACGGCCGTTGCGGATGGGCGGTACGGAAGTCCGCCGAGAGACGTTTGGCCGCGTCACCGAGGATCAGCGATTGGTGAATCACCGCAGATTGTGTCTTTTCGTCATCCAGAAACCGGGGCTTGTCGATTCCGTCCGTAAAACGAATCGCCAATCGCGCGGCGTTCAGAATGTCCAGTACGGTGGCGTCATCCCTGTACATAGATCGGCTCCAATTGCGAAAGGATCGCGTTGCTGCGCACCCAGTTCTTCCTGCGCTCGATCGCACGCCAACTCACCAAGTCCGCCTTTCTGCCCATGAGTCGAGACAGCTCTTCCTCCATCGCGATATGGTCCAGGAGACCCCAGCGCGCGTCGTCGGCAAATGTCACCAGCACGTCCACGTCGCTATCCGGGCGAAAGTCGTCGCGCAGCACCGATCCGAACAGCGCCAACTCCACAATACGCCACCGCCGGCAGAATTCGGCGACAGTCTGACGATCGACGGGAATCGCAACCGACACGATTCCGAACCTCCCGAAAAAAGGCGGCCTTTACCAATGCAGCGATAAGAACGTCGACCTGACAAGCACTGGGAACGCGGCAATCCTTGGAGATTCTTCACTCTTCGATCGTCGTTCGCCCCGTGGCGACGTCGAACTCGTAGATGGCCGGCACCAGCATGGCCGCGGTCGTAAAGCCATAGGCCGCGGTCGTCACGAGGAACACCGCCAGCGTGCCGCCGAGCAGGAAAGCTGGTGATGGCATAGAACGTGGCAAAGGGGCAGAGGAACGAGGCTACGCCGATGGCCGTCGACGGGTTTCGGACGCCCAGCACCGCGTACAGGCCCACGCCGCCAAAGACCATGAAGGCAAGAACGGCACGAATTGGGCCTGGAACGAGCCGCTGAAGGCGATCATGATGCTACATGCAGATCGCCACGCCGACGAAGAGGAAGAAGACGGTCCCCAGGCTGGTCGCCACGGCTGCGCCCGAGTTGGCGTAGGTCATCCCCGCATGAAGGCCAACCGTGGCGGCGAAGACGTAGAGCACGGCCAGGCCGCCCAACAGGTAGAGCAGGTTCTCCAGGCTCAGCGGCCCGGCCCACCAGAGCCCGACGCACAGCAGCATCGGCAACAGAAGCATCTCCTTGGTGTTGTAGAACACGCCGCCGAGCTTGCCGTAGACGATTTCCTTGGGCGTCAGGTCGGTCACCAGCAGCAGATCGAGCGCCCGCGCGTCCCGCTCGCTGGTCAACGAGGTCACGGCCTGGGCGTTGACCAGCACGAGGCTTAACATCACCAACGGGAGCAAAGCCAGCGCGGCCTCTTGTGGCAAGTCCGACGGACTGCCGGCCAGGGCTGTATACAAACCGGCGGCCGCGACGCCAAACAGCACGAGGTACGCAAGGCGAACGACGATGAGCTTCCGCCCGTAGGCCCACGTGCGGATCTCCCGCCAGATGATCGGATTGTCCCAGACGCGGCGCGTTCGGGCAGGACGGCCGGGCACGGCGACGGCGCTTGACTCCGCGGGGACGGGCGACGCGGAGGGCTCTGATTGCAGGGAACCGGACGGTAAATACTCGGTGGTATCCCCTGCTTCTGTCCTCCCGATTCCAGATTCGCACTAGGGGCGATGGCCACGGCATTCATGGCCGCCGCGAGCCCAAGCGCCACGAGCACGAACAGGTTGGCGGGCGTGCCGAATGGTCCCAGACCGGGCTGCGGATGCAAGTAGGGTCTGGCCGCTTCCAAGATCGCCCGCCATGGGCTCAGGACGGCCGCCCGCGCTTTGGCACGGCAATCCCGAGGAAGACGTTGCCCAGCACGCCGGCGGCCACGATCTCACCCAGCGCCAGCCACAGCACCAGCGCGAGCACGGTCATCGCCAACGCCTGGAACGTCTTCTCGCGCCACAGGGCCAGCATCGACCCCAAGCTGCCGCACGCCAGAACGGTGGCCAGCGTGACGGCCATCGCGCGGCCGATCTGCCCGAACGACACGCCGCCCAGCAGCGCCGCAAGCATGAAAAGCGGCGCGGCCGCCGCCAACATCGCCAGCACGTACAGCAGGCTGGCCAACAGCTTGCCCAGCACCAGTTCGCTGTTCGAGAGGTTCGTCAACAGCAACAGCAGGAGCGTGCGGCGGTCCTTTTCATGGGCGACGGCGCTGGCCGCCAACAGGGCCGAGCAGAACATCGCCAACGCCAATTGCAGCGGCGCGAGAATCTGAAACACCACGGAACCAAACCGGGCAAGATCGCCCACGTCGCGGACGAGTTGCGTGCCCGTCAGCACGAGCCATGCCGTGCCCATCAACACCAGCAACGCCAGCGGATAGGCCGTCCGGGCGACGTAGAACTTCGTGCGCCGTGGGGCGATTGCTACCTCACGCGCAAACACCGGGCCAACAAGCATCGCCAACGCTCCATCGATAATCAAACGCCGGTCGCATCTCCTATCATAGCAGGCTCTGCCCCGGCGAGCAGGGGATCACCGGCGGCGTCCGGCGGTGCCGGCTAGGATGATCCACGGGTCGGCGCACGAAGCGGCCCCCGAAACTTGGTCGGCTCCGGGGGCCGGACCTTCTCGTCTTCGATTGTGATCTGATCGTCGGACGACTCAGACCACCTTGACGTTCTCGGCGCGTGGGCCCTTGGGACCGCGGCCTTCCTCGAACTCGACGCGCTGCCCTTCGCGCAGCTCCTCGATTGCGATTCCATCCAGGGCCGAGTGATGGAAGAACAGTTCTCCCTTCTCACCTTGAATGAAACCAAAACCCTTGTCCATGATCAACTTCTTGATCGTACCCTGCGGCATGTTTGCCACTCCTCAAAAAACAGAAACGAACGAACGTAAACGGCCGACAGCCCAAGTCCACCCTCTCCTCCCGCGGACCCGGGCCCCGGCCAAACATGAGGGGAGCAAATCAACCGCAATCGAAAGCCGCAAGCAACGCCGCTCAACGAAACGCAGTGACTCACCTGGCCCCTCGGAAGGCTGAGACGGCCAGGCGCCGCCACCCCAATCAACGGGCATTGTACCACGCTGGCAAGTGCCGTGAACAGGGCGACTCTCCCAATTTCTCCAAAACGCAATTCGGGCGTCCGCCCCGGCACCGCGCCCCTGGCCACGCCGGTCGACACGGCCAAGGGGCACAATCCCAGGTCGGACGCCCGAAAGACATCCGACGTTACTGTCCCGCGGCAGGTCGGCGCGATCCCCTCGGCGGCCGGGTGAATTCGATGTCGGCCTTCGGGCCCTTCATCTTCTCCAGCTTCTCCCGTTGCGCAGGCGTCAGGATTTCCAACGCCTGGGCCATGTGGTCCTTCTGAAGCTGCTCCATCTTCGGACGCATCTCGGCCATTTTCGCCCTACGCTCCTCCTGGGAAAGGTCTCGCATGCCCTGCATCTGCTCGCGCATGCTGCTGCGGAACTTCTGCTGCAAGTCGTTCAGCTTGGTGACTTGCTCATCGCTGAGGCCCAACTCCTTGACGACGTCCGGTTGGGTCAGCAAGGCCGGGCCACCGACCTGGAGACGGAGTTGCTTCAGCCGTGCGAGTTGGTCCGGCTTGAGGACCTCCGCCAACTTCTTTTCAGCCTCTTCGCGATTCTCCCGCATTTCCCTGCCGAGACCGCGAAGTTGTTCCTTCTGATCGTCCGTGAGCTTCAACTCCTCTTGGACCTTCGGAATCCGCAGCAGCCCACCCATGCTCATTGGCCCGCACATCATGCCTGGGCCTCGTTGTCCTCGGCGCCCTTGCTGGTTCTGCTGTGCCTGGACAGTTATCGCCACCAACATTGCCCCGACTACAGTCAGGGCAAACACCATTCTTGCTCGACTCATCGCACTCTCCTTTGGTAAAGACCGACTTGGAAACCGGGCTAATTTACTCTACGCCGGACCGCGCCAAAGTAAACCCCGCGACGACGCGGAGGTTTCGCGCTATTTTCGCAATGCGTCGGAGAGCCCCACTGCGAGGGGGACGAAGAGCATCAGGGCGCCCAGGCGGCCAGTGCCGGGCTGACAAGGTAGCTGTTTTCGCCCAGTTGCTGCAAAGCGATGTCCGCGGCCATGAAGAGCGTGGTCACGAGCATGCACACGCCCATTGCCACGAAGACGTTGCGGCTTTCCCGCCCGACCACCAACGGCAGACCAAGGAACAGCAGCGTTATGTCCAACAGGGGCCGGACAATGCGGCGGTGGATGGCCACACGCTCCTTCACCCCATAGTCCAGGCTCGGATTCCGCAAGCCCGCAATCAGTTGCGCCGTGGACGCCATGTCCTCGAAATCCCTGCCCTCGCTGAGTTGTTCGAAAGCGACGTCGCTGCGGAAGAAGCATTCGTCCGGCTTGAGCCAGGCGGCGTCGTGCGGCGTGATCAGCACGGCGTTGCCGTCGACACACAGGGAGCCTCGGGTGTCCAGGTTCTTCGGTTCGCGTACGCCCTTGAACAGGAAGCCGGCGGGACGATCGCCTTCCGGCGGCAGCCAGTAGGCGTTGTCGGCCGTCAGGCGGTTGCCATACTTTCGCAGCTCCCCGGCGCCCGCATTAAGAGAAAGACGGGCTCTTCGATACGCTTTTCACCGGCATAGGTGCTCTTGCCGGTCATCTCCACGTCGGTAAGGTTGTCGCGGCACCACTTGACTTCTTGGGGCCGGTCGCCGGCCGGGTCCTGGGGTCTGCGGATGAACTCGCTGCGATAGCGGGGAATGAGCAACTCGCGGTTCAGCACGGCCAGCACGCTCACGCCGGCCACGGCCACAATGATCGGCACGAGGACACGAAAACGCGAAACGCCCGCTGCCATCAGCGCGGTCATCTCGCTGTGCCGCTGAATCCACGAAACGGTGAACATGGCCGAAACCATGGCCAGCAGGCTACTGGTCAGATCAAATAGGGGGATCCAGCGAAGGGCGTAAAAATGTGCGATGAACGGGAGCACGCCGCCGGCCTTCTCGCCACAGCGAGTAAACTGATCGAGGTTTGTCGAGACATCGATCACCACGTACAGGCCCATCAGGCTCACGAAACAGATCAGGAACGTCTGTACGAATTGGCGCAACAGATATCGGTCGATGATACGCATCATTTGTGCCTTGCACGTACTATCCGCTCATGGCGCAAGCGCTGGCGGATGGCCCGGCCCAGTGCTTGCACTCCTTGCCGCAGCGACGCCGCAGCGCCGAGGCGAACGTCAGACGCAACATGTTGCGGGGGCATGGCTGCCCTTCGGCCGGATAGTAGTGTTCGCCCGGTACGTACAGCACGCCTTCCTCGACCGCTCGATCAAACAGCGGGCCGCCAAAGCCCGTGTCGATCGCCTCGGGCAGCGTCAGCCACACGTAGAGTCCGCCGCTGGGACGGCTCCACTCGATGCCGTCGATCGGCCGCAGATATTCCTCGGCGGCCGCCATCGTGGCCTCGACCTTGTCGCGGTAGACTGCCCGAAGCCGGGCGACCTGCTCGTCGAAATGGCCGTCCTGGATCACGGTCGCCATCAACACCTGATTGAAGTGCGGCGAGCCGAAGTCGATGTTCCCCTTCTCCTCCAAAACAGACCGCAGTAGTTCGGGCGGCAAAACGCCCCAACCCACGCGGATGCCCGGCGAAAACGACTTCGAGAACGTCCCGGCGTGGACCACCGTGTCGCCGTCGGGGTCGAACGCCCGCAGGCTGGGCGTATCCGCGCCCTCGTAGCGGAGTTCGCGGTACGCGCCGTCCTCGATCACGTAGATTTTGTGACCTTGCGACCAGCGCAAAGCTACGTCGACGATGGCCGATCGCCGCGCGGCGGGCACGGTGACCGCACTCGGATTGTCGTAGTACGTGGTGACGTAGATCGCCTTGACCCGGCCCAAGTCGCCGGCCGCTTGGATCCGTGCCAGTTGCTCTTCGATCGCCTCCGGCACGGGGCCCAATTCGTCCGTCGCCACGCCAACGGCGCGGACCCCCAAGTTGGCCATCGCGCCGAGGAAGACGTAATAGGTCGGCGCCGCGCAGATCACGATGTCGCCCGGGTCGAACAGCACGTCGCCCAGCAGAAACAGCAGTTGATTGCTGCCGGCGGTCAAGACGACGTTGTCGACGCTCATCGCGGATTCAGTTGCGCTCGTCCCGTCGGCCCGGAGCATCCGCTCCAAAATCGCCTGCCGCAGCGGCGCGTAGCCGCTCGTGGTGCCGTATTGCAGGGCGGTTCGGGCCAGGCACGGGTCCGACCAAATGGCCTCGACCGCTTGCCGGGTCGGTTCGTCCGGCAGCGACTGCTGGTCGACGAAGCCGGCGGCCAAAGAGATTAAATCCGGATGCCCCAAGGCTTTGGCCATCAACCGGCTGGCAATCGGCGCGCCGCCGGGTCGTTTGGCCCGCTGGCTCAGACTATTACGGGTTGGCATCAAACAGGGGCCTTTTTTCGCGAAAAACGGGAAGGTCTGGACTCCGCAGCATAGGGCAAGCAACGCCGCGCGGTCAAGCGGATTTGGGCCGAGGCTCGGGCGTCCTTCTGTGGACGGGCCGGCTTCCGCGGTCTATCATGTTCGCATGACCGGTTGGCCAAACCGCTTGCGCCGTCATGTCTTGAATTGGCGCCGTGCCGCTTTGGGGCTCGTTTTTCCCCCGCGGTGTGCCCTGTGCGACGCTGAACTGGCGACTCTCAGCGACGCCGGGCTGCTTTGCGAGGCGTGCAGCGGCCGTGTCAAGGCGGACAGGGCCAGCCGATGCCGGCGGTGCGCTGGTGCGACCGGTGGCAATGAATTGCCGACCGACGGTTGCCCGCTCTGCCGTCGTGCCTCGCTGCGTTTCGACGCCGCGGTTGCCTTGGGCGGGTACCATACCGGTTTCCGCGACCTCGTGCTACGGATGAAGTGGCCGGCGCACGAGGCATTATCGCGGGCAATGGGCCGGATGTTGGCCGAACAGCGCGGAGGGCAGTTGCTCGAGTACCGGCCCGACGTTGCCGTGCCGGTCCCCATGTTCTGGCTGCGGCGGTTGCGACGGGGCGTCAACAGTCCGGAGATCGTCGCCCGCTGCCTGGGACAGTCGCTGGGCCTCCCGGTCCGCCGCGACCTTCTCGTCCGGCATCGCAACACCGAGCCCCAAGCCGGTTTGTCGCCCGAACGCCGCTTCAAAAACGTGGAAGACGCCTTTCGGGTTCGGCGCCGCCGGCCGGTCGACGGAGCCCGCGTCCTGTTGCTCGACGACATTCTGACGACCGGAGCGACGTGTAGCGAAGCCGCCCGGGTATTGAAGCAAGCCGGGGCAGAATGTGTCGTGGTCGCGGTGATTGCGCGAACCCAGGGAACGGACGGAGCGTAGGTGCGGCTGTGGGTGGCTTGGCGCTACACTTGCCGCCGGGCGTGAAAAGAGAACAATAGCGGCTATGAGTAATGACGTGCAGAAGGCGATCGGCCGCCCTGAGTCGCCGCCGGCCCACCCGTTCCGCAGGGCGCTTCTGCGCGGGCTGGCGGTGCTATGTCCGCCGCTGCTGACGATCTTGATTCTCGTGTGGGCGATCAACACCACCAAGAGCTACTTTCTCGAGCCGGTCACCGGCTGGGCACGCGATGGACTGGTGTGGGGGCTGCAAGACGTCCGCACCGATCTTCACCCGTCGGCCGACGGCATCGCCCAGGCCGACAATGGCCGTCTCTACCACCAGGTGCCCAACCGCGACTTTCATCCCGCTGCGGGTTTACGAAACGGTGCAGAGAGAGGCGAGCGAGCCGCTGCCCAGCACTGGCGAGGGCTACTATCGCGCCTATGTCGACTTGACCTACCTCCGGCCCTACTTAACCATTCCGTTCTTCTTGGGCCTTTTTATTTTGGTGTTGTACTTGCTTGGCAAGTTTATGGCTGCCGGAATCGGCGACTACTTTGGCGGGCTGTTCGAGCGGATGGTGTTGCACCTGCCGGGCGTTCGGGCTCTATGGCGCCGTCAAGCAGGTCACCGATTTCGTTTTCTCCGAACGCCAGCTCAAAGTCACGCGGATCGTAGCGGTCGAGTATCCGCGCAAGGGCATCTGGTCGATGGGTTTCGTTACCAGCGAAAGCCTCCCGGCGATTCACGAAGCCGCCGCGGAACCCGTGTTGGCCGTGCTGATCCCATATTCTCCGCTGCCGGTGACCGGATGCACGATCACGGTGCGGAAGAGCGAATGCATCGATCTGAACATCACGTTCGATCAGGCGGCCCAATTTATCGTCAGTTGTGGAGTTGTCGTCCCGCCGCCGAAACTGCCGACGGTTGAGTAGCCGTCGCCTTCAATAGGTTCCTCCTTCCTTCTTAGCCGCAAATCACCGCCATGCTCCGACTCGGCACCCGCGGCAGTTCGCTAGCCCGATGGCAAGCCGCGTGGGTGGCCTCGCGATTGCGGGAGTTGGGGGTCGAGGTCGAACTGGTGCCGATCACGACCGCGGGCGATCGGCTGCAGAGTGCCAGTGAGGCCAGCGAAGGACAGGGCATCTTCACCAAGGAGATTCAGCGGGCATTGCTGGACGGGCGGATTGACCTGGCCGTCCACAGCCTCAAAGACCTGCCAACGGACACCGTCGAAGGGCTGGCCCTGGCCGCCGTGCCCGAACGTGGCCCGACGGGCGATGCCCTGGTTTGCCGTGAAAAAGTGTCGCTCGACAATTTGCCACTTGGCACACGGATCGGAACGAGCAGCTTGCGGCGACGAAGCCAGTTGTTGCACGCCCGCCGCGATCTTGTGATCGTCGAGATTCGAGGCAACGTCGACAGCCGGCTGATCAAGTTGGACCGCGGCGAGGTCGATGCCCTGGTTCTGGCCGAAGCCGGATTGCGGCGACTCGACCTTGCCGACCGCATCGCTGAAGTCCTGCCGTCGGACAAACTGCTGCCCGCCGTGGGACAGGGGGCCCTTGCGATCGAGACCCGCAGCGACGATCGGCGGGCTCGCGACCTGACAGGCCGATTGAACCATCCGCCGACATGGGCGGCCGTGCTCTGCGAACGCGCCATGCTCGCGACCCTGCAGGGAGGTTGCCTGGCGCCGATTGCCGGACTGGCAATCACCGACAGCAACCAGCTATCGCTGACCGGCCGAGTGCTAAGCCGCGACGGCGTGCAGCGGATCGAGACAACCCAGCGAAGCGCCAGCGATGACGCGGTCGGGGTTGGCACGCGCGTGGCGGAATCGCTGCTACGGCAGGGCGCGGGTGAATTGATCGCCTCCTCGCGCCGACTCTCCGAGTAGAACGGAAAACGAGTCGGGGCCGATATTGACAAGATATCATTGCCGGAACGGCTTTTTACTGCACGATCAGACCAACCGCCATTCCCCTGTGGCAAGTTGTCGCAATAACATCTACAATTCCATGAACTTACGACCCGGAACACCCTTCATTCCGACTCGGCATTGAGGGGCACACATTGCGACGGCGGACATTCCACATGCGGAAGGAGCACCACGATGCGGCTCACTTCGGTTCATGCACTTCTATGCCTGGCCCTGCTGTTTGCGCTTCGCGGAACTTTGGTCGCAGATGACCGCGACGAAGTTCCGACGAACCATGCGCAGCTTCTGACGTATGCCACGCCCGACGGCCAGCAGCGGCCGGTGCGCACGCCGGAAGACTGGGCCATTCGCCGCCGGCAGATCATCGCCGGAATGGAAATGGTCATGGGCAAGCTGCCCGACTTGTCGAAGCTGCCACCGCCGGAAGTGAAGATTCTCGGTCGTATCGAACAAGACGCGTTCACTCGGCTTAGCATCACGTACCTGGCGGCGAAGAACAACCGTGTGCCCGCGTACTTGTATTTGCCGAAGGGTCGACCGGCCGCGCAGCGCCTGCCGGCGATGTTGGCTTTGCACCCCACGTCGCCGTTCGGCAAGAAAGTCGTCGCCGGCGAAGGAGGCGACCTGCCGCATCGGGCGTACGCCAGGGAATTGGCCGAGCGTGGCTACGTCGTCCTGGCGCCGGACTATCCGTCGTTTGGCGGTTATCCTTGCGATTTCCACGACGGCGAGTATGCCTCGGGCACCATGATGGCAATCGTCAACCACATCCGCGGCGTCGATCTGCTCCAGGCCCGCGACGAGGTGGACCCCGAGCGCATCGGCGTGATCGGCCACTCGTTGGGCGGACACAACGCGATTTTTTTGGGCGTCCTCGATACGCGGATCAAAGTCATTGTCTCTAGCTCCGGCTGGACCCCCTTTCACGACTACTATGGCGGCGATCTCAAGGGCTGGGCGCAAGATCGCTACATGCCGCGGATTCGCGACGTCTACGGCCTCGATCCCGATCGCGTGCCGTTCGATTTCTACGAGGTGGTCGCCGCATTGGCCCCGCGAGCGTTCTTTTCCAATTCGCCGATTCACGACGAAAACTTCGATGTTCGCGGCGTGAAGAAGGCGGAGTCCAAGGTCCGCGAGGTTTATGCCCTATTTGGCGCGGCCGCCCGCCTGCGATTCGTCTATCCCGATAGCGGCCACGATTTTCCCGACGCCGTGCGGCGCGAGGCCTATGCCTTCATCGACAAGATCCTCGATCACACGCCGGCGCGGATCGTGCCGTCAGCGCGTGTGGTGCTGCGGTGCGCCGGAGGTTGAACCGGAACGCCTAAATCTCGCCTTGTCGCCGCGCGGCAAACCGCGTCTTTCTGCGCTCTTCGCGATAACAAGAGTACCTGGTGTGACGCTCGCGCGACGCCGCTCCGCCGGCACGTCATTGAACGCGTCCGACGAGGGCTGGTCCACTGAGGTCGGAGCGGCAGCCCGAAAACAGACCTATCGAGCCACCCACGCGATAAAAGACTCCCGACCCCCTTTGTGCCCTCTTCGATACCGTTCGCTAACCACCGCCGGCTAAAAAGGAGCCCGTTCCTGCACCCTTCCGTCTCCAGCAAGAATGGGACAGTCCCCTTCGCCGCGGTTTGCGTCGCTACTGCTCCTCGTGACACAAGAATCCGTACCGTCCCTGAAAAGGCAGGGTGGCCCACAACAGCTTGTCGATCGGGGCGGCGAAGCCACAAGACGCTGTTTCGCGGTGGGCGGATGCCCTCGTGTGCCGGTGGCAGCCCGAAAGCGGCCCTATCGAGCCACGTGCGCAAGAAAAGACTCCCGACCCCTTTGTTTTTCCTTTGTTTTTTCTTTGTTTTTTCCAACAAGGCGACAGAAGTCCCCAAAGTCGCCACGAAGACAAGAAGTCCGCAAGCGATCCAGAGGCCGAACCGGACCATTCGGCGGATGTAGGTCAGAGCGGCTTGGGCGTATGGCTTGTGGAACACGAAGTACCTTGCAATCAAGAGTAGGTGTCTCTTCCAGGTTCTTTGCGAGTGAATCCCTAATCAAACTCTACCGGCAGCCAGCGCCGGTAAACATCCCATACGAGCGCCACGCCGAACACCGCCATCAGTCCGAACGCCAGCACAAATCCCAGTGAAAGTTCGCCTTCCCAGGTCAGCAGAAACGGCCAAGGCAACGCAAGACCGAGTACGACAGGTATGAGTACAGCGAACAGCGGAAATCGCGCCAACCAAGCGATCACACCCAGCGTCCATATTTGGCAACAAGCTGAAAACAGCAACGCTACCACAATCAGCCCCAGCTTGGCCACATCCCAGGCGGTGATCGACCACCATCCCAGTAGCACAAGACTCACGGCGATCCACAACCGAAGGTGACTCAGCGCGAATGCCGCGCCCACCTGCCTGAAGTAGGCATTACCGCTGACCGGTAGCAGCATTTCAAATTGCAGCGTGCGCTCCCGTCGTGACACATAGACTAGCGAAATAATGACCGAGAGGTATGTAAAGCAGAACTCCTTTAGGCCGACGGGTTGCCAAGAATGCGTGGTGGAGTGCCATGCAGAAATGGGAACCATTAGGAGCACCACGAAGCTCCACATTATTGCCGACCAGCCACTGACCATGCCCACCTGCCAGCGACGAATGCGCGACCACCACGACCAGACAGCCCGTTGCGCGTGGTAGATCATGCTCGCCGCTTGGCGGTCTACAAACCAATTCTTAACCACGGGAGGGACCGCCTCGCTATCGGTCGAACCTTGGCCGGTCGTCCGATCTTTGCTAAACCACCGACAACGGTATTCTGCCATCTCCTCATTCAAGCAGAACAATCGAATTCCGCCGTAAATCAGGCCCGCCATCCCGATCAGCGAAATAGCAGCCGCCCACTCCTCCAACTGCCCCGACGCCAGCCTGTGGCCCTGCCCCGACAGTCCAAAGGTATAGATGAAGAAAAGTGCAAGAAACACCCAGCCAAACCACGCGGAAGGAAGCAGCACGTACCATAAGACAAAGGCCGCTACGAAGATTAGTGCGGCGACGAATCCGAAGGATACCGTACCGGCAAGCCAAGCCAATAAAATTGGAGAGAGAGTGATGAGAACCGCCCCCACCACGGCCGCCGCGGCATGAATGCGGCGAAACCTGGGCATAAGGTGGGCGCGCGAGTCGGCGAATTGCTCTTTTGCGTGGACCGCCAGAGCGCCGAATGGATAGGCGAACGCAAGAAAGAACATCGGGGAATTGTGGACTTTGCTGCCGCGCGACAACAGCACCAGCAAGAACAACCCAGGAAACACTACGAGCGCCGCCCGCCACGAAGAGAACGGCCGGCGGACGTAGGTCAGAGCGACTTGAGCATAAGGGTTACGCATTGTGCATCTCCACAAAGCTCTCTTCGAGATTCACATGTGTCTGCTCCTTGAGGTCTTCCAACAACCCGTGCCAGGCGATGCGGCCGGATTTCAGAATGGCTACCCGGTCGGCTACTCGTTCCAAGTCGGACGTAATGTGCGTCGAAAAAAGCACTGTACGTTTGCCAGGCTCAGCCAATTCGATAATCATTTGCAAAAATTGCCGCCGGGCCAGCGGATCGAGGCTCGCGGCCGGTTCGTCCAAGATGAGCAATTCGGGTTCGTGTCCCAGCGCCAGCAGGATCGCCACCTTCTGAAGTTGGCCTACAGAAAGTGGACCGATGCGATCTTCACGCGGGATGTCCCATTCCTTCGTGAGCCTGGCAACCAGATCGTGGTTCCAGTTGGGATAGAATGCGGCCGTGTAGTCGATCAGGTGCCGCACCTTCATCCACGGGTACAGGTTGATTACCTGCGGCACATAGCCAATGCGCGCCTTAGCCTCGGCGCTGAGGTTCCAGGAATCCTCGCCCAGCAGTTGGGCCACGCCTTGTTGCGGTCGAATCAAGCCCAACGCGCACTTGATGAGCGTCGTCTTGCCCGCCCCATTCGTGCCCAGCAATCCCAAGACCGAGCCTTTGGGCACGGCCAGGTCGAGCCCGGTCAGCACTTGCTTCTGGCCGTAGGACTTGACGATCCCTCGCAACTCGATGGCTGCGTCGTTCATGGTTTCGGTTCCTTGTCTAATGTGTCCTGTAATAGTTGATGTAGTTCCTCGGGCTCGACGCCCAGGGTCTTAGCCAGTTCGGCGATACGGGTGATTTGCTGGCGCAGCAATTCGCGCTGTTTCCGCAACTGGCCGCTGGGCACCTGATCGGCAACGAAAGTCCCGTCGCCGTGCCGCCGGTGAAGAAGCCCTTCGGCCGTCAGCCGTTCGTAGACGCGGAGAATCGTGTTCTGGTTGACAGCCAATTCAGCCGGCCAGCACCCGAACCGACGGCAGCCGCTCACCCGGCCGCAGCGTTCCGCTGGCGCACTGCGCCCTGATCTGCGCGGCAATCTGCCGCGTGATCGGCATTCCCGACGATGTTTCCACGCGAATCCGCACGGTCTAGTGCTCCAGTGATTACACTAATATAACAGTATTCACTAGTCTGTCAAGGGGCAATCTGAAGGAGTAGCGTCCCCTCAGCGGCGAGAGCAGTGGTGGTATGCGGCACGAGGGCCGTCGCTCGCCGACGAGGAAAGCCTTGAAAACGGGGGACTGTCCCGATTTTTGTGTCAGCAAGAATGGGACAGTCCCCTTCGCCGCGGTTTGCGTCGCTACTGCTCCTCGTGACACAAGAATCCGTACCGTCCCTGAAAAGGCAGGGTGGCCCACAACAGCTTGTCGATCGGGGCGGCGAAGCCACAAGACGCTGTTTCGCGGTGGGCGGATGCCCTCGTGTGCCGGTGGCAGCCCGAAAGCGGCCCTATCGAGCCACGTGCGCAAGAAAAGACTCCCGACCCCTTTTTCTTAGCGCTGGGCGGTCTTTGTCGAAGTGACGGGCAGGTAGCCGTAGAGCGTTTCGTCGCCGCGAACGATAAAGAACTTCACCGGAGTGACGCCGGCGAACTCGGGGCGCTTGAGAATGTAGGCGACGTTTTCCAGGCTCAGGGTCTCCCAAATGTGCATGCCGACCAGCACGTTGCCGGGCACGATTCCCTGGCTGGCCGCCGGACTATTGGGCCGCACCGCGACCACGCTCAGTCCGCCGCGATATCGGGTGTGATGGTCCTTGCGAAACTCATCGGCGGCGATGGGCCGCAGTTCCACGCCGAGCAGTTCCCACGCCGGCTGGCCGACCGGCTTAGCGGTCTCGGGCACGTTGCCGAGCATCAAGGTTAGCGTCCGCGGATTTCCCGTCCGCCGCACCGCCAGGTGAATCTGATCGCCCGGCTGGTGACCGAGCATTGGCGCTGGAAATCCAGGGGCCGCTCGACCTCCACGCCGTCGACTGCCGCAATCACGTTGCCGGCGGCCAATCCGGCAGTCGCGGCGGGGCTGTCGGCATCGACCTTGCCGACCGTCATACCGTGAGACGCCGGCACCGGATCAGTCGAACAGGCAACGCCGATCCGCACTTTTTCCGCGTTGCACGAGGCCAATAGCGTGGCCGCAACCGAGGCGACTTTGTCCACCGGAATGGCGAAGCCGATGCCCTGCGCCGGCGCGGACGGCCACGTTGATGCCAACCATGTCGCCGTCGATGTTCAGCAGCGGCCCGCCCGAGTTGCCG
The DNA here is from genome assembly GCA_963789525.1 of uncultured Planctomycetaceae bacterium. GTDB lineage: Bacteria > Planctomycetota > Planctomycetia > Pirellulales > Thermoguttaceae > CAVXFB01. The sequence continues at coordinate 543,687 of CAWBLA010000003.1, forward strand.
GGGTTGATGCTTGCGTCGGTTTGTATCAGGTCATCGTAGTACTGGGCGTCGCTGACTTGAACCGCCCGGTGCAGGGCGCTAATGATGCCGCGGGTCACCGTATGCTCGTAGCCGTAGGCGTTGCCCACCGCGATCGCCGTCTCGCCCGGCATCAGGTCCGACGACGTCCCGAGCGGAATCGTCGGCAATGGCTTGGGCGCGTCGATCTTGATAATCGCCAGGTCGGTCTCCGTGTCGCGGGCGACGAGCTTGGCGAGGTGTCGCTGGCCGTCGGCCAACGTGACGAGGATGTCGCGGACGCCGTCGACGACGTGGTAATTGGTCATGATGTACCCGCGGGCATCGATCACCACGCCGGTGCCCATGCCGTTGACGCGGTGGCTGGCTTCGGCTCCGGCGGCTTGACTGGCGGGGATGACAACGGTCTTTTCGCCGCGGATATTGACCACTGACGCCCGGACGCGTTGAATCGCCTTGACGATAGGTGTCTCGCGAAGCTCCGAGGCAACGGCCGGAAACGCCAGCAGGCAGCAGCACGCCCAACTCAGGCCGATCGACAAGCGGCGGCCGCAGGGTCGGGTGGATCGGGCGGGTCGGTCGAACATAGCAAGTCGATCGCGGGTGTTGCCGAAAACTCGCGGCATTCCAGGTAGCCGCGGCGCGTTGCTGACCCACCGCGCGGGGATCGGCCGGCCCGCGCCCACGCGGAGAACAACCTGATAATCGGCCCCGCCGAAACCGCACCTTGATGCTCAACGATACCACCCGCATAGTTTGCCCAAATTGCCAGGTGGCAATGTCTCCGAGTGCATGCCCTGAGCACCAATTTGACGCGGCAACTTGATTGCGTGACATCCCAGAAGTCGTAGAATGGTGAAGCCCCCATGTAAATGACCAGGAGCAGAACCAGTGCCTAAGCCCGTCCTGCAAGCCCTCGTCCTTGCCGACCACGTTTATCACGACAAGCAGACCGGGAAGTTCGTCATCGCCGGAACGTTCAACCGGCTGCACGTACTTCGGCGAGAGACGACCCCCCAGGACTGCGCCAGGCCAGCCGCAAGCTCCCGAACAACGGCCGGATGGCCTTCGCAAACTCGACCCGCGGGAGATCTCCCGGATCGGATCGCCCTGGGCCTACGTCAGTCTGACCGAGGTCCACGGAACCGCGCCGCTCGACTTGCGTTACGTTGATCTGAACAACAATGCGGTCATGGTGCGGGTTGAACTCTCGGTGAAGGCGAACAGCCCCCTGGACACGATCGAGCTGATGGTCCAGTTGCCGGTGTTGCCGACCCCGCATCCTGGCACCTACGCGCTCGAACTGCTCTCTGGTGACGAGATGCTCGGATGGCACCGCATCACGGTCACCGAGGTGCCGGTGTCCGAACAGAAGCCGGGGGAATAGCGGGCATCGTCGATCTCCTGGTGGATGGCTCTCTACATTGGCAAGATGGAAGGCCGACTCGATCGTGGCCCATAGAGACTTCTAACCATGCTCCGCTGGCGAATGCCCCTGGGAATACTTCTGTCCGCGACGCTGGTCGTGTTGTGTTGGCTCGATCTTGACAGTGCATTGCCTGGCATCTGGCTCGCACCGGTGGCGGCGGCAGCGGCCGTTCTGGCCACGTACGAAGTGCTTGCGTTAGCAGCCGCGACCGGATTGCGGCCCCGCGCCTGGCCCGTCTATTGCGGCAATCTCCTGATCGTCTGCGGCACGTGGTTGACCTACGCCGCGCTGACGGCCAGCCGCTCGTTGGGCGGAAGCGCCGATCCGCTTTGGGCATTCGACAGGTCGCTGGCGACGGCGATGCCGCTCGGCTGGCTCGCGTTGGCGGTGCTGGTGGTTTTCTGCGTCGAGACGTGCCGCTACGAGAAACCCGGTGGAAATCTGGCCAACGTCGCGGGAGCGGTTTTTGCACTGGTTTACGTCGGCATGATGCTCGGCCTGGCGGCAAGCCTGCGGACCACGTGGGGCATCGGCGCGTTGGCCTCGTGGATCGTCGTCGTCAAGCTCGGCGATACCGGCGCCTATTTTATCGGGCGCCTGATTGGCCGCCACAAGCTCGCGCCGTCGATCAGCCCCGGCAAGACCGTCGAGGGTGCGTTGGGGGATCTGGCGTTCTGCCTGCTTGGCGCATGGCTGGTCTTTGGCTGGCTGGTTCCGTTGACCGTGCCCGAGTCTGTTGCGGTCGGTCCCTGGTGGGGCTGGATCGTCTTTGGCGTTCTGGTCGGCGCGGCCGGAATGATCGGCGATCTGGCCGAGTCCGTGTTGAAGCGCGACGCCGGCCGCAAGGATTCGAGCGACTGGCTGCCCGGGCTCGGCGGCGCGTTGGATATCCTCGATTCGCTGTTGCTTTCCGCACCCGTGGCTTGGTTCTGCTGGGCCGTCGGAATCGTCGGGCGATAGCACCCCCCAATGACAGGTTCAGTATCCGGCGTCTGAACGTCGCCCTCGGTGGCTCGGCAGGCGTCGCCGCCTTCGATGCTTCGATGGAATGTGGCGGAACTCACATTGCTCCAAATCGCGGCCAGGACTATATTGCCCGGCCGGAATTACTCTCGTCGATCGTCGGCAGCAAGGAGGCTGACATGTCGCGGCAAAGGATTTGGACGGTCGTCGGTCTGGCGGCTGCAAGTGTGGCGATCTGCCAGGCAATCGCGATGGCCGACGATGCCTCGGCGACGTGGCATCGGACATCCGATTCCGCGTTGCCGGCCGAAACGCCGCAGACGTCGACCGCCGTCGTTGCGGCCAGTGCGACCGTGCCGGTGGAAAAACCGGCAGCCCACTCCGGTGGCGGCAGCGTCACGCTGCCGGACGAAGACGGCCAGGTCTGGCGCGAATACGATATCAGCCCGTACACGGCGCGGCGTCACGAGCACCGTGCGGCCCGAGCAGGCCGTGATCGATTGGATTCTTCGCGACACGGGCTACGAGGCGTGGCATACCGGTCCGTTGAGCATTCTTAGCGCCGGTCCGCGGACGTTGCGCGTCTATCACACGCCGAAGATGCAGCAGATCGTGGCCGACGTGGTTGATCGCTTCGTCAGCAGCGAGGCGGCCACCTACACGTTTTCGCTTCGCGTCGTGACGCTCGACAGCCCGAATTGGCGGACCGTGGCGGAGCCGCTCTTGCACCCGATCCCGGTGCAAACGCCGGGCATCAATGCCTGGCTATTGGCCAAAGAAGACGCCGCGATTCTCCAGGGGCAACTGCGCCGCCGCAACGACTACCGCGAACATAGTTCGCCTTACCTGATGGTCAACAACGGCCAGTCAACGCTCGTCTCGTCCATGCAGGCTCGCCAGTATGTCCGCGACGTGGCGGTCCGCTCCGACCTGGCGGCCGGATTCGAGCCGTCGCTGGGCCAGGTCGACGAAGGTTTCAATCTCGATTTCAGCCCGCTGCTGTCGGCCGATCGGCGATTGGTCGATGCGACGATCAAGTGTAACGTGGACCAGGTCGAAAAGATGATCCCCGTGATGCTCGACGTGCCGACGCGCATCTCGCCGCGTCAGCGCACGAAGATCGAGGTCCCGCAGATGACGCACTATCGCTTCCACGAGCGGTTCCGCTGGCCGCTGGAAAGGGTGCTCCTAGTGGACATGGGCATGGTCGCGCTGCCGATTCCCGTCGACGGCGCCCCGCTGGTGCCCGGCGTGCCGTTGCCGATCGGCAACGCGCCGGCCCGAGCCGACCTGCTGGTCCTCATCGAATGCAAGGGCGCGTTGACCCCCGCGTCTGCCGCCGGTGCCGCCCCTTCACCGCTGCCCCAGTCCTCCCGCCGCGACGCCAGGACCTACCGCGGACGCTACTGAGCGAGCGATGCGACTCGCAGGGCTATCGCACTAATTTAGGCAGATTGGCCACGCGGGTTGGTGCGTTCGAGGGCGGACTCCTCCATGGACAGCGTGCTGTGGGCGTCAAGTCTTTAGGTAACGAAAACAAAGCCCCAGAGGGGCGTAAGTGAATCGCCAGGGGCGTAAGCCCCTGGAATTCATCGTGTCTTCGGACGGAAAGCCCCGCAGGGGCGTCAGAGAGTTCTATCGCCCTTTCAGGGCTTAAAAGGAACATTTGTTACGATTTCCAGGGGCTTACGCCCCTGGCTATTATCTGTCGCCGCTCCGCGGCGCTATTGCGCCCACAATCGTGACCCTCACGTTTTTCGATTTAGTCCCGCACCGATGTCGCTTCGCAACGGTATTCCACGTTCTCATATCACGTCTACCCTGCACGATGCTCCGGGAATCGCGGTAACCTGCATTGTTGCCAGCTAATTCTGCGTTCGGTCGATGTGACCGAAGTATCTCAGCGACCTGCGTTTCGTAGCGTCGGTGGGGGCGACCGAGGCACTTTTGCGAGTCGCGGAGTTTGGTCCGCCGACCAGCCGAGCGCTAAGATTAAACAGCTTACCACGCAACTTTGGATCGGCTCTGTACGCATGGAGAGAGGGCGGTCAAGACGCGTGCCCAATGATTAGGAGCAGAAGTCCCATCAATTTGGTAGCAAAGATGTTTCAGACATTTGATGCCATCGTAATCGGCGCCGGTCACAATGGGCTCACGTGCGCGTGTTATCTGGCCAGGGCCGGGTTGAAGGTCCTGACGCTGGATCAGTACCACACAGTGGGCGGCATGGCGACCACCGAGGAGATAACTTTGCCAGGCTTCAAGTCGGACTTGCACGCCTTTGGTTATCAGTTCGCCAACCTCTCCCCCGTTCCTCAGGAGTTGAACCTGTCGGCATACGGCTTTGACCTCATCTGGCCGGAAATCAACTATTCTCACGTCTTCCCGGACGGGGGCATCATCTCCATGCACCGATCGCTGGACGACACCGTTCGGAGCATCGGGCGTTACTCGAAGAAGGATGGGGATACCTGGAGGCGATTGGCGGAGCAGTTCATCCAGCAGAAGGACCAGATTGCGGCATGGATGAACTCGCCGCCCGCGCCGCTCTCCGCCGCGACGGTGCAGTTGGCTCAGACGCCGCAGGGCACGGACAAATACCGATTTGAACTCCAGAGTCTAAGATCGTGGGCGATCGAGCAATTCGACGCGGAAGCGACGCGGTTGTTCGTGGGCGCCTTCGCCTGCCACGCTGGTATCGGACCGGACGACGCAGGCGGCGCGCATCTGGCTTGGCTCTTCGCGAGCCTGATCCAAACCCTAGGCAACCGAGTCGTCAAGGGGGGTATGTATAATCTCCCCCTCGCCCTCGCCGCTTATTTTCGATCTAAGGGAGGGCAGATCCGCACCGGCGCCCGCGTCAACAAGATCATGGTGGAGAATGGTCGGGCCGTGGCCGTGCGGCTTGCAGACGGCGAGGAAATCGGCGTCACCCGGGTCGTGGCCGCCAGTACCGATCCGCGCCAGGCAATCGTTGATTTTCTTGGTGAGGAACTGGTCGGTTCGGATATGATCCAGCGGATGAAACGATATGAGTGGGGCGACGCTTTCTTTGTCGTTTACCTCGCCCTGGATGGGCCGCTCACTTACCGGGCCGGCGCCGATGCAGCCCGATCCGCCTATGTGCATCCGACGCCGCCGACCATGGACTATTTTTCCCGCATCTACGCCGAATGTCGTGGTGGGTTGCTGCCAGTCGCGCCAATGGTGCTGATGTGCAACGATTCGACCATCGATCCGAACCGAGCCCCGGCAAACGAGGCCGTGATGAAGCTGATCGCCCTCAACGTCCCTTACGAGATCAAGGGCGATTCTGCAGGGAAGATCCGTGGGCGTACGTGGGACGAGGTGAAGGAGGCGTATGCCGATCGCCTCATCGACCTGATCACGGAGTCGTACGTTCCGGACCTGCGGGACCGGATTCTGAAACGTGTCGTTCACTCGCCGGTGGACATGGAGCGTGCCATCCCGAGCGCGGTGCGGGGCACCGTCGGCCACGGTGCGTTCCTGCCTTACCAGACCGGCGCATTGCGGCCGCTGGCGGAACTGGGGCAGTATCGAACACCCGTCCCAAATGTCTATCTCTGCGGGTCCGGGAGCCACCCGGGCGGAGGCATTTCGATGTGTCCCGGGCGTAACGCCGCTCACGTCATTCTCGCCGATCTGAAAGGAGGGTAGCCAGTGCCACTGCTGGGACACAAGCTGCACGGACAGGGACCCGAAAAGGTCATCCTCTTCAACGACTGGATGGGAGATTGCACAAGCTAGACTCCCGTTCTGCCTTACGTCGACTCAAAACGATTTACGTATGCGCTGGCCGATCTTCGTGGCTGCGGACGATCCAGCCACCTCCGGGGCGAGTACACCGAAACGGAAGCGGCGACCGACACGCTCGCACTCACGGACCACCTTGGGTGGGATCGTAGTCACCTAGTGGGCTTCTCCATGACCGGCATGGTTGTCGAGCGGTTAGCGATGGACGTACGGGCTCAAAGACAGCTTGAATCGCTATCTTGCCGCGCATTCGACAGCCAAGGCAAGGAACCTTGAGAAACGAATCCGATTCAACCAGGACAAGCCGCGCGAGTCATGCCCCTATTTTGGCCAGAAGTTTTATGAGATGGCGCAGCAGACGGGCGACCTGACCGGCGAGGAGTATCTCCAAGTGCCGTTGCCTTTCCGCACCGATGGAAATTTCCGCCACCCACCGGCTGTGCTGCAGGCTCGTTGTTCTGAAGGAACGCGCGGGTGCCACTGCTGGCTTGTCCAGCAGTGCTCGTCGTTGCTATGATGGCTGCCATGAAGCGGCCTCTGGGACATCGAAAGCGAATCCATCATTATCACGATTCCGGCCACGTCCACGAGCTAACGTTTTCCTGCGACCATCGCTGGCCTCTGTTGACCAATGACGTGTGGTAACGGATGCTCGCCGAGAGCATTGACCGGGCGATGGAAGGCCATCAAACGACCGTTTTCCTATCGTATCAAAGAACTCCTCATCCAATCGCAGAGCTGGTTGCTGGAACGGCTGACGGTTCATCAACGTCCAGGTGTGATGACGTTTCGTTACTGGCAGGAAGGCCCCGGCTGCGACCGCAATTTCACGAAGCCCTCCACGGTGCTGGGCGCCATCGAATACCTGCACCATAATCCCGTTCGCCGACGACTTGTCAAGAGGGCTGTGGACCGGAGGTGGTCCAGTGCCCGCTATTATTCGGTCGATTCTCCCCGGCAACATCCTCCCTTGCCGATCATTCACGGTCTGCCGGCCGAGTGGCTCGACACAAGCGATTAGCCCGCCGCAAGCTGGCACTGCTGGACGAGCCAGCAGTGGCACCCGTGCGCATAGTCAGACAGAATGCCCTTAAGGTCGCCCTCGCCACAACACTCTAAGTGGTGGTCCAGAACCTCTTTCGTCGAAGCCATTTCTCGATCCTCCTTTGTTGGTTCTGGTTACTCGGTACGGCTCCACGGAAGCGTTCGATTAGCAAGCCCCGATTTCCCCGTGAAAAGAAGAAAGAGATACGAGTTCAGACAAAAGCGACCAAAGATCAGCGCTCCCAATGCGGCGAGTAAAAGTCCTTCAAATGTATAAGCAAGCAAGCTCACCCCAAAGAGAAGGGACAATCCGATAGCGAGCATGAATGTTCCAGCCATCCCTTGGGCGAACCGCCGCGGAGCAGGCGCCGGGGTCAACCGCGGCGAATCCTTGGGCATCGCCACCAGACGATTGTAAAGGGCATCAAAGGGATTGAACGCTGGCAAGATTGCGTTCCACCATAGCAGCGCCGCAAGTGTGAGGAAGTAAAGGCCGGCCTGAAATGCCATGCCGACCAAAACCAAAAATCCGATTACACGCGGTTGCCACATCAAGGCCGGATACTGGAAACTGCACGCCTCCGGCGATGCATCTCGGAAACCTTGCTGCCGAACGAAGTTCAATTTGGCCGTCATCATTCCTCCACGTTATGTCCGTTGAACGCTCAGGCTTACCAGCGGCAATGGAGCTCAGCGGAATTGCCGTCCGGTGGAGCGCCTTGCTAGGCAGAGTTTCAATGTTCCCATCACCTTCTGGTGAATGGAATCAACGCCGGAACCTCTTCCTTATACTTCCCATATTCCTCTGGATGGTACTTCATGAGATCGCGTTCCTCATATCTGATGCCGATGAGGACATAAATTGTAAACATAGCGGCAAAAAAAAGATGGCTAACCGTCATGTAGGGAGTCACCCAGAAGAACACCAGAAACCCGAGCATAAGGGGGTGCCGTACGTGCTTGTAGAATCCCCGCAGCTTGAACGTAATCTTTTTCGGCTCAGTTCCTCGGAGATAGTGCCACACCTGCTCAAGCCCCAACAACTCAAAGTGATTGATCATGAAGCTTGACAGGAGCACCGCAACCCAGCCGAGCAGCGAAATGCCAATCAAGATGTTCGCCACCATAGTATTCTGCACGTGCCAAATGACCCCCTCAATCGGCCGCCACTGCCAAATCATCACCCACATGATGATATCGGCGATGAAAACAAAGGTGCTGCGCTCAAGAGACTTCGGAATGAACTGCGTCCACCATTGCTTAAAAGCCGGACGGGCCATTATGGTGTGTTGCGTGCCGAAGATGAAGATCATCAGAAAATTCACAAAGATGGCAGTACTGACGGGACCGATGGAACCAGAATCGACGGATTTGGGTGCAGCGAAGTCACCGAGAAATCCTATCATGTAGACCATCCAAATCATGAAACCCGCGTATGCGACGAAACCGTAGATGAGCCCAAATACTCGTCTCATTTCTACTCCTTCCGTCATGCTTTCCTAATTCTGCCGCCGGTCCGGCGCCACCGTAATGAGCTGTGGTGGCGATTCCGGCCGCATAATGCGCATCGCAACGAAGGGTATTCTCGCCACAGGATGAACTCAGTCAAGCAGTTGTGACCGCCTCCCACAAAATGGGCCAGCGTCTTCTGCGGACGACAGAACATGCTGCCCGTCAGCGACAACAACACCCGTCACGGGGGTTTTTCAACTGCGCGCGGGTGTTCTACCGCACGGTGCGGCGGGAGAACACGCCACAGGGCACGACACAGATGCGGACCTAACCTGTTACAAGAACGGGCACTTGCAGCGGATGCGCGTTCGACGGAGCAGTGATGTTATGCCGCCGAGTTTGGCGGCATCCGCACGGTCCAGGAGCCCCTGGGGCATAAGGACTTGCAGACCACGTAAATCTACTCACCGACGCGTTCAAGCTAAACGGCTTTGCGGTGCGCAGCCCCGCGCATAGACTTGGACAGCTCGCTCCGGTGAATGCACGTGGGTAGCAAGGTTTCCCGTCCCACAAATGGTTCGTTTTTTGACGCTCGGCCGATCATTCCGTGCTACGGCTGATTTTCCCGTCAAGAATTTCCGAGATTGCCGTCTCGACAATCAAAGTGCCAAGAACTCGTGAAAATGGGGCGGCGTGATAATCGCTCGGCGACGATTGGAACCCGCCGGCAGAACGGCAGCACGCCTGCGCTGCGCGGACGAATCCCTTGGGTGCGTCGGGGCGACACCCCGCCGCACCCTAGACCGCGGTCACATCCCATCCTCCAATCGTTTCCTGTCCGGCCGCGCGCATCATTGGCCAATTGCGGCCTGTTGCCAGCCTTGTCCGACACACGGGCGAGAATGGGGTTGTTTTCGGCCGACCCCAAGGCGTTGATTGAGTCAGAACTGTCTTTGATGCGGCCTCGCCCGGAAACAGGGCAAGCGTCGGCCTTACCCCCTTTACAGGCGAAGGCGACATTGTGCATGTCAGGCACCGCGTGCCTGCCATTTTTGACCGGTAACGTTACCGTCGTGCTACTGCAACACCGTTTGCCGCGGGCGCTGCATCGGCTGGGGATGGGCGACTTCGGTTGCCGAGCGCCGAGGATCGACCCACTGCAATGCCGGCGAGTTTGCTGGCGCCGTTGCGGCGGCCACGGTGCGGCCATCGGTCGAACCGGCGCGTGGCGGAACCGGCACGAGGCTCGCCACCGGCGCCGGTGACTGCCTGTCGCGGACGTGGTAGAATCAGATTCGGCTCGGGCCTCGGGCGACGCTGGTTGGCCGCCAGTTGAACGCGCGGTTGTGAGCAGCGGCGAGCCCTGCTTGACCCAGGCCAGCCACGTGTTTTGCAGCGAGCTGAGATCCGGCGGACCGTAGTGATGCTCGACGGCCGCCGGCCCAGTCGTCGCTCTTTAGCCCGTCGTCCGAGAAACTCGACGAACTCGCGCCGCCCGCCCGTCTGGATCAGGTACTCGGCCAGCGAGTAGCCCTGGGCGTACAGCGGCATGATGTCCGGCGGGTATTCGGTCATGGCGAACATCTGGTTGAAGGCGATGCCGCGGCCGGTGCGGAGGAACTGTTCGAGCATGTCGCGATGCTTGTTCTTTTCGCTGGCGTGTTCGACGCTGGTGGCGCCGCCCTTCGTCGGCCCAGCGCGGCAGCGGCTGGCGGAAGTGGCTGGCGAAGACCATGTGGGTGATTTCGTGCGGCAGCACCGAGTCGAGGATCCGCTCGCGCGAGCCCTGGATCGTCATCCGCCAGCCGAAGACTTCGCCGCGGTCGAAGACGAACGTGGTGGCCCCGCCGGCGCCGAGGTGCGGGCCGACCTGGACGGTCATCACGCACGGCTGCGACCAGTTGGGCATCGCCTTGCCCAGCCACGCGACGGCCAGGTCGCGGCGATAGTTTTCGGCCGCCTGGGCAATCTGTTGGGCGAAACTGGGGTCGGCCGTCTCGACGATGAAGTTGGGCGTCCGCTGCCGCGCGCCCATCGACACCAGCAGCAACACTACCAGCAGACCCGCGTCTGGCGGCAATCGCGGCCCGGCGTGCCAACGGGGACAGTCCCATTTTCGCCGACCACCGCTCGCGGCGGTGCCCGCGAAAATTGGGACAGTCCCCCGGTTTGCGGCGGCCGGAAAAAGGACCGAATCGCTGCGAGCGTCCATGCTCTCCCTCGCTTCCCGAACAATTCGGGGACTATCTGGGCCACGTCCCTGTGGCGCGTCGCGCCGCGCCTTGCGCGGCAGGTCGACCGCCGCACCGCGAACCGGGATGGATTGTAAGATATGCAAAACTTACCCGCCGGCGGCAAAATCACCAAGGCCATTTTTCCACCGGCGGAGTCGCTAGCATTGCGAGCAGCGCAAAGCCACAGCGGGATACGGGTGGGAACGATTTCGCCTGCTACTGGAGAGTCAAATCAGGGGTGCAACGCCGGATTCGGGACTGTGCTTCGCTCGTCCTGCCCCTACACGTTCTTCCGCAACGCACACTGGTAGAATTTCCGATGTGCTCATTCTGCGCGATTTCAGAGAATCACGCAAGCAAATCGCGCGGCATTTGCGTTAACGCAATCCGTCATGCAAAAATGACGCGGCGTCAACGAAGCGAAGAGATATTTGAGAAACTGCGCATCGAGCAATTGCGCCCGTCGTCTGCTGAACCGGACCGATGCAATCAGCCGGCGGCATCGCCGTTGTGTTGCGGCGCGAGAAGCTGATACGTCTTGTAGCCGCCGCCGAGGTTGACGGCCGAGAAACCGTGTTGCCGCAGGATCCGCGTTGCCACGTAGGCCCGTTGTCCGACCTGACAATAGACGGCGATTTGCCGATCGTCGGGGAGCTCGCCCAAACGGCATCGCAACTCGTCGACGGGGACGTTTACCGCACCGGGAATGTGGCCCGCCGCAAACTCCTTCGGAAGTGCGCACATCGAGCAAGAAGGAACTGTCGGGCGTCGTCGCCAATGCAATGTCGGCCATGTCGACGTTGAGGATGGTCGCCGCGCAATAGACCGGCGGCCACGAAGCCTGCCATGTTGACCGGGTCTTTGGCCGCGCCGAATTGCGGCGAATAGGCCAGTTCCATCTCCTCCAGATCGAAGACGGTCATGCCGGCCTGGATGGCCACGGCCAAGCACGTCGATTCGCTTGTCGACGCCTGCTCGGCCGACGGCCTCGCGCGCCGAGGATTCGCCCGCTGGGCGTCTCGAAGAGGAGCTTGAGCGTCATCGCTTCCGCACCGGGATAATATCCGGCATGGTTGAGCGGATGCACGTAGACGGTCCGGTACGGTCGCCCAGACGCGTCAACGACTTCTCGGAGGCGCCGGTCATAGCGGCCGCCACGTCGAAGACGTCGCACGATGGCGGTGCCCTGGGTTCCACGATACCGCATTGCCGCGGCCAAAAATGTTGTCGGCGGCGATGCGGCCTTGCCGATTGGCGGGCCCGGCCAGCGGGACCTGGGCGGGTTCGCCGGTGACAAAATCCTGCACTTCGATGGCGTCGCCGACGGCGTAGATGTCCGGATCGCTCGTTTGCAGATACCCGTTGACGCGGATTCCACCGCCGACACCGATCTCAAGACCGGCCTTCGACGGCCAGCTCGTTTTCCGGCTGTCACGCCGACACCCAGAATGACGAGTTGGGCCGTCAGCCGCTCGCCCGACGTCAGCCGAATGCCGATGCCCTCGGGCGTCTCGTCGAAGGCCTCGGCCGATTGGCCGAGCATTAAGGACCACCTGGTTGTCGGCCAGGCACTGTTCGATCGAGCCGGGTCATTTCCGGTCGATCGGCGGCAAGACCTGGTCCTGCAACTCGACCACCGTCGTCGCAACGCCGCGGCGAACGAGGTTCTCGACCATTTCCAACCCAATGAAGCCGCCGCCGACGACCACGGCCTGGCGGACGCCCTCGTCGAGCTTTGCCTCGATGCGGTCCATGTCTTCGAGGTTGCGCAGCGTGAAACATGCCGGGCAGATCGATGCCCGGGATCGGCGGCCGCATCGGCGCTGCCCCCGGCGCAAGGATCAGCTTGTCGTACGCTTCGTCATACTCACGGCCGGACGCGAGGTCGCGAATGCGGACCTTCTTCGCTGCGCGGTCGATGGCCACGACCGATGAGCGGACCCGCACGTCGAGGTTGAACCGCTTGCGCAGCAGGTCCGGGGCTGACGACCAGCAGTTTTCGGCGATCGGCGATTTCGCCGCCGACGTGGTACGGCAGGCCGCAGTTGGCGAACGAGACGTTCGCCGTCCGCTCGAACAGCACGATCTGCGGCGTCTTCCGACAACCGTCGCGCCCGGGCGGCCGCCGAAGCGCCACCGGCCACGCCGCCGACAATCACTAGTTTCATGGGCTCCTCGCTCGTAACAGGCACACCTTGTAGCGGGCACGCTCCGCATGCCGCGGCCTTATTGTAGCAGGTTGGCCGTCGTCCGGGTTACGGCACGCGGAGCGTGCCCACTACAGCGTGCCTGCTTCTTTGCCTACGACTTGCAGCATGCCTTTGGATCGGTGCCACGATTCCAGGGCATCCGGGCCAGCAGCATGCCCATGCCGCACGTGTCCGTCGCGCCGGCGTAAAGCAGGCCGGCGCCGACGAAGAACGACAGACCCAAAAAAGCGGGATTCACGCGCCGATCCGAGCACCACCCCCAGGCAGACCAACAACCCGGCCGCGATGCGGACTTGCCGCTCCAGGGAGATCGTTTTCTTTCCCCGGACCACGGGCAGGCCGCTCTGTTGCCAGGCCAACGTGCCTCCCTCGACGTTCACGACGTCCGTATAGCCGGCCTTCACAAACTTCTCGCAGGCATGCCGGCTTCGGCTGCCGGAGCGGCAAATAAGATAGATCGGTTGGCCGCTGCGGCCGTTCCGCGCCTGCATCAGCGCGGCCGGATCGAGCCGGTCCAACGGCACGTTGCGGGCGATGGTCGCATGCACTTCTCTGAATTCTGCCGGCGTGCGGACGTCGATCAGTTCGCCGCCCTCGCCGCAGCGCGCGGCGGCGTCGGCCGGCGTAATGGTCGCAATCTCCATCTTGTTCTCCTAGTTGTGGCAGGCACGCTCCGCGTACCGTAGCTGCATCAATCGGCGCGTCGGGGACGCATCCCCAAAGTTCGCTTAGGTTACGGCACGCGGAGCGTGCCTACTACTTGATCGTTTTCCGGCGGGGCCGAAGCGTGCCTCGATGCAGGCCATGATGCTGGCCAGATGTGGTTCGATAATCTGGTAGTAGGCCCTTGGCCCCTCCTTTTCGCTCCGCAAGAAACCGCAATGCCGCATGAGCCGCAAATGTCCGGACGCCATGTGGCTGGGAATGCCGCAGGCGGCGGCCAGTTCGCCCACCGTATAACGCCCACTCAGCAGCATCTCGACCATCCGCAGGCGGTGCGGATGCGCGATGGTGCGGAGGCAGTCGGCCGCCTGCTCGAGGGCCTCCAGCGCAATCAGGGGCCGCCGTTTCGGGGGCTTCGCCTTTGCCGTGATGTCACCTTTCCCGCTCATACTAGGTATATTATATCGGAATATCGCGACATGTCAACAAGTCGGTTTTCACCGACATGCCGGCGCGGTACTGCCCGTCGATGTGGTCGGTTCAGCGGCCGACGGACGCGCTGACGTCGAATGCCCGCTCAGCGCCGGCGTTGTGCTATACTTCGCATAGGATTCCCGCCCATGCAATACTTGCCCCGCCGTCTGTTTCGTCCGGCCGCACTGATATTGTGCCTGGCCTGCGCGGCCTCGCTGCATGCGGCCGAAAAGAACTCGTCCTATCGGGCAGCGCTCGATTCCATCAAGGCCGAGGAGCTTGGCGAACACGTGAGCCAGTTGGCCGACACAGCCATGGAAGGCCGCGAAGCGGGCACGCGGGGTGGGCACGCGGCCGGCGAATTTCTTGCGCAGCAGTACGCCGGGCTGCACCTGAAACCGGCCGGCAGCGGTGGCGGCTTCTTTCAACCCTTCTCGCCGAACTTCCGCAACATCCTGGCGATCTTCCCCGGCAGCGACCCGCAGTTCCGCGACCAGGTGATCGTCGTCGGGGCGCATTACGATCACGTCGGCTTTGGCGGCCGGGGCTACAGCCTGGGGCCGTACGGCTACCTTCATCCGGGGGCTGACGACAACGCCAGCGGCACGTCAACCGTGCTGCAATTGGCGAAGGCCTTCACGATTCTTGCCGAGCCGCCGAAGCGGTCGATCCTGTTCGCCGCCTGGGACGCCGAAGAAAAGGGACTGTTCGGCTCGAAGCATTGGGTGGCCCATCCAACGGTCCCGCTCGAACGCGTCGTGGCTGCCGTCAATCTCGACATGGTTGGCCGGCTCCGCGACGATCACCTTCTAGTCTTCGGCTGGCGAAGCGGCTACGGCTGGCGGCGGCTGTTGAGTGGCCAGAACGATGAGCCCGCGCTGCGGCTCGAATTCTCGTGGCGCCTGAAGCCCAACGCCGACCATTACCCGTTCTTCGACCATGGCATCCCCGTGCTGATGCTGCACACCGGCATGCACGGCGACTACCATCGGCCCAGCGACGTGGCGACGCGCATCAATCGCTCGGGCATGAGTCGCATCGCGCGGTTGTTGTTTGCCATGTTGTACGAGATGGCCGATCGTCCGGCGGCCGCGCCGGGATTCCGCGGCCGCGCGCCACGAAACGCCCGAGATGGAGAAGGCTGTGACAAGCCAGGATGCCAGGCCGGCAGGCCGCCTGGGCGTGGTCTGGACTGCGGACGCGGCAACGAGCCGCGGCGTCGTAGTGTCCGACGTGGCCGCCGGGTCGGCGGCCGAGCGGGCGGGACTGCATCCGGGCGACCGCATCACGCGGCTCGACGGCCGGGAAATTCGCAAGGACGACGATTTTTTTGCGGCCGTTGCCGCCGCTGAGAGCCCTGCGTTGCTAACGGTTATTCCTCGCGATCAGACCGAGTCGCGAGAACTCGTGGTGAAATTGGACGGTATGGCGCTGCGCTGGGGCATCGTCTGGCGCGTTGACGACGCCGAGCCGGGCGTTGTAATTGTCGCCTATGTAGTCCCGGGTTCGCCGGCCGCGTTGGCGGGACTCGCGCCCAACGATCGCATTTATCAGGTTGGGGGGCACGACTTCACCGACGAAGCCGCCTTCGCCCAAGCGGCCAGGCGCGCCGCCGGTCCGATGCAACTGCTCGTCGAGCGCGACGGCCGTCTGCGCGTCATGACGCTTGCCCCAACACAAGCCGCGCCCATGCGCCGCGCGGCTTAGCCGGCGGGACTGTCCCGTTTGCCGCCGCTCCCGACACAAAAATCGAACTCGTCTCTAACTGGCGCCGGCTCGGAGGCGAAGTTCGGCGATCTCGGGAGGACAGTTCCACCGCACCGGGACGTCTCCCGAGATGCCCCGCGTCACGTGGAGAATCGTCGGCGGCACGTGGAAGATGCCCGAGATGTACTTCACGCCGCCCGCGGTGGGCGAAAAGATCGCCCCCAGCGGCGGAATGCAGATTTGTCCGCCGTGGGTGTGCCCGGCCAACATCAGGTCGGCCTGGTGGGCACGCGCCCAGGGGAGTTGATCCGGCGAGTGGGCCAACAGGATGCGCAAGGGCTCGTTGTCGTTCGTCGCGTGCGGCCGGATCTGACCATCCAACGACGGCGGTCCGAGCCAGGGCCGTTCGTTGCCACCGACAAGCACCTGCGTTCCGCGCACCTCGACCGGCAGCCATCGGGCGCCGACGTCGACAAGCCCCAGTTCGTCAAGCGTGCGACGCAGTTGTCCGAAATCGACGCGGCGATCGTGGTTGCCGAGGATGTAGTATACGCCGTGCCGCGCGGCGAGTTGTCCGAGCGTGTCGGCCATCCAATCGAGGCACTTCGGCGAGTCGATGATGTCGCCGGTGATACAAATGAGATCGGGCTGAAGCTCATTGCAGACGCGAACGGCCTCGCGGAAGTACGCCTTGCCGATCCGGCCGGTGAAGTGCAAGTCGGAGAGGTGTGCAACCTTCAGCCCGTCCAGCGCCGGCGCCAGTCGCGGCACGTCGAGCTCATACTGCGACACTGCCAGTTGCAGGATTTCGTTCTGCGGCAATCGGGCCAGGAAATGGTGACTCAGTTCCGACGCATCGGCCGCCGCGGCTGCCAGATCGATCGCCGCGGCCCGGCTGGACCGGGATCGCACCACGGCCGGCAGTGAATGGAACGCCCGCAGGTACGTCAGACGGACCAGCGTCGCGGCCAGCACGCCCCAACACACGACGACGTAAACGGCCGGCGCCGGCGACAGCGCGCCATTGCTGAGGTATTCCCAAGCGACCAGCACCGGGATCGTCACGGTGCAGGCGAAAAAGTACGCCGTCAGCACCGAGATCACTCGCCGCGGCATGCCCTGCGAATGCAGCCAGTTAGTCAAACCGATCCAGAGGAAGGCATGGCCCAGCAATGCCAGTAGGGCAAGGAAGAGATACATTAGCGGTCGGTCGATCGTTGTCGGTTCCTCCGTGCCAAACGACGTGCCGTCGGCGGCGCCGGAAGACTTCAGGGTTCCACTTCGAGGCCCGCCTAGCCCTGCACCACCGGCCGCGGCGCATTGATAATCAGCTCGATGGCACTGAGCAGTTGATCGAGGCGGAACGGCTTGTAGAGCACCGCCTGGAGGCCGGCCTGCCGGGCCTTGACGATCGAGTGGCCGGGGTCCTAGCCGAAACCGGTCATCAGCACCAGCGGCACCGCATCCATGGTCTCCTGGAGCTTCACCATGAACTCGTAGCCGTTCATGTCGGGCAGCCGGATGTCGGCGATGACCACGTCGTAGCCGGCGTCCGCCGTGCCGCGGACCATGTACAGCGCCTCGCCGCCGTCGTGGGCGGTCTCGACGACGCAACCGTAACGCTCCAGCAGGTTGTGGGCGGCGCTGCGGACGTTCTCGTCGGCGTCGACCACCAGGATCCGCCGCCCCCGCAGCACCGGCCGCTCTTCCACCTGCAACGTCTGCGGGCAGGGCCTCGGTCGGCGCCATCTTCTGGCCCACCTTCTGGATCACCTGCTTGATGTCGCGGGCGTTGCGCAAAATCCGCTGCAGCCGTTCGACCACCTCCGGCTCGTGGCCGATGTAGCGTTCCATCACGTTGACCGCTTCGTTGAGGATTTCGTCGACCGGCAACGCCACCGCGCTGTGGATGGCCTCGACGCTTTCGGCGGCCGTGGTCGCCTTCTCGGCCACCAGCAACTCCAGCGTGTTCAACGCCGCGGCCACGTCGCGGCTGAAGATCTCCAGGAATTGCAGGTCGCTCTCGGTGAACGCCCGCGGCTCGGGGCTCTCGACGTTGAACGTCCCGATCACCTCGTCGTGCAACACCAGCGGCACGGTCAGCGAGCTCTTGCGCCCCTGGCGCCCGGTAGATACAGCGGGTCCTCGGTCGTGTCTTCGCAGAGATAGCTCTTGCCGGTGGCCGCGACGAAGCCCGTCACGCCGTTGTTCTGCGACTGGGCGTACAGCTCGCGGGCGGCCGCCTCCGGGTCCATGCCCATCGACAGCAACGGCTCCAAGCCGCCCGGTCTTCTGATCCAGCAGACGGATTTCGACCACGTCGAACCGCAGCAGGTCGCGGGTGAAGTGGAGGATGTTCGACTTCAGCAGCTCGATTCGGTCGCCGACCGCCATGTGGGCGATTTCCGCCGCCGACAGGTCGGCCAGCTCCATGCCGGCCTGGTGGATCGCCGCCATCTTTTGCTGCTGATGCACCTCGTTCGTGACATCGCGGACCGTGACGATCAAATGCCGCGGCGGGCCGCCGGCCTCGCGGAGCGGCGCAGCATGGACGTGGTAATAGCGGTTGTCGCCGCTGCGAAGCGTCGAACTCGTCGCCTGGCCGGTCGCCAAGGCCGTGTGGAATGGGCAAAAATCGGGACCAAGGATCTCCGGACTGCCCAGCACGGTATAGAAATTCGCCCCGACGACGTCCGACCGCTCGGACCACTCGCTCAGCCGGCCGTTGCTCCAGATAATCAGGTTGTCGCTATCCAACAGCACGGCGCCGTCGGGCATCCCCTCGAGAATCTGCTCGTTTTGCAGCAGCCGGCCGATTTGCAGGGCGTCCTGCAAATACTCCGACGAGATATAAACGCCGCCGAAAGGCTCGCGCCGCAGATGGGCCAGCGCCCGCAACGGGTTCGACGCCACAATGACTTCATGCGACTGGCTGGCGTGCTCGAGAAGCTGTTCCGCATTCTCGCGCGAGTCGCAAACCAGGAGTATTTTTGGCCTAGTTGTCAATCAGAGTGACTCCATGTGTCCTAGCCGCCCCCCATGCCCTATTCACGTCATTCTTGCGTCAGTTAGTCTTTGTTGGCCGACCTTTCTTTCCGTTAGCATTATAAGCGTGCCTGCGCCGGCGAACAACCGCACCTAAGCGCATGTCGCATCCCACTATATTCCATCGGTTTGCCAGTCTTTTCGCATTGACCGCGGTTGACGCCAAGTACGCCATTTTCGTCGCCGCCGAAGTCTTCGTCCTCGGAATGGTCGGTATCATGCTCACTTTCGGAAACACCCGACAGGTTGGTTTGAAGAGACGATCCCCTTAACGCTGCAAGCCGGGCAGCGGCTGGAGCCTTGCCTTGTCACGTTGCAATTGAAGCCGCGGCGAAGGGGACAGTCCCATTTTCGTTGACACGAAAATCGGGACAGGCCCCAATTGCCTAACCCATCCGGCACGACCGCTAGAAAGCGCCCATGCCCCGACAATTGCCGCCGTTCGTCCGGTCGAGCGATGAAGGCCCCGCAGCCGAACGCCGATTTCATTGTACGAGCGGGTCGACTGATGCCGACGTCCTTTCAAGCGCGGCGGAACGTCAAACTGGCTCAACGAAATACTCGGCGAACGGAGTCGCCTCCTGCAACTGCGTTTTCTGGGAGGCACAAAGCATGTGGCGTTCGCTCTTCCTGGCCCTCGGCTTCTTTGTCGTGATCCTGGGCGTCGAATGCCTGGGCGTGGAGCGCGTGAGTCTGAGGCTCCGGGATCCCGCGCCGCCGCCAAGTTCGCTCTTTGAGACTGCCCCCACCGTGGGACCGCAAAAGCAGTTGATCCCGCCCCCGTGGGCGCCGTGGACCCTGTTGTCTACCGGCGCGGTCGTCTGCCTCTACTCATTCACTATTCCGCGAAGGGTCGCAGGGAGCTGAGAGATTGACGATCGATGATGGTTGATCGATGATGGTTGATTGACGTTGGGCAAGACCGTAGAGGGAGGGAATTGCCATCACAATCAACAGTCAACAATCAACAATCAACAATTCGCTCCGCACCGAACGCGATTCGATGGGCGAAGTCCGCGTGCCGTCCAACGCCTATTACGGGGCGCAGACGCAGCGGGCCGTCGAGAACTTCCCCATCTCCGGCCGTGCCTTACCGCCGGAGTTGATCCACGCGATCGGACTGGTCAAGTGGGCCGCAGCTACCACCAATCGCGATCTCGGCCGGCTCGGCGGCGGAAAATGGCCGCTCAGCGATCGTCAGGTCGACGCGCTGGTGGCCGCCTGCCGCGAGGTCGCCGACGGCCGCCTCGACGACGAGTTCCCGATCGACGTCTTTCAAACCGGCTCGGGCACGTCGAGCAACATGAACGCTAACGAGGTGATCGCCAATCGGGCGACCGAGCTCGCCGGCGGCGATCGCTTCGCCGCCGAGAAGCCGATCCATCCGAACGATCACGTCAACCTCGGACAGAGCACCAACGACATCTTCCCTACCGCCATCCATGTGGCCTTGGCCACGGCGATTCGGCGCCAACTGATTCCGGCGATGGAGCGATGTGGTACGTCTTTGGCCGACAAAGCCGCGCAGTGGCAGGACGTTCTGAAGATCGGCCGCACGCACCTGGCCGACGCGACGCCGCTGGCGCTGGGCCAGGAGATCGGCGGGCTCGCGCGACAGCTCGAACATTCGCAACGCCGGGCCGGCATCGCGGCCGACGCCCTCGTCGAGCTGCCCGCCGGCGGCACGGCCGTGGGCACGGGCATCAACACCCACCCTGAGTTCGGCCGGCGGCTGAGCCAGCTTCTTGCCCGTGAAACCGGCATCCCCTTCGTCGAGGCCGCCAACCATTTCGAGGCCAACGCCCAGCGCGACGGGCTGGTCGAATGCCACGGCCAGTTGCGCACCATTGCCGCGACTCTGTTCAGCGTGGCCAACAACATCCGCTGGCTCGCCTCCGGGCCGCGTTTGAGCATCCACGAAATCAGGCTGCCCGACCTGCAGCCCGGCAGCTCGATCATGCCTGGCAAGGTCAATCCGGTGTTGTGCGAAAGCCTGATGCAGGTGGCGGCCCGGGTGATCGGCAACGACCAGACGATCGTCCTGTGCGGCGCCGCCGGCGGGCAGTTCCAACTGAACGTCATGATGCCCGTCATGGCCGAGACGGCCCTGGAGAGTGTGCGGCTGCTGGCGGCGGCGACCGATCTTTTCACCGAGCGGTGCGTCCAAGGCATGGAGGCCAATCGAGACGTTTGCGCGGCGGCGGTCGAAAGGAGCCTGTCGCTGGCCACTGGACTGAATCTGCTAATCGGCTACGACCGCGCGGCGGCCCTGGCCAAAGAGGCCTTTGCCAGCGGCAAGACGATCCGCGAACTCTGCCGCGAGCAGAAGATCCTGCCCGAGGATCACCTAAACGAGGCGCTCGACCCCTGGCGCATGACGCACCCGCAGTGATAGGACTTGGCCCCTTGGGACGCGACGGACGTGTGCCACTGGCTTTGCCAGTGCTCGGCAGGCGGGTTGACGTTCCCTCTTGCTGTGGATAGAAGCAGGGCTATGGCACATCGGAAGACAGTGCGACACTTTCACGAGGTCGGGCATCTTCACGAATTGACCTTTTCCTGCTATCGCCGAATGCCGCTGTTGACCAACGGTGCATGGCGAGAGAAATTGGCACGATGCATCGAAGCGGCTGGCGAAGAAACGGCGATGGAGTTGGTGGGCTTTGGGCGTGGCATCCTTGCTACGGCCCGGCCGGCGTTGTCTCAACGTTGAGACAGGCTTTTGGATGACTGCCGAGGCCCTCGCGTCTCGCGGTTAGGGCACTTGAATGGTTAGCTTACTAGGCGCGGGCCTCCTCCGGTGGACGGGCACGCCCGGAGAAGGAGGCAAGGCCGCGTCTCCCAGGCCGGTGCCTGGACCCTCTGCCCGCCTCGCGGTTATTAGCGTGCTGCGGTTTCGACCTTCTCGACACAGAACGCAGTGGGCCGTGCCGGCGAGCGCCACAGCGGCCGTGGAGGGCCTTGGCGGGCACCTTCTTCGACACAGTGGGCCGTGACCATAAGGGGCTGGCGTTCAAGATTCGAGAAGGTCGTTTATACGCACTCGGCGGGGCCAGAAGTCCACAGCCGGACGGTTTTGGACACATACCAGTTGCTATGTGCTTACCGGATGGTATGCTAGAAGGGAGACGAAGCAACCATGAGGTACAGCCATGCGAGTGATTTCCTACTGCGAGGGTCTCGCACCGTCGGAACAGGCGGATAGCGGAATCAGCCTGGAAGCCCAACAAGCCAAAATGCAAGCCTACGCCGATCTGTACAATTTGACCATCGTGGAGACGATCATCGACGCCGAAAGTCGCCAAATCGCTTGAATCGCTCCGGTCTGCAACATGCCCTGAATCTCCTGAAAGCGGGCAAGGCGGATGGCTTGCTGATCGTCAAATTCGACCGTTTGACCCGATCCGTCGCCGACTGGCAAAACCTGATCGACGCCTATTTCGGCGAACGCGGCGGCAAGCAACTTCTGTCGGTGAACGATTCCATCGACACCCGCACCGCCGCCGGCCGGCTGGTCTTGAACGTCTTGATTACCGTCGCCCAATGGGAGCGGGAGACGATTGGCGAGAGGACGAAAGAGGCCCTTCGGCACAAGATCAACAGTCGGCAGCGCGTGGGCAAGGTCCGCTTTGGCTTCGATCTCGGCCCGGATGGAATCACGCTGATCGAGAATCCGGCCGAACAGCAGACCCTCGCTTTCATGCGCAACCTGCGGGCGGCCGGTCGCACGTTGCGGCAGATCGCGGCCGAATTGACCGCCCTGCAACATTCCCACCAAGGAAAGGAAACCCCGATGGACGCACACCGCCGTCGCCTACATTCTCGCAAGGGCAGCTTGAACCTGGTCGAAGAACTTCAACAGGCCATCCTCAACTGCGGCGAGACCGAGTACCGCGTTGCCAAGGAATCGGGCGTGGCCCAGCCGATCCTCAATCGCTTCCTTCGTGGCGAGCGGGGCATTTCGTTGGAGACGGCCGCCAAGGTCTGCCAGTATCTCGGGCTTCACCTGGCTCCCATCCGCCGCTGATCGGCAGGGTCAAACCAGCCAGGGTTAAAAACCTCGCTCGGGCGAAATGCCGTTTTCGGCGGCGCTTGAGCACACGGCGCTTGGCACGTTTTGCGGCTTTCGCTCGCCGGCGCTTTCTGCTGTGCTTGGCACGGACCACGGGCGAGGCGTTC
The DNA here is from genome assembly GCA_963789525.1 of uncultured Planctomycetaceae bacterium. Taxonomy (GTDB): domain Bacteria; phylum Planctomycetota; class Planctomycetia; order Pirellulales; family Thermoguttaceae; genus CAVXFB01. The sequence goes on from CAWBLA010000003.1 coordinate 566,879, forward strand.
AAGGCCATCGTCTGCCCGGCCGGCAACGGGCCGTGGAAGCGATTCGCCGGCCGCCACGGCAGGGCCTCGGGCATGATCTCGCCACCGGCCGCCCTGGCTGCCGATCCGCTAGGGCGCTCGCCGGCCGTTTCCCGCCATGACCGGCAATCCCGTGCAACGTCCCGGCCGCCTTGCCGCCCAATGGCTCGACGGCGGGCCACGCTCGGCCGTGGATCGCTTGCCGGCGTCCCTGCCCGCGCGGGACCGCCCCGCTTCGGCCGTGGCCGTGGCAATGACCGGGCTTTCGGCGGCCGTCGCCACGAGCGCCGCCCGGCCGCAATGTGGCATGACGCCCAACACGCGAGCGCCAACACGGGAAGCCGGCGGCGGCCGAAACGCCGTGGCCGTGGTCATGCGGCCGGCCATGTTCCGCTCGTCCAGCGCGTTCGCAATCGCAGCCGGGCCAATCACCGTGTTTCGTCCGTGTTCGGCCGCCAACCGATCCGGCGCAATCACGGCGCGAATCCGGCGCGACGGAAAGCAGCGCCGGATCGCCGGGCCGGATTTCCAGGCACGGTTGACTGTAGCCCCCTTGCCTTGCGGTTTAGGCGAGGTCCGCCGGTCGCTCGCCGGGCGTTCTCAAGCGCGCCCGATTTGGGACCGGCCGTAGCGAAGGAGCAGAGAAGCATCGGGGCAGGGAATGTGCCTCAAGCATCGACGGGCATTTCCGAAAATCGGTCGAAATGTGGCACATACCACTTGCTATTGCTTGCCAGAAGGTAATGCTTGGAATGTGACCGCTTTTCACGTTTCACTTCTCTTCAACACCTTGGAGCAAGCAACCATGAAGAAGCAACCCTTGTTTGACGTGTCTCGTTTCAATCGCATTGCCGACAAGTACAATGTCTGTTGGTATGACCGGATTCCCTTGATTGAAACCATTTGCTGGGGAAGCAAGGGATGGATTGACGCCGACTTGTCCCGCAAACTGCGCGGCCGATGGAACGGATACCGGCGCAACGGCCAATACGGCGCATTCATGGGAGAGGTTATGTCCGCGCTGTCCGCCACATCCCAGTGTAATTGCCGTTAGCCGAGAAGCAACACAATTCCGTTCGGATTCGCACGGGCAGGGCCAACACCCCTGCCCATTTCTGTTGCGCCGATACCTTCTCGATTCTCCGTTGCCATTGCCGACGTTGCTTGCCCTGCCGTAGCTTCCCTTCCCGCTGTTGCCGATTCGCGTTGCGGTCCCGCTGTTGCTTGGCAACGTCGATTGCCACCATGCCCGATCTTGCTGGCGATGAACGCATGACCGGGGGACCGGGGCGGGGTCAAATCCGCGCGAGGCAATCCAGGTCTTGCAAACGACGCAGGCGGCTGCCCCTTCGTCTCTGCTCGTTGAGAATCGGTGAATCTGCGAATCGAGAAGGGCCTATTTTGCCTTCTTGCCCGCCCCTGATTTTCCCTCCTCTTGGTTTCTTCCTGTGAAACGCTGGTGATAGTCGGATACATCGTGTTCTGCAACAAAATGATCCCAAGCACTTGCATCTGTAGGCCAGCACCAAACGGTCAATTGCATGGGTTCAGGCTTGTCGGGATATGGTGACGAGAAGTCAACATGGTTCGGGCAATGGCCAGAAACCAAGAGCTTACTGAAATGTCTGGAATCATCTGTGGGAACCCGCAAGTGCTGGAAGACGTAATGACGCTCGGCAATACCGCGCAACTCAACAAGTTCTTGACGGTAGTATTCGTATCGTTCTTTGGCCTCATTGGGAACATCGGCAACGACGAATCCGTCGTCAGTTGTCTTTGGTCCGTCGTATGCCTGATGCCATGCGCGGCTCCATTTGCCATTTGCAGTAGCGAAGCTGAAAGGCTCGACGGTTGACGACGATTATGCCACCGGCAACGATGAGAGTAGCGAGGACAATTAAAGCGGCTCTCATTGAGATACGCCGGTTAGGCATCATGGTCATTGCTCCAAATTAAATGCAGGATCGTTTTCTGACGGCCCCGCTGCTTGTTGACATTCACCCCATGAAATTACGGCTTCTTGCAGTAGGCATTGCAGCCGTCTTTACAGGCCACGGCCGCAGCTTCCGCCGCTGCAATAGCCGCCTTTTTGGCGGCAGCATTCGGAATCAAATCGGCGGCCGCCTTGGCAAGTTTGAGAGCATCATCACAGCCACTTCGGCACGCCGCACGGGAGCAGTCCCCCCAGTCAACTATGGGATCGTAGTAGATTGTTGTATAGTCGGCCGAGGCGCTACAATCACTTGGACTGCCACACTTTCCGCCAGTCAAGACACACAACCAGCTTACGTTTTGCGTGTCCATCTTTTTCCCCGCAATTTTTGTCGGGGGGAGATCGTCGCAGGTAATCGTGCCACCAGCGCTAAGCACTCTGTGGCCTCTACGAAATCTTGGCCGGTTTTTTTCGCTTAAGTGGCAGAGTAATGGACCTCCTGGTTATGGTTAACAGACCGGTTTCAAGCAGCGCTCGACGCACGGCCTGACGACGCACTTGATGGCGATGGTTCTTGTTCTCGGCAGCGAAGTTTTCTCGTTCGGCGATCACCTGCTGCTGGTGGCGATGGATCGCCGCCTGGAATCGTTCACGTTCGGCGAAGGCGATCGGCGTGCGAGCGGCCCAGCGCTGGCCTGGCGTAGGACCAAGGTAGCCCTCGGGACGAGTCAACGCGTTGGCTTGGTGCCGCGCCGCTTCCAGAGACGTGGCCGTCCAGCCATCGCTGCACTGGGCGAAGTGATCGGTCCGGGTTCTCATGCTATGGTTCCCCGCTTCGCAACCGCCATTATACCATGGACTGCGAGGCGGAGAAGGTAGCCAGACAATGCCGTAGTCGGCCAGCATCTGCTGCATCTGCTGGCTCTTGAAGGCCGAACCGTTGTCGCTCTTCAGCACCAGCGGCGGACCGTGCTCGTGGATCAAGGATCGCAGGACAGCCACGGTGGGGGCCGCAGTTTCGCCAGGCACCGGCTGCCAGGCCAACTGCGCCCCGCTGCCCAGGTCGCGGAGCGAGAAAGCTGCCCGATCTGCACCGTCAATGGGATGAGGCGGCACGACGTGGTCCATGGCCCAAACGCATCCGGCACCATGCCAGGAGAGTTTCTCGATCGACCGGCGATGCGTGTCCCGGTAATGCCGACGATAGGCGGCCTGTAATTCCCGAAGTTCGCAACGCGGCATGGTGGGGAACTCGGCCCGGAGCGTGGGCAAACCCAAGTGGAAGCCTTCCCGATCAAGCATCTCGAGTACCGCTCGACGGTCGCCGTAGGACGATTCCTTGCACGGTCGCCCCCGCGGCAGGGCGCAGCGCGACGGCTGCTGTCCGCAGCGCCAGCGCCTCATGGTCCGACACGACACACGCAATCGTCTTGCCACGCGGCGGCATGGCTGACCACGGTCGGCCAACTCATTGCAGAGGGTGGCCGCTCGCGTCCGCACCATTGCTTCCGCGGCACGGCGCGGTGCCTGGCAAGCTACGGCCGCAGCACGCCGCGAGCGGCCGGCAATCGCGCTCCAAGGATCAACATCGGACGTGTGCATCGGCGTTTGGTCATCGTTGACCGCTACAGACCCGGCGGACGATGCCTCTTTTCGTGTTGCGTCTGTAAGAAGTGAATCGTTTTTTTTAGCGGGCAAGCTTCATCGATCCGATGGGGCATTACCCGCGCGATCTCTTCTCGCACGGCCGCAATCTTCAGTTCGGATTCCAACTCCTCGACGCGGTGTTCCAGTTCTGCGCGTCTTGCCTCCTCGGCCGTCGCCACCTGTGGCGGGCGGCCCATGGGTTGCGGTTCCAGGCGGGCTAAGCCCGCCTCAAGCACCTCCTTTCGCAACTGGTAAAATGTCGCCGGTTTGATTTCCAGACGTTGGCACGCCTGCTCGACCGTCAGCCGGCCGACGATCGTCTCCAGAATCACCTCCAGTCGTTGTTTGGCCCGCTGCGATCCTTCCAGATGCTCCACCAGGGCGGGCCCCAGGGGCTTGCGTCCTGCGGCGTGTCATCCTGACGCTCCTTCGAGAGACGTTGAGCGATTGCCAGCGGCCCGTGCTCGCCCTCCACGGCAGCAACCGCTGGTTGATCCGTCGATGCCTCTTGTTGTACCGAATTCGCCTCCGGCAGTCGAGTGAACCCGGCCAGGGCTCGCGCGGCCTTCAAGGCACGGACCGCCGGACGCCGCTTCTTGCGGCCGGCCGCGCCTTTGCCGGGCTGCTTGGCATCCATGGCCGGTGGCGCTTTGATTCCGAGACTGCGCTGCGCCGCCCGTACCAAGGCCTGCTGCCGCAGCGCTTCACGCCGAGCCTCACTCAGTGCCTTGTCCAACCGGGCAATGCGCCCTTCCAGAGAAGGTTGCTTGCCCTTCGGTCGTGGTTCTAAGGCCGCGATCAGGCCTTGCAGAGCCCGTGTCTCCAGTTGATAGTAGCGCGGAGGCGTTACCCCCAGGGCCTTGGCCGCGTCGCCTGGACTTCGTCCTCCCGCCAATACCTCCAGAATCACCACGGCGAAGCGATTGGCTTCACCACTGCCGCCTTGAACGCTGTGCGGTTGTTTAGGAGCCTTGCGAGGCTTGGCAGAGCGGTCCACAGGATTTGGATGGCTCATAGGTCACCTCCGATCGGCACACGCATCGGCGGCGGCCCATCGTCGTCCCGAGAAGGCGATTCGGCCGAGGCATCGGCAGAAAGCAGTTCATCCAGCGGAGAAGTCCCGGGCAAAGAATCGTCTCTCGTTGAGGCCTGCCAGAGGGACGTCGGTGAACCATCGGGGCACAGCGCTTGCGGTAACGTGTCAAGCTCGACATCTTCGACCCGCGGTGCCTTCTCCTCGGCGGGATCGACCAGGTCGATCTCTTCCCGAAGCTGACCCGCCTGATGCAGAATCACGCGGTCTCCCTCCCGATGCACGCTGAAAGGCTTTCCGTCGACCTGACCGGTCAAGTAGAACGGCTTCTTGGGCACGCCGTGCCGCGCCAGCTCAAGGGCGTTGGTCGCCACCCGCTCCTTCAGCGTTTTCAGCACCTCGGGCGCAGCGCTGAAGAACCGGTCGGCCGGCACCAGCCCGCCGATCCCCTGATGAGGGCGCTGGAGATTGTAATGGTCGATGTACAGGCCAATCCTCTGCCGAGCGTCGGCCAGATCGAAGAAGACCGACGTCTCGATGCACTCCCGCCACAGCGAACCCCAAAAGCGTTCGATCTTGCCCAAGGTCTGCGGACGCCGGGGCCGAGCCACGATTTGCTTGATTCCCCGCTTCTCCAACTCGCGGCTGAACTGGCTCTTGCCCCGCCAGGTGACATACTGGCTGCCGTTGTCGGTGAGGATCTCAGCGGGCACTCCATAGGCTGCGATCGCGGCCCGCACCACTTCGATCACCAGGGCCGCCGATTGCGTGGCATGCAGGCCGTAGCCGGTGATGAACCGACTGTGGTCATCCATGAAGGCCACCAGGTACACCCGGCGGTTCTGACGCTTCAGCATGAACGTGAACAGATCGGTCTGCCAAAGCTGATTGGGCTTGGCCCGTTCGAAGCTGTGAACAGGGGGTGCATGCGGGTGGGTCGTGACTTCCTGCATCTCGTAGCCCGCTTCATGCAAGACCCGCGCCACCGCCGCCGGACTGGCCGGCAAGGCCGGCCCACGGACGAGCATGTCGCTGATCCGCTGGCAACCCCAGTCGGGATGGGCTTGCTTGAGCATCAGGATCGTCCGCTTGGTTAACTCCGGCAGTCGGCTGCCTGCTTTCGCACCCCGAGGCGCTCCATCAGTCCGGCCGGCCCGAGTTGCTCGAAGCGGTGCTTCCACGCATAGAGGGTATGTCGGGAGATGTTGACCAGCGCCCCGAAGTCCCGCGCCGGCAGCCCGCTCCGCGCCCACGTATCCAGCAGTAGCAGCTTCTGCTGCGGAGAGAGTGGCATCTGCGGCCGTTCCGACGGCTTCGACAACGTGCCCCGCTTGCGCCGACGAGATTCGGCGGCATTGGGAGCGGTTCGTCCTCCTCCCACTCTGACGTGTCGCCGACGTAAGGCCCGTCGTCCCCTTCGTCATCAGGCAGGCGGGTTGGCGAACCGTCGGCATCCCCATCGCCTGGATCAGCCGGTTGGGAATCGGCGTCTCCGTGATCGCCCCCGTCGTCAAGGGATGCAAGCTGCTCACCGTCGAGCACGGTGGCAGCGTCGGAGTCCGGCTGGGTGTCGGGAAGTGGTGCTTCCGCAGCCACCGGCTCCGCCTTGGCGGCACCTTCGGCGCTCGGCGGATCGGCAGGGTTCGACACACAAGGCGACTCCGCCGACCCCTCCCCCGCCGGCGGCGTCGCGGGGGAAAACGAGCTTCCGCTACGCTCCAGCTCGTTTTCCCCCGCGAATTCCTCTCTACCTCTCTTCCAAAAATACCATTTCTCTTGGTTCATGGCTCTCTCCTTCTTGGAGAAGGCCATTTCTCTGCTACATTAAGCTTCCAATTAGGCCAAGATTATGGGAAACTGGACAAGTTTCATCGACACCGTATCCGCCGATTACGACCCGAACGGCGCTGACGTTTGTTTCCTATTCATCTCGATGGCGAGGAATCTCGGTCTCCGGCCCTTCAACGTAAATGCTGGTAAGATCACATTCCCGACGAACCCGTTGCCGGTGGGAAACAACTATGAGCCGACGAAGGAGCAATGGGCGCTGGCAGGTCAGATGGTGGGGCCTATACTCCAGTCACAGGTGACCTACGTCTTCGTTGATCGGGACGTTTGCCGTTGCTGCGACAAGGCTGACCAACAGAAGGCAGCGACGATCTTCAAGGCAGTCTGGAAGGGGGGACTTGATCCAAGTATTGGCTCGGCGGCATCACTCTCATACAGCGGGCTTGGGGGGTGGTTCAGCTTCAGCGGCCACCCTTATTCCTGATTTCTGATGCTGGCCGGCTCATTGCATACTAGGAAGCCTTGATGTGGGGGCCATTTGGCGAAAGGGCGACATGCACTACTGGCGAAAAAAGTATGGCCTCGCTGTTATCCTTGGTGCCACAGTTGTTGCTGTCACACTGTTCGGCATGGAGGCAATCAAGGCTGCAAGAACGCGGAGGGCCATCGACGCCGTTCGCCGGTTAGGCGGGTCGGCCTACCGGAGCAACGTTTGCTTCGATGATGGCATACCGCATGGTGCCTTAAAGCCGATGAATCCACCAGGGTGGCCGACCAGGTGTGCGCAAGCACTCGGCGTAGATTGGTTTTTCGATGTGGTGCATGTCGATTTCAGGGGCAACTATAAGGGCAACCCTGTCCCTGACGCGGACCTCGCCATCCTTGCTGAATTTCCCCATCTTCTCGACCTCGATCTCTGCGACACGGGAATAGGGGACGAGGGGCTAAAATACGTTGCCAAGCTGACAGACCTCCGCCGTCTTGATTTACGCAGAACTCACGTGACAGACGCCGGTCTGGCACGTCTGGCCGGATTGAAGGGCCTCGAATTTCTAAACTTGGATGGCACATCTGTGAAAGGCTGGGGCGTTGATCGCCTGAGACGGACGGTTCCTGGCGTGAACGCCGGCCCTATGTTTGAGAGCGGCATGGCGGCCAGGAGGAAGTTAGAGGAGGATGTGGACGAGTTGATTAAGAGCAGACACTCTACGGACGCTGTGATGAAGGCCGCGGCCTCACCGAGCAGCGTCGGGCACGACGGCCAAAATAAGCAGCAATAGCACACTTCTGCCAATAACCCGCAAGGCACCGTAGAAGCGGTAGTCCGGCCCCGTTTTGCCATGCACCGCAGTGGCTTGCAGGTGGGCGACGGTAATCAACACGTTCAAGACCAACCGGCCGGCGGCCGTGCGGGTGTCGATGGAATCGTTGACCGACAGAAGTTGCTTGCCGCCGCGTTCTCCGAAAAAGGCGTCGATCAGGTTTTGCCAGTCGGCGATGGATCGGGTCAAACGGTCCAATTTGACGATCAGCAGTCCATCCGCCTTGCCCGCTTTCAAGAGATTCAGGGCATGTTGCAGACCGGAGCGATTCAAGGATTTGGCCTCTCAGCGTCGATGATCGTTTCCACGATGGTCAGATTGTACAGATTAGCGTAGGCTTGCATTTTGGCCTGTTGGGCTTCCAGGCTGATTCCGTTGTCCGCCTGGTCCGAGGTGCTGACCCTCACATAGGAAATCACTCGCATGGCTGTTCCTCATGGTTGCTTCGTCTCCCTTGACTATACCATCCGGTAAGGAGTTGTCAACTGGTATGTGTCCAAAACCGTGCGGTTGTGGACTTCTTCCGGTCCTTCTGTGCCGACTGTGCGGCTGGGCGAGTGCGTATAAACGACCTGCTCGAATCTTGAACGCCAGTCCCTTATGGTCATGGCCCACTGGATCGAAGAAGGTGCCCGCCAAGGCCCTCCACGGCCGCTGTGGCGCTCACCGGCAACGCCCATAGCGTTCTGTGTCGAGAAGGTCGAAACCGCAGCACGCTAATAACCGCGAGGCGGGCAGAGGGTCCAAACACCTGCGACGGACGCGGCGTTGCCTCCTGCTGCGGACGTGCCCGTCCGAGGACGTCGAGCTTAGTTACCAAGAGCACCCAATCGGTGTCGCCTGCGGAGTTCGTGCCGGTGAGATTCCAGGTCCGCGTAGCGCCACCGGCAACGGCGCCGAGATTCGTCATCGTCCCGCTCGTAGGGTCGAGTTTGAAGACATTGAAATTCCCGCTGTAGCCGGTCAGATCGATCCCGGCCGCGGAATCGCCTGCCGCCGCGTACAGGATGTATTGGCGTCCCGGTTCTGCCAGTACATAATCGCGCAACTGCCTGACTTCAGTTCGTTGTGGCTGGTCATCTTCCAGTACTCGATGCCCTGGGTCGTAAAGAAGTCGACCATGTGCATGATGTCGTCATACACCGGCGAGTCAAGCCACTCACCGGTGAGGTTGGGGCACCATTGGGTGCCATTCGCGTCGGTGACAAAGCGCCAATCCCCTTGGCTCCCGTATCCCCCCGCGGCGGCGATGCCCCAGATAGCATTGCGGATGTCCGTTTGCGTGAAAGGAAAATCGTAGACGTTATTGATATAGCCATACTCATCGTTGACCGATGGCATATTGTGTCCGAGGTTGTATACAATTCCTGCGTTGCCCCACTGATCGCCGTAACGGGTACTCACTCCCGCATAGGAATTGTTGTGGTATTGATTGCCCACGTACGTTGGCCAAGCGACGTCAAAGAATTGGAAGCCGATGCTTTGGGCGGTGTTATGGATCGTCAACGGGCGAAGCGCGAGCGCTTGCCGCCATCCAAGGATCGCTGTTATGCACGAGGTCGCCGATTCGGTTAAAGTCTGCTTGATCTTGCGGATACGTTCCTCCCTCAGCAGGCGAACGTGTCCATTCCCAACATAGGTTCCACATCACGTTGTGATAAGCTGCATAGCGCAACACAGCGTAGGCAACGTAACGATCGTTCTGGGCGTCAGTGCCGAACATGTTGTTGGCGTTATAGGGATTGGTGAAAATCAGATCGGCGACCATCCCCTTCGAAATCGATATACTGGACAACTTCGTCCAGTGCTTGCCAGTACGCCAGGTTAAGCGCGTCGCGATCTGGGGTCTGGCTGTTGTTGTTTAAGAGAGCATATGGCGCAGTGTAAGGATACCCGTGTATGGCCGTTGACCAGGACGAATCCGCTCCTGTCCACGTTTCACTGGCGCTGTCGGGATAGATGTTCATGCGGATCTTGTTCATGCCATGCGCGAGCGAATTATCGATGGCCGTCTTCCAATTGTCGTTGACCATCGCGGTCTGCACGATGTCATCGTAGACCTGGCCCACATGAAGAACCGTGTGCCATCGTCGTAGACGAAGCTGTTGGGATAATTTGGATCAATGCGCACGAAGCCATGGTTGCCGCTGACGGGCGCACCGACGATGATCTGGCTGCCCGAAGCCTCCGTCTGGTTGGTCAGATTGGTGATGGTTGAGCCGGAAGTGCTGTACGTCCACGTCCCTGTCGTGGTCGGAGTAAAACGGACGTCGAACGTGCTGCCGCCATCCCAAAAGCCCTTGACCACGATCGGCGATAAACCACTGCCGGAGGGTGGCGTGAACGTCACCTGAAGCTGCCGCGAATCCGTGTACCAGTTCGAGGAGGTGTCCGTCGTGGTGTAGACGATGTCCTGCGTCGACCACTCCGCCATCGTGATCGACAGCAGCATCCGCTGCTCCAGCGGCTCGAACGTAGGCCGAACGTCTTCGTTTTGCGGGGGACGAACGTCCCGACCTGCGGGAGCGAGACAATGAAGAAAAAAGAGACTTGGGGAAAACGGTAAGCTCCTCAATCTTTTTGTGGTACCGCCGCTGAGATCAGCACTTCGGCAAGTATCCCACGGCCATGTCCCGCACGAACATGGCCTTCGACGGGCCTCGCGCTCGGTGGATTGGCCAGAAAAGCAGCAATCTGCCGGCCAGCCCGTTGCATGTCTTCGTCCAATGCCGAAAGGAGACTCTCCACACCGGCTCGGTGCGAACTCGTACGCTGCGACCGCATCGAGATCAAGCCGGTCGACCAACGCCGCCCGAACGGGGACTCTCCCAAGTTTCGCGGGCACCGCCGCGTAGCGGGGGTCGGCGAAAATGGTACTGTCCCCTTCGCCGCGAACCGACCAATCCGCCTGGACCCGCACTTGCGGCGCCGCCAGCACGATGCTCGCTGAAGGGGTAACGGTCTCGTCATCGCCCACCACTGCCGCAGGCGCCATGCCGACAACGTTAGACGGTTCAACAACGCCTTGGGCATCTTCCGCAACCGACGACGCACTGGTATTCAGACTCGAGTCGCCGGGTAGGGCCGGTCGGCGACATGTCCGTTAGCACATGGCCGTAGTTGTCTCCCAAGTAGCCGAGGTCGGATAGGTTCACAACGCCGTCGTAGTTGAAGTCGCCCTGCTGCCAGGTCGCACCGGTATGGCCGTAGTTGTCTCCCAAGACGCCGAGGTCGGATAGGTTCACAAGACCGTCCAGGTTGGTGTCGCCGTACAGCGTGTAGGCCACAATTACCTGGCCGACGACGCTGTTGTACGCCCAGCCCAGACCATGCGTAGCGTCCGCGGCCAAACTCTGGAACTGGCCGGTGTTGAAGTGTGTTTGGCTTTCGGCGTCATAGCTGGCGGTAAGCAGATCGGCAACCATCGCTACCTGGCTGGTTTCACCACTATAATCCAGCACCAGCGTGCCCCCCTTCAGGTCGACGCCGGCGCCGCTGATGACCGGAACCTGGGCCTTCGTGAAACCGTCCAGTTGCAGCGTGCCGCCCTCGATCGTCGTCAGTCCGCCATAGGTGTTGACGCTGGCCAGCGTCACCCTGCCGGTGCCTTGCTTCGTTACCGTGGTCTCGGCTCCGGCAATTCCCTTCGTGCCGGTAACCGTGAAGTCCTTGTCCGAGTTGTTGAAGGTCACGCTGGCGGGCGTTACGTCTGCCGCGCTGATGTCGGCGCCAAGCCCCGTGGCGGTGTCGTCAAAGGTGACGTTGGCCTGATCGGTATAGTTGCCCGTCGTGCCGTCGCTGGTCTTCTTCCAGTTGCCCGACCCAGGCACCGTACTCCAGGTAGAGCTGCTGCCGCCGGTCCAGGTGACGTCAATCGGTATGAGGATCATGCCGCCGCCGCTGCCATCGAGGACGACGTAGTTGGCACCTACCGTGCCCGCGGCGCCCGAGAGTCCTGAGGCAACGTACGACCAGTGACTTCCGTCGCTGGTGATCGTGCCGGCCGCACTGCTGAACGCATTGAATAGCGCACTAGCGTCCGTGGCGTTGTACTTCGCGCCGGCCACACCGGTGATGCCCAGGTCGTAGACTGCCTTTACCTGCGTGGCGGTGAGCTGTGCGCCACACGGCGAAGTCGTCCATCGAGCCCTGGCTGCCGTAGATCTTACCACCGACGTTGCGAGCCACCGCCCACTCGTTGAAGTCGCCGACGTTCGCAAGCTCAGAACTGTCGAAGTTGTCGGCGATCGTGTAGGTCGTCAGTGCCGTGCCGTCCAGGTATATCTGGACCACACTGTTGCCATCGGTCGCCAGACTGTACGTCACGGTCACCTGATGCCACGCCACCCCGCCATCGTCCCAAGCCGCACTCTCGGCATAGAAACGGGCCTGGCCGTCATTGGCATTGCCCTTGCTGTACCAGTACAGCCGATCCTCCGAAAAATTCCCCACGCCCCGTGGTTGATCGTGTTCGTGCCGTTCGACGCCACCCAGAACATCGGATCCGGGAGCTCGTCTTCGGTGATCTTGATCCAAATGCTTTCCGTGCCCGTCAGGGCCCCCCCATCCGTCAAGTTGGGCCGCGAATCCGCCGCCTCGTCAAAGTAAGATTGACTGCTGGAAAGCGACAGCCCACCTGCGCCGATCAACGCCGCACCGGGGCTTCCGCTAACGGCCGAATTGACGGCAGTGCCGCCGGTCGGGCGCCAGCGGCAATCTGACCGCCATCGCTCGTGTCGAATGTGTAGTCGCTTAGCAATTGCACGGGTGGGGTGTGCGTTGTGGCGCTAGCCGTGTTGCTGTTGGTCGAGTCGTTGTTGCCGTCAATGGTTGCTCGGACGCGGTAGTAGTAGGTTGTGCTGCCGCTGAGACCCGTGGACTGATACGTCGTGACGTTCGCCCCAACGGTGACTGTGGTCACGCCACTGGCAAAGGCGCTGTCCAGCGCCCGGTCAATCTCGAAGCCTGTCTCGGTCGTGCTGTTGTCCGTCCAACTCAAGTTAATTTGCGTGGCGGAGGCGGCTGTGGCGCCCAATCCCGTAGGGGAGTCCGGAGGGAACACGCCCGCCGTTGCACTTGCGACATTGCTGTTGCCCGAGTCGTTGGTGCCACCGATAGTTGCCCGCACCCGGTAGTAATAGGTCGTGCCGTAGGTGAGCCCTGTGGACTGGTATGTGGTGATGTTGGCGCCCACGGTAAATGTTGTCAGCCCGCTGGTGAAGGAGCTATTGGTGGCGAGGTCAATCTCAAAACCGGTCTCCGTGGAACTGTTGTCCGTCCAGTTGAGGTCAATGCGGCTGGTGGAAACGGTCGTGGCGACGAGGCTGGACGGAACCGCCGGAACAACCCCGAGGACGTCGAGCCTGGTCACCAAGAGCACCCAGTCAGCGCCGCCGGCAGAGTTCGTGCCAGTGAGATTCCAAGTTCGCGTAGCGCCGCCGGCAACGGGACCGAGATTGGTCATGGTCCCGTTGGTCGGGTCGAATTTGACAACGTTGAAGTATCCGCTGTAGTCGCTGAGGTTGATGCCAGCCGCGGAGTCGCCGACAGCTGTGTACAAAACGTACTGGCGTCCGGGTTCAGCGAGAAGATAGTCACGTGAACTGCCGGACTTCAGTTCGTCGTGGCTAGTCATTTTCCAATACTCGATACCCCGGATCGTGAAGAAGTCGACGAGGTTCTTTATGTCGTCATACTCAGGCTCGTCGTACCAGTCGCCGGTATTTTCAGGGACTCCCATCTCGTACGTGCGGTAATCGGCCGTACTGCCGTATCCTCCGGCCGCGGCGATCCCCCAGAGACTCTGACGCTCCTGCTCACGCGTCAGACTACCAATGTAGCCAAACTCGTCGTTCACCACAGGCATGTTGTGTCCGAGATTCGCGACAATGCTCGCGTTGGCACCCCGGTCGTCGCGGTTGGCATCGCCGTATTGGATCACCACGTGCGTTGGCCAGTTCGCATCGAAGAACTCAAAATCCATCTGCATGTTGTGGATCGACAGCGGGCGCGAATCTTCTCCCCATGGATCGTTGTCGTGGACGATGTCGCCCATCGTGTTGAAGTCGTCCTTGGTCAGCAGGGAATACGCGTATGACGGGGAGTAGCTCCAATACGTCATCTTCTTCCATTCGTTGCACAGGCACCACGTGACGTTCGTATACGCGGCGTAGCGGTCGACCACGTACTGCACAAATCGATTGTTCTGCGCATCGGTTCCAAACATCCGCATGTGATAATACGGGTTGGTGACGATCAGATCGGCCACCATCCCGTTGTCCGCCATGAACTGGACCATCTCGTCCAACTTCTGGAAGTACGTCAGCCCGTCGAAACTCGTCGTGGCGAGGTTGAGCTGGTCGCGATTGGGACTGGTCGAGGTGCCGGCATACGGCTGTACGTCCGGATACAGGGTGACGTCCTCCGGATGATTATTCAGCCCGCCCATGTAGACGTCGAAGCGGATCTTCGTGAAGCCCGCCGCCTTGGAATTGACCACTGAGGTCTTCCAATTGTCGTTCTGCATGGCGCTGCCGATCCAATCGTAATACGTCTGGCCCATCATGAAGTAGCGAGTACCGTCATCGTAAACGAAGCTGTTCGGATACGCTGGGTCGACGCGAAGGACCCCGTGGTCGCCAGCAAGGGCCGCTCCGACGACGATTTGGCTGCCTGAGGCTTCGGTCTGGTTGGTCAAATTGGCAATGGTGGAACCAGCCGTGGTGTAGGTCCACGTCCCCGTCGTCGTCGGAGTGAAGCGAGCGATGAACGTGCTGCCGCCGTCCCAAAAGGCCCTGACCACGATCGGCGATAGTCCACTGCCGGAGGGTGGCGCAAACGTCACCTGAAGCTGCCGCGAATCCGTGTACCAGTTCGAGGAGGGGTCTGTCGTCGTGTACACGATATCCTGCGTCGACCACTGCGCCATCGTGATCGACAGCAGCATCCGCTGCTCCAGTGGCTCGAATGTGGGCCGAAATGCCTTGATCTTGCGGGATGAGGATGGCCGTTGCGAACGGCGGGAGCAAGAGACTGCCGGAAAAAGGGACTTGAGGGACACGACATGCTCCTTAGTTTCGTGCTGAGGCCAGCGCGTCGGAGAAAATGCCGCGATCGTGCGCCACCCTCATAAGTCGCTCAACGGGTTTCGTGCTCGGTTGATCGGCTGGCAAAGCAGCAATCTGCCGGCCAGCAGACCGCTGGTCTTCGTCTAGTGCCGAAAGGAGATTCTCCACGCCGGATCGGTGCGACAACTCGTACGCCGCCACCGCGCTGAGATCAAGTCGGTCGACCAGCGCCGCCCGAACGGGGACGGTCCCAATTTTCGCGGGCACCGCCGCGTAGCGGTGGTCGGCGAAAATGGGACTGTCCTCTTCGCCGCGAACCGACCAATTCGCGCGGACCTGCACTTGCGGCGCGGCCGGCCCAATGCTCGCTGAAGGGGTAACGATCTCGTCATCGCCCGCTACTGCCGCAGGCGCCAAGCCGACAACACTCGTCGACTCAACCACTGCCTCGGTATCCTCCGCAACCGACGACGCACTGGTATTCAGACTCGGATCGCCAGTAGGGCCGGCCGGCGACATATCCGTTAGCGCATGGCCGTAGGTGTCTCCCAAGTAGCCGAGGTCGGATAGGTTCACAACGCCATCGTAGTTGAAGTCGCCTTGCTGCCAGGTCGCGCCGGTGTGGCCGTAGTTGTCTCCCAAGACGCCGAGGTCGGATAGGTTCACCACTCCGTCTAGGTTGGCATCGCCGTACAGCGTGTAGGCCACAATCACTTGGCCGGTTATGTTGTTGTACGCCCAGCCTAAACCGTGCGTGGCGTCGGCCGTCGAACTCTGGAACTGGCCGGTGTTGAAGTGTGTTTGGCTTTCGGCGTCATAGCTGGCGGTAAGCAGATCGGCAACCATCGCTACCTGGCTGGTTTCGCCACTATAATCCAGCACGAGCGCGCCCCCTCAGGTCGACGCCGGCGCCGCTCAAAACTGGAACCTGGGCCTTGGTGAAGCCGTTCAATTGCAGCGTTCCGCCGTCGATCGTCGTCAGTCCGCCATAGGTGTTGACGCTGGCCAGCGCCACCCTGCCGGTGCCTTCCTTCATTACCGTGGTCTCGGCTCCGGCAATTCCCTTCGAGCCGGTGACCATGAAATTCTTGTCGGCGTTGTTGAAAGTGACGCTGGCGGGCGTGACGTCTGCCGCGCTGATGTCGGCCACGAGCCCTGCGGCGGTGTCGTCGAATGTGACGTTGGCCTGATCGGTATAGTCGACCGTCGTGCCGTCGCTGGTCTTCTTCCAGTTGCCGGAGCCAGGCGCCGTACTCCAGATAGAGCTGCTGCCGCCGGTCCAGGCGACGTCGATCGGCGTAAGGATCATGCCGCCGCCGCTGCCGCTGAGGACGACATAGTTGTCGCCTACCGTGCCCGCGGCTCCCGAGAGCCCCGAGGCGACGAAGGACCAACTCTTTCCATCGCTGGTGACGACGCCTGTGCCACTACTGAACCCGTTGAACAGCGCAGTGGCGTCGCTGGCGTTGTAGTGCGTGCCGGCGATGCCGGTGAAACCCAGGTTGTAGAGCGCCTTGGCTTGGCTGTCGTCGAACTCGGTACACCAGCGCGCCACATCGTCCAACTTGCCATTGAAGCCGTACGAGCGGTTGTAGTTAAGATCCGTGCCCAACGCGTTCGAGGTCGGCGTTGAGATAGCCTCCGTACCGACGAGCGTGTTTCCGGAGTAGCTGACTGTTTGTGCAACGCCGTCGATCCAGATCTCTCCGCTTCCAGTGCCAGAGGCGCCAGACGTCAAGTTATAGCTGACGGTAATCAAATGCCAGCTCTCGTCTTCGATGTCAACGGTAGGTGCGGTTGCTTGAATATGGAGGTTATAAGTGCCAATCTTGGCATAGTAGCCGATCGTTCCGAGGGCGGGCCAATCATTGTAGATACCGGTGTTCACACTGGAGGCGGTGTTCCAGCCAGTCACCCAGTTGCGTCCCACATTGGCCCCTGAGACGGAGTTGGTCCAGAAGGAAAGTGTGCCGGTCCAAAAACCATCGGTGCTGCCGGCAGCGTACGGGCTGATCGCCTGAGGATAACCCGCGGTGCCCAAGTCAATATAGCCAGCAGTGCCGGTATTCATCGCCTGGCCAATCACACCCGCCTCAAACGTCGGCAATGTTGTGCCGGCCAATGTGCCATTCGGACCGGGGCCGGCAAGATTGTTTGCGTTGCCATCGAGGCCGTAATCGTACAACAACTGCACCGGCGGAGCGAAAGTCGTTGCGTCGGCCGTATTGCTGTTGGTCGAGTCGTTATTGCTGTCAATGGTTGCTCGGACGCGGTAGTAGTACGTGGTGCTACCACTAAGCGCCGTGGACTGATATGTGGTCACGTTGGCCCCAACGGTCGTGATCGTCAGGCCACCGCTAAACGCACTGTCCAGCGCGCGATCGATCTCGAAGCCTGTCTCGTTCGTGCTATTGTCTGTCCAGCTCAAATTGATCTGCGTGGCGGAGACGGCCGTGGCGCCGAGGCCGGTGGGCGAGGCAGGAGGAAATACGCCCGCCGTGGCGCTGGCCGTGCTGCTATCGGCCGAATCATTGCCGCCGCCGATGGTCGCTCGCACCCGGTAGTAGTAGGTCGTGCCGTAGGTGAGCCCTGTGGACTGATACGTCGTGACGTCGGCCCCTACGGTGAACGTCGTCAGACCGCTGGTAAACGAACTGTTGGTAGCGCGGTCGATCTCGAAACCTGTCTCGGTGGAGCTGTTGTCTGTCCAGTTGAGATCAATGCGACTGGTCGAAATGACCGTGGCCGCAAGATTGGAGGGAACGGCCGGGACGGCGCCAAGGACGTCAAGCTTTGTGACCAGTAGCACCCAATCGGTGTCGCCTACGGAGTTCGAGCCGGTCAGGTTCCACGTTCTGACCGCGCCGCCAGCAACCGGACCGAGGTTAGTCATGGTCCCGCTGGTCGGATCCAGCTTGAATACGTTGAAGTTCCCGCTGTAGCCGGTCAGATCGATGCCGGCCGCAGAGTCGCCGACCGCTGTATACAAGACGTACTGCCGTCCTGGCTCGGCCAGCAGGTAATCGCGCGAACTGCCCGACTTCAGCTCGTTGTGGCTGGTCATCTTCCAATATTCGATGCCCTCGGTCGTAAAGAAATCGACCATGTTCTTGATATCGCCGTATTCCGGCTGATACGTCCAGTCGCCGGTCGACTCGGGAATGCCCATTCCGTTGGGGTGTTCACGAAAGTCGGCCGTGCTGCTATAGCCACCGGCGACGGCGATGCTCCACATTCCCCAGCGATTTTGAACTCGTGTGAGCACGCCGATGTAGCGATACTCGTCATTGACCACCGGCATGTTGTGGCCCTCATTATGAATGATTCCGTCATTGCCGGTTACATCCTGTGTGGGAGTGGTGGGGTGATATTGGATGATGACATGCGTCGGCCAAGTGACGTCGAAATACTGGAAGCTAATGTTCTGGTTGTGGATCGACAGTGGGCGAAGCCCTGCCCCCTGCGACATCCAAGGATCGCCATTGCGAATGAGGGAACCCATGCGGTTGAAATCGGCTTTCACCTGCGGATAGCTTCCCCCGTTATCCGCTGCTTCCCATTCGTTGCAGAGGCACCAGGTCACATTGGGATAGGCGGCATATCGTGCCACGACATAGTTGACGAAGCGGTCGTTCTGCGCGTCGGTCCCATACTGGCGATAGCTGTGATACGGCGTCGTGACGATCAGGTCGGCCACCAGCCCTTTGGAGTCCATGTATTGGATCATCTCGTCGAGCTTCTCCCAGTACGGGAGGTTCAGGCTGTCGCGATTCGGCGTATATTCTTCGCCCGTGTACGGCTGAGCATCGGGATAATCGTTGTGCTCGCCGGGATAGTTGCAGGCGTAAACGTCGAAACGCACCTTGGTGAAGCCGTATTGCAGCATGCTGTCGACCGATGTCTTCCAGTTGTCATTCACGTTGGCGGCCTGCAGCCAGTCGTAGTACGTCTGGCCCTCCATGAAGAACCGCGTGCCGTCATCCCAGACGAAGCTGGTGTCGTAGACCGGATCGACCCGCAGAAAACCATGTTGTCCAGTCACCGGCGCGCCGACGACGATCTCGCTGCCCAAGGCTTCGGTCTGGTTGGTTAAATTGGTGATGGTGGAACCAACCGTGCTGTAGGTCCATGTGCCCGTCGTGGTCGGAGTAAAACGGGCGACGAACGCGCTGCCGCCATCCCAAAACCCCTTGACCACGATCGGTGACAGTCCGCTGCCGGAGGGTGGCGTAAATGTCACCTGAAGCTGCCTCGAATCGATGTACCAGTTCGAAGAGGTGTCGGTCGTGGTGTAGACGATGTCCTGCGTCGACCACTGCGCCATCGTGATCGACAGCAGCATCCGCTGCTCCAGCGGCTCGAATGCAGGCCGGAACGTCTTTGTCTTGCGAGAGGACGAATGTCCCGATCTGCGGGAGCGAGACCTGGCAGTGAAGAAAGACTTGTGGAACATGACACGCTCCCCAGTTTGTTTGCGTAAGCCCTACCCCGGAAACTCCCGTAAATCGTCGTCGCCGCTATACGCCGCGCGCGCTCTCTGTGAGCACCGCCTACAACGGAGCGATAGCCTTTCACTGGACTCGCGTCCGGTAGTATTACGACTTGAGGGAAGTGTTCCGTATTCAACCTTGCGAGGCACGCAATGTCACACGACATCGCTTTCGGCGGCGGGAGGTCGGCTCCGTTGACGGCCGTAAGCCAACGGAGTGCACTGTGCGGCTACTATTGTTCCATCCGTCCACGAAAGCCACCTCGACCCGACCGGAAGCGTGTCGAATTGGCGTCGCATCGGATCTTCCCAAGGTCGCTTCTGACCGTGGATGCTCCTTTGGAAATTATCACAGCGACTACCGACACTATACCCAAAGGTGTCAAAACCCGCAATCATTTCGATTTGAGAATGGCCTATAGCGAGTAAGACGACGGCATGCCGGCCCCGCCATCGGTATCCGCGCGGGCCATTGCAGGGCGACTCACCTCTCAGCACGAAAATCGTGCCCCCGTCCTGGCGCCAGACTGGCACGTCCCTACGCCCCACTCTCAAGCCACAAAATAAGGCCTTGCGTAACTCGTTGCCACGCAAGGCCTTCTGAATGGGCGCACGCAGACTCGAACTGCAGACCTCGTCCTTATCAGGACGGTCCCGACCCACCTAAAACCTTACCAATTCACCACTTACGAAACGCACAAAACGCACCAAATAGATAAGGCTTTTTGCGTCGCGTAGCCGACGACAAAAAGCTCGTTTGGACGAAGCGATTCGCCGCGGAGGGGCGTGCGGCGAGAGGGCGGCCGGCACCCGGGTGTTCGGGCGAGCCCGTTCGTGGCAGCGTGGCGGTTATCAGCGAGTTTGTGCGGCTGGCGGCGCGCGGTGGGAGTACGATCGCGTCCTGGATTCGCAGAAAACGCGACCGAGCAACTGGGCTGTATGTTGTCTACGTGTGTGCGGGCCGACGGTTTCCTACGGACTTCGACCTCGCGGCACCTCCGCCAGATGCATCACCCGATTGCTGCCGCAATGTGGACATCGAGGGCGAAAGCCATCCGGCGAATCATCCGTCCCGACGTAGCAATCTTTGGCAGCATGTTGGGGTTCGGCTCCCACATCGGCCACCGTCATGGTCGAGCTCGTCTCGGCGGGAGATTCGAGCATCAGCAGCAGTCGGGCACGTTGTTGGAGCGGACGCTTGGAGTGGTGCCACAGGCCGTAGTAGCGCGCCTTGTGAAAACCTTTGGGCAGAACGTGCATCAGGAACCGACGCAAGAACTCTACACCGGTCAGGCGGCAGGTTCGCCACTGGTTCGCCTCGCGGTCCTTGTGCCGGAACGTCACGTGGGTTGCGTCCATGGCGACGATTCGGGCGTTGGTGATCGCGATGCGGAAGGCATAGCGAGCGAGGTATTGCAGCACGGCCTGCTTACCGTGGCCATACGGCTTACAGTAACAACACCACGCCCGCTTCCATGTCTTTCGCGGCAACGCACGGAAGAGGTCGGGCTTGGCGGATTCCAAGGCATCACGGAATCTGGCGGCGATGATTTTCGAGAGCGCACGGACCGGCAAGAGGAAATTGTCCGGTCCCGCCAGCCAGTGCCGACCATCGTCACTGATGCCGCCGGCCGTAATCAGCAGGTGGACGTGCGGATGGTACGTCATCTGCCCGGTCCACGTGTGCAGGATCATCAGGACGCCCGGCGTGGCGCCGATCCGTTTTTCGCTCCTGACCAGGTCGATCACCGCGCCGGCGACCGTCTTCATCAACAGCGCGTACATGAACTTCTGGTCGGCCAAAAAAGCGTGCCGCAACTGCTCGGGCACGGTGGCGACCAGATGGTAGTAGCCGCAGGGCAGGAGTTCGGCCTCGCGGCCGGCGAGCCACACCTGCATCTGGCGGCCATGGCATTTTGGACACGATCGATTGCGACAGCCGTGGCAAATCCAAAACTCGGTGTCGCAATCGGGACATCGGTAACGATGTCCGCCCATCGCCGGCGTCATACACCCGGCGATGTCGCTTAACGCCTTCCGTTGGGAAGGCAGCATCACGCTGGCGAACTGCGCAGCGTGAGCGTCGCGGAACTGGCGGACCACGTCCGCAAGTTCCAGCTTGACGTTCTTCATGGCAAGGCCTCCGGTTTAGAAGAGGTCTTTGAAGAACTCGCCCAGCAACTGGCGCAGATCTTGCCGTAGCGGCTCGCTCAAGTGCGTATAGATCTGCGTCGACTTCAGGCTGGCATGGCCCAGCAGGATCTGCACAATGCGGATGTTGACGCCCGCTTCGAGCAAATGCGTGGCAAAACTGTGCCGCAGGCTGTGGGTCGTGAAGTTGTCATCGAAGAGGCACTGATGCCTGGCGTTGTTAAAAGTCTTTCGCATCGTCGAATAGGCCACGTGCTTCAACTTGCTGTGGCGACGTGGAAAGAGCCATTTCGGGCTGCGATGCAGCTTCCAGATTTCGCGGAGCATCTGGAGCACCGGCTCGCTCAAGGGAACCACGCGTTCCTTGTTCCCCTTGCCGATGATGTGCAGCAGCATCTGTTTCGAGTCGACCGCCGAGACGGGCAAGCTCGCGCCCTCGCTGAGTCGCAGCCCGCAGGCGTAGATTGTGGCGAAGCAGCCACGATAGATGGGCTGGCGAATGGCGGCGATCAGAGCGCGGCAGTCTTCACGGCTACGCACCACGGGCAAACGCTTCTGGCGTGGCTGCCGTACTTTTTTTTCGTGAACAGCGCCCAGTCGCGGTTTAGCGTGTTGACGAACAGGAAGCGGATGCTGTAGAAGTACTCCTGAAACGTGCCCTTGGCGACTTTCTTCTCCTCGCGGAGATAGAAGACGTAATCCTCGACCTGCTTTTCGCTGAGCTGATCCGGCGGGAGCCTGTAATGCTTGGCGAGCTGGCGGACGCCATGAATGTAAGCTCGCTGGGTGCCGGCCGTGAAGCCGGCGAGGTTCATGTCGCGGATCATGCGTTGGCGAAGACTGGTCATTGCGGTACCCTCCAAAAGAATGGGTTCAGTGGTGTTTCCGACCCCAATGGCCGGGACATACCCTCACCCTGCCACCGCACCGCTGAGAACGCAAGGCCCGCTGATCCGCTTCAAAACCGTTGCCACCGCACCCCCTCCGCGGCGAAGCCGCTTCGTCCAATCGATGCAAACTCGACCATAGAGCGGCGAGCTGTATGACACCATGGCGCTCACCGCGGGCGGAAACGAGAGCACCGTGGAGAGCACCAATCAAAGACTGAAAGACCGCACGCAGTCGCGCCCTTCGGGAGTGGGGCTTTCCGCGCCGGTACGCGGCGCGCAACGTGGCGGCAGGACTGGCTGTCCACTGCCGGTAAATCCCGATTGACTGGCCAGCGCGCTTGATTACCCAGCGCAGCCCGTAGGAAGACGTGACTAGAGACGGGCCCGTGTCGCAAGGAAACGGCAGAGGGGGTAGTACCAGCCCCAAACATAAGTGGTTATAATCGCGGTGTTTGCGAGAAATGAATCTGATCCTTCTACGCGAGCTGTCCTGTGCCTGTTGCTGCCGAGGCAGACTGCCAAGCGCCTCTGGAAACACTGTCTGTGTTCGACGCAACAGCACAATCGTACACAAACTGGGCACGCAGCAACCAATGCTGCCTATTTCGCAACAGCGGACTAGGACGCATTGCTGTCGAAAGCCAAGCGGTCAGAAACACGAAACTTAAGCCAGCAGGGTCTGTAGCCTCGCTAAACCAGTCAACGGCCCGGCGCACCTGCCGATGCGACTGATCTCAGTGCTACGGACCTTCAGCGGATCCGCAACTTATCGCAAGACATCTCCGCGCTTTGGCACGCGGCGGATGCGACTGTCGAAGATCGCAAGGCGATCGTGCGTTGCTTGGTGAATCGAGTCGTGGTGCATGTCGAGCTTCGGAGCGAGTATGTGGATGTAACGATCCATTGGCACGGCGGCTTCAAAAGTCAACACCGAGTGGTGCGCCCGTGCTTGGCTATGCGCAACTCCGAGACTATGACCTGCTCATTACGCGCATCAAGGCACTGCATCAGGAGGGCAGAAGTGTCCCGGCCATCGCAAAGCAGTTGAACCGAGAGGGCTTTACCACGCCAAGTCGCCGCAACGTTTTTTCCGTTGGCACTCTGGCACCCATCATGCGACGATTCGAATTGATAGGCGAGCTTAACCGCGACGATCTTCTTGGTCCAAACGAATGGTGGGTTCGAGACCTTGCAACCAGGCTGCAGACGCCTCTCTGCAAGGTATACTACTGGGCAACGCACGGATGGGTCCATTCACGAAAGACGCCTTGGGGGAAGCATTGGATCGTCTGGGCGGATGACGATGAACTAGAACGCCTGGAAGCGCTCAAGCTCCAAAGAAACTCGCACATGGCCCAACGGAACCCCACATTGACGATTCCCAAGACCCGAAAAATGTAGAGTGGCATCAACGTCTTTGGCTGCAGTCAATTCCCCGGCCGTCAGCCAACCAGGATAACGTCTGAATTGTTGCGCACATTGAAGGGCAGCCCTTGGACTGGTAAGAGTGATTTGTGGACGTTTCACAACTACCAGTAACAAGGGACCACCCATGACGATTGTAAGCCAGATGCATGATGGCGTGAAGTGCGAAGAATTCTCGGAGGTTATCAAGATTGACGAGGGCAAGGTTCGTCAGCACGTGGAGGAGGTGGTTCGGCAATCGGTGGAGGAGACGCTCAACGGCCTGTTGGAGGCGGAAGCCGACGAGCTGTGCGGGGCAAAACGCTACCAGCGAAGCGTCGAGCGGCTCGATACGCGGGCTGGTCACTATGAGCGGAAGTTGCAGACCAAGGCGGGCGAAGTCGCCTTGAAGGTGCCGCGATTGCGGAACATGCCATTTGAAACGCAGATCATCGAGCGGTACCGTCGGCGGGAGTCGAGCATCGAGGAGGCGATGATCGAGATGTATCTGGCGGGCGTATCGGTACGCCGCGTGGAGGACATCACCGAAGCGTTGTGGGGCACGCGAGTCAGCCCCAGCACGGTGAGCGAACTGAACCAGAAGATCTACGTTCATATCGACGCCTGGCGGAATCGGCCGATCGAGGGCGAACATCCCTACGTGTATCTAGATGGGATTTGGCTGAAGCGCTCGTGGGGCGGAGAAGTGGAGAACATCGCGGTGTTGGTGGCGATCGCCGTCGGCGCCGATGGCTACCGCGAGATTATCGCGGTTTGCGAAGGCACGAAAGAGGACAAGGAGAGCTGGCGGAACTTCCTGCGTCACCTGAAGGAGCGAGGGCTGAAGGGCGTGCGGATGATAATATCGGACAAGTGCCTGGGACTAGTCGAGGCCTTGGGCGAGTTCTTTCCCGAGCGCAGTGGCAGCGCTGCGTGGTCCATTGGTAAGAGGTGGATGTTGCCGCCAAACAAGCAGCGCAGGCCGACGATGGAAGGAGGCAAAGATCATGGTTGGTGCAACTCATCGTGTTTCACTGTGACCTCTATCCGCCATGCACAACTGAAAACGCGCCTGCCACGGCCGGGCGCGGTGGGGCAGATACCGACGCCCGAACCGGGCAGGCGAAACGCTTCTTGTGTAATGGTCCAACGGTCACACCCGCTCCCAAGAAAACGAAAGAGGGCGTGGAACCGGCCGCTCCCCAACAGCCCTGCAAAAGGCTAAACAGAGAACAGCACGGCCCACGCCCATTTCGGGCGGGGTCAAGTGCTGCTTCTCTGTCTAAAGGGTCCGCAGACCCAGTTTTGCAGTTCGTTGGGGAAGCAGTGCTTGACGCTTTCGCGTCTATCGAGTTGTCCAGGTGGCCGAGTTCGCGGCCACCGGCATTACGTCTTGACTCCTGATTTCTGGATACATGACCGCTGAGCGGCCTACTTCTCGTAGTCTACCAGGGAACGGCCCGAAATGCGATGGATTGGGGCCGCATGACCGCTGCAATTTCCAAGATCGGATTCGCTCTGATCGTTTATGCTGGTTGTGCCATCGGCCTGCGCGCCACTTGCAATCGCTGGCGCACAGCAAGGCGTTGGCGGCTATCGGCCTCGTATTCAGGCGCACCGCATCACAACATATCAGTCGGGTTCTTTCCGTAGATGGCCTTCCATCTCGATCGCCTGGCGCTCGGCGCTGCAACTCGGCCGCCAATTCCGTTTCCGTGGGCAGATAGAGCTTGTAGCGGGAGGCAAAAATCTGTTGGTTGTCCTCGGGCAACGTGTAGCGCACGACGGCTTCGCTCTTGTCGGTGCAAAGCACGATGCCGATGGGCGGGTTTTCGTCGGGCGCAGTGACATCACGCTGATAGTAGTTGACATACATCTGCATCTGCCCAAGGTCTTGATGCGTGAGCGTCCCGACCTTCAAGTCGATCAGCACGAACGAGCGGGTGAGCCGGTTGTAGAACACCAGGTCGATCCAGTAGTGCTGGCCGTCGAGCGTGATGCGCTGCTGTCGAGCCATGAAGGCGAAGCCCTTGCCGAGTTCCAGAAGAAACTCGCGGAGCTTGTCGATCAGCGCCTGTTCGAGGTCCGATTCGAGATAGCGTTCGCTCTGCGGCAGGCCCGTGAACTCCAACACGTAAGGGTCTTTGATGAGGTCGCTGGGCTGTTGGATTTCGTGTCCCTTCTCGGCCAGCGCCAGCACGCCTTCTCGATCTCGGCTAAGCGCCAACCGCTCGAACAGCAGGGAGTGAATCTGCCGTTCCAGTTCACGGGTGGACCAGCGGGAGTTGACGGCCTCCGTCTCGTAGAAGGCCCGAGCATCGGGCTTTTCCACTCGAAGAAGCAGCCGATAGTGCGTCCAGGACAATTCTTGACGCAGTGCGTCAAAAATTGGGTAGGCCAAGTGGAACGCCCGCATCATGGACAGGTTTGATGGATCGAACCCCTTGCCAAACTCGGACTTGAGACGATTGGATAGCTCCACAAGCAGGGCTTGGCCGTAGCGCAGCCACGAGTGCGGACCGATGATCTTGCGAATTTGCTGCATCTCGTAGCGGGCCATAGGGATGCCGCGCGGCCGATTCCGGTCGTGAAACACGCCCATCATATTGCTTGAGTTGCCGATAAAGTCGATCTTGTAATAGCGGCACCCCGCATCCATCAGATGCCCGAGCGACCGGCGATAATGGGCTTGCGCCGCGGGATGCGTCGGATCGAGGTCGTATTCCTTTCCGTACGGTTTGAAGAACCACTCCCGGCTGACCAGCCGGCCCTTGGAGTCGTGAATCAAGGCGTCGGGGTGCTCAGCCGCAAAGGGCACGAACTCAGAAACCTCGCCGACGGCCATCCAGATGCCAAGCGACAGGCCTCGTTTCTTGAGCTCTTCGCCCAGCCATTTCATCCCGTGCGGAAACTTCTCGTTGTGTACCCAATCGCCGACCAGGTCTTTGTACTGCCAGCCGTGGTCCACCTGGATCGTGTCGACGCCGTAGGCACGGAAGTGATCGGCCACGATTTGGGCGTTGTCGACGACGAACTGCTCGGTCATCTTCAGCCGCACAATACCACGAAAGCCACGCCATCACCGTGTCTTTGCGAATCGGAGGGTGATTGGTCTCGCGCACCTCTTGGGCATATTGCTCCAAGGCGGCCAGCGGGTCCGAACTGAAACCGATTAGCAGCGGCTCCGTCGCAACATTGGTCGATACCGTGTTCTCATAGTAGTCGCAACAGGCGTCGAGCGAAGTCAACCCGCTAGTCTTGTTCGCCGCCAAGTCGATTCGCGGATTGGAGGCGATCCACGAATTCCAGCCGAGCAGCAGCGTTCGGTCGGTTGATGGTTCGTGGACGGCCACCGTAGCCCGGTGCGACTGGCTGGATTGGTCTTCTTTCTTGAACATTGCCGTCACATCGGTTCCGCCCTGGTTGCCGCTGTCGCGGGACGCATAAAGGGGACATCACTGATATTGACGATGTGGCTGGGAGATGATAGCATGCCGCGATGCCAAGAACCGCTAGATCGACCGAAGCAGGCATGATGTACCACGTGCTGAATCGTGGGAACGGTCGGATGTGGATTTTTCATAAGGCGGAAGACTTCGGGCGTTTCGAACGCGTGCTGGCGGAAGGGCTGGAGCGGTATCATGTTGATTTGCTGACGTACTGTTTGATGCCAAACCATTGGCACCTCGTGGTCCGGCCGAAAACGGACGATGCGTTGGGGCGTTGGATGGGGTGGGTGAGCGTGACGCATGTCCGGCGCCACCATGAGCGCTACCATAGTCGCGGCGGAGGCCATCTCTACCAAGGACGGTTTAAGAGTTTTCCTGTGGCGGTGTCTTGGTCCACCGGGTCTTGACAACAGATGAGAAGGAGTATGAAACCCCGCACTGGACGGAAGAAAGGGCCGGAAAGAAACCCGTAAGACGCGGTTTCCCGCGCGCGGTTGCGCCGAGTTTGTAGTTGATCATTGACAAGTTGACGAAACCAAGTCCTCGTGGCGCCGATGGCGCAGGAGCAGCGCGGCGCGCGAAAACAGCGCTGCCCGGCTCACGCGACGCGTCGAAGCTTCACGATTGGCAAGTGTTTCTTGCCATCGTGGAACTTGACCTCGATGGTCAGCTTTGCGCCCGGGCTACCGCGAGTGAGTGCCCAGGGCTTCGCGCAAGGCGAACCGCGTGACCACCGTGAACGCGGCTCGTAGCGTGGGCGACGATTGGCGGGAAAGTGATCGAGATAGACTTCGTTCGGCGTCCTGCCGCCAAGCCAAGTGTGCGGCCGAGACTCGTTGTACCATTCCGCGATGGCGGTGAGCTCGCTGCGAAAGGCTTCGTGCCGATATGGCACGAGCGTCAGGCACGAGAGCAAGCTTTTCATTGTGAGGATGAATCGCTCGACCACGGCGATCGATCCGTGCTGGCCAATCGCTCCGTAGCGCGGCCGCTTGATTCCCTTCTTGCGGCACCATTTTCTGAATCCGTGGCAGTCAAATTGGCTGCCGCGGTCGCAGACGATGTGCTCGGGCACCCTCACCCCCTGCCCCTCTCCCGCACGCGGGCGAGGGGAGTCGCGATTCGCCTTGGCAATCGCCCGTCCCAAGAAGCCGCACACGGCTTGACAGTTTGGCTGGTTCTCAAAGGTCGTAACGCCCATCACTCGCCTGGAGAAGTGGTCTACCGCCACCACGACCCACCATGCGAATGGCCAAGATTGCGGCAGAGCAAACGGCAGCCAAGAACACCAGTAACCCAGGCCGGTCGGCACCGTGGTTAGGTCAACATGCCACACATGGCCGGGGTACTTGGCCGCGACGATGCGATCTGCCTGTTTCCCGTCGGCATCTTCCAGCGGCGCGAGAATGTGCCGGGGCCTGCCTTCGAGCATGCGTCCCACCGTCGTTGTGCCAAGGTGCAAGCCCGCGCGGGCAAGCGTCTGAGCGATCTTCACCTTCCCCATCGCGGGACACAGCGCCTTGAGCCTCTGTACCGCGTAGCGGACGAACTCGGGGAACTTGTTGACGGGCTGCGGCAACTGCACCAGCGCGTCGGGACCGTCTTCATCGAGACGCTTCATCCACGATGCAATCGTGGCGGCAGCGACGAGGAAGGCTTTGGCGGTCTGCTCGAGCGACCAACCGCAAGCGGCTTTCAATTCCAAAATTGCCATGCGTTCCCGCGGCGGGTAGTGCGGGCGGCGATGCGGCGGAATCGTAGCCATGCGAGCGTTCAGGATGCGGAGTTGCTCCCGCAGCACGGCAATTTCCTGATTGGCCCGGTCCAACTCTGCCTTCAGCCGGATGCGGGTGTTCGGACAGTTGGCTGCCCAGCCGCGGGTGTAGGCCAGCGCAAACTGGGCCAGCGAAATGACGTGAAGCACGGCTGACGCGACGGATCGCGGCCACTGCTTTGGGATGGAAATCCGTGGCTGCATGTGAGGTTCGGGGCAGGCTGACCAAGGAAACGGGCGTTTCGCCAGGCCAGTAACGGTATTGACTTACGTCAACAACGAGCGATAATGGAATAGTGGCTAGGGCCAGGACGGAGCGATCGCCTACCTTTGGAAGAACGGATGGCTCGGCTGACGGATCCGATTATCCTGGCCCGGTTTCGACACGCCTTGAGTCAGTGGCGGTTCACCGGCTATGTTACCTGGAAACCGGTGGCTCGCCAGTGGGTCGAACAGCACCTGGAAGGTTGGACAACGCAGGCGATCGCCGAGGAAATATGCCGATTCGTCGATGCCGGCGGCGAAATCGATCAAACGCCCGAGACACGGCCCGAGTGGTCGCAGGAGCGCGTACCATTACGACTTCCGCATGGAGATCGCGGGAAGGCTGCTGTACATCGAAACGGTTCTCATCGAGGATGACCCCGAGGACTCGATCGTTCACGTGGTCAGCATTCACGATGCCTGAGGACACTGCCATGGCAGACGCAACACAACAGAAAGACAGGCCGTTTCCCTGGAGATGCCCGGAGTGCGGCAAGAAAGACGTGTGGCGCCGCGCGGTCCGGCATGTCTCGGAGATCAGGCATGACGGCCGGGTTTACACGGTCGAGGTTCCACGGCTGCACGTTCCTCGCTGTCGATCATGCGGTGAGTTGGTGTTCGACAACGTTGCGGACGCTGAAATTGCCGCCGCGTTGCGGGAGCAGCTCGGGCTGCTATCGACCGAACAGATTCGAGGGAATCGCGAGAAGCTGGGCATGAGCCAACGGGAACTTGCTGATCGGCTCGGCGTTGCCGTCGAAACCATTTCTCGTTGGGAGAATGGTGTGCTGACGCAGACGAGGGCGATGGATCGGTATCTTCGGGTCTTCTTCGGGGTGCCCGCTGCGCGGGCAGCGCTGGTAGAAGACAGCGTGTCCAGTTTGGGATCGCGCGTTAAAACATGAGCAGGCCGCCTACGCACGATGCAAATCGATGCAAACTCGACCGTAGAGCGGCGAGCAGTCTAGCACCACTGGAAGCACCGCGACGATGGGCCGTCGCCGCAAGCCGTTACGCCCGTTTAGCTTTGGGCGAGACTATCTTCGGCCTCCGGAGCCGAAGGTTCCGCGTTCGAATCGCGGCGAGTCAGCATTCACGATGCCTGAGGACACCGCCATGGCAGACGCAACACAACAGAAAGGTAGGCCGTTTCCCTGGAGATGCCCGGAGTGCGGCAAGAAAGACGTGTGGCGCCGCGCGGTCCGGCATGTCTCGGAGATTCGGCATGACGGCCGGGCATACGCAGTCGAGGTTCCACGGCTGCACGTTCCTCGCTGCCGGTCATGCGGTGAGTTGGTGTTCGACAACGTTGCGGACGCCGAAATTGCCGCCGCGTTGCGGGAGCACCTCGGGCTGCTTTCGACCGAACAGATTCGAGGGAATCGCGAGAAGCTGGGCATGAGCCAACGGGAACTCGCCGATCGGCTCGGCGTTGCCGTCGAGACCATTTCGCGTTGGGAGAATGGTGTGCTGACGCAGACGAGGGCGATGGATCGGTATCTTCGGGTCTTCTTCGGGGTGCCCGCCGCGCGGGCAGCGCTGGTCGAAGATAGCGTGTCCAGTTTGGGATCGCGCGTTAAAACATGAGCAGGCCCGCGCAGGATGCAAAGCGATGCAACTTGAACCACTGAGCGGTGCGCTGTCTAGCACCACTGGAAGCACCGCGACCCTACACTGTCGCCGCAACTCCTTACGCCCACATAGCTTTGGGCGATACTATCTCCGGTCTCCGGAGCCGAAGGTTCCGCGTTCGAATCGCGGCGGGCACGAGCGTCAGGCACGAGAGCAAGCTTTTCATTGTGAGGATGAATCGCTCGACCACGGCGATCGATCCGTGCTGGCCAATCGCTCCGTAGCGCGGCCGCTTGATTCCCTTCTTGCGGCACCATTTTCTGAATCCGTGGCAGTCAAATTGGCTGCCGCGGTCGCAGACGATGTGCTCGGGCACCCTCACCCCCTGCCCCTCTCCCGCACGCGGGCGAGGGGAGTCGCGATTCGCCTTGGCAATCGCCCGTCCCAAGAAGCCGCACACGGCTTGACAGTTTGGCTGGTTCTCAAAGGTCGTAACGCCCATCACTCGCCTGGAGAAGTGGTCTACCGCCACCACGACCCACCATGCGAATGGCCAAGATTGCGGCAGAGCAAACGGCAGCCAAGAACACCAGTAACCCAGGCCGGTCGGCACCGTGGTTAGGTCAACATGCCACACATGGCCGGGGTACTTGGCCGCGACGATGCGATCTGCCTGTTTCCCGTCGGCATCTTCCAGCGGCGCGAGAATGTGCCGGGGCCTGCCTTCGAGCATGCGTCCCACCGTCGTTGTGCCAAGGTGCAAGCCCGCGCGGGCAAGCGTCTGAGCGATCTTCACCTTCCCCATCGCGGGACACAGCGCCTTGAGCCTCTGTACCGCGTAGCGGACGAACTCGGGGAACTTGTTGACGGGCTGCGGCAACTGCACCAGCGCGTCGGGACCGTCTTCATCGAGACGCTTCATCCACGATGCAATCGTGGCGGCAGCGACGAGGAAGGCTTTGGCGGTCTGCTCGAGTCGACCAACCGCAAGCGGCTTTCAATTCCAAAATTGCCATGCGTTCCCGCGGCGGGTAGTGCGGGCGGCGATGCGGCGGAATCGTAGCCATGCGAGCGTTCAGGATGCGGAGTTGCTCCCGCAGCACGGCAATTTCCTGATTGGCCCGGTCCAACTCTGCCTTCAGCCGGATGCGGGTGTTCGGACAGTTGGCTGCCCAGCCGCGGGTGTAGGCCAGCGCAAACTGGGCCAGCGAAATGACGTGAAGCACGGCTGACGCGACGGATCGCGGCCACTGCTTTGGGATGGAAATCCGTGGCTGCATGTGAGGTTCGGGGCAGGCTGACCAAGGAAACGGGCGTTTCGCCAGGCCAGTAACGGTATTGACTTACGTCAACAACGAGCGATAATGGAATAGTGGCTAGGGCCAGGACGGAGCGATCGCCTACCTTTGGAAGAACGGATGGCTCGGCTGGGGCCGGGAAGACGACGTTGGCGAAGAGTTCTTGCCCAAGGAAGCTGGTTGTCCGCTCTTCATCAATATGGACCTCATCGCGGCTGGACTTTCGCCGTTCGCTCCGGAAAAATCTGCAGTTCGGGCTGGGCGGTTGATGTTAGAGGAGATTCGGCGGCTTGTGCACCAAGGCGAAAGCTTTGCCTTTGAGACTACGTTGAGCGGCCGATGTTATGCGATGATGATCCCCCGATGGCGCGGTGCTGGCTATCACGTTACGCTGATCTTCCTGAGCCTGCCAACCGCCGATGTGGCGGCAGCTCGCGTGGCAGCGCGTGTTGCACAAGGTGGCCACCCGGTTGACGAGCAGGTAATTCGTCGACGTTTTGACAGCGGTCTTGCCAACTATAAGACGGTTTACAGGGGGATCGTCGATAGCTGGGCCTTATATGACAATTCCGGCCGCACGCCGGAATTGCTGGAGTCCGGAGACAACGCCGATGCCTCGTAGTATTCAGCCCTCCAGGGATCCGGACATTCTGGCGTCGGTCAAAGCGTTCGCCGCGCGGCGAAGCGAGCTCTTGAGCTTGGCGTACGAACCGGAACGCCGGTCTACATCGTTAGACGAGGTAAGATCGTTGACATCGCCGCCGAGAAGCGACGTGGCAAGAAGCGACGGTAGACCGCTTTGCCTTTGGTATACGACGGAGATCAGGATGCCTGTCGAACTGGCTTTCACGCCTGCCGGTCATCTAGTGGCCGCTGAGTCGAGATTGGACGATGAGGCCCGTTTTGACGAGGCATCGTCGGCACCCGTCGACCTTCAACTGAAGAAGGCGGCCAAGGCATTCGCCCAAGGCCAAAACGAAGGGCTGTTTCTGCTGGCAACAGAGCGATTTGACGCCGCCTTGCCTGCGTCATTTGCGTACTGGCGGCAGTTCGCTTGCCGCTACTTGACTGCCCTTTGCCACACACCGGATTCGATCGATACGGAACCGGAGGGTGTTCCGCCGCCGGAATCCTCCGAACTTGACGACTTGCTGCTCAGTGTCCCGCCAATGCGCGGAGCCGAATACATCCAGCATGCTAGTCTGATTGGCGTTTGGGCGAGTTTTGACAACTGGCTGCGCGGCGAAGTTGCGGCTGCGGGCGAAGGAATTTCAGGGTTCCTCAAGCGGCAGGCGCCGCTGTGGCACCAGGTCGGCCGAGTGTGTTTTCATTTGGCCGAGAATCGGCGGAGCGAGGAGTATCCGTTCGCATTTTTGGCGACGTATGCGCCTGGCATTGCCGGGGAGCGCCCGAGTTCAATATCAGCCATTAAGCCGAGCACTAACCGAATTTGCCGGTGCAAAGAACAAAGCGGCCCTCGTGAAGTTGCTCGGGCCGGTCCATCAGGCTTCCCGGCAAAGCTCGCTCATCAAGGAGTTGGTGGATTCCGGCGATATTTACCAGCCTTTGGCATGGACACCCCAGGAAGCATACCGTTTTCTGAAAGAGGTGCCGCTGTTGGAGGACAGCGGCGTGCTGGTCCGGCTTCCCGATTGGTGGAAAAAACGCCCTCGACCGCGCGTCGGTGTCACGATTGGCGACAAGAAGCAAAACAAGTTCGACGCCGACGCAATGGTGGACTTCAAGATTCAGTTGGCTTTGGGGGACGAAGAGCTTACGGAAGGCGAGTGGCGGAAGTTGATGGCCGCCGACGACGGCTTGGTGCTGCTTCGCGGCCAGTGGGTTGAAGTTGACCGCCAGAAACTTCAGGAGGCCCTCGATCACTGGAAACTGGTCCAAGAACACGCCGAGAGCGGTATCTCGTTTATCGACGGAATGCGGCTGTTGGCCGGCATGCCGAGCGATCTGGTTGAAGCGGACGGCAAGGGGGAAGATCGCGAGTGGTCGTTCGTTCATGCCGGGCAGTGGCTCGGCGACATTCTGGCGAAGATGCGCTCGCCGGAGAACCTCGAATGCGACGCTTCGGCCAAGGGGCTAAAGGCGACATTGCGGGAGTATCAAGAGACTGGCGTTGGTTGGCTGCAGTTTCTGTCCGGTCTTGGGCTGGGGGCATGTTTGGCCGACGACATGGGGCTGGGCAAGACCATCCAAGTGTTAGCCCTTCTGCTGGCACTGAAGAAGGAGAAGAGCACAAAGCCTTCGCTCTTGGTTCTTCCTGCGTCGCTGCTGGCCAATTGGAAGGCGGAGATGGTCCGGTTCACGCCGACGCTTCGGGCATTATTCGTCCATCCGGCCGAGAGTTCCAGGGAAGACCTCCATCACGTGGCGGCCGATCCTGGCGTGGCGGTCGGAAAGACAGATCTCGTGGTCACAACCTACGGCATGTTGCTCCGCCAGCCCTGGCTTCTCAACGTTCACTGGCAATTGGCAGTGCTCGACGAGGCACAGGCCATCAAGAACCCCGCGGCCCGACAGACAAAGGCCGTCAAGCGGCTCGAGGCGGACTCGCGAATTGCGCTGACCGGCACGCCGGTGGAAAACCGACTATCAGATCTTTGGTCGCTGTTTGACTTCCTTTGTCCCGGGCTGTTGGGGACGCAGGGCAGGTTCAAGGAGTTCGTCAAGCAGTTGGAAACGCGGAAGGACAACCGCTATGCGCCGCTGCGGAGTCTGGTGCAACCTTATATCCTGCGACGAATGAAGACCGACCGTCGGATCATTAATGACCTGCCGGAAAAAGTCGAAGTCCGGGCGTTCTGCAGTTTGAGCAAGCGGCAGGCGGCCATGTATGCCAAAATGGTCGCGGAGCTGGCCGGCGCTTGGACCATGTTACCGGAATGAAACGCCGAGGGCTGGTTCTGTCCTATCTGATGCGGCTGAAGCAACTCTGCAACCACCCGAGCCAGCTATTGGGCGATGATCGCTTCTTGCCGAACGATAGCGGCAAGTTTTCACGCTTGGCTGAAATTGTGGAGGAAATCGCCTCGCGGCAGGAACGGGCGTTGGTCTTCACCCAGTTCCGCGAAATAACCGAGCCGTTGGCTCACTTCTTGGCGAGTGTTTTCAGGCGGCCCGGTTTGGTGCTCCACGGCGGTACGGCCGTCGCTCGCCGCAAGGCGCTTATCGACCAATTTCAGCGCGACGGCGGACCGCCGTTCTTCGTTCTGTCACTGAAGGCCGGCGGCACGGGTCTGAACCTGACAGCCGCCTCGCACGTGATCCACTTCGACCGCTGGTGGAACCCGGCAGTCGAGAACCAGGCCACCGATCGGGCCTTTCGCATCGGACAACAGCGAAACGTGATGGTCCACAAGTTCGTCTGCCGCGGCACCATTGAAGAACGCATCGATGAACTGATCGACGAAAAACGCCAATTGGCTGCCGACTTGATCGAAGGCGGCGCCGAAAAGCTGCTCACCGAAATGAGTGACAAAGAACTGATCCGCATGGTGTCGCTGGACGTCGAACGTGCCTGCGCATGAGGTTTTTCAACGATTAGCTCATTTACTTTTGCCCACCTGTAGGAGCTTCGTCATGGGATATAGTTTTGGCTATGGAGGCTGGGCCCCGTACGTTTCGGTGGCCGAAAGGCGTCGAAGGGCGATGAAGAAGATGGATGCCCTGCGGAAGAAAGGCGTAAACATACAGCCGGTAACGATCAACGGCCGGCAGATTGCCAAAAGCTTTTGGGGGGCGGCGTGGTGTAACCACCTGGAGTCGTTCAGCGACTTTGAAAATCGCTTGCCGCGCGGCCGCACGTATGTCCGTAACGGCTCCGTCTGCCACCTGGCCATGGCCAAGGGCATGATCGAGGCAAAGGTGTCTGGATCGGAGCTGTACAACGTCAAGGTGGCCATCAAAACGCTGGCCGGGAAGAAGTGGAATAGTGTGAAGAAGCGGTGCAGCGGTCAAATCGGTTCCCTGTTGGAACTGCTCCAAGGCAAGCTCTCCGACAACGTGATGGAAGTCGTAACCGACCGGAACGACGGCCTGTTTCCATTGCCCGGCGAAATGTCTTTTGACTGTAGTTGCCCTGATTGGGCACAAATGTGCAAACACGTTGCTGCAGTGCTGTACGGCGTTGGGGCAAGGCTGGACAACAACCCGGAACTGCTGTTTGTCCTCCGCGGCGTCAGCCACGAGGACCTAATTCAGGCCGATGCCGAACAGGCTCTGACGGCGACGACGTCCCGAGGAAGGTCCAAACGACTTGCCGCAGCCGACGTTGGCGAAGTGTTTGGGATTGAAATCGATTCGGTCGTCGTCGAGTCACCGCCCATCGACGGCGCCACCACGAAAGCGACTCGCCCTAAGGCGCAACGAACCAGAATACCAAATCGAAGGCTGGCAAGACGCCGCGGAAACGACCCGGCGCGCAAAAGCAAGCGCCAAGCGGTCAGTGGCAAAGAAGACCGTTAAGAAGAAAGCCAGCACATCGAAGAAGTCGAAAGTCCGCGCCACGTAGGCTGGGGCCTGTACGGATTTTTGTGTCAGCCGAACAGGGCACGTTATTTGCTAGCGAGTTCAGGCAAGCGTCGCTCGAACATGATGGCGAAGTGGTTCAGCACCTCTTTCCAGTGCCGAACCGGCATCGTCCATCGTTGCGACGCCTCGCGAACTGCCATATAGATCAGCTTCAGGGCCGAGTCCTCGTTAGGGTAAATCTTCCGATTCCGGGTAAACTTGCGAATCACACTGTTGATTGATTCGATCGCGTTGGTCGTGTAAATCGCCCTGCGGATCGCCGGCGGATAATCGAACAGCGTTACGATGTCCGCCCACTTCAACCGCCACATTTTGCTGATCGTCGGATACTTCGCATCCCACGCTTGAGCGAACTCTTCCAGTGCCTGCTCGGCGTCAATCACCGTCGCCGATGCGTAGATCTTCTTCAAGTCGCGCGCCACGGCCTTGCTGTCCTGATCGCTCACGTAACGCAGCGCTGCGCGAACCAGATGCACGATGCACAACTGCACGCTCGCTTGCGGATAGGCCGCGTGGATCGCCTCCGCAAAGCCGGACAGCCCGTCGATACACGCCACGAAGACGTCGCACAGCCCGCGGTTCTTCAGGTCGGTCAAACACGCCAGCCAGAACTTGGCCCCTTCGCTCTCGGCCAGCCACAGCCCAAGCAGCTCCTTGTGACCCTCCAAATTCACCCCAATTGCCACGTAAATCGTGTGTTGCGAGACGCGGCCGTTGGCGCCGCGGACATGCACCACCAGACCATCGAAGTAGACGATCGGCCACACCGGGTCGATCGGCCGCGTCCGCCAGACGCCGACTTCGGCGTCCAGGTCGGCGGTGATTTCCGAGATCAGCGTGGCCGAGACCTCCACGCCGTATAGCTCCTGCACAATCTCCTGGATGTCGCGCGTCGTCATCCCCTTGGCGTAGAGGGCCAGAATCTTCTCGTCGAAGCCCGGCACCCGTCGCTGGTATTTTTCGATCAACTGCGGCTCGAAGCTGCCGTCGCGGTCGCGAGGAGTGGCGATCGTCAGATCGCCGGTCTCATTGCGGACCGTCTTCTTCGAGCGACCGTTGCGGCGATTCGACACCTTCTTGGGCGGCCCTGTCTCCGCAGCCGGCGACTCGGTCGGAGGTGCTGCGAAAACAGCCGACTCGCCCGATGACTTCGCCACCGGGCGGCGTCCCAGGTGCACGTCCATTTCCGTATCGAGCATCCGCTCCAGGGCCGACTTCATCATCAGCCGCATCAGCCCATTCACATCCTCGATCGTCCGGGCCTGGCCAGCGATCTCCCGTGCCAGCACCTCCACTCGACTCTGTAGTGAACCATCCATGTGTCAGTCTCCTTCAGGAAAAAGGCCCCTCAAGTTACCTATTCCTGCTAGCTGACACAAGATTTCTTACAGGCCCTCTGAATCCAAAACTCCAGAACCCGAGCAGCCCTCGACGACCGCACAGCGAGAAGCCAACACCCTTCAAGGTGTTTTCCAATTCCGTTCGGCTAAACAGAGCATCTTTGGGGTGATTCCAGCGAAACATCGCGTCCCATATTCTGATGGTTCGCGCCGTTGGCTCCTCAAGAAACAGCATGCCTTCTGCTCTCAACACACGATGGCACTCCTGAATTACCTGACGCCACGCGGGGATATGATGCAGAATGCCGAAGATCACCACTACATCCTTGGTGACAGAGGGAACCGAGGACATATCGGCAGCATCCATGACGAGGAATCGAGCATTCGGGAGGTTTCGCTGGTTCGCCAGGGCAATCATCTCCGGCATTAGATCGACGCCGAGGTAACTCTTGGGTTCAAGCCGCATCAGTAGCGCCGCCCCATAGCCCGATCCGCATCCGACTTCGAGGATGTCCTGGTTCTTGCCTTTCAGCCCCAGCCACCTGAAGACGGGGAACTCCAGCCATCGCTGGAAAAACCGGCGAAGGCCGGTGTTCATTCCTCGAAATTCGCCGTCCGTCAGTCGCATACGAGGCTCCCTGGGTGAGCCAATCGTAATCACCCAGTCGAAATCGAACAAGATGGGAGAAAGGCCGCAAACTTTACTGGATTGATACGGGCTGCGGCGTCGATATAATAGGATAAAGGTGCAAAGTCGGGCTTGCGCCGATTTGCGCGTTTGGCGGAAATTGGGATGAGAAATACCTCGGTCACGAACGCCCTTCGATGGATGCTGGCAGCGTGGATGCTGCTTGCAACGTCGGTAATGTCTTCCTTTATACATGGCCGTAGCGGCGGGAATCTCTCCTACCAACATGACAAGTCCGATTGCATGCCCTGGTGCTCATCCATGCCGGTAGCCTTTCACGGCGACCATGATGGCAATGCAAGCCTGTTTGCTGTGGATGTCCACCGTCATGGGTCTCTCGCGCTGATGGGAATCGCAAGATGTTTGCCCTTGTCGAATCAACCGATTGTTCCCCACGATAGATCACAGTGTAGTTGGTGCGCGTGGATGGACGCTGTTTCGGTTGCCCAAGTTGTTCGTATTTCGTCGAAAGAGTTGACCATTGACCAGTCATGGCTGGACGGCTTAACCAGTGCCTCGATCGACGGTTTCGGCGAATCGAAGCAGTACGCGACTCTTTGCTCCGGCATTGCCCCATCCTTTCCTCTCTGCGACCGTGCGCGCCACGAGCGATCGGGCGTTCAATTGGCCTGATTTCTGAGCTTGTGGTTTCTTGTGTTGCCGTTCGGCCTTGCGCCACGTCGGTCGTTGGTCGGGCGGTCGTCACGGTCTTTGTTCCAAGCAGGCAACCCCGCGCAATGGCGCGACAACAGGGTTTTGGGGAGAGGAAAATGAGGTTCACTTCCAAGAAATGGTGGCAGCCGGCCGTTGGGGTTGCCGCAGTTGGATTGATGGCCGTCGTTGGATATGTTCTGGTGGGCAATCGACAGATCATAGGAGCATTTGCCACAAGAACACCGGCAAGCCCGTCGGCCGTCCAGGGACACGATGAATCCTGTGCGGAAGCGGTCCATGCTCACGGCAAAGCTGAGCACGACCATGAGGCGGAAACACTCGGCGCCATGACCGTGACGAGGATGACCACGACCATGCCGGCGAATCCCTGGCGGCAAGGCACCCGACCACAAGCACGTTGAGGCCGAAGCGGTCAAGCTGAGCCAGGCCGCGCAGGCGAACGTGGGACTGCAATTGGCCAAGGTCGAGTTGCGTCCTTTCGAGCGGACGATCACCGTGCCGGCGATGATCGTCGAGCGGCCCGGTCGATCCAGCATCCAAGTTGCTGCGCCGTTGACGGGCGTGGTCACGCGAGTCTGGCCGCTACAGGGCGAGACAGTAAATCCCGGCCAGCCGCTTTTCGATCTGCGTCTGACCCACGAGGAGGTCGTCGAAGCCCAGGCCGAGTTCCTGCGGACTGCGGAAGAACTGGACGTGATTCAGCGGGAAATCGACCGATTGGAGAAGGTCGTCGCCGACGGGGTGGTCTCGGGCAAGACCCTGCTGGAACGCAAGTACGAGCAGCAGAAACTACAGGCTTCCCAGCGGTCCCAACGCCAGCGGCTTCTGCTGCACGGACTGTCGGCAAAGCAGGTGGACGACATTCTTGCCAGCCGCACGTTGCTCAGCAAGGTGACAGTCGCGGCCCCCGAGCAACGGGACGAATCGGCAAAGGACGATCTCCCTTGTGTGCTCCAAGTTCAGGAACTCAAGATTGAAAATGGTCAGCACGTCAAAGCGGGCGATCCGCTGTGCGTATTGGCCAATCACTGCAAGCTGTACGTCCAAGGCAAGGCGTTCGAGCAGGACGCCACGTCGCTGAATAGGGCCGTCGAACACAACTGGCGGCTGACGGCCGTCATCGACGCCGATGGCCAGAAGCGTCAGACCGTGACGAACTTGCGGCTTCTTTACGTTGCCAACCGAATCGAGCCGGAATCCCGCGCCTTTCTGTTCTACGTGCAACTGCCCAACAGGCTGGTGCGCGATCAGGAAACCGACGGCCACCGTTTTTCGACCTGGCAGTTCAAGCCGGGCCAGCGGGTCAGCCTCTTGGTTCCCGTGGAACGTTGGGCCGACCGGATCGTGTTGCCCCTTAGCGCCGTGGTGCAGGACGGGCCGGAGTCCTATGTGTTCGAGAAGAACGACGGCCATTTCGACCGCCGTGCCGTGCGCGTGGAATACCGCGACGAATACTCGGCCGTGATCGCCAACGACGGCACTCTTACGCTCGGCAAAATGGTTATCGTCTCCGGTGCCTATCAGGTTCATCTGGCGATGAAAAACAAAGCGGGCGGCGCTCCCGATCCACATGCTGGCCATAACCATTGATTCAGCGACGGAATCGTAGAGGAAATACCAACGTCATGCTAAACGCCATTATCCGACTTTCGCTGAACCATCGGTTGCTGGTCATCGCCGCCGCAATACTCGTGCTCGGCTACGGTGGTTGGCAACTATATCACTTGCCCATCGACGTATTTCCCGATCTGAACCGTCCACGAGTCACTGTGATGACCGAAGCGCCCGGTATGGCCCCCGAGGAAGTCGAGGCCCTGATTACCTTTCCACTGGAAGCGGCGCTCAACGGAGCCACCGGCGTCCAGGCGGTGCGCAGTTCCTCGGGCGTCGGCATCTCGGTTGTCAACGTGGAGTTCAACTGGGGCACCGACATCTACGTCGATCGGCAGATCGTTGCCGAGAAACTCTCGCTTGGTCGCCGACCGAATGCCCGAGGGCGTTCAGGCCGCAGTTGGCCCCGATCTCTTCGATCATGGGGCAGATTATGATCGTCGGCCTGTGGAGCGATGAAAACAAGACCAGCCCCTTGGAATTGCGCACGCTGGCCGATTGGGTGGTCCGGCAGCGGCTGTTGACCATTCCCGGCGTCTCGCAAGTTTTTGCGATGGGCGGAGACCGCAAGCAGTTCCAGGTGTTGGTCAACCCCGACGCGATGCTCTCCTTCGGCGTCAACTTGCACGAGATCGAAACGGCCCTGCAGAAAAGCAACAGCAACGTCACCGGCGGCTATCTCGACGGCCAAGGCCCCAACGAATTCCTGGTCCGCTCGCTGGGACGAGTCCAATCCGTCGATGATCTGCGCAAACTGGTGGTGAAGATTCGCGGCGGACGCCCCGTCCTCTTGGCACAGGTGGCCAATGTCGTCGAGGGGCCGGAAATCAAGCGAGGCGACAGTTCCGCGTTTGTCCGGCAAGAGGACGGCAGGTTCGCGGGCGGCCCCTGCGTGATCCTGACGGTCAACAAGCAGCCGGGGACCGACACCCGGCAATTGACCGATCGCGTTGCGGAAGCACTCCAGGAACTCAAGACTTCGCTGCCGGCGGACATCCGCATGGACGCGGAACTCTATCAGCAGAAGAAGTTCATTGATCTGGCCATCGAGAACGTCATTGCCGCATTGCGCGACGGCGGCATTCTGGTGGCCATTATCCTGTTCGTGTTTCTGCTGAACTTCCGCACGACGTTCATCACGCTTACGGCCATTCCGCTGTCGATCGTCGTCACGGGCCTGGTGTTCAAGTGGTTCGACATGTCGATCAACACGATGACCCTCGGCGGCCTGGCCGTGGCCATCGGCGAACTGGTGGACGACGCCATCGTGGACGTGGAGAACATTTTCCGCCGCTTGCGCGAAAACCGACAGAGCGAGCGAACCTAAATCGCCATTGCTGGTGGTGTTTCAGGCCAGCGTGGAGATTCGCAACTCCATCGTCTTCAGCACGCTGATTATCGTGCTGGTGTTCATTCCGCTGTTTGCGCTGGGCGGGATGGAGGGGCGGCTGTTCACGCCGCTGGGAGTCGCCTATATCGTCTCGATCCTGGCCTCGTTGGTGGTTTCGCTGACGGTCACTCCGGTGTTGTCCTATTGGCTATTGCCCAACGCTCGCGTCACTCGCCGACAAGAGAGCTTCGTGCTTCGGGGGCTGAAATGGCTGGCGGCCAACGTCATTGGCTTCAGCCTGCGAGCGCCGAAGCTGGTCCTAGCGGTCGCGGTGATTGCGGTCGTCGCTGAGCGGGATAGCGATGTCGCGAATGCAGAGCGACTTCATGCCGCCGTTTGACGAAGGCGTGGCCCAACTGAACGTGCTCTTGCCGCCGGGAACGTCGCTTCAACGATCGAAGGAGGTTGCCGCGATGGTCGAACGGCGGTTGCAGAAGATCGAGGGCGTCGAAGGATTCGTCGCCCGAACCGGCCGCGCCGAACTCGACGAACACGTCATCGGCGTGAACATGACCGAGTTCATCATCAGTTTCGATCCTAAAAGCGGACGCAGCCGCGAAGAGGTGCTCGACGACATCCGCGAGGCAATGGCCGACATCCCCGGCATCGTCACCAGCGTCGAGCAGCCGCTGGCCCACTTGATCTCGGCCATGCTCTCCGGCGTCCAAGCCCAAGTGGCCATTAAGCTGTACGGGGACGACCTGGACGTGCTGCGGACCAAAGTCAAGGAGATGCAGACGATCGTCGCCGGCGTGCCGGGGGTAAAGGACTTGATGCCGGAACCGCAAATCTCGATTCCTCAGCTCCGCATCGAGCTGAACCGCGACCAACTTGCCCGCTACGGCCTGACGCCGGGCGACGTGAACGAGTTCATCGAAACGGCCATGCACGGCCGCGTGGTGTCCGAAGTCCTGCAGGGACAGCGGACGTTCGATCTGTTCGTGCGGCTCGACGAGCGATACCGCGAGAATCTCGAAGCCCTCGGCCGGCTGTCGCTCGATCTGCCCGAGGGCGGGACAACACCGCTGTCGTCGGTGGCCACGATTTATCAGGCCGGCGGTCCCAATACCATCAATCGAGAACAGGTCCGACGGCGAATCGTCTTGCAGTGCAACATCTCCGGCAGAGGCTTGGTTGACGTGGTGCGGGACATTCAAGCCCGGCTTAACCCCGTCCAAGAGTCGCTGCCCACCGGCTATTTCATCGAATACGGCGGGCAGTTCCAAAGCCAGCAGACGGCTTCGCGGATGATCGCCGTGTTGTTTCTTCTGTCGCTGGCCGGAATGTTCTTGGTTCTGTTTACGATGTTCCGTTCGGTGAACTTCTCGCTTCAGGTGATGGCTGCGCTGCCGATGGCCTTCATCGGCGCGGTGGCCGCGATCCTGCTAACCGGCCAGACGCTCACCATCGCCAGTCATGGTGGGATTGATTTCCCTGTGCGGCATCGCCACGCGAAACGGCATCCTCCTGCTGGATCACTATTTGCATCTGGTGAAATACGAGGGCGAAACATGGTCCCGACAAATGATGATTCGGGCGGGCCAGGAGCGGCTGGCCCCCGTGCTGATGACCGCGCTGACGGCAGGCATCGGGCTGGTGCCTCTGGCGATGGCCGCCGGCTCAGCCGGGCAAGGAAATCCTCTACCCAGTGGCCACCGTCATCATCGGCGGATTGGTCAGCAGCACGCTGCTTGGAATTCCTGGTGCGTCCAGCCCTGTTTTGGACAGTTGGCCGGAATGCGGGACCGCATCTTGCGGCGCAGCAACACATGGCCTTAGAGTTGAATGAAGAAGATGACAAGGAGGTCATCCCATGAGTCCTGTCAAATGGTGCATTTGCGCTACAATCATCAGCGTTTTTTCTCAGATGGCGACGGCCCAGTCAGTGCCGTTCGGTTCGGTTGGTTCCAATGGGAACGACCTTCCCGTCTTGTCCAGGCAGCAAGTGCCGTTGCCGCCTGCCGGTCAGCCGGAACAAGTCCCTCGACCCACTCAAGAACCGGCCGTGCCGGTCGGCATGACGTTGGCCGAACTGGAGGAGATGGCCCTGCGATGCAATCCTACCGTGGCCCAGGCGGCTAATCGCGTTGCAGCGGTGCGGGGGCATTGGGTTCAAGTTGGC
Organism: uncultured Planctomycetaceae bacterium; assembly: GCA_963789525.1. Lineage (GTDB taxonomy): Bacteria > Planctomycetota > Planctomycetia > Pirellulales > Thermoguttaceae > CAVXFB01. Next base: position 611,349 of record CAWBLA010000003.1, read on the forward strand.
CTGTATCCGAATCCGCGCCGGGTATGTCGGCTCTGAAATCGGCAATGAGGGGCAGAGCGGCCAGCAAGGCAGCTTCGTCGGTCAGGAAATCGTCACTGCCGGAAAACTCCGGCTCAGCCGGAGCGTAGCTGAACAGAGGGATGACAAAGGGGGGGGGATGACAAAGGGGGGGGATGACAAAGGGGGGGGGGATGACAAAGGGGGGGGGATGACAAAGGGGGGGGGGATGACAAAGGGGGATGACAAAGGGGGATGACAAAGGGGGATGACAAAGGGGGATGACAAAGGGGGATGACAAAGGGGGATGACAAAGGGGGATGACAAAGGGGGATGACAAAGGGGGATGACAAAGGGGGATGACAAAGGGGGATGACAAAGGGGGATGACAAAGGGGGATGACAAAGGGGGATGACAAAGGGGGATGACAAAGGGGGATGACAAAGGGGGATGACAAAGGGGGATGACAAAGGGGGATGACAAAGGGGGATGACAAAGGGGGATGACAAAGGGGACATTCTACTTTAATTCATATATTGGCAGGAATAGGCAATCCAGAAAACACGGGCAGCGGACAAAGTAGAATGTCCCCTTTTGTCCCCCCTTTTGTCCCCCAGGCCCGTCCAACGCTGACAACACATTTGCCGACATAAACGGATGAATCACTATGCAACGTCGGTCGATCCTACAATTTCTGATGATATTGGCAGCAATACTCATCCCCGCCACGCCCGTCTTTGCAGACTCGCTGGGAGAAGCCAGTCATGCGTTTCCAATTCTGGCCCATTAGGCTACTCCTCATAGTCGCCGTTTACGCAGTGGCCTTCGGAGCGTTCTCCTATCTGGGAATCGTCGGCATTGTCATCGCTGCCGTAATTGGCACGGCAGGTAGTGTGATGGTCCTGGCGATTCGTGACAAGAAAGCAGTTTTTTCGAGTGGCATTGTGGCCGTGGGAAGCTTGGTCGGAGCATTCTTTGCCAACCTTTTTGGAGTCCCGGCGATTATCAACCGTTATACCATCACAGACTGTGTTCGAGATTGTATTGTGATGGCTATCGGAGCACTTCTGGGCGGTCTTCTTTTCTCGTGGGCGAGCAAGCGATAAGAGAATAAGGGCCAACACAACCTACGACTTCCGAAGCCGTTCTTCTTCAATTTCGGCCAATACCGACTCAGGCAACTGTTCCCAGTCCTCCCACGGCTCATAATGGCCATTTCTCAGGAAGAGGAAGACGGCGTGCTCGGTAGGATAGCGCCTACTAACTTCGGGTTGCAGGACTCGGTAATACTGGTCCCTCTTGAAGTCCCTGACGCCAACTGGCATGGCCAAATCAACAATATCGTCGCCCAGTTCGCACCATGCGTGACCGATTCGCTTTCCCAGCCGTCCACTGAGGACGGTGCCATGAACCAACATCCAGCCCTGTCCTTTCGACGCAGAGGCCCATTGGTAAGCGGCACGATAGCAGTCGCCTGTGAAATCTCGCTGGAGAAGGTCGTCGGGCGTGTCGGGCTGGAATGGTCGTCGTTTCATTGGCTTCGGATGCTCGTTAGTGGCCTACCGAAAGAATAGCTCACGACAGTGGGCCAATGCAAGCACTTCACGAAATGAGCAGACTCCACACCTGTCAGTAACGCCCTATTCAGCGGGCTTGCCATCTTCTCCACCAGCCTTCAGAAACCGACGAGCATTTTGTTCCACACCTTCGCATTCCTTCTTATCTTCCTCGTTGAAGAAAGCCAACCGGTAGCCGTGAATGGATGGTGTCACCAGCACGCTATAGTGCCTCGTCAAAATGTCGGGTATATGGTGCAACGATTGCTGTAGTTCCCAGGGAACGCTGGGCTTGATGTTCTTTGGCTGAGGATGCTCCTCATAATAGCGGCGTTCGATCTGCCGATTCTCCTCGACGAGCTTAGCAACGGCCGCCTTCGACATCGGTGGGAAAAACTCCAGGGTGATGGTGTAAGTCCCCGAGTGGATGAACCCGTGAGCCTTCAGGTACGCCAGATCGTGGGAAGGCAAACTGATTGTCCCGTACCATTCGATGGGCTTGCCCCGACGGATTGTGACGATGTTCTTTTCACGTTCGATTGACCAGCCGGTGGGCAGAATCGACTTAATTTTCTTCGAAATGGCGACGACGCCTTCTGGGGATCGCTCAGCAGGATTCATATTCTTGGGCATGTTTGCGGGCTGCGGCTCTGAGTCTTGCCCAAACGAAAGAGATGGGACTGCCATTACGCCGAGAACCAGAATGATCCTGGTGGAAGGCCAAGTGGTTCGTGCCTGTTCTTTGCGACAAGTCGTTTTCATGCGATTCCAACATCCTTTCGTATCTGGAGCCCGATTAGCCACGGTCATCTTTGCCCATCGGGAACATACAACCTGGACATCATTCGGCGTAGCTTTGGACACCTGTGGTAAATCAATCCAAACGCATGTCTGATCCATGTACCCTTCAGGAAGCTGCCATATTTGCACTTCGTTTGAATCGCCACCAACCTGCGTTCATCGGGCGACCAATCGGCAAGGTCCGTTGGTGGCCTGGTGGTCAATCGCCAGATGCCGCAACCGCTCATCCCCTCTATTCGTGGCGACTGAACCGCGTAGCCTCCTTTCCACCGCAAATCCTTGCCGTGGTCGAGAAGAAGGTGAGAGGCAGGATCAAAGGGATAATCAGAATCGGTTGGAATACCGCCACGGTACAAAGCGGTGGAGTACGTCATTGGGTCGGCTCGGCAATCGAGCGGATAGCCTCGAACCAGATAAAGAGCCGGGACAGCGGTAGCCTTGTTATCCACGTCAGTGACACGGAGAAACCTGGCACCCGCGTCGTCAAGCCGTGCCTTAGTTTCGTGGTTCATTTTAACGACGGCTATATCGATTGTGTCTTCTTCTGTTGCGTGCAGCTCACCCACCAATTGAATTCCACCTTCTCCACGACGAGGTGAGGTAATGTAGAGCGGAATATCGGCATCAGTGTATGCTTTAAGGCAGTGAGCCGCCGTTATAAGAAAACCCTGCTCAGCAATGGCGAGCAGAACACCTGACCTGTTCTGGATGGGTCTGTTGTTCTGAATACAGTAAACAGGCAGAACCGATTTGGCGTCCTCTTGGGTCGCTTCTCGCATCTGCTCTGTTTTCGCAATGACCTTTGTCGTGTAGATGGTTCTTTCGATGCTTTCAAGCATCTTCTTCAATGACTCCTCATCGGCCAATCGATGTTCTGTCCCAACGTCAATCAATGCCGATGAAGGCAAATGGCTATTCTTAACCAACTCGACTGAATCAGCAAACGGCACCACCTCATCAGCCTGTGAATGCAGGATCACCGTACTTGGCTCGACAGTCGTCGCCGTTCCCCATCGCTTCCATGCCGGGCAGAGAAGGACAAGCGGCGTCTCGCTGATCTGAATGTTCATGGCGATGGCCCCACCCCGGCTTGATCCGACAACCACATCAGGATGGTGTCCGTCAAACTCGTTTTGTGCAATTGTAACGGCCTCGTCAAAGTCGTCGTCGGGTAAGGCCGGATTGAGAACCGTGTGGCCGTGTTGGGCCAGGTAGGTCGGCTTGATGCCGCCTGGAGTCGAATTAAGACCGTGGAGGAAGAGGATTGTCATGGCACTACGTCACCACCCTACAAAACCTTGTTGAACGTCATTGATACCCAATCGCAGGCGGAGGGGACAAAGGGGACATTCTACTTTAATTCATAAATTGGCAGGAATAGGCAATCCAGAAAACACGGGCAGCCGATAAAGTAGAATGTCCCCGTTTTTCCCCCGGTAGTAGAGTGTCAGTCCATCGCGGTCCCACCACAAGAGCTTGAGCCGATCACCACGGCGACTGCGGAACACGAACAGATGACCCGAGAGCGGATCGTATCCCAATCCTTCCCGGACCAGGGCTGCCAACGAATCAAAGCGCTTGCGCATGTCGGTCGGCGTCAAGCACACGTAAATCCGCACCAACTCCGGCAGGCTCAACACGGCTGAACCTCCAGCACTGCCAGTACGTCCACCAGCGTTCGCCGATCAAATCCTGCACCCACGCGGACAGTGCGCCCCTGGGCCAACACGATTTCTACGGCACGGCTCGCTCCCATCGCCACGCTGTCTACCACGCGCACGGGCAGAAACGAAGGCGTGCTGTGACGCGACCGTGGCAGCGACCGCGGTGCCGGTGTCACCGGAGATGTCGTGGGCGACGGCCCAGTGGCCTCGGACGATTGGCTCCGCCGTGCCAGTTCTCGTCGCCAGAAATACAGAGCCGATTCCCGCACGCCCGCGTCGTGACAATCGTTGCGGACCGTCTGGCCGCTTGCCTGCCACCGCCGCAGCATGTCTTCCCAATAGGCTTGCTTCTGAGGATCACACCGCCGATTTCGTTTCTTCACGTTCGGGCTCCCGATGTCGATGCGACCGAGCCTGCCTCGGCCGACGCACATCAGCCTACCGCGCCACACAAGACGTATTCCGCGGGACGCTTACACAGTATCAGTCGTTCCAAATTTGCCCCAATCCGTCATCCTGAGCGCAGCGAAGGATCTCGGTGGCCAATGAGATTCTTCGCTTCGCTCAGAAGGACAATGTCGGGATTTCCCAAAATTTGGAACTACTGAATGTGTAAATTGTTGCCAACACCTCAAGCAATTGCAGGAGGTTTTTTGACGCCGGGGAGGCAACATAGGAGCACAGTTGCCGCCCGCCCTCAAATCATGGAGTCCCGCAACGCGATACGCTCGTCCATCGACGCCCCGCGCCCGGCTGTGCCAGAGTGTGAATCGACAGGCGGGCTTGCTGCGCCTATCCTCAGGAAGAATCGGGGCGTTGCGCTAACTGCCCGGCTTTTTCATCCCCCAACTGTGCAGCACGAGCACGCTGCCCAGGGAGATCAACGACCAGCCGATCCAATCCGGCGGCCGGATGACTTTTTTCGCCATTGGCTCATCCGATTGCGTCAATACCTGGCTCGCCGCGTTGACCGACGCCAGCGGGTGGCCGGTCCGTTCCGCAAGGAACTCCGTGAACTGGGGCGTCAGCTCGATGGAATCGACCATGCGAAACTGGATGCCCATCAGTAGGCACGCCAGACCCGCGAAGAAATACTGGTTGCGCGTGATGTCCATCATCGGCATTATCCTTGAGGCTTTCGGCTTGCCGGAAGGGGGACCGTCCCATTTTGCGCGGGCGAAAAATGGGACAGCCCCCGCCTCGTCTTTCGTATCGAGCCGGCGGCCCACGCGGCTTCAGAAGAGGCTTGGCGATGACGGATTTGCCGCGCCGTGCGTACCATCTGGCGCGGTTCTCGCGAATCGCCTGAATTTGCCGCCCGCGTCGAAGGGGACAGTCCCATTTTTGTTGACGCGAAAATTGGGATAGTCCCCGCTGGGCGAACCCTACGACGCATGCTCCGCGTTGGCCATCACCAACTCACCTTTGTAGATGCCCTTGAGGCCGCGAAGCTGGGCGGCAATCTGCTGAAGCCTGGCCGACGGGCCGCGAAGCACAATCACTTCGAGGCACAGGTCGTGCGTCAGATGGGCGTGCAGCGTCGAGACGACCAACTCGTTGTGGTCGTGTTGCAGCTTGGTGAGATGGTCGCGGAGTTGCGGGCGGTGATGATCGTAGACCAACGTCAGCGTGCCGGCCGCATCGCGCGAATCGCCTACCCACGCCTCGCGGGTCAAGGTGTCGCGGAGCAACTGGCGGATGGCCTCGCTGCGCGTGGCAAACCGCTGCTGGTCGCAGTAGCGATCGAACTGCTTCAACAGGTCGTCTTCCAACGAGACGGAAAAGCGGACGATTTCAGACATGGGAAGCCACCGTACTACAAGCTGTCAATTTCGCTTGCGTCAAATGCCCGTTGCGCCGACTCGTACACTTCGCCCAGCGGCACGCGCTGCTGTTCGGCGACGCGGCGACAGGACTCGAATTCAGGTGCGAAGCGCGCCGCGCCGCCGGGAAGCCACGCGATCTTGCCATCGACCGGTCCCCATGGCGTCGTCACGCGGTGCGGCTGCCGCCGGAGCACGGTTCGCTCGGCCGTCCACCGCCGCACGCCCAGCGTCGCTGTCTCCAAGAAAAAAACCTCTTCGACGGCCGGAGCGTCGGCCGGGCGACAGAGAACGGTCAGCACCACGCCGGGCCGGTTCTTTTTCATCTGGATGGCAGCGGTGTACACGTCCAAGGCCCCTGCCTGCCAGAGCCGTGTAATGCAATAGCCGATCAGCTCGCCGCTGGTGTTGTCGAGATTCGTCTCCAGCACGCACACTTGCTCGGCCGGGACGTCGCCGGCGGCTGCAACCGCCTCGCCCACCAACAGCCGCAGGATGTTGGGCCGCTCCGCAAGGTCCTTGTGCCCGGCCCCGTAGCCGATGCGCTCAATCTTTATTGCGGGCACAGGTCCAAACGCGTCGGCCAGCGTCGTGAGGATGGCGGCGCCGGTCGGCGTGGTCAGTTCGGCGTGAATTGCCGATTCAGCCAGAGGCACGCCGCGGAGCAACTCGGCGGTGGCCGGGGCCGGGATGCTGCACTCGCCATGTGCGATCGTGATCTTGCCCATGCCCGTCGGCACGGGCGAGGCCACGATGCGTTCCACGCCCAGCACGTCCCAACCGACGGCCGCGCCGACAACGTCGGCAATGGAATCGGCCGCTCCGACCTCGTGAAAATGAACCTCTTCGACATTCGTGCCGTGGACTTTCGCTTCAGCCTCGGCCAGCCGAGTGAAGATGCGGCCGGCCAGTTTCTTCTGCCGCGCATTGAGGCGGCCGCGGTCGATCATCTTCAAGATGTGGCTCAAGTGGCGATGCGCGTGCTCGGCTTCGTAGTCGACCGTGATCTGCGTAGCGCGAAAGCCGAGCTTCTTGACCTCCGCGGCCCGCAGCCGGCAGCCGGGCAGGCCCAGCGAGGCGACCGCCTCGTTGACGACATCGAGGCCCACGCCGATGTCGACAAGCGCAGCCAGCGTCATATCGCCGCTAATACCCGCCGCGCAGTCGAGGTATGCAATCTTTGCCATGCGTCATCTCACCCAGTCGCAGGCACACTCGGCGTGCCGTAATCGACGCACCCTACTTGGGGCGACGGTACGCGGAGCGTGCCTGCTGCATTCCAGACATTGTGGTCGGATCGCCCTCGGCTGGCAATAGCCGAGCTTGACCCATCCGGCGAGGTTAGCTACAGTTCCGGCCCCCCACGGAAAGAAATAGATCGATGGTTGGGGACAGTCCCATTTTTGCTGACACAAGAATCGGGACAGTCCCCGAAAATGGGGCTGTCCTCTTACGAACCACCGGTTGACACAGAATTGCGTACAGGCCCATGGTTGCAACACTTTCCGAGACATCGCAGGAGGCCGGCCCGGCTGCCAGTGGTTGGCAGCGGCTGCCCCCTCGGATGAGGATTCTGTTCATCACGGCGCGACCGCGCGACGGCGGCTGGCTTGCCGAGGCGTTCGCCTCGGATGGCGCGTCAAAGGTTGTCGTGGAAGACGCAGTAGGCACGGCCGCCGGGCTGACGCGACTCCGCGACGAAACGTTCGATGCCGTGCTGGTTCACCACGAGCCCGGACAACTCGACGCGTTGGATCTCGTCGAAGGCTGTCGCGCCGGCGGGGCCGAAACGCCAATCGTCGTCGTCGGCACGCCGAGCGAACAGGAAATGGCAGTGCTCTGCTACGAAGTCGGCGCCGACGGCTACGCCTGCATCCACGGCGCAACGCGGAATCTCATTTGGGTCATTGGCCGGGCGGTGCAGCGTTGCCAATTGGTTTCCGAAAACCAGCGCCTCGTCTTGACCGAAGAAGCGCGCCGGCAATGGGAGCAGGACGAGGCGGCCTACGTCTGCCAACAACAACGGGCCCTGCTGACCGATCGCGGAACGGGCGACGTCGATCTTGTCGCACGGCTGCCTGCGGAACTGACGTCGCACTATCGCCATCTGCTGCGGGCGCACGTGATTATGAGCGCCGGCAATCTGGCCGACGAGTTGAAGCGGCTAGCCGAACTGCTGGTTACGGCCGGCCTCAGCGCCCGACAGACGCTCGCCATGCACGTTGCGGTGTTGCAGGAGTTGATCGACGGCCTGGGACGGCGCAGCACGCGCCACGTGATGACCCGGGCCGATCTGCTGATCGTCGAACTTCTAATGCACTTGGCCGATGGCTACCGCCGCCGCTATCACGACCGCACGCATCCGCCCGGGCAGCGGCTTCTCCCGGGCTTCGACGATCCGGCCGGCCGGCTATTCTAACCGGCGGTCCACAATCAACCTTCCAGACGTCTGAGAATCCACTTCTCCGGCACGCGCTTTAATCGCGTGTACCAGGGTTCCTCCTCGGGGTGAATCGGCGGGACAAGAATGGTTCGCACGCCGGCAAACCGCCCGGCCATGATGTCCGCAAAGAGCTGGTCACCGACGATCGCCGTCTCCGGCGCGGTGACGCCGAGAGTTGTCATTGCCGCCCGGACGCCCCGGGGGAGCGGCTTCAGCGCTTTGGCAACGCACGGCAGTTGAAGCCGCTCGGCGAAACCGCGGATGCGCCCGGCCATGCCGTTGGAAATCAGGCACAGCTTGATGCCGGCCGTACGCAACTCGTCGATCCAAGCGGCTATTTCCGGCGACGGCTCGGGCTGCCGATAACGTGTCAGTGTGCAATCCACGTCCAACAACAGTACGCGAATGCCCCAATGTTGAAGCTGCTCGGGCGTCAATTGGCAAACGTCGGAAACACGGTGGTGCGGGGCGATTAGACGCAACATGGCAGGACTGCGGCGGGCCGGGAGTTTTTCTAATTATCGCTCATCGCCACGGCAGGACGTAACGCGGGTGGCCACACTTTATCGACCGAGCGAGCGACGCTTGTCCGATTTTGCGGAATAACCCGGTCGAAACGGACCTGCGGGCTCCCCGATTCTTGGTCCATGCGAAAGGTTGAAGTTTCTGCTATTGAAGTGCTCCCCAACTCTGATCCACTCGAAAGTGCGGCCCAAGGTGTCCGAGCGGATAAGCGCCGACGCTGACGCCACCGTACACAATGTCTGGCAAATGGGGCCGATGGATGGTTGGTCGAAGGATGAACGCACGCTGACGTGGTGGTCCAAGAATGGAGAACCACTACGAACTCTCCGGTTGTACCGACGGCATCGGCGGTGTGCCGTGGAGATCGTTGGGCAACTACGAACGGCGGCACTCCCCGGAGGTCTTCATCGAACTGCAGGATCACAACAATCCCGTTCGCTATCGCAACATCTGGATTCGCAAGCTGGGTAATCCCAACACACCGTGAATGGCAGGAAGGTCGAAGGTCGTGGGCTCTCGACACGGACGACGGCGCTTTGGTACAATGGCGGGCCGAACGCGATTGCATCGGCTTCAGACTCGCTGCAAATGGGAAACGTCGATTTGGTGTCCGAGCCCCCCGACGAGCATCGCGATGGTCGAGTTCGCCACTAACGTTTAACCCGCCTTCCGACGTGCGGCGTCAACGCCGTATTCTCGTGCAAAAGGAGCACATCATGCTTCGTAACGAAATGTTGTCACGACGTGTATTCATAGGTCAGACTGCAATGCTTGGAGCCACCATGGCCACCGGTTCGCTGAGTGGCACGGCCGCATGCACCGCGGAGAACGCCGCAAAGACGCCTGCCGCCGACCGCTGGCAGATCGGCTGCTATACGTGCCCGTGGGACAGGTTCGACTATCGCGTCGCCATGGATGCCATCGCGGCGGCAGACCTTGCCATTGACGGTTACGCGGTCGCCCGGCCGAGCTTCGCCGGAGATGCGAATCGTCAGGGTGTCGGCGTTCTGCCGGCCATGGCGGTGGTTCAGTACGGCGCCATGAAACGGGTCAAGGATCTTCACGGACGGCGGCGAGGACTCCCTGGCGGCGGCCAGCTTGCGAAGATCCCACAGGCTCAGCGCCGCACCGGCGGCGGCCGACCGCAGAATACTGCGTCGGGTAATCTGGTTGCGCGACATGTTCACGGTCCTTCGAATACGAGTCGAGCGGCCACGCGAAGGCAAGGAGCGGAGGCCTCACGGCACAAGGCGGGTAAGAAAGCTGGAGTCAATCTCCCACCATTGTGGCCAGCTAAGAACCGTAACGCAATAGAGCAACGCGGCGTCCAACGGAGTCATCGAACTGGCGTAATGCAGCCAGGGAGGCATCGGAGGGGCTATAAACCGAGCGCCCTCCCCATCCGGTCGGAAACGTCGGCCAAACGACGGGCGTCACCGCCTGCGACCTCGGCCGTCGCCCAGCCGGCAAAAGAAATGCGCTGCAATTCCTGGCGGATGCGCGGCCAATCAATGTCACCTTGCCCCATGGGAAAGTCGAAGCCTTTGATCATCCCTTCGTTCATGGCGACTTTAAGGTTGTACTCCTTGACGTGAATCTTGACAATGCGTTTTCCGAGGACCTCGATCCAGTGTTGCGGCCATCCCCACCGCATCACGTTGCCAACATCGAAGTATGCCTTCACAAAAGGGCTGTCCAACTCGTCGATATAGCGGGCCATCGTGAGCGGTTCGATGAGAAATGTCGCCCAGACGTTTTCGATCAGGACTGCTATGCGATTCTTTTCAGCATACGGGATGGCGGCACGAATCGCTTTCTGTGAACGACGGTAGGTCTCCATGAAGGGCGCGTTTGGATCCGCCAGCACCACGTGCAGCACGGAGGTAGCGCCGTATATGGCCGCCTGGGCAATTGCCCCTTGGAGATCCGGATGTCCGCCATTCGATACGCCGTGGATCGGAATGCCAACCTTCTGGCTGGCGCGGGCCAGGGCCCTTGGGTCAACCGCGCCCGGCTTCCCGCGCTGCACATTGACTTCAACGCCTTCAAATCCGGCATCTTTGGCCATACGAAGCTTGTCTTCGAGCGACCGATTTCCCTGGATCATCTCCCAGCCGACTGCCTTGCGGATCCCCTTGGTCTGCAGCACACTCTCGGCGTGCGCGCAAACTGCCGACCAGAGAGGATACGCCGCTGCTGGCTAGCAGAAGTCCGCTCGCCTGCAAAAAATGACGCCGCTGCAGTGGTCGCTTCACGACGCACCTCCTTCATTGACTGGATGTAAAGGAACCGAGAGGCAGAGATCGGACCAATTCCGCTTTCAGAAATATCAGAGGCAGGTGGTTCTCAACTTACACGCTTTCTCGCCAAAAGCAAGACTGCGTACGATTTTAGCCATCGACGGACGTTACCGTTCAGGTCGTGCTGTTCCCTTTTCGTCCCAAGGTCAGCGGCGCGGTTCGTAGTTGACTGGCCGATTATCAGGCGTTACTTTGGAGGTCATCCATCCGCCTCCGGCTCCGTTCTTCGAGGAGTCTTCGTTGAAGCCCCTCTATCAGAAACTGATCGGCTGTCCCGACGAGGGAGTCGTCGTGAAGGAGATTCGGGGCACGGCTTGCAACTGCCCCTGGCACTGCCATCCGGAAATTGAGTTGGTGTGGGTGCTTCGAGGTCACGGCTATCGAATCGTGGGCGACAACATTCGGACCTTGCGTCCTGGCGATCTGGTGCTGCTCGGGCCCAATCTGCCGCACGCCTACCAGCACGACGCAAACCTGCCGGCGCGATCTCGAGTAGCGCACTGTATTTTGTTGCAGTTTGAGGAGCGGGCCTTGAGCAGCGTACTGGGGTTACCGGCGGCCGCCAGCGTTCGGCGTCTGCTCCACAAAGCGCAACAAGGGCTGCACGTCGTATCACCCGCCAAAGCAAGGGCGGCGGTCTTGCTCACGACCATGCTGAAGCGGCGCGGCCTGCTCCGGGTATCGCTTCTGCTGGAATTGCTCGACCTGCTCGCCCGATCGCGGAGTTGTCGAACCATCTCCAGTCCCGGATTTACGATGGAGACCCCTAGCCGACAGCAGGAGCGGATCGGAAAAATATGTCGCTTCGTCGATGAAAATTGCCACCGACCCCTGCCGATCGGCGAAGTCGCCCGTCTGGTGCACATGAGCCCGGGTGCATTCAGTCGGTTCTTTCGTTCACACCTGGGAAAGACCTTTCCAAGCTTCGTCAACGACCTGCGGATCGGCCGCGCGTGCCGGCTGCTGCTCGAAACGGATACTCCGATGACCGAAATCGCGTTGTCGTGTGGGTATCCTAACCTATCGAACTTCAATCGCCAGTTCCTGCATCGGAAGAAGGTGTCGCCCCGCGTTTTTCGGCAGCACATGCAAGGCAGCGCTGGCGCCTAAGTAGTTCAGCGATACGAAGGCAGCCGAAGGGGAGGGAGCACGCCGACGGGGGCACGATCACGTTGTATTGCTGCAACTGGCTTCGCTGCTGGCTCTGCGCGGCGAAAGGGGACAGTCCCATCTTCGCCGATCACCGCTGTGCGGCGGTGCCCGCGAAAATCGGGACAGCCCCCCGCTCTCAATTGTCGGCGGCGAGATATGTAGGAATAGTATCAGAATTGGTCGGAAAATGCGTGGTGTGGTCCCTGTCGACAACCTCTAATAGCCATTGGATGATGACGACGCGGAACGCCAGTTCTCGCGGCTGTTGATTGTTGCGAGTTGAATCTATCGAGGAGCCAAGAGCATGTCGGTTATCACATCATCGGACACATTGGCCATCGATGACGGACCAAAGGCTGTCACGAACACGTTGATTGGCTGGCCGCAGTTTGATGAGCGGGCGATTCGCGCGGTCGAAGCGGTTCTGCGCTCCGGTAAAGTGAATTACTGGACCGGGCCCGAAGGCATGGAATTCGAAAAGAAGTTCGCCGAGTGGCAGGGGAGCAAGTACGCGATCAGCGTTGCCACCGGTACCGCCGCGCTGCACGTCTGTCTGGTGGCCCTGGGCATCGGTCCGGGCGACGAAGTGATCGTTCCCAGTTACACCTTTATCGCCACCAGTTTCTCCGTCGTTCAGGCGGGCGCTATTCCGCGATTTGCCGACGTGAACCTAGACGATCACTGCATTAGCGTCGAATCGGCCGAAAGACTTATCACGCCGCGCACGAAGGCGATCGTCCCTGTCCATCTGTACGGCAACGTCTGCGACATGGACCGCGTCAACGCCTTCGCCAAGAAGCACAAGCTGTACGTCATCGAAGATAACGCCGAGGCTTTTGGCGGTTCGTACAAGGGGAAGAAGACCGGGACGCTAGGGCACATGGCGGCCGCCAGCTTCTGCCAGAACAAGACGTTTACGACCGGTGGCGAAGGTGGCATGGTCACGACCGACGACGAAGATCTCGCATGGGAAGCCCGCAGCTTCCGCGACCATGGTTACGACGTCAAAGAACGGCTCAACCTATTGGCCCTCGAAAAGAGACTTCCCTACATCCACAATCGCGTCGGTTGGAACTACCGCATGACCGAGATGCAATCGGCAATCGGTTTGGCGGAGTTGGAGCGGATCGATAATTGGAACATGCCGGCCCGCCGCCGTAACGCCCATATCCTTATGGACGCCTTGGTAAAACAACCGGCCGTGAAGTACTTGCCTATCGATACGGCCGAACGGCAGAACGGCTGGTTCGTGTGCGCGTTCTCGCTCGACATCGAAAACATGGCATGCGACATTCAGCAGTTCGTCAAAGCTGCAGGGGCCGAGGGTTGTCCTTGCTGGAAGGTTTTCTGGCCGCAGTGCCACACGGAACAGGCCTTTCTTAAACGCCGTGGATTTGGCAACTCAGGCTTCCCGTTTACCTCCAAGGAGTACACAGATCCGGTGAGCGTCGATTACAGGAAAGTCGACGTGCCCAATGCACGCTGGCACGAAACACACACGTTCACCTGCTTTGCCTTCCCCACGTTTAGCGAGGACGACATGAAGCAGATCGCGGCCGGGTTGGTGAAGGTGATCAAGGCCTACAGTTAGACTCAGATTGGAACGGAAACGATGAAACAGTTTCGGGTCGGGATTGTCGGCTACGGTTGGGCCGCCAACGCGATTATTCAGGCGATCAACGCCGGACCGGGCGGGCAGGTTACGAAGGTGGCATCCGCAAGGCCAACGGATGCCGCGGAGCTTTCCTCGCGGTACGGATGTCCAGTCGAGACGTACGCCGATTATGCCGCCATGCTCGCCGAGCCAGACTTGGACGTGGTGGCAATCACCAGTTTCCATCGGCTGCACAAGGAACAGGTGATCGCAGCGGCCCGCGCCGGGAAACATGTCATCTGCGAGAAGCCGCTGGCGCTGAACATTGCCGACCTGCGGGACGTCGAGCGAGAGGTCCGGACAGCAGGGATCGGGCTTTGCGTCTGTTTCGAGTTGCGCTTCGCCGCACAATTTCGCGCTGTCAAGTCGGTCATCGATCATGGGCTGTTGGGCAGACTTCATTATGCCGAAGTCGACTACTACCACGGTATCGGCCCCTGGTATTCCGGATTTACCTGGTATCGAACCGCGCGAGACGGCATCAGCACGCTAATGCTGGCAGGCTGCCATGCCCTGGATGTCTTCCTAATGTGCATGGGTGGCGACGTGGAAGAGGTCTTTAGCTACGCCACACGCTCGGCCAGCCCGCTCTTTGCGTCGTACGAGTATCCGTCCACGAGCGTCACGCTCTTGCGCTATCCAGATGGTCGCGTGGGCAAAGTAGCGTCGGTGGTCGATTGCCTGCAGCCGTACTACCTGCACGTCCATCTTGTTGGCAGCGAGGGATCGCTGTTGGACGACAAGTTCCACTCGAACCTGATCGACGGGTTGCGGCGCACAGAATGGAGCAAACTGTCGTACCCGTGCGTCGATTCCGGCGACGTGCTCGATCATCCCTATCAGCAGGAGTTTGATACCTTTTTTGGCGCGCTGGCCGAGGGCCGCGAAATGCCAATGACTGGCCTTGCCGATGCCGTGCGCACTCACGAAGTGATCTTCGCCGCTGACCGGTCCTGGCAAGAGGAGCGGCCAGTGAAATTAGCGGAAATTCTTCCTTGCCAAGACTCGGGCCAAGACTCGGATGGAACGTAACGAAGAAATCTCCATTGTCATACTGGTCCTTTGTGGAGTTGCGACAAATGCAGTACGATCATCTTGGCATCCCGACAAGGAAGAAACACGCCGGCGAGATCTGGATCGAACCGAGCCGCGTGTGGGTGACCGACGCGCACGAGAACCCCTTCGGGATCGAGTGGCTACGCTTCGAGCCCGATAGCCCCGCCGCCGCGGTCACCCGCGAACGGCCGCACTTGAGCTTCCGCGTCGATTCTCGTGAGGAAATCGAACGACGGAGCAAGGGGATGAAAGTCGTGATACCACCGTTTGACGCCGGTTTCTGCGTGGCCGGATTCTATGAGCCCGAGGATGACGTGGTCCTCGAACTCTGTTGGTACTATGACGAAATGACGAATTGGGCCGAGCGGACTAAACCGGCCCCTAACCACTGAGTTGACGGCCGAGCACGCTTGTAGCTCGCGCGAAGCGAGTCTCGACAAGAAGAGTACCCAGTGCAGCGGTGCACCTGCTTCATTGAACCTGCCCTGCTGAACCCACCCCAAGCCTCATGGACTACTGCGATGCTGCATGGACGTCTACGGGCGCTTGACGCCGAACAATTGGATCGCATTCACCAGGGTGCGCTCCGCATCCTCGAGCGGACGGGAATGCAGATACAGGGCGAATTTCTGCTCGCGGCGTTGGCGGACGCAGGCTGCAAGGTGGATTTCACCGCACATCGGGCGTGGTTTGAGCCGACTCTCGTCGAGAAACAGGTGGCCGCGCAGCGCAGGCGGTACAAAATGGTTCGCTCGTCGCTATGGTACCCATTCTGCCGTGAGCTGCCGCCCGATCGCCCCGCCGTGCCGGATAAGTTCACGGTCGACTACGGGTTCACCACGCCCTGGATTTTCGACTATCCCGCGCGACGGTATCGCAGGCCTACGGCCGCGGACCAGGTTGAGGCCATTAAGCTGGGCAACGCCTTGGATTGCGTGGCTGCCGTCAATGCTCCGTACATTTGCGGCGATTTTGATCCCCGCGTCGAGGGCATCGAATCGGCCCGGCTGCTGCTGCTGAACACGATGAAACCAGGTTGGGTGACCACCAACTCCGGCCGCGATGTAAAATACCTGGCCGAGATGGCGGCTATGGTCGCCGACGGCGACGATTTGCGTTGCTGTCCTCCGCTGTTTGCGGCAGCCTATTGTACCACTTCGCCGCTCAAGATCGACGCCCGCTCGTGCGGAGTTCTTGAGGCGGCCATGAAATATGGCTTCCCCGTCAATTTCGCTCCCATGCCGATTCTGGCGCCACGGCGCCGATTACTCCGGCCGGCGGAACTGTAGTAGCGGCAGCAGAAATCCTCGGCTGTTTGACCGCCACTACGCTTCTCGATCCGGCGCTGGTCTACTTTTCGACTAGCATCAGCGCGGAAATGGACATGCGGACGATGCAGGTCTGTTACGCCACACCGGCGGCAATTCTAACCGACGTAGCTCTGCACCAGTTGTTTCGCGAGAAGTATGGCATGGTCCATAACGTCGAACCGGGTTACGTCGAGGCGAAGACGCCGGGAATCCAGGCAGCGACCATGAAGGTCTTCCGTCAGATGGCCTTCGGTTCGACCGTCAGTCTGCCGCTGGCGATCGGCGCCTTGGACAACGGCGCCGTATTCTCTCCCACGCAGGCGATGATTGACCTGGAGGTCAACCAGGCCCTCCACAAGTTCTATCGCGGCCTGGAAGTCAACGATGAAACGCTGTGCTTGGACCTGATCGAAGAGCTGGAATTCTGTAGCCGCCGGACCTATATGGAGACCGAACACACCGTGCAACATTTCCGAGAAGTGGGATGGATTCCCAGATTATTCGATCGGGCATCGTGCGACCACCAGAAGCCGATGGTGTTTAGCGATGAAAGGATATTGGCCGACGCCGACGGCGCATGGCGCGTGTTGGTGGCCCAACAACTACCGCCGGACCGTGAACCGGCGTTTGTTCGCGAATTGGATCGCATTGTTGCCGCTGCGCGAGAGGAGTTGCTGTGCTTGCCGCCATGAATCGCAATTGGTCGTTGCGCCGAAGTATGATCCGCAAACCCTGAACGGAACATCAATCGGAGAAGCAGGATATGGCCCGTAAAGTGAACTTCGGCGTTATCGGGGCCGGCGGCATCGCACGGCGGCGAACGATCCCGGGGCTGTTGAAGAGCGAGAATTGCCGTCTCGTGGCCGTAATGGACGTTGCCGAGCCCGAGCGCATTGCCGAACAGTTTCGCGTCCCGCGCGCATACCATCGCGAGGCCGACCTGTTGGACGACTCCGAAGTCGAGGCGGTCTACATTGCTTCTCCCGTCAACTGCCATGCGCGCCAGATTGTGGCAGCCGCGGAGGCGGGGAAACATGTCCTCTGTGAGAAACCGCTGACGCTGACGGTCGCGGAGGCGCACAAAGCCGTGGCCGCCTGCCGTAAAGCGAACGTCTTTCTCCAGGAAGGCTACATGATGAAGTTCCACGGGGCACATACAAGAATCAAGGAGATGATCGACCGGGGGCAGATTGGCAAGATTGTCTACATCCGCGCCCAACTCTCTTGCTGGTACCCGGAGATCAAAGGCGCCTGGCGCGCAAAACCCCAAGCTGGGAGGCGGCGGCGCGCTGATCGACATGGCTTCGCATCTCTATGATCTGATCGCGTTTTTCGCAGGGCCGCTGCGGCGCATCGTCGCCGTGAAGGGAAACCTGGTGCAGGGCTACCGCTCCGAGGATGCTTCCACAACTCTGCTCGAACTGGAGTGCGGAGCGCACGCCACCGTGGACTGCTTCTATTGCATACCCGATGAAGCCAGCCGAACTCGGCTGGAAGTCTACGGATCTTCTGGCGCGGTTCTCACCGAGGGAACAATCGGCCAGAGCACCGGAGGGAAGATGGAGGCTATCTTCGGATCGGGCGAGTCGACCTATGATGCGGCCCAATCAAAAGACGTTGTGCGAAGGTTCAAGCGAATACCCTTCCCCAGCGTAAATCCCTATACGGCCGAATGCAGTTGCTTCGCCGACTGTATCCTCGGCAATGAGCCACCCAAGATCAACGATGGACAGAGTGCGCTGGTCAACATGGCGCGGATTGAAAAAGCCTATGCCGCTGCGAGGCTAGGAAAGGTGCTGCGTGTGCGATAGACTGTGCAAGAAGCAGATACGATAACCAACCCGAGCGATTTCTCACCTTGACCTTCTTTGGAGACGCGAAAATGACGACTAACCGTCGGTTTCAGAAAAATCGAGATCTGTCCCGAAGAACGTTCCTTGAGCGCACCGCGGTGGCCGGAGTGGCAGCGTACAGCACCCTGTCGCTGGCTCGCACTGCCCATGCGGCCGGAAGCGACGTGATCAAGGTCGGTTTGATCGGCTGCGGAGGTCGGGGTACAGGCGCCGCCGGCAATGCGATGAACGCCGGTCAAGACATCCGCCTGATCGCCTTGGCCGATCTGTTTGCGGACAAAGTCAAGACCGCGCGAGACGAGCTGAGGAAACTGCATCCAGACCAGATGGCTGTCGACGACGAGCATTGCTTCGCCGGTTTCGAGGCGTACGAGCAGGTGATCGCCAGCGGCGTCGACGCGGTGGTGATCGCCTGCACGTCGCACTTTCACCCGATGTTCCTCAAGGCGGCCATTGACGCGGGCAAACACGTCTTCGTCGAGAAGCCGGTGGCCATCGACCCGGCAGGCGTGCGGATGGCCGCGGCCGCCTGCGAAGCGGCCAAGCGAAAGAACCTCAGCGTCGTGTCGGGATTCTGCTGGCGCTACAATGAGGGAGCAAGTGAAACGGTCCAACGTCTCCGCGACGGCGCCATCGGCGAGATCGTCGCGGTGCAAGCCAATCGGATTGGCGGTCCCTACGTCCTTCGCCAGCGAAAACCGCAATGGAGCGAAATGGAGTACCAGTTTCAGAACTGGTACCACTTCAACTGGCTCTCCGGCAGCGACCCGGTGCAGAACCTGGTTCACCAAATCGACAACGGATCCTGGGCTCTCGGCGACGCCGCACCGGAAGCGGCCTGGGGGATCGGCGGCCGCCAGGTCTGCACGGATCCGAACACCTACGGCGACGAGTTGGACCATCATACGATCGTGTACGAGTACCCCGGAAACAAGCGATTCTTTGCTTTCGGCCGTCACATCCCCGGTTGTTACAGCGATCAGAGCGTGGTCGTGATGGGCACCAAAGGTCGCGCGCTGATGCCCGTCCGGCCGAGGATCGAGGGCGAGAAGCCATGGCGTTACCGAGGCAGCGAGCCGGTTGGCGCTATGTACGACAAAGAGCACAAGGCGTTATTCCAGGCGATCCGCACCGGGCAGCCCATCAACAACGGTCAGTATATGCGCCACAGCTCAATGCTGAGCATCCTCGGCGAAATGGTGTGCTGCACAGGCCAACGGATGACTTGGGACGATGCAGTGAAGTCGAGACATAGTTATGCGCTGCCCAAATACGGGTGGGACGTAGAGCCGCCGGTCAAGCCAGGCCCTGACGGCGGTTATCCGGCCATTTTGCCAGGCATTACAAAACTCAGTTGAGTCGGTTACCAGTTCCCGACAGGCCCGGAGCATTACTCTCCTTGGCATCGACGCAAGACGAGGCGAAACGCATGGACCGCCCACGCGTCTTGGCATTTATGGCGCATCCCGACGACGCGGAATGGTTCTGCGCCGGGACCTTGATCCGGCTGCACGATGCCGGTTGGGAGATACACATTGCTACAGCAGCGCCGGGCGACTGTGGGACAACGACCGAGGACCGGTGGTCGATCAGTGCCCGCCGCACCTTGGAAGCCCGCACGTCCGCGGCGATGATTGGGGCGGAGTATCACTGTCTCGACGAGCGCGATGGAGTCGTGGTCTACGACAAGCTGACTCTGTGCAAGACTCACGATTTGTTCCGCATGACGCGCGCCGCAGTTGGTACTTACCCACTCGCGCGCGATTACATGATGGACCACGTGATTGTGGCACAACTGGCTCGGGCGGCGAGCTTTGTCTATGCCGCGCCGAATATCTCGGCCTTTCCCCTGCGCGAAGGATCGGGCGTGCCGCATCTGTACTATTGCGATCCGCTAGAAGGAACGGACCCTCTAGGAAATCCCGTCCAGCCGACCGTGTGGGTCGACGTAACGGAGCAAATGAAGAAGAAGACCGAGATGCTATGTTGTCACGTGAGCCAGCGCGAATGGTTGAGGGGGCATCATGGCACTGATGACTACATCGACGCGATGCAGCGCCAAGTGGCCCTGCGCGGAGATCAAGTGAGGCATCGCCGCTGCGGAGGCCTTTGTCCAGCATCGCGGTCCTCCGTACCCGAAGAACGACCTGCTGGCAGAACTCTTCCCACTACACGCGTGATGCTGTTTTCTGCCACGAAAGGGAAGTATCATGTCCAGGCCATTGAGCAAAGTGGCGCCGGATTGGTGGGACTACACTACTCTGGACTCCGGAAGTCTTGAGGACGCCGCCGCTCTGTCGGCCGACGATGTGGCGCAATTATCGCGTCCGGGCTTCCGCGTGGTGATGTACGAGACGCTCGAAGACTTCTACCTGGCCGAAGCGCTGGAGTACATTACAGCTTGGCGACAGTCGACGGACGACAACCCGGTTGGCATTTGCGGGCCGATCGGACCGACCGAGCAGTTGCCGCTGGTAGCGCGGCTTGTGAACGAACTGGACCTTGACATTCGCGATGCCCATTTTTGGGGCATGGACGAGTGGGTAGGCGACGACAACCGGCCCGTGCCGATCACCCATCCGTTGAGCTTTGCTCGGGCTGATCGGGAAATGTGTTTCGACCGTATCAAGCCGCACCTGCGAATGCCTGACGCACATTTGCATTTTCCAATAGGCGACCTGGCGGAATATTCGGCGACCTACGATCAATCCGCTGCGCGGTAATGCAGGGCGGGCAAGGAGACGTTAAGCATTGGGCGTTTAATGATCCACCGAAGCGAGAGGGTGATTATCGCGACGCGCCGCCGGCGCCGGCCGAGCAGCGCAGGCTGCCGGCGCGCGTCACCGAGTTGCATCCGATGACCCTCATGCAAAACGCCCGGACCTCAGGCGGTGGGCAATTGTCGCTCGTGCCCACCCGCGCAGCAACCGTCGGTCCTCTCGAAACCTGGAAAGCCGAACGCGTTTCGATCTGGCAAGCTGGCATGCACGACAACCCGTTTGGCATGCGGTTGACGACGTTGATGGTCTCGAAAAAACTCCCAGATGCAGCCGTGCCGATGTCGCTTCTGGCAGATCACCCGGACGTTCAGTTCAACTTCTACCGCCGTGGTTTAGGGACTGTTGCCACAGAGATGCACTGAAGAGCGACGTTGTCAAGTGTACGTACGGCGGTCTCAAATCTCAAATGCAATCGAGGCCTGAAGAATGAGCCTCGGAAACTGGCATGGGGGAAGACATCGCTGGGAGGCTCCAATAGGGAGAAGTTCACAAAGCTTCCCTTGGGAACGGAGTCCCAGCGATGGCACATCATCTTACGCCCCAAGAGTGCGATCGCATAGCGCAATTGCGGTATCAGGGAGCTAACCAGAAGGAAATCGCCAGGGCCGTGGCACGTTGCCCTTCCACGATCAGCCGCGAGCTGCGACGCAACAGCACCGCCGGCGAATATTACTCCACCCAAGCCCAATGGAAAGCCGCGCAACGCCGCCGGGAACGACCACTGGCGCGAAAGATGGATGATCCCGCGGTCAACGAGGCTGTTCGCAGGGGGTTGGCGCAGGAACGGGCGCCGCAGCAGATCGCCGGACGGATGCAGCAGCAAGCGCGCCGCGCCGCGTGTCGTCGCAAACGATCTACACCTGGATCAAGCAGGACGCGAATCGGGAGCACTGGGAATCGTTCCTGCGGCGTCGCGGGAAGCGTCCTTACCGGCGGAAAAACGCCGCCACCAGCGGAGATGCCGCCCGCATCGACCAGCGCCCCGAAGTGATCGAGGAGCGGTTGCGGCTGGGCGATTTCGAGGGCGACACCGTGCTCGGCCCGGCGGGCACCGGCGGTCTGGCAACGTTGGTAGACCGCAAGTCGCGGTTCACAATCGTCGTCAAGGTTCAATCCAAGAATGCCGACCATGTACATGCGAAAATCAAACAACGCATGAAGGAGTTGGACGAACAGCGACGGCGGTCCATCACCTTCGACAATGGCACCGAATTTGCGCCTGCCACCGGCTGGAAAAACACCTCGGCATGGAGTTATACTTTGCTGATCCGGGCTGTCCGTATCAGCGCGGCACGAACGAAAACACCAATGGCTTAATCCGCCAATACTTTCCCAAAGGGACTGACTTTCGCGACGTCTCCCATTCCCAGGTGCGGCAGGTGGAAAACCTACTCAACAACCGCCCCCGCGCTGCCTCGGGTTTCGAACTCCCGGTGAGGTTTTCTTCGAGAAAACCCCTCCCAGCGGTTGCGATTGAGTTTGGAAACCGCCTACATCACGAGTCCGCAGGCGACTGAGGTGTGCCGCTGCCGAAAAACCGAGCTCACAAGGCAACTTCTATCGGCAAGGAGAATGAACGTGAATCGCAGACGCTATTCTGTTGCGCTGGCCTTTATGGCCTCGTAGCATGCTTCACGGCAACGGGGCTCCCCCTGGTGCGCGGGCAAGAGACGGGTGCCTCGGCCCAGAAGGACAAGCCTAAGACGACGGCCATCGCGTCGAAAGACGCCAAACCATTCGCCTCGGGTCCTCTCCACGTCAGCAAGCGCAATCCGCGCTATTTTGAAGATGCGGAAGGCCGCATCGTTTATCTGACCGGTTCTCACACTTGGTCGAATGTGTGCGATTTCGGCCGTGGCGATCCGCCTCCTGTTTTTGGCCTCATCAACAGAATTCGTGGGTGAAGTTTGGCTCGGGAAGGTTGCCGAGCGTGTGATATAAGGCGATTTCAATGGCTTCGTAGGTCCGAAAACCGTAGGCTTTTCTGATAGTCAGTTTTGCTTTGTTGTTCAGGCCCTCGACGGAGCCTGCCGAAATCTTCCCTTTCGCACGGAACCAATTGAGGATCAAGTCTCGATGTTCACGCAGACTCCGAGCAATCTTCTTCATCGGTTCGATCTTGCTCCGCATCGTCCGGACACACCACTGGTCCAGGAACTTCACGGCCCAGCCCGGGCTGGTGTACTCCCAGAACCTCTGGAAGTCCTCCCGCAGAAGATGGCTGCGAACGCTCTGGAGATTGTACTGCAAGAGTTCCGTCAGTTTCACCGTCTCCTTCTCGGTGCGGTTCTCGGGGCGTTTCAAGAGGCACCAGCGGGAATGCTTCAACACCGCCTCGTAGCCGTCACGCCGCAGGCGTGCCGCCTCGCTGCGGCGGACCTCGTCGATCGCCTCGTTCATCTTCTTCATGATGTGGAAACGGTCCAAGACGTGGACGGCCTGCTTCAGTTGCTCGGCAATCACGTTCAGGTAGGGCTGCCACATGTCGCTACAGACAAAACGGATGGACTGCCGGGCTTCGCCGAGGCTCTGGAAGAACCGCCGCAGACTCTCCTCCGTCCGCTCCTGGGCCACCCACAACAGCCGCTTCATGCCGTCCTCGATCTGGTACACCAACGTCAGGTAACGATGCCCCCTCCGCCACTGGATCTCATCCACGCCGATGGCCTCGATCCCGTCCAGGTCCTGATGGACCACGCCCCAGAAAACCGCATGTTTCACCGACTCGAACACGTTTCGCCAACTGGTGTGGAAGATCGAGGCCACCTCCTCCCAGGACATCCGCTTGGCCCAGCGTGCCAGGAACCAGCGGTAGCTGGTCGTCAAATGGTTTTTCCCTCGGCCCAAGGCACCCGCTCCACCGTCACGCCGCAACGTGGGCAGTCCACACGCCGCATGGCATACACGAAGTACACGGCGATTCCCCACAGGGGAACGAACTCGAACCGCCGCTCGGGCAGCCGGTCGTAGCCCGGCCCCGGGCGGCCGCAGCCCGAGCAGATCGGCCGGCCATTCTTGCGGGCATGCACCTCGACTTCGAGCGTCGGCCGCTCCGTGCCCTCCACCCATCTGGCTTTTCCGTACACAAAGGACTTGAAAGGTTCGACCCGATTGAGGATAGTCTTCAGTTGCATCCTGTGGTGGCTCCCGGCGAGATGGTTGGTTTTGCAACTCCATCTTTAACCGGAAACGCCACAGGATGCGATTGTTTTGGCTCCCGAGGTTCTCGCTCTTCCCGGAACAACAGAGAAGAGGGAAGGAGGTGGGGGCCTGGGGGAGGAACCTGGGGCCGCTGGTTCCTCCCCCAGAAACCCGCTCTTAAACGTCAATCAACCCACGAATTCTGTTGACGAACCTGAAAAATGGGACGGCTGGGGATTCGAGTACAAGTCGCCGACAACGCTGTTCGGCCTGCCATTGCTCCATATTTCGTTCAAGTACCGTCCCAACCGAATGCCCGTGCCAGCCAAGGGGATTATTTCAGTCGGTCAGTTTGGGGCGGGCATCATCAACTTCTCGCAGTTCGGCCTGGGCGTCATCAGCGTAAGTCAGTTCACGATTGCAGGATTTGCGGTCGCCCAATTCGCGTTGGCCGGCTCGGGCATCGCCCAATTCGGCTTGTACCTGCATGAAGGGTACGGTCAGTGTATCCGAAATCTCCTGTCGCTATTCTGAAGCGGCCGAAACACCGGCAGAGGAAGACGGTGCTGCGTGGCCACCCAGTTGCCAAAGAGCCCCCAACTGGACGGTGACTCTCGCCGTAGCGAAAATCTTCGCTAATAGGTCTTGACGTGGCGAATTCGTTCGCTATACTCAGGGCCGTGGCGAATGAATTCGCTGAGCAGGCCCTCTTTTCAGTTTTTCGCGATCGAGAGAGACTACTGGCAAGGTTTGCCGTAACCAGGAGGATCGACCCCATGCCCCGACCAGCTTCCGCCCAGCCGACCGAAGTGGAAATGCAGATTCTGCGTATTCTCTGGGAGCTTGGCCCCAGCCCGGTACGCGAGATCCACAAGCGGCTGGAAGCCGCCAAGGGGACCAACTACTCGACGACCGTCAAGATGCTGGCGGTCATGCTGCAAAAGGGGCTGGTCAAGCGGGATGAGGAGGCCCAGCCGCACGTCTATCGGCCGGCCCATAGCCGGGCGAAGACCGGCAAGCGGATACTCGACGACCTGATCGAGAAGGTCTACGACGGCTCGGCCATGAGCCTGGTGTTGCAGGCCCTTTCGTCGGGAAAGGCCACGAAGGAGGAACTGCACGAAGTCCGCCGGATGCTCGACAAGATGGAGGGCAAATAGCCATGCTGCAATTTCTGACACAATCGGCCTGGGCGGACCGCATCGGTTGGGTGCTGGTCCATTCGCTGTGGCAGTTTGCCCTCGTGGCCCTCGTGGTGATCGTGCTGCAAAGGGCGTTGCAGCGATGCTCGGCCGTCACTCGCTACTGGGCATTGCTGGCCGCCATGTTGATCATGGTCGCCGTGCCGGTCGTGACATGGTTTTCGCCCTGGGCTGTCGATGCTCCCGTAGCGGTAGCGAAGCTCGCCTCGGCCCAGCAGCCTGAGATGCCAGCATCACAACCCATGCCTCCATTGCATCATGGGAATGACACGGTGGTGAGATGGCCCCGTCCGTTCAGTCGCCTGTGGAACTCGCGTCGAAGCCACAGGCGGGACCTCCGCGATTGCAGCCTGTGCCGCTGCGTTTGGCCTCGTCATGGTCACTGGTAAAGAGGCATGTTCAACCGTGGCTGCCCGAGATCGTGCTGGTCTGGCTTGCCGGGGTATTGCTGGCTGCCTGCCGCCCGCTATTGAGTTGGTACACGATGCGTCGGCTGCGGACAGTGGGCGTTTCCCCGGTCGGAGACGCCGTCCAAAGCGTCCTGACGCGAACGGCCAAACGACTGAAGCTAAAGCGAGCCGTTGAGGTGCTGCAATCGACGTTGGTCAAGACGCCCGTGGTCATAGGCTACTTTCGTCCGGCGATCTTGTTGCCGCGTGTGCGTGGTGACGGGCCTGCCGGAGGCGCAACTCGAACTGATCCTGGCCCACGAACTGGCCCACATTCGCCGCCACGATTATCTGGTCAATTTGCTCCAGACGTTGGTCGAGACGATTTTCTTCTACCATCCGGCCGTGTGGTGGCTCTCGCGTCAGATCCGCAACGAGCGGGAGAACTGCTGCGACGACGTGGCGATGGCCACCGTCGGCAGCCGCGCCGACTACGGCCGTGCCCTGTTGGCCATCGAAGAGTTGCGGGCCACCTCGCCCTCGCTCTCGCTGGCGGCGCACGGCGGATCGCTCTTGGCCCGGATTCGCCGTATCGCCGGCTGCGAACCGGCCCCACGTCTTGCCGGCGGCGGCAGCATCTATTTGTGATACTGGCCTCGATTGCGATCTTCGCCGCCGTGGCCTGGGCCGCAGCGCCATCACCAGAAAAAGCGAGGCAGGCATCACCGCCCATTTCGATGTCCGTCGAGGAGTTCAGCCGAATCTCGCCTGCCGAGCAACGTGCGTTGTTGGTGCGCACATTTCAGCAGCGACTGGAGAAAATGAACAACATCTACTTCGAGGCGGACGAGGTTACCAGTTGGCACGACAATCACAACGGAGAAGTAGGTAGCCAGAGAAAAGACATTCCGTCTTTCCATAGACGATATCGGCATTGGCGACTCGGCGATTCGTTTCGAGAAGACACTGAAATGTTCGAGAACGCCGCCTCCACCAAAGTGTCCTATCGCAGTTCTTGCGCTAATAACGCTGAGCAGGGCGTTGCGCGAAATATTCAGTTCGCTGTGAAGCAGGAGAGGCCGCCTCAGGGGCAGATTCAGTACCCGATATGTCCAACCGATAACGACCTGTATGTCCGATGGTTGAGCCATTCGCCGGAACCCGCGACGTGTCCAAATCCCGTGGAATACTTGTTTCCGTACCTCCTGGAGCACCAGAACGAGTTCGAGATCACGATGCCAACGGATGGGAACTTGATCCAGCTCTCATTTCCCTGGAAACCGAGTTGGGCCCAACAACCCGGAGGGAAACGCGTTTATCTTCTCGATCCAAAGAAGGACTTCTTGCCTGTCCGGTGTGATTCGCGGCACGACGATCCTCCCACAGCCAATCACCACATGTGGCGGATCGAGAACTTTGCCGTGGAAGACAGCCGGCTCGTGGGCGACGTGTGGATGCCTATCAAACTGACGGAATCGACTGCCGCTTCACCGGTTCCCGATCGCTTCACCGTGTCACAAGTCACGGTGTCGCGAATTGAGTGCGGCGCTGTGAAGTTAGCGGACTTGTTTATACCATTCCCAGAAGGCACACGCGTTGTCGCAGACGTCATCAAGGGAGCGACATACGTTGTTGACGCCCAAGGACATCCAAACCAGGTGAAATTCGAGGCGAATTGGTGGCACAAGCCGCCTGCCGGATGGTCGCTTCACGAGCCCACGGATAACATGCGGTCGTGGACCAGCAGGTTTCTTCCAGCAGATCGGAACCGGCTTGAGGCAGAGCGGAGAGTGCTGGAGGAGAAGACCAGCGAACAGAAAGACCTGAGCGAAAGCGCCTTGAAGGTGATGCGATCCTCCGCCCCGCTATATGAACGTGTGGAGGCGGGGCTGAGAGTGTTGCGAGTCTACACCATCAGCAGTGGCCCTAGCCTCGACAAAGGATCTTGGGCGTCTGTGATCCGCGAATTGATTGAGATCGGCAAGCCGGCGGTTCCACGACTTGTACAAGAACTCGACCGGACTGAACGTGGATTGACCTTGCGTGCGCTGGGCTTCGTGTTGGCGGAATTGACGACCCAAGGGCGATTCCAGCGATGATCCGTGCGATTCCGAAGACGCTGCAACCATCCGCCAGTGACTACGGA
Organism: uncultured Planctomycetaceae bacterium; assembly: GCA_963789525.1. Taxonomy (GTDB): domain Bacteria; phylum Planctomycetota; class Planctomycetia; order Pirellulales; family Thermoguttaceae; genus CAVXFB01. The sequence continues at coordinate 639,141 of CAWBLA010000003.1, forward strand.
TTGCCCATCCAAGACAATCCTAAGCTCGCGCAATTCATGCAGGAACACGACAATACCCACATCGGCAAGCCGAACCGACCTTCTAGCGGGTCGGGCTATTTTTCATACGGACGCCCCATTCGCGAGTTTATGCCGACGTTGGAGGCAATGACCGGCCAGTCGCTGGGCTGGCACGAACTCAATTTCGTCCACTTTGGGCCTACCGCCGAGCAGCAGCGCATCCAGCGGCAGCTATTCCTGCAACTTGCAGAACGTTGGGCACGGTGGTGGTCGAAGAACTGGCAGACATTCGTGAAAAACGAGGCCGATGCACAGCTTGATATTATCCGACAATCCTTGGGTCAATGTGCAAAATCAATCCCGCCGCCCCCAAGTCGGCTGCGGACGGAATTCCCGTCCGGTCCGAAGGTCACCGTGGGCGGAGGCACAATTGACCAACAGCCGAAGTCCTTCGAGGAGTCCCCCTCGCAAGGCTTCCTAGACTTGGATAGCGGACGACAGCCGAATCCGCCCTCAGAACTCATCAAGAACTCCTCGGGTAACGAGCCGTCGAAGGAATTACTGGCCTGGGCCGAGCGCGAGGGCGTAGACTTGGTGACGATCACGGTCAAGCCGTCCGGCAGCGACAAATCATATTATGCATTCAAGCCGCTGGACATGAAGGTATGGCGCATCGAGAACGACCGCTACGAACACCTCCAACAGGAACTCTCGAAGGGCAAGAAGATCGAGCTGCCCGCACCTTGGCAAGGTCTCCTGGCCACCGTCGACGAGAAGACCGGGAAGTACGGCGATAAACTGACTGCGTCGTTCTTGTTCATCACCAAAGAGGGCACATGCGGAGCAATTCAGCTTCGGGCCCCACTTAGCGGAGGGCCATACACTGGCGGCGGTTTGCGGTACCAATTTATTTACGAAGGCGATGCTGAGAAGTTGCCGGATATGGATTCGCATGGGGCAATACCGGCGTCACCGCCGGCCGCGGCCATTAAGCAGACAACAGAGCCGCGCCTAGTCGAGGCAGTTTCGCCGGTTGCCGCTATTAGCGGGCAAGTCTTGGACTATGAGAACAAACCTGTCGAAAACGCCCGAGTCTTTCTGCGCGGTCGGGGTTCACTCAGTGTGGAAAACGGCGAAGTTGATTGGCATTCGTCCGCCGACTATTCGATCGAAGGCAGTGTGAACGTCGGCAACGACAACCCTAATCTCAAGCGTTGGATCGGAAATGCAAGGCTTGACGTCGTCCGCACCGATGCCGACGGCCGTTTCCAGATCGCCAGGCCGGGCAAGGATTACACCCACGTCATCGTGCTCGCTCCGCACCTCTATATTTGGGCCGTACCCGTACCTGCCGAACACTCCAAGCAGGAGCTAACCATCCGCTTACCGCAGCCGGCAGCCATGAAGGTCGTCATGGATATTCCCGGCGCAATTCAAGCGAACGAGGAGCGCGTAGTGAACTCCGATCGAGGGCCTCGTGTTGAGCCGGCTGGCAAGAAAGCACGGATTCGCCTACATCTGATGACTTGGGACATGGAGGGTTGGAAGAACGTCGGCGATTTTGTGCAAACGCGAACAGTCGCCAATCCAGGTGAGGTTGTTTTCGCCAACTTGACGCCGGGGCTGTACGATTTCTCCCGGACGGAGGGCAAACGGGGACATTCTACTTTATCGGCTGCCTGTGTTTTCTGGATTGCCTATTCCTGCCAACTTATGAATTAAAGTAGAATGTCCCCTTTGTCCCCCCCAAAAGAAGTGACCGCAGTCCATCGTCAACCAAGCAATAAACACACCGCAGCGCGGTTACGGCGTCGCGGGGAGCGGAAAGATGCTCGCCCACGGGAAGGACTGGCTGTGGTCGATCATCTTCGGATTCTGACGGTAGAGATCGATCACCTTGTCCCGAAAAAGCCACGGCTGGACTTGGAGCACGCGCTTCCCGGAATGCGTTTCGAACTCAATCGGTTGGTGGAAGGAGCCCTTGAAGAGCCAAGGGGTGAGCGGCTTGTTCTTTTGCTTTTGCATTGGCATCGCCTGATGCTGCACGCCGTGCCGCATTATCTCCCAGAACTCAGTGGCCTCGGCCTCCGTGATGTTGAAGTCAACCGCCAACCGTTTGTACATGGCCGTCGCATCCGCCTTCTGCCCCGCTGCGTCAATGGACGACAGGGCGAATCGCTCATAGAGCGCGAGGGCCACGCTGAATGCCACGAACGCACCGTCTCCATTCGGGACCTTCTCCAGCTCGGCAAGCGGAGTGGCGTACCATCGCTCAAACAACTTTACCGTGTCTTTCGCGCACATCGAACATGCCCTCCTCTACCAATGCGTGATCGCATTCCCTCATCACCTACGGTACTCGTGGATCTTCCGGGGATCGGATCGCATTTTCGACCTTCCCCGTAACCGGAGCAATGCCGCCCCAATGAAGCATAGTGTACGGAGGCGGAGCCCGGGGTCAACTCCTCGCCCGCTGATCGCAATCGTTTCGTCAGTGTGTATCGGTCACATTGCCAGCCTGACGGGGGCGAGATGTCTCACCGGCGCGTGCATAGGCCCGCTTTCGCTTTGCTGGGTCAGCTCTGGACCGCCCACCCACCGTGAACCACCTACATCCTCTGGCCCTCTTTGGTAAAATGGATTAGTGCGCGGCTGCAAACTCAGGAGAGGTCACTGTGGAACGAGGACGGTACAGCAAAACCAGGCAAGGCCAAGCGGTGGCGTTGCGGAAGCGCCGACTCGGCCGCGTCAGGGTAACGCTCAATCAGCAGCCGCAAAGCAAGAAGATCAAAACCGCTGACGCCATCGCCTTCCAGCGCCGGTACTCGAGTCAACTCGAAGTCGGCCGGGCAGTCAGCCTACCGGGGTGATGTGTTCCTGCAGCTGGACTTCTTCAGCAGCGCGAAAGACCCACCGGCGATCTACCGGTTGCCGAAGAATTACCTCGACCTGCTCGGGAAGCCACGAGACGACTCCGGCATCGACCGCACCCGCCTCCTTTACCGTGACGACCGGCAGGTTAAGGCTCTCATAGTCCGTTACCACCTTCGGGACCGGGGATCGAAACCCGGTGTCTGGGTGACGGCCGAGCCTTTCCGAGATTTCCTCGCCGACCTTGACCTCGTCGAGTGCATCAGCCGGGACGACTTCGAAGATGATGGAGGTTGGTGGCGTCACTCGGTTGCGGATGACTTCAGGGAAGGGCCCTTCCACCCTGGTGAGTTTTGTGGTCGCGACGGCTTCCGGGAATTGGCCGAATTCGAGCGCGACAGGGAGCGCGTGTTGCGGCACATGGGCAACGACTCCTATGAATCACAGCGGCAGATGATGCGGATGACGGCCCACGAGGAGCATCTCCGGGAAACGGAGCGACTCATTTGCTCCGGGGTCTTGCACGCCTACCAGAATACGCCGAACACGAAGGCGGACCTGCACGATAGCGTCCTGACCCGGCTCACTTTCCAGACGCGGAACATGACGCTCGGGGCGCCATTCACTCTGGAGCTCCACCACGCGCCACACCGAACAGGGGACAACGCCGCTTTCGACACGGCTCTTCGGACGGCCCTCAACGGGTTCAGAAGGAGGTACCATTACCTTTTTCCCCTGGCGTCCACCTTGAATGTGACGATCCTGATGATTCCGCCCGTGGGTGGCGGCAAGGATCTCGACAATCTGGCCACCCTGATCTTGCCCGCACTCCACGAGATCTGGGCCCCGCCAAGCAATTTCGCCCACGCCTACAACACGGAAAACATCGAGGACGAGCGGATCCGGGAGTATTGGGAGAACGCCCGGAATGAGCTGCCGAAAGGGCTGAAGCACTCCATCACCGAGTACCGCGCCTTCGCCCTCCCACGCCTACTTGACGACCCGGAAGACGGCTTCGTCCGGCTCGCCCTCGGCGGGGGCATGAGGCCTGTGCGGTTCCGCGAGGAGATCGACGAGTATCTGGAAAAGTGGGAAAACGCGGTGGAACGTTGAATACTCCTTCGGGCCGAACCCGCAGAAACTCATTGGCGTTGCTAGGGACCATAAGGACATGAACAACGAACACGTAGACAGGCTGGAGAAAGCTCTACGCTCTGTGGTTGAAGCGGCAATCGCGAAGGAGCTTGCACCTGCGGAGTTTGAACATGCGATACTTTGGTGGGAGCCGTATTCAGACAGTGGTTCGACAGGCCGCACGGAGCTTCGCAAGGCGACAGATTATCGAAGCGTCGGGCGAATGCTATACGCTGACCCTGCGATGAAACAACTCCGCACGGTCGCAAATGACATCCGCAAGATTAAGTGGCCAGAGTTCCTACTTGATCCCACAGCAGAGAATCTCTGCGATTGCTACTTCTCTACCACCGGGTCCGTCGCTATCGACGAGGTCGCACTTCGACGGGTCGCCCAGAAGTACGTCACCGAGGTCCAAGCTGACGACACTGTCTACGTCACTGTCTTTCAGGTCGGCAATTTCTCCGCCGTCGGAGCATTCCAACTTAACGGCAACATTGAGTTTCGACGTATAACAGATGCCGATATTGAGTATTTCGGCTTTGAACCCCTTCCGGTCCGCCAATCACCGCGGCTGAACAAGCAAGACTGGATCTGCACAGTCTGCCAATCCTATCGTGCGGATGACATATCTGCCTCGCACCGTTCGCGTGATATCTGGGACGTGCTTATTGGATCACTCGGTCTATCTTCTGACGGAAATGCTTGGTTTAGCCTCCTCTGCGAAGGCCCAAAGAGCCCGTTTCTCAGTGGTACGCATTACGGCTCGAGGCATCTGATGCGCTCGTCGCCACACGGCAATAAAATAACCCTAGACCCGGAAGGCATCAGCCGCTACAAGAATACCTTTGCGAGGATAAAGGCCATCTGCGACCATAAGACGAAGAATCTATTTCCATCCTTCAGGCGATTTCGAGCCGCTGCTAGTCGCGAGGTCATGGATGATAAGCTGACAGACCTTGTCATCGCTTTAGAGAGTCTGCTAGTTCCTGACGGGCGTAAAGGGGAGATTCGCTACAAATTTGGGATGCGGGGGGGATCGCTGCTACCCGAACGGTTCGGTGTGCCAAGGGAGCGTCGTAAGCTAATGCAAAGACTGTACGACGCTCGGAGCGAGGTTGTACATGGAAGCAAGGGACCTAGTCGGCCTGACGTGACATGGCTGGTCCATCGGGCGACTGACAGCTTTCGGGTAATCTTTGAGAGACTTTTGCAGTCACCTACGAGCGTCGAGAAGAGCATAGCTAAACTGGATGATGCGATGGTAAAGGGTGGCGAAGCGTGGCTAAATTCCCCCGACGCAACAAGTGACAGTCGTTGACACCAAACCGGCTCCAACCCTATCTCCCAATCCCCTAACCCGCGGGGGACTGTTAATCAGAGAGTCCGAGAGTTTTGGCCAAGATTCTGGGGTGCGATGGCAACCTCTTGGTTTGCCTTCGGACCCTTTTTGGTCTCTCTCGAAACGGAGAGTTTTCCGCCGAGAGGAGAATCGGCGTAAATCATTGCGGGAAAGCGAGTTAAAGCGAAACGCCCGGGCCTCCGATTTCGGGGGCTCAGGCGTTAACCATAGGGGCGGCAAATTTCGCAGATAGACGAAAAGCTCCCCGAAGGCAACACTCTTCGTAACAACTCTCTCCTTGCGGAAAGCTGCAAACGGTTGTTGGGGAAGCACTTGTCGTTTTCGAGTCTCTTTCGGTCGCCGCACAACGAAGGCAACCCGTAGGGCAAACGCGACTGCGCAGTTAACTGTCATGGCGCGTCGAGTGTTAACTCAGCGGTACTCTTCCCGCTGTGCGACCTCGCGCGACTACCTGGTTAACAGTATCGCTACGGATCGGGTTCTGGGGATCCGCCGTGACGGGCTTGGCGGCTGTTGATCTGTCCGCAACCTATGAGCCCTTACAGTGCGTGCCCCCTCCTACGCTGTCGCAAAGCTGTCTATAGTTTGTGCTCTCATATCCGCCCGTACGACGGTGGCAAGGCTTGTTGCTGTTGTTGGTCACAAGCCTCATCGGCTCTCGCCTTACGCGTGACATGCTTCTGAACCCTGATGCTCGTGCTCGCGCACGCCCCATTCGAAGGTGGCAAGTCGTGGCATTGATGTTCGTCGCAACCTTCACTCGCTTCCTCATTTGCGGATGACATGTTTTTGAGACCTGACGCCCGCGAGCAACCCCAGGACACCGTACCGTCATCTTGAACCACGACGCCACACGACAAAAGAGACGTGACAGACAGCCACAACAAGGATGCCCGCAACTGCCCCCAGCCTTGTAACCCTGTCACAAATACTGCGAAACCACATTGATAAAGGAGCAAATAGCAAAAGCACTTCTACTCCTGCATATGCGATCACGATCCGTATTATATGAATAATATGGGCAGACCCCGAGCACGTGCTTCTGTTCTCCATGCTGTTTAAGATGGTAAAGGCAATGAACAGTAGAAGTACGACCAGTTCAAACACAGTTTCACTTAACATCGGTGCGGCCAATTGGAGAGTTCCGGGGACAGCATACGTAATTATCGGGTTGAAGCCCGTTTGGGACCGGGTTTTTGCCGACGCAAAACCCGCCCGAGTTTCTTCTCCAATCGCTTCTGGAAATCGTCGTCTCCCAGGACTCGACCTGTGCGTTCGTGCCGACGAAACATTTCGATCTCTTCTTCGCTTGACCGCACTGGTCAACAGCCGCCGCCAGTTTCCCGCGATCTTCAGCAACGGAGAGACCTTCACCAATCCGTCGTCCTTGCCCTTCAAGTGCGCTCGGGCACTGCTCCAGCGATAGTCGCTCGGCGCAACGACCATTCCCGCACGGACCGGGTTCAGTTCGATGTATCGCGCCGCAGCCAGCAGGTACGGCTCGTCCATGACGAACGAGGCGAAGCGGCCTTGCCAAAGATGTCCGCGCCAGTCTTCGCGGAAGTTCACCCGCCGCGTGTAGCGCCGGTGCGCCTCGCCGATCGCTCGCCGCAGGCCGTCTTCCGTCTTCGGCACGGCAATCAGGTGAACGTGATTGGGCATCAGGCAATAGCACCATATCTGCACGCCCAGTTCCTTGCACCACTGGCCCATCAGTGCCAAATAGGCCGCGTAGTCCTCGTCGTTGAAGAAGGTCTGCTGTCGGCGGTTGCCGCGCTGGGTAATGTGATGCGGCATCCCAGGGATCACCACTCTTGCTAGTCGGGCCATGACCGTCAATCTACCAACCGTCCTCTTTCGGCGTCAATAGTTATGTATGCTGTCCCCGGAACTACCCAAATAAAGAAGAGGAGGAAGCAAAACGCCGAAGCGGACACGCCACTCTCTTTCCGCAGGGCGTGGGGCGTCGGGGCGTTAGGGCGTCGAGCCACGCATCGGTGTTCATCCGTGGCGAACAGCGGGGCGTTGGGGCATTAGGGCGTTAGGATGTTCGCAGTCGCTCGCTGCCCCGCCGCCCGATGTTCGGACGCCGAGGACCGTGCAAGCGTGCGGGGCAAAGGGCGGTAGGGCGGTAGGACTCGGCCCACGGCACGGACAAAGCCGGTGCTGCTCAATTCATGTCCTTTTGTCCGGTGACGCACTACCGACAGGAACCATTAACGGCCCCTTCAATCTTCCCTGCTCGTTCTTTCGGCCAAGTCCTGAAACGACTGAATGAGTTCGTCCTGCAATGGGGCTGAAGCGGCAGCCGTTTCACAATAGTCTGGATGCAACGCTACGAGTTGCTTGGCTTCACCCAAGCTAATTCCGAATACTTCTCTTGCTGCCTTGATTGCGTCGAGAATCGACAATTCACGAGACTTCATCGCAGCGATGACCTCACCTTGCGACATCCCCTTTGCAACCTGCGAACGAAAGTAATCAAGCTGAGATTCGATCATAGCAGACCCTTGAATTGTGTTACCTCTCAAGGTCAACCGTTATATCAACGAGCTTACCAGGATTGGCTGACGTGCTTCCCACTACTCGCTGTCCGGTAATCCGCAATTTTCTGAAACCAGCCGACCGTGCTTCGTTGATAATCTGTGTGCGAGCAGCCAATACTTCTTGTGTAAGACCTGTAAGCGGGATACGACCTTCACCGTACACCACAACATCTTTGGGAGAGTTCCAGATACCATGAAAGAGCCGGGGTCTCCAAGAAAAGTACGCTTGGGAGCGTTATTAACCCCAAGTGTCACCCTTTCCCGGAGACCCCAGAATGTTATACCTCGGTATCGACCAACACAAGCGGCAATTGACGGTGAATCTGCGCAGCGAAGACGGATCAGTGATTCTGCAGCGACAGGTGAGTACGCAGTGGGAGAAGGTTCGTGCCTTCTTTGCCGATCTTGCCGAGAAGGCGCGGCCGGAAGGCGGCTTTCTGGCGATCCTTGAGGTCTGCGGCATGAACCCCTGGCTGTTGGACATGCTGAAGCAGTATGGTTGTCGCGAAATCGTCGTGATCCAGCCTACGGAACGGTCGAAACAGAAGACCGACCGCCGCGATGCCGGCGAGTTGGCCCACTTGCTGTGGGTTCATCGGCAGCAGTTTCTCGCTGGCAAGCATCCACTGGGTCTGATGGTCGCGCAACGTGAATTCTCCGCCGCTTGACATCGTCCCGCCTTACATGCCCCTCGACAGCCCCCGATATTCAGCCCGGAGACCGACTTGTGCGTCAACCCACCCTCTGCAGCAATTGAGCCGAACAGGATTGCGCAAATCCCGATTTTCTCAGCTCCCCGGGGTGTGAACGGTTACACAGAGACGACCCCTTTGCGGTTTCCAAATACTTCCGGGGCCTTCTACGGCTTGGCTACAGGCCTTGTCTGAGGCACAATAGATATAACTGCCGTAGCGACGGATCGCGAGGCATGTTGTGCATGAACCCGACTATGACCCGTTGTAGGCTCCGGAGAAATTATAATGTGCGTCAGATTTCAGAGAGCGCTTCTAGCCCTAACCATGATTATCGGGGTTATTCCGGCTTCCTCGTCTCTAGCCCAGAACAAGCGAGCCGCGCTTGACGCGGGCAAGGTCGACAGTCTCTCGACTCTCGCGCAAGGGCGTTCGGCAACGGGCAAGACTCAGATTGCCCTGCTCACGCTGCCGGAGGTGCTTCCCCCCTGGAAACAGGTCGACTACGACGTGCGACTGGAGTTTTTCAAAGGCGGGGCCAACAACCTCTGCTACTGCGTACGGCATCTGGAGAACATGTGCCACAACTGCGGCCTACCAGTGCGGCGGGTTGATATCGCAGGGTTGGGCAGCCTGAACAACGCAATCCTCCTCGTGCCAGACGCTTCTAAGATGCTGCCCGGGACACGCAAGGCTCTGAACGACTGGATTGCCGCGGGCAAGCCGACGATCATCTTCGGCCAGGTCCCTGCCGATTGGGCGAGGCAGCATGGGGTTGACGCCATGGAGCTGAAGACCAACTCGCGAAAGCTGGACGCGATCTACTTTCCCGCCGACCGGCAATCGATTCGCGGTCGGCCGCTGCAATACGTCTCTTACGTCGCCAAGCATCCGGTGGCCGTGCTGCGAGCTCCGCGAGATACCGCCGATGGAGACACCGTTGGCTGCCGCCAGGGGTCGCTGCTGTTTTGGGGTTGGAGTCCAAGACCGCACGCCTGGGCCATCGTCGCCGAACAAGATGAGTATCGATTATTTGCCCGGCTGCTTAAGGAATTCCAACTCGACGTTCACGTTCCTGTGATTCCGACACAGCGAATCAGCAATTTGAAAGAGTTTGGCATCGCCGACTGGGGCATTTGGCCGGGCTGGGGGCCGTACGACCCATTTTTCAAGGACTTGCTCCCTTCACTGGCCGGCTATGGATTCGACCACGTCTATTACCTGGGCACCTATCACAACAACATGATAATGAACAAGTTCGCGGAGAAGTTCCTGGGAACGTCCCCTGCTTCACCATCGCAGGCATCGAGCAGTACGAGAGTGCTGCGAAACTTGCCGGCGATCATCAAAAAGGGTAAAGACTGTGGGCTGAAGGTATATGCGGTCGTCAATCCGTTCGACGTCAGGAACCGCCGCTTGGCCGACGCATTGTTCAAACACGACGGGCTGATGTATCGCTACACTGACGGCAAGTTGGTTAGGAGCGAGTATTGGTCGCCGGCCGATCCTGAGTTGAAGCGGCTGGCGGTCGAGTCGATTAAGGAATTTTTGACGGAGCAGCGGGTGGACGGCATATTCATCGACTTTGCCCGCTATCTGGACTCCAACTTCGATTACGGGCCCGCCATGCGTCAGGCCTTCGAGAAACACGTTGGCCGGCATTTCTCCGATTGGCCGGGGGCAGTTATTAACGATCCGGCCGCGGCCCTGCAGTTCGCCGCCTTCAAGCGGCAAGCTAATGACCGACTTCTTAGGGGCCTTTGGTCTGGCCGCCAAGCAGGCGCAGAAGGACATTGTCATCGAAGCCCTGATGTACTGGGACTTCTGGCCGGAGCCGGGCGGAGCGTATGAGCACATCGGCCAGGATCCGAAATCGTTGGTCAAAATGGGCGCGCTGGATCACGCCTGTGGCATCTTCTACACTTCCGACAATGCCCGACTGGCCAGGCTGATCGACACAGCCATTCAAGACGTGGGGCGCGATCACTTCAGTTGCATCATCAGCCCCATGAGCTTCTTCAACGAGTATCACACGACGGCACAGATTTTCGAGCAGATTCGGATTCTCCAGGACAAGGGCGTCAGGCACGCCGAACTCTTCAATCATTCGCCCCCGTATTTGTTCTACAATCGCTTTCACAACGGCGAACGATTGCCGCAGAGGTAGCGGTCTGCTCTGCGTCGTGCGCGAGATACACCAACGGCCGACATTCGCGGTGCGTTCCCCGTGCCCTACGGCTTGCTCGAATCTTGGGCCTCGATGCGAAAAGCATAGGCCCCGTGGCAGGGCCGCGCCGTCTCCGGTTGGAGCGATTGCGGCAACTTCGATCACCAATCCCGCTGTCTTGTCCAAGTGCCAACGCAAGGGGGCTTCGTAGCCGAGCATGTGTATTTCGCTGCCTTCGCGGGGGCGAACCAGATGCAGCTTAAGCTCCTTGCCGGGCCATTTCATGCTTATGGCGTAGACAAAACGGCGATCCTTGCTGCGGGTGAAACGCACCTGATCGCCTTCCATGAAATGGACGCCAGCGCCGCGTGCCATAGATCGCTTCACCGTTGACCTTAAGCCACTGCCCGACCTCTTCCAGGCGGGCCACGGCCGTAGGGTGGAAGTTGCCCTGGGGGTCGGGCCCAATTGAAATCTGGAACAGCCCCCCCTTGGCCACGATGTCGATCAGGCTGTCGAGCACCCATTGGGCCGACTTGTACTTCGATCCGTCGGGCTCGTAGGCGAAGATGTCGGCCATCGTGTAGATAACCATCCACGGCAGCTTGGGATCCACAAACTCCGCGCCATCCTTGGGAACGTCCGACGATTCAGGAATCCACTTTTCCGGCGTGTAGTAGTCTCCGTAGGCCCCGATGCCCCGGTTCCGCATCATGATCTCCGGCTGCAACCGCCGTGCCATCATCACCGTCTGCTTGATGTCCGGCCAGCACCAATCGGGCAGGTACATGTCCAATCCCAGCATGTCGATCGGCCCATAATTTGTAAGCAGCTCGCGAATCTGAGTGCGGTGCCGCCGGATGCAGCGGGCATAACCTTGGGGGTCGCTCTGCTTGGTGTAGCCGGGATCCTTGTAGGGGTTCCAGGTGTTCATGCGGAAGTCGGCATCGTACCAGTCCATATTATTGAAGTAGAGATCGATGGCAATGCCCCGAGCGTGAGCGGCGTCGGTCAACTGCTTGACGATGTCGCGATGGTATGGCGTCTCCATGATGCTGTAGGCCACGTCGCATTTTTCGATCTTCGGCCCTCCCGGGGCAATCCAATTGATCCGCCGCTTCACCCGCGTCTTGGTGTCGAACATGGAGAAACCATCGGCGTGCTTGGCAGTAAAGGCAAAATACTTCATCCCACAGCGATTGAAGAAGTCCATCCACTTGTAAGCGTCGAAATCCGCGGGATTGAAGGTCTCGTACAGCTCCTGGTAACGCTGCCGATCGGCATTCGACATCTTCAGCAGGGGCGTGGACGCCTCTCGGCCCAACTGACAATAAGGGCCCCAATGGATTCGAATGCCGTACTTCAGATCGAGCCATCTCTCCTTGGCTTCCGGCGATGCGTGGTGATAGGCGGGGTCGACGGTGCTGGAATCATCTGCCGCACACGTTGCCGCCCGGAAGGCCATCATCGCTAAGACCGCAACCGACAAGACATATTCGGCGAAACTACGCATGACAATAGACCTCGTTGGATGCAATGGACCGCACTTTCAGTATATCACCGCTCCCCGTGTCGAACGAGTTTCAAACGTTGGCTAAATCGTAAGATATTGCCACAGAAGCATTTAGCAAGAGCTGGTAGTAAAGATTCGTCCAATCCGTCCTTATAGAGGTTTTCCCATGAGCCACACAACATGGTCGAATCTCCCGTCGTTCACAGCACCGCTAGTCTCTACTGGCCATATGCTCATCCCGGCCAACAACATTCCCGCTGCCCGCGCATCTCTATACATATCGCTGCCACTTCACAGCAACTGCATTCGGAGTGAGCCCGAACTCAATCTCGTCGGATTCTAGGTTGTGCCAATTCTCCGGAATACGTGACCTGGCAAGCAGAACCCAGCCGGGTCGTACCAATCAATTCGCTGCTCGCACATCGCAGGCAGAACGCGCAACATTCGCCCGTGTACTCTGAGAAATCTTCAACAAGCTCTGCGTGGATTTCGCTTTGAGGCAGAGGCTGGTCGTTTGCAGCAGTAGGTCTTGCATCTTCTCTACCACGCATCCATTCAGCCACCAGTTGGGGCTCTAGAGCTGCGTCACTGAGTTGCTCGACGGCCTCCCAGTATTCTCCAGCGATTTCTTCGGCAGTGGGCCGAGTGTACGCTTCCTTTCGTGTCAATACATATGACGCAATCGGGTCGAGCGTTCCCCAACTCACCATGTCCTTGAACCACAGGACCGCCCATGGAAGCTCGCATTGTTGCCATCGCTCGAGAAGCTGACCAGCACTACCGTCGCGTTCAAGAATAGAGCCGATGATTGAGCCTAATGCCCAATTCAATCCGTAAATGAAGTGCTTCGCCGCAAAGTCATACCAACGCGATACGCTATTTGGCGTTGGCCTCCGCTCTGCTGTACTGGGGGCCATCCACCACGCGAACACGTCTGTCCAGGCTATCCGGCCTCTGCCGATTCTCAGATCACGAACCCCAAACGCTTCAATTGCGCTGGTTGTCTCGATGAGTCGCACAAAATGATCAATTCGCTCCGCCACACCCCATACGGCATAGTCTGTCGCTTCCTGCAGGAGACTTTTGATTTCTGAGAGCCGCTCAATCAGCACGCTACCGTCCCTTGGCGGAAGGCCAGTTTGGTAAAGCGATCTGCGACGCTCTCTCTCTGGATAGATGGACTCAGTCAATGCCGCACTCGACGGGTGAAGATGTCCTGCGCCGTGCGAGTGTCAAGGCTATCGCTATCATGCCGGGCCAAAGTGTCTGCGCCACAGAGCTTGAAGGAACTCCTCCAAGTCAGTGTCCGGCCGCACAGTTTCCAGTTCCTCGATGCCCGCGAGCAACTGCTGATCAAGGGTATCCAACGATGTCAGAAGCTCTCCAGATTCACCGTCGGAGGACGAGTACGCGGTTGTTTCAAGCCATGCGATGAGTTCCTGGTAGTCACTGCTCCCGGACACAGCCGTCCATTTCTCGGCAATGTGGGCAATCTCCCTGGCCGTGTCCCGGATAGACGGCATTTACCGCATCTCGTTGGTAATTACGAAGTTCCATCAAATACCCGAAATCTGGACCTTGACCAACCGGCCAACAGTACGTATACTTCAGTGGTTGCAGTACGTACTGGAGATCCCCATGAAGAAACTCACGCTCAACGCGGAAGAATCGGTCATCGAGGCGGCGAAACGAATCGCCGGCGAACAGGGGACCAGTGTCTCGGCCCTCTTCAGCCGTTGGATTGTCTCCCTTACGCATCGCGAGCAAGCCGGCGCCATTCCGGCGAACTCGATTGCCGCCCGAGCCCGGGGCATGGCCCATTTGCCGCCAGGGCAATCGGAGAAGGATGTTTTGGCTGACGCGCTTACGGAGAAGTATGGAGTGAGTCGCTGATGAACGTCTTTCTCGACACAAACATTCTGCTGGACGTTCTGCTGGACCGGGAACCATTCGTCACAGATTCCCAGCAGGTCTGGCACCTGGCCGAGCGTGGCAAGATCCGAGGGCTTGTTTCGGCGATCAGTTTTCCCAATATCTACTATGTGCTCCGCAAGCTCGGCGGTGCATCGCGGGCAATGCGCACTATGAACATGCTCCGCAATGTCTTTGGGCCGGTGAGCTGCGATGAACAGATTCTCCATCAGGCGATCGACGCGGATTTCAAAGACTTTGAGGACGCGATCCAATACTTCAGCGCAATACGCGCGGATGCCGCTTGCATCGTCAGCCGTAACCCCAAGCATTTTTCCTCCTCGGACATTCCGGTCCTGACGCCTGCCGAGTTCTTGACAACCCATTCCTTCAAGTAATCGCCGTTCGTTCCCCTCGAACGCCGCCGGTGGCGCATGCGTAGGAGCGTGGTCTTTGACTCACGCATTCTCCGCCAACGTTAAGTAGATCTGCACGGCCAGCTTGGGAAGATCGTCCAACCGCACGACGACCACCCAAGGCTTGTGATTCTGGCGGTGCGCAACGACAGGCACCTTTTCACCGGCGTCGGCAATCGCCTGCTCGATCGCCTCGTACAGCCGAAGCCGCTCGGTCCGTTTGCATTCGATATGGACGTCAGGAATGTCCGCCGCCACATCCGGCGAGCCGTTCTCGTCGCGCTGCACCACGCGCCCCCGGCTCAAGACCCACTTCCATTGGCCCGTTTTCGTCCGCAGACGGTGCTCAATCTCGAAAAAAGGAACCTCCCCGGCCAGGTGCGCTCCGCGCGTGCTCCAACACCGCAGGCTTGTCGTCTGGGTGAATCCTCGTTTTCCACAAGTCGTGGTGCTGCTGTACTTCGGAGGGTTCAAAACCGAGAATACTCGCCCAGCGCAGGACTGTGGTGCGCATCGCCTGTCCGCACGTTCCAATCCCAGAGGCCCTCGTTGGTGGCTTCCATCGTCAGTCGCAGCGTTTCTTCGGCCTTTCGCAGGTTGTCCTCGTTCCGCTTGCGCTCGGTGAAGGCTACCCCTCTGGTCTGGTTCGCGACGCCATCCCCGAGAGTGCCCGCATCGTGTCCATTGTGGATGTCTACGACGCCCTGACCCACGACCGTGTGTACCGTCCGGCCCTGCCAGAGGAAGAAGCTTTGCAAATGATACAACAAGGCGCGGGAACCCAGTTCGACCCGCTTCTCTTGGCGGCATTCTTTTCACAGTTCTCCGAAATCAGCCGTGTTGCCCTGGAAAACCCCGACGAAGCCGCAGATGCAGAATCTGTCGGCGTTTGCCCAACTGAGGCATGCTCTTGTGGAGAGCTGGGCATGATGGAGCTTGCTAGCACCTGTACTTCTTGAATGATAACGTAAATCCGTGACGATTGTGACTGAAAATGGTCGGTTTAGCCTCGATAGATTTACGGCGCTATGAACGCGTGGCATTCTATTGCCGACTGCAACTGACCGTGTTGCCAAACGGACCTGTTGTGCCGGGCAACTCCTTTGATATCAGTATCGGAGGAGTGGGAATCTCCACGGTGCTTCTGTTGGAACGCGGACAACAGGTCAGTATTCGATTCTATCTTCACAATGGAACGAGCGAAGAAGTTCATGCGGACGTCTTGGGACAAGTTGCCTACTGCCAGTCGGATGAGGACAGCAATCACATCGGTATCGCATTCCTGGCGCCGATTCAAGAAACAACTCAACCGATATTGGCAAAGAAGATCAACAGTCTGTAGCTGGCCGGCAACAGAGAGTGGCTGACCTGGGTGGTAACCCAACGCATAACTTACACGGCATCCAGCAGTCCGATCCGCTCGCCCATGTCAGCGCACAATAGACCCGTCATGCCTATTCATGGGCTTGATAGCGTTCCAACGCCGCTCGCCACGCCGGCGACAGCAGCGTCTGGCTGTTTTCCCGAATCGGCCGATAGTACCCGCACAGCCGACAAAACACCTGGTACTTCTCGATCATGTTCGATGCAGTTGCAGTCGCATTTCCGTTGGCTCATCGTTTAGCCGCAGTCCGTGCTGGTCGAGCACGCCCCCACGTCGTAGATGCGATAGCCCGGGATGGACGTGTCCCACTCGGCAAAGAACGCCACGCCGCCGTCGATGCAGTAGCCGGAGTTGGTGAAGATGCGTTTTACCACAGCGACCTGCTCGGGGGCACCCGGAATGAGACGCACGATGTCCGACTTGGCCTTGGGCGTCAAGCCCCAAGCCCGACCCGGTGTCCTGGTCCACCGGGTCTTGACAACAGATGAGAAGGAGCATGGAACCCCGCACTGGACGGAAGAAAGAGGCGGAAAGAAACCCGTAAGGCGCGGTTTCTCGGCACGGTTGCGCCGAGTTTGCAGTTGATCATTGACAAGTTGACGAAACGAAGTCCTCGTGGCGCCAACGGCGCAGGAGCAGCGCGTTGCGCAAAAACAGGCGCCGCGCGGTCCGGCATGTCTCGGAGATCAGGCATGACGGCCGGGCATACACAGTCGAGGTTCCACGGCTGCACGTTCCTCGCTGTCGATCATGCGGCGAGTTGGTGTTCGACAACGTCGCGGACGCTGAAATTGCCGCGGCGTTGCGGGAGCAGCTAGGGCTGCTATCGACCGAACAGATTCGAGGGAATCGCGAGAAGCTGGGCATGAGTCAACGGGAACTGGCCGATCGGCTCGGCGTTGCCGTCGAGACCATTTCTCGTTGGGAGAATAGTGTGCTGACGCAGACGAGGGCGATGGATCGGTATCTTCGGGTCTTCTTCGGGGTGCCCGCCGCGCGGGCGGCGCTGGTAGAAGATAGCGTGTCCAGTTTGGGATCGCGCAGTTAGAACATGAGCGGGCCCTCGCAGGATGCAAAGCGATGCAACTTGAACCACTGAGCGGCGAGCTGTCTAGCACCACTGGAAGCACCGCAACCCTGAACTGTCGCCGCAACTCCTTACGCTCCTTTAGGTTTGGGCGAGACTATCTTCGGCCTCCGGAGCCGAAGGTTACAGGTTCGAGCCCTGTCGCCCGCCAACCACGGCCCCGACTTATTGGGGGGTGGTGGGGGTTGTCAGGGTTGGTGGAACCAATTAAATTGACACACATATCGCATCCTTGCCATACTCGGAGGCAGCGTCAGCGTATCGAGCCCTGGTCGCCCCATTGAGCCGAGCCTCGCGGCGGCTCTTCTGGGCTTGGTATTTCTCCTTGTACCAATCCACCGCTGATTGCGTGCCGCGCAGCCGGTGGTGGTTGCGTCATGTTTTCTGCTTGGACAACTCCGAATCGTTTCGCTTTGAGTCAGGAGATATTGCGATGTGTTGCATAAAACCGAACTGGCGAGTCATGATGGCGGCGTTGTTCTTGTCTGCCATGGCGGATGTGTCTAGCGAATCGTCCATTGCCCAAGCCGAGACTTTCACAACCTTGCACTCGTTTGATGAAGACAACGAGTCATCTCCACTGATGGGACCCCTTGTTACGGATGGTTCTGCCTTGTACGGCACAAGTATTGGCGGCCGTGTCTACAGTATCGGATTAGACGGCTCGGGATACCGTGTGCTGCACTCGTTGTCCGAAGTCGAAGGACACACGCTGGATGGAGTGGTTCTCAACGGCTCAACATTGTATGGCACGGCCGAGACTGGTGGACCCGTGGGCGAGGGTACGATTTTCAGGTTGAACACTGACGGCACCGGGTTCACCGTTCTACATGCATTTGATGCAGCTCTGGATTCTTCCCCTCTATGGCTTCCGTGCGGGGTACCGATTATTGATGGCTCGACGTTGTACTGCACAACAAACCCAAGTTTGAATATGGGTGTGGTATTCAAGATGAATACAGATGGCAGCGACTTTGCGACGCTGTGCGAACTCCCAGGTTCCTATAATGGGTCAACGTATCCAGGCACCTACGGCAGTTTAATTCGTGACAACTCGACCCTGTACGGCACAACGGGATACCGCAATGTTCATGGCGGCAATACGGTCTATAAGGTCGGTACTGATGGAACCGGCTACACCGTTCTTCACACTTTTCCAACAAATTATGAAGAGGGATTGGACGGGCAACTCACACTTGTTGGGTCCACCCTATATGGAACCGCTAGATACGGAAGCACAGGTGACGGCTTGGTATATCGGGTGAACACAAATGGCAATGGCTTCACCGTCTTACATGATTTTACCGGCGTCGACGGACAATCGCCAGAGTGTGGCGTAGCGCTGGCGGACAACATGCTATATGGCATAACACACCATGGAGGAGCTTCCGGTCTTGGTGCTATTTACAGGATGGATCTGAATGGCAGCAACTTTGAGGTCGTGCATTCATTTGCCGGCGGCCCGAGCGATGGCGAAGTTCCATGGGCTGCGTTAACCGTGGTCGGTTCGACGATCTATGGAACCACTGCCGGTGGCGGAACGTTTAACCGAGGAACGATCTTCGCCCTGACGATCCCCGAACCCTCCACCTTCGTCCTGCTCGGGATCGGTGCTCTTGGCCTGCTGGCCTACGCTCGGCGGAGAAGGCTTCGCGGCTAGGATGGCTAGCTACCTATAGTGCGCGGCGCAGCTCGTGCAATATGGCCCGACCGTGGCAGCCTTCCGCTGACACGCGATGCAGAACTTCGCAGGGGAACCGCCTGTCACTACGCCCAATTATAACAATCTACATCGAATCCACTATTCGTGTTCTTCGACACTGAAATCGCTATTCCGCACGTTGCGATGACCCCGATTTTTCGCTCGACCACCCGGCGTGATGACGGGCGAGTCGGAACCCCATCCGGCTAAAGATGAGTTGCGCTTCCAAACAACTTAATCTCCGGAGTCGCTGCCGAGTTGCTCAAGTCGACGCGAAGACAGATGTGGCCGCTCTGGAGATTCACTGCGCGACGTGTCTTCGTGGCACCGCGAACGATTCCATCCACTCCCTTTCGCCGAGGTGGCTTCTTTGACGGCTGCCAAGTCGTGCAATACAACTCGCTCGTCCGGCTCTTGATCCGCTGTACGTCGCTGCCTCGCGGAAGCACTCCGTAAGTTTTGCAAAAGGCGTAACGACGGCGATGGCCTCCTTGACCAGCATCTTTGACCAGACCTCATCATGATCCGCGTTCGCTGACCCATGATGAGCGACCTTGAATGTTCCTGCTTGAGTCAACGGACGTGCTGCAGAGCTTAGAACAGCTTTCCAGCCACAGTCCGGGGCAGCAGTGTTCTCTAAATACTGCGCCAAGCAACAGATCATAGCTACCAGCTCGCACAAAATAGCGACCGAAAGGTCATTCGGTGAAAATCTCTTGAACCGCTTACACTCACCGGCCGTCAGAAGCTGCCCAGCAAGGTTGCTGAGTGCATTTGTAATGGTCGCAGCCGAAGGGCTCAGTGCCCACACCTCTGCAGCTCCGCCATACCCACCGTGAAAGATGCGGGTTCCATCTTGAGCGTACATGTTGGGTCCAACCGCGTACGGTCCGCTAGCCCGCGATTCAAGCACGTTGAGGATCTTTGCAAACTCACTCGCGCTCGAGTTGTGCTTGACCAACCTGTTCTGAACATCTACTTCCAAGACAAGCTGAAAGAACTGCTGCTGCGCAAGAGCGGCCGACATCACGAACCGAGCGTTCGAACACTCGCTGAGCAGTGACGCGAGTCCTCCGATATGGTCGTCGTGCCAGTGAGTGGCGACGATCATTCGCACGCTCGCACTCAGATCAACGTCAATTGAGCGCAGGTATTCTAAGGCTACCGGCTGTTCGCCGACCGGCAACGTGCATGAGTCAATGATAATCCAATCGCCTTGTCCCAGGTGCAGGACGACGCATTCGCCGGTCCCCGGACCGAACACCGCCAGCTCGAGCTCGTGAGCCCTGGGGGGCCGAATGTCATGAGTTTGCGTCAAGGAGTTCACTCAGTTGGTCCGCTCTTTCGCTAATTTCACGCATTTTGAGACGAGTCAATG
The DNA here is from genome assembly GCA_963789525.1 of uncultured Planctomycetaceae bacterium. Taxonomy (GTDB): domain Bacteria; phylum Planctomycetota; class Planctomycetia; order Pirellulales; family Thermoguttaceae; genus CAVXFB01. Next base: position 659,305 of record CAWBLA010000003.1, read on the forward strand.
GTGGCATTCGACGAACTCGAAGTTCTGAATATCTGCGAACTTGGCCGGTTCTCTTGATTTCGTGCCCAATGCTCCAATAGAACACAGCTCCCTCGCACAGGAGCGCCCGATCGAACTCATTGAACTCGGCAAGATAAACTTCTGCACATTCGACTGGCTTCGATTCGTCTGTCAGATCGTGCATTTCGCATTCGACACAGTCGTCATGAACTTGTGAAACGATGCACTCCCACTGCTGCAGCAATTTGATCCGATCTCGCGGGAACCGAATGACGAAGTTGTCTTTGCGAATTGGCGGTGAGACTCTTCGGTAGTCATCGGGAACTGTCGTAAGTGATCCATTTGAGTGCACCATCACGCTTGTCGGATGTGGTATCGCCCGTGGTCCACTGGTCGGGTTCAACGTCTGTAAGAATCCAGCCACCCATGCCCTGCGTTTCAGGGCTCGCATCCTGTTCATCGACTCGCGAAGATGTTTCGAGAAGTTCAGTGGCCATGACTGTTACTCCGATTGGCTGACAGTTGACGACGGACGAAGTAGACTCCGAGCTGTGTCCCGCGCAGTACATAAGAAATGGTGCCCAGTCATCTTTCAGTACTCTAATAGGGCGGTCTCAAATCTCAAATGCAATCGAGGCCTGAAGAATGAGCCTCGGAAACTGGCATGGGGGAAGACATCGCTGGGAGGCTCCAATAGGGAGAAGTTCACAAAGCTTCCCTTGGGAACGGAGTCCCAGCGATGGCACATCATCTTACGCCCCAAGAGCGCGATCGCATAGCGCAATTGCGGTATCAGGGAGCTAACCAGAAGGAAATCGCCAGGGCCGTGGCACGTTGCCCTTCCACGATCAGCCGCGAGCTGCGACGCAACAGCACCGCCGGCGAATATTACTCCACCCAAGCCCAATGGAAAGCCGCGCAACGCCGCCGGGAACGACCACTGGCGCGAAAGATGGATGATCCCGCGGTCAACGAGGCTGTTCGCAGGGGGTTGGCGCAGGAATGGGCGCCGCAGCAGATCGCCGGACGGATGCAGCAGCAAGCGCCGCCGCGCCGCGTGTCGTCGCAAACGATCTACACCTGGATCAAGCAGGACGCGAATCGGGAGCACTGGGAATCGTTCCTGCGGCGTCGCGGGAAGCGTCCTTACCGGCGGAAAAACGCCGCCACCAGCGGAGATGCCGCCCGCATCGACCAGCGCCCCGAAGTGATCGAGGAGCGGTTGCGGCTGGGCGATTTCGAGGGCGACACCGTGCCCGGCCCGGCAAGCCCCAGCACCGCGCCAGCTAGGATGCTCTCGCGGGTTGCGCACTGCGAAATGCTCCTGGCAGACTCGTCGGTCTGAGGATCGTCGAGCACCACCAGCGACGGTCGCACCGATCGGCCGTCGGCCCGCTTGAATTTCATGCCGCGGATGCGGCCGGTGATGCCGGCGACCTTGATGATCGCGCCCGAGGCCTTGCTCGCTGGGATTGTCGGCAGCACAACCTCACGCGCCGTCCACCCGATATGCGTCCGCTGGCCCTGGTAGAGTTGTCCGCTACAGCGATTCGCGATGCCGTCGAGGCATTGAATCGGATAGACGACCTCGGGAAAGTCCTCTAGCAACCGATCGTTGCTGTCGAGTTCGGTTTTGATCGATTCGAGCATGTCCATCGCGTGGCCTTCGTCGCTGCCGATGAGGCAGACGAAGTCGCGGTGCCCGTAGAGAACGGCCCAGATGCAGGCGCATTCACAGATGCTCGTCTTTCCACTGCCGCGAGGCATGGCCATTGCAAAGAGCCCGCCGTGTAGCACGGCCTGTTCGATCTTCGAGATCACCTTCAGATGATCCGGCGACCACGCCAGGTGAAACGTGAACGGGAAGTACGACTCGCAGAAGAACCGAAAATCGCCGGCCGCCCGCGCCTTCCGCTCCGGGTTGACCACGGCCGGCAATTCGCCGATGTCGCGTCCGGCCAGCGACAGGGCGGCATTGCGGGCCCGGGCGCGATCCTTCAGGGCCTCGTAAGGATCGCCATCGGTTCTGGCCGCGGCTCGTGGCGGACGGAGACGAGCCACGCGACGTAGCGGAACAAGTCCACGTGGCCTGACCGTCGCCGATGCGGAAGCCGGCCCGGGAGCGATGGCGGAACAATTGCCGCTCGCCGATCACCTCGCCCAGCGGCGTGGAGTTCAAGCAGCCGCACCAGTTCGCTCGGTCGGAGTTGTCGCGGGTCAATCGCCACCGGCCATCTCCTTCACTATCCAGGCGGCGTAATGCACCAGGTTCATCGTCCCGTCCGCATTGACCGGCGCGCCGTCGTCGATGTCGGCCTGGAGCATTTCCACGGTCACCGGCCGTTTGGCCCGAGGCGGACAAGAGCGGGCCATATCCTCCAGCCGTAAGGCCTGGGGGTTCAGCGGGCCGGGTTGCCGTCCTTCAGCGTTAGTCTCGGTCATCATCGGGCTTCCGGGCGCAAGCGATTACGCAGCAATTACAGAAATCTGGCGCACGGGCTCGGCTGCATTCCGCTTGATGTTTCTGCGAGAAAACATGGCTCATGTGTGGATGTACGATCGAACGACACGACACCAACAAGAGGAGACCAAGATGACCGCCAAACGACGCAGAGCGAAGAACGCGAACCGCGACAAACGTCGACGCTTGGATATTGGCGAACGACCTGCAAATCACCAAGACCACGCGCCGGGCGGCCGGGGCGACGACCTTGGGTGATCGGAACGATCGCGGGCCACAAGTTCAACGCGCTGGTTTTTCCCGAGCATGCCGATTGCCCCGATTACGAATGGGGGACAGCCGAATCTCGAAGATTGGCTCACGATTTCCGACAGGCCGCGATGGTGAACTTCGATCCCGGTTGGGAGTCCAGCCGACGACCATGCCGCAGGCGATCGTCGAAATTCCTCCAGCGGGCTGGCGGATCTGGTCGTCCAGATAACGACGAGGACGGCAACGGCTGCGATGCCCACGAACTACCGAAAAGCCTCCGAGATGCCAAGCGGCAACTGCGCCGCTGGCGAAACGAGTACACCTTCGATTACGCCGGAGTGCTGACCAGCAACCGAGGCCTGGTGGTCACGTGTCGGAGTTCTTTCGTCGATGGAGATAACCCCTGTTTTCCTTTTTTCCAAGGAGACGTGCAATGAAGTCGAGTGAAGTGAAGATCGGAGGCGTTTACGCTGCGAAGGTGACCAACAAGGTCGTCGAGGTGCGCATCGATGCCGAAAGCCAGCATGGCGGTTGGGAGGCGACGAACCTCGCCACCGGCAAGAAGGTCCGCATCAAGAGCGCACAGCGTTTGCGAGGCGAGGCCACTGCTGCGAAGAAGAGCCAGTCCAAGACGGGGCCTGCGATGTCCGCCAAGGCAAAGCGCGCCAAGGGCGAGAAGAAGCCCAAACGCGTAAGCGGCCTCGATGCCGCGGCCCGCGTGCTCGAAGAGTCCGGCCAGCCGATGACCGCCAAGGAGATGGTCGAGGCGGTCGAATCGAAGGGCTATTGGAAGTCGCCCGGCGGCAAGACGCCCCACGCCACCGTCTACAGCGCGATCATCCGCGAGATCGCCACCAAGGGCAACGAGGCCCGGTTCCGCAAGACGGAGCGGGGCAAGTTCGCCCACGCGTAGCCCAGCGCAACGCCACCCTTTCCCACCTTCTCCTACCCCGGGCCGGCTCCCGGGGTTCTCTTCGGCCGCTTCTGGCCTTCGAGCGTTTTTGGGAATCTCCCCAGACCAGTAAAAGCCGCCATTTCTGACATAAAGATTGAGCCCGAAGTCCAAACATTGTCTAGCTTTACGACCTCTGGAATTAGCTGGACAAAACGTCGCGATTGAGCGACTGTTACCACTGTTGCGAGGGGCATACGAACCACCCAGACAAGGAGAACCACGATGGACGCCAAAGACCTCACCTTCGGGGTCGAGATCGAGACGATCGCCCCCGACAGCGCCGTGCGGAACGACGGACTGCAGATCGGACCCTACAAGCACGGCAAGCAGGTGCCGTAACGCGTGCGAATGACGCCGTGGCCCACGCCGTTGGAGAGCAGTCGCCGAGCGGCATCGTGGGCGCGAAACCCGAAGTCGATGTGCTCGACCAACTCGGCGTCGTCGGCAGCGAGCACCAACTTGTTCTGCGAGGCAGCCCACTGCTGGTACTCGCTGCTGTATCGGCTGAACGGTTTCCCGGTGCGTGGGTCGACAGGGGCGCCGACGGCATATTCGAGCGCGGTAGTGGTCGCGCCCGTAGAGGATCCGCAACAGAGCGGCGCGATCCAACTCGTTGTTGTTCCTTGCCAGCGGCGGGGCCAGCCCACGCCGCCGTTTGTGGAAAAGGAAGGCGTTTTCGCGGAAATCGCCGAGTTGATCGCTGTCCAGGTGATCTCTGGAATGTGCGCGATATTCCTCTTCCGATTCCTGAGCAAGGAAGCCAAGGTCCTCGATTGGATCGTGTCCGTTCCTGCTCGGCCAAAGCAATCCGAAAATCATGTCTGCACCTCTTGAGGTTGTGGTTGAGGGAATTCATTTACTCGTTCAACGCTGAAGGCGTCTTCGCCAAACTCGCGGCGGATGAAGCCGATGAAGAGCCGATTGATATCCCGACCGACCGGCGTGCCGGCGTCGATGACGCAGGCACGCTTGGCCGGATCGAGATAATGGGCGGCGTCGAGACGGACCTGGGCCTCGCCGTGCAGGCTCTCCGCGGACATGACGGCCAGTAGGAGCGAGGCCTCGACGTCCTCAAGCGGGACGTTGGGCTTGAACACGTAGCGATAAACCTCTGTGGTCATGTCTCGCTCCTTCCGTCAAATGACCGTTCGCTATCTCTTGAACTACCCGGTGCGGGCGCGAGTTGACGAAACTTTCTTAGAGATAGTCCTTCAACCCGGTGTTCTCGAACCGTTGCCGCAGCCGACGGACGGAGTGGTGCACCGTGGTGCGCGGCACGCCCAAATCGCGGGCGATTTCGGAGACGTTTTGCGTCTTGAGCCGCTCAGCCAAATCGCGCAAGGCGTCGGGCAACTTGTCGATCGCTTCCTGCAAATCCTGCTTGAGTTGCGAGAGTTGATGGCCGATCCGTCGTGCCTGGCCGAGTCGGACATCCAGCTCGCGCTGGCTGATCGTATCGCCAAGCTCGATAGGGGTCTCATCTTCCTCCTCCCCGATCACGATGTTCAGCGAGCAGATGCGCCGGTGATCTCGCTTTTCGGCCCGCTTGTCCCGCAGGATGTTGGCGACACTGCGTTCGATCACCGTTGTGATGAACGCGTTACGATGTGCCCTTGCGGGATCGAATGACCGTAGGGCTTGGAGGAGCCGCAAGATAAGATCGTGCTCGATATCTTTGCGATCCTGCTTGGTAAAGCCGGCGCGGCCGATCAGTTGTTTGGCTTTGCGGTGGATGATGCCATGCGCGAAGCGGTCGAGTTTTTCACTGAATTCGTCGGGTAACACTTTCGATCTCCTTCCCGGCCGGGGAGGAGAAGGCGTGGGCCACGACGAGAGGCGAAGGTATGCAGGCCAACGAAAAAGCGGAGGCGATGCGAGTCGCGCCTTGATCGGCGTCGCCCACAATCGCCTCCGCTTTGCGGCCGGACAAATGTCTGGTGATTGAACGAAACAAACGTGATGTCACATAGCGGGTACCGAGCCCGTGCTAGGCGGCGGGCACCTCCGTGACGATCAGTCGGAACGGCAGTCCATGCTTGATTTCAAGCACGTCGATGGTGCCGTTTTGCCGAGCGTCGAAGAACGCAAGCAATTCGATGACCGCCTGCTTCAGCAGGAAGTCGGCTGCCGTCGCCTCGGGGCGCGAGCCATTCTCGCCAGTAAGCTTGTATTCCCGGATGACGACGGGGCGAGGATTGAGGACCGGCTGGCCATCGGCGATCCTCAGACGCTCGATCCGGCCGAAGTTGATGTCCTGCATCAACTCCACCAGACTAGGCGCCGGGCGGACAGACTCCGCTTCGAGAGCTGCGGGGATTTTCTGCGCCCTCGTTGGGCGCTGGGGCGGGCACAACCATAACACTTCTCCTCGTTTATTTCTCGGATCACGTCAGTGTGATCCGCACGAGGGAAGTGTCGCCGAATTCGCCGTTCTAATCGGTGCGCAAAGGGTGCCTAAACGGTTGCGGAGTTTCGGCCTATGGACGACGGAGTTTCGCTGCGCGACTGCCCGCTCTTTGTTAGCCAACAGCCGCCGCCGCGCCCCGTCTTCGTGTCTATCAGCTGCCGTGTGTTGAGTTCGGACATGACAGCCTTGAGGGAATTAGCGTCCGCATTCGGCCCCATTGCTCTTGCCGCAATGTCGTCCGTCGAACGACGCTTGTCCGAATCAATTGCGCCGAGTTCAAGCATCGCAGCAAGAACAACCTGCGCTCGTTCGCCCAGCGGCTCGTCCACCAATCTCGCCGGATGTTCCGCTTCTGGGGTTTCCGGTTTCGGCCGGGATGCCGCCCGAGCCGTCATTCGATATATGACACTTGGTTTCGACCGCTTGCTGAAGTAGCGACCGCAGTGTGAGCACTCCAGATCATCTTCGTCTTCGATGGCCTGACGAAAAACCACGGCGTCCACCAGCGTGTGGCAATCAACGCACTCGATCATTTCGGCACGCCGCAGGAGCCCCTCTTGAGCGAACAGGTCGAAAACGGACGTGACTTGGTTGACGTCGGCCTTGATGACGCACGCAAAATCTGCGGGACGGAGCGGCGCGGTCGAGAAGATCTCGGACAATCGCTCGTCAACCAATTTGGCTGTCCGTTGTAGGCCCGGATGCCTATGCACTATGGATTCGGATTCTGGAAAGAACATACCGGATGCCTTGCTCCACGTTGGGCGTCGGGAAATTGACACGGTTCTTTGCGCCGACGATTATCACGTGCATCTCGCCTCCCAGCGGATTCGGGACGGGATTGCCAACGGGGTTCGGCAACCAGTAGAAGTTACCGAGATGTCCGACGCCGGTTTTGCGGACGGCGCTCAGCGCACTGTCAATGGCAGTGTCGCCGAGCAGCGGGTCGGCCGCGGAGGCGCTTTTAGCCTCAAGGTGCCGCCCTTGCAGCGTCCGATAATTGATGCCGTGGGAACGGGTTTCCCCCGCACCAGCCTCCTCCAACTCGTGGAGCTTCTTAATGGGGGAGCGGAGGTCAACTAGCGAGAAGGTCTCGATGTTCAGCCACTCGGCGATCAGCTCGAAGAACTCCTCCGCGACCTCCGCGTAGTCGAACCCTGTAGGCAGCTGCGAGATTTGAAGGAAAGCGGTGTTGGCCAGCAGGTCCCATTCAAACGCGACCAGGCTCCGGGTTACCGTATGGACAAAGGCGCGAAGCTGGACATCATCACCCTCCTCTGTTATCGTAGCTCCGTCGTATTCCTCGTTGCGCTCCCACCACACTCGTCTCTTGATTGCCGTGATGCGAAGGCGGCTGGGGTTGTGCAAGATTGACGAGACCTTCATTTCTTTTGGCAGCGCGAGCGGCAGGCTGGCGTTGAGGTACTTGCCGAACCTGTGCTTTTTCAGAAGCTTGGCCACCCACGCCGTCTTTCGCCAGTTATCAATCGACGTCTGAGGGCCGGTGTAGAGGTATACGTGCTGCTTGCCCCACGGGATCACCTCGTCGAGGTACTGCACGATGGTCGAGAGCGATAGAGCTCCGCCGGCCAAAGACTCCTCGATCCGGCGCGAAGTTCCTCTTTCGTGCCTGACTTCGGCAAGCCATTGGCGGAGAGGAAATCGCCAATCTGCGTTTTCTTCAGGGCCAGCAAATCCGTTACGATCAGGGCCTCTTCATCTTCAGTGAATGCGGGCGGCGGCAGATTCTTGACGTTCATTTCACTTTCCTCGGAGTTTCCATCGGCAATCGCATCCCCGCGATGGCAGACGCTGCTCCGGCCAGCAAGCTCGTCGAACCAGTCAGCGCGCGTTGCGGTGCGTCCTCGACATTTCGCCAGGAACGAAGATGCTGCAGCGATCCGAAAACGCTAACGATGCTACAGCATAAGAACCCGCCAACAAGAGAGGGCCGTGTGTAGCCATACTAGCGGTTACCTCTTCGTGTCCTTGCATCTTGCACTGGAAGACAACCTTTGCCTGCCCCCGCCAGCGGATCTGCCCGCTTGAATTGGCATGCTACTACATATTGTATCACCGATCGAAGCGGGCACAACATATAAGCCGCCGGATCAATTCGCACCGATCCCGCTGGTTTCTGACCACAGCCTTCGCTGTTTTCGCCAGTCGGAAACGCCAGCGATGCCCTGTAGTTGTCGCAGGTGGACTGGATCGGAGCCGCCCCCTATGCTGGGTAAGAATAGCAACTGCTCCTGGATATCCGGCGCCAACAGCCGCAGATTCATGATCTGCGTGATCCGGGCACGGCTGACGTGGCCGAGGCGAGCCAGTTCGGCGTAGTCTGCCACCTCGCCGGCCTGGATGAGCTGCTCGAAGTGGATGGCCAACGCCATGAACCGCGAAATGCGGGGCACTCGGCCTGTCGGGCGACTCCGATACTGCGACTTCGCCTTCATGGGCGACCTTCCGGCTCCCGCGATCGCGCCGGCGGAAGTGCATCGTCGTCTCGAAGGTAATGGGCTTGTTCATGCTGCGCCCTCCATGTCGCCTGCCGCCAATTCGTCGGCCAGCGTTCTTATGCCATTGGGATGAAACGTGATTGTGACCTTGCCGTTCCGCCCGTCGTAATCGACGCGTTCGACCAGCAATTGCACAACGCGGGTCTGCTCACGCGGCGTCAGTGACTCCCACACGGGATCGAACACCGACATGGCCTTGGCAACCTCGCGCTCGTCGACCAGCTTGTGGGTAAGGGTGATAACCTGTTCGCGTATTTCCGTGGCGCGGCGTTCCGTCACGCGAATCCGTTCCTGGAGGTCTGCCAAGCGGGCTGTCGCCGGCGTACTGCCCTCGTTGGGCGTGATCTGGTCGAGCAGGCCGCGGACTTCACCATTCCAACGGCCCAGTTCACGTTCCAGGCCGCGCCGCTCAGCCTCCAACTCAGCGACTCGCGATTGCCCCTGCTCGCGGGCCTGGGCCAGCGTCTCGTGCAATAGCGTTGGGTCTTTGCCGATGCGTTTGATCTGATCGACGACGAAACGTTCGATCTCGGGGGCCGGGATCGACTTCGACGGGCAGTTGTCCCAGCCGCGCTTCTGGGCGTGCGTGCAGACGTAGTAACGATAGCGCTTGTTGCCGTTTTTTGTCGAGTGGCTCGGCGACATTGCGCAGTTGCAGGGTACGCAGCGCAAAACTCCCTTGAGCAGGGCACCAAACTTGTTGCGGACCGCGGCACCACCGGTGCGCCCGTTGCGCCGTAGCAGGGCCTGCACTCGCTGCCAAATATCGTCGTCGATAATGGCGGCGTGCTCGCCATCATGGATCTCGTCCTTGTAGGTGATCTTGCCGACGTAGGTGACGTTGGTGAGCGCTTTCCAGAGACTGTTCTTGTCAAACGGCCGACCGCCGCGCTCGTGTCCTTTGCGGGTGGTCCACCGCTTATTCACCCAGCCGCGCCGGTCGAGTTCCTGGACGACCGGCAGCAACGCCTGGTGCTCCAGGTACAGCTCGAAGATGGCCCGGACGCGGACGGCCTCGTCCTCGTTAACCATGAGCTTGGACCCCCGCGGGTCCACGTCATAGCCCAAGAGCGGCCGGCCGCCCGACCACTTGCCCTTGCGCCGTGCGGCGGCGATCTTGTCCCGCGTCCTTTCCGAGATGATTTCCCGTTCGAACTGGGCGAACGAGAGCAGCACGTTCAACATGAGCCGGCCCATCGAGTTGGTCGTGTTGAACTGTTGCGTGACGGATACGAACGACACGTGGTGCTTCTCGAAGGTCTCCATCATCCGGGCGAAGTCGAGCAGCGACCGGCTGAGGCGGTCGACCTTATAGACCACCACGCAGTCCACTCTGCCGGCCTCGATGTCCGACATCAATCGCCGGAGTGCTGGCCGCTCCATGTTGCCGCCTGTGAAACCGCCGTCGTCGTAGCGGTCCGGCAGGCACTGCCATCCTTCGTGGGTCTGGCTCTTGATGTACGCCTCGCCCGAGTCCCGCTGGGCGTCGAGCGTGTTGTACTCCTGGTCGAGTCCCTCTTCGGTGGATTTGCGGGTGTAGATGGCGCAGCGCACCTGGGAAATGACGGCCGACGACGATCGCGTTCGGGTCTTGTTCATTTCTGGCCTCCTTGCCCGCCGAGGCGGAAGAAATGGTAGCCATTGCAGTGCTGGCCCGTGATCGCCTTGGCCACGGCCGACAGCGACTTGTAGACCTCGCCGTCGAACTCGAAACCGTGCGGCAAGACGCGAACAATGAGCGTCTGGCCCTTGTACTCCCGTGCGATCTCCTGCCCGGCCACCGGCAAGCGACGGTCGGGCGACAGGTGGGGCGTCGCCGTCTTCCGCTGGCCGGTTTCCGCGGGCGCCGGCTCGGCGCCTTCGGGGCCGTCGTTCGAATGTCGGTGTTGCGGGCCAATTCGGCGGCCCGTTGCCGGGCGCTCGGAAATGTCGCCCTCGGCCTGGGCCTGGATGCGCCACGCGATGCGGCGGATCAGCCACTCCTTGTGCCGGCCGTTGGTTTCTTCGCCGAACACCTCGGCGTACCTGGCCCGCAGTTCGTTCACGGTCATCCGCTTCATGGCGGCGACCTCTTTTCCGATGTTCAGGTCCATCAGTTTTCTCCTTGTCTCGGGTTCTCGGGGATCGTTAACCGCCTTGGACACTGAGCACGGTTTCGGCGGAAAGCTCAAGGCCTGTGGGCGCGGAATCTGGAGATTCTGGGAACTGTCCCGCTTTTTGTCCGACGAAAATGGGGCTGTCCCCGTCGTCCTGTGCCGGACTGTCGCCAGAAAGTGCGGCCCGGGTATGGAGTCGCAGGACCCCACCGGCCAGAATGGCGGCTACCTCGGAAAGGCGCTCGTCAGGCGTCAAAAAGGACGGATCGTCGAAGGTTCGCATGGGACCGCTCCTTGTGGAGTTGCCCACAGCGACCTTCGCTTGGCGACCGGTGCGCCGTCTGGCATGACAGAATGGTTAACAGCCTCTATCTGTTAACCTACCCGGTGCGAGGGCGAGATGACGAAAGAAGGTGTGCTGGCGGGGGCGCTAGCGAGCGATTCCAGCCAAGAATCGGACGTTCCCCTCCCTCTGTCGCAGCGTCAATCGTCGTAGACCCAGCCGCGGACTATCGCGATCCCTAGTCCGAGCCCGCTTGCGCAAAAGCCCCGCCGCACAGGACATATTCGGCGTAGGAGATGCCGTGCTCGGCGCAGAAGCCGTGAAGGTCGATCGCGCGGCCGACAATACTCAGCAGAGCGCCGATAGCGAACAGAGCCGTGACCAGCCACAGCACATTGGCCTTACGAAAATGCGCTGCCACGACGTATTGGAAGGCGAGGAAACTCAGGCCGAACGGCAGACCGGCGGCGCCGATCAAGCCAGGCAGCATTGCAGCACTGCCGTAGCGTCCGGGAAACGCGGCAAACAGCACCGCGCCGCCCAGCACGATCATCAGCCATCCGGCGAGATGCACCACGGCATTCACCTCGGACCCCATTGCGGAAGGGCGTAGATTGCCACCGAAATAGCACCTGTTCCGTCAGCGGCCCGCGCCGCTACGGCCACACCCGGCCCACGGTTGGTGCCGGCCGAGTCCAGCAAAGTCATCTGCGTCTTGCGGGACATAAGGCGGCCTTGTCCTTTGCCCGGATGCAGCGTAGCCAGAAGCTTGCCATCTCGCCCGGAGAAGACCAGCACCGACTGCCGCGATTTCCCCTCGACCACGGCGAGCGCCGGGGTGACCACGTCGCCGATTCCGTCACCATTGAGGTCCGGCGTGCTGGACACTGCCGAGCCAAACTCTACGTCGGACGACAGTTCGGTCCTCTTGCGGGTCTTGACGTCCACGGCGAAACGTCGGCTCCCGCCAGGCAACCGGTCGCCCGAGACCTGCCAAAGCACGGCCCCATCGGCGGCCGAAACCGCGCGCAAGAGACTGGTTTGACCGTCCTCTCCGGCGCCGGCGGCGGACGCCATCAGGAAGTCTCCCACCCCATCGCCGTTCAGGTCCGCTGACTTGGCATACATCGTATCGGCGTGAACGCGGGGCCAATCAGTCTGAAATCGCTTGAGTATCGAGAAGTCCTTGCCCGACAGCACCGCCATCTCGAACAGGTAACGCGGCTCGCGGCTGTCTTTCGACAACGGACGGCGGAAAAGGCAGTCCGCGGTGCCGTCGCCGTTGACGTCGTGGAACACCGGCAGGACCCAGCCGCTGAACAATCCGGTTGCTTCCGGCCAGATGTCGTCACGCCGCAATAATAACGAGAGGTCCTTGCCTGAAAAAACCTCGACCCCCAGCGAGCGTTCGTCTTTCGCACTGCGCCGCCGGGCTGGAAATACGAAGTCGGGCACCCCGTCCCCATTATGGTCCTGACAGCGGAACGGGTGGGCAAACACGCTGTGCCGATCCGTGCGATAGCGCCCCAGCAATTGACCATCGCGGCCGGAAAACAAGAGGACTGATTGATGGGAATTGGAGTCCTGGCAATACACGTCTCGGATGCCGTCGCCGTTGAAATCGGCGACCAGGGCCACGGCGCCGAGGCGGTAGCTCTGGTCTCGGGCCGTTCTGTCGTATTTCCCTTGAACCTGCCAGAGCAGCGCGCCGTCCTTGCCGCTGTAGGCCTCGATCCATGTCTGTTCCGCCGCGGAGCCGCCGCGTTTGCGGTGCAGTGCGACAATGACGTCGGTGTGGCCGTCGCGGTTGGCGTCGCCCAGGGCCAGCAGTCCTCCGCAGGTCGCAGAATCGGCTGCCGAATTGTGGTTCCAATAGTAATCCGCGTCCTTCAAGGGAATGACCAGGTACGGCGTGCCGGAAACCGGGGAGCCCTCCAACGGTCCGCCGGAGGAGGGCTTGCCGACCGGAGCGTCTGCGGAGACCGGGCTCGGCGCCTCCGATCCCGAACGATCAGCATCGTTTCGACCGCAGCCGGCGAACAGCATCACCAGGAACACAAATATCATCCGCTCGGGGAAATGCGTGATCTGCCGTTTCTTGGACATCCAGTTCCTCCGATCAATCTTGCGGTTCTTCCCGCTGTCGCAGCACAGGCTTCGGGTTGAGGCGGGCGGGCTGTCATTCCTCCGGTTCAATCAGGCGAACAACTTCGTTGCCGCATATCTTGCAGGTGCCTTCCAACAGCAGACACGTATCTTCCATCCTTCCGGAACGCAGTTGTATCGGAGTGCCCGTCAGGCAGTTTCCACACCAAACGGTTTCCAAAATCTCCTCTCGCGCCCAGTCGGGCACCTTCTCCCAACGCTTGCGCCGGGGGCGTAAGCTGTGGAAAGGGTAATGTGGTCATTTCAGTTTCCTATGACACCCTCCCGTACCAAGCTTTCGACGTGCACCAGTCGCCGTGCGGAAGTAAAGGCTCTCGGGAGATCACCGAATCTCATAGTCAGCAAGGCCGCCCCAACCTCTTGGGTGGCTGACCGTGCGAAATAGCTTGCCTTGTTCCCGAAACTCGTAATCCGGTAAACCTGACCATCCGTCAGGATGAGTGATTGCACGATACACTTTGCAATCATCCCGAATCTCATAGTCTGGCAAGCCAGAAAAACCGAGGGGGTGGCTTACGGTGCGGTATACCTTTCCATCGCGGATTTCGTAGTCCGGCAGACCGCCCCATCCGTCAGGGTGAGTGACAGCACGATATAGCTGCGACACGTTCTTTTCCCTCCACAGTAGAATGACGAACCTACCCGGGGATCACCTTTAACAGCGTGGATTGAGCAAAAAACCACCACGGTTACCGACCTACAATCCGGCGAAGAACTGCTTGACCGCTCTAACCGGAGTCGCGTTTGTGAATGAGGCGAGCACATCGCCTTGCGTATTCCGCTCTCGAACTTCAATGCTGTGCTGGTCATGGTTATACGAAAGCGCATAGCGCGGGCCATTGGCGCGAAACCAGAGCACGTTCTTCATATCGCCTTCGCGGGCCATCACCTCAATTTCACCATCTTTCCGCCATACCACTGCGCCCGCGATTGCGAGGCATATCTCATCGACGTTGTTTGCGTGGTGTTCCGCACGTTCCATGACGCCTCGGATGTACTGCTGAAGAATATCAACGTTAGTGACTGCTTGGGGCATGTGCTTCTCCTTTTGGTACGCCTCCGCTCTGCCCAGAGAAACATGAGGATACCGAACCCACCTCCGGTATCCTCGTTGTCATGTCTTGCCGCGACACCACATCTTGACGGCCATTCAGGTGGATGGTCACCCGGTCGGCGTCCGACAGCCCGGCCTGTGGTTATCCCCGCTGTTCACTAGGGTGTTGGGCGGAAGGTCAAAATGGCTTTCATGGGCCACCTCCTTCCTCGAAGTCTTCCTGTTCGGGCATAGTCCAATGCTCCGGCATGTCCAAGAGCGTGGTGCCTTCGAGGCGACGTCGACTGGCCCTATTGTAACCGAAGAGGCGATGGCCGCGAATCACTGCCTGCTTGCAGGGTTGCTTTTGGGCCTCGAAACCAACCGGCTTGTTAACTCGCAGGGGTGTGTTAACCAGAGAGTTGGAGATTTTTGGCGCGAAATTTGAGGGTCCGGTGGCAACCTTAAAGGTTGCTTTCGGACCCCGGTTTACCCCTCCCGAAACAGAGATATCTGGGGCACCGGCCGGAATGACGTAAATCGTTGCCAGAAAGCGGGTTAAACGCAAAACGCCCGGCGGCCGAATCTTCGGCTCCGGGCGTTAACTGGTCGGTCGGCAAAATACACTATTTTACCGAAAGCTCCCCGAAGGCAACACTCTTCGTAACAACTCTCTCCTTGCGGAAAGCTGCAAACGGTTGTTGGGGAAGCACTTGTCGTTTTCGGGTCTCTTTCGGTCGCCCAAAAAACGAAAGCAACTATTACGAAACCACATGATACAGGTTAACTACAAAAGTGGCAAGGCTGTTAACCAGCGGATCATTTTCAGGGAGTGCCCGAAACCGCGACTGGCGGGTTAACGCAAAGCGTGACGCCGTCGGAACCGCCGCTGAGAAGAAACGCATGGACCAGAAAAAAGCTGAACCGCCCATGACGTCGTGTCAGTTGCAGAAATCGCGTGTCGCCAGCGATTGGACGAACCCCTGAAACATTACCACCGGAAGACGGCATAGGGTTACGGCAGGTCACCGTCGCCCGGCACCATTTCCGCCATGACGCCGGCGAGAGGGAAGTGAATCCACGTGGCGATCACGTTCTCGCCCATGGTGTTGAGGATCTCTTGGTAGGACCGAAGCTGGCCCGAAAATGTGGCGGCTTTTGCAGCACAATGTTCACGCCGAATCGGTGTGCTTTTGTGATCGATGACAACCAGACCGCCGGCCGGCAGTTGCAGGAACAGGTCGACCGTCCCGGTCCACTGCCCGCCATCTTCGCGCGGCGATGTGAGATTCGTCTCTGTATGCCACATGGCTCCTGGGTATTTACTCCCAACCCACGCAACAAACCGATCGCCTGCGGCGACAAGGTCACTTGGTGCGACAAAACCGCCGACCGAGAAGGCCGCAATGCATCGTGCCCCGATCGCCTCCTTTTTCTCTTGGGGCAGTGTCGCCATCGAAGGCAGTGCCGCCAGGTAGGCATGGACAGCGTTTCCGATGTCGGCATAGTGTTCTTCTCTAGCACCGGAGGGAAAATAGGAAGTCCCAGGCAGGTTCTCGACGCAAAACTCGGCCGGGGGTGTGGTAGCCGGGGATTCACTCGGTCGATGATACCGGTCAATCGATGCCATTGACACTGGCCTGGCCTGGGCTGAAAGCCAGGTTTCGCTACCTGGTGTTACTTGTCGATATGCGTCGGCCATTGAGGCGTTGAACTGTCGAATCAAAAGAGTTGTCTCGATGTCGTCCAATGCGTGCTCGCCTTCTCCCTGGCTGCAGTCGAGGATCCTATCAACGTTGGGGAGTCGACTAAGCCAGGCATATTTATTTGTCCGATGGGCAAACACCAGCTTGTTCTTGGCACGGGTGACTCCGACGTACAGGAGCCGCAGATTCTCGTCCTGTTCCTGTTGAGTCCGGCTCTGCCCCTCTGGTGATTGAAGTGCATCGGTTTCAAGCCCGGTTCCCGACAGCAATCCGCCATATTGGCCATCCGAGTAACCGAACGGCCAGAGCCAGAATCTCAAGATGCGACCCGCCAATGGATCGTCATGAGTTGGGTCTCCACCTGACACGACAGGCGACCACATGTCAGGATCGCGTTCCGAGTTCAGACCGCTGAGAACGACAACCGGCCACTCTAGGCCCTTGGCTGAGTGGTACGTTATCAGAGCGACCGCATCATGACCCAGGGGTGGATAACGCACATCGTTTCTTTCGCTTGCCAACCACTCTAAATGCAGGATCAATCCGGTCAACGTAGCCGACAATCCGGCCTCGATGGCGGTCTCTTCGTACTCTGCGGCGTGCAGGAGTAACGAATCCAGGTGGGAACTCCGTCGGGCCGCATCGCCCCACACGCTCAGCAGCGAGGGTAAATTCAGTGCCTCGATGACCTGCTGCATGATCACTGACGGAGATGCGATGTTCCGCTCAATTCGCTCAATGGCGGCCAATCGTGAGTCATCCTGCCACGGATAGGCCGGTGGGCGTGAAGCGTCAGGGTCGGTTTCGTTCGCCGCGTGAAATCCTCGAATTGCAGTCAGACGCTCTGAAAGCCAGTCGGGAGTTTCCTGTTCAGGATCGCTGAGAATGTGCAGAATCTGGGCAGCCGCGATCGAGTCGCTACGGTCCGCGACCAATCGCAGACCCCCAAGGACGAGAGCACCCTCGCGAGTCGATAGGAGTCCGGGACTTTCCAGAAGGTATGGGATACCAAGGTCATCGAGGCTCTTCGCTAGCGTCTCCAACTGGCGGTTTGTACGCTCGAGCACGGCAATATCACCATACCGTATGCCCTCGGCACGGAGGGCCGCAATGCCACACCCCAGCGACACCGCGTCGTCGGCCTGATTCTTTGTGGCGAACAGCCAACGCTCAATTCCCTTTGGATTTGACGCATTCGCTGGTTCCTGTACAGCTTCGCTCCCGAATATCGGCTCAAATAGTCTCCCCGTCAGTTGAACGAGACCTTTCTGGCTTCGGTAGTTCTTGGGCAGCTCTTTGCGCGTAGCGTTCGGGCGCATTGTTCCAAACGTCGTTGACCAACTGCGGGTCTGTGTCTCGAAATCCGTAGATCGCCTGCTTCGGGTCTCCGACCCAGCGACTTCGGTTAGCGAGTTGTCGCAACCTCTCGAAGATCGCCAACTGAAGCGGATTCGTGTCCTGGAACTCATCCACCAAGATCAATTCGAAATCACGGCAAAGAACTTCGGTCAGTTCGGCGCGCTCCAGTAGGGTCAGAAACAGGATTTCCAGGTCAGTGAAATCCACCAAGCCCCTCTCGGCCTTGTAGGCATCGTATCGCGATTCGAGTGCGATCACCTGCTGGGCCAGAAGCTGCGCGAACTGCCGCACATCAGCGTGCAAGCCGGGATGACGTCGCACAGAAGCACCATGCGACCGAAGAGCATCGAGACGCTGATTTGCCCCAGACCGCTTGCCGGCGACGATCTTTGCTGCCCGAACATAGTTGCTCCAAGCCGGGCTGCGCTGCGAGTTCATTTGTCGTAATGTCTGTCGCGCCTTCTGTGTGTCTTGGGTCGTGTCGTTCGTCAGGGCTTCCACTGCCGCCAGCGCTTGATCGACGAGTTCATACAGACGTTCAATCGGGTTTGGAGTCGGAAGGGCACCCTGGGCGCCAGCAATTCGCAAACCCGATCTGCGCTTGCCAGCATCTGTGCCTGGAATGGGGCATCACCAATACGGTTTCCTCGTTTTGACGCCAACAGGGCAAGCATCAGGCCGCGGAGGCCGGTGAGCGAGAACCGTTCTCCCACCGTGGAAAGGGCCTCCCAGATGTCGGGCTCGATAATCCCCAGCAGATCTCGTAGCGCACGAGTGCTGGCCGACTCAATGAGTACCTTCAAACGCGGGGACAAGCCAAGCTGAATGGCATACCGCTGAATGAGCTGATGCGCAACACTGTGAACCGTGCCGATTGCCGCCAGTTCAAGTCGCTCTGCGTTATGCTGCGCAGCAACTGGATCACCGCCGGTGTTTTCAAGCAGGGTCGTCTGAATGCGCCCCTTCAACTCGGCCGCTGCCTTGCGTGTGAATGTCGTTGCCAGAATGCGAGCCGGGTCAAGGCCAGCGGCAACCGCAGAGGCGACCGTGTCGCACAAGTCCGTTGTCTTCCCAGAGCCCGCTCCCGCGCGCACAACTTCTAATTGATGTGTCATAGGAGTCCCTCACGTCCACACAGCAAACCGAAGTTACAGTATCGACACGGTTCTTGCGCCTGATCCGCTGCGAGCGTGCCATCGAGTACGAGTTCCACTCCCTGAGGCCACTCTGCAGGTGCTTGAAGTGGTCGCGCTGGAATCGGCTGCTGGCCCGTCAGCCAATTGTCGGCTGCAGTGATGGCTTGTGAAAACCGGTCCCATACGACCCCGATCGCAGGACCGTCAACAACGTATCGCGTCGCGTCGCCAGAAAGCGGACTTCCAGAAGGTGTGTAGAGCTGAGCGTCAGCGAGCACCAAATAGGCGACAGCCGGATACGGGCCGTCCCCTTGGGCGCGGCTGTGGGCGTAGGCAGCGAGCTGAACAGCACGCCCGTCTTCGATCAGCTTCCGATACTTTTGCCTTCCTGCGTACTTGAAGTCAATAACCGCTTGCCGTCGCTATCGACCTGGTCCATGAAGGCCACTTCCGCCTTGGTGAGTCCGTCGATCGATAACACGGTGTCGGCGCCGGTGAGGTAGTTGTTGTTACCGGCCGTGAAGAAGGCGGCGTTGCCAAGGAACGTCTCCCAGAAAACGTCGTTGATCTTCTGGCCCGACCCGCGGCCCAGCTTCCGCGGCACGGTGGTGATGGCGCCGAGGTCGTCGTTGATGATGTCGCGGCGGTCGATCGACAGCATCAGCCCATAGGTGTCGGCCTTGTTCGTGTAGGTCTCGTTGCCCAGCGTCCCGTGCTTGAGCTCTCCGCCGGGGGCCACCTCCTCGTATTGGTCCTTGCCGATCAGCCGATAGCTGGTGACCGTTTTGAAGTCCGAGACGTTCCGCACCGCGCAGATATTGCGCCAGGCCCGCTCGACCGAAAAGAACCCGTCCAAGAGGAACTTGTTGGCCACATTGGAGAGGATGCCGCCGATGTCGATCGTCGAGAACCCGGCCTCCAGTTCCGGATGGAAGGCGAACCGCAGCACGTTGCGGGCCTCACGGAAGTTGCGGCCCGTGTAGCCGTTGGCCCAGGCCGCCTCCAACAGCAGTTCCTGCAGGCCGATCCCGCCGCGGTATCGTCGCCCGGCGGCCTCGAGGGTCGGCTCGTCGAAGAGCTTTTCTACCCCGTCAAGTTTGGCGGTCACCATGCAGGCCGCTTCGAGCAACTGGCCGGAGACAGTATTACTATTGTGGTGGACCTGCACGGCCGGGGCCTTGGGCCGGCCATCGCGGAGCACGGCCAGTTCGGTGCGGGTTTCGTCCCAGCCGTCGCGGATCGCCTCGGCCTCGATCTTCGAGAAGCGGCCGTCGCAGATTCTGCGGATGGCCGCCACGCGATTGGTTTCTGCCACGGCCGCGGCGCGGATTTCGGCTGCCGTGGGACCGGCCTCCGTCGCCTGCACGGGCGGCTTGGCCTCCGACGGTGTAGCGGCCGGGGCCAACTCGGTATCGGCGGTTTCGGCGACAACGGTTTCCGACGTGGTGGTTTCAATGGTTTCTGCCATGTTCGGATTCTCCTGAAATTGATGCGATGCCGCGGCCGCGACGCTGGCGCTCGTCTGGCCATCGGCCCCTAGATCCACAAAACTGATTTCACCGAGCGTCGCCTTGCGGACGACGTTCATCGGTCCCAAGAACTCGCGGCCGTTGACGATCGCCTTCTGGCCGTCCTTGAGGAACTCGAACTCCTCGACACTGGCGCCGATGGAGGCCTGCCACGGAAAACCGTTGCGGGCCGAGACGACGATTTCCTTCGCCGCGGCCGTGTCGCGCGACACCACGCCGGCCGCCACAAGCTGTCCGCTCTCGATCGTGATGGCATCGGTGTGCCCCACGCCGCTTTGCATGTCGTGGCTGAAGCGGATCGGGCGGTTCTGCGAGGGAATGGCCAGGCCGGCCAGGTCCACCACGACCGGCCAGCGCCAGCCGCCAACCCGCATCTGCCCGCCGGTGTAGGCCACCATCGAGAATCGCGGCAACCGTGGCTTGCCGTCGCCGCCGGCCTCGACGTCGGCCTGGGCCTCGATCCGGATCGCGCCGGGCTCGCTTAAGAGGTTGAGGGCCTCCTTGCCCTCAAGCCTGTCATGGCTCGTTTCGATGGCCGGTTTGTCCGACTTACGCCTGGGGATTTTGCGCCTCCTCGTTTTCGGTGTCCGTCTCGTTGTCGGCCGGTGTAGCGGGAGTGGACTGCGCCACGGGAAGCCCAAGCTGCTGCATCAAGGCGACCTCCTTGGCACGCTGGCGGAGTTCGCTTTCCCAGTCCCGGCCCTGTCGGGCGTACTCATAGGCCAGCGTGGTTGTGTTGTTCTGCAGCCGTGTTGCCTGGGCCGAAGCCTCCTTGGCAGGGTCCACGTGGTCCATGCCGTCCCAGAACCACTGGTGCGCAAGGTCGCGGAAGGCGGCCGTCCGCATCCACAGGGGCAAGAGTTCCGAGATGAGAATCGCCTCGTCGAGCCACGCCGCGAGAATGCGATCGAGAACCGTCAGGCCAAGTTGGGCCTGATCGACGCGGATCGACTTATAGTAGGTCTGGTGATCGAGCCGGCCGGAGGCGTAGTTGTAGCCCGAGCTGTTTCCGTAGGCCACATTGAATGGCATATTGAGACAGCGGCAGATCTCGTTGAGGATTTCCTTGGCGAACTCGGAAAAACCCGTCGGCGGCTGTTCTGCATGGACCTGGGAAAGCTTCCAACCACCCGGCAATACCGTTGCCATGCGGCGTTCGAGCTCGACCAGGTCCATTGGTTCGACAGGATCGGCTTCGCCGTTGGCGGGAGCGTCTGTGTACAGGACGGCAGCGAAGTCGGCCGCCGTTTCCGCCGCAGCCACGACGGCCAGGATGTAGCAGGTGCTTGTACCGTCGCAATAACAGGCGAAGCATGACTTCCGCGGACCGAGTGGTTTTGTGGAAATACACGGTGCGATACATGTGATAACGAGCAAAGACGTACGACTCCGCCGCGTATACGGCCTTATGGCCCAAATAGAAGCGACCACGGTCGTCATCGATGTGCAGATGCTCAAGAAGCCAATCAAGGTCAAAACGCCCGTAGTCAGTGCCCGTCGCATAGCTATCACGGAGCAAATAATCAAATCGGTCAGCGTCCAACTGGCTGGTTACGATTTGCGTCAGGTAGGCTGGAATGTCTGCATGTTCTCTCTGTTGCTCTTGGAGATCCTCGTCAAAAAAGATCTTAAGGCGATCGGGAAGGTAAGGACAGTAGCCACGAAGAGCTCGGTTAACCTCTGTTGACGGGTCTGAGATGATTTCAAGAGTACGCTTCTCATGCTTCTCGCCCGAGATCTTCTCAAAAGCGTGTGAGAACGGCCCGTGCCCGATATCGTGCAGCAGGGCGGCGGCAAGAACCACGGTGTGTTGGTCGTCGTCAACACACGCTGGGCAGAGCCTGGAGATGCGGTCAAGGAATCTCCTTGCAACCTGCATGACGCCAATCGAATGCACGAACCGGCTGTGATCGGCCCCTGGAAAAACCAGTTGGCTGAGCCCCAACTGTTTGATTCGTCGAAGGCGTTGAAACTCGCGTGAATTGATTAAACTGAGTAGGAGGCGATCGCGACAGGTGTCCTCAAAGGGGACGATGTTGTGAACGGGGTCACGAATTATCTTTGGCCAACTGTCACTCATCAGCGTTATCGTTCGCTCGGCTCTTTCTCGCAAGAAAGGCCGCGGAATGGACCTGAAGATCGAGCTCCCAACTGGTTCTGGCAGATGCTGCCACCACCGTATCGGGGCGAGCGCACCAACACGCCCCTCGTCTGGCGGAGTTATTGCCATCGCAATGTCGACTCAATGGCAGGCCCAAAGCGTAACGCTTGGAACGCAGCGCTACAAGTCTGGTTGGCCAGAGCGTACAGTGGAGGGGCGGGCCGAGATCACAAGCCATCGTCAACGTCACCCGCTCAACGCTCGGACTGAAGTCGGGAGTCATTTATTTTTCGGCTACTGGAATCATGCGGTGGGGACAGCCCGAAATTGCCATATTGGAAATTCAAATTGCTGGAACGCCTTTCAAAGTCTGGGGTTAAAGCTACGAGCCACGCGACATAACGGAACAGATCGACATGGCGATCATCGCCGATGCGGAACCCGGCCCGCGACCGGTGGCGCAGCAACTGCCGCTCGCCAATCACCTCGCCTAAGGGCGTCGAGTTCAGCAGCCGGACCAGTTCGCTCGGTCGCAGTTGTCGCGGGTCAATCGCCACCAGCCATCTCCTTTACCAGCCAGGCTCCGTAGTGCACCAGGTTCATCGTCCCGTCCGGGTTGACCGTGCGCCGTTGTCGATATCCGCCTGGAGCATTTCCACCGTCACGGCCGTTTGCCCGGCCGCGGACAACACGCGGGCCATGTCCGCCGGCCGTAAGGCCTGGGGGTTCAGTGGGCCGGGCTGCCGTCCTTCGGCGTTATTGTCGGTCATGGCTGAGCAATCTCGGCGGAATGATTACGCACAAATTACAGAAATCCGGCCCCAGGGCCTCCCAATTCGCTTGATGTTCTTCCGAAATCCTGGCTCCTGTGTGGATGTGCAATGCGAACCCCAGACAAACGGAGGACCACGACGATGAAGAAACGACGCATGAGCGAGAAGCGATTCGAAGCGAAGTTGGCCCGCCTGTTGGAACGGCGGTTGGAGAACTTCGGCGGCGCGGTGACCACGTTTCGGGACGCGGGCGTGCTCACCAACAACCGCGGCCTGGTGGTGACGCTCGGCTCGGGACAAGAATTTCAAGTCACCATCATAGACAGTACGCGTTATTGACCCCTGTTTTCCCTTTTTCCAAGGAGACGTGCAATGAAGTCCAGCGAAGTGAAGATCGGCGGTGTATACACCGCGAAGGTGACCAACAAGGTCGTCGAGGTGCGCATTGATGCCGAAAGCCAGCATGGCGGTTGGGAGGCGACGAACCTCGCCACCGGCAAGAAGGTCCGCATCAAGAGCGCCCAGCGTCTGCGCGGCGAGGCCGCAAAGAAGGGCCGCACCAAGGCCAAGCCGGCGGCAGGAGCCGATGGCGACTCGGCGGCCCCGGCGCCCGACGCGAGGCCGAAGGGCAAGGCCAAGTGCGCGAAGGACGAGAAGAAGCCCAAACGCGTAAGCGGCCTCAATGCAGCGGCCCGCGTGCTCGAAGAGTCCGGCCAGAGATCGTCGAAGATCAGCCGTTCCAGCCAGTCGAGGCTGTCGAGCGCCACGGTCTGGTACTCGTGCTTTTCGACGTGCAGCTCGGCCAGCGCCGTGAGCACGTCGTCGACGCTCTTGGCCAGCGGGAACCGCTCGCAGTCGATCTCCGCGAGACCGTCCTCGGTGGCCACGAAGATCGGCTTCGGCGCCTGCGAGGCAAACGTCGATTTGCCGATGCCTTCGATACCGTACAGCGTGACACGCGGCGGCATTGGCGCACGACCGCGCTCTCACTTGCGCAAGTAAGCTCATAGTGCTTGGTTCCTTGGGGTTAGAGACCGATGGGCGCCAGTTTGCGAACTCGTTCATAGCCGCTCGGCCAGCGGTCGAGCCGGCGGCACTCCTGAAGTTGCGCAATGGCGGCTTCGTTCTGTGTCCGGGCCCGACGAAGCAATCGCTCGCTGATGGCCCAGACGCCACATCGATGTGGCGCATCCTTTTCGAGAGCGATAATGTGGACTGGCACATGGCGACCCACGCGTTGCGCGAGAAGGGCCCGGTGAAAGGCCAGTTGGTGAACTGGACCGTCGCTGCGAATGTGTGATTCCAGCCATGCGAACCGATCACACACGAAAACGGCCACGATGCCGCGTTTGGGATTCAGCCAGTCGATGCGCGTTTGGCACGGCACACCACAATAACGGCTTCGTGTGATACCGAACGGAATGCCGTCGGACAGAAGATCCTGTGCGGCGTCGTGTGAGCGGAACCCAAAGTCGATGTGCTCGATCAGGTCCGCCTGCTCGGGGCTGAGCACCGGCTTGGTCTGCTGGGCAAGCCATTGCCGATATTCGATCGAGTACTCGCTGTAAGGCTTGCCGTCTCGCGGATCGATCGGGCCCGCAAAGGCGTAGGAAGCCAAATAATGGTCTCTACCTTGCAGGATGCGCACGATCGCGGCCTTGTTCACCGTTTCGTCATAGCGTCTTCGCGGCGGGACAAGGCCCCGTTGGCGTTTGTGGAAAAGGAAGGCGTTTTCGCGGAAATCGCCGAGTTGATCGCTGTCCAGATAGTCTCTGGAAACGTGCGCGATATTCCTCTTCGGGTTCATGACGGAGGAATCCGAGATCCTCGATCAGCGGGTGTCCGTTCCTGCTCGGCCAAAGCAATCCAAGTATCATGTCTGTACCTCTTGGTGATGTTGTTTGGAACATTCGTTTACTCGTTCAACGCTGAAGGCGTCTTCGCCAAACTCGCGGCGAACGAAGCCGATAAAGAGGCGGTTGATATCCCGCCCGACCGGTGTGCCCGCGTCGATGACGCAGGCACGCTTGGCCGGATCGAGCTGATGGGCAGCATCGAGACGGACCTGGGCCTCGCCGTGCAGGCTCTCCGCCGACATGACGGCCAGCAGCAGCGAGGCCTCCACGTCCTCCAGCGGCACCGTAGAGGCGAAGCAATAGCAATAGATTTCGGAGCTCATGGCATTCCTTCCGCAAAATGGGGCGGCGAGCCGTTGGGTATTAATTGACCTACCGACTCGCCGCCCAAGTTGTCGCGACTTAGTTCAGATAGTCACGCAAACTCGCTCGTTCGAAGCGACTTCGGATCTGCTTAAGCACGCCGTAGAACGCGCCCTGCGACATGCCGAGCGAACAAGCCACTGACCGCTTCGAGCCGTGCTTCAATCGCTCGCAGATTTCGCGCTCCTCCGGCGGCAAATGCTGAAGGACCTCGCTGATGTCCATCGCCATGTCCGCGGTCTTCTCGTGCGACGGGTGCCGCCGGCCGGTGCGAGGGTCTTGCTCGGGCTGCGGGATAATGTCGCCGATTTCGACCCGCTTTCCCTTCGCGTGTTTCACGGGGCAGTTCAGCGAACCGGCCTCGCAGTGGCAGGAACGCATCGCCGCCTGTCGGTGCTCGAGGATGGTGGCAAAGCGGTTCTCGCAGACGACAACGACAAAGGCTTCCCAGTTACCGTTCGCCGGCTTGAACTTCTTGCGGCGCTGGAGAATATCCCTGACAAACTCTTGGGTCAGGTCCAGACGGTCAGACTCGGTGAAACCGGCGAGCCCAATGAGCTTTCGGACCTTCGCACGAATGAAACGGGCGGTAAATGGGTCGAAACAATCCAAATTGTGCTTGGTAACCATTTGCGAAATCTCCTCGGACCGCCGAGGAGGGCGTGCGGGTGGTCGCCAAGCGCCGGCAAGAAAGCAGCACGAGCGGAAACGTGCGAGGATCGCCGTGTATTGGCGACTCCCACAACGCCTCCGCTCGTGCGGTCGGTTAGTTGTCTGGAATCGAAAACGAAACACCAAGGCGCGAGCCAAGTCTAGAACTGCTCGCGCACTTCAAGGCTGACCGGCAAGCGGTCGTGAACCTTGATAACGTCGATCACACCGTCCCCGATCGCCGCGAGCTTCTGCTGGAAGGCGCGGTGCTCCGGCTTCAGCATGAAAGTCGGAACAACATGCTCCTGCTTTGTGGCGGTCGTTGCATCGCACCGAAACGTACAGACGACATTTGGCGGTGGATCGAGAAGAGGATCGCCTGCGCGGACATGGAGTCCGCGAACGATTCCAAACCCAAGCTGCCAAACGCGCTCGCATACGTGGCGAAGGTTCGGAGAGAGCGATCCAGCATTGGCGTCGGGCTGTTCGCCAGGATGCCGCTCATCAGGCGGAGAATTCATGTCTTTTCCTTTTGTTCGAGAAACGGACCGTCGATGTGACGATCGCAACAAAAGGAAATATCGCTGGCCGAGGCTGACAGAACTGGCAACTTGTTGGTCAGCGAACCGTCAGCAAGTGGTGGCCATCACGATGCATCTATCTCTGTAGTCCGAACGACAGACATCCCGCCACGGGGAAGGGAAAAGAAGAACGGAAACGGCGGCCGTATGGCGGCCAGCTTTTTGTTCAGGCGAGACAAGAGTTTCGTCACCTTATTTCGAGTCGTCCTGGTGTTGACGAAGGACTGCTGCCAAAGCGCATCCGGCCCACGGTGAATGAGGCGTGCCAACGCGACATGCTCGTCTCGCAACGCAATTTCGACGAACGCCATTTCCTGTTTGTTCATGTCGCACTTGTATTCGCGCCCCCCCACAACGATAGTGCGGGGTGGATAAACACCATCGGACCGATCTTCGAGCGATCCAGCGATCATGCCCTCCCAATCAATCGCCAGCGAGCCGCGATCGGCAAGCGGACTGAGCGGGAGCAGCACGAGCCCGCGAGCATCTAGCAACTGACGATTGCCTGCGGCAATCGAGATTGGGCACGGCACCAAAATAACCAGCTTTCGGACGCCGGCGGGTTTCAGCAACGATAGGCACTGGGAAACCATCCCGTTCTGGCATCCGGCTGCAAGTGAAAGATAAACCTCCACCACCCCATAGCCGTCGACTTGCCTCTGGCCAATCGCGATTACGCCAGCTTCCGTAGGGTCTTTCTCGCCTTCGATGCCGTTGTCGTTCCGGACAATTCGAATCAGTTGAGTCACCGAGATAGAATACTGCCAAACGTCTTCGTCGGTCAGCGGCACAGGACTGAAAAAGGAGTCGTCCTCATCGACTCCACACCAGCCACTATCCGTGGGGCGCACGGCAACCAATCGGCCCGAATGTGGACCGGTTCTAAGAACAATGAATTCGGCCGGTGGCGCCGTGACGAGCAGGCCCTGGCGAACCAACGCCTTCAGTTCCGTGGATGGATAGCCTTCAATCTCACGATGCCGCACGAGCGGCGCTTCCAGACGCCCCAAACGGCTCAGAACGTAGCTCAGCAATGTCTTCGGCGTCAAGCAATACCTCCCAATCGCGGAGCAGCTGGAATACATCGTCGGCGTGCGTCGCCCGATTAAACTTGATCTTATTCCCGCCGTAGATTTCTACACGCTTAGGTCGCTTTGTGCCGGGGAACCAAATCCTGAATATCGCACGCGCAATTTGGTCGCCAACGAGCTTGTCCCGGAGTCCGTTGAGATCCAGCGTCCGCAACACGTCCCGCGAGCGAAGTGGGAAGAACGGTTCCTCGTCCTGGTCCAAGCGAAAGTGGAGTTCGATCAGCTTAGCGGTTGTGCCGGACGGGCACGTAAGACGAAAGTGGGGATCCGCGATCGAGCAGAGGGCCAGGCACTCCCCCGCTCCCGGGTAATCGAAGAACGCATCGTCGTCGAGATAGCACTCCGCGAATGCGCGGCGCAAGACGGCTTCGTCGACATCGCTGCTGGCCTCAATCTCGAGTTGCCCCGTCTTGCGGTTATAGCTAAGGAAATCCTGTTGTGCCGGCCGGTAGATCGTCGGCGATATCTTCCGGGACTTTGCGCCTCCCTTGAACACCAACGTCGCCTTAACTCGCTTCTCGTGATACACGACGCAGTTGGTAGTGGGCCCTTCGGCGTACTGACGAACGAGAACGCGATCGGTGTTCTTATGGCGTTTAAACGCCTCGGCGAGCGCTTCCCGAAATGAGCGGGTGCGGGCCGCAGCCTTGTCGATGCCCTTTAGGGTTTTGCCCAAGTAAAGGGAGTACCGCTCGGCACGAGCCTGGTTGTAACGATCGTAGGCGAGGTTAAAAGCTTCCTCGTGCTCGGCGCGAACCTTGAGGACAAGACACTCCACCGGCATTTCCTGCTCGGGGTCGGCATCGTACCCGCACTCTTCCACCACGGCGAGTAGCCCATCATGCGCATGATCGGAGCACAGATCATACGCGCGGTAGAGCTCTTCAAGAACCTCGTCGCGTGCGGCGCCGGTCCCCTCAGCCAGCCACCGCTTGAACCCGTCGACCGTCAACCCGGCGAGCTTCAGGTCGAGCCGGCCCTTCCAGTTGCCGAGGAACGCTTTGAGGACGGCCTCGTTGCCCTTAAGCTTGTCAAGAAATTTGTCTGCGTTAAACGTCCGATGTTTTGCCATTTCCTCGGCAACTCCTGCAGTATTCGATGATCCGTCACCCTAAAGTGCCCCTATTTTACTGATTTTGACGGACATTCCAAAGGAGCAGAGAAAATACGTCGCAAGTCATTGTGGCACAGTGGCTTGCGGAGTCAGCATTTCCCGCCACAGCCGGCGCTGCTTCCTCCAATCGGCTACCGCGACAATCGGACGCAGAGTGCGCTCCTGAATTGGGTCGCGCCCCCTCTGGACGCGGGGGAGGAACAGCAAGGCCTCTTGAATGTCGGGGGCCAGGCACAGCAGGTTCATGATCTGCGACACACGGGCCCTGGTAACGTGCCCGAGGCGTGCCAACTTGGCCTGGTCCGCGATCGCGCCGTCGCGGATAAGGCCGTCGAAGCGGATCGCCAGCGCCATGAGGCGCGATATCCGTGGCACGCGGCCGGGAAGGACTGAGTCCGCCGGCGACTCGCCAGCCCGTAGATGCTTGCGGCCGTTGCGACCGTGACGGAAATAGACCTTCGTCCGTAGCGTAATGTCGTTCGTCATGCGGCGTTGCCTTTCCCCTGGTCGGCCAGTGATTTGATACCGCTGGCTTGGAAGGTGATCGAAATCATACCGTCGCGGCCGTCGTAATCGATTCGCTCAATCAGAAAATGCAAGAGTCTGGCTTGCTCGTGCGTGGTAAGAGACTCCCACATCGGATCAAATTCAGCCAGTGCGCGGGCGACATCGGCGTCGTCGATCATGTCCCGACGTAGGTGTTCGAGTTCGTCGCGTACCTGGGTGAGGCGCCGTTCCACGGATGTGATTCGCTCCTGCACGTCGGCCAACCACGTCGTCGTCAGTACGTTGCCGGAGTCCCCACGGGGCCGTTTGACGATCTCCTGCAATTCGCAGTGGTACCCGTTCAGGTCCCTTTCCAACCGCCTTTCCTCATCGCCCAACTCAACGGCTCGCCTTGTGGCCTGGGCACGGGTTTGGCGAACCGTCTCCGCAACGAGTCGTGGGTCGCATCCAATGCACTTGATCTGCTCCACAATGAATCGCTCGATTTCACCGGCTGGAATCGACGGCGAGGGGCACGTCTGTCGGCCGTTCTTCTGGGCCGCGGTGCAGACATAATAGCGGTATCGCTTCGTGCCGTCGCGTGTCGAATGCGATGGTGTCATTGCACAGTCGCACGGGATGCAACGCAATAGACCTTTCAGCAGCGCCCCGAACTTGTTCCGCACGATGCCACCGCCGGTTCGGGCATTGCGATGGAGCATGGCCTGTACCCGCTGCCAGACTTCGTCGCTCACAATGGCCTCGTGTTCGCCCTCGTGGATTTCATTCTTGTATCTGATTTTCCCGGTATAGGTGACGTTCGTGAGCAGGTGCCAAAGGCTGTTTTTGTCAAATAGCCTTCCCCCACGTACGGTGCCCTTACGGGTTGTCCACCGCTTGTTCCGCCACCCCCGGTGTGCTAACTCCTCCACGACGGGAAGCATACCTTCGTAATCGAGGTACAACTGAAAAATGGCCGCCACTTGGCGCGCCTCGTCTTCGTTGACGACCAGCTTCGAGCCTTTCGGGTCCACATTGTAACCTAACAACGGCATTCCCCCCGACCACTTGCCCTTGCGGCGAGTGGCAGCGATTTTGTCACGGGTCCGTTCGGAAATCATCTCTCGCTCGAACTGAGCAAAGGACAGCAGTACATTGAGGATTAGTCGGCCCATCGATGTGGCCGTGTTGAACTGTTGCGTGACGGAGACGAACGAGACGTGATGCTTGTCGAACACCTCCATCATTCGGGCAAAATCCAAGAGCGAGCGGCTGAGTCGGTCCACTTTATAGACGACTACGCAGTCAACCCTGCCGGCCTGGATGTCGTTTAGCAGCCGCTGCATCGCCGGCCGCTCCATGTTGCCGCCGGAATAGCCGCCATCGTCGTAGTGGTCGGGCAGGCACTCCCAGGCTTCGTGGGCCTGGCTCTTGATATACGCTTCGCCCGACTCTCGCTGGGCGTCCAGAGAGTTGAATTCCTGCTCCAGTCCGTCTTCCGTCGACTTGCGGGTGTAGATGGCGCAACGAACCCGCTGAATGGCCTTTGCGCCGGGCCTGCCGTTGTTCGTGGTCATCGCACACCTCCGTCCCTTGTCAAATTGAAAAAGAGGTAACCGTTGCAGTGGGTGCCCGTGATCTTCTTGGCCACGGCCGAGAGCGACTTGTAGACCTCCCCTTCGTACTCAAACCCTGATGGCAGTACCCTCACCTGGAGCGTCTCGCCCTTGTAGACGCGGGTAATAATTGTTGCCGGCAGTGGAATCCGGGGATCGGAGTTTGGCCGGAATTCGGCTGCGCGGGATCGCACAGTCGCCTCGGGCACCGTCGCTGCCGGCCTCGGCGGTCTGCACCGCAGGTCGGCATCGTTGGCCAGTTCCGCGGCCCGTTGGCGAGCGCGTTCCGATAGATCGCCTTCGGCCAGTGCCTGCATCCGCCAGATAACGCGTTTGACCAGCCAGTCCTTGTGCCGCGTGTTCGTGGGCTCTCCGAACACCTCCGCGTATCGCGTGCGCAAATCGCCGACCGACATGCGCTGCAGCTTGGCCAGTTCTTTCTCGACGTTCAGATTCATGTTCTTCGCTCCTTGTACGAGTCTCGGGTACCGTTAACCACAATGGACACTGAGCCTCGTGTCGGGAGAAAGATCAAGGCTATCGGGCGAGATTTCTTCACCACTTTTTTCGGCCATTTCCCCCGACAGCGTGCCTCGCTGGCGTAGCCTGAGAATACCGGTCGCCAGGATGGTAGCCACATCGCTAAGGCGTTCTTCGGGAGATGGGCGCGTGGTATTAGCACGATCTGACATGATTGGGTAACTCCTCGACAGAAGTGTGAATCGCGTAGCAGCCGCCGGGCGTGATTGTTCGGTCAATCCCGCGGCGTTATACTGTTAACCTACCGGACGCGGATTCGAGTTGTCGGGGAAATCAGGCAGATCGCAATTGGATGCGTGTTTTCGGACTGATCCAGTGTCGGCAGGAACTTGGATATTCAATTGTTCCACCAGGTGCGACAAGCTGATCAATCATGTCCCTGGCGCCACGGCGATCCTCGACCGCTTTCTGCCCCGTGTCGAAACGGTCACCATCATCGACGGAAGCCTGCGACACTAGGTCGCCCACACGACGGACGGCCATAACCTGCCAATGCACCAACCGACTCGGCGCTGGAATCGGACGAAGCAGCCTAAGAATCGGCCCAATTGCCGGCCAGTTCGGGTCCGGCTGGGAATCCTCGCCGCTCAGAGCTTTCCAAGCGGAAAAGTCGTCCTCGGGAGCCACCGAGGCTTGCCAAACCTGATGATTCCAAGGAAAATGACGACATGCATTCCCCTGGCTCTTCTTGAAACACCTATTGCGCCTTAGCTATTGCAGCGCCTTGACCGGTGGCTCGGACACTCTGACGCGACATACTATATGGACATAATGTTCATACTGGTTGCGATGCAGACTCTGATCTTTCTGGCTACAGTGGTTTTTGTGGCCGTTCAGACAGATCGCATCACTAGAACGTTGAAACTGAGCGCGCACCAGGACGTTCTGAACAACCTTCATCGCCTGGACGAACTCCTAATCGGGAATCCTGAGCTAGCCACGGTTTTCCAGGAGACGAGTGGGGAGATAGAGCCTCGCCATAGGACTTTTCTGTACTTTGTCTTCAACCTCTTCGACAGCCTGTACTCTAAGGTCCACCTCGGGATCGTAGATTACCGGACGTGGAATCCATGGCGAAACTGGCTGATATCACTCGCGCAGCATCCGAAGGTCAAGCAATTCTGGGCAGACGTAGCTGCACGTGGGCTCTATACGGAACCGTTCATCCGGTTCGCTAATGATGCCTTTGCGGTTCCGGCCGATAACAGCCCCTACCTTTCCATTGTGGTTCCATTCCACGGTGATCCGGCAGTGCTCAGTGGTTGCTTGCAGACAGTCAAGCAGTACGCAAGCGATAAAGTCGAAATCATAGTCGTTGCTGATGGAATGCACGGCGTTGAATTCCAGGACCTTATCAAGGCTTCTCAACCGGACTGCCGAGTCATCAATATCCCACGCGGCGGACCGGCTCGTGCTCGGAATGAAGGTCTTTGGCAAACACACGGACACTATGTCCTGTTCCTAGATGCTGACGCCGAGTTAACTCCTGGCACTGTGGAAAGGTTACATCAGGTGATAGAACAAGCGGGCGAAGTTGCGGCAGTGCAAGCGGTTCCGATCGCAGCGACGCGGAATCTCATAGGCAGGCACGAGGAAGCAGAGTACTGGACCAATTACGTGCGTTCAACAGAAGATGTTCTCGATGTTGAACAAGTCCATACCCATTGTGCTATTTACCGCAGGCAGGTACTCACGGATATAGGTGGATTCAATGAAGATTTCCACCGACCAGGTGGCGAAGATACAGATCTGGCGTATCGTATCCGTAATCTCGGGCTGCGGCTCTGCATTGCCACTGGGGCGATTGTGCGTCATCACAATTCAACGAATTTAGGCTCTTCCGGTTTTAGGTGCGAACGCCGCATTTTACCGAGGGCCGTGGCGAAGCCTTCTACCGCGTGCGTGGCCGATAGTCGCAGAAGGAAAAAGCAGGCAGGTCACAAGCCGCCGGGGGCTTGTGGTCTGCCTGGTGTTCGGCCTTGGCCGCGCCTTTCGGCAAGCTACTCGCCACGGCCGGGCCTTGTTCTTCGCCTGCCCGCCGCGAAAGCGGGCACGCCGGACGGCCGGGTAGTTCCTGAGCCTGGCACGGTTCGTGGAACTTCTTGAATCATCCCACAAAATCTGGCCGATCAGGTTGTCACGCCATCGGACATCCCCGTCAGGAGCTTGCCACGCGGAACCCTATGTTGTTGTTCTCGTTCGTCGGGTTGTTGTTGTTGCGGTAGGAGGACTGCAAGTTGTTGGAGTTGTTGTTCCAATTGCCGCCCCGCAAGCCACGCGACGAACCAGCGCGTTGGTCCCGAACGCCCGTCTTTACCGCCCGGACAGTACCGAGCGGCGAAGTCTCTCACTCTGCGCGTGGCTGGCATGGGCCACCCAGGCGCGGACGCTCTGGGTGATTGTCGCCGCGCGGGTCCGTCGGCGGCGCAGGTCCCAGAGCATCTTCTTGTATCGTCGATCAAACCGCCGCACGCTCGAACTGCGGATGCGGATTCGTCCGTCGGCGAACACCACGTACCAGGCAAAATCCACACCTAAGCCGCCGTGATGATAGGAACCCGCCCAAAGCTCATCGTGCAGCGCGAAGACCTCTTTCTCGAAGTCGCCAAAGAACTGGCAGCCGGGCGGTCGCAGGCGTTTCCCGCGCAATGCCGCCTTGCCCGCCGCAATCAGGTTTTCCAGCGTGGCGATGCGTTCAAAAAGGTGGTGGTGCCGGTGCATCCGTGTCGCCCTCCTTAGCCGCCGCTTGTTTCAGCCAGCCTCCCACCATCCGCCCGCACTCGGTCAGCCCTTTGCAGGCAAACCCATACTGCCGCACCGTGAACAACTCCCGATCCTTTGCCAACCGCACCAGCCAGCGTAACACTTCGATCTGTCGGTTCGCTTCGGCCAGCAACTCAGCCTTCCGTGGCCGATAGCTTGCGTCGACCAGAATCTCCAGCACTCGGATGGATCGGTCGGCC
The DNA here is from genome assembly GCA_963789525.1 of uncultured Planctomycetaceae bacterium. Taxonomy (GTDB): domain Bacteria; phylum Planctomycetota; class Planctomycetia; order Pirellulales; family Thermoguttaceae; genus CAVXFB01. Next base: position 693,342 of record CAWBLA010000003.1, read on the forward strand.
AAACGCTGCCCGAAGATGAACCGCTGGTTCTTCGGAAAGGCGTCTACTCGCTCCAATACCCACTTCGTCCAGTCGTACCATTTTACCAAGACGACTGGGGCGTCGATCTTCTCATCACGGTGAGTACGCAATTCTCAGAATTAACTCGCGCCGCCTCGCTGCGCTCGGGCGAAAAAGGTAAAAGGGTAAAAGGATAAAGGGTTCTACTTGCGACGCCTCCACCAAAACAAACCGGCGGCGGCACCGCAGAGCAACATGGTGATGCTACCGGGCTCAGGAACACTTGCCACGCGGAACCCTATGTTGCTGCCCTCGCCCGCCGGGTCGATGATGTCGCGGGAGGAGGACTGCAAGTCGTTGGAGATGACGCCCCAATCGCCGCCCCGCAAGCCACGCGACGAACCAGCGCCGAATGCGGCGTCGCTGTACGGACTCTCCATCCATTCCCAAGCGTTGCCCATCATGTCGTACGTGCCGTTGAGTTCCTCGCTCCCGCTGCCAACGTCCCAAGGACCATAAGGGTCGGTGGCATATCCGTTGTCGTAGTAATTCCAGCCCGTGCCGCTGATGCCGTCGCCCTGCGTACAGCTCTCACCCGCTTTCGTCGCGTAGGTCTGCAACGAGGTGCCGTTCCAGTACGCCGCCTTGACCCACTCGTCCTCATTGGGCAGGAAATAGAATGCGTCCTTGTTGCGGTAGAGGTTCGTCCGCGTCGTAGCCGCGTCGGCGGCGTCCCAGGTGGCAAACGTGTAGTCGCTCGTGTACCCTGCGTGCCCGTGAACTTGTACGCCGCCTGATGGCCCGTGCTCGTGTTGAGCCAGTTGACGAACTGCGCCGCCTCGTACCAGCTCACGTTGTTGGTCGGCACGTCGTCGTGCCCGTGCCAGTTGTAGAAGTCCTCGTCATACGCATCCGACGGGTCGCCAGTCACCGTGCCGTAGGCGGCCTTGAACTTGTTCCACTGGTCGTTGGTGATCTCGTAGGTGCCCATGCGGTAGTCGTGGTTGACGATGCCGTAACCGCTGGTCGGGTTCGTCGCGCCGAGATGGGCACGAAGTCGAGCGTGAATTGATTCGCCGGCCCGCGCCGAAGGTGTCGGCCAACACCATAGCAGCCAGAGCCAAATGCGAGCAACGCCACGGCGGCCGTCGCCGAAAAACATGTGGGTCTTCATCATACTTTCTCCCCGAGGTTGTGTAAGAGATTGAGTTACAGAGCCGGCATATCCGCCATTTTACACACCTTTACGGCTTTGTCACGCGCCGGAGGGGGCGTCAAGCCGCAATGCTTGGCGTATTTGCCCCCCCCCACAAGAAGATGCAAGTGAATACGCTCGCGTGCGTAAGTGACTGTGCTGGATCACCTTCCGTCGGTATGTTGTCCGCACGCCGATTGGAAGGTTGCTGTTGGCCCCAGGTCGGCTGCGACATTACCTTGGCGCATCCGTGGCGGTCGTGCCATCGCGGTTGTTGGCCCGGACCGCTACGACTCCGCAAACCGAGGAGGCCAAGGATGGTCCGCGTCAACGTCGAATTGGATTTGCCGCCGGAGGTGGAATTGTTGGGATACGAACGCTCGGGCGAGGGGCACGGCTTCGAGGTGAAGTTCCCGCTGCCGGACTCCTGTCGGTGTGACAAGTGCAGTCACGAGGAGCCGTCCAGCTACGAGTACAAGAGCACGGTTTATGTGGTCCGCGACCTGGACTTGTGGGGGCAGCCGAGCTTTCTCATCTTCCAGCCTTGTTTCCATCGTTGCTCGCGCTGCGGGCACCGCCAGGAGCACCTCGCGCCGTTCAAGCGGAGGAAGGTGATGTACACCTACCGCTTCGAGGAATACGTGTTGCGGATGCTCATTGGCAGCAACGAGGAAGAGGTGGCCGCGCGGCTGGGCATCTCGGCGGAGACCGTGGCGCTGATCGTCGAGAACCAGTTGAAGGACGACAAGCGGATCGACCCGGCGCGGGTCGTCAAGCACGTGGGCATGGACGAGATCAGCCTGAAGAAGCGGCACAAGCTGTACGTGACCGTGATGACGGACTTGACGGACCCGCAATCGCCGAAGGTGCTGGCGGTGGCGCGGGGCCGCGACACGGCGGCGGCCCTGCAATGCCTGGGGAAACTGACGCCCGAGCAACGTGCCGCCGTGGAAACGCACCGCGTGGACATGGGGAAGGTGTACGGCGCCGGTGTGCAACGAGCAGCTTGCCCAACAGCCGGTTGGTGGTGGACCGTTTCCACGTGGCCAAGCAGTTCAACGAGGTGGTCGATGACTTGCGGAAAAAAAACCACGCGGAAGTACAAGGCCCAATTGTCGAAGGCCGAGCAGAAGCGGTTCCGCTCGCTGATGTGGGAGTTCCGCCGCGACCCGAAGGACCTGAAGCCCGAGGAACGCGAGGCATTGGATCGGCTCTTCGTCGAGTTGCCCGTGTTGAAGGACGTGTATGACGTGCGAGTGCGGTTCAAGGAGATCTTCGACACCGCGCCGGACCGTGCCACGGCGGAACAGCAATTGGCCGAACTCCGGCGACGGACCGAATCGCTGGGGCTGGACTTCAGCAAGTTCTGGACGACCTACGACAACTGGAAGACGGGCATCCTGAACTACTTCGACGGGCGGTACACCAGCGCAGCGGTTGAGGGCATCAACAACAAGGCCCGCGTCATCACGAAACGCTGCTACGGGGTGAAGTCGGCCGACACGCTCTGGAACCGGCTGCTGCTGGACCTGAACCGGGCCTCGGAGGCCGCCGGGCAGACCATCGCCGAGCTACGCGAGATCGTCAGCGGCCTGAAGGCCGTCTTTCTCGCGTTCTGCACCTAAAACCGGAAGAGCCCGAATTTATGGACTTACACGCGGACTCGTCTGGGAAGAATTCGCGCTCGTGCGAAGTTATACAGGCTCCATCCCTGGAGGCTTTTCTCGGATCGGTTGGTCTGGAGTTCCCAATTGCTGTTGCTGGGAGGAGCTATCAGTATCTTCCTCTTTAGCTGGATTCCCATGTTCTGCGTGCTCGCGATCCGAGTCCTGCAGTTAGTCTGGAGTCTGTCGCTTCATCCTTCTCCTCCTATTGGGTTCTTCCTTTATTCAGCACTTGGGCTCTACGACAACGTCTTGTATGTCTGGTTTCCCTTTGTCTTTGTGCGGGAGCTTCTGTCTCCAAGTCACCAGTGACTAGGCTCCCCCAATTTGCCTGAGACTCCAAGACGCCGACTACGTTGTCATACAACCGAGAAGACGACGAGAGCCGGTTGCCGTAGCCCACCGAAACTGGCGAAGGTGTTAACCCAACAGGGGGATGGCAGATAGAGAGTCCGAGAGTTTTGGGCCGAGATTTCGGGGTGCGATGGCAACCTCTTGGTTTGCCTTCGCACCCTTTTCGGTCTCTCTCGAAACAGAAAGTTTTCCGCCGATGGGGGAATCGGTGTAAACCCTTGCAGAAAATCGGGTTAAAGCGAAACGCCCAGGTCTCCAATCTCGGGGGCCTGGGCGTTAACCGTAGGGGCTGGCAATTTCGCAGATAAACGAAAAGCTCCCCGACAAGGACTCGAACCTTGGACTTAGCGGTTAACAGCCGCTCGCTCTACCAACTGAGCTATCGGGGAAAGTAGTCTTTGATCCTAATCAATCGCCGGGCTGATGGCAAGATGCTGGAATGCCGAGAGTCTCCCGCCGCCGGCCTGCTGCTCGCCGCATCGTCCAGGTGTGATGATGGTGCGGATTTTTGGGGCGGGGACCAGGGCGGGACGGCGTTTCGAACCGCCCGCCCTACTGACCTCCGACGCCGCCCTCCGAAATCTGATTGGTGGGGCTCGCTGCGCTCGACCCACCCTACACGAATCGCGCACTGCTATTTGGAGTAGCAAGCACGCTCCGCATGCCGTTCGCCGAGATGGTATGCGAACGGCACGCAAAGCGGGCCTGCTACACGGTTACCTGGCCATTTCGACGTGCCGCGTTTCGCGGAGCACCGTGACTTTGATCTCGCCGGGATACGTCAGTTGCTGCTCGAAGGCAGTGACGATGTCGTGGCAAATCTTGGCGGCCGTCTCGTCGGTCGTGTCCTTCGAACTGACCATTACGCGCAACTCGCGGCCGGCCTGAATGGCGTACGCCTGCTCAACGCCGGTAAATCGGCCGGCGATCGACTCCAGCTCTTCCATCCGCTTAACGTAGCGTTCGAGCGTCTCGCGGCGGCGCCGGGCCGCGCGGCGCTGCACGCATCGGCCGCCGAGACAAGCACCGTGTACGGATTCTCGACGCGGAGGTCGTCGTGGTGGCCCATGGCGGCGTGAATCACCTCGGGCCGTTCGCCGTAGCGCTTCAGCAAGTCGCCGCCGATTTTCGGATGGCCGCCCTCGGCCTCGTGGTCTGCCGCCTTGCCGATGTCGTGCAGCAGTCCACAGCGGCGGGCCAGCTTGCCGTCGTAGCCCATCTCGTCGGCCAACATGCCGGCAATGAAGGCCACCTCGACGCTGTGCCGCAGCACGTTCTGGCTGTAGCTCGTGCGGAAGTGGAGCCGTCCCAGCAAGTTCACCAGCCGCTCGTGCAGTCCGTAGACGTCGGCCTCCTGGCACGCCTGTTCGCCGAACTTCTGGATATGCCGGTCGAGCTCACGCTGCGTGTTGGCCACGATTTCCTCGATCCGCGTCGGGTGGATGCGGCCGTCCGCAATCAGCTTTTCCAGCGACATTCGGGCGACCTCGCGGCGAATCATGTCGAACGCGCTGACGATGACCACGCCCGGCGTGTCGTCGATGATTACATCGACGCCCGTGGCCTTCTCGAAGGCGCGGATGTTCCTTCCCTCGCGGCCGATGATCCGCCCTTTCATTTCGTCGTTGGGAATGCCCACGGTGCTGGTGGTTGTCTCCGCGGTATGAGCGGCGGCGTAGCGCTGGATCGACGTCAACAGCACGTCGCGGGTTTTCTCTTCACAGACCGCCGCCAGCCGCTTCTCATGCGCGAGAATCGCTGCGCCGGTCTCCCTCTGCAACTGGCTGTCGAGCAGTTCCAGCAGTCGGCGCGTGGCCTCGTCCTGACTCAGACCACTGAGCTCGTGCAGCGTCTGCCGCTGCAAGTCGAGCAGCTTCGAGAGTTCTTCCTTGCGGCGGTTCGCGTCTTGAATGCGCTCGGTAAGCTTGCGCTGCGTGCTCTCGACCATTTTTTCCTGCTTGCGCAGGACCTCGGCCTGCTCTTCCAACGCATCCTGGCGCTTGTCCAGGATCCGCTCGCGTTCGTGCAGTTCGCCGCGCAGCCGGCGCAGCTCCTTTTCGCTTTCCGCCTGCTGTAGCAGGGCGGCTTCCTTGATTTGCAGCTCGGCCTCGCGGCGACGGTTCTCGACGTCGATCTGGGCCCTGTGTACGATTTCCCGGGCCTCGGACTCGGCGTCCCGGCGGCGCAGCCGATCCCACAGTATCTTCCCGAAGAAGGTTCCCAAGACCGCGATGGATATCACGGCCATCCACATTAGGACGTAAAGCACGATGATGGTCCTCTGTAAAATCGGTGGGACCCCGCACGCCGAGCGCGATGAGTCGGCCAACTACCGATCAGCCAACCGATGCGCGGCGCGCAGCTTTTCGAGGCGACAGAGGAGCCGAGAGAACAGCTTATGCCTGGTTTGGAGGCAGCCAATGTGCGCAGATTGCCCCCGCCCTGCGCAGGCGAACACCGGGACAACCCATATCGACGTGGCACTGAATCAAGCTGCAACGTCATCCAGCCGACGCGAGCGGAGCAAGTGTGGAACCCGCCGATCCGGTACGGGACGGCCGTGACCGCGATCGGGACCGGCGTCAGCCGCAGTCGGCTGAGTCGTTTGCCGCTCCGCAGCATGCCCGCCACCCAATGGACGATGATCATCAAGAAACCAAACATCGACCGAATCTCCACGCGTCGGATGATTCTTGCTGCCTAATGCACTGTTAGTCAGAAAAACGCTATTTGCTGTTCGTCAGCTCCGGCCGCCCCGTTGGGCCTACCGAAGACACGCTATTGTTTCTCACACCAATCTTACCAGAGCCCGGAGAAACTGCAACCGTGAATTCCGCATTTGCGCGAGATAAATCCATGCCGGCGTGTGGGTTATGGCGACCGGTCGGCAATCCGTGCGGATTGGATCGGCTTTGACGGCCGACTCTGTCGGCTCTTGGCGCGGAGATTTGGCAGCCGCCCGAACAATTTCACTCTTGACCACTGCCCTCTGCCGATAAGGATTCTGAGACGTGTGCGGCTGAATCGGAGTGCCTGCCCGCAAGCTTTGCGCATAGCGCTTGTTTTATCGGAAAGGATGCCGTCAATGTCGGCTCGAATCATCGCAGTCGTCGGTTTTGTGTTGATCGCGTTGGGCTCGGCGGCACAAGTTTCGGCCGACCTATTTTGCGACGCGTTCGGCAGCATCGCCACGGACGTCAAGCGGCGGCAATGCTGGCCCGAACCGTTCACCGGCGCAGATCGAGCGACAACCCGGGCACCGTTTTGCATCCAGGTGGCCAATGGCTGGCGGCGTCAGAACATGCTCGGCGAATTCTACTTCGAGCCGGGCACGGCGCGGTTGACCGAGGCCGGACGGCTGAAGGTCCGCTGGATTCTCACCGTCTGTCCAGAGCAACACCGCCTGATTTACGTTCACTCGGCTGCCAGAGAGGAAGAAACGCTGGCGCGAATCGCCGCCGTGCGGGAGTTAGCGACCCAAATCGCTCCCGGCGACTTGCCACCGATCATGCCGACATCGATCGCCGATGACGGCCGACCCGCCGACCAGGTCGATCTGATCAGCCGCAAGTTCCAATCCTCCACCCCGTCCCCGCGACTGCCCGCCGCAACCGACAACGGCGGTAGCAGCGGCAGCTCGAATTAGGGGACTGTCCCGACTTTCGTGTCCGCGAAAATGGGACTGCCCCTTCGACGCCGCCGGCACCAAGCATTAGCGGAACGTGGCAGGTCTGGACGAGAACGACACAAACCATTCCAGTATATCCGTACCGGACGACTTCTCGCAGAGAAAGCCTATCCATGCGACGGCGCCTCGAATAGGCTTATGACCCGCGGTTTGACAAGCCCCACTTCGTCCTCTTGTCGTCTCACCGGCCCACCCAAATGAATGGGACCCACCGGCAGCGCAAAAAGGCGCGCTGATTCCGGTGCAATGCCCACCTCGCCCTAACCCTCTCCCGGCGGGAGAGGCAAGATAATGTGACCCCGACGGGATGGATTGCCCATTTTGCCTAGAATTGCCCGTTTCGGCATATCGTCGCCCAAGTTCGCAAGGCGCAACGGGTTGAGTTTCATTTTCTGTGCTGGGCGAAGTTGGGCGGCATTGGGCAGCCTCGCATTTCGCAGCGATTATCGCAGCGCTTTACGCAGCGCCTTTCCGAGCACTTACGTCAATCCATTTCTTACGTGCCCGACCGGTTCAGATCACGCAATGGTCCGAACTCGGCCTTATCTTGCCGTAGTTCGGACCACGTTGTCGTTTTCTTACCCACAGCACCCCGAATTGCACGATAGAAGCCGAATCCGTCGCACATGGGTTGCCACACTTGGTCGGCATACTTGGATCATTCTGCGCTGCTTGTCACCCTGCGTCGGAAGGGGTACGATGTTGGCAGTATATCCATGAAAGCACTCGAAAATGGGCTATGGACTCCACAGATAAGCCAATTAGCATTTCACGACATGCTGCCCAGCGAATGGCACAACGCGGTGCAACGTTGGAGGAAGTTGAGGGAGCCATTCGCACCGGATCGTGGCAGTCCGCACAACATGGCAAGTGGCACGCACGCCACGTTTTTCCCTTTGATGCCGTTTCGCCCGTCAATGGCCAACATTATGCCTACAAGACGGTGGATGCCGTTTTTGCCGACGATCCTGCGTCGATAGTGGTAGTGACGGTCAAGGTGTACTACCATGATTAGAAAGGAGATGCCACGATGAAGATTCGCTACGATGCCGAAGTGGACGCGCTTTACATCGAAATTCGGTCCCTGGAGCCTGGCACCGCTGAGTGCCGGGAATTGACGCCCGACATCACGGCCGATTACGGACCGGACGGCAAACTTGCAGGGTTGGAAATTCTCGATGCCTCCCAGGTGCTCGGTGAAGACGCGCACAAGGTGGTACTGGAATTAGCACCCGTGGCATCGGCCGCCCCGGTCTAAGGCTGCGCAACCGCGCACCAAGTGAGCCGCACGTTCGGCAACCACAGAATGGCGAGAGAGAAGCAGCAAATCCTGGACATGATCCGCCGCATGGCGGTACAGCATGGAGGTAAGGCCCCTGGTGCCCAGCGCTTTGCGTCATGCACGGGAATCGGCAAGTCGGAATGGTATCCAAACTTATGGCTTCGCTGGGGAGACGCCGTTCGAGAGGCCGGTTGCCGAGCGAACTCGCTGAATCAAGCATTCAGCGAGGAGTCGCTGATCCAGAAGTACGTTGACCTTATCCGCGAATTGGGACGATTCCCAATCGAAGGTGACTTACGTCAAAAACGCATGGTGGACAAGTCATTCCCGAATAGGCATGCGTTCTCAAGGCTTGGACGTAAGCCGGAACGTGCGGCTCGCATATTGGAATTCTGTCAATCGAATACAGGATGCGAAGATGTTGTGCCACTTTGCCAAAAGGTTGCCTCGTCAAGTCCCACTAGCACTGACGACGTGACGCCGGAGGCCCCATCTTTTGGATACGTCTACTTTGTCAAGCACGGCGCACGTCGGGAGTATAAGATTGGTCGCACCAACAATCCACTTCGACGAGAGGGTGAGGTTGCCATTACACTCCCAGAGAGGCTGCAACCGATTCATGTAATCAAGACAGACGATCCAGCGGGTATAGAAAGGTACTGGCACGTACGGTTCGCGGGCAAACGCAAGGAAGGCGAATGGTTCGCGCTGACTGCTGCCGATGTTCACGCCTTCAAGCGGTGGAGGCGAATCTACTGACTTGCCACGGCGAGTGTTGTGGTATTGCTGAATTCCCCGACAAGGGCAGGCTATCCGAAACGCCCAGCCAAGTTCGACGCAAGTGAATTTGACTCGTGCGCCAACTGCTGCGCATTTTGATGCACTCGAAAGAGAATACCCTCGTTTTCTCGGGGAAAACGAGGGTATGTGTGACCCCGACGGGATTCGAACCCGTGTTGCCGGCGTGAAAGGCCAGTGTCCTGGGCCTCTAGACGACGGGGCCGAGCCAAGACTCGTCTGTATAGCCGCTTGCGGGCGCTGCCGTCAAGGGGCGGCAGAAGAACCGCAGCGAAGGGGGACAGTCCCATTTTCGCTGACACGAAAATCGGGACAGTCCCCTGGATATGGCAGGCAGAAGACGCTCAAGAGCCGCGCCGGATGGGCGAAACGAGATAAGGCGCTCGCACACGATGCGGCTGCGAGTCGCGCGAAGCTACGGTTGGCTCCCGCTGCCGGCAGCGTCCGTTTTTTCCGCCGCCTTCTCGCCAGCCGCCACTTCATTGCGGTGAATGGCGTCGAAGACCTCGCGACGGTGGACCGGCACTTCCTTCGGCGCCTCGACGCCCAGGCGAACCTTGTCGCCTCGGATTTCCACAACGACGATCGTAATGTCATCGTTGATGACGATGCTTTCGTTCTTTTTGCGGGATAACACTAACATGGTGCGTTCCTTCGACCGGTTGCCAGAGCCTCCCAAGTTTCGGCGGCCTGCCAATCGTCAAACGACGGGTGTGCGCAAAAACACCGCCATCAATGTACGATACGCCGGAATTATGTGAAGTCAAGCACATTCCAAGATTAACGTTGACTTTTTTCTCGTTTTTCCTGACGCACCGGCACGAAAATCGCAACGTCCACCCCATCCCTTACAGACGGCCCAGGCTACCGACCTCGCGTGAAACGTTTCGCCAGCGGATTGAGCAAACGTAACTAGTGTCGCAGCAATATATTACAGCATTGTCAGGCTGCTTCCGAAAGCTCCAGTATACTCACCGGCCGGAGGTGCTATCGCTCGACCAGTGGTGGCGGGGTGGAGGTCCCCGGCGGGCGTCAGTCAAGAGCCGCGGGGTGGTATCGGGGGAATGGCGAAACCGCAAGGTTCCAAGGCAGTACGAAACCGGGGACTGTACGGATTCCTGTGTCACGGTGTTACGAGGAGCAGTAGCGACGCAAACTGCGGCGAAGGGGACAGTCCCATTTTCGCTGACACGAAAATCGGGACAGTCCCCGAAACTGCAACTCACGCCCGAGCGCTCGCGTCGGCTTCGGTCTGTCTCGCGTTTTCGCTCTTCGCAATCTCCCTGCGATTCTGGCGACAGTAAGAGCCGAGCTCGATGCTGTCAGAGCTAGTACTGATAGCAACTCACGCCGCTGGCTGTTTACGATCGACGCCTGTCGGAGGTTTTCCCTGCCAACCATTCGGAAAAAATGTCGCCGGCCGGCAGCGTGTCCGATGGTGGGGTGTTGCAGCATGGGATGCTCGTCGTATAATCCGACTTTTCCTGCCTGGGCTCGAGGGCCGAAGTGCGATGAGACACTGGTTTCGGACTGTCTACCAAGCGGTGGTCACGGTGGCGTACGCCCTGTGGGTGTCGCTGCGCTATTGGTTGCGGACGTACGATCCCAAGCAAGGCACGTTCACCGAGAAGTATGAGTATCCGGAGCTGCCCGCGCAGAATCTGAGCCTCGGTTTCGCGGCTTCCACCGCTTCGACTTGACCACGTGCATTGCCTGCGAGCGGTGTGCGCAAGGATTGCCCGGTTGGATGCATCTATATCGGCAAAGAGCGCGTGGCGGGGCGAAAAGGCTTTCAAATCACCAGTTTTTCGATCGACTACGGCAAGTGCATGCTCTGTGCTATCTGCACCGAGAATTGCCCGGTTGACTGCATTTTCATGGGCGGGTCGTACGACCTGAGTTGCTATAGTCGCGATGGAAGCATCGTGGACTTCTCACGGCTTCCGTTGGAGATTGCCTGGGGCCGCGCAACGCTGAATCCCGCGGCGGTCGCCAATTCCAGATTGATTACGCGGCCGGTCCACGGCGGTCCGAGCCTTTAAGAAAGATGACGTTGATGACACGCAACAAGGCCGTTCGGCGTGAGATATTTTCGGTGGCGGAAGCCAACGCCACGCTCCCTCTGGTCCGTGCTATTGTCAGCGATCTTTCGACCCTCGCCCGCGAACGTGACAGATCGACGGCGACGGCTTTCACAGCTTCGCTCCGGGCGCAGCCGCAACGATGGCGACCCGTACCAGCAGGAGCTTCTTCAGGTGCAAGAAGAGTTGGAGAAGGACGCGCAGGCGCGTGCGGGAGTACGTTGAGGAACTTCGCGCGCTGGGGGTCGAGCCCGTCGACAATCCCGAGGGCATCGTCAGCTTTCCATCAATGCTTGACTCGCGCCGGGTATGTCTTTGTTGGAAGTTGGGCGAGCCGGAGGTGTCGTATTGGCACGAATTGGACGCCGGCTACCGCCAGCGTCAGCCGTTGTCGGCCGATGCGATTGGGACCAAGGCGTAGAAGGTCGCCGCGGCCGAAATCGGGTCATGGCGAGGCGCGGCGGCGACTGCGGCGCACGACAATCCGAGCCGGCTGGTCGAGACAGGAAGGCTGCGTGTCGCTACCGGCTTGCAAAAGCGCCACCAAGCCCTAAAATAGGCCCCTTTGGCGAATCGTTCGCCGCGTTTTGCCCCGGACGGGGAGGAAGAGTCCTCCGCGCTGATGACGCCGACCGCAATTGCCGCCTACCTCGCGCTGTTCGCCACGGTAGGTTTCCTCTTTGTGCTGGCATCGCTGGTGCTGGGCAAGGTGCTGCGCATGGGAGCCAACGCCCGAGAAGGTCGCGACCTACGAGTGCGGCGAGCCGGCGGTCGGGCCGGGCTCGGTGCAGTTCGACATGCGGTTCTACGTCGTTGCACTTGTGTTCCTCATCTTCGAGGTTGAAGTTGCGTTCTTTTTCCCGCCGGCAACGGTGTTTGGCAAGGCGAATCGACTTCGCGATTCCAACGTCGAGGCGTCGGTTGCCCGGCAGACGTCCGTGGAGTTGGGGGGCATGGATGATGCTGAATTGAGCGGAGGCGAGGGCACGCGGAGCGTGCCTGCTACTAGGGTTCCTGCTGCGACGCTTGCGCTTGACTCGATGCTCGACCTCGGCGTCTTCTTTGCCGTGCTGCTGGTGGGTTTCGCCTTTGTCTGGCGGCGCGGGGACCTCGATTGGGTGCGGGCCGTGGGACATCCGCGAACGCCGGGCGAAACGGCGCCGCTGCGCTCGGAGTTGGGGAAACGGCGTGCACCATGAATGCTGAATCCATCCATGCCCTGCTTGCGTCGGCCTTCCAACACTGGATGGTGGGCCAGGACTTTGCGGCCATCGATCCGTGGATCGAGGTCAAGAAGGAAGGGTTGCGCGACGTTTGCCGCTATTTGCGACGTGAGCCGACGCTATTGTTCGACACGCTTCATTGCATCACGGCGGTCGACTATTTTGCAGCGGACCCGAAGAAGGCCGCCGAGTTGCCGTGGCAGCCCCACATTGAGATGATCTACCACCTGTCGAGCATGGTGCATCGCCACCGCATCGTCCTGAAGACCCGCGTGCCGCGGTGGCTTAACGACGCGCCCGACGAGCTGCCCGATGTTCCGAGCGTCAGCAACGTCTGGCGCACCGCCGAATGGCACGAGCGCGAGGTGTTCGACCTCTCCGGCGTCCGCTTCATCGGCAACCGCGACATGCGGCGAATTTTGTGCCCAGAGGATTGGGTGGGGCACGCCTTGCGAAAAGACTATCAAATGCCCAAGCAGTATCACGGCATCCCAGTAGGCGAGTAACGCGCAACAAGGCCATGGCACCTGACCGCGAACAACCCGACGTTGCCGAGTTCGACGTCCAGACGGACGAGATGCTCATCAACATGGGGCCGCAGCACCCGAGCACCCATGGCGTGCTGCGCCTGGTGCTGCGGACCGACGGCGAAGTCGTTACGGAGGTGACGCCGCACATCGGCTATTTGCACCGCTCAGCCGAAAAGATCGGCGAAAGCCTCACGCCGCGGCAGTTCCTGCCCTACACCGACCGGCTCGACTACCTGGCCGGAATGAACATGAACCTGGGCTGGGCCCTGTGCGTCGAGAAGCTGATGGGCCACAGGGTTTCGAAAAAGACGCAGCACCTGCGGGTCATCGTCTGCGAGTTGAGCCGCATCGCCAGCCACCTGGTGGCCGCCGGCTGTTATGGGCTCGACCTCGGCAGCTTCACACCCTTCATGTGGACATTCCGTGAGCGGGAGAAAATCCTCAACCTGTTCGAAGAGGTGTGCGGCGCCCGGCTGACCTACAGCTACATTACGGTCGGCGGCGTGACGGCCGATCTGCCGCCCGGCTGGCTCGATCGCTGTGCGGCGTTTCTCGATCAGTTCGAGCCGGTGATCGACGACTTGCACGCGCTGTTGACCAGCAACGCGGTTTTTATCTATCGCACTGCGGCCATCGGCGTGTTGCCGGCGGAGACGGCCATCGACTACGGCTGCTCGGGCCCGGTGCTGCGCGGCAGCGGCGTCAATTGGGACCTGCGCCGCGACGGCGAGCCGATCTACACCGAGATGTACGACGGCTACACCTGGCAGGTGATCGCCTCGACCGATGGCCGGTACCCCGACGATCATCCCTACCCGCCGGTGCCGGCCGAGGCGGTATTGGGCGATTCGTGGCATCGTTATTACGTACGGATGCTCGAAGTCGTGCAGTCGATCGACATCATCCGCCAGGCGATGAAGAAATACGCCGACTTGCCGGGCGAGGCCGACGCGCCGATGCCACTGAAGAAGAAGCTGCCCAAGGGCGAGGCCTATCTCGAAACCGAGGCCCCCAAGGGCCAGATGGGCTTCATGATCGTCAGCGACGGTTCGGCGGCGCCCTGCGCGTGCGGATCCGCAGCAGCAGCTTCTGCAACCTCTCGGCGATGCCCGAGATGTGCCGTGGCACGCTGTTGGCCGACATTCCATCGATCTGCGGTTCGTTGGATCTGGTGCTTGGAGAAACGGATAGATAGCTGGCCACTAACCACTAACCAATTCGTGACCGATCTGCTCACCCTACTGCCGATTCCGCTCTGGCTCGCCTATACGATCGCGGCGGTGATCCAGTGCGTGTTGTGCCTGGTGGTCGCGCTGTGTTCGGCGGCGGTGTTCATTTGGCTGGAGCGGAAGGTCTCGGCGCGAATTCAGGATCGCTTGGGCCCGACGCGAGTTGGCGGGCGCTTCGGCTGGCTGCAACCCCCGGCCGACGGCATCAAGCTCTTGTGCAAGGAAGACATCATCCCGGCGGCGGCCGACCGGCCGCTGTTCCGCGCGGCACCTTATATCAGCTTCTGCGCAACGTTCTGCGTATTTTTGGCCCTGCCGTTTTCAGATGGCTGGGCGGCCCTGCGGCTGAATATCGCGGCATTCTTCGTCTTGGCCGTGGCCGGTTTGGAGGTTTTTGGCGTCATTCTGGCCGGCTACGCTTCGGGCTCGAAATGGTCGCTCTACGGGGCGATTCGCGAGGCGGCCCAGGTCGTCAGCTATGAAATCCCGCTAGCCCTTTGCGTGGTCGTGCCGGTGCTCGTGGCCGGCTCGATGGACCTCGTGGACATCGGCAACGCCCAGGCTGGCTGGTTCACGAACTGGTACGTTCTTCACGATCCCTTTACGTTCGTTACCTTCTGGATTTACGTCACCTGCGCCCTGGCGAGCACCAACAGGGCGCCGTTCGACCTGCCCGAGGCCGAAAGCGAACTGGTGGCCGGCTTCTTGACCGAGTATTCGGGCTTCCGCTGGGTGTTTTTCTTCATGGCGGAGTATGCCGCGATGTTCGTGGTCATGGGCCTGGCGACAATCTTGTTCCTTGGCGGCTGGAACGGGCCCGTGCCGGTTGCGACGATGCTGGGGCTGACGCCCGAACACGGACCGGTGCTGGCCTGGATTGGCAATCTCTTGGGCATGTGCAACTTCATCACGAAGGCCGTGCTGGGCGTGACGTGCATGATCTGGCTTCGCTGGACGCTGCCGCGACTCAGGATCGACCAAGTGATGACGACCTGCTTGAAATACTGCGTGCCGTTGGCCTCGGCTATGATGGCCGGGGCGATGCTCTGGGCGTACCTGTTTCCGGGCGGACTCGTGGCGAGCATTTTTTGAAGCAATGAGCGGAATCAACTGGCATAGCTGCTTCTTCCTCGTGTTCGCCCTGCTGGCGTGCGCGTCGGCGATTGGCGTGGTGATTGCCGGCAACATTGTCCGGATGGCCTGCTTGTTGGTTGCGTCGTTGGGCGCCGTCGCCGGTCTGTTCTTCCTGGCCGGGGCCGATTTTCTCGGCGCCGTGCAACTGATGGTGTACGTCGGCGGCACAATGGTCCTGTTGGTCTTCGGCGTGATGCTGACCGCCCGAGGACCGTTTGTCTCGATGAAGACCGGCGGAGGGCAATGGATCGCAGCCATCGTTCTCGGCGGCGCTGCTGGCCGTGTTGCTTCAGGCAGCGTGGAACATTGACGAGTGGTCGGCACCGTCGACGGCGCAGAACGCGGGCGGCGGCGTTGCTGCGACGGCCACACCGTTGGGTATGGGCCTCTTGGGCTTTCGCATCGATCGGGCCCAACAGCCCAATTCGATCCTTCGCGGCGGCATGTCCGGCTACCTGCTGCCATTTGAAATCATCTCCATCCACCTCGTGGTCGTGCTGGTCGGGGCTGCATATCTCGCCCGTGCGAAACGCCGAGTGACGGGCAGGGGTGGGAGGGGCGAGGAGAGAGGAAACCAGGGGCTATGAATCTGTTGACTGAACCGATCGGCGTGTCGCATTACCTGGTCGTCAGCGCGATCTTGTTCGTCTGCGGCGTGGTCTGCATGGCGACGAAGCGCAACGTGCTGGGGGTGTTGATGGGCATCGAGCTGGTCCTGAACGGTGCGAACTTGAACTTCATCGCCTTCGGCAGCCCCGTGCTGTCCGGCAACGGCAAAAGTCCCTTGGGGCTCGACGGCCAGATGATCGCGGTGTTTGTGATCGTGTTGGCCGCCGCCGAAGCGGCCGTCGCCCTGGCGATCGCCTTGAATTACTACCATACGCATGCCACGGTCGACGTAGACAGAGCGGATGAATTGAGAGGGTAGGGGCGGGGATTTAGGGATTTAGGGATTTGGGGATTTGGAAATTCGGAGTTGCGGCTGATGTTTAGCGGCCGACGGAACGTCGGCCATAAGCGACATTCCGAGTCGACGTTGCGTTCGATCGCCAGACGTTCGACCGCAACGTTGCAAGAAAGCTGAAATACACGATCGCGACGCATGTTCTTGACCACGACGTTACCGCTGCTGCTTCTGCTGGCCTGGCTTCTGCCGCTGGCCTCGTTTGCGCTGATCGTGTTTTTCGGCCGGCGGATGGGCAAGGCCGGCTACTATGCCTCGTACGTCGCCACGGCGGCCATCGTGGCAAGCTTCGTGCTGTCGGTCATCGCCTTGGCCTTGTGGCTGTGGCAATATCCGCTGACCGGCGGGCACGCCGCTCACGCACCGTCCGCTTCTCCGCAGCCCATCGCCGGCGAGTGGTACGTGCTGGGCCGGTTCGGTTCGCTGGCGGTCACGATCAGCTACTACATCGATGCGTTGACGCTGGCCATGTTTTGCATGGTCAGTCTCGTGGCCTCGTGCATCCACGTCTACTCGATCGGATACATGCACGGCGAATTGTCCGAGGTGTTCGACACGCTGGCGCCGATGAGCGACGGCCAGCCGGTCTGCCGGCGCGGCCGCTTTCACCGCTTCTTTCAATATCTCTCGCTCTTTTGCTTCAGCATGCTCGGGCTGGTCGTCGCCGGCAACGCGGCGATGGTTTTCGTATTCTGGGAATTGGTTGGCATCTGCTCCTATCTGCTGATCGGGTTCTGGTTCGAACGCCAGAGCGCCAGCAACGCGGCCAACCAGGCGTTTATCGTCAACCGCGTGGGCGATTTCGGCATGATCATCGGGCTCATGGCCCTGTGGGGCAGCCTGGGCACGTTCTCGTTCGGCGACGTGCGCGATGCTCAGGGCCGACTGCTGACGCCCGGCATCTTCAGCCAAGTCCAGCCCAACGACATTGCGCCGCCCACGCGTGCCGGACGGCATGGTGGCGGCAGCCGTTGAAGGGGAGATCGCGAAGGTCGTCGTCACGGGTCAGAAGATGGAGCAGTCGCTGCCGCTCCTGGGGCGGACGTACAGCTATATCGCGACGCAAACCGTGATAGACAGATCTCGCGTGCACGGCGCCGGCTACGGGCTTCTTGTCTTGGCCGGGTTGGGCATTTTCTGCGGCTGCGTTGGCAAGATGCCCAGTTTCCGTTGCATGTCTGGCTGCCCGATGCCATGGAAGGTCCCACGCCCGTCAGCGCGCTGATCCATGCCGCCACGATGGTCGCCGCCGGGGTCTATCTCGTCGGACGTTTCTATCCGGTGTTTACGCCCGAGGTGTTGCTGGTGATCGCCTGCATCGGTGGCATCACGCTCCTATTGGCCGCGTCCGTTGCCCTGGTGGCCACCGACATCAAGCGCGTGCTGGCCTATTCCACGGTCAGCCAGCTCGGCTTCATGATGGCGGCCCTTGGCGTCGGCGGATGGCTGGCCGGCATGTTGCACCTGTTCACGCATGCCTTCTTCAAGTCGCTGTTGTTTCTCTGCTCCGGCTCGGTGATCCACAGTTGCGGCACCAACGAAATGCCGCGGATGGGCGGCCTGCGCAGGAAGATGCGCTACACGGCGACTACCATGTTGATCGGCTGCTTGGCCATCGCGGGGGCTGGCGTGCCGCTGTTCGTTGGCTTCAGCGGCTTCCACTCGAAGGATTTTATCGTCGCCCAGACGCTGTCGTTCAAACAGTTCAATCCGAGCATCGGCGGCGTGCTGTTTTACGTCGTGCTGTTGGGAGCGGGAATGACGGCGTTTTACATGTTCCGCCTGTGGTACATGACATTCGCCGGCCGGCCGCGCGACGAGGCCGTGTACCGCCATGCCCACGAATCGCCGAAGCTCATGACGGTGCCGCTGGTAATCCTTGCCGTGCCTGCCGTGGCCGTGGCCTGGAGCATCGGCGGTTGGGGGTTGCAGCCGCTACTGACGCAGGCGCAGCCGGTGGGCATCAGCGACGGCATTGCCAATGGGTTGTTGTGGCCCGGCATCGAGATGCCGGCTCAGCATCTGGCACATGAAAACGGCAACGGCGAGATCGCCGAATTCTCGGCGTTCGCCGTGGCAGTGGTCGGATTCCTGTTGGCGACGGCGTTCTACGGCGTGCGGAAGCTCGATCCGAATGACGTCAGTCGAAGCTTCGCGCCGCTCTACCGACTGCTGGTGCACAAATGGTGGTTCGACGAATTGTACGCGTTTCTGTTCGTTCGCCCTGCGCTGCGCATATCGGCTTGGGTAGCCGCAATCGATCGCAACGTCATCGACTGGCTGGCCAACCATTCGGCCGGGGCCGTCGCAAGCATCGCGCGGCTGGATGACTGGATCGATCGCGTGTTTGTCGATGCCTGGGTGAACCGCATCGCGCGATGGACCTACAAGACGGGCCTGCAATTGCGGACCATCCAGACCGGCAACGTCCGCCAGTACGTGATGTGGATCGTCGTCGGAACCGTAGGGCTGTTCATACTCGCGAACCTCTATTGGAGTTATGCGCTGGCGGGGTAAGGAAATTGTTGACTATTGATTGATGATTGTTGATTGTCGTTCGAACAACGCGATCAATGGTTTTCAATCATCAATCAACAATCATCAATCAACAATCTCAAAACTACCATGACGCTGACTTGGCTGTTGAGCTCGATCATCTTTCTGCCGGCCGTGGGGGCGCTGCTGTTGTGCATCGTGCCACGATGGTCGGACGAGGCGATGCGGCGATTTTCGCTTGTGATCACCGTGGCCGTGTTCGCCCTGACGGTGTGGATGGCGATCCCCGTCGGCTCGCCTCAGCCCGACGGTCGCTTCGTCTTGGGGATGCGCGGCATCCAGAATGTCGTCGATCACCCGTGGATCCCGTCCTTCAACATCCACTATTTCCTGGGTGTCGACGGCATCAGCCTGCCGATGGTGCTGCTGACGTCGTTCTTGAGCATGTTGGCCATGTGGGCGAGTTGGCCGATCACGAAGAGCGTGCGGGCGTATTGCGTCTTGTTTCTGCTCTTGGAGACCGGCATGCTCGGCGTCTTTTTGGCGCTGGACTTCTTCCTGTTCTACGTGTTTTGGGAAGTGATGCTGCTGCCGATGTACTTTTTGATCGGCGTCTGGGGCGGGCCGCGGCGCGAGTACGCCGCCATCAAGTTCTTCCTCTTCACGCTGGTCGGCAGCGTGTTGATGCTCGTGGCCATGCTGATGCTCTACTTCGCCAGCGACCCGCATACGTTCAACCTGCTGAAGCTGGCCGAGATGGGCCAGCAGGCCGAGTCGCCATTCCACCACACGCTCTTCTGGGGACAGTCGCTGTCGTGGTGGGCGTTCGTCTTGCTGTTTATCGGGTTTGCCGTCAAGCTGCCGGCGGTGCCGCTCCATACGTGGTTGCCGGACGCCCACGTTGAGGCGCCCACGCCGATCTCGATGATCCTGGCCGGCGTGCTTCTGAAGATGGGTGGGTACGGCATCATCCGCATCTGCTATCCGGTGTGTCCCGACGCGGCCCATCAACTGGCCTGGTTTGTCTGCGGACTGGGCACGCTCAGCATGGTCTATGGGGCGCTGGCCGCACTGGCCCAAAAGGATTTCAAACGCCTGGTCGCTTATAGCTCCGTCAGTCACATGGGTTACGTGCTGCTGGGCCTCGGCGCGTGGAGTGTGACGGCCGGCATGGACTATAACACCAGCTATTGGACGATGGCCATGAGCGGGGCCATGTTCCAGATGGTCGCCCACGGCATCAGTTCGGCTGGCATGTTCTTCCTGGTGGGCGTGGTCTACGACCGCGTGCATCATCGCGAGTTGGACCGCTTCGGCGGACTGTTCGCCAAGATGCCCGTCTACGGCGGCATTTCGATGGTCATTTTCTTCGCCGCCTTGGGTCTGCCGGGCCTCTGCGGATTTGTCGGCGAGTTCTTCGTCGTTCTCGGCGTGTGGAGCTACAGCAAGGCCCTGGCCATCGTGGCGGCCTCGGTCGTGATCCTCACGGCCGGCTATATCCTCTGGACGATCCAACGCGTCTACCTTGGGCCCGAGTATAAGGGTCCGCACGCCGATGCCCTGCGGCCGATGGCCCGCCGCGAAGTGGCCATCGCCGCGCCGTTGGTGGCCTTGGCGATCCTCTTCGGCGTGTATCCGCAGGCATTGTTCGAGTACATCACGCCGAGCGTCCAGCATACGGTAATGCAGATGAAGGACTGGACGGCCGATGTCGGGGATGTAACCATGAGCGACGGCACGCGGAGCGTGCCCGCTACGAAGGAGATGCCGCGCCCGTGACGTTTGACCAGATTATCCACTCGCTGGCCTTGTTTCGGACGGAGTTGACGCTCTGTGCCACGATCATCGGCGTGCTGCTAGTGCGGACTTTCGTCCCGCGATGGAAGACCGCGGCGTTTCCGGTCACGCTCGCGGGACTGCTGGCTGCGACGTATCTTGCTGTCCCGTGGAGTTGGTTTTCACATGGCGTTCCGGCGGTGGGCACGCCGATTTTCACGGGCACGCTCATTAGCGACAGCTTCACGGTGGTGCTGCGCGTTGTGCTGATGTTGTTCGCGATTTTGTTCGTGGCCTTCACGCAGATTGCCGCAGAAGACCGCGACGACATGACCGAGTTCTACGTGCTGATGCTCGGCGCCCTGCTTGGTATGTGCCTGATGATCTCGGCCAACCACGTTCTGATCGTGCTTTTGGGCGTGGAGATGGCCAGCGTGCCGTGTTACGTGCTCGCGGGCATACGGCGAACCGCGCGACAAGCAGCGAAGCGGCATTGAAGTATGCCGTCTTCGGCGCCGGCACGGCGGGCGTCATGCTCTACGGCCTGAGCCTGCTGTCGGGCGTGCTTGGTTCGGCCCATCTGCCTACGATGGCTTCACGGCTGGCCACGCTGCTGCAAACCGGCATCGGGCCGGAACATGCGACGGTGCTGGTCCTCGGCGGATTGATGCTCGCCGTCGGCGTGGCTTTCAAGCTCTCCGCGGTGCCGTTCCACTTCTGGGCGCCCGATGTGTTCGAGGGGGCCACGGCCGAAGTGGCCGCGTTCCTTTCAATCGCATCGAAAGCCGCTGCGCTCGGTCTGCTGGTGCGGTTGGCCGCTGGCTTTTCGTTCTGCTCCGACCCGGCGGGCATGGCGGCGTTGGCGCCGGTGCGGCAATACGTCGGCACACTGGTCGCGGTGCTGGCGGCCGTAACGTGTACGTTCGGCAACCTGGCCGCCTATGGCCAGACGAACATGAAGCGGCTGATGGCCTATTCGACCATCGCGCATGCCGGCTACATGATGATGGCCGTGGCCGCGGCCGTGGCCTTGCTCGGTCCAAGCCCGGAAGCGCCCGCGCGGCGGTGGCCGCTTTGGTCATCTACATCATCGTTTATTTGTTCATGAACCTGGCCGCCTTCGCCATCATCGCGGCACTGCGGAACACGATCGGCAGCGAGGAAATTGCCGACTACGCGGGACTGGTGCACACGTCGCCGGGGCTGGCGCTGTGCATGGCGATTGTAATGTTCAGCCTGGTGGGGCTGCCGCCGTTGGCGGGCTTCCAGGGCAAGCTGACCGTGTTCCTCGCCCTGATCCATGCCGCGCGACGCCGTGCCCGGCCTGTGGGCCCTGCTGTTTGTCGGCATCCTGAACACCGTGCTGAGCCTGTTCTATTATCTAAATGTGGTCCGCGTCATGGTCCTCGCACCGCCCCAGGCCGACCGGCCGGCGACCGTGGTTCCGCTCAGCTCGTTGGCCGGTTCGTATTGTGCCTTGCTGACGCTTGCCGTGGTCGTGTTGTTCTTTGAGCTTGGCGGGTTATTGAACTGGGGCGGCGCGGCCGCCTCCGCACTGTTCTATTGACGAAATATGGCAACGGCTGTTGATTTGATGAGTTCGACACGCGTCGTTCGCATATTGAACGAGTTACTGGGCATTCTCTGCCGCTCGCTGCCGGCGTATCTGGCCGAGGCCGATCCCTGGCTGGACGGCGAAGATCGCTTCCGCGCGGCAATGGCCAACATGGTGGCCGACCAACAGCGATACGCCGGATTGCTCTCGGCGGCGATTGTCCAACGAGGCGGCCGGCCCGATCCAGGCGGATTTCCGACGAGCTTCACGGCCAAGAACGATCTCTCGCTCGGGTTCCTCCGCCGCCAAGTGATCGAGCACGGCGAGCAAGAAGTCAAGACCATCGAAGGGTGCGTGGCACAGCTCGAGGACGCTGCGCCGTTGCGATCTCTCGCCGAGGAAATTCTTGGAAATGCGAAGGGGCACTTGGAGATATTGAAGGGATTGTTGATCGATGATTGTTGAGTGATGATTGACACGCACGCCCATCTGGATCAAGAGGAGTTCGCGGCCGATCGGCCGGAGGTGATCGAACGGGCGCGGGCAGCCGGCGTGGACGAAATTGTCTGTGTGGGTGTTTCTGTCGCGTCGAGCCGGGCCGCCGTACAACTGGCCGACGAATATCCGACACTCAGGGCGGCCGTTGGCATCCACCCGAACTCGGCCGCCGAAGCGGCCGCGGACGATTGGCAACGGATTGTCGCGTTGGCCGGTCACCCTCGTGTCGTTGCACTCGGCGAGACTGGCCTCGACCGCCACTGGGACTTCACGCCGCTTGCACTTCAGCAGGAATATCTTGACCGGCACGTGCGGCTGGCCCAAGAGGTGGACCTGCCGGTCATCCTCCACTGCCGGGATGCCGCCGAGGACCTGCTGCCGATGCTCCGCGACGCGGCCGCCAGGGGGCCCTTGCGGGGCGTGATGCACGCCTTCAGCGGCGACAGTGCTCTCGCCTCCGAGTGCCTTTCGTTGGGCCTGCACGTCAGCTTCGCCGGCAACGTGACGTATCCGAACAAGAAGTTCCAGCCGCTGCGCGAGGCGGCGAAGACCGTTCCGGACGATCGTCTCCTGGTGGAAACCGACAGCCCTTACTTGGTACCGCAGATTTTTCGGGGCAAGCAGAAGCGCAACGAGCCGACCAACATGGTCCATACGGCCACCGTTCTTGCCGAACTTCGCAACGTGTCGGTCGACGCGATTGCCGCAGTTACCACGACCAACGCCCGCCGACTGTTTCGGCTTTCGTGACCCGGACAGAGAAAGGGGCAGAGAAAGGGGGCAGAGAAAGGGGGCAGAGAAAGGGGGCAGAGAAAGGGGGCAGAGAAAGGGGGCAGAGAAAGGGGGCAGAGAAAGGGGGCAGAGAAAGGGGGCAGAGAAAGGGGGCAGAGAAAGGGGGCAGAGAAAGGGGGCAGAAGGCGGAGAAAGGGGGCAGAAGGCAGAGAAAGGGGGCAGAAGGCAGAGAAAGGGGGCAGAAGGCAGAGAAAGGGGGCAGAAGGCAGAGAAAGGGGGACAGGCGCGCTTATTGACAAGAAGCGAGAGTTTTGATAGCGTCAGGGGATGCCGCGGGCTGCACGAGTTGCTCCGGGAGGGATGCTGTTCCACGTCTTGAATCGAGGCGTGGGCCGGATGGCATTGTTCTCAAAGGAAAAGGACTTTGCCGCATTTGAAGGGCTTTTGGAGGAGACGCGGGAAGCGCGGCCGATGCGGATATGCGCCTATTGCCTGATGCCCAACCACTGGCACTTCGTGATTTGGCCCGAGCATGACGGCGACTTGCCAGCCTTCATGCAGCAACTCACCACCAAGCACGTGCGCCGTTGGCAGTTGCACCGTCGGCGTGTGGGCTATGGACATGTCTATCAGGGCCGCTACAAGTCATTTCCCGTTGAAGAGGAGGAGTATTTCTACCGGCTTGTGCGTTACGTGGAGCGCAACGCGCTGCGGGCTGGTCTGGTCGGGCATGCCGAGGCGTGGAGATGGTCCAGCCTTTGGCGGCGAACCTCCGGCACGCCGGAGCAGAAGAAGCTGCTGTGTGCATGGCCCGTGCCCTCCCCGCGAGGTTGGTGCAAAATGGTCAACAAGCCACAAACGAACGCGGAACTGGAGGCACTCCGTCGTTGTGTCGCTCGTGGGCGACCCTATGGGAGCGAGGATTGGGTCCGTCAAACGGCCGGAGACCTCGGGTTGGAGTCTACGCTGCAGAGCGCCGCATCGACCGAGAAAGGCCCTCGACCAGCCATGATCTCAGAACCAAGCAACCCAAATAAGCGCCACTGTCCCCCTTTTCCCCCTTTCGTCCCTGTCCCCCTTTCGTCCCCCCCTTTTCGTCCCCCAGAACCAAGCAACCCAAATAAGCGCACCTGTCCCCCTTTCGTCCCCCCTTTCGTCCCCTTCCCCCCCGTATCTCCAGAACTGCGCCGAACTGCGAACTATGCGAATAAGGACGATCACTTCTTGTTCACGAGCTGCGCAATTCCAGTTAGCAGCACCAGGACTACAACGCCAATCATCGCAAGGTAGAAATACCAAGGAGACCCGCCTCCAGGCTTCCTCTAAGCGGCCTATGCCCACGACCAACTGCACAAATGTATAGACAATGTACACAATCGAATAACCAACAAGACACAGCAGCGGCGCAAGGACTAACAGCAATACAAGACGTAATACTATTCCACCTCCCTTAGGAACGACAGCAGTCGAATCTATCGCAAACTCAGGAGGTTTTGGCTTCGGCACCGTAGTCGTGCTGCCACAGTGAGGGCAAATCTTATTGCTGCCTATCCTAGCTACTGTTGAACGCAACTGTTCACCGCACTCGCTACAGAGGTAATTGAAGGCTGCCATGACCGTCTCCTTCGCCGGCTGCTGATCCGGCTTCACCCCCAGTTGATCGTTACCTTGCTGACTGCAAGAATGGGCTGGAGCACACCGTTCAGGAGACACAGAATGAACGTTTCTGTCAAGTCGGGGGAAAAAGGGGGACGGGCGCGCTTATTGAAGGAGCCCAGAGTAAGCACACTGTCTCCTTTTTGTCGCGTCGGCTGTTCCGACTTTCGCCAGTTTACGGCCGTCAAGACGACGGCTTGCCCGAGACCCTATAATCAAGTGTTGCTGCAATAGAACCATTTTGACGGCGAGCTTGCTCGCCGCGTGGGAGAACAAAGATGGTCGAAACCGCCAGTACCATGTTGCCGTTGGGCACCCAGGCGCCCGAGTTCTCGCTGCCGGACGTTATCAGTGGCAAGAAGGTATCGCTTTCCGATTTCGCCGATGCCCCGGCGCTGTTGGTCGTGTTCATGTGCAACCATTGTCCCTACGTCAAGCACGTGGCAGCCGGCCTGGCCGATCTGGCCAAGGAATATCAGCAGCGCGGCGTGGCCGTGGTGGGCGTCAACTCCAACGACGTCGCAACCTACCCGGACGATTCGCCCGCCAAGATGGTCCAGGAGGCGAAGGCCCGGGGCTACACATTCCCGTATCTCTACGATGAGACGCAGGAGGTGGCCAAGGCGTATCATGCGGCCTGCACGCCGGACTTCTACGTCTTCGACCGCGAGCGCAAGCTGGTCTATCGCGGCCAGATGGACGCCAGCCGCCCGGGCAGCGGCGTGCCCGTGACCGGCAGCGACCTCCGTGCCGCGCTTGACGCCGTGTTATCCGGCAAGTCCGTCGCGTCGACCCAAAAGCCCAGCCTCGG
Organism: uncultured Planctomycetaceae bacterium; assembly: GCA_963789525.1. Classification (GTDB taxonomy): domain Bacteria; phylum Planctomycetota; class Planctomycetia; order Pirellulales; family Thermoguttaceae; genus CAVXFB01. The sequence continues at coordinate 719,008 of CAWBLA010000003.1, forward strand.
CTGCAACATCAAGTGGAAGCCGGGCAACGCGCCGGACTACTTCGGGTAGGAAACCTCGGCGCGGCTTAGGTTTTTGGCATCAGGGCTTCCGTCGCCCTCTGCTGATTTCTGGCCGATGTTACCTGAGATGTTACCTAGCTCGGCGGGATGGTTTTCCCAAAGCTCATCCGCCATCTCGTCCACGTCCAGGGCAACGTAGTATTGCATCGTCGTCTGCACGTTCGCGTGCCCCATCACCAGTCGCGCCGGTGTGCTGCGTCCACGCGACCAACGCTCAAGGATTGGTCGTTCTTCGTGCGTCAGCAGGGCTTCCGGCGCAACCTTCATTGCTTCACCCTCCCTATCGAGGATAAAGCCCGCAAAAGGCGCATACGTTCGGTTATTTATGACTCACTACACTAGCGTCTGCCGCGGACGCCGCAGAGAGAGCGAAACTCGGGATCCGTGCGGAGCGTGTCGAAGTCCGACTCGCGCTCGGCCAATTTCCGATAGGAGGGATCGATCGCCACGGCTCGCGACAGATGGCGGAGCGCACGGCGTTTTTGGCCGGCCAGGCTCAAATAGCACGCCAGGTTGTAGCACAAGAGCGGCTCGTCCGGATCGACGATCAACGCGTGTTCCACGGCTGCGATCGCCCGATCGAGCCTGCCCGTCCGCTTGTAGCACCATCCGAGCGCGATGCGGACGCGGATGTCGTTGGGCGCCGCCTTTGCGGCCCGCTCCAGTGGCATGATGGCCTCGAGGCAGCGACCCAGGTCTCGCAGTCCCTCTCCCCATAGATAGAGAGAGTAGCTGCCGAACTTCGCCGGGTTGCCCAGCCGACCGAGCACTTGCAGGGCTTGCTGCGGCATCCCAAGTTCCAGGTAGCCTTCGGCCTCCTGATGAATTTTCACATGACGGACGCAACTTCTTGCAGCCATGATCTTGCGCTCCAACTCCGGCCCGTTCAATCACATTGTAATCGGTTGACGCTGCCGGCCCAAATACGAATCTGGCGATTGCCGCAAGTGGAGTTTTTCTAACTCTTATCGTCGCCAGAGCAGGTCGCCGTGTCGCGTGGACACTTCGGCACACCGCGTTGCAGGATGCGATTCCGGCGTGTCTCGCAGCGGCCGAGCTTCTGTTGTGCGTTTGCACCACCGCATTGATGTCGCGAATCGTCAACACCGCGGCCCACGCCGCGTTGACGTATTGCAGCATTGCACCGGCCGGCAGCCGCAAAGGCAGCGAAAAAAGTGCCTTCGGCGGCAAGACTTGCGGCTTCTCGGCGCGCCTGGGACCGAGGGCGGCGCACCGCTTGCGAGCCAGTCGGACGTGCGGCCGTCAACGTACATCGGCCGCGGAAGTCCACTTGTCGCCGGCTGAAATGCGCATCGGTGCGGTGTTACTGGTCCTGTTGGGTATTGGCTGGGTGGCCGGCGCACTGCCGGCTGCGCCACGCCAGGCACGGCCGCCGCTTGAGATTTCGTGGCGACGCACGCACCGGCTGGCAGCGCAGCGCGTGGCTTTCTTCCACTACGACGCCGGACTACCCCGTGATCCACCCGGCACTTGTGGCCGGCGCCGAGTTGTTGCTGGCCCTCTCCGCCCTGGTCGGACTGTCACCGGCGGAAAAGCAGGACGGCGGTGCGGTTGAGGTTGACGATGCGACTACCGGCCATCGCCGAATGCGTCCGGCTCGCGGGTCAACATCGGCACGGGCACGTCGGCCACCAAGTCGGCGACGACCGCGGCCGGGGTGAGCTTTCGCAGGCGACTCTCTGCTCGAAGGATCAGACGATGCGTCAGCACGGGCCCGGCCATTTGCTTCACGTCGTCGGGCCGGACGAAGCTTCGCCCCGAAACCGCCGCCAACGCCTGCAACGTGCGAAATAAGGCCAGCGACGCCCGTGGGCTGCCGCCTAAGCTCACGTCGTCACACTTCCGCGTGCTATGCACGATTTCGGTGATGTAATGCCGCACCTTCGGATCGACGTGGACGTCGCGCACCGCCCGTTGGCACGGCCAGCAAATCCGCGGCGCCGACGACCGGCTCCAAGCCGTCCAGAGGATTGCCGTGCTCCAGGACTTCGAGCATCTTGAGTTCCTCTTCCATGCTCGGGTAGCCGAGGCTGAAACGGGTAAGAAAACGGTCGAGCTGGGCCTCGGGCAACGGAAAGGTGCCTTCGTGGTCGATGGGGTTTTGCGTGGCGATGACTACAAACGGCGGCTCAAGCGCGTGCGTCACGCCATCGACGGTGACGCGGCTCTCGGCCATCGCCTCCAGCAGCGCCGACTGCGTCCGTGGCGTCGCCCGGTTGATCTCATCGGCCAGCACGACCTGGGCGAAGATCGGCCCGGGGCGGAACTCGAATTCGGTCGTCTTCTGGTTGAACACCGACGCGCCGGTCACGTCGGTCGGCAGCAGGTCGGGCGTACACTGAATCCGTTTGAACGAGCAGCCGACGCTGCGGGCCAGCGCCCGGGCCAACACGGTCTTGGCCACGCCCGGCACGTCCTCCAGCAGCACGTGCCCGCCGCAGAACCAGGAGACGAGCGAAAGGATGATCTGCCGCCGCTTGCCGACGAACGACCTTCTCGACGTTGCCGACGATCTTCTTGGTGGTGGCCGCCACGTCGCGCATGGCACCATGATGACGTGTCGGGCGGCCGATGGCAAGAGCGTGGATCCCTGATCTACGGCCAATTCCACAACCTGATCTCGGCTGCGGCCTAACGGTCCGGCTGGTCGAGCGCATGAAGCGAAAAGGTCCAGCGATCCGGCGTGCCGGCCAAACGCTGAAGCTGCACGCCACCTCGCAGTTTCTCGCCGGCCAGCACAATCCGCCACTCGGCGGCACTCTGCACCTGGACGGTGTAGTGTCCTCGATCCCAGCAGGTGACGGTTCCGCGGCCGCCGGAAATCGGGCCTTCGTACGAGAGATACTCTAGGCGGTGATCTCCGAGCGCCTCACACTCGACCGCTACCTCTGTCGACGGCCTTTGCGGCAGCGACCACGTCGTCAGTGCGCCGTTCGTCTCCAGCATGAGGTCGAAGTGAACCCCATGTGGCGCGTCGTGCCGAAGAACGACATAGCGTGGCATTGTGAGGTCCACAGATGGCAGCCGGCGCTACCGGGCCAGCTCGTTGACGTCCGTCGACGTCGCTTGGACAATCGGCGCCAAGAGCCCCTGGGCAGTCAGTTCGGCGCGAACCAATTGCCTGCCCGGCTTCAGCGTTCGTACGCGCCACATAGTACACCATCGGCGGGCCAGGGCGCAGCTCGGGCAGCGCATGCGAAGCTCACCGTCTTCCCTACAATCATCGCCTTCACCCCGTCCGGCCCGACGGTTCCCAATGGGTCCGGAACCATGCTGTCGGGCAACATCACCGTCACCTTGACCTGCCGATACGGCGTTTGGCGCTGTTCGTCACGCGGATCTCATACGTCAACGACCGGCCCACCGTTACCGGTTGCGTCAGGCCCTGGAGCGAAAGCCCGATGTCCTCGCCCGAGCGAGGCTGCGGCGTTGCCTCGGGCGGCTTCACCGGCGGCGTCGTGGGCTGCCCGAATTTCCAGGCACGCCTCATCGCTGACCGGGACGCCATCGCTTGTCGACACCGTCACGCGATTGCAGGCCCTGGCCGCCGCGGTGCGACACGAGTACAGGATTCTGAATTGACTCGATCCCGCCGGCGTCCAGCCTGTCGACGGCCCAGACCAGCGTATCGCCTTGGCGTTGGAAGCCTAGCGTGGCCTCGCTCGGCTCAAGCGCCGGGTCCCAACTGGCGACCACCCGTAACTTTTGCAGCGGGACCTGTCCGGCGTTGGCGATGTCCATGCTGAACATCGCCATTTCGCCAACAACATGTTCTTTCGGGCCGGTAGCGGTGACGGTCAGCGGCGGCTTCGTCGGCGTCGGGACGGGCCGCGGCTGCTCGACGCTCGGCGAAGTGGCGCCCGGCGAGGCGACAGCAACCGCGTCGAGGCATGCCTGCTTGCTGCTCGGCGCAACGTTGGGCCCGCTAACCTCGACGGTATGGCAGAGCCGACCGGCCCGTAGGACGCTCATCGTCACACGCACCCGTTTGACCTCGCCAGGGCCGATATCGCCGAGCAATTTCTTGATGGCGTTCTGCCGATCGGCCGCCGGATGCTCCAGTCCCAGGTCGAGTCGGTCGACGATCGTAAGGCCCGTGGCCGGCGCGGGCCCGGGATTCCGTACCGCGATCTCGTACGTCACCTGGCCGCCGACCGTCGCCTCCTCGGGCCCGGTGATGTCGATACTCAGCGAAGCGGAGGCAACCGTGGGCGCGGCGGCGATGGTTGTCGTGGCACAATCGCTGACGCGGAGGCCGCCGGCCGCCACAACTTCGCAGCAATTCGCGACGCTCCCGGGTCTTTCGGCGCGGAAACTGAGGTTGATCGTCCGTCCTTCTCGGGGGCCGATGTCGCCGAGGTGCCATTGGATCTGCCGGCCGGCGACCGCCGCCGCCGGGTTGCTCCCGAGATACGTAAACCCGTCGGGCACCGCGTCGGTTGCCACTACGTCCTTGGCCGGCAGATCGCCAGGATTGGAGACGCTGATCTGGTAGTTGAGCGTCGCGCCCGGGCCAGCCGCCGCCGGGCCGGTCTTCTTAACGGCAAGGTCGGCCCCGCTCCAGGTCTTCATCGTCGTGCCCGAGCCGACGACCAACCGCCGGCCCTCGGCACCGGGCAGATCGGCGGGCCGGATGACCTGGATGCACACCTTGTTGGTGCCGTGGCTGGGCTCCTTCTGGAAGATTTCGGCGCTGGCCTGGCCGGCCGCATCGGTGGGCACTTCGATCGCCGCGGCGCCGTCGGGCATGAAACCGGCCGGCGGCCCGTCGACGATCTCGTACCGCACCAGCCAATGCTCGCAGGGCGTCTGGTTCGATTGCCGCAACACCGTGGTGGTGAACACGTGCCGCGTGCCGGCCGGATTGATCGCCGGCGGCGGAAAACGCCACTGGGCATCGACCCAATGGACCATGGCCGACTTCAGCCGGGCGTCCCAGCGGTAGACCTCGGGCGCAACAACCGTGACGTGGCTCGTGCCCTCGACCGGCGAAGTGAGCGAAATCCAGCCTTGGCCGCGGAGCACGTAGACGTTTTCTTCGGGAATGCACGCGCCGCGGTTCAGCCGCGTGTTGGTCCGCAGCGTGCTGCCGATGGCGAACGTGTTGGTGATCTTTCGCGGCCGGTTGAAATCGCCGAGCAACACGTCGACCAGTCCGGTCTGGCCGACCGCCACGAATTGGCCGACGCTGCCGGGATCGATCGACCACTCCAGGCGGCGATTGGTGCGAAGGTAGCCGTCGGAACCGCAAACGCCGGCGATCGAGCACGACCTCGCTGCCGACCGAGGCCACGGTCTCACGCGGCTCGAGCTCCACGGCGACGTCGTCCCAAGGCACCTGGCCCAGCGGCTCGTCGTAGTAGCGCTCGTTCGAGCGATCGGTCGCCGGCCGCCGCCGGCGGCGGGGCAGCGAAGATATGCTCGCCCGTCGGATCGATGCCCGAGGTGGAAACGGAGGAGCAGCCCGACGCGATTACCGCGCAAAACGCCGCGGCCGCAATGATCGTCCGGCCATTCCTCCATGTATTCCTCATGGCCTTGTCCTCGTGACGTCTCTGTGGCAGGCACGCTCCGCGTGCCGCGGCCATCGTAGCAGTTGGTAGGGTACGTTCCCGACGCAGGGACTGTACGGATTCTTGTGGCACGAGGAGCAGTAGCGACGCAAACCGCGGCGAAGGGAACAGTCCCATTCTTGCTGACACAAAAATCGGGACAGTCCCCCGACGCACCGCAATGGCCCTCTCGACCGGTGCGTTGGAGACGCACCCAACAACTGTCCTCCGGTTGCGGCACGCGGAGCGTGCCTGCTACTTGTGCGGAGCGTGCCTGCTACAACATTCCACTATAAAAAGCTACCACGTTTCTTGGCAGCATGGGGACTTTTCGCAACATGCGACGATGCGAAAAGAAATCGCGGCCGCACAATCAGAATAGTCGTCACAAGCGTCGCGGTGAGTATGTAGGCTGCGTCGCCGACGCACCGCGACGTAGGTTTTTAATGTGTGAATCGCCTCGTATCGAGGCTTGGCTTTTCCAATTCTCATTTGGCGCAACGGAGACGAACACATGGGCAAGCTCCTCGCCTGGAACGCGTATTACAGCGTAGGCCATCCGTGTCTCGACGAAGAACACCAACGGATCATCAAGCTCATTGACGATCTGTACGTCGCGATTGCCGCCGGCCAGGAGAATGCACGGACCAGACAGACCCTCGACGCGCTGGTCCACTACACGATGACGCACTTCGATCACGAAGAGCAGGTCATGCAGGAATGTGGCTATCCCGACCTGCTTGCCCATAAGGCCCTTCATGATCAGATGCGGCAACGCACACTCGACTTGCGCGACAACGTCAATCTGGTCACCGGCCGCAACGTGCTCTTCTTCCTGAAGGACTGGTGGACCAACCACATTCAGGCGGAGGACAAGGAATATACGCGGCACCTGACCGTCGCACACGTGTAGTCTCGTAGGGTGCACCCTGGCGACGTAATAGGGTGGCTATGGCGGTGCGTCGGGGGACTTGCCCTGTAGAACTCGCACGATCATTCCCGAGCCACGGCACGCGGGGCGTGCCTGCTACGGAATCGGGGCCGTTTCGCCGCCGTCGATCGTGGCCAGCGTGCAAAACAGGTCGGGGTCGATGCTTCGGTTGAGGCAGCGGACGGAGCCGTCGCAGATCGACGAAATTTCAGTCCGGCCACGTGCATGCTGCCCCAAGCGCCGCTTGCACGGATAGCGCCCCGGGGCCGCCGGCCTCGACAGCCCGGTCGTAGTCGCCCCAGAGGGTTCGCGGCTGGCCGTCGCACCGGACTGCGTGTAGTAGGCATAGGAATACGCCCAGAACGTCCGAAAGCCACGGTTGGTCGACGTTGTTGACTCGCCGGCCAGCAGCGTGTTGGACGTGCCGTCGCGAACGTCGGTGATGGTCTCCTGGAAGAAACCGTGAATCGGGTCGACCGCGTGAATCGCTCCCCGCCACTTCCGCCCGTAATCCGGCTCAACCATCTCAGAGTCGAGGAAGTTCGTGGCCGAGTCGTTCGTTCGGCCGGTGACTGCCCGGTACGAGCCGGGCGCATACTTCACGCCGGACGCAGCGGGGCCCGTGGCCGGCACGGCCGGCGCGAGTGTGTCGCCGTCCGAAGGGCAAACGTACGCTGCCACAATCGTCTCCCGCACCGCCCGATTCTTCGGCGCTTCGTTGAGATAGCGCGCATCATAGCGATCGAACAGCGCAGTCTGTTCGATGTAGGGCAGAATCGCGATGAGCCAGTTGCCGAAGCGGGTCGAATAGGACGAGCCCGGCGTAGCGGGCTCGGGATTGCCGGGACAAATGCCGCTGGAGCGGATGATGTTCCCGGCCGGATAGCAGCCGAGTGCGGCGTGATAACCGTGAACCGCCAGCCCGATCTGCCGAAGGTTATTGGCGCATTGCATCCGCCGCGCTGCGTCTCTGGCTGCTTGAACAGCCGGCAAAAGAAGCGAGATCAAGATGCCGATGATCGTGATCACAACCAACAGTTCCACCAACGTGAAACCATGTAGGGGCGGGCGAGCGGTTATACTGCCGCCTGGTTGTTGTTCGTCTTTCGCCCCTAACATGGAGTTTCACATGTCCAAGCCAATCGACTTCTGGTTCGTCGGAATTGACCTCCACAAAGACACCATGACTGTCTGTCTGTACTGTCCCGCGACCGGAGAGGTGTCGTACCGCAAGCTGGCCTGCAAATGCCGGGAGCAAATCGCCGAGTTCTTCCGCGCTCTGCCGCATCCGCACGTCGTCGCCATCGAAGCCGTCGGCTTCTACCGTTGGCTCTGGGAACTCTTGGAACCGGTCGTCGACAAGCTCTTTTTGGCCGACGCCACCGCTGCTCGCGCGCTGGCCGGCCGACGACTCAAGACCGATCGGGAAGACGCCTTCAACGTCGCCGACTTGCTGGCCCACAGTCGGCTGCCGGTGGCCTACGCCCCGCCCGGCGAAGTCCAGGAACTCCGCGATTGGACCCGCCGCCGCAACCGCCTCTCCCGCGACCACGCCCGCACCCTGCACGGGATCAAGTCCTTGATGAACCTCAACAACCGCCCCGGACCGGCAAGGCTGGACGGCGAAGGGCTCGTCCGATATCTCAAAGGGCAAGGCGACAAACTCCCCGACCGTCACGCACGGTCCTGTGGGACTGCGTCGACCAACTGACGCTGATCGAGCGGCAAATCCAAGCCGCCGAGCGGGAGTTGATGGCAGTTGCTCGAGCGTCCGCGATTCCAAGCTACAGCCGAACTCCTCGCCACATTTCCTGGAGTGGGACTGGTGACCGTTGCCACCGTGCTGGCCGAGGTGGGCGACTTCCACCGTTTCACCTATCGCAAGTCCATCGCCCGTTACGCCGGGCTGAACCCCACGGTCCACGCTTCCGGCGGCAAGAACCGCACCGGACACATCGCCAAGGCCGGTCCGCCCGATCTCCGCTGGGTTCTGCAACAGGCCGCATGGACGGCGATCCGCGTCGAGCCCGCCCTGAAGCGAATGTGGTTGAAGATCGCCGCACGGCCGGCAAGAAGGCCGCCGCCGTGGCCGTTGCCCGCAAGATGTTGACTTGGATGTGGTATGCGGTCTGTGAAGGAGAACCGTATCGACGCGGCGTCCAAGCCGCCTAAAGGAGGAAATACAACGGGACCTCGAAGCAAGGAGTCGGGATCGTCAGCTCGCAGCAGCTTTTGGGCCAGGGCCTCAACGGCCGGATGAGCCCGTGAACGTGAATGGGCGTCGATCTCGTCGTACGCGATCTCTTGGGCCGGGACCATGATTGCCTGAGCTCGAATAGCTGAATGAAACCTTCGAGGAAGCTTCGAGGTCGAAACAGTTCGAACCGTATACGCCCAACCCGCCGGCGGGCACCCTCCGCTCCGGCTGTGGAAGGGCCTGCGCTGCGGGAGCCCGCCGGCTGCCACAAAGGAGTTCGACCATGAAATAACGCAACACCTCTTGACAAGCCCCTACATAGCTGAAGGCCGCATGTCTGACGCATATTCGTGTAGCGTGGGTCGCGTTTCGTGTAGGGTGGGTGCGAGCGCAGCAAGCCCCGCCACCTGCACCGGACAGACCGGTGGGGCTCGCTGCGCTCGACCCACCCTACGGAAAACGTGGAGGCTCTCAACGTGCCTTCCTTCGCCACAGCAACAGCCCCGCGCACGCCGCAATGGCCAGCAGCATAAGCGTGCCGGGTTCGGGCACGGTCAAGTTCGAGGCGCTGGTCAACCACAGGCGGTAGCCGCCCGTGTACGGGGCACTATCGTCCTCTTGGTCGAGAATGGCCGTGACACTGAACGGACTGGCGTGTAGGCCGAGCGGGTCGATCGACGTCGGCGCCGGATCGAGTCCCAGAATCATGGGAAACGTCAGGCCGCCTTGTTCGACAGTGACCGTCCCGCCCAACGTCCAGTCGGCCGGGTCGGCCAGTGTCAGATTGTCGAGGTGCACAAGGCTGCCTTGATAGTATTCGTCGCCCGTCTGCCGCGTCGCGTCGAAGAGGAAGTTGTCGCCCGTATCCTTCAGGCTGGAAAGCGTGATATCGGCCGCCGCCGGCGTCATGCCCCGGCTGAGAATCGTGATGTCGAAATCGTAGTCCGACGAGTTCAGGTGCTTCTCGTTGATGTTGTACTTTCCTTCGTAGAAGAGTCCCGGCGCCTGCGCATGCACGTCGACGACGTCGCCGTAGCGAAGCGAGGGCTGCGTTTGCAATGTGTCGCCAGGATGGTTGACGCGAATCATCTCGTCGGTCCATTCGCTATCGCTGTAGTCCTGGCTCGAATCCCAAGGAATGTACTTTCGCATGTAGAGGGTCGTGCCGCCAAAATCGTCGGGCGCGACGGCCTGGATGACCACCTGCCATTGCGGATCGGCGGCTGAATTGCTGTAGTCCAGCATGTCCCACGGGTTGTTGATGACCACGCCTGTCATTTCGATCGGCCCGGCCGAGCGGCTGCTCGGCCAGGCTCCCGTTCCGTCGTCGTAGACTGCCTCATACTCAGAATGTTTGGTGGGCGAAAAAGTCACAGCCCAAGCACAATGCGTCGCTACGATCAGACTGGCTGCCATCGCGGTAGAAACGGCGGACTTCATGACGCTGCCTCCAAGAGCGGTGTGTGGTATGTGTGGGGACCGCGCACGCAACGATGCGGCTTGCTTGGCCCCGCAGATATCACGTATTACTATTTTGTAATACGTAATACCGCCATTATACGCATGTGGCGTTAGGCTGCAAGCCTGCTGAGGCACTGGGCCGCCATTTTCCAGTCTGCTCTATGCCGTCGTGCGGCGCGGTTGCCGTAAGCGCTTGCAACGTCACACGTTGGGCCTTGCCGCTACCAGCGAACCTCGCTATGCTGTCTGCATGAAAACCCCGCGCCGCATGGTCGATCATCACCGACGGCTACAACGACGCCACACCGCCAAAACCGCCATCTGTCTGCTCCGCTATCGGCCCGGAGGAAGTCGTGGCCGTGCTCGATCGGCACGTCGGCCGGCAAGAACGTGCCAGGAGGTTTTCGGCGTCGGCGGCGCAGATCCCTTGCGTCGGCTCGCTGGCCGAGGCGCCGGAGGCGAACACGTTTGTGATCGGCATCGCTCCGCCGGGCGGAAAAATCCCGCCGCACTGGCGGCCGATGATCCTCGAAGCCATCGGCGCGGAAGATGACCGTCGTCTCCGGCCTGCACGAGTTTCTCCGCGACGATCCGGAGTTTCGCCGGGCGGCCGCCCAGCACGGCGCGCGAGCTGGTCGACGTCCGCGACAACAACGAGCACGACGTGGCCCATCGCGTCGGCATCCGCGAAGGCTGCCTGCGCATCCACACGATCGCCAACGATTGCAGTTGCGGCAAGATGGTGGCCAGCGTCGAGATTGCCCAGGGATTGAATCGCGCCGGCGTGGACGCCGCCTTCGTGGCGACGGCCAGACGGGCATATGGTGGCCGGCGGCGGCTGCCCGATCGATCGCGTGATCTCCGATTTCGTCGGCGGCGCGGCCGAAAAACTGGTGCTGGCCAATCAGCATCACGACGTGATCGTGGTCGAAGGGCAGGGCAGCCTGTTCCATCCGCGCTACTCGTGCGTCACGCTCGGGCTGTTGCACGGCCTGATGCCCGACGGGCTGATCCTCTGCTACGAGATGGGCCGCAAGGCGTTCTACGGCATGGAGAGCATGCCGCTGCCGTCGCTGGAAAAGGTGATCGAGTTCTACGAGGCGGCGGCCAACATCATGCATCCCTGCCGGGTGATCGGCGTGGCGGTCAACGGGCAAAGTTTTCCGACGATGCCGTGGCCGCCGAATGCGACAGCGTGGGCCGGCGGCTGGGCCTGCCCGCCTGCGATGTGATTCGCCACGGCCCCGACAAGCTGGTCGAGGCCGTGCTCAAGCTCCGCGCGAGCTCGGGAAGACATAGCAGCGGGAACGGCCCCATTCGCCGCAGGCCTAGTCCCCCTGTCTCTCGCGATGCAAGGCAGTATAATCGCATATCATGAACACTATCACCAGCCAGCGAATTGTAAGTAGCATTCTGCAAACCGCACTTTGGAACGTCCAGCAGACGGCCCGGCGGCTCGGACTCGATGAGGACATGACGCAACGGATCAGCGAGCCGTCGGAGCAGATTCGGACGGTGATCCATCCGCTGATGCCCGACGGCCGCGTGTTGCACGTTCGGGCGTTTGTCGTCCGGCACAACGACATTCTCGGCCCGGCCAAAGGCGGCATCCGCATGACGCCGACGCTCAACCTGGACGAAATCGCCGGTCTGGCGATGGAGATGACCTGGAAGACGTCGCTGATCGGAGTGCCGTTCGGCGGCGGCAAGGCGGGCATCTGCTTCGATCCTGCCCAATTGCAGCCGGCCGAGAAGGAGGTTCTCATTCGCGCGTTCACGCGCGGGGTGCGCCGCCACATCGGGCCGGAAATCTACGTGCCCGCTCCCGACATGGGCACCAACGAACGCGACATGGGCCATATCCGCGACTGCGTCTCGTATAGCGGCGGCACTTCGATTCACCGTCGGCTGCTTCGTCACCGGCAAGCCGGTCGTGTCTCGGCGGCATCGTCGGTCGCCGCGAGGCCACCGGGCACGGCGTCGTGGCCACGATCGCCGCCGCGTGCCAGCGATTGAACCTCTCGGTGTCCAAGCTCCGCGTGGCGGTGCAAGGCTTCGGCAACGTCGGCGCGATCGCCGCCAAAGCCGCTGCCGCGCATGGCATGACGGTCGTCGCCGTCTCCGACGTATCCGGCGGAACGTACTGCGACGATGGGCTGGACGTCGTCCGCGCTTGCCGAACACGTGCAGGCCGACGGGAGGTTAAGGGCTTTGCCGGCGGCAAGGACGTGCCGCGCGAGGCCGTGTTGGAGACCGAGTGCGACGTGCTGATTCCCGCCGCCGCCGGTTCCGTCGTCACCGAGGAAAACGCGCGCGCGGATTCGGGCCAGGATCATGGCCGAGGGGGCCAACGCCCCGTTGACCCCGCCGGCCGACGAAATCCTCAATGCCCGCGGGGTGTTCATCATCCCCGACATCCTCTGCAATGCCGGCGGCGTGTTTGTCTCCTATCTCGAATATACCCAGGAGACGCAGCGCGACCAGATGACGCGCGAGGAGGTCGACCGCCGCCTGGCCGAGCGCATGCATACGACATTCGCAGCAGGTGTACGAACGCGCCGAACGGACCCGCGAGCCCGATGCGCCACGCCGCTATGGAGATTGCCGTCAGCCGGGTGGTCGACGGAATTGTCGCCCGCGGCCTACTTCCGTAGCAGGCATACTCGCTGGGTCACAGGCGGGACTGCACGGATTCTTGTGTCACGTGCGGCAAAAGGGGGACTGTCCCAATTTTTGTGTCAGCAAGAAAGGGACTGTCCCCTTCGCCGCGGTTTGCGTCGCTACTGCTCCTCGTGACACAAGAATCCGTACCGTCCCCGCAGGCCGCCGTCGGTCATGGCTCGAAAGCCCCGGCGACGGGCCCGGCTCCGCGAGAATGCGTAGCTCACCGCGTCGCCCCGACTCCATTTCAGGTCGCGGTCCAACGTCAAGACGGCGGTCTGGCGATCCAGGGAAATGATCCGTGCCCGCGAGCCGGCGACCACGATTTCGTCGCCTGCGATCAGGAACTTTCCATTGCGGTTGCAGAGGCCGGCCGAAAAGCAACTGACATCTTCCACCGGCACTTCCTGTCCGCTTCCGGCAATTGTTGTTCGAGTCAGCGGCTGGCCTGCGACCGCCCCAAGGCTGCCGGGGGCGAGGTGAAAATCGCCCTGCTGGGCATTGACGAAGCCCGCCTCGGCGATCCGCGAGTGAATGTCCTGTCCGGTCTGACGGCGATAGTTGGCCAGCCCTTGAGAAGTGGAGAGATTGTACGTCGTCTTCCGAGCGACAGCGTTCCAAAACACCCGGAGCGAACCCGGCCGCGTGGTAGACATTGCCGTTCAGCACAGCCGGAGCGCAGCCCACGAACACAGCGTACGCGCCGAAGTTGTCCTGCACGAGGTTGTTGAGAATGCGGTTGGCGGCGATCCGGGGTGAACCTTCGAGGCCGTGCATGACGCCACCCCAGTAGCTCGTCGGTGTGCCGTTGGCAAACACCGTGTTGTGGACGAAGGCATTGTGCCGACCGCCCGGCGGGGCGCCGAGGTGCGAGTGGTATCCGCCGGAGAAGTAGAAGGCGCCGGTGTTCCTGCGGCACTCTTCGGCGTTCTTCGCGGCGTGCTGGGCCTGGTTGCGGTAGATCGCATTCCGGCGAACCAGCACCCATTGGCATTGCGAAGCGCCCATTCCTTTCAGGTTCTCGTAAATCGCATTGTTCTGCACTACGGCGTCGATTGTCTCGTCGAGCCAGAATGCCCGTCTCTTGGTTGTACGCAACGCAATTGGCGTAGCTGACGTTGCCGTCGATCCAGACCCGGCGGGACAGGCTCTCGATCTGGATTCCCGTAGCGCCATTGTGATGCGTACGGTTGCCTTGGATGAGCACGCCGTCGGCCCTCTGCACCCAGATGCCTTGGATGGCCCCGTGATCGACTTCGTTCCGCAAGATGCGGATGTCGCGGTTGGCAACCTTGGGGTCGAATGTGTACGCGACATATGCGGATTTGCGCGAGAAAGCGTCTGTGCGTCCATCCCGCCGGTCTCGAATAGCCCCGTCCTGCCGTCCGGCGAGTAGGGCTTGCCGTTCCAGTCCGGATTGTTGTGAAGCGCGAACCAGGCACGGCCGTCGGCCAGGTGGACCGATCCGCCGGCAAGCGGCTGGCCGTTGGGATTAGGATCGCGGTCGGGAAACAGCAGCAACAGGCTGGGATTACGAACGGTGTGGGCGTCGTTTTGTCCGGTCAAGGTGCCATCGCGTACTTTGTCGAGTTGCAGCTTCTTCATCGTGAACGTAGCCAGACCGGCGCCGTGCGGCGCGACAGACGCCACGGCTCCCTGACCGCGGACGCCATCGGCCGGCGCGTAGACGCTCAGACAGGCAGTCCCGAGCGCGTGGTGCAGATGGTTGTCGGCAATCAGAATGTCGGTACACGCGGAATCCAAGGCCACGTCTGCGGCCTGACAGTTGTGGACGTGACTTCTGAGGAGTTGACAGCCGGTGCAACCCGTCAACAACACGCCCGTCCCGGCGTGGGATACTTCGAGGTCTCGAAGTGTGACGTCCGTTCGCCCGGCGACGAGAATGCCCGTCCCACCCGGCTTGAATTCTCGCAAGGTCACGCCTTCGATCACCACGCGGTCGGCATGTCCCTCGCCTGGCAAGCGGATTGCCCATGCCCGCTGGCGTTCTCCATCAAACACCGGCTTTTCGCCGCAGAACGCGCGGATCACAAGCGGCTGAGCGTTTGCTCCACCGGTCCGCAGAGTGACCTGTTCGCGATACACGCCGCCGCGCAGCCAGACGGTGTCGCCGGCCGCGGCGTGTGCTTGTTGCTGTGCGTCAACAGCCCGGCCCAGTGTGTGCCACGGTTGCGTTTGCGTGCCCAGCCCGCTGTCACTGCCGGGCCCTCCGTGCGAATCCGGATCGACGTAATACTCGGCGCCCCGGGCCGTTGCGGCCCAAAACACCACGGCGATCAACCACAATCGCAACAAAGGCGACGCGGTCTTTTCGGTTCTCGCGTCAACGAACATCCAATTGTCCTCCTCAGCGATGCTCACCGTTGTTGCCATTGTAGCCCTCGTTGCCATCAATCTATCTTCGCACTTCACGAGTGGCAACCGGCGGACGACAGATGCTCGCTTGCTAACTCCGTTCAGATGCCGGCAGCACGAGCTATACTTGCGGGGGATTTTGCCATGGCAGGTTCGATCAACTGCACATCCGATTACGCGCGACTTTCGCGGCGGCAAGCCGTTGCAGTCCTCGCCGCGATTGCGCTCTGCCTCGTTGGCGCCGTTGCCGTCACGCTCTCTCCCTTGGCCAGCAGCAACCTGGCCGGCCACGAGCACGAAACCGGCAACGTCGCCCTGTACCGCGCGGAAGTCGACCGTATCCAGGCCGGCGAAGGCTACTACCAGGCGGCCGCCACGGAACTTACCGCCCGTGGTTATCCGACCCGCAGCGTTTTCAACTGGCGCACGCCGCTGCCGATGTGGTTGCTGGGAAAGCTGCCCACGGTCGCGCTGGGCAAAGTAACGCTCATCGCGATGGCCGTGGTGCTAATGCTCTTGGCCTTTGCCGCGATCGAGCGCGAACACAGTGCATATTCGGGTGCCGCTGCTGGTTTGTCCAGCAGCGCCAGCGCCATTGGACGACGGCACCTCATAGCCGTCCTCTGCACGTTTTGCTTGACCGGCGCACTGTTGCCGACGATGCAGGACGATTTCTTCGTCATGCCGGTCCTGTGGGCGGGTGTGCTCCTGGGACTTTCAATAGGCGCCTACGGCATCGATCGTCCGTGGCTCGGCACGGCCCTCGGGCTGGCCGCCGTTTTCGTCCGCGAATTAGCACTGCCGTACGCCCTGGTCTCGGCCGGCATTGCGTGGCGGCGTGGTCGACGCCGTGAAGCGGCCGTCTGGTGCGTTGGCCTCCTGGCGTGGCTGATATTCTTCGTCATGCACTATTGGGAGGTGAGCGGCCTGATCGCACCGGGCGCCCGGGCCCATCGGCAAGGCTGGATTCAGTGCGGCGGCGCGGGCTTCGTCATAGCGATCGCCCAGGTGAACGCCTACTTGTTGCTGCTGCCGCAATGGGTGACCGCAGTCTACCTCGTTGCGGCCGTTGTGGGCCTGGCCGGCTGGAGCACGCCGCTTGGCACGCGAATCGGCCTGACGACCTGCCTGTTCCTGGCGGCCTTTGCCATGGTCGGCCAGAGCTTCAATCAATACTGGGGCTGTCTGATCGCCCCGCTGCTGTGCTTCGGCGTGGCCCGGCTGCCGGCCTCGATGCGAGACCTGGCTGCCGCACTCGCGACGCCGGCCGCGAGTTCGAACATGTCTACCGGCTGGACCGAGCCTTAATCGCTACGGATGCCGAAGGACAGCGGCAATGACTCGCCGCGCTCCGAAGATTCCAGCAATTGTTCGGCCTCTTGAAGCAACTCGTCGCAGAGCCGGTCTTCCTCTTCGTTCGCGTCCTCGATCGTTCGCCGCATGTTGACCGTCCGATCGACCACGTATTGTGGCCGGCCGCGGACCTGGTCGTAGATGCGGATGACGTACTCGCCGAGGATGCTGATGCCCAGAGCATTGAGCACGCCGAAGAAACTGCCGGTGAGAATGTGCGATGTCCAGCCGGGAATCGCCTGGTCGGTAAACAGCTTGCAGAAGATCGAGAATCCGCCGAGCACGACAAACACGGTCGCCGCCGCCGCTCCGATGACGTGAAAGATCGTCAACGGGAAGGATGAGAAGGAGAACACCGCCGTCTTGGCCAGGCGGAAAAGGCCGCGTAGCGAAACACGCGGCGTGCCATCGTATCGGGCCGCCCGCTCGACGACGATGCCCGTCTGCCGCAGGCCAACCCACGACCGCAGCCCCGGGAAGTAGCGGTCTCGCTCGCCCATCGCCAGAATCTGCTCGACCACCCGGCGATTGATGAGGCTGAAGATTCCGGCATCGGGCGGAATGGGGACCGAGGCCACCGAAGACATCAGACGGTGGAAGCCGTCAAAGAGCACCCGCTTTCAGCGCATTCTCTTTGCGGCCCGTGCGAATGGCGTACACGACATCGTAGCCGGCACGCCACTTGCTCAAGAAGCGGGGAATGGCCTCGGGTGCGTCCTGCAAGTCGGAGTCCATCAGCACGATCGCATCGCCGCCGGCATGGGCCAGGCCCGCCTGCACGGCAGCCTGGTGCCCGAAGTTCCGCGACAAGTGAACGACACGGACCCGGTCGTTTGCAGCCGCCAGACGGTCGAGCACCAGCGGGCTAGCGTCGCGCGAACCGTCGTCGACCAGTACGATTTCGTAATCCGCTGGGCACGAGTCCAGCGCGGCGGCGATGCGGCGCGACCAGGATCGGCAACACCTCCGCCTCGTCATAGACGGGCAACACCACGCTAATCAGCGTCTCCTCCCACGGCGGCCGGCGGTTGGCGGCAAGCTCATTCATTTCTTCGACCCTTTCATGCCGAGCACGCGTCATGGTGAACGACCCGAAGCATCTCCATAGATCCTTCGCTTCGCTCAGACGGACGAATCACTGATCGCTGACCACTGATAACTAATCACTAACCACTCGCCTCTTTCTCCCCCAACCAATCCATCCCGCGCAGCAGATTCCAAGCAGGCCCAGCCCGATGCACGACGCGACGCGCCCGCGGCGGAGACTTCCCGGCTCGAAGCGCAGCACCACGCGATGCTTGCCTGCGCCGACCGTGCAACCGAGGAAATCGCCGTTGACGCGGTAGACGGGTGCTGCGGCACCGTCGACCGTCGCATGCCAGCCGGAGTGATAGCTTTCGGACGCGACGAGCAGTTGTGTGGCGGGGCAGTCCACGTCAATCACCAGCCGACCTGGGTGGTCGTCGCGGAGGACGGCCGTGCCGGGTGTCGACGGCGGCAAGGCAATCGGAACCTCGCAAACGGCGGTTGTCTCGGGCTGCACCCGGGCGATGTCGCAGGCAGGATCCGTGCCCAGCCGCGTCCGGGTGACCATGCGGGCGCGCGGCAACGGGTGGGGCACCTCGAGCCATCGTGGGTTGCGCGACGCGAGGCCCGCGATTTCCATGGTCGCCGGATCGCGTTTGACCCAGCGAACACCGGCCACGCGCAGTGCCGGTAACAGACGGTAGTCAAGCTCGCGTTGCGGCTCCAGGCCCGCATAGCCGTCGGCCCGTCGCCAGCCGTCGAGGATCATCAAGTCACCGGTCCGGAGGCCCGGCTGATCGGACCGGAGCAGCGAAGCCAACACGCGCCTTGTAGCAGGCGCACTCTGCGTGCCGTCGCCTTCCTCGTTCGGCGGCGTCTCGGCCGACGCGACGCATTGCTGCAACGTTGCGGTCCGACCATAGATCGAGTCGCTCAGGCCATACCAACCCTGGTCCAAGGCGGCCATCACGATCAGCCCGACGAGCGCCCAGGCGCGTCCGCGCGCGGCCAAGACCACCAATACCGTGGCCGTCGCCAGCAGCGCCGGCCCGGCCAAGATACCGGCGGTCGAACCGACGCACGGCTTGTGGCGAAGAAGGAAGGCGGCAACGGCCGCCGCTGCGGAAAGTCCGACGACGCACCACAGCGGCTCGAAATCCCGGGCGAGCGCCAACCACCCATGCCGTGCCACGAGCTGTCTTGCGGTGCTCCGTCGCCCTCGGGCGTCTCTGGCTTCGTCGACCAGCAATGCGAAACCAATCGCCGCCAGAACGGCTACGCCAAGCTGCACCAGCACCAGGTAGCGGCATGGAAAGCGGAAGGTGCCCAACAGCGGAATCCACGTTACGGCGTTGTAGAGCAGTCCGTAGCGGCCGAAGGCCAATAACAACATCAACAGGGTGAATGCGCCTACGGCCAACGCCAGCGGGGTGAGCCGGCCGAGCGCTCGCCGCCGCGCGACGAGCCACACGATCAGTACCAGCGGCACCGCGCCGGCGTACAGCCCGAACTCATGCACGTTGTCGCCTAATACGCGGCCGGCCAGCGCGTAGGGCGCCACGAGCTGCAAAACGTTCAGCGGCTGAAGCGAGCCCCACGCGGCAAAGCCTTGATTGGCCGCGGGCCGCGTGCTGTGCAACCAGGCGTCGAGCGTCGGAAGCAACTGGATCCCGCCGATCAACAGGCCAATCGTCATGGCGATCAGCACGCGCGGCCAGTTCTCGGTGGTGCAGCCGATGCAATCGGAGCAGCTCTCGCATTGGCCGCAGCCCGACCGCGGCGAGTACCGGTGGGCCGTCTTAAGAAAAACGATGTATGAGATTTCGGCGATCAGCGAAAACAAGACAAACTGTGGATAGCCCAACAGCAGTTGTGAGCCCGTCAGCAGGGCTACGAGCGCGGTGGCCGCCGCGACGCGTCGCCGTCGCGAATCGACCATTGCAACATCGATCGCCCAAAGCAACCACGGAAGATGCGCGATGACGGCGATGGCGTTGGGGTGGACGAAATGGAGCAGGTTGAAGCTCGAAAACGCAAACACCAATCCGCCCAGCATGGCGGCGTCGCTGCGTCCCAAGCGCCGCCGCAGCCAGAGCCACATGCCGAGCATCATCAGGGGATACGACAGCAGATACTCCCATGCCAAGGCGGTGCCAAAAGGAAGGAATCGATATAAGACCTGGTGCAAGGGATGATACATGCCCGCCTGGCCTTCGCCGGTCAGGTAGAAGCCGCAGAACAGTTGCGGCATCCAGTCGTACGGCTGGCCGTTGGCCAGTTGTGCCGCGTAGAAGGCCCGGACGGGCAGGTGAAATGCGCCAAGATCGTCGGCCGTGTAGATCCGGCCGGCAAACATCGGCGCCGCCATGGCCGCCAGCACCACCAATCCGGCCAAGAGCGACCATGCCGCTAGATCGTCCGTTCTGCCATGCTCCCGAGCCATAGCGGTTTCCCGTGTCCGAGCGAACATCACCCAACCCATGCGCGTATCGCCTTAAGCGAAAACCCAGACCAAGCATAGGTCAGCAGGGGGCGGCGAGGGGCTGGCGGTGCGGAAAGCGCAGCGGCGGGAAAAAATAGCGTTCTTCCGTTTGAAAAAGCTGGAAATTGACCTAGGTTTCAGATAGACCCGCGTTGAACCACTCAACAATTTCTTTGTCGAGGAGTAGACCAATGAGTTCGTTTACCTCAAAACTGCGACGTTTTCTGACTTCCGAGGCTGGCCCGACCGCAGTCGAATACGCGGTGATGCTGGCCCTGATCGTGGTCGTCTGCCTGTCGGCCATCAGCCTGATTGGCACCCAGAGCAGCACGACGTTCAACAACGTGGCCAAGTCGCTCGGAGCATCGTAACGGCGCCACGCCAAAGAAAGAGATAGCCCGTAGAGGCCAAATCGGGACGGCGGCCACCAACGGCCGCCGTCCCATTTGTATTTCTTGTGCCAGTGCCACGCCGGTGGCAATCGGACCACAACCAGCCGCTCCGGAGGGGCGTGACGGTTCTCGACTGTTTACGGATAATCCGCGTGTTTGCTTTTTTATCACGAAAACGCGATAGAACGACAACGGATCAAGAAAACAGGGCTTCTTTCGTCTTTTCGTACTTTCGCGTTTTCGTGATAAAAGGCATCGAACCTTGCGCAGTAGTATTAGGCCGCTGGCCATTTCCTGCCGTCGCTCCGCGGCAATGTGGCATGCTGAAACGACACGGCGCCTACGGCGCGCATCGCTCAACGCAGCGAAAGATGCCGTCGCACACGGCATCCGCCCTATGCCGGGCTATAAGATCTCCGCAGGCCATTGCCGCGAAGCAGCCGGCATGACGAACACCCGCCTATCGGCTGATGATCTGCAAATTGGCGACTAAAATAACCAGTACGCCAAGCACCCAGGGAGGCACGCGCCGTTCGGGTTCCACGTAAAACAGTCTCTGGCAGATTGGACAGAAGTTCGGCCCGTCCCGGTTCGTTGCTTGTCGTACACGGCAGTTACAGTTGGGGCACTTCATAGGACATCAGGCATTACGCGCAGAAGAGGTCTCCATACAAGTATATATCACGATCGGTCCCCACTCCCTTCGGGACCGGTCGAAGATAAGAATAATTGGCAAACAAATACGCCAGTTTTCAGGCCGTCACGGCCGTGCGTCTTCATCCACGGCCTCACTCCCGAAGGAGAACGGGAGGATTCACGTGATTTGACAAGCTCGGAATTCGACCTAGATTCCAAGTAGAGGTGTGACGTGTGAACGTCAGCCTTGTGTGGGGCGGTCGCGAGACCGCCCCGGACGCTGCAGCTTCTCCGCCACTGATGAGCTTGTCCGAACGGCGGGGCTGCGGCGTAATACCCCGGGCGGTCCGTCGTGCCGCAGACCTTCGCAATCGCGGATGGCGCGCGTCACTTCCAGCCGCGCAGGGTATCAAAGGCCTGCAACCTCTTCATCCTCGAAAAAGGCAAACCGGTCGCAAGATCGGGACGCAAAGCCAAGGGCCGACGGATTACTCCGGCGGCAGCCTGGCTGCCGAAAGGGTGTCGTGTACCGCGAATGGTCTTGAGGGACGCCGATGGCCGTATCCTCGGCAATCGCTGTTGCTTCGAGACCGTGCAAAGTATCAGAAACGCTTCGGCAAGTGACGAGGGAGGGGTTTGTTGTTGTCCAATTTGGGATCCCGACGGTGAGCCGCAGGCCGGCGCCGGCTCCACAAGAGCCGGCGTTTCACCGGACGGACCTCGAAGAAAATTTCCGCCCCGCGCGGGCTTCCAACAGCCAGCCGTGAGTGGAATGTGTGGAGGACTAACCATGAAGTCGCTTGCTCAGAAAATGCATCGTTTCCTTGTCGCCGAAGATGGTCCCACCGCAGTCGAGTACGCGGTCATGCTGGCTCTGATCATTATCGTGTGCCTCACCGCCATTAGCTCGGTGGGCACGCGGACCAGCAGCACGTTCAATGACTTGTCCAAATCGCTCGGGGCGTCGTAACTGCGTCCCCGGCCACCGGCGACGGCCACCGGTCGCCGCCGCCAAGGCATCGACCCCACACAAAACCCCCTCGGCGCCACAAGATGGACGCCGAGGGGGCGTTTCTTGACCTATAAATTGAATAGAGCCAATGCTGGGGCCGGACCGCGGTTGGCGTTTGGCGGCGAGCTTCCATCCGACTGCCGCCAGAATCACTCGCGCCAACCACAAACCACGGTCTCAGGTCCCAGCCGCGGCTGAGTTGAACTGGCGACAGGAGAATACGATGTACCCCTGCATTCCAATTGAGTTGACGCAGACCGTTGTGCAACTGATGGTGTACTGCGTGAGCATCGTCGGTGCGGCGTTCGGCTTAATGCTCTTAGGACGCGGCTAGCGACGAACACCATGCTGCAGACTTGGGATTGCAGGTCTGCAATTCCCAACGTACCGATTCATTTGAACACGGAGTTTCTGACCGATGTCAACGTCTGCCACCTTGCCCGCCTTGCTTACCGACCACTGGCCCGTTTGGCTCCTCAGCGCCGCGCTCGTCGTCGCGGCAGTGATTGACGGGTGGAAGCTGAAGGTCCCCAACTGGATCACGTTTCCGTTGGTCATCAGCGGCTGGCTCTACAGCGCCATCGCTTTCGGTTGGGAGGGATTGGGGTGGAGCCTGTTGGGCACGTTGGTCGGTCTCATGCTGCTGTTGCCGGCTTACGCCATCGGCGGAATGGGCGCAGGCGACGTCAAACTTTTTGCGGGTGTAGGGGCGTGGATGTGGACCCAAACGACTTTCTACGCCTTCTGCATCTCGGCCATCGTCGGCGGCGTGCTGGCCGTCGGCATGGTCCTCTGGCGCCGCGACTGGCGTCGCCACGTCGACCAGTTCTGGACCATCGTCAATGAAATCTTTGAAATCCGCGATCCCAATCAGCTTTCGGAGATCGCGGCGCAACGAAAGAACCGTATGCTGCTGCTCCCTTACGGAATCCCGCTGGCAATCGGCTCAATCTCCTATTTTCTCTGGATGGGAATGCTGCCATGAGTATAGATATCTTGCCTAGGTTACGCAGTAACCGTTTTCTTTCTGTTTCCCGTCAGACGAGGGCTCGGAGCACCGGTCAACGGACCTGGGACCCGAGGCAAATCCTGCGGCCGGCGCCGGTTAACGTAGAGAAGGGTTGCCGGAGGTGCCGAAGAAATCGACAAGGCGCGGCTGCCGTCGAATTCGCGGTCATTGCGCCGGTGTTTTTCCTCATGTTGTTCGGCATGATCGAGTTTGGACGTGCGATCATGGTGCAACAGATTTTGACAAACGCGTCGCGAGAGGGAGCACGCGTGGCAGTCCTCGATTCACCGACCCCAACGGCTGGGCTGGTTAACACTACTGTGACGAACTATCTGCACAACGCCGGCATTTCCGGGGCCACCGTGACCATGGATCCGGCCGAGCCGACCACGGCCGGTTACGGCGAATCAGTGACCGTAACCGTGCAGATTCCCTATCGCAGTGTTAGCTGGTTGCCGCCGATATTGCTCGGCACGAACACGAACCTCAGGGCCGGCACGGTAATGCGCCGCGAGACCGTCCAGTAGCAGGCACGCTCCGCGTGCCGTAGCAAGAAACAGAGACCACCCGTCGCCGCTGAAACGCTTCGCCGCGAGCCACCCTAGGAAAACGTCATGCGACCAAAATCAGTAGCCTTGTTGCTGATGGCCCTGGGCTGTGGTCTGGTGGCCTCGATCGGCATTACCGAAGTCATGTCCCGCCGTAGTGTGCCGGACGGCGCAGTGGGTGACATGCGATCGATCTTCGTTGCCATTCGCGACGTACCCATGGGCGAGCCGCTCGATCCACAGGACATGAAGCTCGAACAGTGGCCCAAGGACAAGGTTCCGCTTGGAGCCCTGTCGCGGATCGACGACGTGGAGGGACGCCGCGTGCGAACCAAGCTGTATGCCGGCGAGCCGATCCTCGAGAATCGTCTGCTTGGCAAAGGCGCGAGCGAGCAAGGCGCCACTGCGTTAATCCCTAAGGGCTATCGCGTCGTGCCGGTCAAGGTGGACCTGGTCAGCGGCGGCAGCAGCATGATCCTCCCCGGCGACCGCGTCGACGTGATGGTCCACAGTGTCAAGGACGCCGCCCACGAAATCCCCGAGACGATCACCCAAACCGTTCTCCAGGACATCAAGGTTTTTGCTGTCGACGACATTGTGGACCTGGAAAAGGACAAGGACAGCGGTCACAAGTCGATCGCTGCCAAAACGATTTCCCTGCTGGTCACTCCCGAACAAGCGGCCTTGGTGATGCTGGCCAGCCATTTGGGCACCATCAACCTGGTGATGCGAAGTCCGGAGGACGACGAACTGACGCCCAATGCACAAGCAAGGCCGTCCCAGTTATTTTCCGGCGGGCCAAAAAGTGACCGGAGCAAGGAGACCCTGGCGTCGCCGGCCGAGTCCACTCTTGGCGAAAAGACGCAAGGATTCATCGATTTCCTAAACGGGGCGAAGAATAAGGGAGCCGAACAGTCGCAGGCCGCTCCCGACGGCGCATCGCCGCGGGAGACGTGGACCATGCGCATGCTCAAACCGGGCGAGGTCAATGAGGTGCAGTTTGAGCCGTCGAACACGGCCATCGCCGCGGCAGACGAATGGAAACCAGCCGGCACGACCGGCCGTCACGCCGCCGCACCCCGGCAAGACGAACTAAAACGCACGACGCCGTCGGCCAACAATTCTGCAGGGCCGCAGGCGCCATCGGCGAAACAAGACGGCAAGAGGCCGAACCAAAGCAAGGATGAGAAGGGATTGGGGGCCGGCGGTGGAGCAACGGGCCAGAGACCTGTTGCTCCCTAAGTCCGCCGCCGACGACGCCAAGCCCGGATTTTCGCAAGGAATGCACGGATGCTGAAGCGAATACTCCCATTGTCGCTGGCGCTGGCCGGCTGCGCAGTCCTGTCGATAACGGCGCGGGCCGAGCCGCCTGCCGCCACGCCGTTGGCAAAGCCGTCGATCGTCTTCAAGGTCACGTCGGCCAACGATCGCCTCGAGATGACGGTCCACACGAGCAAGATCCTCACGATGGACCAGAAAATTCCCCAGGCGCAGGTTAACAATCCGGACATCCTCGAACTGACGCCGCTGTCGCCCAACCAGGTGCAAATCTCGGCCAAGGCGGCCGGCGTGACGCAGATCAACCTCTGGGGCGAGGACAAGAAGCTATTTACCATCGACGTGATCGTTTTCGGCGACGTCCGCGAACTGGAGATGCTCCTGCGGACCACCTTCCCCACGTCAGCCCTGAAAGTGACGCCCGTCTCGAATTCGGTGATGATCTCCGGCTTCGTCGATCAGCAGGAGCACATCGACCGCATCCTCCGCATTGCCGAGGAATACTATCCGAAGGTCATCAACAACATGACCGTCAGCGGCGTGCAGCAGGTTCTCTTGCACGTCAAGGTAATGGAGGTCTCGCGGACGAAGCTTGCGCCGCCTAGGGTTCGACTTCAGCTATGTGAACGGTCAGAACTTCGTGACCTCGGGCATTTCTGGTCTGCTGCTGACGGGGCTGGACACGTCGAAGACGCTTGGGGCGGCCACGGCCAGCGGCGGGCCGAGCACGTTTTCCTTCGGCGTCGTCAATGGCAACAGCGCGTTCTTCGGCTTCTCGATGCCCTGCGGCAGGACAACCTGCTGAAGATCCTGTCCGACCCGACGCTGGTGACCATCAGCGGCCGGCCGGCGTCGTTCAATTCCGGCGGCGAAATCCCGATTCCCGTTCCTCAAAGCCTGGGCACGATTTCCATCGAATGGAAACAATACGGCACGCAAGTCGACTTCGTGCCCATCGTGTCTGGGCAACGGCAAGATCCGACCTCGAAGTCCGGCCACGGATCAGTGAGCTCGACGATTCGCGGAGCATCACGGTGCAATGGCACCACCGTGCCCGGCATCAAGTCGCGCAACGTCGATACGGGGGTCGAGATGATGGCCGGCCAAACGCTGGCAATCGCCGGCCTGGTGCAGAAACGCAAGGGAGGCCGAGATACGCGGGCTGCCCTGGATCAGCGAAGTGCCCTACCTGGGGGTCGCCTTTTCCAAGAAACATGAGACGACCAACGAGGTGGAACTGCTGATACTGGTAACGCCGGAGCTGGTCGAGGCCATGGACGCCAACGAAGTTCCGCCGTGCGGGCCTGGCATGCAAACGGCCAGTCCCAGCGACTGGGAGCTGTTCATGAAGGGACATCTCGAAGTGCCGAAGTGCTGTCCGACCGCCGGCGGCCCGGCAAACGGCCAAGGCGGCGACGGGCCGCCGCCGGACGGCATGATCGGTCCGGGCGAGCAAGTTCCGCGCCGCGCCCCGAGCCGCCGGCAGACGGTCGGGAGCCTATAACCGTCATAACAGCATCGAAGCCGTCCCCCCCGGCAACCGCCGCGAGTCGGAGAATCGCGAAATGCCCCGCCCGGCCTCATCGGACCCGTCGGCTATGACGTAGTAGAACTAAAGAGAGCCGGCTTCGCGGGGCGGTGGCCGAGGCGCTTCGCGCACGTCGTCCACTGCCACGTGATAGCGGAATTGTCCGTGCCAGCGCGGTTCGGGCCGCGCCGCGGCAGATCGTTGTTGTGTGCCGTTGCTCTCAGGGCGATGAAACTCCGCCGGGATTCTGACACTTCAGACCAGCAACGCGACCTCCATGAGCAACGTTCTCCGATTGGCCATCGTCGATCCCAACGACTCGCAGCGTGAATCGCTGAAGACCATGCTGTTGGGCATGGACACGATTTGGCTCGAGGCCGAGTGCTCGCGCTACGAGTTCTTCGCCGACGTGGTGGCCCAAACCAATCCCGACATCGGCATGGTGGCCATCGACGCCGATCCGCAGAAGGCGCTGGACCTGGTCGGCCGGCTGGCCGCGGCCTCGCCCGACTGCGCCGTGCTGGTCGTCAGCTCGTCGAGCGACGGCAGCCTGATCTTGCAGGCGCTGCGGGCCGGGGCCAAGGAGTTCCTCACCCAGCCGCTGCGGATCGAGGACCTGCTGGCCGCGCTGGGCCGCATCGGCGAGCGCCGCTTCGGCCGCGGCGACAACCGCCCCCGCGGCAGCCAGGTGATCGCCGTGGCCGGCGCCATCGGCGGCGTGGGCACCACCAGCCTGGCCATCAACCTCGGCTGCATCCTGGCCCAGGACCCGCAGAACTCCGTCGCCCTGGTCGATCTCGACCTGTGCCTGGGCGACGCCGACGTGTTTCTCGACACCATCCCCGACTACACGCTGGTCGACGTGGCCCAGAACGTCACCCGGCTCGATTTCACGCTCCTGAAGCGGTCGCTGACCAAGCACTCCTCGGGCCTGTACCTGCTGCCGCGGCCGGTGCAGCTGGAGGACGTGGCGCTGATTACGCCCGACGACCTGCAGCGGGTGATCGGGCTGCTGAAGGCCACGTTCACCCACCTGGTGCTCGATCTGTCGAAGGGCTACACGGCCATCGACCTGGTCGCCCTGGAGATGGCCAACCAGATCCTGCTGGTCACGCAGCTCGATCTGCCCTGCCTGCGGAACGTCGTGCGGCTGATGATGTCGTTCGGCAACATGAACGGCCTGGCCGACAAGGTGAAGATCGTCGTCAATCGCGTGGGCCTGGACAGCGGCCAGATCACGCTGAAGAAGGCCGAGGAGACCATCGGCAAGGAAATCTTCTGGCAGCTGCCCAACGACTATCGCACCATGATCGAGGCCCGCAACAACGGCGTGCCGCTGATCGAGCACGCGCCCGAAGGCCGCCATCACGCAGTCGATTGTCGCGCTGGCCAAGGCGCTTTCCGGCGACGAAGACGTTGCCAGCCCGCCGACACGCGTCAAGAAGGGCCTCGCGCGGCCTGCTGAAGCTCTGGCCCAGCAAGAGCGGCAAGTAGCCGTCACGCAGCGGCACGTCGCTGCGTGCCGTGGCCAGCACGCAGCGGCATTCTCGTGCGGACTGCGCCGTCTGGCGACACAGAGCGTGCCTGCCACATCCGCTACATCCGGCACATGCCGCCTTCGACTTGCCACCGCGCCGACTGACGCGGCCGTTCCGTAAGCTATTCTTTTCCTGGACGCTTCGTACCCTGCGAGCTATACTGCCATGCCGAAACTGACCGACCCCCCTGCGCCCCGCCGATCCGAAAGAGAGCAACTTCGAGGAGCTCAAGCAACGCATCCACAGCAAGCTGGTCGACAAGCTCGACCTGTCGCGGGTGGGCGAATTGGAGGGCGACACGCTTCGCCGCGAAATCCGCCTGGTTGTCGAGCACCTCTGCGACACCGAAGACACGCTGCTGAACCGCAACGAGCGCGAGCGGCTGGTAAGCGAAGTGCTCGACGAGACCTTCGGCCTCGGGCCGCTGGAGATGCTGCTGAAGGACCCGACGATCAGCGACATTCTCATCAACGGCCCGAAGAACGTCTACTGCGAGCGCCGCGGCAAGATGGAGAAGACCAGCGTTGTCTTCCGCGACAACAACCACTTGATGCAGATCATCGACCGCATCATTTCGAAGGTGGGCCGCCGCGTGGACGAGACCTGCCCGATGGTCGACGCCCGCATGATCGACGGCTCGCGTTTCAATGCGATCATTCCGCCGTTGGCGCTGGACGGCGCCTGCGTTTCCATCCGCCGTTTCGGCGCCAATCCGCTGAAGCTGGAAGACCTGTTGAACTATCGGGCCTTCACGCCCGAAATGGTGATGCTGCTGGAAGGGGCCATCAAGGCCCGGCTGAACATCCTCATTTCCGGCGGCACCGGCTCGGGCAAGACGACGCTGCTGAACACGCTTTCCAGCTTCATTCCCAATACCGACCGCATCGTGACGATCGAAGACGCGGCCGAATTGCAGTTGCAGCAGGACCACGTCGTGCGGCTGGAAACCCGCCCGGCCAATATCGAGGGCAAGGGCGCCATCACCGCCACCGACCTGGTGCAGCAACGCCTTGCGCATGCGGCCCGAGCGGATCATCATCGGCGAGTGCCGCGGCGCCGAGGCGCTGGACATGCTCCAGGCCATGAACACCGGCCACGAAGGCTCGATGACCACGCTGCACGCCAACAGCCCGCGCGACGCGCTGGCCCGGCTGGAAACCATGATCATGATGGCCGGCTTCGAGCTGCCGCTGAAGGCCATGCGGAACCAGATCGCCAGCGCCATCGACCTGGTCGTGCAGGCCAGCCGGCTTCAAGGCGGCGCCCGCAAGGTCACCTGCATCACCGAAATCGTCGGCATGGAGCAGGACACGGTCGTGATGCAGGACATCTATCGGTACGACAAGGACGGCGTCGACGAAAGCGGCCGGGCATACGGCAAGTTCGTGGCCACCGGCATTCGGCCGATGTTCATGTCGCGGCTGGAGGCGGCCGGCGTGCGGTTGCCCTCCAGCGCGTTCCGCGAACGCGTCATGATGGAGGACTAAGCGTTGGGCATATTGTTGATTGCCGCCCTGGCGTTCGTCGGGCGTCGCCCTGCTCGTCGGCGGCGTGTCCCTGCTGCTGCACCAGAAGCCGGCCAACAAGATCGAGGACCGCCTCGACCTGTTGACCGGCGCGGGCGGGTCCTCGGCGGCCAAGGACGCCTGTCCAAAGAAGCCAGCATCCTGACCCAGCCGCTGGACGACCGGCCCAGCCTGTTGCAGCAATTCGCCGAACGCTTCGGCAACATCGAACTGCTGTTCGACCAGGCCGATACGAACCTGACCGTCACCAAGCTGCTGGCCATCTCGGGCGTGATGGCACGTGGCCGGCATCGTGTTGGGTGTCGTGTTGCGGGTCCATCCGGCGCTGCATGCCGCTGATCGGCCTCGTGCTCGGGTCGCTGCCGCTGATGTGGCTCCTGTTTCGCCGCAAGCGTCGCATGAAGGCCTTTGCCGCACAATTGCCCGACGCCCTGGAAATGCTGGCCCGAGTCGCTTCGCGCCGGACAAAGCCTCGGCTTCGGCTTCAACATGGTGGCCACCGAAATGCCCCAGCCGATCAGCAAGGAGTTCGGCCGCGTGTTCGAGGAGCAAAACCTCGGCATCCCGTTGGACGACAGCCTGCGCGGCATGACCGAGCGGATTCCAAACCTCGACCTGAAGTTCTTCGCCACGGCCGTCATTCTGCAACGTCAAACCGGCGGCGATCTGGCCGAAATCCTGGACAAGATCGGCGAACTGATCCGCGATCGGTTCCGCATCTGGGGGCAGGTGCAGGCATTGACCGGCGAAGGCCGGCTCTCGGGCGTCGTGCTGTTGGCACTGCCCTTCGTGTTGTTCATCGCCGTCTACCACCTCAATCCCGACTATATCAAGGTGCTGTTTACCGACCCGATGGGCACGAAGATGCTGGCCGTTGCCGCCATCATGCAGATCCTCGGGGCGCTGGTGATCCGAAAAATCGTCAATATCAAAGTATAACATCAAAGTATAACCGCCGTCTGACCTCCGCCTTCTGACCACTGACCTGTGACCACTCCCGTGATCTTCGCCGCATCCTAGTCGACTTTCAAAGCCTGTTGCCGCTGGCCCTGTTCGGCGGGTTCGCCGCGCTGGCCTGGTGGGCGTTGGATTTCATGGCCGCGGACAAGCCCCGTGCCGTCGAACGGCTCGACGAGCTGAAAGAGCCGCGCAAACGCCGCACCCCTGCCGCCGAGAGCGCGCTGAAGCAGTCTGACGCGATGACCAAGATGCTCGAGAAGGCCACGCCGGCGCTGGCCAAGACCGCTGCAACCGAAGAACGCGGCCGAGTTGGGCAGGCTCAAAGCGAAACTGGTCGTACGCCGGATTTCGCGGCGAGTCGGCCGGCAGCATCTTTCTCGGCCTGAAGTTCGTCGGCCTGCTTGTCGGCGTGTTTATCGGAGGCGGCACCGTCGCCTCGCTCCGCGGTCTCACCCAGGGCTCGCTGTACTGGACGATCGGCATCGCCGGCCTGTTGTTCTATCTGCCCGATCTCGTGGTGGGCATGATCGGCAGCAGCCGCAAACAGGCCATCTTCCTCGCCCTGCCCGACGCCCTCGATTTGATGGTCGTCTGCGTCGAGGCGGGGCTGGGCCTCGACCAGGCGATGCGCAAAGTCGCCGAGGAAATGAAACGGACCTATCGTGTTCTTGCCAGCGAGTTCGCCACGGCGAACTTCCAGTTGCAAATGGGCCGGCTCCGCACCGAAGTGCTCCACGAACTCGGCGCACGCACCGGCGTGCATGACCTGCGAGCGCTGGCTGCCGTGCTGATCCAAACCGATCGTTTCGGATCGAGTGTGGCCCAAGCTCTGCGCACGCAGAGCGAGTCGATGCGCATCCGCCGCCGTCAACTGGCCGAGGAAAAGGCGGCGAAGACCGCAGTGAAACTCATCTTTCCCCTGGTGCTGTTCATCTTCCCCGGCATCTTCGTGATCCTCGTCGGCCCGGCGGCCATCACGATGGTTCGCCAACTGCTGCCGATGATGGCCGGCAAGTGATCGGGCGGATTGGGCGGCACGCCTAGAACGAAGTCATGGGCGTGGAGAACAGGATGCCGCGTCCCCAACGGCGGCCCGAGACGTACCGCCAGTTGTCACCAGCGGTTTCGATGCACGCGCTGCGGCTGATAGCGGTCCTCCGGAGAAACCCCCGCCGCCGGATGCCCCGCGAGAACCAGACTGTGGGCCACGACGTTTTCCGGCAGCCCCAGCAGCCGCCGCAGTCCGTCCATTCGCGGCTCTCTCGGGTAGACGCCACACCAGACCGCGCCCAACCCGAGGCCGTGGGCCGCCAATAGGATGTTTTGCGTAGCCGCGGCGCAGTCGACCACCCAGTAGCCCGGCGACTTCTCCAGGCCCAAGTCGCCGCAGACGGCAATCGCTACGGGGGCGCCCGTGACCATCGCCGCGTTGGGCATGAACTCGGGAATCGCATCCAACGTGGCACGGTTGTCGACGACGACAAACTGCCACGGCTGCTGGTTCCGCGCGCTCGGCGCCTGCATGGCCGCCGCCAAGAGTTTTTGCACAAGCTCCTCCGCGACAGGCGCACCGGTAAACTTGCGAATGCTGCGGCGCGTATGGATGGCTGTTATCACGTCCATCTTCGTCTCTCCTTATGTTCGCATCCTGCCGAAACACGTCAGGCACATGTCGTCGCTTTGCGACCGGACGCCGACGAAACGTTTCACGTCGTCGAGGATGTGGCGGCCCACTTGGGCGACGCGGTCGACCTCCTGGCCCAAGACCGCCAACAGGCGTTGCTGGCCGTAAAGCTCGTCTTTGGCGTTCATCGCCTCGGTGATGCCGTCGGTGTACAGGACCAGCGAGTCGGCCGCGTGCCAGCGGGCAGCAGGACCTCGTTGTAGTCGGCGTCGCGACTGACGCCCAGTGGCAGGCTCGTTTCGGCTTCACCGATCGCTTCGACGGCACCCGTACCTTGCCGCAAGAGCGGCGGCAGGTGGCCGGCGTTGACCAGCGTCACTTCGTGCCGCGCCGGGTCGAGGACGGCCAGCACCATCGTGACGAAGCGGTCGTCCCAGGCGCTGTCGCAGAACCCGCGATTCAGCCGGCCGATGGCCTGGGCGGGCGCGGCTCGCTCGCCAGGCAGTAGCGCGTTTCGGCCGAGAGCTTGGCCATCAACAGCGACGCGGAAATGCCTTTGCCGGACACGTCGGCCACCACGATGGCCAGCCGGCCGCCAGGCAGTTCGACATAGTCGTAGTAATCGCCGCCGAGTTGACTGGGCCGATTCGTAGAACTCGAAGAAATCGTACTCCGCAATATGCGGCGCGGCAGAAGGGAGAAAACCACGCTGCACCTCGTGGGCCATCGCCAGCTCGTGGCGGATCGACTGGCTCCGAATCGCGGCTTCGTGCAGTTGGGCATTTTCCACGGCGAACGCCGCCTGGCAGGCCACGCTCGCCAGCACGTCGAGGTCTGTCCTGCCGGAAGCGGTTGCGTGGGTCTAGCGTATCGAGCTGGATCACACCCAGCGGCACGCCGTCGTGGTCCACAAGCGGGGCGCACATCATCGAGCGGATGCGAAAATCGACGATGCTCTCGGCCATGTCGAAGCGGGAATCGCTGGCGGCGTCGGCCGAAAGCATCGCCTCCTTGCCCGCCATCACGTTGTTGACGATCGTGCGGCTGATACGGACTGTCTGCGCGTCTTCCAGCGGCGATGCTTCACCGCCTTGGGAACCAGCCGGTTGGTTTGCCGATCGCGGAGCACGACGAACCCGCGGTCGGCTTGCGATAAAAATCGCGAACAGGCTGTCGAGCAACTTCGGCAGCACTTCATCCATTCCGATGCTGCGGCCCAAGTGCCGGCTGATTTCGACCAGGGCCTTGAGCTTCGCCTCCGTGTTCACCTCCAGCCTCATGCTGCTGGAACCGGACGGCAGGTTCAGCTTCGATAGCATCGCCTGCTCCGGCGGCTCGTCGTCGTCGACCAGCAGGGCATCGGTCGTCACGTCGATGCGCCGCAGCGGCGGCGTAATGCCGGTTGGCGGCCGCGCAAAGTGAAACGCGAAGGCCAGGTCGCAGATGCCCACCTCGTCGTTGTCGCTCAGCAGTTGCCGCTGGCCGACCGGGCGGCCGTTGAGAAACGTGCCGTTGCGGCTGTGCAAGTCTTCGAGATAATAGGCGTCGCCGACGTTCACGATCCGGGCGTGGTGCCGGCTGACGGCCGCCGACTGTAAGACAATGTCGCACGCAGGATGGCGTCCCAAAATTACCGAGGCCCCTTCCAACGGAAGAATCTCGCCTTGATTCGGCCCTTGCAGCGCGCGTAGTACAGCCATGCCCGTCCCCAACTCCCAAAATCCCAAAAATCTCCGGTCCCGCCGTTACGGCGTGAAATCCGTCTCGGGCTTCATGCCTTCGACAAACCTTGCCAGCAGGTCGGCCGCCCGATCGATGTCGTCCAGTGAGATCATTTCGACCGGGCTGTGCATGTAGCGGTTCGGGATGCTGATCAGGCCCGTGGCTACTCCGGCCCGGTTGACTTGGATAGCGTTGGCATCGGTCCCTGTGGCCTTCGCCGAGGCGGCCAATTGGTATGCGATCTTGTGTTCCTCCGCGGCCTGGACGAGACGTTCGACCACCTTATGATTCATATTCGGACCGCGATGGATCACCGGCCCCTTGCCTAATCGCACGTCGCCTTCTTCCTTCTTCTCGATCGTCGGGCAGTCAGTGGCGTGCGTGACGTCGACGGCGATGCCGACCTGCGGGTCGATGCCGAACGCACTGGTCTGCGCGCCGCGCAACCCGAGTTCCTCCTGAACCGTGGAAACCGCGTACAAGCCGCACGAGAGTCGTTTGGCCTCGACCGCGCGTCGCAGGGCCTCGATCACGACCCAGCAACCGGCCTTGTCGTCCATCGCCGGCGACACGGCCAGACGGTTCGGCATGGTCTGGAACTGGAGTTGCAGCGTCACGGCATCGCCGATGCGAACCATCTTCGCGGCCTCGTCCTTGCCCGCCGCGCCGATGTCGAGCCAAAGGTCCTTCATTTTCGGCGCCTGCTTGCGCTCCTCTTCGGTCAACAGGTGGATCGGTTTACGGGCGATGACGCCCAGTACCGGTCCGGCCGCCGTCCAGACCGCCATCCGTTGGCCGATGAGCACTTCGGGGTCCCACCCGCCGATCGGCTGAACGTAGAGAAAACCGTCGTCGTCGACGTGCTGGACGATCAGACCGATCTGGTCGCAGTGGCCCGCCAACATGACGCGCAGCGGCGAGTCAGGGTTCTTCACCACGATCACGTTGCCGTGCAGATCGGTGCGAATCTCGTCGGCAAACCCCGACACGTAGTCGCGCACGATCTGTTGCACGGTACTCTCGTAGCCGGACGGGCTGGCAGTCGCCAGCAGCGTCTTGAAGAAGTCAAGCGGTTTGGCATCCACGGCTGATCCTTTGGTTTGGTGTACCGGTGGCGAAGCGCAGTTGGCAACACGCCCAGAACGACGTGATGGGCGTGGTTTTCCGCACAGCCAGCCCTTTGCTCCCGCCTAGAGTTCGCCGTCCCATTCTAACGCCGCTCCGCGGTCCTATTCAGAGTATCTTGACGGCGCAATGTTCCGCAAGCCCTCCGACCCGTGCCTCTGCGAACCAGGACGCGAAGCAGGTCGATGAAGCCGCTTAGCGTTGCCCGGCAATCCACCCGAGGGCATTTCGTGACAGGCGTGCGAAGTCGGGCGGCACGCATCCCCCCGCTGCGTCGAGAATCGCCCCCAACGCGTTGCCGTGCCCCCCGCGCCAGGTCCATGCGAACGGCAGGACTCCCGTGCGGCCGTGCCCGGTGAGGAGAATCGTCGCATCGGCTGGGATTTTCGCGATCACGCCGGCGCCCGCCAGACGACAAAGGGCCGGATGCCGTCGACGAGCGGGTGACGCCTCGCGGCCAACGGAATAGCGACGCGCACCGTTTCAAGGCGGCCGTCTCCCGGCCCGCCGCCGGCGATGGTGTCGGCCTCGAGATCTGCCCAGTCACGAACCACTTGGAGCCAGCCTCCGACGACGACGACGCAGTCGGCGTCGCCAGATGCCCTCGGCCCATCGACGCGACCGAGATCCAAACGACGGCACCGCGCCCCGCAACTTTCGGTGAAAAAGCCTTCCAATGCGTCGGCCGTGGCACACCGTGCTGAATCGCCGCGGTCCGCCGCCACGACGACCTCAAGCGTTGCGTGCGGCCGCCAATTGTCCGAACAGTCGTCGCGGCCGCGCGAGATCCAACGGCCGGCCTGCTCGTCGGCCGTCGCAATTCCTCCTCGCGACACGCCCAACGTCCGGTGCGCGGCGTGCATGAACAGTCTTCGTTGAGCGTTCGATCGGCCGGCCATAGTCCAGTATTATCGCGCCGACCGGTCGATCCCGTCCATCGGTCTGCGGGTCCGGAGGATCGGAAGCCTTCGAGGCACGGTAGTGCTGTGCGGGTTGGCGAAGTTGCGCCGGCGCGATGATCACTGTCTCGCCAGGCGCCCCAATCGCCAACCGGAGGATTCCAGATACCCGGCCAGCGTGCCGCCGGATTTGGCGGCGCCGTTCTGCGTGGCGTCCGCCTTGCTCGCCACTCGACAATCGGCCACCAGCATCGCAAGTTCCATCGGGCGCCGGGCGGCCAATGGGTCGTCGAGATTTGTCGATGCTTCGCCCGGATGCAAGGCAATCTCGACAAGCTGCGATCGCCGGGCGGCAGCCAAAAAGCGCCGCACGAGTTGCAGGTCGATGCTACCGGCATGGGCCGTGCCGAAAAATGCGTCGGGGGAGGCAATGCCAGTGCCGACGACGCGCGCCAAATCGCGCGGCGAACGCGCAGCATGACCCGAGCGAGTGGCCACTTCCAAAGTTGCCCGTTGAGGACCGTCAAGCGCCAAAGCCCGGGCTCCCAGGCCACGCGAATCGTTCCGATCTCATACCGGTCGACCAACTCGATCGCAACGCCGGCGACCCACGGCAACATTTCTACGTACTGATGCCCATTGACGTGCGTCGGTTGGAGGCCGTGGTCGCGGACCAATTGCACCTGCCGCTCGAACTCGGCCTGAATGGCCGGCTGAAACCGGTCGCCGTGCCGCCACAGTCTTAGGAACAGGCCGACGATGCCGGGGAACCGCCCGTCGGCGTCGAGCAATTCACTGGGATAGTGGCTCCCGATCAGAGGCCGGCCCTCGGTGAGATTCAGGTGAACGCCGAAGTCGAACGCCTGTTGAGGATCGTCCAGCCGCGCTCGCACGGCGGCCGAGGGGATTTCACCGGAGTCGTATTCGGCAGCCAATGTCTTCCACAGCACAATCGCCCGCAGCGCGTCGCTGCCGTTGGCCAAGAGCGACGTACTAGTGAGCAGCCCCTCGCGAAACCCGCGGAAGATACCGTCGCTGACGGCCTGGCTCATTCCCAGATCGTCTGCATGCAGCACAATGCGACGGGGTTTCGAGTTCATTGGCATCTGCCACCGGCCGTGCCGGCGTTGGGTGGTGCGCCAGTACAACGTGATGGGCGGGGAGGCTGAGCAGCCACGCCCTTTGTTGCGCTCAGGGCCGCGCCGCTCGATTCTCTTGGCAGCTCCCAGCCAGCGACTGTCCCGATTTTTTGTGTCAGCAAAAATGGGACTGTCTCTTTTGCCCGGAGACTCCGCCACGATAACGCCGTTGACACGACATTTCGTGCAGGGCCCCCCGCTACGCCGCAACCTTCTTCGTCTCTGACTCGGCGTCGTCCGCGATCACAAGCGTCGGGGCCTCCGAAAGCCCGGCGATCCGATCTCGCAAACGAAGCCGCACGACGTCCAGCAACATCGGCAACGCGTTACGCCGCAATGATAGCGTCGAGGAGAACTCGTTGACTAGTGCAACCGGCACCCGGCGAAACGGCAGTCCGAGCCGCGCAGTCAGCAGGACCACTTCGGCATCGAATGCAAATCCGTCGATCGTCGCGCGGCTGAAAATCTCCAGGGCTGCCCGGCGGCTGAAGAGCTTCAACCCGCACTGCGTGTCTGTCACCTCGTGCGACACCAGGCGGCGGACGATTTCGCGGAAGGCGAACGTGGCCAGCCGGCGCAGCGGCCGCCGCGGCGCCAGGTTCTCCGCTCCCTCGATGTCGCGGGCGCCGAAAACCACCTGGCACTTGCCCTGCCGTATCCATTGGTAGCCTTCCTGCAAGGCGTTGAGTCGAAAAGGCAAATCGGCGTCAGTGAAGGCCAACACCCGACCGGTGGCACGCAGCATCGCGGCCCGTACCGCGCGGCCTTTGCCGCCCTGTGGCGTCAATCGCAACGTGCCGCAGCGCGGGCCGAAGTCGCGTGCCAGGGCCGCCGTACGGTCCGTGCTGCCGTCGTCGGCCACCAAGACGCGATAGTCCAGGCCCCAGTGGTCGAGAAACGCCGTCAACTGCGCCAGGGTCCAAGGAAGGCGTGTCTCTTCGTTGTAGGCCGGAATGATGACCGTCAGGTCGTGGTCGCTGGCAGCCAGCGTCCGAGGAGCGTCGCCGGCGAGGCCGTTCTGGCGCTCCGAGACTGTGCTGGCGGTGCTCATGAAAAGTGGCAACAGGTACCGTGGCAACCGAATGATCGGCAGGACGATACCGCAATTGCCAAATCATGTAAACGCCAATTCCGGCGTTAGCACAAGTCCGCCAGCCCCGGCGAAATCCCCAGCGCGTCACAGACCCGCGGATGGGCCAGGCTGGCGACCACCAACGGCTGTCCGAGGTCAACGACAACAGG
Source organism: uncultured Planctomycetaceae bacterium (assembly GCA_963789525.1). GTDB lineage: Bacteria > Planctomycetota > Planctomycetia > Pirellulales > Thermoguttaceae > CAVXFB01. The sequence goes on from CAWBLA010000003.1 coordinate 757,306, forward strand.
GCCAATATACTGGCAAGGTATCGTGCTCCTAAAGTTGATGACCGGCACTCAAGATGGGATCCGACGGCGAGAGCCGAAGCCTCGCACTCGTCGTATCGTTCGGATGGCATTTGAGGCGATTCTAATCTTCGAAGACGAAGAATGGAAATTGCTCATTCGCGCAATATTACGTCTGCTTTGTACGTCCGGTTGTAGATGTCTGTTATGTTCCCGTCTCGGCTACTCCGTTTGTCGGTCCCGCTCGCCGGATTTGTTGAAGTTCGTACTCAGCGAGCTATGCCACGAGTTCATCCCAATCCGCGTCCGGCGGAGCCACGACCTCATCGACGACCTTTTCAACTGCTGTGTATACTGGCCCCATAAAACTGGACCACGACTTTAGGTTGAAAGTTGTGTAGGATTGGTCCAGTTTCTTGGGAGAAATACATGGGAGCGAAGCGACGGCGGATCGAGGCGGGGGTGAAGGCGAAAGTGGCATTGGCGGCGGCGCGGGGAGATCGCACGACGAGCGAACTGGTGTCGCAGTTCGGCGTGCATTCCACGCAGATCGGCCAATGGAAGCGACGGCTGTTGGACGGGGCCGCTGAACTGTTTTCCGACGACCGACGCCGTGAAGCCCAAGACCAAAGCGCCTTGGTTGCCGAGTTGTACGAACAGATCGGCCGCTTGCAAATGGAGGCGGCCTGGTTGAAAAAAAAAGTTGCCCGACTCGATTGAGTTCAAGCGAGAATGCATCGAACTGAATCATCCACGGTTGAGCGTGCGTCGACAATGCGAACTGTTGGGTCTGAACCGATCGAGCGTGTACTACGAGCCGGTGGGCGTGTCGGCGGAGAACGTGGCGTTGATGCGACGGATCGACGAACAGTATCTCAAGACGCCGTGCTTCGGTCGACGGCGGATGGGCAGGACGCTGGGCATCGACGACGACCGTGCCGGCCGGTTGATGCGGCGGATGGGCCTGGAGGCGATCTATCCCAAGCCACGTCTGTCGCACAACCCACAGAAACACCGGATTTACCCGTATTTACTGCGGAATGTGGCTGTCGCGCGGCCGAACCACGTGTGGTCAAGCGACATCACCTACGTGCCCATGCCGCACGGTTGGATGTACCTGACCGTGGTGATGGACTGGTTCAGTCGTTGCGTGCTCTCCTGGCGGTTGTCGAACACGTTGGACGGGCAGTTCTGCCTCGACGCGTTGGACGAAGCTTTGTGCGGCGACGCACCGGAGATCTTCAACACCGACCAGGGCGTGCAGTACACGGCCGAAGCCTTCACGGGCCGACTGGAGTCGGTGGGCGTGCGCGTCAGCATGGACGGCCGCGGCCGTTGGATGGACAACGTATTCGTGGAGCGATTGTGGCGGACGGTGAAGTACGAGCACATCTATCTTCACGACCACGCGACCCCACGCGCCTTGCAGTCGGGCTTGGCCGATTGGTTCCTGTTCTACAACGAAGAACGCATCCATTCGGCCTTGGACTATCGCACTCCGCGGGCGGTGTATCACGAGGCGTCATGCGCCGCCGAAGTGTCATCGAAATGACTCAAATTGCTCGGAACAAATTTGGAAAACCAACATGTACTCATGATGGGGCTGGCGACGCTGCGTCCGCGCGAGACCTTCGGAAGGGGTCTCGCGGGCCGCTAATCCCCTCCATCTAAGAAAACGTCATCCGTGGTCTAGACAAATGGGGCCACCTTAGTGATCTGACGTGTCCATCTTAGCGTTTGTTAGCATCCAGCCGCGACGGCCTCCTGAGACCGGCACCGGTAGTTCCACAACAACGAAGAACGACTCAGGGTAAAGATAGGCCTCGCCCGATTCGTCAACAACTCGTAGATAACCCTCCTTCGCAGCCCGATTATCCGGCAGAACCTCGTAGACCTTGCGCAATTCCAAGTCATTGCAGTCGTCGTTGCGGACGCAGAGTACGAACTGTTTCTTCTTCGTTGCAGGCATACTACTTATCCCACGAGCTTCTTGACCTTCATTTTCACACGGCCCTTGCCATGGCCCTCATACTAAGGAATTGTCCGGAAATAAGTGTTAGAACTGACGATTGTGTCGTGTTGGCCGGATTGTATAGTTCCAGTCGCCGTGGAAAGTTGCTGGATGGAGGCGAACTTGGCTCAGTTCCGATTCGTAATCTTGATGCCTTGAATGTACGTTCGACGATCAAGGCTGGCCTTGACCGTCAACCCGGCTTGCGTCGTGGTGCGGCCAATCAGTTGCACGATGGTTTCGCGGCTCAACAGCGGTTGTCCTCGCCAGTTGCGCGTGATATGGCAGAACAAACGGTGTTCGATCTTGTTCCACTTGCTCGTTCCCGGCGGAAAATGGCAAACGCTTACCTTCAAACCTGTTTCGTCGGCGAATCGCTGCAATGCCACCTTCCACAGACGCGATCTTGCTCCGTTGCTGCCGCCGCTGTCGGCGGTAATCAACAGGCGGGTGGCGTTGGGAAACCGTTTTGTTCCCATCGTGCGCCACCAACGACGAATCGAGGCGACGGCGAACTCGGCCGTGTCGTGGTCAATGCCAACGCTGACCCACGCTTCGTTGTGCGTCAAGTCATAAACGCCATAGGGGACGACCTTGCCCAAATCGTCGTCCTGAAAGTCGTGCGTTCGCACTTCCTGAGGCTGACCTCGCGGCCGCCATTCCCGGCCGACATTGCGGAAATCCCCCACCAATTCCTTCTTCTTCGTGTCCACGGAAATCACCGGTTGGCCGCGACGTTGAAACGCTTTCACTTGCCGGTTGATGTACTCGAATTGGGCGTTGCGGTCGGGATGATCGGCTCCTTCTCGCGTCTTGCGGTTGGCTTGCAGGCTGTAGCCCATGTCGTGCAACAAGTCGGCGATTTTTTGCCGCCCAATCTGGAAGCCCTGCCGCTGCAACTCGGCGGCGAGTCGTCGCACGCTCAGGCACGTCCACCGCAGCGGCGACATCGGGTCGCCCCGCGAGGTCGGTTCGACCAGGGCATCCAGGGCGTCTTCGATTTCCGGTTGCGTGGTCGTCAAAGGCTTGCGTCCTCCGCCGGGCCGACGGATTCGCTCTCTGGGAATGGCGGCACGGTGGTCGGCCAACTCGCGCAGCCCGACGTGAATGGCACGCCGCGAGATGCCTGTCGCCCGAGTCACCGTCGATATGCCGCCGTATCCCAATTCCCTGGCCTCCGCCGCGGCCCAAATCCGCCGCTGCCGTTCGTTCAAGGTGTGCTCCACATCGGCAAACCGTTGCCGCACCGCCACTTCCATGCTGTTGTTGCGCATGAAAAGCGGCTTACCAAATTCACCTCAAAGTTGTAACACTTATTTCTGGACAAGTCCTTAGCTTCGATTCGTTGGCCCAGGTGCGCAACCTTTCGGATGGGTCCCCAGGTCTTGCCGCCGTCCGTGGAACGCCGCAGGCAGACTTCGATCTCGCCATAATCGCTTCCACTGTTTCGAGCCTCACAATAGGCCAATACCAAGCCTTTCGCAGTGACGACGATGCCCGGGATGCGATACAGCTTGTACCCGCCTTGCCCCGCCTTAAAGAGGTCGAGCTTCGTGATCAACGGCTTTGGGGTGTCGGCGTGCAACGTGGCGAGCGGAGCCAGCAACAGGGTGGCAACGCAGGCGACGCAACTGCTCTTTATCGCTCTATTCATCAAGGGACGTCCACATGCAGACAGGCCGAAAAGGGGGCGGAGCGACCGAAGCCACTCCGCCCCCTTTCTGGGAGGAAAGAAGCAACTATCCAAACACCAGGATCGCAACCCGCTTAAGCGGACCTGGCCTTTTTGCGCCTCTCGCACCGTAGAAGCCTAATCCTACCGAGGCCATGGCCAACAGCACCAGCGTGCCGGGCTCAGGCGCCGGGTTCGCCGGACCGGTGGTCACAAAACCAACGACATGGCCGCCGTACTGGTCACCGAGGAAGCCCAGGTCGGAGAGGTTGACTCTCCCATCATAGTTGAAGTCGCCCATCGCCCAGGTCGCGCCGCTGGTCGCGCCATAGTTGTCACCCAGGAAACCGAGGTCCGACAGGTTCACGCTCCCGTCGAGGTTCGCATCGCCGTAGAGCGTCCACGCCACGGTGATCAACTTGTTGACGCTATCGTCCTTCCAGCCCAAGGTGTTGGCTGTCGTGTGCGTCGTGCTCTGGAACTTGTTCGTATTCCAGTTGTTATTGGCGTAGCTGTTCTTCATCAGCGTGTCAATCGCGGTGGGCGAGGTGCCGCTATCGGTGTAGTCCAGCACGAGCTTGCCGAACTGGATGTTGGCGCCGCCAAGGTTCAGCACGGGGTTTTGGGCGGCAGCGCCAATAAGCTGCAGCATGCCAGCCTCGACCGTGGTCGTGCCAGTATAGTCGTTGGTTCCGGCTAGCGTCAGGCCACCGGCGCCTGCGCTGACGAAGCTTCCGCTGCCACTCACATTCCCGGCGAACATAACATCGTCGGAACGGTTGAAGATCACGGTACCGTCGTCGACGATATTTCCCGCAATGGTTCCGGTCGTGCCTCCATCGCCCACCTGAAGTGTGCCCGAAAGGTTCAGGATTGGCACCTGCAGATCGCCGTAAACGCGAAGCGTAGAGTCGATGCCGACTGACGAATCGGTGATCAAGGTAAGTACAACTCGCGGATCCACTGTCACACTACCGCCGTTGCTCAGAGCCAGAGAATGGGCTTTCTGAAGCCACTGAACTGTCGAAAGCGGCGAAATGTTGTCGATGGTAACGTTGTACGGTGTATCGACGATGGCGTCGGTTGTGTAATTGGGATAGTCCTGAGGTGAACCGGTCCACTGGATCTCGCGCCATAATCCATCGGCCGACTTATTCCAAGTCATCGTATGGACATCACTAATGTAGATACGTCCCTCGAAGACGGTTGTTATAATGGAACCCACAAAGGCCGTCGCATCGGGAAACCGGCCCGACGTTGGACAAGTGGATCGTGTACGGAGCGTCCTCAATCGAGGTGTTTGCCGTGTCGACCATGATCCACGCCACGACCCCCGCCGCGGGCACTGTGGGTGCCGACGCCGGATCAGTCAGAAGCGAATCCACCCAAATTAGGTCTCCCAAGGATTGCGGATTGGATCCGAGATTACTGACGTTGAAGACAGTGTTCGCCCCCGTAGTGTCCAGTTCGCTGATAATGGGCTTTGTGTCGACTCCGCCGTTAGGGGTCCCACCATCGCCGACCTGAATCGCAAAATCCATGCCAGCGACCAGCTCGCCACCGCTCACCAGGATGGGAACCCACTCCTGGGAATCGGGCAGCAAGGCAACGTTTCCAATCCCGACGTCCGCCGCCAAGGCAGTCGACACCATCAAGCAGAACGCCACACATTGGGCTGTGCGTCCAATGATCATTGCTGGTCCTCCACACATAGCAGGCATGGCGCTACTGCGGCGGCGTTCAATCTGAACCATCGTCGTCTCCCCACTGTCGGTGAAACAGATCGTGGGGTCTCAAAGACTCGGTAAGGAAGTTGCCCCATCCTTGATGAGCACTGAGGGCGGCCTTCCCGTTGCCGAGCTCAAATAAGTCGTAAGCCGCATACATGCGGTCCACGGCCCGCAACAGCATCGTGCTGTCTGGCCTTGCAAGTTCCGCGAAGCGAACGAGCGCCGTGGAGGTCGAGATACGTGCCAGTGGCGCGGTGGTCACCCCCATTGCTACCGCGAACGGCGCAACCATCGTTGTGTCTGCGGATACCTTCGTCGGTGGTGTCACTACGACCGTGTCAGCCATCGCTGATTGCGCGAGCAACCCGGGTGCTGTGAACGGGAAGAGCAATGCCGCCCCAGCGTTGGTTCGGGCGATGTACTCGTCCGCGGCGTTGACCTTCCGATCGCGGTTGAAATCGTAGGCATTCGTGATGTCGACCAAGGTGAAGTAGGTGCGATTGCTTCGGGCTAGCTGCTCGTCGAGCACATCGACCACTGCACTGTCCGGCGTATCGCCTGCATCCCCCGGCAAATTGCCAAAATAGAAAACGTCTGGGCTGACCAACCCTGTGCTGGAACCGGCCTTCACAGTGACCTGCAGCCAACCATTTATCAATGTGCCATCGGTCCACGTAATCTCAACGCGTCTTGTTCCCTCCGGGCCTGTAATGATCCGTGGCTCTGCCACCGTGGCCAAGCTCGTCACGATTGCCCAATTTGCGGGATCAGTTGTGTTGCCGAATCGAAGTTCAAAGTCGTCTGCTATGGGCTTCTGATCGTAGAGCCCGGCTATGTCTATCATGATGCCGTTCACACCGCCGTCATAATTGGTGTAGTTGTCCAGAGTAGTGCCTTGGCTGGGCAACAGGGCCACTTTGTCAGAAGCGATCGCGCCATCATCCTCTTCATTTGCCGCCGCGTCATTGCCGTCCCACGTCGAATTGTTGTAGAAAACGTAGCGCCCTGTCACTTCTTCCAGTACATCCGTCACGGTTATCGTGAACACCTTCTCACACCACAAATCACCCTGGTCCGTTGAACGCACCCGGATGCTGTACGAGTTCTTCGTCTCGTAGTCGAAAATCGCCGCCGTCAGCAGTGTGCTCCCGGAAATATCAAAGGAAGCGTTGTCCTCGCCCCCGGTGCCCGCGACCAGAGTGTACGCGAAAGTATCTCCTGCATTAGGATCCGTTGTGCTGAACGCTCCCACCGTTGCACCGGACGCCTGATTCTCATGTACGCTGCTATTCGACAAGGCAATGTCCGTCGGCGCTTGGTTTTCGTTCAAGATGAGCTTTGCCACAAAGGCATCACGGGTTCCACCCTCGTAGCTGTTATTCGCACCAGACAAGTCAGTAGACCCGGTTTCACCCGTCAAAAGAATGTTGCCGAAATCGTCCAAGGATATGCTGTAGCACCGGTCCCAATCACTTCCACCGACGTACGTTGCCCATTGCGGCGCACCTGTAGCAGAGACTTTTGCCACGAAGCCATCGAGATATCCGCCCCCGTAATCGTTGTCTGCGCCAGAGAAATCAGTGGAAGTGGTTCGACCGGCCAGATAGCTGTTGCCTCCGGCGTTGGCTACTATTGCTCCACCGTAGTCGTTGCCAGTTCCGCCGAGGTAGGTTGACCACTGTAAAATGCCCGCGGCAGAGACTTTGGCCACAAATGCATCAGTCGATCCATTATTGGTATTTGTGGCGTTGGCAAGATTAGTGGAATTGGTCGAGCCCGTTGTATAAACGTTGCCGGAGGCGTCCAAAGAAATGCCTTCACCGTAGTCGTCGCCGCTCCCGCCCAGGTACGTTGCCCACTGCAAGGCACCTGCCGTGGAGACCTTCACCGCAAACGCATCGTAGGAGCCGCCGTTGTAATTGTTGTTGGCCCCGGAAAGATCCGTCGACTTGGTCCAGCCGGTGAGATAGCCACTGCCAGCATCGTCCATGGAAATGCTGAGGCCATATTCGTCTCCGCTTCCGCCGATATAGGTTGCCCACTGTAGAACACCGGTGGCCGAGACTTGCGCCATATAGGCATCGTAAGATCCACCGAGATAGGTATTGGTGGCTTCGGACAAGACTGTCGATGCCGTAGCGCCGGCAATAAGTGCGTTTCCCGAAGAATCAACTGAAATACCATAACCGTAGTCCACGTAGTTGCCACCGACGTAGGTTGCCCACTGCAGGACTCCCGCAGTGGAGACCTTTGCCACGAAAGCGTCGCGCGATCCACCGATGTATGTGTTGTTCACGCCGGAGAAGTCCGTAGACGCAGTTTCACCTACCACGTAAGCGTCACCCGCCCCGTCGACGGCAACACCAAGGCACTTGTCCCACCCGCTTCCGCCCAGGTAGGTGACCCATTGCAGAACGCCGGCATCAGAGATGTTTGCCAAATAAGCATCGCGGGCGCCGCCCTCATAGGTGTTAGTGGCACCAACGAAATCTGCTGATGCGGTTTCTCCCGCCACAAACGCGTTGCCTGCGGCGTCTGTGGCAATGCCATAGCCGTATTCGTAGGAGGTTCCCCCTAAGTACGTTGCCCAGGCGAGATCAGGATCGATCACCAGTTCGCGACTGGGATCATAACTGCCGGTAATGAGAAAAGTGTAGGTCAACGAATCAAGAAGCTCGAATCGCCCCGTCACGCCCACTTGCTCGCCGTCGATAATTTGATAGATGAAGGGGGCGTTGTCGGTCAATGCGCCCCAGTCATCTCCCAAGTCGACGTTCAGCGAGCCGTCCGCGGCAAGCGACAATCCGTCAATACCCGCGTAGTGGATTCTGATTTGGCGGTAGTCTGCGCCAGGAGCCACATGAAACTCGTACTTCAGGTGGCTGCTCTGTCCCCAAGCTACCAGATCAATGCCGGCGTAGAGATTCTCATATGCGGCTGAGCCGTAACTCAATACATTGGCACGCCAGTCGGAACGATCGCCGACGAAATAGCTGAACATCGCTTCGGCCCGTTCGAGTCCTACAGGCGCTACCCTATTCGCCCCCACGAAACTAGCTGAGAACTGCAACGCCTCGGTGGCGTTGTCCCCAACGTCAACCTGCGCCTCCGGCGATTCCGACAGCCAGCCTCGGAACTGCGCCTCATCTAAATCGGTGGCATCTTCTCGCTTAAGAATTTGGAAAGCTGCCCCCGTATCGGTTAAGGCCACATTTGCTCCATTTCCTTGATGCATGAAGCGCACTGAAGCGTCGGCCCACTGTCCCTCGTTCGCAACAAACAGCGCAGGCGACGTGTTGAATGCGCCAATCTGCATGGCGTCAATCGACAACAACCGCCGATCCTCCAACACCTCGCAGGTAAGCCTGCGATGGAACACGCTACGGTGGGTGCGGTTGCCGTGACAGTTCACTTGGCCGCGACGGCTTACGGAATTGTGTGCTGCAGCGATATTCCTCGACACGACAAGGCTCCTGCCAAAAAACTCACCTGTGCAAGAGACTAAACCGAGATGATATGTTCGGGCAACGTTCGCCGGGACGGGGACAAGCAGGATATAAACCAATATCAGCTTACCAAATACGCCCAGGAAGTCAACGATTTTTTCGGGCGAGCCGAACCACATGCGCTGTGCGGAAGTCTGTCGCAGGCGGCGTGAATTAGGAAGGCTCGATGGGTCCGGCGACGGGTTGCCCACCGGGCCGGCGGGCAGTAGACCAGTGACGTGATGGCCGTACTGGTCACCGAGGAACCGGCGACCGGCAACGTGGATTGCGGATTCACCGTACGCGCATACGCGCAGAAAGACACGCTTTCGCCGCAAAAACTCGCGTGCCTTTGCAACTGCTTGCAGGAAACAGGCAGCAGCGGTAAACTGGCGCCCGATGGCGATTTAAGGCTGAAAACTCAGCACGCGAAGAATCGACTCACACGGTGGAAGTCGCTGGTTCGAGTCCAGTGCCGCCCACCTGAACGCTTGTACACGCTCGCACCCCTTGGTATCCTTCGGGAAATCGAGGGGTGCTTGTGTTTTTTTGCGACCCTTTACCACCCAATCCCGCCGCATACTGCGCCGGTTTGTGCGCCGCCTCTTCGGACACCGTTGCCGCCTGGGTGAAGTGCTCGTCGGTCACCTGCAAGTAGTGCTTGGCCGCCACAGCCGCGCTATTGCCGATCCATGCACAGACAACGTGCATGGGGTAGCTCTCCGCCAATTCGGTTTCCCATGTCGAGCGAAGATCCTGAAATAGCTTGGTCCATTCCTTCAGCCCTGCCTTCCAAATGATGTCCAGCAGTCGGGAACGCAGATTGACATTGCTGTCGCGGTAGCGGGTGATTACCCAGTCAGTCCCCGGCGTGGCCTCGTCCCATGCCTGTTCAAAGTAGGGCCGCAACTCGGGGAAGATCGGGATTTGCCTGGAGGCGCCGCCGATATGATGCTCCGTTTTTGATGAATGGATGGTGATGCGGCTCTTCTCCCAATCTACATCGCCCCATCGCAATCGAAGATGCTCACTCGGGCAGCGTAGACCGCCATAGCGACTCAGAGCGAACAGTAACCGCCACTCGTTATCCGGGCACGCTTCCAAAACCTTCCGGGCCTCTTCCTGGGTAATGAAGTAGTACCGCTTGTCATTGCGGCGGATGGCCGCAACAAGGTCTACAAACGGGTTTTGACCGATCAGCCGATGGCGGACGGCCGCCTTGAAGAACTGCTTGGCAATTCCGCACCGCCGGCGAACCGTATTGTCCGCCAAGTCCTCGTGCGCCGCCAGCCACAGCCGCCACTGGTCCGCGTCCCCCTGGGTTATTTCATGCAAAGGCTTTTCGGGGCCGAAGTAATCGACCAGACATCGCCGGGTATGGCCGTATACGGTTGCCGTCGACCCCTTCACGTCGGCACGTCCTTTGACATAGCTGTCGAGAAAGTCTTTCAGCTTGGCGCTTTGCCGCTTGGGAATCAGGCCCACGGCCGCCAGCCTATCAGCCATGATCCTATCGAGGTTCGCAATCCATCGGGCGGTCTCGTCGTCAGGCGCGACGGTCGTTATGGTCGCGGTCACGAGGGCCTCGACCTTCGTCTTGACTGCTTCGGCCACCTTCTGAGGCACCTTGCCCAACCGGATAGCCTTTCTATTCCCATCGGAGGCGACAAACAATATCCGCTTCCGCCCGCCGGGGTCGCGTGAAATGCTCGCCATGATTACTTGCCTTTCGTCACTCGGGGCTTGTGTTCACTCGAAACGTGTAACCCGATGCATCCAGCCAGCGTGTCGAGCGTATCCATTGAAAGGCCCGCTTGGCCTTGAACGAACCGGCAGAGCACCGCGGCGTCGATACCCGTTTCCTTGGCAATCCGATACGCGCGTCTTGCCGCAATCTCGCACCGCGGCCCGGATTTCGTCACTGAATTGCTTGGCTTGTTTCTTCGTCATGCCAGTAATCCTATCGACTAATTGAGGTCTTGTCAACTATTCTTTTCTTCCTCTTGTCAGGTTGCAACGACTCGCAGGGGTCTGCAATTCCACATTGCCCGCGTTCATGCCGCGTTAGAGTCCTCTAGGTGGCCCGTGGCGGGCCGTTTCTTTCCGAGGTCTCGTATGTCGACCGCGGCAACCGAAATGCAGTACGGCGCAATCCTCAGGGCCGGCCTTGTGAAATGGCTTCATGTTGTGTCTCGCGGCACGCGGTGCGCGTAGCTCTACAATATCGCGGACGATGGCAATCGCCGTTTCGACGGTCTGCTCTGTTGTCCCTGGGTGGTTTGCAAGGTACTGTTCTATTGTCACTACGATTGCGTGTTGCAGACGTGTTGGGCGCGCCCAACAGGACGATGGAGGGCTCTTCGCACCCTCAGTTCTTGCTCCGATTTGTTGGGCGCGCCCAACAGCGCCGAACAGGCATCAGGAGGGGCAGATCGGAGGGTCCAAGAAATTCGGAGTGTTGGACATTTGTTGGGCGCGGGCCGGCATCACTTGACGCGCAGAAGAAAAGGACTCGCGGCTCGTAGTCGCAAGTCCTTTATCTTTAAGAGGTTAGAAGGTGCGGGAAACAGGACTTGAACCTGCACGGCCTTGCGGCCACTAGGCCCTCAAAAGGAGTGGATACTTTCCACAACTCCTTGTGGCTAAATCTATTACGTTACGTGCCTTGGACTTACGTTCTTTGACGTTCCCGGTCAGTCCCTCCAAAATCGCCTCATTTGGTCGCGTTTCGTGGACATTTGTTGGGCGCAAGCCGCGCTAGGTTTATAGCCTAGTTGGCCGTGAAAACCAGGGCCAAGCCTAGTGCAAAGAACCTAATGGCTTCAAGGTTGGGAGTGGTCGGCACCGCCGGGTCGCCAGGCAAAACCTAGTGGGTGCAGGCCAAGGCGGTGGAACGGGTTGTTGGGCGCTTTGGAACGAACTTAATTAGACCTAATGGCGCAAATGCCCTCCACCGGGTTATTCTTGGGAAGGTCAGCCCCACCTCCAATTCGTAGCCGATCTGCCGCTTGAATCGCCGTTTCACATTCGACCAGGCTCGAAACGGTTTCAAGGCGTCGGTGATGCCGAAGTCCCCTCTCTATTCCCTCTGCGTTTCCATCGCCCCGAAGACTGTCCAAGGATGGCGACGATACGCTTCTTGCCCCCCCCCCACCCCTCCTGAGCGGAGGCTTGGGTTCGGGCGCGTCACCTTGCCACAGGCCGCCGCAGCCAACTGTGTCAAAATGTGCCGGATGGAGAAAATGTAGAAGCCGCTTAAAGTTTTCCGGCGGACTGCCGATCAATTCATGTAGAAGCCATAGTACAACTTTCCCAACCGCCCGCCGACCCGCGTGATTCGGGCAACTTTGATGGCCTGCATAACTGACTCGACCCGACGCCCAAGGCGGCGGTGAGAACGGCATGAAACCGGCCAAACGACATTAAGACGAGAAGCACGCTCTCGGCCGGAACGTGCGGCATGGTTGGGGAAGACATGGACGGCAAGGTAAACGCTGGGGCACCTCTGCTGTTTCACCTACCTTGAAGTCTCAGCGGTCGCGTCCATTAAGCTAAGGGGCGCAGCCATGAGTGAGTCGGCAGCACTGGTGCCAGCACCAAAAGAAACCGCCTGCACGTCGCTAGTTCTCTTCCCACGGCCTCACAATCCGCATCTTCGGCACAGTCTCGCGGCCGTCGAGCCGGAAGCGGGAAACTGCCGGCGAATCCGGTCCAATTCGCCAGGTCAAATCATATCGACTCAGTATGCAGACCACCAATGCACTGCTGAGGGAAGCGATCTGATGACCGAGACGACGAACCTGGACACACTGAGGACCGAGGCAGACGACGACCTTCTGATACGGTATCGAGACTTCGATGATCCGGCTGCCTTTGCGGAGCTTGATCGTCGCTACCACCAGGAACTTCTACTCTATGCTCGCCGACATTTGCCAGCGGCCTTGCGGGCAGACGCCGAAGACATGGTGCAAGAAGGTCTTTTGAGCTTTCACAAGAACCGCAAAAGGTATCGTCCACAATCTAGTGTCCAGAAGTTGCTCTACATGATCGTCGCGCGCCGCTGCACCGTGCATCTGGCGAGGACCAAAAGCGAAAAGCGGGACTACCGCCGAACCGTTCACTTGGACGCGAACAAGGCCGACCACAATAACGTGAGCGGATGCAACTGTCTCCCGGACCCCAGGACCGATCCGTCTCAGCAGCAAACGAAGATCAAAGTTGACGAAGCGCTGGACACGCTGCCGCCGGAACAAGCCGAAGCCATCCGACTCACGCGGATTGATGGGCATACGGCGGAGTCGGCTGCTGAGTTGTTGGGCATATCGCCCTGGGGCGTCCATAAACGAGCAGAGCGCGGCATCGACACTCTCAAGAAGCTGGCGACCACCACGCTGATCCTGTTCGCCCTTATCGGCGCGGTGGCGGACAACTGCGACCTTGACGTGTGCATGAACCTGTGTCGCGGCCGAGGCCGACGAGGACGAAGTGGTCCCGAGAGGATGGCGGCAGCCACCACGAATCCAACAAGCTGTGCCGCAAGAGCCTGATGCGATTGCCAAAGCCGGAGACAAACATGGCGGAAGTTGTCAACGCCCGCAACTCTGAGTACGACGTGCTGATCGCCCGGCCGTCGAAGTGGGGCAACCCGTTCCAGATCGGCCGGGATGGGAGCCGGGAGACGGGTCATCAGCATGTACGAGGTCCACATCCGCCGCCGACCCGATCTCCTGGCCGCCCTGCCCGAGTTGGCCGGGAAAAGATTGGGCTGCTACTGCAAGCCGGAGGCGTGCCACGGCGACGTGCTGGTGAAACTCCTGCGGGAACTTTTTTTGGAAGTGTGAGTTACGCACCTTCTATCAGGATTATAACGCAATGAGGACACAGACGCTTTTCTCCGGCAAATGGATTCAGACCACCCCGCTGCCGATCTCCAAGCCGACGCAACCGACCCTCCGCCATTCACAGGCCCGAGCCTTTGCCACGTTGAAGGACAAGCAACGGGTCGTGCTCCAAGCACCAACCGGCTGGGGCAAGAGCCTGGTGATCGCATCACTCGTGCTTTACAAGCTGCTGCGGAATGCCGACCTTTGTTGCATCATCGCCGTGCCGCAAACCTTGATCGCTCGCGGATTTGTCCGGGACTGGACGCTGCGGATCGCTGGGAAGCTGGTCGATTGGGTCGTCCAGCACAACCTCTGCCACAAACAGGCAACCAATACCGTGGCTAACCTGATCGCCTTCCTCCGGGGCGGCCACACATCGCTCGGCGACCGCATCCTCGTCTGCACTCATGCCACCCTGGCCCATGCGTATAAACGGCTCAAGGCACGCGGCCAGCTTGCCCTCCTGAAGGACGTTGTGCTGTGGATCGACGAGGGCCACCACGCCAAGAACGCCCAGATCGCCGGCCGCGACGACACCGTGAGCAATTCCCTGGGCGCACTGGCGACCTACTGTGTGACGCACGGCAACCACGTCGGCTTGGCGACCGCGACCTATATGCGAGGCGACGCGCGGCATATCCTGCCGGACAAGATGCTGGCCACGTTCGCGCACGTCAAGATTCCCTACGATCTCTATTTCGAGGAGGCCCAGCCGGTCGAATCGTTTGAGTTCAACATCATCGCCGGGGACACGCTCAAGGCATTGGACTCGATCTTTGCCAAGCCGCGCCCGACGATCCTCTACCTCGCCAAGCGCAACAGTCGCTACGCTGGCCGTTGCAAGTACCTGGAAGTCAGGCAAGTGCTGCGGCGGCTCAGTAAGCGGCGCAAGGCCCCCATCCGCCGGCAGGGCGCAATGATCCTGGTGGGCGACCTGAAAGTCCTCGATCTCGTTACCGAGAAGGGGCGGGAGGCCCGCAAGGCTTACCTGGACGACGGCGGCAAAGTAGACATCATCATCGCCTTGGACACCTGCAAGGAAGGCTTCGACTGGCCCGAGGCGGAGCGCTCGATCATCCTCGGCGAGCGTCATTCCATCCCGGAACTGATCCAGATGATCGGCCGGCTCTTTCGGCGGGCCGAGGGGAAGACGCACGCCGAGGTCTACCAAATTCTGCCGGCAGCCGTCCCCAACAGCAAGCGGTTCAAGGACCAGCGCAACGCGATCCTGACGGTGGTGTTCTCGGCCATGCTGCTGGAAGACGTGTTCCTGCCGATCTCGCTCTCCACTGGGCCGAGGAAGAGCAAACGAGACCGCACCGACCGGCTGATCGAAACGGTCACAGACACCGAGACGTGGCAGGCATTGTCCCGTGATTTCCTTGCCGCCGCGAACGGCAGAGACTACGACCAGTCTTGGCGGTTGGCCCCATCCATCATGGAGAAATATGACATTCCGAAACCGGAATGGGAGCAGGTCTGGCGAAAGCTCTGGCGACAGCACGCGATTGTCACCCGGAAGCTGAAGGGCCTTCGCCTCGATGTTCCCTTCGAGGTCTTGAAGAAAACCGATCTGAGTGAGGGACTATTGACGCTTGCGTCGGGCCTCTGCGGGGCCATGACCTTCCGTGAGTTGCGGAAGGTGATCGGCCGCGAGGTTCACACGTTGGAAGAGTACGTGTTGATGGCGGAAGAGTTGGCCGCTCGAAACGTCAAAGGTGCCTTAATGGAGGATGCGGCATGAAGAAAGCAAAAGGGATGTTGCCGTGTCAAGGCTGGCTCAGAAGAAATGGATATAGCGGTCTTTGTGCCGCCATGTGGCTGCACCCAGAGGCATTTGCGCATATTCAACAAGACAGAAAGCATTGGACAGCGGAGCAACACGTCGCCGAAGCTGAAAGACTGGCGAAGAAATATGGCACCCTGCCTAACCCGAAGTGGCTTCAGGTCAACGGCTATGTCGGCCTTTCTCAAGCGATACGAAAATACCCCAAGCTGTTTTCTCACATTCATCAAACCAGCAAAAGAGGCCGGCGGCCGGAGGAATGGGTAGTCGAAGCTGAAAGATTAGCGAAGAAACACGGCAAGTTGCCGCATTATAGTTGGCTTGTACACAACGGCTACAACGGCCTCTCGCAAGTGATACGAAAACACCCCAGGCTGTTTTCTTACATTCATCAAACCAGCAAAAGAGGCCGGCGACCGGAAGAGTGGGCAGCCGAAGCTGAAAAACTAGCGAAGAAATACGGCGCATTGCCTAACCCAAAGTGGCTTCAGACCAACGGGTATGCCGGTCTCGACGAGGCTCGGCGAAACCATCCTAAGCTGTTTGCTCATATTCATCAAACCCGCAAAGGAGGCCGGCGGCGAGACGAATGGATAGCTGTCGCGGAGAGACTAGCAAACAAGAAAGGTGGAACATTGCCGCACTATCAGTGGCTCATGGCTAACGGCTATCGCGGGCTTGCACACGCTATTCAAGCCCATCGGTGTTCCTTCGCTCATATCCCACAAGACCGACTGAAGAAGGCCAAGCCGCTTGCTGCGTATGTTCAAGACGCGGAGCGCCTAGCACGAGAATACAAGAGTCTACCGAATAGCAACTGGCTTTCCCATCACGGGTATCGTCGCCTCGACCAGTTAAGACGCGACCACCCGGAAGCGTTCGCTCATATCGCGCAGGACAAATGGAAGATTAAGTCCCTCGCCGATTACGTCGAAGACGCCACGCGACTTGCTACGAGATATGGGAAACTCCCTGGCTGCGGATGGCTTACGACTCATGGGTACGGCACCCTCTACAACATCATTCGCCGCAATCGTCGAGCCTTCGCCCACATTCCGAAAGAACAATCGCGCAAGTCGGTTGCCAACCATATTCAAGAGGCAAAGCGGTTGGCGAAGGAGTACGGAAAGCTACCGAATAGTTGTTGGCTTCAAGCAAACGGTTATAAGGCGCTGAACGGCGCAATACAAAAGCACCGCGAAGCCTTCAGGACAATCCAGCAGTTACGTCTTAAGCCTGGTCCGCAAAAGTAGAATGAAAACCTGGTCCTGTCCCAAGAAGCAAGCGGCCCGCACGGCGACCATCTTGTGCGAGACGTGCCCCAACCAGTATTGGTCAATGGCCGGGCTTTCTACGACACCGGGCTGTGAAGTCGATCAGATACTCAAGGCCGGGTTCATCCGGCCCGAGCAGTTCCACGGCGTAGAGATCAACCGCGACATTCACGACGCCAACCAAAAAGCCTGGCCGGACCTGGCCTGGCACCACGGCGACTTCTTCCAGGTTATGCACCAGTACCATGACTTCAACCCGAGCCTGGTCAACGCCGATCTGCTCCAAACCGTAGACACTGCGGCGGACTACATCGCCCGTGTCCTCCATCTTCTCGAATCATTCAACGCCACGCTCATCGCCAACTTCATCATGGAACACCGGGGCTACCGCTGCGATCCCGACCACGTTCTCCGACGCTTGAGCCAGTGCCAACAGTTTCGGCACGCCATGCGAAACGGCTGGGGCTACGATGGGCAATGCTACCTGTATGCCGGGACCGGCAATCGCAGCCGCACGATCATGGGCACGTTCGTTTTCAATCGCCGCACACTTACGCAGCAGTTGGCTGGCTAGCAATGCACTCATAACCCGAGGAGGTTTGCACCTGTGAAACGTCTTACTCTGCTGCTGCCTGTCCTGTTTGTCCTGTTTGCGTCCTGTTCCCGCGAGCCGGCCCCGACCCCGCCCAAGCCACCGGCCCCACCTTACGATGCGGACTTGCGGGACGGTTCGGTGTTCTTCTGGCAGGGCGGCCTGTTGGTCAAGCCGATCCTCAAGCACACCGACAGCGACCTGACCCACGCCGCCATCGTGCTCTACAACGGCAAGGAACCTTTCGTCTATGAGGCCGTGCCGCCACGAGTCCACAAAGTCCCGCTGGCCGAGTATCGCAAGCTGATGGAGGAGAAGGTCGATGAAAGCCGCCGGCTGATGACCTGGCTCGTCATGCAGCCGATGGACGTTTATACGCCCAAGGAGCTTGCCGCCATGAAGGCCCACGCCGAGTCCCAACTGGGCCGGCCCTATATGCTGCGGGGCTGGTGGAAGGGGCGCGAGGTGCGAGGCGTCTTCTGCTCGGAACTGGTCGGCGACATCATCGAAAGTCCGGCAAGATCGAGTCTGGCGCACATCCACGAATCACCGGGTAGTCTCCACGACAAACTGCTGCCGTTCTACTGGGAGCTTATCGACGCCATGAAACCGGGGGCGAATTGGATTCGACCGGATGAATGAAATGCAGGATGCGTGCCGTGGTTGGTCAGCGGGCCACGTTAAAAGCCGACCGTCACTTTAATTGCCAAGCCTCGCTTTGCAATGGCGGCCTAAGGCCGCCCCGGCTGAGGGTCTTCGCCCGAGAGACCCGACTGCCGGCCGCAATTCGGGATCGCTCCGGCCGACGCCAGTGAACCGGGGCTAAACCAACTGGCTAGCGACTCGCGGACCCTGCCGACTCGGGGCCGCGAAGAGCGAATCGCGGAAGTTGATCGGCTATGCACGTAGACGCCTGCATGGAAGCATCGCGGGACCGGGGTTCGATTCCCCGCGCCTCCACTTGACTGAAAGAATCACTCGGCACGGCCGCCGCAGCCAGTCCCATTGCGGCTGCGGCGGCCCCTTTTCAACGCCAACGTGAAGTCATGCTCCGACTTGCCCACCGCATGTTGTCGATGCAAGCAGCCACGCAGGATGTTCGAGACGACAGTGCCCTGTTCATCCGACAGATAACTCTTGCTTTCGGTAGAATTTACCGCCCCCCCCCCCTTAACGGCCCGTTTGACACTCCAATGCCATGCCCTATGTTTTCGTGGGTCGTCTTCGGCTCATGAGACCACAATCCAGCCAGATACGCCAAAATCTCGGTCCCGACATGAAGCGGATATTGCTCTTGAATGCAATTGTGCTTGTGTTCTTCTTCGCCGCTTGGTGCGTCCTGGACTACTTCGTAGTGAAATCCTCCCAGTATCCTCAGAACTGCCATGACGGCGAGTGGACGTTCATTTTCATCCCGCTCGTGACTATAGTGGCAAATCTCTTCACCCAACGAAAGCAGGGCCTCACAAAATCAGTCCTCATGGCAATCGTTGCCTCGGTTGCTGTCTGCATAATGTTCCTTGCAATGTTGGTCTTTCCAGGGATGCCGTTTCATCTGAGCATCGGTGGGACGTTATGAGCGTCGTCCTTTTTCATTTTTGGAATACGACTAATCGTTGTGGCTATCACGTCGTTGGGAGATAGCTGCCGCCCTCCTCAATGCTCCCGAGCCAAACCGCTCCCTAATTTGGTCAGCAGCAACATCCAAACCCGCCTGTTTCTTCCGCTCATCTTGGTCGAATAGTTGGCCCTGGACAAACCCCGTCGTATCAAAGCCGCTGACGCCCATTCCAATAAGCCGAATTGGTTGACGATTGGGCGGAAGGCGATTGAGAAAGCATTTCATCGGCCGTTTGCCACAATTCGTTAGTGATGTCGGTCGGCTCGGCTAGCGTTTGTGAACGGGTAATCAACGAAAAGTCGGCGAAACGAACCTTTAACTGCACCGTGCGACCTTTCAGCCCATGTCGTCGAAGCCGCCAAGCCACTTGTTCGGTCAAATCGATCAGCCAAGCCCGTAAGCACATCCAGGTCAGTCGATGTCTTGCTCGAAGGTCGTTTCGTGGGAGATCGACTTTGCCTCCCGTTCCGGCACAACAGGGTCGTCGTCGATGCCGTGGGCCAACTGCCACAAGATGTTCGCCCTGCGAGCCAAATCGGCTTTTCAGTGTATCGATAGGCCATTGGCGAAGCTGTCCAATGGTACGGATGCCGAGTCTCTCAAACACTTTGCTCGACTGTCTTGCCCACACCCCACAACCGTTCAACAGGCAACGGGTCGAGAAAGTCTTGAACGCATTCTGGCTCGACGACCAGAAACCCATCAGGCTTCTTGAAATCGCTGGCGATCTTGGCCAAGAAACTTGTTGGGAGCCACGCCGACCGAAACGACCAGCCCCGTCTCATCCCGAACCGCCTTTTTAATCTTCTGTCCAATCTCTGCTGCCGAACCGAAAAGTTGTTCGCTGCCGGTCACATCCAAAAATGCCTCATCCAGCGACAACGGCTCAACCAGGGGAGTGAACCGTTCAAAGATGTCCCGAATCTGTTGCGGGATATTTCGGCATAGTAGCTGATTCGAGGCGGCAAATAGACGCCGTTTGGGCAAAGCCGATGGGCGGTGGCCGACGGCATCGCACTATGAACGCCATATCTTCTGAGCAACGTAGTTCGCCGCCGACACCACGCCTCTTTTTTCAGGGGAGCCGCCAACAATGACCGGCTTGCCGACCAATTCCGGTCGGTCTCGCTCCTCAACGGAGGCGTAGAAGGCGTCCATGTCGCAGTGGAGGATCATGGCGGCGACCTGTTGAAAGTCCAAATCTATGATCTTCTACCTACGGCACAGCACAGACAAGTGGCGTGAACAATAATGAAGGTGTGGTTGTCCCGTATCCTTGACATAACCGACTATTCCTCACAAATCAGTAAGCTCTGCATGAGCAAAGGCTCTTACATGATGGTCAACATGGTCGTAATAGTTGCCGTCGTATTGCATCGCATTCAAGAGCAGTTTGTTGATGAGGTTTTTCACCCGTTGCAGAGCGGTCCAATGCTTCTGTTCTTCAGCCTTGTCTTTGCCATCCATCAACAATCTTCCGTGGGCCGCACGATTTCGCAATCTGTCCCACGCTTTTGCATCTTCCCGAATGATGCCAAGCAGCCCACCGGCTGCCCACGTGTGAAGATGGTTCTTCGGGCTAACCTCATCCATCTTTCTGATGAATCCACTGAACCGTTCAGCCACTTGTTCACCCAATCCAATCTCTCGAAGGTTCGTGAGAATCTTGTCTTTCTGTTCAGCAGTGATAGTTGTTGCCAAGCCTTTTGACGGGGCCAGAAGTTTCACAAGACTCTCCAAGACGACGCACGCAACAAGAGAATGAATCGTAAATGTCGAATCGACGGACATGTGGCACATGTGCAGAAGATTCCCTGCCTGCTTGCCCATCTCGGTGCAGAAGAACTCAGTCGCCTTTGACAGCATCGGTTCGCAACTCGCGAGCAATCCTGGATTATCGGATAGTGGAGGTGAAAAGCGATTCCTAGTTCTTCCGGTTGTGGGGTAGAAGATGGTTCTCGTCAAGGACCGTTCGTTTCGAACCTCTTTCCCGACAATACTCACCTTTCTACCGGTCAGGAAACCGAAGGCGAGACTGACTGCTAGAGATACATCTGGACTAACGTTACCCGCCTGTTCGACTCGAACCCTCCCCAGATCGTTCGCGAGCCGCTGGGCTGATACTTGGCCTCCCGAGTAGGTAAACGCAAGCCAATCAGAGTCGCTCGACTGGATTCCAAAATGCGGATTGTCGTAGGTCGTCTCCGACCGCCGAGGCCAGGACAGAAGCATGGGCGACAATATGGCTTCTGCGTAAGCGTCCTTCGACAAGGATGCCTTTGGCTCGGCAAAGCTCACGTTACTGTACACGCTGTTCTGTGGAATCTTCCATACGACCGTCGGGTGGCCGACGTTGAGGCTATAATCGCCGGGGCAGATACGTTCAATTACCACCTGCTCCCCGTTACGAGTTCGACCGTGTAATTGGAGATAATATTCCGCAGGTATTACTTGTCCGACTGAACACGGAGATTGGCCCAATCTCTTGAGTAACGTCTCGGACCCGTTCGTCATGGCACCAATTTGGACGCCGTGCTCGCTCGTCCAAGTCAAGCTTCCTTGTCCTTCGAAGCTCTCGCCGTAGCCATTCGTTATGGTCAATGGCACAATTTCCGTCTCGAAGCGTCCGGCGGCAATTTTGCCGAGCCAAGATGCGTCCAGCATGATGGTACCTTTCCTTGAGTTTCAATCAGCCATACACTGAATGCGGCAGTCTCTTACATCTTCCACTCATCCAACCAAGTATCCAAAAACATTGGAATGGTGAGTTTTCCCTTTTCTGTTACCGAGTGCCGTCGCTGCTCCTCACAGTGAACGCCAAGCGACAGGTATATCAGCCCGGCCCTTGCGTGCTTCAGAATGCGAAGGGCTTTCTTCTCGAAGTCATCTCGCCTGACTGAGTAGGCAAGTCTGTCGTGCCGTGCGGTACTCTGGCCTGATGCACCCTGAGCCGACCACATTTCGTGCAACTTCAGATACTTGTGTTCGGCGTGGTTTCGTATTTCGCTTAGCTCCTTGGCGTCTGGTTCAATTGCCTGTTGAAAGCCAGGTTCGTACAAATCCTTGCTGAGCCAAAACAGCCCCCGCAATGGCCAGTTCTTGTACTGTCGAAACTGCTGCTTTAATCCTCTCTTCCTGTCCTGATTGTCGTACCAGATGGTGCGAAATGTCACCGCACGCTCTGGGATGCCGAGTTGAAGATAATCGTTCAGGAAGAAGGCGATTTTATCCAAGAGTGAATATGCCGCTCTGAACGCTATACGTACCTTTTCCGTGGCCAATGAATAAGCGGGATAGTCAAGGGTATTGACCAGAAGAACATCTTTGTCGGAGAAATGTGGGCGACTGGCTGTCACGCCTTCGTAGTAAAGATATCGTGCCGAAATGAACTCCTGCTTCATCTGGTTGAAGAAACCCTGGTAATGTGGCCCCTCGCGCAGGCCGGCCACGATTGATGGGGTAAGAAACACATCACGGGCGGCAATCGGATGCGGCCCCAGGTCGTTTAGCGGGTTTAGGAATAGTCGATTATCAAGACACCAAAGGCGATAACGTTGTTCCTCGTTGGTATCGCCAAGCGAAACCTTATCCAAATCTGTCCCGTTGGCCAGATATTCGGGAGGCAGGGACTCTTCAATCAACGACTTGTCCCGCTCAAAAATCGGTCTTGCTGACGCATCGACATCAAGAGAAAGTCCTTTGGCAAGGTCTATATGAGCCTGCCGAAGAAATACATTCCCGTGTCCACCATCATAGAGTGACCGGGCATAGTAAATTAGCCCGTGTCCTCGGTTTGCCAACGCCATTGCGAAATCTGGAGCGACCTTCAAGGCCCCGTTCCAATATTCTATGGCGTCAACAAATCGGCCAACGTGCGACAGCACGTTTCCCATATTCGTGGCAATCTGACATCGACGAATGTTTGGCAAAGCCGAATACCCATCGTCCAGAGACGCTCGCCTGAGATGCAGCAACTCCTTCTCACGTTCAGGCTGCTCCCAATCCCATGTTGCATCTGTACCATTTTGAGATGCTGTTCCCAGATAAGACCAAGCGTTTGCCAGATAGTAGTGCATGACCGCCGCTTCAGCGGGCGTCGGTTGTCGGCGGAGGCACTGTTCAGCCAACTCAATCCCCTTGCGCACCCCTTCTTCTCGCCCAAATCGGAAGCGAGGTCGATGAGAATGCCGATGTTCCTTTCCGCCTTTTTCATCGACACCTTGTCGGTGAATTGGAACTCCATCAGTGAGCGATAGAGGTCGTCTGAATTACTCATGATATGCCTCGACGCTGCCTAATGGCACGTACTACCTGACGCAGCTATTTCTTTATCTTCCCAACCTTCGCCCCAACCCGAGCCTTTTCCATCTTCTTCCGCAGATGTGCGAACTTGGTCGCCGGTTGGCGGGCCGTCTGTTGTCGTCCTTTTCCGCTCATCCCTCTTACTCCTTCTCGTTCTACTTTCTTTCTCTGAACTTGACGCCAGCCGGTTGATTCTGCAATCTTCCAAGAATGGTAATGATACTTGCCTCTCTCACGGATTCTCGCCGAAATCCACGGTTCACCATATTCGTCAACCGTGAATACCCGAGATGGCCACGAACGCTTAATCATCTTTTTTATGAAAGCAACATCATCCTGTGACACCAAGAAGTCTTGTTGCGACCATTCGTCTGGTAGACAAACAAATCGCACAAGATCGCCGACCTTCAAGCATTTTGGGTTTGGCATGATGGTTACATCCTGCATTGCTCATGGCCACTGCCTGCTGTCTACGGCAGAGATAATTCTAACACTGTGTTTGGTGTATTCCTTCTCCGGGAATTGTCGCCGGAAGGAAACTTTGAATGGGCATTCTTGTCCGGCTGGCAGCCTGTATGTGTACGCCTCTTGTTGGCCGGTGTCGAAAAGCTGCCCTTTCGGGTTGAAGAAATCGACTTGGAAACGCACGTCCTTCCAGTCAACTTGGCTAGCATTCTTCACTTTGCCGACAACAATGACTGCCGGGCCACACTGATCGTCGCCAAATTCCATCTTGTCTTCGACCATCTGAACCTCCTGACTGTGCTTTGAAAACGGTTCCCACTCCCGTACCATCCTGCCCAAGAATGTCTGCATCACGACGCCGTACAGAAGCATCAAGGGGATAAAAATGATCGGGACCAGGAACGACGGATTCTGCAAACTCAGCCAACGTTGCCAGTGATGGCAGTATGGGCACTTGTTGGCCGCAATTGGAATCCCCATACTGCACATTTTGCAGGTCTTCGTTTCAGATTCTTGCATCATCGTTTCACTCCATCTCCGATTGCCAACCGGGCTGTCTCGGCTGGCAAAGTGGCTACTTTTCACCAATATACTGCCGCACCCATCCCATCAGCCCGTCTTTGGAGACTGGGATACCGGGAAACAATTCCAAAAAGCGATACATGACTTCCACGCAATACGTCTGCCAATTGGCAATAACATCCTCAACGGTGGCTTCTCTCTCAATTACGAGCGGCGATGATGCTTGGCATGGATCGTGGTATTCAGGATCAAGGTGCATGTGCCGCCGAGGATTGAAGGAAAACAGGTATCGCTTCTTGAGGTCTCTGACACAATACCTGTAGTGCAGCATCTCTCCTTCATCGAACGCTTCGACAAGACGACGCATGAACACAAAGGTCTTCATTATGGTGTCCATGTTCTTGTCGAGATCGGCCCACCTGTATGTGTCGAGTTGCTCCAGGAACCTCTGCACTCTGTATTCATTGGCCTGTCGGAGGTTTTTTGTGACATATTCCCGTATTCGAGCAATGGTGTGCGTGCCGTCCTCCTCAAACGGCTTATTGAAGTAGAAAACGCCCGATTTCGAAAACGCCCACGTTTCCCAATAGGTCGGGTTGGCAATGCCCCATGCTGTTGCGAATGTCCCTGTTCGCTGGTCGGGAAACCGATCCGGCACGTTCAACGAGCATTTCAGAACAAGCTGCTCAAGTTTTCCAATTTCATCCCACCGTTCCTTCTGATAGATGGTTGGGTGGAAGAGGATTTCCCATCCCGAATCATCGCTGTAATTCTCTTGCGATCGTACATCAGACCGCATTGCCTCAATTTCCCGATTGAACCGATCCTGGTCTGTTGTCCTGTCAACCGGTGGCTGTCCTTTCAGCATTGCATCGAGGTGTCGGATAATGTCGTCACGTCGCTTCTTCGTCGCCGTTCCGATTAGGCGTCGAAACTCGTCCTGGGTTTGGAGCGGCTTCGACTCGGCATTTCTTCCTCGGATATAGATGCACCCCACGTCGAGAATCGGCTTCTTTGAGTTGCCAGGATTGTCGCAACGCTTCGTGCAGATGACAGGAACGTCGCCAAACTCATTGATCCGTATGACAATGAATGTCTTCCCGTCATGCTCCACTCGTCTGCACTCCAGTTGTATTTCCGGTGCAAATCGGTTGTTGACCCACTGAGCAACTGCCGTTGTCTCGAATGACGCAGCCTGGTCTAAGCTAAGCCCTTTGAGGGTGAACTGGCCCGATCCGGTCTGCTTCTTCCCAATTACCAGCCATCCACCGTCGTTCGAGTTGGCAAATGCTGCAATGTCCTTTGCAAGACCGGCTTTTTCGACAGCATCGCTGAAGGCCATTGGTCCCTTTGCATCGACGCTATCATTTTCCGTTGTGTTGGCAATGATCCGACGCAGGAAATCATCAGAGAACTCACCAAGACTCATATCCATGTTTTCCCTCCAAGCCGGTGCGTGATGAGGTTCGGCAGGTTGGCGTGGCAATCGCCATGCCGCCCAACCACTGCATTGTAGATCATTCCATCTCCCTCCAGTCCGGCAGTCCCTTCCGCATTTCTTTGGTTGCAGCCTTGGCGTCGAAATCTTCAGAATTGAACGGCCCCCGCCATTCCATGAACTCCTTGTGCCGCTCGTGCTTCTGATCGGCCATCGCCTCCAGGTACTCTGCGTAGCCGTAGATGCCACCGACATCTTCAGGCGGGCAGGCCCGCTCACCTTCCACGCACAGCGGATACCGGGTTCCCTTCTCGGCCCGAAGGCAACCCTCAAAGAGAATCTCGTGTTCCCAGCCGTCGCCGAAGTCATACTCGTAATCGAACGAGAACCGGTTGCCGTTACCCGGAACGATCTTGCTGATCTTCAGCCGCCGAGAGTTGACCGGTGGTTCTTCATCCTCCCAGCCCTCATAAATCAGTTCAGGGTCGCCATGTCGAACGCCGCCAATCTCGAACTGATGGAGATGGGAGTTCGTCCAACCCATTGCGGTTTGGATATGTTCGTGGAGCTTATCGAGGGTACAGTCCTTGGTTTGGATTCGCCGCCAGTTGGGCGGCTCGATGCCTGTGAGCGTGATCTTGAACTGGTACACCCGTTCGGCGGCAGGAATCCCGCCCATTCCGCCCTCTTTGTGCGTTTCAAGGGCCTTGGTGGCAGTTTCGGTGATGTGCCGCAGCGAGTTCCGAACCATACCATTCTCGGCTTTCGGCACTGCGGCCCGGCACTTGGCGGCGATCTCACGAACCTCCTTCATGGTGAAATGGACGGTGCGTGATGCGGCCTCGGTGGTCTTCGCGCGGTCGGCTAGGGCCGGGAGAATCTCGGCAAGCACCTTCCGTTGGGCATGGGTCAGGTTCAGGGGAACGTGTGGCTCCTGTTTCATTGGACTGTTCCTAGTCGCAGTCGTGATGTCCCTTGATCGCCTTCACGACCGCACAGGTTTTCGCCAATTCCTGCGTCTTCTCGTTCTTCGGGTCCAAGGAGACAACCAGTGTCTTCAATCCTGCCGGGACGCCACCATCCTCCAATCGGTCCTTTCCAAAAAGACAGAAGAATGCTTCGGTCTTGATGTCCTGCCCCAAGATGATGTCAGCTTGGCCGAGAATCGGGCGTGGGTCGAGTTGCCTTCGGAGATTCGGGTGAATGTTGCCGTCCCATTCGTCCACAATGTCTTCGTACTGAAGCACGATTGCGTTTCCGTCTGGGAATTCGAGTGGTTCGTCCGTGAGGGCCGTCCAGCGTTTGTTACAGGCTTCACTGAACAGAGTCCGAAGCTCCTGTTCGACTTCGGTTTCCTTCTCCGAAACATGACCCAAGGAAATCGAAACGATTGTCCCTACCGGCTGCTGCATGTCGGCGTCGGGGTGTTTCGCCAAGTAGAGGTCGTGGGTGCGGGCAATGGCCTCCCAGATCAAGATTTCCCTCCACGGGTGCATGTCCCGCATGAAGCCGATTTCCCACTGCTCGAAGCTCGGATAGACAAAGTGGCCGACCTTGGAATAGAGCATCCTTCCGATTTGTTCCAGAAGTGGGCTGAGTCCTCGCTTATGGCGAAGCGGCCCCGGCTTGATCTTACCCACGGGAACCTGTCGATATTCTTTGCGTTTCTTTTTCTTCTTGGCCATGTTCGGCTTCCTTTCTGATTGTGTGGATTCACGACCCGCTTCTGCTATGGATTATACCCGCTCACCGGCTCACTCCATCTCCCGCCAATTCGGTAAACCGTTGAAATATGGCCGGACATGGAACTGCCCCTCATTTCCGACTTTAGTGGACCATCTCAAGCATTCGGGTCTTTACAGCAGTATCATGTCGAGCGAGAAAACGGGCACAGTCCATCGTAATCTCTGTTCCCACTCGCCACGCTGATATTGGCGTGACAGTTCCACCTTCGTCCGATAGCTTGCTGTGCGACCACACGTCAAGGTCAGCGACAGGAATGTGCTTTCTGTCCAATAGACCAATGATGAACAAAGGGCCAATCTGGGACAACACCAGCCGCTCAGCCGCAAACACGCCGCCACCGAGTCCTTTATGCAGGGACGCATCCCGGTCGAACACGATGAAGAGATGTTGAGTAAATGGACCGAGATTCTGCTTCTTACCACGGAGGTAATCCTTCCACCGCTGGCTTGACGTGTGAACAAAATCATCTCCGTTCGATCCTCGTGCTTTCCAGCACGATTTGACAGTCCTCCACGAAATGGAGACCGCAAACGACAAAAGACGGCCATCGTAGCTGTGCGTTTCGGTCGGACGTTTCTCCAGCATGTCGCAGAACTCGGCTGCGTATTTCTCGTTCTTGCCGAGCACGTCCCGATCACAGCATTCGCAGAACCAAGGAAGTGTATACTGCTTTTGAGCGTTTGTGTTTCCAGTTTGAAGATCGAGAAACTGCCCACCTTTTTTTAGGTCGGAGACGTATCGCTTGTAGGCAAATCTCGGCCAAATGTGGCTATTGATGATTTCAGTGTGCTGGCCGCAAAGCTGGCATATTCCAACCGCCATAAAATTACTCCATTTTCGTCACACGATGGACAGCACTGCTGCGACCGCCAGGACTCCAACCGAAAACAGCACCACCACCAAGCATCCTCCCGGCCTCGGTAGGCCGTTCCGAATCAGCCGCCCGGTATCCGACTCGTAGCCGACATCCCGCTTGATCTTGCGTTTCGTGTTCGTCCACCACCGGAACGGCTTCATGGCCTCGGTGATGCCCAGTTCCTTCTTCACCCGCTTCTTAGCCTTCGTGATGCCGAGGATCGTGTTGATGGATGGACGGCGGTAGCGGAAGAACTTCATGGCATGTATTTGCTTTGTCTGCTCTATTGAGATGCGTTACCGACAATACCCTGCCGGTGGATGCTTTTTGTCCTTTTCAGACCGCACAATTGAGGAAGTCCTAAAATCCATAAGCTTTAAGGCGAAAACGCTTACAAGTGCCTCATCCATGCCGTGATGATGGACAATCAGCCTCTCGTATGGGGCCTTATATGGTGCTTGCACCGTCGTCCCACCAAATTCTCCAGTATTCACAAGAATGACATGCTGATACATGTGGTAATGAAGTGCCCCGACCATTGCATCGAATGTCCCAGTATCTTGATTCAGTGCTGGGACGACAAACGCATCAGACAAGTCCCGCATATCCGCTGCAAGACGCAAATCGGTAGCGTCGTAACAAATGGCTCCGGTAAGACGCCACGGCTGATTGTTTTTCTTGCCTTCAATGACCCATTGGCAGGGGCGATACGATACCACCCCCATTTTCTTTTCATCTGGAGTCAGATTGAACTTCCCCTGTTCGATCAAGTCAATCATCCGTCCCTCTGCCGTTTCCACCGGCAACACCCACACGCCGGAGTTGACGAGGTTGTGTCCGCAGTCGGGATGAGGATGAAAGACCATGCCGCAAAACACCATACATTTTGCAGTGTCGGCAAAACGGATAATGTGCCCAAGATCGTCAGTATGAATTGCCAGTTCTGGGAAGACCACAAGATCAACGTGTTCCCGAGTGTCCTTGTAGCCTTCTCGAACATCGAGAAGACGTAGAACAAGGTGAAGCATCGAGTTGACATGACGACGATGTTTCCGTCGAAATGCCGGGTCATCTAATTGCAGCCCGAACTGCTCGAAATGGGCTTTATGAGGAAGCACGCTCTGGACAACAGCAACCCGAAACTGCGAATCATCTCCCGGCCTAACCAAGACCTTAACCGGATACTCATAGCACGGCATTCCGACTGAGCGACAATACTTTTCTCCAAGGTGCCGCAAACGGTTGTTGATAATTTTCTCAAGTCGCTTCGGGGAGCAGTTGGCAGGTAAATCAACCAGTTCATTTGGGAGTTCTGTTCCTGGCCAAGCCAATAACTTCCAAAGCAACTCAGACATCCAGGGAGATATTGGCAGAAAGCGGTCTCCCAAACCACCTCGACCGCTGAAAAGCCCATGCCTTCGCTTGAACCAGTTGGTTCGACTACCCTGGTATCTTCTTATGCCTTCGACCGCATGTGAAACATGGTAGCTGACCGAGAAATCCCCCTTCCCAATAATAGATGCACGCAGCACTTGAGCAACTTCGATCCGCCAGCGGTCATTCGGCTTGCACCACTCTGGTGGTTCGTAGCGAGGGTCAGGTTGAACGCCCTGCTGTCGAATCTGTATCTGAAATTCATCTGGCCGAAGGATACCTGTGGGGTCTTTGAGCCGCTCCCAAGAAGAACACTTGACTTCAACTCGTGATGGTGCCAAACAGCCCTCACCAAGTTGCTTTCGTTGCAACGGGGTGCCCCAAGCATTAACAAGAAGGGTCAGGAGTCGCAGTGCAGCAGTCTCTTGACGGAATGGGTTGTCAGGCGAAGAAATGATTGTGAGGAGTGGAACAAACGCATCCGATGGTTGTGTAGGATTCCATTTTTCGACCGAATCATCATCCATGATGTAGCCGATAGCCGCAAAGTGATCGTGCCAGAAAGTCGCCTCGGCACTGTCGAGTTGTCGCCAAATTGCATCGACAAGAGCGTCATCTTCGATGAGGACAGTCATCAGCAATTCACGAATGTCGGAGGAACGTATCTCGGTCATCAAGCTGGCCAACAGCCCAGCGAATGAGTCAGTATCGCCCGAGATTCGGTGGGCGGCCAAAAGTAATGGTATAGCCTCGTGAACTCCGAACTCGTTACCTTGCGGCTTCTGTGGCCATTCGGCTTTCAACAGTTGATGGAGAGCCAGATAGGACTGATTGATCTCATGGATTGGAGTACCAGCAGGAAGAGACTCGCCCATGACAGCCAGGAACAGCATCGCCTGCTGGACAAGATACCAAGGCTCGGACGGTTCGGCTGTGAGCCGTTTTAACGTAAATTCCAGCAAGCACTTTCGGTACTCTGCAACATCAGCACTTCCTGGCAGTTCGTCCGCATCTCGGACAAAACCTGTCTCTGTTGCCCCGGCTCGCAACAATTCGGCAGCCACGTATGCACATATCGTTCGGGTCTTAGTTGGAGAAGACTGAGATAAATGGGCTTCCAAGAGACCAAGTACGATTTCAAGATGCTGTCTGTTCGGGCAAATGTCCATCGCAACCCGTAGGAGTCGCACATTAGATGGGTCTTCAATCCAACGACGTATCAGTTCAGCAGCAAACCCTTCTGCCCGTTGGTCGAGGAACTCCCGACCGACATTTAGTGAGCTATCGGCAAGCCCCTCCGCATCTGCCATCACTCTCAATGAGCGAAACACCCTTCGCCAGCGATGTGCAACAAATCGCTCGACTGTCTCATTTCGCACATCCGGTTCTGTTGAAAACAGTTTTGTCAGTGCCTCATCCTGCCCAGTCCCTTTTGGAGCCAACTCTTTCCGCCGCTGTCCAGATAAAGCGAGGAGACCATCGAGAAGTTCCAATGCCTGTTTTGCAGTTGCTATATCAAGGGGACCGGACACATGGGTGCCAATTGTCTGCATCGCACCGGCAATTGGCGTATGGGAGGACTGGCCATCACCGAGCACGACCTTGGTTTTGTCTGGGTTGATGGCCAAATTTGGGGCCGTTTGGAACAGTGCGTTTTTCAAATACGCTTCGATTTCGTCCTTGATTTGAGCAGGCGGCAGTTTGTCCGGCACTTTTAGCACAAAACGCATGTCATCCACATATCGACAGTAATCCACTATCTGCCATGCGTAGCCGTCAACGTGTTGTCCGAAATCATTGGCAAGCCGCCGATCAAAATCAATCAGGTAGGCGTTTGCGAGAAAACCGCTGGCGGCAAGCCCCTGTGGAAGTCCATCGGTAATTTCATGGCCCGTGCAAGCCGTAACAAGATCAACATCGGCGGAATGCCATTTCCATGCAAAGACGTGCCGCATTGCCGCAAAGAAATGGCGATCAAGAGTCGTATTGGCTTCGCTTTCCGCCAGCAGTTGCAGTTTTGCGATAAGGCTATTTCGGCTGATGTTATCATAGAACTTCCGCAAATCAGCTTGAACAATAGCCCATCCCTTGCCGTCCTCAAAGACCTTATCCCTGATTGCCTCGGGACGTTGCACAAACGCTTGGTAATCGGTGTAGTATTGGCGATAGAGCTTGGCATTCCCCCAACGGAAATTCGCACGTCCTTCTTTCCAAGATGACACAAGACGATGGCCATAACTTACAGTCTTATGGGCATGGGCATCCACAATCGAAGCGTCTGGATTGCCCTGTGCCGTCTCAACAATGTTTGCAAGGCAGATAAGAAATGCGGTTGCAAGCGTCTGATCCCGAATGGAAAGGTGTGCCAGTGGGCGAAGTGTCAGTGATTCATCACCATCATTCGGCATCCATCCTTCAGCGACATTCCATGAGTGCGATTTCGGTGCCGGAACAAGACGGGACAGAGACGGGACGAATCGCCGATATGTGCCGGGCAAGAGGAGACGTGACCACTCTTTAAGCGTGTCATGAAGACGAATTGAAGAAAGATCAAGCTCCAGTGAGTCGGCATACCAATTGTGCATACGAATGTATGCGTGCGTTTTCTTCCAAGCCTGAACAAGAACGGCCACATCGGAAAGATAACGATGATCGGGAGATAGGTCGTGATAATTCGGTTGCCATTTCGCCATAGATCATTTCACCGTTTAACCTCTGCCACGCACTGCACTGAACTGATCCATCGTCATTCGTATTTCGGCAACGAACTGCCTAAACAACACATTCACATCGGCATCACAACGACTGCCATCGCCAAGACACCGACTCCTCCATCGAAGCGACCTCATTGTCCGATACACTGTGGACATGGCCTACGGATGTGTTCCCTGAGCTACGTCCTCTGATCTTTCGTGAGAGTACCTGCATCAACCATCATTCCTGGTCGTGATATGACGACTGCATCAACTACGCCTCTAATCTGGCGTAGCCCACGAACTATCTCGTCGTGGTGTTCAATGCGTCGGGCATCATCCCAGACAAAGGGGATCATGCTGTCGTATTTGGACCCAGGCACAAGATATAGACTGGCATCCTCGGCAATCTGCTCGATCACATCCTTGGGAGCATTTGTATCTCGTATGAACTTCGCCTCAATAATCAACCTCAAAGATGGAATGCCAATATCGGCACGAGGTTGAACTGGGCCAACCTTGGGCGTTGCGTCTTCATCGATCAAATCTGGGAAGATCGGTGCCAAGAGCAACCACAAGAAGTTCTGAACGTGATATTCATTATCGACATTCCACTTACGAGGCGAAGGTGAAGTCTTGGTTCGTGGCTTTTTCTCCCATGTCCATCTTTTGAACCCTGCTGGAATTTGGCGTAAGACGTTGCACAGATCGGAAACATCAAGGGTGTGGAAATCTGTAAGGGGGCGTGATCTTCTGATCCAGTCGAGGGCAGCAAGACCAATGACCGCCACGGGCAAGCTCAGTTCCGTTGAGGTCTGGCTGCGTATCAGATTCAGCACGTCCAATTCGTCCCTTTCGGTCTGTAAGACATCATCGGACATGCCGATCCCTCTTGACCGGAGAGCAACTCGCACCCCGGCAGCAAGAGCATCGTTGTCAGCTTTGCATTGCCAGGGCAGATCAACGTGAGAACAGACCGTTGTGAGCAACCACTCCTGCCATACTCCAAGCCCCTGCCCAGCCGTCGTTGCATTTCTGCATCGCTGAATCCACGAAGACACGGCTTTCTCAATATCGGAATCGGCGAGTGTTCTAGCACCAAGACTCAATGCTGCCAGTGCAATCGAATCCATGCAGAATCCCATAGGAGTGCCATCAACTACGGGTTCCCGACCGATAACCCATTGGATTCCTGATCGTAGAGCGGCCTGCTCTTGGGCATCCAATGTCCGAATCTGTGCAGCCAACCCCAAAACAGCAACATGCTGGTAGGTTCGTTCGGCTCCGATCGCTCGGAGGGCCACCTTGACCGCTCCATCCACGCCGAGACTTGGAATGCCGTTTGGAATCAACCACGCAGCAAACGCTTCTTGCAGGTCCGCCTGCCCTGCAACAGGAGCAATCTTCCGAAGAAGTGCTTGGCGAGCGTCGTCGAGCAGCACTATCTCAATTGTACTCATAGAAACCACCGTGTCTCTCCGATCTTTCCATAGATAAGTGATGGATTCCAGAATGGCACGGTGCCTAGTTTTCCCAATAGCCTAGCAATCAACTCCGAATACATAAGCGTCACCGGAAGTGGCGACGGAAAATAGCTTCGCCATGAATGGCAAGCAAACGTGTTTACCTGCCGAGTTAAATAGGTAAGGTCGGTGAAGGTCGATCCACCACCCAACTTCAGCACGATTGGCCGGGGCATACCGTCAGACGCTTGTTTTAGTTCCTTCGGGCCGGTGAGTACGATGATCGACTCTTTTTGCGACAGGCGAAAATGCAAGCCCCGCTCTGGAGCAAATGCTCCTTTCTTGCCGCCTCCATCAAATCCCCACGTCCCTTGTTGAGCATCATCAAAAAGCAGGAGTGGATGAGATTCTACAATATGCAAAAAGGCATAGTCCACTTGGTAATCACCAAGCGAGGTGACGAGGCTCTTCACAGCGTCTTCCTCGATGGTTTTGAACGGCTTGAACGAATGAAACACAAGTCGTACATGTTCTTTTGGCTGCCAGTTCAGGCTTTTGGACACTCGTGCAATGGTCTGTTTGAGCGAGTCCAGAAGCTCAGCTTCAAAATCCTCGAAGGCAACCGCCTTTGACACTGTGGAAACGCAGTAGTTGCCATCGCCACTAAACACTGTTGTAATCCCAACTACTCGTTGTCGCTCGCCAAGCCTGCCCTCGCCGACGTTCGCACTACCAAGCCCAACTACAAGCTCGTGTGCTATTGGCAATTGGGCACGGACAAGCCAGGGGGTTCCTCCGAGCTTCGCATAGGTCGCAAGTCCCATGTTATTGAGAACATACTGAAGGCGATTGTCTGGTATCTCAGTTGTCTCGTACTCGAAATTCTTGGCTCGGAATTTGGTGACTAAGGAACTCGGCTTTGGTGACGAGATATGGATTAAGTGGACCACGCAAACCGTGAAATGCTTCCTCAATTTCGATCAATGCGAGATCGAACCTGACTTTTCGTTCCCCTTGTGCCCGAATAGCCGACAGGGCCGCCTTGTGGTATGCCTCAGCAGAGTTGTCATCTGCTTCAAAGAACTCGGTCTCTCCATCTTGAAGTGCATACTTCCGCAGGAACCCTTTCGTAAATGGCTGCCGTTTCTGGCGTTGGCCCGAACCACTTTGATTCTGAGGCGGTTCGGGAAGCACAATGCCATGAAGGAACTTGCGAACAAACTGCTCAATCCGCCCCTTATGTGACTTCTGGCAGATAACGCAGATACGAGGCTGTGTCGGAGAAAACGTCGGAGTCGAGTAGGGACCGTGTTGATCCATTCCACGATCATGCCAGGTATCGGTCTTTTGCCCTGACGAATCAAATACATACTGGACTGTCGGTGCCTTTTCGATCTTCGGTAATGCTGCGGTCTCGTTCTGGGAAAGGAACGGCGTACAGTGCCACTGTACCCCAGGAAGCATCTCCAATGGAGTTTTCTTTGGAAGGTCATTACCAAAATAGGATCGTAGGGCACTCAGACGTGTCAGTAGTGCTGGCCCATTGCGGAAAGCAATGAGTTGTTCTTCCAACTTGTGCTTGATCTGAGGATACTTTTCTCGAAATGTATGTTGTAAGAGGTTGTCAAAGGCCGCCATCTCGACGTAACTGTCGCTTGCAGCGATCTCCTTTTCGTCCGCTCGACAATCGGAGAGCCGAAATACGCCATTCGTTGTTGACTCGACTTTGCCCACCAGACGGAATTGTGCTTGTATGCGTGGATCGGGCGAAGCAACCCGCTTACCAACATAACGTCCAACGATGGAAAAACCGTCAGAAAGCAGGTCTTGGCAAGTTCGCTGAATCTGACGCCGAGTGCATACGTTGACGCACATGCCCACAAATGGTTGGTAACGCACAAACTCCAGAACCCGGATGTCGATCTCAAAAAGAGGATTGACGCCCAGCCAATCAGGGCACTGCATTTCTTTTGGCAACGATTTCTGCAACAGATCATCGTGCGATCCTTCGGCGAGGAATGTCACCGGGCTATGCTGGAACACCTTACGTGGAACGCTGACCAAGTAATCGATGAGCGATTCTCGAATAAGGGCAGCGGCGTGTCCGAGATTATGTTCGAAGGTGATCGTGCCAGAAGTCTCGCCTATCTGTGGTGCGTCATGTCGTCTGGGGATCGCAATGATCTGAGAAAGCTGACAATTGGGGGCGTCGGGCTTACACAGGGACCGATGCCGACGGACCACATGCGTAGCACTATATTGTGTCCGCAGTTGTTTGAGTTGGTCGTGATCTTCGTAGGGGAAGAACCCCACAGCAACTTCGGCTTTCCTATCAAACTCGATGGGAGCAATATTCAAGACAAGTCTTGTTTCTGGCTTTCCGCCGCCGCTTCGATAATGACCTTGATTAGCAGACAAAGTGGTTTTCCTCCTGTAAGCCAGCTAGATTCGTAGTGTCCTTGAACGGCTACCAATTCATCCAGATGGTTTCCTGCATTCGTGCCTTCGACCGCCCTCCGGCAGCGTGATTGGCCATATCGAACGTGACGACACGCCAATCGCCGTAAAGCTCTTTATACAGGTCAGACGGGTAGCCACTGAGAACAACTTTTCCCGCACAACCCCGCAGGACTGTGGCAAGTTCTCGGTGTTCACCTTCGGTCATTTCGCATCCATATACCGACCGACTGGATTCATGACGGGTGGATGGCAAGTAGGGTGGGTCACAGTAGAAAACGGTTTCTTCACTGTCCCATATCCCGATAACTTCGATGGCGGGGCGACAAACGATTTCCACTGTCCGCAATCGCTCTACGATAAGAGGAAGCTGTTCATCGATTGTCGAGAGGTAGCCCGAAACCACGTCAGCCATTTGTCGCCGAACCCGGTGCAAGGTGAAACTGAAAGAATCACCTCGCCCGCCAAGCGACAAACGCCACCGCACAAAGTCCCTGCGAGCCTTCTCAATCTCGTCCGTTGCCGGTTCCTCGGCGTTATGAAACTCGATCTCACTGTACGGAGTGAGTGCCAAACGACGCTGAAGCTCCGTGCCACTGTCACGAATAACACGAAACAGTCGGGTAATCCTCTGATCGAGGTCATTATAGACCTCAACCTTTGAGGGCGGCTTGTTTAGCAAGACCGACGCCGCCCCGCCAAACGGTTCGACGTAGGTGTGGTGTGGAGGAAACAAACTGATGATTCGGTGACACAAGTAGAATTTGCCTCCGTGCCACTTAACAGGTGGCCGCATTCCTTTCCGTGTACGCTTCGTGCGTTCTGTTTCGTCCATTGGTCGGCACTACGTCCTTGTCACGCTACCTTTGTTCCAACGTAGTTGAAGTACGGCTTGTACGTTAAGACCGCACCCAACTCAACAATCTTTCGGTTGGTCGGACTTACTCCCGGCGTTGTGGCTATACCGAGGCTAATGCCTCGGGAACCAGGATCAAAGAGCCAGTCTGGAATGCCAGCTTTGCCACCACCGTCGAAATGTCGCTCAACCCGGTGCCGCAAGTTGTCGGTCTCACCGATAAAGAGCGAATCGTCCTCACAACGGAAGATGTACATTCCCTGTTCCACAGGAATCGCACTCGCACGAATCGAGCGGGTAGAGCCGAGAGAATCAAAGGATGGAAATGTGATCGTCTTGGCCTTAGTGGCGTAGCGACCCGCCGCCTTTCGAACACCCAATGCCACCCACCGATAATCAAGTGGACTGAAGCCAGGGGCAAGTCTTTGAGCGATCTTGTCAAACTCGGATGCCAAGTCAGGATCGCAGATGATTTTGTCTAGCGACACATCCTTCACGTCCCGCAAGCGAATCTGTTGTTGGACGTACCGGATAGCCATTTCGCTTGAGAACTCAAAGTCATCCTTCTTTGATGCCGTGTAGTTCTTCGTCTTAGGCAGGTCGGTGAAATACTTGTTCTTCCGGCCATTGAATAGTTTCCAGTTGAGATCGAAATCTGTTCCTCCGAGACCCAACTGTCGGCACCTATGAAGGAACCGGTGATCCAAGTCGGGATCAGCGACGACCCGATCAATAGAGTAGCCATCTCGCACTTCGAGATACGCCTGGGCGATCAGAGCCATTTCGGGAGTGGAACTCGTTGCCAGTCGGGACATCTGAATTGCAAGCTTAGTCACGACCAACTGGTTAAGGCTTACGCCTTCTTCGGTAGCCTCGGCATCGAGGGCGGCATGGAGTGTCTTGGGCAAGCGGACGATGAACTTTCCGCTCTTTGACGGTGCTGCTCCTGCGACGAGGCCGGTTCGCTCCCGTGCCGAGTCGATCAGTTCTCGAATTGCACGGTACTCTTTTGTTCGCAGGAACGCTTCTCGCTCCTGGCGAGTCGGGAACGCCCTTGCGACCAACCCTACTTCCGGGTCGAAGAGAGCGTTTGAGAGGTCAGCCCAAGTTTCAACGGACTGGGCGACTTCTCGTGCCGAGTCGAGAATAGTCTTCTCTTTAGTCATGGCCTTATCCTCCCAGAGGAGTCGATTTGACGAACTCGACGGTGCTGGTTGTGCGTTCGAGATACATTGACTCCTGGCCTAGTATCTCGCCAAAGCCAGCAACCAGTTCCCTCAATGCCGGTTCGTCTTCTTCATCCACGACCACCCACATTTGGAGTGTTTCGTCTATCTGCTTTGACCCGTTCCGCATCCGGTAGGCACCTTTTCCGGTTCCTGCGATGTTGAAACCACCGGCGAGGACGAAGAGTTCATCCTCGATCCGGTCCATCACGTTCTTTGGCACCTGGCTCCCATCGTTGTAGGTCAGGGGCATGAGCAGCACGAATTTGACTTTTGCCATTACCGCACTCCCTTATCATGGTCGTGCCTCCATGCACTTAATGATACTACATACGATATCAAAATCAATAGATGCTGTCAATGGACCCTGCTGCGTATCGCCGTAAACTACTTACAGCACACGCTTTGTGAAACTCGTCGATTCCGAAAGTCAGCGACCTGATCCCACTTGGGCACTCAGGGACGAATGCCACTTGTGGGTGGGGATGTTGTTTTCTCTGCGTCGTTAAAGCCGCTCGCTTGCATGGCTGTTCTCCACCTACTCCACCCCCAACGCCTTGAACACCGCATCGACCGGGGTCGGCGTAGAAACTGGTCTGGAACTTGGCGAACAGTTCGCCGGGGATCGTCGGGATGTCCTTCACGCTGGCCATCGGCAGGAGGATGCGTTTGGCCCCGGCGTCGAAGGCGACCTGGAGCGACTCGGCCAGGTTCTCGACCGGGATGATGTTCCCGCCCAGGCTCATGCTGCCCAGGACCACCATCTGCGATTGCAGCGGCTTGCCCAAGACCGCCAGAGCAGAGGGCCACGAAGGTCGAAAGCGTCATGGCGGTCGTCGGCCCGGTGTTGTGCAGTTCGACGACGTGCAGGTGGTAGTCGTGGTCGCCGGGCTTGATCGAGGCGCTGACCCGGCTGGCGTTGGCCTTGAAGTAGTCGAAGCCGACCTTGATCGCTTCCTTCGCCTGCCGAGTTCGAGCCGAAGCCCGACATCTTGAGCGACCCGTTGCCCGCCGTGACCTGGGTTTCGATGCGGTACAGGCCGAGATGTCCGCCGCTGCCCGGCGGCGACCGTGTGCAGCACGCCGGGATTCAGCGGGCCATCGGGGATCAGCGAGCCGCCGCCTTGTTCCGGCACGCTGATGAACTTCTCCTCCGACTGTTCCGTGTCGATGTAGCAGAAATGCACGTCGTAGAATTCCATGCCGCCGATCTTCTTGAGTTGCTCCTTCACCCGGCGACGGGCTTCCAGGGCATATTCCAGGCAGCGCCGGACGGCCTCCTTGTCGTAGTCCTCGTGCGGGATAGAGCAGCTTCAGCAGGCCGGAAACCGTGTGCTTGACGGCAATCGTGTCCCGCTGGTTCAAGTCCCGGCCCAGCTTGAAGATACTTGTTGATCGCATCGCCAAAGTTCCGCTTCCGCATCTCCCGCATCCACTCGGCCAGGTAGTCCACGATCAGGCCGTACTGGTTCGTGAAGAACTCGGGCCGCATCTTCGGGATTTCCCAGCCGGGGATGTAGGCGTGGAAGCGGTCGAAGAAGGCCGAGTCGATCATCGGCTCGGGGAACGGGGCCAAGCAGGTGGCTCGTCTTCACCAGCGTATCGACCGGCTGGTTGATGTTGCCGACGAAGACCATCGACGGCGTAGGCGTTGATCGGCGTCACGGCCACGGGCGAACGACCCCGAGGCCATGTAGTCCTTCATGATCTGGACGCCGTCCTTGTCCTTGAACGAGATGCCCGCCACTTCGTCGAAGGCCACCACGTCCCACAGACCGACCAGCCCGACCGTGCCGCCGGGCCATGTTGTAGAACAGGTTGGCCACAGTCGTCTGCCCACCGGAGATCAGGATGCTGTTCGGGCTGATTTCCTTGTAGATGTGGCTCTTGCCGGTTCCCCGGGGCCCAAGCTCGCAGACGTTGAAGTTGTTCTCGACCAGCGGGACCATCCGGCACAGCAGGTGCCACTTCACACGCTGCTCGAACTGGGTCGGCTCCATGCCGGTCAGGACCGCAGCAGCACGTCGATCCACTGTTCCTCGGTGAAGTGCCGCCGTCCCTCGAAAAACTCGTCCAGGTCCATGTTGGGCATCTGGATCGGCTTCAGGTCCTCGATGATGAAAGGCGACCCCTTCTGCCCCTCCTCGTAGAAATACTCCAGCGTGATGATCGACCAGATGCCGCCGGCCAGCAGCTTCTCGTACTTCTTGACGGTGCCGCTGCGGAACTTCGACCCCCTTCACGCCCAGGTTGGACAGCAGGGCCTCGTACACGTCCCGCTTCTCGTTGAGCGTGACGGTCACCTTGTCGATGATCCTGTAAGCTGCCCCGCTCCCGGATCATCGACTTGACCTTCTCGGCCTCGTCGGGACGGACGTAGTTCTCGGCCAGGATCTTCTTGACCGTCTTCAGCCCATCCTGGATGACCGCCTCGTCATTCGAGGCACAGTGCGAGCCGAGCAGGTACTCCAGCACGTAGACCGGGACGTTCGCCCCTTCCTTCACCAGCTTGGTGAGGTCTTTGCGGACGACCTTGCCCGGCGAAGTGCCGGTTGAGCAGTTCGTCGAGGCTCCGTGTCGAGTCGATTGGGTTCAGAAGTCATCGGTAAAGGCCCTGTCGATGGTTACTTCCACGCTCTGCTGCTCGATGCCGGTCTCGGCATCCCGCAGCACGAGGCGGTACTTGGTCTTCTTGTCGTACTGCCGATCCTCCAGCGTCAGGGTGACCTGCTTCTTCCGTTCGTCCATGTTGTCGGAAGTGCTGTCGAAGGTGACGTTCTCGATGTTGGTGACCGGCTCGTTCGCCCTCGTAAACGGCCACTTTCAGCGTGATCGGCTTCACCCGGTCGCTGACCGGCTCCATCTGGATCAGCTCGAAGCGGTGCCGCGGCGTCGTGATCTTGTGGTTGGCCCCCAGGACATGGACCGTCGACCTGCTTGGTCTTGGTCTCCTCACGAACAGCCTTGTCCTTCTGACGTGGCGAACGGTGACGACCGGCACGACGATCTCCTGAAGCATGGCCCCGCCGTGGACGAACTGCTTGCTCCCCGATGAAATGGAAGCGGTTGAAGCCCTTCGGAATCCAGAACTCCATGTCGCCTTCGGCCTTGGCCGTGATCGCCGTGCTTCCGTGCCAGGCCACCTCCGATACCGGGCAGGTCGTGGCCGAGCAGGTACCGCTTCTTGGCCATCACGGTTCCGGCGGCTTGTCGGTCAAGCTTGCTCTTGTCCGTCTCGCCGGGGGCGGTCTCCGTGAACAGGAAGCCGTGGTCGGCGGTGACGACGACGTAGTTCGCCGTTGAGGTTGTTGACGATGTAGGCGGACCAGGTTCGCCAGTTCGTCGATGGCCTTCCGCACGGCATCGAAGGTCTTGCCTTCGGTCGCCGGCTTGTCGCCCGTGGCGTCGATCGTGTTGTGGTAGATGTAGACGACCTTCTTCCCGGCCGACGAGCTCCCGGCCCTCGTCCTTCTTCATGGCCAGCAAGTCGTCGGCCTGGCACGCCATGCCTTCCACCGCATCAAGAATGTCGTTGCGCTGGGCCGATGAGGCAGTTGGCTTGCCATCGACCAGGACTTCGCCGTTGGGACGGTAGGAGAGCTTTTCGTGCGGCAGCAGGCTGGCCATGCCCAAGCGCCGTGTAGGACGGCAGAACGCCAAGCTGCGAGGTAAGCTCAGCCTCGAAGCGGTACTTGCCGTTGAGCTCCTGGCGTAAGTTCCTGTGCGGCCTCGTAGCGGAAGGCATCGCTGATGATGACGAACGCCTTCCGGTTCTCGGCCTCGTCGAGCCGTTTCTGGACGTTCCGCTCGATAGAACTCGTACTGGTTGTGCCGCTCGGCGATCTGCCATTTCGCCAACAGCCCCTTGTCCATGAACTCGCCCCAGGCCAGGGCGATGTTGGTCAGGTACCAGTTGCAGTAGACAGCCTCGACCTGCTCCCGTAGCTGCTTCAGCACGTCCCAGTTCTGCGAATCGGCCTGATCGGCCGCATCGCAGAAGTGCCGGTACAGTTGGTCGAACCGGTATAGCTCACTTTCATAGCCCAGGTACATCGCCTCTGCCGAGTCGAAGTCGAAGCCGTCGCCATAGCGGTTCCGCAGGGCGAAGAACTCGGCGGCGGCAACCAGGGCCTCGTAAACGGCATTGAGGGCCGGGCGGGGAACCGTGTCGGACCCGGAAACGTTCAGCGAGGCCCAGTGGCCGTCCTGGCGACGGGCGGCGATTTGCCGGATTTCCTCGGCGTCGAGCGTTTCCGTGGTGCCGGATACACGGTCTCGGAGCAACCGGACGATGGCCTTCTCGACTTCCAGAAACGTCGTCACGTCCAAGAGGTTCTCGATCTCGAACTTGTCGAGATGATCCTCCAGGTGGAGAATTGCCGCCGCCGCTTGGGACAACACGTCGTAACTGCTGCCCCGGCTACTGCTGTCTCGCCATCCGGCCAGGCAGACCACCGTGTTCGGACAGCCCGACTGTGGCAAAACCAAATGTTCCAGGGCCTTCGGCAGGTCGCCCCGAAGTTGATGGGCGAACTCGGTTACCAGAAGCCGGACCAAGAAGTTCCGAAGGCTGGGCGACTCTTCCTCGTATCCGAAGGTGGCGTTCACGAATTGCCAGAACGGTTGGGCTAGGTCGAACTTCTCGATCTGCTCCCAAACAACGGGCGGCTTGGCCAGGTCGATCTCGCTGTCGTCGAGAAACGCATGGAAGAGGGTGCGGACGATGGTGAAAATCTCTGGCTGCTCGGCTCCGACCACAACAGCCAACAGCTTTCGGTCGAGATCAGCAGCCGTATCGTTGGGGGCGATCAGGCCCTTGAGCCTCTTGATTCGTTCCTTGTTGTCGAAAAACTTTCGTCGGGCGGCGATATGGTCTCGCAAGTGTAGCTGGGTTAAGCCCAAATCATCGAGGATGATCGAGGCATGATCCGCCCGAAAGCTTCGGCTGTAGAGTCGGATGTCCAACAGCCAATCGTCGGCAAGCTCCGGCTCCTCAGTCGCCGAGTAGAGAAGGAAACGGTCTTTCGGCCTTTGCCGCTCCAAGAGCAGCTTCACCTCAAAGCTGCTTGCGTCCTCCAGCCGGATCAACTCAACGTTTTCGAGCATGATGAAGGGAAGGGAATTGACGAACTCCCGCCCCGGATCGTGCCAAAAGACGATCCTCGCCTTTTCCTCGTTGAAGATTTTGTCCAGATTGTCGTTGAGTTGCTTGGTGTCCATCACTCGTCGCTCCCCCCAGTCCAAGACACACGAAGTTGGCCTGATGCCCGATCAATCTCGACCTGCCCGAACTCGATCTCCGAAAGAATCGCCGGGTCGAAAGGACGTGCCGGACCTGGGTTCAACACTCCGATCAACCTCGGCCTCTCGCTGCCAAGACCGCACAGAAGCACGCCGGAGATCGACTTACGGGCGATTTCGATTTCCTCGGACCCATCAGGCCGTAAGAACGCCGCCGACT
Source organism: uncultured Planctomycetaceae bacterium (assembly GCA_963789525.1). Lineage (GTDB taxonomy): Bacteria > Planctomycetota > Planctomycetia > Pirellulales > Thermoguttaceae > CAVXFB01. Next base: position 801,216 of record CAWBLA010000003.1, read on the forward strand.
CCAGGGCCGTGGTTTCATAGGCGTCTCCCGCCTTCCCGCCACCGTGGACATCAATATCCCAGGCGAGCATCGTTTGACCGGTCAAAAGCCATCCAACTGGCGGATTCTCGAAGTCCATCGCAGCCCTGGTATTGAAGGTGGCGACCGCAAGAAGGGCTGGGGCATCGAGGTTGGAACACTGCCTTGCCTTCTGCTTGCATTTGGCCACCACAGCGTCGTTCAGGTTATCGGAACTCGTCCAGCGATTTCCATTGATCTCAATGCCCGCCTTGACGGTAGCCGTGGCAATCGAGATCGAGGTGGCTTCGATATAAAACTTGTAATCCCCGGCGAAGCACCTGAAGTCAGGTTGCTGGCGACTTCCGGTCAAATCCTCATTCGGTTCAACGGTAATACGGTAGCCCTGTAAAATCCTCCGTATGCGAGCCTCGGCCAATGCCGACTCCTCCTCGGCTCGAAGATTCTTCTCCCAGTTTGCCAAATACTGGGGATCGAACGCCGCCAACCACTGCCGATGCTCATCGGCGAGCGATTGAAAGAACGGGCTGTCAAGCAGGATATCGGCCATAGTGCTTCCTTATTCGTCGTCGCTACCACCCGTGACGGCCTTGACTTCGGCCAGGAGGTCGCCGAACTTGGCGTAGTTGACCTTCACGCCGTCGTCGAGGTCGAGAGCGATCCGCTGGTCGGTGTAACTTCGGAGCTTGTCGTCGTACTCCTGTAGCTCGGCCAGTTGTTTTCGTAGGGTGGCCTGTTCCTTCTCCAGGTCACGTCTGTGTTTGCCGGTCGCTCCGGTGATATCCTGGTCGAGATGTCCGATCCGAGCGGAAATCTTGCCCAGTAGCGGCACAACGTACTCAGTACGCATTCGGGAGAGCGTCCCCTCGTTGTAGCGGTGAAGGTAAACGAGGGCCTGGAACGCCCGTTGCTTGCCGCTGGAGAACATCCAATAGATGGGCCGCCGCTTGTACATTGAAAGGTGATGCTTGTAGAAGCCCGTGGCCAGGTAGCGGCGTATTGTGGCCCGAGACGACTCACTTGACTTGGGACCGAGGCCCTCGGCGACGAACTTCAGGTTTTCTTCCAGGTGTTCCTTCGGCCAGGCGGTGGCGATGAACTCCTTAAAGCGTTTAGCCGTGTCGTCTTCAAACCATTCGAAGTCTGGCAAAGGAATAATGCCACCCCGGTCAGCCGGAAAGGTCATGTATTGGCTGGTGTGGAACCCCAGATTGCCGCTATGGGCGTAGATCAGTCCAGGCTTATCGAGAGTGTAACGGCCCATCATGCAGCCGATGGCGTAGGAGACCAGCCGCCGAACACTTTCCGAACGGTCTGGCGTCATTAGCGAAGGATCAACATCGTTAACGTCAGAACTCACCTCATCACTCAACCCATACAACTCGCTAAAGAAGCGGTTAAGCTGCCCCTCCAACTCCTGGCACATTCTCTTCGCACACGCACTATGATCCTGCAACGCATTCCAAGACTCTGCACACATTTTCCGTCCCTGCTGTAACTCCACAAGCGGTAGCCCCGTAAACCCCCAAGACTCTTCGTGGGTATCCCACTCGGCTCTGTGTGCGTCGATAATCTGTTGTGCCATTGAGTCTACTGCCTGAAACGCTTCCTTATCGTCCGTAATCAATACCGGAAGCTTGGCTACATCACCGGGGTTAAACGCCAGCGTAGGATTGATAGCCCGCAGCAAATATAGGCCCGTTGTTGAGTTCATAAGGGCGGCAATATACCGCACATTTTTACCCAGACCGAACAGCGAAGGGCCATTCACATTAAAAACCGCACCATGTGGGATATAGCGAACGCAAAAATTAGTACCGCTCAATAGCGTCCACGTAACGCACTCGCAAAAGAAATGCTCGTGGTTAAACACCCTTCTTGACCAGGAAGTTGTATTCGGGTCATTGGGGTTGGTGACAACCCATTCCTTGATCTCCGCTCCGTCATTCCTCCAATTCACCACTGGCAGATTGTTCCCGTACCATTTGCAATAGCTTCCGCCTTTGTTGTACGGAAACCACTTGCAGCCGCTTTCCTCTGCTTCCTTCGAACTGGTCTTGTCTGGCGTGAACATGGCGTGCGAGACTTCATACCAAATACGAAGAAACCGGCCATCATCGCCTGTTGTCATGCCGGTTCTAGGCGGCGAAAGATTCGCAAGCGGTGGGTGCGTGGCAAACACCTTCCGAACCGAATGAGTTGTCCAATAAGACAATGGACTTCCGGGAATCAGTCTGAAATCGGCGGCTGCAAGAAGGTAAGAGTAGGTGTTCAGATATCGTGCTTCCAACTCCTCAACAGTTGCGACACTTCTTTTCCTTATCGAACAGCCGGCGATAAGTGCCGACGTATCCCTTATTGCTATGTGCTCTTATAACAAATGAGCAAGTTCCAAAATCCGATCCCCACATGCCTCTGCCAACATGGACAAAACTTTCAATTGCCTGTTGTGTGCATAGATGCTCCCTTAGTTCTGGAAACTTGAAAGAAACATCCAGTTCTGCATCGTAATCATTGCGATGTGACCACCGAAGCGGGCGAAGGCCAGATTGCGAAGGATGAAACATCCATATAAATCTGCTCGTCCGTGGTCGTATGTGTTCTAGCAAATGCTGTCAAAGTCTTGGCGAAAGTACTTGCCACCCATATACGGCGGGTTCGTAACTACAGCGTCGTACTGCCCTGCCAGGAGCCGAGCCTGCTGAAGCAAGGGTGTGATGACGTTGGCCGAGGCATGTGTCAGGTCGCCGTGCTTCAGCACATCGTTGAGTCTCGCTCGATTCCCGGCAAGCTTCGCCGTCAGCTTCGAGCGGAACCTGAATACAGCGAACCGAAGGTCTTGGCGTTCTCGAACAACGACCAGCAGGGAAGCAATGTCGGCCTGCGAAACGTGGCCTTTTTCGGCTAGAACCTTTCTGCTGAACAGCGGTGTGTTCGCCTCTCGATTTCCTCGAACAGATACTCACTCGGCGGCATCTCTTCCTTGTTGATCGGCGAGTTCAGGGCATGGGTAATTTCGGCGGCGTTCATCCCCTGGCTGTCTTGGAACGCCAGGATGTTCGGCTTGGCTTCGCTGTCGAAGATGCGGCGGTCGTCGGCACGGGCCTTCATCATCAGGGCGAAGGCCGCAAGCTGGGCCGCCCGGTCGTCGATCTCCAGGCCGAACAGATTCTTCTCCAGGATCAGCCGGGGAATGTCTTTGGCCCGGTAGCCCCGCTCCTGGTAGATCGCTTTGAACAGGTCGTAGGCTTCGACCAGGATGTGGCCGGAGCCGCAGGCAGGATCGAGCAGCGTGAGTTCTTCGGGGTTGAGGCTCGTCGGCGTGATCGCCTTGAGTTGCGCCTGCACTTCGGGCGTCTGCTCGGCTGGCTCGATGTAATACTCCATCTGCTGCCTGCAGCGGCGAGTGCGGGATAGGTCGCCAGCCATTGCCGACCCGAGCGTGTTCTGGACGAGGTATTTGACGATCCAGTTGGGCGTGAAAAGCTGCGTGGCGGCGGGGATGTCCTCGCTCTTGACCACCTTGCCGATCACTTCGTCCTTCTTCTCCGAGATGTAGAACTGGTACAGCCAGCCGATGATCTCGACCTCTTGCCAGTCCTCCTCGTCGATCTCGTTGACCAGCTTGCGGATCAGCGAGTCGGAGTGGAGCAGGTTGTCGGGCAGGAGCAGTTCCGTTTCGTCGTCAATCCGCTCGAACAGGAACGGCATGGCCGCGATGCAGGGCGTTGCACTGGGCGACCAGCAGCAGCCGGTAGAGTTCGGCCTCCTTGTTGCCGTCGAGCTTGAGTTCGATGACCTTCGTCCTGGTCGAGGCCCGGCAGACTCGACATGCTCGGCGTGTTCCACGATCTCGGGCGTGGGTTTGCCTTCGGGGTGGCTCAGCACCCGGTAGCCGTGGTCGAGGTAGCCGTGCAGCTCCATGAACCGGATGGCCACGAGCCGGTTGAACCAGGTGTAGGCCATCGCCTCCATGACCTGCTCGAAGCCATGCCGCTTGATCCGCTCTTCCAGCTGCTTCCGCTTGCCGGCCACGGCGCAGGGAACGGCCGGCCGCCGATGATGGCCACGTCGCCCTTCTCTGTGACCGGCTCGATCTTCGTCGGCGGTCAGTCCATAGAACGCCGCTCGATCCGTGACCGCCTGGATGAAGTCGCGGCGGGCCTGCGGGGCGTAGTTTTTCAGCTTGTTGCGGTCTTCATGGTCGCCTCTTATCGAATCTGGATGCGTTCGCCGTTGGCCACGGCCTCTCCGAAGCTGTTGCCGCAAGGGATTCAAGGAAGGTGTCCACGTCTTTCTCGGTTTCCAGGTACGTCACACTGACCAACTCGGCAGGCCTAATGATTCGTTGTTTTTTGACAACCGGCGTGGGCGGTTGCGGTGTGGTGGTCGTCGGCGCTGTTTTGGCCGCTTCAGCCGCCTTTGGCCACGTAGTCCTCGATCTTGGCGACGGCAGCGTCGTGCAACCGCACTGCCTCTTCCTCGGCCTGGGCGATGTGGGCAAGGCTCTGCCTTCAGCCTCGACTCGTGAGCGAAGTTTTTCCAGCGGACTTGTGCATTGCGTGCGTAGAGAGGCATCGCCGAGGGCCGTATCGATATCCGATTTCAGAGTGGCTACATGGCCATCGATCTTCAAAGCGGCCTTCGCCCGGCGTTCGCTCAACATTTGGTTGTTCACCGTCTCCACGGTAGCAATCAGCCCTTCGACTTCTTTAATGAGGCCGTAAGGACTCTTGGCCCCGAGAATCTCCTGCATCCTTCGTAGCCCTGGACCGGCCTGGTCGTCAGCCTCCAGTTCGTGTCGGTTTAGCATGAACTTCTCGCTCGACCGGTGAAGCTTCTCCCACACGGGCCGCTGATGCTCGTAGAACTGATGGACATCCCGGTACTGTTCGGCAAAGTCTTGGAGTTCGTCCTTCCGTTCGTTGAACCGTTCGATGAACTGAAAGCTGTCGGTACAGGCGAGAAGCGACTTGATGAGCGTCAGCCCGTCGTCGATCTCCTGCTGGCCAGGATACCGGCCCGTGTCGGCCAGGGTCTTGTAGCTGTTGAGGTTGTCTTGCCGATCCCGAAGCTTTGCCGTGAGGAAAGTAAAGAGGGCATCGGCCCCGTCTGGCCCCATCTCGGAGAAGAGTTCCTTGCCGAGGCTGCGGGCCTTCTGGATCACTGGGCCGGGCGGCACCCGACGCCGAACCACCGTAATCTTCCGCCACTTGGCGGGCGACGTGAGCGGCTCGTATGCCTTCTCGGTTGGCAGCAAGGCCCCATCCATCATCAGGCCGATGTCACCGAGGACCATGAGCCGGGCGACAATGAGGGCCGTCTCCATTTCCGGCCAACCGTAGGACCGCATGGCGTAGCGTTTTTGGATCATCTCATGGAGGACGACCGGTCGGCTGGTCTTGCCGCATAGATCAACGTAACTCTTCACGTCGTCGATGGCCTGGGGATTGCCTTCTTCAAGTTGCAAAGCGAGGGTCTGTTGGCCGATGTCGTTCGCCCGCAAGACGGCCTGGATTTCCTTGAGCGTGTCCTCCGGCTTGTCATGGAGAATCTTGAGATAGTCCATTTTGCTGAAGGTGTTCTTGACGAGATAGTCCATCGCCTCGTCGAGACAGGCTCCGGGGGCCGTGGCTTTCGTCTCCAGGCGTGTCCCGGCGACGAAGCAACCCGCTTCGGTGAGCATCTCGGACAGGAGCGTCCGCAGTCGATCACGACGCAGGCGGTTCTCGTCGGCCAGGTCTCGGTGAACACGACGGGTCGAGGGCGGAAGGGTGTCGTCGCCCTTCGTCTTCAGGTACTTTTCGGTCTTCAGGTACGCTCGGATTTCTCGCTCCAGGGTTTCGTTGTTGTCGAGCCGGATGAGTACCTGACCGCCGTCCTGGCTGCTATCCAGCACGCACCGTCCGTCCTGATAGAGAGCGAACTCGTCGGCCAGCGGCGTTACGCACGAGACGAGCAAGGCACCGTCCGTGCGGGTGCCGATGGGATGGCCGTCGCAAACTCGGTTGAACGTGAAGTCCATCTTGTTCGACGAATAGCGGTGTTTCCGTTGGCCCTTGAGGACATCCTCGAAGATCAGTTCGCCCAACAGGCGAGGTTCCTCGCCGCCGAGGAGATCGACCCTCTTGATCTCCTGATTGATGTCCCGCTCCTCATTGGTCAGGAAGAAGAAGACCTCGCCATTACGGCTGATGAGGGTTTGGCTTTCCAACCGGGCCAGGCTCTCCTCGATCTGTTTCTTGAGGGCCAGCCGGTCGCCGTCGATCTTATCGAGGCAGAGTGTGACCAAGTTGTCGATGTTCCCCTTCATCTCATCGACGTAGCGGATCAGGAACAGAACTTTGAGGAGCGTAATGTCGAACGGTTTCAGGCTCTCGTTGTCGGCGGCTTGGTCGATGGTCTTCTTGACGGCGGTATCGAGGAATTCCTGAATCGCCGGGTAGAAACGATACAACGGCACCAACACATTGACCTCTTGGTCGGCGACCTGTTTACCGGCATCTTGGAAGGCGTCGAGAACCGACCGCTCACCACGGGAGAGGTGTAGGCCGGTAGCTCCCTTCTGACGGATTTCCTCGAAGATTCTCTGGACCAGCCGGAACTGGTACGGGGCGAACGGATAACTCTTGGCGAAGTCCTCGGAGTCCTTGAACTTCGGGAAAGTCACCCCGTTGGTGAAACCGAGTTGATGCTGAAGGATATCTCCCTTCTCGTCATAGATTTTCTTGAGGTCGTCCACGACCTCGGGCTTCTTTTTGAGGAGACGTTCCTGAATGACCTCATCGACGTTGGCACTGGAGAGCGACAGCCGGGTCTTGAAGCGGCCCTGAATCTTGGAGAAGTCGTTGGCCTTCGAGGTTTTCATTTCGCCCAGGACGGCATCCATGTTCTCCTGGGAGGTGACGACGATCCACGCCCGGCCCCGGCAAACCGTGCCGAGACCTTCGGTGATCGTTTGCAGGTTGAGCATGAGATGGGTATCGGAGCCGATGAACTGACCGACTTCATCGACCAGGAAGATGATCCGGTGTTGCGGCCCCTTGTTGTCCAGGTATTCCTTAACCCACTTGCAGAAATTCTCCACCGACAACGAGAAGTTCTCTTCGGCCCCGTCGATCCATTTTTCGGCAGCTTCTTTGCTCTGGCCGGTGGCCTGACACCAGGCGTGGATGACTTCATCGTAGTGGGCCTGGTAGGCGTCTCGCTCCTTTTTCCATTCCATGCCGCTGGCCTGCTCGAAGGCGTTGCGGAACGTTTCCAGCTTACCTTTGCTCTCTAGGTATCGCTCCATGTGAGCGATATGGGGATGGTCGGGGCTGTAGCCCTGCATTTCGTTGAGAACCTTCAGGAACACCGGTAGGATAGTCTTCTTTCCTGATGCATCATGAATGGCCTTGCTGTCGATGTTGAACAGAATCACTTCGGTGTTTGAGGCGACCGCCCGTTGGATGTCGCCGAAGATCATTGCATCCTTGATCTTGCTCTCGAAGAACTCGACCGCCCGTTTGGTCTGGCCATCGTGGGAATGGGCGTCATTCTTCAGGAGGTACGAAAGCACCTTGAGGAAGTGGGACTTGCCGCAGCCGAAGAAGCCGGAAATCCAGATGCCCGTCTTTCCGGCGACACTCGTATCGTTGGGATGGTCTATCGCATCGCAGTAGGTCGAGAAGAAGTGGCGGAAGTGGCCATCGAGTTCCCGAGTGACAACGAACTCATCGAGTTCTTGCCAGATGGACGATTCATCCAATTCGTCGGCCTTCACCACGCCGTTGATCGGACGGGAGATGCTCTTAACAAACAACTGAGCGATTTGCATGGTCATGCCTCATGAAACGAGCTTGAATGCCCGGTAATAGTTGTCACTATTGAGCCGGTTGAAAGGCTTCAGCGATTTTCGGTCGTACTTGCCGGGGTAAAATAGCACGAGGGGCGTTCTCCCCATTACACTCTGCAAGTTGTTCAAAAGAGTATGTGCCCGCAGGAAGGGGTAAACGCTGCCGACGCCGGACACCAGCACGAGATCGTGCTGGTCGGGATGAGCAAAATCCGCAAACACCACGATGAGCTTTTCTGGGTGCAGGATTGTTTCCATAAACTTTCGCAAGAAGGTGTCCCCCTTTTGCTTCTGTAAGGCGAACGCCTTGTCCAAGAGATTGCGTTGCCGCAGGTGATCGACCACGAAGTCAAGCAGATCGACGTGCTTGACCCGTGTGCCGGGTCTCTCCTTGGGAATGTGTTTCACAAGGAAGTGGACATGTTCCCGAATGGCAAGCTCATCTTCGGGTAGGTAGTCGAAGATGTAGAAAGGAACCTCTTTGCCGATGCCCTTGCTCTGCAAAAAGGCGTCGGACGTGACCTTGGGCAGGATTTCGTTGAGTCGGTCAGTCAGGTCGCTCATTTTCCCACCTGGATGCAACGAAGAACATATTGCTCGTCGTGGTCTTCGAGATACTTGAGGACCGGAGCGGCAATGTGGACGGTTTGGAGCTTCATGGAGCCGGTGTCGTGGATGTATCCGGCCTGGGCGAGAATCTGGAACACCGATGACCGCAGGCGGGCCACGGTGGACTCGCTCCACCAGGGCATCTCTGGGTCTCGGCCCCGGCAGCCTTCGATATAGTCTCCCCAGAGCTTCTTAGTCAGCGACTCACGAAAGAGCTTGTACTGGTCTCGAACCACGAGGTCGAGGAAGTCGCCTAGCAGCGGGCTGTGCTTGATGGCGGCGGCAAGACAAGCGTGAGTGACGACAGTCACCGATCCGTCTCGAATCATTCGCCAGAGATCGGCGTCCATCGTTTTAAGCCGGTGCCGAAGGAGCGTGCGAAGCCGTTTCGCCGTCTGCGGACTGCGGGTCTGAAGGACGTTCTCTCGGAACATGGCATCCCGCCAGCCCGAGGAATCGACGCCACGAAGCAACAAGTCGGCGACGACTCGGCTCTCTTGGACCTTCAACGAACCAGCGGTGAGTTCTGCCTTATAACGCATGGCCACCACGCTCTTCTGCAATTCCGTCTGCTTCGACGCGATGCCCTCAGTCGGCCAGCCCCAAAGCGAAGGGGTCGGTGATCGAAGGGGATCGAGCGTTCCGAAAAGTATACCGAAAACAGTTTCTGCACACAAGTACCTATTGCCTAACAGGTTCCGTTTTCATAAGCTGTACGCTATCGTTTGGCAATAGTCCGAAGGATACGAAGCCAAAATGGCAAATAACACTCGATCCACGACGGAACTACAACCCCTGCAAGGGGATTCGGCGTTTGCCCACACGACGGCCGTCGCGGTGCGGTAATGGCGCGGTCGCCGTTCCAATTCTGGTACTGCCCCCGCTCGGACGCCTGCCGGGGCCTTGAGGGCGAACCGCCAACAAGAATAATGAATGCGGCATGGCCTCACCCCAAGACCCCCTTCGAAATGGTGGATCGCATGAGAATCCTCTTTCTCCACGGATGGCAGTCAACGCCGGGCGGCGTGAAGCCGACCTTTCTGGCCGAGCATGGCCACGAGGTCTTGAACCCGGAACTGCCCAATGACGATTTCGGCGAGGCCGTCAGGATCGCCCAGGCCGAGTTCGACCGGCATCATCCTGATGTCGTCGTCGGATCAAGCCGTGGCGGTGCCGTGGCGATGAGTATCAATGCTGGCCCGAGGCCGCTCGTCCTGCTTTGCCCGGCCTGGAAGCGATGGGGTACGACGACGAGCGTAGCGACTCCGCCGAGGTGTTAGACTTTATCTTTCAGTTTGTCCATTACAATTCTCGCAACAACGCCGCCTGCACGAATCCGGTGGAATCGAGACGAGGAGTTACGCCGCATGACCACAAAACGCCAGAAATCAGCGGGAACTGCGTCGGCGGGGTTTCACTACGTCAGTGGCATCGTCACTCGTGCCAATTGCATTATTCAGAAGGTCGATGCGGACAACGACCAGGGAAATGACGCCTACATCGAATTCATTTCGAAACGAAGTGGCTACCAGTCTGTTCGCCTGGGTGCAAATCAAGTCGGGAGCTTCCTATCGCCGTAGCGACGGCTATGCCATTCCTGCGGACCGAGAGCATTTCGAATACTGGAACAACTGGCCGGTTCCGGTCGTTGGGATCGTGCATGATCCCGAAAAGATGACCGCCGTCTGGATCAACATCTCCGAGTTTCTTCGCTCACATCCCGAAGCCATCGAGAATGGTCCGTACAGTATTCCAGTTCCCGTTGAGAATATGTTTAGCGACCAGACGTTCGAGGCAGTTAAGAAGCGACTCATTTCGTACAACTATTCGAGCGACTGGTTCTTTGGCCGGTCGCTCGAATTCCTCGCCGACGCCGAGAACCAACAGCGGTGCCTGATCGGCATGGGATCGCTCTTTGCCTACCATCGCAATCGGAAGGCAACGTGGTTCTACCTGATTCACTCGTTCAGGAGCATCGACGGAATCGCTGCGGCTCAGTTGATAAGGGTTCTGGGGCATCTGCCGAGCAACCCATACGTCTTTTGGCATAGTGGCAACATTATTGACTCCGAGGTCACGACATACGGGAAGAAGCTCTTGGCGAAAACGTTCGGTCGAGAGGAAGTTCTGAAGAGTATTGGCTTTGTTGATGAGTGGGGCTTCACGGCAGGCTCAGTCGGATATGTTGTTTCCACTATTGTACTTGCTGTTGATGATGTTCAGGGTATTCTGGAAGAGATCGCTTTTGACACCAGTCTCTCCGAAAATCAACGAGAGAACGCCATGTTTCTGCTAGTCCACTACACTCAGTTTCATTCCGTGGAGTTCTGCATCGATGCAATCGACCGCTACGTTGCTGCGTTTCAAGAGGTCGAAGATTGTGAATTATTCATCTCCATGAAGAAGACGCTGGACAATAGTGGTTTCCTCGGGTACATCGGCACATGACATCCTACGGGCTGGAGGTTATGGCTGCCCAAGACTAGAATGGGATTCGGCTCATTGGCATGAGGTTGTGAAAAATGGAGGGGAATCCGCACAACAACGCTGACCGCACTTGTGTTGTGTCGGACACCACGTTCACGCCAGCACGATTCCCGGTTGAACTTGGACTTCCACCCGCTGACGAGAGTCTCCTGAAGGACGCCAAGACGGCAGTTCGTCAGGAGTTTCGAGATTGCTCAAAGTGGAAGCGGCTGCGTTGCCGCAAGGTGAGCGTCATCGCAGAGCGTGATCGAGGTACGATCTACGCCGTCCACGTCGGAAGCTCGGTGGAGTTTGATTGGACCTGGGAAGGGGCCGTTGCCTTTCGTCCTCACGCAATCGGCGATGATGGAGACGGCAACATTGATATGGCCGACTTCGAGGAATCGCCCGTGGACGAAGCGTCCCTTTGGTCGGGCGAAGTGCTTGAAGTGGATGAGCGTAACGGCTGTTTATTCATCAGCCTGTCGAACCCTGAAAATCCCCCGATCCTCGGAGCATTCCTCGTTCGGCCATTCCATTTTCTCGGCACGCTCGACGCCATTTATCACGAGCCACGCTTCGATCCGATCCGTGATGAGCTTTGCAGTCGATTGGTCGCAGCAGCCGGAGGTGTCCATCCACGGGTCGCCAAGTCGGCCCTCGTCGGACTTGCCTCATTTGCGAGATTGGTGGCAGCACTCGTGGAGTGTCCTATGGGGACCACCGGGAACCGGCAAGACCTACATGACTGGCCAGCAGGTCGCTGGGGTATTGGAAGACCAACGGGAACGCATTTTGGTGGTCTCGACAACAAACCGGGCCACGGATACTGTCGCCCTGTCCATCGGCAAAGCCGCCCAATGCAGATTTTGTAACGCTCTTGACGCTGGAGAGCTTCTGCGGATCGGCAAGGGAGCATCCTTTCGGGCTTTTCAAGACGCATCCCTCAAATCCATGTTGCGTGGCACGGAGTCAGAGATTCTCAGCCGGATCGACGGCTTGGCCCAACAACTTCAACTCTTCGACGCTTGGGAGGACAAAGCTCTTACCCGTAAACAGATCGCTGAATTGCGGACCAGCGGCAGCGACCAGAGCAAACGAATCTTCATCGATCCTGCGGTGCGGGTAGTGGTGGCCACTGCCTACAAGGCAATGAGCTTTCTGGATGACGAGATCGTCCGCAGGATGCTCGAAAACCGAGACGCTCCGTTCACTACAATCTTCATCGACGAGGCCGGACTCATCTCACGGGCACAGCATGATGGCTGAGACATCGCCGATGACACATCCCCGTGCGTTCTACAGATTGGCAATAGTCCTGCTTTTAGTGGCCATCGCCGCCGCATTTGTCCAAAAACGTTACGAAGCTGGCGTCGGCACCTCGGTAGCGACCATGACCGTGGCGGGCTTGAAAGACATCGACCAGACCAAGAGTGAAGTACAAAGCCTTATCTGGAAGGCTGGATGCTGGGAGGTGGTGGGAGCAGTGGCCGTTTCACTGGCGCTCTTGTCGTGTGGAATCGCCGTATGGCGTCGTGAACGATGCCGTTGGATATGGCCGTGCATCATCGTGCTTCTGGCTATGTGCATTGGGCTGGAGCTATTGATGGTGTAGGTTCAGTGACTCGAATCTTCCCTGCAAAGGTCCGCTTCTCTCTCTGATCGAACTTCGGTATCGCATACGTCTTGGCCGAGACACCTGAATCTTCGGCCAACTTGCGAAGCGTTGATGTCGCTGTATTGAAATGTGTGGCCGCGAGAAGAGCACCCACCCCGGCCGCACGTCGTGACAGCCAGACCCCGCAACAGATGCCAAGCCCAGGTTCAGCACTGCTGGGGGTCAAAAAAAAGGTCAAACGCCCGGCGGTCAAAACCGGGGCGCTCTGCGTCAGGGCGCTCGGGCGCGCTTCGGGCTGGCGCGCTTGGCACCGCTGGGACGGAAAAGCCCGGCCTCAGCCGAGGCCGAGCAAGTAGCGTATAAACGCCCAAAGCCACCCGGAGGCCATCACGACTAGCCCACTCTGTCAGACCACGGCCTACGGCGTTTCGCCGAGCCGCGGAGCCCTCATGGTCGGAGGTACGCCCGACGACAGAATCAACGGCAGGACGCCAAGCATCTTCCCTCTGGGTCGGGAGCCGTTTGGAGCCTGGGCGACGGGTGGTCTACACCGCAGTCGGCCCCCTCCACATGGGACCGTTTTTGTTGTGCGGAGGTGGATACATGGGCCGCGAGATCAATCTGGAGGCCGGCGATCGGCTGAAATTGCGGGACGCGGTGGCCCTGAGCCATTCGTACTTCCTCATGTTGAAGTCCGCGTTCGAGCGACGCCTGAGTCAGGTCGGTGGCGCGGCCATGATGCTCGACAGCGTGGTAGAGATCGCCACCGCGGCCGGCTATAAAGGCACTGTGGATCAAGCCGCAAGCATCCTGAAGGTAGAAGGTGGCTTCATCGTCGAGCCAGGCCCGAGCGGACGGCTGACCGTTCGCCGGCCGGATTTCTCGTCGGGTTCTGCTGGTGGAAATTCCGCCCACGGTTAGTCAGGCGAAATGTGCGACACGGTTATAGGCCCGACGCCACGAGCGTCGCCACCGGCGCAATCCCGCCGCCCGCGCATTTCTCGTCTTCGCTCCGGCCGCTGCGCAGTATCCCCGGCAGACCTGGCCGCCACGGGACAATCGGCGCAAACCGATGGACAACGCGCGACCGCCATCGCCGTCATCGCCACTAGAATCCGAGCATCGAGCAGGTAAAGCATGGTCAGACTTCCTCTTCCACGCAGGGATTCCAGCGGACAACTTCC
>CAWBLA010000004.1:0-71824 GCA_963789525.1 uncultured Planctomycetaceae bacterium
TACCCCCAGCAGTCCCAGGACTTAGCATTCCATGACCACCAGACCACCCCGGGCTTCAATTGAACTGCGTGCGAGTGCGTATAATTCCAATGATGATACGGCGATCAGCCACAAGGGCTTGTCGGCGCCGTTGCGTGAAAGGCCACCGAGGCTGGCAATCGGAGACCGACGAAGCTTCTGACCGATGGCCGAAGCGGCGGGGGAGCCTATGGCGTGGATCGGAGTGCTTGTTGCCGTAGGAACAATCGTCGTCGTCTTGGTTGACGCCTTCGAGGTGGTGTTGCTGCCGCGGCGGATCCGACATGGCCTCCGGCTGGCGCCACCTTCGTCCGCGCATCTTGGCTAATCGGACGGACGGCGGCAAGGCTGTTTCCAGCGGGTCGCCGGCGCGCCAGCTTCTTGAGCACGTTTGGGCCTCTGTGCCTATTCGCCCTAATCATCGTGTGGGCCGCGGGGCTGATCATCGGTTTCGCCCTGCTGCACTGGTCGTTAGGCACTGAGTTTTCTCAGGGATACGCGGGCTTCGGGACGTATCTGTATTTCAGCGGCACAACGTTCTTCACCCTTGGCTATGGCGATCTCGTGACGACCGATGCAACCGGTCGGGCGCTGAGTGTCACGGAAGCCGGCCTGGGGTTCATTTTTCTGGCCGTGATCGTAAGCTATCTGCCGGTGTTCTATCAGGCCTTTTCCCGGCGCGAGATTGGCATCGTGCTGCTGGACGCCCGGGCCGGCGCTCCGCCCACTGCCGGCGAACTACTCCGGCGGCTCGCCGCCGGACATAGCCACGCAAGCACCGGCACATTTCTGATTGAGTGGGAGCGATGGGCGGCCGATCTGCTCGAAAGCCACATTTCGTTCCCGATCCTGAGCTTCTATCGTTCACAGCACGCGAACCAGTCGTGGGTCGGCACGCTCACAGCCATTCTCGACACCTCAGCGCTGCTGATCACGGCTGTCGATGGGCCGCACGGTTACCAGGCCCGGCTGACCTTCGCCATGGCGCGGCACGCGGCGGTAGACCTGGCGGTGGTGTTCGATACGCTGCCGCTACCACCCGAGCCGAATCGGCTGTCGCATGCCAAACTCGCGCGGCTGTGCGAATCGCTACGTGCGGCGGGATTGACGATGCGTGACGAGGCGGCCGTGGAAGCTGCACTTGCGGAGCTACGCAATTTGTACGAGCCGTTTGTCAACGCCTTGGCGATGTTCTTTCAGTTTGCGTTGCCACCCTTCCTGCCGGAAAAGCCACCGGTGGACAACTGGCAAACCAGTCCCTGGATGCCGCGCTCGCCCAGCCTCGGCGGCCTGCCGACGGCAGGTGCCGGGGACGAGCACTTCGATTGATCTCGATTTCGAGAGTGCGAGGCCCGTTCCGCTTTCACCAGCGGCCGAAATGAGCGCAGCCATCGACATGCAGGATATCATCAGTGGAGAAGATCTGACAACGCTGGCAGGATGGCCAACCTGCTCGGAGTGGCGCGGCGCGGGGGGATCCGCCACCAAAATGCGCGTTACGCCGACAATGACGAACCACGCGACTGTAGTCGAGACTACGCCAATATATGTTCGGAGCATCATGACCCTCCTGCCAGAGGGGCGATAGTGATGAACGCATCTGGCACGCCAAGGGCTCGTTGTGGACAAGCGATTGCGTCATCGACCACTTCGCCGGTCTGAACGGGGACTATCAATTCAATGCCTCATTCGGTCGCCGGCCAATGAGGATGTCTTCACCAAGGTCGAGCCAGTACCAATCCCTTCCCGATCCGCCGAAAAGCAAATCTATTGTGCTGTCATCGATCACGGTCTTGTCCTTCTCAAGATAAGCCGAGCCAGCCATATCACGGAGCCGGTCAATTCGCTGGGCATAGCTCGATGACCTGTCCGCCCAAACATTGAGGAGTTCCCGAAAAGCCTGTTCATCGTCGTCGTAGACTGTCGATTGGGCGATCAACAGGTCCTGATCGGTGAGGCCGAATAGCCGGTCGGCGTCGGCGCCGCCAATCAGTAGATTTCGACCGAAGCCTCCCTGCAAATAGTCGTTTCCTGCGGCGCCTACTAGGATGTTGTCTCCAAACAGACCGAAGAGCGCGTCGTCCCCCTCATAGAAGAACTGGCGGGCCACAGACAACGCCAGAAACTATATCGTCATTTCGAACACCACATCGAAGTGTGTCTTAATCGAAGTGTGTCTTAGTTGCGATTGCGCGAAGCAACATGATCCCACCAGCCGCCAGTGAGCGTCGCTTGACTTCTGGCGAGTCAGCGGCCACGTTCGGTGACAATTGCCACTACGAACAATAGATAAGGCTTTTTGCGTCGCGTAGCCGACGACAAAAAGCTCGTTTGGACGAAGCGATTCGCCGCGGAGGGGCGTGCGGCGAGAGGGCGGCCGGCACCCGGGTGTTCGGGCGAGCCCGTTCGTGGCAGCGTGGCGGTTATCAGCGAGTTTGTGCGGCTGGCGGCGCGCGGTGGGAGTACGATCGCGTCCTGGATTCGCAGAAAACGCGACCGAGCAACTGGGCTGTATGTTGTCTACGTGTGTGCGGGCCGACGGTTTCCTACGGACTTCGACCTCGCGGCACCTCCGCCAGATGCATCACCCGATTGCTGCCGCAATGTGGACATCGAGGGCGAAAGCCATCCGGCGAATCATCCGTCCCGACGTAGCAATCTTTGGCAGCATGTTGGGGTTCGGCTCCCACATCGGCCACCGTCATGGTCGAGCTCGTCTCGGCGGGAGATTCGAGCATCAGCAGCAGTCGGGCACGTTGTTGGAGCGGACGCTTGGAGTGGTGCCACAGGCCGTAGTAGCGCGCCTTGTGAAAACCTTTGGGCAGAACGTGCATCAGGAACCGACGCAAGAACTCTACACCGGTCAGGCGGCAGGTTCGCCACTGGTTCGCCTCGCGGTCCTTGTGCCGGAACGTCACGTGGGTTGCGTCCATGGCGACGATTCGGGCGTTGGTGATCGCGATGCGGAAGGCATAGCGAGCGAGGTATTGCAGCACGGCCTGCTTACCGTGGCCATACGGCTTACAGTAACAACACCACGCCCGCTTCCATGTCTTTCGCGGCAACGCACGGAAGAGGTCGGGCTTGGCGGATTCCAAGGCATCACGGAATCTGGCGGCGATGATTTTCGAGACCGCACGGACCGGCAAGAGGAAATTGTCCGGTCCCGCCAGCCAGTGCCGACCATCGTCACTGATGCCGCCGGCCGTAATCAGCAGGTGGACGTGCGGATGGTACGTCATCTGCCCGGTCCACGTGTGCAGGATCATCAGGACGCCCGGCGTGGCGCCGATCCGTTTTTCGCTCCTGACCAGGTCGATCACCGCGCCGGCGACCGTCTTCATCAACAGCGCGTACATGAACTTCTGGTCGGCCAAAAAAGCGTGCCGCAACTGCTCGGGCACGGTGGCGACCAGATGGTAGTAGCCGCAGGGCAGGAGTTCGGCCTCGCGGCCGGCGAGCCACACCTGCATCTGGCGGCCATGGCATTTTGGACACGATCGATTGCGACAGCCGTGGCAAATCCAAAACTCGGTGTCGCAATCGGGACATCGGTAACGATGTCCGCCCATCGCCGGCGTCATACACCCGGCGATGTCGCTTAACGCCTTCCGTTGGGAAGGCAGCATCACGCTGGCGAACTGCGCAGCGTGAGCGTCGCGGAACTGGCGGACCACGTCCGCAAGTTCCAGCTTGACGTTCTTCATGGCAAGGCCTCCGGTTTAGAAGAGGTCTTTGAAGAACTCGCCCAGCAACTGCGCAGATCTTGCCGTAGCGGCTCGCTCAAGTGCGTATAGATCTGCGTCGACTTCAGGCTGGCATGGCCCAGCAGGATCTGCACAATGCGGATGTTGACGCCCGCTTCGAGCAAATGCGTGGCAAAACTGTGCCGCAGGCTGTGGGTCGTGAAGTTGTCATCGAAGAGGCACTGATGCCTGGCGTTGTTAAAAGTCTTTCGCATCGTCGAATAGGCCACGTGCTTCAACTTGCTGTGGCGACGTGGAAAGAGCCATTTCGGGCTGCGATGCAGCTTCCAGATTTCGCGGAGCATCTGGAGCACCGGCTCGCTCAAGGGAACCACGCGTTCCTTGTTCCCCTTGCCGATGATGTGCAGCAGCATCTGTTTCGAGTCGACCGCCGAGACGGGCAAGCTCGCGCCCTCGCTGAGTCGCAGCCCGCAGGCGTAGATTGTGGCGAAGCAGCCACGATAGATGGGCTGGCGAATGGCGGCGATCAAGTGCGGCAGTCTTCACGGCTACGCACCACGGGCAAACGCTTCTGGCGTGGCTGCCGTACTTTTTTTTCGTGAACAGCGCCCAGTCGCGGTTTAGCGTGTTGACGAACAGGAAGCGGATGCTGTAGAAGTACTCCTGAAACGTGCCCTTGGCGACTTTCTTCTCCTCGCGGAGATAGAAGACGTAATCCTCGACCTGCTTTTCGCTGAGCTGATCCGGCGGGAGCCTGTAATGCTTGGCGAGCTGGCGGACGCCATGAATGTAAGCTCGCTGGGTGCCGGCCGTGAAGCCGGCGAGGTTCATGTCGCGGATCATGCGTTGGCGAAGACTGGTCATTGCGGTACCCTCCAAAAGAATGGGTTCAGTGGTGTTTCCGACCCCAATGGCCGGGACATACCCTCACCCTGCCACCGCACCGCTGAGAACGCAAGGCCCGCTGATCCGCTTCAAAACCGTTGCCACCGCACCCCCTCCGCGGCGAAGCCGCTTCGTCCAACCGACGTTTTTTTCACGCAGACCAAATAGCTTTAAGCCGCGAGGAATGGTGCCGATATAGGTGCCGAGAAACGGCCAGAGTGCCCACTATGGTGCCGTCGAGTTCTCCGCTCTATCGTTCAGAATGTGCGAGTTTGCATCGTAGACGGCATTTGGGCCGGGATTTTTGCGGGGCAAGAAATCCCGCGACTTACGCGAATTTCCCGGGAAACTCGCGATTTCTGTACGAGTCTGCACCGGAATGTCACAGTTTGCAGTGATGAGTAAGGTGGCCGAGATGGGACTCGAACCCATACGCCCAGTTACGGGCACGGGATTTTAAATCCCGAGCGTCTGCCATTCCGCCACTCGGCCAAACATATTACGCTCCAATAGCTTGTGACAACTTCTCGTCGCCGTCAAGTGCCGACTTTCCCTCTGCGCGCAACAGGCGCGGAAGATTGGGTGCAGTTGGATCGGCAGCCTTGCCCGATCCATCGGCCTGCAAACGCCTTTGAACACACCGCTTGGCAATCGCCATGCGGTCCAACTTCTCGTAATGCTTCCTGGTTACCTCGGGGCTTCAAGGTGGCCAACACGCGCCGGAAGGCATCTTTCTGAGGAATGCCATGCGGGAGATCCAGCCGCTTCACCAAGACCTCGGCCTTGATATTGGCCCACTTGACAATGGCCGTTGGTCCATTGGCTCCGGCGAGCACTGCCATGATCGCAATCACAACCACACTGTCGAGCGGGTGCAGTCGGTTCACCGACGATCGTGAATGTTCCAACTCGTGGAAATGTCGCACGACGCCATTCACATCCATTCGCACGGTAGCCGCCGTCACTGTTCTCCCGGTTTGCCTGATCGAGAATGGAAACACGACGATGATGGTCTACCACATCACATGCCTGGGCGCAAGTCGCCCTATATCGCCAGCCTTACGCAGAGTGCTCGCTGGCCCTGGTCATGCCTCAAACGACCGGCGGAGGTCGTGGCGCTCGCATGCTTGCCGGCCTCCTTGTTGCTGATCCCGTGCCGCTTTGCGGCCGATGTCACGACCGTCCGCTTACGTGGCCAATCGGCCGGCATGGGACGACGTTGCCTCCGCGCACTGGGCCGGGAAACGACACTGCGTTCGCACCTTTGAAATTCTAAGTCATCCAGACGCCGACGCGCAGAGGCGGACGAGTTTTCGCGCGGTCGCTTCCGCCTTCCAACCGGCGGCATCGGCGGAAAAGAGATAGGGAACCTGTAATGCAGAGCCAAGTCTCCGCATAAGCTCTGCCGCACCGGCAAAATCGCCAGTCAGCAGAAGCGGCACCCGAACGCGGGCCGTCCCCTCTGCCGATGCGAGTACCAACAAACCTTGCACTGCCCAGGTGACCTCGCGCCGCAGTTTGAATTTCCAAGGGCAGAGTTGAACGGCCACGACCAGATTGCGAGGAATTGCCAATTTCGTCCATTGGGCGTTGCTTCCGAAGAACCACTGAAGCCCGTCGGCCAGGCCCGCTTTTTCGATATTGGGCATCTCGGGCGACTCGAACTCCATGTCGCTCCCATCTCGGGGGATGGTCAACGCAGAGATGCCGGGAGCCAGACCGCATCAGAAAAAAGATACCTATGAAGGCAACGCCACCGCAGAGCGTGGTAACCGCAATGCCGCCTGATGCCGCGAGGAAGAGACTCACGAATTGGCTCAATAACCATGCCCAAAAAACGGCAAAGAAAATGAGAAACGGAACTCCAAACAAAATAAGGAAGCGTAGGTCATTGCGCCACATTCGTTCGGCTGGCTTCAATTCCCAACCGTGATCGTTCTCGCACAGTTCGTGGGTCAGACGGCCTCGCACGATCGCTCCGTCAAAAATCAGTGGCTCTTGCGGTACATCTGGCAGAACATCATCCGCAGCATGGCGCACACGATGGGGGAAACAGAGAGACTTCAAAGCGGATGCGAGCAAGAATCCTCCGATCAAAATGAAGATGCCCAGGAATGCCCTGACAATCCAGGTATCCATGCCTGGCTGGACCGCATCTGCAAATGCCAAGTATCCAGCGGAGCCCATCGAAAACAATACGGCACCGACGACGAAAATGAGCCAAATACCTTCCTGATGAACCTTCGATTCGACTTTGCGCCAAGAGGGGAGCTGGGACATGAATTGCCCCTTCGTTAACCGACAAGCAAGGCATTTCTGACCGTCGATTCTACCAACTTACGCGGACAAATGGCAGACTTGCTGCCCCCCCCGCGACGTTCGTTATTGGCACCGCCGATGCCTGCCCATAGGGTGTGTTTCTCTTTGAAATCCCGCGGCGCAAGCCGTGGAGGGGTCGAATCCTTTGTCCATCGTTTTGCGGAGCAATGATAATCGTTGCCGACCTGCTTGTCCCGCGGCGGTTTCGCTTCTCTCGGCCCGATGGGGTGGCGCCGAGAGTCTATTCTGCTATTTTGACGGACGACGATGGGTGCGCCCGCCGGTTCGGGGCAAAAACGGGGACTGTACGGATTATTGTGTCACGAGGAGCAGTAGCGACGCAAACCGCAGCGAAGGGGACAGTCCCATCTTCGTTGACAGGAAGACCGGGACAGTCCTCGACTCGTGCTGTAGTGGGGGTGCTTCACGACGGGGCACATTGCAGTGGGGGGCGGTGACCGACTAAACTGAGCGGGACCTGTGTGCGGCGCTGGGCGGAGTTGCCCAATTGTCGCTGCGAGGTCGTCGATGGCTTCTGCGACCGGGCCTGAACGCCTGGCCGGCGATCAGCATGTTCGACATCAAGACGCTGTTGTTGCTCGTGCCCGCGCTGCCCTTGGCGGCGACGCTGGTGACGGCTGCGCTGGGCAAGCAAGTGTTGCGCAGTCGGAGCCACGTGCCGGTGGTCACGGCGCTGCTGCTGAGCTTTCTGGCCAGCCTGGCGCTGTTGTCTCAGCTTCAGCAGCAGATTGACCGCCCGGCGGCCTCTGGCGAGGCGAAGCGCATCGGCTACGAGCAGGTCGTGACGCTGTGGCACTGGGCGGACGTCGGCGCCACGTCCGGCGCTCCGGCGCCCGGCCTGGGCTTGCTGCGGCGGTCGCGGGGGCATCATTGCATATCGACATTGCCCTGCGGGCCGATTCGCTCACGGTCGTCATGCTCTGCATTGTCACGTGCATCTCGACGCTGGTCGCCGTCTACTCGATCGGCTACATGCACGGCGACCCGGGCTATTGGCGGTACTTCACGTATATCGGACTCTTCGTGTTTTCGATGACGATGTTGGTTTCAGCCAGCAATTTCGTTGTACTGTACGTGTTTTGGGAAGCGGTGGGCCTGTGCAGCTATTTGCTAATCGGGTTTTGGTACGAGCGACCCGCCGCGGCCGCGGCCGGAAAGAAAGCATTCCTGGTCAACCGCATCGGCGATTGCGGATTCCTGTTGGCGCTGTTTCTGATTTGGACGTGTTACGGCACGCTCGACTTTCACGATACCATGGCCGCCGGCAAGCTCGTCGGCGTGTCGGGGGTCTTCGGCCAGTCGCGCCTGGCCGGGCCGGCGGGCTTCATCGTCGGCGGGCCGGCTACAGCGATTTGCCTCCTGTTGATGCTGGGCGCCTGCGGCAAGAGCGCGCAGTTTCCGCTGCACGTCTGGCTGCCCGACGCGATGGAGGGTCCGACGCCCGTTAGCGCCTTGATCCACGCGGCGACGATGGTCACGGCCGGCGTGTATCTTGTGGCCCGGTGCATGCCGCTGTTTGTCGCGGCGCCCGACGCGGAGTATGTCGTCGCCATCATCGGCGGAACCACGGCGTTGTTGGGCGGCTTCATTGCCATTGCGCAGACCGATTTGAAACGCATCCTTGCCTATTCGACGATCAGCCACCTCGGCTACATGTTTCTCGCGTTGGGCACGGGCACGCTGTTCGGCGTGGTGGCCGGGATGTTTCACTTGTTGACGCACGCGTTTTTCAAGGCCCTGCTGTTCCTTGGCGCCGGCAGCGTCATGCACGCCACGGGCGGCGTGATCGACATCCGCCAACTCGGCGGGCTGTGGCGACGCTTGCCGACGACGCACTGGACGTTTCTGTTCGGCTGCCTGGCGATTGCCGGCGTCGTGCCGTTCGCCGGATTTTGGAGCAAGGACGCGATTCTGCTGGCAATTCAACAGCGGGCCGGCGGCGACGGCGGAGAGATGTATCGGACGCTTCTGGCCACGGTGCTACTGGGCGTTCTGCTGATTGACTTCTACATGTTCCGGCCCTACTTCGTGACGTTTTTCGGTCCCGAGAAGATACCGCCGGAAGCCGGCCGCCACATGCACGAGTCGCCGCCGGCGATGACCGTTCCCTTGATCGTGTTGGCCGTCGGGTCGCTGGTCGTGGGGGCCTACTTCGAGTGGACGCACGGCCTGATGCCGCTTCTGGCCGCCACGCCGTCGCTGGCCTATCTGGGCGCCGTCGAGGCCCGAGCCGCCGAACCGTCGATGGCCCAACAGGTCAACATGGCCGCAACGACGACCGCCATCACGCTCCTGGGAATCGCGATCATGGCCACGGTGTACCTGGGTAGTCGGAAGAAGGCGGCTCGGCTGGCCGGCCTGATGGACGTATTCGGCCTGTACAGCCTGTCGTTCGGCAAGTTCTTCATCGATCCGCTATACCGCGCGATCATCGTTTGGCCGCTGCTGGCGGTCGCCCGCGCGGCGGCCATTGTTGATCATTACGTCATCGACGGCGTGATCGATTTCGTCGGCCGAGTGCCGAAGCTGGTCGGCGCGCTGGTGCGGCCGAGCCAGAACGGCCTGGTCCAACTCTACGCGCTTGTAATGATGATTGGGGTGCTGCTGGCGTTGTTGGGAGTCCTGCTGATGTGAAGAGTTGTTGGAGAATGAACTGTTAAGTTCGCGATAGCCGATTTGCAGTAAGAAATACCCGCATGGACGTCTTGTTGCTAATCACGTTGTTCCTGCCTCTTGCCGGCGCGTTGTTGCCGGGTGGCGGCCGTGCGCGGCGCGCATGGCGGCGCTCGTTGTCGCGCTGGCCGTGCTGGGCATGACGGTCGTGTTGGTCGCGGCCTATCCGGGCGGGGCCGAACCATTTGCCACTACGGACATCGCGTGGCTGGCGCCGGGCGCCGGTCCGGTCAATATACGCTTCAGCGTGGCCCTGGACGGCCTGAGTCTGTGGTTGTTCGCGCTGACCGCACTGCTGATGGTTGTTGCCGTGTTGATCAGTTGGGAGGCAATCGACCGGCAGACGTCGCTTTACTACCGGTTGCTGCTTGTGCTCGAGACCGGCATGCTCGGCGTGTTCGTCGCCCGAGACATTATCCTCTTCTACGTTTTCTTCGAGTTCACGCTCATCCCGCTGTTCTTTCTGATCGGCATCTGGGGAAGCCGGCACCGGCGCTGGGCGGCGACGAAGTTTTTCTTGTTCACCTTCGCCGGCAGCGTCCTGACGTTCCTCGGTTTGCTGACGATCGTGCTATGGCAGTATTATCATCCGGCACGCGGCGCGGCGGCGACCATGACCTTCTCCATTCCGGAACTGACCGCGGCGGCGCAACGCCATCCGATCGACCCGCGGCTCCAAATGTGGATCTTCCTGGCATTGTTTGCCGGGTTCGCAATTAAAGTGCCGCTGTTCCCGCTGCACACCTGGCTGCCGTTGGCCCACGTCGAGGCGCCGGCCGCCGGCAGCGTGATTCTGGCGGGCGTGTTGCTGAAGCTGGGGACGTATGGCTTTGCGCGGTTCAATCTCGCTATGCTGCCACAGGCCACGGCCGCGTTGATGCCGTGGATGCTCGGGATCGCCGTAGTCGGCATTATCTACGGGGCCTTAGTCGCGCTGGCACAGGCCGACATCAAGCGGCTAGTCGCCTATTCCAGCGTCAGCCACATGGGGTTCTGCATGTTGGGGCTGTTTGCGCTTGATCGGGTCGCCGTCCAGGGCGGCGTGCTGCAAATGGTCAATCATGGACTGTCGACCGGCGGTCTGTTCGCCGTGGTCGGCATGCTGTATGAACGATACCATACGCGGCGAATCGATGATTTCAGCGGCCTTGCCCGACGTATGCCGGTGCTGGCGTTCTTCACGCTCGTGCTGGTGTTTTCGAGCATCGGCGTGCCGGGCCTCAACGGTTTTGCAGGCGAGTTTCTGATTCTCCTTGGGGCGTTTCATCGTGGCTGGGCCGAAGCGCCGGCGTCCGGTGCGCTGGCGTTTCACCTCGTCGGCGTCCTGGGCATCGTGGGGATCATCCTGGGGGCGTGGTACCTGCTGTGGATGTATCAGCGCGTGTTTTTTGGCCCGGCGCGAACCGCAGCACGAGACGGAGGCGCCGCTGCGCGACCTTTCGCTGCGCGAGGTCTGCTGTCTTACGCCGCTTGTCGTGATGATCGTCTGGATCGGGGTGCAGCCGCGGTTTTTTCTCGACCGCATGGCCCCGACGCTCGATGCATTGACGGCGCCGGCGGTACGAGTCGCCGGCGAGTATGCCAAGGGGGACGGCCCCATTTTTGCTGACGCAAACACTGAGACCGTCGCCGGCGCAGCATCGCCGCTTTCGGCCGCGTGGAACGTCAAAGACACTCGTGTCGGCGTTTTGTCGCACTCCAATCGTCCGGTTGCGCCATCGGGCGTTTCGCCATGAATTTCCACACCATCTATCTGCTGACGCCCGAGATCGTGCTCGTCGCCGCGGCGGCAATCATTTACGCCGGCGGGGCGTTTTCGGCGTCGCAGACGGCGTGGCGCTGGATCGCCGGCGCGGCGGTGTTGGGAGCGGCCGTGACTCTGGCAGTGCAAGGCGGGCCGGAAGGGACCAGCGGTGCGCTTCGGTTCGACGCCTTGGCTTGGAACGTCCGATGGCTGGCCATCGCCGTAGGAGCGGCCTTCGTGGTACTGGCTTCACGCCCGCCCACCAACACCGGGGCGGCCGAATATACCGGGTCGATGCTGCTGAGCATTGCGGGCCTGATGTTGGTCGCGGCGGCTGCCGACTTGGTGCTGTTGTTCGTCGCGCTGGAACTGATCTCGATTCCAACCTACGTGCTGTTGTACCTCGGTCGTCGCGACGCTGCGAGCCAGGAAGCAACCGCGAAGTATTTCTTCTTGAGCGTCCTTTCGTCGGCGATCCTGCTCTACGGGTTCAGCTTTCTCTACGGAGCTGCCGGCTCGACCGATTTCACGGCCGGTCGACCGTCAGGAATCATCGCCGGTTCGCAGCCGTTGGCCATCTTCTGGAAGTCGGCGTTGGCGATGGCGCTTGCCGGGCTGTGTTTTCGCATCACCGC
Organism: uncultured Planctomycetaceae bacterium; assembly: GCA_963789525.1. Taxonomy (GTDB): domain Bacteria; phylum Planctomycetota; class Planctomycetia; order Pirellulales; family Thermoguttaceae; genus CAVXFB01. Next base: position 12,003 of record CAWBLA010000004.1, read on the forward strand.
AGTGCCGTTTCATTTCTATGCCCCGGACGTCTATCAGGGGACGACCCACGTCAATGCCGCTTTCCTGTCGGTACTGCCGAAGGCCGCGGGGCTTGTGGTCGCCGCCCGGCTGTTGTTGGCGGCGATGCCGGACTTACAGCCTTATTCCTGGCAGGCCGTGGCGATTGTCTCGGCCGTTACGATGACGTGGGGCAACGTGCTGGCGCTCTGGCAGGACGATCTGCGCCGGCTGTTGGCCTATTCGTCGATTGCCAATGCCGGCTATATGCTCATCGGGCTGGCCGTCGGGCTGGCCACCGAGAACCAGGCCGGCCCTTGGAACGGCGTGGCCGCCATGGGGTTCTACCTGGCCGTTTATTCCGTCGCCACGATTGGGGCATTCGCGGTCTTGCAGTATCTTGGCCGGGCGGATCGCCGGATCGATGCCGTCGAAGAATTGGCCGGACTTGGCCACAGCCGTCCGGCGCCCGCCGCCCTCTTGGCGGTCTGCATGTTTAGCCTGGCGGGCGCCTGGCCCATGGCCGGCTTCTGGGGCAAGTTGCTGGTGTTTGCCAGTGCCCTGAACGCCGGCGGCGCGGCAGGCGGCGGCACGATTCGTTGGTGGTGGTTCACGGCGCTCGCCGTTCTCGGTGTGCTGAACGCGGCCATCGCGGTGGCGTATTATCTCCGGGTCGTCGCGGTGATGTACTTTCGCACGCCGTTGGCGACGCCCCGGCGCAGGGGGGCGCTGCGGCCTTGGGGACGGCCGTGGTATGCACGCTGGCGGTCCTTGTCGTGGGCCTGTTTCCCGGGCCGCTGATGAGAGCAACATCCGAAGCTGCCGCGGGGCTGCCGGCCGCCGACGGCCGGCAACCGGCGTTTCATGGCCGCGAGGTGGACCCGATGATGCACGTGCTAATTGGGACCGTCCCAGTTTCGCCGACGCGAAGCTTGCGGCAATCCCCCGACCGCCGTTTCCGGCGGGCTGTTTCCACGAAAGACGCCGCCACACCAGTCTGCCCCTGGCCTGGGGTGGCGGCCTACGCCGGGACGCGGCGTGATGACTCTCGACGTTGCGATTATCGGGCGACGTGGTGACAACTGGGTGTCATCCCGTCGCGAATCAGCCCTTCTCGGCAAAGGCTACTGCCGCGTCGGATCACAAATTGGTATAAAATAGTGCCTGTTGCGGAAACCTGCAGGGTCCATCGCGCGGACCCGACGTTTCTTGTACTCGGCACGTCCGCAACGGAAATGAAGATTTTTCGCATGGCCTCGCAACGCCCCTCCACCACGCATCTCGCCCGGTTGCTGAACGCAGCGGCACAGCCGATCTATGTCCTCGATGATGAACTGACCCTCGTGTTCCTCAACCGGGCCTGCCAGGAGTGGCTGGCTACGGACGAGCCGCTTATCGGCCGGCGGTGCGGCTATCATTCCTCTCGCGCGGCCAATCGGCCTGATGCGTTGGCGGCCGGGCTGTGTCCGCCGCCGCACGTGTTGGACGGCCAGATTGCTCTGGCGACCGTCTTCCGGGTCGGCCCGGATGGAACGCTCACGGAGCGCCGGGCGAAGTTCCTTCCGATCGGCACGGACGGCGACAGCCCGCTCGGCGTGTTGGCGATTGTTGAGGACACCGGGCAACGCGTTGCACCAGCAGGCGGGGGCACCGCTGACGCCGCGGCCCTGGAACCGGCCGGATTACACGAACACGTCCGTCGGTTTCGCCAGGAGGCGGCAGCCCGATACGGCGCCGATCAGATCATCGGTCATGGGGCGGCAATGCAGCGCGCACGGCGACAGGTAGCGTTGGCCGCGACGAGCCAGGCGAGCGTATTGCTGGTTGGACCGGTGGGTAGCGGCCGGCGACACCTCGCGGCCACAATCCACTATGCCGCCAATCCGCCCACGCCGGACGCCCCGTCACAGGTCGGCGCGCTGACGCCATTGGATTGCTCACTACTGGGCGCCGATTTGCTCGAAGCCGTTGTGGCGGCCGTCGCCAGGGCGAAACGGACGGAGCGTGAGACCCGTCCCGGCACGCTGATGCTGCACCGAGTCGACGAGGTCTCGGCCGAGCTTCAGGTCGAATTGGCCGCATTGTTGGTCCGCCAAGGCCAGCCGTGGCGATTGATGGCTACGGCGGCGGAGCCGTTGGTGGAACTGGCCCGCCGGGGGAAGTTTCGCGAGGATTTGGCAGCCGCGCTGAGCACCATCGTCATCGAATTGCCATCTCTGAGTCGGCGGCGCGACGACTTGCCGCTATTGGCCCAACTGCTGTTGGAGGATCTGAATGCGGCTGGGCGGCGACAAATCGGCGGATTCACCGCAGCCGCCCTCGACCTGCTGGACAGCTACGGTTGGCCCGGCAACATCGAAGAACTTGCCGAGGCGATTGCCGAGGCGCACAGCCGCGCGGCGTCGCGCGAAATCGACGTGCAAGACCTTCCGGATAAGCTTCGCCTCGCCGCTAAGGCGGCAGCACATCCACGTCGCACAGAGGAGACCATCGTCTTGGGCGAGTATCTCGGTCGCGTCGAGCGAGAGTTGATCCGGCGGGCCCTGGCTCGCGCGAAAGGGAACAAGGCCGGGGCGGCGCGGCTGCTCGGCATGACGCGCCCACGTCTGTACCGGCGCATGGTGCAACTGGGACTGGAATAGGACGAAGGGAGCAACGCGGGGACTGTCCCAATTTTCGCGGGCATCGCCGCGCAGCGGTGGTCGGCGAAAAATGGGACTGTCCCCTTCGATGCCGGGCCAACATCAAAACAAGTCCGAGGCAAGCGAGGAGACGGTGGAGGGCACTTCCGCGGAACACTCTGATTCACATGCGACGACCCGGCTGATTGTTTGCGAGCGCAGCGGCCGGTGGGCGATTGCATTGCGGCACGAATTGACCGGAGTCGGCGTTCGGGTTTGGGAAACCCGCGCCCTGGATGATTGTTGGGACGAACTGGCCCAGAGTCCCGCGTCGATGGTTGTGCTCGAACTGGGCAGCGACGTAGGCGCTGTATTGCGGCATCTTACGCAACAGCGTCGCTGGTTTCCGGCCGCGCGGGCGGCAGTGGTAGCCGACCGGTCGATGACGGCGTACGAAAGCCTAGTGCGCGAGGCCGGGGCGGCGCATTTTGTCGCCTCGCCTCGTCAGGCGGGACGGCTGGCCCAACTGGCCTGCCGCCACCTGGCGCAAGCGCCGCCACCCCAACAGACGTTGACCGAGCGGATTTGGGCCGCCCTGCCCTGGGCCGGCAGACGATGACCGTAGCAGGCACACTCCGTGTGCCGTTGCCCGTAGGGTGCGTCCCCGACGCACCACACTAATCGTATCCACAGGTGCGTCGGGGACGCACCGTGCACGTTGACTGCGCGAGGAATCAACAATGCCTCACGAAGAACTCAGCGAAGCTGCCGTGTTGGCCGCTTTGTCCGATTTTCGCGATCCGGAAACGGGCCGCAGCGTTACGCAGCTTGGTCAGATTCATGCCTTGCGGCTGGAAGGGTCGCGCGTGGCGATCGTTCTCGGTCTGACGACCTGGGCGGCGCCCTTCTGGGAACCGACCGCGACCGAACTGACGGAGTACCTGGAAAGGCGCCTGCCCGGGGTCGAGGTGAGTGTCGAGTTGGCCATTCACCAGCGAAAACCGGAAAAGCTCGGCGAGATCGGACTGGCCGCAAAGACGGTTGTGGCGGTAGCGTCAGGCAAGGGGGGCGTCGGCAAGAGTTCCATCGCCGCCTATCTTGCCTTGGCCCTGCAACGGGCCGGCTGCGAGGTCGGACTGATGGACGCCGACGTCTACGGGCCCAGCATCCCGCACCTGTTGGGCAGCCGCGAGCCGCCGCAGATCATCGGCGAGCGGATCCAGCCGGTCGTCGTCGACGGCTTGCGGGTCATGTCGATGGGCTTCCTGGTGTCCGCCGGGCGAGGCAGTGATCTGGCGCGGCCCGATGCTGCATACGGCGCTGACGCAGTTCCTTCGCGACACCGACTGGGGCGAGCTGGATTATCTGGTCATCGACATGCCGCCGGGCACGGGCGACGTGGCGTTGTCGCTTTCCCAACTGCTGCCGCTTACCGGGGCGGTGGTCGTCTGCACGCCCCAGGACGTGGCCCTGCTGGACGCGGTGAAGGCCATCGCCATGTTCCGCAAGGTCCAGGTGCGAGGTGTTGGGCATGGTGGAGAACATGAGCTTCTTCGTCTGCCCCAACTGCAACGCCCGGCACGATATTTTCGGCTCCGGCGGGGCGCAGCGCCGGGCGGCGGAACTCGGCGTGCCGTTTCTTGGGCGAGGTGCCGATCCTGACGGCCCTGCGAGTCCAGGCCGACCACGGGCACGTTCATGCGGCATTCGACGAGCCCACCGCCGGTCCCTACCTGGAATCGATCTGCCGCAATTTCGTCGGCAATCTGGTGGCAGCAGACATCGCCGGCGACCCGCATTGCCGACGCTGCCGGTGCTGGGGTAGAGCGGGATTTCGTCAATCCGCACAAACGCTTAGGGCCGCCGGGATAGTTCTTCCCGGCGGCCCTTTCTCGTCGTAATCGGTGATGACCTTCGCGGCTTAGACCAAAGGAATGCCGCTGCGGCAATTACTTGCAGCAGCAGGACTTCTTCTTGGTCTTCTTCGCGCGTGCTCTTCTTGGCGACCTCTTGGCCGCGGGCGCCTTCTTGGCTGCCTTCTTCTTCTTGGCCACAGTAACTCCTCCGTCAGGGTTTCCAAGCGGGCCTCGGCCGATCGACTCCGACCATCGGAGACTCGGACATCGTGCCCACGCTCGCGTAAGTTGTAGCGTTCTTGGAAATCATTTCAAGCCCTCATCGGCATAATTCGGCAGCGGTTCGCCAGAAAAACTCCCGCCGAGCGGCAGAACGGGACAGTCCCCGCGCCGGGTCACCACGGGTCGACGACCGCTGTAGGCCTGCAACGTCGCAGTAGCTGGCAAAGGCCAGATAGCCGAAGAACAGGGCCATGTACCAGCTTCGCCACATTGCACCGCGCCGACGACCGCCAGCACGACGGCCACCGACATCGACAACACCAGCGACTGGCGAATGCCATAGGCAGGACTGAACTTCAGGAGAATTTCGCGGGCGATCTGACCGCCATCCAGTGGATAGACCGGCAAAAGGTTGAACATGCCCCACCAAACGCGATATAGAACAGCATGTCGCAGAAGAGGGCCAGTCGCGGGCTCGGCAACGCCACGGCCAACCCGACCGGCAATCCCTGACTGAAGAAGATGACTTCACGGAATCCTGCCGCCGCCAGGCCAAAGTACATCAAGGCAGCGAACAGGAAGCCGGCCAGCGGACCGGACGTCGAGATCAGTACCTGGGCCAGCGTGCCCGTCCCCGACGGACGGTAACCGGCGCGGAGATCGTAGGCGGTCTCTCCTCCCAGGCCGTACAGAACAATCCACGGGCGAAACCCATACAGCCCGCATGGTGAAGGCGTGTCCCAGTTCGTGAATCAGAATCGAGACGAACACTGCGATTAGCCAGACTGATGACATAGCCTGCGTCCCGCAAGTGGCCGCCCAGCAACAATGCGATCACCCAGAAGAACGGATGCACCCGGACGGGGATGCCGAACAGTGAGAAGTTCAGGTCGTATTGGGTTTTAGGGGGTTCGCCGAACAACGCTTCTCAGCTCGCTTTAAATCGTTTCCAGGCATAACTTTGCAGCAGGGGCGAGGGGGCATCGCCTGCAACGCTTGCGACTCGAGCGCTGGGGCTGCCAACCAACGTGTCGAGGATGTACTCGGCGGCCCGATTTGAGGCCCCGCCGTGAGCAACCTCGGCCTTCAAGCACCGCAATCGCTCGACGCGATCGGCCCGGGCGGCCGGATCGCGAAGCCACTGGACAACGTGGCCGGCAATCTGCGCCGATTTGTCTTCGTACGTCAGATACTCGGGAAATGGAACCCGTTCGGCGTCGGGCTGCGCCGGGCCGAACGGCACGATGCCGGACGCATCGAGTCCGTCGGTCGCCAGCAGATTAACCAGCGTGATGTACTTCACCTTGCGAAAGAACGTCTGCACAAAGTAGGCGAATCGGTAATCCAATAGAGGATAACCGTCGGTGTCGTGTGATACAAGCAGTTCCAGCGAAACCGAGCCCGAGACCGACATCGCGCAATCGGCCAGCCGCATCAGTTCGGGCGTCTTGCCAACGCAGACTTCGATGGGCAGTCCAGCGGCGTCGACCATTTGCCGCGCGATTTCGGCCTGGTGCGGTTTGAATGCAGCCAGGGCGAACCGGGCGTCCGGCACCTGTTGGCGAATCGATCGCCACGGCCTTGAGAAACCAGCGAAGGTTGTGCGTGACCTCCTGTGTTCGCGAGCCAGGCAGAATCAGCACCAGGGGACCAGCCTGCCCGCGATGTTTGGCGATAAATGGCTCATCGTATGGATAGCGGCGCACCTCGTCGAAGAACGGGTGGCCGACGAACGTGGCGTTGCAGCCGTGCCGCCGAAACCATGGCTCCTCGAACGGCAAGGCTGCACAGGACGTGGTCGACCAGCCGCCGCATCTTCTTCACCCGCCAGCGGGCCCAGGCCCAAATTTGCGGCGGCGTGTAGTAGAAGACAGGAATGCCGTGCACCTTCGCCCGGCGTGCAATCCACCAGTTCATGCCCGGATAGTCGATCAACACGACCGCGTCCGGTCGATGATGGCGGAAGTAGCGGTCGGCACGGCTGACCAGGCCCCAGAACTTGTGCAGATTGATCAGTACGCGGGCGAACCACATCACTGCCAGGGCTGTCAGGTCGGCGTGCAGTCGGCAGCCGGCCTCGGCCATCTTTGGCCCACCGTAACCGACGACCTCGATGCCCGGACACCGCTGGCGCAGTTGCCGGATCAAGTTCGCCCCATGCAAATCGCCACTCGGCTCGCCGACCGAGAAGAAGATTGTCAGCGGTCGCGGCGGCTGCGTATTGTGAGCATGAGGCGGCATAATTGGACTGCGCAGTATCGCAAATTGGGCGAGCTAGGGAAAGTGCAGTTGCCCGGCGGCTGAATAGTTCACTGCCCAGTCGAGTGCTCGCCGCGCCGGCCGTGTTCGATGAGCAACTCCAGGTAGCTTCGCCGCTCGCTCTCGACCAGGCCCAGCGTCTCGGCCAGCAATGTGATCGCTGCCCTGGCGTCTCCTACTTTCTGTTCCTCCACTACCAGCTCCAGTTCCACGAAGGGTCCGAGGCCCTCCACTTCGTCGAGAGTGCCCTCGACGCGATGATCGTGCCACGCGATCTGGGCCCTACGACGCGACTTTCGTACTTGACCGACGACGGCGAATCCCAACGCAAACAGAAGCTTCGTCCAAGCCTCGGGCGTCTTCTGGCCGGGCGGAAGCGGCAACTCGATCTCGCGGCGGGTCTTGGTGGTCTGGTCGATCTTCGGACCTTTGTAGGTCAAGAAGTTCGATTCGCCTTTGCGCCGAATTCGCAACGCCTCGTCCGTCTGGCGAAAATCCCGGGCCGGGTGGGAGAAATAGGTGTCGACCTCGGCCTGCGGCGCGGCGATCGTTGCTCCAAGGTGCCCCAGCCGGGCCTCGAACGCGGCCACGTCGGTGACCGGGAACTTCATCTCGACTTCGTACATTACAATCGGTCTCCACTTGACATGGTAGCGGGCCCGCTACCTAATCGCTTCCCCCGACATCGTACCAGCCGTATCATATATCGAAAAGAAGGAGCCGCAATTGTCCGACGTGCAGCCGACCGACAGACCACGGCATGAGAGGGCCGGAGTGCCCCCGAGGCTGCGGTTCCTAGTGCCGGTAGCCCTGGTTATTGCGGTCGGTATCGTTGTCGCTCTTTCTTGCCTTGGTTCCAAATCGCCGGGCGCGGCGGTGCGGCGTCACATCGCGGCGTCGGCCAACGACTCAGCTATCTCGAACTTGAGCCGCTGACGGGCAATCCGCCGCAGCTTTCGTCGGCCGATCTTCAGGGGCGCGTGCTGCTGTTGAACTTTTGGGGCACGTGGTGCCCGCCGTGCCGCGCCGAACTGCCGCACATGGCAGCGCTGTGGCAGAAGTATGCCGATCGCAATGACTTCCGCCTGGCAGCCATCTCCTACCCGATCGGTGGCGACATTGACGTTCCGTCGCTGCGCGACGCCACATCCGCCTTGCTCAGGCGGCTGACGATCGACTTGCCCACCTACTATGATCCCGACGCCAGAAGTCTGACTGCCGTGGATCGCGCGATCGGCTTCGAGGGTTTTCCCACCAACGTGCTTGTAGACCGGCACGGCGTGATTCGTGCCATCTGGGAAGGCTATGCGCCGGGCGTCGAGCAGGAGATCGAAAAACGCGTGGACAAGCTGCTCGACGAAACCTAGGATTGTTGGACGCAGCAGGCCCTCAGCCATGTCGGCACCCCTTACCGAAACGAACCTCGGCGACCCGGTGGTGCGCGCACATGCGCACCGAATTGGCACGGGTGCAGATCGATCAGACCGTCGGCGAGGCACTGTCTGCCATCCGGCAGTCACCGCCGCCGCGGCGGATCGTGTACTTCTACGTGGTCGACGATGCCGGAGTGCTGCGGGGCGTGATACCGGCGCGGGCACTGTTGTTGAGCCCGCCCGAGGCCCGCATCGAGGACATTATGCTCCACAACGTGGTTGCCGTTCCAGCCGACGCCACGGTGCTGGACGCCTGCGAGTTTTTCGTCTTGCACCGGTTTCTCGCCTTTCCGGTCGTCGACCGGCAGCGGCGGCTGATCGGCGCGATCGACGTCGAGTTGTATACCGACGAGCTGCGCGACCTCGGCGGCGGGCTGAGCGACGACCTGTTCCAACTCGTCGGCGTGCACCTGGCCCGGGCACGCCAGCGCAACCCGCTTCGGGCCTTTCGCTCGCGGTTCCCCTGGTTGTTGTGCAACGTGACTGGCGGCGTCATGGCGGCGTTTCTGTGCGGGTTGTTTGAAGCGGAAATCGAGCGAGCCGTGGCCCTGGCCATGTTTATCCCCGTCGTCCTTGCGTTGGCCGAGAGCGTCAGCATTCAGTCGATCAGCCTGACGCTGCAAATTCTGCACGGGCAATCGCCGACCTGGCTTGCGATCATCCAAAACGTACGTCGGGAGTTTTCTGTCGGGCTGTTGATCGGCGGCGCGAGCGGACTGGTCGTTGGGCTCGTGGCCCTGGCGTGGATCGGGCAATGGCCGCTGGCCGTGTGTGTGCTGGGCGGCATCGCCGCAGGCGTCGTTTGCGCCGCGATCCTCGGCGGCACTGTTCCAAACGTCCTCCGCCGCCTGAAACTCGATCCGCAGGTTGCCGCCGGGCCTCTGGTGCTGGCCCTGACCGACGTCATCACGCTGGTCTGTTACTTCAGCCTGGCGCGGTGGCTATTGGGCGATTGAGATTCCCTGGGATGCGGCAGGAAAACGGCACCAAGTTTGGACCGCAAGGCAGACTCTACTGCTGCTTCTCCGGTTCGACGTGAATTACGACCCGGCCGAGACCGGGAATACGCCTGCGGAGGTGCTCTTCGAGGCGGACCGTCAGGTCGTGGGCGTCGGTGATGGCCGTCGTGGCGGGCAGGGTACAGTGGAACGACACCGACCGCTCTCCGCCGGACCATTGGACACGGAGGTCGTGGGTCTTGGCTCCCGCAGCGTTGTCCTGCAGGAACTGGTCGATTGCCGGCTGCACCTGAGCCTGGCCCGCCGGTTCGCCGCGGATGGTCGAGGCCGCGTCGCCGACCGGCTCGATGTGGGTAACGATGCGGCTCACGCCGGGCAGGGCTTGCCGCAACGCCCGCTCGAAGTCCGTTGCCTGGCGATGGGCCTCGTCGAGCAGTAGGGCGTCGCTCACTTCCAGGTGCAATTCCAGCCAGCGATGCCGCCGCTCCTCGTAGATGCGGATGCCGTGGGCACCCAGTCCGTGCCGCGCGGCCAGCAGTCGGACCACCGTCGTTACGTCTTCGTCGCCAGCGGCGACCGGCTCAACGTGTACGACCACGTCGGCACGGGGAACAATCGAACGCACGGCGGCCTCAACGTCGTGCGAAATGTCGTGCGCCCGTTCAAAAGCCGCAGTATGTCCGACGGCCACCGTGACGTCGGCGAAGAACTCGGGACCGCTACGTCGAAGTCGCATCCGAGTGACTTGTTCGACGCCGGGCACTGCGCCGCGCCGCCGTAGTGACCTGGTCGCGCAGCGCGCCCGGCACGCTGTCGAGCAAATCGTTGACCGATTTCTTGCCAAGCCGAAAGCTGACGCCGATGACGATCATCGCCACACCCAACGCGGCCACGGCATCGATCTTCACTAGCCATGGCACCCCCAGTTCCTGTCCGGCAAGGACGCCGCAAAGCCCCACCAGCACCACGGCCGAGGACCAAATGTCGGTGGAGAAATGCAGGGCGTCAGCCTCGAGGGCCTGGCTGTCGTGCTTTCGGGCGGCCTTCATCAGGCTCCGCGATCGGGAATAGTCGACGGCGATCGACAGAATGACCACCAGGAATGCCCAAATATTCGCGTCGACCGGCTTCTCAGCCAAGAACAGTCGGTCCGTGGCCTCGCCGACGATCCAAAAACAGACCACCAGCAACAGCACTGTCTCGAACAGGGCCGAGAGGTTTTCGATCTTGCCGTGGCCGTAGGGGTGTTCACGATCGGCGGGCCGGCCCGAGGGCGGACCGCCCAGAGCGTAACGGCGGCGGCGACCAGATCGAGGCCCGAATGCGCCGCTTCCGAGAGGATGCCCAAGCTGTTGGTCCACAGCCCAACGCCGAGCTTGGTGGCGGTCGAGCAAGATGGCCGCCAGAAGCGAGCTGAATGCAACCCACCGCTTTTCGCGATCGGCTTCGGCAGACGGCAGATGGGTGGAAGCGTCGTCCATCGGGCGGATGTGTCGGCGGCAAAGCGGTCAGTTATAGCCCGCCAAACGCCGACTGTAAACGTGCCTCGGGGGCCCGGCCTGCGTATAATGCCTCGGAACACCGACATAACGACGGAGGAGTTCAAGCACATGGTCCATCCCTGGCATGACGTGGCTCTGGGAGAGCATCTGCCCGCTTCGTACACGGCCGTGATCGAGATCCCGATGGGTTCTTCGGTCAAGTATGAGCTGGACAAAATTTCGGGGCTCTTGAAGGTCGACCGCATTCTCTATTCGGCGGTTTACTATCCGGCCAATTATGGGTTGATTCCACAGACTCTGGCCGAAGACGACGATCCGTTGGACGTGCTGGTGCTATGCCAGGAGCCGGTGGCGCCGCTGACGCTGATGCGGGCAAGAACGATCGGCTTGATGACGATGCTCGACGCAGGCCGGCCCGACCATAAGATTCTCGCCGTCAACGTCGACGACCCGCAATACGACGTCTACCGCGAGGCCAGCGAACTGCCGCGCCCGCAATTAGCGATGCTCCGCCGCTTTTTTGAGGACTATAAAACGTTGGAAGGCAAATCGGTGACGGTCGACGAAATTCAGCCGATGGCTGCCGCATTGCCGATCATCGACGATGCTTTGCGGCGCTACACGCGATACCGCCGTATCGGCGTGCATCTTCCCAGCGACGTGCCGTCCGTGCAAAGCCGCCCCGAGGACGGCGCAGGGTAGTCTCTTCCGCCGTGTTGTTGCAGGACGGTACGGCCTGTGTGGCGGATTTGAGCAGAGCCAGCCGGGCACGGTGGGGGCGGGCCGGCATGGAACCCTGGCTCCGACACGCTCTTCTGCTCTTTTCGAACCACTCAACGCTAAATCACGGATCGGGCACGGCAATTGCGGTAGACTCCGGCCGCAACGTGGACGCTTATCGCATTACCGCTTCGCTGGGGCATTAGATAGCCGTGGAATAGTGTTTTGCCGGGATCGAGATCGGCGGCGCCGGTGGTCGTGACACCGGCCGCGCGTGTGAACGAAAGGTACTTATTTTCCGCGATTGTCCTGGGCATGTGTTCGCGGCGGCGTCCGCTGGTCTTCGCTCCGGCAGTGACGAGGTTGATCCATGATCGTTGCGCTTTGCCCCGCTCGGGGCGCGGCGCGAGAAAGGAGTCTGCGATGGACGTCACGACCGATTGTATGCTGCCTACGGGTGCGATCCCGCAGGCCGTCGTATGGCAGAAACCAAACGGCCCCGGCGACAAAGAGTTGCACCGCCTGGGCGAGGTGCGGCGGCGGGAAGGCATCACGCGGCATACCTTGGCCCTGCGGCTGGGCATTTCCGAGGCCGAGGTGCGTCAGACAGGAAGAGCCCAGGTCCGACATGCTGCTGAGCGAGTTGCACCGTTGCGCAATGCGCTGCAGGTGCCGATGGCCGAGTTGTTGCAGGAGCCGGACGACGAACTCTCGCCGTCGGTCGGACTGCGTGCGCGGCTGCTTAGGGCAATGAAGAGCGTCCGAGCGATTCAAGAACGAGCCCGGCAGGTGTCGGTACGCCGGTTGGCCGGCACACTGGCCGACCAAATCGCGGAGATCATGCCGGAACTGAGGGACGTGGGGGCGTGGCCGGCGGTTGGCAAGCGGCGCTCGCGGAAAGACCCGGGCCAGACCTATTTCCGCCGCTTCTCCTGCGAAAAACTCGACGATTTGGATCGGTTCGAGCGGTAGCAGCGGATACCAAGCCCAACCCGTCCGCCTTGCCGGAACTCGCCCCAGGTCTGGCCGCCGTGCAGCCGGATTTTCCGGCATTTCGGCCGTTCCGAGCGAACCAGAGAATCCTGTCCACGTCCCCGGATGGGGCGTGTACGGATTCTTGTGTCACGAAGAGGAGTAGGGACGCAAACCGCGGCGAAGGGGACAGTCCCATATTCGCTGACACGAGAATCGGGACGGTCCCCCAGATGCTTCGCCGCGCTGACAATGGCAAATGCCAAGGTGGCCAAGCGTCTGGCCACCCCTGTTGCCGCGTCCTGTTGCGTCGCAGCCGTCGCGCATGCACAATGAAGGAACACGCCACTTGCAACACCAGGAGCGGACCATGCGAACTTGCCTAACGCGACGACGATTTCTTGTTGGGGCCGGATGTGCCTGCGGCAGTGCGGCTCTGATTTCACGCCTCGGCAGCCTTGCTCTGGCCGACGACGCGCCGACGACATGGCCGGTAACCTGCCGCGACGCAATGCTCATCTCATTGAAGCAGGCGAACACTTGGTCGGCCCTGGCGGCGATTGGAGCGGACGGAGTCGAAATCCAAGTGGCCGATGACATGACGCTGCCGAATATGCGGAATCCCGTCGGCCCATACAGCTTGGCAGCGACCACCGACGTGAAGCGCTTCGGCGCGGATGCCAAGGCGGCCGGCATGCGCATCACGGGATTCTGTATGTCGAACCAGTTTGAGCGGCGACCCGAGGCGGAGCTCGCGCTATGTGGCCAGGTGGCCGCGGCTGCCGCGGCGCTTGGCGTTCCGGCGATTCGCATCGACCTTCGGCCGGAGAAGCTCGACCGAGACGCTTTTCTGCGGTTTTCCGTGGATACCATGCGGAAGTTGATAGCGAGCACCGAGTCGACCGGCGTGGCCTTCGGGCTGGAGAACCACGGCAACACGACCAACGATCCGGCGTTCATCACGGCGCTGATGGCACAAGTCAAGTCGAAGCGGCTGGGCGTCACGTTGGATACGGCCAACCTGTATTGGTTCGGCCATCCGCTGGCAAAGCTCTACGGGTTGTACGAACTGCTTGCCCCGCACGTCGTCCACACGCACTGTAAGAGCATCCGCTATCCGGCGGCCGAGCGCGACAGGCAGCGCCCCATGGGCTGGAAGTACCGCGAATATGCGTGCCCCGTCGACGAAGGGGACATCGATTTCACGCGTGTCGTGGCGATTCTCCGTAAGGCGGGCTACAACAACGATCTTTGCATCGAGGACGAATTCCTCGGCAAGCTCTCCCCGACCGATGCGACACAGCGCCTCGCCAAGCAGGTCCAGTTCCTGAAGCGATTGCAGACCGGCAACGAGGGCACGGGGCGGTAAATTCGTGGTGAAGGCAACGCTTCGGCCAATCGCCCTCACCCTGGCCCTCTCCTGGAGAGAGAGGGGGCTGTGCGCTACCTATGTTGCTGGCTGTTGGCAACGCTTGAAAAGGGATTGGACGCCAGCGTGCGGTGCAACTCTCGGGGAGAACGGGGCTCGCCGGGCGGGCGCTCGCGGTGCCAGTCGGCGTGCGTGGGCACCAGCGAATCGCAATAGGGCCAGGGGTCGAACGGATCGCAGCCCAACGCGGCGATCAGCTTGCCGCAATCCATGCAGACGTTGCCGGCCCGAGGCGGAATCGGTCCGGCCTCGTGCCGCGGAATGCCCATCAGACACTCGGGATCGTATCCGCCCACGCGATTGATGATCTGCGCGATCTGGTAGAGGCTCAGCCGCCGCCGGCCGCCGGCGTGAAAGATGCCGCTGAGCTCGTTGGCCAGCATCGTCTCGCACAGCCGGTTGAGGCAATCGGTGTAGGTGGGCGTGCGGATTTCGTCGAAGTAGAGCGTGGCGGGCCGCGACTTCTTGAATCGCGAGGCGATCCAGTCGATGGCCCCGGCGTGGCCGCTGAAGCTGACGCCCATCGGCAGCGAAATCCGCAAGATGCAGGCCGTCGGGTCGGCCGCCAGGATCGCCTCTTCGCCGGCCGCCATCGTCTTGCCGTAGACGGTGACCGGGTCGGTCGGATCGGTCTCGACGTAGCCGCCGCGGCCGTCGTCGCCGGAGAAACACCAGATCGCACGACAAGATGCACCAGCCGCACGCCGCGCGGCACGGTTTGCGAGAGCAGGTTTTGCACGCCCTCGACGTTGATCCGCCAGGCCAATCTCCGGGGCCAGCTTCGCACTGCTTCAGGCGCAGTTGCCGGCGCAGTCCAGCACCGAGGCGAACTGGTGCTCGTCGAAAAGCCGTGCCAGCCCCTCGCGGTCTTCGGCGTTGCAGGCGACGACGCCCGGCCCGACCAGCCGGACGTTGTCGGCCTGGCGAATGCCGACGACCCGGCCCGGGTATTTCGCGGCGAAATAGGCCATCGCGTTGTAGCCCGGCACGCCGGCCACGCCGGTAATCAGCAGCGGCAGCGGAATCTCGGTCGGGACGTCGGCGCGGCGGATCATCATGGCGATAGGCTTCGGCGGGCGAAACCGAATAATATAGCAACGAAGCCGTCGTCTCGCTACGGGCGATTTTTTCGGCTGTCCGTATAGCGGCCCCGATAGGTTGTCGCAATGGGACCGAATTAGTTGTTAGAATAAAGTCTTGCGGTTCTCGTACCTTGAGCCCTGACTGGTAGCATGAAACTCCCACCCGAGGGCGCTCGCTGGCTGGTCTCGCTGCGTTGGCTGGCCTGTGCGGCCGTGATTGCGGCGACGTGGATAACGTCGTCCGTCTTGCACGTTGTCCGCGACCCGCTGCCGTTGTATTGCGTTGCCGCCGCCATGCTCGCCTACAACGTGGTTTTCTATCTGGTCCAGCGAGACGGCCACTCGGCAAGGAAACGTGGATCGCAACATTTTCTGGCAGGTGATGCTCGACCTGCTTGCCCTGACGCTGTTACTGTATTTCACCGACCTGCCGCGTAATCCGTTTCTTTTCTATTTTGTCTTCCACATGATCATTGCCGGCATGTATCTGCGAGGCTCGGCGCCGTACTTTTTCGCGGCCATGGCCACCGGCATGGTCGGCGCCGTGATGTTGGGACTTTACCTGGGATGGCTTCCCTCCTTCCCCTTGTACTTTCCATCGGACCCGACGCCGCTACCCCCGCCCGATCGCATCGACATGCTGGGAATTTTCGTGGCGTTCGCCAGCGCACTTTGGTTCGCGACATACTTCACCACGTCGATCCGCCGCTACGTGGATCGGGCCCACGCCGAGGTGCGACAGAAAGAGAAGATGCTCGGCATCGGTCAGCTCGTGGCGGGCATCGCGCATCAAATTGCCAACCCGCTGGACGGCGTGCAAAACTGCTTGCTGCGAATCGGCCAGCGCGTGAAAGACGAGCCACAGTTGACCGAATACGTCCAACTGATGGGCGAGGCCCTCGAGCGGATCGAGCCGCACGGCGAAGCGCGTGCAGGCTTTTGCCCGGCCGCGCGGCATCACGCTGCAGAGCACCGACGTGAATCAGGCCGTCGAAGCCACGCTGGACGTCCTCGGCGCCGGCCACGGCCCCAATATCCGGATCGAGAAGGAACTCGGCGACCTGGCGCCCGTTCAAGGCGACCCCTACACGTTGCAGGAAGTGCTGTTCAACCTGTGTACCAACGCCTTAAGCGCGATGCCCGAGGGAGGCACGCTGACTCTGCGGACCTATCGCCTCGGCCGCAAAGACGAGGATCAGATGGGCTCCGTCGCCATCGACGTCAGCGATACGGGCGTGGGCATCCCGCGGGTCAACCTGGAGCGGATTTTCGAGCCATTCTTCACCACCCGGGCCGATTCGGGCGGCACCGGCCTGGGGCTCGGCCTGTGCCGCATGCTGATCTCCGAAATGGGTGGGCGGATCGAGGTCCGCACCGCTGGGCCAGGGAACAACGTTTACCGTCGTGCTACGTCAGGCCACGTTGCGGCCAGAAGACACGAACCGTTAACTCAGGACAGCCCATATAGGTCGGCGACCCGCGGACTATCGACAGCAAATAGCTTGCTTGCTATGATGCCTGACGTGGTATGCAGAGCATGCAGCGCCGTTCCAGCTTGGCCGAGATGAAAATGTGCCCCAAGTCAAATGTCCAGCGTCGCAAACGGCAAGCCGGCCGTGCCTCGGCAGTCCAATCGCTGGCCGACCGGATTGCCGAGGAAGTCTCGCCTTGCCGGATTATTCTCTTTGGATCCCGGGCGACCGGTGAGGCTGGACCGGACAGTGGCGTCGATCTGTTGGTAGTCACGGATCGGCCAATGGGAAGCGATGCATCGCTCAGACTTCGTCGCAGGCTCCACTATGCTTTTCCCCTGGACTTCCCTTGGACTTGATCGTTTATGATGTGGCCGGCTCGCCAAAAGGATCGATGCAGGGGATTTCTTCCTAAAGGATGCACTGCAATTCGGCGAAGTGCTATATGAAAGACCTGACCGCTGAATGGCTGGCAAAGGCGGAGGAAGATTACTCGGTTGCTACGGGACTCTTGCGCGACGCAAAGTGGCTGCGGACTCCATCTGTTTTCACTCGCACCAGGCAGCCGAAAAATATCTCAAGGCCCTGCTCCAGGATCGGAACATCCATTTTGGCAAGACGCACGACCTTGAGGGACGTCCAAAAACGTGCGCGGCTTGCGTTCCATCGTTGACGCTTCTTGCTGCTGATGTCCAATTGCTGAACGACTATGCCGTGCGCTACCTTTATCCGGGCATCGATGCAACAACGAAGCAAGCCCGGTCGGCGGTTCGAGCTGCCGGAAAAGTCCGACACGCTGCCGGCGCCTCTGCTCAAAGCCCGATGAGAATCCTCGTTGTCGACGACGAAAAGATCAAACGCATCACGCTGGCCGACGATCTGGCCGCGCAGGGGCATGAGGTCGTAGGTGCCGCAGACGGCGAAGAGGCGCTCGAAAAGCTCGCCGCGGGCCCTTCGACGTCGTCGTCACCGATCTGAAGATGCCGCGATCTCGACGGCATCGAACTTCTGAAGCGGATCAAGCAGGGCCCGCTGGCCGGCACCGAGGTCATTATGATGACGGCCTACGGCAGCATTCCCGTGGCCGTCGAGGCGGTGAAGCTGGGGGCTTTCGACTTCCTCACCAAGCCGTTCCGCAACGAGGACGTGCTGCCGCTGCTGGCGCCGCATCGACGCAGCAGCGGACCGCCGCCGGCCGGCCCACCGCCGCTCGGCGCGGCGGCCGACGTCGAGGCCACGATCGTCGGCCGGTCGGCCGCGATCGAGCGCGTCAGGCGGATGGTCGGAAATCTGCGCCAAGACCGATGCCAACGTCCTGCTGTGCGGCGAGACAGGCGTCGGCAAGGACCTGCTGGCCACGGTCATCCACCGCAACTCCTATCGCCGCGACTTTCCCTTACGTCAAGGTCGGCTGCACGCTGTTTCCGCCGCAATTGATCGAGAGCGAGCTGTACGGGCACGAAAAGGGCTCGTTCACCGGCGCCGAGCAGCAGCGCAAGGGCCGCTTCGACCTGGCCGAAGGAGGCACGCTCTATCTCGACGACGTCGACGAGATCCCGCTGGAACACCAGGCCAAACTGCTGCGCGCCATCGAAGAGAAGGTCTTCGAGCGCGTCGGCGGCACCGCGCTGATCAAGGCCGACGTGCGGATCATCGCCTCCACCAAGCGAAACCTGCTGGAGAAGATCGGCGACGGCACGTTCCGCGAAGACCTCTACTACCGGCTCGACGTGCTGCGGATCAACATTCCGCCGCTCCGCGAGCGACCGGAAGACGTGCCGCTGCTGGCCGAACACCTGCTGCAACGCATCGCCGGCGAGCGGCCATGCCGCATCGACGCCGATGCCCTCGAGCTGCTCGCTGCGCCACGACTGGCCGGGCAACGTCCGCGAACTGCACCACACGCTGGAGCGGGCGTACCTGTCGGCGGCGGCCACATCACCGCCGAAATCCTGGCCGCCGAGATCGGCGGCCCCGACGCCAATCAGCGACCGCCGCTCGGCGGTTTCCAGGCGGCCATCGACCACGCCGAAAAGCAACTACTCCAGGACGCCCTGCGCAACTCCGGCGGCAACAAGACCGCCGCCGCCGCCGCGCTGGGCATGAAGCCCTCGACCTTCCGCGACAAGCTCGCCAAGCACGGCCTAACGTAGCAGGCACGCTCCGCGTGCCGTCGCAAGTAATAGGGTGCGACTGTGCTTCGCTTGTCGCGCGCTGCCGCCGCGCTCGTCACATCCCATGCCTGCCTGGGCCAGGGCCGCTTGCGGTTGCCGCTTCTGCGACCTATCCTTGGCGAGACGCCCATTTGGAAACCCGCATCCCGCCATGAAACAACCGCTTTCGTTGCCGCCCGGCAAGAAGATCCGCCTGCGCGATTTCGATGCCGGCTACACTGACGGCATGAGCAAGAAGAAACACGCCGCAGTCCGAACTCGAAGAGAACATTGCCGAGCTCGGCGAACTTGGCTACCGGCTCTACGCCGAAAGCCGCCGGTCGCTGCTTGCTGGTGCTTCAGGGGATGGACACGGCGGGCAAGGACGGCACGATCCGTCACGTGATGCGGGGGTTCAATCCGCAGAGCTGCCAGGTCACGTCGTTCAAGCAGCCCGGCGTCGAGGAGCTGGCCCACGATTTCCTGTGGCGCATCGACCGGGCCGCTGCCGCGCAAGGGATACGTGGGCATCTTCAACCGCTCGCACTACGAGGACGTGCTGGTGGTGCGGGTGCACAAGCTGGTGCCCAAGAGCGAATGGGAGACCCGCTACGAGCGGATCAACCCCTTCGAGAAGACTGCTGGTCGACGGGGGCACCACGATCGTCAAGGTGTTCCTGCTCATCAGCAAGGACCGAGCAGCGGCGGCGCCTGCAGGCCCGGCTGGACGACCCCGACAAGCGGTGGAAGTTCAGCCGCGCCGACGTCAAGGAGCGGGGCTACTGGGACGAGTACCACCGGGCCTACGAGGAGGCGCTGACGCGGTGCAACACCGACACGCCCCGTGGCACATCGTGCCGGCGAACCACAAGTGGTACCGCAATCTCATCGTCAGCCGGATCTTGCGCAAGACGCTGCGACGGATGGACCCGCAGTTCCGCCGGCCGAGAAGGGCATCGAGAAGATCGTGGTGGAGTAGACGGGACGAGTGGGACGCAGGACGGATTGGCAAACAGGATCACAGGATTGCAAGACGATTGCATTCGTCACGTAACGGCAGGACGGTCTGCCAATCCGTCCCACGCTAAAAATGCCAGTGGCTTTCCACGATCCGGGCCAATAACAATGAGCGTTGCTATGAAGAAGACAGATCCTCAACGACCAGCGGCTTTACCTCGGCGTGGACGTCGGCGGGCACGAAGATTCAGGCGTCGCTGGTCCGCGAATCGGGCGAGATCGTCGGCCGCGAAAAGTCGTCCCACGCCCCGCGAGCGGCGGACCGGAGCGCGTCGTGGCGGCCATCGAGACGGGCCATGGACGACATGGTGCACGCAAGGGCGGCATCGGAGCCGGCGCTCTGACGGCCATGGGAATTGCGGTGCCCGGCGTGGTCGATCCCGATCGCGGCCTGGTCGTGGTCACGCCGAACATGCGCCTCACGGGCGTGGACATCGGCTCGCGCTGAAGGCCCGATTCAAAGCGCCCGTGGCCATCGGCAACGACTGCAACTTTGGGGCGCTCGGCGAGACGTGGCTCGGCTCCGCCCGCAAGGCCAACAGCGCGCTGGATGTCTGCGTCGGGACGGGCATCGGCGGCGGGTTCGTGCAGCGCGGCAAGCTCTGGCGGGGTGATCGCGAGTCGGCCGCCGAGATCGGCCACATCGTGATGCAGATCGGACGGCCCGATGTGCGGCTGCGGCAACCGCGGCTGCCTCGAGGCGCTGGCCAGCCGCACCGCCATCGAGCGCGACATCCGCCAGGCCATCGCGTCCGGCCGCACGAGCGTGCTGACGGAGACTGGCCGGCGGCGACCTGAGCGTGATTCGCAGCGGCATGATCCGCAAGGCCCTGGAGGCCGAGGATGAGCTGGTAACCGAGGTGATGCGCCACGCCGCCGAGGTGCTGGGCTACGCGTGCGTCAACGTCCGCCACCTGATCGACCCGGGTGCATCGTGCTCGGCGGCGGCGTGGTCGAGGCGTGCAGCGACTTCATCATGCCGATCGTGGAGAACATCGTCGGGCCTCGATCCGCTGCCCGGCGTTCGCGAAGGAGGGCACGTGCTGCTCTCGGCCCTCGGCGACGACGCCGTCGTCCTCGGCGCGGTGGCCGCCGCCCGGACGCACGTCGGCCGCAGCCCGTTCAAGAAGAAATTTACGGTCCATCCGACCTATCCGGAAATCACGTGGGATGGCCTCGGCGAAATCACCGTCGACGGCCGGACCTACCATCGCGATATCTATATCTCCGTCACCGGCAAAGTGAAGAAACGGGACGAAGACCTGGCCAAGGACTACTACGGTTCGACCCACGCCGTCGGGCCGCGCGAACTGGAAAAGGTCTGCAAGGGTGGCCCCGAGGTGCTGTTCGTCGGCGCCGGCACGTCGCACAAGCTTGAGTTGACCGAAGAGGCCCGGCGTTTTCTCGCTCAACGTTCGATCCAACTCGCAACCGAACCGACCGACAAAGCCGTAGACAGCTACAATCGCTCGAAGCTCCGCAAAGCAACGTTGCTGCACGTGACGTGCTGACGGCGTTGAACTTGCGAAATCATATCCAGCCGTCACACGCACGTTTGGACTCTGTCGACCAGCCCTGCCCTGGCGGCGGCGCAATCGACGCGATCGCGAAGCTGCGAAAGGTACTCTGCCCTGGCCGGAGCGTCGAAGAGAATCCGCTGATATTGTGCGAACAGGTGGGGAAAGTGCGCCTGCAAGAGGGCGGATACGGCCGGCCACACCCGCGGTCGCGGATTTAGCGAATCGACCCAGATCGTGTCGACGCGCAGTTCGGCTGCTCGTTGCACGAGCGCATCGATTTCCGGCTGGCGGTCCGAAAGAAACGGCAACAGCGGCCCGAGCATGATCGACGTTTCGAGCCCCTCGCGCCGGGCGGACTCAGAACCTTCGAGCCGCTGTGACACGCTCGCGGCTCCCGGCTCCCAGAGTTGGCCAAGCTGCTCGTCCAGCGTGCTGAGACTGACGCCGATCCGAACGTTCCGGCCACGAAACAGATCAAAATCCCGCAATACCAGGCAGTTCTTCGTCAGCACACCGAGCCGAAATCCCCGCTCCAGCAGCAGTTCACAGCAGCGGCACGTCAGGCCGTATTGGGCCTCGATCGGCTGCCAACCGTCGCAGGCGCTGCTGACGAATACCTCCCCCGGCTCGGCACGCCGCAATTGCCGCTTGAGCGTTTCCACCGCGTTGAGCTTCACGTCGACGAACCGTCCCCACGGTTCGGCATGCGGATGGAACCGCTGCATGAACCTGGCGTAGCAGTACGCGCAGCGGTGGGCGCAGCCGGTGTAGCAGTTCAGCGAGTAATCGCCCAGCGTGCTGCGATTGAGGATTGTTTTGCAGGCGGTCTCGCGGACGACGGGGTTTGCAGAGCCATTGCGACAATCGGCGTGCTGACTTTTTGCAGACATCGGATTCGTTGACCGGACTGGCACGCGTTTGCCAGGCGCGGCTCTACTCGCCTTCCCACACCGGTCGGTGTCGCGGCAACTCGGCCTTGAAGTCGCCAAGACTTCCCCAGTGGGCACGCTGGTCGAGGTCCACTTCGGCCACCGCCACCGTGCCCCACTTCTTCGCGAGGGCGATCGTCCGGCCGAAATGGTCCCACACAGCAGTCATCATCCAATCGTGTTCGATCGGTTCATACGTGCTGCTGACCAGGTAGACGTGATTTTCGGCCGCCCTCGCCCTGGCCAGGTCCGGATTGCATCCCCAGACCGGCCAGGCAATGATCTCGGCGCCTCGATCCGTAAGCTGCCGGGCAACTTCCGGAAAAAAGCCGTCGTAGCACACCATCATGCCGACTTTGCCAAATCGTGTCTGGAACACCGGATATTCATGGCCTGGGGCGACTCCATGTGCAATCTCGTCGCGAGGAAGAGCCACTTTGCGGTATTTACCGACGAGTTTTCCGCCAGGGCCCACTAATGCCGCCGTGTTGTAAATGAGTCGTCCCGCGCGTTCATACAGCCCGACAACGATGTACAAGTTGTACTTCTTGGCCAAAGTGCCGAAGTATTCAGTCGACGGCCCCGGAATCGGCTCCGCGGCCTTTTCACCCGAATAACCGTTGTCGACGAGCGTCACACACTCGCCCAACACTACCAGGTCGGCCTTCTGCCTGGCTGCCTCGGCCACCAACGGCGCGAACATCCGGCAGTTGTCCGCGGGCGACTTGCCGCCGTGCGGGCAAAAATGTACCGCCGCCAATCGCACCTTGCGCCCGGCCGGTTTCGCCGTCTCCTTCAGCGTCACGTTGCTCCACTTCGCTCGACCGCCCGGTGCCCACAGCAGATGCAGCTCCACAATGGCTCGAGATGCCTTCGAAGGGACTCGGTACGTATCCGACACCTCGGTCCACCCGTCGGCGTCGGTCGCTTTGTCCATCGGATGTTCGGCCTCGGCGGTGGCGTGCCGGCCGTGCATGTAGCCGGCGACGATTACGTCGTCGTAGGGAACCGCGTGGCCCTCCGCGTCGCGCCATTGGATCTTCACCACGGCACTGCGGCGCGGGACGGCGACGTGCTCGAGATGCCGCAACACGGAAAAGTGGTAGTAACGCCCGCCGTTAATCGGAAACGTCTTGACCCAAGCGCCGTCGAGTCCTTCACGGCCGTCGGCTTGGATGACAAACGCCGCCTGGCCATCGGGCCCGCCGTGAGCGTCGAAGGCGAAGGCGGGCCGGATTTCTTCTCGCGGAGACTCGACACCCCAATCGTCCGGCGCAACATGGACTTTGGCCTCCCACGTGGCCGCAGCCGATGAGACCATGGTCAACAGACTTAGCATTGGGATCAATGCGCTACAGCAGACATGAGTTCGTGGCATGGGTGACGCTCCCACAAGCATTTCAAGGGGCTACACGGCGGTCAAACCACAATATACCACAGCACGACGCCGGCGCCATCGAGACCAAGAAAGGGCGAAGTTGTTCCTCGGCTGCGCTAGGGATTGACGCATGGCGGACGAGGAATACAATGCGGGCGTAATAGCCCCGCCCAAATGGGCGGAGCCGCTGCCGATTGACCAGCGTCGCAGGAGGACTACGCCCATGGAACGAACGGCAAAATGTCTCGTCGGCACGATCATGGCAGGCTCGCTGCTTGTCGCTGCCGCCCAGGCCGAAACCTGGTCGCTCGAACTCAAGCGGCAAGAATCGAAGGCGGCGTCCTTCGACAGCACATTGCGCCTCTATTGGACGAACTCGCAAGATTTCTTTCAACAACTTGCCGCCGACCAGGAGCAAATTACCCCAGTCGACGGCGGTCCGTCCACGGAGGCATTCAAGCGTATTGTTCGTAAGGAGCCCAGCTACCAGGCTCGTCATCCCTTCCGCGGCGTCGCAAAATTGGGCAGCCAAGAGTACGCTTTTGCACTCGACGCCGTGCCGCCAAAGCCGGATCCCAAAAAAGCGAAACCGAAGGAGGAGAAGTCCAAGGCCGCTCCTCAGGCGCCGAAGCACAAGTCGCTGCTGTCGGAGATGGCGGAATCCCTGTTTGGGACAAGCGACAGCGAGGAATCCGAGCAGCCGCAGATCGACGTGTACAACCGGCTGTACTTCGACTTCAACCACAACGGCGACCTGACGGACGACAAAGTGGTTGAAGGGCTGCACCACAAGTCTTCCGTAACCATCGTGCTCGGGGACTTTCGCGATTTGATTTTCCGCGGGTTGACGTTACGATCGACGTCGACAACGCGAAGCTGGATTATTCCTTTGTCATTGGCGGCTACGTCCACTCGTCGGCGCAGTACAGCTATGTGTCGATGTCGCTCAACGCGGCCGTTCGGCGTGAAGGCGACGTCGTTCTGGGGGGCAAAAAACACCACGTTGCCTTGATCGATTTCAACAGCAACGGACAATTCAATGACGAGAGCGAGGTCAACAACGATGTCCGTTCTTCCAACGGAACCCTTTACCCCAAGCAAGGTGACATGTTGTTGATCGATCCGGCAAGCGATGCCGCCGGATCTCCATACGACGTGACTGACGGCGATTGTCGCCAATATGTCGCCAGGCTCGTCAACATCGACGGGCGATTCTACGAGTTGAAAGTTTCGCCCACCGGCGACAAGCTTACCTTGATCGCAACGCCCCTGCCGCTGGGAAGCGTGACCAATCCGAGCGAGAATTACCGCGCGGTAATTTATGGCGAAAGGGGGTTTCTCAAAATTCGCGGCGCCAAAGGCAAGCCGGTTCCGGTGCCGGAAGGGGAGTGGAAACTCCTGTCGTACACAATCGACGTATCGGAGCCAAGCAAGGGATCTGAGCAACCGTCGGACCGCGGACTATCGGCGTGGAGCGTGGTCGCAGGTCTGCTTGGCGGTGACGTGCCCGTGGCGGCTTCTTCCTGTACGATCGTCTGCGCCCAGGCGACCGGTGACTATCGGCCCGTCAACGTCCGCGAGGGAGCCACCGTCGCGCTGCCGTTCGGACCACCGTATCGGCCGAAAGTCACGGCAACGCCCGTTGACGATCATCAGGTGTCGCTGGCACTGTCGCTGATCGGGTCCTCCGGCGAAGTGTGCACGAACATGATCGTGGCCGGCCACCGGCCACCGAAGCCCGAGCTTACGATCACCGGCCCCAAAGGCGAAGTCGTCCAGAAGGGCAACTTCGAATATGGCTGAGGCTTCACCTGTGGGTACTCGTGGCGAGTACCCTCGAAGCCGGCGAAAGAGTATCACGTCCGCGTGAAGATGAAGGCCGGGCCGTTCGCGATCGACGAGCAGAGCGACAACGTAATTCACCCCCTGACAGAATCGCAATAGACGGCAGCGATCAACGGCGCAATTCCACCCGTTTTGCCAAAATAACCCGCAAAACGTTTTTCACACTCCGCTACGGCGGCCTGCGGCAGTCAAATAGTCGGCGGTATCGTCATCGGATTCGCGCCGGTCGCCCCGCTCGGGGAGGTGCGGCCCGCCTTTTTTCTGGTGCCCCGAGCACGTCCTTCTCACCTCCGTGGCCGCGACTTGACAATTGTTTCGAGTTCAGTCAAGCTGCAAGGATTACCTGAGGGAGTTTCTGTAGGCACGCCCGCCGTCGTGTTTTCTTGTCGCGGCGGGACTTCATCTCGCTGGTAGTACAAGTGGGGACATTGCCTTGCATAGAAGTGAGGGCACGCGAGAGAGGTTGCTTGGCTTCGCCGCCCCGATACGGAGAACCGCCAATCTCAGGCGAGCTGATTGGCTGGTTAGTTGGATGCCGCGTCGTTTTGCAATTCTTCGACAGGTGGGCCTTGCCCGACCTGATGCCTTTTCGCAACATGCATGTTGATATATCGGACGGCAAGCCGGTCTCGCCTCGGTCGCCGCAGTACCTAAGCCGCGTGGGGCCATGTGGATGCTGAAAGACGGATCGAACGGTCGTTGTTCGGCACGTCCTTTGCTTCCGGGTTTTGATGCTCTGCGGTCAACACGCCAAGACGACCACCAGGATCATGCAACACGTGGAAACCCAGAAGACCAAACCTAGCTTCAGCGCGGAACTCGAGCGGTTGCTTCCCGGTCCGGCCATGCAGGTGGCCTGGGCCGTCCTGGCCCTGGCGTTCGTGTGGTTTCATTGGGAGTCGATTCATCGCCTGGTCCATGCGTGGGCGACGCGAGAGGACTATGGGCACGGATTCTTTGTGCCGCTGTTCTCGCTCTTTCTGCTTTGGGCTCGGCGACATGGTCGCCGAGATCACCGGGCGAGGAAGCTGGTGGGGCGTGCCATTCTTCGGCCTCTGGGCGCTCATGCGGTGGGTCGCGGTGTACTTCAACTACGGCACGCTTCCGGAATTGTCGCTGATTCCGTTTTTTGTCGGCCTGACGTTGTTCGTCGGCGGCTGGAGGGCTCTGGCGTGGGCTTGGCCGGCGATTTTTTTCCTCTTCTTCATGATTCCGCTGCCGGGCATGATCCAGAGCTATTTCAGCGAACAGTTGCAAGCGATCGCGACACGGCTGAGCGTCTACATTATCCAGACGATCGGCATCGCGGCGGTGGCGCAGGGCAACGTCATCCAATTGACCAACGACCATCTCGAGATCGCTCGGGCGTGCAGCGGCCTGCGCATGATGATGCTGTTCTTTGCGATCTGCATCGGCGCGGCGTTTATTGCCCGAAAGCCGCTGTGGGAGCGCCTTCTCATGGTGGCAAGCGCGGCGCCGATTGCTGTGGCGTCGAACGTAATCCGCATCGTGATGACGGCCATTCTCTTCGAATTGGCGGCACCATGGCCGTCCCACGAACAGATTCATAATTGGGCGGGCTATGCGATGATGCCCGTCGGACTGCTGTTGCTCTTGGTTGAAATGACAATTTTGTCGAAGCTATTGATCGAGCCCGTTTCCGGCCGCCCCTTGGCCGTCGGCAGGTCGCTTGCAGCCAACCAGACGACGCAGGCAGCCGTCCAACAGGCTTTGGCGCGTAGAAGGCGATAGAAGAACCATCGGTCGGCATGCCGCGCGGCGGCCGAACGATCCACTTGGCACGAGGAACACGATTCTATGGCAGACAACGACACATTGCTGCTGGCGGAACAACCTGGTGCATCGTCGGTGGCCTTGCTGCCCGCCGGCTTGGCAGAATCCCGCAACGGCGACTGGGCTAACATGGCAGCGTTGGCGCAGCCGACGACGACCGCCGGGTCGAACATCATGGTCTATCTTCACGCCATTCGCCGTCACTGGCTGATGGCGGCGGGCATTGGTCTGTTGTGCGCCGCGATCGTCGGTCCGGCGGTCTGGATCAGCATCGGCGCACAGTACACGGCCACTCAACTGCTGAAGGTGGCCATGCTCGACAAGCCGATTGTCTCGCAGCCTTATGGAGGCACGGACCAGGCGGGTTTCGAGATCTATAAAGCCACCCAGGCAGGAGCCTTCCAAAACCGATTCCTCATCCTCGCGGCGCTGCGCAATCCGCAGGTGGCCAGGCTCCCGTCGATTAGAGAGCGAGAAAACGGTGACCCGGTCGGGTGGTTGATCAATCGAATTTCCGTGGCGTTTCCGGGCCGGGCGGAATGGATGGAGGTCAGCGTCACCCGTCCGGACCCCCAGGAGGCGAAGACCCTTGTTACGGCCGTGGTCGAGAAATACATGACTGATGTCGTCAACGCCGAGCTCAACCAGAAGCGAACGCGGCTTAGCCAACTCGAAGACTCATATATTTCGTTGGATAAGAGGGCCCGCGACAAGCGCGAGGAACTCAAGAACACGGCCGAGCAACTCGGAGCCTCGGATACCGAGACGCTTAACACGAAGCAGAAGCTGGCCCTGGAGGAACTCAGCAGCCTACGTCAGCAACTCATCAACATCGAAATGGAAATGCGAGGCGCCGGTACGAACCTTGCCGCCCAAAAGGCCCTCCTGGAGAGCACCAGCAAGATCGACCCCAACGACGCCGAAGTGGAGATGATGGTGCAGAGTGATCCCTTTGCCAGGGACCTTAGCATGCAAATCATGTGGCGTAACGTCGATCAGAGCTACCAGAAGAAGAACGTCGCCCCGGGCGCAGCGTCGCGCTACCTCGACCGTTACTCGCAAGAGTTGAACGACATGCAGGAGCAATACAATCGCGTCAGGGAGAAGATGGCCGTACTGGTGCACAAGCGCCGACAGGCCGAAATCCAAAAAGAGATCACGAAGTACCAGACGGCCGTGGACGTGATGACCTCCCATGCGCAGAAGCTCCAGAAGGACGTTGACCAGAAGTATCACGAGGCGGAGAAGTTCGGCCTATCGAGCGTTCAACTCGACATGCTGCGGGGGGAAATCAAGAACCTGGACATGACGATGTCGACCATCGCGCGAGAGCGCGACGAGCTTCGGGTGGAGGTTCGCGCCCCGGCCCGCGTCCAGTGGATAAAAGACGATTCCATCCCGGAAACCCCTTCGAACGGCACGACACGCATGGGGCTGACGTTTCTCGCGGTTCTGGCAGGGCTCTGCTGCCCCGCCGGCATCATCGCCTTCTGGGATTCCCGCGCTCAACGCATCAACAGTTGTTCCGATGTGTCGCAGGGCCTGCGGCTGTCGGTCATCGGCTCCGTGCCGCTGATTCCCAGCCGGGTGATTCGCAGCTTGGGCTCTCCCTCCAAGCGCAACCAGTCGTGGCACATTCGGCTGACGGAGTCGGTCGACGGCATCACCGCCCGCGTGCTGCGAAAAGCCGAGACCGAGTTATGCCGGGTAATCATGGTTTCCAGCGCGTCAGGCGGCGAAGGCAAGACGACGCTGGCGACGCAGTTGGCGTTGAGCCTGGCACGTGCCGGCCGGCGAACCGTTCTGGTCGACTTCGACTTGCGCCGTCCAGCGTTCGACGAGGTATTCGGCCTGCCCTTGGAGCCTGGCGTGTGCGAAGCGCTCCGGCAACAGGACGACGTGTCGGCCTGCGTCCACGAGATTTCGACCAACAACATGGCCGTCATCACGGCGGGCCGGTGGGACCGCAGTGCTTTGGCATCGCTCTCCAACGGCGCCGCTGCCTCATTGTTCAAGAAGCTTCGCGAGGAGTTTGACTTCGTGATCGTCGACACCAGCCCGATTCTGCCCGTGGCGGACGCCCGATTCGTCAGTCAGCACGTCGATTCCGTGGTTCTTTCGGTGTTCCGCGACATCAGCCAGGCGCCGAAGATTCAGGCGGCGTGCGAAATCCTGTCGGCCTTCGGAGTGCAGACCATCGAGGCGGTCGTGACAGGACCGAATGACAATATGTATGGGGACCACATCGGATACGAGTCGACGATTCCCGCTTGACGGCAAGGATGAACAATGAACAGCACCGCCATTCGCATGTACGTCGTGGTCGCGATTATCCTAGCGACCTTGGGAGTGACCAGACTGATTGGGATCGCCGTCGAGCCGCCTGAGGTCGAGCTTCCGCCGTGGAGTCTGAAAGCCATGCCGTTGGAGTTTGGCAACTGGCGCGGCGAAGAGGCGAAGACGGATCCGGAAATCTTCGCCGCCAGCGGCGCCAACGCGATCGTCGATCGGTTCTACCGTGACGATCAAGCCCACGTGGTAACGTCTCACACGGCGACGTTCGCCGACCCGGACGAGGGCATCTACCATAACCCCAACGTCTGCTACCCCGCGCACGGCTGGAAGAGGCTCCGTGACACGACGGAGAACCTGGACGTCTCGGACGACCTCACAATCCCGGTCCGCCTGGCCGTCTGGGAGAACAACAACGAGAAGGTCATGGTTGTCTATTGGTATCAATTGGGGAATCGGATCTTGCACGAGCGGTGGGAGTTGGGGAAAGCCCGGCTGGCAATGCGGGGCCAGAAGAAGTGGCCCGTGCTGCTGAAGGTCATGGTGCAGATGCCGGTCGATGAAAAGGAAGACAGCGAGGGGATCCTCTTCGGCTTTACGAAGCAACTCGCCGGCTGGCTGAACAACCCCGAACACGAAAAATATCTCGGTCGCTGGGGCGGGATTTGACCGCACCGCCGAATAGCGGCTAGATTAGTATGGAGTATTTTGTGCGTGGGGCGGCGCAGCGCCGCGTGTTTTCGTCCCGTTCGCAACCACTTTGGCCTGCATCATGAGAAAAGCCGTTGAAGACTCCCCCGACGCCGGCGAGACATGGCCTTCGATTACCGCGGCCATCCGGGATCGCGTGCATTACATTGCCGGGCAGTTTGCGGCCCCGCAGTCCTGGCTCCTGGCGCTGGTGCACGCCGCGGTCTTCCTGGCGGCCTATTGGCTGGCCTTCCTGTTCTGCTTCGACTTCAATTCGTCCCCCGACATCCAGATGCGGTTTTGGTCGAACCTTGTCTGGGTCATCTGTCTGAAGGTGCTGGTCTTCGGTCTGCTCGCGCAGTTTCGTGGCTGGTGGCGCTATGTGACGTTTGCCGATCTGGCGGCGCTGCTGAGGGCCGCGGTGCGCCTCGCTGTTCGTGTTGGCGTCGGTCAACTACTTCTTCCATCCCGCCTACCCGATTCCCCGCAGCGTGCTGATCATCGACTGCATGACGACCGTCGCAATTCTCGGCGCGGTGCGGGCCAGTTGGCGGATGTTCGCGAGAGATCTTTCAGCCCTTGCTGGGCCCCAACAAGGACACGCGCTGGGCCCTGCTGGTCGGCACCGACCTGGCCAACGGCATTCTCGCCCACCAGATTCAGTCCCATTATCATCTTCCCTATCGCGTCCGCGGCTTGCTGGCCACCGACGAGTTTACCCGCGGCGCGCGGCTCGGGCAGATTCCCATCCTTGGCCAACTGGAGGACGTGGGCGAGATCGCCGCTGTCTACCACGCCACCGACGTGCTGGTGGTCGCCGGCACGCTGGCGGGCCGCCGCTTGCGGCAACTGATGGAGGCTTGCGTAACCACAAGCTGAAGCTCAAAATCATCCGCTCGCTGGAAGACCGCCTCGAGGGCGACAGCCACGTCCCCATCCGCGACATCGAAATCAACGACCTCTTGGGCCGCGACCCCGTCACGCTGGACACCAAGAACATCGGCAAGCTGCTCGAAGGGCGCCGCGTGATGGTCACCGGCGCCGGCGGCAGCATCGGCTCGGAAATCTGCCGCCAGATCGTCAGGTTCAATCCCGAGTCCATGGTGCTGGTCGGCCGCGGCGAAAACCGCATCTTCGCCATCGACCGCGAGCTCCGCACGCCTGCGGACGCCGGTCGTACTGCACCCCTGCATCGCCGACATCGCCAACCGCCAGCGGATGGAGCAGGTCTTCAAGGCAGCATCGCCCGGAAGTCGTGTTCCATGCCGCCGCCCACAAGCACGTGCCGCTGATGGAAGCCAACGTCGGCGAGGCGGTCCGGAACAACGTGTTCGGCACCAAGTGCCTGGCCGACCTGGCCGACCAATACGGCGTGGCGAGCTTCGTGCATGGTTTCGACCGACAAGGCGGTTCGGCCCACCAGCGTCATGGGCGTAACCAAGCAGATCGCCGAGCGCTACGTGCACGCCCTGTCGCAGGAGTCGGCCACGCGCTTCACCGTGGTCCGCTTCGGCAACGTGCTGGGTTCGGCCGGCAGCGTGGTGCCGATCTTCCAGGAGCAGATTCGCAACGGCGGCCCGATCACCGTCACCGATCCGCGCATGACGCGATTCTTCATGACCATCCCCGAGGCATCGCAACTGGTGTTGCAGGCGGCCACGATGGGCGCCGGCGGCGAGATCTTCGTGCTCGAGATGGGCGAGCCGGTGAAGATCGTCGATCTGGCCCGCGACCTGGTTCGCCTCTCCGGCCTGCCCGAACAGGCCGTCGAGATCACGTTCACCGGCATCCGCCGCGGCGAGAAACTCTACGAGGAGCTGTATTTCGAGGACGAGCAGACGCTGCCCACCTCGCACCCGAAGGTCCGCGCGGCCTACCATCGCCCCTATTCGCTGGCCGAGGTGCGGCGGGCGGTCGCCGCAACTCGATCGGTTGATCGTGCGAGCCGGAGGACGTTCTCCGCCGCAAGCTTCACGAAATCGTGCCCGAGTTCAGCCCGCCGTGCGAACGGCGCCGCCAATGGCAGCCCGCTCGCTGCCTGGCGGTGGCGTAAGGCCGCCGCTGACTCGGCGTCCCGCCCAGAACCGATCGTAGCAGGCCAGCGCATCCGCGTGAATCGTAGCTAATCCTCCGGTCACTGCGCACGCGGCGCCTGCCGCAGGCTTGGTCCGAGCCCGCCGGTATCGCCCGCCGCTACTGCCCGGCCAGCCAAAAAACACTATGAGTTGTCGATATGCTGCCGTCTCGTGGGGACGACTGTCACCCATGTCAGGTCGCGAGTCGCTAGCCGCCGGCACGGTCGGCCGCTCACACGCAACTGTCAGCCGTCTGCACAACTGACCGCCCGCAACTGTCCGATCGCCACATGAACCCTAACTCGCAACCGCCCAATCCGTAACCGTTCCCCTGCTGGACCTGAGAGTCCAATATGCCACGATCCGCGATGAAATCCGCGCGGCGGTCGACGGCGTTTTGGAGAGCCAGCAGTGCATCCTCGGCCCGGCCGTGGCCGAGTGCGAGAGCAAGCTGGCCCCGTATTGCGGCTGCGCCCAGGCCGTCACCGTTTCATCGGGCAGCGACGCCCTGCTGATCGCGCTGATGGCCGAGGGAATCGGTCCGGGCGACGAGGTGATTACCACGCCGTACACTTTCTTCGCCACGGCCGGGTCGATCGCCCGGACCGGCGCCAGGCCGGTCTTCGTCGACATCGACCCACGGACCTACAACATCGATCCGGCCAAGATCGAAGCCACGGATCACGAAGCGCACCAAGGCCATCATGCCCGTCCATCTGTACGGCCAATGCGCCGAGATGGACCCGATCCTGGCGATTGCCGAACGTCACGGGCTGGCGGTGATCGAAGACGCCGCCCAGGCCATCGGCGCCGAGTACAAGGGCCGCCGGGCCGGCTCGATGGGCCGCTACGGCTGCTTCAGCTTCTTCCCCTCGAAGAACCTCGGCGCCGCCGGCGACGGGGGCATGGTCACCGCCCAGGACGCCGAACTGGCCGAGCGGCTCCGCGTGTTCCGCGTCCACGGCTCGAAGCCGAAATACTATCACGCGCTGATCGGCGGCAATTTCCGCTTCGACGCGCTCCAGGCGGCCATCGTCAGCGTGAAGCTGCGCTACCTGGACGGCTGGACGGCCGGCCGGCAGTCGAACGCCGCCCGCTATCGCCGGCTGTTCCACGACGCGGAAAAGCGGACTGGTCCAATTTCCCGGAACGGCCCTGAGAGTGCTTCGCAGAAATTGGACCTGTCCCCTTTCCCGGGACTGTCTCGATTTCCGCCCGAGCGAAAATGGGACTGTCGCCTGAGGGCCTTGGTCCAGCTGCCCTACGAAGTGCCGGGCAATCGCCACATTTACAACCAGTTCATCATCCGCGTGCCGCGCCGCGACGAGCTTCAGGCATACCTGAAGGAGCGGCAACATCGGCTACGAGATCTACTATCCCGGTGCCGCTGCACTTGCAGCAGTGTTTTGCCTATCTCGGCCACCGCGACGGGCGATTTCCCCACAGCGAAGCGGCCGCCCAAGAGACGCTTGCCCTGCCGATTTATCCCGAGCTATCCGACCAGCAGGCCGAGTGGGTCGTGGCCTGCATCGCGGAGTTTTTCAAGAAATAGAGGACGGAACCCATTGGGGACTGTCCCAATTTTCGCGTCAGCGAAAATGGGACTGTCCCCTTTCGCCCCGGAGGGAACGTTGCAAATGGACCTCACGCCAGAGGCCGAGGCGCAAAGACTTGTCTTTGAATCCGTTTGCGCCTTGGCGCCTTGGCGTGAGACCTTTCGATGCCCTGCCTCTTTCAGACTCCGGGGGCCGGCCATTGCTGAATTGGGACGATTCTGGTATGCTAATTGTGGGCCGGGTGGTTGGAACACCACCAGCGCACAGGGCAATTCGATCCTGCCCCTTGGGCAGACTTTTTCGGACGGACCATATCATGAAGAGGCCAATTGATCCCAACCGCCGCTTTCCCGGTGGCGCCCCCGCGGCCTTCAGCTATGTAGGGGCTTGTCAAGAGGCGTTGCGCTATTTCATGGTCGAACTTCTTTGTGGCAGCCGGCGGACTCCCGCAGCGCAGGCCCTTCCACAGCCGGAGCGGAGGGTGACCGCCGGCGGATTGGGCGTACGCGGTTGGAGTTGTTTCACCTCGAAGCTTCCTCGAAGGTTTCATTCAGCTATTCGAGCTCAGGCAATCATGGTCCCGGCCCAAGAAATCGCGTGCGACGAGATCGACGCCCATTCACATTCACGGGCTCATCCGGCCGTTGAGGCCCTGGCCCAAAAGCTGCTGCGAGCTGACGATCCCGACTCCTTGCTTCGAGGTCCCGTTGTATTTCCTGCGTTAGGCGGCTTGGACGCCGCGTCGATACGGTTCTCCTTTACAGACGGCATACCACATCCAAGTCAACATCTTGCGGGCAACAGCCACGGCGGCAGCCTTCTTGCCCGCCGTGCGAGCGATCTTCAGCCACAGTCGCTTCAGCGCGGGCTCGACACGGATCGCCGTCCACGCGGCTTGCTGAAGAATCCAGCGGAGATCGGGCGGCCCGGCCTTGGCGATGTGTCCCGTGCGGTTCATGTTGCCCGAGGCGTACACCGTGGGGTTCAAACCGGCGTAACGGCCGATGGACTTGCGGTAGGTGAAACGCGTGAAGTCGCCCACTTCGGCCAGCACAGTAGCGACAGTCACCAGTCCCACTCCCGGAAAAGTGGCCAGGAGTTGGGCGGTAGCTTGGAATCGCGGACGATCGAGCAATGCCATGAGCTGCCGCTCGGCGGCTTGGATTTGACGCTCGATCAAGGTGAGTTGGTCGACGCAATCCCACAACACCGTGCGATGACGTTCGGGAAGTTTGCCGCCTTGCCCTTTGAGATACCGAACGAGCCCTTCGCCGTCCAGCCTTGCCGGTCCAGGGCGGTTGTTGAGATTCATCAGGGACTTGATGCCGTGCAAGGTGCGGGCGTGATCGCGCGAGAGCCGGTTGCGGCGGCGCGTCCAATCGCGGAGTTCTTGCACTTCACCGGGTGGGGCGTAGGCCACAGGCAGCCGACCGTGGGCCAGCAATTCGGCGACGTTGAAGGCATCTTCACGGTCGGTCTTGAGTCGACGGCCCGCGAGCGCTCGGGCAGCCGTGGCGTCGGCCAAAACGAGCTTGTCGACGACCGGTTCCAAGAGTTCCCAGAGCCAACGGTAGAAACCGACAGCTTCGATGGCAACGACGTGCGGATGCGGCAGAGCGCGGAAGAAGTCGACGATTTGTTCCCGGCACTTGCAGGCCAGTTTCCGGTACGACACTTCGCCGGTCACGAGACAGTAGACGCAGACAGTCATGGTGTCTTTGTGCAAGTCGATTCCGACGGACCAGAAGTCGATGGGCTTGGACATGTGAAACTCCATGTAAGGGGCGGAAGACGAACAACAACCAGGCGGCAGTATAACCGCCGCCCGCCCCTACATGGTTTCACACTCGTCGAGCTGCTGGTTGTCGTCATGATCATCGGCATGCTGGTCGGGCTCTCGCTCGTCGCACTGAATAAGGCCCGGATAAGCGCCAGAACGCGGCGATCACGATCGACATCAAGCAGCTTGAAACCGCCCTGCAAGCCTACAAGGAGAAATTCGGCGAGTATCCGCCGGATTTCACCGATGATACCGCTGTTAGGCGACACCTTGCTAAGGTATTTCCACGATACGACTCGACCAGTTGGCCGAGTGACTTGGCAACTGCAACTGGGCTCGCAACCACCGATTTCACGCCGCAGACGGCGATTGTCATTTGGCTGGGCGGCATTCCGGATAATGTCTCCGCTAATCCGGACTACCTGCTCCACGGATTTGCCGCCGACCCGGCGCATCCGTTTTATCCGCCGTCGTTATGCCCGAGCCGCATCCCATCGTTTTTCGATTTCGATCCGACGCGGCTGAGCAGAAACCCCACGAACCTTCACATCACTTACCAGTACTGGCCGCAAGGCGCTGCGGGAGATATGTCGCTGGGAACGGGTATCACATATTTTCGTGCCGAGAACGGAAACTACACGCTTAATGGACGACCGCTGGCTTCCGACATGAGCAATGCCAAGAATGTCCCGACTGCAAGCGCTGTGGTATGGCCGGCCATCGATTCGCGGCTGTCGAAATTGGGTGGTCCGTATGTTTGGATCAATTCCAAGTCCTTCCAGATATTCTCTTCTGGCCTCGACACCACGTATTCTTCGCCGATAGCTGACCAGACGATGTATTCGAATACTGGCAACATCGGTCCGTACGAATATCCTTCGGGCGGCAACTACAGCCCGCCCGTTTCCGGTAACCCGCTTACTGGGCATACGCGAGACGACATCACGAACTTCAGCAACGGGACGCTTGAGAATTCCATCGAGTGATGGAGATTCGTTGCGGGGGCCGTGTCTTCGCGACCGGGAGGTTCGCAAATGCCGACCAACTCAGCCTCGACGAATCCGGGCTGTCATTTGTGATCCTGTGGGGAATATCTCGTCACCCATACCTCCAAGAAAAATCTCTTCCCGCGGCGTGTCGCACATCCAAAAAATCCAAAAACTCCAAAACATCCTGGTCGCCGGCGGCGCGGGGTTCATCGGCTGTAACTTCGTTCGGTCGACGCTGCGCGACCGGCCGCAGGTGCGGGTGGTCAATCTCGACGCCCTGACGTATGCCGGATCGCTGAGCAATCTGAGCGACGTTGAGCCGGTGGGAGCGACGGGCGACGGCACGCGGAGCGTGCCTGCTACTTTAGAGCGCTATACGTTCATTAAAGGCGACATCAGCGATCGGGAACTGGTGCGGCGGATCTTTGACGACCATCGCATCGATACGGTCGTGAACTTCGCCGCCGAAAGCCACGTGGACCGCTCGATCACCGGCCCGGCGGCGTTCATCCAGACGAACATCGTCGGCACGTTCACGCTGTTGGAAGCCGCCCGGGAGGCCTGGGCCGGCCGAACGGCCGACTGCCGCTTCCTGCACGTCTCGACCGACGAGGTCTATGGGACGCTCGGGCCCGACGATCCGCCGTTCGCCGAAACCACCGCCTACGCCCCCAATTCGCCCTACTCGGCCTCGAAGGCCGCCTCGGATCACCTGGTCCGGGCCTATCATCACACCTACGGCCTGCCGACGTTGACGACGAACTGCTCGAACAACTACGGCCCGTTCCAGTATCCCGAAAAGCTGATCCCGCTGATGATCCTCAACGCCCTGACCGGCAAGCCGCTGCCGGTTTATGGCGACGGCCTCCAGGTGCGCGATTGGCTATATGTCGAGGACCATTGCGCAAGCGGTCGCGACTGTTTTGGAGCGGGGCTGCGTCGGCGAGACGTACAACATCGGCGGCGAGAACGAGTGGCCGAACATCGAGATCGTCCGCCTGGTATGCGAGGAGTTGGACCGCCTTCGGCCCAAGCCCGACGGCGGCAGCTATGCCCAGCAGATCACGCACGTCAAGGACCGGCCAGGCCACGACCGCCGCTATGCCATCGACGCCCGAAAGATCCGCGGCGAGCTCGGCTGGCGCCGCGCGAGTCGTTTGAGACCGGCATCCGGAAGACGATCGCCTGGTACTTGGACCATCAGGACTGGGTCAACGGCGTGATGAGCGAGAAGTACGGGGAGTGGATCGCGCTGAACTATGCGGAGCGAGGAAGCGATTAGAGGGGGAAAGGGGACAGTCCCATTTTCGCTGACACGAAAATCGGGACAGTCCCCGAACCCCGAGCCCCGCGTCCCCCAACCCCCAATTCCCATGAAAGGCATCATCCTGGCCGGCGGCAGCGGATCGCGGTTGCTTCCGATCACCCAAGTCGTCAGCAAGCAGTTGCTGCCGGTGTTCGACAAGCCAATGATCTACTACCCGCTGTCGACGCTGATGTTGGCGGGCATCCGGGAGATTCTCGTGATCTCCACGCCGGTGGATCTGCCGCTTTACCGACGGCTGCTGGGCGACGGCAGCCAATGGGGCATCCGGCTCTGCTACGCGGAACAGCCGCGGCCGGAGGGCCTGGCCCAGGCGTTCTTGATCGGCAAGGAATTTCTCGACGGCGGCCCTGTCTGCCTGGTCCTGGGTGACAACATTTTCTACGGCGTGGGCCTGTCGGCGGCGTTGCAGGCGACGGCCGCCCGAACCGACGGGGCGACGATCTACGCCTACTATGTCAAGGACCCCGAGCGATACGGGGTGGTCGAGTTCGCAGCCGACGGGCGGGCGCTGTCGATCGAGGAAAAGCCGGCCCGGCCTAAGTCGCATTACGCCGTGGTCGGTCTCTATTTCTATGACCGGCAAATCACGGAAATTGCCTCGCAGCATCAGGCCGTCGGCACGCGGCGAGTTGGAGATCACCGACGTCAACCGGGCCTACCTGGCGATGGGCAAGCTACGGGTCGAGCGGCTCGGCCGCGGCGTCGCCTGGCTGGACACGGGCACGCCCGAGTCGATGTTGCAGGCCGCCAATTTCGTCTATACCATTGAGTCGCGCCAAGGCCAGAAAATCTGCTGCCCCGAGGAAGTCGCCCTGAACATGGGCTACGTTGCGCGGCAAGAGATTAGCGACCGATTCGCCGGCGCAACGAATGCCTACGGGCAATATGTCGCCGGATTATTGCCGGACGAGCCGATGGATTGAACACGACGATACAAGGAGACAAAGGGAACTGGGGACTGTCCCAATTTTCGTGTCAGCGAAAATGGGACTGTCCCCCTTGACGCCCTCTGCGACTGCGAGGTAGTGCATGAAGCGATTGCTGATCGTCAGCGCCGGCAATTTTGGGCGCGAGGTCATGGATTGGGCCCTGGCAGTTCCGCCGGAACAGCGCGACTGGCAGCTTGGCGGCTTCCTCGACACGCGCCCCGACGTGCTCGACGGTTTCGACGTGCCGTACCGCATCGTCGGCAGCCCCGAGACGTTCGAGTTTGCGGATGACGATTGCGTCGTCTGCGCCATCGGCGATCCGAAGACGAAGCTCCGCTTCTGCCGGCAACTCAGGGAGCGCGGGGCGAAGTTCGCCAGCGTGGTCCATCCGTCGGCCATCGTCAGCCCGAGCGGCCGCCTGGGCGAGGGCTGCATCTTGTGCCCGGGCGCTACGGTGGCGAGCCACGCCCGGTTGGGCGATTTTGTGACGCTCAATCTGTATTCGACCGTCGGCCACAACGCCATCGTCGGCGACGGCTCGACGCTCAGCAGCCACACGGACGTCACGGGTTGGGCCGTGCTCGGCGAAGGCGTGTTCATGGGCAGCCACGCATCGGTCTTGCCCAAGGTGCGGGTGGCCGACTACACTCTTGTCGGCGCCGGCAGCGTGGCCGTCAAGCGAACCGCGCCGAACACCACGATCATGGGCGTGCCGGCACAGCGAATCGCCTGAGGCAGGAGAGGGGACTGTCCCCCTAGGAACGACCGGACTTGCGTACAGGCCCTAGGAGAGCGACATGGACGGGTCCAAGGTATTGACGGCGTTGGAGGACCTGCTGGAGTTGGATTCCGGCAGCATCGGCGGCGAAGAGCAACTGGTCGATCTGCCCGGCTGGGACTCGATCACCGTGGTCGGCTTCATCGCCATGGCTTACGAAACGTTCGGCGTTACCGTGCCGCCGAACCGCCTGATGGAGTCGCAAACCACGGCCGACCTTGCAAGACTCGTGGCGGACGGCACCGCATGATCAATCCGTTGGACTTGACCGGGCGCACCATTCTGGTGACGGGCGGCTCGTCGGGCATCGGCCGCGAAACGGCCGTTCTGCTGAGCCGCTTGGGGGCGAAGCTTGTGGTCTGCGGCCGCAACGAGGAGCGGCTTCGCGACGCGCTGGGTGCGCTGGAAGGCGCCGGCCACGCCGTCGAACCCTGCGATCTTGCCGATTGCGACGCGATTCCGGCTTGGCTGAAAGACGTCGCCGCGCACCATGGGCCGCTTGACGGCCTGGTGCACAGCGCAGGCCTCCATTCGAGCACGCCGGTCCGCTGGTTGGAGACCGAGAAGATCGAGGCGCTGCTGCGCGTCAACCTGGTGGCCGCCATGAATCTGGTGAAGGGGTTCCGCCGCAAAGGCGTGTGCGGCCAGCCGGCCAGCGTCGTGCTGTTGGCCTCCGTCGTCGGCCTGGTCGGCCAGCCGGCCATCTCGGCCTATGCCGCCAGCAAAGGCGGCCTGATGGCGTTCGGCCGCTCGGCCGCGCTCGAACTGGCGGCCGAGAACATCCGCGTCAACTGCGTCGCGCCGGGCTGCGTCCGCAGCGGAATGGGCAACCAACTCGGCGGCGTCTTCAACGCCGACCAGTTGGCCGCGATCGAGAAAATGCACCCGCTCGGCCTGGGCGAGGCCATTGACGTGGCGCACGCGATCGCCTTTCTGTTGGCTCCGGCATCGCGCTGGATGACCGGCACGACGCTCGTCGTCGACGGCGGCTATACGGCGCACTCGAGCGCCGGGTCATTTGTGGCCGGTGGCCTTCTCGATCAACTTGGCCAGCTTGTACCGGGCAAGCTCGTAGGCGACCGGGTCATGATCCCACTTGTACCATGAGTCGGCCAACGGTTTGACCACCTTCGCTGCCTCGTCCGCCAATCCGAGCCGTTCGAGGATCGCCATGTATTCGTAGTCCTCGATCGAGTCGCGGACGGCTTTCAGCCGCATGCTCGGTGCGACCCCTTCATAGCCAACGTCGCGGCCCGGGTACAGGAGCGTGCCTTCGCCGTTGAAGACCAGCTTGTCGTGGTAATCGTCCGGCTGGACCCAGGGATCGTCGACATGATCCCACCACGTCATGCTCCAATAGAGGAGCCCCCGAACACGATAGCGCCACATGATCCAAGCCGGCACGCGGTAATGCAACAGCGGAAAATCGACTTCCCACCACGGACTGACGCGTGCTCCTTGACACAAGGCGGTGTATGCCCAAATCGTCTCGCCCAGCGCTCGGCGCTTGGCGACCGTGGCCGGCGGAAAGTAGGCAAATAACGGGCACCAGATGTCGACGGCACCGCGCAGGTCTCCCAGATTGACGTCGTGTTCGGGCGACGCCGTGACCATCACCTGCACGACCGACTTGGCATCGCGAATTGCACGACCCCACTTCCGCACGTAGTCGTAGGCATCGGGCGTGTGCGGCTCGTCATAGAGGTAGCAGACGAAGCTGAAGTCGGGACGCTGGAGTCGGTCGGCCAAAGCATCGAAAGCCGCCAACCAGGCGCGGAGTTTGCCCTTGGGTCCGAGAGGATCGTTGACCACTTCGGCAGGCAGTCGGACCATCTCGAGGTTGATATGGTACTTGTCGATATATTCCTGCAGTTCGTGGAATTGCCGCTCCGGAATTCGGTAGCTGCCGTCGGGTTGTTCGACCGGTCCGAACCCATGCGGCCCGGGATCGTTGATGTGATGCTCGCTCAGCAGTTGATAGACCTGCTGGCCGGCGGCAGCCCCATCGAATGGCTGTCCCTTTGTCTTCTCCGCCTGCCGCTGCTCAAGGAGCCTTAGCCTCTTTATTTGGGTGCCGAACCAGGTTTTCATTGTCGGCAAGGCCGGCAACTCGAAGTCCCAGACCCATAGGGTCACGGGGATATCAACGGACTTGCCGCCGCTGGCCGTCACCTTGTAGGTGCCGCGATAAAGTCCCGGCTTCGCACTTGCCGGAACGTAGAGGTCGCACCAGAAACCGTGCGTCTGATCTGGCGGCAGCCTGAAGGGCACAGCCGTAAAGCGAGCGCCGCGCAGCAGCCTGCCAGTCACCGGATTGATGAAGGGGATCAAGGCATCGGGATACCAACCGGTCTTGAAGTCGCGATTGCGGAAACTGCCGTCTCCCAGGTAGAACTGGTGCTCGCGGTAGAGCTTCGCCTCGGACGCCTTGAGCACGGCGCCGCCGGGGCCGACAAGATCGGCCGGCACAA
Organism: uncultured Planctomycetaceae bacterium; assembly: GCA_963789525.1. Classification (GTDB taxonomy): domain Bacteria; phylum Planctomycetota; class Planctomycetia; order Pirellulales; family Thermoguttaceae; genus CAVXFB01. The sequence goes on from CAWBLA010000004.1 coordinate 54,051, forward strand.
CGTTGATCTCTATGATCGGTTCGTCTGCCCGCATGAGGATCTGAAAACTCTCCCACTCGTTCCTTGCGGCGCTGAGATTCACCGCGATGACCTCGCCCGGGGGAGCGTCGCGAAGTACGCGTTTCGTCTGGGTCATCGTCCAGACGTGCCAACGCGAAAACGCCGACCGAGCCGGCATGCACAACAAAAGCGCGGCCGATAGGATAACCACGGATTTTCGCATCATCTTGAAACCTACTATGCCAATGCTTGGGACCCACTAAGCCAATGATGGATGAGCGGCATCGCTATGGGTCATTATACATTATACCTGATGTCAATCATTGTAGCTGATACGCGGTACGCGGACGAATTGTGGACATCGGCCGGGGCGCAGTAATTCCCTGCGGTCCAAGAGGAGCGTTCGGTCGTCACCACTAGATATGGCATCGTGGCACAACCAAAACCGACCTCGAATCCTCGCTATCGTTTCCACCCGCCAAATTCTACGGCGATATAATTGCCGTGGCGATCGCTATCATGGGCAAATCGAATGGCTGCTTCACGCCCGCTGAGCGCACGGACGCCCTCAGACAAGCTATTCGGGCCACCCAGGGGGCTTCGTTGGTTTGCCGCTGCTAAACCACCATAATCCATGACTGCGCACCGCCGGCCCTTGCTGCTATGGTCGGCATGAAGTAAGTTGGAGGGCGTCATCACTCTTTGCGCCCGACCATGATTGCCATCATCGACTACGGCATGGGGAACCTTCGGAGCGTGCAGAAGGGCTTCGAGAAGGTTGGTCACGAGGCTGTCGTCACCAGCGATCCCGATCGAGTCGCGGCTGCCGAGAAGGTCGTTCTGCCAGGCGTGGGGGCGTTCGAGGACGCGATTACCGAGCTGCGCCGGCTCGATCTCGTCGCGCCGATCTTATCGGCCATTGACGCGGGCAAGCCGTTCTTGGGCATCTGTCTCGGCCTGCAATTGCTCTTTGAAGTTCAGCTACGAGAACGGCCGGCACGCAGGGCTCGGCGTCCTGCCCGGCGAGGTTGTGCGATTCGATCTGCCCAAGGGATACACGGTGCCGCACATGGGCTGGAACCAATTGGACATCCGCCGGCCGGCGCCGATTCTCGACGGCCTGGCCACCGGGACTTACGTGTATTTCGTCCACTCGTATTATGTCGCGCCGACGGACTCCCAGGTTGTTGCCACCGAGACCGACTACGGCGGCAACTTCTGTTCGATGATCTGGCGCGACAACATCTTTGCCACGCAGTTCCACCCGGAAAAGAGCCAGGCCGACGGGCTACTGATTCTGAAGAACTTCGCCGAAAGGGTTTGACGCACACGCGAGGCCATCGAGGACGTGTGACGGACAGGATTTGGCAGAAGTTAAAGGCAGGATTTACATGATTAACAAGATGACGATACGGAGCCCAATCCTGTCAATCTTGTAAATCCTGTCCACTTCACGATTTCGAGCCAATCCTGTCAATCTCGCAAATCCTGTCGGCGTTTCTCAGATCGCCCAGACGAACTCTTCCGGCTCGTCGCCCCGAATGCGGAGCCTTGGGCTTTCCATCGTCACGGTCGTGCCGGGGGCTACGGATCGGGTGAGCCACACGCTCGAGCCGATCACCGAGCCCTGGCCAATGACCGTGTTGCCGCCGAGGATCGTGGCGTTGGCGTAGACCACGACACGGTCCTCGATGGTCGGATGGCGCTTCGTGCCCCGGACAAGTTGTCCTTCGCCGTCGGTGGTGAAGCTCAACGCACCAAGGGTCACCCCTTGATACAGCTTGACCCAATCACCGATCTCGGTCGTCTCGCCGATCACCACGCCCGTGCCGTGGTCAATGAAAAAATAGCGGCCAATCACGGCACCGGGATGAATGTCGATGCCCGTGCGGCTATGCGCCCATTCCGTCATCATGCGGGGGATCAGCGGCACACCGAGACCGTGCAGGATGTGGGCCAGGCGGTAAACGGTGATGGCATCCAGGCCGGGATAGCAGAAAATCACTTCGTCCAGTGACTTGCAGGCCGGGTCGCCGTCGTAAGCCGCCTGCACGTCCATGGCCAGGATCTTTCGCAGGTCGGGCAGTGCTTCGAGCAGAGCGACGGCCTTCTCCTGTCCAAGGGCCTCGAAGTCACGCTGCTCCTTGGGATCGCAGCGCCCGTTCGTGGTCACTTCGTGGCGGATCGCCCGGCCGATCTGCGTGGTGAGGGTGTCGTGCAGCCGGTCGATCAGGTCGCCGATGTGATACGTGACGTTGCCGAGGTGCAGTCCGTCGCGGCGACGGTAGCCGGGATAGAGAATCTCCTTCAGGTCCTCGGTCGCGACGATGATCGTCTCGTAGTTTGGCAGCGGGCAATGGCCCAGGTGGCTGATGCTGCCGACCTCGGCATACGTGTCGACGATCCGCTCGGTCAATACCGGCAGACCTTCCTTGAGTCGAATATCGGTGGACATGGCAGTTAGTTCTTTCGTAGCAAGCACACTCCGTGCCAGGGGCCCTTTCGCTCCACAGGCCGTCCGCTGGTTATCGCATGCCGAGCGTGTTTACTGCTGCCGGTTGCGGCACACGGAGCCTGCCTGCTACTTGATATGCCTGCTACTTGATGTGCCTACTACTGGGCAGCAAACGGAGATGGGAATAGAGCGGGTGCCGCTGTCCGGTCGCTTCAGACCGGACAGCTACACGTGCAGCAGAAATGATAGCGGCTCGCGGCTTTTGGCACCGGCAAACTCCCCGCAACTTGGGCGGACACTGAAATCGTAGAGGTCGCAATTGCGGAAGTCAAGCAATCCCGTGTCTCTCATCGACCGTAGCGGCGGTTTGGCTTGAGTGCGAAGGGACTGTCCGAATTGCCGTAGCGATGAAACTGGGACTACCCCTTTGGCACGCTGCTTAGAATAGGTGAGACAAAACCAGCTCCACGCCGATGAGGATCAGGACACATCCGCCGACAACGTCGGCCCAACGTTCCCATCGGGCTCCGATCCGGCCGCCGAACGTTACGCCAATGGCAGCCAGCGTGGCGGTAACGAGGCCGATCACAACGCTAGGCAGCCACACCGAGACGCCCAGCAGGGCCATCGTCATGCCGACGGCCAACGCGTCAAGGCTGGTGGCAATCGACAGCGTCAGCAACCTCACGCCTCGAGTGGGATCGCCGGCGCCGGCGGCCTTATGCTCCGCCCGGGCTTCCCAGAGCATCTTGCCGCCGACATAGGCCAGCAACAGAAAAGCAAGCCAATGGTCGAAATTGCCGACGTAGCCGGCAACGCGCCCGCCGATGAGCCAGCCCGCTATCGGCATCATGAATTGGAACAGGCCGAAGTGAAACCCCAACCGAAAGACGTGGCGTGGCGTGACCGACTCGACGGCCAGCCCAGCGGCCACGGCCACGGCGAAGGCGTCCATCGCCAGCCCGACCGACAGACCGAACAGAGCGACCCAGCTTAGTTCCATAATTGCCGATGCTTTAGGCAACGTGGCTTTCCGCATGCTTTTGTCTAGAAGCATACACTACAAGGGCGCAGAATTGCAGTTGAGGGACTGTCCCGATTTTTGTGTCAGCAAAGATGGGACTGTCCCTTTTGCCCGGAGACTCCGCCACAAAACGCCGGTGACACGGAATTCCGTACAGGTCCCAGTTGACGCGGCGCGTCAAGCGCCGGATCGCCGCACGTGACACGTGGCCGCAGCTTGACAGTGACGGCAAGTTCGAGCAAGCTGCAGAGGGGAAGGTGGGAGTAGATTCTTGGATGACGTGTGCTTTGTGGTTGGCTTCTTTCCGGCGGCGGGTGCGACAATTCCGGCGTGTCGGCGGTAGCGTCCGGAGGGGAGCAACCTACCCCCTGAGGCAGGCCGGCTTTTTCGATCGGCACAAGCAGCCGCGGCTGTTGTCGAGCCAGCAAATATCGCCGGGATTTTGATCCGCCATCTCGGACCGCTACGGCCAACGCGTTCGCCGGGCAAGGCGGCCACGCCAGCCAAACGGCATGTCAATAAGGTCGGTCCCCAGGGTGGCGATTACGTGCCGCTTTCTTGCCAGCACAGCCCGAAGAATCCTCAGAATCCTTTTCATGAACGATGCGGTGCCGCGACCGCCGCCGACGGGGCCGGGCAACGCCCGACGGGTCCTGCCCCAGCGACAAAAAAACACTATAGTGAGGATAAGCCGACCGACACTCGGTCCGGGAGGATACGACGTCCTCCCCGTGGTTTGATTCGGGATTTTGCCCGGCCGTTTCGGCAGGGCTGATCAACGCAATGAGGCGCAGAACATCCTTCGTTTGGTTGCACAAAACGGGGACGCACGTCACCCACGGGGACGGAGTCTGCGCGGGGGCAGCCGCGTCTGCGGCCGACCGTTAGTGCCGAGACTCGCGTAAGGACTCATGCAGGATCAACTCGATCAAGGCCGTGAATTGATGCCCGACCCGGTGCCGGACCCCGTGCCGGACCGATTGTTTTCCACGGACCATATCGAGCGGAATCTTGGACGCCGCTCGGCGCAGGGGGCAATGATTACGATCTCCGAACGAGTGGTGACCGTCCTGTTGTCCTTAGGCGGGACCGCAATTCTCGCTCGGCTACTCAGCCTCGATGATTTTGGGCTCGTGGCGATGGTGGGAATCGTGGTTGGATTTGTCTCGATCTTCCGCGACGCAGGGCTATCGATGGCGACCGTCCAACAGAAGACAATCAACCGCGCACAAATCAGTACAATCTTCTGGTTCAACGTCTTGCTGGGGCTTATGTTGGCGGTTACGTTGGCCGCCCTGGCGCCGGTCGTGGCATGGTTCTATGGGCGGCCCGAACTGGTGGGCATCACCCTAGTCACTTCCACGACGTTCTTGCTCGGCGGCATGATGGCGCAGCACCAGGCGTTGCTCCGCCGGCAGATGCGATTCGGCGTCATGGCATCGATTCGGCTTGCCGCCCAGGTGGTGAGCGTTGTAGTGGGCGTGGCAGCGGCCTGGCTCGGCTATGGCTACTGGGCACTCGTGGCCGGCTCGGTCACGATGGTGCTTGGCACTCTTATCGGCTCGTGGATTGCTTGTCCGTGGCTGCCCGGACGCCCAAGGCGCAGCGGGGCGTGCGGCCGATGCTCAAGTTTGGCGGCAACCTCATGGGAGCCCAAGTCTTCATCTATCTCTTTCGGCGGTTCGACGATTTGCTGATTGGCTGGCGCTTTGGAGCCGACCCACTGGCATTGTACACGAAGGCATATTCGTTGCTGATGCTGCCGATCAGTCAGATCAACGGGCCGGTGACGTCGGTTGCAGTGCCGGCCTTGTCGCGCCTGCAGAGTTCACCGGAGCAATTTCGCCGGTACTACAGGCACGGTATTTCGCTTATTGCGGCACTGGGGATGCCGTTGGTGGTGGGTTGTTTTTGCCGGCCGACGAGATTGTTCTTGTATTGCTGGGACCGAAGTGGATCGAAGCGGCACCGGTCTTCCGCCTGCTGGGGTTGGCCGCCTTTCTCGGGACGTTTAATGTCGCCACGGGCTGGGTAGTGATTCCGACCGGCAGAAGCGATCGCGAACTCGTCGCCGCCGTCGGCGGGACTTTTGTATGCGTGTTGGGAATGATCATCGGGTTGCATTGGGGCATTATTGGCATGGCGGCGGCGGTGAGCATCACCAATGCCTTGGTCCGTCTTCCACAGTTGATTTATTGTTACCGCGGTTCCCCGATACGTTTGCGCAGACTTGCTTGAGTCTCTCTGGGCTCGGCACTCGCTTCCGTGGCTGCCGGCATCGCGGTTTACCTGTCCGTGCTCGTATATGCAGGCCCTGCCTCGACGGTTTTGCGGCTTGCGTTGAAAATGATCCTCATGGTTCTGTGGTACCTCCTGCTTCTCGTGTCGTTTCCTCAAGGGCGAAGGGTCATACAGCACTTCTTAGACCTGCGGGCCTATCTATACCCATCAGTGCGAGCGACGGAGGGAGAATTCCCGTGTTAGGAACCGGTCGTGTTGTACAGCGAAGTTCGGCACTTGCTCATACCCTTTAAACAGCTCCGCTACTGGTATCGCCTTCGCTTTTCCAAGTGTCCTCTCCGCCTGCATCTTGGCTGCGGCCAGCGTGCATTGCCGGGATTTGTGAATATTGATCGCAATTGCAGTCGTGCGACGGACTACGTGGGGAATATCGCGACATCTACCGTGCCCCGAAAACTCGGTCGAACGGATTGAAACCTACCACGTCATCGAGCATCTCCCGCACCCCGTCGTCCGAAGCGGCCTCGAGCACTGGTATCGGCTCCTGACGCCCGGCGGCAAGCTCATTTTGGAGTGTCCCGACCTGGACAAAGCACTTCGTGAGTATCTCGACGGCAACGAAGAAAGGCTCTTCAACATCTTTGGTCGTCAGCGGTTCCCCGGGGACGCTCACCTATTCGGGTACAATGCGTCCCGCCTGTGCAAGTTACTCGAGTCCGTCGGATTTACTGAAGTCGTGCAGAGAGAACCGCGAGACTACCACAAGGAATTGGAACCGTGCCTTCGCGTGGAGTGCGAGAAACCATGTTCACATGGCAGGTTGGCGGATACAGACTCGCAGCAGGCTGCACGGCATTGAGCAAGTGGAAGCGGTAATAATGCACGAACGTGTCGTTGCGGTGATTGTGACCTACAACGGGTCCGACTGGATCGACCGATGCTTAGACAGCGTGCGCGACGAGGGCGGCGTTGCCGAAGTAATCATCGTTGACAACGCATCAACCGATGACACTGTACAGCGAGCCAATCAGTATGGGTCGTTCGTCAGGGTCGTCCAGTTGCAGCGGAACATGGGTTTCGGTCGAGCGAATAACGTGGGGATGCAGTTGGCACTCGATGATGGCGCCGAGTACGTCTGTCTACTGAATCAAGACATCATTGTTTACCCCGGGGTCGTCGCACTGCTCGTCGAGTCGCTTAAGAAGAACCTGGAGTTCGCCATGGTCGGCACTCTTCAGATCATGTTTGCCGATGATCGTATTGATCCACCGTTCCGCGAAGGATGCATCCCCGCGGAGTTCTGGGATGATCTTGTCTTGCGCACGCCAAAAGAGCTCTACGACGTCAAGTTCATGCCGGCGGCGGCAGTCGTCGTGCGACGAGCAGACCTTTTTCTCATCGGCGGGTTTGATCCGCTGTTCTTCATGTATGCCGAAGACGCCGATTTCTGTGATAGGCTCCGCAGAGCTGGTCGGAAGGTCGGCCTCGTGCCGCAAGCACGGGTTCGCCATTGGCATGGGCTGATCAATAGCCCCAGGACGCTCAACTACGTCGTGAACCGAGAGTTTTCAAGGTTCGCCCTCGCCATCAAACGCAGTAAGTCGAGATTGCTGGTTGCGTATTCAAGGCTTTTTGGAATTCCACCTGGCGCGTTTCCCTTCCGCGTGCGACTGCGAAGCTGATAGGATTCGCTCGCACTATTCTCGCGTGTGCTGCTCGCGCGACGGCATTTGCTCGCACCGCATCCGTTCAGCGGCGACACCACGCAGTCACGAACTTGCAGTGCGGGCAGCGGACTGGCCGTTCCCTCGCAGGCTAATGCCACGGCTCTTGAAACGTTAGAAACACGAACGAGAACTCCGGAGGAAGCGACGTGAAAATCTTGATTACCGGAAGCAGCGGTTTGATCGGCTCGGAAGCCGTCGAGTACTACGACGGCTTGGGGAACACGGTCGTGGGCATGGACAACAACCTGCGCGCGACTTCTTCGGTCCCCAGGGCGACACGACGTGGAACCTCGCGCGGCTCAAGACCATTACCGGCACGGTTCACGGCACCGCAACGTGGACATCCGCGACCGCGAAAAGCTGTTCGATCTGTTTCGCTCCAGCGATTCGACATGGTCGTGCATTCCGCCGCGCAGCCGTCGCACGACAGGGCCGCGCGACATTCCGTTCGTGGATTTCGAGGTCAACGCCTCGGGACGCTCACATCCTCGAAGCCGCCCGGCGGTTCTGTCCCGAGGCGGTCTTTATCCACATGAGCACGAACAAGGTGTACGGCGATGCGCCAAACGAAGTGCCGATCGTCGAGCTGGAGAACCGCTACGACTATGCTCGGCCCGAGGACCATGAAGGCATTCGGAGAAGTGTCGCATCGACCGCTGTCTGCACTCGCTATTCGGCGCGTCGAAGGCGGCCGGCGACGTCATGGCCCAGGAGTACGGCCGCTACTTCGGCATGAAAGTCGGCATCTTTCGCGGCGGCTGCCTGACCGGGCCCTCGCACTCGGTCGGTGGAACTGCACGGATTCCTGTCCTATCTCGTAAATGTTGCCGTTCAGGGCCAGACGTACAGCGTCTTCGGCTACAAGGGAAGCAAGTGCGCGACAACATCCACAGCCATGACGTGCTCCGGGCCTTCGACGCGTTTCGCCAGAACCCGCGACCCGGCGAGGTCTACAACCTGGGCGGCGGCCGCGGCAACAGCGTCTCGATCCTCGAGGCCTTCGATCTTGTTGAACAGATCTCCGGCCGCAGGTGCAATGGACCTATGTGGACCAGAACCGCATCGGCGACCACATCTGCTACATGTCCGACTTGCGGAAACTCAAGTCGCACTTCCCCGAATGGCAGATTACCTCGGAGAGCTTCCGGATATCCTGGAGGAGATGATCGCCGCAAAGCGCACTAGATTGCAGATATCCGCATGAGTGTGCGAACCGCCGGGCTCATCGCGGCGAACGAAGTCTTCAGGGCTGATTTTTAAGGGCAGGAGATTGAAGGATGGGCGTTGCACGCGTGATCAAGGATACCTTGAAGCCGTTGGTGAGACAAATTCCCTTGGCACGGTCCTACCAGCTACGGGCTGGGGAGCGTCGCTGGCAAAAAACAGAGCATCGCGTCGACACGCCGGTCGATACGCCATTGGGCTTCAAGCTGGTCGACAATCGCAAAATGCAGAAAGGTTTGCACGAGCCGGAAGAGACCGAGATCGTCAAGCGACTCCTCGGCGGGATAGACGTGTCCGTCAATATCGGCGCCCATATCGGCTACTACTGTTGCATCGCATTGAGCCGGGGATTGCCCACGATTGCTTTCGAGCCGAATTACGGCAACCTTCAGTGCCTGTATGCGAATATGAAGGCCAACCACTGGGACGATCGCATCGAGGTTTTTCCGATCGCGCTGAGCAACAGGATTGGTGTCGTGGAGTTGTATGGCGGCAATACCGGCGCATCGTTGGTACGAGGGTGGGCCAATACGCCGGATCGCTGTCGGAGTCTGGTTTCCGTATCCACGTTGGACAATGTGCTGGCATCGCGGCTGGCGGGACGTCGATGCCTTTTTCTCGTGGATGTTGAAGGCGCCGAATACGCGATGCTCCAAGGGGCCGCATACCACCTCGCCCTCGAGCCGAAGCCCGTCTGGCTCGTAGAAATCTGCGTGGCGGAGCACCAGCCAAAAGGGATTGCCATAAATCCCAACTTGCTGGCGACGTTTCAGATATTCTGGGACAACGGCTACGACGCCTGGACGGCCACGGCGCAGCAACGACTCATTACCAAAGAAGAAATCCAAGCCATCTGCGAAACGGGCCGCGATACACTGATGACCCACAATTTTCTATTCTTGGAGAAGAAGCAATAGGACGCACACAGGGAATACGATGACCCAAACCAGCACCCCAACAAACCACGGCGGGCGATCCACGCTTACCATCGGTGTCATTAGCTGCAACCGCCTGCGCTACCTGCGGGCGACGCTCGAATCGGCGCATCGGTGCATCCAGTATCCGAACATCGAATGGATCGTAGTCGACAATGGATCGACAGAACACGGTCTGGCGACTACCTCCGCGGCCTGGAGTGGGTCGATGAACTTGTGCTGCGCAGGGCGCAGCCCCAAGACCGAACACGTCGATGCGATGAACGAGCTTGTTGCCCGGTGCGGGGAGAGACGATCTTGATCTGGCCCGAGGACGTGCAATTCATCGTCGCCGGCGACTGGATGGTCGATTGCGTCGAAGTCCTGGCGAACAATCCCTGGATCGGCAGCATGGGGCTCAACGCGATCCGCCGCCAGACGATCGAGCGGTATTGGGGGCCGCGGCGATGGCTGCGCACCAAAAAGTTCCTGCGAGACGGTCGCAACTTCGGGACCAGGCTCCGGCACGCGCGGGCGGTCCTGTCCTCGGCGGGTTTCCCTTCCGGACGTGCGGTTGGACTACCGAAGGAATCGTCGGGTCGGGCATTCCGTCGCTCACGCGAACGGACGTCTGGCGAAAGCTCGGACCGTGGAAAGCGGCCGGCGGCACGTCGGCCATGGGCGACTCCAGCGGCGGCGGCGAAACAGAAATGAAGTTGCGGTGGCGCAACTCGCGATTGAACTTGCAGCAGGCACTGCCAATCCTGCCGGTCGCTGCCGACATCGTCGATGACGACATCGGCGCAAAGGCGAAGGTGCGCGGCGATAAACGCTATGGCCTGTATCGCGAGCCGCCTGACGGCATGTTCTATTACAAGATCGTCGAACAGTCCAAAGTGGCGCATCTCATGGACCGGCCTCTGCCCGTTCCTTTTGAGGATTTCGTCCAGCCGATCGGATATCCGCTTCCCGTCGATAGCCGCGGCGGATTGCTGAAGGCCACAATCAATACTTCGGTGGTTACGCCCCTTGATTAGTCGTGCCTGCACTTCTATCGATGAATTGGACGGCCATACGCGGACGCGAAGCGCGTGTCGGCCGATATTGCGCATGAGCACGATTGACGCACAGGAATACGGACACTCAGTCAGGGAGTCTGTAGGCGACTGGCTGGAGCGGATGGCGGTCGGTCTGGCGGACGGCCGGTTCCGTTTCTGCGCGAGCCGCAGCCTTGTGCCCACCCGCGGTCACGCTGGCCAGTTCGCCACGTGTTTCGCCATGAAGATCGCTTGGAGCATCGGCCTTTGGAACAAGTGGCCGCTCGTGCGCCGCGATGCGTGTACCGCGTTCGTCCAGTCTTTCCAGGAGCCCGGCGGGCAGTTCGTGGATCGGATCATGCTGCGGCGCATCGTTCTGGGGAACGTGATCGGCGGAATTTACCGGCCACGGTTGAGCCGCATGCCGCGCTGCCGCACGTTCGACAGCAGGCAATCCGCCAGAAACGCGGCAGTCGGCGGCAACGCTGTTGACCGTTGGCGAGCGCCCAAGACACCCCGTCTACTGCCCTTGGGAATCCGAAAGCCAGGTGAGAGACTTTGTCCGCAGTCGCATGTGGGCCGATCCGTGGGACGCCGGAAGCCATGTAAGCCATCTGATCTTTTCTCTGCAAGTCAACGCGGCGCATTTTGGCGCGGTCAAGCAACAGGACTTGCTTGCAACCGCATTTGAGGAGCTCGAGAAACATCGTATACCCAAGAACGGGACGTGGGGAGCGGCAGACGCGCCGCCAACCACTCAGATCAACGGCGCCATGAAGGCCCTACCGCCTACAAGTGGGCGTGCAAGACGCCGCCTTACGTAACCGAACTGCTCGATTACTCACTTGATCAGCCGTTTCAGTACCACGGTTGTGGCTTCCTCAACCGGCTATTCGTGGTCAGCGAATGCTGTCGCTATCGCCAGGTTATCGTAGCGCGGACATCTGCGATTTGGCCCTGCGGGGCTTGGAGCAGTCAGCCGCATTTCGCAACTCCGACGGCGCGTTCTCGTTCTTCGTTGGCCGAGCGCAGATGCGCTATTACCGCGCGCGTGGACCAGCTTCCGCTGCAGACAGAGCGACCTGCATGGCGCCGTGATGCTCACCTGGGCAATCGCCTTATGCCTGGAAATGCTTGGCGTCGCTGAACGTATGGAGTGGCAATCGTTTGCGCCGTAAGATACATGGTAAGCTCACTTTCACGTAGGACTGCCGCGAACGCCGTCCGAGCATTGTTGAATGCTGGAGCGTGGAGCCGCTTGCATTGGGAAAAGGTCATCGGTCGCGTGCCGCCTCGCATCTACTATGTTGTTGAGGGCCGATCGTGGTCGACAGAACAAGACGGGATTGCCATACGGAATGCGATGCGGTCTGTCGCTCCGCAGGTTCGCTTCCGCGTTCGCACCTACGCGGCCGGCTCGTTCGAGGCCGTCGCTCACTTCGGCTCGATCTGGTCGTTCGTCATGGGATTGGGCCGCTTGCACGGCAGTAACCGCGTCGCCGCAACATTTTTTCACGGCCATCGCGACATGGGTGATCCCATGCGGCGTGCGATCGACTTTCTCGTCGACCACGTTGACAGCGTCGGTCGCGTCATTGTCTCGTGCAGCGTCATGAGATCCCGCCTTCGACAGTGGGGCGTACCTGATGCAAAACTCGTGCAGATTCCGATCGGCGTGGATTTGCAGTTGTTCGTGCCGCCCACCGACGAGCAGCGCCGGCGCAGCCGCGCAGCGCCTGGCGTTCCGCCGAACCACGCGTGCATCGGCTCGTTCCAGAAAGACGGCAACGGCTGGGGCGAGGGGCTTGAGCCGAAATTGATTAAGGGACCGGACGTATTTTTGGCGGCCGTGCGACGCATCGCCGCCATGCGCCGGTATTTGTGCTGCTCAGTGGTCCCGCGCAGCGGTTACGTCAAGAAGGGTCTGGAAGCTGCCGGCATACCCTATCGTCATGAGTATGTGCAGTCGCTGACCGACCTGATCCCACTATACAACTGCCTCGATCTCTATCTGGTGACGTCGCGTGAAGAAGGTGGTCCCAAGGCCATCACCGAATCGATGGCCATCGGCGTTCCCTTGGTGTCGACGCGTGTAGGAATGGCGATCGACGTGGTGAAACACGAGATCAATGGGCTGCTCGCCGACGTGGAGGACGTCGATGCCATTGTTGACGGTGCGGTGCGCATCCTTGAGGAGCAGTCGTTGTCACGGCAGCTCATCGAAAACGGTTTGGCCACGGCCGGTGGGCTTGGCTGGGCAAGCGTCGGGGATCAATATTGCGCGACGTTTATCAGCCGTTGTTGAGGCAGATTCACGGCGCCGAGGACGTTATCGCCGCCGTCCAACCGGAAGGGGCAGACGAATGACGCAATCCGCCCATGTTGTCCGGTCGAGTCGGGCCTTGCTGAAGAACTGGGCTCACCGGATCAAAGGCCGGGCACAACGCCGGGCGTGGGCGTTTCGTTTGGGGCTCCAACGCCGTGCAGCAGACGTTACCGAACCGATCGCCATCGTGGCGATGAACTTCCTCCCTACGCGATCTTCCTTTGGCGGAGGCAACCAATGGGCGCAGCAGATGGTCCATGCGCTGGCCGCCCACGGTTATGCAGTGCGGTTTGATCTCCGCGGCAGAGTGGACTGTATCCTGGCCATGGATCACCCCACCGCTAAGGCACGATACACGTTCGGAATCGACGACATCCGCGAGTACAAGAAACGCAACCCCAAAACGCCTTGTATTTTCCGCGTAAATGATGGCGACAAAACCCGCGGTACGAACGTGTTCGATCGCATGTTCGAATCGGATAACCAATGGGTCGATTTTACGATATTCATCTCCGGGTGGATTCGAGATTACCACGCAGAGCGATGGTTCGACCTGCAGAAGCCGAATGCCGTGGTCTACAACGGGGCAGACCCGGCGATCTTCCATCCGTTCGGCGGCAGCACGTACACCGCTTCGGAGCCACTTCGCCTCGTAACCCATCACTGGTCGGACAATTGGAACAAGGGGTTCGAAACGTACCGTGACATAGACCGGCTTATCGACGACAACCAACTGCCGGGGACGGAGCTGTGGATTATCGGCCGATGGCCGAAGGAAATCGTCTGGCGATCGGCGAAGACCATCAGTTCTGCGCACGGCGCGCTGGCCAACCTTTTACGGCAAGGCGATGTATATGTTACCGCATCCAAATTCGGCCCGTGGAATGCACCACGTCGAGGCGGCGATGCGGCCTTCCGATCGTGTACCATGAAGACGGCGGCGGAGTGGTCGAGATAACGCGCAATGACGGCATCGGATTCAAGAACGACGTCGCGGCAGCCATCGCGGAAGCACGCGACGGCGATGCTAACCTTCGTAGAAAGGCACTGGAGAAGGGCCCGTCCGGATCACGAATGTGCCAAGGATACCTTGAGGCCATCCGACGCCTGATCACGAAAAGACATGAGACGACGTCAGAATCCCCGTGTTGTGGCGAACGCGGCCGCCACGGGCGCCTCGACAGTCGCGCTGTTCTTTCGCACGGCGTGTCCCTTGCGACCTGGGATGAGACGGGTTTGCTCGACCGCGAGGTGGGGTATTATCGCGCGCTTGCGGACACCGGTCTTTCCGTGCTTTTTGTCACATACGATCGTCGTACGCCACGGCTTGAGCGGCTCCTGAATCTCATTGCTCCGATCAGGGCAGTTTACAACGGCTGGCGATTGCCGTACCGCGTGTTTGGACTCTTGGCCCCGATCGTGCACCGCAACGCGTGTCCCGTGCCAGCTATTCAAGAGCAACCAACTGAGTGGGGCGTGGACGGCCGCAATTGCAGCGAGACTTTTCAGGAAGCCGCTGATCGTTCGCTGCGGATTCGTCAAATCGATCTTTGCGACTCGGGCACAGGCACACCCGCTTCGTCGCCGCTTTGGTCTTTGGCTGGAACGCCGTTGCGTCCGGGCTGCCGATCTGATATTCGTAGCCATGTCCGGCGATCGCGACTATCTCGCCGAAAAACACGCGGTACCGCCGGAGCACTTTCTCGTCGTCTCCCAACCCAATCGATGTCGATCGATTTCGGCCTGGGCCAAATGTTAGCGAAACACCCGCGGAGCATGGTTTTTGTGGGGCGGTTTAATGAGCAGAAGAACCTCCCGCTTCTGTTGGACGCGTGCCGGCTTGTGCCTGGGGCGCAGCTGCTGCTGGTTGGAACCGGGCCTCTAGAACGAGAGCTTGGTGAACGCGCACAACGGTTTACAGGTTGACTTTGCAGGCGTGGTGCCAAATTCCGAGTTGCCGCGTCTGCATTCAATACGGCCGAGGTGTTTGTGCTGCCTTCGCGCTGGGGGGGTGTGCCGGGCGCCTCTGGAGGCCATGGCTTGCGGTCTCGCGAGTAGTCGGCACGGACGTGGCGGGCACTCGCGAGGTGAATTCGCGCACGGCGTCAATGGTCTTGCTCTGGCGGAGCGATCGGGTCTGCCTCGCCGCAGCATTGCGTCGGTTGCTCGGATGAGGCGCCGCTGCATCACAAATTAGGGGATGCGGCTAGGGGGAGTTCGTCGTGACAAACTACTCACAGGAAGCGTCGGTTGCCAAGGAAGTCGTGGCAATCACGTCGCTCGTGGGTCGGAGGTAGACCAAATGGTTCAACAATCACCGTATCATCCGCCGATGCCGCGGGTTGCGTACCTGCCAGCACCAGTTGCGCACGCCCGGTATCATCGTGCAATTGCTGACGCTGTGTGTAATCGTGCTCTCCTCGTATGCAGAGGGGTTGTCAGTTTTGGCATTGATCTTCCAGCGGGCGAGCCACTGTGAGTGAGCAGTGTTGATTCTGGTCGTGCTTGCCAGCTCGGCTTCCCAGGGACGACGCATTATTTGGCTGCGTATTGGATGGTGGCTCATCGCCCTCTGGGCGGTGCTGATCGTATGGTCGACGGCTTCCAACATCTTCAAGGGCGATTCGACCATCAAGCAGGTGCCGAAGAGTGGTCGAACGGACTTCACTAACTTCTCTGACCGCCATGCCTGCCATTGTCTCGTGCGCACCGCGGCCAGGAGGGGTCACTTCGATCGGTCGTGCTGGTGCTGTGCGGCTTGATTGCCTTTTCGGCGTTCGTCGCCATCATGCAATGGCTCGACCAAGGCTGGGCATGGAAATTGCAGCTACCCTGATTCAACGTACCAACAACAGCGTCTGAGTTTGGCAACGTCGCTGCGATGACCGAAAATACGACGCTCGTCGCAGGGCTGTTCGGCAGTGCCTTCTACTGCAGCTATTACATGGTTATCGGCATCTCGCTCCTGTTGCCGCTGATGTTGGAAACACGATGGCGATTTATCGTCTTCATCCCCTTGATGCTGATTGCGATCAATCTGGTGACTTCAGGAAGCGATCGTTGCCTTCGTGTCCGCCGGGGACTATGCATTATCGCATTTTGTGTCACGCTACTGCGAAATATCAAGGGAAGGACGTTTGGAGTACTCCTCGCTAGCGGCGATGGTGGGCATGGGAGCAGCTTTCTCGGCCCGTGTGGATTGTTCGAGCCAGTACGTCGGCTCGCTAT
The DNA here is from genome assembly GCA_963789525.1 of uncultured Planctomycetaceae bacterium. Lineage (GTDB taxonomy): Bacteria > Planctomycetota > Planctomycetia > Pirellulales > Thermoguttaceae > CAVXFB01. Next base: position 70,227 of record CAWBLA010000004.1, read on the forward strand.
CGTCTCTGGCGCTGTGGAGACAAAACGTCGGAGACCCGCATGACTGCTATACGGGATGCCGGTGGAGATGATACCGCAACACCCCATCGTTGGCACATTCGTTCCGTGAAAACCAGGCTAATGCCACCTTCGGTGCCGCCCCGACGCCACACAATCTGTTTCTGAATGCGTTGCTTTATCACAGCGCACCCGGCCTTCTCGATCGCGCGATTGCAATCGCCGGGCTGCAAGTTCGGCTGGCCTGGACGGTGTGGAAGGTGGGATGGCTGCAAAGGGAGCTTTCTGGCAATCGGTTGCGCGCAATGGCCATGGTTATCTGTTGAACTGCCAGTTCCATAATGCCAGCATGCTCAACGGCGACTATCCCGGCTGGTGGGTGACGGCCTTGCTGATTGCCGTTCTGCAGAACTACCAGGAGGAACAACCGCAATCGATGGCTTTAAGCTCTGGCCGGTGCGCCGAGCGCAAGGCGTTCTTGACATTAACATACTGGAAGGCCGATAGGGTTAGCTGGTCGTGGCCGCCAACGAACTGATCGCTGCACATCTACCGCTGGTAAGCGTCGTGATGACTGTTTATAACGACGGGCGCCTATGTTTGCGAGGCGGTCGAAAGCATTCTGGCAGAGGGCCTTTGCAGCTAGTCGAGTTTGTCATCGTCGATGACGGCGCCGTCGATGAGAGCATCGCCAAAGTGCAGCAATTTACGGGATCCGCAAATGCGTCTTTTCCGACAGTCGAATCAAGGCCTGGCCGCGGGGCATGAACCTTGGGATTCGTGAAGCCCGAGGTGCATTCGATCGCAGCACAGGAGTGCCGACGACATATCCGATCCGGAACGGCTCGAACGTCAGGTTCGGCTGGCTTCAAGATAAAACATCCGGAGATCGGCTTGGTAGGCTGTAAAATGTGCATATCGTGGACAAAGAAGGCGCAGAGCGACGCATCACCAACCATCCCGCAAACGAATAGCTCGCTGCAGAAAATCCCAAACAAGCATTGTAGAGCTGTCGCGCAAATTCGAGAGCGAATCAGAATGGCCAATTCTTGTTTCGGCGTAACACCCGCAGGGGTAGTTCAGCGATAAAAGAGGGTGAGGTGATGCGGCCCATATGTTAATAACGATTTCCTCGCTGAAAATAAGATATTTGTTCTATTATACACCTGAACCAAAGAAGCGGCACTACGCACAGCGCCACGCCACGCTATACATCGCCCGTCTGAAGCCATTTCCTTTACCCACAAATCATGCATCATGGAACACCAACTAGGCTTCCGCAATATCCAAAAAACGCTGTAGGCCCTGCCAGATCGCCATGGGACCGGGAAAACCATCCGATTTACGTCCTAAAAAACCGCCTAACTGGGCGATCCAACGGGTGGCTTGCTTTAGCGACGGAGTGTCCTGAGGCGGTTGACGGATCTTGCGGATAAAACAGACCAGCGCCTGCCATTCATTCGAGGGCCCCAAAATGACGGTACAGGGCAGATCGGGCTGATCGCGTCCTAACATCGTTAGGTAGAGCACCCGCCAGGTCACCACGGCATCCAGCGCCAGGAAACGTTGGATATTTTCAGCATCCCCAAACTGACGTTCTT
>CAWBLA010000005.1:0-923844 GCA_963789525.1 uncultured Planctomycetaceae bacterium
CGCTACAAGGAAGACGTGAAGCTGATGTCCGACTTGGGCGTCAAGCATTATCGCTTCAGTATCTCTGGCCCCGCGTGATTCCCGACGGCCGGGGAGCGGTAAACGAGAAGGGAATCGACTTCTACCGCCGATTATCGGACGCGCTGTTGGAGCACGGAATCACTCCCCACGCCACGCTGTTCCATTGGGACAGCCCTCAGCGCTCGAAGACCGTTATGGATCGTGGCGAAGCCGCGAGATGGCCAAGGATTTCGGCGACTACTGCTCGGCCACGGTGAAGCGTCTGGGCGATCGAGTCAAGCACTGGATGACGATCAACGAGATTGCCTGCTTTACGCAGGCGGGCTATGGAGTCAAAGACGTCCCGGTCCATGCGCCAGGCACGGTGGTGAAGACCGGCAAGGAGGTGTCGCAGACGGTTCTTCACGCACTTCTGGCCCACGGTTTGGCTTGCCAGGCGATTCGCGGCCGCACCCGGCACGTGCCATGTGTCGCTGGTGGACAACATGGACTCTCCGGTCCCGGTAATGGAGACGGCCGAGCACATCGAGGCGGCTCGGCGGGCGTTTCTGTCCTCGGCGCAAAACGGTGTTATCGTGGTTCCCGCCCTGACCGGCCGCCACGATCCACGACGCTGGGCCGAGCTTGGCCCTGACCGCCCGACGTCCAGGACGGCGACATGCGGACAATTTGCCAGCCGTTGGACGCCTGGGTTTCAACGTCTATACCGGCCCGTATGTCCGCCGCCGACAACGCCCGCGGCTTCGAGGTGTTGCCCTGGCCCGCAGGCTACCCGAAGATGCACATGCCTTGGTTGGACTTTGTGCCGCGAGTCGCTCTATTGGGGCGTGCGCATGGTAAGGGACGCATTGGGAAAGCGCGACCTGCCGGTGTATATCAGCGAGAACGGTTGCGCCAGCGATGACAAAGTCACCGGCAGCGGCGAAATCGTCGATACCAACCGGATTCTGTACATGCGGGCGTACCTGCGGAGCGTCCAACGTGCCATTGCCGAAGGATACCCCGTGCGGGGCTATTTCCACTGGAGCTTAATGGACAATTTTGAGTGGTCTTGGGGCTACCTCCGTCGCTTCGGCATCACCCGCGTGGACTTCGATACCAAAAAACGCACGCCCAAGCTCAGTTTTCAGTGGTATCAGCGGACCATCCACGAAAATCGCGTGGTCTAAGAACGGGGACTGTCCCGATTTTCGCGGGCACCGCCGCGCAGCGGTGGTCGGCGAAAATGGGACTGTCCCCTTTGATGCCGCTCTTGATCGCCGTCCGATGGGTGGCCCTCGGCGCAGCGGCAACACCGGGTGCGAGACTGCGTCGGGTAGCACGATCGGGCACGGCGGGGTACTATTGATGTCCTGCACATCGGTCCGGTTACCCATGTTTCAGCTCGTGGCCCCTTTCAACCCGCCGGCGACCAGCCCCAGGCCATCGAGGCCCTGGCCGGGGGGCTGCGCAGGGCCGGAAACAGCAGGTGCTGATGGGCGTGACCGGCTCGGGCAAGACGTTCACCATGGCCAACGTCATCCAGACGGTGCAGCGGCCGGTGCTGGTCATGTCGCACAACAAGACGCTGGCCGCCCAGCTTTACGCCGAGTTCAAGGAGTTTTTCCCCCACAACGCCGTCCACTATTTCGTCAGCTATTACGACTACTATCAGCCCGAGGCGTACATTCCGCAGCGCGACATCTACATCGAGAAAGACGCCTCGATCAACCAGCAGATCGAGCGGCTGCGGCTGGCCGCCACCAGCGCGCTGGTCAGCCGCCGCGACGTGATTATCGTCGCCAGCGTCTCGTGCATCTACGGCCTGGGCTCGCCGGAGGATTATCGGGCGATGATGGTCGGCCTGGACGTGGGCCAGGCGGTCGATCGCGACGAGGTGCTGGCCAAGCTGGTCGACATTCAGTATGAGCGGAACGACGTCGAGTTTCAGCCGGGCAAGTTCCGCGTGCGGGGCGACTGCGTCGAGGTCTGGCCGACCTACGAGGAAATGGCCTTCCGCGTCGAGTTCTGGGGCGACGAGGTCGAGCAGCTTTCGGTCATCCATCCCACCAGCGGCGAGGTGCTCGAGCGGCCCGAGCGGCTGTTCGTCTATCCCGCCAAACACTTCGTGCTGCCCGAGGAGCGAATTGCCGGCGGCCGTCGACGAGATCAAGCGGGAATTGAAAGAGCGGCTGGAGCAGTTCAAGGCCCAGGGCAAGCTGCTGGAGGCCCAGCGGCTCAGCGCCCGCACGCGCTTCGACATCGAGATGCTGCAGGAGGTGGGCTATTGTCCGGGCATCGAGAACTACAGCCGGCCGCTTTCCGGGCGGCCGGCCGGCGCGCCGCCGGACACGCTGTTCAGCTTTTTTCCCGACGATTACCTGCTGTTCGTCGACGAATCGCACGTCAGCGTGCCGCAGGTTCGTGGCATGTATTTCGGCGACCACAACCGCAAGGTGACGCTGGTCGAGCACGGCTTCCGCCTGCCCAGCGCGTTGGACAACCGGCCGCTGCGGTTCGACGAATGGGAGGGCCGCGTCAAGCAGGCGATCTACGTTTCGGCCACGCCGGGGCCCTACGAACTGGAAAAGACCGGCGGCAAAGTGCGTCGAGCAGGTGATCCGGCCGACCGGCCTGCTCGATCCGGAGATCGAAGTTGCCCCGGCCCGATCGCAGGTGCCGCATCTGCTTGAAGCAGATTCGCCAGCCGGGCGGCCGTCAGGCGAGCGCGTGCTGGTGACCACGCTTACCAAGCGGCTGGCCGAGGATCTGGCCGCTTATTTCGCCAAGCAGGACGTCCGCTGCAAGTGGCTGCACAGCGATCTGGACGCCTTCGAGCGGGTCGAACTGCTGCGCGACCTGCGCGCTGGGGCACTTCGACGTGCTGGTCGGCGTGAACCTGCTGCGCGAAGGGCTCGACCTGCCCGAGGTCTCGCTGGTGGCCATCCTCGACGCCGACAAGGAGGGCTTTCTGCGCAGCGAGACGTCGCTGATGCAGACGATCGGCCGCTCGGCCCGCAACGTCAACGCCAAGGTGTTGCTCTACGCCGACAAGGTGACCGACTCGATGCAGCGGGCGATCGAGGAGACCGATCGCCGCCGCGCAGATGCAGCGAGAGTACAACACGGCGCACGGCATCACGCCGGAGACGATTCGCAAGACGATTCGCGCCGGCATCGAGGCCGAGGCCGCCGCCCACGCCCAGTAGTACGCCGTCGTGGGCCAGGCGGAGGAAGCGCAGTACATCACGGAGGAGTATCTGGCCGAGTTGGAGGCCGAGATGCTGGCGGCCGCCGAGGAGTTGGAGTTCGAGCGGGCGGCCGCCATTCGCGACCGCATCGGCCAGATGCGCCGGCAGCTGGGCAAGCCGCTGGCCGAGGCGGAAATCCATCACGCCACGCGAACCGAGCGCGGCCGTCATCGCAACCAACCGTCGCAAGCCGCCGGCGCAGAAACCGAAGTGAGGACCTTAACTTGCCACGTCAACACTGAGTTGTGTCGACATCAAGTTGTAGTTGTAATGGGTGGGTCGATCGCAGCGAGCCTCACCGATGACATCAAGCAGTTGGTGGGGCTCGCTGCGCTCGACCCACCCTACAAGTCAGGAGCCTTATGAGCAACGCTAACCACGATTTCGAGAACCGCCTTCGGGCGGCCGCAGTAGCCGGTTGGTGGGTGGTGCTGATCGGCGTGACGTTCTTGGTGCTTCAGTGGATTGCCTACCTTCTGGTAATGAACGGTCAGCCCGTCTGGATATTGTCGCTGTGGGGATCGGGCGCATCATGGCCGTTTGTTCGCAACGTCTGGTTCTGGATGGCCGCCATCTTCAAGCTCTGCCTGTGGATGCTGGCCCTGATTGCCCTGTGGCTAACGCTCTGGGCTCGCCAGTTGCGTAAGCAAGCAGACAGATAGGGACTGTCCCGATTCTTGTGTCAGCAAGAACAGCTTGGGGACTGTCCCAATTTTAGTGTCAGCGAAAATGGGACTGTCCATTTTCGCCGCGAATGCCAAGACGGCGATCTCGGAGTGGCGGCGTCCGCAAATTGCCCTTCTGGTAAGGTGCGATCCGCGATTGCAGAAAAACGAACCGTTCTCGGCTCGACCACACTGAGCACTTTCGATGCACGGGTCGATTTCACCGGCATGCGCACAATAGTGGGCCGGCCACACACCGCCGATAGGACAAGACTAGAACACCACTCGAAAACGCGGCAAATTCGATCTTTTCCGATGAAGGCGCTGCAAAATCCGGTACAGCGCGTTCACTCCAGCTCCCGAACCGTCGAGCTTCTTTATGTTTATGACGGCTTGGCAGGGGCTTGGTTAGTTCGTCGGCATGGACGATAATCGCAGAACCCCGCCCCCCAAAATCGCACTTCCTTCGTATCCCACCGCAAGGAGTACATGCCATGAAAGCGACGATGCCCGTTTCTTGTTTGATCTTGTTGCTCTTGGCGGCCATATCGACCGGCGCATCACGCAGCCGTGCAGATGTCACTATCACGGAACAAGGCAGCCGTTTAATGCTAGAGAACGACACGGTCAAGGTCGCGTTTAATGCCACGATGAATTACGTCCCCTATGAGTTGGCGTTGAAACACGGCGAGAATCAGAATCTGATCAAGAACAATTTCTGCTTATACTATCAGTACATCGACGGCGGCACGACACAGGCGGTGAACGAAGGTTATCCCGGCGGGTCGATTTCTAATGGTCGACATACCATCGAAAAGACGGACGCTGGCACGACGTTGGAGTTTCAGGCAGACACGCCGCACTTCCACCTGACGCGACGCGTGACAGTTCCGGCTAGCGGTCCGGTCGTGACGTTTGTGTACGAACTGCAGTGCCGGAAAGTCAACAATTTCGACTTTACGCTCCCGTATGCCCCTTTGTCGCCGAAGTTAAATAAGCTGGCGACGAGCGTAAGCTTCATAGGCGCTGATGGCCGAAAAGCGGCGCGGGTGAATGTGGAGGACGCCGTAATGCCCGCGCTGCACGCGGGCGCGCGTATGTGCGGGCTGAATGCTACTTCGACAGCCGCCAGGGCGAAGGACTCGTCTTCGCCCACGTTCCCGAAGAGTGCGACGCCGGAATCACGCATCGTCAGACGCCGTCATTCCAGGTGGGCACCAAAGAAAAGTGCACATTCTTGCTGGTCCCATTTCAGGGAGACTACGAAACGGCGTTAGCCCGGTACGTCAGCAAGCAGGATTCCACGCCGGACGCTTCCAATGCCTCGGCGGCCGTTGTGTTGAAAAGATCGCCGGCGTTTGTATTGTGGGCCGATCACGCTACGCGGAGGATCTTTCCCGAAGAAGCCATCCCTTTGGCATCGGCGGACGGCGATGAAGTTGCCATCGAGGCGGCCAAAGGGGAATTCGAACCGTTTCAAATAGCCGTTACGCCACAGAAAGACCTCGAAGACGTCGCGATCCGGCTGGCGTCTCTCGTGAACGAGAAGGGCGAGCGTTTGGCCGTGGAGAACCTAAAGTGGAATCCCATCGGAAGACTGCGATCGTCGTACCATGAGGAAATCCCGGACTTGCTCTGCCAAAAGGACACTGTGACCTGCCAGAAGAATCGCAACAACGTGTTGTGGGTGACGGTGAAAGTGCCGCCCGAGACTCCGGCGGGAACGTATCGGGGCACGCTCGCGATCGTTTCGAAAGGGAGAAAAGCTCGCCGATGTCAGGGTGCGGCTAAAGGTTTGGGATTTCGCGATGGCGCAGACGCCGCACATTTGCGCCTTTGCCAGCGACTATGCCTACTACTACGACGGCGAGGTCGATCTGAACGACGAGGCCGCCGCGATCGCGAAAGTCGTCCGCACGTCGGGGAGCGACGAGGAAATCAAGGGTTATTACAACCGCATGAAGTTCTTCGCCGACCACCGCCTTTATGAAACTCACTTCGGGCCTCGGCCAAACTACTCCGGCTCGATGCGCGTTCAGTGGCAGAAACAGCCGAACGGGCGCTGATGATTTTACCGGCATCGACTTCACCGCTTTCGACAAGGCTCGCGATTATTGTTGCAACACGCTCCACTGGCCGCGATTCGCCTACGAGCCCGAGATGGTTCCGTACCTGATGTTCATTAATCAGGTCACCCTCGGTGGAAAAGGCGGAAAGGAATACTATTACACGCAATACTGGGACCCCATCCTGCCAAAGAAAGACCCCAAGAAGTACCAGCCGTCATTGTACGACCTCAACGACGACTTCACGCCGGAGTTCAAGGACAAGATGTCTCGCTACGTCAAGATGATCGCCGCGCATTGCCGCGCCAAAGGGATCGGCATTGACGAGAGCGGCAACGGGCCGGTGTTCTTTCTTGCCGATGAGATCCCCGAATATGCGTCAAACCATGCCATCGTGAAAAAGACGCTCGAACTGGCGCGGCTTATGAAACAAGCCGACCCGCGCGTGGTACTGGTGGTCAACGGCCGCAACGTGCCGGACGATCCTGAAATCCTCAACCTCTTCGATTGATGGACCGCGCGATGCTCGGTCGACACTTTGGCTAAGCTTCACCGCATGGGTAAGCGGTACGGCGACTATTACATGCACGGTTACTTCAATCTACGGCAGGCAGCCCTCGCGCCGCGGGTCCAGTTTTGGAGCTACTGGAAGTTTGGCTTCGATTGGATCGGCGACTGGGCGATGACGATGCTGCCCGACATGCGCTGGTACGGCAGCAAACGCAACTTTGCCAACAACTGGTGGTTTCCCAGCACGAAGGGCCGCTACGGCCCGCCAATGAGCACCATCCGCTTTGAAATGATGCGCGAAGGGTTGGAAGACCACGAGTACCTATGGATGCTCCACGATCGCATTGCCAAACTAAAGGCGGACCGGAAAGCTAAAGATACGGACCGCCAACTCCTTGCGCGGGCCGAGTCGCTCTTGCAGAGGGCGGAGGCGGTCGGCGGCGAATACGGCATCACGGCAAATCAATACGGTTTCAGGGCCTATCTGGATGATCCAACCAAGCTGCTGGCCCTGCGACACGACATAGGCGAGTGTCTCGAAGCGATCGCGAAAACGCCCGCGTCGCCACAGAAGCACTGACGTACGTCCATCTAGCCACGATTGATGCTTTGTCCCCACGGGAGCCTGACCATGATAATCGTCCTGCAGTTTCTTTCGGTCATCGTGACATTGTGCGTGGCCGCGACAGCGGGTTTTGCACAGGACGCCACCACTCCCGGCATCCTCGAATCCTATTCCACTATCTATTCCATCGGCGTCGAATGGAACCTTGCCGGCGACAAGAACCACAATGCAAGGTGCGGCGTGCTTTATCGTGAAGTGGGCGAAGCCGAATGGAAGAAGGCGATGCCTCTGTTTCGGGTGGACATGCCCATGGCGTGGTATGGCGGCACTACCCCTGCCAATGCCTACCGATCCGACGGGCCGTTCAATATGTTCGCCGGAAGCGTCATGTTCCTGAATCCCGGCGCAAGCTATGAGGTCAAGCTTGATCTACAGGATCCGGACGGCGGGAGTCGGGCCGAATTATTGGTTGTTAAGACCCAGCCCTTGCCCGCGCTTCCCACAGGAGGCGCCACGTATCACGCCGTCCCCGGCGCCGGAGGGGGCGAAGGCTCGATCGCTAATCCTTTCAAGGGCCTCGCGGCGGCCCAGGCCAGAGCCAATCCCGGCGACGTGATACTAATCCATAAGGGACATTACGGCTCTTTCGTGTTCAACAAGCCCGGCAAAGCGGGCGGCAAGTACCTGGCATGGAAAGGGGCCGGCGACGGCGACGTGCTTTTCAGCAATATCAGTGTCGATGGAAGCTATGTGTGGCTGGAAGGGCTTACCATCACGAGCCAGCCCGGGGGCAAAATAGGGATAGCGAGGACAGGCCGCGCGGACAACGTTGTCCTGACACGCAATACCATCCTGGGATTCAACTACTCCATCGCCTTGTCCGACGAGTGCAGCAACTGGTACATCGTCGACAACGTCATTGTCGGCGACATGGCCAACGCGGATGTGAGCAAGATCGGCGGTGAGGGAGTCGAACTGAACAAAGGATGCGGCCATACCGTCGCCCACAATAGCATTTCTCATACGGCGGATGGCGTTTCGAGCGGCCATAGGAACATTGATATTTTCGGGAATGACATTTTCGATGTTACGGACGATGGCATTGAGCCCGACTTTGGCTATGCCAACATCCGCGTCTGGGACAATCGCATTACCGATTCCTATAACGCCGGTTTCAGTTTTCAGTGCATGTACGGAGCGCCGTGGTACTTTATCCGGAACCAGGTTATCACCACGGAAATATGCAAGTTTCGCATCACCGACCGCTTCGTGCTGGCCAACAATACGTTCGTTTCGTGGGTTTGGGTGCAGCCCTTTGCACAAATGCTGTTCACCGGGACGATCAAAAACAACCTCTGGATCTGGGCCGGCGGCCGGTGGGGCGGCATATGGCACGCCGAACGGAACGAACTGCTGCCCGGCCAATCACCGCCACCGGTCGGTTACACTCCGGACTGGCGCACGGATGTCGACTACAACGGATTCGATTGGGGAACCGGCGGCGGTGAGTGCCTCGCTAACCCCTTTGTATGGGATACCGGACCTCGCGGAGCAAGGACCGCCTATCCCGATATTCAAAGCTTCTCGAAGGCTTTTGGCGTGGAGCAGCACGGCGTTCGAGTAGAGCGAGACAAGATATTCGAGAGTTTCACTGGCGTTTCCTTTAACAAACACAATGGCCGCGGCAAAGTAGCGGTGCAATACATGACCCTTAAGCCGGGCTGCAACGCCATTGACGCGGGCGTGGCCATGCCGAACATCAACGACGGTTATACCGGCAAAGCGCCCGACCTTGGTGCGTACGAATTCGGCAAGCCCCTGCCCCACTTTGGTCCCCGCCATCTTCCCGTACAGGGAGGCGAACCCGCGCATTAACGGCGCGCAACCGACCATAAAATGTTTGAGCAATTTGCCCTCGTCGCGATGGCCACTCGCCGCAACTGGGGTCGAGAGTGTGGCGGGCATCTACGCTGTCTTTCACTTGTTCGTCCCATGTGGCGACGTCTGAACCTCGCTTGTGCCCAGATGCCCTGTGTCCGAAAGGAAGAAGGCCCCGTTGGACACCGCGCGACCGTCCAACCACGCTTTGCAGCACACCTGCTAGGACTCGCCGATGCATCGTTGGCGCCGCCGTTGTCTCGCAATCTCAACCGTTCGGTGAGATGCCGCATCCAACCACCGTCTTTCGGACAAGTCCAGTGGCACGTGCTGGCGACGACGCCCCCTCCCCGCCGGTCTTGCCCGCCTTCATTTATCGCGACTCGCGACTTGCTCCGGCCGTCCGGTTGGGCTGAAATAGGCGATGGTGGTTCCTTGACGCGTACCGATAAGAGCGATAGGTAGGAAGAAGATGCTGCTGGGTTGCATTGCCGACGACTCGACGGGGGCCACGGACCTGGCCGCGATGCTGGCGGCTGGCGGGATGCGGACCGTGCAGTGGTTTGGGCCGCCGGCGCCGGGCGAAGTGCCCGACAACGTCGACGCGCTGGTCGTGGCGCTGAAGTCGCGATCCGCGCCGCCGGCCGAGGCGATTGCATCGTCGCTTGCGGCCCTTACGGCGCTCCAGGCTCTTGGCGCCAAACGGTTCCTGTTGAAATACTGCTCGACGTTCGACTCGACCGCCGAGGGCAATATCGGCCCCGTGGCTGAAGCCCTGATAGCAGCCGTCGGAGCACGGCAAACGATCTTCTGCCCGGCGTTTCCCGAAAACGGCCGCAGCGTCTATCTCGGTCACCTTTTCGTGCACGGGCGACTGCTTAACGAGTCGGGCATGGAGCATCACCCCCTGACGCCGATGACCGATGCCGACCTGGTCCGGGTATTGCAGCGACAGGCCAAAGGACGATGCGGACTGCTGTCCTATAGAACGGTTATGCAAGGTCCGGCAGCCATCGCACAAGCGCTCGCGGATCATGCCGCGCGCGGCGCGTCGCTGGTCGTCTGCGACGCACTCAACGATGAGCACCTGCGAAGCATCGGCCGCGCCGTGGCCGACATGCCGCTCGTCACCGGCAGCGCCGGCGTGGCGTTGGGGCTGCCGGCGGCCTACCGCGAAATCGGCGAACTCGACGCCGCGCCGGCTTCTCCGGTTTTGCCGGCGATCCGCGGCCACTCCGCCGTCCTCGCCGGCAGTTGTTCGCCGGCAACGCAGCGGCAGGTTGCAGCATTTCGGCAGAGTCATCCGGCGCGCGCCCTCGACGTCCGCGCCGCGATGCGCGGCGATGCCGAAGCCCACGCCGCCGCGGCCTGGGCCGCCGAGCGTCTTGCGGAGGGGCCGGTGCTGATCGACTCGACGGTCGCGCCCGACGAATTGCGGCGCATCCAGGCGGACCTTGGCGGCCGGCAGGCCGCCGCGGCGGTCGAACAGACGATGGCCGACATCGCCGCCGCGCTGGTGGCCGCCGGGGTGCGGCGATTGGTCGTCGCCGGCGGCGAAACGGCTGGCGCGATCATGCAACGGCTGGGCGTTCGTGGGCTGCGGATCGGTCCCTCGATCGACCCCGGCGTCCCGTGGACGCAGTCGCTCGGCGACCCGCCGCTGGCCTTGGCGCTGAAATCCGGCAACTTCGGCGGCGACGACTTCTTCCTGAGGTCGCTGGCAATGCTGCCGTAGCGAGCGGTTCAGGGGGCATCTATTCCGCCGCTATTTGGGCGACGTATTCCTGAAGGCGCAACACGTTCTGCGGCGGCGTTTCGTAGGGCAGCGAGCCGGTGCCCAGGCATACGTTGGGACGCCCTCGCACAAGGCCGATGACGCGATCGGCCTCGTCGCGGATTTGCTCCCAACTGCCGCGCGCGATGGTCTCGGGGCAAATGTTCACGCGGACGCGGATCTCCGTCCGGTCCCAGATGTTTTCGAGAAAGGCGTTCTGATCGGTCTCGTACGGCGCGATGACATAGTTGGTGCCGGTTTCGACGATCGCATCCAGGATTGGCGCCGTATTGCCGCCGATGATGCACGGTACGCCGTGGCCCAACACTTCCGCCATGCCGCCGAGAATCGCTTTGAGGGCAGGCAGTTCGATGCGGCAAAACATGGTCGGCGAAAGCAACGGCGGACAGGCTGCCGACTCAAAGAAGGCTACGTCGAGCCCGCGATCTTGAATCGCTCGGGCAAAGGCCAACTGCCCGGTGACAAGGTGAAGCAAGGCTTTGGCCGAGGTGTCGGTATCGGTGAGCACGTCGCACAGCAGGTTCTCGAAACCCACCAGGCTGCTGGCGATCGAGAACGGGCCGCTGACGGGAACTCGTACTTGGGCCTCCGGAAAGGCGGCCGCCAGCCGGGCGGCGACGTCAATCGCCATTGGAATCCGGCCGTCGCGGCGAGGATCGAACGAGCGGAGCGAGAGCAGGTCGGCGGCCGATCGGCAAATCGGCTTGGCGATTACCGGGATGCCGAGACCCGCCGGTTTCTCGACGACGCCTCCGTAGGCTTCCGCCTCGAGGTTGTAGATGTCGATGCCGGGCATGATCGGCGTGTGCCGATACAATCGGTAGGCCCCGGCATGGGCCTCGAACAGCAATCCAGGGTCCCGCGATGCCTCCCACGGCGACCGACCGATCACGGCCGCCGCATGCTCGTACACCGAGGGCGATATATCCATCGGTCGATCCTATGATCGGAAGACGTTGCCTTATCCGCTCGGGTCAGGATCACCGAACGGCCGCGGCGAAGTCTATTTGCGGCAACGCTGTCAAACGATCTGTTCGGCTTCCGCATCCCACCGCACGACCCGCTGTTGGCGATAGGACGCCACCGCCATTTGACAGGCGATTGCGGAGCGATAGCCCATTTCAAACGGACAATTCGGCTCCTTGCGGCTGCGGATGCAGTCGAAGAAGTTCTGCATGTGCTTTTCACTTCGGTCGAGGTAGTCCGACGTCGGGGCGGCTCCGGCGGTATTGTCTCGGGGGTCGATTTTCTTTCCTTGCGGCAGGTAGGTCGTGCGATCGGCGCCATCGTGCATCACCGTTCCCTTCGTGCCGAACAGGTAATCGTGGGTCTCGCCGAAGTAGCCATTGCCGAACATTGAATTCCAGGTGAACAACAGCTTCTCCGACTGTTTCAGGGATACCGACATCGTGTCTGGCGGTTCCATCTTCGGCGAGTGGAAATTGCCGCCGGCCGTGGTCACGCTCTCGGGAATGTTCAGGCCGAGGACTTTGTACCACCAGCCGACCTGGTGGACCATGTTTTCGAACATATTGCCGCCTGAGTAGTCCCAGAAGAATCGCCAATTGATGTAACGCTGCGGATCGAATGAGTGACGGGCCGCCTCACCCTCGAAAGCCGGCCAATCGACGTGTTCGAGGTCGCAGTCGGCCGGAATCTTCCGCATCCAACCACCATAGGGCGCGTTGCGGTAATGGTGGGCTTGGATGGCAGTGATCGTTCCCAACCGGCCAGCGGCAATCCACTCTTGGACCGTGGCGATACTTGGGGCGCTGTTCATCTGCATACCGACCTGCACCACTCGGTCCGACCCAATAAACGCATTTCGCATCCGCCGGGCGTGGTCCGGATTGAAGGCCATCGTCTTTTCTTGATAGACGTCCTTGCCCGCGAGAATTGCCGGCACGAAATTCAATGCGTGTTGGTGTTGCGGGGTGGCGATCAGCACGGCGTCAATCGACTTGTCGTCCAAGAGACGGCGAAAATCTCGATAAATCTTGATGTTTGGCACGATGGCCTTGGCCATGTCCAAGCGGCGGGTGTAAACGTCGGCCACGGCCACGGCCTCGACGTTTGCACAGCCGAGGGCGGCACGGAAAATCTGCTCGCCGCGGTCGCCGAAGCCGATGTGTCCAAAGCGGATGCGGTCGTTCGCGCCAATGGCTCCGCGTGATGGAACCGCACCTGATACCGCAACGCAAGCCGCTCCCGCGACCAACTGCTGCAGAACTTCTCGACGATTGAACATGGCAATCTCCCTTCGAGATGTAACGTGTGTTGACGCAACAGGATGAGGGAGGCAATATGCAAGTGCTACAGTCCTTGCCGGTGTTTCTAGCTCCGCTCTTGTCTTTCCCACGCCCCGCTCACTCGGCGTCACTTGGCAGTGACTTTGGCCATTGCGGCACGGCGCTCCTTGGCAACGTCCATAACGCGGTTCCAACTGCCCATGAACATGCTGCGGAACAGTTCGACCGGGCCGAACTCTTCGTACTCGTCGATGGAAAGTCCCTCGTCGAGGTAGCCGCGCTTGAAGTCCGGCAGTTTCTGCATCAACTCGTCGATTACGTGCTGCGGCACGGGATTGAAAAGCCGGTAGACCACCGCCGGGTCGCTCTCGATCAGCTTGTCGGCGGTCCCCTTCCAGTTGATCGTGATGACGACGTCGCCGCCAACCATCTCGGTGAAATGGTGCAGTCCGCGGGCCCCGCCGCCGATGAACGTGGCTTGGTAGCCGCGCTCGATCATGATCTTGTACAGCTTGCGGGCAACGGCCAGACCGCCCTGCCAGCAGACGTCGGGCGAGATGTCGAGATTCTGCTTCTGGACGCAGTTTCGTAGGTAGTCGTCGTAAATGCCGGCAATGTGCGAAATCCACAGGACCGACAGCTTGCCGGTCTTTGCCGCCACCTTCTTGTGCAATTCGCAGACGTCGACGCCTTGGCGAATGGCAAAGATTTCGGTGGAATTGACGGGAACGTCCTCGGCAAAGAGCGTCTCCATCGCCTTGATGCCCGGGGCCGTGGCCGGAACCTTGCAACAGACGTTCGGCGCGACTTTGTGATTCGCCCGGGCCTGGTCGATGATAAAGTCCGCCTCGTGGTCGTTAACTGGATCGCCCTGGATACTGACGAAGCCGTTCTTGCGAGGGCTCTTCTCCCACAGCGGCCGGAACCTCTCCAGGATTGGCCCGGCCAGCTTCCGCTGAAGAAGGATCTCGGCCTCGGAATCGGTCGTCGACTCGCGGATCGCCTCGTCGAGCAAGGCCAGGGCGTAGGGTCCTTCCTCGGGATGGTCGATCATCTTCTGGCTATACGAGGGGTTCAACGTGCAGCCGACGGCCCCGGCGGCAATCGCCATGTCGGCCTCTTTGCGGGTTGGGTTATTAATCCAAAGCCGTGTAGGGGTTTGTGCCGTGACGCGTTGAAAGTAGCCCTGTTTCATGGTGTGAGTTCCTTCCTGTCAACAACGTATCAAAGGGGACAGTCCCATTTTCGTTAACACGAAAATCGGGACAGTCCCCGACTAAGGGCCTGTGAGTTCCACTCGCACTCCGTCAGTCGCCGTAGGATCGATGAACAGCGCCCGCTTGCCCTTCGTTCCCTGGTGCGGCTGCGGCTCGCCTGGCGGCAATCCCATCTCGGCCGTTTGGCGAAACGCTTCGCCCACGTCGTCGACGGTCAGGCAAAAGTGATGCAGGCCGGAGCCGTTCCGCTTCAACCACTCGCGCAGCGGATGGTCGGGCGTCAGCGGTTCGACAAGCTGCAAATGCGTGTTGCCGAGGTCCAGGTGTGTCAACAGGCTCGTCCCGTTGTTGACCTTCTCGCTAAAGAGCACGGGAAAGCCAAAACGGTCGCGCCATATTTTCAGGGCCTCTTCGGTGTCGGCTACCGCGATGGCCAGGTGATCTAAGCCATGGAACATTGTCGACTCGTCCATCGTCTGCGGCGGAAACCGCGCTCACTCTGCATAGTTCTTGAAAGGCAACAACCGCTTGGGATTGTCGACCAACATCGTGTGGATTTGCTCGTCGGTCACGCCGGCCGCTTTGAGCTGGGGCACCACGTCATTGATGATGTGGGCATAACCGTAGCCGCCGTTGCGTTTGTAGCAGAGCTGGCAATCGAAGTCCATCGAGAGCAGGATCTTGTCGAGGCAGCCTTCCTTAATCAGCGCCTTGATCGTGGCCGGGGCGTCCTCCTTGCCGTTGAGTTGGTGAGCGAGCGAATCCCATATCTCCAATCCAAAGGTGTCGAACTCGACGTAACAACCGCGGCTGGCCAGGTGCTTGACAATGTGGACTTCCCAGGGCCGAGGCAGACGGTGGCTGATGACGACCCGCGAGAGGTCGGCCCCGGCCTTCTCCAAAATATCCACGCCGCTGTTGAGTTCGTACGGCGTTGCGTTGCACTCCATGTGGACGTTGATCGCGGCGCCGGTCAGTTTTTGGGCCCGTGGCCGGCGCGGAGATTTTTGGCCTCGAATGGGTAAAACGGCTGGTCCTTGGGCGGATAATCGACGCCAAGCTCGCCGATAATGCCGGCATGCACGCCATCGACGCCGATTACGATGTCGCGGACCATTTCCTCGACGATGTCATCCTCGGTCATGGCGCGGATGCCCATGTTCTGCCACGCATCCTTGTAATAGCCGCAGCCCATGACGATTTGGGCGCCGGTCTTCTGGGAGATTCGCCGCAGGGCCAACGGCTTGCGGCCGAGGCCGATGCTGGTCAAGTCCACGATGGTCTTCCCGCCGGCCTTGGGATACAGGCTAAGTTCTTCCGTCGCCACGCCCTCATCCATCAGATCGGTCTTCGGGCCGAGCACGCGAATCAAGATGTGTTCGTGCGGCATCGTGATGCCGAGTTGATCCGCGGGAATCAGTCCGGTGACCGTCATCACCTGGCCTTCCCAGGCCGCGGTCGGGGCGGCGAGTTGTTTGAGCTTCGCCGATTCGGCGGCGTGCGCCAAGTCGCAGCCAACAGGACGACCGCTGTTGCTAGCATGATGCGTCGCATCGGAACCTCCCTTATTTGCTGTAAAGGTGGAAAGGAAACAGGCGCTTTGGGTTTTCAACCATGATGGCGCGGACTTGCTCGTCAGCGATGCCGGCCGCCTTCAACTTCGGCACGATGTCCTTCAGCAGGTGAGCATATCCGTACCCGCCATTCTTCGTGTAACATTCGGCAAAGCACAGGTCTTGCGAGATGAGGATGTGGTCGAGATAGCCGCGGTCAATCAGGGCCTTGATGGCCTTCGCAAAATCGGTGTCCTGACTGAGATAACCGATATGCTTCTCCAGGCCGAACATGTCAAACTCCACGTAGCAGCCTCGTTTCGCCACGGCGACCCAGAGGTCGATCGCCGCAGGTTGCGGGCGAAAATGACTGACGACAACGCGGGAAAGATCGCCGCCGGCCTTCTCCAGGATGTCCAGACCACGCGCGCGCTCGGTCAACGGGGCTTCCATGTCGAAATGGAGGTTGATCGCGGCGCCGGTGACTTGTTGGGCAACGGCGGCGGCGCGAAGCTGCCGTTGTTCAAACGGCGTAATCTCGCGGCTTACGCCGAGTTCGCCGATGACGCCCGCATGCACGCCGTCGACACCTTGGACAATGTCGTGGATCATGGCGCCGGCGATCTCGTCCTCGTGTTGAGCCCGCATCGGGTAGCTGAGCCACTTGTCCTTGTAATAGCCGCAACCCATGATAAGCTGGGCCCCCGTTCGCTCGGCGATGCGCTTCAAGGCGTCCGGCCTGCGGCCGATGCCGAGACTGGTCATTTCCACGAGCGTCCGGCCGCCCGCCTTCAGGTACAATTTGAGTTCGTCGCCAGCCAGGTGTTCGTCTTTGAGATTACTGCTATCGATCGTATGGACGATAAGCAGGTGTTCATGCGGCAGCGTGATTCCCATCGCCTCCGCCGGGAGTAGACCGGTGACCGTCATCACTTTGCCTTCCCAGGCCGCTGGTGAAGCGGCGTACCGTTGGTCGGTCGACGACTCGGCCCCGCGCACCCAAGGGAAAACCAGCAGAAGTGCCACCGTTGCAGCAAGAATCTTGCTCATAAGACTTCCCCCATGCCCCTTGACGCCGAGATGTGCAGCGTTTCGGCCCGGCCGGACAAGAAGCGGACAACGCCGCCTAATGTAGGCGAAGCGTACCCCGCTTGTCAAGCAACTCGGGCGTCAAGTTTGCGATGCTTGCCGGCGGAACGAGGTGGCCGTGGTTCGCAGGTCCTGCTGGAAGGCGCTGGCGAGATGGCGGGAGCCCGAAAAACCCGACAACAAGGCGACCTTGGCGACCGGCAGATGGGTCTGCGCCAGCAGTTGCCTCGCACGCTCCAGGTGTGCCATGCGGATCTCCTCCCACACGGTCCGTCCGAGGCTTGCGAAGAACCGCCGCTCCAAGGTTCGGCGGGCAAGCGCCACGTGGGCGGCGACGTCGGACACCAACAGCAGCCGATCGGCGTGCTCGTGAATGAAGCGGGCTGCGGCCGCCACGTCGGCATCGTCCAACGCCCAGGTGTCCGAAGAACGGCGGGTCACGATGCCGAGCGGCGGCAATTGCTTCGATATGCCGGACGACCTGCTCCGCCGCGACGACATCAACGCGTCGAGAATCCTTGCCGACTCGTAGCCCACCTCCTCGCCCGGCAGCGCGATGCTGGACAGCGCCGGCCGCGACATCTCGCACAGCAAATCGTCGTTGTCGATCCCGACGATCGCCACCTCTTCCGGAACGCGCAACTCGACTTGGCGACAGGCTTCCGTCAATTGCAGACCCCA
The DNA here is from genome assembly GCA_963789525.1 of uncultured Planctomycetaceae bacterium. Lineage (GTDB taxonomy): Bacteria > Planctomycetota > Planctomycetia > Pirellulales > Thermoguttaceae > CAVXFB01. Next base: position 17,520 of record CAWBLA010000005.1, read on the forward strand.
GAGATCGTTGCAGGCCAGGATCGCCGTCGGTTTTGGCAGCGACACCAGCCACCGCTGCAATCCTGCCCCCAGCGACCAAAGCCGGCCACGCGCCTGGAACGTCGACGTATCGTGTGAATGGTAGCTGTGGCAATCCCGTCCGGCCGCCGCCAGGGCATCGCGAAAGGCACGCTCTTGCTCGACGGAGTAGCGATGCCGGGCGTGGCCCACGTAGGCGAAGTGCCGCAGGCCGCGTTGCAGGAAGTAGGTCGCCGCCATGCGACCGACAGCGTCGTTGTCAATCCCTACTTGCGGCAAAGGTGGATTGGGCAGGACCGTTGACACATTCACCCGCGGGCACCTGAAGCGGTCCAACGCCTTGGCGAGTTCTGCCGACGTGACATGCGCCAACACGCCCGCGAGCTTGACCGAATGCAGCGATTTTACCGCATCCGGCTCCGAATCGACCGGCAAGAACACCCAATCTCGTTTCGACCGCGAATATCGCGTCACCCCGCGAAGAATCTGCCGGCAATAGGCGAGATTGTAGCTCAGCGCCAAGCCGATGTACTGCTTATGAATCACGGGGACGCACCTTACAGTGGCCTACGGCACGCAGCGCGTGCCTGCTACGGGGTGTCGCAAAATCGCCAACGATTTACGCGATTATGTATTGTTGCAAAAGGGGTGGGAATCCACAATACAGGGCCGTCATGGTCTCTTCCGGAGGGTAAACCAAAATGATCAAATCAGTTGCTATTGTCGGCGGGGGCGGTGCGATGGGCGGACTGTTCGCCGCCTATATGGCGAAGGCCGGGACCCGCGTCATTGCCGTCGATGTCTCGAAGGCGGCGGTTGACGCCATTAACCGCGATGGGTTCAAGCTCGAACAAGCGGACGGCAAGATCGAGACGATTCGCTTCGAGGCCACGACCGATCCCTCCAAGGTGGGGCCGGTCGACCTGGTGCTCATCCTGGTCAAGGGGATGCACACGGTCTCGGCCGCGAAGACTGCCCTGCCAATGCTCGGACCGAAAACGCCGGTGCTGAGCCTCCAGAACGGTTGGGGCAATGTGCCGCGCATCGCGTCGGTCGTCGGCAAGGAGCGCGTCCTGGCCGGCATCACGGTCCACAGCGCCACGTTGATGGGCCCCGGCCACGTCCGCCACGCGGGCATCGGTCCCTGCACGGTCGGCGAGTTGGACGGCTCGCTCAGCGAACGCGCTGAGGAGATCGCCGAGGTGCTGCGCCGGCCACCGAGGTGCACGTCAGCCAGGAAGTCCTCAAGGCGATCTGGTCGAAACTCTGCCTGAACGTTGCCTGTCTGGCCGCCTGTTCGCTCTTGCGGTTCTATTCGGGCGAAATGATCAAGCACGAGCCGGCCCTGGATCTGATGAAGGCGCTCTGCGCGAGACGATCGAGGTGGCTGCCGCCCAGGGAATCAAGCTCGATTTCAACGAGCGCTGGGAGGCAATCGTCAAGCAGCTTGCCAAGGCCGCCACGGTTCGGGCTTCCATGCTTCAGGATGTCGAGAATCGCCGCATGACCGAGATCGATACGATCAACGGCGCGGTGATCGAAGGGGGAAAGCAGTCCGGCGTACCCACGCCGTACAACCAGGCGATGTTCTGGCTGATCAAGTCGCTGGAAGGCTCGTTCCAGCCGGGCTATTCGCCGACCGCTCCGCTGGAGAAATTGCCGCTGTAGAGCACGAGTCCCGGCGTGGCGGGCCGTGACATCCGGGTTGAGCGGCCGACGGTACGTCGGCCCCGCATACGTACGTTAACCTTGTCACCGACAGGTCCTATAAGACACCGAAGGAGTAGAACCCATGCGACTGTATACCTTTGAAGCCGGACGCCGTACCCGAATCGGCGCTGAGACGGAGGGCAAGATCGTCGACCTCAATGCGGCCCATGCGGCGCACGAAGAACAAAGACGCGGTTTTGGCCGCGAGCATGATCGACCTGATTCGCGGCGGACCGGCGGCGTTGAAGAAGGCCAAGCAGGCCCTGGCGTACGCCGAGAAGAACCCCAAGCAGCGCGGTTTGGTCTTCGACGCCTCGACGGTCAAAGTGCTGGCACCCATTCCACGGCCCGGCAAGATTCTGTGCAGCGGGCTGAACTATAAGAGCCATATCAAGGAAGAGCCCGGGGCGAAGCTCCTCAAGGACCCGCGATTTTTCTCCAAGCTGCCGACCGTCGTCATCGGACCGAACGAGCCGATTTTGCATCCGGGGGCGAAGTTCGAGGTTGACTGGGAAGTCGAGTTGGCGATCGTCTTCGGCAAGGAGTGCTATCGCGCCACGCAGAAGGACGCGATGGGCTACGTATTCGGCTACACGATCCTGCACGACGTGTCGGCGCGTTGGGTGCAGTTCAAGGACGCCAACGAAACGATGGGCAAGAACTTCGACACGTTCTGCCCGCTCGGGCCCTGTATCGTCACGGCCGACGAGATCGCCGACCCGTCGAAGCTGCACATCTCGCTGAAGGTCAATGGAAAGGTCAAGCAGGACGAGAGCAACGACGACTGGTGCTTCACGCTCCCGCGGATGATCGAGTGGCTGTCGATGGGCATGACGCTGGAGCCAGGCGACGTGATGAGCACGGGCTGTCCGGCCGGCTGCGGCTGCTTCCGCCATCCGAAGGAGTATCTCAAGCCCGGCGACGTCTGCGAGTTGGAGATCCAGCCGATCGGCAAGCTGGTCAACCCGGTGAAGGCCTGCGCCGTACAAGTTCCTCACCAAGCCCCACGAGTAACATTTCCATGAACGACCTGCAGTTCGCCTTTTTCGGCGCAGGGCTTCTGGGCCCGCTGCCAGTTGGGCGCCTGGACCGAAGTGCCGGGCGCCAAGTGCGTGGCAATCTACAACCGCACCCGCTCGAAGGCCGAGAAGCTGGCGGCGGAGTTTGGCATCCCGGCCGTGTATTCCGACGCGGCCGAGTTGCTCAACGCGGAGAAGCTCGATTTCGTGGACATCGCCACGAGCAACGACACGCACGGACCGCTGACCAAGCTCGTGGCCAGCCACAAATTGCCGGTGATCTGTCAGAAGCCGTTCGCGCCGACGGTGGCCGAGGCGGAAGAAATGTATGCAGCGTGCAAAGCCGCCGGCGTGCCGCTGCTGGTCCACGAGAACTGGCGCTGGCAGCGGCCGATCCGCGAGGTGAAGCGGGTGCTCGATGCCGGCACGATCGGCCGGCCCGTCCGGGCAACGATCAGTTGGATCACCGGCGTCGATGATCTGTCGAATCAGCCGTTCCTTAAAGAGTTGGAGCGGATGTTGCTGGCCGACATGGGCGTACACCTGATGGACACCATGCGGTTCCTCTGCGGCGAACCCGAAACGCTCTGGTGCCAGAACCGGCGCGTGCAGAGCGACATCCGTGGCGAAGACCTGTCGACCATCATGCTCGCGATGCACAATGGGATGACCGTTGTAACTCTGATCGGCCTGGCCCGGTCGCCGATGGAGAAGGACTACTACAACGAGACGCTGATGTTCATCGAAGGCGACCGCGGTTCGATCGAGCTTGGCGGCGATTATTGGGTTCGCGTCACGACGGCCGACGGCACCCTGTCGCGGCGCTGTACGCCGGGCGCTGCGCCTGGGCCGATCCGATGTACGACTTGAGCATGGCGGCCGGCGTGGATTGCCACCGCAATTTGTTGGCCCACCTCCGCGGCGAGGGCGTCGCGGAAACCAGAGCCGAGGACAACCTGAAGAGTCTGCGCCTGGTCGAAGCCAGTTACGCATCGGCTGACTCGGGCGAATTGGTGCGCGTCTAGAAGGAATCTCTTTGCAGCAGGAGCGGATACGATGATTGTCGGCGTGCCCCGAGGAGATCAAGCGGGACGAATATCGTGTCGGAATTTTGCCGGTCGGTGTTCGAGAGTTGGTGCGTGCCGGACACCGCGTGTTGGTCGAGTCCGGCGCCGGTCTCGGATCGGGCGTCAACGATGCCGACTATGCCGATCGCGGCGCCGAGATGATCGCGGCGGCGGCCGAGATTTACGGCCAGGCGGACATGATTATCAAGGTGAAGGAGCCGCAGGCCGCGGAAATCCCGCTACTAAGAAAAGGCCAGATCGTCTTTACGTATTTCCACTTCGCCGGCGACCCGCGCTGACCGAGGGCGTGCTGGCGACCGGCTGCACGGCCGTCGCCTACGAGACGCTGCGCGACCATCGCGGGCGGCTTCCGCTCTTGACGCCCATGAGCGAAGTCGCCGGCCGCATGAGCGTGCAAGAAGGGGCGAAATACCTCGAACGTCCGCAGATGGGCCGGGGAATCCTGCTGGGTGGTGTGCCCGGCGTCGAACCGGCCACGATCCTCATCCTCGGCGGCGGTGTCGTTGGAGCCAACGCGGCAAAGGTCGCCGCCGGCTTCGGCGCCGAGGTGCTCATCCTCGACATCGACATGGACCGGCTCCGATACCTCGACGACATCATGCCGCCGAACGTTACAGTGCTGTTTAGCGATCGCGACACGCTGCGCGATCAGCTCGGCCGCGCCGACCTCGTGATCGGCTCCGTGCTGGTGCCGGCGCAAAGGCGCCGCACTTGATCGAGCCGGAGGACTTGAAACTGATGAAGTCCGGGAGCGTCATTATCGATGTGGCCATCGACCAGGGCGGATGCGTGGCCACGAGCCGGCCCACTTCGCACAGCGAACCGACGTTCATCGTCGATGACGTGGTGCATTACTGCGTGACCAACATGCCGGGCGCCGTCGGCCGGACGAGCACGTTCGCGCTGTGCAACGTTACGCTTCCCTGGGCCATGAAAATCGCCAACCACGGCGTGCCATGCGCCGCTGAAAAATTTGCGCCGATCGCGGCGGCGGTAAACATGTATGAGGGCGAAATCACCAATAAGGCCGTCGCGGCCACGTTCAACATGCCCCACAACCCGCGATTTGCGAAGTGAACCGATGAACGATCCGCCGCCGTTGATCCACATCAGTCCCACACACTTTCGGCTTCACGGGCGGAAGCTGGTAAACTATGGCGGATCCGACTATCTGCGGATGGCTTGGGATCCGTCGGTTCGCGGCCGTGGCCCGGGCGGTCCAGAAGCTGGGCCATAACAGCTACGCGGCCTCGCGGCGGACCACCGGCAACCATCCGCTCTACGCCGAATACGAGACGGCCTTGGCCGACTTCGCCGGCAGCGAGGCGGCCGTGGTAACCTCCAGTGGCTACCTCGCCCCGATCGTGGTCGCCCAGGGATTGGGCCCGGACCACAGCCACGTGCTCATTGACGCCAACGCGCACTCCTGTTTGCACGATGCGGCGGCGGTCAGCGGTTTGCCCGTGACCCAGTTCGCACACGGCGACGCGCAAAGCCTGCGCCAGGCCGTCCGCGCCTGTGGACGCCGCGCGCGGGTGCTCGCGATGTGCGACGGCCTGTCGGCGCACCTCGGCACGATCACGCCGGTCCGAGAGTACCTCGAAGCCTTGCCTGCCAACGCGACGCTCCTGGTCGACGACGCGCATGGTTTTTGCATTTTGGGTGAAGGCGGCCGGGGCTCGTTGGAGCACTTGGGAATCCGCGATCCGCGCGTGCTGCTGATGGGGACGCTCAGCAAGGCTCTGGGGGCTTATGGCGGCGTTCTTTTCTGCACCTCCGCCGCGCGCGAGAAGATGCTCAGCCGCAGCCACGCCTTCGCCGGCGGCAGCCCCGTCTCACTGGCGCTGGTGGCCGGCGGTATGAAGTCGCTGCAAATTCTCCGTAAGCGCGGCGGCCGACTGCGGCGCAAGCTTCAGGCCAATATGGCGCCGCTACGACGCCTGGAGTCGGTCACCGGCGTGCCGGCCGGCGAGCACGTCGGACCGATGTTCTCCTTTGCTCCCCGAACTGCGAATTCCCAAGAGCGGCTGTCGAGCCGCCTGCTCGGCGAAGGCATCTATCCGCCGCTGATCCGCTACGGGGGCGGTCCGGCCGACTGTTTCTTCCGATTCGCCATTTCCACCGCCCACACTCCGGAGCAACTCGGGACGCTTCGGGACGTGCTGGCGGCAAACACCGAACCTTAGGGAACCGTCATGAAAACCCGCATTCGCTTCCACGGCGTAGCCGCCTACGAAATCGTCACGCCCGACGACAAGCACATCTTCATCGATCCCTGCCTGGACATGAACCCGAAGGCGCCCGTGCGGTCGCACGAGTTGGAGAAGGTAGACGTCATCCTGGTCTCGCACGCGGCCGGCGACCACCTGGGCGACGCGGCGGCCATTGCCAAGCGAACCGGCGCCCCGATCGTTTGCGGCATGGACGTCCAGGTGATATTGCAGGCCCAAGGCATTCCCATCACGCAAATCCGCCCGGTGATTTGGGGCCTCCAGGTGGAGATGGCGGGAATCCTAGTCCAGCCGGTCGAGTGCCACCACTGGTCGCATACGATCACGCCGGATGGCCGGCTACTCACGGGCGTGCCCTTGGGCTTCGTCGTGCATCCCGAGCCTGACGTGCGTTTTTACCACTATGGCGACACGGCGATCTTCTCCGATCTGAAGCTGATCGGCGAGATCTACAAGCCGACCATCGGCTGCCTTGGCATTACGCAGCCGTTCGAGTTGGAGGAAGACCCGTGCGCGGGCAAGCTCTTGACGGGCGAGATGAATCCGCGCGAGGGCGCCCTGGCGGCGCAATGGCTCGGGCTGGATATCGTATTGCCGTGCCATTACCAGGACGATCCCGATTGCGACGACGTGCGGGAGTTCGAGCGCCACCTGGAGGAAGCGAAACGGCAAGGCAAGCGCGTGCCAAAATCGATCGCTATGAAGGCCGGCGACTGGATTACCGTGTAGTCCGACTCACCGCAACCCAACCCCCAACATCACAGTGCCATGTTTGAAACCGTTTTGGTCACCGGCGGTTCCGGCTTTGTCGGAACCTATTTGCTTCGCACCCTGATGGCGCGCGGCGATCGCGTTGTCAACTACGATTTGCGTCCCCACCAAGGCCCCATGGAATGGCTGCTGGGCAAGCAACTCAAAGACGTTCCTTACGTGCAAGGGGGCGTGCAGGACTGGCAGGAGCTTTTGGCCGCGTGCCGCAAGTACGACGTGACGCAAATCGCACACCTCGCCTGCCCTATCGACAGTCCTTATCTGCAGAGCCACCCAAAAATCGCCTACGACGTCATTATCCCGGCGCGGTGAACGCACTGGAGGCGACACGCATCATGGGGCTCAACCGCATGGTGTATTGCAGTTCCATTGGCGTGCTCCCCGCACGGCAATATGAGCCGATCGACTGCAACCATCCGGTGATCCTAGCGGGCGAAGGCCCGGGCAGCACCGGCGCCTATGGCGCCGGCAAGGTTGCGGGCGAGGCCCTTTGCTTTGGCTACGCCGCTTCGTACGGAGTGAGCTTCGTGGCCGTGCGCCCGTCGGCCGCCTATGGCTTCACGACGGCGAACCCGATCTATCTGCCGCAAATGCTGGAGGGCGCGTTTCGCGGCGAGCCGGTTCATTTTAGCCATGGCGGCGCTGTTCCTCGCGATTATACGTACGTCGAGGACATCGCCGGCGTGCTGGCGGCCGGCCTGGCCGCGCCAACGAGCGACTGAAACACCGCATCTTCTATGCCGCCACCGGCCAGAAACTCGTCACCGCCACCCAGGCCGCTGAATTAGTGCGCGAGATGATTCCGGGGGCGGACGTCTCGATCCAGCCGGAGTTGGACGAATACGACAAGATCGACCTTCCGTTCCGCGGCATACTCGACATGAAGCCCGTCGAAGAACAACTCGGCTACCGCGTCCGCTATGCCAATGTGCGCGACGGAGTCGCCGACTACATCAAGAACTACTCTGCATACCTCCGAAGCCAAGGAATCGAGCCGGCCAAGTCGGTGGTTGCGTGACGACGCTGTCGACCATGCGGGAAACAACGGCGTGCGACGACGAGTGTTCACAATGATAGACAACTGAAAGGCTACCCGGGAGTACGATGATGAAGACTCCGTTTTTGCGGTTTCTTTCGCATGAAGCCCTCGAGCGAGTCTATGACGCGGCCTTGCGAATTCTCGACGAAGTCGGGATGCAAATTGATTATCCTCGCGCAGGACGTGTTGGCGGGCGAAGGAGCGCGGGTGGATCGGGCACTGAAGCGTGTCTGCTTCCCGCCCGAGATGGTCCGCGCGAAGCTGCGCTCATGCCCAAGCGGTTCACGTACCAGGGCCGGACGCCCGAGTTCGACTTCACGGCTTCGCTCGACGGAGACGTTGCCGCCCGTCCAGCGGGCGGATGCATCGGGTACATCGATCTGGCAAGCGGAGACTATCGGCGCGGCGGCCTTGGCGATTGGCGCGAGATCGTGCACCTAGCCGACGCGCTGCCGAATATGGCCGCGGTGGGCAACATGCACTGTGGTGACGTGCCGGCGCGGACCTCGGACATCCATAGTGTACGGGCGATGCTCGAGAGCGGCCGCAAGTGCGCCGTTCACGGAGCAGCCACGACGGCCCACTTGCGATTCCAGATCGAACTGCTCCTGGCGGCCCGGGGCAGCAAGGAGGCGCTGGCCGAGCGCTCGCAACTCCACCACATGATCGCCGTCACCAATCCGCTGTACTGGCCGGCCGATCACGGCGAGCAGCTCTTCATTGCCTGCGAGTACGGCATTCCTCTGGACATCCCCGTCATGTCGATTATCGGCATCACGTCGCCGATCACCGTGGCCGGCAGCCTCGCGCAGAACCTGGCCGAGGAGTTGGGCATTATTTGTCTCGTCCAATCAATCCGTCCAGGGCACCCGATGGCGTTCTTCCTCGATCCGGTCGTGGGCAACATGCGAACGGCCGACGCCCTGTGCGGGCGCCGGAGTCGGCCCTGTCGATTGCCGCCACCTGCCAGCTCGGCACGGAACTGCTCGGCTTGCCCACCGAGGCGATCGGCTTCGATACCGACGGCTTCAGCAGCGCGCAGACAATGTACCAGAAGGCGCAGAACCTGATCTTCCAGGCACTGGCCGGCGGGAAGTTGATCGTCGGCACCGGGTGCATCGAGAGCATCACGACGCTCAGTCCCATCCAGTTGGTGATCGACGACGAGTTGGTGAGCATTGCCCGGCGGTGGTTGAGCGGCATCCGCGTCGACGACGATGCGCTGGCCGTCGCCGCCGTCAAGCGCGTCGGCCCTCGCGGCAGCTTTCTGACCGACGACCACACGATCGCCGGCCTGCGCGGCGAAATGGCCGACCTAAAACTTGCCGAGCGCGATAGCCGACGCCAGGTTTGGGAGGCGGCCGGCAAGAAGACGCTGGAATCGCGTGCCCGCGATAAGGGCTTAGACCTGGTGAAGAACCACCAGGTGCCGCCGCTACCGGACGACGTGCTGCGGGAGTTCGCGGCAATTGTGAAACGGGCCGACGCGGCGATTGCCGGCGTAACGAGCACCTAGACGGGCCCCGCCACAGCGATCGTGATCGCTCCGTGCGCCACGGCCTATCGCGCAGTTTTCTGGCGGTGCGCCTCTTTCGGTTTGGAACGCTTTTGTTTAGACTTGCGCAGAGTCCCCTTTATCGCGCGCATGAAGCCTGCGACATGGGTCGGGCGGGGGATTGCGATCCTGTCGGGGGCCTTCGTGCGTTTCACAGACAACAACGTCTCCATTATTGAGGTGAAGCCGTGGCAAAATCGAGGTTGGTGGGTCGCAAACCTGGTGAAAAGTTCGAGGGCACTCTGAAATGCGCCGTTTTCGGGACCGGCTACTGGTCTACGCTTCAGATCCCGGGCTGGCACCAGGCGGGCGGCGTGGAGATCGTGGCCGCTTATAACCGCACCGTGGCGAAGGCGGAGAAAATCGCGCATCAGTTCAATATCCCCCGCGTCTACGCCGATGCCGAAGAATTGATGACCAAAGAGGAGTTTGATTTCGCAGACATCATCACCGAGGCGCCCGGGCACGAATGGTTGACTGTGCTGGCCGCGAAACATGGCATCCCGGTGATCTGCCAGAAGCCGATGTCCGACACCCTCGAGGCATGCCGCAACATGATGGCCGCGTGCAAGAAGGCCAACGTGCCGTTTTTCATCAACGAGAACTACCGTTGGCAGCCGCCGTTCCGCGCCGCCAAGAAGGCGCTGGAGGACGGCCACATCGGCGAACTGATTCGCGGCCGGATCCAGATCTTCAACTGCGGCGCCGAGGCCTATCGGCCGCAGCCGTACCTGACGACGCTCAAGCACCCGGCACTGCAAGATTGCGGGCCGCATTTCCTCGACCTCGCAAGATACTTCTTCGGCGAAATCGAAAGCGTTTCGGCGCTAACGATCCAGGCGATCGACTTCCTGGCCGGCGCCGACACGGCGATGGTCCTGGTCAATGCCGGCGGCTTCCCGGTCTCCTGCGAGTTCGGCGAATTTACCGACAGCCGGTTGTTCATCGAAGGCCATAACGGGACGATCATCGTCGACAACGACAACGTGCTGCGCATCGACACGCGCAACGGCAAGAAGGTGGCGATCCCCACGGACACCGCGCCGCGCTTTACCAGCATTCCCGAGTCGGACTGGCAGTTGCACGGCCCGGCGTGCATCCACTCGATCGTCGACGCCAACCGGAGTTTTGTCGAAGCCTTCCGCAACGGTACGCAGCCCGAGACCAACGCCGACGACAACTTCAAGACCATGCTCGCCGTCTTCGCCGCCATCCGCTCGGTGGAAGAACAAAGGCAGGTGCAGATCAGCGAACTCGCGTAAGCCGCATGAGGTATAATAACCTAGAGGGATATGAGACGGGCGACCAGAATGCCGCCACCCCGTGAGGAACCTATGCCTCGCACTCCAGTGCGATCGATGAACGATGCGATCAGAGCGCACGCCGCGGCCGATGAGGCCGACATGGTGCGCCTGCGAGAGCTCAGTCTGCGTGAGCGGGGCATTCTTATCGAGAGGGCGTGCGAGGCGGCGGCCGAAATCCGCCGGAGCCGGCTGGCGGCCGGCCTGCCGGAAGTCGAACCCGCGCCGTGGCCCGCGTCCACCTGGGAGTTTCTCAAAGAGCACACTGCCCGTGTCGGAAGGACCTAATCAGTCACTGAATGCGGTGGTTGTCGCCCAGCGGCTGGCAAGCGCGGTTCAGTCGCGAGGCTGGGACTATGCGTTGGGTGGCGCGCTCGCCCTTGGCTACTGGGGCCAGCCCCGTGGAACGGTCGACGTCGACCTGACACTTTTCGTGTCTTGCGACCGGCCCACGGAGTGTATTTGGCTGCTTCAGGAGATCGGTTGCAACGTCTCGGCTGCCGAGGCAGCCGCATCGTTGCGAGCGCATGGTTTTTGCAGGGCAACGTTCGGTCAACTGCGCGTTGATGTCTTCTTGCCTATTATCGCTTTCTACGAAGCAGCCCGCGCACGGCGCAAACGGGTCCGATTGGGTGACCAGCCCGTCATGATTTGGGATGCCGAATCGTTGGCGGTCTTCAAAATGATGTTCTTCCGTCGCAAGGACGTGGCGGACGTTGAACAAATTCTGCGTGCACAGGGGAGGCACTTTGACCGAGTTTGGGTGCGGGAGCAACTCACCGAAATCTGCGGCCCCGGTGATCCGCGGCTGGCCGAGTGGGACCGACTTGCAGAAGATGTTGTGGGGACGTAGCGCGACTCTCAGAGCGGGACGCGGTCGAATGCGACAACGGCGTATGGGCCCAAAATGACGTCCGGCCCGCCGGGATGCTCTGAGAAATGGGTTCGGAAGCGACCGGGAGTAGCCACGGCTTCGGCTCGCGTGCGCTGGTCGAGAATCCGCATGCGGCACCGCGGCCCGGTGTCGACTTCCGCAGGCAGCCGGATCGTCTGTAGCTGGCCGGTGAGATTCGCCAGCAGCATCCGGAAGCCGTCGCGCCGAGCGACGCCAGGCCAAGCACTTTCTGCGGCTGCGAGCTGTCCACGGCAAGAAACCGGCCGGCGGCCAGCTCGCGCACGTCGGCCAGCACGTGATAGACGGGATAGACCGAGCCGCGCTCGCGGGGCCAGTCCAACGCCGGCGGCCGCTCGGCGCTCGACGGCATGATGCCGCGCCAGCCGGTCGTTTCGTAGTAGGTAATGCTATGCGCTCCTGCCCGCGCAAGCTGTGCGATGCTGCCGAGCGTCCAGGCCGCGGCGAACAGCGACGCCTGCCGCAGGTCGACCTGCCGCGGCAACTCGCCGGGCTCCGGCAGGGCTTCCGCCACGATGGCGTACGGATTGAAACGCGGCTTGAGCGTGACAGCCGACACAGCAATCGGGCTCGATCCGGCGACCTGCCGGGCCGACTCTACGGTTTGCGGCTGCGCCTCGAGTGTTTCCATGATCGAGTCGTTATCGTCGGCATGCGTCTCGGGATTGATCGAGTAGCAGATCCAGTTGGCCACGCCCGGTGAAGGACGATTCACGTTGAGTTCGCAGAAATCGGCGTCGGTGCCAACGGCGAACATGGCGGCGGGATCATAGCCGCCAAGCACCTCGCCGGCAGCAGTGCAATACCTCCGGCGCAACGGCAAGCCCCTTCGGCGAAAACACGAACCACGCCGCAACGGGCGGTCGGATTTCATCGGCCAGCCGCCTGAGGGTCTCCAACTCGCCGGACACGGGATCGGCGACGTAAATGGCCGCCTGCAACGACGCCCCGAGCAGCATTGGCCTCGAGCGTGGCCCGGCGAAGTTCGTCGGCGCCGTCGGGCGCCGACAGACGCAAGTCCACCCGAAGGTGGTCGAGCCCCAATGGGGCGAGAAGGGCTAGTTCGTCATCGTCCAGCGGGTGGCGGTGGCTCGCCATGCCCAGTCCGAGCCTCGGCAGCGAGATTGCGGAGCCCAACCGGATTTTGATCGGACGCTGCTCGCCCGGCACCGCTCGGGGTGCGACCTTTTCTTCCGAGCCCGTCAGGCTCAGCGTCACCGCCTGGCGGACCGTGTCGCCGGCCACAACCTCGACCGGATACGGCAGCGCCAGCGGCGTACAAAAAGTCTTATACGAGGCGTCCGTCCAGTTGCGCTGGTCCTCCATTTCGAATATCTCGCCCTCAAAGCGAACCTCGGCCGTCAGGCCGGGCACGACCTCGTGGGCGATCGATTGCATGTCCAATAGCGGCGCCTCGGCGCAATCGCCAGCGGGAAGACGCCGTGCTCGATGCTGCCATCCATCTTTCGGACCACGCACGCCTTGCCCGCGCACGGCCCGATTGGATGCAAGATGCAGAAGCCGATCCGGGCGCGCTGGAACGTGCTGAGCGCCCGGCCGTCCATCTCGTAGCGGACTGTGCCGTCGCTTTGCCCGACGATCGTGCCGTCCCACGCGAAGTCGATCGGCGCCTCGGTGCACCGGGCTGAAAACGTTACTCGAAAGGCGTCGGCCGACTGCTCGATGCGAAGTTGTGAGAGCACCGGCGAGACCCGTACCCCAATTCGGGATCGCGCACGGCGGAGTAAATGCCTCGCAGCACCTCGCGGTCGCCCCAGAAGATCGAGCGCAACGCCGCGCTGCGTGGATCGAAAAGCATCGACAGTCCGCCGGCGTGAAGTCTCGCCGGCTGCTGCTGCCTGCCAGGATCCATTGGTTGTGCGTCCATCGCCGGGACAGGTGTGCTGGCGGCTATGGCACGGCGGCCGTTTCCGCGGGCTGTTCGCTGGCGACGGGCGTCGCCGCCTTTTCAATGCTCAGCAGGACGCAGGCGGCCACGGCCAGGAAGACGCCGACGCCGCGAACCAGGTCGATCTTCTCGCCGAAGACCGGCACGGCCACCAACACGGTGATCAGCGGATACAGGAGCACGAACGGCGACACCACCGCGGCTTTTCCATAGCGATATGCGGCGTAGAACAGCAGCGTGGCCGCCCCCATGCAAACGCCGAACAACAAGGCAACCGCCCCGGCCAGCGGCGGAATCGTCCAACTCAGCGTCCGGTCCCAGAGGATCAGAAAGCCCGAGAGAACCAGAAAGGCAACCGCATAGATCACCGTCGAAAGCTCATCGGAAATATGATACGTGGCGGCCTTCTGCGTGGTCATGGCGACGCCAAACAGGCCCAGTGCGAGCAACGTATACATCATCCAGTCTGACATCCAGTTGACGTTCTTCAGATCGGTTCCCGCCTGCGCGCTGGTGTTCAACAGCACAATCGCCCCAAATGCCAACGCGATGCCGCACGCCTGCGCCTTGCTAATGTGTTCTTTGAACAGCAGAGGGCCGGCGATGACCGGCAGCAGCGGCAACGCGCTGATTGGCACGACCAGGCTTACCGGCCCGTCGGCCGCCAGCGCCTGGAAGAACATGAGATTCCCCAGCCCGGCCGTAATGCCGCAACAGGAGGCAAAAAAGACTCCCCACTTATAGTTCGTCGCCTTCAGCAGCTTCTTCGAGAACAGCAGCAGCACGGCAAACGGCACCAGCCCGAACGACGAAAGAATCTGGACCATGATGGGCGACACGCCATTGGGTTCCTGTTGTGCCGTCATCCCGAACGCGGCGAGCATGCTAGGTGAGAGAGAGGCCGCGCCTTTGTCGGCCAGCGGCATCATGGTGAACGCAACAGCGAAGATGAGCATCGCGGCAGTGGCATAAAGCAACCATTTCGGCATGATCGACTCCCAAAGCGGTCTCAGAGGTTAGGCCCGCGACTAGAAACCGCCCCCGAGACGGCCTGTGCGGTCCGCGGAATGCGTAATCTGGAAAATGAACGGACTCCCACAACGCGATGATACTGGATGGACGGAAAAAAACAAGATACTCGGGGAAATTCTCTTGCTGCAGCGCGCCCTCGGCAAAGTGCGTAGGTCAGGCTGTGCCTGACATCCGTCGGCCAGGCAAAGCCGGGCACGCCAATGCTGATTCTGGCGGCCGTCGGCCCCACAGCCGTACGCTCCGCACGGCCCAACCTCCGTCGTGCGGCGCTCTACCGAGGCGATTTGCACTTGGGCCGTGGCTCTTCGCGGCGGCACTCTTGGCGGCCGTGTTCTTGGCCTACCGGCCGGCTTGGAACGGTGGCTTCATCTGAAGAAGCGATCACCTGCTATGAAGCATCGCTGAAGGTCAAGCCCGATCATGCAAACACCCACAACTATCTTGGCAACTCACTGGCGAGGCTGGGGCGGCTTGACGAGGCCTTTAGTCACTATCAGGCGGCGTTGGACATCCAGCCTCCGAGCCGCAATAGGCCACCGTCGCGGCCCGCCTCCTCAAGGCGTATCGTCCAAGCGATCCTGCAAGTGTCGCTGCATTTGACGCAACGTCCCCTCATCGGGCATCGTGGCGATGGCCGCCGTCAAAATTGCATCGGCTTCCTTCGCGGCGCCGCTCGCGGCACAGCGACTCGATCCACTGCCGGTGGGCATGGACATAGTTCTGCACAAAGGGCTGGAACTTCGCGTCCATCGCCAGACCGCGCCGCAGCAACGCGACGGACGCGGCATATTCGCCTCGGTTGCTCAGCGCGATCGCCCAATTGTTGATCGTGGCGAGTAAATTCCCCCGGGCCAAGGCGTTTTTCGGGTCTAGCCGCACCGCCTTGGCGTTGGCCGCGGCGGCCTCGGCAAATCGCTTTTCGGCCAGCAGATAGACGCCGCGGTTGTAGTAGATCATCGCGGCTAACTGAATCGCCGACACTTCCCGGGCACCGACACGGTCGGCCGAGCCCGCGTCGCCAATCATCGCCGCCAGGGCCCCCTCCGGCCGCGGCAGCCGGGTATCCGGTTGAAACCATTTCGCGCACGTGGTCTCAACGTCCAGCGCGCCGTCACTCAGCAGGACCCGGCTCATCGCGTGGCCGGGCATCTCCAGGCCACGACATTCGAAGTCCAGTGTTCCGGCAAAATAGTTGAACAACACCGTGGCACTAACGCAATTGAAGCGGCCATCGTCCAACGCTCGCCGCAGGTCGGTAGACGCCAGGTCGTAGCCGCGCCAGAATACCC
Organism: uncultured Planctomycetaceae bacterium; assembly: GCA_963789525.1. GTDB lineage: Bacteria > Planctomycetota > Planctomycetia > Pirellulales > Thermoguttaceae > CAVXFB01. The sequence continues at coordinate 33,395 of CAWBLA010000005.1, forward strand.
GCTGATGCAGGAACTTCAACACCGCCTCGACGCGGTCTTGTGGCGAACCCGCGTAACCGGATGAACGTCGCAACTCGTCGGCCAGCGCCACCGACTTCGCTTGATAGCGACGCAAGCCGTCGTTGTCTTCCACGCCGCTGGCGACCAACGCGGCTCCCAGCGGTTCGAAATCGTCGAGCCGCCCGTCGGCCACATCGGCAAACAGGCGCTCCTCCAGCGGAGAGGCTGCCGCGTCGAACGACAGCGGCAGGCACGCGTCATGCGCCGTCTGTTGCGACCGCCGATGTGCCGGCTCAGCGCCTCCCGCCTGCGCCGTCGATTCGACAGCCGCGGCCAGTGCGACGATCAGGAAAAATATGCACGCGGCATTACGGAATCGGCGCAGCATGGCTCAAGATCGTGCCGGTTGTGCCAGAGCCGCCACCGGTCGCCAAGTCGCCGGATGCGGAAGCGGCATCGGTCATGGCAACTCTACGATGCGATTTGGAATTGCGCCGAGACAAACGCCGACGTCCGGGCTCGGGCGGAAGAATTTCTTCGTCCCCTCTCCCAGAGGGAGAAGGAGACAGTTTCCTGGCACGCCCCAGCGTAGTGATTTACAAATTACGGCACGTATGTGCCTCTCGCGGGTTTTTCCTCGATAGGGGGACTGCCCCGATTTTCGTGTCAGCGAAAATGGGACTGTCGTTTTCGCCGCGGTCGATAGGGAGGATGAAGCCATGAAGGTTGCGCCGGAAGTCCTACGGATGGACGAAGAACGAACAATCCTTGAGCGTTGATCGCGTGGACGCAGCACACCGGCACGACTGCTATTGCGGTCGAAGATCGGTTTGCTGGCTGCCCAAGGCAAGATGAATCAGAAGATCGCGCCGCGGTTGAAGACGTTGCCGAAAACGGTTTCGCTTTGGCGCAGGCGAGTTGCCGAGCAACGCCTGGCGGGCATCGAAAAGGACGCGCCGCGCGGTGGCCGGAGCCCACGGGCTTGGAAGAGAATGGCACGCTTGATCGTTCAGATCACGGACAGGCGGCTGCGACGAGGCACTTTCCGCGGTGTGCCCCCATTGATCGAAGCGATCATGGCTCTCATCAGCGAGCACAACGACAACCCTCAGTCATTCGCGCGGACCGCGAATGTGGACGAGATTCTCGCCAAGATTCGTCGGAACCGGGAAGTCCTGGATAAAATCCCATCAGAGCGGATCACTGCACTAGCAATCGCTCTTGCCGTACGCCTGCGTCGCGTGCGGCAGCAGGCCGTGGCGAGGACCAGGCCCGCGAGGATCGCCAGCGATGCCCATGGGCCCCATGACATCAGCGACATTGGCAGGTGCCCCAGTTCGAGGCGCAGGGTATAACCACTCGGGAGAGTGCGATCGTTCGCCTGAAAGACGATTTCCCCCGATCTCTGCCGGAAAGGTGTGCGGTCAAGATTTGATTTCGCGTCGCTCGGCGGTCCGTGCGAACCACCACCTTCACGTTCGAGGTCGGCAGGTCCAGCGACCGCCGCCACTCGAGGTGCCGATGGTGGGCGGGCAAGACATACGAAAAGGCCAACTCGCGCCGGCCGGGCGGCCAAGGGACGCTGGTTGCGAGCTTTCCGCCGACGAGCGAACATCGGCGACCGAAAAACTCTTCGGCAAACGTAACGCGCGTAAAATCGGCGGGAATTGATAGGTGCAGCGTTACCGGCTCGGTTCCACTCTGCGAAGCCTGACCCACATAGCAAGCCTGGCTGGGATTGTCGATCACCATGGATTCGGTCACTTCCAGAGCATCCGGTTTGGGCGAAAGCGTGATTGTGTGCTGGCGAACCACCAAGGGATTGGGGAATGCAACGGCATCATGAACCGCGAGTCTCACCTCGGCCCGGGGTTGCGAAGAGCTCAGCCGCACGCTGGGGCCGGGGTAATAAATGCCGTCGTGGTTCGCGCCGGCCTGGAAGCGATAGTGGCTGCCGACGGGGAGGTCCTCGAAATGGAACTTGCCCTGCGAGTCGCTGACGGTCTGCGCCAAGAGCAACCATTGGCCGGCGGCTTTCGCCCGCAGCATGACCTCGGCGCCGTCGACCGACTTTTGGTCGACGGCGCGGACTACGACGCCTTCCACGACGCCCTTGTCGGCCGGCGTGCCGAGTGCGACGAGCAGTCCCATTAACCACGGCATGTTCGGCAACATGAGTTCGATATCAGGCGTTGGTGTTCCGTGCCCAGTCGTCAAGAGCATGCAACAGACGTTGCCTGCGCAGGGCTAATCGGCCGACATATCCCGTCACCGCCAGCCATACGCACAAGTAAGTCGCAGCAAAGGCGGTCATCGGGCGCTCCCTGGAAGTCGGGTGAAAGCTTCGTTATCGACCCAATCGGGATCGCGATGCGGTGGCTGCATTTCAAGGAATGCTTGAAGTTGGAGTTGCCAGCCGCGGCAGACCTAACAGCACCACGAACAAGATTGTAAATCCGGCCACGCTGCACCCTAGGACCGCGCGCATCGCCGGCTCCATTGCGGCAGCGGCGGGGTGGATGCCGCGGAACCAGTGCGCGGCCACAATCACTATCGGAACGTCGAGGGCTCCAACGATCGCCAAGACCGCACTCAGGCGCGCCCGCGTAGTGTGGGTCATCGAATTGCGCCCGCAAGAGCAGATAGCCCGAGTAGATCATCCACAGGACGAACGCCGAAGTAAGGCGAGGGTCCCAGGTCCACCAGGTTCCCCAAGCGGCGTGGGCCCACAGCGAACCGCTCACCAGCGTCAGGCCGCCGCACAGCCAACCGACTTCGGACGCCGCCTGCGACCAATGGTCCCACCATAGGCTTCGCCGCGCAAGGTACATCCCGCTGCTTACGGCCATCGTCACCAGTCCGAGCAACCCGAGCCATGCCACTGGGACGTGGATGTAGACGATCCGCTGTGCGCTGCCCATCGAGGTTTCAGTCGGCGGGAGCAGCGCCATCGCCGGCAGTGCAGCCGCCAGCAGGCATGCAAGAGAGATTAGAAACGGCCACGCACGTGCCAATCGGTTTCCTACAATCTTGTGCATGACTCTACTCCTCGGTGGCAAAGTCGATGAGCATCACGCCGGCAACAACGAAAATGGCGTCGAATCCGGCCAACAGCGCGTTCCAATCCCACCAGGCGCTGCCAAGTTGATCTTCAGCCACCAGCCGGGTCGCCTCGGCCGCGGCCAGCACGATCGGTATCGCCATCGGCAGGACCAGCAGCACGGTCAGGTTGGCAGTCTTTTGGGCCCGCGTCGCCAATGCGCTGAGCAACGTGCCGGCCGAGGCAATGCCGATGTTGCCCAGCAGCGCCACCAGGACCATCCCGCCCGGGCGGTTCAGCAGCGGAACGTCGACCAACACGACGAATAGCGGAATGAGAACACACTCGAGCGCGGCCAGCCCTACGACGTTGACCGCCAGTTTGGCCCAATATACGGTGGCCGGCGAGACGGGATAGAGCATCAGCGACTGCCAGCAGCCTTCCTCTCGCTCGACGGCAAACGACCGATCCAGACTGAGCGAGGCGGCGAGAAAGATAGCCACCCACAGAAGGCTTGACGCCACGGGCCGTCGATATTCGGGCGGCAGGTCGATCTGCATGGAGAAGACCACGGCCACGATGATTCCCAACAGGACCATGGCCGGCCAAGCCCGCCGGCTCCGCCATTCCGCGACCAGGTCTTTGTGGATCAGCCACCAGATTTGTGCGGTCACCATTGCCTCGGTTTCATGCCGCACGGTGGGCGCGGCGATTTTCGTGGTGTGTGGCGGTGACGTCTCGGACCTTGCCGTCGTGCAGTTCCAGAACGCGATGGGCCAAGCGTTGTATCTCGTTCTGGTCGTGTGTGACGAAGCAGATGGTTTGGCCGCGGTCACGGCGTTCGGCCAGCAACTCTAGCAGCCAGTCGGCGCTGGGCACATCGAGCCCCGTGAATGGTTCGTCGAGCAGCAGCAACGGCGGATCGTGAATCAACGCCCGCGCCACGGCCGCTCGCTGCCGCATTCCACGAGAGAGTTGCGCTGCCGGAGAGCTAGCGTGCGGGGCAAGTCCTATCGTGTCGAGCCACTTCTCGGCGCGGTCCTTGGGATCATCGACGCCGGTCATTCGCGCCGCCAGCGTCAGATTCTCGCGCAGCGTGAGGTGCGAATACAGGCCCGTCTGATGCCCCATCATCCCGATCCACCGGTGCAGTGCCACGTCGCGGCCTACAAGCCGGCCAAACCAGCGCACCTCGCCGCTGCTGGGCCGAAGCAACGAAGCGAGGCAGCCCAGCAAGGTCGTCTTGCCGGCTCCGTTGGCGCCGATCAGGGCCACGGCTTCGCCGCACATGATTTCGAGATCGACGGCGTCGAGCACGATTCGGCGGCCGAAGGTCTTCGATAACCGGCTGGCACTTATTGCTGCTTGGCGTTCGCTCATCGACTCACTTGCGACGGTTGGCTCTGCGATCAGGCGGCTATTGGCCGCCGGCTGTTTCGGACGACGTTGCGGTTTGGGGACATCCGAGCGACGCGTTTTGTGGAGGGCCAGGACCAAGGAACCACGGCCCCCAAGACAATCGCCCCGGACAGCCACATCCACCGCATTAATGGATTCTCGACGACGGTCAACTGAATGCGGTCCTCTCCTTGGCCGCTGTGCAAGATGGTGTAGAAGTCGCCGCTCCAGTTCGCATGAATGGCGACTTTTGTCTTCCACTCGTTTTGAAGGAAATGATATTCTTGTGTCGGCCGCAATTGGTAGGGTGCGCGTTGGTCAGGAGTCACCTCCAATTCGGCCTGAATGACGAGTCGATCGGCAAGCCGCTGCTGCAAGAGTTGGACAAAGCGGATTTCTCGCCCGGCCCAATAGATCGACTCTCCCTTGCCGAGCGTAACGTCGTGCTGATGCGTGCCGAGCCCGAGCCGCTGATGCCAATTGCCAGACACGCCAAACCAAGGTGCATGGCGTAGCCGGCGTTCGTTCGCCGCCGGCTACGTACCGCTCGAAGCAGGTCGGGCAGAAGGCGTGCCGAAAGATGTGTTCGCACGTCGAGCAGCCACGACGCCACCAACGTGCTTACGGATAGGCCAGCCAAGCCGGCGACGGCGATTGCCAAGGGATGCCGCAGACCGCCCAACCAGGCCAGGGCCGCCACGGTCAGCCCAACGCCGGTGGCAGCCATCAGTGCGCGAGACTGCCGCGCATCGGGTGGGGCTCCCCATCGGAGCAACGGCGCGGCCGCCATCATTGCTAGCAATAGCAGCCCTATCGGGATCAACACGTTGTTGTAGAAGCCGGGGCCAATGAGAACCTTGTGTGGAAAACAAATCTCCGTAATGGGCAAGCTCACCGTGCCCAGGAATACCACCGTGGCCAAGAGGATCAAAGCAAAGACCGAGATGGCGAGGACGGTTTCCTTGGCGAGAAGCCCGGCCATCGGGTTGTCGGCCGATAGTGAGGCGCGGCGGCGCACCAACACGCCGACCGCTCCCACTGCCAGGACCAAAATCAGCAACAGAAACGTCCAACCGATGGCCGACTGGCTGAAGGCGTGCAAACTGCTGAAGACGCCGCTGCGGGTGAGAAACGCGGCAAAATTGCAGGCCAAGAAGGTCGCCACGGCCAGCACGAACGTCGTGCGTTTCAGGCCGCCGCGGTGGCGATAGACCATCGCGGCATGCAACAACGCGGTGGCGGCGAGCCAGGGGATCAACGAGCTATTCTCCACGGGATCCCAATTCCAGTAGCCGCCCCAACCCAGTTCTTCGTATGCCCAATAGGCACCGAGGAGGGTGCCACTACCAAGCACGGTCCAAGCAAAAAACGCCCACGGTCGGGCGTCGCGGAGCCATGCCACATCCAACTTGCCGGTCAGCAGGGCCGCGACCGCAAGTGCAAACGGAATCGCAGACAGGGCGTAGCCGAGGAAGACGACCGGCGGATGCAGCAGCATGGCGGGATGCTGGAGCGCCAGGCCCAGGCCCGCGCCGTCGCGCGGCATCGCAAGGCTCGGCCGCATGGGGTCGGCGCCAAACACCATGATGGACACCAGAAAGCACTGGTAGGCCATCAGAACGGCGAACGCCGGCGCGCACAAAGGGCCGCGCCGTTGCGCGGCCAAAAGCGATAGATCATTGCCAAGAAGCCAACCGACCACGCCCAGAACAGCAACGAGCCGGCCTGACCGACCCAAAACGCCGAGAGCGCATAGTACCAGGGCAAGAGCCGGCTGGAGTATTCCGCCACATAGGCGAAGTGGAAATCTTTCGTCGCCAGGGCGACCGCGAGGATGGCAACAACGAGCGTCAGCGCCAGGACGCCAGTCACGGCCGCCGCGACCGCGACTCGCTCCAGTCGGGCGCGTTGATAGCGCCAGCCAACAAAACAAGCGAAGGCGCCGTAGCCGGTGGCCACGAAGGCCGCGAGCAGGCAGAGTTGGCCGAGTGTGGTCACAGGGGTGCCCCCCAATGCCAAGTCGGAATGAAGAGTGTTCCGGGTCGTAAGTTCATGGAATTGTAGATGTTATTGCGACAACTTGCCACAGGGGAATGGCGGTTGGTCTGATCGTGCAGTAAAAAGCCGTTCCGGCAATGATAGGGGTTTGCAGAACCAAAGCCCATCATGGAGGAACGGCAAATGGGGAACGCAAGGAAGCGTGCTCGCCAGCGACGGCGAGCCAAATCGTTGATCGGTTCGATGCGGGAGTTTCTCACGCCCCAGGTTTTCAAGCAAGCCCGAAATGCGTCGAAGCGAAAGAAAAGCCCACGTTGGGATTTGCATCCGCTGCTGTATAGGCTTTTGTTGACAACCTATTCTATTGTTGCGGCGACAGTCTGCCGGAAAAGTTTGAAGCGGCCAGGGGATTTTACGTGATTTCTTGTCCCAAGCGAAAGCGTCCCGGTGCATTTCCGCATGTCCTCCAACGCAACCTTCTACAGCGAAGCCGAAGAACCGTTGAACGAGTTCCGCGAAGGGATCGTTTACTACTGGCCGAAAAGGCAGGAGCGAGACGGAAAGCCTCGATGATCGCCACGCAGTTGCTATTGTGCCGAGGTGCGTTGGCCATGCCCGCACCCCAAAAAGGCGAACGTCCGGTGATGTGCAGTCCCCGCGGTGTGTTGCCGGAAGCGCGTCGCGAAACCGTGGGGCGATTGAACCTCCGCCAGGCGTTTACGCTGCGGATTTCGCGCGCCAACGCGATTATCGCCGGCGATCCACGCCGAAGCAGAAACAACAGTGGCCTCGCCGCAAGGACCACGTACCACCGCAGCCGCCCCTCTTGCTGAGGCTGACGGATGCGCAGAAGACCAAGATTCATGAATACTTACAGGCAGCGTGACACATCGACCTGGAAACGGCATTGTGTGGCACGCCCCTTAGCGCAGCGAAAAGCGTGGGTTCTCGGCCTTCACGCCCATCACTGCATTCTCAGCGGGCCACCGAATGGATCCGCTGCTCCACCGCTGACTGCTATGGCAGTTGCTTGATCCGCACATTGCGGAAGGCCACCGGGTCGCCGTGGCCAAGCCAACCGATGTGGCCTGCGGTGTTGTGCAGGCCCGGATGCGATTTGCCGTCGAGCGTCTTGCCGATCTTACTGAGGTCGGCGTCGGTTATGACCGTGCCATTAAGCGTCACCTTGATGTGGCTGCCGTCGGCCAGAATTTCCTCCGGTTCCACTGGCCGACCGGCTTGAGAAAGCCCCGACGCGCGGCGATAACGCCGTAGATGGAACCCTGGGTCTGCCACGGCTGGAGCCAGCCTTTGTACTTTTTGTGGCCGTCGTCGAGAACCTGGATTTCCATGCCGACATAGGCCGCATCGCCCTTGATGGGCGTTCGGATGCCGACGCCGTTGTTGCCGCCTGGCGGCAGTTTGAACTCGAAGCGTAGAACGAAGTTCTCGTATTCGTTCTCTGTGAAGATTTTTCCACCGTGGCAAGTCATCGCGCCCTCTTCGATGGGATAGCCCTTCAGGTCTCCGATCCAGCCGCGGTGCGTCTTGCCGTCAAACAGGCTGACGAAGCCTTGTGCCGCCTCGTGGGGCGACACGCCAAACTGTTTCCCATCCTGGGCCGAGGCTGGACCAGCACTCAGCCATAGCATCACAGCAATACACGTCCAACGCATGGGAGTCGCTCCAAAAAAGGTGGGATGTAGAAGTGGGTCGATCACTTCGAAAGGGACGGCCCTATTTTCGTTGACACAAAAGTTGGGACGGTCCCTGCTATGTCGGTCCAGCGGTGAATTAACTCCGCTCCGTCGCCGGCGTCATCTTCCGCAACTCTTCTGTCGTCTTCATCGAACAGAACTTCGGGCCGCACATGCTGCAATAATGCGAACGTCTTGTATTCGCCCTCAGGCAGCGATTCGTCGTGCATCCGCTGGGCCGTCTCGGGATCGAGCGCCAGGCGGAACTGTTCGGGCCAGTCAAAGGCGAAGCGGGCCTTGCTCATCGCATCGTCGCGCACCCGGGCGCCCGGCCGGTGCCGCGCCAAATCGGCGGCATGGGCGGCAATCTTGTAGGCAATCACCCCCTGGCGTACGTCGTCGAGGTTCGGCAGGCCGAGATGCTCCTTGGGCGTCACGTAGCAGAGCATCGCCGCCCCATACCAGGCCGCCATCGCACCGCCGATGGCACTGGTGATGTGATCGTAGCCCGGCGCCACGTCGGTCACAATCGGCCCGAGCACGTAGAAGGGGGCGTCGTCGCACCACTGCTGCTGAAGCCGCACATTGTGTTCGATCTGGTCCATCGGAACGTGGCCCGGCCCCTCGATCATCACCTGGCAACCGCGCCGGCGGGCACGGCGCCCGAGTTCGCCCATTACCTTCAGCTCCGCGAACTGGGCCTCGTCGCCGGCGTCGGCAATCGAGCCGGGGCGAAGCCCGTCGCCGAGACTCCACGTCACGTCATAGGCGTGCATGATGTCGCACAAGTCGTCGAAGTGCGCGTACAGCGGGTTCTCTTCGCCGTGCGCCAACATCCATTTCGCCACCAGCGACCCGCCGCGGCTGACGATCCCCGTCACGCGACGCTCGGTCAACGGCACGTGCTCGCGCAACAGTCCGCAATGGATGGTCATATAGTCCACGCCCTGCCGGGCCTGAAGCTCGACCACGTCGAGGAAATCGCTCGACCGCATGGAGACGATGTCCTCCAGCCGCTGGGCCACCTGGTAGATCGGTACCGTCCCGACGGGTACCCGTGAGGCCTCGATGATCCGGCCGCGGACCGCGTCGATCTCGTCGCCGGTCGAAAGGTCCATCACCGTGTCGGCGCCATAACGCACGGCCACGAACAGCTTCTCCATCTCGCACTGGGTGTCGCTCGATACGGCCGACTTGCCGATGTTGGCGTTGATCTTGGTTCGGGCAGCCGTCCCAATGCCGATCGGCTCCAACCCCTTCGCTAGGTGGGTCGTGTTGGCTGGAATGACCATCCGCCCCAGCGCCACCTCGTCCCGGATCAACTCCGGCGACAGCCCCTCGGCGCGGGCGACGCCCTCGATCTCGGGCGTCACCTTGCCGGCACGGGCATATTCAATCTGCGTCATGGAGGGCTCCGGAACTGCGACCATCAGTATAGGGACAGACGCGGGGACGGTCAAACGCCCTCGATCACGGCCTGAACCAATACATTGCCCGTCTTGCCCCGTCCACAAACCTTTCCTAACGCTCAAGATTGATACAATCCGAACCGATATGTTCTCTGGCGCGACTGCTATGTGCGTTCCTGACCGCTTGGTGCACAGACGCTAATTGGGGACTGTCCCGATTTTTGTCTCAGCAAAAATGGGACTGCCCTCTTCGCCACGGTTTGCGTCGCTACTGTTCCTCGTGACACAAGAATCCATACAGTCCCCTAATTGGAGCCCATTGGAAAGGTGAGTCGACATGCAATGCCAGGGTGTCAAGGGGCTTGTGCTGGCCCGAATCCCCGATCTTTCGCGGTCGGACGAGGCCGACGACCCGTCGGCCGTTTCCAGCGGCGGCCGACTTCTGAGTCAGGCACTTTCATTTCGGCTGCTCGGCATCGTCGTATTACTGTTGATGGGGTCGGCGGTGCTGAAGTTTGCCGTCGGCCGAAGCCATAGCGATGGCCCGGTCGCCGACGGCGGATCGCAGACGTCTGTCGCGACAACCGATGCCGTTCCGGTTTGGACTGGCCCGGCGGCGAAGCCACCCGCCCCGGCGCCGGTGGTTCTTACGCCAGCCCCGGCGGCAGAGGCCGCGCCATGCCCTGTTGCGGCGCACGAGTCGCCGACGCCGGTGGCGAAGGCCGCCGGGCCCTTGATGTCGTCGCCGTGGCCGAATCCCGCCCACGCCGTTTCCACTGGCGTCGAGGCACGAGATGTTTCCACTAAAGGGGACAGTCCTATTTTTGTTGACACGAGAATTGGGACCGTCCCCGACAGCCCGCCTGCCGGCGCCAATCGGGCGATGGCCATTCGGTCCTCCGAGTACATAGGGAATAATGATGACCGCACTGGATCAAGCATTCATTAAGGCGTTCGCCCAGCGGACCGCCGCATCAGTCCGTCCGGATCCGGTCAATGCCGACGCCGTCGGCGTTGCATCGTCCGGCAGCAGCGGGGTCGCGGTCCGGCCGACCGCCCCCGTGGCTGCATCGGCAGCCGCGCCTAAGACGTTGGCCCCTGGCGCCTCTCGGCTCGATATTCCTCGCACATCGCCGCTGGTTTCGGCATCGCGTGGCAGTGTCCTTGCAGAGTTGAAAAGGCCGCGGAAGCCGCCTGCAACACCTCTGCCGAACGACGATCCTCCGATAGGCTCGGCCCCGCGCGCCGAGGCCGGCCGCAGCAAAGCGTTTTGCTCGCGCATCAAACAACCCGACGCGCCCGACGACTTGAAGCCGGCTTGGCACGTCCAAAGCTTCACCTGGCCGAAAATCTGCCGGTGCATGGTCCGCCGGGCCGGTGACCAAGTGCGGGCGTTGGCCGAGGTGGTGACGACTGCCCGGGGCGACGGCCGGGCGGCTTTCGCAATTGCCGGACGTCGCCGCGGCGAGGGCGCAACGACGCTCCTGCTCTGCGTCGCACGGCAATTGGCCGAACAGGGCGTCCGTGCGGCCATCGTCGACGCCGATCGCCGTCGTCCGACGTTGGCCAGACGACTCGGCGTGCAGCCGCAGATCGGCTGGGACGCGGCCGGCGATGCGTGCGATCAGGCGATCGTCGAAGCCGGGGCAAGCCGGCTGGCGTTGCTGCCGCTCGAAGACGCCTCGGACGCATCGCAACCGCGCGGATGCGACTGGACGGCCCTGGGCGATTGCATCGGCCGCCTGCGAAGCCAGTACGACGTCGTGCTCGTGGACATCGGCCCGGTCGACGGAATCGATCTGTCCGACGGCAGTGCGGCCCATTCGTTTGGCCGTCGCGATCGACGGGGTGTTGCTCGTTCACAACCACCGCCTCACGTCGTCCGAGCAACTGAGCGACACGGAGCGCCGGCTCTCCGCAACCGGCGCCGCCGTGGTAGGTGTCATCGAGAATTTTGTCGAGTAGAGTAGTAGGCACGCTCCGCGTGCCGCAACCAGGCGACGGCACGCGGAGCGTGCCTGCTACGGAAGCTACTTGGATCACAAACCATGTATGAATCGTATTGGCAATTGAATCAGCGACCCTTCGAAAACACGGCCGACCCGCGGTTCTACTATCCCGCGGAATCGCATCAGGCGGCCTTGCTGAAGCTGCGCTACGCCGTCGAAAACCGACGCGGGGCGGCGCTGTTGGCCGGGCCGTCCGGATCGGGCAAAACCCTCCTGACCGGCATGCTGCCGGGCGTTGTTGGCGAGTCCGTTCGCGCCGTTGGTACGCCTGGTGTTTCCCCAAATGTCCAGCGACGAACTGCTCGCCTACCTGGCCGACGAACTGGACGGAAGCGGTCCCGTCGCACACTCCGCTGGCGTGCCGATGAGCATTCGGCGCATCGAGAAGTTTCTGGCCGCCAACGGCCAGCGCGGCCGCCACGCGCTTGTCGTCGTCGACGAGGCGCATCTGATCGATAGCGTGCGGACGTTCGAGGCGTTGCGCTTGCTCTTGAACTTCATGCCTGGCGGGGCGCCGGCGATGACGCTTATGCTGGTCGGCGAGCCGGCCATTCTGCCGGTCCTCGACCGTCTACCGCAATGGGAAGAGCGATTGGACGTGAAGTGCCTGTTGCAGCCGCTTTCCGAGTCGGAGACCGCGGCCTACGTCGAGCACCGGCTCCGCGAGGCCGGGGCGAGGCGGCAAATTATTGAGTCCGACGCCTTGCCCACGCTCCACGCCCTCACGCAAGGCATCCCCCGGCGAATCAATCGCCTGTGCGATCTGGCCCTGCTGGTCGGTTTCGCCGAAGAGCGCAAGACGCTCGACGCCAGCCATTTCGAGGCCGTCAGCAACGAACTGGTGACTGTCGCCCCCGAGTAGCAGGCACGCTCCGCCTGCCGTCCGCTTGGGAGCAGCCGGTATAAAACGCCCACCCTCCTACATCACCGCGAAGTAGTTCTCCACCGCGTGATCGAAATGTTCGTTGCTCATTGCGGCGGGCAGATTCTGATAGGTGCAGTGGTTGCGAATTTGCAGCAGCAGGTCGCGCGGATGGCAATAGCGGAACGAGCGGTTGCCACTTTTATAATGCGTGGCGATAAGGTAGTCGACCGCCTCGCGGCAATAGGTGACGCCGAGCTTGGGCCCCATCAGTTCGAACAGATGCCGGAACTCGTCTTCGCTGGGATTGAGCACCTCGATCTTGTACGGGATGCGCCGTAGAAAGGCCTCGTCCACCAGGTCGCGCGGCTCGAGATTCGTGGAAAACACTACGAGCTGGTCGAACGGCACGCGGATCTTCTTGCCGTTCGGCAGGTTGAGGAAGTCGACGCGCATTTCCAATGGCACGATCCAGCGGTTGAGCAACTCTTCGACCCGCATCCGCTGCCGGCCAAAGTCGTCGATCACCAGCGTGCCACAGTTGCTCTTCAGTTGCAGCGGCGCCTCACAGATTCCGGTCGAGCCATTGACCGTCACTTCGAGCTGTGACATCGTGAGTTCGCCGCCGGCGACAGATCGTCGGCCTGCGGATGCGGACCCAGCGTTTGTCGATCTTCCGCGCATCGAGCAGTCCCACGCCGGCCTCAAGCGGCACTTCCTCGTGGTTGATCGGATCGTAGAGCCGGATGATTTCGCCGTCGACCCCAACCGCCCGAGGAATCCAGATTTCCTCGCCGAAGGCCGCGGTAACGCGTTCGGCAATGCTCGTCTTGCCGTTGCCCGGCGGGCCGTAGAGAAACAGCCCACGGCCGGAGTTGATCGCGGGCCCGAGGCGGTCGAGCATGCGCTCGTTCAACAGCAGCCCTTCGAAGGCGCGTGTCAAGTCGCCGGGGGTCGGATGCTGATTGGTCAATGACTGGGCGTGTACGCTCGCGATGTACTCGCTCAGCGCCACCGGCGCCGTGCCGAAGTACGTGCAGTGCTGTGAATGGCGCCGTGCGCGCTCTTGCCCCAGATCGCTGAGCTGATATTGAAAGTCGTTCATCGGCGCGGATCCGCGATGAACCACCAACTGCTGGTTCTTCATCTCGCGCAGCAGTTCGTGGAGCAGCACAAACGGCAGCGCCACCTGGTCAGCGATGTCGCGTCCGCTGGCGTCGCCCTGGGCCAGGAGAAACTTCAGCACCAGGGCCTCAACTTCGCTGTCACTAAGCCCCGCGCCTAGGAACGAAGTCGGCTCGGCCGGTGCGAATCCGTCGGCCACCGGCTCGTCGTCGCTGGCGGTCGCCGTCCGCAGTTGTTCGAGGGCTGCCGAGAGTCCGGCAACGATGCATGCGGCAGATGTTGTGGAGGCCATGATAGTCCGATAACGATAGCGATGGGAGTCAGCCCATTTCTAGTCTAGTGTGCGAAAGGGTGGCATGTCGCCAACCGTAGCGAACGCCCTGCCTTCACGGACAACCACGCCGGTGGCGGCTCAGGGCGCCGCGATGAAAAGACGGTGCTCGCAGCATTCCGAATGTTCCAACCACGAGAATCGTACGGGTTGCGCCGGCGAACACGGTGCTATCGACAAACCGACCGATCGCCTATAATCGAGCCTTTGGCGCTGTCTGCGAGGCACTTGCGATGGAACGGAGACCTCTCGGGTTGGATCAGCCGGCGATCCGCGTCGGCGCGGTAAGCTACCTGAACGCCCGGCCGCTGATCTACTCTTTGGCGCGGATTGCCCCGTGGTGCCAAATTGTTCTCGACTTGCCCAGCCGGCTGGCGGATGCGTTGGCGGCGGGCCGGCTCGACGTGGCGATGATTCCGTCGATCGAATACGCCCGGGGACCCGGCTACGGCATCGTGTCGGACGCCTGCATCGCCTGCGACGGTCCCGTGCGAAGCGTAAGACTCTATAGTCGCGTTCCGCTGGAGCGCGTGCGGAGCCTGGCCTTGGACGAGGGATCGCGGACCAGCGCGGCGTTGGCCCGCGTCCTGCTGCGGGAACGGTTCGGCATCTGGCCGGAGACGCTGCCGCTGCCAATCGGGGCCTCGTGGCAGACGGCGGTCGCCGATGCGGCAGTGGTCATCGGTGATCGCGGCATGTTGTTCGACGGTGGCGGGTTCGACTTTGCATACGACTTGGGCGAGGAATGGTCGCGGTGGACCGGATTGCCGTTCGTTTTCGCTATGTGGATTGCGCGGCCGGGGATTGATCTGCATGGCGTTGCCGAGGCGTTGGAGGCCGCGCGTGACGACGGCGTCATGCGGCTTCGAGGAGATTGCCCGGCAGGCGGCGCCGACCATCGGCATTCCCGAATCGGACTGCCTTTCGTATCTGCGCGATAATCTGCGTTTCGTTCTCGGCCCGCGGCAGCGGCAGGGGTTGGCACGTTTTTTTGAGCTTGCCGTGCGGCACGAATTAGCCCCGGACGGCTGGCGTTTGGCGGCAGGCCAACAATAACTCCCCTCGACCCCTGGGAGAGGGACCGACGGCTGAGCACGTCCTGGACTTGGCGTCACTCGGATTTGTCATTGGGGATTTGGCATTTGTCATTGACGGCATGACTCGGATGGAGAGGAAAATTCTCGATAAGGCGATTTCCGGCCGGCGACTGACGGCCGACGAGGGGCTCGCGCTGCTTCAGTCGCACGACTTGCCTGCGCTGGGCCGTGCGGCCGACACCGTCGCGCGACGGTGGCACCCGGAGCAATGGCGCACCTACAACATCGACCGCAACATCAACTACACCAACATCTGCGCCAGCGGATGCCGCTTCTGCGCTTCTCGCGCAAGGTCGGCGATTGGGACGGCTACGTCATTGCGCCGGAGGAATTGCACCGGAAGATCGAAGAGACGATTGCACTCGGCGGCGACCAGATTCTCCTGCAGGGCGGAATGCACCCGCAGTTGAAAATCGATTGGTTCGAGCGTCTGCTCTGTGACATCAAACAGCGGTTTTCGCAGATCAACATCCATGGCTTCAGCCCGCCGGAAATCGACCACATCGCCGCAATTTCCGGGCTGCCGATCGGCGATGTCCTCGTGCGGCTGAAGGAGGCCGGGCTCGGTTCAATTGCCCGGCGGTGGTGCGGAGATCCTCGTCGACCGCGTCCGTCGCGAGGTGAGTCCGTGCAAGGCCACGACCGACCGCTGGCTGGAAGTCTGCCGCACATGGCACAGCCTGGGCGGACGCGGCTCGGCCACGATGATGTTCGGCCACGTCGAGACGCCGGCCGACCGGATCGAACATCTGGAACGATTGCGACGATTACAGGACCAGACGCGGGGCTTCACGGCCTTCATTTGCTGGCCGTTCCAGCCGGGTAACACCGCCCTGGCCGACTCGCCAAAAGCAGGGGCCTTCGCGTATCTCAAGACGCTGGCCGTCAGCCGGCTGTATCTCGACAATTTCGCGAATTTGCAGGCGAGTTGGGTCACGCAAGGGCTGGCAATCGGACAACTGGCGCTGCGATTCGGGGCCAATGACTTCGGCAGCCTGATGATCGAAGAGAACGTCGTGGCCGCCGCCGGCACGTCGTTTCGCACGACCGAGGCCGAAATCTGCCGCGTCATCCGGCAGGCCGGCTTCACCCCCCGGCGGAGAAACGTGTTTTACGAGCTTGGCGATTCGTCGGCCAATGCCGTACGCTAAACTTGCAAAAGGAGTTGCGACGAGGAGGCTATCCCGATTTTCGTGTCAACGAAAATGGGAGTGTCCCCTTCGACGCGACGAGCACTACCCCGCGTGGGAGCCCCCATGATCCACGTCCTCGATCTCTCCAAGCATTACCGCGACCTGCGGCGCGGGCGATTCGTCGCCTTGGATGGGATCACGTTTCACGCGCAGCCGGGTCAGGTGTATGGCCTGCTGGGTCCCAACGGGGCGGGCAAGACCACGGCGCTGCGGATCCTCAGCACCGTGCTGCACCCCAGCGGCGGCACGGCAATTGTCAACGGTTTCGACGTGCTGACGCAACCCGCTCACGTCCGCCGCCAGATCGGCTTCATGTCGGCCAACACGGGCGTGTACGATCGCATGACCGGCTGGGAGACGGTCGAATACTTTGGCCGGCTGCACGGCATCGACCGCGCAGCGACTTGCGGAGCGGATGACAGAGCTGTTTGCGCGTCTGAAGATGGATGACACCCGCGACGTGCTGGGCGCGAAGATGTCGACCGGCATGAAGCAAAAGGTTTCGGTGGCTCGGGCATGGTTCACGATCCGCCCGTGCTAATCTTCGACGAGGCGACTGTGGGTCTCGACGTGCTGGTGGCCCGGGCGCTGTTGAACACCGTGGCCGAGCTGCGCGATCACGGCAAGTGCATCGTCTTTTCGACGCACATCATGCGCGAGGCCGAAAAACTCTGCGACCGGATCGCCATTGTCCACCGCGGACGCATCCTGGCCGAAGGGACGTTGGAGGAAATTCGCGACCGGCACCATCAGCGCGACCTCGAAGAATTGTTCTTCCAGTTGATTTCCACCTACGACGCGTCAGCCCAAGGCTTGGCGGCCGCTTCATGACTTTCTCGAACGTCAAGCTGATCCTTGCCCGCGAGATACGCGACCAGTTGCGCGACCGGCGGACGCTGTTCATGATCGCCGTGCTGCCGATTTTGCTCTATCCGCTCTTGGGGATGAGCATGTTTCAGATCGCACAGTTCATGCAGGAGCGGCCGTCGCGGGTGCTGGTTGTCGGCGCCGCGCCGCTTGGCGACGTGCCGCCGCTGTTCGACGGCGGACACTTCGCCGATGGACTGTTCTCCGAAGCCGACAAGGCAAATCTCATCGAGTTGGAGTTTGCCGGGCCCGAGGCGCCGCCGAGCGAGGCGGTTGACGCGCGGGACCGAGCCGCGGAAGAGATCCAATCGGGCCGTTACGAGGCGGTGCTCTATTTTCCGCCGGATTTCGCCACGCACCTCGGGGCCTTTCGCAAGGCCATCCACGGCCGCAGCCATGCGCTGGCGCCGGGCAACGCGCCACCGGCCTGCGGCCGCGATTGGAAGTACCCAGCCCGGAGATCTTCTATAGCACCGCCAGCGACAAGTCGCAGATCGCCTTTGCCCGCATGTTCGACGTCCTGCGGCTCTGGCGCGAGCAGGTCGGCGACGACAACCTGGCCCAAAGCGGCGTGTCGGCGCTGGCCGCGCGGCCGTTCACGGTCGGCAGCGACGACGTGGCCGACGACAGCGGACACCGCGGCGCGGCCATGTGGTCGAAGCTCCTGCCGGTGCTCTTGCTGCTCTGGGCGCTTACGGGCGCGTTCTATCCGGCCATCGACCTGTGCGCCGGCGAAAAGGAGCGAGGCACGCTCGAAACCCTGCTGAGCAGTCCGGCCCAACGCAGCGAGATCGTGCTGGGCAAGCTCCTGACCGTCATGCTGTTCAGCATCGCCACCGTCGTGCTCAACATGGCAAGCATCGGTGTCACGTGCCGGATGGTGCTTGTGCGGATGCCGGGATTCGAGATGCCGCCGCCGGTGACGATCGTCGCGCTGGCCGTCGCGTTGGTGCCGATAGCCGCGCTGTTCGCGCGTTGTGCGTGGCGCTGGCCGCCTTTGCGCGAAGCACCAAGGAAGGGCAATACTACCTGATGCCATTGCTGCTTATTATCACGCCGTTGGTGGTGCTGCCGATGGCGCCGGGCGTGCAATTGAGCCTGGGCAATAGCCTCGTTCCGGTCACCGGCGTCGTGCTCTTGCTGCGCAGCCGTGCTCGAGGGGAATTACCTGCTGGCCATCCAGTTCTTGCCCGCTGTCGTCGCGGTGACCCTGGCGGCCTGCATGCTGGCCGTGCGCTGGGCCGTGGACCAGTTTAACTCCGAGTCCGTGCTATTCCGCGAGAGCGAGCGGCTCGACGTGGGGCTTTGGCTGCGGCACCTGCTGCGCGACCGCCAGGCCACGCCGAACGTGGCCATGGCCCTGTGCTGCGGCGTGCTGATTCTGGTGCTGAGCTTTTTCCTGGGCTTGGCGCGAACCGCGCCGACCGACCTTGCCGGCCTGGCAAGGTCGCTGTTAACGACGCAATTCGTCGTGATCGGCGCGCCGGCGCTGCTAATGACGATCTTCCTGACGACCAGCCCCGGCAAACGCTGTTGCTCCGATCGCCGAGGGTGTCCGCGGTCCTGGCTGCGGCCTTGCTGGCCGTCGTGCTGCACCCGGCCGCCAACGTGCTGCAAACCGTCGTCAGCCGAGTTTATCCGATGGGCGACAACATCCGGCCGGCACTGGAACGGATGCAACAAGTGCTGGGCCATGCCGACTTTTGGCCGCTCGTCGTGCTGATCGCGCTGGTGCCGGCCGTCTGCGAAGAACTGACCTTCCGCGGGTTCATTCTCTCCGGATTCCGGCACCTGGGGCACAAGTGGCGGGCCATCATCCTTAGCGCCGTGCTGTTCGGTCTGGCCCACGGCATCTTGCAGCAATCGCTGATCGCCTGCCTGCTTGGGACGATCCTGGGCTTCGTGGCCGTGCAGACGGGCAGCATCCTGCCCGGAATCGTCTTCCATGCCGTCCATAACACGCTGGCGCTGGCCAACGCGCGCGTCACGCCACAGGTCGTCCCGCACGATTCGATGCTCCGTGCGGGCTGTTGACGCCAGTCGACGGCGGCGGCTGCCACTTTGCATGGTCCGTCGTGGCGGCCGGATCGCTCATTGCGGTTCTGTTGCTCGCTTGGTTCGCGCGCCTCGATTCCCCGAAATCGGCCGAAGAGGCGTTGGCCGAGGCGATCGACCGGAACGACCACGAGGAACGGCCAGTGATGTGCGAGGAAATTGCGGTTGCGGATTGATGACTGTTGATTGATGATTGTTGATTGACGAGTCGTGTCCTACCAGCGACGATGGTGATGGCCTCCAATCAACAATTGACAATCAACAATCAGCAATCAACAGTTCTCCGCGCCCGCTACGTCTTTCCCGTCGCCGGCGATCCGATCCGCAACGGCTCGGTTGTTCTCCGCGATGGCCGTATCGTTGCCGTAGGCCGCGATTGTGGGGGCGCGGCAGAGAACGCTCGCGACCTGGGCAACGTGGCCGTTCTGCCGGGATTGGTCAATGCCCACGCCCATTTGGACTTCAGCGATTTGGCGGCGCCGTTGGGCAGGCCGGGCATCGGTTTCACCGACTGGATCCGGATGGTCATCGATTATCGGCGGCGCTCGATGGTTCCCTGGCGACGGCAATTCTGCGCTGCCCGGTGGCCGAGGGACTGCGCCAGTCGATCGACGGCGGCGTCACGGCGCTGGGCGACATTGCGCAGCCGGGCTGGCCATTACGCCGCATCAACAGATCTCCGCTTTGCGTTACGGCGTTTCGCGAGTTAAGATCACCGAGTTCCTTGGGAATTGCCGGCCAACTCGATCGAGCACGGGGACATATCCGCGCGCGTGGCGGCAGTCGCCGAGGCCGATGGCGGCCCGGCCTGGGCCCCCACGCGCCGTACACGGTACACGTCGAATTGCTGGCGGCGGTCGTAGCCCTTTCGGCCGCCGAGCGGGTACCGGTGGCCATGCACCTTGCCGAGTCGCGCGAGGAATTAGAGCTCTTGCGAACGGGCACGGGCCCGCTGCGACGTTTGCTGGAGGACTTCGGGGCGTGGGAGCCCGGCTCGATCCGCCCGGCAAGCCGGCCGATGGACTACCTGCGGCAGTTGGCCGTGGCCGATCGCGCCCTGGTGATTCACGGCAACTACCTCGACGACGAAGAAATTGCGCTCTTGGGAGCCAATGCCGCGCGGACGTCGGTGGTCTATTGTCCGCGGACGCACGACTGGTTCGGCCATGCGCCGTATCCGCTTGAGAAAATGTTGGCTGCCGGGGTGGTTGTGGCGTTCGGGACCGACGGTCGCGGGTCGTCACCCGATCTGAGCTTGTTGGCCGAAATGCGCCGGGCGGCCGAAAAACATCCTGACGTCGGCCTCGATCGTATCCTGCAAATGGGAACTCTGCTCGGCGCCCGGCGCTGGGACTGGCAAATCGCATCGGATCGCTGGAGCCCGGCAAACAGGCCGACATGACAGTCGTTGCCCTGCCGAACAGGGATGCCGGCGATCCACATGACCTGCTTTTGCGATCCACGCAGCCGGTGGTGGGCTGCTATTGTCGCGGACAGGAATGGCGATGATGTCTCCCGACGCCGTGCTCAGCGCGCTGGTTTCTTACCGGTCCGACGGCGGCCGGCAAGTCGGCCGTCGGCGTCGCGTTGGCCGAACGGATCGGTGCGGAAATCATTTCGCTCGATTCGATGACCCTGTATCGCCGAATGGACATCGGCACGGCCAAGCCGACCGCCGACCAACGCCAGCGCGTACGGCATCATCTCGTTGACGTATTGGAACCGCACGAGGAGTTTAGTCTGGCGCAGTATGTCGAGGCCGCGAGCCGTGCGGCTGAAGCGATCCGCGCCGAAAGGCAGGCGCTTTTTGTTGGCGGTACTCCGCTGTATCTGAAGGGTTTACTGCGAGGTATCTTTCAAGGGCCGCCGGCCGATTGGCCGTTGCGTCACCGCCTCGTTGACGAATCGCGTCGGCACGGTGCGACATGGCTCCACCAGCAAGTCGCCAAGGTCGATCGGGCCGCGGCCGAGCGGCTGCACCCGAATGATACGCGGCGGTTGGTGCGGGCGATCGAAGTCTACGAAAAGACCGGCCGGCCGATCAGCGCGTGGCAGCAGCAATTCGACATGGGCCGGCCGGCCACGGCGTGCCGCGTGTTCGTGCTGGATTGGCCGAAGGCCCAACTGCTCGCGCGCATCGACCGGCGCGTCGACGAGATGTTCACCGCCGGACTGGTGGACGAAGCGCAGCAGCTTCTGTCCGAGCCGCATTCCTTAAGCCGCACGGCCCGCCAGGCCGTCGGCTATCGCGAGGTGATCGAGCATCTCGAAGGCCGCCGCGACCTGGCGGAGACGGTCGCCCTGGTGAAGCAGCACACCCACCAACTCGCCAAGCATCAACGCACGTGGTTTCGCAGCCTCAGCGAGTGCCGCTTCGTGCCTGTCGCCGAACCGTTGGACGTGGCGGCGACGGTTGAACGAATTGCTGCGCAACCTTGAGCTTCGCCGCCCGCCGGGCTTCGCGCCACCGGTTCCCGTAGTAGAATTGATTGTTTGTGGAATCATGGAATAACCCTTCCTGGTGGGGACACTCTCTTGTTGCGAACTCATACTTGCGGCGAACTGCGTGCCAAGAACGTCGGCCAGCCGGTAACGCTGTGCGGCTGGGTCGATACGTACCGCGACCATAGCGGTGTGTTGTTTATCGATCTGCGCGACCGCTACGGCAAGACGCAAGTCGTCTTCGCCCCCGAGAGCGGCGAGGCGACGGTGCAAGCGGCCAAGGCCCTTCGGTCGGAGTACGTGGTGATGGTTCGCGGCAAAGTGGCCCCGCGGCCCGAGGGCACCGTCAATCCAAAGCTCGACACCGGCGAGATCGAAGTCCGGGCCGAGAGCGTCGAGATTCTCAACCGCAGCTTGAATCCGCCGTTCCAGCCGACCGGCAAGGAACTGCCGGGCGAAGACATCCGCCTGAAATACCGTTATATCGACCTGCGGCGTCCGGAGATGCAGCGAACGATCCTGCTGCGCAACCGCATGATCAAGCTCATGCGCGACTATTGCGACACGCTGGGGTTCGTCGACGTCGAGACGCCGATGCTCGGCCGCAGCACGCCCGAAGGCGCCCGCGACTATCTCGTGCCCAGCCGCATCCAGCAGGGCAGTTTCTACGCCTTGCCGCAGTCGCCGCAGCTTTATAAGCAGATCCTAATGGTTGCCGGCTACGACCGCTACGTCCAGGTGGCCCGCTGCTTCCGGGACGAAGACCTGCGGGCAGACCGGCAGCCGGAGTTCACGCAGTTGGACCTTGAAATGTCGTTCATCGACGCCGAGGACATTATCGGCGTTATCGACGGCCTGGTCGCACGGTTGGCCAAGGACGTTCTCGGACTGGAGTTGAAACTACCGCTGCCGCGAATGACCTACGACGAGGCGATGGAGCGCTTTGGCCACGACGCGCCCGATCTGAGGTTCGGCATGGAAATCGCCGACTTGACGGACCTGGCTAAGGAGGCGGAATTCAAGGTGTTCCGCTCGGCGGCCGAGGCCGGCGGTCGCGTCCGGGGCATCAACGCCAAGGGGGCGGCCGACCGCTATTCGCGCAAGGGCATCGACGAACTGACCGCCTACATTATCGACAGTTTCGGCGCCAAGGGCCTCGCCTGGTTCAAGGTCGAGGCCGACGGCAAGCTCGCCTCGCCGATCGCCAAGAACTTCAGCGCCGACTTGCTGGAAAAAATCAGCCGGCGGATGGATGCCGCTCCCGGCGATCTGCTGCTTTTCGTCGCCGACAAGTTCGAGACCACCTGCAAGTCCCTCTACGCATTGCGAAAGCGGCTGGGCGCGGAACTGAAGCTCTACGATCCGTCGAAGATGCACTTTTCCTGGGTCGTCGAGTTTCCGATGTTCGCCTACGACATGGAAGAAGGGGCATGGACGGCCATGCACCATCCGTTCACGTCGCCGCGGCCGCAAGACCGCGATTTGCTCACGACCGACCCGCAAAAGTGCCGCGCCCAGGCGTACGACCTGGTCATCAATGGCTACGAGGCCGGCGGCGGCACGATCCGTATCCACGATCAGGAACTCCAGCAACAGGTGTTCGGCCTGCTGGGCATCGATCCGCCGACAGCCCGCGAGCGTTTTGGCTTCCTGCTGGATGCCCTGCAATTTGGCGCCCCGCCGCACGGCGGCATCGCGCTTGGAATCGACCGGCTGGTGATGCTTTTTGCCGGGCTGGACAACATCCGCGACGTCATTGCATTCCCAAAGACCCAGCGGGCCACCGATCTGATGACCGGCGCCCCGGCGCGGTCGACGTCAAACAGTTGCGCGAGTTGGGCATCAAACCTACGTGTTGATGAGATTCCGCTATGGCCAGCTCAGCAAAGCATCTTTCTGGCGACGGCACACGGAGTCTGCCTGCTACGGAAGGCGGCGAACATGGCGCCGTGCTGCGCGTGGCGATGGCGCAGATCTGCGCCGGTGCTGGGCGACGTGCAGCGGAATCTTGCCACACACCTCGAGCAGATCGAGGCCGCACGGCGGCAGCCGCCGACGCGATTGTGTTTCCAGAACTCTCGCTGACCGGCTACTTCCTCCGCGACATGGTGCCCGACCTGGCCCTGTCGCCCTCGGGCCCGGAAATTGGGCAACTCGTTGACGCAGCCGGGCCAATGTCGCTGGTCGTGGGGTTCGTCGAAGAATCGCCGCGCCACCGGTTCTACAACGCCTCGCTTTGGGCCGAAGGCGGTCGCGCCGTCCACGTCCACCGCAAGGTCTATCTGCCGACGTACGGGCTGTTCGACGAGCAGCGGTACTTTGCCGCCGGCGAGCGGTTTTTGGCGTTCGATACGGCGCGGTTCGGCCGAGTTGGAATCCTGGTCTGCGAGGATTTCTGGCACCTTTCGGCCGCCGCCATCATGCAGGCCGAGGAGGTCGACCTGTTGGTCTGTCCGGCCAACTCGCCGGCTCGCGGTGTCGACAGTGCGAAAGTCCACACCGCCGAAACGTATGAGCAACTTGCCAAAGCCTTCGCCCAATTGCTGGGGGCGACGGTCCTGGTCGTTAACCGCGTCGGCTTCGAGGACGGGCTGTGTTTTTGGGGCGGCAGCATGGCCGTCGGCCCCGACGGCCGCATGCTTGCCCAGGCTGCGATGCTCGACGAGGCATTGTGTGTTGCCACGATTGAGCCGGCCGAGCAGCGGCGCCTGCGATTGATCACGCCGCTGGGTCGCGACGAGCGCCTGCTGTTGACCATCGAGGAACTGCAACGCATCAAACAAGAACGGTACGCAAAGTAGTAGGTACACTCCGCGTGCCGTAACCTGGCAGACGGCACGCGGAGCGTGCCTGCTACTAACTTGCAAACATGCCTGACGACTATCTGAAAATCAACCCCGAGTTGGCGACCGACATCCTCTGCCGCTTCATCCGCACGGAGATTCGCCGGGCGGGGTTCCAACGGGCGGTGGTCGGGCTCTCGGGTGGCATCGATTCGAGCGTCGTCACGTTCCTGTGTGCCCGGGCGATGGGGCCCGAAAACGTACTGGCCGTGACGATGCCTTACAAGACTTCGAGCGAGGCCACGCGGCGCGACAGCCGCTCGGTCGTCGAACAGGTTGGCGTCCGCACGGTTGACGTGCCGATCACGGACCAGATCGACGCCTATTTCGCTCGCGTTGGCGAGGCCTCGCAACTCCGCCGGGCCAACAAGTGCGCCCGCGAGCGGATGACCGTGCTCTACGACCAAAGCGCGGCGTTCGAGGCGCTGGTGGCCGGGACGAGCAATAAGAGTGAGCTTCTGTTGGGCTACGGCACGCAATTCGGCGACATGGCCTCGGCCATCAATCCGATCGGCGACCTCTACAAGACGCAACTCCACCAACTGGCCCGCTATCTCGGCGTGCCCGAGCCGATTCTCCAGAAGCAGCCGACCGGCGATCTGTGGGTCGGGCAGACCGACGAGGGCGAGTTGGGCTTCAGCTACGCGGAGGTCGACCGCGTGCTGGTGCTCCTGGTCGATCGCCGTTGGCGGCGGGCAGAGCTTGTGCAGGCCGGCTTTCCCGCCGACTTCGTCGACCGGGTGGCGACGATGATTCGCCGCAACCACTACAAGCGCCGGATGCCAGTGATTGCGAAGCTATCGCACCGAACTATGGACCGCGACTTCCGCTACGCCCGCGACTGGGGTACCTAAAAAGTGGTTACGAACCAGCAATTGGGAGGCACGCCCAGAACGAAGCGATGGGCGTGGCGACCGCGGAACCATGCCCTTCGCTGCGATCAGGGACGTGCCACCGACCACCGCACGATTGAGGTGCGTAAAACTGCTATTTGGCAAGCAGCTTGGCCGCCGCGTCATACCACTCCGCCGGCATCAAGTCGTTGTGGTCGTGCCCGTGGAGCACGACGAATGTCTTCGGCTGGTTGGCCGCGTCGAACAACTGCCGGCCGAGCTTCAGCGGCACGATCGTATCGGCGTCGCCGTGGGCCTGAAGCAACGGGCCGTGGTACCCGGCGATCTTGTCGAGCGAATCGAACCGCGTCCGCATCGCCCAACGGACCGGCAGAAGCGGATAGTGATAGGCAGCCACGTCGGGAAGCGAGGTGAACGTGCTTTCCAGGATCAATGCCCTCGCGCCGTCGTGGGCGGCCAAGGCAACGGCCACCGCACCGCCGAGCGATTCACCGAGCAACACGATGTCCGACTCCGCGATGTGCTCGCGCTCGGCCAGCCATGCCCGGGCTGCGCGAGCATCAGCGATTAGCCCCGCTTCGCTCGGTTTTCCACCGCTTCGGCCGTAGCCCCGGTAATCGAAACACAGCACCGAAACACCGCATCGGTCGTGCAGCATCATCAACGCGTGAGTCCGGTGCGTCACGTTCCCGCCATTGCCGTGGCAGAAGAGCACCGCCGCCTTGGCATGAGCGTTCGGCACGTACCAGCCGTGCAACGCCGTCCCATCCGCCGCGTGGAAATAAGCATCTTCAAATCGCAGGCCCGCAGGATGCCAATTGCCCTCGGGATAGCGAAGCGGAAAGTAGATTAGCGACTTCTCGAGAAACATGGCGGCCAACACAATTCCCAGGTAGGCCAGCAACAGAACGCGGACGGTGCGCGACGCCAGCCGGCCAAAACGCCACGACCTCGCGTCGCGAAGGCGAAGCGAGGTCGTGGAAGAGTCATCATGCGGCTCTTGCATCAGCGGAACTTGTAGTTCGGGTTCTTGACGTCGAAGTCCGCGTCCGTGAAGCCGTTGTTGAGCTTCAGGTTCAAATACGTGTACTCTTCGAGCAGTTCCGGCGGTCCGCCTTTCTCTTTCGGCCAATCGTACGATTCGTAGCGGATCGGCAGGTTCAACTCCTTGTCGACGAAGATGCGGGCGAGGTGGAACAGGAAGTTGCGGCGCGGCACCGGATGCACCACTTCGATGCACGTGCACACGCGATCGTTGATCTTCGCCCCTTCAATGTACTTCACCTCGCACTCGCCGTACTTGATGTCCTGCTCGCCGACCTCGACCAGCCGCCGGGTCATGTTCAGGATGCCGATCTCCGTCAGCGGATAGCGCTGGTTGCGCATCGCGACCGGCCCGTCCGGCCGCAGCGAGACCGTGCCGAACATCGTATTTCGGATGCCGACATCGTGAGCCCACATCAGCCCGTTGTTCTGACCCTTCACGTAGATCACCTCGCGGCCCTTGATCTCGGGCGGACCGACGAAGTACGCGTAGACGCTGAACGGCTGATGCCGCAGCTTGATGAACATGTATTCGTAGTCGCCCACCTTGCCGGCGATCCGCTCGCGCTTGACGACCGTGGCGGAATAGTCGTGGAGTTTCTCCACGTTGCCCAAACCCGAATACGCCCAGCGGAGCGTCGGCATCAGGGGGTGTTCGTTCGCCGCTCCGGGCGCAACTGGGGCGCCGCCGACGCGGCAGCCTGCGCCGCCTCGGAACGCTCGGCGACTTGATAGGCCGGACGGGACGCCGCGGGCGCTGTCGTAGCGGTCGCGGTTGCAGCGGTTCCTTCGGGCAACTGACGCTGGAGCAAACCGCCCGGCCTAGCCGCCAAAGCCGCTTGCGTCGCCACCAACAAAGCGGCCAACGCCGCGACGGCCGGCAACAGGCGCCGGATGTTCGTTCTCCTGAGATTCATCGAATACCCTCCCTCTGAGGTGTCGCGCGGCGAAGCAAACCGTCACGTCGGACTGCCACGGCGCCTGTTATGTTCTTCCTTGCTTCCAGGCTTGGCAAACAACGATGCGTCAACCGGCCGGTCGCGTTGGCTCTGGACTCATGGGCAAAGAGGCAAGAGACAACGGTTTTTCCGCGCCGAATCTCTCCAAAATCTCGGTTTTTGGGACTGGCCCTCCTCGACCTTATCGCAAATTCCCACCGTGAGAATTACAATGTTTGGTCCGTCGCCAACCGCTTGCCCAATCGTTGAGGTACCGGTCGGCCAAACGTCTAGGGCTAATCACTATATCTTACCCAGTCAACGCTCGCGTGAGGAGTCCAGTTTCGTGAAGCAATCGGGGCATCTTGAACTTACGACAATCGTTTCCCGGCCTTTTGAGCAAAACACCTATGTTGCCCGGCTTGCGGACCGCAGTCAATGCGTGGTGGTCGATCCGGGGCTCGAACCGGGCAACATCATCCGCTACGTGGACGAGCACAACATGGTTCCGGATGCCATCTTTGTTACGCACGGCCACAGCGATCATATCGGCGGCAACGCGGCGCTGAAGAAGCGGTGGCCCGACTGCCCGCTGGTCGTCTCCGCCACCGATGCCCCGAAATTGACCGATCCATGGCTGAATCTGTCGGCCGGCTTCGGCGTGCCGCTGGTTAGCCCGGCCGCCGACGTGATGGTCAACAACGGCGACGTCTACGAGGCCGCCGGCTGCCAATGGCAGGTCCGGGCGATCCCGGGCCACAGCGCGGGCCACGTCGTCTACCTCTGGGAAGGCGACGGACCGGCGCTGGTCTTCGTCGGCGACGTCATCTTTGCCGGCAGCATCGGACGGACGGATTTTCCCGACGGCGATCAGCGTGAACTGGTCCTCGGCATCCGCGCGAAGCTCTTCACGCTGCCCGACGATACGATCCTTTTGCCCGGCCACGGCCCCGCAACCACCGTCGGCGAAGAAAAGCAGACCAACCCGTTCGTCGGCCTGCGAAGATAAAAAAGGGGTCGGGAGTCTTTTGTATGCCAGAGGTTGCCCTTCGCGGCTTGTCTTGTCGGTAACAAGACTCTCGTTTGCGCCTGTGCTCTACGCTTGACGCGGCCGACGGCATTATAGGCAGAAGCGTCGCGTCTCGGAAAGCTCGCCAACGGAATCGAGAGTCTAACCCGCGCCGTGTACCCCGTTCAGCATGCTATTTGTTCGGCGCCACTATGCTCGGGCGAGGCCAAATCGATGCCTGACATCGCGTGGCGGATGGCCTGGGCGAGTTCCGGCGCTACGTCGGCCAGCTTGCCGAGCAATCTTCTCTCGGCGACCGGATCCATGGCGTGGAACATCTCGACCACGCCGGCCACGCAGCCGACCGCGCGGGGCGACGCTGCGGCGCCGGCCAGCCGGTGTTTGAGCCCGCGCTCGACGTCGCGGACGGCTTCCGGGCTGACCTCGCGCATCGTGGCCAGCCGACAGAGGACCGACAACTGCACGTCGAAGCCCAGTTCCGCGAGCACCGAGGCCGCCTGCTCGGGCGGCAGGTAGGATAGCAACAGGGCAATCGTTTGCGGATGCTCGTCGGCGATTAGGCTCAGCAACGTATCGGCGTCGACGTCATGGAGGAAGCGAAACGGCACAGCCGCCGCCTGTTTGAGCTGGTCGAGAAGCGTGGCGCTTGCCCCGGCGAACTCCCGCATGACGGCCTCCTCCGCTGCTCGGTCGACTTCGCCGAGGGCTTCGATTTCTCGACCGACCGCGTGTCGGTGTTGGGGCGGCAGCTTGCCCTGCAACTCGGCCGCCAGCGTCGGCGGCAAGCCGTGCAGAAGTATGGCCGCTTTGCGGAGATTAGGGGTTGCCATGGCGGCAGAGTCTCGGCCCAGAGGAGTCGTGCGCCTTTATCGGCAGCATGGCGGCAGGACTTTAATTTTGTAGCAGGCACGCTCCGCGTGCCGTCCGGCAATGACGGCGGCATGTCGGGAACGTGCCCTACAGGCTTACGGCACGCGTAGCTTGCCTGCTACTGCGCCTACTACGCCTTCCGGCCAGTGCTATAATGAACCGACCTGCTATCACGAGATCGACCTCTTGCCGGGGCGACGCACATGGCCCATACGATTGCGATCTTCGGTGCCTCGGGCGATCTGACCAGCCGCAAGCTGATTCCGGCGTTGTACGAGCTTTTCCGCAAGAAGCGGCTGCCGGAGAATACGCGGATCGTCGGCGTCTCGCGGACCAGGTTCTCGCATGACGAGTGGCGCGACAAATTGGCCGCTACAACCTCGAAGTTCGTGGGCAAGAACTTCGACGCCGACCTTTGGCGGCGATTTGCCCCGTCAATTTTCTATCAACCCGGCGACATTGCCAAGGCCGACGAGATGGCGGCGCTGGGCGGCTTCCTGAACACCGTCGACGTCGAGCCCAACGCCGGGCGGATCTACTACCTGGCCGTGGCGCCGCAGCTCTATGAACCGGTCATCGCCCGGCTTGGCGAGGCGGGCATGGCCAGCGAAGACCGCCGCACCGCGCGGATCGTCGTCGAAAAGCCCTTCGGCACCGACTTGGCCTCGGCTCGGGAACTGAACAAAAACATCCATAAAGTCTTCGCCGAGCATCAGGTCTACCGCATCGATCATTACCTGGGCAAGGAGACCGTGCAGAACATCCTCGTGCTGCGTTTCGCCAACAGCATCTTCGAGCCGATCTGGAATCGCAACTACATCGATCACGTTCAGATCACGGCGGCCGAGGACCTGACGGTCGGACACCGCGCGGCCTATTACGATTCGGTGGGCATTCTGCGCGACATGTTCCAAAACCACCTACTGCAATTGACCACCTTCACGGCGATGGAGGCCCCGGCCCGCTTCGAGGCCGACGCCATCCGCGACGAAAAAGTCAAAGTGCTCCGCTCGGTCCGCGTGATGAAGCCGGAGGACGTTTTCAGCGACACGCTCCGCGGGCAGTATCGGACGTATCGGGACGAGCCCGGCGTGCCACGCGACAGCGAAACGGCCACGTTCGGCGTGGTGAAATTGCAGATCGATAATTGGCGGTGGCAGGGAGTGCCATTTATCCTCCGCAGCGGCAAGGCCATGTCGTGCCGCACGACGCAGATTGTCATCCAGTTCCGCGCTGCGCCGCACATGATGTTCGAGGGCGGCCCACGGGTTCCGCACGAATCGAACCGGCTGGTCATCCAGGTGCAGCCTGCCGAGGGAATCCAGTTGCATTTCCTCACCAAGGTGCCCGACGCCGGCATGAAACTGCGGCTTACGGACCTGAGCTTCAACTTCCAGGACCGGTTCACCGGCGGCATGCCCGAGGCCTACCAGCGGCTGCTGTTGGACGTTATGCACGGCGACGCGAGCCTCTTCTCGCGGGCCGACGAGGTGGAACTTGCCTGGAGCATTGTCGACCCGATCCAGCGCGGCTGGGAGCACCCCGGCGTGCCCCCGCTGGCCCTCTACGAGACCGGTGGTTGGGGGCCGCCGGGTTCCGTCGAGTGGATGTGCCGCCAGTATCGAGAATGGTTCGATTCCTGCCCCGTGTTGAAGTAGCAGGCGCCGCGTGCCATCGCCAATTTTGTCATGGGTGCGTCACCGACCTACCCTACCGTAATGCCATGAGCATTTGTCTCCCACAACTCCGCCTTGGCCCCGTCAGCATCGACTTTCCGGTCGTTCAGGCCCCGCTGAGCGGCTACAGCGATTGGCCGATGCGGGTCATCGCGCGGCGATTTGGCGCGGCCTATGCGGTATGCGAGGTAATGCTCGACCAGTTCATCCTGAATATCGTCAAGGGGCGGAAGACGAGACGGTTTCTCCGCGTCACCGACGAGGAGCATCCTTGTGGGGCGCAGTTGATGGGCGCTGTGCCCGAACAGTTCGCGCCGGCGGCGCTGCGGCTGGTGGCCGCCGGCTTCGACGTGATCGATCTGAACTTCGCCTGTCCAGTCAAAAAGGTGCTGGGCCGCGGTCGAGGAGGATTCTTGCTTCGCGATCCGGAGACGGCCCTGTCGATTGTCGGCCGCGTCCGCGACGCCCTGCCGCCCGGCGTGCCGTTGACGGTCAAGATGCGCCGCGGCACCGACGAGAGCGCCGCAAGCCGCGACCGCTTCTTCGCCATCTTCGAGGGGGCGTTTCGCCTGGGCGCCGTGGCCGTTACGGTCCACGGCCGCACGGTCCGGCAGCGTTACGAAGGCCGCAACTCGCGCGCGTTTCTTCGTGAAGTGAAGCAGCACGCCGGCCCGCGGACCGTGCTGGGCAGCGGCGACCTGTTTTCGGCCCCGGATTGCCTCGACATGCTCGCCGAGACGGGCGTCGACGGCGTGTCGGTAGCCCGGGGCGCGATCGGCAACCCGTGGATCTTCGCCCAGGCCCGGGCGCTGGCGGCCGGCGAGGTCTTGCCGCCGCCCAGCCTGCACCAGCAGCGCGACGTGATCGCCGAGCACTATCGGCTGGCCGCCGAAATCTACGGGCCGGAGCGCTGCTGCCGCGTGATGCGGAAGTTCGGCATCAAGTACGCCCAACTCCACCCGCAGTCGCAGCAGGTCCGCGACGCCTTCGTGGCCGTTACCCGTCCCGACCAGTGGCCCGCCGTGCTGGCGAAGTGGTACGCCGACGATCTCCCCGGCGTCGCGCCGGCTGAGCCGGGCGATGGCTACTACAAATAGCCGGAGCATAGTTGGGGCCGCTGCTAGCTTGCCCAGCAGTGCTCGGTGTGGATAGAATGGCGGGCATGAAACGGCGGCGGGTGCCACTCGGAGTCCTGATCCGTAAGGAGGTCGAGAATGAACCGTTGGATGCGATGTCTGCTGCGCCTGTGCTGGTAGCGATTGTGCTGTTCGAGGCATGCCCGATCGGACAGGCCGCTGAGGTTCGCAAGACGGAGAACATTATCTTCGTTATGACCGACGGTTTTCGTTGGCAGGAGATGTTCGGCGGCGTGGACGCGGCAGTCCTCAGCAAGCCAGGCAACGTCGAGAAAGACAAACGGGACGCCTTGAAGAAGCGATTTTGTCGAGAAACGCCCGAGGCCAGCCGTGAAGCGCTGCTGCCGTTCGTCTGGAAGGTCGTGGCGAAGGAGGGGCAAATCTACGGGAACCGGGGCAAGCAGAGCGCAGCACACGTGACCAACGGGCTGAAGTTCTCGTATCCGGGTTATCAGGAAATGCTTTGCGGTTTTGTCGATCCCCGGATCGACAGCAACAGCGCGGGACCCAACCCAAACATCACGGTATTCGAATGGCTCCACCGTAAGCCCGCATTTCAAGGGCGCGTGGCCGCGTTCGGCGCTTGGAACGCCTTCAACGACATCTTCAATCGCCAACGTTGCGGCTTCTGCGTCAACGCGGGCTACGACCCGCTGACCCAGGGGAGACGCGGTCCTCAAGTGGATCTGCTCAACCAACTGAAGGCAGAGACGCCGCATATCTGGAACGGCGAACCGTTCGACGCGTTGACCTTCCACACGGCCTGGGAGTATTTTCGGGCGGCCCGACCCCGCGTGCTCTACCTGTCGCTCGGCGAGACTGACGAATGGGGACACGCGGGCAAGTACGACGAGTATCTCGCCGCGGCCCATCGCGTCGATGACTACCTGAAGCGGTTTTGGGAGACGGCTCAGACGATGCCGCAGTATCGCGGCAAGACAACAATGATCTTTGCGACGGACCACGGCCGTGGTTTGGGTCCCAAACGGTGGAAGGACCACGGCAAGGACGTGGCCGGCGCAGAGGACATTTGGATGGCCTTTCTGGGGCCCGACACGTCTGCGCTCGGCAAAGAGCCAACGTGCCGGCAGTCACGCAGAACCAAATCGCAGCCACGTTGGCCGCCCTGTTGGGCCAAGAATATTGTGCCGACGTGGCACAGGCAGGAAAGCCGATCACTGACGTCTTGAGCAATGCTCGCACGGGGGGATTAGGACGAGAGAGAGATAGCGGGGACGGGGCTGAGACTGGGACGCAGCGAGCCCGTAGGACGCGTCCCGGCGAACGAAGGCGACCCTTTGCCGACGACACACCGGCACAAGGGTTTATCGCGACGCTTCGTGAACGCGCCCTACTTCGCGCTCGCTCGATATCCCAACGACTCGACGGCGGCGATCAGACACTTGCAGTCCAGCTTGCCGCCGTTGACCACGGCTCGGCCCGCGGATAAGTCAACATGTACGCTAGCTACGCCGTGGCACTGGCGCAAGGCTCGCGTGACGGCGGCGGCGCAGTGGCTGCACGTCATGCCCTCGACCGACAATTCGAGTCGCTCGGATGGTGCAGTCGCATTATCAGTTCCTTCCATTGCCTCCTCCGTTTCGGGGCCGGGCTTCATGGCATAAGAAAACGCCAACACGGCCAGCAACAGAACGGCCCAAGCGGCCGATGGCCACGTTGCGGCCGTCGCTCCGTGCGCTTGGTCGGCCATGGCCGCGATGGTCAGCGTGCCGGCCGGCATGAGCCAGTCGAGCAGTAGCCCGCCGGCAATCGCGCTGAGGGCAATCGTCAGAAGGTAGAGCACGACGGTCGTGCGACCGAGCAGTTTCCAGATCGTCGTCAGCGTGGCGGCGTTGGTAGCCGGGCCGGCGATCAGGAACGCCAAGGCGGCGCCGGGCAAGGCGCCGGCGTGGATGAGCCCGGCCGCAATCGGCACCGAGGCCGACGCGCAGACATACAGCGGAATGCCGAGTGCCATCAGCAAGACGATCGAGAGGACGCCGCCGCCCAGATAGACATGCCACTGGTTGGCCGGGACCAGCGCGCCATGCAACCGGCGATCACCACCCCGGCCAGAAGCGCCAGGCCGATGTCGCGCGGCAGGACCATGAAGCCGTATTCCAGGGCCCGGCGGACGTTGCTTCGCGTGCCTCGGCCGGTGCAACAGCTTTCCTGGCATGGCTGCCGCGACGATTGGGCGGCCTCGCCGTCGCGATTTCCCTCGGCCAGCAGCATCACGAATGCTCCGCCGAGCAGCCCGGTAGCCAACGCCACAAGCGGTCGATAGACGGCGAACAGGCTGCCCAGCAGGGCGTAGGTAACGGCAATGCTGTCGACGCCGGTCTGCGGCGTCGACAACAGGAAGGACGCCGTCGCGGCTCGACTCGCTCCGTGCCGGTGGATGGACGCCGATACGGGTATCACGCCACACGAACACAACGGCAACGGCACGCCCCACAGGGCGGCCTTCAGCACCGGCCGGAAACCCCCACCGCCCAAGTGCCGCTCGACAAACTCCGGCGAGATGCACACCGAGAGCACGCCGGCGACGAGAAAGCCGAACAACAGATAGGGCGCCATCTGGCCGAGGACCGACCAGCTTTCGCGCAAAATGTGCAGCAGAATGTCGCTCATTCGTGTGGATGGCCCAATGCCATCCGAGGCCGCGTCCTAACCGCTAAACCGCCGCTGTCGCCCGCTTGCCCAGGTAGGCGGCGACGCCTTCGGCCGTAGGCTTCATCGCCTCGTCGCCCTCGTGCCAATTGGCCGGGCAGACGTCACCGTTCTTCTCGTGGAACTGCAAGGCGTCGAGCACGCGCAGCGCTTCGTCCACGCTACGACCGATCGGCAGGTCGTTGATCAGTGCGTGCCGAACGATCCCCGCTTTGTCGATCAGAAACAGCCCGCGCAGAGCGACGCCGTCCTCCAATAATACGTCGAAACTGCGAGAGATGTTCTTATCGAGGTCCGACACCAGGGGATACTTGATGGCGCCGATGCCGCCTTCCTTGCGGGGCGTGTTCTTCCAAGCCAGGTGGGTGTAGTGCGAATCGACCGAGACGCCGAGAATCTGGGCGCCCTTCTTCTCGAACTTTCCCAACGCCGCGTCAAAAGCGACAATTTCGGAAGGGCAGACGAACGTGAAATCGAGCGGGTAGAAGAACACGATCACGTACTTGCCGCGATACGACGAAAGCTTCACGTCGGAGAACGAGTTATCGGGCATCACGGCCTTGGCGGTGAAGTCGGGGGCCTCTTTGGTAACCAATGTAGCCACGGCAATACCTCCGTTTTTCTAATGGGTTATTCGGCCGCGCGCTGGCCAAGCTGCTGATCGAGCAGATAGCGGCCGAGCCCCGCATCGCCGGCCAACTTCAATTGCGAGACGATCAACTGCACGTTGGCCTCTTCTTCGACCTGTTCCCGGGCGAACCACTCCAGGAAGTCGTGCCCGGCGCCGTCCCTCTCCGCACCGACGAGGTTCATCAAGTCGTTGATCATGCCGCTGACCTTCTGCTCATGCTTGTACGCCGCCTCGAACGCCTCGAGCGGCGCCTTCCAATCGGCCGGCGGACCCTCGATGGTCGACAGCGTCACGCGACCGCTCCGATCGTTGATGAAATCGAAGAACCGCATGGCGTGCTGCTGCTCTTCGGTCGACTGAATGCGCATCCAATTTGCCATCCCTTTCAGGTCGAGGGATTCGAAGTACGCGGCCATCGACAGGTAGAGATACGACGAGTACAACTCGGCGTTGATCTGCTTGTTGAAGGCGTCTTCAATCTTTTGGCTCAACATCATTTTTGCTCCTATCGAGGTATGTCACCTGCCGGCGCAGAGACCCGCTTAGGTCTCCCAGAAGGCGTGCCCGGCCTGGTTTATTGGTCTCCGGGCCGGTCAACGCGCGACCACAACAAGACGAGGTAGTATTGCCAATCGCGGCGCGGAGTCAAGGGTCGCACCGTCAAATTTCGAGGTTTCGGCGCGCTCGCAGAGAAGGGCGCACCCGCCACGCCAGCGGATGCGATGGGGGACGCCCACCAAGAGCCTAGTGCCTCAACCGACCTGAATTGACGGATGCCACGGTTGGCTTGGCCAACCGTGTTTCCCCCACTACCGGGCAAGCCGGCAGTGGCACCCAACTTGTCGAGTGAACGCGGTCGAGGTACTAGCGTTTGCCGTTTTCCCCCGGCGCTTACGCCGAGAGTATTCCCAAGCACCGACGGCCCGGGCACCGGCGACACGCAAGGCAGAATCGCTTGGCATGCACGCGTTCGGACGCGTAGCGTAGAGGCAAATCGAGCCGCGGCGAAGGGGACGGTCCCGTTTTCGCTGACACGAAAATTGGGACAGTCCCTGCAACGAGGTCAATGTGCGCGCGTGACGCCCGGCGGGCGGCCGTCGCCGGCTCGGCCACTTCGAACATGCCCGACGGCGGCGCGCCTGTTTCGGGGTAAGGGCAACCCGGCGGCGGAATTTCGTACAGGCTCGGACCGTCCCGAAGTTCGCCGCGAGGCCGCTGGCTCACCCGGCGTTCGAGACCCAAGCTGCGCAGCGCGCCCAAATAATCGAGTCCCTCGGGACACTGAGGATGCCAAATGTGCGGCGTCAGGATGACGATCAGTTCCTTCTTCGTCACTTTATCATCGGTCTGGCCGAACAGCCATCCGATCCAGGGCAGCCGGGACAAAAACGGCAGTCCGTCTCGCGTGTCCTGCTCCTCGTCGTCGATCAGGCCGCCGATGACCAATGTCTTGCCATCGGGCACGATCACGTTGGTGGTGACCTGCGCGCCGCTGATTTGCGGGATGCCGGCTGAGTCGATGACGCCTGAACTGCGTTCCGGATGCACCTCCAGGCGGATCATCCCGTCGGACGAAATAAAGGGCCGCAGGCGCAACTGCGTGCCCACGTCCGTAAACTCCACCTTCTCCACGGTGCTCGTCTGCGTCTGCGTGCTCGTGGCATAGCCGAGTCGGTCGCCGAGGTGGATCTCCGCACGCTGCTTGTTGACCACGAACAGGCGAGGGCAGGCCAGCACCTTCGTCTCGCCCAGGCTTTCCAAGGCATGAATGAAGCCGGTCGTATCCTTCTGGACGTAGCCGAACTTCAGCCCGCCGTTGTCCCGGGCGAACCCGGAGATCGGCGTACCGGCGACCTTGCCGGCTTCGGTCACCACGGCCGCCGGCAGGAATCCGGTCGCGGCGTTGATGGCCGTGCCGCTGCCGGCGACCGCCAATGCCTGCTGTGCCCCGTCGAGGAGCCCGAAGTTCACGCCCAATTCCATCCCCTTTTCGAGTTTGACGCTGACGATCACGGCCTCGATCATCACCTGGATCGGCTGCACGTCGATCTCCGCGATCACGCGATCCACTTTCTCCAGCACGGACTCGTAGTCCTGCACGATGACGATTTCACCGCCGGCCATCGAGTTTCCGCCCGCTTTCACCGCTTTGGTGCTAACGCCCTCCGAGGCCTTGCTGGCGTCGCTCGTCAGCCCGATCTCGCTGTCGGGCGACGCCGTGAAGACGCCCTTGTTACTGAGCAGCTTCTGGACCATCTCCTGGATGTCGGTGCTCTTGACATAGTTGAGGCGATAGACGCGTATTGGAAGGTTATCCTCCTCCGCGAGCTTCCATTCCTGCACGGTCGACACGTAGATCAAAT
The DNA here is from genome assembly GCA_963789525.1 of uncultured Planctomycetaceae bacterium. Lineage (GTDB taxonomy): Bacteria > Planctomycetota > Planctomycetia > Pirellulales > Thermoguttaceae > CAVXFB01. The sequence goes on from CAWBLA010000005.1 coordinate 70,976, forward strand.
TGCCGTCGCGCCGGACTTTGAGCCTGCACAACTCGGCAATCGCGTTGAGCGTGTCGTCCACGCTGAGGTCGCGCAAATCGAGCGTAATCGTACCCGTCACGCCCGGCGACACCAAAATGTTCATGTTCGCCTGCCGGCTCAACATCTCCAGCGTCTTGCGTACTTCCATGTTGTCCACGTGAATCGTGACCAACGGATTCCTGCGGTTCCCAGAGGCCGCGCGCTCTCCGGGACAACCGGATGGCGCGATTGAAGGCTTGATTGATATTGCAGGCTTTGGGGGCGAGCCTCCCTCGCGATCCACCGACGGACGGCTTGTGGAGCCCTTTGTGGCCTCCGCGGGGGCTGTGGCCTCGCCCCCGCCCGGCGCGGGACTCGGCGGCAAAGCCGCTTGAGGCTCAACCGGCGACAGGCCGACGATCGGGCCTTTCGAAGGCGAGACGCCGGTGGGCAGACTCTTCGGCGCCTTCGGCGCAACACCCTCAGGATGTGGGACAACCTCGGCACCTGGCAAATCGCTCTCGGACGGTTCCGTTTTGAAGCAAACCGTCGTTCCGTCCGCGGCGGACTCGGATGCCGGAGCTTGGTAATCCACAAGGCGAATGCTGCCGGGCGACGAGCCTGGTGTTCGTTCCCCAGCAGTGCAGACCGGGTCCGACCGGACTTCCGGAAGCCGCGCAACCTTGGGTTGCGCCGCTGCGGTTGGCGTTGCCGAGACTGCTGGCAATTTGTTGCGCCAAAGCGAAGAAGGGCCGTAGACACACCCCGCCAGCGACACGACCGGTCCGAGCAGCGTGACTGCCAGCAGTAGTGTTCGATTTCTACGCATCTTTTCCATCTACCGCATTTCCGGTCGCTTCTGCAGACCGACTGGCATCAGCCGTTCGCAGGCGCGGCTCTCTGTGTGCGCAACGACGCACAATTAGCGCAGATGCGCACACATAGGTCTGTAGGATCGGGTGATTTGCAGCCGAACTTAACGATTTTTCCGGCTGCGGAAGATAGGAAGACCTTGCGGGCAACTTGGCCCGCTCGACAACAGAGTGTTCAGTGGGGGCAGACATTTTTGTCTGCCTATTTAGCCCTTGAACGATCTCGCCCTGGGCCTGCGCCGAGAGGTCTTGCTGGCTGACGAGGTTTTGCTCGACCAACGACACCCAATTGAACGCGATCATGCCGCCGCGATACTGGGTCATGGCGACCTTCGCCGCTTTCTCGGAGGCCACGACGCTGGTGGCCAGCCATCCGGCACGCTGCTGGGCGCGAAGAAACCAGGCGATGCCGTTTTCTGTCTCGGCGTCGGCCTGAAGCACCGTGCTCTGATAGGACACGATGAGTTCGGCCAGCCGCGCGTCCTGCAGACGAATGGCACTGAGCAGCCGGCCGTAGTTCAACACGTTCCACTGAAACGAAGGTCCGACGCCGCCTTGAAACGCGGGAGACGTGAACATATCAACCGCTCGCTCGGCGGAATAGCCGAGCGTGCCACCACCTTACACTTCGCCCACGAACGAGGTTGCATTCATAGGGACGTCAAGCCGGAGAATATTTTGATCGACGCCGATGGCCGACCTTTGGTGGCCGATTTCGGCGTGGCGATCAGTTTGGACGACCTGTCGAAGGCACAGTCGTTGTCTCAGGGCACGCTGCCCTACATGGCCCCTGAACAGGTTGCAGGGGAAATCCAACTGATCGACCGACGAGTTGATGTTTATGCTTTGCGAGTGGTTCCATTTGGGCCGAAGTCGTGACTGGTCACGCTTGCTTGGGCCGAAGAGGGGATGAGTGGTAATGCAGGAGAGATGGCGAAATGAGCAAGAACAGGAAGCCATATTGCCTGACCTGAAACGGCCCGACCTTGAACAGCGTGGCAAAAGAGACGAAGGACAGGATGAAGCCAGTTCAGCCTGACTTTCGGGTTACAAACGCTTTCGGTTACAAAATTCCAAAAAGAAACCCTTACGCAACTGATTGCTACGTAAGGGTTTATAATGTCGGGGCGACAAGATTCGAACTTGCGACCTTCTGAACCCCATTCGCTTAAGAGGGGGGTTCTCTCTGATTCCCGTCTGTTGACAACTGTTGACAGAATCCGGACTTCTGTTAAGTTGGTCTTATCCGTGCTATGACGCAAGTTGACCTAATTTGACGCGGCGCATAGCACCATCCTAGCACGACGGTCAATCAACATGGAATCAGACGGTCGGAGGGAGTCAGTTGTACCCCGCGCCATTCCCGAGAAATACCGCATGGCGCCGTGCTATGTGCTATGCGCTCGGTGCTATGCGCTGCCCCAGTTACAGGTGCCATCATGCCCAAGAAAATCACCTTCACTACCGATCGACTTCTCAAGCTGAAACCGCCCGCCGCTGGCCGGCAGTACCACTACGACGCCAAGACGGCAGGGCTCGCGGTGTGCGTCACCGATGCCGGCACCAGGACGTTTTATCTCTACCGTTGGTCGGTCACTCGCCAGGCCCCTATGCGCGTCCGGCTGGGCAAGTTCCCCGACCTGTCGATTGACGACGCCCGCAAGGCGGCCTCCGGCCTCGTCGGCGAAGATGCCAACGGCGTGGACCTCGTTGCCGAACGGCGCGCCAAACGCCAAGAGCATACATTGAAGGAACTATGGGAGGGTTGGCTTGAAGTTCACGCCAAGCCCCGTAAGCGCACGTGGAAGGACGACGAGCGGCAATGGGACAAGTATTTGGTCGACTTCCACAACCGCCGTCTATCGAGCCTCAGGACCGGCGAGATTGCCAAGTGGCACGCGAAGTTGGGCGCGCGTCTGGACACACCCAAGCTAACCGCGCCAAGGCCCTGCTCGCAACGCTGTTGAACCACGCGGTGCGGCTCGGCTATCTGGTCGCCAACCCATGCAAGTCTGTCCCGAACTTCCCCGAGCAATCCAGAGAGCGGTTCTTGTTGCCATCTGAAATGAAGGCGTTTTTCGACGCCCTGGTCGTGGCCGGCGATCCGTGGCACGACTTCTTTCAACTGGCACTATTCACCGGCGCCCGCCGCGGCAACGTGGCCTCTATGGCATGGCAGGAGATCGACCTAGACCGCATGACCTGGAGCATCCCGGGCAGCAAGACGAAGAACAAGAAGCCCGCCGTAATCGCCCTGCCACCGCCGGCCGTGGCGATCCTTCAAAGCCGGATGGAATGGACGGCCGGCTCGCCGTGGGTGTTTCCCTCGACCAGCGAGAGCGGTCACGTTGCCGACCCGCGGAAGGCATGGGAGCGAGTCCGGAAGGCATCGGGGCTGACCGATCTGCGGATGCACGATCTGCGGCGGTCCCTTGGAAGCTGGCAGGCCGCGGCCGGGGCCAGCCTTGCGATCATTGGGGCATCGCTGGGCCATGCCGATCTGAAATCCACCCAGGTCTATGCCCGGCTGCAACTGGACCCGATACGTGCTGCCGTCAATCAGGCCACCAGCGCCATGATGCTGGCCGGGGGCGTCAAGCTCTTGGAAACACAATCGGAGAATGGAGGCAACAGCGATGAATGAGAGAAGTCTAATTGCCGCGAAGCTCCGCTCGCTCGCAGACCAATTTAAGACCTTTGCCACCAAAGAACTGTCAGGGCTTGCGTTCCCACATCTTGATACCCAGTCGGAAGCCGGCAAGCTGATAATTCGGGCTTACGGACAGGGATATTTACCTGACCTCCCCGGTTTGGCGGAAATGATTCGCCGGACCAAAGAGCCGGACAAAGACGGCTGTCGTCTGACTCCCGACGATCTCTTTCGGGTTTTCTGCGGCACGCATCACGCTCTTGCGGTTGACCCCAGACACGGCGTACACATCCAGCGCGACGCCAAAATTGACCGCGGCATACTGCCATCCACCTTTTCCGACGTGCTCAAGGGGGCGCCGGTGAACTCCGTTACAGCCAGAGAACACCACCATGCGATGGTCTGCAATTGGCTGGCCGATACGGTCACCGCGCCGGACAACAAAACGGACGGGACAAGGAACGTCGTGCCCTCCAATCGTGACGATGTACTGCCCTACGATCCGGCGATCCTAGAGCGCGCACAGGCAATCATCGAGTTTGAGCGGCTCACACCAGCACAGCGGGCCGCGAAGGCCAAATTACTGGCACAGTTTGAGAACTGCGAGGAGGCGATCGGTATGAAGGCCCCGTTGTCTCCTCCGCCCGCGAACAAGGAAAAGTACCTGCTGATTTCTGAAATCTGCCGCATGTTCAAAATGGGCGACAAAGCCGCGAGGGGCTTTTGCGATCGCCACAAGATTCCCATACACAAGGAAGCACGCCGGTTCAAAATCGCACTTGTGCCTTTCGCCACCGCCTACGCCCAGGATACTAACGTCCGCACCGACGACGCCGTGCGGCACCGGGTAGCGAGCACGATGCAGCAGCAGGAGATTGCGTCTAAGCTAAACGCGACGACGGCCCAATTCTTTGGGCTATAGGCGGATTCCTACTCGCCGTCTACTCGCCATCTACTCTCCCTCCACTTTCAGCAAAACCCTTGCAAACAAGGGCTTTCTGTGCCTTTTCTACTTTTGGGCAGCGGCGTTTTTGTAGACTGATTCGTGTTGACGCAAGTATCACCTTCAACGCGAGGATTTTCCGATGCCGATTACTCTTGATTCTCCCACCGCCCTTCTAACGCGCGACCAGGCCGCCGAGTACCTCGGCGTGGCACCACAGACGCTTGCGATCTGGGCGATGAATGGTCGCTACGGCTTGCGTTTTATCAAGGTCGGTCGCCTCTGCAAATATCGTAAGAGCGACCTGGATAAGTGGCTGCAATCTCGCACCGTCGGCGCCGTTGCCGAATAAGGAGGCATGGCGCATGGAAGCTACCACTGCGGCCACGACGGCCGAACTGCTGGAATACCTTCGGGCACTCTATCCGCCGGACACCCAAGGCGACCTACTGGCATACGTCAAAGAACCGTTTGCCAGACGATTCGGCGCTCCAGACGACTTAGCGGGCTTCGCTGATCAGATTCGGCAACTCGACGCTGAGGGGCTCGACGTGTACTTGACCGTCAACACGCTCAACGGCGCCGCGATCCGCAACAGAGGCAGCGCCACCCGCGGAACCGAAGCGGAGGTAAGCTCCGTCGTCGCGCTAGTGGCGGACGTTGACGCCGCGGGAAAGGACGGTCACAACTACCCGCCGCAAGCCTACATCCTCGATGCACTGGATAATATGCCGCTGGCGCCGTCGATCATCGTCATCAGCGGCAAGCTCGATGGCGGGGTTCACGTGTATTGGTTGCTGACCGCGCCTTTCGCAGTTGGCACCGACGAGGATCGCCGCCGGATCAAAAGCATATCCGAACGCTGGCAGAAGCTGCTAAAGACAAAGCTCGCGCCCTACGATCTCGATTCGACTTTTGATCTCGTGCGCGTGCTACGGCCCATCGGAACCACCAATCACAAGTACGGCACGACCGTCAAGGCGATCGCGTTTGATCCACAGCGCCGCTATCGGCCGGAAGATTTTGAACGGCACTTGCCGATACCGCCGGCTCCGCTCCCAATAGTGAGTCGGCCAATCGGTGCCGATGCTGATAGCGTGCCGTGCCGAGCCCGGGCATACGTCGAAAAAATCCCCGGCGCCGTCAGTGGCCAAAATGGCCATGACGATACGTTCCACGTGGCTTGTGTGCTTGTCCTTGGCTTTGGCCTATCCGTCGATGATGCTTTCCCGATTCTCGCGGAGTGGAACCAGACTTGCAGACCGCCGTGGAACGAAGGCGACCTACGGCACAAGCTCCAAAGCGCGGATCAGCGCACGGATGAGCGTGGTTATCTGCTACAGACTTCGGCGCCCGTCAGTTCCAACGGCAAACCGAACTCGCGCCGCATGGCGCCGTTGCAGCGGACAGAGGATTTTCCCCTCACTGATACCGGCCTTGCCGAGCGGTTCGCGCTCCAGCATGGCGATGATGTTCGCTACTGTTTTGCGTGGGCCAAGTGGCTTTGTTGGGACGGCATACGCTGGAAGATTGACGACGACGGCGCAGTTGATCAATTCGGCAAGCAGACGGTTCGCAGTATTCTCCGCGAGGCCGCCGACGAATCCGATGATGGGCGCCGGAAGGCGCTAACGGCCTTCGCCAAGAGTAGCGAATCTGGCGCTAAACGCACCGCCATGTTGATGCTGGCCAAGAGCGAGCCGCCTATTCCCATCGCGCCAGACGTGCTCGATAGGGATGTTTGGATTCTAAATTGTCCGAACGGCCGCCTTGACCTTCGCACCGGACAACTCCACGCGCACCGCCGCGAAGATTTCATCACCAAGCTATGCCCGGTCGCGTATCAGGACGACGCCCTTTGTCCCACATGGCTTGCCACTCTCGACAAATGCTTCGCTCGCACCTACGACTTGATTGACTTCGTGCAGCGCTTCGCCGGCTACAGTCTGACGGGCAACGTGGGCGAGCAGATTCTTTCCATCTGGCACGGCATCGGCGCCAACGGCAAGAGCACGATTTTGAACGCCTTGATGGAGATGCTGGGGCCCGACTACGCGATGAAGGCCACCGCCGACTTGCTGTTGATGAAACACGACGCCGCGCACCCCACCGCGCTGACCGACTTGCACGGCAAGCGGTTGGTGGCCTGTATTGAAACAGACGATGGCCGCCGGCTGGCCGAGGCACTGGTCAAGGAACTGACCGGCGGTGATCCGATCCGCGCACGTCGGATGCGGGAAGACTTTTGGCAGTTCATGCCGACGCACAAGGTGGTTCTTGCGTGCAACCATAAGCCCACCGTCCGGGGCACCGATCACGCTATCTGGCGCCGGCTGAAGCTCGTTCCGTTCAGCGTCGTCATTCCGGCGGAGGAGCGCGACAAGCACCTGCCCGCCAAGCTCCGCGAGGAACTGCCCGGTATCTTGGCCTGGGCCGTGCGCGGATGTCTGGACTGGCAGCGGTATGGTCTGGGGGAGCCCAAGGCCGTGGCGGACGCCACCTCCGCCTATCAGGACGCCGAAGATACGCTGCTGAATTTCATTGGCGAGTGTTGCGTCGTCGGCGATTTCCGAGTTCGAGCGTCAGACCTGTTGACCGCCTACCAGCAATGGGCCGGCGACAAGCACATGACGCAGCGGCGACTTGGCCGCGCACTCACAGAACGGGGTGTAGAGCGATTCCATAGCGGGGGGATTTGGTATCGCGGCATCGGATTACAGGTGAACGAATGATTTGGAACCTTGGAACCTTGGAACCTAATTCCGGTATAAGCAGCTTAGTTCTCTCTCGTGGAGCGCTTATACGGAAATTAGGTTCCATCCTTCCATCCTTCCAACACACTGGCAAGCACTGGCAAGGTAGGTAAGGAAAACATGAGAACTAAAGCCGAGCGAACCCTTGAGCGCCAAGCCCTTGAGCATCATCGCCGCGGCCTGTCGTGGTCGGACTTCTGGCGTGAACATGGTCAGGACGCCATAGCCTTGGAGCCGCATCATCGGCAGCGATTCAAGCGGTTGACGGATCGGCTGTTGAGCATCGTCGTCAGTGGGGACGACTGCGGCATGAACGGCTTGGATGCATTGTGGGCAGACGACGCACCCGAGGCCGTGCCGATCATCGTGAGCGACATCAGGACCGCGGCCAAGTGCCAGCTATCGTTCCCGCTGGTGCAGGAGGCAGGGGCAGGCTACCAACCCCCTATCCGTCGGGTCCTTTTGGCCGATGATTCTTCCCCCACTAATGCGGGAACAGTAGGTATTTGGCTCTAAGACTGATTGTGAATTGAAAGGCGAGAAAAAATGATCCAGATCGGCGAAGCAGAAAAAGTGCTTGTGACGTTGCTCACACGCGAAAGAGCGCTTTTCAGCCCGTGGCGCGAACGCCACTGGCGGACTGCGGGCGTCGTCGCGGGCATTAGCGAGCTTCAGCATCACTTCCGCGCAAAAGGACTTCGCTGGACTGCCGGCGGCACTATGAACGAACGCAAGCAGGCCGAGGAGCAGATTCGGGAATTGCGGAGAGCCAACTTAGTGACGGCCGCCGGTCGAACCCAAGATCGGCACTTGCGATTGACCGAGCGTGGCCGTTGGCTTGCCTGCATGTTGTGCGGTGCGCGGGATTTGCTCAACGCGCATCAGGCGGTCAAGACGTCACTCGACTTCGCCCCCGCTGGCCGGCTTATCAGTGAATTGTTGCCCGCCGGATTGAAAGGTTACAAGACACCCGAGCAGTACGAAAAACGGCTATTCGCGTTTCAGTGCATTGCCGTCCCGGCAATCCTCGAAAACTGGATCGCGGTACACAGCGACATGCTGGGCCGCGTCGCCTATTCGGTAACGCACGAAGGCAAAGCCGCGGCAGCACGGCCAGCACCCGAGCCGCCCGAGGATTTACTTGAAGCAGCAGCGGCCGTTGACCCCGACGCGCTGATGGACCTGTTTTGGACCGAGTACGGCGACGAGCGTGATCGACTGATGGCAGCACAGCCGTCGCACCCGAACGCCGTCGGCCCGATAGCGTTATCTGCCGGCCTATGGGACGAAGTTGTCGGCCCTTGGAACTGGCCGAAACGCAAGCGAAGCAGAAAGGCGGCCAAGTAATGGCACGCAGTCTACGAGAGCGAATCGAGCGAGCATGTCGGGCGATCCTGCCCGAGCGGCCGTGCTACGTGCTTTGGAATGACGAGCTTCCGCAGCAGTATCAAGCTGGCGGCTGCTTCGGCCTGACCGGCCGCGGCTTCGACTTGCTTTTCCGCGAGCAGATCGGGCGTCGATGGCGTGGGCGTCGCCGCGTCATCATCCTGGACCGCAGAGGCACGCGTCGACACATCATCTGGACGCTTCGCACGGCAAGCCCGGTTCGCGTATGGACGCGACGCACGCTATGGCAAGCCGCGAGCCATGAGTTATCGCACGTTGCGTCGTTGCCGCTTCTGGAATCCGAGACGACCGACGACGCCCCCGACCTTACGCGAGCGACAAGCGATGCCCTGGGGGCAATGGCAGCCGCCCCGCCCACTTACGCCGAAGATCGGCCTATTCAGTGGCAGGGCCATGATGGGCAATTTCTTCGCCTGCTGCTGCATTGTGCCCACCGAATCAAACCACTTGCCGGCGAGTTTCTCCCAGGTGACTGTTGGCTCGACCCGCACAAGTACGGCTTAGCGTCGCGCGAAGACCAGTTTCGAGACGCCCTTGGCGCCGAGCCCGAGCGGTTGGCCAACGTGCCATTGACGGAACTTGCCACGGTACTACCCCCGGAAAGTTTCATCGACCTTTGGAACGCCGACGTTCGGGCGTGGTGGCTCGCTATCGACAATCCAACCGAAGCACAAAACGCCGCGATGGTTCGCGGCTTAGAGATTTTCAACAACGTGCCCGTGGCGGCCGCCCGCTGCGATGCACAACAACCCCCGGCGGCAAAAAGGAATGTTTCGAATGGCATTTGTACGAACGCTTGAGAGCCCCGAAAAAACCTTGGCCGACGCACGCAGAGAGCGAGCAGAAGCTAAGACCAGCGATGAGCAGGAAAAGGCAATGGCGAACGCGCGCGAGAATTTGCAGATGCCCTTCGCCAATGGAAGATCGGCCGGCCGCAGTACCGCACGCTTGTCGGAGCCATCAAGCAGGAGGCACCGGAAAATGAAATCGTACTTGCGGCCGCGGCGGCGGGCCTCGGGCCAAACGATTATTGCCCGATGCGCGAAGGCCGTCGGCGCGCTTTGTCTCTCGTCGATAAGGCGAAGGAATATCCAGCCGCTAAGAAGCGATACGACGCACTCGAAGCGAAGTACCGTGAAATCGACGCGCGATATCCCAAGGCGAAAAACCAATTCGAGAGTGACGCGATTCTCGACGAGATCCAGCCAGTCGCGGAGGAGCGGCAAAAGGCGATGCTGGCGCTCGTGGAGGCCGAAATGGCCCACAACACCGTCAGAGACGCAAAAGCCGCGGAATTGATTTAACGTGCGACTCGCCAGGCCCGCCGGCTTCAGCCATTGCCGGCGGGTCCGGCTTGAGGCCCCAGGCGCGCGCGGCCAACCGATGGTTCATATCACGTCGGTTGGCCCCGCCCGGGGCGGATTTTCTGTCACAACCAAAGAACGAACAAAAGGAAACCAAAGATGATTCACGCGACTTTCAATTTCCCAGGTCACACCAGCGAAGAACACGACATCGAGGCGACTCCCAATGTCGGCGATTCGGTTGATGGACCCGAACTCGAAGGCGTCGTATGGAAAGTGTCGGCCGTCTTCCGCAACAGTACGACGGGCGTCGCCGAAATTACTTGCAAGGCCGAGGCCGCACCGCAGATCGTCGGCGACGGCTGCCCCTGCCCGTTGACCTCTTAAACGCGGAACTTTTGCTGGGGCCCGTCGGCGGTTTCATGTCCCGCCGGCGGGTTTCTAATACCATGCACGACCAATTCGCCAATCTGAAATCGCTGGACCTCGACGGCATCAAGCCCGTATTCGCGCCCACCGCGGCGGATACAGACAAGGCCCGTCAGCTTGCCGAGGACCGCCGGCACGTCAGACGCACCGATAAGCGGGTGATGCTCGACGCCAGGCGGTTGCAAAACGCCATCGAGCATATCGGCAGACTGCCGGAGCCGGGCGAAGCCTTCCACCTTATCACCGAAAAGAAGTATTCGATGATGCACGTCATCCCGGCGACGTTGCACCTATCGCAGCCGGCGACAATCGACTATCTGGCCGTGGTGACACTCTCATTTTCCCAGGCGAACATGATAGACCTCGTGGCGATGCTGGACGCCGGCCAGATCGAGAAGGTTGACTTCTGCTATAGCTGCTATTTCAAATCGAACAACAAGGCCGATTGCCAGCGGCTTGCCGATGAGCTTACCGCCCGTGGTTGCCGCGTCTATTCGGGTTTGATTCACGCGAAGATTCTCTTGATGCAGTTGACCGACGGCACCAGCTACGTTGTCGAGGCAAGTAGCAACCTTAGGTCATGTAGCTCCGTTGAGAACATCACCTTGACGCACGACCGCAGCCTATTCGAGTTTCATCGCCAATGGATCACCTCGCTAATGGAGCCCAAGACATGAACCACGAACCACCGGAACACCTCGACCAGCAGGCCCGCACCAAGTGGTCCGAAGTCCTGCCGATCCTCGAAGGCCGCGGCGACCTCGACCAGGGCACGCTAGATGCACTGGCCGCATATTGCACGGCTTGGAGCCGATGGACACAAGCAGAGCAGCAGGTGGGCACGCTGGGGCTCGTGGTGAAGAGCGCCGCCGGATTCGCCGTTGCCAATCCATACTTGAACGTGGCGAAGGATGCCCAGCGGCAGATGAGGCAATGGGGCGACGTGCTTCGCTTGACGAAAGCCCGAGGCAAGAGCAAGCCTGATCAGGAATCGAGCGTTAGCTTGATCCTGCGCCAAATGAACGGCGGCGACGAGAAACCCAAACGCCGAAAGGCAGCATCATAGGAGCAAAAAATGGAGTGTATCAATCTCAAAGAACAGTTCGGAAAGCGGTTCAGGGTCCGCTACGAGGAGAGCTACTATGCCGACCGCGGCGCAGGCGCCGGGCCGATGATCCGTGGTTAATGATCCTGCCCTGCCAACGTGGGCATATCTACCCGCACGGTGGCGACACGCTGGCCGCCTCGACCAACGGCCGGGGACCGACGGCCCGGAAGCTGGCAGCCCTGCCCGGCGTCATCCTCCACCAGGATGGCACCGACGGTGTGACCGTGTTGTTCCCGGTCGCCATGTTTGACGACGTGGCCGCCTTGATGCTCCCCAGGCGACGACGCACGCTATCGCCCGAGGCCCGAGCAGCGGCAGGCGAACGGCTGGCGAGATACCAGTTTCGGCCCGTGGTAGAAGTGTCTGGCGAGAGCGCCCTTTGCGTCGGAAGGGGGTAGAACGACATGGAAGTCATGGAATGTACGAACGCCACGTTAGCGAGCCTAGAAGGCTTTCACGATTCGACGTGCCTTATCTGCCATCAGGCCGAAGGCAAGGGCCAGTGGCAGCTATGCGTCACGTGCCGGTCCGACATCATCGAGCAATCACTTCAGCGGCGATCACGCATGGCGCCCGATCACTGCATATCATGTCTCGCACCAAAGCGCGGTCAGCCAGTGGGAGGCAGCATCTATTGCCCGAAGTGCCAGCATCGGTACGAAGGCCAAACGAAAGGGATTCTGTAATGCCGTTTCACGAACTTCCGATCGAGCACTCATCTTGTTCAATAGTCGATGTTGGTCGCAACCGTTTTGCGGTTGTCGTCTACGTCGATGGGGCATTCTGTGGGGCGACCCACAATTCCGGCAGCAGAGAATGGGCGGAAGCGATTCTGCAAGCGGTCGGTAAGCACGACACTCACGGCAACCCGTGCGATCTGTTTGCGCGGGCTGGCCAAGCCTAAGCATTTACGCGGTTGCTGGACCGTCGCCGATCAGGACTTCTCCAAAGGGAGTCCGATAATGGCCCTTTTCTCCGCTGGGGCTTACGTGAGTGCCATCATCGAGCCGTAAGAATTGGCTGATCGCGCATTCTTCACGGCCTGCATGGGTCTCGACATCCTTGTATCGCGTAAAGATGTTCACGCGAACCGTTGCCCCCTTGCTGTTCTTTGCAACGAATGAGCCGGTTTGGCGTGTTGTGGCCATACTGGGGTCCCCTTTCGCTTTTTTGGCCGATTTCGGCAGGCCGGGAAAAATCTCGCAAACATAGCACCCGCATAGCACGGCTGGAAAAGACGTGCTATGAAAATCAGAAGGCCCGCCGTAACTCGTTGCTACGGCGGGCCTTATATGTCGGGGCGACAAGATTCGAACTTGCGACCTTCTGAACCCCATTCAGACGCGCTAGCCAGACTGCGCCACGCCCCGAAGTTACTTAGCTCGTTACGATAACTTAGGCATCAACCCCCGGAAACCTTCAAGTCACTCCAACGATTCTACATCGAAAAGTCTTGACTGAGCAACCCCCGCCCCAAAGATTGTCGCCCTCGCGGACGCAAAAAGCCCGGAACAGCAACGACGCTGATCGGGGCTTTTCGCCGACTCACCCAATGGTTCAGGTGTCAAACAACTCACTGGTGATCGTACTGACTCCGCGTCGCAACGGTGTCATATTTGTGCTTGACAAGTTGTCATATCGTGTCATAACACACGTATGATCCGCCTCTCGGCGCTGGCAGAAAAGGAACTGTACGGGCTCCCGACGTCGATCCGGTGCCGGGTATTCGGGCTGTTGGATCGCCTTGAAAAATGGCCAGCCGTCAGTGGAGCCAAGCCACTGCGAGGAAAACTCGCTGGCCAGTACCGGCTACGAACCGGAAATTTTCGGGTACAGTTCCGCTTGGCTGGCGAAGACATCATCATCGAACACATTGGGCACAGGGACAAATTCCATGACTAAGGCCACGATAGAGATCAAGGGCGAGCGGTTCGTGCTGATTCCCGAGGCGGAATACGAGGCCGAGTTGGCAGCGACCTTGCCACCCCTGCCGCCGAGGTTTCCCGATGGCACGCGGGAGGCCCGCGCCTGCATCCGCGTGTCCATCGCCCGCGAGATCATTCAAGAGCGTCGCCAACTCGGCCTAACTCAGACCCAGTTGGCCAAGTTGGCCGGCATCCGTCAGGAAACCCTCTCGCGTCTGGAATCCGGCAAGCATCGACCTAACGAGCGGACGGTCGAACGAATCGGAGCCGCCTTCAAGCGGGCTAGGGGCAAGCGGTAACCCCAGGTTCCTATCGCCGGAAGGCGGCTGTATCGTCGAAGGTTACCGGCGATCAATAACGCGGCCGCCAGAAGTACAGCGTTAAGGGCCGCAGTGGCGGCGTCAAGCGGGACGCTTTCGCTGACCGCCGCTGCGCGGCGGTGCCCCCGAAGATTTGGGCAGTCCCGAGCATGGGTCCGGCGGCGGGGGATGATTCTTGGTTCGTGGCCACGGCACGCGGAGCGTGACTGCTACTTCTGTCGCACGGCGGACGGCTCCTGGTCGATCCGCTTGCTGGCCAGCACGATTTCTTGGGACCGCTCGCCATCGAAGTCGAAGCCGCGGTTGCGGAAGGTGGCCAGCATGCGGGTGTTTTCCTTGGCGATCTCGCCGACGACCTTCTTGACGTTCCACTTCTTGGCGACTTCGAGGCAGTAGTCGGTCAGCATGCCGCCCAGGCCGCGGCCCTGCCAGCGATCGACCACCAACACGGCGTACTCGGCCGTTTCGTGATCCATGTCGGCAACCAGGTGCCCGGCGCCCACCAGCTTGCGATGCCCGCCTTCCTCGACCTCGGCCACCATGCCAAGCTCGCGATCGTAGTCGATGAAACAGAAGCGGCTGGCCATCTCATGGGTCGTCTGCTTCGACAGGTAGCTGAAGCGCGACCAGATCGACTGCGTCGAGCAGTCTTTCAGCAGCTCGTGCCACATCGGCTCGTCCTCCGGCTTAATGGGCCGCAGGGTGACGGGTGTGCCGTCTTTGAGCATCCGCTCGGTGATGTACTCACGCGGATAGGGGCGGATGGCCAAGTGCGCGTAGGGACGGACCGGACGCAGCAGCACGTCGCGGTCGATCACGACCCGCGCGTCCAGGGCGATCACGTCCTCGGGCGTGACCAGAAGCGGGTTGATGTCGAGTTCCTTGATCTCGGGATAGTCGGCCACGAGGTACGAGAATCGCATGATGATTTCGATCAAGCGGTCGATGTTCGCCCCGGGCTTGCCGCGATAGCCGCGCAAAAGCGGCCACGACTTGAGCGATTCGAGCATGCGCCGGGCCAGGGCCTCGTTCAGCGGCGGCAAGCCCAGCGCGCGGTCCTGAAAAACTTCGGCCGCGGTGCCGCCCATGCCGACCATGATGACCGAGCCGAACACCGGGTCTTTCTTCGTGCCCATGATAAGCTCGAAGCTGTTCGGATAGGTGACCATCTCTTGCACGGTCACGCCGACGATGTCGGCATCCGGCCGGAGTTCCTTGGCCCGGGCGGTCATCTGCTGGAAGACGGCACGGACGCGTTCGTCGGTGGCGATGTTCAGCGCCACGCCGTCAACGTCGCTTTTGTGCGTGATTTGCGGCGAGAGAATTTTCAGCACCACCGGATACCCGAGCCGGCGGGCCACCTCGACCGCTTCGTCCGCCGTCCGTGCAGCCTGCGGCTTGGTGACCGGGATGCCGTACGACTCCAAGAACGCCTTGGAGATGCTTTCCGACAGGATTTCACCGCCCTCCGTGAGGAAGGTGTTGACGACGCTTCGCAGCCGTTGCCGATCGACGGAGAACTCCAGCGGGATGTCCTTGGGCGTTTCGTGCAGGACTTGGAGGTTGCGGGCGTAGGACACCAAGTGCATAAACCGCGGACGGCCTTCTGCGGCGTATTATAGGTGGCGATGCCCGCGTTGCTTAGCAGTTGCATGCCTTCGGCGACCACCCGGCCGCCCATCCAGGCCGCCAACACCGGCTTGTTGGCCTTGCTGGCGACTTCCGCGACTGCCTGGGCCGTGGCCGTCGGGTCGGTCATCGCCTGGGGCGTAAGTATCACCAGCACCGCGTCGACGTTCTTGTCCTTCAGCACAACCTCGACGGTCTCGGCGAAGCGGCCGGGCGGGGCATCGCCCAAGACGTCGATCGGGTTGCCGTGCGACCAATAGGCCGGCAGCAACTCGTTGAGCTTCTCCAACGTTTCGGCGCTCGGTTTGGCCAGTTCGCCAGCGCAGGCAATCAGGGCGTCGGTGGTCATGACGCCAGGGCCGCCGGCGTTGGTCACGATCGCCAGGCGGTCGCCTTTGGCCAGTTGCTTGCGCGCAGCAGTTCGGCGCAATCGAACATGTCGTCGATTTCGAAGATCCGCTCGATGCCGGCCCGCTGAAAGGCGGCTTCATAGACGGCATCGACGCCCGCCATCGCTCCGGTGTGCGACGCGGCCGCCTTGGCCGACTCGGCGAAGCGGCCCGCCTTATAGGCCACGATCGGCTTGGTGCGCGCGAAGGCCCGGGCAGCCGACATGAATTCGCGGGCTTCGCTGATCGACTCGATGTACAGGATGATCGACCGCGTTTCGGTCGCCGAGCCGAAGTAGTCGATCAAATCGCCCATGCTCACGTCGAGCATGTTGCCGACCGAGACGAAGTAGGAGAACCCGATGCCTTCGTCCAGCGCCCAATCAAGCACCGACGTACACAGGGCGCCGGACTGGGATATAAAGCCGAGGTGTCCTTTGGCCGGCGTGGCGGCGGCAAAGCTGGCGTTGAGATTCAGCCCCGGCACGATAATGCCCAGGCAGTTGGGGCCAAGGATGCGCATGCCGTCGAACTTTCGTTGCTCCTGGCGGACGAGATCTTCCAGCTTCCTGCCCTCGGCGCCGATCTCGCGGAAGCCGGCCGAGATGATGACCACCCCGCGCGTGCCCGCCTCACCGCATTCCCGCAGGATGCCCGGGACGCTGGGCGCCGGCGTGCAGAGGACGGCCAGGTCGGGCGGGTGAGGAAGACTTGGGATATCCTTGTAGGCTTGAATCCCCTGCACCGCCTCCCGCTTTGGATTGACCGGATACACGACGCCGGGGAATCCCGAGCCCACCAAGTTCCGCAACACGGTATAGCCGACGCTGGTGCTCGTGTCGCTGGCGCCGATGACCGCGACGCGACGCGGTTCAAAAATTTTCGTCCAAATTTCGTATACTCACCGCACGCTCCTCATCCACGGTCAAGGAGTCAAAAAACGCTGCAATTAAGACGCGTATTGAAATATAGGTCAGGCCCGGCGTGCCCGACCTATGGCCCGCATGGCACCGGACAGAATCTACCGGTTGCACCGAGGTTGACGGCGACACGTGTAGTGTATTCAGGCGACGGACGCCGGGGTAGCCCCGCAGGTAGCAGGCACGCTGGCGCGCCTGCCACTTTTAGCCCACAATCTCCCGCCGGCGGTTCAGATAGTCCCAGACGACGTAGCGGTCGAGGTCCTTGCCGGCGGTGAACAGGACGCGGCCAGCGGTCGATTCGGCCAGGCGATAGGCGAATTGCACGTCGTCGCGCGATTGGACCCAACTTTGGAGGAGAAAGATGTTGATCGTGATCCCCTCGCGCCGGCAGAGATGCCCTTCGCGCATCGTGGCCATTTCGGTCATAGGATCGGGCGGATAAAGCAGGTAGAGAAACTGGTCCTCAAAGTGCGCGGTCGGCAGGCCATCGGTAATCAGGATCACCTGACGGTTGGGCGTGTCCTGGGCGACAAGAAAACGCCGGGCCAGTTGCAGACCCTGCTGGATGTTCGTGAAATGGGCCGGCACCTGGTACTCGCTGATCTCCGGATTGCTCATGTCGACGCGAAACCGCACCAGCGGATCGAAGACCGACACGGGTTTCGGCAACAGCGAAACGATTTCGCTGTAGCGCCTCGGCTTGGCGAAGGTACAGACTTCGACGAACTGGAGGTAGTCGCCGGGGTATTCGCGACGGACCAACGCGTGCAGCGCCAGACCCATCCGCTTCACGTCGACGTACAGGCCGTTGTAGCGCATCGAGCCGCTCATGTCCAACAGCACGACCGTGGCACACTTCGGCGTGTTGCGGGTGCGATGCACGAGGATGTCATCGGCCTTCATTCGCACGGGCAGGCCCGGCCCGTTGCGGAGCATGGCGTTAATGAGCGAGCCGGGAATGTCCATGTCCGTCAGCGAGTCGCCGAACTCGTAGGCGCGCGTCTGCTGAAGCTCGACGGCCCCATCGCCGACGACGGCAACCTGGTGGCGGCCGGTCTTCGACGCCTGAAGGTTGCCGAAAATGCGCTCCAACAACTTCCCTTGGATCAGCCGCATCGCCTTGGGCGTCAACTCGTATCCGCGTTCGGCCTTTGACAGCCCCTGTTGGTCGGCCAGATCGCGGAGATACCGCTGGATCTCGTCGGCCAGGCGGTTGAGGTTTTCGACGTCGCCCGGCTCGGCGAACTCGGCAAGCTCTTCCATGTCGATGATGCCGAGTTGCGCGGACTTGGCCGCCTCTTCGAGTTGCTTCAGCAGCCGGTCGATCATCTCCAACTCCGCCTTGATCTCCAACGCCTGGGAAATGGTCATCGGCCGTCGGCCGGTGAAGTCGTACCGCGACGCCAGTTCGTCGACCTGATATTTTTCGCCCAATTCGGCTGCCAGCCGCAACAGGTCGCGGGCGAGTCGCGCGTTTTCGTTCTCGGCGTAATACCACAGTCGTTCGAGATCGTAGAGCTGCTCCTCCTTGACGGCCGCTTCGAACCGCGTCGCGATCGCCGGCGGCAGGTCGACTCGCGACGCGGACTGCCGGAACCGGTCGGCCGCCTCCTTCACGACGCGGCGGGTTTCGTAGGTCTCCAGAATCTTCCGCTTGCGCTCCCGGAGCATCTCCATCAGCGCAGTCAGACTTGGACCGAGACCGGCGATCTGGCTGGGATCGAGATGAACGGCATTGGCCAACTCCTCGTCGCTGAGCTGGCGCAGGTCGCCGTAGGCGAGCATGTGTTCGAAGGCGCCGGAGAGCAGATCGGGTGGCGGCTGGCGCGGACCGGGAAACTGCTGCGGATCGTATTTCTGGTATGCGTGGATAATGCCGCCGAGATTGCGGCCGCCGGTTGCCATGTCTTATCGCCTTCTGTAGCAGGCATGCTCCGCATGCCGTAGCCGATTACAGACAAATCAACGTACGAACCAAGCTGCGGCACGCGGAGCGTGCCTGCTGCTTCACGTAACCTCGTACACGATCCTCCCGCGGGTTTGCGCCCGTGAAATGCGGTCGGTGGCATGGAGGCCGGCCAGCACGAACTCGACGCAAGAGGCGCGCATGGCCGGACTGCTCGACGCGTTGACCTCGAATGCCTTTTCCCAGGCGGGCGGCACCCGCTTCAACCGCGCGGCGTATTGGTCTGAAGGCAACAGATCGCCGACTTCGACCTTCACGCCCCGGCCAAAAAGTTCGGCGATTTCGTCCAGCCCATGCCGGTCGACGTACTCGGAGAACACTTTGCCGACGGCCTCGGCCAGGATGGTGTCGAGCACCTGCCGCTCGGTCATCTGGTGGCTGCTCATCAGGTCCATTTCGAGCTTGCCCAGCGAGGTGGAGTAGAGATGGCCGAGGTCGCTGACGCGCGGCACGGCGGGACGTTCGCCGCAGACGGCGCCGCGTTGCCGGGCGCTGGCCACCATGCCGCGGTAGTTGGCGATGCTGAACCGGCGCTGACGCCCGACTGCTGGTCGAGATACTTCGAGCGCCGGGCGGCCATGCTCATCTCCTCCACGATTTCCCGCATGAAGTACGGCACAATTACGGGAAACTCGCCGCCAAGGTTGACGCCCGATTCCTGCTCCATGATTTCGATGCCGGTGGCCCGATCGAGAGGATAGTGCGTGTGGATGACCGAGCCGATGCGGTCCTTCAGTTGCGGAATCACCTTGCCGCTGCGGTTGTAGGTGGCCGGATTGGCCGAGAAGAGGATCAGCACGTCGATGTCGAACCGCACCGGGTAACCACGGATCTGCACGTCGCGCTCTTCGAGAATGTTAAACAGGCCCACTTGAACCAACTCGTCCAGTTCGGGCAGTTCGTTCATGGCGAAGATGCCGCGGTGCATGCGCGGAATCAATCCGAAGTGCAGGGCCTCCTCAGTCGACATACTCGTACCCGACGCCAGCCGCGCGGGATCGATCTCGCCGATCACGTCGGCAAACTTGGTGCCGGGGGCCAATCGCTCGGCATAGCGCTTGTCGCGCGGCCACCAGGCAATGGGAACTCGGTCGTCGCTGGACTCGACCAGCACGCGTTTCCCGGCCGCGGTGATCGGATGGTACGGGTCTTCGTGGACTGGACAGCTTGGAATGTCGAGGTATGGCAATTCGGGATCGAGAAAGCGGCCGACGAGGCGCATCAGACGGCTCTTGCCTTGCCCCTTCTCGCCCAAGAACAGCAGATCGTGGCCGGCGATCAGTCCGATGTTGATTTCGGGAATGACCGTGTCCTCGTAACCGATAATGCCGGGAAACAGCTCGTCGCGACCGGCCAGCGCGCGCATGAAGTTGTCGAAGATCTCTCGCTTCACGGACTTGGAAACCCAGCCGCTATCGCGCAATTCTCGCAGATTCGCCGGTCGCGAAAGTGTCGCTGTCGCCACAGCGTGCCTCCTCCCTCGAACGCTTCGGGTATTTCAACTAAACCGCCAACCAGGGCGCATTTATTCTAGCGCGGACGTTCGCCCGGCCAAGCGGATTGCACGGGCGCACAGGTTCACCGGCGCGACTGCACTTTGCGTATGATCCCTGGCCGTTGCCACACCCACGCTGAGTGGGGCGTTGCCGGGCACCGATGGAACTGCGATAATATCACTGTCATTGTCCAGGCGATCTACGCCGGCCTACGCCGGCCTACGCCGCGCACCAACGAGGGTTTTCGCGGTATGTCGCGTACTCTGGAAATCCGCAAGGTGGCGCTGATCGGCGACTACGTGCCGCGGCAATGCGGCATCGCCACGTTCACCGCCGATCTGCGCAATGCGCTCGCGGCCGAATATCCCTCGACCGACAGCATCGTCGTGCCGGTCGACGACGTTCCGCAGGGCTACGAATATCCGCCGGAAGTCCGCTTTCAGTTTCTCGAACAGGACTTGGACTCCTATCGCCGCGCGGCCGATTTTCTGAACTTCAGCAACACGGACATTGTCTCGTTGCAGCACGAGTACGGGATCTATGGCGGTCCGGCCGGCCGGCACATTTTGGGGCTGCTGCGCGACCTGCGCATGCCGGTGGTCACGACGCTGCACACCATCCTTCGCGAACCGGATTTCGAGCAGCGCCGCGTGATGGAGGAACTCATCGCGCTCTCGGCACGGCTAGTGGTGATGACGGAGCGGGGAAAATCCTTCCTGACGGAAATTTACGGGGTGCCCGACGAGAAGGTCGACCTGATCGCTCACGGCATCCCCAACATTCCCTTCGTCGATCCCAACTTCTACAAGGATCAGTTCGGCGTCGAGGGAAAGCACGTGCTCTTGACCTTCGGCCTCTTGGCGCCGAACAAGGGCATTGAGTACGTGCTCCGCGCGATGCCCGAGATTCTCCGCAAGTTCCCCAATGTCGTGTATCTGGTTCTGGGGGCTACGCATCCGAACCTGATGCGCGAGCAAGGAGAAAGCTACCGGCTCAGCCTGGAGCGATTGGCACGCGACTTGGGAATCCGCAAGAACGTGATCTTCTACAACCGGTTCGTCGAGTTGCACGAGTTGACGGAGTTCCTCGGGGCGGCCGACATCTACATTACGCCGTACCTGAATCCGTCGCAAATCACTTCCGGCACTTTGGCCTACGCCTTCGGTTGCGGTCAGGCCGTGATTTCGACTCCGTACTGGCATGCCGAAGAACTGTTGGCCGATGGCAGGGGCGTACTCGTCCCCTTTGCCGATGCGGCGGCCGTTGCGCAAGAGGTCTGCGGGCTCTTGGGCGACCCGCCGCGGCGACACGCCATGCGCAAACGGGCGTACCTCGCGGGCCGGGAGATGATCTGGAGCCACGTGGCGCTGTCGTACATGGGGTCGTTTCAGCGGGCGCGCGCATGCGCGGATTGACGTGCCCGTCAAGCCGCTGGCCATTCCCACGCTGGACGAACGGCTGTGGGAGCTGCCGCAGTGGCGGCTCGATCACCTGCTGCGCATGACCGACTGCACCGGCATGTTGCAGCACGCCAGGTTTGCGGTCCCGTATTACGACGAGGGCTACTGCACCGATGACAATGCGCGGGCCCTGCTGCTGACTATTTTATTGGAGGAGAGCGGGCAGAGTTCGCCGGAGGTCCGCCAGGCGGCCATGACTTATGCCGCGTTTCTCAATGCCGCTTTCGATCGCGATCGGCGGCGGTTTCGCAACTTCATGACCTTCGACCGCCGCTGGCAGGAAGAGGTCGGCTCGGACGACTGCTTCGGCAGGGCAATGTGGGCTATGGGCGCGTGCATCGGGCGGTCCAACTATCTCACTCTGCCGGCCTGGGCGATCGAGACCTTCGAGCAGGCGCTGCTGGCCAGCACCGAGCTCGTTTCGCCGCGGGCCTGGGCCTTGACGCTTCTGGGCGCCCACGAGTATTGCCGCCGCTTGAGCGGCGACCGCCTGGTCAACCAGGTCCGCGACACGCTCACCGGCCGATTGATCGAATGCTACGAACACACCGCCTCGGACGATTGGCAATGGTTCGAAAACGTTGTCGCGTATGACAATGCCAAGCTGCCGCACGCCCTGATCCTCAGCGGGCGGTGGACCAATAACGGCCGGGCCCGCGAGATCGGGCTCCGCACGCTCCACTGGCTGGCCGACGTGCAACGTTCGCCGCGAGGCCATTTCCGGCCGGTGGGCAATAACGGCTATCTATTTGCGCGGCCAGGAACCGGCCGAGTTCGACCAGCAACCGATCGAGGCCCAGGCGATGGTCTCGGCCGCCATCGAGGCCTATCACTCCACCGACGACGTCTTCTGGCTCAACGAAGCCCGCACCGCGTTCGACTGGTTCCTCGGCCGCAACGACCTGGGCCTGGAACTCTACGACTCGATCACAGGCGGCTGCCGCGACGGCCTGCACCTCGACCGTATCAATCAGAACCAGGGGGCCGAGTCGACACTCTCGTTCCTGCTGGCCTTGGTGGAACTGAAGTCGTTGGAGAGCACGCTGGCCGTGTATCGCCGGCGCGTCGACGGCCAACCGGTCGCGCGCCGGCAAGCCCGGTAGTGAGACGAATGTTTTGAGCGTCGAGCCGGTGATTGCCAACGGCAAGACGCGCTGAGGAATCGCGCTGAAATGACGAACGCAGGCGGCATGACCTTCGTTCCTCAGAGTGGTGTCGCCCTACGATGATGCCAGCCATACCGCCACGCCTTCTGACTCGCTGCCTGCTTCGACCGGAAGACGTCCCGGCTGCGTTCGACGGCTTCGAGGTCATCGGTGTCTTCAATCCCGCTGCCATCGCATGGGACGATCGCATCGTGTTGCTGATCCGCGTTGCCGAGAGGCCACTCGCGGTGCGCGACGGCTTCGTCGGCCTTCCGTATTGGGACGCGCGTCGAGCCCGACCGGCCGTGGATTGGCGCCGCTGCGACGAACTCGATTTCGTCGACCCGCGAATCGTACGGATTCGCCGCACGGGCCATGTGCGGCTGACCTTCCTGTCGCGCCTGTTGGTTGCCTTCAGTACGGACGGGTTGTCGATCAACGCCGTCGGCAAGTCGTTTTTGCCGGGCGACCGCTATGAGACGTTCGGCGTTGAGGACCCGCGGCTGGCGCGTTTCGGTGATCGCTTCTACTTCACGTACGTGGCCGTCTCCGAGTTTGGCGTCGTTACATGTTTGGGCTCGACGGTCGACTTCCGTTCCTTCGAGCGGCATGGCGTGCTGTTCTGCCCGGAGAACAAGGACGTGGTTCTACTGCCGGAGCAGATCGGCGGCCAGTACGTGGCGTTGCATCGGCCGAATCCGCACACCCGGTTCGCCCCGCCGGAGATTTGGATCGCCAGTTCGCCCGATCTGCTGCACTGGGGAGGCCACCAACGGGTCCTCGGCTCGCAGGCCGGATGGGCCGCGGCGAAGATCGGCGGCGGCACCCCTCCCATGCGCACGGACGCCGGCTGGCTCTCGCTTTTTCACGGCCAGGCGGCGCCCGAAAGGCCCGGCACTGTGGGGCAATACGCCGCCGCCGCCATGCTCCAGGATCTCCGCGACCCAAGCCGGGTCGTCGGCGTCTCGCCACGGCCGATCATGTCGGCAGAACACGACTTCGAGCAAAGCGGGTTTCTGCCCGGCGTGGTGTTTCCCACGGGCCTGGTGGGGCACGGCGACGTGTTGGACGTCTACTACGGTGCGGCCGACACGTCGACTGCCGTTGCCCGCTTCGCGATGCAGGACGTCTTGGACGCAATTGAAGTTCTGTAGGTTTTGTCCACGATCACCGGGCCGTATTGATCCAGTCCTCGCGCGAGCGTAGACTGCCGGGAACCCTATTAAGGAGAAGAATGATGCGTCCTCTGTTGATCGCCGGCTTGTTTGTGTGCATGGTGGTGTGGCAACATGTTGCCAGCGTTGGCGCCGAATCCTCCAACCAGCCGCATGAGCCAACGTTGGTTTTGCACCACGGCAAGATCATTACCGTCGATCGTCCGTTCCGGATCGTCGAAGCCATGGCCGTCGAAGGCGACCGGATTCTCGCTGTTGGCAGCAACGAGGAAGTCCTTAAGCTAGCCGGCCCCAACACCCGTCAGATCGACGTTGCAGGGAAGACGGTGCTGCCGGGCCTTAACGATTCGCATTGCCATCCGATTTCGGGGTCAATGACTGAATTCGATCACTCGGTGCCGGAGATGGAGACGATTGCCGACGTTTTGCGTTACATCCGATCGCAGGCTCGGACGCGGAAACCGGGGGAATGGATCAACGTCGAACAGGTGTTTATCACCCGGCTTCGCGAGCAGCGATTCCCGACCCGTCGGGAATTGGATGAGGCCGCACCGAACAATCCGGTACGCTTTCGCACCGGCCCGGACGGGGCATTCAACTCACTGGCGCTGAAGCTCAGCGGCATCGATAAGAACTTTCAGATGCCGAAGGGGCAAGAAGGCATTATCGAACGCGACCCCGCGACTGGTGAACCGACCGGGATTCTTGCGCAGTTGCACTCAGTTGGTGAAGTATAAGCCGAGCACGAAACCCGCCTCGACCGACCAGCGCCGCGAGCGGCTCAGAGCCATGCTTGCAGCATACAACGCGGCGGGCATCACCAGTGTCAGTGACCGCGACCAAGGCGACACCGGCATCCAACTATACCAGGAGTTGAAAGACCGCGGCGCGCTAACCTGCCGTGTATTTCTGACCTATCACGTCAATGCCAACCAGCCCTTCGAGCAGGTCGAGGCCCAAGTTCGCCACGCGGCGGACCACCCACTGCACGCGTACGACAACATGCTCTGGCTGCGAGGAATCAAGATCTACCTCGATGGCGGCATGCTCACCGGCAGCGCCTACATGCTGCAACCCTGGGGCGCGAGCAAGATGTATGCCATTACGGATCCGCGGTACCGCGGCCTGTTGTATGTCGAGCCGGAGCAGCTTTACCAGGTGGCGTGCGCCGTGATCAGCCATGGCCTGCAACTGACAGCCCATTGTCAGGGCGACGGCGCGGTGACCAACCTCGTAAACGCCTACGAGCGCGTCAACGAGGATCTTCCGGTTCGTCCGACGCGACCATGTGTCTCGCACAGCAGCTTCATGAGTCTCGAGGCGATCAACAAGATGCAGCGAGTCGGCGTCATTGCCGATTTGCAGCCCGCCTGGCTGTACCTCGACGGCGCAACGCTCGAAAAGCAGTTTGGCGACGCGCGAATGAACTACTTCATCCCGTTCAAGACCCTCTTCGAAAAAGGCATCATTGTCGGCGGTGGCTCAGACCACATGCAAAAAGTCGGACGCCGCCGGTCGATCAATCCTTATGACCCGTTCTTGGGCATGTGGATCGCTCTGGTCCGCCAACCCCGTTGGACGGACAAGCCCCTCCACCCCGAGCAATGCATCAGCCGCGAACAGGCGATTCGGCTGTATACCATCAACGGCGCCTACATCACCTTCCAGGAGAAAGAGAAGGGCTCGTTGGAAAAGGGCAAACTGGCCGACTTCATCGTGATCGACCGAGACATCCTCACCTGTCCGATCGACGAAGTGAAGGACATTGAGGTCCTGCAAACCTATCTCGGCGGAGTGGCCGTCTTCGACGCCGCGAAAAGGTAGGTGTGCGCATCTCGCGGGCATCAAAGCGGATAGTCCCATTTTCGTTGATACGAAAATCGGGACAGTCCCCTCGGGCCGGTTCTCGTTGACCCTGGCAGGCGAACCGAAACACGATATAATGTGTCATTAAGGTAATCATTTTCCACTCCGCTCGATAGCACGGTCGCCGCCTATGACTGCTTCATCCACCCCTCGGACGATGTTTGAGAAGATTTGGGACGACCACGTCGTCGAGGCAGAGCCGGCGAAACAGACGATTCTCTACATTGACCTGCAACTGGTCCATGAAGTCACCAGCGCCCAGGCGTTCGAGGGGCTGCGGCTGGCCGGCCGCAAGATTCGCCGGCCCGAGCGAACCCTCGCCACGGTCGATCATAACGTGCCGACGACCGATCGGAGCCTGCCGATCGTCGATCCGATCTCGAAGAAGCAGATCGACACGCTACGGGCCAACTGCCAGCAGTTCGGCATCCATTTCTATGACATCCACGACGCCGATCAGGGCATTGTCCACGTGATCGGGCCGGAGTTGGGCTACACGCAGCCCGGCATGACGATCGTCTGCGGCGACAGCCATACGGCGACGCACGGGGCGTTTGGGGCCCTGGCATTCGGAATTGGTACGAGCGAGGTCGAGCATGTGCTGGCCACACAGACGCTACTGCAATACAAGCCGAAGACGCTCGAGGTTCGCGTCGACGGACGGCTGCCCCGCGGAGTGACGGCCAAGGACCTGATCCTCTACCTGATCGGCCGGCTGTCGACCAGCGGTGGCGTCGGTTATTGCATCGAATACGCCGGCGATGCGATCGGTGGCTTGAGCATGGAAGAACGGATGACCGTCTGCAATATGACCATCGAAGCCGGCGCCCGGGCGGGCCTGATCGCGCCGGACGAGACGACGTTCGCCTATCTTCGCGGGCGTCCGTTTGCGCCGACGGATTTCGACGCGGCGGTGCGCCGCTGGCGGCAGTTGCCGACCGACGCGGGCGCGAAATTCGATCGCCGCGAGACGTTCGACGCTGCCAAGGTGGAACCGCAGGTGACGTGGGGAACGACGCCGGCCCAAGTCAGCAACGTGGGCGGACGCGTGCCCGACCCGGCCGACTTCGCCGATCCGACGGACCAGAAATCGGTGGCCGCTGCCCTTCAGTACATGGATCTGAAGCCCGGCGTGCCGATCACGTCCATCCCGGTCGAGCGGGTGTTCATCGGCTCGTGTACCAATGGACGGATCGAGGACTTGCGGGCAGCCGCGGCCGTGGTTCGCGGCCATCGGATCGCCGACGGCGTCAGCGGCATGGTCGTGCCGGGCAGCGGCATGGTCAAGCGCCAGGCCGAGGCCGAGGGGCTCGACGCCGTTTTCCGCCAGTCGGGCCTTGAGTGGCGCGAGGCCGGTTGCAGCATGTGCCTGGCGATGAACCCTGACCGGCTCGAACCGGGCCAGCGCTGTGCCGCAACGACCAACCGCAACTTCGAGGGCCGGCAGGGAAAAGGCGGCCGCACGCACCTGGTCTCGCCCGCCATGGCGGCCGCCGCTGCCGTCGCCGGCCATTTCGTCGACATTCGACAGTGGGAGTATAAGTAGCCGGCTACCGTACGTCTTGGACGTCAGCAATTTTGGTTTGTTGGAGGCGCAATTTATGTCAACCGTCGAAGAAAGATCGTCCGCCCTGGAGTCGGCGATGAGGGACGTGAGACATGAGCTAGCTACGAAATTGCAGCGCCGCCCATGGCTTGACAATGTTGCAGGTTCGCATCGGGCGTGGCCAGAGTTTGAAGAAGTCCTCCAACTTGGGCGCGAGTTCCGTGCATCCGTTGCCGATCCGACGGATGTCGAAACTGAGAGAACGTAGGCGTGTTTATTCTCGACACCGACCATCTCGGAATAATACAGCGGCAATCCGAACCCGAGTTCGGCAATGTCGCGCGTCGGATGCGCGAGTGCCGATTAGAAGACTTTTTTGTCACCATCGTAAGCTTCCATGAACAGGTGATGGGGTGGAACGCATACATCCAGTGAGCCCGTGATGCGGCGGGGATCGTTCGCGGCTACGCAATGTTTCAGGCCGTGTTATCCGACTTTGCCACGATGAACATCCTACCTTTCGACTTAGGCGCCGCGGGAGTTTTCGCTAGTTTGCGGAAATCCGGCGTCCGAATCGAAACGATGGAGCTGCGCATCGGGGCAATCGGTCTAAGCCGCGGATTCGAGGTAGTGACGAGAAAACAATTCGACTTTGGCAGAGTTCCAGGTCTCCAGGTGGAGGACTGGACAACGCCGCGCCGCCCGAAATAGATTTTTCGAAGACGAAGATTGGCACAGTCAGGAGATCAGCGAATAGCCATGCGTCCCTTCACTTTACACACCGGCCTGGTCGTTTCGATGGATCGATCGAACGTCGACACGGATCAGATTATTCCGAAGCAATTTCTCAAGCGGGTCGAACGTGCCGGCTTCGGCGAGTTTCTGTTCTTCGACTGGCGGTACCTGGACGACGGGTCGAACAATCGGGAGTTCGTGCTGAACCGGCCGGAGTATGCGGGGGCCAGCATCCTGTTGGCCCGGCGCAATTTCGGCTGCGGCTCCAGCCGCGAGCACGCCCCCTGGGCGTTGGAGGACTACGGCTTCCGCGTGCTGATTGCCCCGAGCTTTGCCGACATTTTTTACAACAACTGTTTCAAGAACGGCATGCTGCCGATCAACCTCGACGAAGAGGCCGTCGACGACTTGTTCGTGCGCGCCGCGGCCCACCGGGGCTACCAACTCACCGTGGACCTTCAGCGGCGAACGATCACCGACGCGTTCGGGTTGGAGCGGGCGTTTGACGTCGACGAGTTTCGGCGCCACTGCCTGCTGCACGGGTTGGACGACATCGGGCTGACGCTCGAGCACGAAGCAAAGATCACGGCCTACGAGTCGGCCCACGGCATCGCCTGCGTCTATTGATTCCGTGGTTGATTACGGAACGCTTTCGACTTTTTCTCCCGGGAAACCGGGCTCGTTTCACGAGCCCTCGTTCCCTTAACAGTGCAGGGCCCAATAATGGCCAAATTCGACCCGACCGCCCAGTTTCCGATTCTCTCGCCGACCTGTCGCTGGTGCGACACGGCCGAGCAAGTTCTCGACGGCCGTCGCCTGACGCGCAACGAGGGGCTCAACCTGCTTGGCTGCGCCGACGAAGAATTGCTCGACGTGCTCGTGGCGGCCTATCGCGTGCGCCACTTCCACTTCGGCAATCGCGTTGCGCTCAATTTTCTCATCAACGCCAAAAGCGGCCTCTGCGGCGAAGACTGCGGCTATTGCTCGCAATCGCGCGTCTCAACGGCCGAGATTCCGCGCTACAACCTTGTGACGGCAGAGCAGTTGCTCGACGGCGCCCGGGCCGCCGCCGAGCGGCGGCGCGGACCTATTGCACCGTAATCTCCGGCCGGGCCCCGACCGACGGTGACCTCGACACGCTCGCCCAAGTCGTTCCGCAGATCAAGTCGGAGCACGGCCTGAGGGTCTGCTTCTCGGTGGGTCTGCTCACCGAAGAGCAGGCCGCGCGGCTGAAGGCGTGCGGCGTCGATCGGATCAACCACAATCTCAACACCAGCCGTCGTTTCTATCCGCAGATTTGCACCACGCACTCGTACGACGAGCGGCTTGCGACGCTCCAGGCGGTCCGCCGGGCCGGCCTGGAGATTTGCTCCGGCGGCATTGTCGGCATGGGCGAGGAGGAAGCCGACGTCGTCGATCTGGCGTTGGAACTCGGCGACCTCAACGTGCAGGCTCTGCCGGTGAATTTTCTCGAGCCGATCGCCGGCACGCCGCTGGCCGGCAAGCCGCTGTTGAATCCGCGCTACTGCCTCAAAGTGCTTGCCCTATTCCGGCTGGCCAACCCGCGCTCCGAGTTGCGGATCGCCGCCGGCCGCGAGATGCACCTCGGCCCGCTGCAACCCCTGGGTCTGTACGCGGCCAATTCGATTTTTGTCGGCGACTACCTGACGACCAAGAACCAGCCGCCCGAAGAAGACTACCGGATGATCGAGGCCATGGGGTTCGAGGTGGAGAGCAGGTGAGGGATCGCAAGCGGAGGAGTCCCTCATATTTGCTCTGCCTTTAGCCGAATCTGTCCATGCCCGTTCACGGGCATTACCGCGCCAGCGGTAATCGGCCCGGCGTTCACGCCGGGTCGGCGGGTTAGGATGTAGCCTGTTCTTCGCATCTACTCATGTCACGCCCGTTTACGGGCGTCCTGTTGGCCATAACGACAGGAGGCTCGCAAGCGAGCCTGAAATACCGGCGATCGCGAATTCCGACCCGACGTAAACGTCGGGCCTAGGACCACCTGCGGCGAAAAGGGTCGTAAACGACCCTCCAGAGAATGGAAGGCACCCTGATTCGGGCGCACGGTGGCGCATCAACGTTGGCCTCGCCCTTCCTGCCCCGTTAATGCGCAGAGCCACCGGAGATTTGACGGCTGCCCAGGCGGCGTGTTCGTCGGGAAATTCGTATCTTCCCTCGATAGTCTCGACGCAGACGCTATCATCGCCGACGCGAGGAACGGCATCCCTGATCGGACGCGGTTTTCAGGAGCGGAGAGTACGGATTACGATTCAGCAAAAGAACCCTGCCTGCACCGATGTCTGTTTGATGGAACCCGACGTCTTGATGGTGGCGTCACTTCCCGGTGTCGGCATTGACTTTCTTGAGCGTCGGGCGCTGAGGAAGCCAGGGGCGATGCTTGTAGTCGGCAGGCAAGTCCTTGAAGGTTCGCTGCGACCTTGGCGCGTCCAGCGCATCGTGAGCAGCCTCCCAGTTCACGCCCTCGCCGGTCAACCAGCCAATTACAGGCGTCGCCCGAGCAAGGTCCCATTCGGTTATCACGGGACCGCCAGGATCATGTGGCATCCTCATGCGCTCTAACTCAAGCACCAAATCCCACCCGTAATCGTCGGCAATTCGATAATCAGCGCCCAACTCAAGCAGAGCCAGTTTCTGGCCATAGGACCAGGTGCCTGTCATCAGGGCCGTCTTACCCGCACGGTTGCAATGGTTGATGTCGGCTCCTGCGCCCACCAGGAGCCGAATCTTCTCGCGCTCTCTGCCGGGATAAGAGGCGTAGAAAATCGGGGTGTTTTCTTCCTCGTCCTCTAGGTTCGGATTTCCTCCATGCTTCAGGACCAGTTCAAGATAGCCATCCATATCCACGTTATGAACGATCTGCTCACGAAAATAACCATCGGTTAGCTCCACAGAGGCAGACATGACGGACTTCCCCTTTTCAAGGCCACGAATCCCAACCGGCATGACGTTCCCAGCCTTCAAATTAGCCGTCAGTTGCACATTCGGATCGGCCCCCAGATCAAGCATCTTTCCAAACACCCTTTCTCCCATCGGAAAGGCCCACAGCAAGGGCGTCATATTGCTGCGCCCTTTTGCGCTGATGTTCACTCCCGCTCTTGCAAGCCGGTCAATTTCGTCGAGGTTTTTTGCTTCGATCGCCTTGCATAGAGCCACAACGTCGGCATTGGCAAAGAACTCTTCGGCCGTCCAAGTCAGTCGTTGCGTGCGCCGTTCCAAAGCGATGCACGAATAATTCTCCAACGAAACCAAGGGTTCCGCCCAATGCTCCACCAAGCCACAACATCACCGTCAAGACTCCGATATTCAAGAGCGGCACCAGGGCAACGCAACATGCCAAACGCTCCTTCCGAACGAAATAACACGCCCAACCGCCACTAATCCCGGCTAGGCATACAAAAGGAAACGATCCGACGACGATAACAAACAGCCATGTCAGCGGACTCGCCATAGAACCCGGAGCATCGAAGGCCATGCAGGAAAGAAGTGCAGGCACGATTCCGAAGAAGCCCGCGATCCCGAAAACCACTGTCGCGATAGCCAAAATGACCGCAGTCCACGTTCTCCGAAGCAAATACAATTTGGTGTTCATTTCCTTAGCCTCCTCGGCAGGGATTCAGTTGGCGTGATTATACGAGAGGGCTCCAAGCGAAAGAAGATATAACGAGAAGACAGAAACTCTGAGAATAGCAGCGATTCTGCTCCCGCTGGCACGCGTCTCGCTCGAAACAGAACCCAGACAATCCCCCTATCGCAGGTCCGCCTGGAAATCGGCTGATCCGCGGGTTAGACTACATCGCCATGAGCAACGGCGGGTCCGTACGCTTTTCGACACTGATCGACGGGGCTCGGCAGGGCGACGCCGAGTGCCGCGACCGGCTGTTCGCGCTGTGCCGCTCGTATCTGGGGTTCATGGCCCGATCGCAGGTCGAGACCTGGCTGCGGCGGAAGGTCGACGCCTCGGACCTGGTGCAGGAGACGATGCTCGAAGCCTGCCGCGACTTCGAGCGCTTCGAGGGCTGCACCGAGCAGGAGTGGCTGGCCTGGCTGCGAAAGATTCTCCATCATAACGCGGCCGATTTCGTCCGCCGCTACCGAGGCACGGCCAAGCGGGCCGCCGGCCGTGAGGTGCCCTTCCGCGATCCGGCCGACAGCCGCTCGCCCGGCGCGCCCGAACCGGCCGCGCCGGTGGCCACGCCGAGCCAGGAGTTTTTGCTGCTCGATACGGAGCTGCGCGTCACGGCGGCGCTCAGCGAGCTTTCGCCGGACTACCAGGAAGTCATTCTGCTGCGCAATTTGCAGCGGCTGCCGTTCAATGAGGTGGCCGAGCGAATGGGCCGCTCGCGTCCGGCAGTGCAAATGTTGTGGATGCGGGCAATCCGGAAGTTGCAGGAAACGCTGGACAGCGACGTGGTGTCCTAACGCCAGCCGGTGCCTTGATGAGTGACAAACCGCTGGAGCATCCGGACCTGGACTTGCTGGACGATTATCTGGCACGGCTCCAGGCCGGCCAGCAGCCCGATCGCAAAGCCTTTCTCGACGCACACCCGGAGTTGGCCTCTGCGCTGGATTGTCTGGAGGCCCTGGAGATGTTGGCGCCGCCGGCCGGCGAGGCGATCGTGGATACGACTCCGGCCGAGAGTATGCCGCGCGATTTCGGCCCCTATGAGTTGCTGCGCGAGATCGGCCGCGGCGGCATGGGCGTGGTCTACGAGGCTCGGCAGAAGGGGCTCGAACGTTCCGTGGCGGTGAAGATGATCTTGGCCGAGCCACCTGGCCTCGCCGGAATTGGTCCGACGCTTCCAGGCCGAAGCCAAGGCTGCCGCACGGCTGCGGCACTCGAACATCGTCCACATCCACGACGTGGGCCGGCTCAACGGCCAAGACTACTTCGCGATGGAGTACATCGACGGCCAGAGCCTGGCCGATCGCCTCGCCGCCGGCCCGATCGACGTGCCTATGGCCGTGCGACTTCTGGCCGCGGTCGCCCGGGCCGTCGATCATTTACACCGCCAAGGCGTCGTCCATCGCGATCTGAAGCCGTCGAACATTCTGCTGGACTCCGACGGCCAGCCGTTCGTCACTGACTTCGGGCTGGCAAAGGTTTTTGCGGCCGGCTCCGACGTGACCAGCACCGGCGTGATCGTCGGCACGCCGAGCTACATGGCGCCGGAGCAGGCGTCGGGCCGGCGGGCCGCCATCGGGCCGGCCACCGACGTCTACAGCCTTGGCGCCGATTCTCTACGAGTTGCTCACCGGCGTGCCGCCCTTCCGCGCCGAGACGCCACTGGACACGCTCATGGAAATCCTCAGCGGCGATCCGGAAACGCCGAGGAACGATCGATTCGCACATTCCCCGCGGGCTCGAATTGGTCTGCCTGAAATGCCTGGCGAAGGAGCCGCAGGATCGCTACCCATCGGCCGCCGCCCTGGCCGACGATCTCGACCGCTTCGCCAGCGGCGAGCCGTTGCAAGTCCGGCCGCCGAGCGTGCCGCAGCGGTTTTGGGGCTGGACGCGCCGGCAGCCCGCCCTGGCCGTTCGCTTGGGCGCGCTGGGGCTCTTTTACCTGATCGAGGCGGTCAATTATCACGCCGGGTCCGTCGACTCGTTCGTTCACGCGGGCGTTTCGCTGGTCGTTGCGTTGTGGATCATCGCCTCGATCATCTGCCAACAGTTGTTTCGAAGCCGACGGTGGACGATCCCGGCATGTTTCGTATGGGGCACGATCGACTCGCTGGCGCTGTTGGCCATTCTTCGCCTGGACTGCGGCGCCGCCAGTTCGCTGGTGGTGGGCTACCCGCTGATCATTGTCGGCTCGGCCCTGTGGTTTCGCGTGCGGTTCGTTTGGTACATCACGTTGCTGTCACTAATTTCTTACGGCGTCCTGGTGCTCGACTATCTACTATTGGCGGCCGTGGCTGCAAGAAGAGATGCCCGCCGGATTCGATCGCCACGTAATCTTCGCCCTCGCCCTGCTGCTGATCGGCGCGGTCGTGTCGTACTTGGTCCAGCGCGTCCGAACGCTGAGCAACTTCTACGGCCGGCCGGTCTGACGTTGGTTCCACATCGGGTGGCACGGCGGGCGCGGGTCTACAGGCCCAAGAACTCTTCCGCGGCTTCACGCAGGACCTGGCGGCTGGGATCGACGCCGGTCCATATCTGCATGTCGACGGCGGCCTGCTCGATCAAGATCGCAAGCCCGTCGAGCGTTTCACAGCCGCATCGCGCCGCTTCGCCGATCAGCCGTGTCGGGGTTGCGCCTGCAACGACGTCCACGACCAGCAATTCGGGTCGGAGGCTGTCCAGCGCCAGCGGCAGCGGCGGATCCTCGGCACTCTGGCCGACGCTGGTGGCGTTGACGAGGACGTCGACCTCCGGCGGCACGACGAAGGCGTCCTGCCAGGCGACAGACGACAACGGGACGTCAAACTTCGCGGCCAGCATCGCAACGAGTTCATCGGCCCGGCTCTCAGTGCGATTGACGATCGTCAGGGACGCCGGCGCAGCGCCGGCGAGTTCCGCGGCCACGGCCCGAGCTATCTGGCCCGCGCCAAACAGCACGATCTGCTTACCCGCCGGATCCAGCCTGTCGCGAACGGCGTTGAGGACGCCGCGTCCCTCGGTGTTGTCGCCGACCAGCGTATTGTCGTCGCGGAAGATCAGGTTGGCGGTTGCCAGCATGGCGGCCGTCTCGGTGGTGCGATCGAGCAGGGCGAGCACGGCCTGCCGATGGGGATCGCCGCAATGCCCGCCACGAAACCCCAATGCCCGAAGGCCGCGCACGGCATCGCCAAGGTCTTCCGGCCCAATCTCAAAGGTCAGGTAGCGCCAGTCAAGACCGTGATGGGCGAACGCCCGCTCGAACATGTATTGCGTCGGGTTGCCGCCGACGTGGGACGCGAGCAAAGCCAGCAGCGGTTGGACGGCGGGACTGGTCATCGGGGAGTGTTGGTCGAGGATTGTGGATTGAGGACTGACCCAATTCGGACGCCGCTATCATAGATGATCGAGCAACGTTGAACAATCAACCATCGGCAATCAACGATCATCGATCCAAGAAAAGCCACAGGTCTGCTCGGGATGTTCCCGGGCAGACCTGTGTTAGCGTTTCATTCAGGAACAAATCCTAGTTGCTGACCAAGGTGCGCGAGGCCTGGTAGATGCCGTGGCTGGGGATGGCAGCCGACGGATCAGCCTTGGGGGCCGCGGGCAGCGGAGCGGCCTCGGGGGCCTTGGCCGGAGCCGTGGCTTTGGCCGGCATTGCGCCGCCGCAACGCCGCAACCGGCAGGACCGCAGGTCACTTCGCAGCAACCGGTTTCGCAGCCCGCCTTGCAGCACCTGTCACAGGCCGAACAGGTTCTCGAGCAATTCGACCACCGGACGGCGATACAACTTGTGGCACTTCGGCTGGCAGGTCTTTTCGCAGCAGGCCGGCCCGCACAGCAGGCCGGCTTCTCGCAGCAGGCCGGCGCACAGCAGGCCTTCTCACAGCACGGCCTTGCGGCACTTCTTCACGCGGCAGCACTTCTCGCAGCCGCAGGCCTTCTCACAGCAAGCCGGCTTTGCGCAGCAGGCCGGTTCCGGGCAGCAGCCCTTGGCCGGCGCGCAGCAGCCTGCTTCGCAGCAGCAGCCCTTCGCCTCGAAGCATTCCTTCAGGCCGGCAAACAGGTCGCGGACCGGGGTCGCAGCGGCACTTCCGCACTTGCCGCAAGTCGGCTTCTCGCAGCAGGCGGCTTCTCACAGCAGGCGGGTTCCGGGCAGCAGGCCTTCGAGTTCACAACAGGCGACCTTCGCGCAAGCGTTGCACTCGCCGCAGCCACCGCCGTTCAGCCCGAGCATGCGATCCAGGAGTTCAAAGCCGAACCCTTGGCTGCACAGGGCTACGCTCACCAGGAGCGCTCCAAAAATCGTCTTGCCTCTCATTGAGCAACAACTCCTTTACAGTGAACTGGGGTGAAGGAATTGGGTCGCTACCCGCAGTTCATACGGTGTACTGCGCCAGGGCCGTCGAGCCATTCCTTGGCCCGATTCTCACCCGATCCGGTTGCCTGACGCGCCCTCGAGCGTGCCACCACGGCACGCACCATTGGCTTAAGGGTCAGTTACGGTATCGGCCGTGCCGCGAAGTGCGCTTGAGCGAACGCAAGCGTATTTCTAGCAAAAGGTTTAGTGCTCCTGCTGCGCAAAGATTTCCAGCAGCGTAAGGCGGTGAAACTTTTGCCGGTCGTACGGCCCTGCGAATATCACTTCAGCCGCCACAAGCATTCAACGACCGGCAAAGTCGCCGCAGCTTTGCCGCAACCCCACATCGATAGCCTGGCCCTCAACACCCAATAGCCGGCCTGCGCATCGTCTGTCGACCACTGCACCGCAGAAGCGGTGAATTCTGCGGACTGTCCCGATTTTTGTGTCAGCAAAAATGGGACTGTCCCCTTCGCCGCGGTCGTACAGTCCCAATTCTGCGGCTTTCGTACTGCTTCTGCGAAGCAGTGGTACACGGCCGGGTGTGGTATGCCCAGAACAACGTGAAGGGCGTGAAGGCCGGGCCGCCACGCCCTTCGCTGCACATCGGGACGTGCTACCCAGTCTCATGGGAACAAGTGCGGGACTTTCGCCTTCAGGCGATGCGGCTACTTCTTCTTCGGTCGGCGCTGAGACTCGTGGCACCGCTTGCATCGCGTCTGCTGCGAGTTGATCTTGCCGCCGCACTTCGCGCAGCGACGGCTCTTCAGCTTCATGACGTGATCGGTACGCGGACGCATTCCCATGACAATGCACTCCCCCTGCTTTGGTTGACAACCGCTCTTTGGCACAGTAGTTTAGCCGATGCGTAGCGACCTGACAACGGGACCGGTAGCTGCCCAGCGTCCACGCCCATCACGTTGTCCTGGGCGTGCCACCCGACGCTGAAGGGGGCAGTCCCCCTTTCGCCTGCGAACCGACATGGAAACCTCGCTACCCAGCAGCGAAACGTCCCAGAGACGCCTCGCACGGCGTGCAGGAGGTCGCGCGGCTCCGCGACATCTCGGCCCAGCAGTGGAAGTCGGGCATCGCGGCATGGCTGGGCTGGTTGTTCGACGGCCTGGACATGCACCTCTACACGCTGGTGGCGGCCCCGTTCGTGGCCGAACTGCTGGCGGTGGACCAGAAGAGCGACCGGCGGTCGGCTATTACAGTTCGTGGATCCAGGCGTCGTTCCTGCTGGGTTGGGCGCTGGGAGGCGGGTTCTTCGGCCGCATCGGCGACCGCATTGGGCCGGGCGCGGGCGCTGGTGCTTGACGATTCTCACGTATGCCCTGTTCACCGGCCTGTCGGTCTTCGCCCAAACATGGTGGCATTTGCTGATCTGCCGATTCCTGGCGGCCTTGGGCATCGGCGGCGAATGGGCCGTCGGCGCCGCGCTGCTCTCGGAAACGTGGCCGCGCCGCTGGCGGCCCTGGCTGGCGGCCGTGCTGCAAACGGCCGTCAACTGCGGCATCATTCTGGCCATGCTCGCCGGCCTGGCAATGAACCGGCTTCCGCCCCGCTACCTGTTCCTGGTCGGAATCGTGCCGGCGCTGATCGTGGTTTGGATTCGCCGCAGCGTGCCCGAGACCGAAGAATGGCACACGGCCAAGCTGCGAGCCCGGCATGCCGAGCCCGGCGATTATCGAGTTGTTTCGCGGTCCGGTGCGCCGGATTACCATACTGACGCTTCTGGTCTGCGCGTTATCGTTGACCGGCGCACTGGGCCTTCATGTTCTGGTGGGTGCAAGACCTGCAGAAACCTGCCGGGCCTGGCCTCCTGGAGCGAGCCGCAGAAGACCGCGTTGGCCAGCTCCGGCATGATCCTGCTGATCGGCAGTTCGATCGCCGGCAACTTCTTTGCCGCCGCCATCGCCCGATGGATCGGCTACCGGCGGACGATTGCCTGGATGTGCGTTGGCTATTTCGCCGCCATGTTCGGCACCTACAGCGTGGCGCGAAGCTACGTCAGCCTTTTTTGGTGGTTGCCGGCATTGGGGGCTTCGGCGGGTCTGTTCGCCTTGTTCACGATGTATATGCCGCCCTTGTTTCCGACGCTGCTGCGAACCACCGGCGCCGGCTTCTGCTACAACATCGGCCGCATCGTGGCCGCCGCGGGCACGGTGTTTTTCGGATTGTTTCGCAACGTCAACGACTATCGTTGCGTGCTGCTCTACGCCGGCTTTCTCTTTCTGCCCGCCGCTGTGCTGGCCGCGTTTCTGCCCGAATTGTCGGACGGCGACACGAAAACGTGATGGCGCCGAAGCGCTCTGCGACCCTTGACCGGCCGCTGTTGGCGAGGGACAATAAAGCGTTTTGCATACGGATCGTCGAGTCCGCTGGCAACGGCGTGCTCGACGGCGGCGTTTTTGTTTCTCACTATCGCGAAAGTCAATTCAACATGCCTGCCACGACGCGCGTCCCCGATGCCGCCGGACGTTTTGGGCCGTTCGGCGGCGCTATGTGCCCGAAACGCTCGTCCACGCATTGGATGAGCTCGCTGCGGAGTATGGCAAAGCGGTTGCCGAGCCGGCATTCCACGAGGAGTTGGCCGAACTGTATCGGCATTACGTGGGCCGTCCGTCGCCGCTGTATTTCGCCCAACGGCTGAGCGAGCACTGTGGCGGGGCCCGAATCTGTCTCAAGCGCGAAGACCTCAACCATACCGGCGCCCACAAGATCAACAATACGCTCGGCCAGGCCCTGTTGACCCGCCGCATGGGGAAACCGCGGGTTATCGCGGAGACGGGCGCGGGCCAGCACGGCGTCGCCACCGCCACGGCCTGTGCCCGATTCGGCCTCAAATGCGTCGTCTACATGGGCGAGGAAGACATCCGTCGCCAGCGTCCCAACGTCTTCAGCATGAAGCTGCTTGGGGCCGAGGTCCGGCCGGTGTCGAGCGGTTCGCGCACGTTGCGCGACGCCATTAACGAGGCGTTCCGCGACTGGATGAGTTCGGTGGCGACCACGCACTACTGCCTCGGCTCGGTCGTCGGTCCCAACCCGTTCCCAAGGATCGTGCGAGATTTCCAATCGGTCATCGGCCGCGAGACGCGGACCCAGGCGATGGAGCAATTCGGCCGGCTGCCCGACGTCGTGGTGGCGTGCGTCGGCGGCGGCAGCAATGCCGCCGGTATGTTCTATCCTTTCGTGCCGGATGATAGCGTCGAATTGGTGGGCGTCGAAGCCGGCGGGCGATCCACCAAAGTGGGCGACCATTCCGCCACGCTTTGCTTCGGCCGGCCCGGCGTGCTGCACGGCAGCTACAGCTACGTGCTCCAGGACGACGACGGCCAGACGAGCGATGTCCACAGCGTGTCGGCGGGGCTTGACTATCCGGGCACGGGTCCCGAACACAGTTACTGGAAGGACACGGGCCGCGCTTCGTACACCAGCGCCAGCGACGACGAGGCCCTGGCGGCCTTCGACACGCTGGCCCGGCTGGAAGGCATTTTGCCCGCCTTGGAAAGCTCGCATGCCGTGGCCGAGGCCATGAAGCAGGCCGGCCGCCGCCGCCCGGACGAGATCATCGTGGTTTGTCTCTCCGGCCGCGGCGACAAGGATGCCGCCGAAGTGGCGCGGCTGCGGGGCGAAGAGTTTTAGCGGTCGTTCAAGAACAACTTGGCGACTGTCCCAATTTTCGTCCGACGAAAATGGGACTGTCTCCTTGGCAAGAACGGAGTTTATTCTGCGCGGCGGGTTAGCTTGATCGGGCGCGTCCCCGACGCGCCACAACCGCCACAGCAAGACAACAACCGGTGCGTCGGTGATGCACCCCATGAGTCCCGAGTCCCCAGTCCCGAACCCCCATTCCCCATGTCCGCTATCGATGACCTCTTTGCAGGGCTCCGCGTTTCCGGGCGCAAGGCTTTCATGCCGTTTGTGACGGCCGGCGATCCCGATCTGGAGTTTACGGCGGACGTGATCCACCGTCTGGCCGCCCTAGGTTGCAGCCTGTTCGAGTTGGGCATTCCGTACAGCGACCCGATCGCCGACGGGCCGGTGATTCAGGCCTCGTATACTCGGGCTCTGGCGCGGAAGATCAAACTCGCCGACATACTGGGCATGGTTCGCAAGGTGACGCCGGAGATCCGGTCGCCGGTGGTCACGATGCTCAGCTACGCGATTGTCTTCCGGCACGGGCTCGCGCAATACGTTACCGAGGCGAAGGCGGCCGGCGCGGCCGGCGCGATTGTGCCCGATCTGCCCGTCGAAGAGTCGGGCCCGCTGTCGGAGATATGCCGCCGCGAGGATTTCTCGCTGGTCCAGCTCATTACGCCGGCCACGCCGCGCGACCGGGCGCTCCGCATCGCCGAGCGGACGACCGGCTTCATCTACTATGTGTCGGTCACGGGCATCACCGGCGAACGGGCTGCCCTGCCTCCGGAAATCGTCGACAACGTCGGCTGGATGCGCGAGCAGACGCCGCTGCCGATCTGCATCGGCTTCGGCATCAGCCGGCCCGAACACGTCCGGATGCTGGCGCCGGTGGCCGACGGCCTGATTGTCGGCTCGGCTATCGTCCGCCACATCGCCGAAGCGGCCGATCGGCCGCGTGAGGAGGTGCTCGGCGAGATCGACGCGTACGCGTCGGAACTGCTGTCCGCCTTGGCGGCAAACCCGTAGGGTCGTTCCGCGGCCCCAATGGGAATTTGACACCTCACGGTTTCCGACCTAGGTTTCAATTGGCTGACGCGTGAGTCTTTTCCGGGGCAGCCTCTTCCAACGGCTTTTCGGCGTCGACGTTGACGATAATCGGCCGGTCGATGCTTCTGCGCAACATGAAGTTCACGCTCCACGGCTCACCGAGGGGGATTTTATGAAATTGCCCATGCCGCAGCTTGATCTTCTCACCCAGCACGGCGACGAGGAGGACGACGAAGTTCGCGTGCAGGTGTGGGGACTGCTGACGACGATGTATCCGCGCAACGACATGATCGAGCGGCGGCATGGCAATCGATATCCATTTCCGACACTGATCCACCTGACGCCCGTCGGCCGCGACGGCATCACGCCGGAGGGCGAGTCGGTGGTGGTCGTCGGCAAGCATCTTTCCGAGCGCGGCTGCGGATTTTACCACCAGCAACCGCTGCCGCACCGGCGCATGATCGCATCACTCGAATGCAGCAAGGGCCGATGGCTGGCCTTTTTGATCGACATAAGCTGGTGCCGCTTCACCAAGGATGGCTGGTACGAGAGCGGCGGCCGCTTCCTGCAAACCGTCCTCTCGCCGATGCAGCCGTAGCACCGGCCCGTCCGTTTCCGCTGGTCGCCTCTCAGAGCCAGCCTTCCCGCCGGTACCAATCGGCGGTTTGGCGGAGGCGTTCCATCAACGGCGCGCCGACGGCGAAGCCGAGGTCCTCCCTGGCGGCCCGGCGCTGCAGAGCCAGGAGCCGGCGGCGATTTCACGGAGCTTATCGAGGCTCATCAATCTCGGTCGGCGGCGGATTTGTCCGACGACTTCGGCGGCGAGGGCCGTCGTGCAAAGCATGACCTTGGACGAGGCGATTACGAACACCCGTTGACCTGCTGCTTGCGCAACCAACCGGCCCAAATCGGCATACGTCGGGTCTTCCTCGCACGCGGCGAAATAGTAGCCGGCGCCGTGCTCGGCCTTCGCGGGCAGACGCCGCCCGCGCTCGGCCGCCAGAATCAGTAATTGCGCCAGGTCGTCGGCGTGAATCAGTGAATATCGCGACGAAGTCGGCCGAGGCACAAAGTGAACACGGAAGCGAAGCACGCTGCGAAACAGTGGGAGGCCCAACTTGTCGGCTTCGCCCAGGACGATCGGCGGCCGGACAATGGTCGCGGGCACGCGGTCGGCGAACATTTCGACCGCACGCTCGCCGGAGCGCTTGCTGCGGCCGTAGTTCGACACCGGCGCCGGCGGGTCCGACTCGGTCCGCGGCCGGCCTTCAACGGCCGGACCGGCCGCCGCGAGCGAGGAGACATAGACCAGCACCGGCGGCGTCGGTTGCCGGGCGCAGGCCCGGGCGACGTTCGCCACGCCCCGGCGGTTGACATCGAGATGCTGGCCCGCGCTCAGCGCCAGGATGCGGCCGGCGACGTGGTACACGATGTCCCTGTTCGCCACGGCGGGCGGTAGACTCTCGAAGTCGGTCACGTCGCCAAACGCCAGCCGGGCCCCCAACGCCTGCAACCGGCCGACGTGCGACGTCTTGCGCACGAGGCAAGTGACGTCGTCGCCCCGGGCCGCCAGCGCGGCCGCGAGGTGCGTACCAATAAACCCGCTTGCGCCCGTCACCAAGACTCTGGCCATAGGGGCGGATTATAAACGATCGGCGAAAGAACAGAAAAGAGAAACCGCCATCAGCAACGGCAAACCCTAGCCCGGCGGCCAGTTCAGTTTCCGCCCGGCCAGCAAGTGAAAGTGCAGATGGGCGACCGCCTGACCGGCGTCGGGGCCGCAATTGGCCACGACGCGGTAGCCGCTCGTCAGGCCCAGCTTCGCCGCAAGTTCGCGAATTACCACGAACAGGTGCCCGATCAATTCGGCGTCGGCGGCGGAAATCTCGTCGACCGAGGCGATCTCCCGCTTGGGGATTACTAGCACGTGGGTCGGGGCGGCGGGATGAACGTCCTCGAACGCCAGACACCGGTCGTCCTCATAAACGATTTTCGCCGGGATCTCCCGGTCGATGATCCGCTTGAAGATCGTTTTCTCGGCCATGGCGTGCCTCGCTTTCGTCGGGTGTCAGTAACGAAGGACCACCGGTACAATGGTATCAAAATACCAGTGAGCCGAAAAATGGCCCAGCCCCCGACCTCTGCAATTCCTGGATGCCCCCAGCGGCCGCTTTCCGGCCTGCGGATCATCGTGACGCGGCCGACCGACCCGCACGACCCGCTGGCGGAGCAACTGAGCACGTTGGGGGCGGAGGTCGTCGTCCAGCCGGCCATTCGGCTTGGCCCGCCCGATGATTGGCGTCCCGTCGATGCGGCGCTGGCTCGGCTCGGCGAGTTCGATTGGCTGGTCTTCCTCAGTGCCAACGGCGTTCGACACTTGTTGGACCGGCTGGCCCACCACGGCGGGATCGCGCGGCTGGACGACATTCGCGTCGCCGCGATCGGACCGGGCACGGCCGACGAACTGGCCCGCCACGGCATCCGCGCCGCACTGGTGCCCGAGCAGTTCCGCGCCGAATCGCTGGCCGACGCGCTGTCGCGCGAGGCGCCGAGCCGGCGTTTCCTGCTGGCTCGCGCAAGCCGAGGCCGAGAACTGCTGGCGCAACAACTGGCCGCCGCCGGCGCCACGGTCGAGCAAGTCGTCGTCTATGCCAGCACGGACGTCGAGCGTCCCGATCCGGAAGTCGTCGCTCAGCTTCGAGCCGGCAAGATCGATTGGATCACGGTGACCAGTTCGGCCATCGGCCGCTCGATGGCGAGGCTGTTT
This sequence comes from uncultured Planctomycetaceae bacterium, assembly GCA_963789525.1. Lineage (GTDB taxonomy): Bacteria > Planctomycetota > Planctomycetia > Pirellulales > Thermoguttaceae > CAVXFB01. Next base: position 114,464 of record CAWBLA010000005.1, read on the forward strand.
GGGCCCGACGTGCGTCTGGCCAAGTTGGCGAGTATTAGCCCCGTCACGTCCGCGACTCTCCGCGAATTGGGCCACGAGCCGGCCGCCGAGGCCGACCCGTACACGCTTGTTGGGCTTGCCGATGCGATTGTTCGCCATCGCCAGGCCGGCAAATGATGATTTGCGGTCGGAGCGAGACTACGATTCCGAAGCGGCGCGTTCGACGATCTGCGGCGGCACGCCGATGTCGAGCACGTGCAGGCGGCCAAGGAAGGGCGCGGCGGCCGCGGCCGAAAAACCTGTCTTCGGCATCACGAACGTGCAAGTCTCGGCCGCACGGATCGTGTGCCGCGCCGGCTCGCCGGTGTCACAGTCCAATCCGCTGGGCAGATCGACGGCCGCGATGGGCGGCCCAGCCGCATTGACTTGATCGATCACGGCGTCAAACGGCGGGCGCGGCTCGCCCCGCGCGCCGGTGCCGAGCAACGCGTCGACAATCCACGCGGCGCCGTCCAAGAGCCGCGCCAAGCGGGGCTCGTCGTGCGACGCCTCGAACACCTCGATCGGCACGTCGGTCTTGGAGAGGATGGCGAAGTTGGACGCGGCATCGCCGGCAAGCTCCTCGGGCCGCGCCCACAGCAGCACCCGCACTGCATGGCCGCGAAGATCGAGATGGCGGGCAATGACAAAGCCGTCGCCGGCGTTGTTCCCTCGGCCACAACAGATGACGACCGGGCCGGCGACGCCCAAGCGGCACAGCACGTCGGCCACGCCTCGCCCGGCGTTCTCCATCAGCACCAGCGAGCAGAATCCGAACTGGTCGACGGCCAGTTGATCGACGCGGCGAGATTGCCGGCGGGTGAAGGCGATGGTCTGCATATTGAAGGCCCCGGTAAGGGACTGTCCCGATTTTCGTGTCAGCGAAAATGGAATCGTCCCCTTCGCCGCGGTTTGCGTCGCTACTGCTCCTCGTGACACAAGAATCGCGCAGTCCCGCAATAGTAGGCACGCTCCGCGTGCATGCTACAATATTATCGTAGAATAGAGCAGGTCGGTTGTCACGACGCCACGGCTCGCCAGAGGAGACCATTGCATGCCGATTTACGAATACACCTGCAAGTGTTGCGGCCACGAGTTCGAAGAACTGGTGCGGGGCGCCGAGCAGCCCGGCTGCCCGTCGTGCGGCCAGCAAAGCGTCGAGCGGCGATTGAGCGTGCCGGCGGCCCATACCGCGCGGGCCGCTCCGTCGGGCTGTCCGGCCCAGGAGATGTGCGGCCCAGGCGGCTGCTGCGGGCAGGGCTGTGCATTCAACCCGTAGTGCCGGGTTTCGGTCGACGCTGCCAGCACGCTATCTTACCAAGTCTGCCTTATTTACGCCTGGCGTCAAAGGGGACAGTCCCATTTTCGCTGACACGAAAATTGGGACAGTCCCCTGGGCACGAAAATTGGGGCAGTCCCCTGCGATTCCCGGCGAATCGGCATGTGAATCGCTAAGGGTTGTCATTATAATCCCCGCCGATTGCATCAATCGCAGCACCAGCGGGTTCAACGATGGTCGGACATGGATGTCCGAAAGCATCGCAGGGACGTGTTCTGCCGGCTCGGCCAACGGCGGCCGCCGTCGCAGCCGGTCGCGGTTTACTGGTGCTCGTGTTGGCGCTGGCCGCGCAACTGCTTTGGGCCAACGACCTCCGTGTCCGGATCGCGTGGGGCGGCGGGCTCGAGCGGCTTTGGCACGGCAGCATCGCGGTTAGCGAAGGCTCGGTTTCCGACCCGCGTCCGCTGGGAATCGAAGCCGACGAACCCGGCTCGATGTGGCTCGACGGCGATTCGCGCCGCGCGGGGCGGCTAGTCATCCAACAACGGAGCCCGCGGGGATACGACGGCGTCGACGTGTCGGTCACCTCGCCGCCGCGCGGCGTCTTGCTCGTGCAACTGTCGAGCGACGGCGACGCGCCGGGCGACGCGCCCATCGAAGTGCCGTTGGCCGACCTGTCGGCCGAGTTTGTCAACAAGGAGCTCGATCACCGAGGCAACCGGCTGCTGCTGATGCGGACGCCCGGCGATTCTTTGCGCATCGGCCTGGAGCGCGACTGCCTGGTGTTTGCGCCCGGCGAGACGTTTCGGTGTACGCTCGAACCGCACGAGTTGCCGCTACCCGACGGCGGCCGGGCGCGGATCAAGGTCCAACTGTTGGCCGGCGGCCGCGAGGTCTGGTCGCAGCAGCATGACGTGCAGGCCGGTGCGAGGCCAAGATTCCGCTGGAAATCCCCTTGCCGGCCGAGGAAGGCGTCTACGACGTCGCGATCGTCGCCGTCAACAACCCGAACTGGTCCCAGGCCGTGCGACAGCCGTTGAGTTTCAAACGCACGATCGCCGAGCGGCGGGTGCAACTGCTGGTGCTCGGCCAGCAGCGGCCCAAGGTCGAGCATGCCGACGATGAATTCAAGCAATTGGTCGAGATCGATCCGGCCAATCCGCGATGGTACGAGAAGTTCAACAAGCTGCCGCAACTGCAGTTGGCCGCAGCCCGGCTGCCGCGGTTGTGGAAGGGCCCGCTGGGCAACGACTGCTGTCAAACGCAGCGGCACCTATTGGGCGAATTGGCCCGATTGCGTCCCAACACTGACTCGCCCGACGTAAGTTGGCAGGCCTATTGGCTGCCGGTCAGCCAGCCCGGCCGGCCGCACATTCTCGAGGTCGACTACCCCAGCGACGTCTCGCAAAGCCTGGGCGTCACTATCGTCGAGCCCAACGCGGACGGGACGCTGATGCCCATTGCACTCAATTCTGGCGTGGACTGTGGGACGGAACTAGTCGACTCGGGCGATCCGCCAGTTTGGCGGCGGCACCGGTTGGTCTTCTGGCCGCGCACGACCACGCCGCTGGTCGTGATGACCAACGGCCGGCAGCGATTGTCGGCGGTCTATGGGAAAATCCGCGTGCTCAGCGGTGGCGAGCGGTTGCCGCAGTTGCTGCCGGACCACGCCGCCGGCGGCCGCTTGCTGGCCGCATACCTCGACCGCCCGCTGCTGCCCGCCATCTTTGCCGCCGATCGAAGTCTCGATTCGTGGAGCGGGCGGAGTCTCGACGACTGGTGGACCTTCTATCAAAGCGGCTCTCGGCTGGCCGACTATCTCGCCTACGCCGGCTACAACGGGCTGATGCTCGGGGTGTTGGCCGACGGCAGTACGATCTACCCGAGCGCGCTCGTGTCGCCGACGCCGCGCTACGATAGCGGCGCGTTTTTTGCCACCGGCCAGGATCCGGTTCGCAAGGACGTCCTGGAGATGCTGCTGCGGATCTTCGACCGCGAAGGGCTCCAATTGATTCCGGCCGTCGAGTTCGCCGCACCGCTCCCGGAGTTGGAGGCGCTGCGTCGTGCCGGGGGTCCGAATGCGCAGGGCCTGGAATGGATCGGCGCCGACGGGATGAGTCGGCATGCCTCGTCGTCCACCGAGCGCGGGCTCGCCCCCTACTACAACGTGCTCGACCCGCGCGTGCAGCAGGCGATGCTCGGCGTGCTGCGGGAGTTGACGGTGCGCTACGCCCAACATCCCAGCTTCGCCGGCCTGGCCGTGCGGCTTTCGGCCGACGGCTACGCCCAGCTTCCCGGCCCGGAATGGGGACTGGACGACGCGACGATCGCGCGGTTCGAGCGCGACGCACGGCTGCGCGTGCCGGGCGACGGTCCGCAGCGGTTCGTCCAGCGCTCGGCGTTTCTGGCTCAAGAGCCGCCGCGGCAGGCGTGGCTGGAATGGCGCGCCACGCAACTGAGCAAGTTCTACCAACGTGCCTACGAACAACTGGCGGCGATTCGGCCCGATGGCCGGCTCTACCTGGCCGGGGCCGGCATCTTCTCGGCATCGGAGCCCGGCGCAGAGCTGCGCCCCGCCTTGCCGCGCCGCGCAACCGTCGAGAAGGCGCTGCTGCGGATCGGCATCGACGCGCGGCAGTTCGACAGCGACCGGCAACGGATCGTCTTCTTGCGCCCGAGCGCGTGCTGCCACAGGCCGCGCTGGGCGAGCAGGCGCCGGAACTGGAGATGGAACAGGCAGCCGACTTCGATCACTGTTTCCGAGAGGCGGCCGTCCCCGGCAGCCTGTTCTTCCACCAGCCGCGCGAAACGCATCGAATCGTTCGATCAGAAGAGCCCGTTTCGTCCCAGCGCGACGTGGCTCATCTCGCAGTTCGTCCCGTCGGGCCAGCAGAACCGCCGGCGATTCGCCCACAGCATTGCCACGCTCGACGCGCAAGCGATGGTAGACGGCGGCTGGCTCCTGCCGATGGGCGAGGAAGAGGCCCTGCGCGACTTGGTGGCGGCGTATCGCTCGCTGCCGCCGGTCCGGTTCCAGACGGTCGGCGACCGCACCGTCGCCGCTGCCGCGCAGCCGGTCACGCTGCGCAGCGCGACGCAAGGCGGCCAAACGTATCTCTACGCGGTCAACGACGCGCCGTTCGGCGTCACGCTTCGGTTGCACGTCGCGGCGTCCGCGGCCTGCCGTCTTGACGAGCTTTCGGGCGAGCGGAAGCTTGAACCGCTGCGGCCCGGCGCCGACGCCGGGTTGGAGTGGCAGGTGCGACTGGCGCCTTACGACCTGGTGGCGGCGCGGCTTTCGGAGCCGAACGTTCGGCTCTCCAATCCACGAGTCACATGGCCCGATACGGTGGCCGCGGTTGTCGGTTCGCAAATTCGCAAGCTGGGCGTTCGAGCGGCGGCACTGGGAAATCCGCCGCCGCTGGAAGTGCTGACCAATCCGGGTTTCGAGCTTTCGCCGTCGTCCGACGGACCCATCCCCGATTGGGCGGCCACGTCGGCCGGCGGCGTGAGCGTTCACCTCGACAAGGCCAACCCGCACGCCGGCAAACATTCGGTGCGCATGGCCAGCACGGGGGCCGTGGCGTGTCTGGTCAGCCGGCCGTTTGCGCCGCCGCCGACGGGCCGGATCTCCATGTCGGTCTGGCTCCGCGTGGCCGACGCCCAGCGGCAGCCGCCGCTGCGCCTGGCATTGGAAGGAAAGCTGCAGGGCCACGACTACTATCGGTTCGCCCCCATTGGTCTCGTGGCTGCCGGCCAGACGCCCGCGCCCATCGCGTCGCAGTGGGCTCCTTACGTGATCGAAGTGTACGACCTGCCGCTGGCGGGTCTGACGTCGTTGCGGGCCCGGTTCGACTTGATGGGCCCGGGCGAAGTGTGGATCGACGACGTGCAAATCTTCGGACTGGCCTTCAGCAAGCCGGAAATCATCGAGCTGTCGAAGCTGATTTACCTGGCCGATGTCAAGCTGCAGAATCGCCAGATCGCCGACTGTCTGCACTTGCTCGACGGCTACTGGCCGCGGTTCCTGGAAGAGAACGTGCCCTTGCCGCCCGGCGCGGTGCCCGACACGGCCGCCGTCAAACCGCCCCCGCCCGAAGAAAAGCCGCCCGAGCGCACCGGCTGGCTCAACCGCATGAAAGACATGCTGCCGGAATCGCTGCGGTATTGAGAAGCAGGCACGCTCCGCGTGCCGTAGCTTCAAGAGCAGCGGCGCGGCAGGGTGGCAATGGCAGAAGCGAGTGAGATTGCGTGCAACCGGCATTGCCAGTGCTGGCGGGGCGGTTGACGCTTTTCCGTTGCGGATAGAAGGACGAGAGGGCACTTTGCAGCACAGCGCGGCGTCACGTTGAAACGAGGCATCCCGACGCGCCATTGTCTATGACCCGTTGGACCGCACAATGACCCAGCCAGGGTCGCACTCCAACCGTGCCACCCCGCCGACGTCGCCAGCGCCAACGACCGGCAGTCGGTTCTCGAGCCCGTGATCGAACGCTACCGCGAGTTGGACATCCACACGTTCTTCTGAGCGATCCAGTCATCGAGGCCCCCAACCCCCTGTGCGAGGCCAAGTACCGGTTGGGCCGGGAGCAGGCGCTTGAACGAGACTGGCCAATTAAGTACGATGTCCATTCGGATGCTCGGCAGCGTAGTCGAGTGCAGGTCAGCTTGGAAAGGTCAATTGGAGCAAGGGGATCTTCCAAATGTCCAACGAATCGACAGAAGAAAAAACAGTGGGCAAGAAAACCAGGCGATGGTGGATCGTGTGGGCCGTGGTCGTGGTGCTGTTCTTGTTGGGACTTGCGCTGCCGGTGTCGAATCTGGTGTTAGGCAGAACCTACGTCAAGGTTGAAAACGACGCCCCACAGTTTCAGAAGGTCTCCCGGCTGCTTCAACTGAACTGTGCCGATTGCCATACACCCGACCTGACGCATCATCCGCTGTACTTCGATTTTCCCGTGGCGTCGAGCATTATCGCCGCGGACATGGAACACGCGAAGATGCACATGGTCATCGAGGTGGATCAGTTCAAGGGGAAAAAGCCGCTCAACGCCGTCGAAATGGCCAAGATCGCCCGCGTCTTGGAAGACCACTCGATGCCGCCGTTGAATTATCGCGCCATGCACTGGAACACCGGCCTCAGCGACGACCAGCGGGACGAGGTTTCGGCGTGGTTCGAGGGCATCCCGGGCGGCTATGGCCCGCTGCCCATTCCCGAGGTCAACCCCTTCCATCCCAGCCCGGACAAAGTGGCGCTGGGCGAAAAGCTCTATCATGACACGCGTCTGTCCGGCAACAACACGATTTCGTGCGCCACGTGTCACGACCTGGACACGGGGGGAGTGGACCTGGCGGTCGTCTCGACGGGCATTGATGGCAAGAAAGGCACGATCAACGCGCCGACCGTTTATTGCGCAGCCTTCAATTTCGCCCAGTTTTGGGACGGGCGAGCGCACACCTTGCAGGAGCAGGCCGCCGGCCCCGTGGCAAACCCCGTCGAGATGGGCGCGACTTGGGACGCGGTCGTCAAGAAGATTTCCGAGGACCCAGAGTACGTTGCCGAGTTCAAAAATGCCTACAACGGGATCATTTCAAAGGATACGATCACCGACGCGATCGCCGAGTTCGAAAAGACGCTGCTGGCGCCCAATTGCCTATTCGATCACTACCTGCGGGGCGACAAGAAGGCGCTCTCCGACGAGCAACTCCAGGGATACGAACTGTTCCTCGAGGACGAATGCGCAACCTGCCACACAGGCGTGATCTTGGGCGGGCTGACCTTCGAGCGCATGGGACTGACGCGCGACTACTTCAAGTTGCGCGGCGGAGAAATCACCGAGGCCGATCTCGGACGCTACAACGTCACGAAGAGAGAATACGATCGCCACAAGTTCAAGACCCCGACGCTCCGCAATATCGCGCTCACGCCGCCGTATTTCCACGACGGCTCGGCCAAGACGCTCGACGAGGCCGTGCGCATCATGGCCGAGGTCGAGACCAGCCAGCCGTTGTCCGAACAGGAGGTGAAACAGATCGTCGCCTACCTCGAGACGCTCACGGGCTACTATCAGGGAAGGTTGCTCACCGACGCTACGCCGAAGCCTTCCAAGTGACGCTCGCGAAAAAGTGCTTCCCGACCGTCGGCGGCGTATCGCGACGGGCCGGTGTTTCCGCGCTTGATCTACGTACGTTTGATTGCCACACTGACCTTGGGTGTGCTGGACCGCCCCAATCGTCGAACTCTCCAAACCAGAAATCGCTCCTTTGACGCGTCACCCGTCAGCGCCTTGCCCTTCGGACGATGCCACACTAATGCTTGAAGTGCCGACGGCCGGTGAAGATCATGGGCAGACCGTGGCGGTTGCAGGCGTCGATCGTGGCCTGGTCGTTCTTCGAGCCGCCGGGTTGAATGACGGCGGTCACGCCGGCGGCGGCGGCACGCTCGATCGAGTCGGGGAACGGGAAGAACGCGTCGGAGCCAAGCACCGATCCTTCGGCCCGCGGTCCGGCCTTCTCAATGGCGATGCCCGTCGAATCGACGCGGCTCATCTGCCCGGCGCCGGTGCCTAGCAACATCCTGTCTTTGCAGAGCACGATGGCGTTGGACTTCACGTGCCGCACGATTTCCCAGGCGAAACGCAGATCGGCCATTTGTGCCTCGGTTGGCTTAGCGTCCGTGACGACCTGCCAAATCTCCTCGGGATCCGGCAGGACGTCGGCCTCTTGCATCAGCGTCCCGCCGTCGAGGCAGCGGAAGGTCATGTGCGGCGGGGCGCGATCCAGGTCGCCCACCTCCATCAGCCGGACGTTGGCCTTCCACTTCGGCTTGGTGGTGAGGATTTCCAGGGCGGCGGGGTCGAAGTGCGGTGCGACGATCGCCTCGACAAACAGTCCCGGGGCTGCCAGCACTTCGGCGGCGGCCGCATCCATCGTTCGATTGAGCCCGATCACCGAGCCGAACGCGCTGAGCGGATCGCCCTGCATCGCACGATCGAGCGCCATGGCAAGCGAATGGGTCGTGGCCGCGCCGCAGGGGTTGTTGTGTTTGATAACCACGGCGGCCGGTTCAGCGAACTGCCGCACGATGCCCAGCGCGCTGTCGAGGTCCAAGAAGTTGTTGTAGGAAAGCTCCTTGCCGTGCAGTTGCCGGGCCGCGACCACGCTGGCGCCGGCGGAATCCGGGCGGGCATACAGAGCGGCCTGCTGATGCGGATTCTCGCCATAGCGCAGCACCATTTTCCGCGTCAGCGACACGGTTGCCGTGCCTGGGAACGGGCCTTCGGCCGTTGCGCCGGCGAAGAAGTCGGCGATCGCCCGGTCGTATCGCGCCGTGTGGGCGAAAGCCTCGCCCGCCAGGCGGCGGCGCAGCTCCAAGGTAGTGCCGCCGTGGGCCGTGATCTGCTCGAGAATTTCGGAATACTGTGCGGCGCTGGTGGCGATGGTGGTGAAGGCATGGTTCTTCGACGCGGCTCGGACCAACGTCGGCCCGCCGATGTCGATCTGCTCGATCGCCTCTTCCAGGCTCACGCCCTTTTTGGCCACGGTCGTCTCGAACGGATACAGATTGACGACGACCAACTCGAAGGTGAGGATGCCGTGCTCGGCCAGTGCCCGCATGTCTTCAGGATTGTCGTGACGGCAGAGAATGCCGCCGTGGACCTTCGGGTGCAGGGTCTTGAGGCGGCCGTCCATCATTTCCGGGAAGCCGGTATACTCGGAGACGTCGCGGACCGCGATTCCCTCGCTTTCGAGGTGTTTGCGGGTTCCGCCGGTGCTGAAGATCTCGACGCCCGCGGCGGCCAGCCCCCGGGCGAAATCGGCCAGCCCGAGCTTGTCGCTAACGCTAATCAAGGCGCGTTGGATGCGGGGCGAGTGCATGTCGTTAATCCTCCGGGAAAGAACAATCAGTTACCCGAAGGTTTACGAGTTTTGCACGTCGCGGTCAAGGACCCCCTTGACATGGGCGGTTCACGGCCGCTCATCGTTTTGCGGCGGGGTGTTGCTTCGGTGCCGCGATCTCTTTCTTGGCCGGCTTCTTTTCAGCATTCTCCGCGGGCGTAACCACCTTGCTGTAGATCAGTGGTTCGCGCTGTTGCACTTCGTGCAGGCATTGGACCAGCCCGCCATCGTCAGCCAGATAGATGCGATCGGTTACCGTATTGAGCAACTTGATCGGGACGCTCTCGATCGGAACGGCATCGAGTCGGGCGCCGTTGCGGGCGTCGAGCACGACGAGACGGCCGATGCGGTCGGTTGCATAGACCCGGGACTTGCTGGCCGCAACGAACTGGACGATGCCCGGGGCCGACCAATTCTCATTGCCGGTCTTCAGCGCGAGGCAATGCATGCCGCCGAGTTGGGCGGTCACGTAGACGCGGTCGCCGACGACCGCGGGCGCGTCGACAATCGGCTCGCCCACCGAGAAGCGCCACACCTTATCTCCGTCTTTCTCGCGGAACACGTACACGAACCCATCGCGCGAGACCACGATGATCCGCCCGGAATCACCCAGCACATTCGGATCCGGCGGCAGGTAGCAGGGCCTGGCAACAATTGCCGCGCCTGTCGGCAGCCGGTACTTCATCGCCAGACCGTTCTCGGTTTTGAGATCCATCCGGGCGAGATTCAGGAAGCCGCGATCGGTGGGCCAGACGACGAACTCTTCTACGGCGTTTTCAAGGGTCACCCGCGGCTGCACCAATGCCTTGCCATTGGATTGACAGAAAAGCGGCGGCGGCAGGTGCTGCTTCAGCCGCAACTTCTGCGGTGCGCCGACCTGCGCCGCATCTCCGGCCGGAAGGAACTGGTCGACCCCGCCGCCGTCTTGCTTGGGTGCTTCGGCCCTGATTAAAGGATAGGCCATCAGCATCCCGGTTGTCGTCGGCACGTAGACGTACTTGGCGCTCGACGGCCGGCGCGGCGCCCGGCGCTCCGCCCACCTCCGTCTCCAGCAGTAGTTCGCCTGTCCGCCGATTGAGCACGTACAGATGCGAACCATTGATCATCGCCAGGAAGTCACGATTCAGGCCCGGTCCCATCGTGGGATACCTTGGATCTCCGACTTGCCGCCACCAGAGCGTTTGGCCCGTCTCGGCATCGAAGGCGTGCAGCACCGCCTTGTCGGTCACGGCGTAGAGCACGCCGTCGAACAGCGTCAGCCCGGTGAGGCGCCCGCGGCCCTGATCGAGGGTCACTTGGCTGAACCAAGAGCGCGTCAAGCCGTGCTGCAATGCTGTTGGCTCGGCAATCAACTGGCTCCGTGCGGCCAGTGCCAATCCGCACCAATCGCACAACGCCGCAGACATCGCTAGGACCGAGAGAATACGTCGCATAAAGTCCTCGGAGGGTATGTCGAAAAGTGATCGCACGTCGAACCGGCATGATACCCGCGTGGCTCAAGGCGGCAAGCACCCGCCAATTTTCCATGATAACCGCCCGAACAGGAAGAATCACGCGAAAAATAGCAGCCGTCGCGTCCGCGTCCCACGGGGACCGCCCCATTTTCGTTGACGGGAAAATTGGGACAGTCCCCCCAACGGCACATCAGCCCGGGGCGAGTGCAGCCGGACGTCCGCCCTGGCGTATTGCCCTGCCGCTGGACGAAACCGCTTAGACCACCTATCATTAGGGGTTTGCTCCTCGAGGAACGCGCGCAATGGATGAGAAGAAGCTGGGCGCCGGCCTATCGTTGCTCGCCCAGGACATTCTCGGTTATCTGAACTTCTCCTCCGGCGCCCGGACGCCCGGTTTCTGAAGAACCTTGACGGTCTTTTTCGGCGCGTCGACGCGGCGAGGGGATCGCACGAGCCGGCCTGGCAAGCCCTGGGTCGGGTGCTCCGGGACGAACTACGGGACGTCCGCGGCACCACGGATGCCTTCAGTAACGTCGACCAGGCCGAGGCCGTGATCGGCCTCGTCTTTGACGTGGCCCTGGCGGCCTATCGCCAGTTCCATCACGATCTGCTCTTCCACCAAACCGAGGAAACGCTGTTCCCGCCGCTTTTCATCGGACGCATGTGCGAGGCCGTGTTGCAGCAAGGGGGCCCTTGGGGAGAAACGGATCGAAGTGTCTCCGCCGCCATCCATCAGTTGAACGACTACCTGGGCCATCGGCCGATCGCCGTGCTGCGCACGGAACAGAAGATTCAGCCGTACGAGCATGAATGGGTCCGGCCGGTTCCGCTATGGATTCGCGGGGCAGGGGTGGGAGAGGGTCCCTACCGCGAGTTGGTCGATGCGGCATTTGCCATCCTCGATGCGACCGATCCCTCGTTGCTGTTCGATGCCAACTTCCCGTTGGACCAGCTCGACGAACTGGCGTTCGATCCCCGGGCATACGACTTTGACCATCCGGCAAACAAGCGGCCGAATTATCTCTTCGGCCAATGGGACATGAACAAGCTGGACAACGCGGGTTGCTGCCGCCGCTTCGTCGTGCAACAGGCGACGCTCGACGCAATGATGGACCGCCTGGCGCGTCATGGCCGACTGCGCGCAAGGAGGTGCTCTTTGAGGAAGCGGCCGTTTTGGCGGGCACGATGCTGATGGGCTCGGGCGTCAGCGGGCACCGCCCCGACGCCCACGACTCGACGGTGACGCTTTCCACGCTGATCCAGAAGATCGCCCGCTATCGCGACGTGTTTTACGAGCAGATGCTCCGCCGGCTGGCCGGGCCGCACGCCGAGCGCCTGCGGGCCGAGTCGCTCTCACTGCGGCAACCGTTCGGCGGCGCTCGCCAACACTTCAATCACTTCTTGCGCGGCGGCGCGCCCAGCAGTTGCAGCACGTCCACGTCGCGCAACTGTTCGCGGCCATCGGCTACGCGGAGGCCGCGGCGCCGCCAGGTCGCCGTCGTGCCGGTCGCTTCGGCCCGCATGACGTGCGACATGCGATGCCACCTGGCCGCCGGCCATCTGGCCGCCCAACGCGGCGATCTTCACGAGGCGGCCGAGCAGTTGCCTGCGGTCGAACGCGTGCTGCACGCGGCAATCGAATGCGGCGCGATGGTCGACCCTTGGAACATCTTGGGCTTTGGCGGGCAGTATAGCCTCTTTCCGGCCGTCGAGAACACGATTCACGATCACCGCGTCGACGAGTTGCTCGATATGGTCGGCGACATCTTCGCTCTGTACGTGCGGATTCACAAGGCCGCGGCAGCCGGCGGCGACACGGCCTTGCAGGAAAGGCTTGCCGAAGGTCTCGCCGCGCTGGCCCGCTGGTGGGACAAGTATGCCACGCCCGAGGTCGGCTCGATCGAAGGCATCTCGGGCCAGGCCACGCTGGAATCGCTGCAGCGCGTGGCCGCGGCACTCGGGGCATGGCACGAAGCGGGCGCGGCCGCCGGCGACGTGGCCTTTTGGCGCCAGCACGTCGACGAGTTCCATTCCGCCAAGGCCTATACCCTCGTGATCGAGACCTTGCTCGAACACCGCGACCCGATCGCCGCCATGGCGCTCTTGGTGCAGTGGCTCAGCCAGGCCGACGACATTCCACTGGCCGAGGAGGACTATTCATTCCACGACTTGGCGCTGATTGTGGATGGAGGACCTGTGGCACGAGGAGCCCGCCGCGGCGTCGGAGGGCGCGTCGCGTCGGCGACCCGCGGCGCCGGGCATCGCGCCGCCCGACCGCTGGCCGTTGGCGCGCAAGTTCCTCGACTATCTCGAAGCCAACGCGGAGGAGTACTGGCAAGTGCCGCAGTTTGAAATGGCGGCCGAGGCGCTTGGCGGCGACGAAGACGAAGACGGGGCCGAAGACGACGAGGACGATGGTCTGTTTCGGCGCGGCGTACGAGGACGTAACCTACCGCGACAGCACCGACGACGGCATCGAAGGAGAGATGTTCGACACCGGCCAAAGCCCCACCGACTTCGAGTTGGTGGGCGAGGCCGAGCGGATCGTCAATCGGCTGGGCTTTCTCAGCACGGTGGCCCAGTTGTGGAAGCTCTGTGCGACGGCCTCGCTGCCGGTCGACGCCCCCGAACGTGACGACGTGCTCGGCGGCTGGTTCGACCAGGCCCAGCGCAATCACCGGCGGCTGTCCGAACTGCTCGAGGCGGTGCACCGCTATCGGATTCCGCCGCCGCGCGGCACGCAAGAATCACTGATCGAATACGATCGCCGCCGGAGCATCAAAGAAACGCTGCTCGAGGAGATCATCGAAGCGTGCGTGGAGACGGCTGATGCCGCGGACATGATCCGCGCATCGATGCGGCGACGGCCAAAGCGGGCCGAGACGGGCTGGCAGCGGCCCGCAGGCGAGGTGTTGGCGGCCGTGCTCCGTGGCGACGCCGCCCGCGCCCGCCGCGCGCTGCCCAAGCTGTTGAGCGTCCTGGAGAAGCAACCGCTTCTCTACGTCGCGCTGGCCCGCGGCGGCAATCCGCAGCGGATCGTCGCGTCGCGCAGGCTTCAATACGTGATGCGACGCTTGCTTAGCTGCCTGCCGCAGCTGGGACTGCTGGTCGAGACCTACCGCCTGCTGGAAACGGCGCAAACGATGGAGATCGCGCATCCGGTGGGGCCCGGGGCCGTCACCGAGTTTGATCGCGTGTTTGAGATCACCTGCCAGAGCATTACCCGTTGCCTCGTGGCGGCATCGTCCGGGGGCAGCACGGCGACCACCGGATCGCAGCGCCAAAGCGACAAGAACCTCGTCGACCATCTGGAGCAAGTCGTCGAGGTGCTGCTGCGGTGTTGGCTGACGCACAGCCATGGCGTGCGGCTGTCGGTGCTCGAAAGCGTTACCGACCCGCGACAGTGGCGCCGTTTCCGACAGTTCATCGAGCGTTATGGCGGCGATCTGTTCACCCAGCGCTTCATGACCCTGGGCAACCTCCGCGGCATCCTGCACCAAGGCGCGCTCGAATATCTGGAGAACCTGGTCGAAAACCCGGACTCCGAGGAGGATTATCGCCTGCTGGCCGAGTTGGAAGTCGCTATCTCGCTCGACGAGGCGTCCCATTGGCTCGGCATCGCCATCGAAGCCGTCGCCCAGAACTATGGGCAATACGTCGACTACAACAGCATTACGACGCAGTCGGATCGCGGCAACATGCTCTATACGCTGCTGGATTTCCTGCGGCTGCGGGCGCATTACGACCGGCTGGCCTGGAACCTGCGGCCGGTGATCCTGGCCCACCAGGTCCTCGTCCGACAGGGACGCGAGGGGGCGGCCAAAATCTGGCGCGGCGCCGTTTCCCAACGGACCTCGCCCATCGCCGACGAACACCTCCGGCGATTCAATCGGCTCTGCAAGAAGTACGGCATGCGGCTTCCCAGCATCGCCGAACGCCTCAGCGAACGGTTCGTCCGCCCCTTGGAGATCGACCAGCTTTGCGCCCTGTTGCGGCCGGCCATCGACGAGATTCGTGCCGGCGCGGCTGCCGCCGCGTGCAAGGAACTCGAACAGTACATCGACCGCTTTACGCAGGAGCCGCCGGGCGCCGGCTTCGAACTGCCCAGTTGGCTCGAAGCCCTGGAACGCGAACTGGAACGCATCCAATGGCAGGCAGAAGACGACGGCGACGACCCACTCGTGCAATTGCCGGAGATCCACCTATCGAAAGTGGAAGTGGAGGATCAGCTCCGGCAGATGGCCGACGAGGCGCCCTTTTGGGAGTTCGAGGACGAGGACGAGATTGGGGAGACGTGAGGGATTGGTCATCGCAAATTGGCCACTGCAAATTCTCAATGACAAATCCCATCGTCCCGTCGCACACCGTCTTGCTTGCGGCGAACTGGCAAATTGGTCATTGGGGACGTGTTCTTCCACGCGCGACGTTTTTGGCAATCAGGCCGGCGACGTAGCCGCCTTTGAAGCCGGCGTCGATATTCACGACCGTCACGTTCGACGCGCAACTGTTGAGCATGCCCAGCAGGGCGGCGACGCCGCCGAAGCTGGCTCCGTAGCCGATGCTGGTGGGCACGGCGACCACAGGGCAGGCGACGTGTCCGCCCACCACACTCGGCAGCGCGCCTTCCATGCCGGCGACGACGACGATGGCATCGGCCTGTTGCAACAGCGGCAGGTTCTGTGCCAGGCGATGCGGGCCGGCCACGCCCACATCCTGCACCAGCGCCACCTCGGCGCCCGTCCACAGGGCCGTCTCGCGGGCTTCTTCGGCCACGGGCAAGTCGCTGGTGCCGGCGGTGACGATCACGACCTTTCCCGCGTCGTCTTTGCCACGGGTGTCCCGTGCTCCCGCGACTCGGAACGTCCGGCCCACGGCGTTGTATTGCCCCGCTGGAAATCGTGCGAACAATTCGGTCGCCTGTTCCGGTCCCATTCGTGTTGCCAGGACCGGCGCCCCGTGCCGCAGCAGAGCCTGGAAGATCTTCTCGATCGCGTCGACCGTCTTCCCCTGGGCAAAAACCACTTCGGGAAATCCGCACCGTCGATCGCGATCCAGGTCCACCTGGGCATCGCCAACGTCGGCGGTCACGGGCATGCTTGCAAGGCAAATAAATTGTTCGAGCGAAAGCTCGCCGGCGAGCAGTTGAGTGGCAAGTTGTTTCAGGTCGTGGGGAGGCATGGTGTTAAAGCAGGTCGGCTAATTGCGACGGCCGTCCAAAGATTACCGGCAACTTGCTCATACGGCGATAACCTGAAGATCAAACGTCTCTTCCGGCACAACCTCGCCGTGCGCATTGGCGGTTTCGATCCAGCCTGCGATGGCCTCGCGAATATTGTCGATGGCCTCCGTCTTTGATTCGCCCTGGCTAATACAACCTGGAAGACTCGGACATTCGGCAATCCAAGACCCGTCTTCGCCGCGGTAAATCACAACGCCGCGCATGTCCTTACCTCCGCCAGTTCTTGGACGCCAGGACGCCGTTGTACGCGTCCGTCCCCTCCATCCTATCCCGCCCCAGAGGTAGCGTCAATCTTTCGCCAGTGGCCTTGCCAGCCGTCCCCCCGTCTGGTCCAATTCGGGTTTGCCTTCTGGCACGGAGTGCTCCGATGGATTTTCAGGCCCGACGCGGTCGGTTGCGCAAGGCGATGAAGCGGTTGGGCGTCGATGGCCTGTTGGTCACCGACTTCACGAACGTCACCTACCTGACAGGCTTCACCGGCGACGACAGCTATCTATTGGTGTGGCGCGACGGCGAGGCGGTGCTGAGCGATCCGCGCTATACGGTGCAGCTTGGCGAGGAGTGCCCGGGCGTCGAGTTGCAAATCCGGCCGCCGGGCGCCACGATGCTCCAGGCGGTGGCGAAGGCCGTGCGTGCGGCGCGCATCGGGCGGCTGGGCGTCGAAGGCGATTCGATGACCGTTGGGCTGCACGACTGCATCGCTGAAAAACTGCCCAAGGTCGCGCTGACGCCAACCGCCGGCCTGGTCGAGACGCTGCGCCAGATCAAGGACAAATATGAGGTGGCCCGGCTTCGCGAGGCGGTACGGCAGGCGGAGGAGGGCTTCGCGGCGTTGCGGTCGGTGATGCGGCCGGAGATGACCGAGAAGCAGGCGGCCGACGAACTGGAGCACCGCTGCCGGCTGTGCGGGGCCAAAGAGGCGGCGTTTCCCAGCATCGTCGCCGTCGGGGCCCGGGCGGCGTTGCCCCACGCCACGCCCAAGCAGAGCCAAATGGGCGAGGCGGACTTCGTGCTGGTCGACTGGGGCGCCAGCGAGGGGCTATACCACAGCGACTTGACGCGAATGGTGGTGACCGGTAAAATCTCGCCGAAATTTGAGCGGATTTATCGGGTGGTTTTGGAGGCGCAGATTCGAGCCATCGCCGCCATCCGGCCCGGCGTCTCGGCACATGACGTGGACCACGTTGCCCGGTCCGTCATTGCCGATGCCGGTTACGGTCGCCGTTTTCGCCACGGGACAGGACACGGGCTGGGGCTGTTGGTCCACGAGGCGCCGCGCCTGGCGGTCAAGAACCAAACCGTGCTCGAACCGGGAATGGTCGTGACCGTCGAGCCCGGCATTTACCTGCCCGGCTGGGGTGGCATCCGCATTGAGGACGACGTGTTGGTCACCCGCAGCGGACGCGAGGTCCTCACCCAGGTGCCCAAGCGGCTGGAAGAGGCGATATTGGGGTAACGCCGCGACGGCGGTCGCGTCCCGCGTTGTTTCGCGGCCGGTGGTCGCGGTTTTACAGGAGAAGGTGAGAAAACCATGAACGGATCCGCTGCCTCGCAGGACATTTTCGACGTTCGGAAGATCCGCCGCCTGATCGAACTGATGAAGGAACACGACTTGACGGAGGTCGACCTTCAGCAGGGCGACGTGCGGATCCAGCTTCGCCGCGCCGGCAGTGCCGTGCCGGCGACGATCGTCGCGGCGCCTGCGGTGGCGCAGCCGCTGCCGGTGGCCGGTCCGCCCGCCCCCGAGTCGGTTCCGGCGTCCGCTTCGGAGCCGAAGGGCGGCGCCATGGCGGTAATCAAGAGCCCGATGGTCGGCACGTTTTATGCCGCCCCCGATCCCGAGTCGTCTCCCTTCGTGAAGGTCGGCGACCACGTCGGCCCGGAAACAACCGTGTGCATTGTCGAGGCCATGAAGGTGTTCAACCAGATTCCGGCCGAGTTGAGCGGTCGCATTGTGGCGGTGCTGGTAGAAAATGGCGCGCCGGTCGAGTTTGGCCAGCCCCTGTTCAAAGTGGATCCGCGAGAGTAGCCGTGTTCAAACGCATTCTGGTCGCCAATCGCGGTGAAATCGCCCTGCGCATCTTCGCGCCTGCCGCGAGTTGGGCGTCGAGACCGTCGCGATCTACAGCGAGGCCGATCGCGGCGCCGCCTATCTCGACATGGCCGACGAGAAGTATTGCGTCGGTCCGCCGAAGGCCGCCGACAGCTATCTGAAGATCGACCGCGTCATCAGCGCCGCGGAGATCGGCAACGTGCAGGCGATTCACCCCGGCTACGGGTTCCTGGCCGAGAACTCGCATTTTGCGGAGATCTGCCGCAGTTGCGAGATCGAGTTTATCGGGCCGACGCACGAGGCGATGGCGTTGGTGGGCGACAAGAACGCCGCCCGGCGACTGGCCCACGAGGTCGGCGTGCCAACGGTGCCCGGCAGCGAGGGACTGGTGGAGGGCGAGGCCCAGGCGGTATCGCTGGCCCACAAGCTCGGCTTTCCCGTCCTAATCAAGGCGGCGGCCGGCGGCGGCGGACGCGGCATGCGCGTCGCCCTGAACGATCTGGCGCTGAAGGCCGCGATCCAGCAGGCGCAGGCCGAGGCCGAAGCGGCTTTCGGCAGCGCCGACATCTACCTGGAAAAATACGTCGAGCATCCGCGCCACGTCGAGGTGCAGGTGCTGGCCGACGTGCACGGCAACGTCGTCCACCTCTGGGAGCGCGACTGCACGATGCAGCGGCGCCACCAGAAGCTGATCGAGGAGAGCCCCGCCCCGCGACTGGACCCCGCCACGCGCACCGCCATGTGCGACGCCGCCGTCCGGCTGGTCAAGGCGGCCAAGTATACCAATGCCGGCACGGTCGAGTTCATCGTCGATCGGTCGGGCAGTTACTATTTCATCGAAATGAACGCCCGCATCCAGGTCGAGCATCCGGTGACCGAGATGGTTACCGGCATCGACCTGATCAAGGCGCAGATTTTGGTGGCCGCCGGCGAGATGCTGCCGTTTCGCCAGGAGGAGATCGTTCAGCGCGGCGCGGCGATCGAGTGCCGCATCAACGCCGAAGACCCCGACAAGCGTTTCCGGCCCACGCCGGGAACGATCACGCGGCTGCGCGTGCCAGGCGGCTTCGGCGTGCGTTTCGACTCGCACGTTCACGAGGGATACGTCGTTTCGCCGCATTACGATTCGATGATCGGGAAGCTGATCGTCCACCAGCCCTCGCGAACGGAGGCCATCGCCTGCATGCGGCGGGCGCTGAGCGAATTGCACATCGAAGGGGTGAAAACGACCATCCCGTTGCACCAGAAAATTCTCGACCACGCCGCCTTTGTCGAGTCCCGCGTCGACACGACGTTCATCGAGCGCACGTGGCTGAGTTGAGACGTGGTTACATAAGAGACTGATCCGTCGGGTGGCGCGCCCGGAACGAAGTGATGGGCGTGGAGGCCGGAGAGCCACGCCCTTCGCTCCGCTCAGGGACGTGCCACCCAACTAAGGGCCGTAGAGAAACCGAGACCGGGAGAATCATGAACAGCACGCTTTCGAGACCGCCGCTTCTGGAATCCAACATACACCGCGTTGCCATCGTGTTTGCCGGGGGACCGGCGCCGGCGGCCAATGCCGTGATTTCCACGGCCGCGGCGTCGTTCTGCGCAACAACATCGAGGTGTACGGCATTCTTAACGGCTATTCGCACCTGGTCGAGTACGCCACCGACCACTCGATGGCCGAAGGCCGCGACTTCGTCCGCGTCTCGCACAACATGCTGCGGCGATCGCGCAACAGCCAGGGCGTCATGATCGGCACGGCGCGCACCAATCCCGGCAAGGACGTCTCCGAGGCGGCCCACTTGAACGACCCGGAACGCACGGCGCCGCTCAAGGCGGTCTACGAGGCGCTGGTGTCGATGGGCGTCGACGCGCTGATCTCGATCGGCGGCGACGACACGCTCAAAACGGCCAACAAGTTCCGGCTCTTTCAAGACCATCTGCCGCCGGGACACAAACGCATCCCGGTCGTGCATCTGCCCAAGACCATCGACAACGATTACA
This sequence comes from uncultured Planctomycetaceae bacterium, assembly GCA_963789525.1. Lineage (GTDB taxonomy): Bacteria > Planctomycetota > Planctomycetia > Pirellulales > Thermoguttaceae > CAVXFB01. The sequence goes on from CAWBLA010000005.1 coordinate 134,398, forward strand.
TGGGCATCGACTTCACCTTCGGCTACTTCACCGCCGTGGACGTGTTGGCCGGCGAAATCCGCAACTTGCTGGCCGACGCCGAATCGACCCACAGCTACTTCATGGCCGAAACGATGGGGCGCAGCGCGGGATGGCTGGCCTATGGAGCGGCTATCGCCGGCGAGGCGAGCCTCGTCATCAGCGTCGAGGACATTACCGGCAAGTACGAAGCGAGTGAAGGGGTCGGCAACCCGAAGACCGGCAAGACCACGATCCGCCGCGTGATGAACCTCGACGAGGTCGTCGATCGCATCGTGGCCACGATGCGCGTCCGCGAGGAAGCCGAGGGCAAGGAGTTCGGCGTCATCGTGATCGCCGAGGGGCTTGCCGAATATCTGCCCAACGCCCACATCGAAGGCGTCCCCCGCGACGAGCACGGGCACATCGCCATCACGAAGATCGACCTCTGCCGGCTCTTCTCGGAACTGGTCGGCAAGGAATACACCCAACAGACCGGAAAGAAGCGGCGGGTCAATCCGATCAAGCTCGGCTACGAGTGCCGCTGTGCCCGGCCCCTGGCATTCGACGTCCTGCTGGGCAGCCAGCTCGGCGTCGGCGCCTATCGGGCGCTGGTCGAAAAGCGGCTCGACGGCGTGATGGTCTCGGTCGCCGGGCAACTGGAGCTCAACTACGTGCCGTTCAGCCAGTTGGTCGACCCGAACACACTGGTGACCGTCGTCCGCTACATCGAGCCCGGCAGCGACTTCCATCGCCTGGCGCGGTTCCTGCAGACGTACGTCAACGACTGAAGCTCGATTTGCGAACCGGAGACCAGCGAGTTGCTACCGGCCGAAGCGGAACCGCACGATGTGGAGAATCGCCAGTACGGCGTCTTTCCAGCCGATCGTCTTGCCCTCTTCGTAGGTCCTTCCGGCATACGCCACGCCGACCTCGTAGATACGTGTTCGCCGGCGATCTTCTCCGATGCGCATCTGCGCCACCTCGGCCGTTAACTCCGGCTCCACGCCAAACCGGGGGCTTGCAATCTTGATCTGGGAATACACCTCTCGGGTCAAGACCTTGTGGCAGCCCTCCATATCGGTCAGGTTCAGGGTCGTCAGCATGTACGACAACGTCGTGAGCATGTTGTTGGCCACCTGGTGCCAATAGTACATCACCTTGCGGAATCACCGCATCCTGGCACGGCGGAACGGAGGGATCCTTCATCCCCAACACCTTTGCGGAGAATCACCTTGCAAGGCAGCCATTCTCTTATTCTAATTGCGCACACCCTGCCGTGCACAATGAATGACTCGATTTTCGTGGGGCCTGAGTACGGAAGCTTACCGCGGCTGCCAGAGCGTTGAAAGAGGGAGAGTCCCCTCCCGGACACAGCTATGAAGGCGCGTGCCGTCTCGATCGCCTGGCCAATCCTCCTGCTGCTGCTCATGCTGGCGTCGGCGCCGCCGCTTGAGCACTTTCTCGACAGCCCCGACATGGGCTACCAACTATCGCTAGGGCGGCTTACGCTTCTGGGCAAGTTCCCGTTCGTCGACATGCTCCAGCAGTACGGGCCGCTGGTGACGCTTACCAGCGCGGCCGGTCAATGGGTCCACGACTCGGTGCTGCCCGAAGTGCTGATCTGCTCGTTGGGCTATTGCGTGGCGCTGACCTGCATCTACGGCATGGTGGCTCGGGCCGCCAGGCCGGACTGCCGCTGGGCCGTGCCGGCTGCCCTGGCGGCTTCCTTGGCCGCGTGGTTCGTGCTGGCGAGGTTCTACAAATGGTACTATTGGTGCTTCCCAATGTTGACGCTCGCCTGTCTATCGTGCGCCTGCGGAATCGAAGCGAAGCGGCGATCGTGGCCGTTTGTTACCGGGTGTGTTACGGGGATCGCCTTTCTCTACCGCCACGACCTCGGCGCGGCGTGCCTGCTCACCGCGGCGGCTGTGTTCGTCGTCGAGCGCTGGCAGGCGCCGAACCGCCGCCAGAGGATGTTCGGAGTCTTGTGGCTGGCCGGCGGATTCGCCGTTCCGCTTGTCTGTTGGTTGGCGGTGCTGGCGGCGATGGGAGGGATGAGCCGTTGCTGGCAATACTTCGCGGCACTGGCCGCCGGAACCTCCGGTACCACGCGGCACTGGCGGCTTCCGCCGCCGCGTTGGGATTGGCGGTCGCCCCTGTCGAACCAGTCGTGCCGCTGCCAGCTTCTCGTGACGGCTGGGCTTTCGTACGCGGTCGCGATCTTCCTGGGGTTTCGAGACCTCGCCAAGGGGACAGTCCCATTTTCGCCGACCACCGCTGCGCGGCGCTGCCCACGAAAATTGGGACAGTCCCCCGACCCGATCGCCACGAGCGGCGGCCGGACGCTGTGTTGCTCTTGGCGGCCGGCATCATGGGAATTGCCATCGCGCCGCAAGCCTTGTATCGTCCCGACACGCAACACATTCTGCAAGTCATTCCGCCGCTCGTCATCGTGGCGGCGCTGTTGATCGTTCGCGGGCTGAGAAGCAGCAATGGCCGACTCTTCGCTCTCCTGTACGCCGTCCTGCTCGTCTTTCCTTTCGTCGGTTTGCGGAACGAGCTTCGCATCGATCTCGGGCCGGTGGGCGTCCATTTGCCCGAGCGGTATCGGGCGCTGGCGGCTGGACTTGATGCGGCGAGCCCCTCGAACCCCGTGGCCCGAATCGCGAAGGCCGTGCGACGGCGCACGTCGCCGACGCGCCGATTTTGGTGACGCCGCTCATGCCTCAGATCTACTTTTGGAGCAATCGGCCCATGAGCGGCCTGTTGAACGGTTATGCCGGCATCTTTGCGGACGACCGCTGGCGCCGGCGTAATCTCGATGCCGTCCAGCGCAATCCGCCGGCGTCTGGTCGTTGTCGACCGCGATTTCCTCGACGGCAATCCAGATGGGATGTTCCGGAAATACAACCCGGAACTGTACGCCTGGCTCAAGGGGCGTATCACACGGTCGTGGCCGAGGCCGGAAACTTGGCGGTTTGCGCCGACGGCCGGCAGCGATAGCGAGCACGAATGATTGTCGCTTCATGCCGCTTCGTTGCTACTTCGCTGACGGCTGGAGCGACAGATACTTGGGGACGGTGCTCAGGCCGCCCCAGTTGTCCGGTGTCAGACCTGCCTCGCAGTGCGCCTGGATCTCCGCATTGTAGGGCGCCAAGGCGGGCCAATAACGTTTTTCGACCAGCGACGTGGCGATGAGGCGGTCCATGTCGCCACGGTCGAATACCAGCCTGTGTTGGTAAGCGTCGACGATGCCGTCCGTATCAATCACGTAGTAGCCGGCGTTAGGATGGACGCCGACCCAGTGCTTGGGCGTGCCATTGGGCTTGTAGTCCCAAGGGCCGGCGGGCTCCCAGTAGTTCCAAATCTTGTAGGTGCCGTTGGCGGCCGGGTGCATTCGCGACTTCATCACGCGGAACCACTTTTCGGCACGTTCCCGGTAGCCTGGCTTTTGCGTGGCATCGTACAGGGCCAGCACCCAACGCGCCACGCAGTTGGCCTTGTTGTTGGGATGGGAGAAGCCGTTGCCGGGGGAATTCCTTGTCGCGTAGCCGATCCACTTGCCCTTCTTGCTGTCGATGCCGTAGGGCAGCACGACGCTAATCATCCCGTCGCCCTTGGTTTCGCGCCACCCGCCGCGACGGTCCCACTTCTGGTAGATTTGCTCCGAGAGTTCGAGGTAGCGTTCGGCCTTGGCGCCGTACTTCGCTCTTAGCGCCGGGGTCTTAAGAACCTCGGCAGCCATGAGCGTCACCGGGCGCAGGGCCATCGCCTCGCCCAACATGCTGTCGGCATCGAAGCGATCGAGATCATCGACATCCGTCCCGGCGGCTTTCGCGCAGGGCCAGCCTGGGTACCCATCCGGTTCCTTCACCGCACGCTTCGCCCACGCGTCGGTCCAGTCGACCAGCATGTCGATCCACTTCGGATCCCCCGTGGCCAGGTAGCCGTAGTAGAAACCCTCTAAGAAAGGAGACATGAACCAGCCGATCTCTTCGCCATTGGATTTGTCGCAGTAGCGATTGCGGGAATCGTTGGTGATGTTCTTCTCCCAACGTTTCCGCCACTCCTTCATTTTGGCCGGGTCCGCCTTGTGCATAGCCGGACTGCCGGACACTGCATTGCCCGGCGTTGCGCCGAGCATCGTTGCGGCACAATAGAGCCGCTGCCGCAATCGCAGCATTCATGATCTCGTCCCCTTTTTGACGTTGTAATCCGAAGTCAATCCGATTCGCGTCATGACTCGACAATCGCCTCGAACCGCCGGCGGATTTGCCGCGTGGCGTTTTCGTAATCCATCAACAGGCCGTCGCTGCCGGCATACTGCAGGAGATTGGCCAGCTTGTGAAGTTCGATCGGGTCTTGCGGCAGCCGATCGCGGGCGGTCGAGTTCATCAGTCGCAGCCGCCCCTCGATCTTCCGCAGCAGACGATAGCTGACGTCGAAAAACTCGTAGTCGTCGACGCCGAGCAGTCCGGCGCGGTACAGTTCGCCGAGCGCGGCCAGGGTGTTCGGCTGGCGGAGCGAGGGCTTGCCGCGGGCGTGTTTCAGTTGCAGCATCTGGACGAGAAACTCGATGTCGACGATGCCACCGGGTCCGCGTTTCAGGTCGCCGGCCGCCGGGGTGGCGTCCTCCATGCGTTGCCGCATCCGACGGATTTCGACAGCGTCCTTGCGGCGCCAGCGATGGGCGAAGGCGGCCTTGGCGACGGCCGCCATCGCGGCCTTCGCGGCCCGCGGCGATCCGTACACCGCCCGCGCTTTGCACAGCGCCTGCCGCTCCCAGAGCTGCCCTCCGCCGCCGTCGAAGTAGCGAACAAACTCGTCGAAGGTCGTGGCCAGCGCGCCGCTCTTGCCGGTGGGGCGCAGCCGGGCGTCGACGTCGTAGAGCCGGCCCGAAGCCGCTGGGCCGGCTGGCCGCGTTGATGATCCGCTGGGCCAGTTCGCTGAAGAAGTGCTGATTCGTCGTGCTCTGCCGGGCCGGAGAACCGGGCAACGCGGCCGTGTGCCCGTCCGCCTCGTACAGGAAGATCACGTCCAGATCGCTGTGGTAGTTCATCTCCCGACCGCCGAACTTTCCCAACGCAAGAATCACCATTTCGCAGGGTTGCCGCTGGCGGCGGTCCTCGCGTTGCGGCTGTCCGTAGCGAGCCGTAAGTCGCTGAAGCTCGTGCTCGGCGATCTGTGCGAGGCACGTCTCCGCAATGTCCGAAAGCGCGCCGGTCGTGGCTTGCACGTCCTCCTTCCCGAGGATGTCGCGCACGCCGACGCAAAGCTGCTCGTCGTTCTTGAAGCTGTGCAGGATGGGATTGATGTCTTCGGCGCTGCGGCAGAGGTCGGCCAAGCGCTGGTGCATGCTCTCCCGCGTCGGCAGCATATCGCGCACTAGGCTGTCCATCAGGCTGTCGATCATGCCCGGATTGCCGGTGAGAATTCCGGACAGGTGCGGGCTGTAGGCGCAGAGCTCGACGTACAGTCGCAGGCTAGGCGGGTTGAAGCTGAACAGTTCCCAGAGCACGCCCTTGCCGCCCAGCGAGTCGCTCACTTGGTCGAGGTTCACCAACGTCGCATCGGGATCGGCCGTGGCAGCGATGGCGGTCAACAGTTGCGGCGCGATCGAGGCGAGAAAATGCCGGCAGCGCCGGGCGGAAAGGAATCGAATGCGTTCCTCGCCCAGCGACATCAGGTTGCGATACGCCTGTTTCACGTCGCGAAAGGGGTACTTGCCCAACACCTCGACAATGTGGTCGTCGGGCGGGTCGGGGTCAAGCACCAAGTCGACTTCGGCGCGCGTCTGCGTGTCGTCGCTGAAGGCGTCGTGCAGCAGATGATCGAGAATCTTGCGGTTCAGCTCGGTCCGAGTGCGATAGTCGGCGAGGAACATTTCCAGTGCCGATTGCTCGTCGTCACCCTGGTAGCCCATGCGCCGGGCCAGCTTGCGCAGTTCGTCGCAGTCGTCCGGCAGCGTATGCGTTTGCAGGTCGAGCATGATTTGCAGACGATGCTCGATCTTTCGCAAGAGCGAGTAGTTTTCTTCGAGGATCGACCGTTCCTGGCTGGTGAGGCATCCAACGCGCTCCAATCGGGCCAGCGCCTCCAACGTGTTCGCCGTACGGACTTCAGACAGGTCGCCGCCGTTGAGCAGTTGGAGGAACTGGATAACGAACTCGACGTCGCGGATGCCGCCGCGGCCGGTCTTGACGTCGCGGGCGCCGCCACCGACGTCGAGCGTTTGCTGCTCGATCCGGCGTTTGAGGGCCTTGATGCCGCTGATGTCCGCGTGGCTCAGGTAGCGGCGATAGATCCACGGCGACAGCGCGTCGAGGAATTCCCGGCCCAGCGCGAGATCGCCGGCCACGGGGCGGGCCTTGATGTAGGCCTGCCGTTCCCAGGTTCGGCCCCGCGTATCGTAGTAGCTTCACGCGCTCTGCACACCCATGACCACCGGACCGCGCTGCCCTTCCGGCCGCAGCCGCAAGTCCACGCGATAGGCGGCGCCCAGTTCGGTCTTCTCCGTCAACAGCCGCACGACCTCGCGGCTGACGAGGTCGAAGAACTCGAGGTTCGAGATCGAGCGCCGACCGACGGTGTGGCCCTCGTCCTCGCAGAGGAATATGAGATCGATGTCGCTGGAATAGTTCAATTCCAACCCGCCGAGCTTTCCCATTCCCAGCGCCACGAAGCGTGCCGGCCGGCCGTCGGGCTCGCGAGGCGTACCACGGCTGCCTTCGAACTTCCGCCACGCGGCCCGCAGAGCCGCCTCGATGATCGCATCGGCCAGCCACGAAATCTGCGCGGTGACGGTGCGGAGCGTTTGTTCGCGAACGATGTCGCCGTAGGCGACGCGGAGCGTTTCTCGGCGCTTGAAACGGCGCAGCGCGCCGGAGCACCACCGTTTCGTGCTCGACGGCGGCGGCCTCCGCCACAAGCTCGTCGACCAGGGCTTGCCGCGCCACCGGTTGCCCCTCGGTCAGCCGCACAAGGTCGAACCCTTCCGGGTCAAGCACGAGCAAGTCGCTGAGGTACTGGCTGGCGTCGAAGATTTGCAGCAGCGTCGGCAGGGCGTGCCGATCGCGCTCGAACAGCGTGCCGAGCGCCAGTGGATTGCGGGCCGCCTCGACGAATCGCTCCAGGTTGTGCAGCGCCATGTCGGGATCGGCGCAGCCGGCCAAGTAGCGTTCAAGTTGACAGCATACAACCGCCAGCAAATCCATCGGCACGCCGGCCGTGGCCATGCCGAGCAGGTTGCCGTGTGCCCGCCGCACGTCGACGACGCCCAGCCCGCCGAGCCACGCGGCGGCGGCCTGCGGATCGTCAAGATACTGGCGGACGGTTGTGGGATTCATTCGGAAGCTAACCGAGCCATGTATGACTTGCGGCTGGAAAAGACAGCCGCAGATTATGCGGAGGTGCGCCAAGGAAACAGGGCGAGAGCGCCAAAACTCGGTTCTTTGCCCAATCTGCGATCATCTGCGTAATCTGCGGATCACTTCTGAGTCTTCACGACAACGCCAAACAAAGTAAACGCATCCACGTCGCGTATTTGTACCTTCAACATCCGGCCGGTCAACGCGCTCGGCCCGTCGAAGACCACGATCCGGTCGCAAGTCGTGCGGCCAACCAGTTGAAGCGTGTCGCCGTCGCCGTTGCGGCTTACGGCTGACTTTGCTCGGGCCCTCAACCAGGATTTCGACCGCGCGGCCGCGATACGGCTGGTTGTCCTCCAGGCAGATGGCATTTTGCACCGCCAGCAGTTCGTTGTTCCGCCGCCGCTTGACCGCGTCGGGCAGGTCGTCGTCGTACAGTTCCGCAGCCTTCGTGCCCGGCCGGGCGCTGTACTTGAAGATGAAGCTGTTCTTGAAGCGCGCGTCGCGCACCAGATCGAGGGTCTGTTGAAAGTCCTCGTTGGTCTCGCCGCAGAAGCCGACAATGAAGTCGCTCGTCACGGCCGCGTGCGGAACGGAGTGGCGAATGCGGTCGAGCATTTCGCGATACGACCCGGCCGTGTACCCGCGTTGCATCCGCCGCAAAATGGCGTCGGAGCCGCTTTGCGCCGGGACGTGCAGATAGGGGGACACCTTGGGCAGGTCGCGGACGGCGTGCAGCAATTCTGTCGTCATGTGTTTGGGATGGTTCGTGACGAACTTCAGCCGCCGCAGCCCCCCGATATCATGCAACCGGTCGAGCAGATCGGCAAGGTGAACCGTGCCAGGGCCCGACTTATCCTCGTAGCTGTTGACGGTCTGCCCCAGCAGCGTCACTTCGAGACAGCCGTCGCCGGCCAGCCGGCGGACTTCCTCGACAATCTCGGCCGCCGGGCGACTCTGCTCCGGGCCGCGAACCCGCGGCACAACGCAGTACGTGCAGAACTTGTCGCAACCGACCATGACCCGCACCATCGCCTGGTGCGGATGCGGCCGCGATGCGGCCGGACGGCTCGGCTGGAAGCGGGCAAAACTCCGTCGCACCGATATTCGGTCGCCGGCCTGGCGATCGAGGCTGACCTCGACGCGAGGCGGACCGCCGTCGATGCGATGCTGCAATAGGCGGACCAACCGGTCCAACTGGCCGGGGCCCACAACGAGGTCCACGTGCGGCGCCCGCCGCAACACCTGTTCCTGATCTTTCTGCGCAATGCAGCCCAAGACGCCGATGATCACATGCGGCCGTTGCTCCTTGAGTGGTTTGAGGCGGCCCAGCATGCTATAAATCTTGTCTTCGGCATGCTGCCGCACGCTGCACGTGTTCAGCAGAATCGCATCCGCCCCGCGCGGGCTGTCGACCGGCTCGTATCCGGCATTCAGCAACTCGGCGGCCACCAGCTCGCTATCGAGCACGTTCATCTGGCAGCCGACGGTTTGGATGTAGAATCGACGAGGCATGGGAAGTGTTATTGTAGCAGGTCTCGGGGCAGAAAGCAGAGGACAGAGATACGGCGCTCCGAGGGAGGCAAGAATACAGTTTGCCCATCGTATCCCAAGTCATCCTGAGCGCAGCGTAGGATTTCGCCCAAAAATCAGCGGAGATTCTTCGCTTCGTTCAAAATGACTGTGCCACAAGCTGAACCATTGAGTCCTAACCGGGCTCTTGGCCGAAGCGATCGCCCGGACTGACATGATGGCCGCGGAGGAACTCGGCAACGGTCATCGGTCGCTTGCCGGCCGGCTGGACGGTGGCCGGGATTATCGCGTCGCGGCCGGCTGCAATGACGAGGCGGTCGCGGTGCGCTGCGATAACCGTGCCCGGCGCGGCCGACTCGCGTTCGACAACCGAGACGGGGCCGAGAATCAGGCGGACCGGCGGACCACCGGCGGGATGCCAGAACGTGTAGGTCCGCGGCCACGGCTCCAACGCCCGGACTTGGTTCTTGATCGCCGCCGCCGGGCGCGTCCAGTCGATTGCGCCGTCGGTTTTTTTCAGCCGCGGCGCGCGGCTGGCCAACGTCGGGTCTTGTGGCAATGCCTGCACGCGACCGGCCTCGATCGCGTCGATGGTTTTGCACATCAGCCGTGCCCCGACGTCGGCCAGCCGAGCTTCGAGCTCGATGGCCGTCTCATCCGGGTCGATGGTAAGCCGGGCCTGGGCAATGACGGGCCCGGCATCGACCTTTGGCACCACGTGGATGACCGAGACGCCCGTTTCAACTTCTCCGTGGTAGAGAGCCCAATTGACCGGCGCCGCGCCGCGATACTTCGGCAAGAGAGAGCCGTGCAGGTTGATGCCGCCGTGCCGTGCCGCAGCCAGCGTGGCGGGCGCGAGGATCTGCCCATAATCGCACACGACGAATAACTCAGCCCCGAAGCCCGCCAGGCGGGCAACCGCGTCGGGAGAATTCACGTCTTCGGGGTCAAACACCGGCGTGCCGTGCCCTGCGGCCACGTCGCGGATCGCGCTGACGGGCTCGACCGGCCGGCCACGATGAACTCGTAGCCGGGAGGTAACCAGCGCCACCGGCGGATGACGGGTGTCGTAAAGCGACCGAAACGTCGGCACGGCGAACGGGCCGGTGCCCAGCATCAACACTCGCATCCGCTTGAGTGTAGGCGAAACGGTTCCCGCGGGGAAGGCTGTTTGGTAGCCCTTTGAGGAACGGCCCGGAATGATGCACCGGAGTCGCATATTGCGATCACAACCAGAGGTGGAGCAAAAATCCCGCTACTCGGCTGGCAACCACGCCCACAATGCAACCCTCCGCTCGCAGTTTCCAGGTGAACCGCCTTCGTTCAGAACGTGTAGGCGCCGCCGTGCGTATCAAAAAAGGCGAGGACCGCCGTCACGGTCCGCATGGCGAACCCTGCTCTTATTGCACTCGGCACTTTCTGCAACGGACCGCAGTCCACGCGGCCGGCCGGCGCCGCATCGGGTGAGTGGCGCGGTTTACGACGCCCGTAACGACGCCCCCCCGGCGGCTGTGCCCGCAATCCACGACCTACCCTTGAGAATGGGGTGGAAACCGGGTACATACTTAGTATGAGCATTGAACAGTCGGTCGATGCCCACCTGATCGAGCAGACCAAGCAGCAGATCCGTTCGCTGGTGGCTGAAATTGCGCAACTTGCGAAAACCGAGGTTGCGCCGGAAGAGTTCTACGGGCAGTTTCTCAGCCGCGTGGTGTCGGCACTGGCGGCAGTGGGCGGGGCCGTCTGGACGCTCAACCCCGAGCGGCAACTTGCCCTCCAATATCAGATCAACCTGCAAGAGACCCAGATCCGCGAAAGCGAAACCGCCCAGGCGCAGCACGGACGCTTGCTCTACAAGGCGCTGGAGAGCAGCGAGGGGATGCTCGTACTGCCTCACTCCGGCCCTGGCGACCTCGACGGGCGCGGCCCGCTGCCGATGGCCGATGACACGCCGCCGAGCAATCCGACCGATTTCTTGCTGGTGCTCGGGCTATTGAAGACCGACCTGGAGACGGTCGGACTGGTCGAAATCTTCCAACGGGCCGAGGCCGGCCCCAGCACGCAAAAGGGCTATCTCCGCTTCCTGGTGCAGATGTGCGAGCTGGCCGGCGACTATCTGAAGAGTCACCAACTCCGGCACTTTTCGCACCGGCAGACACTGTGGACGCAGTTGGAGGATTTCACCCGCGTCGTCCACGCCTCGCTCGACCCGCGCGAGGCCGCCTATACGATTGCCAACGAGGGCCGGCGGCTGATCGAGTGCGACCGCGTGAGCGTGGCCATCCTCAAGGGCAAGAAGTGCCGGATCGAGGCCATCAGCGGTCAAGATGTGTTCGATACGCGTTCCAACGCCGTCCGATTGCTGGGGCGTTTGGCCACTGCGGTGGTCGCCAGCGGCGATGCCGTATGGTACACCGGCGACAGCCGCGACTTGCCGCCGCAGGTGGAAGACGCCGTGCAGGAGTATGTCGACGAGGCGCACTCGAAGACGGTTGCCGTGCTTCCCTTGCAGCGGCCGGCGCCACCGGAGGAAGATGACCGCAAAAAGCGCGTCGAGCCCGAAGGGCCGATCGGCGCCTTGATCGTCGAGCAAATCGAAGACAGCCGGGTGTCCGGCAGCCTGGTGCAACGGACCGAAGTCGTCTGCCGCCACAGTTCGACGGCCCTGGCCAACGCCCTGGAGCATCAGAACCTGTTTCTGATGCCGGTCTGGCGGGCGTTGGGCAAGACCCGCTGGGTCCTCCAGGCGCGGACGCTGCCGAAGACCCTCAGCATCGCCGGCGCCGTCCTGGCGGTATTCTTGCTCCTCTACTTCTGGCCCGCCCGATTCACGGTGGAGTCGAAGGGCACGCTGGAGCCGGTCGTCCGCCGGAATGTCTATGCCGACATCGACGGCGTCGTCGAGGACTTGAAGGTCGCCCACGGCGACAACGTCGTCAAGGGCCAGACGCTCGCAATGCTCCGCAACATCGAGCTCGATGTTGCATTGACGGGAGTTGAGGGCGAACGGATGACGAACCTGCAACGGATGTCGGCCCTGCAGCGTTCGTCGGAAGACAGGGGCTTGCGATCGGAGCAGCGGCTGCAATTGCAGGGTGATCTGGCCGAGGCACACCAGAAGCAGTCAAGCCTCGACACGCAACTCCATCTCTACCAGGCCAAACAACTCCAGCTTAACATCAAGAGTCCCATCGATGGCGTCGTAGTGACATGGGACCTGCGAAACCGCCTGATTCATCGGCCGGTGCAGAAGGGCCAGGCAATGCTCCGCGTGGCCGACCCCAGCGGGCCGTGGCACGTGGAACTCCAAATGCCCGAAAATCACATGGGCTTCGTGGCCGAGGCCCAGCAGAAGCTGTACGAAGTCGCGCGGCAACGGCTCGGCGGTCTGTTGCGCGAGGACGTCCGAGCCAAGCTTGGCGAGGCTGCCAGCGACGAAGTAGTCGACACGCAAGTTGACGCTGCGCTGGCCGCCGTACCCAACCGGGACCTGCACGACCGATTGCTCGCGGAGTTCAACCAGCGCCTGCGCCAGCAGCTTCAGCCGATCGTCGCCGAGGTGGGCGACGAGGCGATTCGCGCCAAGCTCAGCGGCGTGCTCGGCGAAAGCGCGTACGACGCCGCCTGGGCCAGGCTTCAGGAGACCCTGCCCGAGGTCGAAGCGGCCGATCCGACGGCGTACGCCAAGTTGAGAGAATTGGTCCGCGAAGAGTCGAACGATCGGCTTCCCGTAACGTTCATCCTTGCTACCGAGCCGGGCACGACGCACGAAGGCGTGGTAACCGAAATCCATCGCAGCGCCGAACTACACGGCGAGGACGGCAACACGGTGATGATCAAGGTGGCGATTGACAAGTCGGAACTGCCGCAGCGTCTTCGCCGTCCCGGGGCCACGGTCACGGCGCAAGTGTATTGTGGCCAGCGATCGCTCGGCTTCGTGCTCTTTCACGACGTGATCGCCTTCATTCAGTCGAGAATCCTTTTTAGATATTTGTGATCGGACGGGAAAGAACACTACGGAGACGCGGAGGGCGCAGAGAATCGGACAGGATTTACATGATTGACAAGATGAAGCATCGCCGGCGAAACGAACCCTGTGCATCATGTCCGATGGTTCGATGAAATGTGGCGGAGCCGCTTGTCGGCCTCGGTGCCCTGCGTATCCGTGCTCCCGTCGATGTACGACCTTGAACTGACCGAGGTGTCTTTATGCGGATTGCTTTTTTGACGTTGGGCTTTCTTGGGCTTTGTCTGCTGGCTCGTCCCGCGCCGGCGGCCGACACGGTGACGCTGCCGAACTGCCTGCTGTCGCTCGATGAAGAGGTCGAAGTGCCGGCGCAGGAAGCCGGGGTGCTTGTGAATATCCCCGTGCGCGAAGGGCAATCGGTCAAGCGCGGCGAATTGTTGGCCCAGATCGACGACGCCATTCCCCAGGCGGCCTATAACGTTGCGCTCTATAAGCTGCGCGTGGCAGAGAAGCAAGCCACCGACGACGTCGACGTCCGATATGCGGTCAAGGCCTACGAGTATGCCCGCGCCCAGGTCCGCAGAGATGAGGCCGCCAACGCCAGGAATCGCGGAACCGTGACGGCTGAGACACTCGACGAGCACAGGCTGGCACAGGAGAAGTTCCAGCTATCGACCGAGAAGGCACAGAAGGACATGGAGGTCGCCGCACTACAGAAGGACGTCAGCACGGCCGAATTGCAGGCCGCGGAGGCCAAGCTGAAGCAGCACAAGCTTTTCGCGCCGTTGGACGGCGTCGTGGTCGAGCTGGCGCAGCATGAAAAAGAGTGGGTCCAGGCAGGAGATCCGGTCTTGCGGTTGCTGAAGATCGACGTGCTGCGGGTCGAAGGTTTCATCAGCTCCCGGGACTACCTTCCCGCGGAAGTTGAAAACCGCCCGGTGCAGGTTGTCGTTCGCCTGCCGCACGATCGCGAGGTGACCGTGCCGGGCAAGATTGTCTTCGTCAAGCCGCTAATCCAAGCGGGCGACCAGTTCCTTGTTCGCGCCGAAGTCAAGAACCCTCGCCAAGGCAACTCCTGGCTCCTCAGCCCCGGCATGAGCGCGAAGATGATTATTCAGTTGAAGTAGAAGCAATTGTTGATTGATGATTGCGCATGGTGACTCTTCGCGACAGCCTGCTTTCCAGTTCGGCCCGGATGCTGCCCATCCGACGGCGGCCGGACTTGACGGCCGAGCGCCAGCACTACCTGGGACGCAGCTACTGGATCGTGAAGGAGCCGCTGGGGCTGAACTACTTCCGCTTTCAGGACGAAGAGTACGCCATCCTCCAGATGCTCGACGGCCAGACAAGCCTGGACGAGATCAAGGAGCGATTCGAAGCCGAGTTTCCACCGCAAAAGATCACGCTCGACGAACTACAGCAGTTTTTGGGCATGTTGCACCGCAGCGGGCTGGTCACGGCCGACGTGCCCGGCCAGGGCCACCAGCTCCGCGAGCGCCGTAGCGAGCGCCGGCGCAAGGAACTGCTGGCGGCGGTAAGCAACATCCTCTGCATCCGCTTCAAGGGTTTTGATCCCGAGCGGATCTTGAACTGGCTCTATCCCTACGTCCGGTGGTTTTTCTCGCGGGCGGCAGTCGCGTTGTGCGTCTTGCTGGCGCTGTCGGCCTTGACGTTGGTGACGGTCGAGTTCGACGTGTTCCGTGCCAAGCTGCCCGAGTTCAAACAGTTTTTCAGCATCCACAACGCCTTCTTGTTGGCCGGAGTGCTCTGCGTGACGAAAGTGATGCACGAGTTCGGTCACGGGCTCTGCTGCAAGCATTTCGGCGGCGAGTGCCACGAGATGGGCGTGATGATCCTCGTGCTGACGCCGTGCCTTTACTGCAACGTCTCCGACTCGTGGATGCTGCCGAGCAAATGGGCCAGAGCCGCCATCGGCGTGGCCGGCGTCTACGTCGAGGTGGTGCTGGCCTCGGCGTGTACGTTCTTGTGGTGGAATTCCGTGCCGGGACTGTTCCACAACCTGTGCCTGAACGTGATGTTCATCTGCTCGGTAACCACCGTGCTGTTCAACGCCAATCCGCTGTTGCGGTACGACGGCTACTACGTGCTGGCCGACCTGATGGAGATTCCCAATCTGCGGCAGAAGGCGTCGACGATCCTCGGCCGCAAGCTGGGCGAGTGGTGCCTGGGCCTGGAGCCGTCCGAGGACCCGTTTCTGCCGCAGCGCAACCAAACGTTTTTCGCCCTCTATTCGGTGGCCGCCGCGGCCTATCGCTGGCTCATCACCTTCTCGATCTGCTGGTTCCTCTACCGGCTGTTCCAGTCGTACCACGTGAAGATTGTGGGGCAGGCCGTGGTGTTGGCGTCGCTGTGGAGCCTGCTGGGCATGCCGCTGTATCAAGTCGGCAAGTTCTTTTACGTGCCGGGGAGACTCGAAAAAGTGAAGAAACCCTATTTCTATTCCAGCCTCGGCGTGTTGGGCGCCTTGATGCTGGCCGTGTTGTTCCTGCCGTTGCCGTACAGCGTCATCTGCACGCTCGAAGTCCAGCCCCGCGACGCCCAGCCGGTTTACGTCGACGTTGCCGGCACGTTGACCTCGTGCGACGTGCGGGCTGGCCAACAGGTCGCGGCCGGCCAGCAACTGGCCGAGCTGAGCAACGTCGACATCGCTCTGGAAGTGGAGAAGCTCCGCAGTCAAGTCAGTCAATACACGACACGCCGGCAGAGCCTGATGCTCCAGGCCTTTCACGAGCCCCGGGCGGGCGGCCAGATTTCGCAAGTGGAAGAAGCCCTGAAAACCTATCAAGGCGAGCTCGACAAGAAGGCCCGCGATCAACAGCGGCTGCGCCTTCTGGCGCCGATGGCCGGCACGGTGCTGCCTCCGCCGGCCACGCCGGACCGCGGTGACAACGAAGAGAAGCTGTCGGCGTGGTCCGGCACGCCCTTGGAACCGGAAAACGTCGGCGCCTACCTGGATACCGGCACCATGTTCTGTCAGATCGGCGATCCGAAGCGGCTCGAGGCCGTGCTCATCGTCGATCAGGCCGACCGCAATATCATTCGCGACGGCCAGAACGTCGACATCAAGCTGGAGGGCTTCCCTTCGACCACCATTCATGGCACAATCGCCGAAATCGCCGGAGAGGAACTCAAGGTGACGCCGCAGCGGCTGTTGACCCGGTTTGGCGGCGAAGTGCCCAGCACGACCGACCCGGTTACCGGTATGACCAAACCGCAAAGCACGTCGTACCAGGCCCGGGTGCCCATCGACGACCCCGACGCCACGATCCGCCTGGGCCTCCGCGGCCAGGCCCGGGTCTATACCGATTGGATCCCGCTGGGCACGCGGCTGTGGCGTCTGGTGGCTCACACCTTTAATTTCAAGATGTAATTATGCGTCCCGACGCCGCGCAGATTACCGTGCCGCAGTTCGTTGCCATGAAGGCGGCCGGGCGGAAGATCACCATGCTGACGGCCTATGACTATGCGATGGCCGGGCTGGTCGACGCTGCCGGCGTCGAGGGAATTCTGATCGGCGACAGCCTCTCGATGGTCGTTCAGGGGCATCCGACGACGTTGCCCGTAACGCTCGAAGAGATGATCTATCACGCCGAGATGGTCGGGCGTGCGGTGCGGCACGCGTTGGTCGTGGTCGACATGCCCTTTCCCATTTTTCATCTCGGTTCGTACAAGGCCATCGAAAGCGCCGGCCGCATCTTAAAGGAAACCCGCTGCCAGGCCGTGAAGCTCGAAGGGGGCGTCGAACAGGCCGAGGTGATTGCGGCGCTGGTCTCGGCCGGCATTCCCGTGATGGCCCATTGCGGGCTACGGCCGCAAAACGTTCACCAGCTCGGCGGCTACCGCGTCCAGCGCGACGAGCGGCAACTGCTAGCCGACGCCCAGGCCGCCGAGATTTCCGGCGCGTTTTCGATTGTGCTGGAGTGCATCCCGGCCGACACGGCCGCCCGCATCACGGCCGCGGTCAAAATCCCCACCGTCGGCATTGGCGCCGGCGCCGGCTGCGATGGCCAGGTCCTGGTGCTCCACGATCTTTTGGGCTTGAACCCCGGCCACGTGCCGAAACACGTCAAGGCCTACGCCAACCTCAAGGAAACGGTGACCCAAGCCGTCACGCAATTTCGCGACGAGGTCCGCGACGGCAAGTTCCCCGGCGCCGAACACGCGTTCTCCTAACCCGATTCCGCGGTTCAACCTGGGTTGCGATTTCTTGGACGGATTCACGGCTCCCGCGCATCCAATGCGATGGCGGCGGAACGAAGCCCCGCGGACGATGCCTTGAGGGTAATCGGCCCGGGCTTGCCGTCGCTCTGGACGATCGCCAGGAGCAGGCCGTTGAACGCCTTCATCTGATGATGTCGGGGGTTCTCGTGGCTGGCCGGATCGCCGGACGCGAGGCCCAGGAGTCGGCCTCGCCCCTCGACTTCGACGGAAATCTCGTTCTGCGCTATGGGATTCGGATTGCCGTGGCCGTCCTCGATGCCGAGAGTGACGAAGCTCAGGTCGCACCCATCGGCCCGGATCGATGTCCGGTCGGCCGACAGGCTGATTCGGGCGGGATCGCCGGCCGTCTTTACGACCCGAGTGCAGACGACGTTCCCGCCTTTGAGCGCGCGGGCCTCGAGCGTTCCCGGCTGATAGGGGACCGTCCACGCGATATGCCCCAACGACTGGCGGGGCTTGACCCCGAGCGATTTGCCACTGAGCAGCAGTTCCACCGCGTCGCAATTGCTATAACACCAGACGTCGATCGGCTTGCCTTCCCGTCCGGGCCAGGTCCAATGCGGAAAGACGTGGACCATCGGCGTCGTGGTCCACTCCTGGAGATAGTAATAGTAGGCGTCGTTGGGGAAACGGCACACGTCGAGAACGCCGAATTGGCTGGTCACCATTGGCCACCCGGAGTTCTCCCCCTCGTAGTCGAAGCCGGACCACATCGCCCCGCCGGCCAGCCACGGCCGGCTGGCGATGTGCGACCACTCGCGCTCGTGCGCCCGGCATAGGGCATACGTGCTGAAGTATTGTCCTGCCTGAACCACTTTGCGGCCATCTCCCATCGTCTCCGTCGTAGCACGCGCCAGAACCTTATCTTGATAGACGCCGCGCGTCCCCCGGCCCGAGGAAAATTCGCTGATCAACATCTTGCGCTGGGGAAATAACTGGTGGTCGCGGTCGTCCTTCCTCATACCGCCTCCGTTGTACCCCATGATGTCCGTAATGAAGCCAAAGCCATTGGCGTTCGCATCCCCGTCGCCTTCGCAGGCAAAGGCGGTGGGACGCGTCGGATCTTCTTCATGGGCCAGTTGATTGAGAGCTTTCAGGTATTTTGTATCGACATTCTTGTCGGCGGCATCATCGCCGCCGGCGGTGTTGGCCAGCGACCAGCAAATCACGCTGGGATGGTTGCGGCTGCGGCGAATCAGGGCCCGTAGCGGAGGGCCGGCCGAATCGACGGGGCCCAGGTAGCGCGTCTCCAACCACACGAGTATTCCTAAGCGGTCGCAGGCTTCCAAGAGCGAAGGGGCGGCGTCATTGTGCGCGGAACGCAAGAAATTGCAGCCCATCTGCTTCATTACTTCGACCGTCTTCTCGTTCGCCCGGTCGGGCAGCGCAACCCCAAGCCCGCCGAAGTCGTGATGAATGCACATGCCGCGCAATTGGAGATGCCGCCCATTGAGAAAGAATCCCTTGTCGGCGGTGAATTCGAACGAGCGGATGCCGAAAGGCGTCTCGTAGGTGTCCACGGTTTTGCCGGACGCAATCAACTCCGAACGGGCTCGATAGAGATAGGGACTGTCCGGCATCCAGAGGTGCGGCCGATCGACGACGACCTCCCCGGAGAGATCCGTGGACGATTTCGGAGCGATCGTGCCCTTGCTTCTTGCGTGGGCGACGCTCCGACCCTGGGCATCGGCAATGGCGGTCGTCACCAGGCACGGCTGTTCTGATGCCGTGTCGTTTTGAACCGTGGTTCTCACGCGAACTGTCGCCGTGGCTTGCGAGACCTGGGGCGTCGTGACAAACGTCCCCCAGTTGGCCACGTGCAGCTTGTCGGTTGCAATCAGCCAAACGTGGCGATAGATGCCACAGCCTTCATACCACCACCCCTCGCCGTTTCGGCCATCGACGCGGACGGCCAGGACGTTTGCCTTCCCATCGCAATGGATGTACGGCGTAATGTCATAGACGACGCCCGTGTACCCGGAGACGTGGCTGCCAACCTTGCGGCCGTTCACCCACAGGGTGCTGTTGCGGAAGATGCCGTCGAACTCCAGGTAGATCTGGCGATCCGAGAGGCCGTTGTCGAGTGTCAGGTACTTGCGATACCAGCCAATGCCTCGCGGAAGAAAGCCGTTGTATCGTGGATTGGTTTCGCGGACGGGTCCTTCGACCGTCCAGTCATGCGGAAGGCCGACGACGTGCCAGTCCCGGTCATCGAAATCGCGCTGTTCAGCGCCCACGGCGTCACCCTTCCAAAATATCCATTTGCGGTCGATACTTTTCCGCACGCGCCGGTCGCCGGCGGCCGGATCTTCTGAGGGTTGTTGGGACGTTACCGGAACGACGTTGCGGATCCGTCGCAATTGCTCGCTTCCCGCCAGATAGATGTCACGGCCCACGAAGGTTGGCCAACCGGGCGGATCGACCTTTCCCACCACCTGCACGCCGGCTTCTTGGGGATCGATGCGGACCAGCACGTCTTTCAAATAGGTCCAGACGAAGCCATCCGGGCCGCGCACGAAAGCATGGTACTCGTAGGAGGCGTCAACCCAATGCGGCCAATAGGCGTCAATGGAGACGGGCAAAGGCAGGGCTTTGGTGAAAAGTACTTCGCCTGTGGTCACGTCCACCCCGTAGAGAATGCTGCGTTCACGATGTTCTCCGTCGGTGGTCAAACCGAGCAAACGCCCGGGCGCCACCTCGGTAATAAGTCCGGTCGCTCTTGCTTTTGCGATCGGCACGATCTGACGCACGATCTTCCGCTGGTTCACGTCATAAACGAACAGTTTGGCTTCCTCGGGCGGTTGATTTTCATTCAGCTCATCCGCCGCCCGGGTCGTGGAAATGACGATCAATCGCCCATCCAGCGCCGGCGCAATCCACTGCACCGCATAGCCGCTCAGCGGCTTCCAGAAGCCGTCCATCTTCTGGGTTTTGGAGTCATACCAGCCAAAGCCGCCGCCGGTGTAATGGCGCAATCCGAATCCGCCAAAATAGACTTTGCCATCGGCGCCGAGCGCGGAGCTGTGCATGAGTCCCACACGAGTGCTCCTGTCAAAGTCGCCCAGGTAGCGGGGGTTGCTCCTTGCATCCGCCTGGTCGGTCGCCGGATGTCCGGGCGGCCCGCCCTTGCTCAGCGTCCAGGGCCGCGCCGGTTCGTAGACAAAAAGAGGCCCGTTGGAGTAACCACTCGAATAGAGCTTGTCGCCGCAAACAATCTGTGTGTAGGGTGCCAGCCCGGCGCGAGGGCCTAGAATGGTGGTTTGATCGGTGTGTGGATCGAAAGCAAACACGCCGGCGTAATCGTCGCCTGTGCCGTAGAGACGCCCGTCGGCAAGAAGCGACATGGGATTGATGCGATGCGCGTAGGATTCGACCCCTCAAGCGCGGATCGATTTCCAACGACCGTTATCCGGCGTTGTGGCAACGGTGGCAGCGCGAACGGCTCTTTTCTCTGACGCCGCCTCGGCCGCGTCCTCCGCGACCGGTACCACAACGTCGCATTTCCGGCGGCGTCAGGATCGATTTGGTCGAAGTACACTTGCGGCTTTGTCTACGACGCTTTGTCCCAAGGAGATGCCTTCTTCGGCCAGGGCGGCGTGTCGTTCACCTTGGGAATCGCCTGCCCGTGATACAGCCAATACTCCTTGGCGGACGCACCGTCCTCTTGGGGCACGATGGCCCGCGCTCCCGGAAAACTCTCGACGATGTCCATCACGCGTTCCGACGGCGATTCCAGCAGCACCTTCTCTTCGCCGGCTGGCGAGGTTGACGGCCACGAGATACCAGGCGGGGATCATTCCGCTGGCGAGGTAGGCGTGGGTGTCGTCGACGCCCATCACGTAGCGGCTCCAAGCGCCGTTAAGGTGGCTCGGTCCCACCGGGCCAAAATCCTTGACCACCTTGCCTAGTTTCGGATCGTAGATATACAGTCCGAGCCGATTGCCTCGGGTTCCCGTGCCATAGATCCGGCCGTCAGGCCCGACCACGAGCGGGCGGACCTCACCGCCAAGCCCGCGAACGATCTCCCCCGCGTCTCGACGTTGTTGGTGGCCGGGTCGTAGACAAACAGGTCCATGCTCCCCGTGTCGTACGATGGGGTGGCGATGTAGTACTTGCCGTCGAAGCCAAGTGCTCGGCCCGAGAGGTAGAACTGGTGACGGTCAGGCAGCCGTTGGTTCTTTACTTGGCCGGTGCCGAGGTCGAAGGCATAGAGCCACGTCGGTCCTCGGTACTCCTTGAAGTACAACTGGAGCACGTCCCAGCTCTTGCCGTCGGGGTTCGGCACCATCCAGTGCTCCCAAATGTTCACCCCACGGGCCGGCTCGCCCAGCGACTCGGTCGGCAGGAGTGGTGCCCGTTGGAACGCCGCCTTCAACTCCGGCTGTTCGACGGCGTGCCAAGGTTCGCCCACGGCTAGGTTCTGACAACCCGCAAGAAATCGGTATCGCCCCCAACCCACCCCCAAAAGACCTCTTGAGAGATAAAGTTCCCATCGGCAGTCACCTCCCGTTACTCCCGTAACTTCTCGCGATTGAATCTGTCTTGCCGTCCCAGAACGTGGATCGCGTCCGGCTTGGAAGCCTCAGTAGTTCCAAATTTGCCCCAATCAGTCATCCTGAGCGCAGCGAAGGATCTCGGTGGCCAATGGGATTCTTCGCTTCGCTCGGAATGACAATGTCGGGATTTCTCGAAAATTTGGAACTACTGAGCCTTCCTTTCTAATGCTCTCTTGTGTCCGGCTCAGTTGTTACCGGTCGGAACCAGCATCGGCGTACCGAGGCGGAATTCCACTGCCATGGGCGAGTCAGCCTCCCATAGCATCCAACGCCGAACATGGCTCGGATCGATGCTCAGCCGCGCCTCGTCCATCGGCACGCGCAGCAGCATGGGCACGCGTGGCGGTATGGCGACGGAGCGCTGCCACCAGCCCTTGGACGTATCCTCCAGCGAGATGAGAACCACGATGGTCTGCTCGCCCGGATTGTAGATCGGCTGCTCGAGGGCAGCCGCCTGCGACCAGTCGGTGGTGGTCAGGTTCCCCGCCGCGAACTGGGCAATCGGCCAGCGGTCGCTCTTGGGGTCGGCAGGGTTCCAGGCCGGGAAGCTGACCTTCAGCGGGTAGGAGCGGCCTGCGACCGTCAGCGGCTCGGCGGAAAGACGGCGGGGCTGGCTCTCGACTAATGCGGCCAGCTTCGCGGGATCGTCGAGGTCGTAGGCGGGCTTGCCGCCGGGCGAAGGCTTTGCCTCCGACCCGGTGAGCATGCGTCAACCACTCGAGCTTGCCCACCGGCGGCACGGTGCGCTTGATCTTGCCGGCGAGAATCTCCGCATCCAGGCGGCCGATCATGTCGCGGACCGCAGGGAAGGCGTCGATGCCTTGCGGCTCTTGTTCTTGCCCTCGGAGTGGTAAATGTAGGCCAGCACGCCGTCGGCGCCCCAGTCGTAGAAGCTGAGCAGGTCCTCGCGCACCTGCTGCGGCGTGGGCATCTTCTTCCACTGCGGCGACCTCGTCGGCGAAGGCCTGGTAGATGCCGATCAGGCCGATGTCGGGCTGCAGCGAGCGGGCACGGGTCATAATGAAACGCATCTGGTTCCGCGCCGTCGCGTCCAACTTGCCGAAATGATAGGGATAGGGGTAGACGCCGAGCGCATCGCAGATGCCGACGTCAAAGTTCGCCATCGCCGAGGAGCCGCCGATGCCCATCACGATGATGTGGCTGTTGGGACGGCCCTGTGCATCCCTGTCGGCCAGCCGGATGATGCGCGACATCTCGCGCAGGGAGTCGATCTCGCGTGGCCGGTTGTCGTCGACGAGCCAATAACCCCATAGATCGGGCGAGTCCTTGACGGCCAGGACTTCCTTGCGCAGACCCTCGGAATTGCACAGCAGCAGGTTGACGCCGTGGCGAGCGGCCTGCGTGCCGCCGGTGCCGCGCTGGCAGCCGCTGAAGCCGTCGGCGGTGCGACGCGGCGTACTCGATGCGCTCGCCCTCGATCATGAGGCAGCCGGATTCCGGGAACGAGAGCGCCGCATCGCGGCCGCTCGCCGACGACCGGAATCGTCGTGTCCGTCGGCGTTGATTTCGCGGGCCAGGCGCACCTGAGTGAAACGGCCGCACAAGCGGATACATGACCTGCATCTTGTGTTTCGCAACGGCCTTGCCCACGGGATCGGCAAGATCCAGTTGCCGCTTGGCAGCTCTCCGGGCTGTAGCTGAAGATGAGATTCATGCCCAGCTTGGCCGCGCCTTCGACGTGTTCGAGCGTGTTGACGCCGAATGCGCCGACGGGCGTCTGGCCGTACACCGTCATGATTCTTTGGCGCGGCGGCGGCAAGGGTCGGCAGAATAACGACACCGATGATGCTCAGAGCGAGGCGTACCATTTGGCTGCTCCTCTGGAAGTTAGGCGGGAAGATCAGGCGGGATGCCTATAGCGTAGCAGCGCAGACGGCGGGGGAAGTCAAGGCTGACCGCACCCTTGCACGCTCGACGGGCTGTCATGGCCGTTGGTCAGTCGGCCGGCAAGTGGAACAGAGCAACGGCGTTGGTTCGAAGAGCTTCTCGGCCAGCGCGGCGGCATCGTCTTCGGTCATGTAGCCCGAGTCGACCTTTTCGGCCAATACGCGGGCCACGTTCTCTCTGGCCATCTCCGCGTGCGTCCAAGCCCCTTCGACGTACGACAGGTCGCCGCCGAACGCCATGATCTTGTTCGAAGGCACCGTTTCGATCCACTCCGAAAGGCAATCGCGGGCCACCTTGGGCGAAATGATGTGCAGCCAACACAGGTCCAGGTAAACGTTGGCAAAGTTCTTGCCCATCGTCGCCGCTTCGGAGCCGTAGGGATAGCTGCCGTGGAAAAGGATGAACTTGACCCGCGGATAGCCAGATGAGGTTCACCAGCAGCGTCGGCCGACTGTTGGTAATCACATTGTTGCCGAGTCCTGCCTGGAGACCGGTGTGGATTTGGAACGGCAACTCGTACTGGCTGGCCAGCCTGCAGAGTTGGTGCATCATGTAATTCTGTAGCGGCCGGATGTTCTGATCCGTTTGTGGCTTGTCGTCCAAGAGCCTAGCAAAGGCCGCCTGGGCTTCCGCCTTCGTCGGCAGTGGATAGTCGATCGGCCGTTGGTAGGCCAATGCCGACTTGATGCCCACCATGCCTCCGCGGCGGCCGTTTTCAAACGCGACCGTCATCGCATGGACGAAGTCTTCCAGAGTGGCGATGTTGACGCCCGTCTGCTGCGACAGGCTGCGCAACTGGCTGGGAGAATGGATGCCGACAAACGCGTCGAAACGCAACACTGGCACGAAGAATTTGCGGTCCACGCTGGTCGTTCCCACGTCGACAATCGAGAACGCAATGCGTGCCTTGTCTTTGAGGATGTGTTGATAGAAGCCCGGCCTGACAGCCTCGGCCATGCGGCGGTTCCATTCCAGGCCCGTTTGGGGCGTGAGCCTGTCGAGACGCGCGCGCCGTACGCGTCTCGCGCACAACGTTCCAGCATCCGTCCGTAGCCGGTCAGGCGAACCTCGGGCCACCACTTGGAGAACGCCGCCCAACGCTGGTCAAAGGGCCGTGTTGGATCGTTCACGATCGTTCGCCATGCCTCGCTTGGCAACGCCGGCATGCCGGCCGAGACGAGATCGGCGTTGACGTAGTGCGTCATCTGCATGAGGCAGTCGTCCGGGGCTCGCAGGCGCTCCGCCTCGTTTGGCAGGTGTTCGTGCGTGTCGATCAGCCAAATCCGGTCAATCCGCGTCTTCAGCCGCGCGTAGGTGCCCGTCTGCGAAGCGGGAGGCTGCGCGGCCGAGATTGGCATGGCAAGCAGAATGACGCACGCTGTCAGAAGGCAAGTTCGTGTGCGATTTTTCATGGCGTGCTCGCTGGGAGGGAGGGATGCGACCGGGTGGGAGTGACAGCCATTATATCGCCGCCGTTGGTCGCATTGAAGCTGGCCGGCCTATCCGAAGAGAAGCCTTTTCGGCTTCCGGCGGAGACGGCCGTCATCTGAAACGGCGAAACATGCAGACGATCCACACTACGGTGCCGGCAAAAAAGCAACCGGTTAATGCGAGCGCAGGCGTAGAGAGATGCGCCATTGCAGCGCCTTGGCGGTTCGCTTGAAGCGTCAGGTATTCGACGCCAGCGGACAGCCCGATCAGCATGCTCGCTATCCAGAAGGAGTGGCGAAACGCATAAGCAAAGGTGGCGGCGCGCCGCTCCGGGGCAAGCCAGTAGCCTCGGCGAGGAAGATTGATCACGCTGTCGGGAAGAAACCGTATAGCGAAGAACACTCCCACGATGAACACGGGGAAACCCAAGCCCATGGCCGCGCTCCATGCCACGCACTGCGTGCGAGTCATCCAACCGTCGGGCCGGCCCGCCCAATCGAAGTGCGTCGCGACGCGATCGGGCAACTGCGCGGCCGACAGCCCAAATAGGCAAGAAAGGCAAGCCAACTCAAACCAAAAATGGTCGCCGGGACGTGCGATGGTCTCATCGGAAGATCGTGCTCCCCTTCTAGGTTCTTTTACGGAGTCTCGCCCCTAATCGTGTCAATGTCGCAGGAATCAGTTTGCCGATCGATTGGTCATTGCAAATTCAGTAGTTCCAAATTTCGGGAACTCCCGACATTGTCATCCTGAGCAAAGCGAAGAATCTCCTTGGCCACCGAGATCCTTCGCTGCGCTCAGGATGACTGATTGGGGCAAAATTGGAACTACTGAAATTAGTCAACTCCTATCGGCCATTGACAAATGACCAATTTGCAGTGGCCAATCTGCAACCTGGACCATGGCCTTCTCCCGGCGGCAACGGCAACGCCTCTACACCAAGCCCCAGCGCTCGCAGGTACCATTCTAACCCAAGCAGCCCGACCAGCGTCAGGAAGAAGGGCCAGGTATCCCAGAAGGTCTTCTTGGTTTCCTGCCGCACGTCGAGATCCTCGGTCTGTTCGGTCAACCGCTTGATCAACTCGGGCAGTTGCTCGGGGGCCAGCGACTGTCCGCCGGTCATGGCGGCCAGGCTTTCCATCGTGGCCGTGTCAGCCGCAGCGTTGTCCAGCTCGAGGTCTTGTTCGTAGATCAGGAACCGGGCCCTCGTGTTTCCTAACGGCTGGTCTTTCTGGGTGGCCGTCACCTCGACTGCATAGTCGCCGGCCGTTTGCGTGTCGTAGAACGAACCGGTCATTTGCCCGTTATGACGCACCAGCGAAAGCGGCCGCCGGGCGCCGTCGGGCATTACGATTTCGGCCTTGTACGCGGCATCGACGATCGGCTCGCCGGTGGCGGACGTGGCGCCGACGGTGAACTCGACCAGTTGCGACGGTGCAAACCGGCGCTGGGCCATGCGGATCCAGACGCGTCCCTCTTGCGACTCGTCCTTGCGTGCCAACCATAAGACGTTCTGCCGCCAGAATCGCTTAAAGGCCGCTTCGTAGCCGTGCATCCACCATCGCCAGGTCGAATCGGCGGCGAAGGCCAGCACGCGGCCTTCGCCGAAGCTGCTGGCCACCAAGAGCGGCTTGTCGGCCCCGGCGTCGGCCAGCACGATTGCGCCCGGCGCGATGTCGTGGAACCGGTTGGCGCCTTCCAACGGAGGCAGTTTCGCCCACAGCGCGGCGCTGGCTGCTGATCGCCGGCCAGGCGAAGCGCGAAGTGCATCCGCCCGAGTCGCGTGGGCCGCATCCGCAACGGGCCGGGCCAGTGCAGGTCAGTGCGCACCGGTTCGTCCGGCTGTTGCCGCTCGAGGCGGTCCATGCCGACCGGAATCACCCGCGCCAGTGGCGTTTCGCCGTAGCCGCCGGGCCCATAGGTCTGGAAGCCGCCGAGCATCATCAGCCCCGCTCCGCGGCTGATGCATTCGGCCAGCGCGGAGAGGTCTTCGGGGCGAAACAGCGTTGAATCGACGTCGCCAAGGATGTAGATATCATATTTGCCCGGCTTAAACCGCTCGGCCAGGTCCCGTGCCGGGCCGTCGGGGCCGGTGCGATCGAGGCGGAGGTAGTCGACTTTGATTTCGGGCGAGGAGCCCAGGGCCCGGCGGATGAACTTCTCTTCGACCCGCAGCGCACCTTCGATGTAGAGCACGTTCAGCCCGCCCTTCAGAACGTGGACGAACGTGCTCAGCCGGTTGTTGGTCGTCACCAGTTCGCCCGGCTGGTTGGCGGCCTCTAAGGTAATTTTGTGCTCGCCGGACGTCTCGGGGACATAGCTGAGGTGGATGGGCAGGAGTTGCCCATCGGCCGTGGCCTTCACGGTCTGCTGAGCGACGACCTCCATCTTGCCCGGCGCGGTCTCGAACAGCAGTCGGACGGGGATCGAAGCATTGACGTAGCCGTCCACGCGGACCTGGCCGCTTATGACCAGTTCATTCTTGACGAACACCGTAGGACTGGCGATCAGATCCTTCACGGCGATGTCCCGGGCCTCGCCCAGCCCGCGCGACTGGCCCAACGGGAACGTGTAGATCGGATAGCCCAGATGGCGCAGCCGCGCGGCGGCGGTTTGCGGCGGCAGGTCGTGCGGGCGGTAGGCCCGCTGTGCGCCGTCGCTCAAAAGCACCACGCCCAGCAGCCGTTTGCCGGCTTCCTGGCGCAACACGTCTTCCAGCGCCTCCCCGATGGCGGTCTGCCGGCCCTTGGGCTGCTCGGGCAGCGCGATCCGCCCGTCTTCCGCTTGCAGTTCGTGGAGTTGCGAGTCGAATCCGTACGCCTTCAGTTCGAAATCGCGCTGGAGTTTCGCCATGGCCGGCGCAGCTTGGTCGAGCGCCTCACCGAGCGCCTGCCAGCGCGGTTTGTCGCCCACGGCGTCGGGCACGGTCATGCTGCGCGACTGGTCTGCCAGCACGACCAGCGTCGCGGCCTGCTTCGTGGTTCGGGTGTAAATCACCGTCGGCCGCAGCATGGCCAGCACGACCAGCGCGATCACCGCCGCGCGCAGAGCGCGATCGCCGTGCGATGCCGCCCCGCCAACTTGTCGCGGCTCGGTCCAAACCACATCAGTCCCGCCAGCAGCAGCGCAGCCAGCGCCACCAGCGGGTAGCTGTCGAAGATCGGATATAGCGAAAGGCGAAACATGAGGTCAGATCAGCGAAGTTAATCTCGATAAAACTTGTTCGCCACCACCATCTCCAGGCCCAAGACCACGACGAGGATCAGGATCAGCGGCGGATACAATTCGCGGCCGACCCGGCTCACGCTAATGTCGCGATCGACCTGTTGCGCGCATGCGAGCCAGCCGGTACTTCACCGGGCCGAAAACGTCGGAAAGCTCCGGGCTGGTGAGGCGGTCAAGCTGCGTCTGCTCGGGGCGAAGTTGATGCTGAAGCCCAAGTCGCCGCCGTCGCGCCCGCCGACTTGCACGTGGTAGTTGCCCACCTCGTCGGTCGGCGGAATCGGCAGGTCGCGGCGGCTGAGATCGGACGGAATCGGCAGACTGAGCCCGCCGGGCGTAACCAGCATGTACCCGCGCCGGTTCGCAGCGGCGTCAACCTGGAGCACGACCGCCTGCCCGGCGACGTAGTTGAACTGCTGATCGGTGCTGCCGACGGCGTACGCCATCATCTGGTTGGCCAGGATCACAAACGGCCACGGGTCCAGGGCGGGCACCGGCAAGAGGTTCCAGGGGTCATCGGCCGGCCGGTCGGAAACCGGCGTGGTCATCGTCAGGGCGCGGCCGCGTCCGACGGACCGCTCCAAAACCGCCGGCCGGCCGTCGTTATAAGGCAACACCACGCTTGCGCCGGCTCCGCTCACCCAGTTGCCAGTAGCGAAACACCGGAAAGTACTCCCAGGGAATCTCGCCCGCGAGGCCCCGGAAGGCGGCCAGGATCGGATGTTCGTAGTCGCGCGGTGCAAGGTGCAGATCGCCGTCCGGCCGCCGCGCCTGGAAAACCAGCTTGCCCGGCAGAAGCTTCTGCGCCTTCGGCATCGTTAAACGACGCCACGTCGGCGCGGCGTTGCGGCCCAAGAAGGTCGCCACACCATGCCCCTTGGCGGCAAAGTCCGCTAATTTCTGCCATGTCGCCGGCTCCAACTTCGGTGGATCGAGAAGGCACACGGCGGCGTAGTCGTCCAGCTTGCGTTTTGCCAACTCGTCCGGGCTGCATGTATCGCAGTCGAACCGCGCCTGCCCGAGCTTTCGCCACAAGGTGGGTGCCAGGGCCTCGGTAAGAAAACGAGCATAACAGTGGGGCGAGTCAGCCGCGACCACGAGCACGCGCCACGCCGGTTTCACTTCAACGGTGAAGTACCGCGTATCATCGGCTGCCAAGCCGTCCTGGCCAATGATGCGCACGAAGCCCTGGTGTGTGCCCAAGCCGAGGTCGGAGAGTTGAAACTCGACCGGCCGCAGTTCGCCCGGAACGGCCTCGCTGCTTTGCTGCCCGCTCTTTTGCGGCTTGCCATCGGCATCCAGCAGGTAGAGTTCCACGACCTTCGGCGCCGCCGGACCGATGCACGACAGGGGCACGCTTAGTGTCAACTTACTCCGATTCGAGAGCACCTCGCCGGAGAGCCGCGCCTGGCCCAGGCCGTAGTCGGTCGGGTTGGGGACTCCCACGTCGAGCAGGTAGACGCCCAGCCCGCCCGTCGCGGCCAAGCACCGTTGCAGGACCGTGCGTTGGTCTTCCGGCCACGCGCCGCGCGAGAGGTCCGTAAAGACGTAGAGTTCCTTTCGCTCCAACTTGCTTTGGCCGAGCAGTTTCACGGCGGCGTCGATGGCCGCCGGCAACGGCTGCGAGTTCGGCACAATCTCCAGGCGCGTGATGCGATCTTTGGCCGCGCCTCCGTCGGCGGCAAAAGCGGCCGCCGAGCCGATCCGCGTATCGACGACCGCGATTTCGCTGTGTTCGGGCAATTGGGCCAAGAGCCATTGACCCAGGTCGCGGGCCGACTCGAGCCTGGTGTGGTTCTCATGCCGGTATCCCATCCGCGGCGCAGCGTCGAAGACCAGCGCGGCCGCCACCGGCGCCTCCTGGCTGCCGACGGCGCTGGCCAACTTCACGCTGGGCCGGGCCAGGGCGAACGCCAGCAGAGCGATCGCGCCGGCCCGCAACAGCAGCAATAGGAGATGCCGCAGCCGCAGCCGCCGCCGATTTGCGTCGTGCCGCTTCTCAATAAATCGCAGGGCCGGAAACTCCAGCAGCTTTGGCCGCCGCCGCATGATTAAGTGCAGCACGATCGGCAGCGCTACCAGCGCGGTCCCCGCCAGGAGTGAGAGGTTAACGAAGGTCATCGGCCAGGAATGATCAATGTCGAATGACGAAAGCAGAATGTCGAAAATACAATGACGAAGTGCGATGATTCATTCGTCATTCCGCCTTCGCCATTCGCTATTCCCATTATCACACGTTTCCGCACATCGTGCGCATCCCGACCCCTCAGCCTCGTTCGCTTCGGCGCATCAGGTACTCGCCCAGCGCCGATCGAATTGCATGCTGGTATCCAGCGCTAGGTAATCGACGCCGGCCCGCGCTGCACTCGCGGCGATACGTCGTTCGGAAGGCCTCGATCTCGTCCAGGTAGGCGGCGCGGAAACCGTCGGCATCAAGCGCGAGCCGCTGGCGCTTTCCGGGTCCTCCAACTCCACCATGCCGCCGAAAGGAAACCGGACCTCCGCCTCGTCGAGCACGTGGAACACGATGACGTCGTGGCCGCCGTGCCGCAAGCGGTAGAGCGATTCCATCACCGGCTCGGGGTCGGCCAACAGGTCGGAGAAGATCATCACCAGGCTGGCGTGTCGCAGCATGGCCGCCACCTGGGTCAAGCTGTGGGCGATGTCGGTCTTGCCGGCCGGCTTCAAGTTGGCCAACAGCGACAGCACGTCGCCCAAGTGGCTCCGCCGACATTTCGGCCGCAGGCTGTGGCGGATCTTCCGGTCGAACGTCAACAGTCCGACGGGATCCTGCTGGTGGATCATCAGATAGCACAATGCGGCGGCCAAACAGATCGAGTAGTCGAACTTCGTCATCTCCTGGCGGTACGTATAGCCCATCGACCGGCTCAGGTCCATCACCAGGTAGCCGGTGATGTTCGTCTCGGCCTCGAACTTCTTGACGTAATACTTGTCGGTCTTGGCGTAGACCAACCAGTCGATGTCCTTCGGCTCGTCGCCGGGCGTGTACTTGCGATGCTCGCTGAACTCGACCGAGAAGCCGTGAAACGGGCTGGCGTGCAGGCCGTGCAAGAAACCCTTCACGATAAATTGGGCGCACAGGTCGAGCCGCTTGATCTGGCGGATTACCTCGGGCTTCAGGTATTTTTCGACGGTTGACATGTGGACGTGGGGCAAATACTACCGCCTAGAGAGCCGACCTCAACACGGCTATCTTCTCGGAGGCGTTACGCCACTCGCCGAGCATTTGACCTTGAATCTTGCGAAGCTTTGCGTCTGACGGACTGGCTACGACTGCATTGATCGCGGTGGCAACCGCCATTCCCTCCAGAGCTCCTTCTATTCCAAATCCTCCGCCAATAAACGTAGCACCCGGCCCAATTTGATTCCTCCAGATGTCCAAGGTGCGCCGATAATTGTCAAAGGCACCCTTGGCGAAGCAGCAGAAGCCAGGATTTGTAGGTCTTTCCAGTATTGGCTTGGATTGTGCCCACGCCTCCGCCAAGCATTGCGCATAGAAGTCTCTATCAATCCCTATTTCGATCCTGGCCGCTATTGCCTCAAGCAAACAAACAAGCTTTATGGCTTCTCGATCCTTGCTGATCGGCTCGGCAGAGAGGAATTGCATCGCCGTTTTAGCGTGATAGTACTCGACGGTTGCCGCTGCCTCCATTTCCCGCCTACGCCGGGTTCGCCGAACAAGAGAACACACCAACCAGACAACAACGGAAGAAACAACAAGAAGCGGGAAAAGGGCCGCGAGTATGACTTCGGTGTGTTCCATAGTGAGAGTCCGCGTTGTTACGGCACGATCGTCCTCCGATCCTAAGCGCCCATCGGCCCCTCACGCCAGGTGAGGCGGGGCCCATTGAGCATCAAGCAGACGCGGTTAAGAACGTCTCGCCCCAAAATGCCGACAGGACCGTCTAGGACGAGGTAAATTCCGCGATAGCTCTTCTGCAAGAAAATTACTTCACAACGCACAGACCTGGCTATGCTCTGGCTGCCGTCGAACGCTCTCAGCTTGTAATTTTTCTCCTCCTGGGCCTCCAGTCCCAACTGCTGCGCGCACGATCGTGGAATCAGGCTCACATCGGCCCCAGAATCAATCAACATCGGGACGCCATCAATGCTGTTCTCACCGCCTTGGGTGTGGATTGTAACCCTCGCCACCGGCGCGGGCGTACAGAAGCCTTCAGTGTCGTAACTTGGCATCGGCACCCTCCTGAAGATCGATAACCTCCTTAAGAAAATCATCCGCCTGTTCGGGATGCACTAGTTGCGGGCTGTACATATGGGCCAGTGGCGGAAGTTCGACTTCGAATACCTCGGGGATCACCACGTAGACTTTGGCCTTTTCCGGAAGCGACGTTCCGGGGGGCATGTGGACGCAACCGTTCTCGACCACGCCTTCGTAAGTAACCACTTTCATACGTCGTCCTCCTACTTTGTATTTTCACATCTTATCCGCCCTTCTCATACTTCGGAATCACCGGCGGGGGCGTCTCGCGGATCAGGCGCTCGATGATGTCTTCATTGCTCATGCCTTCCGCCTGGGCTTGAAAATTGGTGCTGATGCGGTGCCGCAGCACGGGGATGGCGATTTTTTGCACGTCCTCGATGGCCACGGAGAATCGGGCGTCCATCGCGGCCAGGGCCTTGCCGCCTTGGATCAGGAATTGGCCGGCGCGGGGACCGGCGCCCCAATCGACCAATTCCTGGACGAATGTCGGCGCCGACGGATCTTTCGGCCGCGTGGCGCGGACCAGCCGCGACACGTATTGAACGATGTACTCGCTTACGGCCACCTTGTTCACGAGCGATTGGAGATTGAGGATCGCCTTGCCCGAAAGGACTTTGCGGACCTCGGGCCGCTCGCCGCGGGTCGTGCTCGCCAGGATCCGCTCCTCTTCATCCGCCGATGGGTAGTCGACCTTGATGTTGAACATGAAGCGGTCCAACTGGGCCTCGGGCAGCGGATACGTCCCTTCCTGCTCAATGGGGTTCTGCGTGGCGATGGTAAAAAACGGGTCGGGTAGCGGATAGGTCTGCTGGCCGACCGTCACCTCGCGCTCTTGCATCGCCTGGAGCAACGCCGCCTGCGTTTTCGGCGGCGTGCGGTTGATCTCGTCGGCCAACAGGATGTTGGTGAACACCGGCCCGGCGACGAACCGAAAATCGCGCCGTCCCCGCTCATCCTCCTCCAGCACGTTCGTGCCGGTGATGTCCGAGGGCATCAGGTCGGGCGTGAACTGAATGCGCCGGAACTGGATGTCGAGGATCCGGGCCAAGGTGCTGACCATCAACGTCTTGGCCAACCCCGGAACGCCGACCAGCAGACAATGACCCCGCGTGAAGACCGCCGCGAACATCTGTTCGATCACGTCGCTCTGGCCGACGATGATCTTCTGCAACTCCTCCTGCATCAGCCGCCGATGCTGACTAAACTCCTGCAGGACGTCGCCAAGGTTACGTGTTTTGACGGTGGCCATGAGATTGAAGTTGAAATAGGGGACCGGACTGGGCAAGGACAACGAAGGGTGTCGAAAACGGAATGACGAAACAGCGGCGAAGCACCAATGGCGATGCCTCGACCGTCATTCCATTTTCGACCTTCTTCCTTCCGACGTCATTCCGTTTTTGACATTTGTCATTCTCTGTTCGCTAGTACCGCCCCCACCGCTTCTGATGGTATCATTATAGGGGCAGTCGGGCAAAGTCACCGGAACCGTGCAACGGCACGCGGCGCGCCTGCTACGGTGAACCATCGCCGACCTAACTAGCTAATTGTAAGATACTTGCGATCGTCTTTCATTGATTCGCTGCGTCGCGGTGGGAGAAATTGGCCCATGAAACGCCTTCTTGCCGTCGCCCTGGTGGCACTGGGGCTGACTGGGTCGATTGGAGGGCCTGTAGGGGCCGACGTGACGGCCGAGCAGGTCCGCAAGGCCATCGACCGCGGTTCCGCCTACTTATGGAGCCAGCAACAAGGCGACGGGGGGTGGCCCGACGTCATGCGGCTCGGCCAGCCCGGCGGCATCAGCGCACTGTGCACGCTGGCGCTGTTGGACGCCGGCACGGGCCCGGACGACGAGCGGATGCAGAAGGCCCTGAACAACCTTCGCAAAATCCGGCCCGAAAGAAACTACGTAGTCTCGCTCCAGACGATGGTCTTCGCTCGGGCCGAGCCGGATCGGGATCGCGAGCGAATCCTCCGCAACGTGAAGTGGCTCGAAAGCACGCAAATTGTCGAGGGCATCAACAAGGGGGCGTGGTCGTATCCCGGCGGCGACGGCGACAATTCCAACTCGCAGTTCGCGCTCCTGGCCCTGCACGAGGCCGAACGCGTCGGAGTCGGCGCCAGCGACCGCACCTGGCGATTGGCCAAGATGTATTGGGAGAAGTGCCAGAACATCGACGGCTCGTGGAGCTACAACCGACTCATGTTGGGCGGCACCGGCAGCATGACGTGCGCCGGCATCACGTCGTTGGTCATCGCCACCGACCGTGTCCAATCGAGTGACGCCCAAGTCGTCGGAAACCGCATCGAATGCTGCGTTGCCCACGAGCCCGGCGACAGCGACCGGATCGAGCGGGGCATCCGGTGGCTCGGGCAACACTACTCGGTGTCGCACAATCCGGGCAGCGTTGGCTCGATGTGGCTCCTCTACTACTTGTACGGTCTGGAGCGGGCTGGCCGGCTCACCGCGCGGCGTTTCATCCCTCTGGTTCCGCGCCCGGGCCAACCGGACCGGGCCGACTGGTACCGCGAAGGCGCCGAGCAACTCGTACGGAGTCAAGAGAGCCTCTCGGGCTTCTGGACGGGGAGGGGCGTCGGCGAGAGCAACCCGGTGGTCGGCACCAGCCTCGCCCTGTTGTTCCTGTCCAAGGGACGCTGGCCGGTGCTGTTGGGCAAGCTGCAATACGGCCCCGGCGACGACTGGAACCAGCATCGCAGTGACGTGGCCAATCTGACCCATTACACGGAATCGCGCTGGAAGCGTGACTTGACCTGGCAGGTGGTCGATCTCCGGCTGGCCAGCGTCGAGGACCTGTTGCAGACGCCAGTGGCGTATCTCTGCGGCAGCCGGAGCCCGCTGCCCGACGACCCGGCTGAACGCCGGCAACTCGTCCAAAAACTCCGCGGCTACCTTGATCGCGGCGGTTTCCTGTTTGCCGAGGCCAATTGCGGCAGCTTGGGCTTCGACGCGGGCTTTCGCGTGTTGATGCGCGAGGTGTTCCCCGAGCCCGAGTACCAGTTGCGGCTGCTCGAGCCCGAGCATCCAATCTGGTATGCCGAAGAAAAGGTCGATCCTCGCCAGTTGCGACCGATCTGGGGCATCGAGTCCGGTTGCCGCACGAGCGTGGTGTATGTTCCACCCGAGCCCGACCGGCCGTCGCTTTCGTGCCTTTGGGAATTGTCGCGGGCCGGGCGGGGCACGAAGTATAGCCCCGCGGTTCAGGCCGCAGATTGACGCCGCCCTGTCCCTGGGCATCAACGTGCTGGCGTACGCCACGAACCGCGAGTTGAAGACGAAGGAGGATTTCTTCCGCGCAGCGCCACCCGGCGGCCCGGCGATCAGGTCGAGCGCGGCCGGCTCTACGTCGCCAATCTCCGCCATCCCGGCGGATGCAACATTGCGCCCGAGGGCATTGACCAACCTGATGGAATCGGCCGGTCGGGAACTGAAAATTCGCACGCACGTCCGCCAGGAGCCGCTGGACATCACCGACGACGCGCTGTTCGATTATCACCTCGTCTTCATGCACGGCCGGACGGCGTTTCGGCTTACCGACGCCGAGCGGCAGCGGCTCCGGCAGTACATCGAGCGCGGCGGGATGTTGTTTGCCGATTCGATTTGCGCGAGCGCGGCCTTCAGCCAGTCGTTCCGTCGTGAGATGGCGGCCATCTTCCCCAATCACAAGCTGGAGCGGATTCCGCCGAGCGACCCGTTGCTCGGCACGACGTACGGCGGGTTCGATTTGCACCTGGTTTTGCGCCGCGATCCCGAAAGTGCCCCCGCGGCGGACCGCTGGAGGCGGCGGTCCACAAGGTCCCGCCCGACTTCGACGGCATCAAGTTTGGCGACCGTTGGGGCGTGATTTTTTCACGGTACGATCTGAGTTGCGCCCTGGAAAAACGCGATTCGCTGGCGTGTCGCGGCTATACCCGCGACGACGCCGCGCGGCTGGGCTTGAACATCGTGCTCTATTCACTCCAGCAGTGACGGGGAGATTGAACCACAAGGCGCAATCGCACGAAGAAAGAAACCGCAGAGGGACGCAGAGGGACGCGGATACGACTCGAGTGTCTTGATCTGTGTTCATCCGCGTTCATCTGCGGTTTCCATGGTTGGACTTGGCGTCTTTGCGCCTTTGTGGCGAATCACATCGGTGGCAGGTCTTTAGCCTTTGACCACGCCCACCGGGTCGCAGGCGGGCGACCTTGCTGGCCAGGCCGGCGCGATCGACGACGTCGACCACCAGGCTTACGTCTTTGTAAGCTGCGGGCTGCTCTTCAGCGAGGCCCTTCCAGCTTCGGCACTTGGCGATGATGCCTTTTTCGGCCAGTTCGCGGTCGATGCGGCGCCCCTTGGCGTGGCTGCACGGCGGCGGTGCGACTCATCAGGCGGCCGGCCCCGTGGCAGGTGGTGCCGAAGGTCCTGCGCATGCTTCCCGGCTGGCCCACCAGGACCCAACTGGCGCGGCCCATGTCGCCGGGGATGATGACCGGCTGGCCGACCTGGCGATACCGCTCGGGCACTTCCGGATGTCCGGCTGGAAACGCACGCGTGGCCCCCTTTCGATGCACGCACACCGAGCGGCTGCGCCCGTCGATTTCGTGCTCCTCGATCTTCGCAATGTTGTGGGCAACGTCGTAGACGAGGTTCATTTCCAGCAGTTGCCAGTCGCGGCCGAAGAAGTCGGCAAAGACCTCGCGGGTTTGCCACATCAGCAACTGCCGATTGGCCCATGCGTAGTTGGCCGCGGCAGCGCATCGCGCCAAGATACTCCTGGCCCTCGGGGCTACGGACCGGCGCGCAGGCCAACTGGCGGTCGGGCAGATCGATGCCATACTTGGACGGGGCTTTACGGAAGGCCGCCAGCGCGTCGTCGCAGACCTGATAGCCCAGGCCGCGCGAGCCGGAATGGATCATGACGCACGCCATCCCTCGCCGTAGGCCCATCGCGTGCGCGGCCGCCTGGTCGAGCACTTCGTCGACGATCTGCACTTCGAGAAAATGGTTGCCTGAGCCGAGCGTGCCGCACTGGTCGCCGCCGCGCTGCTAATCGCCCTTTGACTGACGAAATCGGGATTGGAGCCGGGCAGGCAACCGCCGGCCTCGGTGTGTTCGATGTCGCCGGGCGTCGCCCAGCCCCGCGACACCAGGTACGGGGCGCCTTCAACCAGCAAGCGATACAGCTCCCGGCCGCCGAACCGGTAGGGCCCGCCGGTTCCTACGCCGGCCGGGATGCGGCGGAAGAGCGCCTCCATCAGCGGCTCAAGCCGCGGCACGATGTCCTCTTCCGTCAGGTCGGTCCGGAGCAGCCGCACGCCGCAATTGATGTCGTAGCCGACGCCGCCGGGCGAAATTACGCCGTCGGCTGCCGGGTCGGTAGCCGTCACGCCGCCGATGCAGAAGCCGTAGCCCCAGTGGATGTCGGGCATGGCCAGACTGGCCATCTGGATGCCAGGCAGGAACGCTACGTTGGCCACTTGTTCCGGCGCCGGATCGTTGCGGATGTCGCGCATCAACCGCTCGTCGGCAAAGATGCGGCCGTCCACCCGCATTCCCGCCTTGTAGCTTTTCGGGATGCGCCAACAATACTCGTCGATTTGTTCCAGCGGTCCGGAGTAACCTGCTTTGGGCATGATGATCCTCCAATCGGAGCGCGCCGAGGCTCACCGCTGAACATTATACGCACCGCGGCGGCGACTGTGGGGCGGCACGCCAAGAATGAGGTGATCTGCGTGGCTTGTCGCCTACCGCCCAGGCACCTGGCGGAGCGACGGCACCGTGCCGGCGGGCGCACGGCGCGCTGCGCGGGCGAATGGCTCGTGCCGGCCAGGTAGTTGTCGATGGTCGCCGCTTCCTGCAAGCGTTCCATGCACGCGCCCATCGCCAGGTGCAGTTTCTTTTCGCGCAGGTCCTTATAGATGTCGTCGCGGACTTCGGCGAACTTCACGTCCGCCGCCTTGGTATGGCCCTCGCAGCGCAGGAGGACGAATTTGTCGCCGACCTTGACCAGTCCGGACAGTTCGCCGGGTTTCAAGTGAAACGCTTCCTCTTCCAGGCTGGGCTGGCCGCCATTCTTCTTGATCGGCGGCACCTCGCCGTGCATGGCCTGGCTGCCCGGCTCGACGGAGTACTGCGTCGCCAGTTCGCCGAAATACTCGGCGGTGTTTCGCTTGCGGGCCATGTCGAACACGCGCTGGGCGAGGCGCTCGTCGTTGAAGACAATCGCTAGGCAGCGGACGCGCGGCCCGAAGTTCGCCTCAAATCCCTTCTGCAGGTCTTCGTCGGTCACCTCGACGTCGCCGCTGGCCAACTTCTCAAGCGCGCAGGTCGGCCACACGACTTCATTGCGATAGGCGTCCAGTGGGATGCCCTGCTTCTTGGTCACGAGTTCGAGCCACGCCTCGACATCGGGCTTGCCGTCCGCCCTGGGCTTCACGCCCGCCAGCGCCGAGCGGGCGATCTCCGCGTCAATCTCCTGCTCGCCGACCGTGATGTTGCTGCTTGCGGCACTCCTGGTCGAGGATTTCGCGGGTGATCATTCCTTCCAGCACGCTGCGGCCGTGCCGGGCGATGCACTCCTCGTCAAGCTGACGGATCGTGATTGGCGAGCCGTTGACCGTCGCCGCCACGCCCGGCATCCGTTGCCGCTTCGCCGGATCGTTCCACACGTTTTCGATCGTCGCCAAATTTTGCAACTGCCGAAAGACGCCCTGGGCCACGGCTCGCATCTTGCGATCGCGGAGAATCTCTTCGAGCCGGGGCTTCGCCGTCTCGAAGCTCACTTTCTGGGCGGGAATCAGCTCCTCGCGCTTGAGGATCACGTATTGCCCTCCCGCGTGAATCACCGGCGAGACCTCGCCGTCGGCCATGTTGAAGACGGCGTCCTCGATGCTTTTTTCCGGGCCGTGCTTGCGGATTGGCTGGATGATGCCCTTCAGGCTGGCGCTCGGGGCGTCTTCGGAGAAATTCTTGGCCAAGCTGCCGAACTCCTTCGGATTTGCCGCCGCCTGTGCCTGGAGTTTCTTCGCCTTCTCCAGATCGCCGACGGCGATCAGCCGCACGCGGACCGCTTCGCCGTAGTCGCTTTCGAACTCCTTGACCAACTCGTCCCGCGTGATCGAGAGTCGCTCGCCAGCCAGCTTCCGCAGCGCCAGCGTAGGCCAGATGATGTCGTTGGCGTATTGTGCGGGCGCAATGTTCCGCTCCTGCTTCAGCAGCTTCAACCACTGGTCGACGGGGATATTGAAACGCTTGGCCATCCGCTGAATTTCGGCGTCGACTTCCGCCCGGGTCACGCTGATGCCCCGGCGCTTGCACTCTTCCATGATCAGGCGCTTGTTGACGATGGTTTCGAGCACCTCCTGGCCGTAGACCCGCCGACACTGGTGCGCGAGCTGGTCGCGAAGGATCCGCTGCGTGTTGACCGTCGCCACGATTTGCGGTGTTTGGGCCCCGGGGGCGGCGGACAAGGCTTGGGGGGCGCTGTGGCCGCCGCC
This sequence comes from uncultured Planctomycetaceae bacterium, assembly GCA_963789525.1. Classification (GTDB taxonomy): domain Bacteria; phylum Planctomycetota; class Planctomycetia; order Pirellulales; family Thermoguttaceae; genus CAVXFB01. The sequence goes on from CAWBLA010000005.1 coordinate 174,361, forward strand.
GGCCGGCGCTTCCGCCGCCATGGCCGAGCGAGTCGGCGGTCGCGTCGCACTCGCCGGAATGTGCGCGGTCGTATCCGCGCTGGCCGGCTCCGCCTGCCAATAATGGCGAATCGCAATGCACAGCGCAATGGCCGACACGCAGCCAAGGATAACCTTCAACCGTCGGCCAGGCCCGCGAGTCCTGGGGCAATGTTGGGGGACAGGATTCGAGCAATCCTGGGTCATGTCGGTTCCTCCTTAAACCGGTGTTCCACAGTAATTTCAATAGAACCGCGGAGAGATCAACGGGGCGAAGTTGCGAGAACGACGCAATCAGTCGCGGTCTACTCCCTGGGACTGTCTCCTTCGCCGCGGCTCCCGCAGCCACGTTCGCAATTGTGTGGACGTATTTCGCGCCCGCTCCCCGGGCGTCAAAATTGGCGGGCGTGGCAGTATAGAACCTTTTCGGCGGATGAGACAAGCCCGATTTCTCCGCCCCCCACTCCAGCCGGCCGCGCGACCACTTTTGCAGCTTCGCCCAGTGTGGCGGTGTGGCGCCGCCACGGTTTTGGCATTGATTCGTGGTTGCCGGCGCCTGTATACTCCGTCCTCCGCACAACTGTATTCAGGAGGGTACGGGACCGCAGCGGACAGCCGACAGGGGACGGTGCGCAGGCGCAGGGCCATGGCGGACGGCACATGGAGCGTGTCGGATGCCTTGGGAGCTCGGCGATGGGTTTGATCCGTGGCGGTTGCGGTTCTTGAGCAGGGAGGCTCTGGATGACCGGGTATCTGTCGGCGATTTGGCGGCTCCGCTATTTCTGGCTGTCCTTGGTTCGCAACGACCTCCGGAACCGCTACCGCCGTTCGATCATCGGAATCGGCTGGTCGCTCGTGCACCCGATCGCCATGACCGTGGTGCTGTGCGCGGTGATGTGTCCGTTGTTGAGCCTGAGCGTGCGCGATTTCGCACCCAGCCTTCTCGTCGGGTTGACCTTTTGGGGCTTCGTGAACGCTTCCGTAATGGATGGGTGCCAGTCCTTCTTCAAAGGAGAATCGTACCTCCGTCAGCAACCCGCCCCGCTGGCAATATATCCTTTGCGCACGGTACTGGGCGCGGGCTTCCACTTCCTGCTCGGGCTGGGAGTTGCCGTGGTGTTTGTCGGCGTCGTCCACGGGTTTGAGCGGCCGTTGGCCCTACTCAGTCTTGTGCCCACTTTGGCACTGCTGTTTGTAATCGGCTGGTCGCTCGCAACTTGCATGGGCGTGGCCAATGTAATGTTTCAAGACTCGCAGCATCTCATCGAAGTGGTGATGCAGATCATGTTCTACGTCACCCCGATCATTTGGCCGCCCAGAAGGTTGCTGGAAAGACTACATAACTCGAATGCCGAATGGGTGATGAACCTCAACCCGTTTGCCGTCCTGTTAGATATGATTCGCAAGCCGATCCTGGAAGGACAGGCGCCCCCGCTCCTGTCCGTTGCCCTCGGCGCGATCATCGGACTGGCGGCCGTCGGCGCCGCCGCGCTGCTGCTACGACGCTTTGAACAGCGGATGATCTTCTATCTCTGATTTAGGCATGTCGCTGATACAGCTAGACGACGTCGGGCTACGCTTCAACGTCCGCTGCTTTGGGCGGATCAGTTTGAAGGAATACCTGCTTCACGGTTTCTACCGGCGATCAAAGCGGACGATGATAGAAGTGCAGGCCCTGGAGCACATCGACCTGACGGTTGCCGAAGGCGAGCGACTTGGCATTATTGGCCACAACGGGGCAGGCAAGAGCACGCTGCTGAAGCTGCTGGCCGGAATCTATCCACCCACCGCCGGCAGCCGCCGGGTCCGTGGGCGCATCAGCGCGCTGTTCGACATCGCGCTGGGCTTCGAGCCGGACGCCAGCGGCTGGGAGAACATCCTGTTTCGCGGCTACTTGCAGGGCGAGACGCCGTCGTCGATCCGCGCCAAGATCCAGCCGATCGCCGAATTCAGCGAACTGGGCGATTTTCTGAACATGCCCGTCCGCTACTATTCGGCCGGCATGATGGTGCGGCTGGCGTTTTCCATCGCCACCGCCATCGAGCCGGAAATCCTGATCGTCGACGAAGTCCTCTCGGCCGGCGACATGAGCTTCCAGGACAAAGCCCTGCAGCGCATGCGAAGCCTGATGTCCACGGCCCGAGCGGTGATCGTCGTAAGTCACGACCTCACGAATCTGCCGCTGTTGTGCGACCGCGTGCTGTGGCTCGATCACGGCCGGGCACAGTTGATCGGGCCCAGCAAGGAGGTCATCGCGGCCTATACGCAACACGTGAAGCAAAATGCACACCGGCAGGCGGCATAGCGGAGACGCACTCGAAGAAACCGTTGAACACAAATCGACCGCCACGGCACACGGAGCGTGCCGACGACTTCGGCTAAGGACGGCACATGGGTTCGCTGGCGTTGACATCCTCGATCGCACTGGCGGCGTCGCTCGTGTTGACGGCCGTTGTCCGAAGGCTTGCGCGGGGATGGGGCATCGTCGACCGGCCCGACGGCCGGCGCAAGCTCCACGGCGGGCCCGTTCCGCTCTGCGGCGGCGTGGCGGTTTACGGCGCCACGGCCCTGGGGCTGCTGGTAGCCCGCTTCTGCTCGGCGATCAGCCCGGAATTCAGCGAGCTCTCCACCGCTTGGATGATCGCCGCCGGATTCGTCTGCTTTGTCGGCGGCATCGACGACCGTTTTGACCTCCCCTCGCGTTTGAAGCTGGCCCTCCAGGTCGTCGCCGTGCTGCCGATCGTCGTGTGCGGCTACTACGTTGACCGCGTCGTGGCCTTCGGCGTGCCCATCGAGCTGGGCTGGCTCGGCATTCCCATCACCGTGCTGTGGCTGCTGGGCTGCATCAACGCTTTGAACCTGATCGACGGCATGGACGGACTGGCGTCGATCGTGGGCCTTTCGACGGCAGTCATGCTGGGCGTGATCGCCGCCAACGAAGGGCACGAGCACGTGGCCGCGATGGCCATCGTGCTGGCCGCCTCGCTGTTGGGCTTCCTCATGTACAACTTGCCGCCGGCCAGCGTCTTTCTCGGCGATTCCGGCAGCATGGTGATCGGGTTGAGCGTCGGCCTGCTCGGAATCCAAGGGTCTATGAAGACCTCGGCCACGCTGGCCATCACCGCGCCGGTCGTGGTCATGACCCTGCCGATGTTCGACATTGTCGCGGCCTTGGTGCGGCGGAGACTGACGGGCCGGCGTTTCGATTCGCCCGACCGGCTGCACATCCACCACCGTCTGCTCGATCGCGGCTGGACGCCCTGGCAGGTACTGTGCCTGATCGGCGCCGTATGCCTGGCGACGGGGGCTGCCGCTACGGCCGCCACGATCTTTCGCCTCGACGTGCTGGCGTGGATCATTGCCATGAGTCTTATCGTCCTGATGATCCGCTTGCGGCTGTTCGGATACGAGGAATTCGCGCTGGCCAAGCGGGCCGTCGTCCGTACGCTGAAATCCGGCCTCGCCGTTCTCGCTGCATTGGGCAATCGGCTCGGGTTCCGAGGTCTTGGGCAACCCGTTCGGGACCAGTGCTGCCATCAACTTGCCAACCCCGAGCCTCAACATTTGAACCCCAACCCATGGGACGTTCTGATCCACAGCGTCCGGCAATGGGGCGTCCGTCGGGTCGAATTCTGCTGGGCGGGGCAATCCGACTTTCGCCGCATCCGCTGGATTGATCCGACAAGCGGCGCCGGTGAACATAATTGCTGGTCCCTCTCGGTCTCGCTGCTCGATCCGAAAGGCGACCGTTGCGAGCTACGGGCATCGAGCGGCACGCCGATCGTCGAAGACGCCAATTTCGCGGCCCTCACGTCGGTATTGAGGACCTTTGGCGAGCATTTTGCCTCCAACGTCCCGGCGATCCTTGGCCCCGATCTCCTCGACGAGCCGTTCCTTGAAGTCGATGGAAGCCGCCGGGCAGCGTAGGATGGGGACTGTCCCCATTTTTGTCGCGGGACGCCGCAAAAAAATGGGACTGCCCCCTTAGGAACGACCCAACAATCATCAATCAACAATCATCAATCCTTTCGATCTCGACATCGGCGTGATCTACACCCGCGAGCGCAACTTGATGCCGCGACTGCTGGGCACGATGTCGCGATCGGCCGTGGGGCTGCGAAGCCGGTTGATCGTGGTCGATAACGCCTCGGTCGACGGCGTGGAACCGTGGCGGGGCTGTTTTTCCGAAACACGGGTCCTCGAAAACGCACGGCGGCTTTCCTACGCCGCCAATCTCAATCGCATCCTGCGCCGCGTCGACGGCGCACTACGTGCTGTTGATGAACACCGACATGTACTTCGATCCGCAGCAACGGTGCCTGTCGCGCATGGTGGCGATGATGGACGGCCGGCCGCGTTGCGGCATCGCCGGCTGCCGCTTGTACCATGCCGACGGATCGGACGCCCATGCCGCCAGGCGTTTTCAGACCGTGCCGCTGATTCTCGCCCGCCGCTCGGGCCTGGGCCGCTGGCTCCGACGTGCCGTCGAGCAGCATTTTTACGCCGATCGCGATCCGGGCGGAACCTGGGCGTGCGATTGGCTCTCGGGTTGCTTCTTGATGGCTCGCCGCGAGGCAATCGCCGAGGTCGGGCTGCTGGATGAGGGCTACGGCAAGTATTTTGAAGATGTGGACCTCTGCCTGCGGATGGCGCGGGCCGGCTGGCAGGTGATGTACCACGGCGCAACGTCGTGCTACCATCTGGAGCAGCGCCGCAGCAAGAATCTCCTCACGGCCGACGCGTGGCGGCACTTGGCCGCGTATTTCCGCTGGCTGCGGAAATGGGGCCGCCGGCCGGGGACGCCCACCGCCGAGACCTCACGCCGGGCGGCAGCGTAATGCGCCCAGCGGCCAGGGAAACCTCCTGAACGGACGCACCGGCCGGCTTGACCGGCAGTCTAGCTCGGGCTAGAAATTGCATATGGCTTTGATTACCTTGCGGGTGCTCGATGGCGCCGACCGGGGGCGCGTCTTTGAAGACGTGCAGACGCCGTTGACCGTCGGCCGCGAGGAAGGCAATCCGATCCAACTCAACGACGACCGGATCAGCCGCTTCCACCTGAAGATTCAGGAAGACCAAGACAAGGTCGTCTTGACCGATCTGCAAAGCACCAACGGCACGCGGGTCAACGGAGAAACGGTTCAACTCTGTGTGCTCCGACCAGGCGACTCCATCGCGATGGGGCGAACGTTGCTGGTGTTCGGCTCACACCAGGAGATTGCCGAGCGGCTGGCGAAGCTTCGCGGTGCCGATCTCTCGGAAGGGATCACGCTGGAGCTTGACGAAGCGGAAGAGGAGCCGAGCGCCGTCTCGCTCGACTTCGAGCTAAACTTCCACGACGATCCCGATGCCGAGGTGCTGTTGCACACGCTGGCCCCGCCCGAGCTGCCCACCGCCTTGAGTCCCGGCCAGGCGGCGCAACTGGCCGAGATGCTCCAGTACATTCACCTGCGCATGCGGGGACTGCTGCAATCGGTCAAGCCCAAGGGCAAAGGGGATCGCGTGACGCTCGACCAGCGAGAGTGGCAGAACCTGGTCGACCTCCAAGGGCGACTGGCCAGCTATCTGCGCCAGGTCGGCGAGCCGGGCGAGTGACCCGTCCGGTGCGGCCAGGCAATGCGTGGCCCCCATTTTTCGGCGGCAAGCACCCTCCTTGTTTACGCAGGTTCGCCATCTCTGCACCAACTGTCCCGTTTACATCGGGCGCCAAAAAATCGTTGCCGTTGCTGTTTTTCGCATTGATCCGCGGCGTCCGCGGCGATACGATCTCGCCCCTCGATCAATATCCGGTCGTGTCAAAGGAGGTTGCCATTATGAGGAAGGATCCTCTGCCCCGCGAGGTTCGCGAAATCGTTCTGCGGGTCTTTCAAGACCTTGGCGTCGAGGTGTTTGACAGTTGGGAATTGGACGAAACGATTCTGCTCGACGACGGCCGGTACACGGCTCGAACCTACAAGGTCGACCGCCGCATGGCAATGTGGCTGGTCGACGTCGGCATTGTCCAGTTCTATGACGCCGAGGGCAACATGCTCTTGACGGTCAATTTGCTGGAGGAATTGGCGCCGCAGCGGCTGGCGGCATGAGGGGTGCAAAGAAATTGGTCTCGCAATCCGTATAACCGCGATTCTGAATGAAGCGAAGAATCTCGCATAAGAAATCCTCGGAGATTCTTGCTTCGCTCAGAATGGTGCGGCAGCAAAAACGGACGGTCCCCGTCGTCGTCGGCGCTATAATTTGGGATAATCCTCGAAAAATCGGGACAGCCCTTCTAGTCATTCGGGGGTTTGCCTCTTCGGCGGGAGTTGACCGGCGCACTCCCTTCTCCCTATCGTTTCTGACGGGTTATTCAAATGCTTCAGCGATATTTCCAGGGAGGTGTATCATGCGAAAGTCCGCGTTGTACGGAATGGCGTTCGTGTTGGTATTTGTGCTGTTGGCGACGGATGCCCAAGCGTTCTTCCATCGCGGCAGGTGTTGCTCAACGTATCAAAGTAGCTGCTGTGCGCCGGCGGCCCAACAGTGCTGTACAGTGATGAAGACCTGCCAGGAGGTCGTCTATCAGCAGGAGCAATACACTTGCTACCGCACCTGCTACGAGCCCGTCACCGAGCAGAAGACGATCACCTGCACGCGCTATGTGCCGGAAACGCGTTACCGCGAGTGCCAGTATACGGTGTGCCGGCCGGTTTACGAGACGGCCGAGCGACAAGTGTGCTACACCGTCTGTCGCCCGGAGCAATATATGAAGACGGTGCACGTGTGCTCGGGCCACTGGGAAACGCAAGAGGTGCAGTCGTGCGCGTCGAACGCGTGCAATACGTGCAATGCGTGCGCACGGCAGCCTGCTGCACGACGCAACAGTGCCGCGTATGGAAACCGGAGATGATCGAGAAGCAGGTGCGGTGCGTCCGGTACGTCCATCAGACGATGACGAAAAAGGTGCCGTACAGGGTTTGCAGGATGGTGTCGGAGCAGCACACCAGGAAAGTGCCCTACACGGTCTGCCGGCCCGAGCAATACCAGAAAACGGTTTCCTGCGTGCGCTATGTGGCAAAGCAGGTACCGTATACGGCGACGCGATGCGTGCCCCGGATCGTGACGAAGCAGGTTCCGGTGCAGGTTTGCAGCCCGGCAACGTGCTGCAACTGAGCATCCCGTATTGTCTGCACGCGCACAGCGGCTTAGAATTATCTTGCCAATGGATTTTTTCCGGTTGCGCAAGATGGCCGCGTCGAACGTGCACCATCCGTCGAACGCTCTCGAACCTGTGCCCGGCGCGGTTCCGTCGGCTTATGAAGATGAGGCGGTGACCGCGGCGCGGCAGCGCATGATCGAGCGGCAGCTTCGCGCCCGCGACATCACCGACCCGCGGGTGCTCGAGCGCCATGGGCAAGGTGGCTCGCGACCGTTTTGTTCCGAGTCACTTGCGTGGCAAGGCGTACGAAGACTATCCACTGCCGATCGGGCTGGGTCAAACGGTGTCGCAACCCTATATGGTCGCGTTGATGGTGCAGCTTGCCCACCCCACACCGGATAGCCGGGTGTTGGACGTCGGCGTCGGTTCGGGATACCAGATGGCCGTCCTGGCCGAATTGTGCAGCGAAGTGTACGGCGTCGAAATCCTTCCTTCGCTGGCCGAGGAAGCCCGCCAGCGGTTGGCCGCGTTAGGCTACCACAACGTCACGGTCCGCTGGGGCGATGGGCGCGCAGGGTTGGCCCGAACATGCGCCGTTCAACGCGATCCTGGTCGCTGCCGCGACCAATCGCGTGCCGCCGCCGTTGGTCGAACAGCTCGCTCCGGGCGGCCGGCTGGTGCTTCCCATCGGTAGCGACTGCCAGCAGTTGATGCTTTTCGAGAGGCGGTCCGACGGTTCGCTGGATCACAAGAGCATCGCTCCGGTTCAATTCGTGCCGATGACGGGCGAGGGCGATTCGTCGCTGCGCACGGAATGACGGACCCGCCAGAAAATCTGGCCGCACGCCACCGGATCTGCGGTTTGACCCTAGACCGTGTCCGCCCTACAATTTGGTGGGCGCACATCGGTGTTGGCGGGGGTCGCTCATGAATCTCCAGGAAATTCTCAGCGTCAAGGGATCGGCGGTTCACACCATTCCGCCCGAAGCCACGCTCCAGGAAGTCGTCGGGACGCTGGTCGAGCGAGGCATCGGTTCGTTGGTGGTCTGCCGTGGCGGCGCGACCAGCGATCGAGAGCTGCTCGGAATTATCACCGAGCGCGACATCCTTCACGCCAGTGTGGCCGGCAGCCGCCCGCTGACCGAGGTCACGGTGCTGGAGGCCATGAGCAAGGGGCTCATCACCGCCGCGCCGGAGGACGACGTGGGACTCGTAATGGGCCTGATGACAACGCGCCGCATCCGGCACATGCCAGTGCTCCGCGATGGCCAGTTGGCGGGCATGATCTCGATCGGCGACGTGGTCAAGGCCCAGCACGACCGACTTGCCATGGAGAATCGCTTCATGAAGGACTACATCGGCAATCAGCGGTGAACCCCTATCCGGTTTCCGCGTAGCCCTCGAGCTTAGCTCGGTCGACCGTCACGCCGAGGCCCGGGGCTTGGGGCACGGCCACCATGCCGTCGGAGATTTCCAGGGCGTCGGTCAGGACGGTGTCGCGGACCTGGCGCAAGGCGAGTTCGTTGCTGCTGGAGAAGGCGGCCGTGGCGGCGGCAACGTGAAGCATGGCGGCCGTGGCGATGCCGGCCGAGGGGCGGCCGGCCAATACAGCGGTTGCCCCGCCGGCGGCGGCGATGGCCGCGCACGTTCTGGCCGGCCCGATCCCGCCCACTTGCTCCAGGTCGACCAGGACAAACGGCGCCGCATTGCACCGCACGGCGCTGAGCACGTCGCCGGGCCCGTGGATCGCCCGCCATACGGCCAACGGAACGTTGATCTGTCGCGACAACGATGCCACCTGAGGTATCTCATCGGTGTCGAGCGGATCGAGAAGAAACTGCAACCGCTCGGCATCCTTCTGGACGGCAAAATCGCGGGCCGCTTCGATGCCGTAACGGCCCATGCCGTCGAAGCGCAGTTCCACCCGGTCGCCCATAATTTCGCGAATGGCCGTCAGGATCTTCAGATCGTCCTCCGGCCGGCTGCCGGCCACGATGGTCTGCGTGTGAAAGCCCTGTTCGGCCAGTTCGCGCGAGATCTGGGCCGACATGGCCGGGCGGTGTCCGGCGAGGCGAATCGAAACGGGCACGCGCCGCCGATAATAGCCGCCCAACAGGTTGCACAGCGGTTGGCCGAGCGAGCGTGCCAGCAGGTCCCAGACGGCCATTTCGATCGCCGCGCAGCGGCGGCGGCGCCAACGCCTCGAGCGTGTGCAATTCCTCGATGTCATAGGGGCTTCGGCCTTCGAGCACGGCCAGCAGCGCCTCGCGCCGCGCCGCAAGCTCGCCGGCGCGCCAGCCGAATCCCCCTTCTCCCCAGCCTTCCGTGCCCGACGTGGCCGTCGACCCGCACCAGCAAGGAACGAACGGCCGCCGGCGAATCCGACCGCGGGATCGAGACGAGGTGCAATTCCAAGTCGTTGATCTTCATGGCTTGTTCCGCAAGGGCGATGGCAAAGCAAAACGCACTTCTTCCCGGCGGATCACGCGACTTGCGACGGTCACTTCAAATCGCTTCGCAAGCAGATCGATGCACGCTCGTACCAGGCTTTCCGGCGCACTGGCGCCGGCCGTGATGACCACGGTCTCGTCGCCACCGAACCATCCCGGGTCGATGTCGCCCGGCCCATCGATTAGATGAGACGCGACACCGCACGAGGCGACCAACTCGGCCAGCCGTCGGCTATTGGAACTGTTTTGGCTCCCGACGACCAGTACCACATCGGACTCGCGGGCAAGGATTCGCACCGCTTCCTGCCGGTTCTGCGTGGCGAAGCAGATGTCGTCCCGCCGCGGGCCTACGATTTCCGGAAATCGCCGCCGCAATTGCTCGACAATCTTGGCCGCATCGTCGACCGCCAAGGTCGTCTGGGTGAGGTAGGCGACCTTGGCCGCATCCGCCACCTCGACGCGCAGGGCATCGTCGACGGTCCGGATCAGGCGGATCGCCTGCGGCGCCTCGCCCATCGTGCCCAGCACTTCGTCATGGCCGGCATGCCCGATCAGGAGGATTGTGTAGCCCGCGTCGGCAAAGCGAACGGCCTCGCGATGGACCTTTGTCACCAGCGGGCAGGTCGCATCGACGGTCTTCAGCCGCCGCCGGGCCGCCTCGCGCCGGACTTCGGGCGACACGCCGTGGGCCGAGTACAAGAGCGACGCCCCTTCCGGCACCTCTGCCAGGTCGTTGACGAAGATCACGTTCTGCTGCCGGAAGCCCTCGACAACCGATTGGTTATGGACGATTTCGTGGTAGACGTACAGTGGCGTATCATAGGCCTCGATCGCCCGTTGCAGGGCCTCGATCGCCATATTGACGCCCGCACAGAACCCGCGGCGCCGCCAGAATCACTCGCATAGTTTCCTCGCTGGCCAAAAGACATCATAATGGACGCCGCAACAACAGGCGAGGGGCATAAGACGCGTCGACAGTCGTCTCCGCCGACCAACCTATCGGTCGGCAGCCCGGAGAGGGGAGACTCCTCAAGCACGCTTGCGGAAAGACAGTTATCATGAGCAGTCGCGCGTCGGATCTCGATCGCTATGGCCCACAGACGACGAGTGGCCCACTCTCGCTGCGGCAAAGTCGCCGCTATTGCCGCCGATTGGCATCCCGGCATTACGAAAACTTCACGGTTGCCAGCCGGCTGCTGCCGCGGGGTCTGCGACAACATTTTTGCAACGTCTACGCCTACTGCCGCTGGGCCGACGATCTGGCCGACGAACTCGGCGACCCCGAGCAGAGCCTGGCCGCGCTGGACTGGTGGGAATCGCAGCTTCGCCGGTGCTACCAAGGCCAGGCGGAGCATCCGGTGTTCGTCGCGCTGGCCGAGACGATCCACCGGTTCGACATCCCGATCGAGCCGTTTGTCGACCTCCTGACGGCATTTCGACAGGACCAGCGGGTCACACGCTACGAGACGGTCGAACGCGTGCTGGAATACTGCCGTTACTCGGCCAATCCTGTCGGGCGGCTCGTGCTGTATGTCGGCCAATGTCATACGTCAGACCGGCTGCCTTTGTCCGATGCGATCTGCACCGGCCTGCAATTGGCCAATTTCTGTCAGGACGTGGCAAGCGACTGGGATCGCGGTCGGGTCTATCTGCCCGAGACCGCGTGCCGGCGGTTCGGCGTATGACGAAGCGATGTTTGCCAGGCGCGAGTGCAGCGACGCCTTTCGGCACTTGCTGGCAGCCGAGGTGCAACAGGCCGACGCCTGGCTTCGCCGCGGTGCGCCGTTGGCTCGCACGATGCCGCACGGCCTGCGGCTGCCGGTGGCATTGTTCGTCCGCGGCGGATTGGCTACGCTGGACGCCATTCGCCGCCAAGGCTACGACGTATGGTCGCGGCGACCGACGCTGTCAAGACTGGAGAAGTTCGGCCTGTTGGTCCGGTGTCTCCGGAAGCCGGATCACGTCTGATCCCATCGGACTCGGTGCCATGCCATTTTCCCGCGACGTCATCGATGCCAGTTACCGCGACTGCCGGCGAATCGCCCGCGGTGCCGGCTCGAATTTCTATGCGGGTTTCTTGCTGCTGCCCGACGAGAAGCGGCGGGCGATGGAGGCCCTCTACGCGTTTATGCGCCATACGGACGACCTTGCCGACGCCGGCGACGTTCCGCTCGCAACAACGCGCGAAACTCGCGGACTGGCGTGCCGCACTGGACATGGTGATGCGACCTTGCGCCGACGATGGCCGGCCCACGACGTTGCCGCCTGTGCCGATGACGGCGGCCATCCTGCCGGCATTGGCCGACGCCGTCGCGCGCTTCCACATTCCCGTCGAACATCTCCGCGCCGTCATCGACGGTGTGGAAATGGACCTCCAGCGGCATCGCTACGAGACGTTCGACGAGTTGCGGTTGTACTGCGAGCGCGTCGCTTCGGCGGTCGGGCTGGCCTGCATCCACATCTGGGGATTTCGGGGGCCCGGCGCCTTCGAGCCGGCCCGCCAGGCCGGCATTGCCGTGCAACTGACCAACATCCTCCGCGACCTGAAGGAAGACGCCGCCGCGGACCGCATCTACCTGCCGCTGGCCGATCTGCGGGCCTGCGGCTACGGCATCGCCGACCTGGCCGCCGGCGTCGTCGATCCGCGGTTCCACCGGCTGATGGCCATGGAGGTCGACCGGGCCGAACAGCTCTACGACGCGGGGCGCGAATTGATGTCGTGGCTCGAGCCCGCCGGGCGACGCATTTTCGGCCTGATGATGGCCACCTATCGTTCGCTTCTGCGACGGATCGGGCGACGCCCAGCGGACGTGTTCCGACGCCGCGTTCGGATTTGCCGCCCGACGCGGCTGAGGCTGGCCGCACGCTGGTTGCTCTGGCCGCCATCGGAGGACTCGCTGCGATGACGGGCCGCGCGTCCTCCGTGGCGATCGTCGGCGGCGGGCTGGCCGGCATGGCAGCCGCGGTGGCTGCGGCCGAGCGTGGCCTTTGCGTTGAATTGTTCGAGGCGGGCCCACGCCTCGGCGGCCGCGCCGGATCGCTGCTCGACGCCGTAACGGCGGAGCGTATCGACTACTGCCCGCACGTCGCGATGGGCTGCTGCCGCACGTTTCTCGATTTCTGCCGCCGCACCGGCATCGAAGACTGCTTCGAGCGATCGACGACGCTCCATTGCATCGCGCCCGACGGGCGGCAGTACGACCTCGCCGCAAGCCGCTTCCTGCCGGCGCCGCTGCACCTGCTGCCGGGCCTGATGAATCTCAAATATCTGTCGCTCGGCGAGCGATGGAGGATCGTCTGGACGCTGGCCAAGCTGATGCGAGCGAAGGGGGACGGAACCATCGGCGCGTGGCTCGAAAGCAGCAGGCACGCCCCGCGTGCCGTAGCCAACGATACCCAATGCGCTGCGGACGGCACGCGGAGCACGCCGGCTACTACTGAATTCGTCTCTGTCGTGCTCACGAGCGCCTTGGGCGAGACGCTCGATCACGCCTCGTTGGCCGCCGCGCAACAGGTCTTTCGCGAAGGCTTCTTAGCGTCGCGCGATGCAAGCGATCTGATTCTTCCGCGCACGCCGCTGGGCGACGTCCTTCACGATCGCGTGGGCAAGTGGTTGGCCGACCGGGGAGTGCCGGTGCATTGCGCGACGCCTGTTCGCCACGTCGAAATCGGAAACGATCGTGTCACGGCGGTCGTGCTTGCCGACGGCCAGCGGCGTGCGTTTGACCAAACGGTTGTTGCCGTCCCGTGGCGCATCGTACGGTCGTTGGTGGCCGATGATTTCGTGGCCGGCGCAGCACACATCGAGCCGGCGGCCATCACGGCCGTTCATCTCTGGTTCGATCGTCCCGTTACGGCCCTGCCGCACGCCGTGCTCATCGGACGGCGAAGCCAATGGGCGTTCGCCCGTCCATGCGGGGCCGGGCAACAGCACGTCCAGGTCGTCATCAGCGCGTCGCACCGAATGCCGCAGCTTGGGCACGACGCGCTGTTGGGCGAGGTGCGGCGCGAGTTGGAGGCAATTTGGCCGGCTGCTGCCGATGCGCGCCTCGTTCACGGCCGGGTCATCGCCCAACCCACGGCCGTCTTCTCGATGACGCCCGAGGTCGACCGTTACCGGCCGTCGCCGCAGACGCCGATCGCCGGTCTCACCTTGGCCGGCGACTGGACCGCCACCGGCTGGCCCGCCACGATGGAAGGAGCCGTGCGCAGCGGATATCGGGCGGTCGAGTGTCTAGAAAATCGAGAGGGATGATACGAATTGCCCCATTATCCCAGCGCTGCCCGCGACCGCGGTCAAGAGTTTAGGGGATTCTGGCGCCACGCACCGATATTTGTTGACCTAGGAAAGCGTTAGTAGCTTCCTCGGTATGGCTGGATTGGCAGGTTGTTGAGCGAGGTTCGACAAGGACGAACGACCAGATTGAAGCCGACAAAGTGGACGAGCATGTGCTTGCGCTCTTGAGACTTGTGATTCAGAAATCAAATGATCGCAGCACGAAGAACGAGGTATCTCGCGCACTGCTCTATTTTTTGGTGCGTGTGGCCGATACATGGTGCTCAATCAGAACGCTTCGGAAATACAGCCCCGACGACCGAGTGTTCATGGTCGACGCCGGCGCGCTGCTTCGAGCAATGTACGATGCGTGTTTTCAAGCCGAGTATTTGGTCCACGATCCTGTGCGCATTGATGCGCGAGCGAGCGACTACCTTGAATACGAACACGTTGAACGGCACAGGATTTCGAGAAAAGTCCTCCGCCATAACACTCAGCTTGCCAACAGATTGAAATCGTCAGCTAAGCGGCCGGAGGGCGAAAAGAGAGTCAAAAACGAATACGATCGAGTGAAAGACAGGTATTTAGTGAAAAAGCGGAAAGCCGACGGAACCGTGAAGCGTCGCCCCGCGGCCCGGAGCACCTGGTACTCGGGTGATTTGTCAGCACTCGCAGAAAGCCTCGGCAAACGCGCGGAGTACGATACGTTTATCGCAGTGTTCAACGGATGTGTTCACTCGAGTGCTCTTGCCGTCCACATGGGGCCGATCGTGTCGCCGCAAAATATCCTCACGCTCGCGTCGAACATCGCCGCTCGGGTCGCTCGGTTAAATGTGGAGCACAATCACATCGACATGGGAAACTTCTATCATCGGTTTATGGACGCACTGTGCGAGGATTATCTCGTGATTGGCCCCCGACGGCGGGGCTAACGCATGATCTCTGAAACCGACAAGCTCACGTGCCCCGCTGCGACCGGGCAAAGAAAGCGGGGGAAGAGAAAGCGGGGCAGGCGCGCTTATTGACACTGTCGTTCGTAGCAGACGAATAAGCCCATTCGGAGACGCACGGTGCCTGCTTTGCGGTAGCCGCGCCGTTGGTACAGAGCCAAGGCCGCAGGGTTTTGTGTGAAGGCGTCCAGACGAATCGCGTCATAACCGTGGGTGGCAGCCTTGCGTTCGGCAAAGTCCATCATGCGCGAGGCATATTTCTTGCCCTGATGTTCCGGCGCGATCGCCAGCCGGTGTACCACCATGACCTTTCCATAATACGCCCATGCCGCGCCGGCGTATTCGGGCGGTTGCTGTTCGTCGAGCGCAATCAGTGCTGCCAGCGAGCCGTCCTCTTCCAGAACAAACAAATTCCTGCGATCAATATCGCCTTGAAGAATCGCGCGATCCGGATAGACGTTGTCCCACTGCAAAATGCCCTGTTCATCCAAGTGCCGCGCGGCGCTGCGAACAATCGACACGACGTTGTCCAGATCGTCGATGGATGCCGGTCGGATTGCGATCATTTCTCGAACACTACGGACACAATTTTTCGGACAGTGGCAGATTGTAAACGCGCGCTCCGCGGCAGGGTCGCCGTGCTGCTGATATGGTTGTGCAGGATAGGTCGCGATCCCCCAAGCCAAAAAACCAAAGCCATGTCGCCAGTTCGAGCCGTTCCGGGCGTGTCTCTCCGATGCCGCATCCTACAAAGTGGATTATGTCAGAATCTGTACGCACATTGAAGGGCAGTCCTTGGGCCGGTAGGAATGAGATGTCCGGATTTCACAACTGCCAGAACGAATGGCTGCCCAGGGGCTGTGAAGCGGGGACGCAAGTATTGGGAACCCGGGCCGCAAAAACTAAGTGCGGCGGAAATCGAAACGTGTACGCGGCTAGCCCGCATTTTTCAGTGCGCCGTGAAAAGGTGTTGGTTTCTCGTGGGTGCAAGTCCCACCCGGCAACTGGTCGCTCCAGCCGGAAGCAGTCGGAGCGACAGGGGAGGTGACGAACCTGTCGGAGCCTTCGATGACAAAGGGTCGTTAAGCGACTCAGCGAGCAAGCAGGCCGTAACGCGAGTGAACGCCGAGCAGGCCCCGAAAAGGGTGATGCGGGAGCCGACCCGCCTGAGTAACGGGGAAGGCCGCCGCCGCGAAGCACAAGCTTCCCGACCCCGACCGAGAAGGGGGAGGCACGAAGCGACAGGCTTCGCGGTCCCGCCGGGGTAGTGGCGATGGCATGTTTGCAAGGAGACCAACGCAACACGGGAAGCCCCGCCGGTGGCGGCGCGTGACCGCCAACGAGCAGCCCGCGAGGGACAGGCTTGGCCGGTTCGGGGTGACGGAGAGGCCCGCAGTAGCGATGAAGCCGAGTAATGCCGGCGGAGCAAAGGGGCCTCAGTTCAAGGACAACGCGGCGAGCGGCAAGGGACCGGGGATTGGCGATGAGCCTACCAACACTCGAAAGTGTCCAGAAGTTGCAGACGGCGTTGCATGCCAAAGCGAAGGGAGAACCCAAGTTCCGCTTCTATGCGTTGTACGACAAGGTGCATCGGAAGGATGTTTTGTCGATGGCCTGGCGGCGCTGCCTGGTCAATGGTGGAGCACCGGGCGTTGACGGACAATCTTTCGAGAACATTGAGGCGTATGGCGTGGCGAAGTGGCTGGAAGAACTGGCGGAAGAACTGAGGAAGAAGACGTACCAGCCTCAAGCGGTGCGTCGCGTGTACATTCCCAAGCCGGACGGGAAGCAGCGGCCGCTGGGCATACCGACGATCAAGGATCGCGTGGTGCAAACCGCGGCGATGATCGTGCTGGAGCCGATCTTTGAAGCGGACCTGCAACCGGAGCAGTACGCCTATCGTGCGGACCGCAGCGCATTGGATGCGGTGCGGGCGGTGCATGGGCTTCTGAACACGGGCTACCGGGAAGTCGTGGACGCCGACTTGTCAGGCTATTTCGATTCCATCCCACACGCCGAGTTGATGCAATGCGTTGCTCGGCGGGTGAGCGACAAGGCGGTGTTGCATCTGGTGAAGATGTGGCTGGTATCGCCCGTCGAGGAGCGAAATGCCCGCGGGCACGTCGTTCGCACCACGCGCAACAAGGACCAGGGACGCGGAACGCCGCAAGGCGCGCCGATCTCACCCTTGTTGTCGAATCTGTACATGCGGCGGTTCGTGCTGGGTTGGAAAACACTGGGACACCAGCAGCGGCTTCAAGCCCGCATCGTCAATTATGCCGATGACTTCGTGATTTGCTGTCGCGGCACGGCCAATCAGGCCCAGGCCGCCATGCGGAGCATGATGGAGCGGCTCAAGCTGACGGTCAACGAAGCGAAGACGAAGCTCTGCCGTGTGCCGGAAGAGACGTTCGACTTCCTGGGATACACGTTCGGCCGATGTTACTCGCCGCAGACGGGCCGCGCCTATTTGGGCATGCGCCCGGCGAAGAAGAAGATTCGTAAGCTCTGCGAGTCTTTGGGAGAACAGACCAGCCGACGTTTCCTGCTGCTGGAAGCCGAGGAGATCGTAGCACGCCTGAATCGCCAACTTCGGGGTTGGGCCAACTACTTCTGCCTGGGACCAGTCAGTCGGGCCTATCGTGCTGTAGACAGCTACGTGACGAACCGGCTCCGCCGGTGGTTGTGTAAGAAGCACAAGGTGCCGGGTGCGGGGACCTCACGTTTCCCCGACGAGTATCTGTACCAAGAACTGGGACTGATCCGGCTGCCGAGGCTGACTCGCAATCTCCCGTGGGCGAAAGCATGAAGACCACTGTGTCAACATCCTTGTCCGAGAGCCGGATGCGGGAGAACCGCCTGTCCGGTTCGATGAGCGGGGTGCGGAAACGGATGCGTTCCGCGCCGCACCTCGACTCTCACAGCGCCGCGGCGTAGCCGCGGCCGGGGCTTCGTCGAACGCCGGGACAGCCACGGCATCGTCAACAGAGAGGGAAATCGTCGCCCGATAACAGCCAATGGGGCCGCAAAGGGGAGCGATAGGGCGATTTTTCAACGCCCTGACCCTGGCGGCGCAGACCGTCAGCGGCGTCGGTCGGCGGGATGCCCTCATCCGCAAGCCTGAAACCTCTTATCCCGAGGCCGGCGACGGCAAGGACCATCGTCGCAGATTCTCGTGGACTTGGGCAATACTCGTTGATACGGACAACTCTCCGACAACGAAATCCACACCCGACGAACCGTCAGCCGAACGAGCGCCTCCTAATTTGAACAGCTTCAAGCGGATCGTGTCGCATCGGGCCGTTGCCATCTCCGTTTCACGCAGGCCGAACTCCCGTAATGCCGCCAAAAGCGTGTACGCGACGCTCGACAACCACAGCCGCAACTGGTTCGCACGCATCGTCGCGCAACTCGTGCGGTCGGCGAACAGACACAATTGCTGCTCCTTGATCCGATTCTCCATCTCGCCTCGCGCACAATACAAATCCTCGTACAACATACGGGCCTCGAACTCTTTCTGCGAAAGCGACGTCACGACAAAGCGAGGGTTGCTGCCTTTCGACAAATGTTCCGCCTTGCCCACCACCCGGTGCTCGCGGCTCCAACTCTTTCGCGTCCGATAGGTAAACTCCTTGAACACCCGCGACGCTTGTCCACTCGCCTCGAATTGCAGCTTCGCCTCGTGCAATTCCTTGCCCAAAATCCGCTGTAAACGGGCGTTTTTCGCCAAACCGAACACGTAGTCCACACAATTGTCTTCGCACCAACGCATCAAGTTCTCTCGGCAGAACCCGCTGTCGCCACGCACGATGATCCGCACCTGGGGCCATGCCAGGCGAATCCGCTCAACAATCTTCGCCAACTGTTTCACCGAGCCCGCCGCGCCGTCGATGTCCGACGGCCGCAGCTTGGCGCACAACAGATACTCGCCGCAGAAGATGTACAACGGCAGGTAGCAGTAGCTGTCGTAGTAGCCGTGGAAGAACCGCTTCAGTTGATGGCCGTGGATCGGATCGTCCGTGGCGTCCAGGTCCAACACGATCTCCTTCGGCGGCAGGGGATGCAACGCGAGATAGGTTTCCACGAAGAACGCTTCAATGTCGCGATGCCGCGCGACCACCTTCTTGTAGCGGCTCTTTGCATCCGCCCCGACGGGCGTCAGTTCCAAACGGTTCAGCGTGCTCTTGCCCGCCAACGCCTTGCCACGATCTCTGGGGTTGCAGCGATTCTGCCCTGCCGGATCGGCCTTGCCGACCAGCATGGCCAAGAGCGGATCGTGACGCAGGGTGTCGTGATCGTTGAGGTCTTCGTAGCCCAAGGCCAGGCCGAAGATCCGTTGGGCCAGCAGGTCGTGGACCGTGTGCTCGATCAGATCAGGATCGCGGTGGTCGTCGAAACAGGTGGCCAGTCGTCGGAGGATGCCGGTCTTGGCCTCGACCTCCCGCAAGAGGAGGCCGCCGGCGTCCGAAGTGATGGCCCCGCCGTCAAATCGCGCGGTGACGCTGCGGCTTCCCAGCCCTTGGAAAACGAACCCGCGTGCGTTACACTCTGTCAACATTGGGCGGCCTCCTTGCTTGTGGCGTTGTTCGTTTCGACAAAACAACTTATGCCACAAACGGCCGCCCTTTTCTATAGGTGTTGGTAGAGTCGAGGTGCGGCGCGGAACGCATCCGTTTCCGCACCCCGCTCATCGAACCGGACAGGCGGTTCTCCCGCATCCGGCTCTCGGACAAGGATGTTGACACAGTGGTCTTCATGCTTTCGCCCACGGGAGATTGCGAGTCAGCCTCGGCAGCCGGATCAGTCCCAGTTCTTGGTACAGATACTCGTCGGGGAAACGTGAGGTCCCCGCACCCGGCACCTTGTGCTTCTTACACAACCACCGGCGGAGCCGGTTCGTCACGTAGCTGTCTACAGCACGATAGGCCCGACTGACTGGTCCCAGGCAGAAGTAGTTGGCCCAACCCCGAAGTTGGCGATTCAGGCGTGCTACGATCTCCTCGGCTTCCAGCAGCAGGAAACGTCGGCTGGTCTGTTCTCCCAAAGACTCGCAGAGCTTACGAATCTTCTTCTTCGCCGGGCGCGTGCCCAAATAGGCGCGGCCCGTCTGCGGCGAGTAACATCGGCCGAACGTGTATCCCAGGAAGTCGAACGTCTCTTCCGGCACACGGCAGAGCTTCGTCTTCGCTTCGTTGACCGTCAGCTTGAGCCGCTCCATCATGCTCCGCATGGCGGCCTGGGCCTGATTGGCCGTGCCGCGACAGCAAATCACGAAGTCATCGGCATAATTGACGATGCGGGCTTGAAGCCGCTGCTGGTGTCCCAGTGTTTTCCAACCCAGCACGAACCGCCGCATGTACAGATTCGACAACAAGGGTGAGATCGGCGCGCCTTGCGGCGTTCCGCGTCCCTGGTCCTTGTTGCGCGTGGTGCGAACGACGTGCCCGCGGGCATTTCGCTCCTCGACGGGCGATACCAGCCACATCTTCACCAGATGCAACACCGCCTTGTCGCTCACCCGCCGAGCAACGCATTGCATCAACTCGGCGTGTGGGATGGAATCGAAATAGCCTGACAAGTCGGCGTCCACGACTTCCCGGTAGCCCGTGTTCAGAAGCCCATGCACCGCCCGCACCGCATCCAATGCGCTGCGGTCCGCACGATAGGCGTACTGCTCCGGTTGCAGGTCCGCTTCAAAGATCGGCTCCAGCACGATCATCGCCGCGGTTTGCACCACGCGATCCTTGATCGTCGGTATGCCCAGCGGCCGCTGCTTCCCGTCCGGCTTGGGAATGTACACGCGACGCACCGCTTGAGGCTGGTACGTCTTCTTCCTCAGTTCTTCCGCCAGTTCTTCCAGCCACTTCGCCACGCCATACGCCTCAATGTTCTCGAAAGATTGTCCGTCAACGCCCGGTGCTCCACCATTGACCAGGCAGCGCCGCCAGGCCATCGACAAAACATCCTTCCGATGCACCTTGTCGTACAACGCATAGAAGCGGAACTTGGGTTCTCCCTTCGCTTTGGCATGCAACGCCGTCTGCAACTTCTGGACACTTTCGAGTGTTGGTAGGCTCATCGCCAATCCCCGGTCCCTTGCCGCTCGCCGCGTTGTCCTTGAACTGAGGCCCCTTTGCTCCGCCGGCATTACTCGGCTTCATCGCTACTGCGGGCCTCTCCGTCACCCCGAACCGGCCAAGCCTGTCCCTCGCGGGCTGCTCGTTGGCGGTCACGCGCCGCCACCGGCGGGGCTTCCCGTGTTGCGTTGGTCTCCTTGCAAACATGCCATCGCCACTACCCCGGCGGGACCGCGAAGCCTGTCGCTTCGTGCCTCCCCCTTCTCGGTCGGGAAGCTTGTGCTTCGCGGCGGCGGCCTTCCCCGTTACTCAGGCGGGTCGGCTCCCGCATCACCCTTTTCGGGGCCTGCTCGGCGTTCACTCGCATTACGGCCTGCTTGCTCGCTGAGTCGCTTAACGACCCTTTGTCATCGAAGGCTCCGACAGGTTCGTCACCTCCCCTGTCGCTCCGACTGCTTCCGGCTGGAGCGACCAGTTGCCGGGTGGGACTTGCACCCACGAGAAACCAACACCTTTTCACGGCGCACTGAGAAATGCGGGCTAGTCGAGACGTATCGGTCGCTAAGCGGCGGCTGGGAGATCAGTCGAGATGCGGCTCTCGCCGCCGGGCCCGAGTCCGCCAGGGCCGGGCACGGCCGCCGCACGAGGGCCGATGGAAGTGATTCCGGCGCCGACTCCGTGAGCCGCGGGGCTCACAACGTATGAACCCGCTCCAGAACCCATTGCCGGATCAGGTTCGTATCGTGAATGCCCTTGGACTGGGCCAGTTCCTTCACCGTTTTCGCTTCCTTGTAAGGCAAGCAGACTTTTACCCCGTATCCCCTTCCAACGGGAGCGGAAATGGACATCACGATTTGTTCCGGCGCGCGGCGATCCACATCACGACGTAGAAGAACACGGGCGTCAGCAGGATGCCGAAGGCGGTCACGCCGATCATGCCGCTGAAGACGGCCGTGCCCAGCGAGTTGCGCATTTCTGCGCCGGCGCCGGTGCCGAGCACCAGCGGCACTACGCCTAGGATGAAGGCGAACGAGGTCATGACGATCGGGCGCAGCCGGAGCCGGGCGGCCTCGACCGTGGCCTCGCCAAGCGGTTTGCCTTCGTCGTGCAATTGCTTGGCGAACTCGACGATCAGAATCGCGTTCTTGGCCGCCAGGCCCACCAGCACGAGGAATCCGACCTGCACGAAGATGTCCACCGGCAGCGAGGCGATCAGCATGCCGGTGACGGCGCAGAGCAGGCACATGGGCACGACCAGGATCACGGCCAGCGGCAGTCGCCAGCTTTCGTACTTGGCCGCCAGCACCAGGAAGACCAGGGCCGAGCCGATGGCGAAAACGTAGATGGCCACGTTGCCGGCCAGCAATTGCAGGTACATGATCTCGGTCCACTCGAACGTGGCGCCTTGCTTGTCGGCCAGGTTCTCGACGATCTTCATGACCTCGCCGGAGCTTGTGCCGGGGGCCGGGTTTCCCATCACGGCCGACGAGGTATACATGTTGTAGCGCATCACCATGACCGGCCCGCCGATATTCTTGCGGGCAAACAGCGTGGCCAGCGGCACCATCTGGCCCCAGCTTGTTGCGAACCTTCAGTTGCTCGCATCTCGGCCGGCGTTGGTGCGATACTGCGGCTCGGCCAGCAGGTTGACCTGCCAGGTGCGTCCGAAGGCGTTGAAGAGGTTGACGAAGTAGCCGCCCATGTAGACCTGCAGGGTGTCGAACACGTCTTCGACCGGCACGCCGAGCGACTCGCACTTGGTGCGGTCGATGTCGAGATAGATCTGGGGCGTGTCGGCGGTGAACATGGTGAACGACGCCCAGCAGTCGCGGGTCGTGGTTGGCTTCGGCCACCAGGCGGTCGGTCTGCTGCTGCAGTTCCGGCAGGTCGACGTAGCCGCGCTGCTCGACCTGGAACTTGAATCCGCCGCCGTTGCCGAGCCCTTGGATCGGCGGCGCGCGGAACACCTGCACCTGGGCCTCGTCGATCTCCGCGGCGAACCGCTTGCGAATGATCTGGGCGATGGCCGCGTCGTATTCCGCGCGCGAGTGGCGCCGGGCGAACTCGTCGAGGATCACGAAGCACGAGCCGAAGTTCGAGCCGTTGGCCTGGAGCAGGAACGACTGGCCGGCCACCGACATGCGTATGGGCGACGCCGGGAATCGCGCGGCGCATGCTTCGCGTCGGCCGGATCGCCCAGGGCGATGCGGTCGATCTTGTCCATCACTGCCTGGGTCCGCTGCACGGAGGCCGAGTCGGGCAATTGGACGTTGACCAGCAGGTAGCCCTGGTCCTGCTCGGGAATGAACGCCTGCGGCGCCTTCTTCATCGTCCAGCCGGTCAGCAGCAGCAGCCCGCCGTAGACCGCAAGCACCATCACGCTCAGTCGCAACAGCCGGCCGACGGTCCGGCCGTAGGCCTCGGTGAAGCGGTCGAACAGCCGGTTGAAGGCCTTGAAGAGCGCGCCAGCACCGCGTTGACCGGTCCGATGACGATCCAGCCGAGCGCGCCGCCGGCGATCGCGCCCGGGATGACAGAGGCCGGCCAGCCATCGGCCAGGACAGGCCGTGCTCCGGCGTCGTTCGGCAGACAGGCCGAGTCGGCCGGCGAAGAAGCGTTTGGCCACCCACACCGAGACCAGCCCGCCGAGGACGGCGAAAATCCACCAGGGCAGGGCCTCGTGCCGGGGATGGCCGTGCTCGTCGAGCTTCTCGTTCTGGAAGATGGCCACGGCCCGCGACGGCGTGAGCGTCATGGCGTTGATGGCCGAGATGACCATGGCCGAGGCGATCGTCAGGGCGAACTGGCGGAAGAACTGGCCGGTGACGCCGGGCACGAACACGCTGGGCAGGAACACCGAGCTGAGGACCAGCGTGATGGCCACGATCGGCCCGGTGATTTCCGACATGGCCTTGATCGTGGCGCTCTTCGGGTCCAGGCCCAGCGACATCTGCCGCTCGACGTTTTCCAGCACCACGATGGCGTCGTCGACGACGATGCCGATGGCCAGCACCATGCCGAACAGCGTCAGGTTGTTGAGGCTGAAGCCCATCAGCCGCCATCACGGCGAAGGTGCCCACCAGCGAGACGGGCACGTCGATCATCGGCAGGATCATCGCCCGCCAGTCTTGCAGGAAGAACAGCACCACGATGGCCACCAGGATCACCGCGTCGCGCAGCGTCTTGAACACCTCGTCGACCGATTCGCTGATGAACGGCGTGGTGTCGTAGACGATGCGGTAATCGACGCCCTCGGGGAACTGCCGCTTCAGCTCCTTCATCTTGGCCTTGATCTGCGTCGGCCACCTGCAAGGCGTTCGAGCCGGGCAACTGGAAGACGGCCAGGCCCACCGACGGCTTGCCGTCGAGGCGGCAGATCTGGTCGTAGGCCTGGGCGCCCAGCTCGACGCGGGCCACGTCGCGGAGCCGCACCACCTGGCTCGAGGCATGTCCCTCGTTGGGCGTCGCCCTGGCCGGTCTTGATGATGATGTCGGCGAACTGCTCCGGGTCGGTCAGCCGCCCCAGCGTGCTCATCGTGAACTGGAACGCCTGGCCCTTGGGCACCGGCTCGCGGCCGATCTGGCCGGCGGCCACCTGCACGTTCTGGCTCTTTGACGGCCTGGACCACGTCGTTGGTGGTCAGGTTGCGGGAGGCCATCTTCTGCGGGTCGAGCCAGACCCGCATGCTGTAGTCGCGCTGGCCCAAGATAGGCCACGTCGCCCACGCCGTCGATCCGCAACAGCTCGTCCTTGATCTGGATCGTGGCGTAGTTCGACAGGTAGAGGTCGTCGTAGCGGCCGTCGGGCGAAATCAGGTTCACGCACAGCAGGATGCTGGGCGACTTCTTCTTCGTGCTCACCCCCTGCACCTGCACCTCCTGGGGCAACTGCGGCATGGCCAGCGACACGCGGTTCTGCACCAGCACCTGGGCCATGTTCAGATCGGTGCCCAGCTCGAAGGTGATCGTCAGGTTGTAGGCGCCGTCGTTGGTGCACTGCGACGACATGTAGAGCATCCGCTCGACGCCGTTGACCTGCTGCTCGATCGGGGCGGCCACGCTGTCGGCCACCACCTGGGCGCTGGCCCCGGGATAGGTCGCCGTGACCTGAGACGGTCGGCGGCGTGATGTCGGGATACTGCGCCATCGGCAGCATGAACGCCGCCACGCCGCCGACCAGCAGGATCACGATCGACACCACCCAGGCGAAGATCGGACGTTCGATGAAGAACTTGGCGAACATGCGGCTGGCGTCTCTCGGGTGCGCTCGGTGCTCGATCGTTCGTAAGGCGACAGTCCATTGGGCGTCGACGAACCGGGCAGTCCCGGCGGCTGGTTCTTCACGCGGATGGCGGCAGGTTTGCGGGCGTCTCGGCGCATCGGCCTCGTGCCTCGAACCTCCATGCCCGGCTGCACGCGCTGCATGCCGCCGATAATCACCCGGTCGCCGGCCTGGATGCTGTCGACCGTCGGCCCTTTCGGCGGCGTCGTTTCGTCGGCCGCGCGCGAGCCCTCCTTGTCGCGGACCATCTTGACCGGAAAGACCACTTGCAGACCGTCCGGGCTGCTCGGCGCCCAGGATCGACCGGCCGGCGCTCGACCACGTCCTTGGCGATCGACCACCAGCAGGTATTTCTCGCCCTGGTCCGTGCCGACGGCCGCCTGGGGCACGAGCATCGCCTGGTGCGGGCTCGCCGATGGGCAAGCGGATGCGCACGAACATGCCCGGCCGCAACAGACGCACCTTCGTGGACGTCCAGACGGGGTTGGCGAACGAGCCGCGGACCTGAAGCGTGCCGGTCGATGGATCGATGCGGTTGTTGATGAAGTCGATCTTCCCGTGGTGCGGATAGCGGTCGTCTTCGTCCGACAGGCCCATCTCGACGGGAATGGCCGCCTCGCGCTCATCGGTCAGTCTTGATCTTGCCCTCTTGAATCAGCCGCAACAGGCGGAGCATGGTCGGCTCGTCGATGTCGAAGTAGGCGTACATCGGGTCTTGCGAAACGACGGTGCGTCAGCAGCGTCGTGTCCTGCTTGACCAGGTTGCCGATGGTCAGCAGGTTGCGGCCCACCAGGCCGTCGACGGGCGAGATCACCTGGTGAACTCCAAGTTCAGCCGCGCCGATTCCGAGTTGGCCTTGGCCGCATCGACCGCGGCCTGGGCTTCGTTCTCGGCGGCCGCGTACTTGTCGACGTCCTGCGTGCTGATGGCCCCGGGCGTCTTGGCGATTTCCTGCGCCCGGGCGTAATCGGCAATGGCCAGCTTCAGCCGCGCCTCGGCCAGCTTCACGTCGCCGTTGGCCCTGTCCAAGACCGCCTGGTACGGCCGGGGATCGATCAGGAAGAGCTGCTGCCCGTCTTGACACTCGGCGCCCGGCTTGAAATCGATCGAGTCGAGGTAGCCCGTCACGCGCGACTGCACGTTGACCGATTCGACGGCCTCGGTGCGGCCGGTGAAGAAGGCGTAATCGGTCACGGTGCCGACCGCGGCCGGCGTGACCCGCACAAGCGGCTTGGTCTCTCGCCCGGCCGAGTCCGACTGGCGGTGGCACCCGGCAAACTGGCACACGGAGATCGCCACGATCGACCAAAGCAACCCGCGCGATCGGAGCCCACGCATTTTGTCGCCTCATGGATTTTCGGTGTGGCCGTAGTACCGGTTGTCAACCGCCCGACTGGATGCCGCGATCCGTATTAGGGACTGCCCCGACTTCCGTGTCAACGAAAATGGGGCTATCCGAGTGACGCTGCTGATGCCCGGCGCCCCTCTAATATACGGCGCCGTAATGCTTGATGACTTGATGAAATGACGGTTGGAAATGGACCAATCGATTGACGGCCCATCGTGTCGGGAGCAGTGTACCGCGTCGAGCAACCGGTCTGGCTGCCAAAATGACATCCGGACGGGACCGGTTGTCGCATGGGCCGGGCCGTAAATGCGGTCGCGGCGTCGAAACCTGTTGATGGACAGGGGGTTACGCGCTCGCGCCGGCCGTTTGGCACACCGGTTGCTCCTCTGAGGGCGAAATCCCGATGCGGCTGCCAAACTGGGCGTGGTAGACCGTGGTCCTTCCGCAATTAGCCAGCAACAGGAGAATCCGCTGTGGCAAAACAGTTGGTCTTTGAAGACGAAGCTCGGCAGCCACTGGCCGCCGGGGTCAGCAAGTTGGCCCGGGCCGTGGTCAGCACCCTCGGGCCTCGCGGCCGCAACGCCGTACTCGACAAGGGGTGGGGGGCCGAAAATCACCAAGGACGGCGTCACGGTCGCCAAGGAGATCGACCTGGACGACGCCTTCGAGAACCTCGGGGCCCAGTTGGTCAAGGAAGCGGCCTCGAAGACCGGCGACGTGGCCGGCGACGGCACGACGACCGCAACATTGCTGGCGGAATCGATCTACCTCGAGGGCCTGCGAATGGTCGCCGCCGGCGCCGATCCGATGGCGCTGGGCCGCGGCATCCAGGCCGGGGCGGCCGCGGTGATCGAGTCGGTCAAGAAGATGGCCGTGAAGATCAACGAAAAAGACAAGAAGGAAATCGCCCAGGTCGCAACCATCGCCGGCAACAACGACCCCGAGATCGGCGCCGTGCTGGCCGATGCGTTTTTAAAGGTCGGCAAGAACGGCGTGATTACGGTCGAGGAAGGCAAGCAGGCCGAGACGACCGTGGACGTGGTCGAGGGCATGCAATTCGACCGCGGCTTCCTGTCGCCGCATTTCGTCACGAATCAGGATGACCAGAGCGTCGAGTTCGAGAAGCCGCTGATCCTCATTCATGAAGAAAAAATCTCCAACGCGAAGAACTTGATTCCGCTGTTGGAGGCGGTCAGCAAGGCCGGCAAGCCGCTGCTGATTATCGCCGAAGACGTCGAGGGCGAGGCGCTGGCCACCCTGGTGGTCAACAAGCTCCGCGGCATTCTCAACGTCGTTGCCGTCAAGGCGCCCGGCTACGGCGATCGCCGCAAGGCGATGCTCGGCGACATCGCGGCGCTTACCGGCGCCAACGCGATCTTCAAGGACTTGGGCGTAACGCTCGAATCGGTGAAACTGTCCGATCTCGGTACGGCGGCGAAGGTCCTGGTCGACTCGGACAACACAACCATTATCGGCGGGACCGGACAGAAGGCGGCCATCGACGGCCGGGTCGAACAAATCCGCAAGGAGATCGAGACGACCACCAGCGACTACGATCGCGAGAAGCTGCAAGAGCGACTGGCCAAGCTGGCCGGCGGCGTGGCGCAGATCAACGTCGGCGCCGCGACCGAAACCGAAATGAAAGAGCGGAAGGCTCTGATGGAAGACGCCCAGCACGCCACGAAGGCGGCCCTGGAGGAGGGTATCGTGCCCGGCGGCGGCATTGCCTTGCTCCGAAGCGAAAAGGCCATCGACAAGCTCGACCTTACCGGCGACGAGGCCCTCGGGGCCAAAATCGTGCGTAACGTGCTCGCTGCTCCGCTACGGGAAATCGCCGCCAATGCGGGAAAAGACGGTGCCGTCGTTGTTAACCGTGTGCGACAGATGAAGGGCAAAGCCGAGGGCTACGACGCCGACAAGGACGCGTACGGTGATCTGATCGAGGCCGGCATCATCGATCCGGCCAAGGTTGTTCGTACGGCCCTGCAAAACGGCGCCAGCGTGGCCGCCCTGTTGCTGACCACTTCCTGTCTTGTCACCGACATTCCCAAGGAAGAAGAGCCGGCCGGCCCAGGCCCCGGTGGCCCTGGTGGAATGGGCGGTATGGGAGGAGGAATGGGAGGTATGGGCGGTGGCATGGGAGGCATGGGAGGTATGGGAGGCATGGGCTTCTAGGCGTCAGCACTGTCCGTTTAGCAGCCGCCGGTATGGCGGCTCGCACTGGCCGACGTGCCGTCGGCCGCTAAACAAACTCAAGCGTAACAACCAACCAATCAGACTCAGTTCGAGGGAAAGCGGACCATGAAGAAGGAAATCAGCTTGAAGCCATTGGATGATCGCGTTGTTGTCGAGCCGGTCGAGGCCGAGGAGATGACGTCCGGGGGCATCGTGCTGCCCGACACGGCCAAGGAGAAGCCGCAGCGCGGCACGGTGTTGGCCGTCGGGCCTGGCAAGTTGCTCGACAGCGGCGAGCGCGGCGCGCTATCGGTGGCCGTCGGCGACGAAGTGATCTATGGCAAGTACAGCGGCAGCGAAATCGAGCTCGACGGCCGCGAGATCAAGATCGTTCGCGAGTCGGACATTTTGGCGAAGGTTGTGAAGTAACTGAAAAGAGGGATTAGGGATTAGGGATTAGGGATTGGAACGAGCGGCCCCTTCTGGCTCCAATCTTTAGCCCCTAATCCCTGATCCCCGATCCCTAATCTCTAAGGAAAGCAAGCAGTGCCCAAACAACTACTTTACGAACATCATGCCCGTGAGCGGATGCTCCGCGGAGTGGAAAAGCTGGCCGACGTGGTGGCCGTGACGCTTGGCCCGACCGGCCGCAACGTGATTCTCGACAAGTCGTACGGCGGGCCGACGGTGACCAAAGACGGCGTAACGGTCAGCAAGGAGGTCGAGCTCGAAGACCGTTTCGAGAACATGGGCGCCAAGCTGGTCAACGAAGTGGCCTCGAAGACCTCGGACGTGGCCGGCGACGGCACGACGACGGCCACGGTGCTGGCTCGGGCGATCTTCCGCGAGGGGTTGCGCAACATCGCGGCCGGAAGCAATCCGGCGGCCATCCGCCGGGGCATCGACAAGGCCGTCGATGCTGCGGTTGCCCATCTGACAACCCTGGCCAAGAAGGTCGACAGCAAGGAAGAGATGGCCAGCGTCGGCACGATCAGCGCCAACAACGATCCGACGATCGGCAGTCTGCTGGCCGAGGCGATGGATCGCGTAGGCAAGGACGGCGTCATTACCGTCGAAGAGGGCAAAACGGCCGAAACGACCTACGAGATCGTCGAGGGCATGCAGTTCGACAAGGGTTACCTCTCGCCGTATTTCATCAACCGCGCGGCCGAAATGGACTGCCTGTTGGAAGACGCGCTGCTGTTGATCCATGAGAAGAAGATCAGCAACCTCCGCGACCTGATCCCGTTGTTGGAAAAGGTCATGCAGCGCGGCAAGCCGCTTTTGATTATCGCCGAAGACATCGAGGGCGAGGCGCTGACAACGCTGGTGGTGAACAAGCTGCGCGGCATTTTGCCGATCTGCGCCGTCAAGGCGCCCGGTTTCGGCGATCGCCGCAAGGCGATGCTCGGCGACATCGCCGTGCTGACCGGCGGGACCGTGATTAGCGAAGATCTGGGCATCAAGCTCGAAAACGTGGCGCTCGACCAGCTTGGCCGGGCCAAGAAGATTACTGTCGACAAGGATGCGACGACGATTGTTGAGGGGGCCGGCAAGCAGGCGGATATCCGTGCCCGCGTCGATCAGCTTCGCAGCCAGATCGAGAACACCGACAGCGACTACGATCGCGAGAAGTTCCAGGAGCGGCTCGCCAAGCTCTCCGGCGGTGTGGCCGTGGTATCGGTCGGCGCGGACACCGAGGCCGAGATGAAGCAGAAGAAGGCCCGGGTCGAAGACGCCTTGCACGCCACCCGTGCGGCGGCCGAAGAAGGCATCGTTCCCGGCGGCGGCGTGGCCCTGTTGCGGTGCCGCGAGGCGGTCGAAAAGGTCCGCGGCAGTGCCCGGGGCGACGAGAAGATCGGCGTGGACATCGTGCGGCGTTCGTTGCCGATGCCGCTCCGCCAGATTGCAGACAATTCCGGCATCGACGGCTCGGTCGTGGCCGACGAGGTGAGCCAGAAGCCGGTCAATACGGGCTACGACGCCAATAACGGCAAATATGTCGATATGTTCAAGGCGGGCATCATCGATCCGTTGAAGGTGGTTCGCACCGCCCTGCAGAATGCGGCCAGCATCGCCGGACTGATGCTGACGACCGAAACGATGGTGACCGATTTGAATAAGGAAGACAAGAAGAAGCGGATGGTCGAAGGGAGCATCCGATAACGCGGTTTGCCCGCATCAAAGGGGCAGGCACATTTGTTGGCGCGAAAATTGGGAGAGTCCCGTCCACCCAGGTGAGACGAACACGCCACGGAGCCATCGCTGGGCCACCTCCATTTTCCGGCGGTTAGCCGCCGGATGGCATGGGGGTGGCCCCGTTTCGTGCCGGGGCAGCGTTACAATGAATTGTTCGGGCCAACCAATCCCCAAGCAGCCATGGCCACGATGGCGGGAAAACGCGATTATTACGAAGTCCTGGGCGTCGAACGTAACGCCAGCGACGCCCAGCTCTCGGAGGCGTATCGAAGGCTGGCGCTGAGATACCACCCCGACCGCAACCCCGGCGATGCGGAGGCGGTCGTTCACTTCAAAGAGGCGGCCGAGGCCTTTGAGGTTCTCAGCCACCCCGAAAAACGTGCCGCGGTACGATCGCTACGGCCACGCGGGCCTCGAAGGTAGGCGGGCGCCCATTTCCACGACGTCTCCGACATTATTAATGCGTTCGGCGACATTTTCGGCGAGGGCTTCTTCAGCGATTTCTTCGGCGGCGGACGGGGCCGCGAGGATACACAAGGGGGCGGACATCCGTTGCGATGCTCAGTTAGACCTGCTCGAAGTGGCCCGCGGCACGTCGAAAGTCGTCCGATTCTTGCGGCACGAGCGGTGCGAGACTTGCGGCGGCACGGGGGCCAAGCCGGGCACGCAACCCGAAACTTGTCGCTACTGCGGCGGCCGGGGGCAGGTCGTGCAGTCCAGCGGCATCTTCTCGTTGCAGACCACGTGCCCCTCCTGCCATGGCACCGGTCGGACGATCCGCGATCCGTGCGGAACGTGTCGTGGGTCAGGCTACGTGCAGAAGAAGATCACGCGGAAAGTCGACATCCCGGCCGGCGTGGACGATCGAACGCAGTTGCGTCTTGGGGGCGAAGGCGAACCGAGTCCCGATGGCGGCCCGCCGGGCGATTGTTATTGTTTCATCCACGTCACCGAGCATCCGCTGTTCCAGCGCCGAGGGCGAGACCTGCTGTGCCAGGTGCCGATCAGCTATTCCCAGGCGGCCCTGGGGGCGACGTTCGACGTGCCCACGCTCGACGGTCCCGAGAGCCTTGTGGTGCCCGCCGGCACGCAGAACGGCGATGCCTTTACGTTGAAGGGTCGCGGCATGCCGGACCCCCGGCGCCGCGGTCGCGGTGATTTGTTCGTGCAGGTCCACATCGACGTACCGAAGACGCTTACACCCGACCACGAGGCCGTCCTGCGCCAGTTGGCCGAACTCGAGAAAACCCACGTCAGCCCGAAGCGAAAGAGCTTCTTTGAGAAACTGAAGGAGTTGTTTCAACCGTGATGAAACACGAATCATCCCACGCCAAGCCACATCCGCCGGCATCCGAGGCGGAGAGATCAAACGAGGAACGGTCGCCTGCGGCAGGGCGTGCCCAGCCGCCGCCCAATCCCAGGCCAGCGCGCGCCAGCCGCCGGGGGTTCCATGGAGAGACTGCAGGCCGAACTGCAGGCCGCCAAGGACCGCGAACTGCGCTGCCACGCAGAATTAGACAATTACCGGAAGCGGGCCGCCCGAGAACTCGATGAGACACTTCGCTACGCCAACATGCCGCTGCTGCGAGATCTGTTGCCGGTCGTCGACAACATCGAACGGGCGATCCAGGCGGCCGGGCAAAATGCCGACGCCGCGGCCCTGCTGGACGGCTTCAAAATGGTACGGCAGCAGATCGAGGACGTCCTGAAACGCCATCATTGCGAGCCGATCGAAGCCCTGCATCAACCCTTCGACCCCCATGTCCACCACGCGGTGATGCAGCAGTCCTCGGGCGAGCATGCCCCGAACACCGTGCTCACGGTGACGCAAAACGGTTACAAGTTGTACGATCGTGTGGTGCGGCCCAGTCAGGTGATTGTCTCCGCAGCACAGAGCGAGTGAAGAACCATGCCAACCTATGATTACGTCTGCGACGCCTGCCACCACGAATTCGAACTGTTCCAATCGATCAAGGAAGACGCCGAAGAAGAAGTGCCCTGAGTGCGGCCGCCAGAAACTCCGCCGCCTGATCGGTCCCGGGGCGGCGATCGTTTTCAAGGGCTCCGGCTTCTACAAGACCGACTACCGCAGCGAGTCGTACAAGAAGGCTGCCGCCGCAGAAAAAAGCAGTGCGGCCGCCGCCGGTTCGGACGGGAAGAAGACGGAAACGACGAAGAGCAAGGAGAAGAAGGAGAGAAGATAGTGGTTAGTGGCGAGTGACCGCAATGGGTTGCCAATGCTCGCTGGGCCATCTCCTCTTTCCTCTCTCCTCCAACGACACGCTACGATGCCCCTTCACTGCCCTATCTGCCGGCGGCAGTTCGATTCCGAGCAAAGCCAGGCCATGCCGTTCTGTAGCGAGCGGTGCCGTATGGTCGATCTCGGCCGCTGGCTCGACCAACGCTATGGCATGCCCGTCGAGTCGGGGGATGAGGAGCGTGGGGCGGGGGACGAGACTGACTGAATGGAGCAACTCAACCGTCGCTGTTGCGATGGCCGGCGCCTGACGCAGCGATCGTCCCGCGTCCCCCGACCCCCGTCCCCCAACTTCCCGCCCCAATCCAGCTTGCGTGGTTGGCACAGGCACGTATAATGCCGTGGATTGGTGAGCCCACCCTTTTTCTCGGGAGATTCCTGCCATGGTCGAACGCGACAACGACACAATTCGGGCGGTAGCTTGGTCGGAGGTGTTTCCCTGGCTGAAGCTTGCCCGCGCATTTCGGACGGCCATCACGGCCCGAGCCCTGGTGCTCGGGGCCGTTGGCATTCTTCTGACGGCCGTCGGCTGGGGCATCGTGGGCGTCTCGCTCGGCACCGACACGTATGCCACGCATTGGTTGAAGCCGTTCGCCGCGAACCCCTGGCTTGCGGTAACTGATAAGGTGCCGGACGTCCGGCCGTCGCTTGCGGCTGCTCCTCACGTGTCACCGATGCAAGGCAACCCGGTGTCTGCCACGTGGAGCGAATTGTCGGGACCGGCGATCCAAGGACTGACGTACACGGGCCTCTCCGTGCGGGCCGTCGTCTCGGTGTTGTTGTGCGGCGTGTGGGCCGTCGCCGTGTGGGCGGTGTTCGGCGCGGCAATCTGCCGCATCGCCGCCGTCGACATGGCCGCCGCCGAACAAGTCGGTCTGGTGGCATCGTTGCGATACGCCGTGAGCAAGTGGCCGTCCTACGTCGCCGCGCCGTTGCTGCCGGTCGCCCTTGGAGTTGTTCTGCCGACGATACCGATCATCGTGCTGGGCTGGATCATGCCGTACGATTATGGGCTGTTGCTCGCCGGCATCCTCTGGCCATTGGTGTTGGTGGCCGGGCTATTGATGGCGCTGGTACTGTTGGGCCTGTTGTTCGGCTGGCCGCTGATGTGGGGAACGATCAGCGCCGAAGGTACCGACAGCTTCGACGCCCTGAGCCGCTCCTACGCGTACACGTTCCAAAGACCGCTGCACTACCTGTTCTACGCCGCGGTGGCCGGTTTCATCGGTTGGCTCGGCTGGCTGTTGGTGAGCAACTTCGCCGCCGGCGTGGTCTGGCTGGGCTTGTGGGCGCCGGTTGGGGAAGTGGCAGCGAGAGGATTACGGCGATCATCAACGGTGAACTGACCGGCGCCGCCGCGGTGGGCGTTTGGCTGATCCTGTTCTTCGCCGGATGCGTGAAGCTGCTGGCCGTCGGCTTCCTTTATAGCTATTTCTGGAGCGCCTCCGCGGCCGTCTACTTCCTCCTCCGCCGGCAGGTCGATGCTACGGAGATGGACGAGGTTTATCTCGACGCCGACGCCAACGAGGACGCAATTGGCCTGCCAACGATCACGACCGACGAGGCTGGAGCACCGGCGGCGGACTGCGAGCCAGCCGCGCCCAGCGCGTGAGCCACGGCTGGTACAAGTTCTTTCCGGGCGGCCGCAATGGCGCGCGATTTGCCCGCTTGATCGGGCGGCTCTGGCATGGACCGAGGCCGTGACACTGATTGCCCGGGGGCACGTTTGGTGAAACTGACGCTCGCCATTGTGGCGATCAATGGCGGAAACCGCTTTGGCATCGCCTTCCTCGCTACTGCCGGTCAACACCAGCCGGTCCATGACCACGAGGCTGCAACCGCCTGACGTTCTCGCGTGGATGCCCCGACTGACGCTCCATCGGAGAGCCGACAGGCATAGGAGGGTTGCGGTAGAACGAGACCTCTTGCGGCCTGGTCGCCCCGGTAGAAAAGCTATCGGGGCTACCAGACATATTCACACCGCCCCTGGGCCGCGGGCGGCGTCGTTGATTTGAATGGACTGATCAACGGGGCAGACGAAGATTTTGCCGTCGCCGATCGTGCCTTCCGGTCCGGTGCGGGCGCTGCCGATGAGCGCGTCGAGCGTTCGGTCCAGAAAATCGTCGTTGACCACAATCTCCAACGCCACCTTTCGCAGAAGGGTGGTCGTGTACTCGTGCCCGCGGAACATCTCCGTGCGGCCCCGCTGCCGCCCGAATCCCTGGGCGTCGCACACGGTCATCCGCATGACTTCGACCTTCTCCAGGGCCTCGCGGACCGCGCTTAGCTTCGTCGGCTGGATAATGGCGATAATCAATTTCACGGAACTTTTCTCTCCCTCCAGGCAGGGCCGCCGCTCGTCCACAAGGATGCCTGGATATTGACAAGAATAACGGCGAAACGACGCCGGGAGAAGGGGAGGAGCGATGCGACTTGGGAAATTGGGAAACCCACGGCGTCGTAATCACGGGCCGCTTCGTTGTATCCGTTGATTGCCCATGCACATCAGATTGGTTAACATACGATTCGAGGTTTATAGGATGGGGCATTGATCTATGATGACGTTGCGGCATCGTGTGGCAGCCGTTTTGGTGTGGGGAGCCATTCTGGCAATGGCGTGCTCGGCGGCTGCGCAGTCCAATGCCCCGCCGCCGGTGTCCGACGAGCCGCCGGCCGCCGACGT
Organism: uncultured Planctomycetaceae bacterium; assembly: GCA_963789525.1. Lineage (GTDB taxonomy): Bacteria > Planctomycetota > Planctomycetia > Pirellulales > Thermoguttaceae > CAVXFB01. The sequence continues at coordinate 210,212 of CAWBLA010000005.1, forward strand.
CGGTCGCTGTTCGGCAACGTTCGGGAACCGAAAGACGTCGTTGCACTGAAAGCCGACTTCACCGCGCCCAAGGCCGGTGCGCGCGGCGCGGCTTTTCATCACGGCCACGATCGCGCCCGGCTGGCACATTTATTCGGTCACTCAGCCCGCCGGCGGGCCGACGGCGACGAAGATCGCGGCTAGCCCTCCACCCGGAGTGCGGATCGCAGGCACGTACCAGGCGTTGCCGCCGCCGAAGTCCACCAAGGAGCCAGCCGCATACGGCGACTTGCCAATTGAAACCCACGAGAAAACCGTCACCTGGGTCTGCGCCACTCGAACTGGCCTCGGATGTCGATCCAAACCGGCTAGCGATCCGTGGCACGGTGCTGGTCCAGCCGTGTGACGCGGGGTCATGCCTGCCGCCGACGCAGATTCCGTTTGTCGCCAGACTAGGGTCGGGCATCGAGACGCCCGCCTCGATTGCCGCGACGACGCAGCCACCACCGGCGGCCGCCGAGGCGTTTGATCCGAGCGCGTTGAAGATCGCCGAAGACGACCAACTGAAGCAGACGTCGTTGGCCTTGGCCGTAGTAATGGCCCTGGTTGGCGGGCTGATTCTAAACATTATGCCCTGCGTGCTTCCGGTGATCGGCCTGAAGATACTTTCCTTCGTTGAGCAGTCGGGCCACAGTCGGCGGCATGCATTCGTCCTGAACTTGTGGTACTCGCTCGGGTTGCTCTCCGTCTTCCTCGTTTTGGCGACTCTGGCTGTCACTTTGGGACTCGGCTGGGGGCAACTGTTCAGCTTCAACGCCTTCAATATCACGTTGGCCGCCGTGGTATTCGTGATGGGCCTCAGTTTCCTTGGTGTGTGGGAGATTCCCATTCCGGGCTTTCGCCGGCCGTGGCAAGGTTGTAGAACTGGCGGAGAAGGAAGGGTTCGCCGGGGCATTCTCGAAGGGGGCCTTGACCACCATCCTGGCGACGCCGTGGAGCGGCACCGCTTCTCGCTCCCGCGTTGACTTGGGCCGTCGCGCAGCCGCCGGCAAGAACCTATGCCGTCTTCGCGGCCGTCGGCCTGGGAATGGCCAGCCCGTACCTGCTGATCGGCGCCTTTCCACGTCTGATCGCCTTCCTGCCTAAGCCCGGCGCGTGGATGGACACGTTCAAACAGGTGATGGGCTTCCTGCTGCTGGGGACCGTTGTTTACCTGCTGACGTTTATCCCCATCGCCTCGGTCGTTCCCACCGTCGGCCTGCTGTTTGGTCTGTGGGGCGCCTGCTGGTGGGTCGGCCGCACGCCGCCGACGGCCGATGCCGGCATCAAGCTCAGGGCATGGTTGGGGGCAGCGGCCTTTACCCGCGCGGTGTGGATTGTCACGTTCGGCTGGTTAGCCGGCGTGATGAAAGGACGCATTGATAGGACCATCGAACAAGCCGTTGCCGACCGATTAGCGGCACACCCGGGCAGCCCTCCTGCAACGGCCGTAGATAAGTTGCCGTGGCAGCCCTACACGCGTTCCGCGTTGAACCAATCAATCGCCTCCGGTGCTACGGTCCTGGTCGATTTCACGGCCGACTGGTGTCTGACGTGCAAGACGCTGGAAGCGACCGTGTTAAATACCGAGGAGATCGACAAGGAGATACAACGCAACAACGTCGTTACCTTGCAAGCCGACTGGACCCATGCCCCACCGGACGTCACAGCCATGCTTGAAGTGCTGGGCAGCAAACAAGTGCCGGTGTTGGCGATCTTTCCGTCAGGCAATCCGAACGAGCCGATCGTTCTGCGCGGCGGCTACACGCAACAGACGCTGCTCGACGCCCTGAAGCGGGCAGGACCGTCGAAGCGGTGATGATGCGATGCGAGCCCCTCCTCTCCCAAAGGGAGAGGAGAGACCTATCGCGACGCTTCACTCGGACAGCTTTCGCAAGGCCATCCGAAGCGAGAGGTGGCCGTTGGCAGATGCTGGAAAGGCAGCCCCATGGCCATTGGCGTGGCCATTGAGTTTCTGGCCACCGAATTCACTCGGCACGGACAGAAACACGATTCCGAATCCGACCAGCAGGCCGCCGAGAACGCCACAGAGGGCAATCACGATCCGGCTAGGCCCGATGGGACGGATGCCGGCGTCTGGGGTGTCGATTCGGGCAATGAGGCTGGCGGCCTTGGCGCTGGCGCGTGCGGCCCGGGCCTCGGCCAGATTCTGCTCGGCCCGCTCCAGCAACGTCGAACGGTTCTTCACTTCGGCCAGTTGATTTGCATACGGCCCCGGGCCGATGCCAGCCTGCGTAGACGCTCGTTTGTCTTTGCCAGTTGGTCGGTCAGGAGCGCCCGGCGGTCGGCGATCACTTTCAGTTCCGTTTCGATGCCGCGGCGGGCCAGCGTCAGTTCATCGTGCAGGTGCCGGCCGATCTCGTGTTCCGATTCGACGGCGGCCCGGACGAGCGGATGGTCGGCGGCCATCGACCCCAGGAGGTTGGCGGTTCGCAGTTGCGCGTCGACCAACCCATCCTTCAGTCGCCGCAACGAAGGATGCGATTCCAGCAGGCGATTTGGCGTGGCGACGAACTGCCCGGAATCGTTTTCGGATCGTTTGACGACGGCCAGAAGCTCACGGTTGATCGCCTCGGATGCTTCGTTCTCGCGAATTTGCTGTGCGGATTTCCTCGCCGCTGCGCCGCAAGGCACTGTCGCTGCTGGCCACGTCTTGCATCGCCCGAAGCTCGGCCAGGTCGCTGCCCAAGCCGTTCTCGATCGTCGCCAGCGCGCCGGTGGCCACGTCCAGGTCGTTCTTTGCCAGGCGCACCGTCTTGGTCAGTTCGTCGATCATGCTTTGGGCCTTGGCGTCGCGAAGTTGCTGGAACTGGGTTCCAAGCTGCTTGAAGATGGCCTCATTCAGCGCCACCGCGCGATCGTGGTCCTCGGCCCGCACCGTCAAGTAGAAAACCTCGGTCTTACCGAATTCGGCACCTTTGGGCGGGATGAGTTTGACGTGCTTGCGAGCGTCGATGATGTCGCGCTGGTCGGCCATATCTCAGGCCGTTTGCACCGGGCCGGCGGACCGATCTCTTGCAACGCGGCCGCCAACACGCTACGGCTCTTAGCCACTTCGAGGATCGTCTCCTGAACGGTCTTCATTTCGTCGGGATAGCTGAACTTGCCCGGCGATTTCTCGGCGTTGGATGCCTCGTTGCGTACGATCAGGGCTTGAGACGCTTCCCAACTGGCCTCGTGGAACGCGGCATACACGCCGACGACGACTGCAATCACTACGGCCGGCACAACCCACAGCCGCTGGTGGGCTCGCAGCAGGTGCAGGACTTGTCGGGGATCGACGGCGGTGTGTGTGGCTTGCATTGGAAAACTCGCTCGAGTGGGGTCCGCCAAGCGGACCATGCTTCCAGAATGCTGGGGTGCTGACAGCGGCTTCAACGTGACGGGCCTTGGACGCAAACAAGGTGCCGCACGCCAAGCGATTGGCTCGTGGCGTCGCAACCCCTTGGCTCTACAACAGTTGCATGTTCCGTGTACTTGTTCGGCGTTTCGTCCTCTTCAGGCGTGTTGCCAAACCGCAACCAAGTGCTGTCACGAGACAACATGCCGTATGCCGGAGATTTATCCCGCTGGGTCAGAACGACTTGCTTATCTCGGGGCGTGACAGAGAGTTGACATAGCAGTCCATTCCAAGCCGCGAGCCGAGCGAGCTGAGTCGCACCCAACCCGATGACACCATGCGCGTCCGCTGTTTGACTAGCTTCGACGAGCTGCTTCCATACGCCGACGATTGGCAACACCTGGCCGCCGGCGTGCCGTTCCGCAGTTGGACCTGGCTATCGCACTGGTGGCGGCACTACGGACCACAGGACCGTGCGGACCGCCAGCGGATGCGGCTGGCCGTTCTTTGCGTCTTCGACCATGCCGATGTGCTGGTTGGCATCGCGCCCTGGTATGTCTGCCGCAACCCGTTTCACGGCTGGGTGGTGCGGCCGCTGGGATCGGGCAAGGTCTGTTCTGATTACCTGAGCATCCTTTGTCTGCCGCACGCGCAAGAAGCGGTCGCCGAAGCCTTAGCCGAGTACCTCTTGGAAGCCGGCAGCGCACACGGAGCTGATGGCGTGCGCTGGGACCTTCTGGATTTCGCCGGCATTGACGCGGACGACGGACCGATGGGCAACCTGGTGCAATGCCTCGATGGCGCCGGCTGCACGATCGATCGCCGGCCGGGGCTGAATTGTTGGCGCCTCGCGTTGCCGGTCGATTGGAAAAGCTACGTCGCCCGCCTCAGCAGGAACCTGCGCCGCGACGTCCATAAGATCCAGCGGGATCTGCTCGACAGCGGCCGGGCAACGCTACACAGTGTTGTGCGGCCCGAAGAGCTCCCCGGCGCGATGCAGATCCTGGTCGAACTGCACGAGCGGCGCCGGCTGATGCTAGGCGAGCACGGCTGCTTTGCCTCGCCGCCGTTTCTGCGCTTCTATCACGACGTAGTGCCCGAACTCTTCCGTCGGGGGTTGGCCGAGCTTCACTGGCTGGAATGCGACGGGCGCAGCGTGGCCGCCGACTTTCAGCTTGTCGGCCGCGGCACACTCTACGCCTATCAAGCCGGCATCGATCCAGCGTCGATGAAGCTTCAGCCGGGCAAGGCCATCTACCTGGCAATTCTGCGGCAGGCGATCGAGCGCGGTAACGCAACGTTCGATTTCCTTCGCGGCGACGAGCCCTACAAGGCTCGATTCGGCGCCCAGCCGTGGCCGACCGTGAACTACCGGATCGTACCCCGGCGGGTGCTGCCTCGCGTGCGGCATCACGTCTGGCTAGCGGGGAAAAGCGTAAAGCAGATAATGGTGCGCCGGCCGAAGGGCAACGAGTAACGGCGAGATAGCAATGACGATTCCACTTTGGAAACGAGTCGCGCTGACCGCATATTACTACGCCAGCCGGCCGCTGCGCGCTTGGAATTATTGGACCGCGGCGTCGCGCGACCACCTGCCGCTCATGGTGCTGTACTACCACCGCATCGCCGATGATCGCGCGACTCCCTGGACGATCTCGAACGCGATGTTCATCCGCCAGATCGAGTGGCTGCGCGAACGCTTTGACATTATCTCACTCCACGACTCCCAGGCCCGCATCTGTCGCGGCTACAATCCGCAGCCGTGCATCAGCATCACCTTCGACGACGGCTACGCCGACAACTGTCAGCGGGCCGTTCCTTGGCTGATTAAGCACCGCGTTCCATGTACTTACTTCGTCACGCTCCAAAACGTGCTGCGCGAAGAGCCGTTCTCGCACGACCTTGTAGCCGGCTGCCGTCTCTTGCCCAATACCGTCGAGCAGTTGTTGGCCATGGCCGCTGCGGGCGTCGATATCGGCGCCCACACGTACACGCACGCCGATCTTGGGGCAATTACTGACCCCAGGCTGCTATACCACGAGATCGTTCAATCCAAGGCGCGACCTGGAGGGCGTCCTGGGCCGCCATGTCCGTTATTTTGCCTTTCCCTTCGGTCAGTATGCAAATCTCAGCCCTGCCGCGTTCTCGTTGGCCAAGCAGGCCGGCTATGCGGGTGTGTGCTCGGCCTACGGCGGCTTCAATTTCCCCGGTGACGACCCCTTTCACCTGCAACGCATCCCGGTGGACGACGACATGATCCGCCTGAAGAATTGGGTCACCCAGGACCCGCGGAAAATCTGCACGCCACGCTTCGAGTATCGGGGGGCGGGGGATACGCGACGGAGCATCGGGGACGAGGGGAGTGGGGCGGGGGACGCGCAGATGGCAGGCAAAAACAACGAACTGCCGGCCGGCACGGGAGGCACGTAGTCGTTCGTACTCAGTGCCGAATACCAGGCACCGAATGTCGCTGCTCCTGCGTCGATCATCAATCAACAATCATCAATCAACAATCTCCCTCCCCCATGTCCCACGGCTTCGACGACCCCGAATACACGGCCGCGCCCGCTTCGCTGCCGACCGACACGCTCGTCGACAGCGTGGTGATTCTGCTGGCACTGACGGTCGTGCAGCGGCTGGTCGGATTCGGCCGCGCGATGCTCTTTTGCCGGTGGCTCGATCCGGAACAGTTGGGCGTGTGGGACATGGCCTTCAGCTTCCTGGTGCTCGCGGCACCGCTGTCGGTGCTGGCCATCCCGGGCGTATTCGGGCGGTATGTCGAACGCTACCGGCAACGCGGACAATTACGGCTGTTCCTGCGTCGAACCGGTCTGGCGTGCATCTTGCTGGCCGTCGTAGCGTTCCTGGGCGTCCTTTGGGGGCGGCGCTGGTTCTCCGTGCTGGTGTTCGGCAGCGACGATCAGGCCAATACGATCGCCCTGGCTGCCGGATGCCTCATCACGGTGATCGCCTACAATTTCCTGGTCGAGTTGTTCACCGCCTTGCGGAACATCCGTCTCGTCTCGGCGACGCAATTGGTCAACAGCGTCACGTTTGCGGCACTTGGCGTAACGCTGCTGTTGGCCTGGGAGTGTACGGCCACGAGCGTGCTCGTGGCGTACGCCGCGTCATGCACGGTCGCCGCGGTTTGGGCTGGCTGCCGGCTGCCGCGGGTGTGGCATTCCGCGCCGGTGGCCGTCGCGCCGCCGCCGGACGCCCGATTCTGGTCGCACGTGGCCCCGTTTGCTGCCTGGGTACTCTTGGGCAGCGTGTTGATGAACCTCTTCGGCGTGATCGACCGCTACATGATCGTCCATTTCTCGCGGATGTCGGCGTCCGAGGCCCTTGACGTCGTCGGCAACTACTATAGTTCGCGCGTCGTCCCGCTACTGTTGGTGTCGATTGCCAGCATGTTGGCCACGATGAGCATGCCTCACCTGAGCCATGATTGGGAGGCGGGGCGTCGCGACCTGGTCGCCACGCGACTGCGGCTGTTTTTGAAGCTTTTCGGCTTCGCACTTTCTGCCGCCGCGGTTGTGGTGCTGTTAGCTGCGCCGCTGTTGTTTGGCGTGGCATTTCGCGGCAAGTTTCCCGGCGGGGCGGCCGTGCTACCGTGGACGCTGCTCTACTGCGCCTGGTTTGGCATGTTGCTGGTGATGCAAAACTATTTGCTCTGCGCCGAAAAGGCCCGGTTGGCCAGTACGGCGCTGGCCGGCGGGCTGGCAGTCAACGTTGCCTTGAACGTCGTGTTGGTACCTCGGCTGGGCCTCCAGGGGGCCGTGCTCTCCACAACCGCGGCCAACGCCGTGTCGCTCGGGCTAGTCTGTCTGTTCAATCGCCGGCTTGGCTTCCATCTCGATTCGGGCGCAGCGGCCGTGCTCGTATTGCCGCTGCTGCTGTGCCTCGGCGTGTGGCCGGCCGCCGCCGGGTTGATGCTGGTCGCGGCCTATGCCGCCTGGGGCAATCGACTGTTGACGGCCGACGAAAAGCGGCAATTGGCCGACGGCGTTGTGCAGCATGTGAAGCGGTATGGACGGCGGATGCGACTGCCCGTCTAGACCGGTGCGGCATCGGCCTCCAAGCCTGCCGGGCACGAGCCACGCGCCGCCACGGCAGCCGCGACTTTCCTGTGGCGGATCGGACGCCAACAATGTTCGTAGGCATACATGGCCGCCCGCGCCAACAGCTTGTGCTGGGCGATGACAATGCGACCGATGCCGTACGTGCCGGGCCGCCAACGTTTGAGCGATTGATTCAGCGGCCCCATGAAGTCCAGTACCTGCGTCTCGCCGTCCCGATGAAGCTGCGCCAAAATGTGGTTGAACAGAAGGTGGCCCGGGCTAAAGGCGGCAAAGCGATCGTCGTAGCCGATTTTGTGCGCGAAACATGTGCCCTTGGCTCGGAAGCCGTAAACGAAAGCTAGCATCCGGCCGTCGAGCCTCAAGGCGGACAGTTGGAGCTGATTCCATCGGGCGAGTTGCTCGGCGTGGCAGGTGAAAAATTCAACCATCCCCGGGGTGCGCAGGACCGAGGAGCCAGCCGAGCCCTTCCAACTGCCGTCTTCCAGTCCAAGAGCCTCTTGCAGCCATGGCTTGACGTCGTGCTCGCCGACGTGCCCGAGCATTTCGAACTGAACGTTTCCTTCACCTTCCAATCGCCGCAGGGCCCGGCGCATGCCTTGGCGATGGTTCTTCGGCAGCCGCTTTTCGTAGACGTCCCAATCGCCCTCGATGGCGACGCGGCCGACGCGGAATCGCTCGTGATAGGCCGCGGAGATGCCGGCTCGGCTGCACGCCCTCAGCAGGGCTTGCCACCGCGGCGCCTCGGGCACCGCGTCGTTGAGCCACAGCATCTGCCAGGGCAGTCCGCCCGCGGCTGCCAGAAGCAAGTCCATGGCGCCGTCTACGTCGGCGGCCGGGTCCAACAACAGTTCGCCGCAGGGCAGCCACGCGTTGCTCGGCAGCGCCCCTGTCGGGATCAACCATCCAACCCGGCACGACACGAGCGGCAACGCGGCGATCCAACGCCCGCGGGTGGCAACGACCAGCGCGCGAAACTGGCTGTGCGGATGAAATCGTTCAACCCACTGCGCGACCAGTTCGGCCCGCGCGACGGGTATGGCCACGTCGCTGCGCCACCACAGATCGTCCCAAGCCGGCGCCTCGGCGCGAAGCTCGTCGAGCGATGAAAGACGGATGCAATGGAGATCGTTCACGGCAATGTGCCCTTGTTCATTTACCCGCTACAAGAATGGCATTTTCCGCGCCGCCTGGCGGCCGCAAATCGCGGGCGGCCGCAATTTTCGCGTCGGCAAAGCAGGGACGATCCATCCAATGCGATCCTTACAACCGGCCTGGCCGGCGAGGCGCCGCGACCGCCCGGAAAAAGCAATACTTGGGGAAGGAAAGGGGATTCGGGCGCAGGACAGGGGACTGTTCGGATTCTTGTGTCGCGAGGAGCAGTAGCGACGCAAACCGCGGCGAAGGGGACAGTCTCTGATCCGCAGTCCCTTGTGCCCTGCCGAACCGTCGACCCCCTGTTGCCATGCCGCTTCATTGCCGACGCCTTCCACCACTGGGCGACCGAGACCCGTTGCGGGTCATGTTCGTGATTACGAGCATGCCGGTGGGCGGTGCCGAAACCGCGCTGGTCGAATTGATCCGTCGTATGGATCGCCGGCGATTTCGCCCCGAGCTGTGCTGCCTGAAGCGGTTGGACGCGCTCGGCGCTGTGCTGGCCGAGGAGGTCCCGGCCTTTACGCGACTCCTTGGGCATAAGTACGACGTCGCCGTGCTGTGGCGACTGACGCGGCTCTTGCGACGGCGGCAAATCGACGCGGTCGTCACTGTCGGCACCGGCGGCGACAAGATGTTCTGGGGACGGCTGGCGGCGCGGCTTGCGGGCGTGCCGGTGATTTGCTCAGCCTTGCACTCGACCGGCTTGCCCGACCGGGTCGAGTTTCTCAATCGCCTCCTGGCCCCGTTGACCGACGCGTTCATTGCGGTCGCAGAGCCGCATGGTGAATACCTGGCGGCCCATGAGGGCTGCCCTGCTGCGAAGGTGCGCGTTATTCCCAACGGTGTGGACGTCGAGCGGTTCCACCCACGTTGGCCCAGCCGATCGCTCCAGGACGAATTCGGCCGAGGCGCCGACGCCCCCGTTGCCGCCATCGTGGCGGCGCTGCGGCCGGAAAAGAACCACGAGATGTTTCTCTACGTTGCCGCACTGGTGCACCGCGCGATGCCGACGGCTCATTTTCTCGTCGTCGGCGACGGGCCCGAGCGAGCCAGGCTGCAATCGCTTGCGAGCAGCCTGGGAGTTGCCGATGCCGTCCATTTCGTCGGCACACGATCCGACGTGCCCGAAATCCTGTCGCTGGTCGACGTGCTGCTGCTGACGTCGCACATGGAGGCCAATCCGCTTTGCGTGCTCGAGGCGATGGCCACGGAGAAGCCCGTCGTGGCGACGCGGGTCGGCTCGGTCCGCGAAACCGTTTTGGACGGAGCGACGGGCTATCTCGTGCCGCCGGGCCATTCGCAAGGCATGGCGGAACGCGTGTTGGAGTTGCTCGCGGATCGAGCGCGGGCCGCAGCAATGGGTCGCGCGGGCCGCGAACACGTCATCGCCCATTGGTCGGTCGAGCGGATGGTTGAAGGTTACCAGGATTTGTTGGAGGCGATTTACGCGGCCAAAACGGCGGCGGCCGTGGACAATCGACCTGGCGCGGCACGCCCTACGCCGGCACCAGCCGTCGAACGGTCGCGGAAATGAAGCCCTGCGCGGCCGGAGCCTAAGAGATGGCCCGTTCGGCGGGGTTCTTGGCGTCCGCCGCGTGCCACGGTACGATAGCCGCTGACAGGTGATGGAGTATGGACACGAACCTGACGAGGAACTTTCTAGCCGTCCTGGCCCGGTTCTTGAGCGGCGCCAGCGTGCGATGGATCGATTCGCAGCCGGACACCTGTCAGCGCGTGTACTTCGCGAACCACACGAGCCACTTAGACCCGATCGTGATTTGGTCGTCGCTGCCGCAGTCGGTGCGGATGTTGACCCGGCCGGTGGCGGCGAAGGACTATTGGAGCAAAGGGCCGGTCCGCCGCTATTTGGCCAATCAACTGTTCAACGCGATCCTGATCAACCGCGAGGAGATCAAAGTGCACCAGAGCCCCGTGGATCTGATGATCCGCGAGATCGGTCACACCTATTCGCTTATTATTTTCCCCGAAGGGGGGCGATCCGAGGGACGCGAGATTGGCGAATTTAAGAGCGGGCTGTATTATCTGTGCAAGAAGCGGCCGGACCTGGAACTGATTCCCGTCCACGTCGACAACATGAACCGTATTCTGCCGCGGGGCGAGGTGCTGCCGGTGCCGATGCTCAGTTGCATCAGCTTCGGGCCGCCGATGTGGCTGGAGGCCGGCGAAGCGAAGACCGACTTTCTCGCCCGGGCTCGTGCAGCCGTGCGGCGCTTGAAAGAACTCGATGAGGGATAGAGAGCAACAATTGTGGATCTTCTCCGAGACCAACGAACGCTCAGCTTGATCGGTACGGTGCTGGTGTTGCTGGGCGCCGCCGAGATCGTCGTTCAATTGCTCCGGCGGCGGCCCGAGAGCGGCATCGACGCCGCGATCCTCGAGACATTCCGGTTGCGCGTGCGGGCATGGTGGATTCTGTTGGCCATCCTGGCCGCCGCTGTCCTGTTGGGCCCCATCGCCACGGTAGTGCTCTTCGGGCTGATCTCGTTCTGGGCGTGGCGAGTTCATCACGCTGACGCCCACGCGGCCGGGCGACCATCTTACACTATTCTGGGTGTTCTTCATTTTCACCCCGCTGCAATTTATTCTGGTAGGTACCGGTTATTATGGCCTGTACAGCATCGTCATCCCGGTCTACGCCTTCCTTTTCATCCCGACACGCGTTGCGCTGGCGGGCGATTACAAACGATTTCTGGAGCGGACGGCGAAGATTCAGTCGGGCCTGCTGATCTGCGTGTATTGCCTTAGCTACGCACCAGCCTTGTTGATGCTGAAGCCACTCCCGCCGTTGGACAACGGCGACGTCGACACGTACGGTGGCGTGCGGATGCTCTTCTTCTTCGTCCTGATCGTCCAGCTTAGCGACGCTCTGCAATATGCCTGGTCGCAGTTGCCAAGCCGGCACGTGATCGCGCCGGCCATCAATAGCAGCCGGACGTGGGAAGGACTGCTCGGCGGCACGGCCAGCGTGACCCTCCTCGGCGGCGTGCTCTGGTGGGCAACTCCCTTTCACGGAACCTATTGGTGGATGGCCGCCCTGATGTCCGCAATCATCTCGCTGATGGGCTTCGCCGGAGGCATCACCATGTCGGCCATTAAGCGCGACCGCGGCGTGGAGGACTACGGCACACTGGTCGAAGGCCACGGCGGCGTGCTCGATCGCATCGACTCGATGTGCTTCGCCGCGCCGGTGTTCTTCCACTGCACCCGCTGGTTCCTGGTCATCACCGGCGTCATTCCCCCGGTCGGCTGAGGGCGCAGAAACCATGACGTCCGATGGCTTTTGCCCTGGCCTGTTTCCCCTGCCGCTGACGCCGTTTGAATACTACTACTGGTGCGATGATCGGCAGGAATACCCGACGGCGTTCCCTGTAGAGTTGACATTTTCCGGCAGTCTCGAGCCGGAGACGTTCGGCTGGGCGGCAGCCGTGATTGTCGCCCGGCATCCGCTGCTGTCGGCGCAAATCAGGTCCGAAGGCCGCGGCGCGCCAGTGTGGGTCGAAGGCGACGGCCGACCGCCGGCGGTCGATTGGGCGAATGACGACCGGCCAATCTCGCACGCCGACGGCCAGCGGATCGACCTTGCCGTCGCACCGGGGTTCCGAATCTGGGTCCGCCGCATCGACGACACTACCCGCGTCGTGCTTCAGTTCCATCATGCCTGCTGCGACGGTCTTGCGGCGATCCGCGTGATTGAAGACTTGCTGGTCGCATATCACGAACTATCGGCCGGGCGAAATCCGCAGGACGTGCTGAAACCGTTGGAACCGCAGCGTCTGCGAGCCCGGGCCAACTACGGCGCCGAGGCCCCGGCGCGGCCGAGTTTCAGGGACCTTTGGGTCGGCATTCGTGGTTGGACGAAGCTCTTGGCGCAATCGCCGGCGCCGCTGGGCTGCGCCGCCTGCGGAGGCTGACCGGCGGCCGGCGCCTTTTCTCGGCTTCGTCACACACGCGTGGGACGCCGCGACGGTTCGTCGCCTGCGCGTGGCTGCCTCGTCGCTCGGGGGAACGCTCAACGATCTGCTATTGCGCGATCAGTTCCTGGTGCTCCGCCAATGGAACGCCCGCCATGGTGGCGCTGGCAGTCCGTGGCTGCGGATCAACGTGCCCGCCACGCTCAGGACGCGGGAAGACGCGCTGATGCCGGCGGCCAACGCCTTGGGCTTCGCATTCTTGACGCGACGCGGCCGGGCCTGCGACGATGCCAATGCGCTGTTCGACTCGATCCGCCGCGAAACCGAAACAATCCGGAAATACCGGTTGGGCCTGTATTTCGTCGGTGGGCTGGCCATGGCGTGCCGTGTGCCCGGTGCGATCCCCTGGGCCCTGGCGACGCCAGCGGTCGTTTGCTACCGTCGTGCTGAGCAATTTGGGCAAAGTGCTGCGCCATGCCGCACTGCCGCGGCGCGACGGCCGACTCGTCTGCGGCGGTGCGGTGTTGCAGCGCGTCGCCGGCGTGCCGCCACTGCGACCACTAACCCCGCGGCCATCGCCGTGTTGAGCTATGGCGGCGAGACAACAGTCAACCTTCGTTGCGACCCGCACGACTTCACGATCGGCCAGAGCGAGGCGTTTCTCGCCGAGTACATCGCACAGCTTGATCGCTCGGTCCGCTCATCCTAATGCCTCTTCACGCCTGACTTGAATGGTAGAGACGTCTGAGTTTGATCCTTGCGTCGTCAGTCGTGAACCGCCAGTCGATGGTGCATTCTGCTGCGTTGCGGTCGGTTTCCCAAGCGGCTGTCCAGTTTCCCATAATCTTGGCCTGATTGGAAGCTTAATGTAGCAGAGAAATGGTCTTCTCCGAGAAGGAGAGAGCCATGAGCCAAGAGAAATGGTATTTCTGGAAGAGAGGTAGCAGTCCGTTGAAATAGTCCTTGGGGGAGACAAAGTGGACATTCTACTTTAATTCATAGGGAGGGGAGACAAAGGGGAAGGGGAGACAAAGGGAGACAAAGGGGACATTCTACTTTAATTCATAAGTTGGCATGAATAGGCAATCCAGGAAACACGGGCAGCCGATAGAGTAGAATGTCCCCTTTTGTCCCCTTTTGTCCCCCGCACCATTGCCGCGACTCTGTTCAGCGTGGCCAACAACATCCGCTGGCTCGCCTCCGGGCCGCGTTTGGGCATCCACGAAATCAGGCTGCCCGACCTGCAGCCCGGCAGCTCGATCATGCCTGGCAAGGTCAATCCGGTGTTGTGCGAAAGCCTGATGCAGGTGGCGGCCCGGGTGATCGGCAACGACCAGACGATCGTCCTGTGCGGCGCCGCCGGCGGGCAGTTCCAACTGAACGTCATGATGCCCGTCATGGCCGAGACGGCCCTGGAGAGTGTGCGGCTGCTGGCGGCGGCGACCGATCTTTTCACCGAGCGGTGCGTCCAAGGCATGGAGGCCAACCGAGACGTTGCGCGGCGGCGGTCGAAAGGAGCCTGTCGCTGGCCACTGGACTGAATCTGCTAATCGGCTACGACCGCGCGGCGGCCCTGGCCAAAGAGGCCTTTGCCAGCGGCAAGACGATCCGCGAACTCTGCCGCGAGCAGAAGATCCTGCCCGAGGATCACCTAAACGAGGCGCTCGACCCCTGGCGCATGACGCACCCGCAGTGATAGGACTTGGCCCCTTGGGACGCGACGGACGTGTGCCACTGGCTTTGCCAGTGCTCGGCGGGCGGGTTGACGTTCCATCTTGTTGTGGGTAGAAGTGGGGCATGGCACATCGGAAGACGGTGCGGCATTTTCACGAGGTCGGGCATCTTCACGAGTTGACCTTTTCGTGCTATCGTCGAATGCCGTTGTTGACCAACGATGCGTGGCGGGAGAAATTGGCAAGATGCGTCGAAGCGGCCGGCGAGGAATGGGCGATGGAATTGGTCGGGTTTGTCTTCATGCCCGAGCACGTGCATCTGCTCGTGTACCCAACGGCCCCGAATCCTTCGATCAGCCGTTATCTTGCTCGGATCAAGCAGCCGTTCTCGAAGCAAATCAAAGAGATTTCTGGTTGGGCAAGGTTCACGGCTGTTGTCGACGACTCACGGTGCGGGAACGGCCGGGGAAGGAGTGTTTTCGATTCTGGCAAGAAGGCCCCGGCTTCGACCGGAATCTGTTTTCGCCCGATGCCATCGCGTCATCCCTGGAGTACATCCACAACAACCCCGTGAGCCGAGGGCTTTGTCGGCGTGCCGTGGACTGGAAATGGTCGTCGGCCCGATACTACCTCGACGTTCCACCACGACAGCAGCATCCAAGGCTCCCAAGATCCACGGTTTGCCGGAAGGGGCGATCGTTGAACGGCGACCCGAAACGGCACTGGCGAAGCCAGTGGCACACTTCAACAGTGCCACCCGACCGACTGGAGCGAGTTGTCGGTCGAATCCTCCGCCCACGGAAAGCAGGTCGCCCGTCAAAATTACTCAAACAACCATAATTGGTGCGTGTCCCCCGAATGACCCAGGCGGCTTCTTCCAAAGCACGGATACGTCTTGCAGGAGATTTATCAATGTGTTCGCCAAATCTAACCCCGTTGGCCATGATGACCATAATCGGAGTCTTTGCCTTGGTTATTAGTCAAACCCACGCCGACGATGGCCGACCAGCCCCTGGTGCTGCCTCCGGTCAAACTACCCAGAACGCATCCACCGACGTGCAAAGAGAACGCGGCAAGTCAGACCTAGAGGCATGTCTCGCTAGTAAAGATATGGTCATACGTCGCCGAGCTATATGGCAGATGTCGGTCAAGAAGGTTGCCCCAAGTCGAGTTGTCGATGCGATAATGGACAACACACAGCAGTTCGGGTGTTGCAGGGTCATCATGGACCTTGGGAGCAGCGCATTGCCACGATTGTACCATTATTACTCCGATGCCTCTCAGGATACTCGTCTTGTTGCTTTAGGCTTGATTGCTATGGCCGGGCCACCCGATGCCAGCGCAGAGGCAGCACTGCGCGCACTTTCCCAGCAGCACACGGACGACAATGGGTTAAGAATTCTTGCTGAACTGTTTGGGAGAGGTTCACTGGCAATGACTGAGACGCAAGCAAAGACTCTTGGTTCAGCAGAGGATTCGCCAGTGGACGATGTGGAATGGCTATTGGTGACACAAGAAAAGACACGGGATTGGGCTGTGGGTCGCACGCGAACGCGCTTAATTGAGGCAATCACCAGTCTCCGTCGTGGCAGTGTTGAATTGGACAAGGTTGAACTGGAAATGCAGAGAGGAGTGCTATCTTTGGCCTTTGCCTCACGGCATCAACCGTTAAAGCAAGAGGGAGTGAATTGCTTGGAGGAACTCGAATTGCAGATCGGGAAACCCGACGGTACGTTTGCTTTGCTAATGCCTACGGTCATGCTTGCCAAGTGGATGGCCGATGGAAAAAGGGAATCCGCGCTCTTGGACAAGGCGTTGGTGTTATTTGGAGGGGATATGACTGGCTGTGAGGGACGAATTTTGGGGCGGGGAGATTGTCACATTTGGCGACGTGATGCTTTCTCGCAGTGACATTCCACTTCTGCTTGCCCGAGCAACGGACGAGCGGGCCGAGGAACACCTGCAAATTGGCGCACTTCGACTGTTGGGATGGCTAGGCTCCACCGACGATCGCGTCCACCAGGCATACAGGGACTTGCTGAAATCTGAGCGGGAGGACATTCGCCTTGCGGCAGCGGAGGGGTTGGCACTGCTTATTGAGCACCAGGACAAGAAAGGCTCCTTGCTTGAGGCCGCGAAAGCCCAATTGTCGCTTGAGAAGTCGGGACGTGTACGGAGTGCGTTGGAGTCGAGTATCCGCCGCATTACCGCGTGTCCATAAGTGGAGGGTCATAAGGGCGAACAAGTTACTCGGGGCTGAGGACGCTCAGAGACAATTTTAGGAACGAGAAGACGCGTCGTTCGGTTTTCGAGATCGTCAGTCGCGCTACACCCAGGCCAAACCGGCGGGATGCGATTTTTCCGCCGATCAACAATTTGACCCCACCCGGTCCCCCGGTCTCTCGTCACGACCGATCAATCATGGTGGGAATGAGGGACATGGACAAGCGGATCGGCACGGGCAGAATATCAGCCGATCATGGGTGGCAGGGCGCAACGATAAGCATGGGGACGGGCAGAGAAGCCCGTAGAAGCCCCCAGCATTGCGCCCGTTGCGACGTTGCCGACGTGGGCACGTCTACCACGTTCTCGCCCGCAAGGCGTCGATAACGGCGCGGGGTTGGATATGGTCGATATACCGTGTGCTTGTCGCTAAACTGCTATGGCCCAACGCCCGTTGGATGATGCGAATGTCCACCTTTTCGTCGGCCAGTCCGGCGGCAAACGTGTGGCGCAGCCACGGAATTCCGGGACACGCACCGATATTGACAAAATGGAGAAGAGTTTGTAGATTCCTGGCATGGCTAGGTTGGCGAGATTGGTTGTTCCAGGTTTGCCGCATCACGTAACCCAGCGTGGAAATCGTCGGCAGCAAACTTTTTTTTGCGATGAAGACTATGCGGCCTATGTGGAACTGATGGCCGACTGGTGCAAGGAACGTGGAGTGCAGATATGGGCATACTGCTTGATGCCCAATCATGTCCATTTGATTGCCGTTCCGAGTTCGGAGGACGGGTTGGGCCGGGCCATCGGCGAGGCCCATTGCCGCTATACTCGACGAATCAACTTCCGCGAAAAATGGCGGGGCTTTTTGTGGCAGGGGCGTTTCGCTTCCTTCGTGATGGACGAACCCTATTTGTTGGCGGCGGCGCGGTACGTGGAATTGAACCCGGTGCGGGCTGGTTTGACGCTCGACGCCGCCGATTGGCCTTGGAGCAGTGCGAAAGCACATTTGTCTGGCCGCGACGACCGCTTGGTGCGAGTCGCTCCGATGCTGGCGATGGTCGCCGATTGGCGCGGATTGTTGAACAGCGCGATTCCGGAAGAAGAACTGCGGGATTTGCGCGAACATGGCCGCACTGGCCGTCCGTTAGGAAACGCCATGTTTGTGGAGCGACTGGAGCGAGTTGTCGGTCGAATCCTCCGTCCACGGAAAGCAGGTCGCCCGTCAAAATTACTCAAACAACCATAATCGGTGCGTGTCCCCCGAATGACCCCCCGAATGACCCACGCCATCATCTGCCATCATTGGGCCGGGTATGTTGATCTACGGCACCGACGCTTTCAGCTACGGCGCGACGGCAACCGGTGTGGGAACCTACTGGTATTCGTCGGGAGATAAGAAGTAGGAGTCATGCTTAGAATTCGGCAACGCTTACTTGCGCCTGACTTCTGGGTCAGAGCCTTCACGGTTCTGGCGGGGGTAGGCATGGCGACCGCTATTGTTGGATTCGCCACGAGATGGCCATTCCTGATTCGCCTCGGTGCGTGGCTGTGTGCGCCATTGATTGTGGCGGGCATCCTCATACTGTTGGTCGTTTTTCCGGTGCTCATAATCGCCAATCGTAAGCAGCGGCGGCAGTGACGAAGGAGGCTAAGATTCTCGGCCAGTTAGCTTTCCCAGCGCCCATGCACAACACATTCGGCAAGCTATAGACTGATGCCGTGCGGCGTCAGGGTTCAAAATGATGTCACGCGCAAACGAGGTGGTCATTGAAGGTTGCGGTCAACAATAGGAGCAAGCCGTGCCACCGTCGAATGGAGCATACGAGAGGGTCGAGCAGGCGCGCAGAGTCACGTTGCCGCGCGGCGCGAGCGCTCGTCAGTTGCAGAAAGAGCGACAGCTTTGTCTCACGCCGCTCGAAGCTGGTAATGCTTTAGCATCCCGCCAAGCGACTCGTGGCAGACGACTTCATCCAGTCGAAACGCATCCAGCGGCTCAGGTGGCGGCAGGTCGCTCAAGATCGGAACATTGCCGAGCCCTTGATGAGGTCGGAACCGGTGGTAATAGGTCAGCCAGCATGCGAGAATATGCCGTAAGTGACTTTCACCGAAGACGATGAAATGGTTCAGGACTTCCTGCTTGGGACGGAAAAGGTGTCAGGAACCGTTTCTGACCACAAAGCTTCGTGTCGTTGTGTCTTTGTGGTAATTTCGCGTCCATCCCTACTGTGACCACCCGGTGGGTGCGCGGTCCCAGCGGTGTTTCTTGAGGTTGCGCATTAGTTCGCCGGGCAGCGCCGGTCCGTCGCTGGCGGCCATGTTGCTGCGGACGTTCGCTTCTTTGCGCATGCCCGGGATAATCGTCGTGACGGTCGGATTGGCCAGGATCCACCGCAAGGCCATCTCGGGCATGGTCATGCCGGGCGGAACCAGCGGCCTAAGCCGCTCGGCCCGCTCGACGCTGGCGGCGAGGTTTTCCGGCACGAAGTAGGTGTTCCGCCAATCGCCCGCCGGCCAGCGCGACATCCTTGGTCAGCGTGCCGGTCAGCGTGCCCTCGTCGAACGGCACCCGGGCGATCACGCCGACGTTCAATTGCCTGGCACAGCGGGAACAGTTCGTCCTCGGGCGACTGGTCGAAGATGTTGTAGATCACCTGCACGGCGTCGATCAGCCCGGTCCGCAGCGTCTCCAGCACGTTCCACGGCTCCCAGCGGTTGACGCTGATGCCGACGGCGCGGATCAGTCCCTGGCGCTTCAGGTCGTCCACGGCCCGCTGCCAGCGCTCGATCGCGCGCCCAGGCGTCTTCCCAGACGTGGAACTGCTGCAAGTCGAGGCAGTCGACGCCGAGGTTCCGCAGGCTCGTTTCGGTGGTCTGCGCGGATGTGGTCGGGCGGAAACACGTCGTCCAGCCGGGAGTCGCGCCGCGAGGGCCAGCGGCGGTCCTTGGGCGGAATCTTGGTCGCAACGTAGAGCTTCTTGTCGGGGATGCCGGCGCAGCAGCTGTCCGAGCAGCCGCTCGCTGTGCCCGTCGCCGTAGGCCAGGGCCGTATCGAAGAAATTGCAGCCCAGTTCGACCGCCAGATGCAGCGAGCGCAGCGACTGCGTCGTCGTCCGAGCCGGTCCAGCCGCCCATGCCCCACATGCCGTAGCCGATCTCGCTGACCGAAAGGCCGGTTCTGCCGAAGGTGCGGTAGTTCATGGCATCCTCCCTTGCTTGAGTAGCAGGCGCGCTTCGCGTGCCTGCTACTGAAGCTATCAGAGCGGCGGACTAGTGCCAAGCCGCCGTGCAGCAGTAACTTCCACTTTTTGCCAAGGGGACAGTCCCATTTTCGTCGGACGAAAATTGGGACAGTCCCCAAGTTGTACTTGGACGACTGCCAAGTATGGCGAGGACGGGCATCCTGCCGGAGCTTATCTCGATTGTCGCCGCATGGTAGACTACAATGCTTGGCCCCTGGTTTTCGTGGCTCGGAGGTTGCGCAATGTACAATCCGCTGCTGCTGCCCGAACTGCGGGAGATGCTCTCGACCGGAGATCAGAACGAGCTGGCGGCGGTGATGACCGAGCTGCATCCGGCCACGGTCGCCGATTTCTCGGAGGGCTTGTCGGTCGAGGAGACCTGGCGGCTGTTGGACCATGCCCCGGTCGAGCGGCAGGCCGAGGTCTTCTCCTTCTTCCCCTTGGACAAGCAGGTGGAGATGGTCAGCGGCGTGGGCCGCGACCGGATGTCGAAGCTGCTGGAGGCCATGTCGCCCGACGATCGCGTCGACCTGCTTGAAGCAGCTCGACACCGAGGTCGTCGAGAGCCTGATGCCGCTGGTGACTAAGGCCGAGCGGCAGGACATTCGCACGCTGCTGTCTTTCCCGGAGGGCAGCGCCGGCTCGGTGATGACGACCGAATACGCCTCGGTGCCGGCCGACGTGGCCGGCGGGCGACGCCATCGCGATGCTGCGTCAGCAGGCCCCGTCGCGGGAGACGATCTATTACGATCTACGTGCTGGACGAGGGGCATCATCTGCTCGGGATTCGTTTCGCTGCGCGATTTGATCCTTGCCAAGCCGGCCGCGCAGGTCGCCGACCTCATGCAGCGGGACGTGATCTCGGTCCGCGTCGACCAGGACCAGGAGGAGGCCGCCCGGACGTTGGCCAAGTACGACTTTCTGGCCCTGCCCGTGGTCGACGACCAGCACCGGCTGGTGGGCATCATCACGCACGACGACGTGATCGACGTGATGATCGAAGAGGCCACCGAAGACGCGCAGCAGATGGGCGGCATCGTGCCGATCGACGGAGGATTACCTGGAGGCCCCGTTCTTCACGGTCTGGCGGAAGCGGGCGGCCTGGCTTTCGTGCCTGTTCATCGCCGAACTGTTCACGTTCACGGCCTTGGCCTATTTCGAGAACGAGATCGCCGCCATTCGTGGCCTTGAGTCCTGTTCGTGCCGCTGTGCATCTCGACGGGCGGAAACTCCGGCTCGCAGGCGGCCACGCTGATCACCCGCGCGCATCGCCTTGGGCCAGATTTCGCCGCGCGATTGGTGGCGGGCCTTGCGCCACGAACTGATGGTGGGGCTTGCCGCTTGGGGCTGACGCTCGGGCGGCCATCGGTTTTCTGCGTGCCGCCTTGACGCCGGAGTCGGTGTTGAACACGTACGGCCCGTCGTGCTGCAACGGGCCGTCGACCGCTGGATGCTGGCCTTGGTCATCGCCCAGGCCGTAGCCGCCATTTGCCTGTGGGGAACGCTGGTCGGCTCGATGCTGCCGCTGGTCTTCAAGCGGCTGGGCTTCGACCCCGGCTATGCGTCGAGCCCGTTCGTGGCCACGTTCGTCGACGTGACCGGAATCGTGATCTACTTCTCGATCGCCAAAATGCTGTTGTTGTGAGAGTCTCCCCTCTCTCTTTGCGAGAGGGGACTCAGACCGCAAACGGCGGCAGGGGCGTGCGGATGCGGCGACGCTCGCTGAAGACGTCCGATTTGACGCGGCCGTCCTGCATGCGGATCGTCCGCTGCGCCCGATGGCCGAACTCCTCGTCGTGCGTAATCAGCACGATCGTCATGCCCTGCTCGCGGTGCAGATGGGCGAACAGGTCGAAAACGCCCTCGGCCGACACCGAATCGAGATTGCCCGTCGGCTCGTCGGCCAGCAGGGCGATCGGGTCGTTGGCCAGCGAGCGGGCGATGGCCACCCGCTGCCGCTCGCCCACCGAAAGCTTCTGCGGCAGGTGGTTCAGCGCGATGGCCCATGCCGACCAGTTCCAGCAGCTCCCGGGCCTTTCGCACGCGGGCCGCGGCGGCAAGCGGCCCCTCGAACATCGGCACCTGCACGTTCTCCAGCGCACGTGAGGATCGGCAGCAGGTGGAACGACTGGAACACGAAGCCGAACTTCTGCACGCGGAGCGCGGTCGAGGTTGCGGAACTTCGACAGCGGCTGGCCGTCGAAGTAGACTTCGCCCGCGGTGGGCTTGTCCAGCGCGCCGAGCAGGTTCAACAGCGTCGATTTGCCGCTGCCGCTGGGGCCCATGATGGCCACGTACTCGCCGCGGCGAATGCTGATCGAAACGTCCTCCACGGCATGGACCTGCCCGTCGGGATAGAGCTTCGACAGGTGTTCGGTGCGGAACAGGAAGGGATCGTGTTGCGGCCTGTGGCTATTCATGGCGGAGTGCCTCCGTCGGCAGAAGTTGTGCGCCGCGGTAGGCCGGATAGGCGGCCCCCAGCAAACCCACGCACAAGCGCCTGACGATCCCAAAACCGACCACGCGCAGCGGCGATGTGGGTGTCGATCAGGCCGGCCACGGAGGGATGCTTGCCCAGCAGGCGCGTCAGACCGACGGCGCCCGACCGAGCCGACGATGCCGCCGCTGAGGCTCAGCAAGACCGACTCGGTCAAGATCATCCGCACGATGCGCCACTGCCGCCAGCCGATCGCCCGCAGGATGCCGATTTCGCGGGTCCGCTCGGAGACCGACATGATCATCGTGTTCAACATGCCCACGGCGCCGATGATGATGGCGATGGCGGAGGTGATCCAGGACATGCGCGCGGATGAAGCGGATTTCGGTGGTCGTGCTGACCGAATCGGCGGCGGTCTTGGCGTCGATGTTCGGTCCCAGGGCCTCGATGGCGTCGCGGATCCGCTCGACCTCGGCCTCGTCCTCGGGATGGTCGACGATGACGGCGAAACCGGTCACTTGGCCCTGCCGGCCCATGAAACGTCTGCAGATCGGCCAGCGACAGCACCATGCTGCGGGTCTCATAGCTGATCGGGCTGTTGAAGATGCCGACCACGGTGAAGTTGCCGTTGTCGAACAGCGGAATCTTGTCGCCGACTTTCTTTTCCAGCGACTGGGCCAACTCCTCGCCCAACAGCACGCCGCTTCCGGTCGGCGGCCGTTAGCCAGCTGCCCGCCGGGCATGATGTCCAGCTTCTTCATCAACGGGCGAATCGGGCATCCCAGCCCTGCATCACCACGGCGTCGATGCCCAACTCTTCCAGCGACGTGAAATCGACCAGGCCGGCGTTGACCTCTTTGACGCCGGGAATTTCGTCGATCTCGTCGCCCAATTTGTCGCTCAGCACGCTGGTCAATCGCTGCTTGGCGCCGCGTTGCTGGACGATGATGGCCACGTTCTGGCTCTGGTAGATGGCCAGAAACGATTGCTCGGAGCTGCTGGAGATGCCCACCAGGGCGACGACCGCGCCGACGGCCACGGCCATGCCGATCACGGTCAGGCTCGATCGAACGCGGCGGCGGACACGTTTTTCAGTACGAAGGTGTAGAATCGCATCGCATTACCTCTGGGTAGCTTAGTAATTCTCTACGCACCGGGCCGGTTCTGTCAACACCGTTACGGCAGCGAAACAGCGCGAAACATCACCGATACCACCCGAACCGGCCATGAAATTGATGCCATCGCGCAGTCCCGTCCAAGCTTTTCTAAACCCCCAAGCAACGTAGGTCAGGCACGGAGCGTCGGACGAATCATCAGGACCGCGGTACCGGGTAGAAGGTAGAAGTTGTCAGGCATAGCCTGACCTACGGCTACTACGGCGGCGGGTTCATTTCAGTCCGTGGAGGAGCACGTCGCCCAACGGCGGCAAGTCGGCCGAGCGGCCGGCCGGCAGCGTCAACTCATACTGCATCATCGCGTCTTGCAGACATTCGACCACGTCCTGGCAGCGCGACGCGACGTTGTTGACCTCCCAGCGGTCGTCCGGCTTGGCGAACAATTCGGGCTCGGCCGTCGGCGCGAAGATACCAGGCCGGCGTGCGGATCGCCCGCTCGGTGCCGTTGCCGCGCGATGCACAGCCGATCGCGAAGCGCGTCGGACTGCTGCCGCACGATCGGCAGGAGGCTGGCGGCCGTGGGCGAGGGCGGCGCGCGACGATGCCCCACCAATCCAACAGCGTCGCCCAGAGGTCGGCCGGCTCGACCAGGGCACTGGCTCCGCGCCGCGGCGCCGGCGGCGTCGGGAAATCGCATCATCCACGGCACGTGGACCAATTCGCCGTACAGCGCGTCGTCGCAGGGCCCCACGCGCCGGTGCTCGCCCAGCGGAAAGCCCCGCGCCGAGGTGAGCGTCAGCAGCGTTTCGTCGGCTGGCCGGCAGTCCGTCGAGAAACTCCAGATACGCGCCCCGAGGCACACGTCCAACAGCGCCACCTGGCCGGCATACGACTGCACGACGCCCAGCAACTCGTCGGGATCGTGATCCGGCCGGAAGCATTCGGTCGGGCACGTCGGCCGACGTCGGGCGGCGGCGGATCGCCCTCTTCGCAATACGCCTGGCGAAACCGCAGCGGCGCGTCCCAGGTCGTGCCCAAGCCCGCCCAAGTGACACCACAACAAGAACGGGCCTGCGGCCGTCTTCGAGCCAGTCGATCATCTCCACGAAGCAGCGGGCGAAATGCGTCTGGTCCACCTCGCGCGGCGTTCTGCGGCTGCCAGGGCGGATCGATCTCGATCAGCTCGTCGAAATCCGACGGCCAGCGGATGCCGGGCGACTTGCGGCTCGTCGGTCAGCAGGGCCGTGGTGACGCCGGCACTCGACGCAAGCAGCCGCGGCCAGCGTGGGCCGCGACTCGCCGGCGGCGGACACATCGCGTGCCAGCCCTGCCAGTACGAACGGTACAATCGCTCCAAGTGCGGGCGAATCGACCAGGGCCTGGTCGAACACGAGCGAGCGGCTGGCCAGCCGATCCATCGCCGGCGTTTCGATCCACGCGTTTCCATAGGCGCCGAGCAGCCCGCGTGCAGCCGATCGACGACCAGGCAGATGGCATTCATGCCGCGATTGTAGCGGACGTACCGGCTGGGCGGAAGCCGACAGTTGCAGGCACGCTCCGCGTGCCGTAGCCCGTAGAGTGCGTCCACGACACACCATCGATGTTCCTGGCTACGGCACGCGGAGCGTACCTGCTACTTTGGCGTGGCTTAGACTTGAAACGGCCACACGTCAACTCAACCATCAACGCCACGTCATGGAAGCCATCGCCGTTATCGCCGGAATTGTCGGGGCTGGTCTGGGGGGCGATCGTCCTGCTGCGCGGCGGACTGCTGGGCGGGTGCCTGGCCGTGCTGCTGGCCGGCACGTGCTTCAGCGTGCCGTTTTCAAGATCGAGCTGGGCCCGATGCCGCTGACGGCCGACCGCCTGCTGTTGGTGCTGCTGGTCGGCCAGTACGTCGTGTGGCGCCGCTTGGGCTGGGCCGATCCCAAGCCGCTGGGCAAAGCCGGAAATCGTTCTTCTGGCGCTGCTTCGGCGTGCTGGCCTTCAGCACGTTCAGCGCCGATTGGCAGGCGCGAAATTATCAGCCGGTCTCCTGGCTGATTATCTACTACCTGATGCCGGCCGCGCTGTATTGGATTGCCCGGCAGGCGAAGTATTCCGAGCGGGCCGTGCTGGCGCGTGTTCGGCTGGTCTGGCCCTCTTCGGCGTCTATCTTGGCGGTGACCTCGCTGGCCGAGTATTTCAAGGCGTGGTGGCTGGTGTTTCCGCGAGTATATCGTCACGACGGCGTCGCAGGCGGACGCGGAGTTCGTCGGCCGGGGTCGCGGGCCGTTGTTGAACCCAATCGCCAACGGCATCCTGCTGGCCATCATGCCTTGCCGGTGCGGTGATGTGGTGGCCGCGGCTTGGCCGGGCGGGCCAACTGGCGCTGCTGGCGTCGGTTCTGCTGTTTCTGGCGGCTTTCTATTGCACGCTGACCCGCAGCGTGTGGATGGGCGGGATGCTGGCCGTCGGGCTGGCCGTCGGATTGGCGCTGCCGTGGAGCTGGCGATTGCCGCTTGTTGGCGCCGCGGCTGCGGTCGCCGTACTGGTGGCGGCCACGCAGTGGCAGAACCTGCTGGCGTTCAAACGCGACAGGGACCTCTCGGCCGAGAAGACGGCCGAATCGGTCGAACTGCGGCCGATCATGGCCGTGGTCACGTGGCACATGTTTCTCGACCGGCCGCTGTTGGGCTGCGGCTATGCCCAGTACCAGACCGAGCGCTTGACACTACCTCTCCGACCGCTCGACCAACATGCCGTTGGAGCGGGCCCGGGGCTACATTCCCCACAACGTGCTCTTTTCGCTGCTGGCCGAGACCGGACTGGTCGGTTTGGGGCTGTTCGTCGGCGCTGGCGGCTTTTGGACCCGCGACGCCTGGCGGCTGTGGAGCAATGCGGCCTGCCCGCTCTGGGCGCGGCAGCAGGGCCTGCTGATGCTCATCGCGCTGGCCGTCTACTTCATCAACGGCATGTTCCACGACGTGTCGGTGATGCCGATGGCCAACATGACGCTTTTCTTCCTCGCCGGCGTCACGTCCGGCCTGCGGTCGCAAGCGACGGCTGCGCCGCCATAGAAGAACCTTGGCCGCGGCGCACACGCACGCAGCAGCGGCCAAGTGATGGCAGCTTCGTGCCTACTCGGTTCGGCTCAGTTGGTTGATATTTCAAGCAGTCGGCCAACCGACCGAGGATGTCGGAGCGAAGCGTACGTTCGCCGGTGAGGAAGTCGTCGAGCATGATCGGCGTGATCCCGATACGTGTGGCGATTTCCTCCAGCGAAAAATCGCTCTGGTGTACGGCCCGCCGCAACTCGCCGCTCAGCGTGCGCTCCTGGCGAGCGTCTTTGCGCATCTGATCGCGGGCCTGTAACTCGGGCAGTTCCTCGGCAATTTGCAGTTTGGTACTTCGCCACGGCGATCCTTTTCCGCCGGCGCAAGCTCCCGGGTGGTCCGCGTGGCACGTCGCTGCAACATTGTTCACCTAATGGGGTTCACGTAGCGGCTATTCCTTGTCTCCTCCGTATTGGACTCAGGACGACCACGTGTCGTGAAGACCGTCAAGGTCGGAAAGGAAGTGACAATGTGGCCCAACGGGCCCTGTGGGCCCTGAAAGGTGCTGCATACGTTTATGCCTAACATCCGCCAACCACGCCGAGCCGTCACACTTGTCCCCACGCCACGCCGCGCGGGCCCTTCTCCGCGCGGCCGATGAGCCAGGTCTTCAGGCCGCTGTGGGCCAGTTGATGGCGGATGCTCTCGGCATAGAACGGGGCGACCACCAAGACAAGGCCCAAGCCCAGGTTGAATACCTGGTCCATCTCGGCTTGATCGACCTCGCCGAGCCGCTGCAACCACGTGAAGACAGGCGGAACGGGCCACGCATCGCGATCGATCACCACGCGAATTCCTTCGGGCAGAATTCGGTCGAGGTTCTCGCGCAGGCCGCCGCCGGTAATGTGGGCAATGCCGTGAACCACGTTCTTCACGCGATAGTAGGAAAGGACCTTCCGCACCGGACGAACATAAATCTGCGTTGGCGCCAGCAATGCCTCGCCGGCCGTCTGGCCCAGTTCGCCAATAGGGTCCGCGGCCGAAAGTCCGGCGATGTCGAAGACGATTTTCCGCGCCAGGCTGAAACCGTTCGAGTGCAGGCCCGACGACGCTACGCCGACGACCAGGTCGTCCGGCTCGATCGCGCAGCCGTCGATCAGGCGCTCCTTCTCAACCACGCCAACGCAGAAGCCGGCAAGGTCGTAATCGCCCGGGGCGTACATGTCGGGCAGGATGGCCGTCTCGCCGCCCAGCAGGGCGCAGTCGGCCGCGATGCAGCCGGCCGCAATGCCCTCAACGATCTGCTCCAGCAGGGCCGGATCGTCCTTGGGCATGGCGACGTAGTCGAGGAAGAACAGCGGCTCGGCCCCGCAACACAATGCGTCGTTAACGCTCATGGCCACCAGATCGATGCCAACCGTGTCGTGCCGACCGACCGCCGCGGCGACCTTCAGCTTCGTGCCTACGCCGTCGGTGCATGAGACCAGCACCGGCTCTTTGTACCGCCGAGCGAAAAGCTGGTTCGTAAAATCGAGTTGAAAAAGCCCGGCAAACCCGCCGTCGAGGGGGATGACGCGGGGCGTGTGCGTCCGCCTGAGCATGCGCGGCAGCCGCGCCATGGCCTGACGGTAGACGTCCAGATCGACGCCCGCATCTTTGTACGTCGCTTTGGCCATAGTGTACTCGCGGGCTTCCCTTGGTGGCGATTGGCGTATTTTAGCGAAGGCCGCGACGATTGGAAATGACCGCTCTTGACGCTCGGCGGCCGGTATGCCAGAGTTGTGTCGGTTTCCGGGGACTGTCCCGATTTTCGTGTCAGCGAAAAATGGGACTGTCCCCTTCGCCGCGGTCTTGGTAGACGCTCTAGGGACTGCCCCGATTTTCGTGTCAGCGAAAATGGGACTGTCCCCTTTGCCCGGGGACTCCGCCACGATAACGCCGTTAACACAAAATTCCGTACAGGTCCCGCCCTACAAGTTGACTGCTATGCCGACGAAAGACCCGAAATCGATCCGCCTGCCCTCGTCACGCCCGAGCGTTCCAGCCGCCGCATTGATTACCGCCACTGGCGTCATTGTCTGCGGAATGCTTTTCGCCGCTGACGGCACCGCGCCGCCAAGAGTCTCGACGTTCGCCCCCGCCGAAGACCTGGCCAACCAGGCGGACAGCTACATCAAGTACCTGGAGGAGGCGGTCGCCAGCGAGGAGGAGTATGGCTACGACGTAGACAAGATCGCCAAGCAGTCGAACACGTTGGCCGTCATCGCGTTGGCCATCGGCTTGAACGACCAGCCGAGCAAGTACACGCAACAGGCTGGCGCGTTGATGAAAGCCGCCCAGGCCGTGGCCGCCGCGAAGGATTATGCCTCGGCGAAGCGGGCCGTGGCCGAACTCAGGTCCGCGGCGGACGGCAAGGTCCAAGCCAACGTCGCACTCAAGTGGGAAAAAGTGGCCGCACTTCGCGAACTGATGCTACAGGTGCCGGTGGTGAACCAGAAGCTGCGCCTGGGCATCGCGCCGGCCAGGATCAAGAGAAGGGCAAGGATGCCGCCGGCTACGCGGCCGTGATCGCGGCCATCGGACAAGGTTCGATCGCCGATACGTCGGAAGCGAAAACCGCCGAGCAGGCAAAGCAGTGGCAGCAGTTCGCCATCGCGATGCGCGACGACGCCGGCGAAGTCAACGCCGCGATTCACAAGGTTGACGCCGCTGCCGCCGCCCGGGCGATGAAGAAGCTGACCCAAAGCTGCGAAGACTGCCACGCCGTCTTCCATCCGGACGTGAAGTAGCCCGCGCATGTCGGCCGTTGTTCGATTGCCCACGCCCGTCACGGTCCAATCGGCGACTCCAAGTTCAGCGGCTGGGGCAGCCAAACGCGCAGCGACGACCGCGGAGACCACGTGCGCCCGGCGGAGGCATAGTCACACATCCGCAGTTGGACGGTTCTGCCGTCCGTGGTACGCAGCGGGACGTCCATCGCCATCCGCATGCCGTCGGGCAATTCCTCGCGAACCTCCACGGCCGGGACGATGCCGCGTGCGTCGGCCATGATCGTCGCCGCGGTGATTCCGCGTTGCGGCAGGCTGATGCGCTTGTCGAGCGCCAACACGATGGGACCTTGCATCACGGCGACCTGGCCCGATCCGCCCGGATCGCGCACGACGTGGACGGGCATTTCGAATGTCAGGCGAACGCGGTCGCCGGGCTGCCAGGTGCGCGTCAGCCGAGCGTATTTGCCCGGCGTCGCTCCGGACGCTTCCTCGCCGTTGATCTCGAGCTCAGTCTGTCGGCTCCACGCCGGAATACGGAGGGTGAGCGTGAAGGTCTGGGTTCCCTCAGGCCGCACGACGATCTCTTGCCGGGCGCGAAATGGATAATCGCCGTGGAATTCGAGCCGCACCGTCTTGCCGGAGGCCAATGGAATTGTCGCGGTCCCCTTCTCGTAGAATTGCACGACCGGCCCGTCGGCGCCGCGCATGACCGCGAGCGTCGGCAGAAGCATCAGCCCGCGCGGCCCGTTGGCCACGCAGCAGTTCATGTGCATATTGCAGTGTTCGGGCGCCGCAGGGCGAGGACCGCGAAGCGGGCTGCAATGGCTCCACCACGTGCCGTCGTCCTTCTGCGCGCCAGAGCGAATTGTAGGCACTCTGCTCGATGTGATCGGCGTACGTCGGATCGCCGCTGAGGCGTAGCAGTTGCCCGGCCAGCTTCATCCACGTCACCGTGACGCACGTCTCCATCCATTCCGGCAGCGCCTCGGTCTGGCGCATGCGCGCCGTCTGCACCATCGCTCCCATGCCGAGCCGGAGCCGAGCACGGTGATCTCCGTTTTGTCGATGTTCTGGAAGACCTTCTCCACGGCCTCGCGATACCGGGGCTCGCCCGTCGCGCGGTAGAGTTCCAGCAGACCCTCGTAGCACGACATCATCTCGTACGCCTTCGAGTGACCGAAGTCGCCGTAGCTCTTGACGTGTCTTTCGGGCCCGGGAAACATCTTGAACACCGGCACGCCCGCAATGGCCTTGCGGACGAGGTCGGGACCGCCGGGCTCTTGCCACTGGGCGACGATGTACTCGGCAAAGTCGAGGTAGCGTTTTTCGCCGGTACGGCGATAGAGCAGGACGATCGGTTCGAGGATGCTGCTGGCGGCCATGCCGTTCCATGCGCCGAGCTTGACGATGTCGGCCTTGCCCGGGCCGATCTGGCCGAGCGTATAATCGGCCTGCCGGCATGCCGCATCGAGCACGCGGCGGTCGCCTGTCAGATCGTAGTACGCCAACAGGCCGAGCAAAACGTATTTGCGCCCCCACACGTCCCAACCCGCCAACCCGGCCGCATGCCGGTACGTACCGATATAGCCGTCTGACGTCTGCGTGGCCAGCAGATCGTTGACCGCGCGATCGACGATCGGCGCAACTGCGGCGTCGCATGATAGCGGCAGGCGCCGACGGCGGAGGTGTACCATTTGCCCCAGAATTCGCACTGCCACATTGCCGTTTCCTGGCGCAGGGCAAACGGCCGGACGAGATCCGGCACGCTTTGGGCCAGGATGCGGCCCTGTATGCAGGTATTGATGGCATCGCCGATCGAGCCGTCAAGATGGACACTGCCGGCCGGCAATGGCGTCAAGCAGTCGTCGACGACAGCCGCCGCTGGCTCCGCCGCACGGCACGGCAACCCGACAGAGGCGACACACCATGCGAAAACACCGAGCACGTAAACGCCGCGCATAAATACCCCCTCGGTCGCCTTGGTAACGGCCATGACGGACGATCTTGCCGACGGCGTCATTTGAAGTGCCGGTCGGCAAGGTCGAGGTACTGCTGCCAGTCGTACTTCTTCACGTCGTGCTTGCCGTGTGCGGATGTGGTAGCCGATCGTGCTGGCGACGGGCTGTTCGACGGCCGGCATCTGCTTGGCCGGCAGGCCGTCGGTGCCCAGCAGGCGGTAGACCGGGTCGGCGCCCAGGCAGGAGAGGAACTCGCCGCGGGGATCGGCCCAGCGGTCCTCCTCGGCGCTGGCCACGTAGACCGGGCCGCGGGGCGATCAGGGCGATCAGCTCGTGCTGGTCGACGGGGCAGTTCGGCCTCGTGGTCGTTGTACTTCTTGAAGTTGTCGCAGAACCAGTGGGGGAACGACGGTGTTGATTCGCCCGACGGTCTCGCCGAACGCCCGCCGGCTCAGCGCGGCCCCGCCGCAGCCCGAGTCGTTGGAGATGACCAGGGCGAAGCGCTCGTCCTGGCGCCGGCCCAGAGGGCCGTCTTGCCCAGGCGCGAGTGGCCCAGCACGGCCACGTGCTCGCGCGTCGACGTCCTTGTCGGTCTCCAGGTAGTCCATGATGCGGCTCAGGCCCCAGGCCCAGGCGCCGATCGAGCCCCAGTCATCGGCCTTGAAGACCGTGTCCTTCCCCTGCGGGCTTACGCGGCGCGGACGCCGGTCTTCCATCCGTCGGGGCGGTCCGGCTCGATGTCGCCATACCAGGCGGTAACGACGCCGTATCCGCGCGACAGGATGAGCGCCACGGGCCAGCGCGCTGCGCACTGCCTCGCGGATTGTTCGCCGCGCGGTTGAGAATGATTCCAGGGTCGTCCTGAATCGTGTGATTCCCGCGGAAGTTGAGACCCACGAAAACCGGCACGGGCTTCTTCACCGCGCTCGGTAAGTAGGCTAGGACGTCGATCTTCGGTCCGTCCTCCCGACCCGTGACGTAGATGCGGATTTGTTTCCGCACGGCCTTGCCGCCCAGCGCGTCGGTGGCGACCGATTGCGTCTCGAACCGCATGCCCTCCGGCCGACCGGGCGACCGGCCGTAGACGTACTTGCGGAACAGTTCCAAGATCTCCGGCCGGCGCTGCTGCTGCCACATGGCGGCGCTGGTGACAGGCTGGCCGTCGCGCATCACGAGCGGATCGGGAAGCGTGTATTTCGGCACTTTGCTCTCGTCGACGTTGCCCCGGGCGGCAACCGCCGCCGGCACGTTGGCAAGGATCGCCCCGACGAAAACGAGCGACAGCACCCCGCAAGTGCGTAGTGCCAGAGTTGCAGAGCCAAACCCGGCAAAGATCGATGGTACCTTAGTCATGGCAGGAACCGGCAGAAGCCGGAGTTGGAGGGAGGATTTGCGGGCCGACGAAGACACCCCCTAGTTTACCGCGCTGCTCGGACCACGGCAATCACCGCGTTCCTACTCCCAGAGCCTCACGCACCCGACCCGCTTGGACGCTTCTTCTCGCTCGGTGGCCAGCCGAGCACGACAAAGTAGAACACCAGCAGGAGACACGATAGGACAGCCGTTGCCGCCTTGACCGCGTATGGGGCGGAGGAAGGGGAAAGGAATGCCTCGATGCCGGCAGCCAGAAGGAACAGCACGACCGCTGCCCAGATTGTCGATGCCGATTCTTCGGCGGCGTGGCGAAGTGAGGCG
Organism: uncultured Planctomycetaceae bacterium; assembly: GCA_963789525.1. Taxonomy (GTDB): domain Bacteria; phylum Planctomycetota; class Planctomycetia; order Pirellulales; family Thermoguttaceae; genus CAVXFB01. Next base: position 242,909 of record CAWBLA010000005.1, read on the forward strand.
GGCCGGCTCAGCCCGTGCGTTGCGACCAGCGAAAATCCCAGCCGCAGTCCGGCGGCGGCACAGAGCACGATGGCCGTCAATTCAAATGGGCCATGCGCGGTAACGAACTCGAAGAAGTTGTTGGCGTTGGGCGATTGGGCCATGAAGCCGAACGATGCGCCGAGCATCGCGGCGTTGTAGAACGTCACGTATAGGCCGCCGATGCCCAGCAGCAACCCGAATGCGACGCAGCGCAGGCCGATGCCGACGTTGTGGAAGACGTAGAAGCCGGCCATTCCGCTGCCGACATTGCCTCCTTCGACGACCGAGCGGCGGACCGGGGACGCGAAGCTCTCTTCGAGCATCATCATTTGCTCTTTGCCCAGCACCTGCTCGGCGACGCGCGGCGTGGAGTACGACATGGCCGCCGCCAGCAGAAAGACGCCCCAAAACAGGCCAGCGGCCAGCCACAGACATCGGTCGGCCAACAGCCGCCGCGGCGCAACCATCAGAAGAGTCCGCAGCCACAGCGCCATTTGAGCGACTCGCTGCGATACAGTTGATTGTGGGCCCGACCGACCAGTTGGTGCAGGTAGTCGATCGTCGCGGGCGGAAAGTGATAGGCGTCAGCCAAGGCCAGATCGGCGCAGGCGGCGCGATAGAGCGCCGCAAAACGGGTCAACGACGCGGCCGGCATTCCTCGCCGTCGCCAACCTTCCATCCGCGCAAAGCTCGTCCAACTCCGTCCATTGCGCGGCGTGATTGCAGCAGGTCGACAACCTTCATGGACTATTCTACAACTTGCCCCGAGTTATTCTGAACGGAGCGAAGGGTCTCCTCCGAAAATCAGCGGACGCTCTTGACGCTGCACGTCCTCCGCTGTTGTTGTCAAGTTGATCTGCCCATTGTATCATAATCGCGATAGCGTTTCCCGCATCTCTTCGAGGCAGAGGGCATGCCAGTCTCCCGAAATCGTACTGCCGCTGGGCCTTTGTCGCCGGCCGAGGCGGCGCTGCTGCCCCTCTCCGCCGAGCTGCTCCGCCTCGGCCTGGAGTGCGACGACGTCGAACGGCTGCTGGTGTCATCCTTCCCGATGATCGCCGCGGCGGCCGGCGCGGATTACATCGCGCTGGCGGCGGCCGGCGCCGGACGCTGGGCGACCGTCGCGCACCGGGGAACTGCCCGACCGCTGCCGGTCGATTTGCTTTCCGACGCACTGGATCGCGAGGCTCCGCGGGGCGCCTCGGCGTGGGTCGCCGCGCCGCTGGCGCCGCGAAGTGCAGACTGCGAAGTTCTGGCGGCGCACGTTCCGCAGTCGGGCGACCTCGACAAGGCCATGTCAGCGGTTACGGCGGTGGCGCCGCTCCTCCATGAAACCATCGGCAACGTCCGTCGCCGAGCTGCGGACCGCGGCCGCATCGAACGCCTCGAAGCGATCCTGGAGATTGCCAGCCAATGGAACCGAACCCGCGAGCTTCAGCCGCTGCTGGCCGAGATGGCCGAGGCGGCCACGCGGCTGTTCGGCGCCGATCGGGCGAGCATCTTCCTTTGGGACCGCCCGAACCACGTGCTGGTCGGCCGGCCGGCATTGGGACTGGCCAGCGGCGAGCTGCGCGTCCCCGACGACCGCGGCGTGGTGGGCCAGGTGGTCCAGACGGGCCAACCGCGCCGCGTTGACGCCGCCGCGGAGCCGGCCGCAATCGATCGCCGCGTCGACCGGCAACTCCGCTATGAGACACGCTCGGTGCTGTGCGTACCGCTGCGCGGCCGTGGCGGCGAACTCTTCGGCGCCTTCGAACTCGTCAATAAAATCTCCGGGTCGTTCACCAAGGACGACGAAGCGGCACTCGGTGAGTTGGCCTGTCATGCGGCGGTCGCCCTGGAGAACGCCCAGGACCGCCAGCAGTTGCTATCCGCCAGCCGCCAGATCGCAGACGAAGCGGCCGACAAGGTGCGGCTGATCGGCGAGAGTCCGGCCGTCGAAGCACTGCGATCAATCATCCGCCGCGTGGCCGACACCGACCTGGCCGTGCTGATCCTCGGCGAGAACGGGACCGGCAAGGAAGTCGTCGCCCAGTCGATCCATTATCTCAGCCGCCGGCGCGATCAGCCGTTTGTCGCGGTCAATTGTGCGGCGATTCCCGAGACGCTGGCCGAGAGCGAGCTTTTTGGGCATGAGAAGGGCGCGTTCACCGATGCCCACGAGGCACGCCCCGGCAAGTTCGAGGTGGCCGACGGCGGGACGCTGTTTCTCGACGAGATCGGCGATCTGAGCCTCAGCGGCCAGGCCAAGCTGCTCCGCGTGCTGGAGGAAAAGGTGCTGGTGCGCGTGGGCGGCTCGACGCCGATCCACACCGACGCCCGGCTCTTGGCCGCCACCAACCAGGATCTGGCCGAGATGGTCCGCGCGAAGCGGTTTCGCGAAGACCTTTACTTCCGTCTCAACGTGGTCTCACTCGACCTGCCGCCGCTGAGGCAGCGCGGGCCCGACATCCTGCTGTTGGCCCAGCATTTTCTGACCGACTTCTCGACGCGTGCCCGCCGCAAGCCGCCGCACCTCAGCGCCGCCGCCCGGAAACGGTTGATGGAACATCCCTGGCCGGGCAACGTCCGCGAACTGCGGAACCTGATGGAGCGGCTGGCCTATCTGTCGACCGAGGACCGCGTCGAGGCCGACGACTTGGCGTTCATCCTCGCGCCAGGTGGCCGAACGCCGTTGGCCGCCGACTTCGACCAGCCGTTGGCCGAGGCCACCTCGCACTTTCAGATCGAGTACCTCCGGCATCACATCGCGCAATGCGACGGCAACATGAGCCTGGCGGCAGAGCGCGCTGGGACTCCACCGCTCGAATCTCTACCGGAAGATGCGGCAACTCGGAATGGATGCCGAGTGAACCGGCGTCGGTCTGGTTTCCTTTGGGAGAAGGCTACCGCGAGGCGGGCTCCACCGCGGCGGCTATCGCCGCAGGGCAACCCGGTTGGCCGACGGCGATCGGCGGGCGATGGAGTCGGCAGGGCGGCCCTCCAATTCGGCCAAGTGTTCAAGCAGGATGCGGCGGACCTCGAGCACGGCCGCCGGATGGCAGTGAACGGTGGTATGGTCAGCCGGCACGGTGATTTCGCTGACCGCGTCGTCCAGATGTGCGCTTTCACGCGGTACAACCCCGTCTCCCTCGGCAACCAACTTCGAAAGCCACCACTCCTTGGGCACGACGCCGACGATGTTGTGGTACTGGACCCACGGCGGCCGCGGGGCGGCGAGCATCGCGGAGAAAATGGGCGTCTTTGGGTTCAACGAGTCGACGCTCGTGTCAATCCGAAGCAGCGAGCCCGCGGCAAAGGCCCCCGGATTGTCGCGAAACAGCTTCTGCTGGCTGTTCGATAGCGCGGTGGGCAGATGGATCAACTGGCCGAGCAGCCATTGCGTGGTCTGGTTCGAAAACGTGCTGCCGTGGTTCGGCGTGGCGATGGTGATGACCTGGCGGATCGACGGGTTGGGCTGGAAGAAGAAGGTGTCGTTCAGACGTTGCCGCAATTGGCCGTCGGCCTTGACCTGCCACAGCGGCTCGCGGCTGACCAAGTGCCAGAAGTCGTCGCGACTTTGCATCGGTTTGCAGCCTCGCGAGCAGCCCGCCCATGCTGTGGCCGATCACGACCATCTCGTCGAGCGCCGGCTCCTGGTGATGCGGGTCGAGCACGTCGCGAACCGTGGCCAGGTCGCGCCGCAACTGCGCCGCGCTGAGCCAGAACGGCTGCGCCGTCGGGTACATGTAGAACCAGAACTGGTAGTGATCGCGGATTTCCGGCTGGCTGCGCAGATCGTTGAACATCTCCATCCAGGTCATCGGCGTCGACCAAAGGCCGTGCACCAAGAGCACCGGAATCTTGCCCGGCTCGTAAGGCTGGACCATATAGAGTCCCACGACCGGGCGGACGCCCGGGTGAATTTCCAACAGGGTCTCCGGCCGCAACAGTCCCTTGGTGGCGAAGCTCTCCAAGTTCATTTCAGGCCGGGAAAGGAAGTAGGCCAGAGGCGTCGTCAGATCGCTTTCCAAGGGAACGCGATGGCCGGCCACGACGGTTTCACTTTCGCTCAAAGGATCGTACAACTCGAGCCGGCACTGGTTGTGCGCAGGCAATCTGGCCCGTCGCCGGATCGATTCGCGACAGCGGCCGCAGGAAGGCGGTGACCGGGAAACTCATTTCCGTCGGATAATACTTCGCCGCCGCCGGCTCGTCCTTGTAGCTGCGGCGCACGGCGATCAGCGGCACCCCCAACCCGTGCGCCACGTAGAGATTCTTCAGCCCTTTGAATTTGTAGTCGGAGACGAACTCGAAACGCTCGAAATCCTCCGGTCGCCAGCGGCCCGACTGAAGCGTGCAGGTGATGTCCCACTGGCCGGACGCCGTGCTGATCGTTTTGGTGGCGCCGGGCTTGAGCTCCTTGTTCGCGCACACGATCCTCAAGCGCCGAATCCAACGCGCCGTTGTACAGATCGCAGGCGCCGCGATAGTTCGGATCGTACGGATTGCGCGTGGTCGGCAAAGCGGCGATCGAACAGGTAGTCGTAGGCATGCAGCACCGCCGCGCCGTAGAGATCCAGCGCCATGCGCTTGTCGTAGGCTTCTGCCTTCTTCGCGCCAAGGAACGCCAGCTCCGACTGGGCGTAGACGGTATCGGCCGAAGGCTCGCGGTCGTTGATCGCCTGGAGCTTCTTGAGCAGCGGGCGGTTGTCGCCTTGGAGATCGCCGCTGAGGTTGTAGACCCGCAAGAGCTGCGCGGTCCGCGGACTGGCCTTCGGACCGCTGAACGACGTAAGCTGGAGCTCGTCGACCAGCGGGCTCTTGGGAACGGAGCGCAGCGCGATGGTGTTCGAGGCGCATCCGCCGGCGCATGCCGCCGCCATCGCCAGCAGCCATAGCGCCGTCCGTGGCGGAGCGTGCCCGGCCGGCGCAGAGTCATCCGTGAATACCCGGTGCCTGGCATAAGGGGCGTAGAATAGGCAGACCGCCATCGGGCGTCAATGGCGGTTTGGCGAGCGTCAAAGGGGACTGTCCCATTTTCGCTCACACGAAAATCGGGACAGTCCCCCTATCGACGACAACACCGTACCACACTACCCGACGGTTGCCAGTTCCCCGGCCGGCGCACTTGTGTCGAGACTCGGCAACATGCCGGCGGCCTCGGTCTGCGGCTGTTTCGCGTACCCCAGCGACTTGACCACCTCGAGGACCTCGCTGCACGTGGGGAACATGCGGCCGCTGTGGCGCTTGTAGGCGTCCATTGCGGCCATGAACTCTACCTCGTCCGGCGTATAGTCGCGCTCGCAAGTGGTCGGATCAATCTGCCGGCGACGATTTACTTTGACCCGGCGTTCGGTGGTGCGGCGATCCGAGGCCACGGCAGCATTCTGGATGCGGCGCTCGTTGTTTCCTCGGCGGTCCGACTTTTCTCGCCGATCGATCGTGGCCGTTGCACTTGGATGGCTGGCGGCGTGTGATTTGATCGTCGGTTTCTTCTTCTCGACGCCTTCGCGATGATTGGTCTTGGGGCGAACCGAACTCGACTTTCTCTTGGCGATCACGGAACGATCCTCCGCTAAAGAAAAACAGACTCTCCAGATGCCTGTCAATGTAGGAAGAATACATCACGGTTGCCAAAAGTCATCGAAAAACCACGTGGGGAAAGCCGGCTAGTCAGCGAAACAGACGGGGGTCTGCCGGTAATGCCGATCAAGCCGGACATTGCCGCCGTGCGCGATCGAACCGGTTGTGTCGAAGAGACTCGGTCCCTAGCGGTGGGCGAGTGTCCGCAGGGCGTCGATGCCGCGTTGGATCACGGCGTCGTCGGCCGCATAGGAGATGCGGAAATGCGTGTCGCGACGGCTGAAGACGTTGCCCGGGATAATCAGCAACTGGTGGTCCTCAATCGCCCGGGAGACAAACTCCGTACCGGTTCCCCAGGGGCACTTGGGGAACAGGTAGAAAGCTCCACCCGGCTGCACGAGTTCGTAGTCGTCTGCCAAGCCGGCCACGAGCATGTCGCGCTTGCGGCGATAGTCGTCGATGTGCGCATGGACGTCGACGTCCATTGCCACGGCCCCGGCCCATTGCACCGGCTGCGGCGCGCAGACGAAACTGTACTGTTGCAGTTTGATCATCTCCTGGATGATGGCCGACGGCCCGTGGGCGAACCCCAGCCTCCAGCCGGTCATGGCGTACGTCTTGCTAAAGCCGTCGATTACCAGCGTCTCGGGATTGTAGTCCGCCGGCGAAACAAACGGCTGGTCGTAGCAGAACGCCCGATAGATTTCGTCGCTGATGAGCACGACGTTGCGCCGGGCGGCCAGTTCGGCCAGGCCGCGGATTTCTTCCTCGGAGGCCACCACGCCGGTCGGGTTGGCTGGGCTGTTGACGAGGATCGCCTTGGTACGCGGCGTGATCGCGCCGGCGACCCGATCGAGGTCGATGCGGAAGTCGGGATACGTGTCGACGTAGACAACCTTGGCCCCCGCGACCGCCGCCAGCGCATCATACATCACGAAGTACGGATCGAAGACGATCACCTCTTCACCGGGATTGACCAGCACCAACAGCGCCAGCATCAGCCCGCCGCTCGTGCCCGAGGTGACGAACAAGCGGCGATCGTCATGGCCATACTGCCGCTGGACCTGCGCCTCGAGTTTTCGCGCAGCACCGGCATGCCTTGCGTCAGCGCGTAGCCGTTCTTCCGGCTCTGGATGGCGTCGATGGCCGCCCGGCGCACCGGCTCGGGCACGTCGAAGTCGGGCTGGCCAATGGACAGATTGATGGGTTCCTTCAGCTTCGCCGCCAGGTCAAAGACTTTGCGAATGCCGGAGGAGTCGAACAGGCGCGTGCGGTCGGCCAACCAGTGTGACGACATGAGGCAATCGTGGGATTCGGGGTTCAGGGTTCAGCGGGCTGATGTGAACAGCGCGCGACTCATGCGTCGCGGCCGCGGGTACGGCGACCCATTTTAATCCAACGGCGCGTCGCGGTCGAGAACCGTCGAGAGCGGTTCGTCACTGCGGCTCAGCAGTTCCAAGAGCCGCGTGACGGTCATCAGCGCGTCGGGCACGGCAAGGCCGCCGACGCGATGCCACAATCCGCCGCCGGCGGCGCCGCCCAGGACTGCACCGTGTTCGCTCATGGCGGCTGCCATATCGGCACGCCGCGGGCCGCACTGGGCAACACGCAGGCCCGCGCGTTCCAACCGTTCCGCCACGCGCTGCGACGTTACTTCGTCGACGACAACACACGGCGATTGGCCAGCGGACGGCACGCGGAGCGTGCCTGCTACCACGAGAAAGAGTTGTCCTGCCGGCACCGCCCGGTCTTGTTCGTCCGACACGCGGCATGCTTCGCCGTCGCCGTCGATCGAGGCGGCAAAATGGATCGCGTCGTGCTGTGGCTCGCGACTCGTGACGACCTGGCAGGCCACCGTCGCGGCGAGCGCGCCGAGGTACTCGACCAGCGGGCGCGACGCCGAGTCGATCGCAACCCGCAAGGGACGCAGCGCGTGATAATGCTTCCTGATCGTGTCCAGATAGAGCGCGGTGGCCGCCGCACGGCGCAAGTCGCCGTAGTTGCGGGCTGGTCGATCGACGCCGGCTTCATGCTGCCGGGCAATCGTCTCCAAACCGGCGCCGTCGGACAACGGCCGCGACCCGGCCGTCCAGAATTGCAGGCCGACCAGATGCGCCTCGCGGCCCGGATTGCCTACGAGGATGCCGCCGGAGGCATGGAAGTGGTGGATGGCAAAGGCCAGGCATGCCGCCGTGGCCGGACCGACGTCGATCACGTCGCACCCGCCGAAGCGAAGCCCTTCGCCTACCGCGGCCGTCACCTCGGCCGTAATCGCCCGGCCATCAGAGGCCAGAACAATCGTGGGGACTGTCCCAATTTTCGCGGGCACCGCCGCGCAGCGGTGGTCGGCGAAAATGGGACTGTCCCCTTCGACACACGTCGAGGTTGGGCAGCCCCATACCACGGCCGCAAACGCCGCGGCGATTTGGCGGGCGATCGCAGGCGTAAGGTCGTTCTGATAGACGCCGCCGGCCCCTTCCTCGTGGAAGAGCGGCCGCGGGCGGCGGCTGGCCTGCACCTCGTGCAGCTTTTCCACCTGTCGCCGCGAGAGCGTACCGGTATCGCCGCCGTGCGCGCACTGCCGGCATGGCGGATAGAACGCAGCAAGCCGACCCAAGTGTACCGCCCGCGAAATCGGATGCGATTGCCCGGGGCATTGATATAAAGTGGACGGCGGCGGCTGGCGTTGTTCGCTCACGAGTGTCAAGCTTCCACTTCTCTCCACGCCCTGTCGAGCAGATCGGCCACTCCCAGTCTTTCCGCCCAGCGCACAAGATATGACTTGTCCAGAACGTTTTGCTGAGACATCATGACTTCGACGATGTCGCGCCACTGACGGTCCGAGGCCTCGTTGCCCAAACGGTACCACTCCAATTTCGCAATCAGTGTATCCTCCGGTGATGCGAATGAGAACAGCTCGGACGGATGGTCGGGATCAAGCGTGTCCTGGCGAGCACGTTCAAACGCCTCCAGATCGTACCCGCGGCCTTTCGAGATGAACACATCCACTTTGAAGCTGTTGGCGAGGCAAATCGCGTTGAAACACGACTTGCGCAATGGCATCGACGATCGCTGACTCGCTGATATAGTAGGCGGGCTGGAGGGCTTTGACGAACGGCGCGACATGCTCGCGCGCAAGTTCGGCGACCAGATCCGCATCGAGCGTCGTCCGCGCAAGTCCATAAATCGACGACGCAAGCGAACCGCCGATATAGTAGCGAATCCCGAGCCGCCTGAACTCGGCGACGACGGGAATTAGCGCGGTGATGGCGTCGAGGTAACGCATGACGATCGGCACCTCAAGTATTCGCGCAATTCGGCCGCCAATTTGCGACCATAGTTGATCTCGACCCACCGTAGGTCGACCTCTTCCGGGCTGAGGCCGGGATTGGCACTGCGCAATAGCTCGCCGCGAAAGCCGCACGACGAAGTCGGTCATCTCGCGAACTTGTGCAATTTTGTTGGCCGGACTGCGAGTAACGGACGTCTCAATCTGAAGCCGCAGAATTTCGTTCGGAGTATCGGAAAGCATGAAGTGCCTCGGCGGCAAGAAATCGTAACCCGCTCATTATCGGCGGAAGAGCGAAAAATCACAAGCGCAGGCTCGCGGGCCATTGGGGAGGCATCTCGACAAAGCGACTTCGGCGGAGAGAATCCGCCGCGCTTACCGCACGCGGCAGCGGAAGCGGAGGATGCCGCCGTCGCCGGGCTTTAGCGGCTTCGACACCTGGCAGCGCACCACCACCGAGCCGGCCTCGTTTGGCACGCTGCTGAACTCGGCCGCGACGCTGCACTGCGCACTGCCGTCGACGTATTCCAGCCGCGTGCTCAAGCTGTCGAGAACCGTCGTGTTGCAGATCGGCTGGTTGCCGACGTTGTCGAAGCGCAGTGTGAAATCGACCGTCTCGCCCGGCTTGGCAAACGGCGTGGATGCCACCTTGACCAGCCGCAACCGCGGGCAGCCCGGCGGCTCTGAGACCGTGTAGACCGCTTGGCTCGCGTCGTATTTGACGTCCACCATGGGGCTTCGCTGGTCGAGAATGATCTGCACCGCCTGCGTGTGCGACCAGGCGATGGCGGCTGTCGAGCCCTGGGCCAGGTATGGCATTTCGGCCATCTCCATGAGGCCCTGACGAATGATCGAAAGGTTCTCGTACGCCTGGAAGCTGCTCTGGAACGACTTCGGTCCGAGGGCCGTCGACAGCACGTCCCGCTTCTGCCGGCTGCGCAGCGCCACCGGCGGACGCGCGGCGATTTCGCCCTCGAGCTGCACATTCTGCTTCGCGCGCGACGACCTGCGTCGTTGTCGGAACGTTCACAGCCCTCGGCACGTCGATGCCGCCGGCCCGCTGCCGTTCCTCGGCGGCCACCAGGCTCACGACTTGCCGCACGGCGCCGAAGCGCGGGCTGTAGATGTAGACTTCGTTGCTCGGCTCGATTAGCGATTGGCCGTCGGGCGTCTCGGCGCAGGCGACGGCGTCGTCCATTTCGAGGCCCATCACTTCGCCCTGCCGATTGATGCCGGTCGGATAGCCTTCGTCGCCGCCGTCGCGGAGATACTCATCCTCGGGCCAAGGCTGGCGGATGCCCGGCGGGGCCCAGGGGCCGCCGGCGGCGTAGGGCAGCGGCACGCCGGCTTCCATGCCCGGCGGACAGACCGGCGGCATGGCGCCTTGCGGCAGAGCGTGCGTTGCGCCGCCGCGACAAACACTGCGCGTCCCCGCTCTTTTCGGCCCGCTGCCACGCGGCGGGACTGCGACACGAACAGAGGATAAGTGCGCACAGTGCGATCAGCGCCATCTGCCACGGATCGGGCCCCAGTCGCACGTTGTCTCGCGGGACGACGCATTTCATGGCGTTTGGCCCTCCGGCGTCACGCGCAAGGGACAGTCCCACTTTCGTTGACACGAAAGTCGGGACAGTCCCCCTTCGGCAGCGCTCTCGGCGGCGGGGGCAGATTATTGACCATCGTTGGCGACGAGGACGGCTTCGACGAAGCAACGGCCTCTCCCGGGATGCAGGGCGTATTGCTCCCGGCCGGCAGCGCCACGAACGGCGGCGATCCGAAGAAGAAAGCTGGCGTCCTGCCCCTGGTCGGGCACGCGTCCGCCCATTGCAGAATCGCCACCGGACGGCCAAGTCCATCCGCGATGGCCAACGGGTCCTGGCCCGGCGCCGCCTCGAACCAACTCTGCGTCTGTAGATTTTCGCGCGACGGCGTTGCCTGGCGCGGGTCTTCAAGATAAATCACCCGCGTGACGAACTTGCCGGCCAGCGCCAATTTCAGGTCCTCTTCGGTCAGCTCGACGGGGATGGCGAACCGGCACTGCTGGCCTACGGGCGCATAGAGGCGGTCGATGATTTCGATCGTCGGGAAGACCTCCGCACCTTCGGCGAGTCGGATATTCGAAACCCGCAGCCGATACACGCTGCCGATCAGAAATCCCGCCTTGCGCGGCGCAGGTTGCGAAGGCTCGAACTGGCCTGCGACGGCCAGCGAGACCGAGGCCCCGGACGGGGCCTTGATCTCTACCGGCTGAAAGAACCCGGGCAATGGTCCGCCCCGCTGCAGTTGCCAGCTACCAATCGCTCCCGGCGGCATTACGCCGTGATGCAAGTAGTGTACCGGCGGCTGCTCGACCGCCAGCGCGGTCGCTGCGGCCAGGCAGCCGAACACTAACATTGCCATCCCGCCGGCAACCGGTCGGCAACGCTGCGCATCGAGTTGCCGGGCAGCGGATGGATCGGACCATTGTCACGAGTTATTTGGAGTTGAGGTTCTCAAGGCGCGGGGCATTCTTCCTCGCACGCGGCCTGCGCAATCCGGCCGATCGCACTGGCGGCGGTCGCTCAAGGGCTGCTTGAACCAGCCGGCGCCAGCGCCGGTGCGCTCGACAATCCGCACGCGGTCGACCGGCTTCGGATACGAGTAGCCGGGGACCTGCTTGACGTTGACACGCACCTTCTCGGTCGGTTCCGGAATGTGGACGCGCGTATGGTTCTTGATGACATGCTTCTGGAGACCGGCCGGAACGCCCAACGGAACGCTGGGTGGTCCGGGCAGGCCGATCGGCGTGCCGCACATCGGCATGCCATACTGCGGCCCGTTCAAACCGGAGATGTAGCCGGTCGGCATCGTCGATGCCCCGGCCGCCGAGACGCCCATCGGCATCGGCGCCGCCGGGCCTTCCTCGCCGCCGATCGGACACGCCCCATCGGCAGGGCATTGATACGAGGCGCGGGCTACGCCTCCGTCCACGACTCCGCCCTCGGGCGCCTGCAAGTCCTTGTTGCCCAGTCGCACGATTGCCAGAATCGCACCGCGGCGGTCCGCCTCGACGATCGGGTCGACGCCCGGATCGAGCCGCGTGCTCACAAGTGTCTCGACGCCGGCCAGGGCCAACTCCTGGTACTCGGGATCGGGCAGGTAGATCACCTTCGTGACGAAGTTGCCACTGATGGCCTGGTCGAAGTCTTCCGGCGTGAACTGCACCGGGATGGCGTTATGCGCCAAGAATGCTTCGGTTCGCGGCAAGACCGGGCCAACCTCCAGCGTCGGGTAGAGTTCCACCGTCGGATGTCCCGGAATACTGTTGAGTTTCAACCGATAGATCGCCCCTTGCGGGAAGTTGTAGCGCCCGGGCAGACCAGCGGCGCCGAGTCAAATGCGCCGGCCTGGGCGACGTCCCAGGTGACGGTCATTCCATCCGGGCCGACGAAGGCGATCTGCGAGGTAACGCCCACCGGCGGCGCCGGCGGCTGATACACCATCACTCCGGGGCCGGGGCCATCCACGCCCGGACCGGGCCGCAGCAGCATCTCGGCCGGCGGCAGAGTGTTCTTGCACGGTGCGCGACAGCCCATCATCGGCACGCTAAGTAACAACAACGACAAAGCCAAACTCCTCATGATGTCCCCCCTCCCTAAGGCGGCCTTGGCCGCAAACAAAGCGTTGTAGGGCAGATCGAACGCCGCCAGCCGATCGGTCGTCCACGAAGTTCCGACGACGGCGGCCCGCCGACCATCGCTCGATGCCGGCGTCCACAAACCCGCCCTGAAAAGTCCCTGTCCTCCTTGCAGCAGAACGTGAAGATCGACAAATCGGCGGTTCGCGCGGGCCCTGACGCCTGCGAACACTCCATGCTCGCGCACGGCGTGGCTGCACAACTCGCCTATCCGCGGTGTAATCGTCGGCGTGTCATAATGCGATTCTTTGGAAAATCCGGCAGAACCGGCGCAATAGAGGCCATTTCCCCTCCGCCACGCAGCTTCACCAGGATGAACCGGAGCGGGCGATCCCGTGCCGCGAATCGCCCAAGAGCATTCCCATTTTCGGGACTGTCCCGTTTTTCGTGTCAGCGGAAATGGGACTTCTGTCCACTTCGCCGCGGCTTTTCGCCGGAATGAACATCGGAAGAGTCCGCTGTCGCGTCGCCGACGAGGTTATGTGCAAAATCCGGCCTTGACGGCGCGGCGGGGCGGTCGCTATTCTTCGCCCCCTATTCCTATGGGGAACATCAATCCCGACGCGACATTCGACTCGCGTGATGGGGCAAGATTGCGGCACATGCAAACTCATCCGAAGCCCAGTACCCGTCCTGTTTTGCCCGGCGTGCTGATCGCCGCCGTGCTGGCCATCGCAGCCGGTGCGCCGGGCTGTGGCGCGCGGCGGTTCCACGCTGCTAGTCTGCCGGCACAATATGCCGCCCCGACGCCGGTGGATCTGGAGGCCATGAACCTGGCCGGACTGGCCAACAATTCCGTCAGCATCGACGTGGTCCAGCCAGGCGACGTGCTCGAGGTCAGCATGGTCAACGACTACAGCAAGCTGACCACGACGACCACGCCCGTCCGCGTCGCCGATGACGGCACGGTCGTCATTCCGCTGGTGGGTCGCGTGGCCGTCGGCGGCCTGGAAGTGGAGAAAGCCGAGCAGGCCATCAATGCCGAAAGCATTGCCCGCGGCATCTTTCGCAATCCGTGCATCACGGTCACGATGAAGCAATGCCGCACGTGCAAGGTGACCGTCGTCGGCGCCGTCAACAAGCCCGGCACGCACGAATTGCCACGCGGGTCCAGCTCGCTGATGGATGCTATTGTCGCGGCCGAGGGCCTTAGCAAAGAGGCGGGAACCGAAGTTGAAATCCACCACACCGACTCGCGACAGGCCGCGCTCAGACAAAGCACGCGCCAAGCGGCCGTTGCCCCTGACGGTTCCGTCGTGCCGGCTTCCTACCAGCAATCGCCGCCTGACGCGGCGGGGCAAATCGTGACGAAAGTGGATCTCGCCGCCGCCACGGCCGGCGGCGCCCGCGTGCCGGAGCTTGACGACGGCGACGTAGTCCAAGTAATGAAGCGCACGCTGCGGCCGATCTACGTAATGGGGCTGGTCCACAAGCCGGGCGAGTTCCCCTATCCGCTCGATCAGGAAATCCGCGTGCTCGATGCCTTGGCCCTGGCCGGCGGCGTCTCCAACACCGTGGCCGAGGACGTGCTGGTTATTCGCCACGTGCCGGGCGAATCAGAACCGATTCGCATCACCATAGGCATCCAGGCGGCTAAGAACGGCCGCGACAATCTGGCACTGGCCCCAGGCGACACCGTGACCGTCGAACAATCGCCGGCCACGGTCGTCGTCGACGTCATTCAGACGTTCTTCCGCGTCAGTCTCGGCGGCTCGCTTAGCTGGTTCTAAGGAAGGCAATACCCTTCCCCGTGGAGGGGACATGGAACTCATGCACCGGCAGAGAAACCGAACCGCCGAGAATCGGTTGCTGGCCGTCGTCGACGGCTGCCTGGCGGGTGTGATTTTTCTTCTGCCGTTGTTGCTTGGTGGGCGGCATGCCTGGGGGCATCTGGCGCTGGCGATCCTGGCCGTGACGATGGCACTGGCTTGGACCTGTCGCGGCTGGTACGCCGGCGACTTCGGTTGGCGCCCGACACAGGCCGTGCCGCTGTTGCTGGCCGGCATGCTGCTGGTGCTGCTCCAATGTGTGCCCTTGCCGGTTGCCGTCCTCGCGTGGCTGGCTCCGCACAACGCGGAGATGCTTCCGCTCTGGAAGCCGGGCGGCCTGGGCGATTGGCACTATATCTCCATGACGCCGGCCGATACGCGGGCCGCCCTGGCGATGTTCCTGGCCTACGGCCTCATCTTCCTCGTCGCCGCACAACGGATTCGCGCGATCGACGACGTCGAGCGGCTGCTGCGGTGGTGCGGACTTTCGGCCGCTTGCATGGCCGCCTTCGGACTCGTTCAATTCTTCGCCGGCAACGGGAAGTTCTTTTGGTTCTACGACGATCCGTTCGGGCGCGCGTCCGACGCAGTCAAAGGCAGCTTCACGAACCGCAATCACTTCGCCGATTTTCTGGCGCTAGGGATCGGCCCGCTTATCTGGTGGTTTCAAGACTCGGCCCGCCGTAAGCAGGGCGCCGCCGGCGTGCCTGCATTTTCCAGAAGCCACGGCAACGAGCTACGCACCTATCTGCTCGGCCTGGCCTTGGTGATCGTGGCGTTTGCGGGGCTGCTGTCGCTTTCGCGTGGCGGCATACTCGTCATGCTGCTTGCCGCAACGCTGTGCGCCGCCGTCTGCTACCGCACCTCGGCCATCGGCGGAAGGATCCTGGCGGCCGTTGCCGGCTGTGGACTCTTGATCGGCGCCGCCCTGTTCATCTTCGGCTACGAGCGGGTGGCCCGACGCCTCGATACCATGTCGGCCGGCTCGCTGGAGAAGATCGACCACGGTGCCGCGCGGCGATCGATTTGGGCGGCCACAATCGACAGCACGGCAAGCCATCTCCTGTTCGGCTCCGGCGCAGGGAGTTTCGCCGAGGTCTATCCGGCGCACGCCGACGTCGGCGTGCGCGACGATCTGGAGTTCACCCACGCCGAAAGCGGTCCGCTGCAAAATGTCTTGGAGACCGGCCTCGCGGGCCTGGCACTGGTGTTGGCCGGCATGGCCCTGTGCGGCACATGGTGTTTCCGCGGTCTGGTGGCGCTCGAGCCCGCCGCGCGTTCGGCTGTGCGCCGCCGCCGTGGCCGCCAGCCTCTTGGCAAGTGCCGTGCACTCCCTGGTGGATTTCGTCTGGTACGTGCCGGCGTGCACTGCGATGGTGGCGATTTTGGCGGCCTGCGCCCTGCGCACCGCGCAACTGGCCGGCGCGGCCGCCCCAGAAAATCCGTCGGTGCGGCTCCCGAGGTTTGCGCCGTTGGCCGCTTGCACGGCGCTGATGCTCGTGGGCGGATGGATGATTGCGGTCCTCCTGAGGCCGGCAGCGGCCGCGCCCGCCTGGACCCGTTACTGCCTGGCGCTGAACGCGTTGCAAACGGAAGCCGAGGCGGCCGGCTACCCCAAGACGCGCGGCGATGCCCGGACCGCAGAGGCTGAACAGAAGTTGATCGCCGAACTGGAGCAAGTCGTCGCCTGGCAGCCCGACCGCGTCCGGGCCCACCTGGGACTGGCCGAATCGCACCTGCGGCTGTTCGAGTTGCTTCAGGCGAACGCCGAGAATCCGATGTCGCTGGCCAATATCCGCGATGCCGTGCTGCAATCGCGCTTTCCTTCGCGTGCGGCGATGCACGAATGGCTCGGTCGATCCGTCGGACCGAATGCCGAGCATCTGGACGAGGCGCTGCGGCACACCCGCCGGGCGATCGCGCTTTGTCCGCTCGAAGGCCGCGGCTACGTCTACCTAGCCGAGTTGTGCTTCCTTGACGACCATCCGCAGCCGGCGACGGCGTGCATCGCGCAGGCGCTGAAGGCGCGTCCCTTCGACGGCACCGTGCTTCGCGGCGCCGCCAGCCAGGCGTGGCTGGCCGGCGATCAGGCAACATGGCTGGAGTACACCAAGCGGGCATTTCACAGCGGGCCGCGCCAGCAGCGGCAACTGATGGCGGACCTGCTAGGCAACACGGCCAGCACCGATATTCCCCACATGATCGATTTCGTCGTCCGAGAGCTTCAGCCCGACCTCGACGGACTGCGATGCTTGTACTCCGCGTGCGCGGGCGCTGTCCCGCCGAGCAACTCGTGCCCTTACTCTCCTACCGCGCCCAGCGAACGGCCGCCGAGGCCGCGAACCGGGATCGGTCCAAAGCCGTCGCTGCGTGGCTTGAAGCCTGCCTCCTCTACCGCCAATTAAAGAATGACGCCGAGTCGCTCCGCTGCGCCCGAACGCGCCGCGGATCGCGATCCCGGCAACTACGACGCCCGTTTTCAACTCGCCACGTGCCTGATGATTCAGCAACGGTTCGCTGCTGCCGAACCGCATTGGCGATGGTGCTTGCAGCGGACGCCGGACAACCCGACGGTAGAAGCCTTGTTGCGCAAAGCCGTCAAGGGCCGACTCGAACAGGAACGTCGGGCAGCAGCCGACGGCAACCCCATGCGATAGAACCATGAACCGTGCAGAACCACTGGTCGACATCCATTGCCACGTGTTGCCTGGGCTGGACGACGGCGCGTCGACGATCGACGAGGCGACGGCGATGGCCGAGATGGCCGTGGCCGACGGCATTACTACGATCGTCGCCACGCCGCACCAGTTGGGCAGTCACCCGCAGAACACGGGCCAGCGGATTCGCGACGCCGTGGCCGATTTTCAACGCCACCTCGACGCCCGCGGCGTGCCGCTTTGCGTGCTGCCGGGTGGCGACGTGCGGATTGACGCGGAACTCGTGCAAAAAATTCGCAATGGAACGGTCCTAACCCTCGCCGATCGCGGCCGGCACGTGTTGCTCGAACTGCCCCATGACGTCTACGTGCCCCTCGATCGGCTCCTTGCAGAACTCAACGCGGCAGGACTCGTCGGTATCTTGTCGCACCCCGAGCGAAATCGCGGCTTGCTGAGCGACCCGCGGCCGGCGCGAGCACTGGTGGAACGAGGATGTCTCTTCCAGGTGACAGCGGGCAGCTTGACTGGGGCCTTTGGCCCCCATGTCGAGCGGTTCGCCGAATCGCTGGTCCGGCAGGGCCTCGTGCATTTCGTGAGCACCGACGCGCACGGCACCAAGGCTCGCACACCCGTTTTAACCAAGGCTTTTGAGCGGGTGGCCAAGTTGGCGGGGCCGTCGGTGGCAGTAAATCTCTGTTGTCGCCATCCGACGGCGGTGGCTGCCGGCCGCGACGTGTCGGCCGAACGTCGTCGGGCGGAAAAATCGCGTCGATTGCTACAATTTCGTTGAGCGTTTTCCTTGAGATTGACTTGCGAGAGGCCGATATAACGAACAAGTGTTTTTCACCCGTTGGGGGTAGAGGGATAGCCGAATAAGAGGCGATCGAGACACGAATTCTTTCCTGGCGGAGGATTTCCGCCTGTTGCACTCACGGAGGCAGACGATGTACAAGCGACTCGTTCGTAACGCAATGGTCTGGCTGGCCGCGGCCGGCTTCTGCATGCCGGATTTGGTCCTTGCCGTCGAGCCCACGCCCCAACCGGCGGTGGCCGACGTGGCATTGGCCAACGGCGGCACACTGCACGGTCAGGTGCTTGATCCACAGGGTGGCGGCGTCGCCGGCGTGCCGGTGTCGTTGCGGACACAGGACCGCAATGTGACGACAACGACGACCGCCGCCGACGGCCGCTTTGCGGTGCCCAACCTGCGCGGCGGGGTGTATCAAGTCGCTGCCGCCAAGGGACGCGGCAATTACCGGCTTTGGACCGTCGGTACCGCCCCTCCTTCGGCACAGAACGGCGCGATCATCTACACCGGGAATGGGAACGGCGGCAGCAAGCTCAAGATGTTTCTGGCCAATCCGATCGTGATTGCCGGAATCGTCGCGACGGCTATCGCCGTGCCCGTGGCGCTGAACAATTCCCACCATGCCAGCCCGTAGCGATTGGAAATAAGACGGCCATCGTCGTCGTGTCCGTGGTGCTATCGAGGGGACTGCCCGATCTTCGCGCAGGCGGCAGATTCGGGCTGTCCCCTTTGCTGTTATTGGTTCCGCAGAGCGCCCATTCTCCCGAGGCCGGTGCTATTGATTCGCCGCTGGTAGGCCCGGTATACTGCCGCGCCGTTGCCGGGTGGCCGTATCGCAGGCCGGTTCATTTTCGGCGCCTCTGCTTCTGACTTTCCTACAGGCCGCTGATGTCGCAGGTTGTTGCCGTCGAGCCGACGCCGGTTGAGTATCCCAACGATCTGGCGTCGAAAGAGCCGCAACGCCGGGCGCTGCCGACGGCCCGGTGGAACCGCGGCGAAAGGGACAGTCCCATTTTCGCTGACACGAAAATTGGGACAGTCCCCCGGTGGGCGCCGTTTCTGTTGCTCCTCCTGTGCCTGGCGCCGCGCGCGGCGATGACGTTGCGCATCCCGGGCGTCTGTCCCGACGGCGTCTCTATATCCGGCTGGCGCAGGCCATAGACGCCGGCAACCTGACCGCCGGATTTCGGGAAATGTCGTTGAACATCTACCCCGTGATTCTCGTGGCCCTTCACCGCGTTGGTCTCGACTGGGAAGCGGCCGCGGCCGTGTGGGGCGTCGTTGCGTCGAGCCTGGTCGTCCTGCCGCTCTGGGGGTGGGTCCGCCGGCAATTCGACGATCGCGTCGCCCTGGTGGCATGCCTGCTCTACGCTGCCCATCCGAAGTTCATCGAGTGGAGCCCGGAGGTGGTGCGCGATCCGACCTTCTGGCTGTTTTTCATGCTGGCGATCTATTGGCTGTGGCGCGCGACGACGGAGGTTCGCTACGGTTTCTTCGTCGCTGCCGGCGCGGCGATGACGTTGGCAGCACTCAGCCGCGTCGAGGGACTTTTCCTCGGAATCCCCCTGGTGCTTTGGACCTGGTGGCGATGGCGAGCGCTTGAGAGCGGGCGGCGGCGGCTCCTGGTCGGGGCCACGCTCTGCGTCGTGACGTTTCCGGCACTTCTGGGGCTGGTGAACGTCGTGTGGCTCTGGGGACATTCGGACTGGGCAAGCATCCGGTTAGCGCCGCTGGCCCGCGTGCAGCCGTGGCTCGAGTCCCTTTGGAGCGAGTCGGCCGAAAGCGCCAACAGCCTCGCCCCGCCCATGACGACCGGACGCATGATATGGAAGTTCATTCCCGCGATGACGCGCGGCCTCGGGCCAGTGTTTGCCTTGTTGATGTTCGGCGGGATGTTGGGCTGGCGGCGGCTTTGGGCGCGTCGCGACCATCAAGCGCTGTTCTACACGGCGCTTGCAATCCTCTCGGGCATCTGGGTACAGCTTTGGTACGATCGCGCCGCCTGTCCGCGTTATGCCCTGTCGATCGTCCTGATGGCATCGCCGTTTGCCGCGCTGGGGCTGTTGGGGCTGATCTCGCGATCGGCCCGGCTTGCCCAGCGGCTGCGCTTGGCCGTCGCGCCCAAGTGGCGGCAGTGGCCGTCGTCGTAACGCTGGCCGGCGTGCTGCACGCCCTAGACGCCGTCATCGGGAACGCGAGTGACTACCGAACGCGGCGCATGGCGGCCGACGTGGGCCGTTGGATCGGGCACGAGTTTCCCGCACGGCCGATGGTCGCCGGTCCGATCGGCATCACCCCGATCGTGAGCTTCTACGCCCAGCAAAGCCCGTACTGCGTGTTTCGTTGGGAGGCCGACGACACGACGATTCTCTCGACGGTCGATCTGAACAAGGCGGGCATCGTGCTGTTGCGTCCCACCAAGCAGTTGAGCGCCGAGCGCTGCCGCGAGTTGGCCCAGCGACTGGAGCAGCGCCGGCCTGCGGCCGGTCGACGCGGCAACCTTGCCGGTCGCCGAGGCCGACATGCGAATCCTGGTGCGCGGCCGCGCAAACCAGCGCGTGGCGCGGCGCGGACGCTGACGAGCGGACTGACAAAGGGGACTGACAAAGGGGACTGACAAAGGGGACTGACAAATGGGACTGTCCCCCTTAGCCCGAGTCCCGTTAGCGCGGCGCGAATTGAATCCATAGAAATGCCAGCCGACCGCTCTACACTCAAGATTGCCATCGTCTCGACCCAGCGCGAATGGTACGGCGGCGAACAACAAGTGTGGCTGCTGGCGCAAGGGCTGCGCCGCCGCGGCCACCATGTGCACATCTTGGCCCGTCGCGGCGGCAAACTGGTCGCGGGAATGAAGGCGGATGGATTTGCGGTATGCGAGTTCGCCGGCAACGGCCGTAACCCGCGGGCCCTGTGGCAAATTCGCCGGCACTTGCGCCGGCTTCATCCCGACGTTCTCCAATACAACGATCCGCACGCGTTGACCGCCGCCGGTTTGGCTTCGGTTGGCCTTGCCATTCCGGTTCGCCTTGGCATGCGGCACGTGCTATGGCCGATCCGTTCGCCGCGGCGGTTTCGCGCGTTCTGCGACTACGTGGTGTGTGTGTCCGAGGCCGTGGCCGAGGCCTGCCGCGCGAGCGGTCTTCCGCCGGAAATGCTGCGCGTGGTTTTTGCGGCGACCGATCCGGAGAAGGCTCGATCGGGCAATCGGCAACAAGGGCGCCGTGCCGCGGACCTGGACGACCACCGCCCGATGTTGCTGGTCGTGGCCGGACTGAACGAGAACAAGGGGCACGCGTTTTTGCTCGACGCATTTACGACCGTGCTCGCGCGGCATCCCGATGCCTTTCTTGTGCTGGCCGGCGACGGTCCGCTCAGGGATCCATTGCAGCGCCGGTGCGAACAACTCGGAATTGCACAAAGCGTCCGATTTCTCGGCTACCGTCGCGACGTGCCCGATCTGATCGCGGCGGCCGATCTGCTGGTCTTGCCGTCGCTGGCCGAGGGTCTGCCGGTGACGCTCTTGGACGCAACGTTCGCCGGCACGGCAATCGTCGCGACGGCCGTAGGCGGCGTTGCCGGCCTCTTCGGCGGCGACAGTTGCCGCGACGAGCCGATGGCATGGACAGTTCCGCCGGCCGATAGCGCCGCGATGGCGGCCGCGATCGTCGCGGCACTCGACGATCCGTCCGATCGGGCCTTGCGTGCCCACCGCGCCAGCTCCGCGCCGAAGGGCAGTTCACCGTGGACCGCATGGTCGACGCAATGCTGGAACTCTACAGCGGCATTTGATGACGAGGCACTCGCGATCCATTAGTACGCCAGAGGGGTGAGCAATGTCCTCTCGTTGTTTATGCCCATTGGTGCCGCATGTGCCCGCGAGAGAGCGAATCTTGCCGCGGCGCAATGGCTGACTCATTGCAGCCGCTGCTTGGCCGCGATACACTACGAGATTCTTTCCTGGCCGACGGGGCACGCGCGGCCGCCAAGCCAAAATTACACCCAATTCGCATAACTCGAGCAGGAGAACGACCCGTGGAACAGAGACGCTTCGTGACCGTCGACGGCAATGAAGCGGCGGCCAACATCGCCCACCTTTGCAATGAAGTTGCGGCCATTTACCCGATCACTCCGTCGTCGAGCCTGGGCGAACTGCCCGACGCCTGGGCGTCGGCCGGGCGCAAAAACATCTTCGGCACCGTCCCGCACGTCGTCGAAATGCAGAGCGAGGCCGGGGCGTCCGGAGCGGTCCACGGCTCGTTGCAGGCCGGGGCGATTACCACGACGTTTACCGCCTCGCAGGGCCTGCTGCTGATGATCCCCAACATGTTCAAGATCGCCGGCGAGCTGACGCCGACGGTCTTTCACGTGACGGCCCGGACCGTGGCGACCCACGCCCTGTCGATCTTCGGCGACCATAGCGACGTGATGGCCTGCCGTTCGACCGGCTTTGCGATGCTGTCGTCCGATTCGGTGCAAGAGGCCCAGGACATGGCCGCGATTGCCCAAAGCGCCACGCTCGAGGCCCGGGTGCCGTTTCTGCACTTCTACGACGGCTTCCGGATTTCGCACGAGGTCAACAAGATCGAGCAACTGACCGAGGACGACGTTCGGGCGATGATCGACATGGACCTGGTCGCCGCCCATCGCCAACGGGCGCTGTCGCCCGAGCGGCCGAAGCTCCGCGGTACGGCACAGAACCCGGACGTGTTCTTCCAGGCACGCGAAGCCTGCAACCCGTATTACGACGCCTGCGCCGCCATAGTGCAGAAGCACATGGACAAGTTCGCGAAGATCGCCGGCCGACAGTATCACCTATTCGACTACGTCGGTGCGGCCGACGCGGATCGTGTGATCGTCATCATGGGCTCGGGCAGCGGCGTGGTCGAAGAGACGGTCGAGGCGCTTGCGGCCGAAGGGCAGAAGATCGGCCTCGTGAAGGTGCGGCTTTTCCGTCCCTGGTCCGTCAAGGATTTTCTGGCGGCACTGCCCAAGACGGTCACGAAGATCGCGGTCCTGGACCGCACGAAGGAGCCCGGCGGCGCCGGCGAGCCCCTGTATCAGGACGTCGTCACGTCGCTGGCCGAAGGCTGGGCCGCCCCTCACCCTAGCCCTCTCCCGAAGGGAGAGGGGACCAATGGGACGGTGCCCAGCGTGATTGGCGGCCGCTACGGGCTCTCGTCGAAGGAATTCACGCCGGCTATGGTCGCTGGCGTGTACGCCGAGCTTGCGAAACCGCAGCCGAAACAGAAGTTCACCGTCGGCATCGTCGACGACGTGACCCGGCTGAGCCTCGACTTCGATCCGGATTTCTCGACCGAGAAGGACGACGTGGTCCGGGCGGTCTTTTTCGGGCTTGGCAGCGACGGCACGGTCAGCGCCAACCGCAACTCGGTGAAAATCGTCGGCGAGAACACCCCGCTGCACGCACAGGGCTATTTCGTCTACGACTCGCGCAAGGCGGGCTCGGTGACCACCTCGCACGTCCGGTTCAGCCCGCGGCCGATCAAGGGCTCGTACCTGGTGCATCGGGCGAACTTCGTCGCCTGCCACCAGTTCCACTTCCTCGAGCGCATCGACATGCTCTCGATGGCCGAGCCGGGGGCCACGTTCCTGTTGAACAGCCCGTTCGGTCCCGACGAGGTGTGGGACCGTCTGCCGGCCGAGGTCCAGACGCAGATCATCGACAAGAAGCTGAAGTTCTACGTGGTCGACGCCTACCGAGTTGCCCGCGACGCGGAGATGGGCGTGCGGATTAACACGATCATGCAGACGTGCTTTTTTAAGCTGGCCAAGGTGATTCCGGCCGACGAGGCGGTCGAGCAGATCAAGAACGCCGTCAAGCGGACCTACGGCAAGAAGGGCGGCGGCAAGATCGTCGAGCAGAACTTTGCGGCCATCGACGGGGCCCTCGGCGCGCTCCACGCGGTGACGCACCCCGGCCAGGTGACCTCGAAGGTCCACATGGTGCCCGCGGTACCGGCAAACGCCCCGGCGTTCGTTAAGGACGTGCTGGGCGTGATGATCGCCAACCGCGGCGACGATCTGCCCGTCAGCGCTTTGCCGCAGGACGGCACGTTCCCCACCGCCACCACGCAGTACGAAAAGCGAAGCATCGCCCAGGACATTCCGATCTGGGATCCGAAGATCTGCACGCAATGCGGGCTGTGTTCGCTCGGATGCCCCCACGCGACGATTCGCATGAAGGCCTTCGACCCGGCGCTGCTGGCCAGCGCCCCCGAGGGCTTCAAGGCCACGGACTACAAGGGCAAGGAGTTTCCGGGCTGGAAGTACGTCGTCCAGGTCTTTCCGGACGACTGCACCGGTTGCGGCCTGTGCGTCGACGTTTGCCCGGCCAAGGACAAAGAGCGGGTCAAGCACAAGGCGATCGACATGGAGCCGAAGCTCGATCACCTTGAGACCGAGCGGAAGGCCCTGGAGTTCTTCCTCTCGTTGCCCGAGGTCGACCGTGCCAAGGTCAAACAGGACACGATTAAGGGCTCGCAGCTTCTGTTGCCGCTCTTTGAGTTCTCCGGCGCCTGCGCCGGCTGCGGCGAGACGCCCTACGTCAAGCTCATCACGCAGTTCTTCGGCGACCGGATGCTCGTGGCCAACGCCACGGGCTGCTCGTCGATCTACGGCGGCAACCTGCCCTGCACGCCCTATTCGGTCAACCACGAGGGTTACGGCCCGTCGTGGTCGAACTCGTTGTTCGAGGACGCCGGCGAGTTCGGCATGGGCTTCCGCCTGGCGGTCGATCAGCAGCGCGAATATGCTGAGGAACTGCTCCGGCGGCTTGCGTCGCAATTGGGCGATGAGCTGGTTGGCGGCCTGTTGAACAACAAGCAGCAGACCGACGAGGAGATTGCCGTCCAACGGGCGCGGGTGGCCGAATTGAACAAGCGGCTGCGGACCATCGACGCGGCCGACGCCAGAACCTGCTGGCCTCGTCGGACTATCTGATCCGCAAGAGCGTCTGGAGCTTCGGTGGTGACGGTTGGGCGTATGACATCGGCTTCGGCGGCCTCGACCACGTGCTGGCTACCGGCCGCAACGTAAACATCCTGGTGCTGGACACCGAGGTGTACTCGAACACGGGTGGCCAGGCGTCGAAGGCAACGTTCCGCGGAGCCGTGGCGAAGTTTGCCGCCGGCGGCAAACCGGTAGCGAAGAAAGATCTGGGTATGATCGGCATGTCGTACGGCAACGTGTTCGTCGGCTCGATCTCGCTGGGGGCCAACCCGATGCACGCCATCCGCACCATCCGCGCGGCCGAGTCGTACCGCGGCACGTCGCTGCTGATCGCCTTCTCGCACTGCATCGGCTGGGGCATCGACATGGCCAGCGCCATGAACGTCCAGAAGGAGGGCGTGGCCTGCGGCTATTGGCCGCTCTACAGCTTCGACCCGCGCGAAGAGTCGCACCCATTCCAGTTGGCCAGCAAGAAGCCGGTGGGAGCCTTCAAGGATTTCGCCATGAAGGAGGCCCGCTTCGCCATGCTGGCCCGATCGAAGCCGGAAGATTCGGTCCGGCTGTTGGAGTTGGGCCAGGAAGACATCGCCAGGAGGTATCATTTCTACGAGCAGTTGGCCAACGTAAACCGGGCGCTGGAGGTGGCCAGCGCGACGGCAGACGCGGCCAACGGCGGGACTGCGGGCTAGCCGGATATCCGAAAAAACTCCCCTCTCCCTTTGGGAGAGGGGCCGGGGGTGAGGGGGCGGCGCGACGACACAGAGACGCCGCAACGGACGATACCTATTCAAAATAACGACCGCAACGATTCCAAGGAGGTGGAAGCATGAGCGTGGACCTGAGCACGACCTATCTCGGACTGAAGCTGAAGAACCCGT
Organism: uncultured Planctomycetaceae bacterium; assembly: GCA_963789525.1. Taxonomy (GTDB): domain Bacteria; phylum Planctomycetota; class Planctomycetia; order Pirellulales; family Thermoguttaceae; genus CAVXFB01. Next base: position 268,544 of record CAWBLA010000005.1, read on the forward strand.
TGGTCATTTCGGCATGTCCGTTCAGCGGCGAAGTGGATCGTTTGGAGCGGTTGGAGCAGGCCGGCGCCGCGGCGGCCGTCTTGCCTTCGCTGTTCGAGGAGCAGATCGAGCACGACGCCGAGGAACTGACCAAGGCACAGGAGTTCGGCACCGACAGCTTCGCAGAAGCGTTGACCTACTTTCCGGAGTGGGATGAATATCGCTCGGGTCCGGAGGCATACCTCGAAATGATCGGCAACGCGAAGAAAAAGGTCGCGATGCCGATCATCGCCAGCCTCAACGGCAGCAGCAAAGGCGGCTGGGTACGCTACGCCAAGATGATGCAAGACGCCGGGGCCGACGCCCTCGAATTGAACGTCTACTTCGTCGCCACCGACCTCGGCATGACGGGCCAGGGGGTCGAAGCACGCTACCTCGATCTCGTGGCCGCGGTGAAGCAGTCGCTCTCGATTCCGCTGGCCGTGAAGATCGGCCCCTATTTCAGCGCGATGGCCAACTTCGGCAAGCGGCTGGTCGAGGCCGGCGCCGACGGCCTCGTCCTGTTCAACCGCTTCTACCAGCCGGACATCAACCTCGAGGCCATGCAGGCGGAGCCGCGGCTCCACTTGAGTTCGCCGTACGAAGTGCTCGTCCCGATCCGTTGGATCGCCATCCTGTACGGCCATGTCAACGCCTCGCTGGCGGCCACCGGCGGCATTCACGACGCGACCGAACTGCGTCAAGGCGATCCTGGCCGGCGCCGACGTCGGCATGATCGCCTCGGTGCTCTATCAGAAGGGCACCCAACAAGTCGGCGCGATCCTGGCCGGCCTTCAGAAATGGATGCAAGAGAACGACTACGGGTCGGTCGGACAACTCAAGGGCAGCATGAGCCTCGAAAACTGTCCCGACCCTGCCGCCTTTCAACGCGGCAACTACATGAAGGCGCTGACCTCCTTCACCGGCAAGGCAATCTGACGACGAGGTCGTCCAAAATCGGGGGCCTGTACGGAATTTTGTGTCAACGGCCTCATCGTGGCGGCGTCTCCGGGCAAAAGGGACAGGCCCATTTGTGTTGACACAAAAATCGGGACAGTCGCGTGCAGGTTCTTGTGGGCCGTCTATCTGGCCGAGAGTTCGTCGGCCAGGGGACCGGCGTTGTAGATGTTTCGCAGGGCGTCGAGGATTGCGCTGCCGTGGACGGCGATGGCCCGGCCCTCGACGTCGCTGAAGACGTAGTCCCAAACCAGCGACTGCACGTTGCCGTCGAAGATGATGCCGACCAGGTCGCCTTGGCGGTCGACCACCGGGCTGCCCGAGTTGCCGCCGATGATGTCGGTCGTGGCAACGAAGTTCATCGGCGTGTCGAGGTTCAGGCGGTCCTTGCCGTGCAGCCAACTGTCGGGCAAGCCGAACGGCGTCTTGTTGTCGTGCTCGGCCGCAAGGCGATAGGCCCCGGCGATGGTCGTCCAGGGCGGCTCTTGCCGGCCGTTCTCCCGATAGCCCTTCACCTGGCCGAACGCCAGCCGCAGCGTAAACGTGGCGTCGGGATAGATATCCGTGCCGAAGAGCTTGAAGCGGGCGTGGGCCAGCTTGCCGTAGGCCCAGCGCTGGGGCTCCTCGACTTGCTGCTCGTACTTGGAGCGGACCGCGCGGGACGGGCCGTCGACCAGCCGCGCCAGCCGGATCATCGGATCGTCCGAGGCCTCGATCGCCTTGAGGCCCCCTTCGGCCAATTGACGCCGCACGGCGACGTCGGCCAGGTGGGTGCCGCCGACCAGTTCCGCCGCCCGCTCGCGCGGCGACTTGCCGGCCAGCACCCGAAGGGCCAGCGTGTCGTCGTATCCGACCCACTCCAGGTACATGCTGAGCGAGTCGGCCAGCAGATCCGTTTGCAGGTCCTTGTAGATCGGCGCCGGCGAGAAGAGTTGCTGCCTGCAGCGAATCGAGGTTCGACTCGCGGTATTCGCGCAGCCGGTCGGCGTTGGGCTTGTCGGTCTCCTCGGCCATGCGGACGAGCGTGCGGGCGATGGTGAACAACTCGCTGTAGAAGGCCTGGCCGCGTTCCAGCAGGTCGTAGTCGTCGCGAATGAACTGGAAATCGTAGAGTGATTTGTCGATCGTTGCCATCGCCTGCTTGCAATTGCTCGCGAGTTTCGGGTCTCTTGGCCGCGGCGGCAAGGAAGTCGTTTTCTTCGGTCTTCTTCCGCTCCATCACGGCCGGGTCCTGCAGGCCGGCCAAGCCGCCGAGCCGGGCTTTGCGCGAGTTTTGATAGGCCAGGAGCAGGTCGCGGGCCCGCCGGGCGTTCTCGGCACTGCGCTCGCTGAAGGCGTCGAGCAGCACCTCGCGCCGCCGCAGGATGTTGAGCGAGGTCGGCAGCATGAAGTCGCGAATGAACTCCAGGTGCCGCACGGTGTCCAGGCGGTCGGTCTTGCCCGGGTTGCCGGCCACGAACACCAGATCGTCCGGCTTCAAGCCGGCCGGGTTCCACTTCAGGTAGTACGGCGTCTTGGCCGGCTTGCCGTTCTCGTAGACGCGGAAGAAGCAGATGTCGAGGTCGTAGCGGGGATACTCGAAGTTGTCGGGGTCGCCGCCGAAGAAGGCGATTTTCTCCTCGGGCGCGAACACCAGCCGCACGTCGGTGTATTTCTTGTAGCGGTAAAGCTGATACAGCCCGCCTTGGTAGAGCGTGATCACGTCGCTTCGCAGGCCGGTTTTGTCGAACGACTCCTTCTCGATCGTGTTCATCACGGCCCGGCGCTGCTTTTCAGCCTCGGCCGAGCCGACCGGCGCCGTCACCGCGGCGTTGACCCGCGCGGTAACGTCCTCGATGCTCATCAGCACGTTGAGCTCCGAGTCGGGGCACTTCAACTCCTCGGCCTGGGTGCGGGCGTAGAAGCTCGACCGCATCAGGTCGTGACTCTTGGTGCTGAGCTTTTGCAGGGCGTCGGAGCCGACGTGATGGTTGGTCATCACCAGCCCGTCGGCCGAGACGAACGAGCCGGAGCCGCCGTTGTTGAATCGCACGGCCGCCTGCTGCAGGTGCTTCAGCCACGGCGTCGGTCGGCGCGAAGCCGTACCGCTCCTTCGAGCAGCTTCGTCGGCGGATAGTTGAACAGCCACATGCCCTCGTCGGCATGGGCGATGCTCCCCAACACTGCCAACGCAAGAAACGCGGCCAGCAGGCCCGACTTGGGGACTGCGGCGAAAGGGGACAGTCCCTTTTTCGCGGACCACCGCTGCGCGGCGGTGCCCGCGAAAATCGGGACAGTCCCCGACTTGAACCGAAAAGCTTGCGACATGATCGAGAGTTCCTTCATCGGGGCCTGTACGGCGTCTTGTGTCAACGGCGTTATCGTGGCGGAGTCTTCGGGCAAAAGGGACATTCCCATTTTTTTTGCTGACACAAGAATCGGGACAGTCCCTCGATCGGCGTGCCAATGCAATGATGATCGTAGGGCCACGGCGGCAGGTCGGCAAGGGCTGCCGGTCGATGCGCAGCCCGCGCTTTGCAGCACTAGTTGTGTTGGAGTAACGAGTTTGGCAGAATCTTCCCATGCCCGTTTACGGGCCTCACCGCGCCCGCGGAAATCGGCCCGGCGTTCACGCCGGGTCGGCGGGTTACGATATCGTCTGCACATCAGATTTCCTCGTGTCACGCCCGTTTACGGTCGTCCTGTTGCCGCAACGAGAGGAGGCTCGCAAGCGAGCCTGACAAGCCGGCAACCGCGAATTCCAACCCGACGCAAACGTCGGGCCTGGGACCGCCTGCGGCGGAAAGGGCCGTAAACGACCCTACAGCGTGCGGAATGCACCCGGCGCGCCGATGCGACGGCACGATCGCGGCTTTTCGCGGTCCGCGGTTTGCTTTAGAATTGCGCTACCGTCGCAGGAGTAACGAGAGTGCGAGGGAGTTGCGCGATGAAGAGGCGGCTTCTAGAGTTGCTGCGCACCGCACGGCCAGGAGCATCTGCTGACGTTCTGGGAGGCCCTGGACGCAAAGCAGCAGGAGCGGCTGGCCCGGCAGACGGAGGGCATCGATTTTGCGTTGGTGCGACGGCTGTGGCAGGACCGAGATCGGGGCGAACACGTGCGTGAGTTGGTGGCGCGGGCGGCGGCGCCGCCGGCCTTTCGTCTGGACACTGCCCAAAACCGCTTCACCGCCGAGCAAGCCCGGCAACGCGCGGAAGAGGCCATCCGCGCCGGCAGGCTCGGCGTGATCCTGGTGGCCGGCGGCCAGGGCACGCGATTGGGGTTCGACCATCCCAAGGGCATGTTCCCCATCGGGCCGATCTCCGGAAAATCGCTCTTTCAGATTCACGTCGAGAAGATCGTCGCGACCGGGCGACGCTACGGCGTGCGGATTCCGCTCTATTTGATGACCAGCCCGGCAACCCACGACGAGACAGTGCAGTTCTTCGCCGCGCACGAGCGCTTCGGCCTGCCGGCGGAGGACCTGATTGTCTTCTGCCAAGGGACGATGCCGGCCGTCGACGCCGACAGCGGCCGCGTGTTGATGGAATCGCCGGACCAGATCGCGCTGAGTCCCGACGGGCACGGCGGCATGTTGGCGGCGTTGGCCCGGAGCGGCGCGCTGGCCGACATCGACCGCCGCGGCATCCGCCACTCTGTTCTACCTCCAGGTCGACAATCCGCTGGTCGACATCTGCGGGCGGGAGTTCGTCGGCTATCACCTGCTGGCCGATTCGGAGTTTTCGACGCAGGTGATCGCCAAAGCGCGACCCGCTGGAGCGCGTGGGCAACGTCGTGCGAAGTGGACGGCCGGCTGATGGTGATCGAGTACAGCGATCTGCCCGAGGATGCGGCCGCGGCGCCGCAATCGCCGACGGCTCGCTGGCCATTTGGGCCGGGCAGCATCGCCGTTCACGTGATCGATGCGCGCATTGTTGCGCCGCGTGGCCGACGCGGCCGACGGCGCTGCCGTTCCATATTGCCCGCAAGAAAGTGTCGCACGTCGATGCCGTCGGGCCGGCAGGTCGAGCCGATGGAGCCGCAACGCCATCAAGTTCGAGCGGTTCATTTTCGACTTGATGCCGCGGGCGCGCAACGCGATCGTCGTCGAGGTGGACCGGGCCAAGGCGTTCGCCCCGCTGAAAAACGCCGCGGCGCGAAGGAAGACACGCCGGAGACGGTCCGGGCTCAATTGGCCGCGCTTCATCGCGATTGGCTTCGCCAGGCGGGCGCGGAAGTCGCACGACAACGTGGACGTCGAGATCAGCCCGCTGTTTGCGTTGGACCCTGAAGAGCTTCGAGCGAAGGTGCAGCGCGGCACGCGGATTGCTGCACCAACCCATTTCGGATAGCGTTTCTTTTCTCCAGCGCGGCCAGTTGCGGTCTTGTTGCCGCGCGGCTAGAATGCGGCCGGTTCTTCCTGCCTTACGATTGTCCCACCGCGTTGCGTCGTTAATTGCCGGCAAGTGAGCCCGGCGAAACGGGACAGTTTCATTTTCGTTGACACGAAAATCGGGACAGTCCCGCGAGTGAGGCCACGTCGCCTGCCATGCTTTCACTCTGTTGCAGAAGGAGACGAGCGATGCGCATTTTGATTCTTTCCGTACTGACTGCCGCATTGTTGTGTTCGACTGGAACGGCTCGGGCCGAGTGGCACGTATGGACGACCACGCGGACCCGCCACGTGCTGCGCGATGAACCGGCCGAGAAGGGCGACGACGTGAATCTGGCCGCCGCGCGAAACGAGTGGAGAAGTTTTCAGATTTTGATGCGGGCCGACGAGCCGATTGGCGGGATCAATCTGGTCGCCGGCGATCTTTCGGGGCCTGATGGCGCCGTGCTGTCGTCGTCCGAGGCGCGTCTTTACCGGCAGCACCAGTTGCACATTACGACGCCCAGCTACCGCCACCAAGAGTTCAATGCCAAGCCCGGCTGGTATCCCGATGCCTTGATTCCGTTTGCGAATCCGCTGACCGGAAAGCCGCTTCGCGGCGCACGGTTTCAGGCGGTGCCCTTTGACCTTCCCGCGCAACAGACACACGGTTTCTGGGTCGACGTCTATGTGCCGGCCACGGCCAAGCCGGGCGTGTATCGCGGCGCCTACCGCGTGACGGCCGGCGACGGCAAGACCGTGGAGATTCCCGTACGCTTCACGGTCTGGGACTTCGAATTGCCCGCCGTGCCGACGATGAAGACGGCGTTCGGCTCGCCGATCTCCCGCGTGCGACGGTATTATGAGCGTCGCAAGGGCGCCGAAAATGCGAAGAAGCCCACAGATTGGGCCGCGGTCGACCGCCAGTGCGCCGCGATGCTCTGCGACCATCACATCAACGCCACGCCGCCGAAGAACCTCGTGCCGGTAGCGCAGGCCGATGGGTCGTTCCGCATTCCCGACGCCGAGGTCGACGCGCCTTGCGCGGTTTGTCGATCGGTACCACGTCAATGCCGTACAAACCTTGCACCCAAGCCACGCCGTCGAGGACCCGGATCGCCAACGGGCGAAGCTCGATGCCTGGCTGGCCAGCTTCGATCGGGCGGCGAAGCAATTGGATAGGCCGCAGGTCGTCTTCTACACGTACCTGCGCGACGAGCCCAACGATCTGGAAGCCTATCGGTATGTGCAAAAGTGGGGCAGAGCCGTCCGCGAAGCGAAGTCTGCGGTCGAGGTGCTAGTCGTAGAGCAAACATGGACCAAGCCGGGCTTTGGCGGAGCCAATAGCGATTGGGGCGGCCTTCACGGCGCCGTCGACATCTGGTGCCCGCATATTCTTCCTGTACCGTCATGAAGCAGCGGCAAAGCGGCAAGCGTTGGGCGAGACCATTTGGACCTACACGGCGCTGTGCCAGGACAAGAGAAGACGCCTTGGTGGCAGACTGACTTTCCGCTGTTGAATTACCGCGTCCCGGCATGGATCATGTGGCGCAATCAGATTACCGGATCTGTTGTATTGGGGGAGTCTGACACACTGGAGCGAGGTTGCCGATCCCTGGACCGAGCCAGGCACCTTCCATCCACGCGGCCTGGTGTATAACGGCGAGGGATCGCTTGTATATCCGGCCCGCGACGTCGGCTACGACGGCATCGCGCCGAGCCTGCGGCTGAAGGCCCTGCGGGATTCGATCCAGGACTACGAGTACCTGGCGATTCTCGATCGCCTTGGACGTGCCGCCGAGGCCGAGAAGATCGTCGTGCCGTTGGCGGATTCGTGGTTTCACTGGGATCCCGATCCCGAGCACTACGACGCGGCACGGGCGGAACTGGCTCGCTTGATCGTCGAGACAACGCACCGCAAGTGATACCGCGCGAGGCGCGACGCAAACCGCGGCGAAGGGGACAGTCCCATTTTCGCTGACACGAAAGTCGGGACAGTCCCCGGCTCGGCAGGTAACTCGCGTTGAGCTTCTGCGGTTCCCTATGGCTGCCTGCCAAATAGGCAGGTTGCGGCGGTAGAGTATGCCTGACGGGGGTACTTGTGGCGGCGTTTCGTTCTTGGCACAAGCCGCTTCAATGACGTAAAATACGGTGGGGTTGCTGTTTGCGTCCTGTCGGCAAGAAATAGCCGGTGTCGGCATACCAGTTGCTGAACAAGCCGATGGATGCAGATGAGAGAGTGTCAACCATGCTGGTCGAAATTCCGTCGCTTCTGATTACCGACGATGATCCCGGCTTTCGCGAGACGATGCGGGTCGTCTTCGAGCCGCGGGGCTTCCGCACGCTCCTGGCCAGCGATGGTGAAGAGGCATTGAAAATCGTCCATACCGAGACGGTTCACTTGGTGCTGCTGGACATGCACATGCCGAAGCTGACCGGGCTGGAGACGCTGCGGATGCTCAAACAGTTTCGGGCGATGCTGCCCTGCATTCTGCTCTCTGCCCAGCTTGACGATCGCGTGATCGAACAGGCACAGCGTGACCATGCCTTCCTGGTTCTCTCCAAGACGGTGCCTGTCGGCGAAATCACGACCGCCGTGCGCCGGGCCTTGCAGCGGACGTACGCCTGGCGCGGGTGAGGCGAGTTACGACGCTTGGTCGACGCTGTGCGTGTGGTAGTCGGCGTTGCCGAGATACGCGAGAACCGCGGTGGCGTCGTTCCAGACTTCGCGCATGAACTGGCCCCGGAGTGCCTGGCGGATCGAGCTTTTCTGCTCGCGGTTGAGCCCGCCTGGCCCCGTAATCTTGCCGGTAATTTGGTCGTCGCCTTCGCTGAGAGCCGTCAGCGCCCAGCGGGAAGCCAGGCGGTACGAACACAGTCCGACAAGGCGCCTGCCTTCGGGCAGCATGGTGAATTTCAGTTCGACGAGCGTAAATTCACCGGCCGGCGGGAGTCCTTCGCGATTGCGCTTCGCGCTGATAAAGCCGGCGCCGAGCCGCGACATCCAGCCGCGGCCGTCGTTGATCCAGGTGGCCACGACATGCGATTTGTCGCAAATCAGGTAGTGGCTTTCGCGATTCAGCCGGGTGGGCAGGTCAGGCGGCGGCAATCCTTCTTCCGTCGCGGGCTCGACGTGTTCGTCGAGGGGGGCGTCGTCCAGCGGAATTTCGCCGACATCCGTTCCGCCAGCGAGGACGATTTCCACTGGTTGCGAGCATTTCGGACACTTGCGCGTCTGTCCCAGCAGTTCGTCTTTGGCGCTTAGCAGCGAGCCGCAATTCCGGCACGTCACGCGAATCATGGCCGAGGCTCCCGAGTCGCTGAAGATTTACGGTCGAGGGGCGATTTCCGAAATTGCGCTCTGCGTAGACCTGCCTCCGGCACGGTAGTGCATTCTGCGCAGTGTGTCAACCGCCCATCGGCGGTGGTAGTGCTGTATAGCCCCCTCGGTTTGTGCAATTGCAACGGGATCGGTAAAATCTTAAAATCTGAAGAGCCTCGTGACGGATGGATATAGTAGGCAGGCTCCGCATGCCGCAACCTGCGTTGGGTACGGAGCGTGGCTGCTGCTCGGCGATGGCGCGCGGAGCATGCCTGTTGCGTGGCGCGGAGACAGAAGACTCGTGCATCTCGATCACTTGCCCGGTACGTTCTTCGGCCCCTCGAATCTCGTGGAGCTACTCCTGCACCGTGCGCGGTGCCAGCCGGAAGACACCGCCTTCACGTACTTGGTCGACGGCGAGAACGAGCAAGTCCACCTGACGTATCGCAACTTGGACCGCCAGGCGAGGGCGATCGGGGCGTGGCTCGAAGACCATGACTTGGTCGGCGAGCGGGCCCTGTTGTTGTATCCGGCCGGCCTCGATTTCATCGCCGCCTTTTTCGGTTGCCTCTACGCGGGCGTGGTGGCGGTCCCGGTGTATCCTCCACGGAGGAACCGCTCGCTGAATCGAATACAGGCAATCGCCGACGACGCGGAGGCGCGGGTTGCCTTGACCACCGAGTTGGTGCTGAACCGGGTCTTGCCGTTGATCGACGAGACGCCGCACCTGAAACAGCTCACGTGGCTGCCTACCTGCCAGGTGCCGCCGGACATGGATCAGCAGTGGACCATGCCCGACGTTCACGGCGACACGCTGGCGTTCTTGCAGTATACCTCCGGTTCGACCGGCACGCCGAAGGGCGTGGTGCTCAATCATGCGAGCCTCGTTCACAACTCGGCGCTGATTTCGTATTCGTTCGAGCACACCCGTTCGGCGCCGGCGTGTTTTGGCTGCCGAGCTATCACGACATGGGGCTGATTGGCGGCATTTTGCAGCCGCTGTACATAGGCCGGCCGAACGTGTTGATGTCGCCGATGAGCTTCTTGCAGAAACCGTACCGCTGGCTGTCGGCGATCAGCCGGTTCCACAGCACGACCAGCGGCGGACCGAACTTCGCTTACGACCTGTGCGTCCGCAAGGTGACGGCCGAGCAGCGAAAGACCCTGGACCTCAGCAGTTGGCGCGTCGCGTTCAATGGCGCCGAGCCGGTCCATCCCGAGACGCTGGACGCTTTTGCCGAGGCGTTCGCTCCGTGCGGATTCCGCCGCGAGGCCTTCTTCCCCTGCTTCGGGCTGGCCGAAGCGACGTTGATCGTCTCGGGCGGATTCGTTCGCGAGCCGCCGGTGATTCGGGCGTTCGACTCCGCGGGGCTGGCACGCGGCGAGGTGATTGACGCCGATCCGGATGACGAAGGCGTGCGGTCGTTGGTCGGATGCGGCCGCAACCTGCCCGATCAGAAGATCGTGATTAGCGATCCCGAGACGATGACCCTCTGCCCGGCACAGCGCGTCGGCGAGATTTGGGTCTCCGGCCCCAGTGTTGCCCAGGGATACTGGCAGCAGCAGGAAGCCACCGAAGCGAACGTTTTGCGCGAGGCTGAAGGATACGGGCGACGGGCCGTTCCTGCGGACGGGCGACCTCGGGTTCATGCAGGACGGCGAACTGTTCGTCACCGGTCGGCGGAAGGACCTGATTATCATCCATGGGGTGAACTACTATCCGCAGGACATCGAGTTCACCGTGCGTCACAGCCATCCGCGGCTGCGCCCGGATGCGGGAGCCGCATTTACCGTGGAGCGCGGTGGCCGCGAGCAGCTTGTCGTGGTTCAAGAGGTGGAGCGGCACAAGCAATCGGACTTCGCGCCATCTTTGAGGCGATTCGCCGCGCGGTGGCCAGCGAGCACGAGTTGGCCCCCGACGCCATTGTGCTGCTTCGCGCGGGAGCGTGCCAAAGACCTCCAGCGGCAAGATCCAGCGGCACGCATGTCGTGCCGGCTACCTGGCCGGAACTTTGGAGGTCGTTGGGCAATGGCACGCGAGCGAGGCTTCGAATGAACCTCTCGTGACTGCTGAAGACGCGACGCATGGCGACTTTCGCCCCCGCCGGGCGACCGTCTCGGGCAACGGCAACGGCCGCAACGGGCGCTATCGCGCCACGAACGACCGGCTTACGCAACTGGTCGTCGACGAAATCTGCCGCGTGGCAAAGGAGCGAGCCGACGGCCTAACGCTCGATACGCCGATTGTCGAGACCGGCATGGATTCGCTCGAACGCATGGAGATTGTCGCCTCGCTTGAAGAGAAGTTCGGCGGCCGAATTCCGGAAGAAATCCTGCCGGACCTGGAAACTCCACGGCAACTGGTGACGGCCGTCGAGAAGTATCTCGGCACCGAACCTCGTCCGCCCAGCGTCCGCCCCGCCGATGCGGAGATCCCGCCGCAAACGTATCGCTTCGACCAGTTCCCCGAGTATCTGCGACTGCGAGAGAGCCTCGATATGCTCGAGTCGACCGGCCTGGGCAACCCGTTTTTCGTCGTCCACGACGGGCCGACCACCGATCGGACGATCATCGACGGCCGCGAGTTCATCAACTTCTCGAGCTACAACTATCTCGGCATGTCGGGCGATCCGGCCGTCAGCGCGGCCGCCAAGGAAGCGATCGACCGCTACGGCACCAGTGCCTCGGCAAGCCGATTGGTGTCAGGCCAGAAGGGCATCCACGTCGAATTGAACGCGCGATGACCGAGTTCCTCGGCACGGAGGACACCATCGCCCTGGTCGGCGGCCACGCCACGAACGAAACCGTGATCGGCCACCTGATGGGGCCGGGCGATTTGATCCTTCACGACGGCCTGGCCCACAACAGCATCATTCAGGGCTGCATTCTGTCGGGCGCTCGGCGACGGGCGTTCGCCCACAACGATTGGGCGGCGGCCGACCGGCTGCTGGGGCAATTCCGGCACGAGTACCGCCGCGTGCTGCTGGTGATCGAGGGCGTTTACAGCATGGACGGCGACGTGCCCGACCTGCCACGCTTCATCGAGATGAAGAAACGGCATCAGACGCTGATGATGATCGACGAAGCGCATTCGATGGGCGTGCTGGGCCCGACGGGCCGGGGCATCGGCGAGCATTTCGGCGTCGACCGCGGCGACGTCGACATCTGGATGGGCACGTTCAGCAAGGCCCTGGGCAGCTGCGGCGGCTATATTTCGGGCTGCAAGGCCCTGGTCGACTATTTGCGCTACACCGCCCCGGGATTCGTCTTCGCGGCCGCGATGCCGCCTCCCTCGGCGGCCGCCGCTCTGGCCTCGCTGAGACTGCTCCGAGGCCGAGCCGCAACGGCTTGACGCGACTTGCGACGAAAACTCGCGTCTGTTCCTGTCGCTGGCACAGGGGCATGGTTTGAATACCGGCATGAGCAAAGACTCGCCGGTGGTGCCGGTGATTTTGGGCAATTCGATGCACTGCCTGAGGCTCTCCAGGGCCATGTTCGCCCGGGGGGTCAACGTGCAGCCGATCCTGCATCCGGCCGTGGAGGAAAGCGCTGCGCGGTTGCGTTACTTCATCACGGCGCGGCATAATGAACAGCAGATCCGCTATACTGCGGGTACCATGATAGAAGAGTTGGAGAAGATTGATCCGCGCCATCTGGCCGGCGCCGACCGCCCCGGTGGGCGGTTAGAAACGTCTGCACTTACCCTTGAGGTGTCGTTTTGCTTACCGAACAGGAGATTTCCCGCTCGTGGCGAAGTTTGTTCCGCGGGCATGACTGTACGGACGAGACGTTGGCCAAGGCCGAGCAATTGCTCGACGAACTTCGGCCGGAAAGCCCTTTGCGTCACCGCCTAGGCGCCGAGTTGGACGAACTTCGGCAACGCGCCGGCCAAGAGGCATAAAAGGGCTGGTTCCAATCGGTGGGGCTCGCTGCGGCTCGACCCACCCGACGCGAATCGCGCACCGCCATTTGGTCTGTCTTCCGGACGGTGGGAGTGCAAAGGGGACAGTCCCGGGACGCCAAAGGGGACAGGGACGCCGAGGGGGACAGTCCCATTTTCGCTGACACGAAAATCGGGACAGTCCCGACACGGCTACCGGTTGACGTCGAAGCCGATCGTGACGCCGTTGACGAACACGCCTTGCTTGTTGGCCGTCGTGTCGATGCCCATGTCGGGCACGGCATAGTGCGTCATGCCGTTGGGCCGGGCGATGCCGTCGACCCAGAAGCCGGTCCAGCCCACGCGGAAGTCAATCGCCCGGGTGATGACGTAGCGAAGATCGAACCGCAGTTCGACCAACGGGCTGAACTCATCAAGTGTCGCACGATGGCTGTACTCTGCGCCGAGCCAGGCCAGAGGCTTCTGGATGGAGCCGGGTGTGCCAGTATAGCCGAACGATCCAAACTGATAGATGTTCTGCCGATTGAGGCCCGCCATGAACCGGCCTTCGGTCGAAACGATCCAGCGGCCTTGCTGCTTGAAATAGCGGGCACCGACCTGCGGACCGATGATGTGGTTGTTGGCGTCGGTTTCCCAGCGAGTGTTCGCATCCAGGACCCCGCCGGTCGCGATCACGCCAAACGTCTCGTTGAACTCCAAGTACCTGGCACCAAGGAACAATTCCACATTTCCACCATTGTGGCAGGTCAGGTTCCGGCGCAGGTAGTTCGCCTCGACTCCCCATACGTCGATCTCGTTGTGAACGGCAATCTGGGTGAAGACCGTGGGCAGGTTGCCGAATAGGCTTACTACGCCCAGGTCCGTCCCGCCGGTGATGAGTTCGCCCGAGCCAATCGCTCCATAGATGAGGCCGTGACCTGTGTCGGGGTCGATAGGATCGTCGAACAGGACGTTTGCATTGGGAGAAAGGTAGTCCTGCTCACCGGGGCCCCAGCGGAAAATACTCACGAGCCAGCCGGCGCCGTCCTCGACGCGGCCAAACTCGAATCGCTGGGCGGCCTCAAAATCCATGTTCAGACCGCTGGTGTCTTCCGTGCTCGTCTCGGCAAAAGTCACAGCCTCTGGGAACTGGTTGTCGGCGTCAACGATCACTTCCAAGACCCCGGTCGCCACGTTCTTGAAACCTGGGGCACCGATCCGGGCAGTTCGCGGCGCGGGGATTCCCCAATACATGCCGTCGAACGAGAAGAAGTAGCCTTCGTGGGGCTCGATGTGCGGCGATCCCCACGTGCTCAGGTCGGCTGCGGCAAAGGGCTGCGCGGTGTCCAGCCCGTTGTTATCCTGCCCGAGCGCTGGCGATGCGGCGAGGATCGCAAGAAGTCCGATGGCCACGCATGATCTGGTGCGGTTCAGCGGCATTGTTTGGTCCACCCTAAATCTGCGCCCTAATTACGGACCTACATCCGCGTCCGGTATGGGCGGTCTGCGTTCCGGTTGTGACGATAGTATCGGACGCAACGGTCGCGTGAGTTGAGTAAGAAAGGCAAAGCTTGTCGAAAAGACGGTGTTGCCCCGGCTATTTACCATACAATCTAGGGGATTGATAGCGATTGGGAATCCACAGATGAACACAGATGGACACGGATCACACAAACTTGGGGACTGCCCAAAGGTGGTGAAAAGGAGGCGCTACTTGAATGATACGATTGATGCCGTTTCTGACCCTTCTGGTGTTGATGTTGTCACGCAAAGGCGCGAAGACGCCAAAAACGCCGTAGACAAAGACTCGGGGTGAGAACTTCCTCTTCTGTTCCTTCGCGCCTTGCGCCTTTGCGTGAGGCTGCTGTGGTTCCCCCACCTCGATCTCGCGTCTCTCGGTCCTCGGCCGTTTAATTCCCGCACCCCCTCTGAGGCCTGTGCAACAGGGAATCTGCTTGACATCGCCTGGCAGCCCGAGCACTATAAACTGAACGCCATGTAGGTGCGGCGCAAACTAGGCAAGATGCACGGACAGCTTCCCCCCTGCCTGCGGAATAAATTGGTTGACAGACTTGCTCTCATTCGTTCTGATGAGGTAGGCCATGCGGACTGCGGAACCAACCGGGGCAGAGAGGGAGGGTCCCTTGGCGCGTTCACATGGGTTCGGGAGGGGCATCTCCTGTCGGTTTTGCGCCGTCCGCTGGAGCAACTTCGGACGGCGAAAATAAAACCGTTGCACTTTGGCGGCCGGCTTCTCGGGTACGTCGCGCAAAGCACAACCGTTGGATAGCTGCGCGTGTTGGGCCGGCGCGGCCGGCTCCGTTGGACGGTTAGGAAAAAGTTCGAGGGAACATCCATCGTTGGGATACGTCTGTTCCGCCGGGGGCGCCGCATCGGCCGCACTCCGGCGCGACTGTTTGAGGGACAAGACCTATGTCACTGCTACGATTGTCGAAGGTTCGGGAGTTTGGCGGCGCCTGCGAGCGCATGTGGGACCATTGGACCGGAAGCCGAAACCATTCTGTCAGAGCCCGGAAGCCGCGCCGCTTGATGATCGATGCCCTCGAGCAACGGATGCTCTTGAGCGTCTCGCCGGTGAACGTCAACGACATGCTGGTCAACCAAGCGTTGATTACGCCGCCGTTGACCACCACGGCGAACTCGGGCAGTCTCGCGCCGACGATTCCTTGGTACATGGACGCGGCCGCGAACTTCGGCCGTTCGGTGGCAGTTGACAACAACGGCGACTTCGTCGTCACCTGGCAGAGCGTCGACCCCGTCGGAGTGAACGACCCGGCCACGGGCAAGGAGTTGACCGACTCGAACATCTATGCCCGCTATTTCACGAATGCCATCCAGCGCATCGATCTACCGGCCGACGCCACGAGCATCGTGCTGCAATACAACGGCAACGCGGTCGAGAAGCTGTCGTTCAGCACTGGCACGGCACTTTTTTGCTCGGCAGCGATTCCCTCGTCGGGACCTTTGACCTCAGTTACACGGACGCCAACGGCGGTTCGCACACGGCAGCCGGGGTCTACTACAGTGAGTTCGATTCAATCGACGCCAACGCCACGCGTATCCAGACTGCTCTGCGAGGCATGGGAGCGGCCGAACTGAGCGACGTCGTGGTGCAGGCCGTCGACGCGCACAATTACATCATCGACTTTGGCGACGCCTCTAGCGGTCTGCCGCAGCCGTTGCTGACTGCTTCGAACTATGCGGGGAATATTGGCGGGTTCCTGCCGGCCATCGACGTCTCAATGGTGCGCCAGGCCGGGACAACCATCGCTGTTCCAGTGTCCGCGTCCGATCCGGTGGGCACCGCGGCGAACATCGAGTATGCGTTTTCTCTGGCGACCTCGCAGGACAACGTTATCGGGCCGATCACCTTCCCGTATGCCGAGGACGTTACTGTCGACGACGGCTCGCCTGTCGGACCGTATTATACACCAGACATTCTGCGGACGGGGCTGCCCACGGTCAAGGTCACGGCGCAGAGCGCGACGGAATTCGACATCATGTTCACCGGCAACGTAGGCAAGCTGCAGCAGCCGTTGATGCAAGTCATGGACCCGTCGACATACAACGCCAGCACAAAGACGTACGAACCGCTGGACGGCGCGACGGTGACGATCATCAAACAGAGCAGCGACGCCTTTCGCGTCAACGCCCTCGAGCCCGACGACCCGACGACGCTCCGCATCGACGTTTACGATCAGATCAACCCGCAAGTGGCCATGGACGTCGACGGCGACTTCGTGATTACCTGGCAGAGCGTGGTACCCGACTCGAAGAACCCGGGGAGCGTGAGCGACATATTCGCGCGGCGGTTCTCGCCGGCCGGCTATAACCAGGACTGGGACACCATTGTCGACACAGTGGGAGTGGGGGGGCTGCCGTCCTCGGCATTCGTGGCTGACATGAACCTGGCCAACCATCTGGGCACGCCCGACGCGCTCATCCAGGGCGTTCGTCCCTTGGGCAGCCAGTTTCAGGTGAACACCACGACAGCCAACCCGCAGTTGGAACCCTCGGTCGGCATGGACGGCGACGGCAATTTCACGATCGCTTGGGTAACCCGAGGGCAGAGTCTAAGCTTCTTCAACACCGTCTCGGCCCAGCGCTACGACCGCGACGGCAACCGGCTCGGCGGCGAGTTCATCGTCAACACTGTCGACCCCAGGACGACAGACTTTGCTCCTTTCGTAGCGATGAGCAACGACGGCGTGCTGGCCATTGCCTGGTCTGAAAGCAACGATCCAGATTTCATCCTGTCATACGAATACGGCAGCACGGCTACTTCATACTTCAAGGTCTACGACGCCGATGGCGCGTTGCTCGTCCCTGAGCAGAACGTCAATGGATGGATACCGACGGTCGATTTCGATGCGGCCGACAACTTTGTCGTGACCTATGAGTACGCAAGTGGTGGAAACGACAACTACGGTGACAGCAACGACAACG
The DNA here is from genome assembly GCA_963789525.1 of uncultured Planctomycetaceae bacterium. Taxonomy (GTDB): domain Bacteria; phylum Planctomycetota; class Planctomycetia; order Pirellulales; family Thermoguttaceae; genus CAVXFB01. The sequence continues at coordinate 285,537 of CAWBLA010000005.1, forward strand.
TCTACGCACAGGAGTTCCAACTTTATACGCCCAGCACGAAGACGCTGGACTTCATCAACATCCGCACGGAGTTCCGAATCAACAGTGCAACGTTCACGCCGGACAGTGTCAATAATCTATGGCCGTTGGAGCAGGGTGCGGCCCAGGCGGCGCTAGACGCTGACGGCGACTTGACGGTCTCGTACGGTGCTTGGCGCAATCAGTACTACGACGGGTATGGGCCCGACGTATCCGAATACGTGAACACGAACGTCCGTTCAGATGTCGTCGCGGTGCTGGAAAGCATGATTAACGATACGACGAACGCCGACCTATTGCCCTACTTTGACCCGGCGATGGGCATATCGTACTTCAACTACTTTGGCAACAACGGCGACATCGACGGCGCGATCAGCGGAATCCTCATCCAGGCGCAAAGGCTGCCGCCCGCGATCACCGACGAGCAACTCGGCCGCCTGCGGTCGATCCTCGAAAGCGTCGCCGGCCTTCTGCGGGGCGAGGCCAATTCCGCGATGTTCTCGCAATTCGATGCTTCGATCGGAACTAACACAACGTCGACTATCCTGTCGAGCGATGACATCGCCAACAGCCACCGCGACGGTCAAGACGCCAGCTACTTTCTGGCGATCGACACCACCGTGATAAGCGGATCTCTCACGCTATCCCTGTCGACGCCGGCTCCAGGGACTGCGAACACCGGCAACGTTGTAGCGTTTGACGGTGGCGTGTTCGATCCGGACGGTACGCTCGAGCTCATCCACAATCAGCTTTCGGGTTTGGGCATCACAGGGGGGCCGAACGCCAACTGGCCGCAAGACGGCGGCGACATCAACAATGGCCCGTTCCAGGGCTCCGTCGCAGTGCGCCTGCTGTCGGAAGAAGAATATTCGACTCGCCTAAAAACTCTGTGGGACCTGACCCAGGTGGGAATGGACGCAAATATCGCTCCCTATGCCATCTACGAGATTACGTTCATCGGCGAGTTGCACGACACGCCGGTTTCGCTCGGCGTCCGTCAAGACCGGTTAAGAAGGGCCGATCCCGCGGAGGGTGAAGAACCGTCCGACGCCGCAACGTCCGTCATCGCCGCCGGGATGGCGGGCGATCCCGGCACGGCCCAATACGACCCGTCGATTGCCATGACCTCCAGCGGCAGTTTCGTCATGGTCTGGAACGAGGACGCCCAGACGAGCACCGGCGGCATTTCCAACACGAACATTTACTTCCGCGAGTTCCAGGAGAGCACCGACACGGCGGGGCCGCTGGCGACCGACTTCCTGCTGCCGTCGACCAGCGCCGATCAGCCGAACCTGCGTCTTCAAGACGGCGCGACGGTCCGGCAGCAGATGGACTGCATCATCGTCAGCTTCGATGAGGACATGATGACTGCCGGCGCGAACGCCGTGACCAATCCCAACAACTGGGCCCTGATGAAAAATGGCGTACTGGTGAGCGGCGGGATCGGACAAATCTACTACGGCATGAACGAAGGCGCCACGCAGGTCGGCGCCGCGGCCAACAACAAGTGGGAGGCCGTGATCTACCTAAACGGCAACGGCAATAGCCAGGCAGTCGCACCCTATCTGTTGGACGGCCATTACGAGATCGTGGCGACCACTGGGCTGCGGGACAAGGCGGGCAATGCGATGGGCAGTTCCGGCTACACACTCTACGGCGTCAGCTTCAGTCGCAGCTTCGACGTCGCCGTGCCTACCGGCACCGAGACGCGCGTCAACGACACGACGCTCAACAACCAGTTTGCCGACCCCAGCGACGAGATACAACAGATCACGTTCGCGCCCACCGGTGCGACGTCGCTTATGGGCTCCTTTGTGCTGAAGATCGGGAACTTCACCAGTTCGGCCATCGTTTTCAACAGCAACAATCTGACGGCCACCGCCGCCGCCGTTCAGTCGAAACTGTACCTGGCCGGATACCACGATGCGGTCGTCGAAGTCGTCTCGAACACGGCGCCCTATGTCCTGGGCGTCCGATTCGGCGGTGCGAACGCCGGAGTTGACCAACCGGCAATCGCGATCAGTGCCGTGACCTTCGCCGCGACGGTCAGCGTCGCCGAGACGCAGAAGGGACAAGCTGTCCCGCCGCCACAGGCAACGGCCTCGAACGCCAACGGCGATTACGTCACGGTGTGGACCAGCGACACGGCGGGCTCAGCCGGCCTGTACGTCAAGACGTACGCGGCCAATTGGACGACGACCGCCGACGGAGCACGCCAGTCGAATCCTGTCGCCGGCACGGAGATCCTTGTCACCGCCTTGTCCGGAACACGGAACTACCAGGGCAGTACGTTCGCCTTCGTCAACGCCAGCTATGCGTCCGTTGCCAGCGACGCCGCCGGCAACTTCGTGGTCACCTGGTCGGAGCAGGACGTGATCGGCGGCGTGTTGGACTGGAACATCTGGGCCCAGCGCTATACCGTCGGCGCCACGGTCGCCGCCGCGGGCACGGCCTTCATGGTCAACACCACCACGGCCGACGTGCAGCGATACTCGGCCGTGGCGATGGATGCGGTGGGGAACTTCGTCGTCACCTGGCAGAGCATGAACCAGGATGGCAGCGGCTGGGGCGTCTATGCCCAACAGTTTACCGCCTCGGCGGCATTGATCGGCGGCCAGAACGAGACCCAATTCATCACGTTTACCGGCCAACCAACGGGCACCTTCCAACTATACTGGGACAGCGGCGCCGCCGGCTCGCACACCACCGGCGCAATCTTCTACAGTGGCAGTACGACGGACACTGCCGCTGCCATTGCCACCCAGTTGCAGGCGATCGGCGCGTCGGTCCAGGTGACGGCCGTCAGCGCCACGCAGATCAGAGTTGTCTTTGTCGGCGCAAGGCAACCGCGATGAAAACGAGATCGTGGTAATCAATCCGCAGATTACCGGGGATGCCGGCGCCAAGATCAGCATTGCCACCACCTTCGAAGGCGCAAGCGGCGAGTTCCTCGTCAACGAAACGACGGCCAACAGCCAGATGTTCCCCACGATCGCGATGAACGCCTCCGGCGCGTTCGCGATCAGTTGGACGGGTTATGGACAAGACGGCGATGCGGCCTATCAGAGCAACGTCTATGTCAAGCTGTTCGCGAATGTCGGCGTTACGTCCGAATTTGACATCGTCATCCAGTTTGGCGGCGGCCTGACGCCCAGTGAGCAGTCGGCCTTTGCGTTGGCTGCCGCGCGTTGGGAAGCGATCATCGTCGGCGACGTTCCCGACGTGGTAACCGCCACCGGCACCATCGACGACATCCTGATCGACGCCAGCGGCATTGCCATTGACGGCGTCGGTGGAATCCTCGGCCAAGCCGGCGCCGACGGGAATCCGAACCGGTTCGTTCCTCCCCTACTCCGGCATCATGCAGTTCGATACCGCCGACTTGGCCGACTTGGAGGCGGCCGGCCGACTCGTCGACGTAATCACTCACGAAATGGGGCACGTGCTGGGCTTCGGCACCGTCTGGACGGACCTGGGCCTGTTGACCGGGGCCGGCACCAACGACCCCGAGTTCATCGGCGCCGGCGCCGTGACCGAGTACAACGCGGCCTTCGGCCTCAATGCAACGTCCGTGCCCGTGGAGAACACGGGCGGACCCGGCACGGCCGACGCCCACTGGCGCGAGTCCGTGTTCCACAATGAGTTGATGACCGGATGGCTCGATCCCGGCGTGAACGTGTTGAGCCGCATGACGGCCGCGTCTATGGGGGACCTCGGCTACCAGGTCAACGTTGCCGCCGCTGCCCTCTACTTGCAGTCAGATCCGATCGGTTCCGGCCGGGTCTCCGGCCGAGAGGTGATCCTCAACGTGCCGCGCACGTACGCCGACGCGTTGCCCTCGGCCGGCGCTACCGGGTTGAGCGAGACCTTGGTCAATACAACGACTGCGGGCGACCAGCAGTGGTCGTCCGTGGGCATCGACGCCTCCGGCGACGTTCGTTGTCACCTGGACCAGTTTTGGGCAGGATAGCGGCGGCACCGGTACCGGCGCGGGCGTCAACGGACTTAACGGCGTCTTCGCCAAGCGCTTCAACGCCGCGGGTACCGCCTTCGGCGCTGAATTTCAGGCCAACACCTTCACCGCCGACGACCAGCAGTATTCCCGGGTTGCCATGAACGCCGCCGGCGACTTCACTATCGTCTGGGAAAGCTACCAAGATCGCACGGTCTTTAACGGCGGCGGCCAGAACCCGGCCGACGCCGCCACCAGCTTTGGCATCTACGGCCAGAAGTACGTCCGCAACAGCCTTCTCGGGGCGCCGGCGTATCTGGGCGGGCCGGTCCTGACCGGCCCCAACGGCGAACTCGAATCCGAGTTCAGGGCCAATAGCACGACCATCGGCAACCAGCGCTATCCGACCATCGCCATGGACGACAACGGCGATTTCGTGGTCACCTGGAGCGGCAACGGCGACCAGTCGGGTCAAGAGGACACCCAGGGCGTGTTCATGCAGCGCTTCGACAAGCCGACCGACACGGCCGGCGCGAGAGCGATCGCGACCTACGATTTTACCGCGCCGCCGCGGAAGCTCGTGGCTGAAAACGACGTCCTCTACACGAACGTGACGAGCTTTATCGTTATGTTCAGCGAGGACCTTTCGCAGATCGGCGGTCCGGGTGGCGCGCATAGCGTCACGAACCTGAACAACTGGACGCTCACGCGCAACGGCGTCGAAGTTCCCGGCGGCGTCGCATCGGTGAAGTACGTCGCCAACTCGATCACGCACACGTACCAGGCCACGATCGTCTTCGACGGCGTCCCGGGAACCGCCGGCAATCAGGAGATCGCTACGGGCGACTACGTCCTGACGGTCAGCGGCGCGGTGCAAGACAAGTTCGGCGCAAACCTCGACGGCAACTCCGACGGCCGAACGGGTGACAGTTTCAGCCGCGCGTTTTCGATCCAGACCGGCAGCGGTGGAGGCGGCGGAGGCGGTGGCGGCGGAGGCGGCGATGTTCCCGGCCCCGGCACCCCCGGCCCCAATGGCAGCGACGATCCCGTCAGCTATCCGACCTTTGGCGAGTCGCCCGTCGTGGCGACCGACGCTGCCGGCGCGTCGGTGGTCGTCTGGGTCGATTTCGGGCTGATTGTCGCCCAGCAGTTGGACTACCTCGGTCAACCAAACGGCACACAACTGGCAGTCAACACCTTCGCCTACGGCCTACAGTCCGAACCCGACGTGGCGATGGACAGCAAGGGCAATTTTATCGTGGTCTGGTCGGGCTTGGACTACAACAACGGCGAGACCAACATTTACGGCCGCATGTTCGACACCGAGGGTGCGGCGCTGGGAGATCAGTTCCTCGTCGCGCCGACGTTGAACACGGTTCAGGACCAGCCGTCCGTTGCCCGCGCCGCCAATGGCAGCTTCGTCGTAACGTGGACCCGTTACAACGACACGGGCAATAAGTACGGCAACATCGTCGGACAGGTCTTCAGTTCTGCCGCGCGAAAGTCGGCGGCGTCTTCTCGGTCAGCACGACGCAAACCCAATCGAACGAATACTCCGACGTGGCCATTGCCGACAACGGAAATATCGTTGCCACGCTGGCAGGGCTCGACCCCAACGAACAGCAGCGGCGACATTTTCGCCCAGCGCCTGAGTGCGGCTGGCGCCAAGGCAGGCGGCGAATTCCGCGTCAACAGCGTTGCTACCGATGTCCAAGTTGCTCCGAGCGTCTCCTGCGATGCCGCCGGCAACTTCGTCATTGTCTGGCAAAGCTACATGCAGGACGGCAGCGATTACGGCGTTTACGGGCGCCGTTACACTGCGGCCGGCGCGGCCAGCGGCAGCGACTTCCGCGTCAACGAAACGGTGCTCAACCGGCAGTATCAGCCCGACGTTGCCGTCGCCCGCAACGGCGACTTCACCGTCGTTTGGACGGCATTCGGCCAGGACGATCCGATCACCAAGGATTACGGGATCTACGCCCGCATGTACAATGCCGCCGGCACCAGCGTGGTGGGCGAGTTCCGCATCAACGCCCAGACTCCCGGCGACCAGATCACGCCGGCCGTGTCGCGCAACGCCACTAACGGCAACTACGTGGTCGCCTGGGCCGGGCCGCTTGGAATTTATGCCAGAGCGATCGGCACTTCGAGCAGCACCAGCAGCACGTCGAGCCATGTAACCTCCGGTACTACCACGATCGGCGCGTATAACCCGACCACCGGTACCTTCTACCTCCGCGACAGCAACACCACGGGCACGGCCGACTCCAGTTTCGCCTACGGGGCGCCGAACGCCGGCTGGATCAGCCTGATCGGCGATTGGGACGGCGACGGCAAGGACACCATCGGCCTGTACGATCCGAAGACCTCGACGTTCTACCTGAGGAACAGCAACGACAGTGGCTACGCCACGATCGCCTTCGCCTATGGGCCCGCCAACGCCGGTTGGAAGCCGGTCGTCGGCGACTGGAACGGCGACGGCAAGGACACGATCGGGCTGTATAATCCGACCAACTCGGCGTTCTACCTGAGGAACACCAATACGACCGGATACTCCGATATGGCGTTCGCCTATGGCGCGCCGGGCGCCGGCTGGACGCCGCTGGCCGGTGATTGGAACGGCGACGGCAAGGACACCATCGGCGTCTATGTGCCCGCCGCCTCGGTCTTCTATCTGAGAAACACCAACGACAGCGGATACGCGGACATCGGAATTGCCTACGGTGCTGCCAACGCAGGCTGGCAACCGGTGGTGGGCGACTGGAACAACGACGGCACCGACACCATTGGCGTCTACGTCCCGGCCAACTCGGTCTTCTATCTGCGAAACAGCAACACCTCGGGCATGTCCGATCTGGCCGCCCGGTACACCTCGGCCAGCAGCGGTTGGACACCGCTGGTGGGTAACTGGACCGGCGTGCCGGCGTTGATGGCCGACAGCCAGGCTGCCAATACCTCCGGCGCGGCCGCCCTGACGCAGGCTGACGTGCGGTCGATCGTGGCCGAAGCGATTACCCGCTGGCAAAACGCCGGGCTCGACGCTGCGACGATCGAGCGACTCAGCCAGGTTGACTTCGTCGTTACCGACCTGCCCGGCGCATACCTCGGCGAGGCCCGGGCAAATCGCGTCTACCTCGACGCCACCGCTGCGGGCCACGGCTGGTTTGTCGATGCGACGCCCGGCGCCGACGAGGAGTTCGCCCAAATCAGCGGCAGCACGGCCCGGGCCATCACCGCCGGCGCGGTGGATCGCATCGACCTGCTGACGGTCGTCGAGCACGAACTGGGCCACCTGGCCGGGTTCGACGATCTCGACGCACTGGCCGACAACGTCATGAACGGCGTCCTGGGCACCGGCCTCCGCCGCGATGCCGTCGATGCCGTTCTCACCGGGCCGTAGGGCAGGGGAGGCTGGGGACAGTCCCGATTTTCGTGCACGAAAATCGGGACAGTCTCCTTCGGCGCAATGGAATAGGAGGCGGCGGATGTAGAGAGGGGGCTGTCGCCCCTCCGTTCTCTGCAACCGCTCACGGTACATGCCGTATTACGACGGACTCACGCAAAGACGCAAGAAGAAAGTCGATCCGAGCGATTAACGGACCCGAATCTTCCTCCTTCGACGTCCTTTGCGTCTCTGCGAATCTGTTGCGAGGCGAACCCCCATTTCGCTGACACGAAAATTGGACAGTCCCCCCTGGTTCACCCCTTGGGACCTCTCTGCTCTGTCCCCGCCTGCGTTTCCGCGAAATTTCCGGGCGGAATCCCTGGATTTTTTCGGGGCGTTGTGAGACAATAATTCTGGGCAAGGTGCTTCTCCGGAATAGAACTAGAGGGAGTGACGCTATGAGACGTTCCACACACCCCGCTGGCGTTGTCGGTCGTGCGCCCCATCGCCGTCCACTTTCCGCCTTCACGCTGGTGGAACTCCTGGTGGTCATCACCATCATCAGCATGCTCATCGGGCTGTTGCTGCCGGCCGTCCAGGCTGCCCGCGAAGCCGGCCGCAGGCAGTGTGCCAAAACAACGTGAAGAACGTCACGCTCGCATTATGAACTATGAAGGCTCGCGCGCGCATTTCCCGGATACGAGAACGAAATCGGCTATACATTCAGTGGGTCACCAGCGTACATGCCGGTCAGTTGGGTCGTCACGATACTGCCCCAGTTGGATCGTCAGGACTTGTACGACCAGTGGCAGACCGTAATCAAGGACCCCACCAACGTCTACTAGCCATAATCCATACGCCCCAATACTGATACGCTAAAGACCCTGAGGATACTTCAGTGTCCGAGCGATCCGCCGGACACCAATGGCGCAAACGACACGTGGTGCGCTACGTCGTCAATCGGGGGCGAAATCAGCTATCCGGCGATTCCCGGAACCTCAGCAATACGAGACCCGCTATCGGCGTCTGTTTCGATCAATTCGCTCACAACCCGCGACAACCATACAACACAAATCCCGCGAAAGTCAGCCTCGACTACATCACGTCTCACGATGGGGCAGGCACGACGCTGTTGGTCTCGGAGACGATAATGTCGCCTTCGAGCGTCGCAGTGCCGGGCGATGCGAGCACGCGCTCCGAACGCCACGCCATACCTGCAAGTGATGGACCCGAGGGAGCAAGGCAAAGTGTATTACTATCGCAACAATCCGTCGTGGGCGAGTTGCTGGGGTTGGGACGGTACGAATTCGTACGACCCGCAAATCGACCTCGGTTTCGAATGGTCGTCACTTGCCAAGGCATATAAAGAGCCCGAGCACTGAGCTTCGCCAGGGCGCCAAAGTGGGCGACCAGATTTCGTCCCGCCACGGGGGCATCATCAATGCCGGCTTCTGCGACGGGCAGGAGCGATCTCCGCGAGGACATGGACATCAACGTCTTTCGGCATCTCATGACGCCGTACGGTAAGGGATATACGACTTATAGAAACGGAAAATCCCAGCAACGATGGCCCATACGGCGTCTTGAACGAGGGCGAGTTTTAAGGCCTGACCGCATCCCGGAATTTATAAGAGCCCACGGGCAGTAGCCCGTGGGCTTTTTGTTCGATTGGCGGCGACTCCCGCCCCAACCCCCCCTTCTGGGCAATTCTCGTCCTTCTGCCGAAATCTGGGCAAAGTCTGCGTTAAACTTTGCCGATTATGCGACGGTAGCGATTGAGTAGAGTCTGTGGGCTCATTGCGCCGCGGGGCGGCGAAAGGGACAGTCCCATTTTCGTGGAGTCCTGCCACAAAAATCGGGAGCAGTCCCCTCAGAAGCCCGGCGGGTGCGGAGAGCATTCGGCACGCGGACGTGCCTACTACTAAAACATGACCGCGTGTAGAACAATGCGGCTGCTGGTTTTCGCCGTGGTGCTGGCCTCGTTCGGCTGCCATGCGGTCGATTTTTACGACGGCTCGCTTAGCGAGCCGCCGCCGCCGGCCATGGAGCCGCCACGCGAGCGGTCGATGGTCTCGCTGCCGGCCTATCGCGTCGAGCCGCCCGACTTCCTGCAGATCGAGGTCCTGAAGCTCGTGCCGCGGCCGCCCTATCGCATCGCCGTCTACGACGTGCTGCAAATCCGCGTCTTCGGCACGCTGCTGGATCAGCCGATCGATAACTTCTTTCTGGTCGAAGGCGAGGGCATCGTCACCCTCGGCCCTGCCTACGGGACGGTCCGCGTGGTCGGCATGACGATCGAGGAGGCCACCGACGCGGTGACCCGCAAGCTGAAGGAAGTCCTCAGGCAGCCGGACGTCTCGCTCCAACTGGCGAGGACGGCCGGTACGCAGCCGGTCACCGGGCAATACCTCGTGGCCCCCGACGGCACGATCAACTTGCGGCAATACGGCATGCTGTACGTGGCCGGCAAGACCATCACGGAGATTCGCGAGGAGTTGGGGAAACACCTGTCGCAGTACTTCGATTCGCCCGAGGTCTCGGTCGACGTGATCGCCTACAACAGCAAGGTGTTTTACGTCATCACCGAAGGGGCCGGGCTGGGCGACAACGTCCGCCGCATCCCGATCAGCGGCAACGAGACGGTGCTCGACGCGTTGGGCATGGTCGGCGGCCTGTCGCAGGTGTCGAGCAAGAAGATTTGGATCGCCCGTCCGGCGCCGGCCGGCATGGGCTGCTCGCAGATCCTGCCGGTCGATTACGAAGGGATCACGCACGGGGCGCTGGCGGCCACGAATTACCAGATCATGCCGGGCGACCGGGTGTTCGTTTCCCAGGACAACGTGAGCACGTTCAACAACTTCCTGGTGAAGGTCACGCTGCCGATCGAGCGGCTGCTAGGCACCTCCGGCCTAGGCGTCTCAACCATCCGCGGCTACCAGACCCTCGGCCGCAACTACAACCGGCAACGGAGTTTCTAGCAGCGACGAAGGGGAGAGGGGAGAGATGAGAGAGGAGAGGGGAGAGAGGGAGGATGAGCAATGTCAGAGACTACCGTGATCTTGTTGTTTGGCAGAAGGGCATGGACTCATGTCAAAGCGTTGGATTGGTAGAGATGACGGCCGAGATTGCCCGGCTCATCAGCGGGCTGATACGTTCTCTGAACAGGAAGTTACAAAAATGGTACCGCTCCCTCTCCTCTCTCGTCTCTTCTCTCTCCGCTCCCAACACAGAGGACGGAACGCCATGGTAGGGACTGTACGGATTGTTGTGTCACGAGGAGCGGTAGCGACGCAAACCGCGGCGAAGGGGACAGTCCCATTTTCGCCGACCACCGCTGCGCGGCGGTGCCCGCGAAAATCGGAACAGTCTCCCATGGTGCGTTGTTTTGCTTTGCTAAGCGGCATTGCGGTGGCGATGGGGCTTTGCCAGGCGATGGGGTCGGAGGCATCGAAGCTGAAATATCCGCGGCCCGGGCCGTGTTCCTGCGTGCCCAATGCGCAGAACTTCGGCTTCTTCCCGACACAGTGGCGGCGATGGCCGTGCGAACAGCGGCCGGAAATCAGCGACCCGCGATCAATCGGGGCAACGGTCTTGCCGACGCCGGAGCCAAAACCGGAAGAGCCGCCGCCGCCCGCCGCGCCCCTGCTGCCGATGCCGTCGGAGGGCGGCGGAATTTTGCCGCCGCCGGGCGAAGGGATACTGCCGCCGCCGGGCGAAGCTCCGTCCGGTCCCGAGGCCGCGCCGAGCCTCGAGCTTCCGCCGGCGTTGCAACTAACACCGCCGACGACGCCGACCGAGCCCGGACCGGGGCTGCCCGGCCTGCCGGCCGAACCCAAGAACCCCGTTCCAACACCGAACGGCGCCCAACACCGATCGGAAGACCATCCGCCCGTTGCCGATGACACACCCGACAAAGCCGGGCACGCCACGGCCAAGGCCGCGGCCTTCCAGCAGCCGGCCGACGTGCCGCCCGCGGCATCCGCCATCGCGGACGTTGCGGCGCCATCGCCACCCGACGTTCCGTTGGCGAGGCCTGAAGAAGTTTCGGCGAGGTCGTCATGCCACGATGCAGTTGCAGCGAAGATCCCGGTAGTGCCGCCGGACGAGACCAGCGCGGGGAACGTGTGTGCTAAAGTGGAGAGCCCCGCTACCGTTGAGACGAAGGTCGAAAAGGCTACCAGGAGTTCGAAAAAGGCACCGACGATGCCGGCAGTCGACACAACTAACCAACCGTCGACGGAAGACACGGCGGTCGCTGCGGCGACGGCCGTGCCGACCGTGGCACTCGAGGGCTACTGCCCGGTAGAACTGCTCCGTAATGGCCGTTGGATCGCCGGCGATTTGCGTTGGACCGTGGTCTATGGAGGCCACATCTATCGTCTCTCCGGGCCTGCACAGCGCCAGGCCTTTTTGGAAAACCCCGAGGCATTCGCGCCGGTCGGATCGGGCAACGATCCGGTGCTGGCAGTGGACGAACACAGCACGGTGCCCGGGAAATCGGCGCACTGCGCGGTATACGACGGTCGTCTCTACATGTTTGCGACGGCCGCCAGCCAAGCGAAGTTCAACGAGCAGCCGGAGCGGTACGCGGGGAAGTAGCGGGGAGTGGGGAGTGGATCGAGCCCGGCGCGGTACCGGCGGCCAGGGGTTCATGGTATAGTGACCATTGGTTCCTGTCCGCTCTGCTCGATTTGTAAGAGGGGACAGTCCCATTTTCGCCGACCACCGCTGCGGGGCGGTGCCCGCGCAAATTGGGACAGTCCCCTCGATTCTCTTTCTATCATCATGGATTCGTTGCGTGTTTGCCTGGCACTGGGACCGGTGGCCGTCTACTTGTTGCTGCTAGGGGCAGTCAATCTGTCGCATCGGCCACGGCTGGTTTCCGGCGTCCGGGACGCCGCTGCGCTGGCCCTGGCCGTTTCGGGGCTGGTGATCGTGGGGCCGATGAAGCTGTTCTTTCCGTTCGACGCGGCCGCGCGTTTCGGACCCTACGTTTGGTTCCTGCTGTTGGCGCGTCTATGCCATGTGCGTCGCGTTGGTCCTGCTGACGCTGAAGCCGCGGCTGGTCATCTACAACCTGACGCTCGACTCACTGCGGCCGATTCTTGCCGATCTGGTCGATCGCCTCGACGCCGACGCCCGCTGGGCAGGCGACAGCCTCGTGCTGCCGGCGCTGGGCGTACAGCTCTACGTCGATAGTTTCTCGGCGATGCGCAGCACGTCCCTGGTCGCCGCCGGCGGAAATCAAAACCCGTTCGGCTGGCGGCGGCTGCAACGGGCGTTCCAGGACGTGTTGGCTCGCGAGGAAGTTCCCCGAAATCCGCGAGGGGTGAGCTTTATTGCGATTGGGCTTCTGCTGCTCGCCGTCATCGTGCTCGCTGTTGCCCGGGACCCGCAAGCAGCCGTCCGTTCCGTTTTCGATCTGTTACAGTCGTTTTGGACGCCGGCGTAGGATCGCGGAGTCGAACATCAAGGGGGACAGTTCCCGTAGTGTGCATCAAAGGGGACAGTCCCCGAAAATCGGGACAGCCTCCGGCGTGTAGTTGATCTGGGCAACTCAGGCAAGGCGTTCCGAATTCCGAGGATATTACATCGCCACCGGTAGGATTATGCCCACCACAGCAATCGTGTCGATTCTTTCGATTGCAGGGAAAGAACCGCTTTTGCCGGGGGATTGTAATGCTCGGAATCGATCGCCATGCGCGGGCCGTACGACTGATTGCGGTGACCGCGATGCTTGCGCTGAGCGGCTGCACAAGCTTTAGCGACTACGTCCGCAACGGTTTCAAGGTCGGGCCGAACTATTGTCCTCCTCAGGCTGCGGCCGCCAAGCACTGGATCGACGCAGCCGACATCCAGCAGCCGGAGAACTGCGAGAGCCTTTGCCACTGGTGGACAGTCTTTAATGATCCGAAGCTCAACGAACTTGTTTACTGCGCCTATCGGCAGAACCTTACACTGCGCCAAGCGGCCGCTCGGGTGCTTCAGGCCCGGGCCCGGCTCGGTATTACTGCCGGCGAACTCTTTCCGCAGCAACAGCAGGCCACGGGCGACTATCGCCGCGTCGGATCGACTGGCAATAACTTCAGCGACCTCTGGGATCTCGGGTTTCGGCTTCAATGGGAAGTGGATTTTTGGGGGCGGCTGCGCCGCGCCGTCATCTCGGATGAGGCGCTGCTCGATGCGTCGGTGGACGACTTCGACGCCGCCGTGGTAACCATGCTCGGCGACATTGCCTCGAACTATATCCGCGTCCGCACCGACCAGGAACGGATCAAGCTACTCGAGGCCAATATCGAGTTGCAGAGGGGAATCGTCCAATACATCCAGGCGCAATTCAATGCCGGCTTCCGGCAGAGCGAGTTGGACCTGGACCAGGCCATCAGCAATCTTCGACAGACCGAAGCCGGCATCCAGCCGTTGGAGATCAATCGCCGGCAAGCCGAGGATGCGCTTTGCGTGCTGCTCGGGATTCCACCAGTCAACTTGAGCGCCATGTTGGGAACGAGTCCGATCCCGACCGCGCCACCCGAGGTGGCCATTGGCATCCCGTGCGACCTGGTCCGTCGCCGCCCGGACGTTCGTGCGGCCGAGCGCCGAGCCGCCGCCCAAGCCGAGGAGATCGGTATTGCCGCAGCGGACCTCTATCCCACATTCACGGTCAACGGCACGATGGGCTGGACCGCCCAGAACTTCCCCGACCTGTTCCGCAGCAGTGCGTTCAACGGCAGCGTTGGTCCGTCATTCCAATGGAACCTGCTGAATTACGGACGAATCGCCAACAACGTCCGGCTGCAAGACGCCGCCTTCCAGGAGTTGGTCGCCGCGTATCAGCAGTCGGTACTCCTGGCGAGCCAAGAGGTCGAAGACGGGCTGGTGACGTTTCTGCGGTCGCAGCGGCAAACCAAACTGTTGGACGAGAGCGTGACGGCAGCCAGCAATGCCGTAAAGATCGTCGTGCTCCAATACAAGGTCGGAGCGGTCGATTTCAACCGTTACGCGGTCATCGAGCAAAACCTCGTCACGCAGCAGGACCAGGCGGCCGCCTCGCACGGCTTGATTGCCCAAGGGCTTGTCGAAACGTACCGCGCGCTCGGGGGGGCTGGGAAATTCGCCTGGGACCCGGCGGGGCCGGCGGACCCATGCCTTCGATGGGCCCCAACGCACAAAACCCGCCGGAGCGACTGCCGACGCCACAGCCCGCGGGAGGCAACAACCGCGCGACTGCCCCGGCTCCGCTGCCGCCTCCTGCCGCGTTGCCGATTCAACCGGCGCCCATGCCGGGGCTGCCCTCGCCACCAGTGGTGCCATCTCCATCGCCTTCGGTGCCGTCCGCACCGCCGTCCGAGCTGTTGCCGAAGGTCGGGTGCGCAGCCGTAGCGCGGAGAGGCAGTTTCAATTCATGCGCGGCGAAAGGGGACAGTCCCCCAGCTATGCCGTCTTCGTCTTCGGCTCAGCCGGCAGAGGCACGAGCTGCGCCCGACCGTTGACGACCTCGTCGTCGACGACATACCGGCTACCGGCGGGTTGATCGGGCAGCTCGAACATGATGTCGAGCATGACTTCCTCGATCACCGACCGCAACGCCCGGGCGCCGGTGTCCTTCTCCATCGCCCGTTCCCCGATCGCACGCAGCCCGGGCTCGGTGAAGACCAGTTCGGCGTTCTCGATGGCAAACAGCGATTGATACTGTTTCACCAAGGCGTTCTTCGGCTCGGTCAACACGCGGACCATAGCGTCGAGATCCAGCGGCCGCAGCGCGGAGACGACCGGCAAACGGCCGACCAGTTCGGGAATCATTCCAAACTGAAGGATGTCGTCGCTGGTGACTTGGTGCAGTAGATCGCCCATTTCCAACTGATCGTGTCCGACGCCTTCTTGCGAGAAACCGATCGTACGCTTGCCGAGCCGCCGGCCGACAATGTCGTCGAGCCCGACGAACGTGCCGCCGCAGATGAACAGGATATTGCTGGTGTCCATCTGGATGTACTGCTGCTCGGGATGTTTCCGGCCGCCCTGCGGCGGCACGTTGGCGATCGTCCCTTCGAGCATCTTCAGCAGCGCCTGCTGCACGCCCTCGCCCGACACGTCGCGGGTGATGGAGACGTTCTGGCTCGTCTTGCCGATCTTGTCAATCTCGTCGATGTAGAGCACTCCGCGCTGTGCGGCCTCGATGTCGAAGTCGGCGGCGTGCAGCAGTTTCAATAGCAGGTTTTCGACGTCCTCGCCCACGTAGCCGGCCTCGGTCAACGTGGTGGCGTCGCCGATGGCGAAAGGGACGTCCAGAATTCGCGCCAACGTCTGCGCCAGCAGCGTCTTGCCGGAGCCGGTCGGTCCGATCAGAAGAATGTTCGACTTATCGATCTCGACGTCCGAAGTGGCGGAACTGTGCAACAGCCGCTTGTAGTGGCTGTGGACCGCCACGGCCAGCACTTTCTTGGCGTGGTCCTGCCCAATGACGTACTGGTCCAACTTTGACACGACCTGCCGCGGGGTAGGAATCTTGCCGAAAAGCGGCTTGCTGGTGCCGCGGCGCCGCCGTTCCTGTTCGAGGATCGATTGGCACAGGTCGATACACTCGCCGCAGATGTAGACGTCGCCCGGCCCTTCGACCAGCGGGCCGACGTCGCGATAGCTCTTGCGACAGAAAGAGCAAAAGGCGTTTTTCTTGGTGGTGCCGGTTCCGCGACGCCCACCATTGAATTCACGTCCTGATGGCATGCCGATTCCCTGTTCCCTTTCCGCTATGGCAATTGTTCGGCGAAGCTGTGGTTGGCACCCTCTGGCGAACCTTGGTTCGCACGTGCTCCTCTTTCTACGACCGCCGTTTCCAGGCGGTTTTCCAAAAACCGGCGCACGCCGCCCAATCGATCCTTACAATCGCTCAGGGCAACGGTCGCGGCCACACTCGGCGAGATCGCTCTAAGTTTCGTCGCCGTTATCGTTTAACTCATCTTGGAGTTGCGCTGCCAGCGTCGTCTTAATTGTTCGGAATTCTTCGTCGCTGAGCCCACCCTTGGAGTGCAATTCGCGGAATTTTGAGAGCCATTGGCTGGCCTTGTGTTCCTTCTGTACCGTTTTGGGGCGGATTTTCTCGATGACGTAGTACGCAATCGCCACCAACACCGCCAACACGGCGATCCAGATCACAAGCCCTTCCGGTCCGGCCTGCCAGAACCGTTCAATGCTCACGCCGGCCGCTGCCTCGAAAAAGAGAATGCACAGATGTTCCGCTGCCTGCCTATATTATGCCTGGGAAAGACAAGGAAGTCCAGCAAAGTATCCGCAAACGGAAGGGGGCGGATGCGGGCCAAGGACCGCGCCTCACAACGAGCCGGCGGGCCCTTTGGTTGCGGGTTTGGCGCAATTATTGCCCAGGGTCATAACGGGTAGGTTATGCTTTAGCATAACGCACTGCAAACACAGGACTTGCCGACGCTATGCGACGCAGGATCTACGGCTGAAGCCGTTATGCTGAAGCAAAACCTACGGGTTGCTACGGCTACGACGAACGGGCCGAACGGCCGCTGCCGCTATCCCTATGCCATACCCTGCCGATTTTCCAAATTGACACTGCGTTCCAGCCCTCTTATTCTTGAAACAGCCGCCCATGTCTATCAACTTCACGTGTCCGCACTGCGGAAAGACCACGAACGTCGCCGACCAGTACGCCGGCCAGACCGGTCCGTGCGCTAATTGCGGCCAAACGATCACCGTGCCGCGACCGGACGGCACGACGCCCTTTGGCGAGGTTGTTTCGCCTCCGAGACGCGGGCTTGGCACGGCAGCGACCGTCCTTATCGTGCTGGCGGGGACTTTCGGCGCGCTATTTGTCGTTGGCGGGATGCTTGTCGCGCTGCTGTTGCCGGCGGTTCAGGCTGCCCGGGAAGCCGCGCCGCGCCACATGCGACAACCATATGAAGCAGATCGGCCTGGCAATGCTGACCTATGAGCAGGCTCATGGGTGCTTTCCTCCGGCGTTTGTTCCGGACAAGGACGGCAAGCCGATGCACAGTTGGCGCGTACTGTTGCTTCCATATCTGGATCAAAAGGCGATTTACGATCAATATCGCTTCGACGAGCCGTGGAACAGCCCGCACAACAGGAAGTTGGCGGCCCAAATGCCGTCGGTCTATCGCTGTCCGAGCGACGAGTCGCCCCGGCCGAACACGAGCTACGCCATGCTCGTCGGCCCACACGCATTTTCGGACGGGCCGCACGGTCGGCCGATGGACGAAATCAAGGACGGCTTATCCGAGACGATCATGGTGGCCGAGGCCGCCGGCGATGGCATCAACTGGATGGAGCCGCGGGACATCGACGCCGAAAAAATGCCCTTGGAGATTCTGCACCACCCCGGCGGAGCGGCGCCCAAAGTCCTCGGCATTTGCAGTGAGCATCCCAGCGTGGCTAACGTGGTGTTCTGCGACGGGCACACACAGGGCCTCGCCAGCGGGATCGACCCCAAGGTGCTACGAGAGTTGACCACGGTCGACGGCGCGGAAAAACAGCGGCCGCAGGACTAACGCGGATTCGCGTCGCTCCCTTGGGGAGCGGGGACATTTGCGGACAGTCTGCCCGCACCGTGCATCTGCCGCCACTCGGCAAAATACTCGGCTATCGCTGCCTTCCAGTCCGGCATCGCCGGGCCGCCCAGGCGGTGGTAGGCGGTCGTGTCCAGCACGCTGTACGGCGGACGGGCCGCCGCCGCTCCATACTCGGCCGTCGTGATGGCTTCCACCGTCGCGTTCATGTCGGCCTGGCGAAAAATCTCGGCGGCAAAGTCGCGCCACGTCGTCGCCCCGGCGTTCGTCACATGGTACGTTCCCCAAGGCGCCGAGCAACCGCCAGTCGCGCCGACCAGGAACAGAATCGCCTCGGCCAGATGTGGGACATAGGTGGGCGTGCAGTGCTGATCGGCCACGACTCGCAGGCATGGCCGGGTCTGGCCGAGCCGCAGCATTGCGACTACGAAATTGGACGCACGCTCGTCGGTGGGGCGGGCGTAGAGGCCGCAGGTGCGGACGATCAGATGTTGCGCATGGGTCGCGGCTGCCCGCTCTCCCTCCAACTTCGTCTGCGCATAAACGCCTTGGGGCGTAGTCGGATCATCTTCCCGCCACGGTCGCTTGCCGGTGACGCCAAAGACATAGTCGGTGCTGATCTGCACCAGCGGACAATCGAGCAGGTCGCAGGCGCTGGCCAAATGCTCGACTGCCGTGGCGTTGACGGCTCGGCACTTCTCCGGCTCGCTCTCGGCCTTGTCCACCTGCGTGTAGGCCGCGCAGTTGATGACCGCGTCGGGCTTGAGCGCGAGCATCCGACCCGACACCGCCTGTTTATCGGTAAGGTCGAGCGTATCGATGTCCAGACCGATCGCATCCGACCCGAGTCGGCAGCAAAGCTCGCCACCCAGTTGGCCGTAGGCTCCGGTAACGGCAATTTTCATGTGACGATATCCCATGAACTCCGCTAGTACATCGCCCAGCATATCGCGCGCCCTCCCGCGCGACAACCGCCACAGCAGCAGGCATGCTCCGCATGCCGTGGTTTCACGAGTGCGTTCCCGACGCACCCATTGGCACGAGGATATGGTAATACTCTACTCTGACTGTCCGCTTTGCTGATCGCATCTGCCTGGCTGCGGCACGCGGAGCGCACCTGCTACGCGTCGCCAAAGATCAGGCAGAGAACGTCCAACGCCTGAATGGCGCGGCCGGGCTGACGGATTTGATCGCCATCGGCGCATTCTTCCCAGATCGACAAGGCATAGCGGAGATATTGTTCACGCGATTCGGCGAGCAGGTCGTCGCCCAATTCGCTGAGCATATTTGGCCAGGCCGTGCGCGGCGCTGCCAGCGAATCGGCCTTGCCGGAAATGGCTTCATACACGAGATCGTCCAATTGCTCCAGCTTCTCGAGGACTTCCGGCGCGTGCACACCCTGTATAGCAGCGCCGCCCCGGGCCGTTACCGTTGGCGCGATGCTCGGCGCTCTTCTGAAATTGCCGATGGGCCGCGTGGGCTCGCGAGGCAGTCGCAGCAGGCGCACTTCGTGTGTCGCAGGCCGCCTCTTCCGACGTGATTTCAAGGTCCTCTCCGTCGCGATATTCCATCCAGTCGAGACTTTCCAACAGTTGCAGGCCCAATGCAGGCAGGTCGTCCAACGACAAGTCGAAACGGCGTTTTGCAATCTGCGCGGCGAGGAACGCGACCTGATCGGTCGCCAAGGCATGCTCGATCAACCGCGCCCAACCGTCGCAGGGCATCGATCCGGCCGCTGCCTCCGACGCTTCGAGGACAACGACGTTCGGATAGTTTGCAACCCATACGTGCTCGGCCGGGTCATCGGAGAGCGCCACGATGCGAAACGGGCGCTGCGGCGAGAACTTCAGCCCGGTCGTGAACGAGAACTCCGGGCGACACGCTGGCAGCAGGCAACTGAACAGCCCGGCGATCCAATCGGCAGGCCGTGGGCCGCCGACGCCCAGGCACACCGCGTCGCGCGACGCCTGCACCAGCGCGGCCATCGCCCTTGGCCCCGGGTCCATCGCCAGTTGCCGCAACAACGGCTGATCGACCGGCGGGGCGCCGCCGGGCAGCGGCAACGGGTCCAACTGCGCGTAGTCGACGCCAGGATGCCGCCACAACCCATGTTCCGACATCGCGTGGGCCACGGCGAACGGATTGTTCGCGAATCGAGCCAGGACGTCGCCCGAGACAATCAGACAGTGTGTGTAGATCCGCCGCGCCCCGTCACGATGCCGACCCGACGTCAGGCTGCGCGAAATGCAGTGCGCACCGCTGGGTAGCGGATGGAAGTTGAGGCTCTCAGCTGCAGCCGACGCATCGAACAGGGCGTCGCTCGATGGCTCCCAGACGGTTAGCTCGCGGGCATCGGCAGGGCAGACGCCGGCACTCTGCGCAACAACCTGGTATGCGGAGTGACCGTCCGCATCGAGCGATGCAAAAATGGCTTGCTCAACGAGTGTCATAGGAGCCGATCGAATATGCCCGTCAGAAAGACGCCAAGTCGCCCCGGATGCGACCGCATTTGCGCCCGGGCCTCTGGGGACTGTCCCATTTTCGTTTCAACGATAATGAGACTGTCCCCTTCTGATGCCGTGTGGAGCACTTCCAGCCGCCCGCCCGGCTCAAACACTCAACCGACATGGGAGTCTCGACAAGATCTTTAGGGAAAAGGCCATTGAAAGCCTAGGTCATGTTTTGGACGTTGGCAAATGGGCACAAATTGTGCGCAATCGCACTGGAATCCGCGTCTGTCCTGCGATGGCATGCCTTGCCTCTCGCTGATGGGCCTGCGTTTTGCTCGTCCCATCCTACGGCTTGTCCAGAAGCTTGGCTTGATACAGAAGCGAAAAAAGGCGAAACTCCGCCAGGTCGGCGACTGTCCCACATTCGTGGAACGAAGATGGGACTGCCCCCTTCGACGCAACTCAACTGCCATTCTCAAGAACGGCATGCTCTTCAACTGGCAACAGCTACTTATCGACGCCCATCGAGACCGCCCGATCGTTGATCCGCGACGGCGGCTGAGGATCTGTTTGCTGGCGTTTGCGGCGGCGCTGGTGCTTGTTCTCGCTCGGGCGGTACACCTGGAAGTGACCCAAGCGCGCCGGCTTTCGCGCCGAAGCAATGCGGCCGATGGAAAAACAGGCCGTGCTTCGGGCGGCGCGAGGGCGAATTCTCGCCAGCGGTGGCAACGTGCTCGCCTATGATCGGGCTGTTCAATGCGTCGCCGTCGAGTATCGCTGGTTCCAGGAGCCGCCGGACGCCAGGTGGCTGCGGGTGACAGCCCGCGCGAGGCTCACCAAAGCCGATCGGCGCAAACCCGAACGACTGGCGGCGGCAAGAGCGGAAGTGCTTCGGGAACGTGCCGCACTGGCCGACCGGTTAACAAAGCTCTTGGGTCTTTCGCCCGACGAGTGGAAAGCGCGAACCGGCCGGATTCAGAATCGCGTGGAACGCATTGCGGCTGATGCCAACCACCGGCAAGCCGAGAGGCTGGCGCTGTCACCGGCATCACAATCTGACGACGCTGCCGAGTCGTGGGCGGTGTGGCTGCGCCGGCTACTGTTGGAAGACGCACCCGCCGGCCATCGTTGTGGCCGAGGAGTTGTCGCCTCACGTGCTTGCCATGGACGTACCCGCCTCGATCGTCCGCGAGATCGAGAGCCGCGCCGAACGCTACCCGGGCACAACTGTCGTCGAGCGAACGCGGCGGACGTATCCCCACGGCCCGTTGGCTGCCCACGTACTCGGACATTTGGGCCCTGTGGATGAGGAAAGTTTGGATCCCCCTCAGGCGAAAACCGGCTTGTCTGATTCCGACGCGCAGACGCCCCACCTTCCCGATGATCTTGTGGGCCGCACAGGCGTCGAACGAGAGTATGAAGCCGTACTTCGCGGCCGCCATGGCGTCACCGTCGAGCGATCGAGCCGCGGCGGGCGGTCCATGACTGTCTATTGCGCCCGAGAACCGCAACCGGGCCACGATCTCACGCTGACGCTCAACCTCGACCTGCAACGCACCGCGGAACAGTTGCTCCGTAGCACCGCTCAGCGACGGGCTGGCGACGCTGAAAACGAATCGGCCGGCGGCGCAATCGCCGTTATGGATGTCCGCGACGGCAGTCTTCTGGCCGCCGCCTCGGCGCCGGCGTTCGATCCGAATCTCTTCGCCAGCGACCAGACGGGCGCACTGGCCGCGGTGCTGGCCGACAAGGCGCACCCGCTGTTCGACCGCGTATGCCGCATGGCCATTCCACCCGGCTCGGCGTTCAAAGTCGTCACGTCCGCCGCCCTCTTGGAATCGAAAACGGTCCGCCCGGACGAGCCGTTCTTTTGCCAGGGCTATCTCGACATACCCGATCGACAGCGATGCGAAATCTACGTGCGTCAGGGGATCGGCCACGGCAACGTCACGCTGGCCGACGCGCTTTCGGTTAGCTGCAACGTCTACTTCTTCCATTTCGCCGGTCAAATGGGCCCGGAGCTGTTGGTCGATTGGGCCAGGCGGCTTGGTTTCGGACGGCCGACGGGGATCGATTTGCCCGGCGAGGCGTCCGGGATGCTTCCCACGCCGGAAAGCCTGCCGCAGATCGAGCGGCACGCCTGGCGCGTTGCCGACACGCAATCGCTGGCCATCGGCCAAGGATCACTTACGGTCACTCCGTTGCAAATGCTGCGGATGATCGCCGCGGTGGCCAACAATGGCCGGCTCGTCACGCCGCACGTGAACAAAAATAGTTCTGGCCCCTTTTTGCGTGTCAGTCGACGCGAGACCCTTCGGGCTGTTCGTGAAGGGCTGCGGCGCGTGGTTGCCGATCCGCAGGGCACCGCGCATGCTACGGTACGCCTTCGCTCGACGGCGATCGCCGGAAAAACGGGCACGGCCGAAGTCGGCGACGGCCGGCCCAGCCACGCCTGGTTCGTCGGCTATGCTCCGGCCGACAATCCCAAGCTGGCGTTCGTGGTCGTGTTGGAGCACGCCGGGGACGCCGCCACGGCCGCGGGTCCGGTGGTCAAGCGACTGGTCGTGCGGATGGAACAGTTGGGGCTATTATAGTCGCGGCGAAGGGGACAGTCCCATTTTCGCTGACACGAAAATCGGGACAGTCCCAGAGCAGCAGGCTGTCCGTAGCAGGTACGCGCCGTGTGCCGTCGCCGAACGGAACAGTCTCGCAGGTGTCGCTAGCCCACCAACAGCAGCACCGCCAGCATGGCGGGCAGGTAGACGAACGACGCCCATAGGAGCCAGCGCGCACTGGCATCATCTCGACGGCAGGCGAAGCCGACGGCCGCAGCAAGATAGGCCGCGCCGAGCAACGTCGCCACGATAACATAGGCCGGCCCGGCCTGGTGAACGAACCAGGGGGCGACGCTTACGGCCAGCAATGCCGTCGCACCCGCCACGGCCCACGCGGCTGCACTGCGGCCGGTCGGGTCGGTCGCTGGGGCCACTCGGACACCGGCCGCGGCGAACTCGCGGCGATACCGCCAGGCAATGGCCATCGAATGTGGAAATTGCCAAAAGTAGACAATGCCGAACAGAACGACCGCCAAAGGGCTGAGCAGGCTGCCGACGGCCGCCGCCCCCAGCAGCACCGGCGCCGCTCCGGCCGCCGCTCCGATCGGCGTCTGCCAGACGGTGCGGGTCTTCAACGGCGTGTAGATCGCCACATACGTCACCCAAGCGCCGGCCGCGAGCAGCGTCATTGTCGGCGCGGCCACGATCGCCAAAAACGCCAGTCCTACGACCGTTGTGAAGAAGCCGAAAACGGCAACCTGCCGGTGGCTCAGGCGTCCGGCCGGCAGCGGACGACCGGCCGTGCGCGGCATCTTGGCGTCGCCCCCCGACTCCATGCGATGGTTCAACGCCATCGCGCCGACGATCATCAAGCCGGTGCCGAGCAGGGCATTGGCAACGTTGCGCCAGGGGGCGCAGCATCGGCGGCCGTCCAGGCCGAGACGGCCATCGCCGCCAAAACCAGGACTGTGATCCGCGGCCGTACCAGCGCGAATAATCTATCACGAGAAAACGCGGGTTGATGCACTCATCGTCGCCACCCCGCCCCATCCACACATCAGCGGAAAGATCGTGAAGGCCAGCGCCCAGGCACGACGATACGGCCAAAGGCCGTTCGCCGGCCGATTCCGGCAAACAGGCGCAAGGCAGTCGTGAACGCGTTCAAAGCCGAGCATGCGCTCCCCCGAAACCCTGCCAAGCCGCCATTATACCAGAATTGGACCCGGCATTCGCGACCGATCTGGCGTTGATTCGGCCGTCCGACTGTCACATCAAAGTGGACACTTGGGTCGGCAAGACTCGGTATGATGCTCAATTCTTGGGCAGACGCGGCGGTGCGCAAAGCGCTGCGCAGTCATGCCCAATCACCGGGCAACGTGCATGCATTGACGTAATTGCTTGCAATGACGATAGATGTGTCATGCCCTTGACTTCTTGCCATGATTGCGGCGGCAGGAGCCGGACAAGTGCGCGGTGGATATGCGCGACCCAGCCGGCGTTAGATCGCGTTTTGGAGGAATGACGCATGAGCATGAGTCCGTCACATTTGGAAGTCAGGCAGACCGCCGAACAACTGTTCGAGCGTTGCCCCGATTGGGTCACGTTCTACCGCGAGACATTGGGCATGCGCGGCATCGTTCGCAGAGCCTTCCCCACGAGAGAGCTGTTGGCGGCCTTTGAGGAGACCGAGGACTATCAGCAGATTCTGCACCTGTTGACCAAGCTGCGCGAGCAAGGGGCGACGCCGCCGGACGAAGAAGAGACTCGCATTGTCACGGTACGGCTGCCAAAGAGCCTCCATGAGACCCTTCGCTTCGAGGCCCACGAGCATTGCACCAGCATTAACAAGCTGTGCATCTCCAAGCTGCTGCGATTCATCGACAGCGGGAAGGTGCCGAGGGAATCGTGGAGCCTTCCGGCAAGCCGATCGCAGGCAAGACCGCCGGAGCCGGATGAACCGTAGCGAGTCCGCCGGTTGGGGACTGTCCCGATTTTTTGTGTCAGCAAAAAATGGGACCGTCCCCTTCGCCGCGGTTTGCGTCGCTACTGCTCCTCGTGACACAAGAATCCGTACAGTCCCTCCGGTTGTCGTGCCCCTGTTCTTGTTTCTGGCTTCGGACCAGCAGGGGGGCCGCCCGCCCGGGCGTCTTCTTTCCGGAGCGTCAAAGGGAACAGTTCCCATGTTTCGCCCCCGATTGATTTTGCCGTGCCCGACGGTATCATGGGGGATTTGGGACTCGTGCGGACGATTTGGGAGGGTGGCTATGTCGCAGAAGGCGTTTCTGACTGTCGACGACCAGCGGATCGAGTTGCCCGTTTTCGCCGGCAGCGAGGGGGAACGGGCCATCGACATTACGGGCCTGCGCGAGCAAACCGGGCTGGTCACGTACGACCCGTCGCTGGGCAACACCAGCGTCTGCCGCAGCGACATCACGTTCATCGACGGTGAGAAGGGCATCCTCCGCTACCGCGGCATTCCGATCGAGCAGTTCACCGCCAAGCCGGACTTCGTCGAGACCGCCTGGATGCTCATTTTCGGCCGCCTGCCGAAGCGGGAAGAGCTCGCGCGATTCAGCGGGCTACTGACGGCCAACGAACTGTTGCACGAGGGAGTGAAGCACCAGTTTCAGCACATTCCGCCCGGCGCTCCGCCGATGGCCATTTTGTCGGCCACGTTGAGCAACCTGGCGTGCTACCACCAGGACTTCCTGTCGTTGGAGGATGAGGAGTCGTTGGAAGAACTGGCCGCCCGACTGATCAGCAAGGTTCGCACGATCGCGGCCTTTTCGTACCGGCGGTCGCTGGGGCTGCCGTTCAACTATCCCGATCCGCACCTTCGCTACTGTGCGAACTTCCTGCACATGATGTTCTCGTTGCCCCATCAGCAGCACATTATCACGCGCGAGGTCGAAGATGCGCTCAATCTGATGTTCATTCTCCACGCCGACCACGAGCAGAATTGCAGCACGTCGACCGTGCGGGTGGTCGGCTCGGCAAAGGCCAACTTGTTCGCCTCGTGCGCGGCGGGGGTCTGCGCCTTGTGGGGCCCGCTCCACGGCGGCGCGAACGTCGAGGTGATGGAGATGCTCCGCCGCATTCATCGCGGGGGGCTGTCGCCGGAGGATTGCATTCAAGACGCCAAGGACAAGACCAATCCCTTCCGGCTTCACGGCTTCGGCCACCGCGTCTATCGCAACTACGATCCCCGGGCGAAAATTCTCAAGGAGGCGTGCGACAAAGTCTTCGCGCAACTCAAGCGGGACGACCCGCTGCTGGACATCGCGCGGAAGCTCGAAGAATTGGCCCTGGCCGATCCCTATTTCATCGAACGGAAACTCTATCCGAACGTCGATTTCTACAGCGGGATCCTCTTGCGGGCGATGGGCATCCCCACGAACATGTTCACGGTCTGCTTCGCCATCGGACGGTTGCCGGGCTGGATCGCCCAGTGGAAAGAGCAGCACGACGATCCGACCACGAAAATCTTGCGCCCCCGGCAAATCTATACCGGTCCCGGCCAGACGGACTTCGTCCCAATGGACAAACGCTGAAGCCAGGCTCGCGCCGCGTCCGAAGACTGGCCGAGGACGGGGAGTTCCGTCTGCGGGCAGTCACGGACGAGACGCCTTCCGACTTCACTGACCGACGGGAGGACCGACCGTGATGCGGCCTCTAGTGCTGAGCCTGGCAATTACCCTGGCCACGACGGCGTGGGGGCAGACCAGGTTCACGCGGCCCCGTCGTTGTCCGGCCCGAATCCGGCCGTGGTCCGCGTGGTGGTGCCGGAGCGCGACGGCGCCTCGCTAGGCTCCGGCGCGCTCGTGGCCGTCAACGAATCCTCCGGGCTGGTCCTGACCAACTGGCACGTGGTTCGCGATGCCGCCGGACAGATCACCGTCATCTTCCCCGACGGATTTCGCTCGGGAGCGTATCTGTTGCGAACCGACCGCGAATGGGACTTGGCGGCGCTGGCCATTCGACGTCCCAACGTTGCGCCGATTGTGATCTCCACCGTGGCGCCGCGGCCGGGCGATGAATTGACCATCGCCGGGTACGGCAGCGGCCCCTATCGGGCGGTGACCGGCCGCTGCACACAGTACGTCTCACCCGGCGACAACCAGCCGTTCGAGATGATCGAGCTGTCCGCGCCGGCGCGGAACGGCGACTCGGGCGGCCCGATACTCAACAGCCGCGGCGAGTTGGCCGGCGTGCTGTTCGGCTCATCGTTCGGCCGCACGGCCGGCAGCTACTGCGGACGCCTGAAGTGGTTCTTGAACACAGTCGACGGCGATTTTCGTCGCATCTCCGCGCAGGCGATGCTGGCCCGGCGATCGCAAGCCGCACGGCCCCCACTAGCCGCCATCCCGAGTGCCCCTCCGGCCGCGGCGTTGGCAGCCGCATCCGAGCCGTGGCAATCGCCTGCGCCACTGGCGCCGGTTTCCGACCGCGGTCCAAGTCCTCGCGTCGACGAACAGAGCACCGCCCCCGCAAGTGCGACGGTCTCTGTCTGGCCCCAGGCGGCGGCCGCAACAACCGAATCGGCTGCCCCCACGGCGGCGATTCCGCCAAAGCCCGCCGAGCCTCTGCCCAGTTCCGATCAGATCAAGACGATCTTGGCGGCCATCGGCGTCATCGCCGTGCTCTACCACGCGATGCGACTGCTGGGCCGCGCGGTGGGCTAGCCATTCTCACCGCCCGATGTCCATGTCCTCGCCGAAGTAGTGCTTGCGAGCCTCCGGATTCGCCAGCACCTCGTCGGGGCGGCCGTGGCAGAGCACCTTGCCCGATCGGATGACGTAGCTGCGATCGGTGATTTGCAGCGTCTCGCGTACCTGGTGGTCGGTGATGAGGATGGCGATGCCTTCCTCGCGCAGACGCCGGATGATCTTCTGGATGCTGGCGATCGTGACCGGATCAATGCCCGTAAATGGCTCGTCGAGCAGGATGATTTTCGGATTGGAGACGAGGCAGCGGGCGATCTCCAGCCGCCGGCGCTCGCCGCCGGAGAGCGACAGCGCCAACGCCTTGCGCAGCCGGGCGATGTCGAACTGATCGAGCAGTTCCTTGCAGCGGCGGCTGCGCGTTTTGCGGTCGAACCCCAACAACTCCATCACGCCCAGCAGGTTCTTCTCCACCGTAAGCTTGCGGAAGACGCTCGATTCCTGGGCCAGGTAGCCCATTCCCCCTTCGCGGGCGCGGAGATACATCGGCCAATCGGTGATGTCGACGCCGTCGAGCTTCACCCGGCCGGCATTCGGCACGATCATCCCGCACGTCATACGGAAGCTGGTGGTCTTGCCGGCCCCGTTGGGCCCAAGCAGACCCACGATCTCGCCGCTGTTGACGCGGAAGTTCACCCCGTCAACGACCTTCCGCGTCCCGTAGATTTTCACCAGTCCTTTGGCTTCGAGCATGGGAAGGGAGGGGGATTAGCGATTGGGGGTTCAGGGTTCAGGGCTGGGGGCTGGAAATTGATGATTGATGATTGATGATTGCCGGACGGGCGGTGCCAACCGCTGGTCCACACCCCACTCGCCACTCCCCACTAACCACTCTCCCTCACCGCACCAACCTCATGCGGGCGAAATTGGGAAAGTACGGAAATGGGATGTGGGTGTATGGGATCTCGTTCCACGAATGGGGCCAGTAGACGAATAACGCCTTGCCGATCAACAGGTCGCGTGGCACCCAATAGTTGTCTACCCCCCATAGCCGCCCATCTTTGCTCTTGGCGCCGTTGTCGCCGAGAACAAAGAACTGGTCGGCCTTCAAGGGGAAATCGACGTACTCCGGACGGCGCGGCGGCTCGATCGCCGCGTCGGGCAACGCGTCGCCGGTCCGAAACGTGACGTCGTGGACTTCCGGGCGCTGGGGTCGCCGCGCGATCGCGCCGTAGTAGATGTCGCGAAAGACGCGCAGGCGGCTGATGCGCACCGCGGCGCCCTTCGAGCCGATGCCCACCGGCAGCCAGGTCCGCATCGTCCGGTCGCGCGTTATGCAGGTCGCCGTACCGCGTCGGCCGATCGAAGGACACCACGCGGCCGTCGACCCACAACAACAGTTCGTCGTCGCAGTTCGAGAAGCGCAATGCATACTGACCCCGGCCGCGGATGCTCGTCTGTCGCGGTCGGATGGAATGTGTCGTCGCCGCTAATCGATAGCGTCGCCACGCCCGTGGCGACATCGATGCGGCAGAGGAATTGTCTCCCCCCTTTGCGAAGTTCCAGCAGCAGTTCGCCACCGGGCGTCTCCACGTCGGCCGTGCAGCGTACGGCAAGATCGCCGACCCAGTGCAGGCCCAGGCTGTCGGAATCCGGTTCGGGATTCGGCGCCCCCACCGGCCTCGCCGTGTTATACGCCGTGAAATCGGTAATCAACTGCGGTGCAATGTTTGGATTGGGGCGGGCGCGGTCGAACAACATCCTGCCATTGTTGATACGAGGGTACACAATGGTGATAACGCAGCCAGCGCGGCCCGTCCGCCGTGCCGTCGACGTGGAACGTCGCGAGGTCGTCGGTGGTCCACCCGCCGGTTGCGCCGCCGTCGCGGCCGGCCTCGGGCTGCCACCGTGGCGGCCAGCCGTACTTGGCAATCTGCGGCATGCAGTCGTTGTCGAAGACCGGCTGAAGTACGGCCAGTAGTTTTCGCGGCGGCTTCCGCGCAATCTCGAACGGTCCGTCCGCGCGGCGAATCCACAAGTCGCCGTGTTCGATGCGAATCGTCTCGCCGGGCAAGCCCACCAGGCGCTTGATGAAGTTCATGCGCGTGCCACGCTGCGCGGCGGGCATTGTCAGGGGGTCGCCGGGAAACTTGAACACGATCACGTCGAATCGCTTCGGATCGCCCAACTGGTACGCAAACTTCTCCACCAGGATGCGAT
The DNA here is from genome assembly GCA_963789525.1 of uncultured Planctomycetaceae bacterium. GTDB lineage: Bacteria > Planctomycetota > Planctomycetia > Pirellulales > Thermoguttaceae > CAVXFB01. The sequence goes on from CAWBLA010000005.1 coordinate 315,322, forward strand.
CACCGCTGAACGAGGGATACTTCGTCGATGCCAAATCGTCGATCGTGTACCGGCACATGGGGCACGTTCCAGCCGCGGTCCGATACCCTTCGCCCCGCAGCGCTCCGTTTTGCTGATCCACCTCCTCGCTGCGCGCTGACCTGGTACGGGCAGCCGCATATCGGGCAGACCACGTCCTTGTGGCGTCCCATCAGCGTCGGTGCCATCGAACCGGTCGGGAATGACGAATGCCTCGGCCTCAAACGTGCGGAACAAGAACGCCAGAACGATGGCAACGATCACCGACTCGATCGTCTCGCGGACCGCCGCCGACGAGGGAAGGTGGCGGGCACTCGGCTCGCCTGCCGCCGGCTGGCCCGATCGCTGCGGGCTCGTGGATGCTGGCCTACCCGGGGGGGACGATGCCTTTAGGAAGGATGACTTGCGTTTGCTCATGGAGATCGAGGGTGCGTGAAACGGGAGGCAGTTGGCACGCTCCGCGTGCCGTAACCTGAACTACGGCACGCGGAGCGTGCCTGCTACTCGACGCTTCTATCGAATATACCGGATTGCACGGAGATTCGGAACTTGAAAATGGGCGGTGCCCCACGGGGAGAACACGGCGGCGGGGATTGCCACCAGCGGTTTTCCCAACAACAGCTTGGCGTCAACCGCCCCGCGCCCCGGCCAGGTCCGGCTGTCGTCCGACACCGGGCTGTTGTCGCCCAGCACGTAATACTCCTCGGGGCCGAGCAGGGTTCGACCAGGCCGGCGTCCACCACCCCGCACCACGGCGGGGACTGTCCCAATTTTCGCGGGCGCCGCTGCGCTGCGGTGGTCGGCGAAAATGGGACTGTCCCCTTTCACGCGATCGGTGTAATACACATCGCGATAGAGTCGCAGATCGCGAACCGTGACGTCAATGCCATTGGCTCCGATGGCCGTCGGACACGTCGGCGGCGCCGGCGGCTCGAAACGCTGATACGAAATCGCCGCCACCGTTCGACCGTCCACAGCCAGCAAGAACTGGCGATCCACCGACGACACCTCGACAAGCCGCTCGCTCCGGGCGGCAGGCCCGTCGCCGTGCGCTGCCGGCTCGTTGTCGGTGCAACGCGTAATCAACACTCCGGGCGCGGGTTGCAGTCCGGCGACCGTCCACTGGGCAAGTCGGCCCTCGACGAATCGCAGCCTGGCCTCAAAACCGCGGCTGCCGTCGCCTAGACGAATCGCCAACTCGCCGCGTCCGGCGACGCAGCGCACGCGCAGCGACAGCAACAAATCGGTGACGGCGTGAACGTCCTCCTCGCGGCGCGGCTGCGACTGGTTGTAGCCGCAGAGATCCGTCACCGGGAGTCGCCGCGGGTGATGATAGACCAGCCAGTCGGTCCCGCGGTGCTCGGGATCGGCCGCGTGGCGGAAGACTCTCTGGTCGGCGCGCGATCCGCTGTCCGCCTGTTCGGGCCGCCACCGCGCCGGCGCTTGCGGTTCGCGGGCGGAAACGAACCGCGCGTCGTAGACCATGACAGCCAGCGCCCGTTGCTCGGCCAGGTTCTTGCGGACAATCTCGCCGTCGACGTACACGTCGCCCTGCCGAATCTCGATCGATTCGCCCGGCAGACCGACCACGCGCTTGACCGCCAGCCCGTCGTCCGGCGCAACGGCCCGCAAGGCCACGACCTCCCATCGTCGCGGCCCACGGACGGTGAAGGCCGTGCGGTCGACGAGTACGCGGTCGCCGGCCGCGTCGGGATACGATTGCACGTCGTTGCCCGCGTACCCGCAATTCGGGCACACCGCGCGGACCGGCGGCGACCGCACGTTGCTGTCGCAAGCAAATCGGTAGCCGCAGTCCGCGCAGACGACGTCTCGGTGAACGCCCAGCAGCGTGCCGGCCATCGAACCGCCGCGGACGCGGTAGGGCGTGACGAGCCCATCGAGCAACCACGTTTCGGCCAGGGCGACGGCGACAACGATTAGTACCCCGCCCCCAAGCATCGTCCGCAAAAGGCGCCGTGCGGCAACCTGCATCTCTCCAACTCCGTGGTCGCCTCCAAAAAATCAAAACAGTCTCAGTAGTTCCAAATTTCGGGAGATCCCGACATGGTCATTCTGAGCGAAGCGAAGAATCTCCTTGGCCACCGAGATCCTTCGCTGCGCTCAGGATGACAGATTGGGACAAATGTGGAATTATTGAGTCTCACCTTACGACCATCTTGGACCCCATTACCGCCGTTTCTTGGCAGCCGGTCAAGAGCTGCGCCGGTTGCCGTTCATCTCGATGGCCAATGAACGGGCACCGCCATTCAGGCGTCCGTTGGAGGAAATATCGAACGGCCTGTCGTCAGCCGTAATTCTAGGGGGGCTGCCCCTTGACAAAATTAGCGGGCCTTAGTAGCATGATGGCGTATTTCATTCTTGCCGTAGTCTGAGGCAGCGCGAGCGTACCTCATCTTCGTTGGCCAGCCTGCAAGGGCCGCAGGTGCTTCTTTGGCTGTGAGGCTTCTATGGCGCGCGGCGCACGATTCTCAAATCACTATTGAGTAAATTGGAGGTGGCAAACATGAAGATGCCATTCTTGGTGTTGGGTGCGATCTTGGTGGCGATCGTTCCCGCTCAGGCGAGCGTTTTCGGTACTTGGTCGGCTCCGATCGATGCCGGCAGCGGGTTGGATCGCTACCTCCTGATCGTGGATTGCACCGAGCCAATCAAAGGCTTCGACATCGCGATCGAGAACTCGCAAGACCTTTTCGTCAACAACGGCAGTGTTTTTCACGCTGCGCAGGATCAGAATACGGGGTTCCTCTTCCAAACGGCGCACTACGTTGCAGGAACAGGAGTTGTGGGGGATCTTGCTGTGTACGCCCCCTGGGTCGGTGCCTCGCTCCTCCAGGCTGCCTTCTCTGCCACGGGAAATGGAATTTACGCGTCGGGATGGACCAGCCCGCTGAACCTCGCGGAGATCGTCGTACTGCATGGCTCGGTGGCAGATCCGTATTCCGCATTCAGTGTCCACCTGACGACGGATCCGAACGCGCCGCCCATGACCTTGCTAATGGACAATTCGGAAATTAGAGGACCTGCGCCGCTTGAATGGCCCGAGCCCGGCACGCTCGTGCTGCTGCTAACGGGCGGCATCGGCCTGGCGGCTTACGCTTTGCGGAGAAGGCTTCGCGGCGCGTAGGGCCCAACTGCCCATACCCGACGCTTTCGTGGCTCTCCTGGCATCTCCGGCATCGAACGGTCAGAGTGTCCTCGTACCGACGCAGGCCGTGGCGCAAGGAAAGCATAAGGTCCGACCCGGCCGATCGCAGTTGCGATTCCCGCAGAAAAGTTGTTGTGCTATCTCTGCCAATACAGTTCACTCACGTTTCCGCCAGGGATTTCCGGCCAGTTGAATAGGGAAACAACGATCGCTAAAATTGCTCCAAAGGCACCGGAGAGCCAAGCATGAAGAGCCACCGACGTACGCTCACGTTCAACATTCCGACGAGGATGGACTTCGTTAACATTACGCCGCAAGTCGCGGCGGAGATCGAAAAGAGCGGCGTTCGGGATGGCCTTGTGCTGATTAACGCGATGCACATCACCGCGTCCGTATTCATTAACGACGATGAGCCGGGGCTGCACGAAGACTACAAGCGCTGGCTGGAGAAGCTGGCCCCCTACGATCCTTCGCCGCAAACCTACCACCACAACCGCACCGGCGAAGACAATGGCGATGCCCACCATAAGCGCCAGGTCATGGGCCGCGAAGTAGTCGTGGCCATTACCGACGGCAAGCTGGACTTCGGGCCGTGGGAGCAGATTTTCTACGGCGAATTCGACGGCCGACGGCCGAAACGCGTGCTCATCAAGATTATTGGCGAGTAGGCGCATAGTTGTTGCTCCGTGTCCGGGGCGTTATACTGGACTCGTTAGATGGAAGGGGATCCCTCGCCGCTAACCTACCATCCCAACCCCGCCGGCGAAGACAACGGCGATGCCCACCATAAGCGCCAGATCGTTTACCCCGAGTCATCCGGAGCGCAGCGAAGGATCTCACGCGAGAGCGGGCGAACGCTCTTCGCTTCGCTCCGATTGACTCTGGCACACGGCGTAATACCACCAGGAGACCATCATGCGCACGCGACGACATTTTTTGCAACTGGCCGGGGCGGGTGCTGCAGCCGCGCTGGCTGCCCCGCGTCTTACTGCCCAGCAATCTGCTGTGGACGAACCTGCCCCGAAGAAGATTGCCCAGCATGACTTCGAATTGGGGCTCGCGGCGTACACCTTCATCAAGTTTCCGCTCGAAAAAGTCTGGCCGATGACCAAACGCGTCGGGCTGAAGCATCTCTGTCTGCACCCGAGCCAACTGCCGGTTGGCAGCCCTGCCGAGAAACTCGCGGCGGCCAGAGCCAAGGCCAAGGCCGTGGGACTCGATCTCTACGCCAGCGGCGTGGTCTACATGGCCAAGCCGGGGGACGTCAAGCCTGCCTTCGACTACGCCAAGGCCCTTGGATTACGCATCATCGTTGGGCGGCCGCTGCCGGCTCTGCTGCCGCTGGTCAACGACATGGTCAAGCAATACGACATTCGCATCGCCATTCACAACCACGGGCCGACCGATAACGTGTTTCCCACGCCCGACGTCGCCTACCGACAGATCAAGACGCTCGATCCCCGCATGGGCCTGTGCATCGACATCGGCCACACGATGCGTTCGGGCATCGATCCGAGCGTAGCCGTCCAACAATGTGCCGATCGCGTCTTTGACATCCACATGAAGGACGTCAACGCGGCCACGGCGAAGGGCACTGCGGTCGAAGTCGGTCGCGGAATTATCGACATCCCCAGGTTCATCCGGACGCTGGACAAGCTCGGCTACAAGGGCCACGTCTCGTTCGAGTACGAGAAGGACCCCAACGATCCGCTGGCCGGCCTCGGCGAGTCGGTCGGCTACGTCCGCGGCGTGATGGCCGTAGTCTAGCGACTGGTCGGTAGCACAACGTTCGGCGAAGGGCTTGTCCCGCTTACGTCGGCGATCGCCTTGCTTCGTGCGGAGCTTACCGCGCCGAAGAATGCGGATCGTCGCGCCCCGGGGGCTTGTCTTTTGCCGCATATCGGTTACTTTTGCAGGTAAATCTGCGTGTGGCGGCGTAGCTCAGTTGGTCAGAGCAGCGGAATCATAATCCGCGTGTCGTAGGTTCGACTCCTACCGCCGCTACTTGAGTCAGTTGGTGACGATTCGGGACAATCAGGGCGGACGACTGTCACCATGCCTGACCCCCTGTCGTGACTGATTGTGACCCTCTGATGCTCGTCGCGACAGTGGTTTGTGTCCCTTTTGCTGTCCCTGTCTCAACGACGGGCGGAAGGCTTGCCGGTACGATGGATCAAAGGACTCGGTGAAGTCCTCAAGGTGGCCAACCACACAGCGCACAAGTTGAGCGGGGGCGTGTTCAGCCGCAGGCCGGCTCATCTGGAGGCAGCTCGCCGCGAGTTCCGCGTCGGCAACCTCCATCTCAACCGCGGCATCACCGGGGCATTGGTGGGCCGGCAGCCGTTTGGCGGATTCGGACTATCGGGCACCGGCAGCAAGGCCGGCGCCGCCGCCTATCGGTTGCACTTTGTCGAGCCCCGCTGCGCGACAGAAAACACCATGCTTCACGGCTTCGCGCCCGGCCTGGAATGATCGTCGGCGGCCCTCATCGGGCCGGGCTTGGAACGCTGAGCGTGGTTGCCAATAGCACCCAATCGTTGCCTCCGGCGGCGTTGGCGGCCGAGAGGTCGTACGTTTTCCAGCCAGTGCCGGTGGTGGTTCCCAGGCTCGACATTGCGCCGTTGGTCGGATCGTACTTCCAGACGTTGAAGGTGCTGCCCGGATGGCCGCTGAGGTTCAATCGGACGGACGGGCCGCCGGTGGCGGTGTACAAAATATACTGCCGGCCGGGCTCGGCCAGGACATAGTCGCGCGACCGCGAACTTGCCTTCAGTGCATTGTCAGACGACATCTTCCAGTATTCGACGCCCTTGGTGGTGAAGAAATCGATCAGGTGCTTGATATCGCCATATTCCGTCGCGTCGTACCAATCTCCGGTCACTTCGGGTTGGCCGGTCTTCGTCGGCGGGACGCGGGAATCGCCGGAACTTCCATAGCCTCCGGCGGCGGCAATGCCCCACATCGCGTTGCGATGGACGGTTCGCGTCACCTTCGTTCTGCCGCTGTTGTCGCCAAAATAGGCGTACTCGTCGTTGACCACCGGCATATTGTGCCCAAGGTTATGGACGATGCTCGCGTTGCCCCATTGATCCCCGTCGCGATAGGTGTCCTGGCGGGGCGTGAACTGGACGATGGCAAACGTGGGCCAACCCGCACCGAAGAACTGGAAGTCGATTCGCGTGTTTTGATGGATCGACAGGGGGCGCAGTTTCGAACCGTTGGCCAACCAGGGATCGTTGTTGCGAACCATACGGCCCATGCGGTTGAAATCTTCCTGGGTCTGACGATTGGGGCCATGCGTTGCCACGCCCCATTCGTTCGCCATGCACCAGATGACGTTGTGATAGGCTGCATACCGATTTACCACATAATCGACGAACCGGTCATTCTGGACGTTGCTGCCGAACTGCCGGTTGTCAGAGTATCCGGTGGTAACAATCAGATCGGCCACCATCCCCGTGGAGTCCAGATACTGAACTACCTGATCCAGCTTGTTCCAGAATGCAAGGTTCAACGAATCGCGATTGGGGCGTTTCGACGAGCCCTTATACGGCTGGTAGTCGGGGTAGACGCTGAATTCAAGCCGTGGGTCGGGCTTGACCTGGACAGTGTACGGGTAAACCTGGAAACGCAGCTTGTTCATCCCATAGGCGGCAGACTTGTCGATGCCTGTCTTCCAATCGCGGTTCCCGACTGCCAAATCCATCTCGTTGTAGTAGCTCTGCCCCCACATGAAATAACGAGTGCCGTCGTCCCAAACGAAGCTGTACTTGTGGTTGGGGTCGATCCGCAGAAACCCGTGATTCCCAGGTTCGGCGGGCGTGGCGTTGATCGTGCCCGACTGGTCGTTGAGCTTCGAATCGCTGGAGCGTACCGTGTAATCCCAGGTTCCGGTTTGGGTGGGAGTGAAGCGGACGACGAAAGCAGCACCACCGTTCCAGAATCCCTTCACGGTTTGTGTCGTCTTGTCCGGGGCGGTAAACGTGGCAGTGAGAGACGTCCCGTCGGCGTAGCCGTTCGTGTGATTGTTGCCGGCAAGCTTGATGTCGCAGGTCGACCATTGCGGCACGTCGGTTGCCATAGCATAGCGCGGAACGAAAACTAAGATCGCGGCAAACGCCACAGCCGATAGGGCAGGGACAAAACAGTTTGACTTCATTGTTACCTCTCTGGGTCTTATCCAGGACAACACGTGCGACGGCCGCGTTGCCATCGCAACCAATAAACTCCTAGCCCCGCGACGCCGTCCCCCAGTAGCGACAACGTGCCCGGCTCGGGAGTCGGGTGTGCCGAGGGGTTGGCGTCGTTCGTCACCCGCTACAGCAAACTCCGCCGAGGGAATGAAACCTCGGAGCGGTCGATAGAAATCAACCAGAGCGATCCGCTTTCGCCAATCGCCCTTGATGCACGTTCACGTTTGCCCGTCCCCATCGCACGCTATTCTAACTCGGACTGAGAAAGACTGCAACAATCGGGCCAACGAGATCAGGCCAACAAGGCGCTTTCCTTTATTGCAGAGATACGCTAGAATCACATTTGTCCTATGGAACCTGGTTGTCCAACGTGCGCCGGGAATTGAACGGCTGCTCTTGCCAAATCGGTTAGCGTCAATCCAGGCGTATGGCGACCATTCTGAGAAGGTTCTCACGACACGTTCCTTGTGTCCCGGTTGTTCGCGGTTAACCACAAACGTTCAACGCCAGAGGCAGCGGCTTTTTTAGAGGAGCATCACGATGAATCGCCCAGGCGGCCAGCAATGGTCGAGCATCGTTCTTTTCTTGCTGCTGGCCTCGGGAGGCGCCGCATCGGCGGCAGAGCCCTACATCGATCTTGGCCCCATGCAAGATCCCCTCAGCGAAGACATGAAGTGGGGGTATGTGAACGTGGAAATGTCTTCGCTCGACGGACTGCCGGACCCCGGCCCGTATGGCACCACGGAAGACTTTCTGACAGCCGGCGAGGTACCACACAATCGGCTGATCCTCGACAGCGGCGCGAACAGCGCCTTGTTCGTGGCCGAAGCGGCTGCGGAACTGGAAACCAACGGCATCGTGAACGCGGGCGACTACGTCGAAACCGGCGTCGCGGGACCGGAGACCTACCATGTTTCCGGGCCGTACCGTTACCAGTTCTGGAGCACCACGGACGCCACGCGCTACACGCTATCGCCGGACGGCGATACCCAGGTGATGTACAACTCCGCGGCCGACATCGGCGGCAGGTTGGAGTTCTCCTTGTATCCGGTTCCCGGCGTACTGGGGATGCCCGCCATGACCGGGCACGTTGCGACGTTCGATATGCGGCCCTGGATGGGAGCACACGACCTGTTTGATGTCGGCTTCATGGATACCAACTTCTCCCAGACTAGTCCCGTCAGCACCAGCCACCGTTACTCGGTGGAACTGCGGGCTGATCCAACATTCAGTCCCGAACCGCTCGGGCCGAACGGGCCGGTGCCCGTTTGGGCAAACGTCCCCTTCGCCACGGTTCGCGGCCAGCACGGCCCCTTCTCGGCAACCGGCAATTTCCTCGTTGACACGGGCGCGAACTCGTCGATTCTCTCGACGCAATTTGCCACCAGCCTTGGCCTCGATTCGAACAACGACGGTCTGTTCAACAGCGAGGACGACACATGGATCGCCGATGCCACCGCAACGGGCATCGGGGGCACCGTCGTCATTCCGGTGTTTGCTGTCCAGAAGCTGTTCCTGCCCACGCGAGAGGGAGTTGAACTCGCTTGGGGAAGCGATGACAGCCCGCCGCTTGTCGGAATTCTCGACATCCCCGGCCTCGAAGGTGTCCTCGGAATGGACATGCTTACTAACACGAAATGGGAAGTGGACTCGGATCTCCTGAATTTCTCCGTGGTCGGCAGCCCGAATTTCGAGCAGCTTCATTTCGACTTCACGCACTGGAACGCAAGCGGATCAGGAACGCTGTGGCTTGACGTGGCGCCCGAACTCGATGTCGTCGTTCCCGAGCCCGCAACCTGGCTCATGCTGCTGACGGCAATCGCGATGCTCGTCGGCCACGTTTGGCTCGGGCGCCGGCGGAGCGTTGCGTAGTCGGCTACGAGAAGTCACGCAGAAACGCAGCCTACGGGTTCTTGGGCAGCCGGTACAGCACATGCGACGCGATGTACATCTCGATCGCCTTGGGCACGCGGTAGCGGATGCTTGCGCCCGTTCTACGCGGCGGCGAAGATCGGTGGCGCTGAAGCCGATTTCCGGCATCTCGACCTGGTGTCGGCGGATCAATTCGATGCGCTCGGGGCCGGCAATCGTTCGCAGACTGTCGAAGTCCGGTTCCGGCACCCCCGCTCGGCGAACCGCCACGGGCATGGCCAATTCGCACACTCGGGCGGCGTCGCGCCAATGCGGCAGGTCCAGAAGCATGTCGGCGCCGAGCAGGAAAAACAACTCGCGACTGCGGGTCTTCGTCGTTCAGATGTGCCAGCGTGTCGACCGTATAGTTCACGCCGCCGCGGTCGGTCTCATAGCGGCAGACCGAGAACGCCGGATTGCCGGCAATCGCCAGTTCCAGCATCTCGATCCGCTGCACGGCTGGCGTCAACTGCCGATCCTTGCTTGTGCGGCGGCACGGCGGCAGGCAGAAACCATACCGCGTCCAATCGGCATTGCTCCCGGCAGCATTCCGCCAAGAGCAGATGCCCGTAGTGAACCGGATCGAAGCTTCCGCCAAAAATGCCGAGACGCAAGGGAAGGCTGGGGGCTGAGTATTCGGGACCGGAGACTGGCGGATTAGAGGCCGAGCACGTCATTCATGCCGTACAGGCCGGGTTTCTTGCCGGCCAGGAACTTTGCGGCGGCCAAGGCGCCGGCGGCATAACAGTCGCGACTGGTTGCGCGGACGCTAAGCTCGATCGTCTCTCCCAGCATGCCGAAGACGATCGTGTGCTCGCCCGGGTTGTCGCCGACGCGGATGGCGTGATAGCCGATTTCGTGCGGCGGGCGTTTTCCGGGGCGGCCTTCGCGGCCGTGGCGATGCGCGGTTTGGCCCATCACGCCGGCGATGATCTGGCCGAACTTCAAGGCCGTGCCGCTGGGCGCGTCTTCCTTGAAGCGGTGGTGCCGTTCGAGGATTTCCACGTCGGCGTCGCGATCCTTCAGCGCCCGGGCCGCCACCTCCGCGAGTTTCATCGTCAGGTTGACGGCCAGGCTCATGTTCGGCGACCAGAGAAGCGGAATCTGCTCGGCCGCCGCGCGAATTTTCTTAATTTGGGCCTCGTTGAGCCCGGTGCTTGCCACGACCAGAGGAGTCTTCTTCTGCCGGCACGTCTCGATGATCTTTTCGGCGGCCGTAGGCATGGAGAAATCGATCACCACGTCGACTGGTACGTCGAGGCATGCCGAGACCGGCACATCGAGTGCGCCAACGCCGGCGACCAGCCCGGCGTCTTCGCCAAGTCGCGGATGGCCGGGCGCGTCGATGGCGGCGGCCAGTGCGAGTTCGCGATCGGCCGCAACCAGCGCGACCAGCCGCTGGCCCATGCGTCCTGCGGCCCCGTGAATAGCGATGTGGATGGGCATGGGTAATTGTTGATTGCACAGTAGCAGGCACGCTCCGCGTGCCGTCCGCTGCAACGGCACGCGGAGCTTGCCTGCTACTGATCGTGCTGTTTGATGGCCTTGATGATCTCGTCGAGATGGTTGGGCACGGCGACGGCGCGGTTGGCGTAGCGGGCCTCGGCGATGCCGCGGCTGCCGAGCACCTCGTCGAACTTTTCTTGATCGGCTGCGTGGTAGGCCACGGTGGCCGTGGGGTCTTTCAGTTGATGGCCGGTCAGGATGCAGACGACGCGCTCGTCGGGGCCGATGACGCCTTCGGCCACCAACGTCTTGACGCCGGCCACGCTGGCGGCGCTGGCCGGCTCGCAGCCCAGTCCGCTGGCGCCCACCTGGGCCTTGGCATCGAGAATCTGCTGGTCGGTCACATCGCGGACCACGCCGTCGCACCACTCCAAGGCGCGGATGCACTTGGTCAGATTCACCGGCCGATTGATCTCGATGGCGCTGGCGATGGTTTCGGCGCGGCGGCCTTGGGCGTCCATTTCATCGAAGTACGCGTCGGCGGTTTCCAGATTCGGCTGGCCGCCGTTCCACCGCAGCCCTCGCTTTTCGACCAGTTCGTAAAGCGTGTTGGCGCCCGCGGCATTGATGACGGCCAGCCGCGGGATGCGCTCGATCAGGCCAAGTTCGTGCAGCTCGTGAAAGGCCTTGCCGAACGCGCTGGAGTTGCCGAGGTTGCCGCCCGGCACGACCACCCAGTCAGGCGTTTCCCAGCCGAGCGCTTCGAGCACGCGAAACATAATCGTCTTCTGCCCTTCCAGCCGGAAGGGATTGACGCTGTTGACAAGGTAGATGCCCAGTTGCTTGCTGACTTCCTGCACGCGGGCCATCGCGTCGTCGAAGTCGCCGTCGATCTGCACCGTCAGGGCGCCGTAGTCGAGCGCCTGCGAGAGTTTGCCGTAGGAGATTTTGCCGGAGCCGATGAAGATGACGGCCTTCATCAACCGCGTCACCGAGCTGTACAGCGCCAGCGAGGCGCTGGTGTTGCCGGTCGAGGCGCAGGCGGCGCGGCGGCGCCGACCAGCCGGGCATGGCTGAAGGCGGCCGACATGCCGTTGTCCTTGAAGCTGCCCGAGGGATTCATCCCCTCGTATTGCAGGTACAAGCGACCCGGGGCGATCCCGACGTACTGGGCCACGCCCTCCGAGGCGTGCAGCAGCGTTTGGCCTTCGCCCACGGTGACGCATTGCCGCAGCGGCGCGAACGGCAACAAATCGTGAAAACGCCAGACGCCGCTGAAGCAGTGCGGGTCGTTGCGCCGCGCCCATTTCTGCTCGAACCACGCCAGGTCGCTCGGGCACGCGCAGCCGGTCCCACTCGTATGCCACGTCCAGTAGGCTGCCGCAGCGCTGGCAGGCCACGCGGACCTCGTCGACGGCGTACGTCGCCCGGCAGGCCGGCGACATACACTGCTGGTATACGGGGGCGGTGATGGGGGGAATTGTCGTACTCCCGCTTGTTGCAAAGGGCTACCGACAGTGCTTCAATCCACTCCAATCTAGGCAAAGCCGGCGAACCGATCAAGGGCCCGTCCATCGGCCGGGGGGGCGTTGCTGGCGGCCGACGGGGACTGTCCCGATTTTCGTGTCAGCGAAAAATGGGACTGTCCCCTTCGCCGCGGTCGTACCGTGCCGCCGACGAGCCAGGTTTGACAACCGCCGACAGGCGATTTACAATGAAAAGTCTATGGGGGCTGAGATCGGCTTGCATTGAGCGTTGCACACACATGAGGTCGCCATGAAGAAGCCAGAATTGATCGCGTACAAGGAACGACTGTTGAACCTTCGGTCGCGTCTTCGCGGCGACGTCAATCACATGGCTGACGCCGCTTTGAAGAAGAGTCGCAGCGAGGCGAACGGCGATCTTTCCAGTATGCCGATCCATATGGCCGACATCGGGAGCGACAACTTCGAGCAGGAGTTCACCCTCAGCCTGATCGAAAACGACGGCGACACGCTGGCCCTGATCGAGGCCTCGCTCGAGCGCATCGAGGAAGGCACGTACGGCCAGTGCGAGGAGTGCGGCGTACGATTCCCAAGAGCCGCTTAAACGCCATCCCCTACGCCACGCTGTGTGTGCGTTGCGCCGAACAGCAGGAACAACGGCCTTGAAACAAGCGGTTCCGCTCAGCCGCTTTCTCGTTTTCTTCTCGCTGGCCGCCGCGTGCTGCGCGCTCGATCTGCTGACCAAGCACTGGATGTTCGCCGCCAACCACATGGGCTTGCCGGGCGTAAACGGCACCTGGTGGATCTGGCCAGGGGTGTTCGGCTTTGAAACCAGCCTCAACGGCGGGCGCCCTGTTCGGCATGGGAGACGGCCTCTGGATCTTGTTTGCCGGGCTGTCGATCGCGGCAGCCGCGGGTATTATCGTCTGGCTGTTCGTGGCCGGCGCCGCCCACGACTGGCTGCTGACCGTCGCCATGGGCTTCGTGACCGGCGGCATCTGCGGCAACCTTTACGATCGCCTCGCCCTGCCGGGCATCTATGGACGGCGCCCGGGCATCGCCCGTTCACAAGGTCCGCGACTTCATCCTGTTGATGATCGGCACCTGGCGGTGGCCCACGTTCAATCTCGCCGACAGCGCGCTGGTCTGCGGCGCCGTGCTCTTGCTGTGGCACGCCTTCGCCAGCAAGCCCGAACCGGCGATCAGCACGGACACGTAGGAGACGCCGATGCCGACCGCCGCCGAACTCCAGCCGCGCCTCGCGCTGGCCGTCGAAGCCGCGCGAGAGGCGGGCCGCATCACCCTGGAATACTTCCGCCGCGACGACCTCGACATCGAGCTGAAGGCCGACGACACGCCCGTCACCGCGGCCGATCGCGGGGCCGAGCGCCATCTGCGGCAACGCATCGCGGCCGCGTTCGCCGCCGACGGCATCCTGGGCGAGGAGCTGGACGAGCGGCCCGGCACGAGCGGCTTCCGCTGGATCCTCGACCCGATCGACGGCACAAAGTCGTTCATCCACGGCGTGCCGCTGTATTCGACGCTGGTCGGCGTCGAGTGCGATGGGCAAAGCGTCCTAGGGGTAATCCACATTCCGGCGCTCGACGAAAGCGTCTATGCGGCGCGCGGACTGGGCGCCTGGTACGTTCAAGGCCAACAGCCGCGGCGGCCGGCCCGGGTCTCGCAGCGGCAGCCGTTGGCCAAGCGCCCTGTTCGTCACCAGCGAAGTGATCAACTTCGATCGGCACGGCCGCCGCTCGGCGTACGATCGTCTGCAAGCCGCTTCACGGCTCACGCGGACCTGGGGCGACGGCTACGGCTACCTGATGGTGGCCACAGGCCGGGCCGACGTGATGGTCGATCCGGTCATGGCCCTATGGGACGCCGCCGCGCTGCCGCCGATCCTCGAAGAGGCCGGCGGTACCTTCACCGACTGGCACGGCACGCCCTCCTACCAAGCCTGCGAAGGCGTCGCCACCAACGGCGTCCTGATGCCCGAAGTCCTCCGGCTGATCGGGCAGTAGCTCGGGCGATCGTTGTCCGCACGTGCAGTGATTCGCTCTGATGGGATTCTATCCAGGACTTCCCGGGCCCGACGAATCTTGGCGAGAATTCCGTCCACGTTCGCGGTCCGCACGAATGACTGAGGATCGTCCGTTCTTCGTCCGTCCGTAGGGCTTCCGGCGTAACCTTCATGGCGTCATCCTCCCGATAGAGGACAAAACCCGCAAGAGGCACATAAGGTCCGCTATTTATAAATCACTACGCTAGCCGGCGGAGCTTCAATGTGCAACAATATCGTCGACGATTGTCGCCACCGGCATTCTATGGGAGGTGGACTATGCGATTTACACGAGCAGCATTGGCCGCTTCGTTTTTCGTCCTGTTGCCGCTTGCCGTCGCGCAGGCCGGCGAGGCCGATGCGCCGCACTACACCAGCCGGCTGCGGCTGCCGGAGGACATTACGCTGGCCACGCTCGCCAACGGGCTGACGGTGATCGTGCAGGAGAACCACGTCGCGCCGGTGGCCACGGTTCGCTCGTTCGTCAAGAACACCGGCAGCGCCTACGAGACCGGGCATCTCGGCGCGGGACTCAGCCACGTGCTCGAACACGTCGTCGCCGGCGGTAGCACGACGCACCGCACCGAGAAGGAGATCGAGAAAATCGTCGATACGTTCGGCGGCGCCACCAATGCGGCAACCTCGACCAACATGACAACCTTCTACATCGATTGTCCGGCCAGCGATACGATAATGGCCATCGAACTGATCGCCGACGCCATGCAGCACGTGAAATTTGAGCCGTCGGAGTTCGCTCGCGAGTTGAAAGTTGTGCGGCGCGAATTGGCCGACGGCGAGGTCGACCGGCAACGCGTGTTGTGGAAGCTATTGCAGCAGACGGTCTACACGACCAGTCCCGCCCGATGTCCGATCATCGGCTATCTCGACGTGCTGAACGACACGACGAACCAGACGATCATCGACTTCTATCGCCATCGATACGTGCCGAACAACCAGACGTTCGTCGTCGTGGGCAACGTCAAGACGCAAGAGGTTCTGGACAAGGTGGCCAGGCAATATGCCGGGACGCCGCGCGGGCCCGAGACGTACGTGCCCTTCGAGGCGGAGCCGCGGCAGCTTGCGCCGCGCGAGGCCATCGCCGAAATGGAGGGCGCAACGTACGACATGGTCTTCGCCTGGCCCACGGTCAAGCTGTCGGACGCCGACATGTACCCGTTGGACGTGGCGGCGTACATTCTCGGTGAGGGCGAAAGCTCGCGGCTGGTGCAGCAGTTGAAATATGAGAAGCAGGTGGCGCTGTCGGTGGCGACCTTCAGCGACACGCCAAGCTATGTCCGCGGCATGTTCGCCGTCATGGCGGTCAGCCGGCCGAAAACCTGGCAGCAGGCCGACCAGCAGATTCTGCGCGAGGTGTACCGGCTGCGCGACGAGTTGGTCAGTCCCGAGGAGTTGGCGAAAGCGAAGAGCCAGAAGGCGGCCGAGTTGGTCTTCAGCCGGCAGACGGCCAAGCAAGCGGCCGACGCCCTGGGACGTAACTTCATCACCACCGCCGACCCGCGGTTTGACGTCAAGTATGTCGAGGGCATCCAGAAGGTGACCGCGGAGCAAATTCGCGACGTTGCGAGACGCTACTTCGTGCCCGAGCGGTTGAACCGTGTAATTATTGCGCCGCCCGGGGGCGCGCCGAAGGCCGCCGGCAAGGCGGCGCAAGCGGCCGAGGGCCAGACGCGGCTGGTGCGGCTGGACAACGGGCTCCGCGTGCTGCTGAAGCGGCAGAGCCAACTGCCGTTGGTCAATATCCAGGCCTATGTGCTGGGCAGTTCGCTGGTCGACAGTTCGGAGAATGCCGGTCGGGCCGCCCTGGTCGGCGCAATGCTCGACATGGGCACGGCCGACCACACTGCCCGGCAGATCGCCGATTATTTCGATTCCATCGGCGCGGAGATGGCGATGACTGCCGGCCGGTTCACCGTCTTCGGCAGCATGACGTCGCTCCGCGAGCATTTTCCCAAGGCGGCTACGTTGTTCGCCGAGTGCTTTACCAAGCCGACGTTTCCGCAGGCCGAGTTTGCCAAGGTGCAGCAACTGGCGCTCGGGCGCCATCGCCCGCCGGGCGGACAGCCCGCGGCAGGAAATCAGCGAGCTCTTTTGCGACATCCTGCCGAAGACCTCGCCGTTCCACGTCATATCCGGCGGCACGGCCGAGAGCGTGCAGCGCCTGACCGACGACGACTTGAGAAAGTACCACGCCAAGTATTTCGTGCCGAACAACATGGTGGTCAGCGTCTTTGGCGACATCGACCCCGACGAAGCGCTGCCGTTGGTCAAGCGTCTTTTCGGCGGTTTGAAGCCGGCGGCCAATTTCCAGCCGATCTCGTTCGACCGCAGCAACGCGATCGTCAAGTCCATCGTTCGGCACAAGACGATCGGCAAACCGACGGCCATGGTGTTGCTCGGTTATCCGGCCCCCAGCATCCTCGATAAAAAGGACTACGCAGCGATGACGGTTCTTGGCGCGGTGATGGCGGGCTACCGCTATCCGGGCGGTTGGCTGCACAACGAGCTGCGCGGGGCGGGGCTGGTATACTACGTCCATGCCATGCCGGTGACCGGCCCGGCGCCGGGCTATTTTGAAGTGATCGCGCAAACCCGGCCCGACGCCCTGCAGGACGTCGTGGCCCGCATCCAGAAGAACGTCGAGCGGGCCAAGCAGGGCCGGATTGACGAAGACGAGTTTCGCACGGCCGTCGAACGGGTCATCGCGATGCACGCGCAAGAGAATACGACCATTGCCGACCAGGCCCAGCAGGCCGCCGTCGATGAACTCTACGGCCTGGGCTACGACTACCACAAGACATTCGACGCCCGAATCAAGGCCGTCACGCTGCAAGATGCGGTCGACGTGGCGCGCAAAGTACTTTGGCAATTACGTACTGGCAACTTCGTCGCCGGAGAAATAGGCGTGCTGGCCGCAGGGTCCGCCCAATGGCTAGTTTCAGTAGTTCCAAATTGCGGGAAATCCCGACATTGTCATTCTGAGCGAAGCGAATAATTTCCTTGGCCACCGAGTTCCTTCACTCCGCTCAGGATGACCGGTTGGGGCATCGGAACTACTGAGTCTTGTAGGGCACGTCCCCGACGCACCATGATTGCCGTATAATTGCCGTATCAGCTGTTGTGCACCACCGCAGTTGTCGCACCAGAGGGTGCGTCCCGGACGCACCCTACAAGATTGGTTGCAGGACAGGCCAGCCGTGAATCCGGTCGAGAGTACACGTCATTGGAGCCCACCCTACCCCGCATCATCGGCGACAATCCGTTTGCCAGGGACGGCACCGGGAGGCTGAAGTGCCGTATCGCCACCGTCTTTCCGCAGGGCAGCGCGATCGTCACGCTGCCGGGCATCCACGCCACGCAGCGGCTCGCCTACGTCGATCTGCTCTCGCACGAGAGGATCGCGAGCGGCCAGGAGCCGCTCACGCCGGAAGAGCAAACCGCGGAGTGCCGGGCGGCGGTCGACGTGCTCGTCGAGAAAGACACGATTCTGATCCGGCCTGACCCGGACAACATGGCCCTGGCGTTCCGCGCCGACGAGCTTTTGCAGCGGCTGGCGCCGAAGCATCGTATCCGCTTTTTGTCGGCCGGCAACGACAAGGTCCGGACGGCGATCAAGCGGCACGGCGAATGTTGGCGCATCAGCCCGCTGCCGAAGTCGCCCGGCGAGATGAAAGAGATGATCGCGGCCGCGAAGATCGGGATCGGCGGCCGCGAACTCTATTATTACAGCAGGGCGACCGGCACACGGCTGCTGACGTACGAGAGCTTCGCCGGGCTCGGCGCGCTGGACGAGGCGGAATTGCGGCGTCACCTAGCGGAGATTCGCGAGTTTTCGGCGGGCCCCGCTGCGGCGCCCGGCCGGAAGTCGCCTTCTTCATGGCCGGCGACGCCTTCGGCAAGTCCGACCTCGCCTCGGTCGACGTCGATGCCCTGGACGCCGAGGGCCTTCGGGACGGTTACGAAGCGCCTGCGGCGGAAGTTCTTCGAGGCCGTGCCCGCCGACTTCCGCTACGACGATCGGGAGTACCTGCCCTGGCGGAATCGCATGTATGCCGCGCTGGTGGGCGAAGACGACAAGGCTGCTCTCCGAGGAATCGCTGCTGGGGCTCAGTTCCGAGTTCTTCATGCAGATCGAGTGGCTGCCCGGCGGACGGATCGAGGAAGGCGAACTGATTTTCGATCCGGCATTCGAAATGGCCGAAGAAACCGGCGACCCGGAACTGCGGAGACTCTGCGACAAGAAATGCCGCGAATTGATCTTCAACTTCGTGCGCGAGTTCGGCGATCTGGAATACGTCAACATCGGCCGGGTCATCGGCTCGCTCTCGCAGCGCGGCAAGATCGCCCGGCCGCCGCGACGTTTACATCGCCGAGATCAAGCAGCAAGGCATTGCCGAAGAAATCATCAAGATCATCCGCATGCAGAAATGGGGCATCCGCGAGCACCTCGACGACGGCAAGAAGCTGCTGGACGCCATTATCCAGTCGGAAGAGTATACCGAGTACATCCTCGATCGGCGCCTGGGGTGCCGGCAGTTGGGCATGAATCTGCCGGCGCGAACGGCCGCCAAACGCATCAGCGAGCGGTACTGGGGCCGCGCCGCGACCTGCACGGGGCGATGATCTGGTCGCCGTACTTCGAGCGGGACTATATCCGCGGCATGGCCACTGACAAGATTTCGCCGCAGCGGCTTGCCGATGCCGGCGTATGCGGCGCGACTCGCGCGGCTGCTCGGCCAGGCCGCGGCGACAAACATGATCGTCGGGCGCTGCGACTTGCAGGGCCGCGTGATCTTCGACGACGGCGACGAGGTGGTCGTCGAGGACCATTGCGGCATGCCGACCGACATCGTCGTGTCGGACCAGACCGGCACGTTCGGCGACTATCGGACCGACCTGGAGCACTTCGCCGCGGAATATGCCGCGCCGGTCAATCGCCGCCGCGTGCTGGTGAGCGATCCCGATGCGTTCGAGGCCCTGTACCTCGACGGCTTTCTCACCCGCTTCGGCAAGACGCAATCGGAGTATCGCAAACGAAGGCGGGCGTTCGACACGCTGTTCAAGCACCGGCTGCGCGACGAAGCCGGCAGCATCGCCTATCGTTGGGAGTGCATCCTGGACCGCTTGCGCCGCGCCGTGCCGCAAAGCCTGGCGAATCTGATCCACAGCCACATCGAAACGAAGGCCGGCGATTAGGGGACTGTCCCGATTTCCGTGTCCGGGACTGTCCCGATTTTCGTGTCAGCGAAAATGGGACTGTCCCGCTTGGCGTCCCGGTTGCCCACCGATAGTCGAATTGCATGCCCCCCCTAAGGAACGGCGTTTTCGTCGCAATTGTCCGGCCGCCGTGCCGCTGGATCGCTCTGGCACCGATTTTCCTGGAATTGCCTTGACGTAACAGTCGAATCTGTTTTAATGACGTTAGAAGTACCGTCCAGGCCGCGATGTCGGAACATCGGAATCCTCATCGCTTTATCTGGCGTGAGCGGCGGCCTTTTCCGGGCGGCACAGGTCTTGTGCACTTATTAGGAGGTTGTCATGCGTCTGACAAAGAAGAAGAGGGCGTTTACGTTGGTCGAGCTGTTGGTGGTCATTACGATCATCGGCATCTTGATCTCCCTGCTGTTGCCCGCCGTGCAGGCCGCGCGTGAAGCGGCGCGCCGCGCGCAATGCACCAACAATCTGAAGCAGTTCGGGTTGGCGTTCTTGAACCACGAGCAAGCGCTCGGGTTTTTGCCGTCTGGCGGATGGGGATACAAGAACATCGGAATGGCCGATTTTGGCGTGGGCGAGAATCAGCCGGGGAACTGGAAGTATCAGGTCCTCCCCTACATGGAAATGACCCCGCTGTTCAACTTGGGGAGAACTAAGTATTCGCCTTTTGGGGATCCGGCTACGTATAAGACCAGTGTTCTTGGCGATCAGAACGTATTGCAGCAAGTCTACTTGCGAAACACGACGCCCGTTGCGGCGTTCTGTTGTCCGTCGCGTCGGCCCTCGGCCGCATACCCGAACGGGACCAGTGGCACCCGCTGGAACTGCAAATGGGGCCTACCGACAAGCATCCCAATCTTCACGAAGGCTGATTATGCAGCCAATGATGGCGACGGCGGAGCACAGTGGGACGAACTCGGCACATCGGCCGATGACTATGGTTCTCCCGATTTCGATACGTGTATTGCCAATACACAGAACAAGACTTGGAAGAAGTTCTTGAACTACAACGGAGTGGTAACGTATCGCAGCCAGACGAGGATCTCCGAGGTTTCGGACGGAACCAGCAACACCTTCATGGTCGGCGAGAAGTATTTGAACGCCGACTCTTACATCAATGGCGAAGGTGACTCGGGCGACGACGGCGCCAATTTCAACGGCCAGGACGAGGACAACTGCCGTTGGTCGGTGTACAACCTGGCGAGTCAGAAGAACGGCACCTATTACTGTGTCGAGTATAAGACCGACGGGGTTACTCCGTACGGCGCTGATGGAAACAGCACGCCGCCGCGTCAGGATACGCCGGGCTTGAACACGGTCCAGACCTACAATGCCTGGGGTAGTGCCCACGCCGCTGGCTTCAACATGTGCTTCTGCGACGGTTCGGTGCATACCATCCCTTACTCGATCGATTTGCTTATGAATCATCGCTTTGCAAATCGGATGGACCACAAGCCGGCCTCGTACTCGGGCCAGTAGGCTAGATACTCCACAGCACGCACGGCACATCCTGAACAGAACGGAGGGCGTGGTAGTCTGTGACTTCACGCCCTCCGCCGTTCAGACCCGTGCAGCTTTTGATGTATTTTCGAGAAGACGCTGGCGTTCGTTTGGGGTGTTTTCATACATCGGACTATTTCAATTGAAAGGAATTGCAATGTCGACACGTGTTATCTGCAGCGGCATCGTTCTTGCCGGATTGCTCGTGGCCGTTGGATGCAATAACAGCCAGTCGCGCGTGGGGGCCCCGTCGTTCAGCGCATCGGGGGCCGCAAGCCGGGCGATGCAGCAGTACGATACCGACAACGATGGAAAGCTCAACGCCGCCGAGTTGGACAAATGTCCGGCGATCAAGAGCGCGCTGTCACTCATCGATACCGATGGAGACGGCGCAGTCTCGAAGGACGAACTCGATGCGCAATTCAAGAAATGGCAGGACAGCAGACTCGGCCGTGTGACGGCCCAATGCGTGGTGCTGCACAGGCGTCGGCCCTTGGCCGACGCTGAAGTCAAATATGTGCCCGAGAAGTTCCTCGGCGATGGTTATCCCGGTGGTTCTGGGACAACCGACAGTTCGGGCAGCGCTTCGATCAGCATACCGGTCGGCGAACGCGACGCGCGCGGCATGCCGCTGGGCTTCTACCGCGTGGAGATCACCAAGGCGGGAGAAAAGATACCGGCGAAGTACAACACCGACACGATCCTCGGTGCGGAAGTCGGTCCCGAGCCCACGAAGGGGGCAGCGGTGTTCAAGCTCCAGTACTAAGGTATCTCGGTCTTGTACTTGATCCGGGCGGCGGCCGTGGAAGCGGCGCCGCCCGGTTTTTTGTGCCGCCGCCAGAAGTTGTCGCCCAAATTGCCGAATTTGCGGCCCGCGGCCCGCGTCTATCGGGACTGGCCCAATTTTTGCGAGCACCGCCGCGCAGCGGTGGTCGGCGAAAATGGGACTGTCCCCCTCGGAGCGATCTCGGGGCATTCCCATCTCTTGTCCGGCCCGATAGACTTAGGAGGTTCGCGGCGGCGGCAGACGGCCCGCGTCGATGGGGACTGCCTCAATTTTCGCGGGCACCGCCGCGCAGCGGTGGTGAAGATGGGGACCTATATGGAATTTTGTGTCGACGGCGTTATCGTGTTGGAGCCTCCGGGCAAAAGGGACAGTCCCATTTTTGCTGAGACAAGAATCGGGTCAGTCCCAAAATGGGGGTGTCCCCTGCGGAGCAACCCGACTTGGCCCAACGAGGTGCCGGTATGAGAAACGTGGTGACGCTCGTGCTCGGTGGCGGACAGGGCACGCGCTTGTATCCGCTGACGAAGTTCCGCTCGAAGCCGGCCGTGCCCGTGGCAGGCAAGTATCGGTTGATCGACATTCCCTTGTCGAACTGCATCAACAGCGGGCTGAACCGCTGCTACGTGCTCACCCAGTTCAACTCGGTCAGCCTGCACCGTCACATCCGCGCCACGTACACGTTCGACCCGTTTGACGGCGGGTTCGTTGAGGTGCTGGCCGCCCAGCAGACGCTGGACAATGCGAACTGGTACCAGGGGACCGCGGACGCCGTGCGCCAGAACCTCCGCTACGTCGAGCAGCCCGGCATCGAATACGTGCTGATTCTCTCCGGCGACCAACTGTACCGGATGAACTTCCAGGACATGATCGTCTCGCACATCCAGGCTGCCGCGGACGTCACGATTGCCGCCGTGCCGGTGCACGGCCACGCGGCCGCCAGCCTGGGCATCATGCGGCTGGACGAGGCGGGGCGCGTGACCGGCTTCCTCGAAAAGCCCAAGACCGAGCCTGAACTTGAGCACATCCGCACCGATCCCGCGTGGATCGACGCCCGCGGCGTCGTCAGCCAAGGCCGCGACTGCCTGGCGAACATGGGCATCTACCTGTTCAATCGCAACGCGCTGGTCGACGTGCTGCACAAGACCGACTATCGCGACTTCGGCAAGGAGGTGTTTCCGGCGTCGATCCGCGCCCGCCACGTCCAGGTACACCTGTTCGACGGTTACTGGGAAGACATCGGCACGATCAAGTCGTTCTACCAGGCCAACCTGGAGTTGACCAGCCCGTCGGCGCCGTTCCAACTCACGTCGGCCGAGGCGCCGATCTACTCGCATGCCCGGTTCCTGCCGCCGACGCGCGTCGACGGGGCCACGATCCACAACAGCCTGGTCGCCGAGGGGTCGATGATCGAGCCGGGCGCGGTGATTGAAAACAGCGTCGTCGGCTTGCGCTGTCACGTCGGCCGCAACGTCGTCATCCGCAACACGGTCATCATGGGGGCCGACTTCTACGAGACGCCCGAGCGGATCGCCGCGCATTGCAGCAACGGAGAGCCGCCGCTGGGCATCGGCGAGGGGACGCACATTGAAGGGGCGATTATCGATAAGAATTGCCGTATCGGCCGCAACGTGCGGATCGTCAACGAAAGCGGCATCGAACATACGGAAGAAACGCCTTACGGCATGATCCGCGACGGCGTCGTCGTGACCGCCAAAGCCACGACGCTTCCGGATGACTGGAGGCTGAAGTAGGGCATCAAAGGGGACCGTCCCATTTTCGCCGACCACCGCTGCGCGGCGGTGCCCGCGAAAATTGGGACAGTCCCCAGCGGGCGATAACCGCGGCCGATCGCCCGGTTTTCGCGTCGGCGTCGTTGTCGGTGTTCCACGGCCTTCTCTGTGCGAAAGGAGCAAGTCATGTCGCATGCTGCACGTTATACGGCGGTCGCGGTCGCCGCCTTTCTGATTGGCGGAGTCGCGTTTCTGCTCGTTGCCCGGGCGGAAAAGGGCGAACCGGCGCAAAAGGCCAAAGCGATCACGGTCCGCCAGTTCGCCATCGAGGGAATGATGTGCCAGGGCTGCGTCGACACGATCACTTCGGCCCTGACAGCAGTTCCAGGCGTGGAGTCGGCCAACGTGTCGCTGGCCGACAGGAAGGCGGTCGTCTCGGCGGATCCTGCTGGAACGCCGACAGAGAAAATCGTCGCGGCCGTCGAGGCGGTCGGCTACAAGGCCCGGTTGATGTCCTCCGCAGAGACGCCGAACACGGTGGCGGCCAAAGCGCCGATCCTCGTAAACATCACGCGAGGCAAGGACGACTTGCACGCCGTCTCGATGGCCCTTGCACTAGCCCAATCGGCGCGCAAGGGGAATCGCCCCACCGTGGTGTTCCTTAACGTCGCGGCGCCGGTTTTTGCCGCCAAGGGCCTCAGCGGCGAGACGCAGTATGCCGACTTCCCGCCGATCGGGCAAATGCTCGCCGATTTCGTCGCCGCCGGCGGCAAGGTGCTGGTCTGCGGCCACTGGCGCACGTCGCCAGGCTGGGACAGCAGGACCTGATTGCCGGCGCCAAGATCGTGGGCCACGATGATCTCTTAGCCGCAACGCCGCCGGGAACGGTGGTGTTTTCGTACTGAGTTCATACCGAGAAAGGGGCATGAGAGTTATGGTTACGCGCAGAGCGTTCCTGAAGAGCGCGAGCGCCGCCGTGGCAGGCGGCATGATGGGCTGGGACAGAATCGCGCGAGCGGCCGAAGAAACGTCGCTTATCGTGCGCGACGCAAAGGTCATTCGCGTGCGCGACCGCAAAAGTGGCGCAATCGAGTCGTATCTAGAGGTTGCGAGTGCATCCGGACTCAAAGGCTACGCCGGACCGCTGTTGGCGGAACAGGCGGCAGCCTTCCCGCCGAACTTGCACGAACTGCTGGCAGGACGCAACGTCGTTGACCCCGGCGCGATCAACTTCAACGCGCTGTGGACGCAATGCCATCCCGGGAAACCGTTGGAGAGGTATGCCGCAGGCAAAGACCCGCTCTCCGGCTCCGAAGTTTGGGGCACAAAACGGACAAGCCGCCATACCGACACCGGCTGGAAAATCGCCGCCCTCAGCGCCGCGGACCTGGCCCTGTGGGATCTGCGCGGCAAGGCGGCGGGGCAGCCCGTCTGGCGATTGCTGGGGGCGAAGCGCAAGCGAATCGCCGCCTACGCCAGCATGTTGGGTTATCCCACCAGACCGGCCGACGCCCGCAAGGTGGCTCGCAAGTTTTTCGACCGGGGATTCACGTCGCAGAAATGGTTTTTCATGAACAGTCCGCTGGACGGCGCAGCGGGCCTGCGGCAAAACATCGAGTTGGTCCGGGCACTGCGCGAGGAGTTGGGGCCCGAGGCGATGCTGATGTTCGACGGCATCCAATACGTCTGGAAGGCTGAAGATCTGAACTTCGCATTGGAGCTGGCCAGGGGGATCTTGCCTTACAGGCCGCACTGGCTAGAAGAGCCGTTGCGACCGGACAACATCGACGGCTATGCGCGTCTGAAGGGCGAGACCGGGATCACACTGGCCGCCGGCGAGCACTGGTACACGCGATGGAACGTTACGCCCTTTTTGGACCGCTGCATCATAAGCTTCGTGCAATCCGACCCCGAGTGGTGTGGCGGAATCACCGAGTGGCTGAAGATTTGCGAGATGGTGAAGGGCTATCCGGGGGTTCAAGTCGTACCGCACGGCCATCACGTCTTGGCAGCATCGAACTGCGTGGCCTCGCAGTCCGAATCGCTATGCCCGATGCTTGAGTATCTCTACAAGTCGCGAATTCAGCACCAGCATTGCCAGACGCGGCCCTTGGTGGCCGTGGCGGGGACGTTTTCCATGGCAGAAGAGCCGGGGCTCGGGCCGTCGTTGGACGAATCGAGGCTGGAGAGAATCTAAGCAACCTCCTCCGCAAGAGCGGCCTACACGCACCGTCAGTAGCTCCAAAATTTGCCCCAATCGGTCATCCTGGGCGCCGCGAAGGATCTCGGTGGCCAAGGAGAGTGGCGTTGTTCTTCCGAAAAATCCGATAAACTGGGACTTGACTCAGCGGCGGTTATGGGCGACGCCTTGTGTCTCCCAGTCGCGGAGAAGCGATGGCTTCGAAGCATCGCCTATCTCCCAGCCCGAGCAACGGCTGTCGACGTGGAGAGACGGGTGGCCGCCGCGATTCTTCCGCACAATGGTCACGCCGGGACAACGTTGCTCTCGACGCGCCGCCTCATGGCGTCGAGGCGAATCGAGCGTTACGCCTTGAAACCGCGGATTTGCCAGCAGTTGAGCAACGGCGGCCCCCACCCCATCATAATACAGAGAATCATGAAGGAGAATCGTGCCACCGGCCGTGAGAAGCGGTTCATAGAGGACCAATTCGACCATGATCGTGTCATAATGATGGTCCGAGTCCAACACCAGCATGTCGAATTGTGCCTTCCGCAGCAAGAAATCCACTGCCGCGTCCTGAGAGCGTTCACGCCGGAGCGTAATGAACTTCTCCAAGTCGGTGCCGGTGAACAGGAGGGGGTCGAGCGGGGAGGGGCCGATGGTTGCCACGCGACGATCGCCTCCCCAGCGAGGCTAATGCGGAAGCAATGCACGTCGTGGAATAGCCACGGTAGGTCCCCGTTTCGAGAACGGCACGCGGCTGCAAGAGCATGACCAGAGAATGCCAGAGATGCCCGACTTCGAGTTCCACGCTACCATAGAAAATAGTGCCGCCCTCGCGCAACCTCCGGTTGCGCGGTCATGGCGCATTCGTACTGGCGTATGACATCGTGCAAAGCCGAGTAGGGGGGCAGGATCGTGTTCCGGCGTCGGTTCGCTGTTGTCCATGCTCGTACCCTTGCGGGAATCAAAGGGGACCTGGATTTGGCCGGAGATGGAGATATTAAAGACTCCCGACCCCTTTTTGCGGTCCCGGCGCATCCTGCGCCTGCCTGCTGGCTGGCTTCCTTCGCTTCTTTCTTGAGCGTGAAGCCTTTGAAGTACCAGCCGGTCGACTCGCTGGTGGCTTGCAGGCCCGCCGGACCCAGGTAGGGGCGGACAACGTCATACTCGGGCAGCTTGCTGCCGTCGATGCGCTGATGGCGGGTCGCGCCTTCTTCCCCTGCGCCGAACAAGATGTTGAGCATCCGTGCCAGCATTGTTTCGCTCTGGGGCATCTTGTTCTGCCGGACCAGTTCGTACGTCGGCCGATATTCCTCGGCGGTCCAGGAGAAGGTGCGCACGCACTTCTCCTTGGGTTTGAGCTGCTTGATCTCCTTGTCGACCAGTTGGTAATCGCTGTCGCCGGAGAGCGGTCGCGGCTTCTTCGCCGGCGCGATGATCTTCAACAGGAAGTCGATGTGCGAAGCGACCATCAGGTGCCCCCGCCATACCGTCACCGCCGCATGGGGCAACAACCGCTGCTCCTGGTCCTCTTCCTCTCCCGCATCTTCTCGTGCCAACCGTTTCCTCGGCGGCCGGACGGGCGTCACGACGGGCGTGTTGTCGAACGTTATCGTCGGCGCCTCAGGCGCCGGCGATTCATCCTCGACGACCTCCCAGATAACTCCCCCGTCCACCGCGCGTTGATGCAGCGTCGGATCGTCCTTCTTCAGCGGATGGCCGCTCTGATCGCGCGGCCGGGTGGTCGGATCGTTCTTCATGAGCTTTTCGATGGCCGTGGCGACCGCCTTCGGGTTCGACGTCTCGATGGCGAACAGCAGCCGCTCACTGGTCGTGGTGATGGGCAAATCGTAGTCGGTCAACATACTGATCCGCGGACCGAGATACTGGATCAGATCGCGACGGAGGTCGACTTGCGGGCCATTCGGGTCTTCCTTCAGTCCATTGATCACTTCGAGCCACACGCCGTGCTCTCCTTGACCGAAGAGCTCGTCGAACAGCGAGCCGAAGTTGTCGAAGGCATTCTTGATGTCGAAATACAGCGTCGAATAGGTAGCAATACTGCAAGGCACCCACGGCTGGGGTGTGAAGTCGGAGCCGTTGGGCAGCACGAGCATCTTCATGGCCTTTTCGTACGGTGGCGGGGCGTAAACGGCCGTGCGATGGATCATTTCGCGGCCCTCGGTGGCGAAGTCGAGAAACCCTCCAGCCCCTTGGATGGCGCCGACGCCTTGGTTCCGCATCACCTCGAGAATGCTCTTGCCCTTCCGGCGGCGCCCTTCCGGCGTCGCGACCCGCGCGGCCTCGGCGTAACCCAAAGGATGAATGTACCAGCGAATCTGCGGCGTCCCGTCGCCGTAGTCGGACTTACAGCGATCGATCACCGCTCGGAACGCCTTGTACCCGGCCAGGCTACCCTCTTGCTTGCCGCCGACCCGCTCCAGAATTCCCGTCATCACGTCAATGTTGTCCGTAACGACCAGAAGCTTGCCGGTCAGACAGTAGAATGCCTGGCGCGGGGCAGAGGTGGCGGCGGCGCCGTGCTGGCGGAGACCGTCGCCTTCTTGTCGACCTCAGCCTTCTCGCTGCCGCGGAGCGTGCTCCGTGCGGCCTCTTTTTCCTCTTCCAACTGGGGCAGGTCGAATTGAATGACGGGGTCGGCAACATCCTTCAGTTGTACGACGCTGCGATGCGCCCCACGCTGCAACTGGGTGGTCGTAACCTTCTCGAGCATCGCTTTCGACTCGGGCAACTTGCCGGTCACGTCAACGACAATCGCCAAGGCCGCCTTGCCAGGCGCCGGGGCGATCAGGGCGATGGCCACCTCGCCGCCGGGCACTCCCCGCATGTCTTCCAGCGTGAGCCCCAGCCGCTCGTGAATGTTAGACCACCGTTGGTCGAGTTGCCGGCGCAGGTCTTTGGTGAACGGCTTCATCGTCGGCTGGGCCATCAGGTGGCCGAGTTGCGTCTTGTTCCACTGCTCACTTAGCCGGTCGACGTTGGAGATCACGAGCATGCCTTGGGTCGTGCCCGGCAGCAGGGTTTCGCTCGGCCGGCTCACATCGGCTCCTCTACACAAGCTAGCCGCCCAAATTACGCAACCTACGCCGCACAACGCGTATTTCAGAAAACGAAGCACTGCACGACTCCTTGTGTCAAGTGGCGTCGGAATATCTTGCCTAATCGTAAAACTCGCAAAGAACAGAGTCTAGCCGGATGGCCCATTTTACGCCAGATCGGTTGAGTCGCAACGGGCTGAGGGACACTGCCAAGCTTTCCGAGCCCCTCGCGAGACGAACGAGATGGGCTCGAGCACGCGTTCGTGGCGGCTCGGGGCCAAATCGGTCCCCAGAATAGCGGTGATCGTTGCAGGCGTAGATCGCGGCCAATTCCGTGGCTCTCGCCGCTGCTCCCCGTTCGATTTCCGCGGATTTCCTTGGATGCACGCCCGCACGGTAACGGCTATAATCCAGGCTCGCTGACGCACGGGTCCAGAAGGGATCGCACCATGCATGCCCGCATCGTCCTGACGCTCGCCACAATGTTGGCGTTCGTTGGCATCCCAAGCCCTGCGTCCCCGGGCGACAAAGCGCTCGAGGTCACCGGGCTTAGCTGTGCGTATCTCAAGGATCCACTGGGCATCGATGTCACGGAACCCAGGCTGGGTTGGCAGATCGTGCCGGCCGACGCCGCGGAACGCGGCGTGCGCCAATCGGCCTACCAAGTCCTGGTCGCCAGCTCGGTTGCTGAACTCCAAGCGGATCACGGCGATCTCTGGGACTCGGGTCGAGTGACCTCCGGTGACTCGTTACACGTCACATACCGAGGCAAGCCGTTGGCGTATGGAGCGTTCTGTCATTGGAAGGTCCGGGTGTGGGATCAGAACGGCCGCCAGTCCACTTGGAGGCGCACCGGCCGAGTGGTCGGTGGGCCCGCTCCACCACCGGGACTGGAAGGCTCAATGGATTGGCGAACTTCAAGGCGGCGAATCGAAGACGGATCCCTGGTTTCGGAAGACGTTCTCGTTGTCTTCGGTTCCAACGCGAGCCGTGGCTTATGTCACATCGGTCGGATATCACGAGCTGTTTATTAACGGCCGGAAGGTGGGCGACCGCGTCTTGGCGCCGGCCATCAGCGACCTAACGCAACGGGCGCAGTTACGTCACGTATGACGTGACCGATTATCTCAAATCCGGCCGTAACGCCGTCGTGCTGTGGTGTGCTTCCGGGTGGGCTCGGTATGCCGAGTTCAAGGTCAAGGACAAGCCGCTGGTGCTGGCCCAGATCGACATGCAGCAGCCGGACGATCACACGGTGCAGGTTGTGACGGATGCCACGTGGAAGTCGCACGCCAGCCCGATGTCGCCAATCGGCGACTGGAAATTCGACGACTATGGGGGCGAGCGATATGATGCCCGGCGGGAAGTCCCCGGCTGGTGTGAAGCGAAATTGGACGATGCGACGTGGCAGCCGGTGCGTGTCTTTGATCCGCGGCTGATCGTATCGGCTGAAATGTTGGAGCCCAACCGCCGCGCCGAGACCATCCTGCCGGTCGAGATTCAGTCGCGCAGCCCCGGCGTGTTCCACGTCGACATGGGGAAGAGCTACGCCGGATGGTTCGAAATTCGTATGAGGGGCCGGCCCGGCCAGAAGGTGACATTGGCGTTTGCCGAGCGGCCCGAGCAAACGACCGCCTACGGTCAAGTCAGCGAGTACATCTTCGGCGACTCGGGCGAGGGCGTCTTCTGTCAGCGGTTCAACTACGCCGCCTTTCGGTGGGTGACGATTACCGGACTGGAGACGCCTCCTCGACTGAAAGACATTCGTGGATATCTGATCACGACCGACTGCCCGCGCACGAGCCGGTTCGAATGCTCCAATCCACTGTTGAACAGAATCTACGAAACCACGTTGTGGACGTTCCGCTCGCTTAGTCTGGGGGGCTACGTCGTCGACTGTCCGCATCGAGAACGGAGAGGATACGGTGGCGACGCTCACGCCACCATGGAAACGGCGCTGACGAACTTCGCGATGGGCGCTTTCTACACGAAGTGGCTGCAAGACTGGCGCAACGTTCAGCAGCCTAACGGGAACCTGCCGTACACCGCACCGACGTACATTGGCGGCGGTGGACCGGCATGGAGCGGCATCTGCGTCACGCTCCCGTGGCAAGTGTACCTCCATTATGGCGACCGCCGCATCTTGGAACAGTCGTACCCGACCATGAAGCGGTGGATCCAATTTCTTCGCACCAAGGAAAAAGACAATCTCCTTGAACGATGGGGAGGCACATGGGACTTCTTGGGTGATTGGGTTCCGCCAGGAAAGGGACAAGACCCCGGTGCGCGAGTCGATGCACGTTCGACCTTGCTGTTTAACAATTGCTATTACCTCGACAACCTGAACACCGTCGCCAAGGTCGCCGACCTGCTGGATAAGCGCGCAGAAGCGGAGGCGTATCAGAGCCGAGCGGCGGCCGTTGCCCAAGCCATTCATCGCGAGTTCTTTCATCCCGATAGCGACAGCTATGCCAATGGCAGCCAGCTTTACGAGGCGATGCCGCTCTTGGTCGGAGCCACGCCGGGCGAACTGCAATTTCCTGTCCTACAGCGGCTGGAAAAGGAGATCGGCAAGAAGCAGGGGCACATCGACACGGGCATTCACGGCACCTACTACCTGCTCAAACTGCTGCTGGCCAAGAACCGCAATGATTTGATCTACGAGATGGCCACGCAGCGGACCTATCCCGGCTGGGGCTATATGCTCGATCACGGCGCGACGACGCTGTGGGAGCAATGGGACGGCAAGAAACTCGCGGCTTCACAGTTCCTTTGTCTCGATCGGCTCGTGGTTCCTCGAAGGCATCGCCGGCATTCGGCTCGATCGCGAGCAGCCGGGCTATCGGCATTTCGTCATTCGGCCTGGCGTCGTAGGCGATTTGACGCGGGCCAAGGGTGAGTTCGATTCGCTCTACGGCCCGATCAGAAGCGACTGGAAGCTCTCCGACGGCTGGCTAGTGCTAGACGTCGACGTGCCCGCCAATACGACGGCAACGGTGATGTTGATGACGGACGATGCCGAGTCGGTGACGGAGGGAGGGCGGCCTGCGGCTCAATCGCCCGGCGTTCGCTTCGGAAGATCGATCGGCCGTGGAGTGGCGTACGATGTCGCATCCGGTCATTACGCATTTCGGGCCCATTGGCAGGCGCCATGAAAGACTTCCAGAGCGAAAGCCTCAGCCACGATCCGCTCCACGGCTACATTCCGTTCACTTCGGCGGTCGGATTGCCCGACGGTGAAGCGGCCGAACAGCAGATCATCGACCATCCTTGGCTCCAGCGGCTGCGTCAGATTCACCAATTGCAGACGGCGTGGTGGGTTTTTCCGACCGCCGAACACACTCGGTTTCAACACGTTTTGGGAGCAATGCATCTGGCCAGTCGCGCGGTGGCGGCGCTCTACGAGAGCCTGCGCAACGTGTGCCCTGACGTGCCCAGCCGCGGCTACGTCGAATCGTTGATGCGTTTGGCGGCGCTGCTGCACGACGTGGGGCACGGTCCCTTCGGGCATTTTTTCGACGAGCATTTTCTGGCCGACTACGGCTTGAACCACGAGATTGTCGGCAGCGAGATCATCCGCCGCGAGTTTGCCGATCTTATTCGCCGCATCCGCCGCAATCCCAACACGCGGCTCTGCGACGACGAAACGCTGGAGCCCGAGCAAATCACGTTGCTTATTACTCGGCCGAAGGAAGTCTCGGCCGAGGAGCCGCCGACGTGGCTTCGCTTCCTGCGGAGCCTTTTCAGCGGCCTGTACACGGTCGACAACATGGACTTCGTGTTGCGCGACGCCTACATGTCGGGCTACAGCACGCGGGCGTTCGACTTAGAACGGTTGTTGCACTACAGTGCCTTCACGCCGTCGGGGTTGACCATCCATGAGCGGGGGCTGTCGGCGCTGGTGCGGTTTATTTCCGTGCGGGCCGAGCTGTTTCGCGCCATCTATTTTCACCGCACCGTCCGGGCAATCGACATGGGGCTTCAGGACCTGTTCCTCCAGAGTAAGCGGCACCTCTTTCCGGGCAACCCGTTGGAGCATCTTGACGACTACCAGCGATTGACGGAATGGTCGTTGCTGATGGAAGTTGCGCGTTGGCCGACGAGCGATCGGGAGGAGCTGCGCGAGCTGGGCTTGCGATGGCAGCAGTTCTTGCGCCGCAAGCTGCGGTGGAAGATGGCCTGCGAACGGACCGTGTTCTTCGCACCCGGCGAGGCGGAACAGGCCAGCGTGTTAAGCGATCGGGCGGCGTTCGAGGCCGCCGTGCGCCGCCAGTTGCCGGCCGAACTGCAAAATCTGCCGCTGAAGATCGATACGGCGCGGCATGTGCATCGTCCGGGCGCCCATACGCCCGCTGCGGGCCAGAACTTCCTCTACGATCCGGCAACCGGTAAAACCCGCAGCCTTGACGACCGGCAATTATTTCGGCGGATTTCGATCAGTTATCGGATCTGCCGCATCTACGCCCTGGACAACCGTCACGACGCCCAACTGTCCGCCGCCCTGGACCACCTCACCGGCGCCGCCGTGACCGACGACGCGACCAACATGTAGCAGGCAGGCTCC
The DNA here is from genome assembly GCA_963789525.1 of uncultured Planctomycetaceae bacterium. GTDB lineage: Bacteria > Planctomycetota > Planctomycetia > Pirellulales > Thermoguttaceae > CAVXFB01. The sequence continues at coordinate 348,659 of CAWBLA010000005.1, forward strand.
GCGTGCCGTAAGCCAGGGGGCCACCCCGAACATGCGGCGGCACACGGAATGTGCCTGCTACGGGGCTACTGGCTCTGCGATTGACAATTCCAAGCGCGATCGGGTAAAGTTCCCATATCTCGACCATCCCGGCGCTTTCTCACCGCTTACGAGAAGGTTTTTTCGATATGCCACGGACACGCCATTCCGTTCCGCCATATTTTCTTCAATCGTCAAATCTCGATCCCTGCTGCGAAGTCGACGCGGCCCACATCTCGACGATCTCTCTGGACTTTCCCCACGCCATGTTCGCCCCGCTGCATTATGCGCCGGGCTATGCTTATCCGCTCTTGGTGTGGCTACACGGGCAGGGCAACGACGAGCGGCAGTTGCAGCGCATCATGCCGCTGGTAAGCATGAGAAACTACGTGGCCATCGCGCCGCGGGGGGCCCACGGCGCCAACGCCGATCGGAGCGAGCAGCCCGGCTGGTCGCAGGAGCCGGCGGGGATTCAGCAGGCCGAGCGTCGCGTGTTCGATTGCATCGAGTTGGCGCAGCAGAAACTCCACATCCACCCCCAGCGGATCTTTCTGAGCGGATTCGACACGCGGCGGCACGATGGCCCTGCGATTGGCCATGAGCCATCCGGACGCGTTTGCCGGCGTGATTGCCGTTTGCGGCGCGTTCCCGACCGGCGGCACGCCGTTTCAGAATCTGATCGCCGCGCAGCGCCTGGGCATGTTCCTGGCAACCGGGCGTGGGAGTGAAGTCTACTCGGCGGCGCACGTCTGCAAGGACCTGCGGCTGCTGCACACCGCCGGCTTGTCGATCACGCTGCGCCAGTACCCTTGCGGCCATGAACTCGTGCCGCACATGCTCGCCGACATCAATCGCTGGCTGATGGACCAGATCAACCCGCCGCCGGAGTCCGCCCTGGAAGACGACGCCCTCCGCTCGCGCGAGGTTGATTAGTTGCAGGCCGGCCCGGCGCCGGCATCTGGCGCGTTGGCACGTCGTCGTCTCTCGTCGTTACGGTGCCGACGGGTTTTCAGGCGCTTGCACGGGCGCGTTTCCCGGCGTTTGTGCCGGCGGATTTTCGGGCGGTTGCGGCGGTGGATTCTCTGGCGCGGTTGGCTGCGAGAAGTTCGACCGGTAGAGTTCCCACCCGTGATTGGTGCTGGTGAACGCATACCGTCCCGATCGCAGGCGGTATTGCGCCTCCTCCATGCCCGGACCGCGACTGAACAGGATCACCCAAGGCCGATCGTCGCGCAACTGCTGGCTATAGCCGGGCGGAATCGAGTACACGACGCCGTCAAGCGTGTAGCGAAGTGTCGTTCGGTTCGATGCCGGGTTGACGATCTTGATCGGCCCGCCCGAGAAATCCTCGAAAATCGGGCGCCGGACGGCGTAGCTGTCGCCGTACGACCATCGCCCATCGTTGTACCATGCCCAGCGGTTGTCGGGAGCCCAAAACCACCAGCGGCCGTTGTTCCAGCGATAGCGCCAGTTGTCGTGGATGCCGGAGCCGCCCATAAAGTCAGGATGCTTGTGCGAATCGAACTTCTGCTGCACTATAGGGCCCTGCTGCCCCGACTTGTTCGTCGGCTGCTTCCAATATTTGCTGCCGGCTTGGTTTCCAGACGCGTTGTTCTGAGTCCACGACTTGTTGCCGCTCTGGTTCCAGGACTTGCTGAGATTCTGGATCGAGTTGCCCAGGCTGCCCTTATTGCCGTGGTTGCCGTTGTCGGAATGTTCGTTGCCTGGTCCCTTGGCCCAAACCGTTCCGGACGCCATCGCCAATGTGGCCATTGCGATTGCCGTCGATGCAAGGAAACGTCTCATCGGACATGCCCTTTCTCCCGCATTCGCGGGTCATTAGGCTGTTCGCACCAATTTGGAGAACGCTTGTTAAGTGGATTCTAGGCTGGCCGTCGGCGAAGGCAAGGAAGCGATGGAACTGTATTTTCCGCATGCGCCGGAAGCCTGCCGGCGGAACTGCCGCTTGCTTTGCCACTTGGGAAACTGCATTGACACTTCCGCAGCCTTTCGTGTACAAACCGCCCGCTTTTCACCCGTTTTCTGCGGCCAAGAACCCGGGCCGGCTGCCGGTCGTCGGCCGCATCGCCAAGGGGAACAAACGCCATGCCATTTCCTTCTGCCGAACGCTACTGGGAGACTTTCCGCCTGCGCGAGTTGTTCGACGAAGCCTGCCGGCCGCTGCAAGCACGCTTCGTGGCCCAGGCGATTAAGATGATCGTCGACATCCCGCGCGACGAGTCGATCACGGCTGATCGCGAATTGTTGCGGAGCGCCGTGCGAAGCCTGGTGCTCAACGCCGTCGAGGCGATGCCCGACGGCGGCTCGCTGATGGCGATTTCGGCCGCCGCCCCCGATGCCTTGGAACTGGAAATCTCGGACACGGCGGACCTCACTCCGGCGGACCAGCATGGGACCGACTGGGGACTGGCCGTCGCCCAGCACATCGCCGAACTGCACGGCGGCAGCGTATTGGCCGTCAACTGTCCCGACGGCGGGTCCGCCTTCACGCTGCGAATTCCCCGCACGGCCGAACAACAGGCGGACGCCCGGTAGCCAACGATCAACCATTACCCGGCAAGCAACGCCAGCCACTGAATGGATCTCCTCAATCGGGCCTACACGCTGCTGTACGATCAACTCCGCTCGATGACGCCGAGCGGACGCCTGACGGTCGGCGCCGCGGTCGCGATGGTGCTGGCGGGCGTTGCGCTGGTGTCCGTCCGCGGCGTCTCGTCATCGTACGTCGACCTGATGCACGGCGTGCCGGTTGCAGTCGTCGACCTGCCGGCAATGGAGGCCGCGCTGGCCAAGGCAAACCTGAAGCGCTACGAAATCCGCGGCACCTCCATCTACGTGCCCAGCGGCCAGGAAGCGGACTACATGGCGGCATTAGCCACCGGCAAGGCCCTGCCGAAGCGGCTCGGCGCCGCGCTGTACGATGCGGTGAGCAGCGGTTCATTGTTCGACATCGGTTCGGAGCGCGATCGCGAGCGATTGAAGATCGCCAAGCAAGAGGTCATGGCCCAGTTGATCTGCGAAATGCCCGGGATCGAGCGGGCCTATGTATTGATCGACGTCGACGACAAACCCGGCGGATTCCGCGGCAAGCTCATCACGGCGTCGGCCTGCGTGAAACCCGCCGGCTCCGGCCAATTGGACGAACGCACGATCGCGGCGATTCGCAAACTTGTCTCCGGCGCGATTGCCAATCTCCGGCCGGAAAACGTCGTCGTTTCCGACCTCAATGGACAGACCTGGAGCGGCGCGTCGGAGCAAGGCGGCGGCTCCGGCGAGAGCCGTTACCTTTCGCTCAAGCGCGCGTACGAGCAGGAACTCACCGCGAAAATTCTCAACGCTCTCCGTTACATCCCCGACGTGGCCGTCGCAACGAACGTCGAATTGTCGCCAGAGGGTCTTCCACGTGCGAAGCATGCATCGAAGACGAGCGCGGCGACCGGCCATCAACGCGGCAGCGAGCCGCAGACCGCCAAAGATCGCCGCCGCGAGGCGTCGGCCCCGCTCCAGCGCCCCAACACGGCCACGATGCTCAAGGCCCTGATCGGCGGCTGGCAGGACGACGCGAAGGGCGAACCCGCCCCGTCCGACCATGATGTAGACGACGTGACCGATCCGGACGGCATCGGTCCGACTCCGGCTGTGGCGCGGGTTTCGGTCGGCGTGCCCGCCGGTTACTTCCGGCAAGTTTGGCGCACGCGAAATTCGGCGCGCGCGGATGCCGATCCGCAGGCGCCGGCTCCGGCGGCTTTGGAGCAGATCAGGCTCGAAGAATCAGAGAAGATCAAGCAGTATGTGGCGCCGCTTCTACCCACGCCGGAAGGCGCCGCCAAGCCGGAGGATCTGGTCACGGTAACGGCGTTTCCCGATGTTGGGCCCGACGAACCGCCGGCGCCGACCGTCAGCGCGAACCTATCGAACTGGGCGAGGCAATCGTGGCGCATGCTGGCCGTCGTCGCATTGGCCATGACGGCGCTATTGATGCTGCGATCGCTGATGCACGGCCATCCCACGACCACGGAAGCCGCCGTTGTGCCGGACGATGCGCCTCCCGAAGCGTCGGAGCCAATGGTTCTCGAACCGCGCGTGCCGCGGCCCCACGCCCGCCGCTTTCACGAAGCCGGCCGGTCGGTGCGAGACGAGCTCTCCGAGTTGATCGAGCGCGACCCGGACACGGCCGCTAACGTGCTTCGCAATTGGATCGGACAAGTAGGTTGAATCATGATCGCCTCGGGTAATGACATGCGTGTTGCGGGAATTCGGCGAGCGGCCATTCTCGTGGCCAGCCTCGACCAGGCAGCCGCCGACCTGCTCCTGGATCAGTTGGACCCCCAGTGTGCCGACCTGGTCCGCCGCGCCTCCGCGGAGATCGATACGATTACGGCGGAGCAGCGCCGGCGCATCATCGAGGACTTTCGGCACATTCAGACGATGGTTCCCGGGCAGTCTCCGGCGGGAATCGACTTGGAAGGCCCGGTGGCAGAGATGCTATCGGCTGCACCGCGCGAGTTGTCGCTCGCGGCGCGGCCGCCTGCGGTCGGCGCGGGTCAGGACGAATCGCTCCCCTTCGGATTTCTTCATGAGGCGGAGGAGAAAACGCTGGCAAGACTGCTAAGCGGCGAACGGCCGCAGGCAATTGCCCTGGTCCTTTCGCACCTGCCGCCGCGGCAGGCCGGCGAGGCGCTGGCCCGTTTGCGCCTCCGGTGCAGGCGGAGGTAATGCGCCGCCTGGTGGAACTGGAAAACACCGACTCCGAGACGCTTCGCGACGTCGAACAGGCGTTGGAGGCGCGCCTGTCGCGGCTGTTCGCCAACGACGAGGGACTCGCGGCGACCCCCGACACCGTCGCCAACATTCTCGACGCCTGCGACACCACTGTGGCCGACGCCATTCTCGAGAACCTGGCCGCGTATGACGAGCCTCTGGCCGAGCGGCTCGGGCGACGGCCGCTGGAGTTCGACGATCTGGCGCGTCTTGACGATGCCGCGTTGCTTGCGGTTTTCCGCGCCGCCGAGCCCGACGTGGCCCAGGCAGCGCTTTCGGCGCGCCGCGCCGCAACTGGTCGAGCGGGTCCTTCGTCGCATGGTGCCGCGCGAAGCCGACGTTCTCCGCCGAAAACTCGAGCGTCCCGAACCGATACGCCTCAGCGAACTGGAGGAAGCCCGGAGGCATATCGCAGAGATTGCCCGGCAGAAACTGCAAAGCAAGCTCCGTCCCGCGGCGGCGGCATAGTTCGATTCCATTGGCGATTCCCGTTTGCACAGTATCCCGTTATGGCCACGATCCTACGAGCCGCCGACCTGCCGCACGAACTGCCTCTGGCGGCGATGAATTTGGACGATCTCGTGGCCCAAGCCGGCCAGTACCTGGCCGACGTGAAAGCCGAGGCGGAGGACCTGGTCGAGGCGGCCCGACGAGAGGCGGATGCAGTTCGGCAGCGGGCGACCGACGAGGGACGACAGGCCGCGCTCGCGGCAGTCGACGAAATGGTGGCCCAGCGGCTGGTCCCCGTGATCGCCGCGATTGGCCAGGCCGCCGACGATCTGCGGCAAACGCGCCAGGCATGGCTCTCCCACTGGGAAACCGGCGCCGTGCACCTGGCCACGGCGATTGCCGGGCGGGTGATTCGCCGCGAAGTGCGCCATCAGCCGGAGATCGCGTTGACGCTCGTGCGCGAAGCGCTCGAGTTGGCTGCCGGAAGCCCTGGTGTGCGGTTACACCTGAATCCGGAAGACCACGCGTCGCTCGGCCCGCAGGTGCAATCGCTCGTCGCCACCACGTCATCGCTGGGCAAGATCGAGGTGACTGCCGACCCGGCCGTCAGCCGAGGCGGCTGCCGCGTCGAAACCCGCTTCGGCACCGTCGACCAACAGTTGGAAACGCAACTGAGAAGAATCGAAGAGGAGCTGGCCGGGTAGTGCAACCGTGCACGCTCGATGTTTAGCGGCCGACGGCACGTCGGCCCACGTAGCAGGCACGTTCCGCGTGCCGTAAGCCGTAACCATGATGCTCGACCTCGTTGCACAACTTGACCGCGTGATGCCGACGGGCCTGACCGGCAGCGTCGCACGGACGATCGGCACGACCGTCTCGGCGGCCGGGTTCCCCGCTCCGGTCGGCGCCTTGGCCGAGATTCAACGGCTGTCCGGGACGCCGCTTCTAGCCGAAGTGGTCGGATTCCGCGACGATCTTACGGTGCTCTACCCGTTGAGCGATCTGGATGGCGTGCGGCGCGGCAACCGGGTGCGGCTGATGCAGACCACGCGGTGGCTGCGCGTCGGCCCGGAACTGCTCGGCCGGGTGATCGACGCCGAGGGCAAGGCAATCGACGGCAAGCCGCAGCCGGCGCTGGCCGACCGCTCGTCGCTTCACCGGGCCCCGCCCGACCCCTGCACGCGTCCCCGCATCGACGAGCCCCTGGCCACCGGCGTACGCGCCGTCGACGGTCTGCTGACCTGCGGCAAGGGACAGCGGATGGGAATTTTCTCGGGCTCGGGCGTCGGCAAGAGCGTGCTTCTGGGCATGATGGCCCGCTACACGGCCGCCGACGTCATTGTGATCGCGCTGGTCGGCGAACGCGGCCGCGAGGTCAACCAATTCATCGAGCGCGATCTCGGGCCGGCCGGACTGGCCAAGAGCGTCGTCGTTGTGGCCACGAGCAATCAGCCGGCCCTGCTGCGGACTCAAGCGGCTTCCACGGCAACCGCCATCGCCGAATATTTTCGCGACCAGGGCAAGGACGTGCTGCTGCTGATGGATTCGCTGACGCGGTTTGCCCTGGCCCAGCGCGAGATTGGGCTGGCCGCCGGCGAGCCGCCCACCACGCGCGGCTTCACGCCGTCGGTCTTCGCGATGCTGCCGAAGCTCGTCGAACGCGCCGGCCGCAGCACCAGCGGCAGCATCACGGCTTTCTATTCCGTGCTGGTCGAAGGCGATGATCCGAACGAGCCGATAAGCGATGCCGTCCGCGGCCTGCTGGACGGACACGTGTGGTTGTCGCGCAAGCTCAGTTCGCGCGGACATTATCCGGCCATCGACGTGTTGGAGAGCGTCAGCCGCTTGCTGCCGGACGTGACCGACACCGAACACCGCGAGGCCACCTACGCCCTCCGCGGTCTACTGGCGGCCTACCGCGATCATCAGGACCTGATTTCCATCGGCGCCTACCACACCGGCAGCAACGCCGGCGTTGACGCCGCCATCGCCATGCAAGACGATCTGAACCGCTACCTGCGCCAGTCGGTCGAAGACTCGTCGACGCTGGCCGACGCCACGATGCGGCTTCACGCCCTCGATCGAGAGTATCACGAACGTCTCGCCGGAAAGGCATAACCCTTCGCAAGGCGACTGACGTCGCCGACGTCACCATGCCCAAGTTCCATTTTCGACTTGAAACCATGTTGCAACTCCGCCAGGCGACGCGCGACCAGCGGCGGGCCGAACTGGACGAAGTCCGGCAGGTCGACGCCGAACTCCACCGGCGGCTCTGTCGCCTCGAACAAGAGCAGTCGCGGCTGCAACACCAGTGCCGCGCGATCGTCACACCGGGCGTGGTCGACGTTCGACGACTGCTCCAAAGCCAGCAGTATGCCGCGACCCTAAGCAGTGATGCAGCCGAACTCAGGCGGCAGCGCGGAACATTGGCCGACGAGATCGACCGACGGCGTCAGATCCTCGTCGAGGCCGAACGCGAACTGCAAGCCCTCGAAAAGCTGCGCGAAAACCAAACGCTCGCCCATCGGCAGGCGGAAATCCGCCAGGAAAACAACCACCTCGACGAAGCCGCCCTGCGAGCCGTCGGGTTCGACGCCGCGATCCTGCCGCCGGGCAACGTAACCGCCGCGCCGATGGCATAGCCACACACATTTCCGGAGGACCGATATGGCGTTTGAGCAAGCCACGGACTGGCTCGCCGTCGACCTGCCACGCGGCGCGGCGCCGGTCCACTGGGACGAGCTTGGCGATGTCACAGCCATGGCGCCAGCCGTCGGCCCGGCGCATGCCCGAGGCGAGACGCTCGAACTCCGCGTGGAACTCGGCCGCACGCATCTCGACGCGCGCCAAGCGGCCGAACTGCGTAAGGGTTCGGTCGTGCCGCTGGACACGGCAGCGGGCACGCTGGTCGACCTGTACGCCGGCGATCGGCCGATCGGTCGTGGCGAGCCGCTGGTGCTCGACGGTCGCCTGGCCTTTCGAGTCGCAGAGCTGTTCGGCGAAGGGGAACAACGCGAATGTCGTTAAGGACCTTGACGATCGCAATGATGCTTCTCGGCGGCTGTCCGGCCGTGCTTTGGGCCCAGGCCGGCTACGATGCCGACTTGATCTCGCTGCCCAACATGGCGTCGGCGGCAGTCTATCAACAGCCCAGCGCGGCCAAGTCCGGTGACATTCAAGCCCGACCGTTGGCGCTGAGCGGACGCACGCCGGCGACGCTCCGGCATCCGTGCCCTTAAGGCCTCACGCGACAGGAACAAATGCCGAGGACGGCAAACGGCCCGACGGACTACAATCGCTCCTGACGATCGGCGGCAGCCTGGCCATCGTCCTGGCGGCGTTTATGCTGGTCGTCTGGCTGTTGCGTCGGGCTTCGCCAGGCACACTGGCCCCGCTGCCGCCGGACGTCTTTGAAACGCTAGGCCGGGCGGCCTTGGCCAATCGCCAACCGGTCCATCTGCTTCGTTGCGGCAAGAAGCTGCTGCTGGTCGTGAGCGGCCCCGCCGGCGCCGGCGCATCGACGTTGACGGAAATCACCGACCCGGACGAGGTCGAACGCCTGGTTGCACTCTGCCGGGGCGGTCGCTTCGACGGCGCCGCATCGCGACTCTCTCGGGACCGGGGGAACCGTGATGCCTAAGCGTGCATTTTACGCCCTGTTGTTGCTGGCTTGCCTGGGGCTTGTTGGCTCGGTCGCGGCCGCAGAAACGGCCTCGCCGCCGGCCAACCAGTCGCTGTCGGTGGGTCTGCCAGACCGCTTGACGGCCGGACCCAAGGACTGGACGAGCCCCGAGGGGCTGGGCTCGACGCTCCAGGTAGTCGTACTCTTGACGGTGTTGAGCCTTGCGCCCGCCGCGTTGCTGATGACGACTTGCTACGTTCGCATCGTCGTGGTCCTAAGCCTGCTGCGCCAGGCGTTGGGCACGCAAAACCTGCCGCCGACGCAAGTCCTCACCACGCTGTCGCTGTTCGTCACGCTGCTGGTCATGACGCCCGTGTGGAAACAAGTCTACGACGACGCCGTCGTGCCCTACACGAAGCACGAAATCAGCCAGCAGCGCCTGTGACGGCGGGCGTGGCCCCCGTCCGCCGCTTCATGAGCATGCAAATCGAGGCCCGGAAGAACACCGAAGACGTGTGGCTCTTTATGAGCTACCTGCCGCATCATGCGGCGCCGACAAGCTACGACGACGTGCCGCTTCAGGCGCTGCTGCCCGCCTTCATGCTCAGCGAACTGAAGACTGCATTTTTGATCGGCTTCCAAATCTACCTGCCGTTCCTAATTCTTGACATGGTCGTGGCCAGCGTGATGGTATCGATGGGCATGCTGATGGTGCCGCCCGTGCTGGTCTCCTTGCCGCTGAAGCTGCTGTTGTTCGTGCTGGTCGACGGCTGGCATCTGATCGTCGGCATGTTGCTCCAAAGCATTCAACCGTTCATGTGAGAAAAGCCGGTGGATCCCCAGGAAGCGATCAATCTCGGGCGGCAAGCGCTGTGGACGATGCTGTTAATCGGCTCGCCGGTGTTGGTGGCCGGTCTGGTGGTTGGCGTGGTCATCGGTCTGTTCCAGGCGCTGACGCAGATCCAGGAACAGACCGTGGCCTTCGTCCCCAAGATCATCGTGATGGCGCTGGTCCTGAGCGCCACGCTGCCTTGGCTGATCGCGCAGATGGTTCAATACACCAGCAGCCTGATCGCCGGCATCCCGGGAAGGTTGTGAACCGATGGTATTCTGACCGCCGTCCGTGCCATCCTGAGCGAAGCAAAAAATCTCGATGAACGTTGCTCATTTGATCTTGTTCACGCTCGTCCTGGCACGGGTGGCCGGGTTGACGATGACGGCGCCGATCTACGGTGCCCGCGAGGTCCCCTTGCAGGTGCGCGTGCTGCTGGCGGCGGCGTTGGCGCTGCTCATCGTGCCCTCGCAATGGAAGGTGGCCGTCGCGGCGCCGGGCAGCGCCGTCGGCTACCTTCTCCTGCTTGGCGGCGAAGCGCTGATCGGGGCTTGTCTGGGGCTCGGCATCCTGATCCTCATCCACGGCATGACGTTGGCCGGCGAACTGATCGCCCAGGCCAGCGGGCTGTCCGTAGCCGACGTCTTCGATCCGGCGCTGGACGGCAATGTCCCACAGTTTTCCCGGTTGATGTTCATCGCGACGGTCACGGTGTTCATCTGCATGGGCGGGCATCGGCTGGTGATGGCCGGCCTGCTGGACACCTTCCAGGCGATCCCGCCTGGCGGCGGTCCGTTCCCAGGCCCGGCCGCCCAGGCGTTTACTGAGTCGCTGTCCCAGGCATTCACGACGTTGGTGACGCAGAGCTTCTCGCTCGGCGTCCGCGCGGCCGCGCCGGCCGTGACGGCGCTACTGATTTCAACCTTGATTCTCGGCATGGTGGGCCGAACGCTGCCGCAACTGAACATCTTGTCCGTCGGTTTTGGACTGAACGCCTTGCTCGCGTCCGCGGCGCTGGCCCTGACGTTCGGCGCCGCTGCCTGGGCGTTCCAGGACCAGGTCCGGCCCGCTTTCGAGACAATCCTCAACGCCTTGCAAACGCCGTTGCGCGGGCAGTTCTTTTCACCTTAGCGCGGGAGATCGAGACCGACCATGCCCGAGTATGCCGGCGAGAAGAACTTGGATCCGACTCCGCGCCGGCGGCAACGGGCGCGGCGCGAAGGCCACGTCGCGCAGAGCCAGGACCTCGCCTCGGCGGGGCTGTTGCTCTTGGCTCTGGCGGTGCTGGCGATGATGGCCGGCGGACTGGCGGCATTTCTTTTCGAGTTCTGCCGGCGCCAGTTGGGCGCAGCGCCTTGGCTGGCGATCGACGCCGGCTTCGCCGTGCACCAATGGAACAGCGTGCTTTGGTCCCTGGGCCGCTATTTGCTGCCGATCTTTGCCTTGCTGTGCCTGGCAGGGGTCGCGGTCCACGTGCTGCAAGTCGGCTTTCTGTTCTTGCCGCAACGGTTGGGGCTGGACTTTGGCCGACTGAACCCGCTCGAAGGTCTTCGGCGGGTGTATTCGAGCTCTAGCCTCGTGCATCTCGCCCTTGGCATCCTGAAGCTCGCGATCGTATTGGCGATTGGATGCTGGGTGCTGTACCAACGGCGCGAGCAAGTCCTCCGTCTGGCCGGCCTTCCACCCGCGGCAATTCTCCCGGCCGCGGCGCAGATTCTGTTCTGGACCGCGTTGAAGGTGGCGGCGGCCCTGTTTGTCCTCGCGATGCTCGACTACACCTACCAATGGTGGCGTCGCGAGCGCGACTTGAAGATGACGCCGCAGGAGCTGCGCGAGGAGTTGAGAAACCTCGAAGGCAACCCCCAAGCGGTCGCCCGGCGGAAGCGTGCCCGGCATGACGCGGCGATCGAGCGGATCGGCCGGACGCCCGGGCGATAGAGGGGTATCTTCCACGTGCATCCCCTCCGCAGCGGCACCAAACCTGGTCGCCGACTTGATTTTCTCGGATCCCGATCCCTAGAATTAGCCAACGGTTGGACTGGGGCGTACACGACAAACCAGAGCGGGGGAAAACACGATGTCAACACGATGGACGATCCTATCGGTGGCCGTTCTCTTGGTCGCCAACGCCTCGATGGCATTGGCGCAATGCGGTTGTGGCGTGGCCACGGCATACGCGGCGCCGACCTACACATCGTACTATGTGCCGGCCACAGCTTATGCGTCATCGTATGCCACTTACTACGCCCCGGCGGCGACGCAAGTGACGTACTACGCTCCGTCCGTCGCGTCCTACGCCACCTATTATGCGCCGGCCACGTCGTACGCGAGCTACTACACGCCGGCCACGTCGTATTATTCGGCGTACTATGTGCCGACGACGGCATACTACGCGCCGCCGACGACGTATTACTCAGCCTACTACGTCCCGCACGCGTGCCGGCGTTGCTGGTAGCTCCAGGATTGTGGAGCGCGGTAGGAGGAAAGTGATGGAGGGTGGGAGTGGGGCAGCCACGCCCTTCGCTGCGCTCAGGGGCGTGCCAGCCGCTGTTTCGTCACGTGCAGAGTTGTCGGCGTCAGGCGGCGCGGCGACTCAGAACTGCGGCGGCTTGGGCGTCGATTTCCGACCGCGGCTTCAGATGCAGCATCTGCCCGCCGTCCGGCGACGGACTGTCGATAAAGACGTCCGACCACTGGCCAAGCATCCGAGGCACGAACCGCCAGAGGCGGGCTTGCGACGGTGCGTCAAGATCGGCCGGCAAGATCAACACGTCGACCGTCCCCAGCGAGTTCGCCATTCGCACAAGCATCTCGGCCGGGTCGCCGGGCACAAGCTGGACCTTGGCTCCCGCGGCGCGTAGGAGTTGGTGGGCCGATCTGAGCGAGATCGCACGGCCTTCTTGCGGAGCAGCTTCGAACAGGTCAAAGCCGACATAGCGAACCTCGCGCTCGGGGGCCGCCTGGCGCACCACTTCGATCATTCGAAGGGCGCGGCGGCCATCACCAATTCCCACCTCGACGATTTTTCCTGCTCGATGACGACGAATCGCCCGGTAGACGGGGCGGTCGCCGATTGGTTTGGACAAGTGGCAAAGCCATGGGAGCCGGAGTCGAGTGAGAATAGACAACGTTCTCCCTCCCTGGTGGTTGGTCGTTCGTACGGGACAGTCCCCTACATGCAGTTTCGACAACTTCCGGGCAGCGGGTTCAACGATCCACGGGCGATTCTTGGGGGCTACCCCAATTTTCGCATCACTGAGAAGGGGAATGTCCCCCGTCGCACGATATCTTCCCGGCCTATTCACCGGCGACCGAATTCTGTATCTTTGGTGAGATAATGATCCCGCTTGGCAGCCCGGGATGCCCCTCCGGTTGCGGTTGACGTGCGTCGAGCGGCCGTCATATCATGCCACCTTACGGAGTGGGGCACGGGACAGGAAGGCCGGGCGGGCTTCCCCAGGGGAGGTTTTTGAGCGATGAAGTTTGCCGCGATCGGGCCCATTGCCGTGCATCTGCCCGAAAAGGTGGAAGACAACGATTTGCTGGGGGCGGCGTTTCCTAAATGGGACATGCCGCTGATTTTTGCCAAGACGGGCGTTCGACAGCGGCACATTGCCGGCCCGGACGAGTGTGCCTCGGACCTCGGCGTGGCGGCGGCCGAGCGGCTGTTTGCCGAGCACAATATCGACCGCAGTACGATTGACTTCCTCTTGTTCTGCACGCAGACGCCGGACTACGTGCTGCCCACCACGGCCTGCCTGATACAAGACCGGCTGGGGTTGCCCACTTCGATCGGGGCGCTGGATTTCAACCTGGGGTGTTCCGGCTTCGTCTATGGGCTGTCGCTGGCCGACGGGATGATCCGAAGCGGCACGGCCCGCCGGGTCTTGTTAATCACCGCGGAGACCTATTCGAAATACATCGATCCGACGGATCGCTCGCTGCGAACGATCTTCGGCGATGGCGCGGCCGCGACGCTCGTCGAACCGTCGGACGAGCCGTCGCTGGGCGGCTTTATCTTTGGCACCGACGGCCGTGGGGCCGACACGCTGCTGGTCACCGAGCGCGGCGCCCGCCCGAAGGAGCACGCCATTCAGCCGCGCAAACGCAAACGCTGGCCGAGCGACCTCTACATGGACGGCCCCGAGTTGGTGAAGTTCAGTCTCGACGTGGTGCCGCCGCTGGTCGACCGGGTGCTGGCGGCCGCGCGATGGACTCGCGACGACATCGACATGTACCTGTTGCACCAGGCGACGACCTTCATGCTGGAGCACCTCCGCGAGCGCCTTTCGCTTGATCGCGAGCACACGCCCGAAGCGCTCGAACTCTATGGCAACACCGTGTCGTCGACGATTCCCATCCTCATCCGCGATTTGCGGCAGTCGGGCCGGCTGCGGCCGGGCAAACGGACGATGCTGGTCGGCTTCGGCGTCGGGCTTTCTTGGGCTGGTTGCGCCTGGATTGAAACCTGGTCCGCCCGGCAAGTGCAACCCGCTGAAGCACCCGCGGTCAAACAGTCGGAATCGGCCGATACCGAGACTCCGGCCGCAGAACAGGAGGCCGACGCCGAGTCGGAGGATCCGGACGGATCCCGCGAAGCCGCCTAGGCTGGCGGCGTCCCTTGGCGGCCGAACGTTCTTGACGTAAGCTCGAACCCAACAAGGGGTTCCGCCGATTGTACGGATGCGGCGGAAATCGCTCTTGCCTTCGCCGCCCCGCATCGCTATCCTCCCGCGGCGTTCGATTCCCGGCCGGCGCTGCCGGCTGCGCCGCTTATCGGAAGGTGGCGGGCAAAAACCCGCTGCCGAGGTCTTGCACAGCGAGGCATAAAACCGTGGCTGCATCCACTCGTGCTATCGGTTGCTCGCTTCTGGCGACGGTGCTTGTCGGCGTCGCGGGCTGCGGCGAGTTCAACGCGCAAAGCCGCAATGCGGAGGGTGTCCGACTCTACCAGCAAACGCGATACCAAGAGGCGGTCAAACAGTTTCAGGAGGCCTCGTACGACGATCCGAACAGCGCCGACGCCTACTACAATCTCGCCGCGACGTACCACCGCATCGGCAAGCTCGAACACCGCCAGTCCGATCTGGACCAGGCCGAATCGTATTACAATCTCTGCCTGGACCGAAACGACAACCACGTCGATTGCTATCGCGGGCTGGCCGTGTTGCTGTCGGAAGAAGGGCGAAAGGACGACGCGTTCCGGCTGATCGAGGGCTGGGGGCAGCGCCAGCCGAACTCGGCCGACGCAAAAATCGAGTTGGCCCGGCTCAACGACGAGTTTGGGAACCGTCAGGCCGCCAAGAGCAATTTGATCGATGCCCTGGCCGTCCAGCCCGACAATGCCCGAGCGCTTGCGGCGTTGGGTAAGATTCGCGAGGATGCCGGCGACACGGCACAGGCCCTGACCAACTATCAGCGGTCGCTGTGTCACGACAGCCGCCAGCCGCTACTGGCCGCACGCGTAACGGCCTTGCAAGGCACCGGGGCAGCGGCCGGTCTTACCACCCCGGGCGAAACCGGCACGCGGGTCGTCGACCGCGGGCCAGCGCCGCTACGCTAGGTGGCGAAAAGGGATAGCCCCCTTCTGCCGTTCCTCGCAAAAAGTGGCCTCCCCGTGCGCCGAGGAAATCGCTACACTGCCGGCCCTTTTTGGATGGCGTTGCGTGATCCGCGGGGCGCCGCGCCCGCTGCGAGCCGCTGCGGATATGGCGGCCGGCGGGTTTCCGACTCCGGGATCGTGAGTGTTCGTTTGGATCTATGTCGTTGAGCGGGAGGATTGCCGCGATGGCTGAACGTCGCTTGCTTGCCGCCCTTGGGCTGGCTGGGATGCTCTGCGGAGGACTCTGCGGTCATGCCGGATTGGCGGCCGCACAAGGCATGGCGGCCACGCCCGGGCCGCAGCAGATGATGCCCAGCGGAGTGCCGGCGGCGTACCCATACCCGTCACTTGCGGGGCCGGCGGCCGCTCAGATGCCCATGCCGCCGACACAGCCATTTGGCCCGCCTCTGCCGGCGATGGCACCCAGCATACCCGGCGGCCTGTCACCTTCGGCGCCCGGCATGCCCGGCGACCTTGGCCCGGCCGCCGCACCGCCAGCCGCCTTCGACGCTGCGGCTGACCCAAATCCGTTCGGCAGCGGCCCGAACCTAGACAATGGCCCGTACATGGAACGCTCGCTTGGCAACGACGAGTCGCTGTCGTGGCAGCTTCTGCCGGCAGGCTTAATGTACCGCTCGTATTTGGCCGGTGACCGCGAGCCGCGGATAAGCAGTCAATGGGTCCATTTGCGGGATCTCGGCTGGCGATGGGACGCCACACTCGGCGGCCGCGTGGGGCTCTTGCGCTACGGCACCAACAACGACCTGTGGCCACAGGGCTGGCAGATCGACGTGGAGGCGGCGGCGTTTCCGCGACTGGACCTCGAACACCTGCGCGACTTGGACGCCGTCGACTTCCGCGCCGGCGTGCCGATTACCACGCGCCAGGGTCCCTTCGAAACGAAGTTTGGCTACTACCATCTTAGTTCCCACATCGGCGACGAGTACTTGCTGCGGTTTCCCGACTTCCCCCGGATCAACTACGTCCGCGAAGCCCTGATGCTGGGCATGGCCGTGTATCTCAATCCGAGTCTGCGTCTGTATTCGGAGGTGGACTACTCGTTCTACGTCGACGGCGGTGCGCTGCCCTGGGAATTTCAGTTCGGGGCGGACTTCAGTTCGATCGAACCGAGCGGGTTCGGCGGGGCCCCATTTTTCGCCGTCAACGGCCACTTGCGCCAGGAAAACGATTTCGGCGGCAACGTGACCCTGCAAACCGGCTGGCAATGGCGAGGCTACACCGGCCATCTCTGCCGCATCGGCCTGCAGTACTTCAACGGCATGAGCGACAGTACCAGTTCTTCAACACGTTCGAGGAGCAACTCGGCGTGGGCCTCTGGTACGACTACTAGCTAAAGGCCCGCCGTGATCCCCGTCGTCCCGTGACAGTTGCTCCATGGCAATCCATGATCCCGGGCAATCCATGATCCCGCAATCCCTCCTGATCGTCGGCGCGATAGTCTCTGACGAACCTCGGATCGAAACGAAAAGGCCGTAACAATTATCCGGGCCAATTGCCTCAGATGTGCGAGCAGAAAGTCAGCATTCCGATAGTTTCCTGTTGGGCCGCCGAGTCGGGAACATTGCCATTCCCCCGATGCCTTGAGTGGACCACCGTCCGCGGTCAGCGAAGGCAAGGCATGTCGAATTCACATCCATTTCTAACGCCTCTCTAATCATCAGGAAACAAGACAGTGGTAGGATGATCATGATCGTCTTTCATCCAGGCATGTCACGCGATGGAACTCCAGGAGGATTGCGTGTGCGCACGCAGAGCGAGGGAAGAGCGGACGCCGTCGTTCTGGTGGGTGACAGCGTCTTTCAGGCGATTCGCGGTGCGCGTGCCGGGCGAATACCAGCCCATTCGGTGGGAAGACGCTTGTTCCAGTCGTTCTGCAGCGCACTGTTGGGCTGCCAGACTCTGTTGAGATGAGCAACTAATGGACGGCGCAAAAAACAGAATCGTCGCCGGCCATTCATATCCATGGGATCACTATCGATCCTAGGAAATGGAAAGCCCTCGTTGACGGCACGCCCCTCTCGCTGACGAGCTGCCAATTTCGGATGTTGCACGTGTTGATGAGCAATGCCGGCAAGACTCTTACGCGACAACAAATTGCTGATCGCAGCGATGGACCGCACTGCTTAGTGACAGAGCATGCCCTCAATCTTCGAATATGTGCACTTCGCAGAAAACTTGAGCATTATGGACGGTTGATCCACACCGTGCGCGGCGTTGGATACAGCTTCCAGCCGCAAGATTGCCGTCCTGTCGTTGTTGGCGACAAATCAGAAAGCGACTTACTTTGTTTTCGTGACAGGTCGCGTTGAATTCCCGCTTGTCGCATATCCGCTGGACGCTTCGGGCGATCATCATCTCTTCATCGGTTGGGATAACTCGGACGGTGGCCGGGCTGTCGTCGGTCGAGATGACCGGCCCATCGGTGGCATTTCGTGCGGGGTCGATCGTGATGCCGAGGCAATCCAAGTCCTCGCGGAATACCGGCCCGGACCTCCGCAGCATGTTCGCCAATTCCGCCGCTGAAGACCAGCGTATCGAGCCCGCCGAGGGCGGCGACGAACCCGCCGATCCACTTCTTAATCTGATAGCAGAACAGGTCGACCGCTTCGGCGGCGCGTTGGTCGGTGGCCCGCCTGGCGAGTAGCTCGCGCATGTCGGAGGTAGTGGCCGAGACGCCCAGCAGGCCGGAGCGGCGGTTGACCATCTCGTAGAATTGGTCGGTGCTCATGCCCTGGACCGACCCGAGAAACCAGATCAGCCCGGGGTCGAGGTCACCGCTGCGCGTGCTCATCGGGAAACCGGCGGTGGGCGTGAACGCCATGCTGGTGTCGATGCTGCGGCCGTCGTGGACCGCCGCCATGCTGGCGCCGTTTCCTAGATGGGCCAGGATGATCCGGCCGCCTGCAACGTCCGGACCTGCGACGCGCATCAACTCCTCCATCAGGTACGCGTAGGAAAGGCCGTGGAAGCCGTAGCGCCGCAGTCCCATCGCCTCGTACTTGCGCGGAATCGGCAATATCCGGGCAACCGGCGGCAAATTGGCGTGGAAGGCCGTGTCGAAGCAAGCGATTTGTGGAACTGCCGGATACTCGCGTTCGATGGCCTCGACCAGTTCCACCTGAACCGGCAGGTGTTCGGCGCATATGGGCTGATGCGGCGCAGTTCGGCAACGACTTCGGGCGTAATTCGATGCGGCTCGCGATACTTCGCGCCCCCGTGGACAATGCGATGGCCCACGGCCATCGGATTGCCGCGGCCGCCGAGTTGGATCAGCCGATCGATCAGTTCCAACGCAGCTCCGACGCGATCGGAACTGCTGACCGGGTGCCGTGCTTGCAACCGCCGCCGTCGACGGTTGTGAGCCGGCTCTGCGGCATCCCGATGCGGTCCACGTCGCCCGACAACACGCGAGCCGGCGGATTCCTGCAGCCGTGAACAGCGCACACTTGACCGTCGACGAACCGCGGTTGACGGTCAACAAGTGGGCATCGTTCATTGATTTTGTGGTAAGGCATCCCCTCACCCAAACGCTCTCGCAGAGGGAGAGAGGACCGATCGAAACTCTACAGGTAATCGCCGAACAGCTCCCGGCTGGGGCGGGGGATGACGACTTCGGAGACCAGCAGGCCGCGCTGGCGGGCTTCGGCGGCGGCGGCCTGGACGCCGGCGCGCACGTCGGCCACCGTGCCGGTCATCAGGCAGAAGCCCTTGCCGCCCAGGGCCATGGCCACGTGGATGCGGAAGAGCGTGACCCGGGCGGCCTTGGCGGCGGCGTCGGCCGCCGCGATGACGCTCACGCCGCTGAAGGTCTCGACCACGCCCAAGGCCCCGGCCTGGTCGGGCCCCAGCGCGACCGACTGGCCCAGGGCCGGGAAGACCGACTCGTGGACGTTGGGGATCACCAGGCTGGTCGATGATCGCCTCGCCGGCGCGCTGCCAGGCCGGCCTGGATGGCGGCCTCGACGTCGCTGACCGCGCCGCCGAGCACGATCAGGTACTTGCCCGAGCAGATCGTCCGCGCGATCAGCAGCTCGACCGAGGCCGCCTTGAGCATCTCGTCCTCGATCTGGTAGCCGATGCCGATGCTCGACAGCTCGATCGCGCCGATCGCGATTTGGGGGTAGGCATGAGCAGGTTCAGGGTTCAGGGTTCAGGCTGTGCGGTTGCAGCCGCTTGCGGCTTCGCAGTCGTCACGATCGCTCGATCCACACGACGCCGTCCTCGATCGCGGTCAACACGGCCGTCGATCGAGGCGTGGACCGGGGCGCCAGGGCCGGCTTGCCGTTGGCCGATCGGCGGCCGGCCGACGGTCTGGCCCTTTGACGACCCGCTGGCCGCGGCTCGACCGTCGGCTCGCACGGGGCGCCGACGTGCTGCTTGAGCTTGATGCCCACCCGGGCGGTCGCCAGCAGCGTGCTCGTTCAACGGGCCGACGTTGCGGAACTGCCGCAGCCCGAGCTTGGTCATCAGCCGCCGCATCGGCGCCTTGCGGTTGGCCATGTGCAGCTCCGGCCGCTGGGGGTTGAACGGCGGGTTCTCCCAGCGCTGCTTCTCGGCCGCCAGGCGGCGCTTGTTCTGCGTGCAGACGTTCTTCGGGTCGAGGTCTTCGGGGCAGGAGTAGAGGCTGCACAGGTTGCACTCGCAGCAGAACTGCGTGCCGATCGACGTTGGCCTCGCCGACCAGGTTGAACTCCAGGCTCCGCATCGCCCGGTGCGGCTCGATCGGATGGCCCAGCAGCCAGCGCGGGCAAAGCTCGGTGCAGAAGCTGCACTGGTCGCAGGCGCTGCGGCCGATGCGGACGATCTGCTGCCAGTCCTGCCGCCGGCGGCGGACGACGACGTGGTCGTCGGGCAGCACGATCACGCCGCCGGTGGTCTTGTCGACCAGCGCGTCGTGGTTCGTCTTCGAGATAGCCCATCATCACGCCGCCGACGATGTAGTTGGCGTCGGCACGGTCGGCCCGCCGGCCGCGGCCACGCACTGGGCCAGGGTGACGCCCACCGGCACGCGGAGCGTGACCGGCTCGGCCACCGCCCCGGCGACGGAGAGGTACTTCTCGGTGACCGGCTGGTCGGCCGGCGTGGGCGACGTTCATCGCCGTCTCGACGTTCATCACCACGGCGCCGACGGCCAGCGGGATGCCGCCGGGCGGAATCACGCGGCCCAGCACGTCGTAGACCAGGATGAACTCGTCGCCGGCCGGATAGGCGTCGCGCAGCGGGGCGACGTCCATGCTGCGCGGCAGCTTCGACCGCAGCAGGTCGATCACGTCGCCGTACTTCTCCTTGATGCCGACGACGCCGCGGCCGGCGCCGACCAGCCGCATGCGCGGCGGCCAGGCCCTCGATCACGTCGTCGGCGTACTGCGCGGAGCACCTCCTTGTCCTTGTGCAGCAGCGGCTCGCACTCGGCGGCGTTGATGAGGACCGTGTCGGCCTTGCCGGCGAGCTTGACGTGCGTGGGGAACCCGGCCCCGCCGGCCCCGACGACGCCCGCCTCAAAGATGTCTTCAGTGGTAATTTCAGTCATTGGCGTACTTAGGTGCAGACGCAGAGTCTTTCTAATATACAACCTCGCGGCTTTAGCGAAACCGAAAAACGCAGTATAGCCGGGAATTCCTCTGATACTCAACGATTGGAGATTAGCGCGGACGGGATACCGCTGTCATTCCTGTCATGGGGTCGTAAAACAAAATGCTCCACGGTCGGCCACACTAAGGCATTGCGCCGCAAAATGTTACATACTCGATACCGATTCCGCCATGTGGTGGACTTGAAAAGTGGATCGCAACACCCAACACTTATAGGTTCGCGCCGTGTCGGGGCCAAGGTGGCCCCGGAAGATTTCGCGAGGTCGGGAGAGTATCCTGGCCGAAAGACGGCGGCACTCGAAGAGCCCACTGCTTGGCAGTTGGGGCATCGCCCCACTGAGTCGCACCATGAGCAAGTCGCAAGACGGCGAGAGCGATTCCGTGCTCGCCCTACGCATACGACAGCCGGCGAAGAAGACAGGCCCCCTTCATGCCGGACCGATACGAAGAGCCCATCGAGCCCGCCGAGTGCCAGTGAGAGTGTGCTGTCGACGCCGTTCGAGCAGCTTGGTAACGACATCACAATTGCGATCGACAGCACGCGGTCACCCGATGGCGACAAGCCGACGATTCGCGGCCGGCTGAAGACGCTGATCATGGGCAAGCCGCGAGACCTGCGAGACACGTTGCTCTTCAGGCATGTATCGCTTGTGGCTTTCCTGGCCTGGGTCGGTTTGGGCGCGGACGGTCTCTCTTCTTCCTGCTATGGCCCGGCGGAAGCCTTTGCCAACCTTCGCGAACATCGCTACTTGGCCGTTTTTCTGGCGCTGGCGATTGCCGCTACCGTCTTCATCATTTCCGCATGCTACGGTCACATCATCGAAGAGTTCCCAAGCGGCGGCGGCGGATATCTTGTTGCATCGAAATTGCTGGGGCCTCGCGTGGGCGTGGTCTCCGGCTCGCGCTGCTGGTTGACTATGTTTTGACGATCACGGTTTCGATTTCCGCGGCGGGCGATGCGTTATTCGGCCTCCTCGGGCCCCAGTGGTATCAATCGCCGTGGAAATTTCATGCCGAGTTCGCCGCCATTATCTTGCTGGTTCTCATGAATCTGCGCGGCGTGAAGGAATCGGTTCAGGCACTGTTGCCGATCTTCCTTTTATTCCTGCTTACACACTTCATCCTGATCGTTGGATCGATGTCGCTTCATGCGACCGCCCTGCCGGCCTTGGGAAAGGGCATCGCCGCCGAAGTTAGCTCGGGGCTTCGCAATCCCAATTTTGGCCTTGGCGGGATGTTGGGCCTTTTGTTCTTCGCCTATTCGCTGGGTGCGGGAACGTACACCGGAATCGAAGCCGTCTCCAACAGCATGCCGGTAATGCGCGAGCCGCGAGTCGCTACGGCGAAACGGACGATGCTGTACATGGCCTGCTCGCTGGCATTCGTGTCCAGCGGTTTGATGATCGCCTATCTTCTGCTCAATCTCCGTGCCGGCGCCGAAACGACGCAAACACTTAACAATAAACTGGCCGATGTCTTTGTCCACGAAACTGGTTTGGACAGTTTCTGGCTGGGCAGGGCTTTCGTGCTGGCCACGCTGGTGTCGGAAGGCGCCCTGCTGTTCGTGGCGGCGCAGGCCGGTTTTATTGACGGGCCGCGCGTCCTGGCCAACATGGTGCACGACTCTTGGGTGCCGCGATGGTTCTCCAATCTCTCGGAACGTCTTGCCACCAATAACGGCATCATGCTGATCGGCTTGTTCGCCCTCGGCGCGTTGCTCTACACCAGCGGCGACGTATACACATTGGTGGTCATGTACTCGATGAACGTGTTTTTGACCTTCTCGCTGTCGATGATCGGCATGTGCCGTCATTGGATCGCACTGCGCGAGGAGAATTTGCTCTGGCGGCGCCGGCTGGCGCTGTTCTCTGTCGGCGCGACGGTGTGCGTGTCGATCTTGTCCGTGGCGGTATACGAGAAGGTCTACGTCAAGCTGACGGCTGCACCCGATCAGCGTGAATACTCCGGTTTGGCGACCATCTTGGTCACCGCAGGCTGCGTCGGGCTCTGCTTCCTGATCCATCGCTATTACGTTCGTGTGGGGGCAAATCTGCGACGGCTCGATGAAATGCTCGGTCGGATCGGGACTTTGGGAGAGCCAAACATGGCGGAGCCTGACTCCAGCCAGCCGGCTGCGGTCATTCTGGTCGGCAGCTATAGCAGTCTGGGCATTCACACTATGCTCAACGCAATTCGATTTGCGCCTGGCTACTTTAGAAGCTTTGTCTTCGTCTCCGTCGGCGTGATCGACAGCGGCAATTTCAAGGGGAGCGGGGCCGTCAAAGCGCTCGAGCAGTTCTGTGAGAAGTCGCTGACTGATTATGTCGACCTTGGCCGGCGACTCGGCATGCCGTCGGCTTCGTTGTTCTCCGTCGGCACTGATGCCGTCGACGAGTTGGAACGCAACTGCCTCGACATTGCGAGAAAGTTCCCCAAGTCCACGTTCTTTGCCGGCCAGTTGGTGTTCCAAAGAGACACGTGGCTACACCGTCTGCTGCACAACCAAACGGCATATTCGCTCCAGCGCCGCCTACAATGGGTCGGCGTGCCGATGGTAATCTTGCCGACGCGCGTCTGCGCAAATCCAGTCGCTGGCTAGGAAATCGTCAGCCAAGGTAATCGGGCCGCGTCCCGGTGGGCTTGCAAAAGCGCCGGCCACGACCGACACTAGTAGGTTCACGTCGAGTTGCAGCCCAGGCCGCTGTCGGTGGTCTTAGGGTGCCCGGCGACGCCGTTGCGGTCCGAGCAGTGGCGCTTGAAGAGCACCCTATTTGTCTGTTTGGCGTGGCCTGATCGAAATTTGCCATGGACGACAATACGAACGATGTTGAGAACAAGCCGGCGGCCGGTCTGAGCGGTGCCTCGGCGGACGGCGACAGGGCCGAGCCCCCACCTTTGTCGGCTGGCGCCGGCAACCCCGTTGCGCCGATCGAGGCCCTGGATAACAACGCCGATCCGGGGGCCGGCAGCGGGCCGACGCCGGAAGACGAGGGGCCGACAGTGCCCGACCGGCTGAAGACGTTGATCATCGGCAAGCCAAGGGACCTGGCAGACCGGTCGATCTTCACTCATATTTCGCTGATCGCGTTCCTGGCGTGGGTGGGCCTGGGGGCCGACGGATTGTCATCGACGTCCTACGGTCCTGACGAAGCGTTTAAGCATCTGGGAGGGCATCGGTACCTGGCGGTGTTTCTCGCGTTGGCCATCGCCGCGACGGTGTTCATTATCTCGGCGTGCTACAGCCACATCATCGAGCTGTTTCCCAGCGGCGGCGGCGGCTATCTAGTGGCTTCGAAGCTGCTCGGCCGGCGGATCGGCGTCGTGGCCGGATGTGCGTTGGTGGTTGACTACGTGCTGACGGTGGCCGTCTCAATCGCGGCAGCGGGCCAAGCATTGTTCGGGTTGCTGGGCCCTGGCTGGCTCGAATCCGAGTGGAAGGTCTATACGGAGTTGATTACGATCGCGTTCCTGATCCTCTTGAACCTGCGCGGTGTCAAGGAGTCAATCCAGGTATTGCTGCCGATCTTTCTGCTGTTTCTGCTGACGCACTTCCTGTTGATCACCGGCGCGTTGTCGTGGAACTTCTCGGCAGGCGCCGACTTGTCCCGGCAGATTGTCGCCGACATGACCAGGGACCTTCACGACCCGCAGTACGGCATTCTAGGCATGGTGACGGCGCTGCTGTTCGCGTACTCGCTCGGTGCGGGAACCTACACCGGCATTGAAGCCGTCTCGAACAGCATGCAGGTGATGCGCGAGCCGCGCGTAGCTACCGGTCAGCGAACGATGCGCTACATGGCCTGGTCGTTGGCACTGACCGCCGGCGGTCTGATCGTGGCCTATCTGCTTCTGAACGTTCCGACCAGCGGCGACGAACCCCGAAACCTCGTGCTTACTCAGATTTTTATCGGGGAACTCGGCCTGCGCTCGCACTGGCTGGGCAGTTGGTTTTTATGGACGACGTTACTCTCCGAGGGGGCGCTATTGATCGTCGCCGCCCAGGCGGGCTTCATCGGTGGCCCGCGACTGCTGGCCAGCATGGCTCAGGATTCGTGGGTACCCCGCTGGTTCGCCAACCTGTCGGAGCGGCTTGCGACGCACAACGGCATCCTGTTGATGGGCGTGGCCGCCTTGGCCGCGCTTTGGTACACCCAAGGCGACGTCTATACGCTGGTGATCATGTACTCGATCAACGTGTTCGTAACGTTCTCGCTCTCAATGATTGGCATGTCGCGTTATTGGTACTCCGTGCGAAAGCGGCATCCACTGTGGCGCCGCCGCCTGGCGCTGTTTCTGATCGGTGGGGTCTTGTGCGTGTCCATTCTGGTAATCACCGTGTCCGAGAAGTTCGATCAGGGAGCCTGGAAAACGGTCGCGGCCACGGGCCTCTGCGTCGGACTCTGCTTCCTGGTCAATCGCTACTATGTTCGCGTGGGCGACGGCCTGCGGAAGCTCGATGAAATGCTCGACCAACTCGGGACCTTGGGCGACCCGAACATGGCCGAACCCGATCCCAGTCAGCCGGCGGCCGTCATCCTGGTCGGTGGCTACAGCGGCCTAGGCATTCACACGATGCTTAACGCCATTCGCTTCGCCCCGGACCATTTCAAGAGCTTCGTGTTTGTCTCGGTCGGCGTGATCGACAGCGGCAATTTCAAGGGCAGCGGTGCGATCGAGGATTTGCAGGAATACTGCAAGAAGTCGCTGGAGCAGTACGTCGACCTCGGCCGTCGTTTGGGCATGCCTTCGATGTCGCTGTATAGCGTTGGAACGGACGCCGTGGACGAGTTGGAGCACGATTGTCGGGGGATCGCCAAGAAGTTTCCCAAGGCGACCTTTTTCGCCGGCCAATTGGTGTTTCAGAAAGACACGTGGCTGCACAGGCTGTTGCACAACCAGACGGCCTATTCGCTCCAGCGCCGTCTGCAATGGGCCGGCGTTCCGATGGTGATCCTGCCGACGCGCGTGCGGTAGACCACCGGCGGCCAGAGAGAAGTTCCGCCGACCGCCCATCTCGCCCAGCCCCCGCCACTCGAACGAAAATTCTCGTCCAGGTGGCCAAGAATCGCAGGGCCCAGGCGGTGCAGGACAGAAACGCCCAAACGTCTAGAAAACAAAGGGTTTTCCGCGTCCTCCGCAATTGGCGCCGTAGGTTGGAACGTTGCCGCGAATTGCCGCAACCTAGCCCAAGCTTGGGGCTTACGACAAGTTTTCTGCGGGTGATTGACCATTGCAAAGAAATCGTTAAACTTTGACGATCTCGCCTGTATATTGTGGCCATTCGGTCATAAAATACAATATATGGTGTATGGAAGCCAAAATTCAGCATCCTAACGGAATAAGGAGATCTGCCGTGGATAAGCCCGACCGCGAATCTCTGACTGTGTCCGCACTCGCCGCCGATCCGTCGACGACCAAGGCCGTCAAGTCGCCAGGAGCCGGCTTGGCGGTCCCTACCACGTTCTGCCACGAGGGGGTCGACCCGTTCGCCTCGGTCGAGTGGGAGTTGCGGACGGCGGCCATCCGAGGCGAAGGCGGCGAGGTGTTCTTCGAGCAGCACGACTGTGAAATGCCGTCGGACTGGAGCCAGTTGGCGACCAACGTCGTGGCCAACAAGTATTTCTACGGCGAAGTGGCTACGGAAGAACGTGAAAAGGGCGTCCGGCAGTTGGTGCACCGCGTCTGTCGCACGATCGCCGATTGGGGCACGGCGGACGGCTTGTTTGCCAGCGCCGAAGACGGCGAGCGATTCTACCGCGATTTGTGCTGGCTATGCCTGCATCAGCACGCGTCGTTCAACTCACCGGTCTGGTTCAACGTCGGGTTGTATCATCAGTACGGCATCAAGGGGGCGATGTGCAACTGGCACTGGGACGAGGCGGCCGGCGACGCGATTCAGCCCGAGAACCCTTACGAGTTTCCGCAGGCCTCGGCGTGCTTCATCCAGAGCGTGCAAGACAACATGGAAGACATCATGGAGCTTGCGCGCAGCGAGGCGATGCTCTTCAAGTTCGGCTCGGGTACGGGCACCGATCTTTCGACGCTCCGCTCGCATCGCGAAAAACTCTCCGGCGGCGGCAAACCGTCCGGCCCGCTGTCGTTTATGCGCGTATACGACCAGATTGCGGCGGTCGTCAAAAGCGGCGGCAAAACGCGACGGGCGGCGAAGATGCAGTCGATCAAGGATTGGCACCCGGACGTGCTGGAGTTCATCGAGTGCAAGAACCGGGAGGAGAAGAAGGTCCGCACGTTGGTCGAGCAGGGCTACGATCCGCAGGAAGCCTACGACACGGTGTTGTTCCAAAACGCCAACCTCTCGGTTCGTTTGAGCGACGAGTTCATGCGGGCGGTGGAGACCGACGAGCCGTGGACAACGCATTGGGTTACGAATTCGAAGAAGGCCGGTCCAAGTTATCCTGCGAGGGAGATGTTCACGAAGATGGCCAATTCGGCCTGGTGCTGCGGCGACCCGGGCGTACAGTACGACTCGACCATCAACCGCTGGCACACCTGCCCTGGCTCGGGGCGAATCAACGCCTCGAACCCATGCGTTACCGGCGACACATTGGTGGCCACGGCCGAAGGCTATCGCCGCATCCGCGACCTGGTCGGTCAGACAGCCGAGATCATCGGCGGCGAAGGCCGTCCAGTGATCGTCGATCGGGTCTTTCCAACGGGCCATAAGCCGATCTATGAACTCAGAACTCGCAGCGGCTTCTGTCTGCGTTTGACGGCGGACCATCCGGTCTATACGGTCAACCGTGGCGACGTGCCGGCCGCCGAGTTGACGGTCGACGACGTTCTCAGACTCGAGAAACCGGGGTTTGGCAGCGACTATGTTCCAGCGGCGTTTGGTGAGTTACTTGGAGCGGCCGTAGGCGACGGCTGTACTACCCAGGGACGCGGCGAGGAATTCTTGTTCATCACTCTCGGCCGCGAGGAAGTTGAAGTCGCCCAGAGGCTCCGCGCCAGCATTGGCGAGATCAAGCACTGGCTCCAGATCAGTGATCAGCGGTCGCTCCGCCAGGTCAATAGCACCGAAACAGCAAGCGGTGTGCGCGTCGGCACAAGCGTCGGCCGGGTGCTCTCGGCGATGGCCGAGTTTGCCGTTCTCGACGCGGGATCCGCCGGAAAGCGGTTTACCGATCGCGTCTTCGCACTTGACAGGCCGAGTCAAGCGTCGATTCTTCGCGGGCTGTTCACGGCAGATGGAACGGTAGCCAACTATGGCGAGAAATCCCAATATGTCTCGCTTGACACGACGAGCCTGGAACTGCTGCGGCAGGTGCAGTTGTTGCTGTTGGGTTTCGGAATTAAGGCGAAAATTTACGAAAACCGCAGGGCATTGGACAAGAACACCGCGATCCTGCCGGCCGGAAAGGGGGGCGTCAAGACGTATTGTGTCCAACAGATTCATTCGTTGCGTATATCGTGCCGCTCGCAAGTCGTTTTCGAGCAGCAGATCGGCTTCTTGCCCGAAAGCCCCAAGGCCGAGCGGCTGGCAAATCTCAATCGCAAGGTGAGTACCTATTCGGACGCACTGGTCGATAAGGTTGCGTCGCTTACACCGTGCGACGCCGAGGACGTGTTCGACTTGACAGAGCCCGAGGGTCATCACTTCGTGGCCAACGGTCTTGTGGTCCACAACTGCTCGGAGTACATGTTCCTTGACGATTCGGCGTGCAACCTGGCGAGCATCAACCTGATGAAGTTCCGCCGCGACGACGGCACGTTCGACGCCGAGCGACTTTCAGGCGGCGTGCCGCGTGGTGTTTATCGCCCAGGAAATCCTGGTCGATCACGCCAGCTATCCGACGAAGAGGATCGCGACCAATAGCCACCGCTTTCGACCCATCGGGCTGGGCTATTCCAACCTCGGCAGCCTCATAATGACCGCCGGGATTTCGTACGATTCGGACGAGGCCCGAGGACTATGCGGCGCGATTACGGCCATCCTGCACGGAGCGGCCTGCCACACGAGCAGCGAATTGGCCGCGGTTGTCGGTCCGTTTGCGGATTACGAGCAGAACCGGGAGCCGATGCTCCACGTCATGGAGATGCACTGGCAGAAGGTCGAAGAGATTCAGGGCTGCCCCAAGTACTTGCAGGAGTACGCCCGAAATCTCTGGGACCAGGTCCTTGCGCATGGCAAACGGCACGGTTTCCGCAACGCCCAGGCGACGGTGCTGGCGCCGACCGGGACGATCAGCTTCATGATGGACTGCGACACGACGGGCATCGAGCCGGACATCGCATTGGTGAAGTACAAGCAGTTGGCCGGCGGCGGCGTGCTGAAAATCGTCAACCAGGAGGTGCCGCTGGCCCTGCGAACGCTCGGCTACGACGAGGGGCAAATCGACGCGATTGTGGGATCTATCGACGAATACGACACGATCGAAGGCGCCGAGGAACTCAAGCCCGAGCACCTGCCGGTGTTCGATTGCGCGTTTCCGCCGCGGAACGGCAAGCGTTCGATTGCCTGGCGGGCGCACATCCGGATGATGGCGGCGGCCCAGCCGTTCATTTCCGGGGCGATCTCGAAGACGGTGAACATGCCCAAGGACAGCACGCCGGACGACGTGGCCGACGCCTACATGGAAGGCTGGCGCCTTGGGCTGAAGGCCCTGGCGATCTATCGCGACGGGTCGAAGGAAGTGCAGCCGCTGTCGACGAAGACCAAGTCGGACAAGGCGGCGGAAAAACTCGTGGCCGCCCCTCGGCGCGAGCGGCTGCCCGACACGCGGCAGTCGATCACGCACAAGTTCAGCATTTCCGGCCACGAGGGCTACATCACCGTGGGTCTGTATCCCGACGGACGGCCCGGCGAACTGTTCATCACGATGGCCAAGGAAGGTAGCACGATCGGCGGGCTGATGGATTGCTTCGGCACGGCCGTGTCGATGAGCCTGCAATACGGCGTGCCGCTGGAGGTCTACGTCAATAAGTTTTCGCACACCCGCTTCGAGCCGCAGGGCTTCACGAAGAACCCGGACATCAAGATCGCCAAGAGCCTGGTGGACTACATTTTCCGCTGGCTGGGCGTCACGTTTCTGCCGGGCTATCGCGAGGCGAACAAGGGGGTGCTGCCGTCGCCGGCCGATGCTTCGCACCCGGAGCCGGGAGACGCGGAAACCGAGCCTGGGCCCGCCGCCACGAAGGCTGGCGGGCCAAACGCGACCCAAGGACCGGCCAAGCCCGCGAGTTCTTCCAGCCCGGCGCCGACGGCCAACGGCAACGGCCAACTCGCAGCGAAGCAAGCCGCGAAACGCAATGGTGAGACCAAGGGGCGGGCGGCGGGAGACGTGGGTTGGGTACGCTCGGGTGCCGCCACTGGCTTATCCGGCGGCGCTTCGCCCGCCGTGCTGGACCGCGGTTCTTCATCCATTCGTGGTCAGACAATGGTCTCGCAGCTCTCGCGCGACGAGCAGTTCGCGCTGTTCCAGTCCGACGCCCCGACATGCGATAATTGCGGTGCCATTACCGTCCGCAACGGCAACTGCTACCTCTGCTACAACTGCGGCAGCAGCATGGGCTGTTCGTAGTCGGGCCTAGGGTGCGTGTCCGACGCACCAGGAGTGCTGGAAAAGGCGGTGTGCCGGGGGGTGCCCTGCTTCTCGCTTGCGTCGGGCCAGCCGCACAGGCCCGCTCACGCGCTGTAACCATCGTGCCCTCACAAGCGTCAGAGTTAATTGACGGTTGCGGATCGTCGGAGTATTTTGGGTGCATCGGCAAGCACCGGGGTGTGACCGAGGGGGGCGATGGAACATCGAGAAGCCACCGATGGGCAATTGATGGCTGCTCTGGCTGGCGGCGATATGGTTGCACTGGAAGAATTGATTTGCCGGCACCAGAACAAGGTATTCGGCTGGCCCGGAGAATGCTCGACAACCGGGAAGATGTTGAAGACGTCGCCCAAGAGGCATATCTGCGGGTGTTTCGGACGGCCGGCAGCTTCCGACACACGTCTCAGTTCTCGACCTGGCTCTACCGGGTCGTTCTGAACCTGTGCCACGATCGACTGCGCCGGCCCTCGCGACGGGCACTACGGCTAACGGGGGATATTCCCGATGGTCCCTGCACGACCCGGCGTGCCCGTTGGAGATGCGGGAGAGTGCGGCTCGGGTGCAACAGGCCGTTGATAAACTGACGGAGCGCCAGCGGACGGCGATCATCTTGCATCGTTACCAGAATCTCCGTCACGAAGAAATTGCAGCGGCAACCGGTTGGAGCGTATCGGCCGTGGAGTCGTTGCTGGTGAGAGCTTACCAACACCTTCGGGAAGAGTTAGCCGACCTCGAATAACCCATCCGGCGAACCGCAGGAAACCCGCCACTTGAACGTCAAAACAACGGGGGGAGATATGGTGGAGCATTTATCGGGCAAGGAAATCCTCGACCTTCTGGCCACCGGCGAGTGCAGCGCGGAGCAGCGGGCTCACTTGGACGCCTGTCCGGAATGCTGCGTGCGCTGGGCGGAGTTCGAGAAGACCTGGCGGCTGCTGGGCTATTGGGACGCCGAATCCGTCGCTCCCGACCTCGTCGAGCGAGTCGTACAGACTGTAACCTACAAGCAGCGTCAAACCGCTTGGCGCGTGCGATCGGCGATGATCTCACAAGCCGCCGCGATCATCCTATTGGCCACCGGCGCCGGCTTCGTTGCCGGGCACCTAAGCCGGGTCCCGGAAGGTCCCGCCGTTCCGTCGATCCACAGAAGCTTCACCAGCGTGGATGCCGAACGTGCGCATGCACTTGGACCAGTTCGGGACGGAACCGCTGGGCTTGGCGAGTCTGCCCGTCTGGGAACAGTTGGAGCCAAGATCATGAAAAGAGCGTACTTCATCATCGTCGCCTTGGCGATCGGCGCCGGAGTGGGCGCGTTCTTCTTAGGCCGCGTCGCTTCCGCGCCCGCGTCGGCAGAACCCTCGCCTGCCGGTGCGCCCGCCAGCGTGGCTACCTGCTGCAAAGACCCGTCCCTGTGCAAGTGGTTGAGACTCACGAGCCAACAATGCAAACGGGTCCGACAGGCCGATCCCAATTTTGCGACTCGATACCGCTAGGCTGCGAAATAGGATGCAAGAGGCACGCACTCGCCTGGCGGTTGTGTTGGAGGACGCCACAAGCAGCGACGAACAGATCACCGCCCACGCCGAACAACTCATCGCGGCTCACGACGATCTCGAACGACGGATTGCCAAGCATCTCCTGGCCATCCGCGGGCTGCTGACTCCAGAGCAGGCCAAACAACTCATGGGCCTCGCGGCCAGCAGCGTATTGAGCGCCTGTCCGAGCGGCCAGCACCCGCCGGGTGCCTCCGAAGAAGCTCCCGGCGGGCCCTAGCGTCGGCCGGAGCGTAGGGTGTCCGGACGGCCGACGCACCGCAGTCGCTCACGTGGAGTGGCGAGGTGGTCACCGCCGGCCCGACCCGTCGCGGGGCGGCGCGTAGTCGGAATCCTGGCCGTTGGGAATACCGTCGCCGTCGTCATCCTCGCCCTGGGGAATGCACGCACCGCAGTTGTCGCAGATGCCATCCCCATCTTCATCAACGTAACCGCACTCTGGGCAAACTGCTTGATCACAGTCCTGATCGCGATCTCGCTGTTGAATGCCGCTTTGGTCGGCAACGCCGCGACCGGCCAGGGCAACGTCGCTGGTAACCGCGAACATCAGTGCAACGAGCCCATTAGAATAGACAGTCTCATAGCGGGTCCTTTCTCTGGATACACGGGTGTTGTGGGCAGCACAGGGTGGCCAGGGCAGCGGCGCAGACTCGCAGAACACACAGTACCGCAGATCGCGAACGCGGCACCCCTGCCGTAATCTGGCCAAGGCGACTTTCACTCTTCTTAGACGGCGCGTTCAGAAGATTTCCTGCGGAGCTTTTGTGGACGCGAGTACGCGAGAGAATGCCTGCCATTATTGCCCCGACCACAGGGCATTCAACGCAAAGGCGTAAGCGCCGATGGCGACGGCATCGCTGGTGTCCGATCGCCCGAATGCCGACGGCGATCCGCTGCAACGGATCATAGCGGATGCTTCGCGTGCTGCCCGGCACCGCAATCTCGCGGGTCTCGCCCTTGAGGAATGCCTCGCGTTGCGGCGGATCTTCGATGTTGAAGGCCCGGGCAACCAATCGTCGCAGACGGACGCCGTCGGGTTTGATGATATACGTCGTTGATGGCGTCGACCAGCGCCGGCAGGAAAAGCGGTGCGCGCCGGCGATGCCGCCGCCGATCACGGCCAGGCCGTCGATCAGCGTCAGGGCCTGGGCCATGGCGTCGCCGGCGACCTCGCCCAGGCGGCGGAACGCCTCGACGGCTGCCGCGCGGTCGCCCGGCGCATGGCCCAGGGCGATTTCGCAGATCGTCTTCGGCTCCGGCGACTGTTCCAACGGAATGCCCGACAGTTCGGCATACACGCGGCGCACCGCGCGGATGCTGGCGCCTTCCTCGGCGTTGACGGCCGGGTCGAGCTTGTTGCGCAGCAGCCAGGCTTCGGCCGCCACGGAGTTGTCGCCGATCAGAAGCGTCGCCGTCGCGGACGATGCCGCCGCCGAAGCCGGTGCCCAGCGTCACGCCGAAGAGGTTCTTGTATCGCTTCGGGCTGCCGGCCTGCTTCCAGCAGGCCGTTGACGTAGGGCAGAAAGCCGGCGATGGCTTCGCCATAGACGAACAGGTCGCCGTCGTTGTTGATGAACACCGGGATGCCGAACTTCTCTTCCAGCATCGGGCCCAGGGCCACGCCGCCGCGAAACGCCGGCAGATTGGGCAGGTCGCCGATGATGCCGGCCGGATAGTCGGCCGGACCGGGAAAGGCGAAGCTGATCGCCACCGGCGGCTCGTGGCACTGCCGGCGGATTTGCATGAAAGCCTTCGACGATGATTGCCGAGGCAACGGTCGAGATCGTGGGCTTCGCTGGGCATGGAGATGGCGCCGGGCAGCACCGCCGCCGCCGCGAATGGCCGAGAACTTCAGATTCGTGCCCCCCGCGTCAAGGGTCATCACGATGCGTCGATCGGCGGAGAGGTTCATCGCACGGTGCGTCCTCTCATTTTAAGTCCTCGTGTACGCGCTGCGGATTCTCCGTCAGGCTCGTCGCCGGCACGTGGGCCGGCTCCGCAAGGGAGAGCACCAGCAGGTAGGCGAAACAGGCGGCGGGCACGACGAAGGCGATCGCCGACTGCAAGCCGGCGTCGACCAATGCCCCATCACCAGCGGCACAATGGCCCCGCCGGAAATGGCCATGCACATCAGCCCGGAAAGTTCGCTGGCACCGTTCGGGTCTTCTCCTCGACGGTGATCGAGAACAACAGCGGCCAGATGTTGGCGAACCCAAGGCCCGCCGCGAACGACGCCGGCAATCGCCAGTCGACTCGACGCCGCGTCATGATGGCTGCCGCGCCCAGCAGGCCGAGCAGGGCGGAGAGGCGGAAAAACGTCCGCGGACTCATTACCGTCAGCACCGCGCCGCCGACCAAACGGCCGATGGTCAAGAGCAGGAAGAACATGGCGGGACCGAACTTTGCGGCCGTCGCGTCGTCCACGCCGATGCCCCTCAAGTGCGGGCAACAGGAACCGGCCCATGCAGACCTCGGCGCCGACGTACAGGAAGATGCCCAACACGGCCAGCAGGAAGATCGGCTCCCTGAGCAGGCCCACGCTCGAGCCGATGCTCGGCGGCACGTCGGCCTTGGTCTCCTCGACCTTGCAGCATGGCCACCAGCAGAAAGGCCAGGGCCATCAAGACGAAGAACACGGGAAAGCTCGCCGCGCCAACCCATGCCGCTGGAAGACCGCAATGGCCGCAACGACGGTCACCAGATAGGTGGAGGCGGTGCTGCCGATGCCCTTGATGCCCTGGGCGAAACTGAGGTTGCGGCTGTAGTTTCCCTCGGCGCTCACGTCGCGCATGATCGGGTTGCCCGCAACCTGCAGGAACGTGGTCCCAACGCCGAGCACAAAAATGCACGCCAAGCAGAACTGCAAAGGTCGGCGGAATACACCGACGGGACCAGCACGGCGACGGCATTGAGCCCCAGGCCCAGCAGCAACAGGTTCTTCTTGCCGATGCGGGCCGCCAGCACGCCGCCGGGCACGCTGAAAACGGCAAACGCGATGAACACAAAGAACGACAGCAGCGTCGCCACCACGTTGCTGAGCTTGATAGTCCGTCTTTACGGCGTCCGACATGGGGCCCATCGCGTCGGCAACGCCCATGACGAAGAAGGCCAGGAAAATGGGGATGGTTCGTGGCCGCATCGCCGGTCCCTTCTAACGTGTTGCGGCAGGTGATGGTGGATCAACCGCCGAGTACTCAGTACCAAGTACGCAGCACTCCTTGCTGCACACTACCCACCGACCTCTGACCGCTGAACTCTGACCACCGTCCTCTGTCATCTGCCCCCGGACCTCGGAAGTCTGACCTCTACGCGACGGTCGGGCAACTCCCTCATTTCTCTCGTGTCTTGCGCTGATACTCCTGGCTGGCGGCTTCGAGCGTCTTTCGTTCCTTGTCGGTCAGGCTCGCCTCGCCCTCGCGATAGATCTTCGCCAGAATGCGATCGACCTCTTCGCTGAGCTTTGGTGCGTCGGGATCGTCGGGATGATGGACACGCAAACGCGGTCCGCGGCGCAGGCGGCAAGGTCGGCCGGTGAAAACGGAAGTTGGTCAGCCGGGTGAGGTTCCAGCGGCGTTGGTAGTAGACGAAGGCAAACGCGGCGCCGGCCAGATGCGCCGAGACGGCCACGTTGCCCTGGCGCATAATGGCCGTATAGACGTCGCTGGCCACCAGCAGCATTCCGAGCACCCAGGCGGGAATCGGAATGACGAAGAACAGCAACAGGGTGCGCCGAGGAAAATTGAGCGCGTAAAGGATGACCACGCCCACAATGGCGCCCGAGGCTCCATACGCCTGTGTGAGCACGGATGTGCCGGCGAGCACATTGGCGAGGTCCCAGACGACGAACGACACGACGACCATTACGAGATACAGTCGCAGGAACTCGCGCCGCCCATAAAGGTCTTCCACGTCGCGCCCGAGGAAGAACAGGCCGAGCATGTTGAAGAGGATGTGCTGAAAATCGTTCGGCGAGTGGACGAATCCCGCGGTGAGATATTGCCACCAGAGCCAGGGCTGGCGGAGCGTGTCGACATGGACGGCCAGATGATCGCTGAGCCAACGTCCGCCGCCGAAGGTCTCGGGCGAGAAGAAGTCGGCCAGCCAAACGGCGACGTTGATCGCGATAATGGTGCCGACGATGGAGCTCGGCAGATAGGGCGAGACCGTGGGCCGCTGCTGCTGGCGGTAATAGTCGCGATCGTAGATACCCACCGAGCTATTGGCCCCCCGCACCGGTCTGGGCCATGGCACGGGTGCGTTGGTCGATGCGCCGCACCGCTTCGCGTTGCAGCACGGCGATTTGGCCGGCCATGGCCTTGTTAGCGTGGATCAATCGGGCAATCGCCCCGCGGGTGGCCTCAAGCTCCTGTTCGATCAGCTTCTGATACGCGACCACGACGTCCCGCTGCTTTTCCATCTTCTGGGCGTCCTGCTGGGCTACGGCCACGTCGTGCGTTAGTCCCTCGACCATTTGCTTCGCACCGGCCAACGCGTCGTCTAGACGTTTATTGTCCCGGGTCGTAAAGTCGATGCGATCGTTCCAGAGCACCTTCTGGGCATGGTACGCGCTGAGAAGTACCTGGTAGTCGCGCACCGGCCGCTTCGGGTCGAAGCCCAGGGCCTTCTTCTGCTCGTCACTCAAGGAAGCCATGATCTCCGGGTTTTCCCGCGGCATCACGTCATAGAGCACCCAGGCGCCCTGGGCCTTCGCCAGGCGATCCAACTCGCCGGCGTCAAGCCGATAGGTTGGCTCGATCACGATCTGCTTCTGCGCCGGGTCGGTCTTGGTGACCTTGAACTGGCCAAGGTAG
This sequence comes from uncultured Planctomycetaceae bacterium, assembly GCA_963789525.1. Lineage (GTDB taxonomy): Bacteria > Planctomycetota > Planctomycetia > Pirellulales > Thermoguttaceae > CAVXFB01. The sequence goes on from CAWBLA010000005.1 coordinate 385,504, forward strand.
CTGCCGTGCTGTTGGACGTCAGCCTTCTGGAAGGCGTAGAGCGTCGTATTGTCTGCGATGCCGCTGGGGTCGGACTGATCGATCGTGACGGTGACGGTTGCCGTGCCCTCGTCCGGCTTGGCGGCGACCTTGGCGTCGCACTTGAACCAGGCCCGGCCGCGGTCGGTAATCAGCCGCGCAATGTCCAGGCGGAGTTGCCGAATGCCCGGCCGACCCGCCGCGCCGTCGATGATCGCCTGGCTGTCGGCGTGAAGCGCGTCGATCTGCTGCTGGTCTCTTGCGGCCAGTTCGCACCAGTTCTGGTGCATCCTCAGCGTCATCGCCGCCAGGACAAGAAATACCACGCCAAGAAACGCGACCACACCAACGAGGATCTTGTTGGCCAAGCTCATGAAAAGGCTCCGGGGTAGCTCCCTGAACCTTGATAGTAATTAAGACGGCGTCGGGCGTCAAGTTTTTGCCCGGCCGCATGACCGGAATATCGGTCAAGCTCGCCCCCCTATAAGACCGGCATAATCAAACGTCGAAGGGGGACAGTCCCATTTTCGTGGCCACGAAAATCGGGACAGTCCCCGGCGGACGGCACACGGAGTGTGCCTGTTGCGGATTGCGTCAACTACCAGGGGTAGCGTGATCGACCTTGGCGACGTGTTCAAGATTCAGGTAATCGTTGACGATTGCCATGACTTCGTTGAGATAGAAGTCTCGTTTAATCCCGTCGTTGTTCAACTCGCTGTTCTCGATGGCCTTCTCTGTCTCCTTGTCGGCGTTGAGTTCAGCGCCGCTCCTTGAGAAACTTTTTCTCGTTCAAGGTAACGTACTTCTTCGCCTTCTGCTGCTTGTAGCGGGCAATGTCGCGTCCCACCTCCTGGAACTTGTCCGACGCCTGCACCCGCCGCTCGGATCGCTGGCGAAATTCGTTGCAGATCGACGAATTGACGCAATCGAACCGCTTGTACGGCACGGGAGCGACGCGGTCGAAGGCCAGCGGGTAATCGAGATCCGACTCGCTGATGCCGTCGAGGTGCGTCGTCATCGAAGGCAATTCGATGTCGGCTCGGACGCCGTGATTTTGGGTGCTGTCGCCATCGGGCCGATAGAACTGCTGCATCGTGATTTTCAGTGCGCCGAGCGACTCGGGAAGGCGGAGCAACCGCTGCCCCAAGTCCATCAGGCTTTGGACGGTGCCCTTGCCGTGCGTCGAGTCGTCGCCGACGATCAGGCCGCGGTGATAGTCCTTGATGGCGCCGGCGAGGATTTCGCTTGCGCTGGCGCTTAACTTGCTGATGAGCACGACCAGAGGTCCCCGCCAGACGATAGGCGTATCGCCGTCGTCCAAAGGCAGTACGTGCCCGTCGGTGCCTTTGACCTGTACGACGGGCCCTTCACCGATGAACAGGCCGGTAAGGCTCAGCGCCTCGTTCAGGGCGCCGCCGCCGTTGTGCCGGAGGTCGAGAATGACGGCATCGACGTTCTTGCGCTTGAAGTTGTCGAGAATCTGTCGCACGTCGCGCGTCGTGCTCTTAAAATCGGGCACGCCGCGCCGATCGGCGTCCATGTCGCGATAGAAGCTGGGCAAATCGATCACGCCGATCCGGTATGGCGCGCCGTCCGCCTTGCGGCCGGCGTCAAACACTTTGCCCCGCGCCTCGCTGTCCTTCAGTTCGATCTTCTCGCGGACGATCTTGTAGACCTTACGACCGCTGCCGGTCGCCGGAACGACCTCCAAGCGGACCGTGGTGTTGTGCGGCCCACGAATCAGCTTCACGACGTCGCTGAGCTTCATGTCGACCACGTCGGTGATCTCACCCGAATCGCCCTGGCCAACGCCGACGATCTTGTCCTCGGCCTTGATTCGGCCGTCCTTGTCGGCGGCTCCGCCGGGAATAATCTTCTTGATGACCGTGTAGCCATCCTCTGACATCAGCGACGCCCCGATCCCCTCCAACTCCAGGCTCATCGCGATGGCGAAGTTCTTCTGCGTGTCGGGCGACATGTAGTCCGTATGCGGATCGAACGACGTGGTGAACGCGTTCAGGTACATCTCCAAAAGCTCTTCGTTGTCGACCTGATGCATCCGCTTGGCGAAGCTGTGGTAGCGACGGGTCAGTTTTTCGCGGGCCTTCTGGGCGTCGTCCTTCTCCGACGACGGATCCTCCGGCCGATCGGCCGCCTGCGGCTTCTGAGCGTTTGTCTTGTTGCCCGAGGCCGGACTGGCGTCGTCCTTCTTGTCGGCCTTCAGCACCAGCAGGTCATACTTGATCCGCTTTCGCCAGAGGTCCCGTGCCTCGGCCCGATCTTTGGGATAGTGGAGTGCGTCGCGATCCACGAGCATCTCCTCGTCGACGGTGAAATCGAGGGGCGCTGCCAGGATCTCGTCGACCGTGCGGACCCGCTCATCCACCCGTTCGAGGAAGGTGCGGAAAACCGTGTACGCAAAAGTGACGTCACCGCTCTGTAGTGAAGTGCACAAGGTGTCCTTGTGCTTGGCGAACTCGTCCACGTCCGACTGGTAGAAGTAGGCCTTCATCGGATCGAGGCTCTTGAGAAACAACTTGAAGAACCGCTCGGAAATCTCCTTGTCCAGCGGGTGGCGCGAGAGGTGCTGGTCCTTCACCAGTGAAGCGACTGTCTGGGCGATGTAACGATCATTCGCGCCCGGAGCGGTCAACCCAGCCCAGGCCAGAGGGCAAACGCCTGCAATCAACGCCGCAACGAGAATCCAACGGCGGCGTCGCCACCGTGAAATGGCAGTAGTGCAATAACTCATTCAAGAACCTTTTGAGAAAGGAGGACCTCCGCTGACCGGTCGGCGTCGAAAATCGGCCGACCTTTGTATACTATCCCGGGTGGAAAAGTGAAACAAGATCGAACCGTGCCGCCAAAATGTCCGGACGGCGCAACAACTGCAGAGACGGATCAGGCACGGAGTGCATGACCTGCAACCCGTCCTTACTGGTGGGCCGTGCCATAGCAGAACGTTCCAATGGGTGCCGCTATTCGGGTGGGACACTGGCCGCGTCGGCACCGCGTCGGACACCGACATCCAGCAATCCGCTCATCAGGTTCTCGACCGACGCGTCGAGATCGTTGAAACCGGCCAAGTGGCCCAATTCGTGCTCCACGACGGTCAACAGGTCGATTCGATCCACGGCCGCCGGGTCGATTGCCTGCAACTGCCGGCTGCCCGACGCTGCGGCGAACTCTTCGTCCACCGCCGGCGTTGCGTCGACGAACCAACCATGGCCGGCTGCGTCGCGATCGACGTAGATGGTCTTGCCATCGGTCAGAGCCAAAGTGGAACCCGGCAGGTCGCGGACGACCACCTTTGCGCTGGCCAGGAGAGAGACGGTGGAACTCGCCAGGCCAGCGTCAGCCCAGCGAGCAACCGCCTCTGCCACGATTGGCTCGAGCGCCGACTCGGCGACAATGCCGGCGGCGGGACTTCTACTGACCGTTTCGCTCGCGGTGTGCAGAGCCGACGCACTGCCGTTCCAATCGCCTGCCAACGGAATCCAAGCAGTGTTCGCCGCAGTCTGGCGAACGGTCGCCGGTTGGCCGTACGCGAACTGTAGGTCGATGCTGGCGCTGGAATCGACGCTATCTGTCAGAAAGTACCATGCGCTAGTTCCCAAATAGAGTCCGAGAGTGTCGGAACCATTTCCGTCCCAGTCTCCGATCAATGGAATGTAGCCGCTGGCGTCGCTTGGCCCATATTGGACATACAAATTGGCATAGCCGGTGGTATTGCTGTTTCTCAGGTAGAACTCGGAAGCAGACGGGTCGAACAGGCCGACGGTTGCCTTTCCGTCGCCGTTCCAGTCGCCGGTGATGGGCCGCCATCCGCCGCCGGCCGGACCATACGCGAACGCCAGACTGGCGTAGCCGGTGGTATTGCTGTTTCTCAGGTAGAACGTCGAGGTGGTCGGGTCGTACAGGCCAATTGTATCTATCCCGTCGCCATTCCAGTCGCCGACGAGGGGCTTCCAGCCGCCGCCGGCCGCGCCGTAGGCAAACGCCAGATCGGCATAGCCGGTGGTATTGCTGTTGCGCAAGTAGAAAACGGACGTGACCGGATTGTAGAGCCCGATGGTGTCCGTCCCGTCGCCGTTCCAGTCGCCGACGATCGGAAGCCAATGGCCGGCAGGGGGCCCGTACGCAAACGTAGCGTCGGCGTAGCCGCTGTCATTGCTATTGCGCAGGTAGAAGACCGACCGGGCCGGATCGTAGGCGCCGACCGTGCTGAAATCGTGCAAGCCTTGGACCGTTGCGGAATCGTAGACGGTGTCCCCTTCGACAAAGCCGTTGTCGGGGGTCACAGAAACAGAAATGGCGTAGGTCGCTGCTCCATAGTCCAAGGTGCTCAGGTCGAACGTGTCGGTTAGGGCCGTGTCCGCAGGGGTCTCTTGCACTGTCACGCCGTTGACTTCCCAGACGAATGTCAGGCTGACCGGCTCTCCCTGCGGATCCGACTTCGTTGCGGTGGCAATCAGTACGTCATCCCGGCCCGGCGAGTGCGTGTCGAGCGACACGGTGGCTACCGGCGGACTCGAGTGCGGCGACCGTCGCCGTGTCCGTGACGGTTGTTCCGTCCACCGAGCCGTTGTTGGGCGTCACCGAGACCGTCACCGTATAGCCTGCGCCGCCATACTCAGGAAGAAGTTCAAAGCTGTCGGTCAGTTCCGTATCCAACGTGTGCGTCTGCTCGGTAACGCCGTCGACCGCCCACACGAACGTCAGACTGACCGGCGCCCCTTCCGGGTCCGACTTCGTCGCCGTGGCCACCAGCACGTCGTTGACGTTGGCCGTATGTGTGTCGAGCGATACCGTGGCGACAGGCGGGAATTGGTAGTTCTCGAGGTCGGCCAGGTCAACATTTCCAGGGAAGGCGGCTGCGGCGCTGAAGCCGTCCGGGGTCACAAGAGTCCCGGCGGCCGCGACCGCCGCGTCGCGGGTCGATTCGCCGTCGCCGTTGGGAGTGACAATCGTGAAGTATGCGAGTTCAACCGTCTCGCCCGGCTGGACCGTGATCGTGTACTCCCAGTCCATGTCGTCGCCGTTGATGCTGACGGAGTCCGGCGCGAGACCTGCCGGGCCGTGGATGTAGTGGATCAGCGCGGGCGTGCCGGTGCCGTCGGCATCGTCGGTACCGATCCACTGGTCGGTTGTCTCCCAGGTCGTGTCGCCGTCGGACGTGGCAAAAACGGTCGTCGCCGCGCCCGAGCCGAGGTTGCCGACAATTCTCACGGTGGCCGTGATCGAGGAATCGGTCGGATTGGTAAACGAATCAATCGTGCGGGCAAAATCGAGGTCTGTCGGTTCCGGGATGGCGATCCCCGCGTTTGGCACGGTGATTGCGCGTGAGACGACCAGATCGGCCAACGTGCCCTCGCCGATCAGGACGGTGTGGCCGTTGTCGGCAGTGGTGGTGGTCAACGGGTCGTCGGACTCGAATAGCGTGCCGTCGACGTAAAGGCGGCCGTAGCCGTCGAAGGCATTATCGGGCCCCTGGAGTATTTGCCCCGCGCCGAAGTTGCCCGTGGCAATGTCGAACTCCAAATCGTGGGGCGAAGTGAGCGTGATGGGGGCGGGGAGATCGTCGATGACGACGAAATCTCCGATCCAGTCGCCTCCGGCTGTGCCATCGGCGTTGCCGTCGAGTGGGTTGCCCAACGTATCGGTAATTGTGTCCTGGGCGGTCAACCGATAGACGTCGGCCGCAAGCGGCGCGAACGTCAACGTCGCCTCGGTGCCGCTATAGTCGACGGTCAGGCTGACGTTGACATCGTCAGCCGAACCAAACAGACCGTCCGCCCCTGCCCCAACAAGTCCGAAATTGGCCGCGTCATCCGCGCCGAGCACAGTCGCACTGAAGTCAATCGACACCGTCGTGGTGCCCGTCGGAAGCGTTCCGGCGTCCAGCGACGGAGTGACGCTGACAACGGTTGGAGGCGTCGCCGCGACCAGCAGCGCCAGGTCGGGCACGAGCAAACTGGCCACCGGGGTGCCAAGGCCTGTGGCCATATCGTAACCGACCGCCGCCGCATTGCCGTTGTCGCCACTGACCACATCGTGGAAATCGCCTGGCGGCAGTGCGTAGAGTCCAGGCAAGGTCTGCGAGGAGCCTTCCAGGGGGGCCAGGCCGGCGCTGACGCGAAGTTGGTCGGCGATGGCCACGAGTCCCGCCCAGCACGGTGCGGACAGGCTGGTGCCGCCGACCGCCGCCCAGGGCGTCGCATCGGTGAAATCGTACGAATCGTAAATGGCAACTCCGGCAACATAATCGGCCACGAACGCAACGTCCGGTGTTTGGCGGAAGCCGGAGTCCTGCACGCGGCTTTGCCAGGCCGGTTCCAATTCATGGACGCTTTGGCCGCCGCCGGCATCGCTCCATGCCGTCTCGGAATCGTAAACGCCGCCTGTTTGCGTCAGCGTCGTGCCCCCGACGGCCAAGACGTTTGGCGAGAAGGCCGGGTACGTGCCGGGTGAACCGTCGTCGCCGGTCGCCGCAATGAACGTAATCCCCTCGTGGCCGGACGGCGTCGTGAAATGGAAGTCGAACGAAAGCTCCCAACCGTCGCTGTTGTCGGCGTCAAGGACGGCCTCAGTGGCGCCGAAGCTCATGGAAACGACCGACACGCCCGGCCAATTCCGAGCCGTGTCGATTGCCGTGGCCAGGTCGCTCAGCAACTCACTGTCGGCTTCGACCAACAAGATATTCGCATTCGGCGCAATGGCATGGGCCCACTCGACGTCGATGGCTGTTTCGATTCCGAACTGCGAACCGGTCGGGTCCGCCGTGGGATAGTCTGTTCCCCCAAGCTGATCGATTTTTGCGAAGCTGGGTGGATCGTCCAGCCCGAATTGGGCGTCGAAGTAGTGCAGATCGCTCGTCGCGAAGCTGGCATCGGTGCTGTCGACGAAATTTGGATTGTCGTAGGGCACGATGATCGCAATCGTCTGGCCCGTGCCGTCGCCGACCACCGCATTAAGCGAAATGGCGTCGATCCCGTACGCCGATCGGACCAGCGCGGGAGTCAGACTGCCTGCCGGCACGGTGGCCGAACCGACCGCGTCGGCCAATGGAATGACGCCCAGTGCCTGGACCGTTGTCTCGACCGAGGCCAGGGTTCCGCCGACGCTCAACAGGGCACGTTGTTCTAGGCTTTCGATTTGCAGCGACCGGCTGCCATGCCTCTTCTTTGCGCCTCGGGCGGCTGAACTTCGCGAAAGGCGCCGCTTCTGTTTGCCCTCCGTGCCAAACCTCCCAACGAGTGGAAAATGATGCACGAGCCTTGTCTCCAACGCTGCCTGTCCCGGGTGATGAGAGTTCGCTGCATGCCGCGAAGCGCAGTCGGTTCCGCCTATTATCCTCGACCCATCCGCTCCCTGTCAAACTGCGGAAACCTTAAGGGTCCGCCGTGCGGTCCAAGGAGCCGGGACAGCCGCCGTCACAATCCGCACCGGTGGCCCCTGCGGTCGTTGCGCAGCAGCTTTTCCCCGACAGACGCGGCCCAGGTTGACCGCATGGGCCAGTTAATTGGTGTATTGCGAAAAATCGACAAATCGCAACCTCGACCTGAATTCCGGCTCGCAGAGCCGTTAAGGTCTGCGCAGAACGTCCGGACGGGAGGCGTGTGGTCGGAAGCTCCGGAACATAATCGCTTGCCCGGACTGACCCAGGTCCTCCCGAGCACAGCGAAGGCTATCACCGGCGAATTGGCGGAGATTCCTCGCGTCGTTTAGACTGACGGCGGTACGACCGGATCTCCTTCGCCGATGATCCTCAATTCGCCGCGGTCTTGGCTTCGTCGGGCATGAGCCGTTCGGAGAAGCGGTTGACGTAATGGATGCTGCTGGCGTCGCCGCGGAACCCGACGACGTGCTTGTCGATGTCCAATTGCTGGCTGAGGACGCGGCCGGCGTCGATGTCGAACCGTACCCGTCCGGCGGCCTCGCGCTGGACCAATTGCGATTCGATGGCCGGATCGGTGATCGGTGTGAGAATCTCCGTCGAGGCGCGGATGACGGCCACGCCGGTCTTCACGTCCTCCAGCGTGAATCGCTGGACTGCCTTGACGCGCTTGACCCCGCCGGTTTGCAGCGGGATGTCGATGTCTTGCGGTATCGACCACGTGTGGCCGACCGCCACCGCTTCGCCGGGCAGCGGAATCGTCAGCCAGCTATCCTCTTGCGGGGAAGGATTGCCCGGGGCGATTGCGACTTGTGGGTTCTTGTCCAACCGGTCGCGATGCAGCACTTTGCCGCCGCGGTCCATCGTCACCCGCGAGAGCGGATGACCGAGCGACTTCGCGACGCCCTCGAATCCCGGCGGCGCCTTGGCATCAGTCTGGCTGTTGTAGCGGACCTCGTTGCTGCCGGTCAGTTGCTGCCGCATGTCGACCCGCTCGACGCTGTTCTCAAACGTCACGGCGCCATCGGGCTTGACGTCGGCGACACGCCACAGCTTTGTCGAGAGGCTCAGCGTCTCGGCGGTCTGCGTCGTGCCCGAAACCGTGGTCCGGACCTTCGAGCGATGCTCCACGGCCCAGCGGACCGTTTCGCCCGGCTGGAATTTGTAGCGAAGCGTATACTTTTCCGGCGCGGCGGCATTACCGGCAGCGGTAGTGCCAAGAACCAACGTCCACGCCAGACATCCACAAATCGTGCGATTCATACTCGCTTCCTTTCGAGTGCTGGCTATGCGCCTTGATGCTTAGGGATGTTCCATCAGACGTTGTTGAGCCTCAGTCTGCCGCCCCAGCTTAGTTTTTCGCGGAGGGTGCGATAGTAGGAGTAGCCCGGCGCCGCCACCAGCTTGAACCGCGAACTGGCCCTTTCCACGCGCACCCGGTCGCCCGGTTGCAGCCGGCACAGCACGCGACCATCGACCACGGCCGCCGTTCCCTCGTTGGGCCGCGGCACAACCATCTCGTACACGCAGTCCGCCGAATCGACCACGGGCCGCATGGTCAACGTGTGCGGGCTCAGCGGCACGATCACGAACGCCTGCAAGTGCTTGCGCAGGATCGGGCCACCAGCCGCCAGGCAATGGGCGGTCGATCCGACCGGCGTGGCAATCATGAGACCGTCGCAACTATACGTAGTCACCAAATCTGAGTCAACATAAAGATCGATGTTCACCAGGGCGAAGGGCGTCCCCGTGTGCACGGCGACTTCATTGAGTCCGAGCTGCTTCGCAGCGACTTCGCCCCCGCGGAGCACCGCGCAGTCGAACATCAAATGTTCGTGAACCGTCAGTCTGTCGGCGGCGAAGTCGCGCAAGACCGCGGGCAGATCGGAAGGCGTCAGATTTGCCAGGAAGCCGAGTTTGCCGAGATTGACGGCCACCACCGGCACCTGCCTTTGGCCCATCTGTCGCGCGGCCCGGAGAATCGATCCGTCGCCGCCAATCACGATCGCAACGTCGGCTTCCATCGGCTCGAGGTCTTCGCAGCCGGTGAAATCGGAACACAGAATCTCGGCATGTTGTTCGATAATCGGCCGTAGCCGCTCGGCCTCCTCCAGGACGCGGGGCCGGTCAGCCGCGCCGAGCAAGAACGCGCGTAGCGGTCTCGCCGGCGGGTGGGCGTTCTTGTTTGCCATGGATTCGCGCCGTTGTGGGAAAGCGATTAGGTGACGGCATGATGCGGCGCCGGCCGATTTGAGCATTTCCGGCACGCCCGCATGATGCCGGCCGCGTCGAGGCCCAACTCGTGGAGCAACTCGGTGCGGCCGCCGTGTTCGATGAAGCGATCGGGAATGCCCAAACGGACAATGCGGCTCGTGTCGAGGCCCGCTTGGGACGCGGCCTCCAAGACGGCGCTTCCGAATCCGCCAATCAGCGCCCCTTCTTCCACGGTAATCACCACGGGACAATCGGCCACGGCGCGGAGGATGGTCTCGCAGTCCAGCGGCTTGACGAAGCGAGCGTTGATGACGCCGAAATCGAGGCCCTCGGTCGCCAACTGCTCCGCGGCTCGAACGCTCGCGACCAGAGGCGTGCCGCAGGCCGCGAGCACGCCGTCGTCGCCCCAATGGAGCACCTCGGATTTGCCTAACTGCAGTGCGGGCGCAGAATCGGCGGCGGCACGCGGAGTGTGCCCGCCGCCGAGAACCGATCGATCGATCGTCTCCGACGCCGCTTTGGGATAACGGATGGCCGTCGGGTGATCGTGGTGGAGCGCCCAGTCGAGCATCGGCGCAACGTCGGCCGCATCGCCCGGCGCCATTAGCGTCAGATTCGGAAGTGGGCGTAGATACGTCAGATCGAACGCGCCGTGGTGCGTCGGCCCGTCTGGCCCGACCAGCCCGGCGCGGTCCAGCAGCAGCACGACCGGCAGGCTCTGCAATGCCACTTCCTGGAAGATCTGATCGTAGGCGCGCTGCATGAAGGTGCTGTAAATGTCGACAACCGGCCGCAGCCCCGCCTTGGCCAGACCGGCGGCAAAGGCAACTGCGTGCGACTCGCAGATGCCTACGTCGAAGAAGCGGTCGGGAAACTCTTCGCGGATCGGCTCCAACATGTTCCCCTGGCACATGGCGGCCGTGATCGCCACGATCTTCGGATCGGATCGCATCTGCGACCGCAGTGCCTCGCGAACCAATTCCGTGTAGGGCGGCCGGGCGCAGGCTTTCACCAGCGGGATGATCGAGCCGTTGTTCCGCCGGAAGGGCGCCGGGGCGTGAAACGTCGTTGGATCGTCGGCGGCCGGCTGAAAACCGTGCCCTTTTTCCGTCACCACGTGCAATAGAACCGGTCCCTGAAATTGCCGCACCATGGCCAGGTATTTCTGCAACTGGCGAATGTTGTGCCCATCGACGGGACCGATATACCGGAAGCCGAGGTCCTCGAAAATCATGCCGCCCAACAGGCCCGCCTTGATCGCGTCCTTCACCTGCGAGATGAACCGCTCGACCGGGTCGCCGATGACCGGCATGCGATTGAGCATCTTTTGGACGTCCGCTTTCAGCCCGGTGTAGAAGTCGGCCAGGCGGAGCCGATCGAGCGATTCGGCCAGTCCGCCGACGCGAGGGCAGATGGACATCTTGTTGTCGTTGAGCACGACGATCAAATTCTTCTTCAATCCCCCGGCGTTGTTCATCGCCTCGAAGATTGTCCCGCAGGGAAAGGCGCCGTCGCCAACGACGGCGACGACGTGGCGTTTTTCGTCGGGCCGCAGCAACTCATCGCCGCAGCGCATTCCGAGGGCCGTGCCCACGCTGCACCCGGCGTGTCCGGTGAGGAAGAGGTCGTAATCGCTTTCAGCGGGATTGGGATAGCCCATCAGCCCGCCCCGTGCCCGCATCGTGTGGAACTCGTCGTACCGCCCGGTGATCATCTTGTGCGAATAGACCTGATGGCCGGTGTCCCAGATCAGGCGGTCGCGGGCGAAATCAAACGTCGTGTGCAGCGCAAGAGTCAGTTCAACAACGCCCAGGTTCGAGGCAAAATGGGCCGTGCGCGTGGCGGCCAGTCGGCACAGTGCCTCGCGCATCTCGCCGGCCAACTGCTCAAGCTGTTTGTGCGATAGTTTCCTGAGGTCTTGAGGCGAATTGATCGTCGAGAGCAGCTCATCCATCAGCGGTCCCTTTCCACGACGTACCGCGCCACGGCACAAAGCCCTTCTGCCCTCGATCCGAAAATCGCGAGAGACCGGCACGCCTCGGAGGTCAATTGTTCAGCATGTTGGGCACTTTGGTCAAGACCGAGTAGCCCCGGAAAGGTCAGTTTTCCCTGCCGGGCATCCTTGCCGACCCGCTTGCCCGTGGCGGCCTCGCTGCTGCGAACGTCCAGAAGGTCGTCGGCAATCTGAAAGGCCAACCCCAACCGCCGGCCGTAGTCGTCCAGAGCCGAAAGCTGTGCGGTATCAGCTCCCGCCACCATGGCACCAAGCCGTAGCGAGACGCGGATCATCGCCCCGGTCTTGCGGTTATGGATCGACTCGAGCGCAGTGGAGAGAGGAGAGAGGAGCGAGGAGGGAGGCAGCGGAGCGGGGGTTGGGGAGCGAGGGCTAGGGATTGGCGGCGCAACAGCCTGTTTAGCGACCGCCGGCACGGCGGCCCCCTCTCCTCTCTCCTCTCCCCTCTCTCCCCTAGTATCATCCATCTGGCCGCCGACCATGCCGCATGCCCCGGCAGCGGCAGCCAAGGCGGCGCAACATGCAGCGGCCGTGGCCGGCGGCTGAATTTCGCCCGCGAGCACTTCAAAGGCGAGGGTCAGGAGGGCGTCGCCGGCGAGAATGGCCGTCGCTTCGTCGAACGCCTTGTGGCACGTCGGCCGGCCGCGGCGCAAATCGTCGTCGTCCATCGCCGGTAGATCGTCGTGAATTAGCGAATACGCGTGGATCATCTCGACCGCGCATGCGGCCGGCATTGCGGCATCCATTGCGCCGCCGCACGCTTCGCAAGACAGCAGTGCCAGCATCGGCCGCAACCGCTTCCCCGCCGCCAACAGGCTGTAGCGCATGGCATCGCAAAGCCGGGCCGGTGAGCGATGGCCGAACTCAACACGCGTAGCCAGCGCCGCGTCGATGCGCGGGCCGAGCGTCCGGAGCAATTCGGCAAAACACAGGGCGCCGCTAGCCAGCATACCTGCGAAGGGCGCGTCTCCGGCGCACCTATTGTTGTGGCAATGGTGGTGCGTCGGGGACGCACCCTATGAGATCTTCAGTGTACGGCCGCCGGCGGGGCGCGTCTATGGCCCGGCAGGCTCGCAGTCCGGCGGCTGTGCTGCCTTGCTGCGGCGACTGCGGCGTTTGCCCGGCTCGGCCGGGTCGAACGTGGCGCTGTCGTCGAAAGGCTGCGTCACGGGGTTGCCCTCGGCATCGACGCCGCTGAGCAGCTCGATCTTCCGTTCGGCGCGCTGCAACAGGTCATACGACTGCCGCAGCAGCTTCACGCCTTCTTCATACGCGCTCGATCGCGTCGTTGAGGCCCAGCCTGCCATCTTCCAACAGGTGGACGATGTCTTCCAGACGCTCGAGGGCGGCCTCGAACGTCGGTTGTTCGGAGGGGCGATCAGCGGTTGGCTTGTCCGTCATGGTCAACCGGCCACGAGCGGCCGGGCTAAACGATTTTTCAGGCTGGACTCTCGACCGTCCCTGTTTCTATTCCCATTCATTACTCATTCCCATTCGATCGTCGCCGGGGGCTTGCTGCTTATGTCGTACACGACGCGATTGACGCCCTTTACCTCGTTGATGATTCGGGTCGAGATGCGTGCCAGCAAATCGTAGGGCAGATGGCTCCAATCGGCCGTCATGAAATCTTCGGTATCAATCGAACGAACGGCCACGACGTCGGCATACGTTCGCGCGTCGCCCATCACGCCGACACTCTGCACCGGCAGGAGCACGGCGAATGCCTGGGCCGTTTGGCGATACAGGCCGGCCTCCTTGATCTCGCCGACCACGATGGCGTCGGCTTCGCGGAGAACGTCGAGCCGCTGCTTCGTCACCTCGCCCACGCATCGCACTGCGAGGCCCGGCCCTGGGAACGGATGGCGCCAGACGATTTCCTGCGGCAGGCCAAGCTGGACGCCAAGACTTCGCACTTCGTCTTTGAACAGGTCGCGCAGCGGCTCGATCAGTTCGAAGGCCAAGTCCTCGGGCAATCCGCCGACGTTGTGGTGGAGCTTGATCGTGGCAGCCGGACCGTCTCGGCTGCCGCCGCTTTCGATCACGTCCGGATAGAGCGTGCCCTCGCGAGAAATTTCGCGCCTCGATCTTCGCGGCTTCGTCGGCAAAGCATTCGATGAACGCGTGGCCGATACGGCGGCGTTTTTCTTGCGGATCGACCACGCCGGCCAGCGCCGCTAAGAACCGGCCTTCGGCCTTGACGACGTGCAGATCGGTCTGGAAGTGGTCGCTAAACTCCTTCAGAACCGATTCTTCCTCGTCCTTCCGCAACAACCCGTTGTCGACCAGGATGCAGGAAAGCTGCGTGTCAATGGCCTGGGCCAGCAGGGCCGCGACCACGGAAGAGTCGACGCCGCCGGAAAGCCCGCAGATCACGCGATCCCGTCCGGCGCGCCGGCGAATGGCAGCAACAGTTTCGCGGGCAAAATCGCCCAGCTTCCAACTGCCGGAACAATGACAGACGGACTTCAGGAAGTTGCCCAACACCGCAGCGCCGTGCGACGTATGCGTCACCTCAGGGTGGAACTGAAGGCCGTAGATCGGCAGTTGCCGGTGCTTGACGGCCGCCAGCGGGCAGGTGTCGGTGGCAGCCAATGAGGCAAAATCCCCGTTGGCCTGCGATACCTGATCGCCGTGGCTCATCCACACGTCGATCTCCTCGGGCACGCCCTCAAACAGTTCGTCGGGCTCTGTAACACGGCATCTGGCTCGCCCGTACTCGCGCCGCGGCGTCCCTTGAACGTGTCCACCAAGCGCCTGGCACGCAAGGTGTAGCCCGTAGCAAATCCCCAACACCGGCACACCCAAGCGAAAGATGTCCGGATCGCATTGCGGCGCCCCCGGATCGTACACGCTGGCCGGACCGCCGGACAGAATAATTCCGTTGGGGGCCAACTCGCGGATGCGCCGGGCCGTCAGATCGTGCCGGACGATTTCGCAGAAGACGTGCTGCTGACGGACGCGCCGAGCGATGAGTTGGGCGTACTGGGAGCCAAAATCCAGGATCAGGACTTTCTCGTCGGCAAGCCGCTTCATTCGCGATCCCTAGGAAAACCCAACATTGTAGGGGTCTTTTCTGAGGGCGTCAACAATCGAACCTCCATCCACACCCCAGAGGGGATGCCCGTCAAGCCGCCGCCCAACCGTCGCCCCACATTGACGAATCGCGGAAAACCTGTCAGTTTATAGCCGCTCGATGGGGCATCGCGTGACCGCGCCCGATGCACGTACCACGGAGGAACGACCATGTACGTCGCCAGCCTCGTTCTTAGCTCTCTGCTGTTGGCCCAAGCGTCCGATGGCATCCTTCGATCCGCGCCGGCTGCCGAGAGACGTGCGCCGGCGGTCTTGGAGCCGGCCATCCGCGCCACCGTGGCCACGCTCCCGGCCGCCAAGCCCGCGCCAAATCGCATTTTTCCGCCCGACATGGTCGCCGCAGCGATGCTCCTTCCGCCGGGCAGCGCGCTGGCGGGCCAACCGCTGACGCTTTTCAGCGTCCTCAGTTCCACGACCGACCGTCGGCAGCAGTTGGAGATGACCCACGTCTACTGGTCGCTCGTGCAGGCGGTGGCCGAGTACCATTTCTGTTTCGACCACATCCAGGTTTTGGCAAAGATCAAGCCGGCGGGCAGCGAACCGGCTTCGCTGCGGCTCGCCCTGGCGTCGGCTGCGGCCCAGCTTCATCAAGCCGAACTGGAGATCATGCGCACGCAGTATGAGCTTGCCAAGGCGATGCGTCTGGCGCCGGGAGCCGCACTGCCGTTGCCGGCCGACCGGCCTCACGTCGGTCCCTACAGGACGAGTTTTCAAGAGCTATTCGCCGGGCGAACCGCGCCAGAGCCGGCCGCACTGATGGATCGCACCCTGCCGATTCGCCGACAAGCGGTCGACGAGCAGGCCGCCGCCGTTCAAGCGGCCGAAGACGTGCTGACCGCGGTGGCCGAAACACCGTCGGCCGGCGGTGATGCAACCGCCACGATCGCCGCCAGCCAGGCGCTCGTCGACCAGCAACGGGCGTTCATCCGTGCTGTCTGCGATTACAACCGCAGCATCGCCGACTATGGGCTGGCCGTCGCGAGCCCGATGACCAATCCACAGGCCCTGGTGGCCATGCTGATAGGGCCGACGCGACAGGGCACCGCTCCGATCATGGCCACTGGTGGCCAGGGCGGCGTGCAACCGGCGGCGGCCAGCGTCCCGGCCGACGCTCGGCGATCGGCCGAGCCGACTCCCGCTCCTCCACGCGGTTTGCAGCCGCTGGGCCGGCAGGAGCCAACGCTGGCACCGCCGCAGACTGCGCAGCAGCCCGAGAAACCTCTCAAACCAACGCCGGCACCGCCAAGCGACGGGTCGGAAAAAACGCCGATCGACAGCACTCAACGCTCAGTACCCAGTGCTCAGCCCCCGGTACCGAGTACCCGCTCGTCGTCGCCAGCGCGTCGCGATGTTGTCGTACCAATCGAGAGTCTGTCTGTTCCGTCCGACTCAGCTAAGCCGCGGACGGTGCAGAAGCCCGTGTCATCAGACTCTGGCGTTGCTGCCGGCACGTCATTGCTGTATCCGGCCTTGCTCGACGCCGGCCCGGCCGTCCGGGCCAAGCAACTGGCCGTGGCCCTGTATTGGGACCGGTCCCTGCCTGAGGAACACCGGCAAACCGATGAATCTGGCCGACTGCCTGCTCCGCGATCCGGGCACGGATCGCCGAGCAACCATCGAAGTCTACTGGCGATTGAGCCAGTGGGCGGCCGAGTACCAAGCGCTCGCCGAGCAGGCCGAACTGCTCGAAGGGCTGACGCCGACCGTGCTCGAGCGCCGCGACGACTCGGCCGGGCCGATCGACATGCTGCGGCTGCGTTGGGCCCAACTGGCCACGCAGGCTTCGATGCGCCAGACGCAGGCCCGGTTGGTCGAGGCCCAGTACGCCTTGGCCCAGCGCATCGGCGCGACGGGCGAGTCGGCGTGGCCGCTGGCATCGACCGTGCCACACTGGGGCAATTATTTGATGAAACTCGATTCCCAGCCCAGGAGGGTGGTCGATTCGTGGCCCGTTCGCCGACTGGCCAGCACGATCCCCACGCTGTTTGCCAGCGTGCAGCAATACGCCTCGGCGGTTGTCGAGGCCGACGCCGCCCGGGCCACCGCGGTCGAGCAATACAACGCGGGCAGCGGATCGATGGAGCAGGTTGTCGGGAGCGTTGCCGCGCAAACCAAGCAGACGCTGGCCCTGCTGCAGGCATTGACCGACTACAACCGGGCCATCGCCGACTACGTGCTGACGGTCGCTGCCGTCTGGCATGCCGGCTGAACGTTCGGTTGCGGCCCTGGTACTGAACCCGTGAAGCCGTTGAAGATCGGGCCGCTGCTGGTCGACCCGCCGGTGCTCCAGGCTCCCATGGCCGGCTTCACCAACTACGCCTACCGCCAGATGGTGCGGCGGTTTGGCGGCGTGGGCCTGCCGGCCACGGAGATGCTCAGCGCCCGCGGCATTCTGCACTGCGACCGCGGCGACGTCTCTGCCCGATCGGCTCTGGGGCGTCGCCGACGAGCCGCGGCCGCTGGCCGTGCAGATCTGGGACAACGATCCAGCCGACCTGGCCGCGGTGGGCCGGCGGCTGGTCGAGGAGTTTCGCGTCAGCGTGGTCGACATCAATTTCGGCTGCCCGGTGCGCGACGTGGCCGAGAAGGCGGAAAGCGGCTCGTACCTGCTTGCGATATCCCGATCGCGTGGGCGAGATCGTCGGCCGCGTGGCGGCCGCATGCCGGCCCGTGCCCGTGACGGCCAAGATCCGCTTGGGGGCGACTCGCGACACGATCAACGCCATCGACGTGGCCCAGGCGATCGAAGCGGCCGGCGGCGCGGCCGTGACCGTCCACGGCCGAACGGCCGCAGACTTGTTCCGCGGCTCGGCCGATTGGGACGAGATCGCCCGCATCAAGCCGCATCTGAGCCGGATGCCCTTGATCGGCAACGGCGATCTGAGAACGCCGGCGGCGGTCGTCGAGGCCTTCGCTCGCTACGGCGTCGACGGCGTGATGATCGGCCGCGCGGCGCTGGGTCGCCCGTGGCTGTTCGCCCAAGTGGCCGCCGCGCTGCGCGGCCAACCGATTCCGCCCGATCCCACGCTGCGCCAGCAGCGGCAAGCTGCTCTTGGACCACTACCGGCTGGTCGTCGAGCGTTTCGGACCGGTCAAAGGAACGATGCTGATGCGAAGCTACGCCTGCTGCTATGGGCAAGGACAGACCGGGATTCGCGCCTTCCGCCGCGAGATCAGCCATGCAGCCACACCGGAGGAGTTCGTGGCCGTGGTAACCCGCAGTTTTCCCGCTGACGTGAATGTCCGAGTCAACTGCATTAGTGGTAGTGTCTGCTCGTGTGCACGTGAGCATCGAAGGGGACGTTTCCCGCCGCTCGGTCCAATTCGTTCGGCCTGCTTGTCGCACTTATAGCAGGTTTCCTTGATATAAATGGCAGGGTGGCGTACAATTATCATGGAGATGGGGAGACGATGCGTAGATTCCAATTTGGACACGTGTTCGAGGGGTGAACGCCATGAGTACCCAAGCACCAACATCGGACGCGGGGTTGTTGGACCTGCTGCGGATCACGGGTCCGTTGGGCGTGTCGGAACTGGCTGATGCGATGGAAGTTACGCCGACGGCCGTGCGGCAGCGGCTGGTGCGGCTGATGCGCCAGAACGCCATCCAGCGCGAGGCGACCCGCCACGGTCGCGGGCGTCCGAGGCACCGCTACTGGCTCACCGAAAAGGGCTTGCGCCTGACGGGCTCGAACTTCACGGATCTGGCCATGACGCTGTGGCAGGAAATTCGCAAGTCGAAGCGACCCGGAACTGCGCCGCGAGACGTTGCGGCGGATCGCCCGGGCGCTGGCGGCCGGCTACGCCGACCAGATCGAGGGCAACACGCCGGCCGAGCGGATGCAGTCGCTGGCCGACTTGCTGGCCCAGCGGCGGATTCCCGTCTCGGTCGAGCGATTCCGGCCAGGGCACCATCCTGACGGAGCACGCCTGCCCTTACCCTAAGTTGGCCGAGCAGGACCAGGACATCTGCAACATGGAGCGGATGATGTTTTCCGAACTGCTCGGCCAAGACGTGGAGCTGACCGAGTGCCGCCTCCAGGGGGGCAGCGAGTGCCGGTTCCAAGCGAGTTGAGCGTCGGCTATACTGATGGGTTTGCGGGAGTCTGGCACCGACCGGGGTCGCAGGACCGGAGACGCCACTGTCGCCGGCGACGAAGCGCATTGCCGACAGGACGACAGAGATGACACGACCCTGGATCGAAGGACGATTTGAAGACGGCGTGCTGCTGACCACCCTGGAGCAGACGATCAACTGGGCCCGGCAGGGCAGCCTGTGGCCGATGACCTTCGGCATCGCCTGCTGTGCGATCGAGATGATGTCGGCCGGGGCCGGCCGGTTCGACCTGGACCGGTTCGGGGCGGGGCCTTTCGCCCCAGCCCGCGGCAGGCCGACCTGATGATCGTCGCCGGCACGGTGACCTACAAGATGGCCAGCCGCATCCGGCGGCTGTACGAGCAGATGCCGGAGCCGAAATACGTGATCGCCATGGGGGCCTGCACGATCGCCGGCGGGCCGTACTTCGAGTACGGCTACCACGTGGTCCGCGGCGTCGACCTGGTGGTTCCGGTCGACGTGTACATTCCCGGCTGCCCGCCGCGGCCGGAGTCGGTGCTGGAAGGCTGATGCGGTTGCAGGAGAAGATTCGCGGCCAGCGGATCGCCCGGCAGCGCGGCAGCCGAGGCGGCGGCTGGATCGGCCACCTCGTGCGGCGCGGCGAGAAGGTGGAGGACGAATTGCCCGTGCCGCAGCAGAGCGGCTTCGTGCGGATGGACGAAGTGCAGCCGGTGTTCGAACATCAGAAAGTGAAGGCGGACTGCGAAGGCAGAAGAAGCCAGCATGAGCGAGACGCTATCGATTCGTCGATCTGCACGTGAGCGTCGGCGAGAAGCCGATCCTCAGGGGCGTCAGCCTGGAAATACGCCGGGGCGAGGTCCATGCCCTGATGGGGCCCAACGGCTCGGGCAAGAGCACGCTGGGCTTCGCCGTCATGGGCCACCCCGGCTACCAGGTCACCTCGCGGCCGCGTCGAACTGGATGGGCAGGACGTGCTGGCCATGGAGCCGCACGAGCGGGCCCGGGCCGGGCTTGTTCCTGGCCTTCCAGCGGCCGGTGGCGATCCCCGGCGTGAAGATGGCCGACTTCCTCCGCCACGCCGCCACGAACGTCCGCCGGCCCGACCGCAAGGAGGGCGAAGAACTGATCCCCATGCGGCAGTTCCGCAAGGAACTGAACGAGAAGATGCAGCAGTTGAAGATCGACCCCGAGTTCGCCCGGCGCTACGTCAACGACGGCTTCTCCGGCGGCGAGATGAAGCGGGCCGAGATCCTGCAAATGGCCATGCTGCGGCCGAAGTTCGCCATTCTCGACGAGACCGACAGCGGCCTGGACGTCGACGCCGTGCGCCTGGCCAGCCAGAGCATCGCCGAGATCGGCGGCCACGAGATGGGCATCCTCATCATCACGCACCACGAACAACTGTTGGAGTACAACCGGCCCGACTTCACCCACGTGATGCTGGGCGGGCGGATCGTCGAGACCGGCGGGCCGGAACTGGCCTTGGAGCTGCACAAGCAGGGCTACGACCGCATTCGCGCCGCCCATCCCGAGGCGGCCGCCGACGAAGCGGCCATGGAATCGATGGCGGCGGCAGTTGACCGCTAGCGGCGATGACAGTTGACAACTGCACGGTGCGTTTCACGACCCTACGAATACAATCAGCGCCATTCACGACATGGCTACCGATATACGTATCGACCCGATCGGCGAAATCAACAAGTACGATTTTCGCAACGAAGAGAAGTACGTCTTCAAGGCCCGCAAGGGCCTCGAACCGCGAGATCGTCGCCGAGATTTCGGAGATGAAGGGCGAGCCCGCCTGGATGCGGGACTTCCGGCTGAAGAGCCTGGAGATCTTCGAGTCCAAGCCCATGCCGCGCTGGGGCGGCGACATCGCCATCAAGTTCGAGGACATCTACTACTACCTGAAGCCGACCGACCACCAGGTGAAGACCTGGGACGAGGTGCCGGCGGAAATCAAGAACACCTTCGACCGGCTGGGCATCCCCGAGGCCGAGAAGAAGTTCCTGGCCGGCGTGAAGGCCCAGTACGAGAGCGAAGTGGTCTACGGCTCGCTGCGCGAGGAGATGTCCCGGCAGGGCGTGATCTTCACCGACACCGACTCGGCCGTCCGCGAGCACCCCGACCTGGTGCGCGAGTACTTCGGCACGATCATCCCGCCGACCGACAACAAGTTCGCCGCGCTCGAATTCGGCCGTCTGGTCGGGCGGGTCGTTCATCTACGTGCCGCCGGGCGTGAAGGTCGAGTTCCCCTTGCAGGCCTATTTCCGCATCAACGCCGCCAACATGGGCCAGTTCGAGCGGACGCTGATCATCGTCGACGAGGGGGCCCAGGTGCATTACGTCGAGGGCTGCACCGCCCCGATGTACTCCACCGAAAGCCTGCACTCGGCCGTGGTCGAGGTGATCGCCAAGCGCGGCTCGCGGGTCCGCTACACCACCATCCAGAACTGGGCCAACAACATCTACAACCTGGTGACCAAGCGGGCCATGGGCTACGGCGACTCGCTGGTCGAGTGGGTCGACTGCAACCTGGGCAGCCGGCTGACGATGAAGTACCCGTCGATCTACATGATGGAGCCCGGCGCCCGCGGCGAGGTCCTCTCGGTGGCCTTCGCCTCGGCCGGCCAGCACCAGGACGCCGGCGCCAAGCTGGTGCATTGCGCCCCGCACACCTCGGGCCGGATCATCTCCAAGTCGATCTCCAAGAACGGCGGCCGGGCCAGCTACCGCGGCCTGGTGCGGATGTGCAAGGGGGCCAAGAAATCGAAGTCCAACGTCGTCTGCGACGCCTTGATCCTCGACCCGCAAAGCCGCAGCGACACCTACCCCTACATCGAGATCGAGGAGCAGGACGTGATGGTCGGCCACGAGGCCAGCGTCTCGCGGATCGGCGAGGAGCAACTGTTCTACCTCACCAGCCGCGGCCTGACCGAGGCCGAGGCCGCCACGATGATCGTCAGCGGCTTCATCGAGCCGCTGGTCAAGGAGTTGCCGATGGAATACGCCGTGGAGATGAACCGGCTGATCGAGTTGCAGATGGAAGGAACCGTGGGGTAGGCTTCGATATCGCGTAATGGGTGGGTCAGCTGCAGCGAGCCCACCAGACATATTTGTGGGATCCGCTGCGCTGACCCACCCTACGACTTGTACACACGCAGCTAATCGTGACGCCGACCCAGCTTGCCGACGGTTTTACCGGCGAGTCCTTCGAGTCGTTTCTGGCCGACCGCCAGGAGCCGGCGTGGCTTCGTGCGCTGCGCCGCAGGCATGGCGACGTTTCGAGGAGTTGCCGCTGCCCGACCGCAGCTCGAAGAATGGCGCGGACCGACATCCGCGGGCTCCACCTCGAAGCGGTTCTCCTTGCCGCGAGCGCATCCGGCGAAGTGGACGCGGTTCCCGATGCCCTTCTTAGCCGAAGGCGTGGACTTGGCGGGCACGACGGCGTCGCTGGACAGCCGCCCGACGGCCACGCGGCTCGATCCGGAGTTGGCCCGGCGAGGCGTGCTGTTCGGCAGTCTCGACGAGTTGGTAGGTGCGGCACGGGGACCTGCTGCGGCCGTACCTGTTCGCGGCGGTGGATTACCGGGCCGACAAGTTCGCCGCCCTGCACGCCGCCTGCTGGTCGGGCGGAATGCTGCTCTACGTGCCCCGGGACGTGGTGATCGAACGGCCGCTGCACATGCTGTCGGCCCTTTCGCCCGGCGGCGTCGATCTCGGCCACGCGCTGGTCGTGCTGGAAGAGGGCGCCGAGGCGCCGCTGCTGGCCGAAACGGCCAGCCTCGACGCGGCGGCGCCAGGCCTGCACTGCGGGGCCATCGAAATCCACGTCGGCCCGCGGGCCCGGCTGCGACTACGTCAACCTTCAGAACTGGGGCACCGGCGTCTGGCACTTCGCCCATCAGCGGGCACTGGTCGGACGCGATGCGGCCCTGCAGTGGACCATCGGCGCCCTGGGCAGCCGGCTGGCCAAGGTGAACCAGCACGTGGCCCTGGTCGGGCCCGGCGCCAACGCGAGGTCAACGGCGTGATGTTCACCGAGGGCAAGCAGCATCTGTCCTACCACACGCTGCAACACCACCAGGCGCCGCACTGCACCAGCGATCTGCTCTACAAAGGGGCCTTGCAGGACCAGTCGCGGCTGGTGTGGCGCGGCATGATCAAGGTCGACCGCGACGCCCAAAAGACCGACGGCTACCAGCGCGACGACAACCTGATCCTTTCCGAAGACGCCCGGGCCGACTCGATCCCCGGGCTGGAGATCGAGGCCGACGACGTGAAATGCTCGCACGGGGCCACGGCCGGCCGGGTCGACGACGAGCAGGTCTTCTACGCCTGCTGCCGCGGCTTGACGCGCAAGGAGGCCATCCGCATGATCGTCGCCGGCTTCTTCCAGCAGGTCTTCGACCGCATCCCGATCGAAAGCGTCCGCCACGCCCTGGGCGAGGCCATCGGGCGGCGCGTGCGGGAATACGAATAGCGGGCCCGTTCGGCCGCACCGAGGCCGATTGCGGTCACGTGGTGGGGCTCGCTACGATGGCCCCGTTCTTCGGCTTTGCTTGATCGCACCCAACTGGTCGGTCGCGGCCGCCGACGGTAGAATGGGTCAAGAGTGGCTTAAGCGCATAAAAAATGAGGGTGCTTGCTCGCCGGTACAAGACCCTCACTTGAGGCTGCCCGGATTGCGCAATCGGTGAAGATTGCCGATCCGGAGACCCGCAGCCGTTAGAAGCTCTATCGGGTCAATGCGGCCGCCGGACTTTACTGCTCCCTAGGAAACATGATCGCTACCATGCCCCAGATCGCAAAACTCGCCCTGGAAGACGGAACCGTGTTCACCGGAACAGCCTTCGGCGCCGAAGGCGAGGTCGACGGCGAGGTCTGTTTCAACACCTCGATGACCGGCTACCAGGAGATTCTCACCGACCCGAGCTACCGCGGCCAGATCGTGACGATGACCTACACCCAGATCGGCAACTACGGCGTCAACGCCGAGGACGTGGAAAGCCACAAGCCGCACCTGGCCGGCTTCATCGTCCGCGAGAACAGCCGGCGGGTGAGCAACTTCCGCGCCGAGGGCGATCTGGACGGATATCTGAAGCATTGGGGCATCGTCGGCCTGGAAGGGATCGACACCCGGGCGCTGGTGCGCCGGCTGCGCATCCGCGGGGCCATGAAGGGCGTGCTCTCGTCGGTCGATCTCGACGACGCCCGGCTGGTGGCCAAGGCCAAGGCCAGTCCGGGACTGGTGGGCCGCGACCTGGTCCGCGAGGTGATTCCCGAGAAGCCCGTCGAGTGGACCGGACCGCTGAGCCCCTGGGCGAAGCTGCACGCCGGTCGAGTATCCGGCGCCCGACGCCCAGCGCCCCGCACGTCGTGGCGTTGGACTACGGCATGAAGTGGAACATCGCCCGGCACCTGTTCAGCATGGGCTGCCGCGTGACGGTCCTGCCGGGCACGGCCACGGCCGACGAGGTGTTGGCCCGCAAGCCCGACGGCGTGTTCCTCTCCAACGGGCCCGGCGATCCCGAGCCGCTTGGTCTACGCCCAGGAGACGCATCCGCGGACTGTTGGGCAAGAAGCCGATCTTCGGCATCTGCCTGGGCCATCAACTGCTTGGCGCTGGCCTGCGGGGCGAAGACGTACAAGCTGAAGTTCGGCCACCGCGGCGCCAATCAGCCGGTGTTGAACAACGGCAGAGCGGCCGGGTGGAAATCACCACGCAGAACCACGGCTTCGCGGTCGAGGCCGATTCGCTGCCCGACGAGCTGGAAGTGACGCACCTGAACCTCAACGACAACACGATCGAGGGCGTTCGCCACCGCAAGCTGCCGGCCTTCAGCGTGCAGTATCACCCCGAGGCCTCGGCCGGCCCGCACGACAGCAACTATCTGTTCGGCCAGTTCCGCGCGATGCTGCCGTAAGCCGCAGGGTGCGTCCCTGACGCATCACTTTCGTCGGCAACGACGGTGCGTCGCGGACGCTCCCTACTGCACTGCATCAGGAAGCGGAGCCAGGAAGCGCTCGATCGGTTCCACTGCGCCGTCCGGCCCATGCCCGACTCGCTTGCACTTGCACACAATGTGAAGCCCAGAGCGAAGTTTGGAGCCCCAAGCCTGATCCCACGGAACGGCGACTGTTCCAGCAGGCGGTAAGAGAGGAATGCCAGTTACAAGCACGGACTGGTCCAATGGGGTCGCTGTTGAATCCGCATGGAGGAACGCATGCCAGGTCTCTTGGTCAACCTTATCCGAACGTTCAAACGAAATATCCGATGCAATTCCTTGACCAAAATTCTCTATTACGATGTCGACGTGCCGCGTGCCATTTAGATTCGGCTGAGCAAAGACAATGACACGTGGGTCCGTCGTCAACTGAAACTGTCTTTGGACAATTTTCGTGTAGTGGTGCGTTGACCAAGCGTACCAGCAAGTCACGATCACAAGCGCGAAAGCAGCAATCAACGTGCAGCATTCGAGCACAGTAGCAATCATCGCCTATTCCTAATCAACATCGGGCGGTTCATCGGGGTGCGTCGCAGACGCACCCTGCTTCACCTATGTCACTAATGATCCGTGAACTCCCTGAACGCAGATGCCATGTTGCAGCACATACTCGGCGAGGCCGCCACGTTGCGGGCGTGCCAGGGCCGAAGTCGGAAACAGATGCGTTTCAACGTCGGCCCCGGCTTCCTTCATCACTAATGCCATCACCTTGGCACGCCTCTCCAGGCCCCAGTTCTCGACCCCTTCCACAAACGCGGCCACATCGACGTCGCTCCACTGATCCGCACGCCCTTCGACATGGGAGCCGAAGACGTAAGCCGCTCGAACCGCGCCGAGCCGACCCAACACCGTCGCCGCGGCCAAGACCTTATCTCTTACTCGACGTCGAGAACAACGATTGAAATGTTTCCTCCGTTGTCCGCAGAATCGCGTCCGCCGCCTCTCGCGTCATGGTTGAGGCCAATCCCCTGATCTCTTCGGGATAGCGCGATTGAATTAATACGCCGATAGTTCTCCGAAGAACTGCCCTCGCTCCACCGGCAAGTCGCGTTGTGCAGTCTCCGCCAGCCGTAACAAATTATGAATCCGAGGGGGCAAGGTGCATGTCTGCGAACAAATCACAGCTTTCAACGCCTTCTCTACAGCTTGCTGGCAACAAAATACCACGTATAGATAGCGGCTCGACGACAGCATTGCGCTGGCGGTGTCCAAATCGTATCGCGACCGCTCCACCCAACTTCGCGCCGCTTCATTCATGATGCCCGTCCGCGAGATTGCCATATCCCACAGGTCTTCTACTCCGCGCCTGACGCCTTCCGCTTTCCGTGTGAGCGGACCTCCCTATTCCTGAGTCAGTGGCGAGGTGACAGACCCACAATGCGCCTCTCGCCCCAATATACGGCATCACCCGCTCGGAGCGAGTCGTCCCCAACTCTGCGATGGAATTGCCCACATGACAACTTCCCTGGCACGCCATGACAATTGCCACAAGGGAAACTCGACTCGCGCCGCGCACCCTTCTCGCCTGGAACGTCATAACAGCCGTATCGGCGGCCAATTATGGGGACAATCGCCACGCCGTCCAACGCCGCAACCTAATTGAGAAACTTTCCGCCTTCTTTCTCCCTGAAATTCGACCCGTCCGTAAAAGATCTTAAGTCGTTGTTAATGCGGCGCTTCCGTAAACGAGTTCACCCCTCTTGGCCACCCTTAATGAAATGTCTGCCACCAATGGGCCGTGCGTTGCTGTCGCCGATTCTGCCAGCCGAAAAGGACCTGTTTCCATGCTCTTTCTTGGCCGCAGCAGATGCCCGAAAAATACGCTGGCCGCGTATCGGTGCCCTTTTGCGGCCCGTCGCTGGCCACTCCCAACTCGTTGCGATCTCATAGGCGGCCCGTCGAGAAACGGGACGGACGCCCATTCACGTACGGTGCGTCGTCCGCGATGCACCGTCGTTGTGTCGCATCGCCATCAATGCGATCCAGTTTTCAATTACAAGCCACACGCCATTCCTCGTAGTGCATTGCGAACGCATCCTACCGGCTTTTCCTGGTGTGCCGGCTTTGCGGCTCGTGACGGGCTGGTCGTCGTTTTCGGCATTTTTGGCCTCGCCGGGCCGCGGCGGCACAAGCGGTGTGCCGCGCTTTTGCGTCAGGGTCATCGACAGACGTTGCCATGCGACCTGTCGCGATGCGAATTTGACGGCTGTAGCGAATGGCCGTCGAAAATTCCGCGACCGCGTTTTGACGCCGGGCGAATTATGACCTATCCTTCGATAGGCCGGGAAACAGGACCCGTTTCCCGGCCTGCTCGCCGCCTAACCCACCGCCACAGCGAGTCGCCGCGAAGCCGCATGCGGCTTCAGGCGAGCTGCCCACCTACGACGGACGACACCATGCGACGACGGGTCCTATCTTTCGGCTTTCGTGCGTGCCTGGCGGTCCTTGGCCTTGTTGTTGGCTGCCCGGCGGCCGCCCAGACCACGATCACCATCTCCGATTCCGCACGGCGAGGTCGCCGAGCTGTTGCGCAGCGGCCAGCAGTTGGAGCAGCAGCGGCGTTGGGGCGAGGCCCTGGCGCACTACGAAGACGCCATCCGCCAATATCCCGAGCGACGCCACTGCTGCAGCAGCATTTCGACACGGCCCGGCTGCACTACGATCTCCAGCGCCGCTACGCCGACCGCAGTTTCTGCGAATCGGTGCTGCGGCTGTCGACCGAGCGGGCGCTGGAACTCTACAGCCAGGTGTTGTTGAAGATCGAGTCGCACTACGTCGAAGTGCCGCACTGGAAGGAGTTGGTGGAGCGGGGCACCGGCAATCTGGAGATGGCGCTGGGCGAGCCGGCTTTCCTCGACCAGAACATTCCCCAGCGCGATCGGCCGGCCGTCGACGCCTTTCGCCGCGAGTTGCGGAGCATCGTCGGCATCGCGGCCGGTCACCAGCCGCGCCGACGCCCGCGACGCCGTGGCCGCCGTCGCCCGGCTGGCCCAGCAGCGGCTGGAAATCGCCCCGACCGCCGTCGTGCTGGAATATCTCTGCGGCGCCACCAACGCCCTGGACCCCTACTCCACCTATCTGACGCCCGACCAACTCAACGAAGTCTACGCCCAGATCGAGGGCAATTTCGTCGGCTTGGGCGTGGAATTGAAGGCCCAGCAGGGCGGGCTGGTGATCGTGCGGGTGATCTCCGGCAGCCCCGCCGAAGAAGCCGGCGTGCGGCCGCAGACCGCATCCTGGCCATCGACGGCCAGCCGACCAAGGACCTCTCGACCGATCAGGCGGCCAACCTGCTGCAAGGCGCCGAGGGCAGCGTGGTGACGCTCGCCGCTGGCCGCGCCAGGCCAGCGCCGCGGCAAGTGACCGTCCGCCGCCGCCGCGTCGAAGTGCCCAGCGTCGATCAGGTGACGCATCATCGATCCGCAGTACGGCATCGGCTACTTCAAGCTGACCTGCTTCCAGAAGACCACGGCCCGCGACCTCGACGCCGCCCTGTGGAAGCTGCACCGCGAGGGGATGAAGAGCCTGGTGATCGACCTGCGCGGCAATCCCGGCGGGCTGCTGGTTTCCGCCGTCGAAGTGGTCGACCGGTTCGTCGACCACGGCGTGATCGTCTCGACCCGCGGCCGCAGCGCCCAGGAGGACTTCACCTATTCGGCCCACGAACAGGGCAAGTGGCGGATGCCGCTGGTGGTGATGATCGACCAGGACAGCGCCAGCGCGGCGGAGATTTTCGCCGGGGCCATCCGCGACCATCACCGCGGCACGATCGTCGGCGTGCGGAGCTTCGGCAAGGGCTCGGTCCAGGGGATCTTCCCCCTGGAAGACTCCAATGCCGGCGTGCGGCTGACCACGGCCAAGTTCTATTCGCCCAAGGCCATCCGTACAATGGCATCGGCGTCGAGCCGGACTATCGGGTCGCGCCGAGGCACATTGCGGCACGGCCCATCGACGGCCAGCGCCCGAGCGTGAAGAGACGATCCTCGACCGGGCTGGAAATCGCTCGCAGCCAAGGTCAGACTCTTCAGGCCCGCTCGATGCCCCGGCCCTGAGCCGCAACATTGCGTTGCAGTTGACGCCGGCAGCATCAACGGTGCTGCTCTCCACTTGACACTTGCTGCCGCGGCGCGACCAACGGTGTGCCCGTGCGGCCAGGCGCGTGACCGTCCGCATCGAGTTAGCCGGCACTGCTTCGAGTCCGGGCGGACCGCTCCGCGGCGAGATGGGAGCGGCGTCGGAATAGTAGAGATTCGTGGCCTCCTGGATGAGCCGGGCCCGCAGCGGTTTACAGTGCGCCTCCGCTCGGAAGACGTGGTTGCCCGCAACGTCGGCGCGGGCGCGGATGTGGAAGACGGCCTCCGCACCGGGGGCCAACGACGGAATCGGCTGGAAGCTGACTTGGCCAGGCGTTAAGCGATTTGGGGCGCCGTCCGCGCCGGTCGGCTCGATGCCGCGCGAGAAATAGGCGAACACTTCGACATTCGGCGCTTCTTTCGTGCCGCGATTGCGGACGTGGACCTCATAGGTCGCTTCGTCGCCTACGGCAATGGGCCGCTCCGGATCGCGAACGTCCATCACCAGGTTCGCCACGGCCTCAACCCGCGTCACGACCGACGTCGAGGTCGTCAGGTCGTCCGCCGCCTTGGCATTGACTTGGAGGCGGCTCATGCCGGCGCTGCCCAAGGCGCACCGGAAGGCGAAGCTCTGTTCGACGGCCGGGCTGAGGTTCTCGATCGTCCAGTACACGCGATTCGCGGCCGCATCGAGCCGCGCCCCTTCGATGCCCGACAGATAACTGGCGCCGGCCGGCATGACGATCGAGAGCGTTACGTCCCGCGCCGGTGCGGTCCCCGGATTGCGGACGCGAATGGTATACGTCTGCCGGCACCTGGACGAATTGAACCTTCGGCCCTTGCACGTCGATCGCCAATCCGGCCCGGCGCACGAGCACTTTTTCGGCCAACTCGGCGTGTACGCCGCCGTCGGCGCGGGCGTCGACTTGGACTGTCAGGTCTCCGGCTTGCCGCGCAGTCAACTGGACGTCGAGCACCTTCTCCTCGCCGGCCGCCAGCACGCCGAGCTTGTGCGTTGCCGGCACGTTCTCGCCGCCGCCAATGGGCATCAGCATAATGGCGACGTTCTCCGCCGCGCCGTTGCCGACGTTGCTCAATCTCAGCCGATACGTCTCCTGCTTGCCGTACAACACCTCGCGCGGACCTTCGAGTTGCAGGTGCAGTCTGGGCTCCTGGACCTCGATCATCGCCTGCGAGGCGACCGGCTTGTACTCCCAACGCACGGCCAGGTCGAAAGGCCGGCTTTGCCGTGGAATGATTTTCAACGTCAGCCGCTCGCGTCCCTTGGCATCCAGATGTCCCAGGTTCCACCGCAGCGTCCCGCTCGGACCCGCGGAATTCGCGGCCACGTCGCCCTTACTCGTCTCGGCGCCGGCCACCTCGGCCCATTCGGGCATGGACACGAAGACGACCATGTCCTCGCCGGCCACGTCACCGGAATTCAGAATGCTTACTTCATAGGTCGACTCGCGGCCCACCGTGATCCGCCGTGGGCCCAGAGTCTCTACGCTGAGCACCGGGCCCTGTCGCGCCATTAGCAGCCTACCGTCGTCACTTGGCAGAGCTGCCGCCGCACCAGGCTCGACCGACGCTGGCGACGAAATGGCCGGTCCAAGGGCCGGTTCCGCTGAAACGGCCTCGCCGAGGGTTGCTGACGGCACGGTGCAACGCGCCACGACGGGTCGTGTCGGCGTCTGTATCTGCGCCGTGCGCGACGCGGTGGGCGGAGGAACCACGGTGTGCTCCGGCTCAATCAATGGCGCCTCGGTCTTGCGCGTTGGCGCTGTTGTGTCTGGTGTGCCGGCCGGCGACACTTGGTCGCCCTCCGAATCGAATACCGATTCGCGCGACGCCGCAAGCCGCTGGTGAATGGGCGGCAACCCCTGCTCCTTGACAGTCACCGTTTCGGCCGCGCCGGATGACGCCGCCGTCGGCGTGCCGATCGTCGTCCGTGGCGACACGCTAGAGCGGTCGTGACCAGGGTCCGTCGTCGGACGGCTCTCGCCGAACAACGAACCAACGTCCAAGGGACGCCGAACCGTCTTTGGCGTTCCATCTGGCTTGCGCGACACCGGCGGAGGCGTATTCTCCGGCATCATGCCTCCGTCGTCGCCAGTTGGATCGAAAGGCGACGGTCGCCGGCTTGCCTCAACGCGGTCAAGGACGCTTCCTGCCCGCCCATTGTTGGCCGATGCGTTAACGGCATCCGTCGCACCGGGCGCGGCAAATAGCGGCGCCGTGGACGGCAGTCTGTTCTTGTTCTTTTCCGCCGGCAAGATGCTGCCGAAGATCGTCTTGCCAAAATCGTCAAGGCGATTGAGGATGGTCTTGTCTTTTTCCTGCCCTGCGCCGGTTTGGCCGTCTGCTGTGCCCGCGAGTGCGAGAACGGCCAGGGCCAACGGACCGACGGCGAATCTTCTTGCCAGCATGGTTGTTCCTTGCCCAATCCTGAGGAGGCAGCGGGACGTATCACGAGACCATCACCGGGTATCGGTCAAGCCGATTCGCCGGTTTAGGGAAGTTCTTCGGAATTGTCCGAAGGCGGAAGACGGGGCAACTGTGTAATTTAGAGAACTCTTGCAGCCAAGCAAGCAGAGGCGCCCACCTGGGATTAGCCAGCGCTCTTCCCCCGATAAAATATCGCGGGATCGTCGAGGTCCCACTCAGTGCTCGATCGCAACTCCGCGAGCAACTCGCGCTGACCCTGAGAGTCCAGGTACGGATTGCCAAGGGAAGCGCCCATCAGTGCGATCGAGGCGGGCATCACAGCGGATCGCCGGCTGGTCGGCGCCTCAGTCTCATGGCCCCGCCATTCCCGGCCGCCGAAGAGCCGCCAGTCAAACGAGTACGCCCTCTTGCCACGGTCGGCGGCCAGACGGCACCAGCGAAAGAGTCGTTCGACGCGGCGCTCGATCGGCTGCCCGGGTCGTATACCATCGGGAAACAGAATCACCCGGGACAGCTTTGTAAAAACGCAGAATCTGGGAGCAGCGTCAAGCCAGTCGATAACGGCAGTCTCGTCATCAATTCCCCAGGCGAACTCTGCTACCACCGACGATGGCAGACGGGTCAGTTCGCGGGCCATTGCCCGCTTGGTGGCTCTGTCGGTGTCGGTGGCGTTCAAGTGGAGCATGAGTTTGACATCGGGCTTTAGTCGGACGAGTTGCTCGGCAAGAAAGTTGACGACCATTGCGTCCCATTCGAACGGCCGCATGGCCCGGCACTTCTCGCAAATGCAATTGCGGCCGGTTTCGCGGGCCGGTTCGATGACGATGGCCTCGATGCCGGGTTCGAGCCGATCGGCCAGGATTCCGGCCATCCACCGCCGGCCTTCGGCCTCGTTGGGACAGATGGCCGTGTTGGGGCCGCAGGCGCTCGGACGAAGCAGGCGGGCGGGGGCATCCGGCTCGGCCATCGATGTTTCTGGCCCGCCCGCCCCAAAACCGTAGATCGCCCTGCCCAAGTGAATTCCCAGCCTGCCGGCGTGATCGGCAACGGTTTTCCATGCATCATCAAACTCGTGCCCGTTGGCCCAAAAGACCAGGAGCCAGTTCAACCCCGCCGCGTGCAAGTGTTCTAAATGGCGAACATTGACACCGATGTCCTTCGGATTCGTCGAAAAGCCTTTTCTCAGAAAGACATTCCATCCGCATTCCTGCGTAGCCCTGATTTCGAAGAAGGGCGGTCGGGCGGGCGGAGCACCGTAGAGTCTTCCCGCGGCCAGCGCTGAGCCCGCCGCCACGGCCTTCAGCATCTCACGGCGCGCGATCCTGGGGCCGGCGGAGGTGGGACCACGTTTCATTTTTATTGTCCTTGTGTTGTTGGCCGCGGGGACGCAACGTGAGATCGAGTGGGACCCGGCGCCGAAGACGGTCCACTCGGGATTATCCTATTCGGTTCACTTCGTTTTTGAATCCGTTGCCGCTTTTTCACGACCGTCCGTAGGATGAACGCGCGGAGACTGTACTTCACGAAACGCCTTGTCGCCCTGATAGAGCAGAATCCGGCCACGAATGTCCCGTGCCAACGCAGGCTGGTTTGCGCCGAGTGGCCAGATTGACGGCCTTTTCGGCGGTCTCCACAGCATCATGGAATCGGCCCGCCTCGGCATAGGCAGCGGCCAGAGTGTCGAGCAAACTCGGTTCCTTGCTCTCCGAAAGCTCTACGGCCTTCTGCGCCAGTTTGACGGCCTCCGTGCCGTTGCGGACCGCCGCATCGGGGCTAGTGGCCAGGATCCATGCCGTGTCGTTCAACAGGCCCACATCGTTGGGAAGCGACTGAAGCAATCGATGATATTCCTCCAGCACTCTAGAGGCTCGGCCTGGCTGAGCGAGCAGTTGAGCGAGGCGCTGGCGAGGCTCCGCATACCGAGGTTGAATCGCGATGGCGGCTCCGAACTCGCGGATAGCTTCGTCGATCTGCCCTTGCCCAGCCAACGCCCGCCCCAGGTTGTTGTGGGCCTCGGCCAGGTTGGGTTCCAGTTTCACAGCCTGACGAAAATGAACGATCGCCTCGGCGAATTGTCCCGCGCTAGCGAGTGCCGCGCCGAGGTTATTGTGAGCCTCGGCAGCATCGGGCGTGATCTCGGTCGCCCGGCGGCAATGGTCGATGGCCTCGCCAACCCGGCCGCGCGCGAACAGAACCATGCCCAAATTGCTGTGGACCAGCCAGTTCTCGTCATTGATGGCCAGCGCCTGTTGATACTGGGAGATGGCCTCGTCGAACCGTCCCCACTTGGCCAGAACAATGCCAAGGTTGGTGTGGGCCTCGGCAGAATCCGGGGCAATCTCCACCGCCTTCTGCAAATAGGTGATGGCCTCGTTGAGCCGACCGTGAGACACCAAGGCGGTGCCGAGCTTGTTGAGGGCCTCGACGTAGCCGGGGTCGAGTTTCACGGCCTCCTGGTATTCGGCAATGGCTTCGTCTACGCGTCCACAGCCGGCTAAAACCCGCCCCAGGTTGTTGTGGGTCTCCGCCAGACGCGGATTTTGCTCCAATGCCTGGCGGAATTGCGCGATCGCCTCGTTGAACTGTCCCAGACCCGTGAGCGCCACACCGAGGTTGTTGTGGGCCTCCGCCCAACCCGGCTTGATGTCCGCGGCCTTCTGGTACTCTTTGACGGCCGCAGCGAGTTCTCCGCGCTCGTTTTGCAGGAACTCACCCAGATTGAGATGGGCCGTTGCATTTTGTGAGGTGCAGTCCAGAGTGTGTCTCCAAAGCGTCTCGCTATTGCGCCAATACGATGCCTGGTGCCAGGCACCTGCCGTCAGGCCAAGCACCACGAGCACCGAGACCGCGACGCATGTGCAACGAAGGCTGGGCCAAGTGGACATGAACTGGGAAATGGGCCAGGTGAGCGCCAACAACAGCCCAATCTGTGGCAAATAGGTGTAGCGGTCTGCCACGGCCTGCACCCCGACCTGCACCAAGCCAATCACCGGCACCAACATCCCAACGTACCAGAACCAGCCAACGAACAACGGCGGAAATCGCCGTCGCCACACAAGCGCAGCCGTCGAGCGCCCACCAATATGAACACGGCTGCTGTAATCTCCCACGCCGGCAATCGGTTAACATCAAGAGGATAAAGCACTGCGAGTCCGGCCGGGTAGCAAGACTGGACCAGGTACGTCACGTAGGCGACCATCGCGTTGGCTACTCGTGAAGGAATCGCGATGACGTCGGCGGAGGCAATTGCGCTCTGCTGTGCCAACGACGTTGCCACACACGAAGCCGCCGACAGCATGAAAAGAGGAGCCTTTTCGACCGCTAGCCGCCCAAGCGAGACGCGTTGGCCCGAAGGCGCTTTAGCGGTGTTGGACGAGGCACGGTTTGCTGGCTGTGTCATACGTCCCAACGGCCAATAGTCCAACAGCAGCAGGACGAACGGCAGCGTCACCAGCATCGGCTTGGCCATCAGGCCTAGCGCAAACAGCAGTATGACGCTCGTGTAGCGTACCACCGAGAACGGCCGTCGTGCGTAGGCAACGTAAGCCCACAAGGTCAACATGAAGAAAAGACCGCTGAGGATGTCTTTCCGTTCCGACACCCAGGCCACCGACTCCACTCGAAGCGGATGCACGGCAAAGACCGCAGCGACGAAAGCGCTTGGCCACGTGTTGCCCGTCATGCGCAGCAAGACCAGAAACAGCAGGACGGCGTTGGCCGCGTGCAGCAGCACGTTGGTCAAGTGGTGTCCCCAGGGCTCCAGGTCGTAGAGTTGACAGTCGAGCATGTGGGAGAGCCACGTGACCGGGTGCCAATTTGTGGCGTGAAAAGACGTGAAGGCCCAAGAGAGTCCATTGACGGTTATTCCTTCGGCAACCGGACGGTTCTCAAGAACATAGGTCCCGTCGTCGAAGTTAACAAAATCATGATTAAGCGTCTGGGCAAAAATCACAGCCACCGCAAGCACAAGAAGGCCGCAAATGAGCGGCACGACGTAACGCCGGTGCCTGCAGAGGTCTGTTCCCGAAGCAGACGCGTCAAGGCTGAGCGTCTTTCGTGGTATAGAAAGGCTGTCGTTTGTCTTGCCGGGCCTGACGTCGCCGCTGCCGGCGCGACGATCCCTCAGCAGTTGGTGTTTCCGCGGCCTGTGCCCCATAATGTGAAGGCTCGCAGAGCCCTGTCACGGGCGCCTTGTCTCACTTGCGTTTGACCGGTGTAAACTTCAGCAGAACGACTCCATGGGCCGGAATCGTCACTGGGATCTCCTTCCTAACAACTCCAAGGTCCTTCTGCCGCCAGAGGTCCCGGACCTGGTGGCTGCCGTGGATGCCCGACCGCTCGATCTTGTTGAAGTTGTAGTTTTCGGTCTGGCGTCCGCGATTGAAGAAGCCCACCGCCTTTGCCCCGTCCTCCAGGTCCTTAACGTAGACGTCCACTGCGCCGATCGTAGCGACGCGAACGCCCTGTTTGCCCAGCGCGTCCTGGTCGATCGCCAGCACCTCGTCGTTCGTAAGCAGGCTAAGGGTGAACGGATCGAGGCGGTCCAGATCGCATCCTAGCAGCAAGGGAGCCGCCAGCATGCACCACATGCTGACATGCGTGTACTCTTCGTCGGGCGTGAGGTGTGTCGGGTGCTGATTCACTCTTCCGATTTCGAACATGTCGGGGTCATTCCAATGGCCCGGTCCGGCAAACGGCCGCCCAGCGATCCTGCGAGAAGGCGATTTCTGAAAGGCTGTATGCGTAGTCCGCAGTATTTTTGTCCCAGTGGTCTTCGATGTCGCCGGTGGTCCGCCAGCAGTTTGCCAGCTTGGCCCAGTCCGTGGCATGTTCGAACGGCGCGGAATTCGAGAGACTGTACACGACGTCGCGCCCGCACTGGCGCAATGCCTTGCGCATTGCGCTGACGTGCGCGACGTCGATCACATGCCAATCGTACTTCAGGTAGTCGAAACCCCAATCGGCCCATTGTTTCGCGTCGGCTTCGGCGAACGAATACTTGCCGAAGTGATGGTAATTATTGTTGGCCATCTCTCTCGACCAGGCGCCGGAAGGATCATCGCTTGATCCGCCGACGTATTGGGCGTACGATGTGATCCAGGGCGTGGAATAGATTCCCGCCTTCAATCCCATCGCGTGAATCTGGATGCACAGTTCCTTCATGTCGGAGAACTTCTTGTTCGGTTGAATGGCATTCCACGGGCCGCCCCGGACGCCTTGCCACGTGTCGTCGATGTTGACGTACGTCCAGCCGTGGTCAATCAATCCCGACGAGACAATCGCCTTTGCCGTGCGCAGGACCTTGTCCTGGTCGACGTTGTGCCCCCAGCAGTTCCAACTGCTCCAACCCATCGGCGGCGTCAGCGCGATGCGATCGCCGACGACGATGGCAAGCGTCTTCTTGGTGGTGCCCTGATCGTTGGTGGCGCGCAGCACGACCTTGTATTGCCCCCGGTCGGCGGCCACCCCCGTGATTTGTCCGGTGGTCGTGTCCAGTTTCACACCGTCGGGCAGACCATCCGCGGCGAATTGCATCGGCCGCTGGCCGGTCGCCGGAATCGTATAGAGGAAAGGAGAGTCCTCCCGAACGCCGAAAATGCTCGGCCCGTTGATCCGCGGCGCGGCGGGCGCCGGCGGCGTGAGGATTAGCCCGCTCTCCGCGGCCAATGCCGCGCTGCTAAGCCACAAACTCAATAATGCACTCCAACGTACGATGCGCATGCCACGTCTCCTGATGTTGATTGCCTGGGTTGGTGAAATCGCCGAGCTATCACAAGGGGACAGCCCCTCTTCTTTGACACGGGTTGGGAAGGTTCTCGCATGATACCTGCCGCGCGGACGCTTTGCAATCACGTCCGACTCCCGCGGACAAAAGCGGCGTGGCGAGGGCGCGCTTCGTGATGCCGCGCTGCAAACTTCGAGAATTGCAGGCCGCAAAAATCGTTCTGAGTTCTGACCCCTTTTCCAGACTCAAGCGAGCTTCTTGACCATCACTGCGGCGGCCTGGCCTTGGGGGGTGACGCTGAGATTGATGAAGCTCGCGCCGGGCGGGACGTCGCCGTTGCGGACGGCCGCCACGGGGCACTCGGGATCGGCTGCGGTGTAGTTGAGGACGGGGAAGAGCCGGCCGTGCTCGATGGCCAGCAAGCTGGCAATCAACTCGACCATGCCGCTGCCGGCGCCCAAGTTGCCGAAGTAGCTCTTGGCGGCGACGACCGGCAGCGGCTTCGCCCGCGTGGCGAAGACATCGGCCACGGCCGCGGCCTCGTCGACGTCGCACGTGCGGGTGCTCAGCCCGTGCGCGTTGAGGTGGCCCACGTTCTCGGCGTCGTCGCCGGCGCTTGCAGCACCGCCGCCAGCACGTTCCGCATCGCCCGGTCGCCGCGCGGCCACAAGGCGGGGGCCTGCGACGGAACTGGTGGCAGCGGCCGTGACCTCGCCGTAGATCGTGGCCCCGCGGGCCTGGGCATGCCGAAAGCTCTTCGAGCACGATGGCCCCGGCCCCTTCGCCCAGCACGATGCCGCGGCGGTCCGGTCGAAGGGCCGGCTGGCAGCCGCCGGATCGCCGTCGTCGAGAGGACATCTCCTCTTGCGAGACGGCGTGGACGGTCTTCATCGGATGCAGCCGCGTGCCGGTGGCGCCGACGAGCATCACGTCGGCGCTGCCGCGGAGGATGATCTGAAGGCCTCGCCCAAGGCCGCGTTGGCCGCCGCCTCGCGCATCGTCAGCGAATTGTTCGGACCGCGAAAGTCGTTGTAGATCGCCAGGTGGCTGGCCGGCATGTTGGGCAGGTATTTCAGCAGCCACAAGGGCGACATCTTCGTCATGCCCTCGCCGCCCCAGCGCGGCAAACTGGAACCGGCCCTGCGCGTCAAGGCACTGCACGATGCCCTCGACAAACTCCTCGGGCACCGAGAGCATGTAGTCCGCGCCGAACGAGATGCCGCGTCCGGTCGGGATCGAGCGACCCGAACCGGATGCCGGCGTCGTCCAGAGCCCATTGGGCGGCGGCCACGCCCATCTGGCACTCGCGGCACATCACCTTCAGCCCCTTGCGGATCGCCTTCTTCTGCTCCTTGTCCAGGGGCCCGAAATCGTCGATGTCGCCGGTGAACTGCCTGGCCTCGGCCCCAACGTGGACGGGCAGGGTCGGCTCGGTGGTTTTCGCCGACGTGGCGGACGGTTCCGGCCCAGCCGCAAGTAACGTGACGCCGCTGCGCCGCTGCGCCAGCGCCGCTCCAGAGGGCCTCCTTCGTGCTGCCCAATGGGCAGATCAGCCCGACCCCGGTAATGACGACTCGTCGCTGCGTAGAACTCATGCAAGACCCTGTGGGCACGTTAAGGACCGCCCATTTTAGCCCAGCCTCCACCCGGCGTCGAGAGCACAAGGCGGTGTGTTCACCCTCTCTAAGGGTCTACGCCTGTCGGCGGCGATGCGTGAAGCCGCACCGGCCCGCCAGCATTTCCGCAACTGACCCCCTCATGGGGATGCCTTTGTGAACGACCGATACACTTTGAAACACGGCGCAAAACGCTTGACACAATTGCAGCAATTCTTTATTCTATCTGCAATCAAAGTTAAGTAGCGCTAATACTACGGGGGGGATGCGGTGGGTGGCGATCTTCCAAATCTCGCTCGTGGGGCATTTTTGGGAGCCTAATTGCGTTTCTGAGCTAGTGTTGGACTTTTCTTAGTCCTTGGTTGGACTTCTCTCTGTCGAGGCAGCGATGGGAACGTAACGTGTGAGGCGTAAGCCCCTGTTTCTGGGGTTTGTTCGATTGCCTTGCCTTGTCACGATTTTCCCCAAAGATGGATCGGCCGTGGGGCGGTGCTGCGATATCGGCTTGCTCGAAGCCGGCTTCCGACCATTTTAGGGGACTGTCCCGATTGTTGTGGCAGGAGGCCACAAGAATGGGACTGTCCCCTTACGAACCACCGGTTGACACAGAATTTTAGCAGGACACAGTACCTCGTCTTCGAGCAACGAGTTCGGTAAATCTGTTTCGTCAAGCCGCTGCCGTTGGGGTCGCGGCGGCTGTGACACACGACATGACCCCCATGCATTCTCAACTTTTGGAGGAAGGATAATGAGGTCTTTCAAACACATTGCGAGTGGCGTGCTGGCGGCGGCCATCGTGGTCTGGCCCGTCATCGCGCAAGCAACGGTCACCATCGAGACGGTGGCTGTAGGCGACCCGGGCAATGATCCTGATGACAGCGGCGGGCCGGGTACGGTGGACTACTCGTACGGGATCGGCAAGTTCGAGGTCACCCAGGCACAGTATGTGGAGTTCCTTAACGCCGTGGCCAAGTCGGATCCCTACCAACTGTACGATAATTGGATGGTTCCCGTTACTTATCCGGCAACCAACGGCTCGTGCACCAGTATCTTGCGCACGGGCTCATCGGGCAGCTATGTCTATAGCATACCCGATTCCCGCTTCGCTGATCGGCCTGTTGCGGCGCTGAGTTGGGCCGATGCCGCGCGTTTCTGCAACTGGCTGGACAACGGCCAGCCGACGAACTTGGGCGAGGCAACCGGCAGTACGGAAACCGGAACATATACGCTCAACGGTGCGATGACCAGTGTTGCTCTTGCCAACGTGACCCGCAACCCTGATGCTACTTGGGCCATTCCAACATACGATGAATGGTACAAGGCAGCCTACTATGACACCAACAAGCCGGGCGGCGCTGGCTATTGGGACTACCCCACCAAGTCCGATAGCTGTCCTGGCCAGATCATGGGCAATACCACGACCGGCGAATTGGTGTCGGCCGATACGGGCCAGAATGCGAACTACCGCAACCCCGGTACGAACCCGAACACCTTTGGCTATCCGTCCTATTGGTACACTACCCGGGTCGGCACGTACGATCAGTCGCCCAGTCCCTGGGGGACATTCGATATGACCGGAAACGTGACCGAGTGGTGTGAGACTCCCATTGAGGGCAACACGCAGATGAGAGTCTGGGTGGGTGGCGCGTGGTACCACGGCGTGCCGCCAAACGCAAATGGGAACCCAGCGATTTCGTCATTTTACGCTGGCGGTTGGGCGTCGGAGACCGACCCCTCGTTCGGCATCCGCGTGGTCTATTTGGGTACGGAGCCTGTGGACGTGACTTGGACGGGATCTGCCAACACGACCTGGCACAACACTGGCAATTGGAACCCGGGCAACACGCCCGACGGCGTGAACGTAACCTTCGATGATTCGGCCACGGGCACCAGCGCCGACATTGCGTCGGCCGCGACGCCCACCAGCGTGACCTTCAACGCGAGCCAGAACTTCTCGATCACCGGCACCGCCGGCATCGGAGGCGCCGCGACCGTGACCAAGCAAGGCACGGGCACGGTGACCATGAGCAGCGCCAACAGCTACACCGGCTTGACGACCCTCGAGAACGGCAAACTCGTGTTGGCCGGTGGCGCCAAGACGCCGGTCTTGAGCAATGCCGGCGTGGACGTGAAGTTCGGCAAGCTGGTGCTAGACTACACCGACAGCGGCACCTCGCCCACCGCGGTCGACACGGCGATGAAGGCGAGCTACGCCGGCGGCGCTTGGACCGGCGGCAAGTTCCAGAGTACGACGGCCACGACGGCCAACACCTTGGGCTGGAAGGCCGATACGGTCAACAAGTTGATCACCGTGGAGTACACCCTCTACGGCGACGCGAACGTCGACGGGAGCGTGAACCTGTCGGACCTCGGTTTCCTCGGTGATAATTATGGTTTGACCACCGGAGCGACCTGGGCGATGGGCGACTTCAACTACGATGGGAGAGTCAACCTCTCCGACCTGGGCTTCCTCGGCGACCAGTACGGCGGCCATGTCGCCGGTTTCGTGACCACCGGTCCGGCGAACCCGGGCCCGAGCCCGGCACGCTGGCGCTGCTCCTAAGCGCTGCCATTGGCCTGCTGGTCTTCGCCTGGCGACGACGGAAGTAGACGCCGAAGCTTGCGCGACTTGAGCTAGCACATGAGCTAAGCGGAGGGTGACGTGACGAAAACCACGGCATCCTCCGCTTTCGTTATGCGCGCGTCAACAATGACGCGCAGCGTCATGGCCGACTTTGGAGGCCGGGAAATGACGCGGGCGCTTAACTGGACTCTCAACGCACTCGGTCGGCGAAGGTCAATTTGCGGGCGAGGCATCATGCAACTGATTCGGCGGCGTCCGACCATATTTCCGCCGATATGCTAGTGGCGTCATCCCGGTCTGTCGACAAAACTGCTTTGTAAAGTAGCTCTGATCACAGAAACCCGCCCTCAGCGCGATCTGAGATACGCTCTTATCGCTCGAGACAAGCATTTCGCGAGCGGCATTGAGGCGCACTCGGAGGAGGAATTGCTGGGGAGCCAGTTGGAAGATAGCCTTGAAACGGCGATCAAACTGGCTGATCGAGAGAGGAATCAGGCCAGCGAGACGCCGAAAGTCAATTCTCTCGTTGTAATGCTGGAATAGATGGTCGAGCACCCGTTCCATCTGGCGATACGGAGCCAGTAGTGTGCCGGCCTTCTCGACATCGACATTGACCGCGGCAAGTCCAACCACACTGCCGCCATCGCCGAGCAAGGGAACCTTGCTGGTCAGATACCACCTCAGCTTGCCGCGACTGTCCGGACTTAGCCAAGATTGATGCCTCACCGGCTGACCTGTTACAAGGATGCGGTGGTCATCGTCCTCGAATTGGTCGGCCATGTCACGGGGGCAGAAGTCGTAAACCGTCTTACCAACCAATTCCGCCGGTTCGGTAGCGCCGCGCAGTCGTGCCATGGCATGGTTGACCAAAACGTACTGCCCGCCCGGGTTCTTCACGGAGAAATACGTGTTCGGAAGATATTCGAAGAGCTGCCCTAGTTGCCACGGGGGGGTAAGCTTTTTAAAGAATTCTCGTTGAAATCGGAGCGGATCCATAGTGCACAATGATAGCAAGCGATATACGGAACGCAAGATCGAACGCATTGTCGCGATGCATGCTCGCAGGTGAACCGCGCAAATAACACCAATTTTCGCGCATTGCGCACAAGACGAGCTCAATATGTTGTAGTATGCTGGACCATACACGAGGTGGTTGTCGTGGTTTGGCTTTCTCTTGAGGCAGCGCCTGGAACGTAGCCCGCAAACCTTAGGTCCCGCTATTCGGGTCTGATCAGGCTGCGCCGTTCCATCATGTCGCGAGACGGACACGGCCTACGGGGTGCGGTCTACCCACTCTCGGGAAGCGGTCCCGCTGCTGGAGCCGGATGATTCGTCTCAGAGCAGCGGTTGACGAGTTGAGCGCGCCCGTTTTGTCGCGCCGTTGCCGTGGGGTTGCGGCGGCTGCGACAGGTGATACGAGCCCCATGCACTATTTGTTCTGGAGGTAAGATGATGTTTCTTAGGCATATTGCGAGTGGCGTGTTAGCGGCGGCCATCGTGGCTTTCGCCGTTCCAGTACAGGCGGTGACCATGGACATGGTGCCGGTCGGCGATGCGGGCAACGCAGCCGACGACACCACTCATGGCGAGGTCGACTACGCATACTCGATTGGCACGTACGAAGTCACCGCCGGCCAGTACGCGGAGTTCCTCAACGCCGTGGCCAAGACCGATACGTATGCGTTGTGGAATACCCGCATGGGTTTCTTCAGCCAGTTCGGCCCCGGTGGCGACATCAGCCCGCACATCGTCCGATCGGGTTCTTCGGGAAGCTATGTCTACACCGTGACTTCCGGGTTTGAGAACCTGCCCATGATCGCCGGTGACTGGTACAATTGGGCCCGGTTCTGCAACTGGCTCACCAACGACAAGCCCACCGGCGCCGAAGGCAACGGCACCACCGAAACCGGCTCGTACACGATGAACGGGCTCTATCTCGACACCCTCGCCGACCGGGCCGCGTCGGTGAACATTGTACGGGAGGCAACGGCCGTCTATGTCCTCCCCACGGTGGACGAATGGTACAAGGCTGCCTATTACGATCCGAACAAAGCCGGCGGCGCCGGTTATTGGGATTATCCGACCAAGTCGGAGACCAAACCCAGCAACGATCTTCCCGACGCGGGAAACAACGCGAACTTTCAGGACGGGCCCAATTATGTCGCTAGCAGTTACACCACCACGTATCCGTATCGAACGGTGGGCGGCACCTTTGCGACCTCGGAAGGCCCTAATGGGACTTACGATCAGGCCGGAAACGTCAGGGAATGGCTCGAGGACCTGAGTTCTACTGAAGGTTCGACAACGCGGTTGTGGTACGACCAGTGCTACTACGAAGACGGTGCCACCACAGCAGACTGGATGGTTTCGAGCCACAACGCTCAGGGAAACCAACCGGATTTTCATGGGGTCCAAATCGGCACCCGCATCGTGTCGCTGGCGTCCGAGCCGGTTGACGTCGTCTGGACGGGAACTGCCAATACGACCTGGAGCAACACCGGCAACTGGAACCCGGGCAGCACACCCGACGGCGTGAACGTGACCTTCGATGATTCGGCCACGGGCACCGTCGCCGACATTGCGTCGGCCGCTACGCCCACCAGCGTGACCTTC
Organism: uncultured Planctomycetaceae bacterium; assembly: GCA_963789525.1. GTDB lineage: Bacteria > Planctomycetota > Planctomycetia > Pirellulales > Thermoguttaceae > CAVXFB01. The sequence continues at coordinate 429,384 of CAWBLA010000005.1, forward strand.
AACGCGAGCCAGAACTTCTCGATCACCGGCGCCAGTTTCGGCATCGGCGGCGACGCGACCGTGCTGAAGCAAGGCACGGGCACGGTGACGATGAGCAGCGCCAACAGCTACACCGGCTTGACGACCGTTGAAAACGGCAAGCTCGTGTTGGCCGGTGGTGCGAAGACGCCGGTCTTGAGCAATGCCGGCGTGGACGTGAAGTTCGGCAAGCTGGTGCTGGACTACACCGACAGCGGCACCTCGCCCACCGCGGTCGATACGGCGATGAAGGCGAGCTACGCTGGCGGCGCTTGGGCCGGCGGCCAGTTCCAGAGCACGACGGCCACGACGGCCAACACCTTGGGCTGGAAGGCCGATACGGTCAACAAGTTGATCACCGTGGAGTACACCCTCTACGGCGACGCGAACGTCGACGGGAGCGTGAACCTGTCGGACCTCGGTTTCCTGGGCGACAATTATGGCGCGACCAGCGGCGCAACCTGGGCGATGGGCGACTTCAACTATGATGGGAAAGTCAACCTCTCCGACCTGGGCTTCCTCGGTGACCAGTACGGCGGCCACGTTGCCGGTTTTGTGACTGCCGGTCCGGCGAACCCGGCGCCTGAGCCCGGCACGCTGGTGCTGCTGGCCATGGCCTCGGTAGGATTAGGCTTCTACGGTGCGAGAGTGCGCAAAAAACGCCAGGTCCGCTTGAGCAGGTTGCGATCCTGGTGCTTACATAGATGTTTCTTTCCTCCCGGACGAGGGCGGAGCGGCTTCGGTCGCTCCGCCCTTATTGCATACCCCCAGTCGTTACTGCGGTCGCAGCGTTCTCAAGAATATGTCATTCTCAAGACACTGGAGTCATGTCTCCCAAAACCCCGGGGTCTGGGGCAGAGCCCCAGCGATCAACTCAGTTACCACCCGCGAATTCCGTCGAAGACCCAAATTTAGGTTGCGGGAATCCAAGTCAGTACCTGTCGTCGGGGCCAGCGGGTGAAAGGCATATTGGCAGTATGCGATTGCGAGAACGGGCCCGGTGCGTTGCGCTGATCTATGATGCGAAGCTGCCGTATGACGTGAAAGTCATGTCGGGCGTGGCCGCTTATCTCCAAACGAGCACGTTTCGTTGGAACATCTACATTGAAGAGAGCGCGCTAGCGCACAGCGTCTTCCCGACTTGAGCACCTGGCACGGCGACGGCATTATCGCCAATTTCGACCACCCGCGGGTGGTTTCGCAGATCTCCGCATCCGGAATAGCCGTGGTGGCGTTCGGCAGCGGTTTTGGCTGGTATGATCCGGATTCCAGCATTCCTTACTTCTACAGCGACAATCGGGCCGTGGTTAAGCTCGCGGCCGAACATTTGTACCATCGCGGCTTCCGGCGGTTTGCGTATTACGGCTACCGGTGGGGGCCGACGTGTGGGTTCTCTACGCAGCGTGCCGACGCGTTCGAGCGCTTCGTCGGCGCGGTCGGCTGTCCGCTGTCCGTGCACGAGGGCCCGTACGAAGATCACCGGAAATGGGAACCATTGCAGCAGCAGTTGCGTTCGTGGCTGGAGGGGCTTCCGAAACCGGTTGGATTGATGGCGGTCAACGATAAGGCCGCCCGGCAGGTGCTCGAAGCGTGTCGCGTCAGCGGTCTCCGCGTCCCCGACGAAATCGCGGTCGTGGGCGTGGACAATGACGAGATGCTATGTCAGTTGAGCAATCCGCCCCTGTCGAGCGTCGAGCAGGCGCGCGCGGAGGATTGGCTTCCAGGCGGCGGCTCTGCTCGAGCGGATGATGTCGGGCCGACAAACGCGGCGGAAGAAATACGTGGTCGAACCGGAAGGGATCGCGGTGCGCCGGTCGAGCAACGTCGTGGCCGTTGAAGACGAGGACATCGCAGTGGCGCTGGCATGGATCCAGGCACACGCCTGCGACGGGGTCAAGGTCAGAGACGTGGCCCGGGAGTTGGCTCTCTCCCGTTCGCAGTTGGATCGCTGCTTCAAAGCCGTGGTGGGCCGCACGATTCATGACGAGATCCGGCGTGTTCGATTGGAGCACGCACGACGAATGCTCGCAGAGACCTCGCTGCCGCTGAAACAAGTCGCCTTCCGCTGCGGCTTCCGTACGGTCCAGCACATGAGCGAGGTCTTCCGCCGTTTCGTAGGCGTGGCTCCCGGCGCGTTCCGCCGCCGCCAGGCTCTTTGACGCTGACCCTATTCCGCCGTCCGGCATCGCTATCAGGGCATGCGCACGCTATGCGGCATTTTCGTAAAAGAAGAGTGTATTCTCGTAAGACATATCGCTTGGCAATCTGTTTGGGACGCGATAGAACACAGGGAGTGCGGCACGATGTTCTTTGCTTTTCTTTCCGTTTATCTCTTTTAGGAGGTCGTTATAATGCGAGCAAAATTGGTATCGTTAGCGGCGATGGTACTGGCCCTGTTGACCTATGCCGCCGCGGGCAGAGCCGCGGTCACGATCGATTTGGTGACGGTGGGTAATCCGGGCAACGCCGGAGAAAACTGGATCAATCCTGATCCCAACTCCGACATACCGGACGCTGTGCTCGGGGATGTGTCCTATGTTTACCAGATCGGCAAGTACGAGGTCACCGCGGGGCAGTACACCGAGTTTCTCAACTCCGTCGCCAGGACGGATCTTTATCAACTGTACGACACCAGAATGGGCGACACCAATGGCTGCGGAATTCAACGGACTGGTAGCGACGGAACCTACAGTTATTCTGTGGCGAGCAATCGGGCTAATCTACCGGTTAACTTCGTTAGCGGCTGGAATGCTCTGCGGTTCGCTAATTGGATGGACAACGGCCAGCCGACCACGGGCGTGCAAGACGATACGACGACGGAAGACGGTGCATACACACTCACACCGCTACACACCAGCGTCGTCGACTATGGTACGCTCACCAGGAATTCGGACGCGACGTGGTACCTCCCCAGCGAGGATGAATGGTACAAGGCGGCTTTCCACAAGAACGATGGTGTCACCGGCAATTACTGGGAGTACGCCACCCAGTCCGACAGCGTGCCATCGAATGCTGTGACAACGCCTGACGGCGGAAACAACGCCAACTACGGCAACACACTCGGTTTGACTCAAGTTGGCGAGTTCGAGAACTCCGAAAGCGCCTATGGAACGTACGATCAGAACGGCAATATCGCAGAGTGGTGCGACTCGGTCACTGTGATCTGGCCGGAAGGACCAGCAGCCGGTACAGCCAACCGTGGCCTTAGGGGAGGCGACTTTTATTTCGGGGCCGACTCGTTGCCTGCGTCTAAACGCAGCTGTTATGTCATGTCGCGGAGTTCTGGCAACACAGGCTTTCGTGTCGCCTCGGCGGCCACTGTGCTCGTTGACGTTACTTGGACGGGAGCAGCCAATACGACCTGGAACAACACCAGCAACTGGACTCCGGGCAGTACGCCCGACGGCGTTGCCGTGACCTTCGATGATTCGGCCACGGGCACCGTCGCCGACATTGCGTCGGCCGCTACGCCCATTAGCGTGACCTTCAACGCGAGCCAGAACTTCTCGATCACCGGCGCCAGTTTCGGCATCGGCGGCGACGCGACCGTGCTGAAGCAAGGCACGGGCACGGTGACGATGAGCAGCGCCAACAGCTACACCGGCTTGACGACCGTTGAAAACGGCAAGCTCGTGTTGGCCGGTGGTGCGAAGACGCCGGTCTTGAGCAATGCCGGCGTGGACGTGAAGTTCGGCAAGCTGGTGCTGGACTACACCGACAGCGGCACCTCGCCCACCGCGGTCGATACGGCGATGAAGGCGAGCTACGCTGGCGGCGCTTGGGCCGGCGGCCAGTTCCAGAGCACGACGGCCACGACGGCCAACACCTTGGGCTGGAAGGCCGATACGGTCAACAAGTTGATCACCGTGGAGTACACCCTCTACGGCGACGCGAACGTCGACGGGAGCGTGAACCTGTCGGACCTCGGTTTCCTGGGCGACAATTATGGCGCGACCAGCGGCGCAACCTGGGCGATGGGCGACTTCAACTACGATGGGAGAGTCAACCTCTCCGACCTGGGCTTCCTCGGTGACCAGTACGGCGGCCACGTTGCCGGTTTTGTGACTGCCGGTCCGGCGAACCCGGCGCCCGAGCCCGGCACGCTGGTGCTGCTGGCCATGGCCTCGGTAGGATTAGGCTTCTACGGTGCGAAGAGTGCGCAAAAACGCCAGGTCCGCTTGAGCAGGTTGCGATCCTGGTGCTTACATAGATGTTTCTTTCCTCCCGGACGAGGGCGGAGCGGCTTCGGTCGCTCCGCCCTTATTGCATACCCCCAGTCGTTACTGCGGTCGCGGCCTCAAGAATATGTCATCGTCAAGTGAGGAGGCGAGTGAGGCATGCAGCGCGACAGGGCTCGAACCGGCAACCTTCGGCTCGGGAGACCGATCGGCCTGGGATCGTGACCACCGGATCGACTCGTTGGTCGAACTCGTTACGCATTGCGTGCAAAATGAACGCACCAATCCGCGTCTTTCTGCGGAAACGCAATCTCCACGGCGGCCACGCCGTTGTCGCCCATCGTGGCGCCGCCGACAACCCGCCACGGCGCCGGCACTCGGACGAATACCCGCCCTTTTGCTCCCGGGATCCGGTGGGCGCGACCCGATAGCGTGCCGGTGGTTGCGTCCCAGCGAATGTTCGAGAGATCGACCGCGCCCATCGTCAGGTGCATATCCGTGCCGAGGACCTGCGGATGCGGCGAGGTCCGGCGAATCGCCACCACGCGGCTATCGCACGCCGGCACAGGGACGCGAACGGCGCCGGCAGACGGTCGCAGCAACTTCTCCGTCCAGAACTCCCAGCCCTGGCAGTCGCCAGCCAATCCGAGCCGGTCCAGGGGAATCGCAATTTCCCGCTCCTTGTCGTCCCAGTTAAACAGGGCGACGGCGTGATAATCGTCGTCGGCCCGCTTGACGTGGAGATCCCAAATCTGGCTGGGAACATGCGCGAACAAGTCCAACGGCCGGGCGGCGACGTCGAACGGCGGCAGGCACTTGGGGATCATGGCCATGCGGTCGGGATGAATTTTCGTCAGGTCGTCGCCCAGGGCCACGACGCCTCCGCTGAAGACCAGCCAGCGCAGCGCACCCGCGCCTCGTTGATCTCGCCTTCGCCGACGATCAGGGCATCTGGCTCGTTGTGCCAAAACGTACGGTGTTTGTACCAGCACGAGCCCAATTGCCGCTGGTACTGGCGGTTCTGCTCCCAGTTACCCCGGGCGTTGTCGATGTCCAGCGTCGCGCCGCCGATGTTGACGATGCCGCAATACGTGTCCGTCGGCGACGAGCAGTAGCGCAGCCATGAGTTCGGACCGATGATCTTGCGAATTTGCTCCATCTCGTAGCGGGCCATGGGGATGCCGCGCGGTCGATTCGGGTCGTGAAACACGCCCATCATGTTGCCGGAGTTGCCGATGAAGTCGATCTTGTAGTAGCGGCACCCGGCATCCATCAGATGCCCGAGCGACCGGCGATAATGGGCTTGCGCCGCGGGATGTGTCGGATCGAGGTCGTATTCTTGTCCGTGCGGTTTGAAGAACCACTCCCTGCCGATCAACCGGCCCTTGGAATCGTGGATCAAGGCGTCGGGATGCTCGGCCGCAAAGGGCACGAACTCGGAAACCTCGCCGACCGCCATCCAAATGCCCAGCGACAGGCCCCGCTTTTCGAGCTCCTCGCCCAGCCACTTCATCCCGTGCGGAAACTTCTCGTTGTGCACCCAGTTGCCGACAAGGTCCTTGTACTGCCATCCGTGATCCACTTGAATCGTGTCGACCCCGTAGGCGCGAAAGTGATCGGTCACGATCTGGGCGTTGTCGACGACGAACTGCTCGGTCATCTTCAACCGCGCGCAATACCACGAAAGCCAAGCCATTACCGTGTCTTTGCGGATTGGCGGGTGATTAGCCTCGCGCACCTCCCGGGCATATTGTTCCAAGGCCACCAGCGGATCCGAACTGAAACCGATCAGCAGCGGCTCCGTCGCGACATTGGTCGATACCGCGTTCTCATAGTAGTCGCAACAGGCGTCGAGCGAAGTAAGCCCGCCGGTCTTGTTCGCTGCCAAGTCGATTCGCGGATTGGAGGCGATCCACGAGCTCCATCCGACCAGAAGCGTTCGGCCGGTGGACGGCTCGTGGATGGCCACCGTAGCCCGGTGCGACTGGCTGGATTGCTCTTCTTTTTTGAACATTGCCGTCACATCGGTTCCGCCCTGGTTGCCGCTGTCGCGGAAGCACATCCAAGTTTCCGGCGCCGAGCCGAACTTCAGATGGCTGCGGTCAAGACAATTGACAAGCTCGATTGTGCGGACTGGGCTGGGCGCATCGGGCTTGAGGCGGACCGCGGCCTGAATCACCGCATACGGCAGCCCCGGACGCAACGTCGCCGACCACACCAACTTTTCCAAGTAGGGCAGGCCGCGATGGGTAACCTTCAATCGCCTGTAGCGACCGAGCCCGTCCGAACCCTCCTCTTGCTCGGCGTGCCGCTGGCAGGTGTCGGTCGAGCGAACCGGAATCTTCGAAAATTTAACGCCGAGTCGGTTGCCGGTGATGTGTTCGTCGCCGTTCTTCAAGCTGGCAATGTCCCATAGGCCCGTTGCGGCATCGTAACTCACGCGGATCAAGCCGTTGTCGATCTGAAACTCCGACGGCACGATCGGCACTACCGCCATCCCGGCGGCAAGAACCCCGGTCGACTTCAGGAATGTGCGTCGGTCCCACTGCGACGCTTGTCGCTTGTGCTCTGGCATGATTCTGTCCTTCAGTTCAATCAATAGGGGCGGGCGCGGACTTTGCCGCCACCGTTCGGGAGACAACTCCAGTCCGCCACAACCAGGGGCATGCAACCCTACCTCAACGTCTTGCGCCGTCGGGCGCCGTAGAAGCCTAATCCCACCGAGGCCGCGGTCAGCAGCACCAACGTGCCGGGCTCGGGCGCCGCATTGCCCACCGGGCCGGCGGTCACGAAACCGGCGACATGGCCGCCGTATTGGTCACCGAGGAAGCCCAGGTCGGAGAGGTTGACTCTCCCATCGTAGTTGAAGTCGCCCATCGCCCAGGTTGCGCCTGGTCGCGTCATAATTGTCGCCCAGGGAAACCGAGGTCCGACAGGTTCACGCTCCCGTCGACGTTCGCGTCGCCGTAGAAGGTGTACTCCACGGTGATCAACTTGTTGACCGTATCGGCCTTCCGGCCCAAGGTGTTGGCCGTCGTGGCCGTCGAGCTCTGGAACTGGCCGCCGGCCCAGGCGCCGCCGGCGTAGCTCGCCTTCATCGCCGTGTCGACCGCGGTGGGCGAGGTGCCGCTGTCGGTGTAGTCCAACACGAGCTTGCCGAACTTCACGTCCACGCCGGCATTGCTTAAGACCGGCGTTTTCGCACCAGCGGCCAACACGAGCTTGCCGTTTTCAAGGGTCGTCAAGCCGGTGTAGCTGTTGGCGCTGCTCATCGTCACCGTGCCCGTGTTTTGCTTCAGCACGGTCGCGGCGCCGCCGATGCCGGCGGCGCCGGTGATCGAGAAGCTCTTGCTCGTCGAGTTATTGAAGGTCACGGTGGCGGGAGCAACGGCCGCAGTAATGTTGGCGGTTGTCGTTCCCGTGGCCGAATCGTCGAAGGTCACGTTTACGCCGTCGAAGTAGTCGGCCGACGTGCTGTCGTTCGTCTTTTTCCAATTGTTCGACCCAGTGGTCGTGCTCCAGGTCGTCGTCGGCCTGCCCCGGTCCAGGTGACGTCGACGGCGCTGACGATTTCGCCGACATACGCCACGCGGAAACCAAGAGTCCCGTCCGTATAATCTGGAGAATTGTCCTGCCGCATCGCCGCCGAGAACTCCTGCGCAAAGGTGGTGGTATCGGGATGCGTTGCACCACCGAACGAGGAGCCGAGCCATATACGGCTACTGGTGCCATTGACGCCTTCGGTCCACTCCCTGATGTTGCCGGTCTGATCAAAGGTTCCGTAGGGCGCTCGCGGAGTTCTCCCACTCGCCGACCACCGTCCGGAGGGGCGGTATGGGAAGAGTAACGTTATTGGGGTTGGTCCAACCACTGCCGGAACCACCAATTCTGCCTGTAATGTGGTTCCCAGGATCCGTGACGCGAGCTCCAGCGTCGGGGTTGCCAAAGACGATGCTTGGCAACGCGTCGGTCCGCGTGGCATAGTCCCAGTAGCCACCGGCGCCGCCGTTCGCGTCGGGATCATAGTACGCTGCCTTGTACCACTCGTCTTCGCTGGGGATGACCCACGTGGCACCCGGGTTTCGCATGATGGCCATCAGCGCGGACTGGCTTACTGCCCCACTGAGGGTATAGGAGCCGGTCTCCGTGGTCCCATTGCCCTCGGCCCCGATCGGCTGGCCGTTCGCCATCCAGTTGCAGAACCGCGGCATCCCCCCAGTCGATATTGTTGACAGGCCGATTGAGCCAATCAGCTTGGCTGCCGACCACGGTGGGCGCGGTGTAACTATAGTTGCTAGAACTGCCCGAACGGAGGATGTTGCAACCGAAATCGTCTCCATTCACGTTAGTAACGTCATACCGCATGTTTGGAGACCACAGACCATAGATGTCCGTTTTGGCCACGGCGTTGAGGAACTCCAAATATTGCCCGGTAGTGATTTCGAACTTGCCGATCTGGTACGTGTGATCGACGGCGCCAGATATTCGGTCAGCGCGACTGCCGCTGCTGGCGCCGCGCTTGGGCCAGCTTGTTCTCCAACATTATCGGGGTTCCCTACGGTCACCATGTCGATGGTGACTGTCGCTTGTGCGACGACGGCCCAGGCCACGATGGCCGACGTCAGCACTCCACTCGCAATGCTCCTAAGAGACATCATCATTTTCTTCCTCCAACAACTGAGAATGCATTGGGGATCATGTCACCCATCATAGCCGTCGCGACCCCAAGGCAGCAGCTTGATGAAACAGGCTTGCCGAACATATTGATCGTTGCTCGAAGACGGGGTATTGTGTCCTGCTGAAATGGTCAAAGGCCGGCCTCGAGCAAGCTAACAACGCAGCACCGTCCCACGGCCGATCCCATCTTCTGGGAAGATCGAGACGATATGGGGTAACCCGCCAAATCGTCGGAAGCCAGGATTTCCGCCCTTACACGCTATGTCCCTGACGCTGCCTCACTAGAAAATGTCGGAAGAAATGCTGGGAAACTGGCCTGCTCCCCAAAATCTGTTTCATGTGGTATGAGACTCCAGAAACCCCTGGGAGGGACAACGAAAACTTTCGATGTCACCACGACGGAAGTGACATAGCCCAGGGCCGGTTCTATGCTGTATAGAACGATTCAGTCATTCAGTCAAACGGCTGGCAGGGGGCGTGTATCAGTATGCGCAAAGTTTGGTCTGTTTTGCGATGTTTAGGTGTGGGGGATAGCTGCCGCCGTAAGAAAAACGAACCAAGGCCCTAGCGAGGATTGGAAGCACGGTCGTCGCGGACCGTGCCGGTGATGCGATTAAGGCCATGGCGGACTCTTCACGTCCCGGAATCGGGATCGGCGATTCAGTCCTGGCCGAGCTGTTCCTCGGCCAGTTCGTGCCGCACGCGACTCGATGCCGGCATCGACCATCATGCTAATCAACTCGGTGAAGGAAACGGTGGGCTCCCAGCCGAAGGGCGCGCCGGGCTCAGAGTCCTTCCCATGCGGGAGAGTGGCATAGTGAGTGCAAGACTGCCGAGCAATGAACTGGGGGCGTCACTCGCGCTTCTCCAGGCCTTTATCCCGGGCCCCTCTCCCCAAAGGGAGAGGGACACTTTCCGGGATATTCTCCAGACGGGCTTTCACGATCCGGAAGCATTAACGAAGCCTCGGGTCGGCCGGCATGAGGTTGGACACAGCATCGACCGCAGCCCCAGTATAACTGCCCGGCGTCTGCGCCGCCACAATGCCCGGCAGGCGGCTCGCCCTTGCGCCGGGCAAATGTTATCCTATCAACCATGATGAAGGAGTTTCACCAAGCGACTTGGGACGATGCCGTGGCCGACGCATGGCGGGCACTGTTGCCGCTTGCCATTGGCGAAGACCTGGGCCCTTGCGGCGATTGGACCACCAAGGCGATGGTTCCCGAGAGTATGCCGGGGCGGCGGACCTCGTGGCCCGGCGGCGCGGCGTCGTGGCGGGGTTGCCTGGCGTCGCGATCGCGCTGGCGGCCGTCGATCCACGTCTTCGGTGGACGCCGCGGACCACCGACGGCAGCGCCGTGGGCGAGGCCGAACAGGTCGGCAGCATCGAAGGTCCCGCCCGCGGCCTGCTGACAGCCGAACGGATCGTGCTCAATTTCTTAGGCCGGCTGTCGGGCATCGCCACGCTGACCCGGCAGTACGTCGACGCGGTGGCCGGCACCGTGGCCCGCATCTACGATACCCGCAAGACCACGCCCGGCTGGCGGCGGCTGGAAAAATATGCCGTGCGTTGCGGCGGCGGCTGGAACCATCGCGGCGGGCTGGACGAAGCCGTGCTCATCAAGGACAACCACCTCGCCTTGGGTACGACGTGCGATGATCGCCGAGTGCGGTTTGCGCCCGCCGAGGCCGTCGCCCGCGCGCGGCAATTCGTGGCCGAGCACTCCGCCCGGCCGGAAATGCCGATCGAGGTGGAAGTCGACACACTCGCGCAACTCGACGTGGTGCTGCCGGCCCGCCCCGATCTCGTGCTCCTGGACAATATGAGCACTGACGAACTCCGCCGTGCGGTCGTCGCTCGCAACGCCTTCGACAGGGCGATCGAACTCGAGGCTTCCGGCGGCGTTACGCTGGCCACGGTACGCCAGATCGCCGAGACGGGGGTCGACCGCATCAGCGTCGGCGCGCTGACCCATTCGGCCGCGGCCGTGGATTTCGGGCTCGATTGGCGATCGTAGCCGCGCGGCGTTGCGAAAACGCCACCCGTGTGGCAAATCCCCAGCGCCCGCACGTTGCGTCGTCGCCACGTTTTGCAGCGCCGCGGCTTGACCGGCCGTTGTGCCAATCTATAGTTCTCATGCCCATCGTCGTGGGTGGCCCCCGTTGATTGAGTGCCAAGCCATGCGCAGCGACAGCCGGTATTTTCGGTCCGTCCGCGGCGGGCAAGTCCGCCAGCTTAACGCTAGCGCAGTATTCGGGTGGCAATACGGCCGACGACCCAACGTCCAAGGTGGCTTCACCTTGATCGAAGCCATGGCCGCTATTGCTTTGACGGCCATTGCCGGCAGCGCACTGCTGCTAGGCACGAGCGCCTCGATCCAAAATACCGACGACGCCATGCGGCGCACGATCGCCTACGGCATGGCCCAGCAACTGATGGACGAAATCGTCGGCTCTCGTTACGTGGAGTTGGGCGGAAGCGCCTATGACACGGTCTTGAGACCCACGGCCACCGAAGCCGCCGCGAACAACAGGTCGCTGTTCGACGACATCGGCGATTTCAACGGCTATCGCAGTCGGCCGCCGATGGACTCCTACGGCGCCGCCCTGGGCACGGACGATGGCCAAGGCGGCCAACGCAACCGCAACTTTCGCTCGTTGACGGCCTTCCTGGCGGACTGGCGGCAAGAGGTCGACGTGTCTTACGTCAGCGAAACCGACCTGAACGTGCCGCTGCCCCCGGGCCAGACGAGCGACTACCGTGCCGTCGAAGTGCGCATCGTATTAGACAATCCCAGATCGGGGCCTATGGAGCTGGCGAAAATTCGCCGCATCGTGACTTATGTTGCGCCCTTGCCGATCAACTGAGCGATTTGCAGCCGCGGGTCGCCGCGCCGGACGGCGCGCGATGACGCTGCTGGAACTGACCGTCGCCATGACGATCATGATGGTCGTGGTCGGCGCGATGGCGGCGCTGACGCGGACGGCCCAGCAGAGCTTCGAATATAGCGAAGGCTACGGCGTCGCGACGCAGCACGCCCGGGTGGTGCTCGATCGCATCGCGCAGAACGTCTGCCAGGCCACGGCCAACGAGCAGTTTCCCGGCTGCCTGGTGGTGGCCGAGAGCGTCGACGGCGTATCGCTATCCCGATACGCTGGTCATCTGGCGTCCCACCGGCTCGCCGGCGGCGCCGGCCGGCCTGCCGCGCTACAACGAGTTGATCGTTTACTGTCCGAATCCTGCTGCACCGAGTCAACTGGTCGAGATGACGGCGCCCGACGGACGCCCGCACCGTGCCCGCCGTTGCCGACGTTTCGGCGTGGCGGACGAACCTGGCGGCGTTGAAGCAGGCGACGACGACGAAGACGGTCGTGCTGAGCACGTTGCTGCGCACGGCCTCGACCAGCACATCCGGCGTCGGCCCGTCGACGCTGCGCGGGGCGGCGCGATTCGAGACGCGGCTGCGCCCGTCGGCCGCTGATTGGGCCGCCTACAAGGCGGGGTCGACCGCGTGGAGCAACTTGCCCTGGGTGCAAGGCATCTACGGAACGAAAGCCGGCCTGCGGCAGGTCTGGGTGCGCATGGAACTGCAATTTTCGCCCGGCACGGAGTGGATCGAATCGAACGCGGCGGCGTCGGCGATACCGTTTTTCGGCTCGGCAGCCCTTTACTACAACCTGCCACACCCCTAGACGCGGCATGCGGTCGCAACCGGAGTTGTCCGTGGTCAGTCGTCAATACGGAATCGTAGCAGGCACGCACCGCATGCCGATGCGACGCGCGGCGCGGCATGGCGCTGCTGATGGTGCTGCTGCTGTTGTCGCTGACCGTTGGGCTGTGCTATGCGGCCATGCGAACGCAGGCTACCTCCGGCATGGTCCAACGCAACAGCGACCGCCGCGCCAGCGCGCGCCAGGCGGCGATCACCGGCCTCTCCATCGCGATGAAAAAGATGTGCCGCAACGATTGGGACGGCGTCGATACGACGCTCATCGGATCGCTCGGCGCCAACGACCGATTCCAGGTGACGTACACCACCGGCGATCCGCGGCTGGCATCAAGCGATCCCGACTATCCGTATCGCGTCACGCTGTTGTCGACGGGCTATTCGGCGGACATCGACCAGCCGCAAGCGGTCGCCATCTACCGCGTCCGCGCCGTCGTACGGCTCATCCCCCGCAATCTTGCCGACGAGCCGGCCGATTGGACGACAATGATGGCCTACACCGTTTACCAATGGACCTTTGGCGCGTTCACGATGGCCGTGCCGGCGCGGATCGAAGGGCCTGTGCGCGCCCAGGCCGTCATGAACCTCGCTTTGGATTACTACTGGCGGGGCGATCCTCGCGACAACTTTTACAAGGACCTGCACGCCATGCAGGAGGCCGGTCGCGGCGATTATCGCCCGTTTACGGGTCCGGTCACGCTCGACAAGTCCTGGAACCAGTTCTTCTCGGATGCGAGCAACGTGCTGACGTACTATCTCGGCGTAACGGTCAACAACGCGTCGAATCGGACCGTCGCCGGCATGACGTTTCCCGCTTCGCTATCGACCTATCGGCTCTATCCTGGCGGCAAAGAGTACACCGTGCCCCAGTTGCCGAGCACCGTGCAGGCGACAACCTACCAGGCCGACCCCGCCGCCAACCCCGCCGGCCTGTTCCAGTGCCTCGGCACTTTGACGATCAGCGACGACACGACCATTCACGGCACGATCATCATGCCCCAGGGCGGCGGAGGCCGCCTCTACGTCGCCGGCAGACGCGTTACGCTCCAGGCCGTGAATCTGCCACCGCTCGAAGGCACCACCAACCCTGTTCAGTTGCCGGTGGCCATCGTCGGCGACAGTTTTCAGGTGGGTCCCAACGCCGATCTCGCCATTACCGGGCTGGTCTCCGCCTACAACAGCTTCGAGGTCCTTGCCGACAACCACCTGGACATCAACATGTCGTACCAGGGCAAGTTGATCGCCCAGAGCATCTCGTTCGACGGTCGCTCGGACTGGTACAAGTCGTCGTACTGGTGGTCGCACCAATATGACACCTATCACCTACAAGAGTACCAGTTCAACGGCTACAAATACTTCCCCGAGTGGCTTTTGAGGCAACAGTCGCTCGACTACAGGCCGAAGTTAGTTATCAAGCCGGATCCCGCCGCCGTCCGCTACCATTGGCCCGGCGCAAGACGCGATTTACGTCGCCCTGCCCGGCGACGGCGGCCTCCGCTGGGACCTTCTGGACTGGACGGAAAACCCATGATCCGACCTTTTCAGGGCCCGCCGTACGAACCATGAAGGTCGGTTTTCGCATCCAACCATCGTCACAATCGCAACCATAAGGAGTCTTTCCATGACCCGCAAATCCGGCCTGATGCTCTTGGTCGTCGCGAACGTCCTATGTTACTGCGTGCTAAGCTTTTACCAGACGGGAGCCGCCCAGAGCGGTTCGCGCCCGATCTTGGCCAACCCGGTCGAAGAACGCCAGCAAGTGATCGCAAACCTGGAAGCGATCAAGAACCTACTGAAGGACCAGAACGCGCTGCTTCGCTCCGGCCAGGTCAAGGTGATCGTCACCGAACTGCCCAAGAAGTAACCCGCCGGTTCCATGTTGCCACGCCGATCATCTGTTGCTTTCACGCTCCTCGAGATGCTGCTGGTGGTCGCCATGATCGGCATCCTGGTGGGCATCCTGCTGCCGAACATGCAGCCGGCGGTCTACGACCAGCTACGCTCAACCGCTCAGATCGTTTCGACCGATCTGGCGTATGCCCGCAGCCTGGCCGTAGCCAATAATGACAACTACCGCATCCGTTTCGACCTGGCCGGCAACCGCTATGTGATGGAGCACAGCGGCGTCAACACCGCGCTCGACACGCTGCCGAAGTCGGCATTTTCCGCGCCCGGCGACCCGGCCAATCAGCACATTGTCGACCTGGCCGAACTGCCGCACGTCGGCCCGACGGTCCGACTGGCCGCGGTCGCCACGACCGGCTCGACCGTCGGATCGGTTGACGACGTCGAGTTTGGGCCGCTGGGGCAAACCGTCCGCGCCGACGCGACCACGATCTGGCTTTCGGTCGGCAGTGGCAGCGATCAAAAGTACATCACGCTGGTCGTCAACCCGGCGACGGGAATGTCGCAGGTCGGCGCGTACACCGGCGAAGGGCCGCCCAACGGCATTACGCAGGTGCAATAGTAAAGGTCACGTTGCATGGTAGACTGGCTCCGTCGAGCGCGTTGCGGACCGATCGGCATCGACCTCGGCAGCCGTTCGGTCAAACTGTTGCAGTTCGACGCCATGCGGACGCAGGTCCATGAGGCTGCGCGCGTTGCGAGTTGCCGCCGGAGCCGGCCGCCAAACCCGAGCATCAGGACGATCGCCTGGTGGAAGCCATCTGCCGCGCCCGCGAGGGGCATAACTTCCGAGGCCGCGACGCCGTGTTGTGTCTGGGCGCCGGCAACCTCTTCGTGCAGAATCTCCGCGTCACGCCCGCCGAAGGCGATGAACTGGCAAAGATCGTGCACTTCGAGGCCGCCGGCCGCCTGCCGTTCGCCAGCGAAGAGGCTGAAATTCGCTACCTCGAAGCCGATGACGTCCGGCAGGGCGACACCATCCGCCGCGAAGTCATCCTGCTGGCCTGCTATCGCCCGGCGCTCGATCGCATGCTGGAGGTTGTGGAACGGGCGGGCATGCGGGCAGCGGCGATCGACGTCGAGCCGGCGGCCGTGCTTCGTTGCTACAGCTATCCTTCCCGCCGCGAAGAGGATCTGCGGCGCCGCATCATGCTGCTGAACATCGGCGCCGCAAACACCGTGGCCGTCATTGCCCGCGGCACGGATCCGGTATTCATCAAGTACCTCGACGTCGGCGGGCGGCAGTGCGACGAGGCCGTCGGCAAACGGCTGAAGATGTCCGTCGCCGACGCCTCCGCGCTGCGCCGCCACAACGACAATTGCCGTCCGGACGATCGCGACCCCGAGGTCGTCCGCAGCCTTGCGGAAGCCATGCGCCCCGTGCTCGACAAGCTTGCCCACGAACTCTCGCTGTGCCTGCGCTACTATCGCGTCACGTTTCGCGGCCAGCCGCTGAACGAGATGGTGCTCAGCGGCGGCGAAGCTACCGAAGCGCTTGCCCAATTGCTCTCCGCCCAGCTCGACATACCCTGCCGGCTGGGCAATCCGCTGCGACCGTTCGGGAACGCGCCCAACGGTGGACGTGCCGCGCAATGGGACGTGGCGGCCGGCTTGGCGCTGCGAGATGGGAACGATGCCGCCGGCGGCTGAGAATCCGTAGGAACCTTGCCATGCCGTCGCAATTGACGCCAACCGACGATCGTGGAAACCGTACGATGCATAACGTCGACTTCTTACCCGACGCATACCGCCAGAAACACGCGAGGCGCCGCTCGCAGCCGTGGCAAGCCTTCGTGGCCTTCGCCATCGTCGCCCTGGTGATCGTTGCGACGCTCGCGCAACAGTATCGCAAGCACCGGATTCAGAATGCCCTGGCCGACATCGGCCCGGTCTACGAAGCCGCCGTCGTACAGCAGGTTCAGTTGGCCAAAACCCAACTACGATTGAAAGAAGCCCGCGCGGGCGCCGAACTCTACACGTACCTCCGCCACCCTTGGCCGCGTACGCAACTGCTTTCGGCCTTGGTCCGTCCGCTGCCGCCGGCCATCACATTGCAGCAGATTCAGATTCTCCGCGAAGCTCCCGCGAGCACCGGCACGACGGAAATCCGGCCGGGCGTCGATAAGAAGGCGGAAGAAGACAGGCTCAAGCTGCTCGGCCCTGCCGATCGCGACCTGGCAAAACTCCGCGGCCAGTACGACGTGCTGCGAACGGTCGTCGTCCTGACCGGCACCGCGACGGAGATCGACGCCTTGCACCCGTACATCGGCGCCCTCGATGCCCTGGAAATCTTCGACAAGGCCGATCTCGATAGCTTCAATAGCATCGATCACAGCAATAGCGGCGACGTGCTTCAGTTTCGGGCGGTTCTGGCGGTCCAGCCGGGATACGGTCAGCCGGGCGGACCCACGAGGCCAGAGGGGCAAGGCCGACCGCCGGCAACCATCGCCGATTCGCGCCTCCGGAGAACAACGCCATGACCGGCCACCGGCGGCAAAGCAGTTGGATCGTCACGCTGTCACTGGCGGCCATCGCGACAGTCTACGTGGCATTCGTCTGGCTCCCAGGCCACCGTGCGATCATCGCCTTGCGCGGGCAATTGCAGGCGAAACAAACCTTCGTGGCACAATCTACCGGGCTGTCCGCCGCGGTCGTGGCCGCAGAACAGGAACTGGCGAAGGCGGAAGCCGTAACCGGAAGCTGGGAAGAAGTGGCCCCACGCGAGAAAGACACTTCGTCGCTCTATGGCAAGATCGACGCGCTGGCCAAAAAAGCCCATCTTGCCATCGGCCGCTTCGATCCCCAGCCGTTCGTGCTTCGCGAAAAAGTGTGGCAAATCCCGATCACCATGAACTGCACCGGGACGTTCTCTGAAATCTATCAATTCCTTCGTGGAATCGAGGGCTTGCCCGCAACAATCTGGGTTGATTTTTTACGGATAGAGAAGCCGCCGGCGAATAGTAAAGATATGAAGTGCGAACTAAAGCTAGTTGTGTTTGCCGGTAATTCACGAAAATTCCGATTACGCAAGACATGTCGACTAGCCGATGATGGAGGAGCCGAGTAGACGCACGCGTTGCGTTGCCGCACGGCTATAGAAACAGTGAACCTGGGAAAGCTAGGAAGAAAACTGCGACGAGAGGCCACGGCAAGCCCCAAGAAGGCTGCCCTGTTGGGTATCGTCGCCTTGGTTGCGGCGTACTTCTGGATTCCGTTGATATGGGGTTGGATGGCGAAGGGCGGCCAGCATGCGACGAACGTGGCAACTGGAGGTGTCTCGACAACCGTTGCGGCGGCACCTGCAACGCCGAAACGAGCGGCTACCCAAGCTGCACACGATCGCCCGTCGTGGCACGAAGTCGCCGACTGGATTCACAGTGACCCACGAACCATGACCGCACCGCCGCTGAGCCTTATGCGTGACCCGTTTGAAGCCGCGCCGACCAAGCCGGCGGAGGCGAAAACCGCTGTCGAGCAGCCGCAGCCCAAGACCCCTACGGTCACTCCGACGGCAGCCGGGCTGACGCTGACCAGCACGATCATTGGCCCGCAACGCCGCATCGCCCAGATCAACGGCAAGACCTATTCCGTCGGCCAGGTCGTCGTCGTCAGCGGCAAGGAAAAACAGTCGCCGAGCGTGCATTTCAGGGTGCTTGAGGTCGAGCCGCGCCTTGCGGTGCTCGAGGCGGACGGCCAACGCTTTGAGCTTTCGATCCCCGAGCCGGCGCAATCGGCGAAAATGGAAATTACCAAGCAGTAGCAGGCACGCTCCGTATTCCGTTGGCATGGAGGGATAACGGCGCGTCGAGGACGCACCCTGCCAAGCCACAGGGTCCTGCGGCTTAACGGCACGCGGAGCGTGGCTGCTACTACCGTCTGCGTCTGTCAGGGAAGACGATGACCAACAACGGGCGTCTTGCAGCACTCGGACTTTTCGCCGCGGCCGGCACAGGGCTAGCGCTCTGCGTGGGGCTGGCGACGACGGCCGCCCGGCCGGAGCCGAGCAGCGGCCAGTCGAAGCTAGCGGTCGTCATGCGCGTGGCGGCGGACTGCCCGAGATGCGACGTTCCACGCAAGCCCGATCGCCGGCAAGCGGCATTGCAACCGCGCCCTGCCGCGGAACGACCGAGGAGCGAGCCTCGTTGCGTTCCGGCGCGCGCTGAAGTTGACAGTCCGATTTTTGTCGACATGAAGACGGGGACAGTTCCGTCGATCGCATCGCCGGTTGCGCCGATGCCGCCTACCGTGCTGAACCTATCGCAGCCGCCGGCGCCGACGGCGGCGGTGGGTCTGGTCCGACGTTGGTTGAACCCGGCCCGCCCTACGCTCAGCAGGCCGTGCCCGCGCCGGCGAAGACCGTCGCGCCCGACGTCCTCAAACTTCTGAAGAAGGGACTATCCGCCGAGCGGGTCGCGACCCCGCCAGCGCAAGCGGCCGCGCCCGCGGTCCCGCCTCGCGGCAAGGCGACGGTCGACGGCGAGGGCGACGGCAAGCTGCGAATCCACATCTACGACGAAGACATCCGCAAGGTGCTCGACCTGCTTGAGCGAGCAGGGCAACCTGAACATCCTGGCCAGCAAGAGCGTCGAGGGAAAGGTTTCGGCCACGCTCAACGGCGTCGACATCGAAAGCGCCTTGAAGGCGATTCTGAAATCGACCGGCTTTGTCTCCCGCCGCGAGGGCAACTTCATTTTCGTCGGCACGCCCGAGGATTTCACCAACATCGAGCAAGGCGATGGACCGCGTCGGCACCCGCGTCTATCGCACCAACTACGTCACGGCCGCCGAACTGAAGACCCTGGTCACGCCGCTGTTGACGCGAGAAGATCGGCGTGGTCAGCGTCTCGACCCCGTCCGAGGCCGGCATCGCCACCAACGACTCCGTCGCCGGCGGCGACAAGTTCTCCGGCGGCGAGGTGCTGGTGGTCCGCGACTACGAGGCCGTGCTCAGCCAGATCGACCAGTTGGTGGCCGAGGTCGACGTCCGCCCGTTGCAGGTGTCGATCGAGGCCATGATCCTCAGCGTGAAACTGAAGGACGAGGACAAGTTCGGCGTCAACTTCCAGTTGCTCCGCCAGAATCCCGAACAGTCGGTCTTGGGCCTCGGCTCGCCGGTGGCGAGCATCACGGACTTTCCGCTGAACGGCGGCCTGAAGTTCGGCTTCCTCGACAGCAACCTCGGCGCGTTCATCAGCGCCCTGGAATCGGTCGGCGACACCAACGTGGTCGCCAATCCGCGGCTGATGGTGTTGAACAAGCAGCGGGCCGAAATCCAGATCGGCGAAAAGAAGGGCTACATCAACCAGACCGTCACGGAAACCAGCTCGTCGCAGAGCGTCGAGTTTCTCGACATCGGCACCCAATTGCGCCTGCGGCCGTTCATCTCCAGCGACGGCCTGATCCGCATGGAGGTCCATCCCGAGCTTGTCCGACGGCGACGTGAAGGTGGAGAACGACTTCACGCTGCCCAAC
Organism: uncultured Planctomycetaceae bacterium; assembly: GCA_963789525.1. Taxonomy (GTDB): domain Bacteria; phylum Planctomycetota; class Planctomycetia; order Pirellulales; family Thermoguttaceae; genus CAVXFB01. The sequence goes on from CAWBLA010000005.1 coordinate 449,362, forward strand.
AAGAAGCTCACGCAGGTCACCACCAACATCATGGTCCGCGACGGCTGCACGGTGATTATCGGCGGCCTGATCCGCGAGCAACTCACCACCACCACCACCCAAGTGCCGGTGCTGGGCAACCTGCCGCTGGTCGGCTTCGCCTTCCGCCAGACCAAGGAGACCATCGAGCGCCGCGAAGTGCTGGTGCTGATTACGCCGCGGATCGTCTATGAGCCGGGCACCTGCCAGGAGGGGAGCAAGCGGCCTGCGAGTTCCTGCGCCGCCAGAACACCTATGCCGACAAGATGAGCCCGTTCGGCAAACGGTCGATCGCCCGGCGCTACTTCCGCCTGGCCGACGAGCCTATGCCGAGGGCGACCGCGACAAGGCCCTGCGGTTCGCCGAAATGGCGGTGCAGTTCGATCCGCTCGATCGCGGGGCGCTGGAATTGCGGACCGACATTTGGCTGGGCAAGCCGTATCGGCCCGCATGCGCCGGTAAGAACGAGCCGCCGGCGGCGCCGCCGTCAAACCCGATGGACGGCAAAGGCATGGCCGGATGGCTGATCGACGACTTGGAGAAGGCGCCGCAGCCGTCCGATTCCGCTGCATCCGCTCGACCCCGGCATTCCCGGCCGCCACGCGATCTCGTCCGTCCCGGGGTGCTGCAATGAGGTCGCACATGGAGGCTTCGGGTGGTTCGGCGCCGCACCCTGCGAGCAGAATGCGTAGGGTGGGTCGAGCGAAGCGAGCCCCACCGCTGACAGCAAGGGGCCGGTGGGGCTCGCTTCGCTCAACCCACTCTACGAAGAATCTCGCACCCTCGCCCCCGGCCCCATTCCCGAAGAAAGAGGGGCGGTCGCTGGCAATCGCGGCGCCGTTCTCGTTGGCGAGAATGTCGGTTTTGTCGCTTCTCGTGCTCGTGTTGGCAGGGTGCGCCGGCCAAAACATCGTCCAGACGATCACGCAGGGCGACATCACGCCAAAGCGCAAGCAGCGAGAGAGCGAGGCGACTCGCCAGTTCCAGGAGCAGCGCGACGTGGCCGAGTTCGAGACCGCTCGGCTCAGTGGCTCAACGAGCGCAATCCCAAGGGCTGCCGCAAGACGCTGGAAAAGCTGCTGGCCCGCAGTCCCCAGCATCGCGAGGCCCGGTTGCTGATGGCCGAACTGTGCTTGTCCGAGAACGATCCGCAAGCGGCTTACCGGCACGCGAAGGCCGCCTTGGATCTCTATCCCAACGACGCCCAGGTGCAATACACCATGGCCCTGGCGCTGGACGCCCAGGGAAAGACGTCCGACGCGCTGGGCTACTACGAGCGGGCCACTCGCCTGGCGCCGGACAACACGACTATGCCGCGGCCTATCAGGCTGCCCGGGAAGCGACGCGACAGCGAGCGGCGACAGCCGAAGGTCGATCTGCTGGACATCGACCCGGCGGCAGAAGACGTGGCCGCCGGCTATGTCGCGCCGTCGCAGGAGTCGCACTGCGCGGGGACATGCCGCGCGGCTCTAACGCTTCTGCCGGCTCTAACGGAATTGCCGAGACCGATCCGGCGGCCGCGATGTTGGAGCAAGGCCGGGTGGCATTGGTTGCCGACTCCCCCCAGACGGCGATGGATTGCTTCCGTCAGGCGGCCGCCACAAAGCCCGACAACCCGCAGATCCCCATCGCGGCCGCCGCCATCGCCCTGCGGGCCGACCATCCGGAACTGGCCGTCGAGTTGCTCACGCCGGCTGCCAAGCGGTTTCCGAAGTCGGCGGCGGTCCAGCGCATGCTGGGTGCGGCCTACTACCGCATGGGCGATTATAAATCATCCCAAGTTGCACTCCAGCAAGCACTTTCGTTGGACAAGTCCAGTGCGCTATCCTACCTTTTAATGGGATATACGTTGGCAAAGCTCGGGCAGAACGAGGCCGCGGAAGCCCACTTCCGACAGGCCGCTGCGCTGGACCCAAGATACAAGACCGTGCGTTAGGCCAACGTAGATCCTGCCTAGTAGTTTGCCGCAGTTGAGCTGCCGGGCGGCAGCATCCGTTTGTCCGACCGCGCTTTCCGCACGGCCGGCAACGGCACGCAACCCGACAGACCAACGCGCGATCCGTCGGCCGGAGAAGGCGTCAACCACAACATCCTCAATGAACCACTCACGAATCCGCAACTTGCTGGCCGTCGCCGCCCTGACGCTCTCGCTGGGGCTGTGTTGGCATGGCTTGCGGCTGCTTCATTGCCGCCGACACTTGGTCGTGCGTGTCGCGACACTGGCTGCCGCATGCACCCTGGCCGGCGGTGCGGCGTACTGTTTTTCATCTTACCGCCGCCAGGAACGGCAGGTTGTCGAGCGCTGCTTTGAAACGCTTGGCGAGGTCGCTTCCCGGCCGACGTACGCCGCCGATGCCGATCTGCCCGAGATCCCGTCCGCCTACGCCTGGTGCCATGCGGCACGGCGGGTCACGGAGACGATGCTGCAACTCAGTCGCCGCGTCGAGGAACTGGAACAGACCCGGGCTTCGCTGGAGGTCCGCTGCCGCCGGGCGACCGCCGAGGCCGAGCAGATCCGGCAGATCCTCTCCGGCCTGGCCGATCCGATCCTCGCCATCGACGACTACGACGAAATCGTGCTGGCCAACCGCAGCGCCGAGGACGTTGTTCCACATCGAGCTCGAGAAGGCCGAAAGCCGCGCGTTGGCGCAGCTGGTCCACTGCCAGAAGCTGGTGCAACTGCTGACTTCCACCCGGCAGCGCAAGCCGGCCGCCCATCGCACCGACGAGGTCGAGATCGCCGACGCCGAGGGCCAGTCGCACTGGTATCGGGCGACCGCCGTCAAGCTGGCCGCCAACGACGGCGAACGAGCACGACGGCGGCGTAGCCGAGGGCGCCGTGGCCGTGCTCCGCGACATCGGCGACCAGAAGGCGCTGCAGAAGCGAAACGCCGAGTTCGTCTCCTCGGTCAGCCACGAGATGAAGACGCCCTTGGCCGGCATCAAGGCCTACGTGGAACTGCTGGCCGACGGCGACGCCGAGGACGAGACGACCCGCGAAGAGTTCTCGAGCGTCATCAACGGCCAGACCGATCGGTTGCAGCGGCTGGTCGACAACCTGCTGAACCTGGCCCGGATCGAGGCCGGCGTGGTCAGCGTCAGCAAACAGCAGCGGTCGCTCAACGAACTGCTGGAAGAGGCCTTGCACGTCGTCCAGCCCTCGGCCGAAGCCAAGGACATCGCAGCTTCGCGGCGAGCTCAGCCCGCTGTACCTGGGCGTGCTGGCCGACCGCGACATGCTGCTGCAGGCGGCGATCAACCTGTTGAGCAACGCCATCAAGTACACGCCCGAGGGCGGCAAGGTGACGCTCCGCAGCCGCCTGGTCGACGACAAGGTGCGATTCGAGGTCCAGGACACGGGCGTCGGACTGAGCGAAGAGGACTGCCGGCGCGTGTTCGAGAAGTTCTATCGCGTGAAGAAGGACAAGGACATGGCCGCGGGCACGGGCCTGGGACTGCCGCTGGCCAAGCACATCGTCGAAGACGTCCACGGCGGCAAGCTCAGCGTGGAAAGCGTGTTGGGCCAAGGCAGCACGTTTATCGTCACGCTGCCGTGTGTCGGGAGGAAATCAGGGATTTAGGGATTAGGGATTCGGAGCACGACCGATCATGACCAAACGCATTCTGCTTTGCGACGACGAAATTCACATCCTGCGGGCGGCCGAGTTCAAGCTGAAGAAGGCCGGCTACGACGTGCGCATCGCCGGCGACGGCCAGAGGCATGGGAGGCGATCCAGCAGCAGAAGCCCGACATCCTGATCACCGATTGCCAGATGCCGCGGCTGGACGGCTTGGGCCTGGTGCAGAGGGTGCGCGAGAACCCGGAACTGGCCGACCTGCCGATCTTCATGCTCACGGCCAAAGGGTTTGAGCTGTCGCACGAAGAAGTGGCGGCCAAGTGGAACGTGATGGCGGTGATCGCCAAGCCGTTCAGCCCCCGCGAACTGCTGCAACGAGTCGACAGCGTGCTCGGTCGAACCGCGCGGCTTGCGGCATGGAGACAACCCCGTAGATAACCACCTTATGAACCTGCACACCGAAATTTTCGGCGACGTGATCGTGGTCCACACGCCCGAGGAGCTCGGGGCCGACCAGTGCGACGCCTTCGAGGCGTACATCCCTTCGCTGGAACGCCACAACGTGGTGCTCGACATGGACGCCACGGAGACCATCGACAGCAAGGGGCTGGCGCCCTGCTGAACGTCCAGGACAAGCTCCGCGACATGGGCGGCGAGGCCAAAATCGCCGCCACGAATCTCAACAACCGCAAGATCTTCGAAATCACCCGCCTCGACCAGCAACTGGAGGTGTTCGACAGCGTGGTCGACGCCGTGAAGAGCTTTCATGAACCGTAGCACACGCCCGTGCCTTGCCGCGACCCGCCTGCTACGATCACGACCGTACATTCCAGCTCATGGACACCGCCACCCTCGCTCCCCGCCGACTCGGCAGCCTGCTGATCGACAAGGGCTATCTCACGCCCGACGACTTGCAGTCTGCGCTGGAGCGGCAGAAGCAGGAGGGCCGCAAGAAGCTGCTGGGCGAAGTCCTCGTCGAGCTGGAATACTGCACCGAGGACCAGGTGGTCGAGTGCCTGGCGGCCGAATACGGCGTGCCCTACGCCAAGCTCGACGCCCGGCTGTTCGATCCGAAGATCGTCGACATTCTGCCGCGCGAGTACGTCGAAAAGAACCTCGTGCTGCCGCTGTTTCTGGTCCGCGGCGTGCTGACGATCGCCGTCTCCGAGCCGTCGAACCTGTTCCTGATCGACGAGATCCGCGGGCTGACCAACGCCCAGGTGCAGATCGTCGCCGCCAGCCCCAAAGACATCCGGCGGATGATCACCACGCTGCCGAACTCCAAGGTCTTCGTGATCGACGACATCATCGAGGACTCGGACACGGCCGACGTGACGCTGATCGAGGAGGCCATCGAGGACATCGGCGACGTGGAGGAGATCGCCGGCCAGTCGCCGATCATCCGCCTGGTGAACTACATCATTTTCAACGCGGTGAAGGAGGGGGCCAGCGACATCCACATCGAGCCGTCGGAACGCTGCATGCGGGTCCGCTACCGCATCGACGGCCGCCTGCACAAGTCGCTGGAAGTGCCGCAGCACCTGCTGAACGCCGTGACCAGCCGCATCAAGATCATGGGCTCGATGGACATCAGCGAGCGGCGGCTGCCCCAGGACGGCCGCGTCCACGTGATGCTCGAAGGCCGCAAGATCGACCTCCGCGTCAGCACCTTTCCCGGCCACGCACGGCGAAAAGACCGTCATCCGCGTGCTCGACACCCGGGCCGTCTCGCTGAACCTCGAAGACCTGGGCTTCGCCGAGGACGTGCTGAGCATCTTCCAGCAGAACATCCAGGCCCCCAACGGCATCGTCCTGGTGACCGGGCCGACCGGCAGCGGAAAATCGACCACGCTCTACGCCGCGCTGAACGCCATCAGCTCGATGGAGAACAACGTCTGCACGGTCGAAGACCCGATCGAATACCACCTGCCGCTGATCAACCAGTTCCAGGTGCAGACGAAGATCGGCATGACCTTCTCCAAGGCCCTGCGGACGCTGCTGCGGCAAGACCCCGACGTGATCATGGTCGGCGAGATCCGCGACGAAGAAACCGCCCGGACGGCGATCCAGGCCGCGTTGACCGGCCACCTGGTCTTCAGCACCCTGCACACCAACGACGCCTGCTCGGCCATCACCCGGCTGATCAACATGGGCGTCGAGCCGTACCTGATCGGCGCGGCGCTGAACATGGTGCTGGCCCAGCGGCTGGTGCGCCGCGTCTGCGCGAAGTGCCGGGCCAAGTACGAGCCGCCCCGAACCATCCGCAAGGCCCTGGAACGGATGGGCTACGACTTTCCCGAATATCTACAAGGGCGTGGGCTGCAAGGCCTGCCGCAACACCGGCTTCAAGGGGCGCCTCGGCGTCCACGAACTGCTGGTCATCAGCGACGAGATGCGCGACGCCATCGTCGCCGATCCCACCATCGGCAACCTCCGCAAGATCGCCCATCGCAGACAACATGATCACGCTCGGCCCACGACGGCTTCCGCAAGGTCCGCGAGGGAATCACCACCGTCGAGGAGATTTTCCACATCGTCGGCGATGCCGCCACGACGGCAGGGGAGAACGGAGTGTAGGGAGAGGAGAGTGGAGCACGGGAAGCTTCCGCCTGCAATCGACATTCGTCCATCAACAATCACCAATCCATGAGCTACCAATACCGCGTCCGCGACTCGATGGGAAACACCCACACGGGCGACGATCGAGGCCGCGTCGGTCGAGGACGCCACGCAACAGCTTCGCCGCGACGGCTTCCAGGTCCTCGAACTCGACGAAGGCGACGACGAGGGCCTGTTTCCCCGCCGCATCTCCAAGAGCGATCTGATCTACGTCACCAGCCAGTTGGCCATCATGGTCGACACGGGCATCACGCTGTCGACGGCCTTGGCGGGCATCGTCGACCAGGAGCCCAATCCCACGCTGCGCCGGGTCCTGAAGGACCTGAAGGAGGAGGTCGAAGGCGGGCAGGATTTCTCCACCGCCCTGGCCCGGTATCCAAAACACTTCGACAAGACCTACGTCTCGCTGGTCAAGGCCAGCGAGGCCACCGGCTCGCTGGGCCCGATGCTCGACCGCATCGCCACCTACCTCCGCAAGGAGATGGAAACCCGCAGCAAGGTCCGGGCGGCGATGGCCTATCCGACGGTGATGATGGTCGTGGCCACCGGCGTGACGATCTTCCTGCTGACCTACATCCTGCCGAAGTTCACCCCGTTGTTCAAGTCGAAGGGAGCCAAGCTGCCCAAGCCGACGCTGATGATGATGGCGCTCTCCGACGCCATGCTGCACTATTGGTACCTGTGGCTGCTGGGCGCCGTGGCGCTGGTGGTCGGTTTCCTCTACGGGCGGCGCACCGAGCCTGGCCGCAAGGTTCTGGACTGGCTGAAGATCAACACGCCGATCGTCGGCCCCATGTTCCGCAAGGTGACCATCAGCCGCAGCATCCGCACGCTGGGCACCATGCTGGCCAGCGGCGTGCCGGTGATGGAGGCCATCCGCCTGGCCGGCGCCGTCTCGTCGAACTACTACTACGAGCAACTCTGGACGAAGGTGCTCGACGAAGTGACCGGCGGCAAACGCATCTGCGAAGTCCTCCACGGCAACCCGCTCTTTCCCCGGGTGCTGGTGCAGATGATCGCCGCCGGCGAAGACACCGGCAAGCTCGACGTGGTGCTGGAAAAGGTCAGCACCTACTACGACGGCGAAGTGGAGACCTCGCTGAAGGCCACCACCAGCCTGATCGAGCCGATCATGATCAGCGTGATGGGCGTGGTGGTGGGCACCATCGGCCTGGCGCTGATGCTGCCGATCTTCAGCCTCAGCAAGCATCCGTAGTCGGTGGGACGGTGTACGGCCAGTGTTTGCGGCAGAAGTCGCCGCGAGTTATCATGGGATTGCAGAGACTGATCGAGCACGATGGGCACTTCGCGGGGCTACACCTCTTATCTGAACCGTCTTGGGATGGGTCGCAAAGCCGGAAGCAACAAGCCGCTCGACAGTCGCAATTCTGCGTCGCTTCCGGGGCAATCGCCATCGGCCGGACCCGGCCGTTTGAGCACCACACTGGGCGTTTGCGGCGTCTTTGTGCTGGCCGTCGTGCTGGTTTTCGGGCAGACGGTGCGACACGGTTTCATCAACTACGACGACGATACCTACGTCTACCGGAATCCCATCGTTGCTCAGGGCCTCACTGTCCCGGGGATCGTCTGGGCTGCCACGGCCCAGCACTCTTCCAACTGGCACCCGGTGACCTGGCTCTCCCACATGTTGGATTGCGACCTCTATGGGTTGCAGTATCCGGGCGGACACCATCTGACCAACCTGCTTCTGCACGCGGCAAACGCGATCTTGCTGTTCTTGGTCCTTCGGGCGATGACCGGCAATCTTTGGCCCAGCGCGTGCGTGGCTGCGGTGTTTGCCATCCATCCGTTGCGCGTGGAATCGGTGGCGTGGGTGGCAGAGCGGAAGGACGTCCTGAGCGGGCTGTTCTTCATGCTGACGCTGGCCGCCTATGTCGGCTACGCCCGTCGCCCTTTCTCGCTCCTTCGGTACCTGGCAGTAGTGGTGCTCGCTGCCTTGGGCCTGATGGCCAAACCGATGCTGGTGACGCTGCCGTTCGTCCTGCTGCTGTTGGACTACTGGCCGCTTGGCCGCGTGAGGTCCTTGCCGCGTTTGGCGCCGTCGCCCGGCGCGAAGCTGCCTGGGCGTGGCTTTTCGTTCCCCTGGCGCGTCGTAATCGAAAAATTCCGCTGTTGATGCTGACAGCCGCATCTTGCGTGGCCACGACGTCGGCCCAGCGAAACGCGATTGTTCCCGTGGACGCCGTTGCGGTTCCCATCCGCGTGGCCAACGCGCTGGTTGCCTACGTGGCCTACTTGTTTCAGAGTGTCTGCCCAACGGGCCTGGCACCGATCTATCCCTATCCCATCAACGGCCTGCCTTGGTGGAAGGTGGTCGGCGCCTTCTTGATCTTGGGGTCGATTTCGACGGCGGCATGGCGATGGAGACGGCGTTTTCCTCCGTTGTTGGTCGGCTGGTTCTGGTACGCAGGCATGCTCGTGCCCGTGATTGGCGTGGTGCAGGTGGGAACGCATGCTATGGCCGATCGCTATACCTACCTGCCCCAGATCGGAGTGCTGATAGCCGTTGTCTGGGCAGCGGCCGGGCTGGTTCGTGCGTGGCCGATGCGCCGTTGGGTGCCCGCCTCGGTATTCGCACTGGTGGCCATTGGGCTAATGAGTTGCGCGTGGCGGCAGACGTCGTATTGGCGTGATCCAGAGACGCTGTGGAGGCGTACGTTGGCGTGTACGTCAGACAATGTGCTGGCACAACTCAATTACGGCTCATTTCTTGCTCGCAAAGGCAGACTCGACGAAGCGATTGACCACTTCCGCGAGGCTGTCCGGTTGAAGTTCTTCGTGGCCGAAGCGCATAACAACCTGGGTCGAGCCCTGATGGAGCGTGGACAGATCGGCGCAGCCATCGAGCAGTTGCAGATGGCTGCGGAGTTCGCCCCAAAGATGGTTCCGGTCCACAGTAATCTCGGCGAAGCGTTGGAAAAAGCGGGGCGACTTGACGAGGCGATTACGGAGTTCCGAGCGGCTGCGGCACTAGCGCCCCGCTCGGCTGAAGTCCACAACAGCCTGGGCCGCGTTCTGGCCGCCACAGGGCGCATCGACGAGGCCGTGGCGGAGTCCTGCACGGCGATTGAACTTGAACCTCGACACCACGAGGCGCATGCGTCTGAGCCGGCTGCTTGTAGAATCGGGACAGGTTCCAGCCGTCCTGGACGGATATCGCCGGCTGCTTCGCACGCTGCCCGATGACCTGGGGCTGCTGAACGATACGGCCTGGGTGCTGGCTACGAGCCCTGATGCCGCGCTTCGTAACGGCACGGACTCCATCGCGTTCGCCGAGCGAGCCGTGGAGCTTTCCAAGGGCAGAGATCCACGCCTGCTGGACACGCTGGCGGCGGCGTATGCCGAGGCCGGGCGTTTTACCGATGCCGTGACCACGGCTCACAAAGCGTTGGACCTGGCTACAAAGCAGAATGCGCCCGCGCTGGAGAAGTCGCTCCAAGCCGAGCTGTCGCAGTACGAAGCCGGGCGTCCGTTCCGCGAGCCGGCCGCCTCGCCCTCGGGAGGCTCGGGCCAACCTTGACATTGTGAAGTTCTTTTTGGGAGACGGGCATGTTTCGCGATCAGAAAGTAGTCGTGGTGATGCCGGCGTACAATGCCGGACACACTCTGAAGCAGACGTACGACGAAGTCATGGCCCAAGAAATTGTCGATCTGGTGATCGTCGTCGATGACGGCAGCAGCGACGACACGGTTGCCGTGGCGCGCACGCTCTCCCAGACGCTGGTGCACGTCCATCCGGCCAACCAGGGCTATGGAGCGAATCAAAAGACGTGCTATCGGTTGGCAATCGAAGCGGGCGCCGATATCGTCATCATGATCCATCCCGACTACCAATACACGCCCCGGCTGATCCCGACCATGGCCTCGATGATTGCCACGGGGCTGTATCCGTGCGTGCTGGGCTCGAGGATTCTCGGCGGATACGCGCTGCGAGGCGGCATGCCCTGGTGGAAATACGTCTCTAACCGTTTCCTGACGCTCGCCGAAAACCTGCTGACCGGCGCCAAGCTATCGGAATATCATACCGGCTATCGTGCTTTTTCCCGCAAGCTGCTCGAGTGCCTGCACCTCGAGCCGTGTTCCGACGACTTCATCTTCGACAACCAAGTGCTGACGCAAATTCTGTGGATGGGGGCAACGATTGCCGAAGTCAGTTGCCCCACGCGGTACGAACGCGAATCCTCATCGATCAACCTCACGCGAAGCATCATCTACGGGCTGGGATGCCTGCGGACGGCCGTAAGCTACCGGCTTGCCAAGATGCGGATGATTCACGCGAAATTATTCCCGCGAGCGAATGGGGTTGTTTCCATCGCTGGACGACCGTGCGGAAGTGCTCGGCCAGGTGTAGGAGTGCGGTTGCCATGAATGCGTCTTCGAATATGCCTCGTCCGGCGCTGGACGAATCAACCCTCAGCATCGTGCTGCCGGTCTACAACGAGGCCCAGGTGCTGCCAACGCTGTACGACCGCGTGACGCAAACCATGAAAGGTTGCGGGGCGAAGTACGAGATCATCTTCGTCAACGACGGTTCCGGCGACGACAGCGAGGAGGTCCTGGAGAGATTTGCCGCGACGGATCACCGGGTTCGACTGATTCATTTGTCGCGCAACTTCGGCCACCAGGCGGCCGTGCAGGCAGGGTTGGTTCATGCCCGGGGGGACGCCGTTGTGCTGATGGATTCCGATTTGCAGGATGCTCCCGAGGTGATTCCGAGGTTTCTGGAAGAGTGGAGGGCGGGCTACGACGTAGTCTACGCCATTCGCACGCAGCGCAAGGAGGGCCGACTGAAACGATCGCTGTTCGCCGGTTTTCACCGGTTGATGGCGGCGGTCGCGACGATTCCGCTGCCCGCGGACGCCGGGATTTTCGGGCTCGTGGACGCTCGCGTCGCACGCGAGATCATCGCACTGGGCGAAGCGGATCGCTATTTTCCGGGGCTGCGCGCGTGGGTCGGCTACCGCCAGCGTGGAATCATGGTCGAGCGAGATGCCCGGTACGATCGGCGGCCGCGCGTCGGCCTGATGGGGCTGTTCCGCCTGGCCAAGACGGCGATCTTCTCGTTTTCGTCGTTCCCGCTGGTTATCTTCCATTTCATCGCCGTCGCGGGTACGGTTGTTTTTCTGGGTCTGGGGACGTTTTCGTTGTTCTGTAAGTTGTTCACCGACCTGGCGATTCCGGGGTGGACGTCGTACATTCTCACGGGCAGTTTTTTCGGGGCCCTCAATGCCTTGGGAATCAGCATTTTGGGAGAGTACGTGATCCGCATTTACGACCAGGTGCGCGGCCGCCCGCACTACCTGGTCGACCGCCGTGTGAACTGTTCGGCGATCGACGACGAGCAAAACGTCACACGCGACGTCGCCGCCGCGATCAACGGACGGCGTCCGGAGATTTGAGGCCACGGCGCGCCGTCCAGACGAGCATCGCGGCCCACGCCGCCAGCCCGAGGAGGGCCAGTGTGCAGATCGCGATTCCCCACGTCAGACTTGCCGGTTCATAACGGAATTCCAGCACTCCCTTGCCGGCCGGCGCCACCACGCCGCGCAGGGCGTGATCGGTCCGCAGGATCGGAACCCGCTTGCCGTTGAGATACGCGGCCCAACCCTGATCCCAACGATCGGACAGCACCACCAGGCCGGCCGTCTGCATGTCGACCGATATCCGGATGCGGGTGGGAATTTCCTGGGCAATCTCGGCGGAGCCGCGGCACTGGATCGGCAGCGACACCGGCTGTTCGACATAGGCGACTCGGCGCGCGTCGAAATTCTCATCGCCGAGCTTGGCCAATCGCTCGCGACTGTCGGGTACTGACTGCACGCGATCGGGCACAAAGACCCGCGACAGGGCACGCTGGTTGACGAGGACCCAATAATCGGGGCTGGAGAAATCGGGATGGACGCCCACCGGCGGCGTACCCCGAAAAATCAAATAGCGCACATTGAGCATGTCCAACACCGGCGAGATCCGCATCGCGCCGGATGTCGAGAGCAACACCTTGGGCGCCAACCACTGCGTGACGGCGTAGGCCGGTTTTGGTGGACGGGGGTCTGTGGCGAGTTCCAGGAGATCGACCAGTCGCGAGGGATCGACGGCATCGTATCCGCGCACGTCGCGAAGGCCGCATACGTGGCTCAGTGCCGGGGGAAGGCAGCGGTAGCCGATAATTCGGCCCGGAGCGGATTGTCTCACGTCCTCCAACGCGGCGATCCGCGGATAATAGAGGCTCGGATCGCATTGTGCACTTCGATCCCAAGCAAACCATCCCAGGTCGGCCAGCAGAACGCATGCCAGGGCCGGAAAGAACCATCTCGGCAATTTTGGCCGCGAGTAGACGATGGCCCAGGAGGCCAATCCCAAGCCGCAGAGTATCGCCGCCGCAGCATAGGATCGAACGAAGCTTGCGCGTGCCGTGGCGACGTCCGCAAGACTCGTAATCCAGCCGAAAGGCCGACCTTCGCTTACCATGCGCGGCAGGTACGTGGCCAACGGCTCCGGCAAGAACATGGTTCGATAAAGGCACCACAGGAAAAGACCGTCAAGGCAAGCCGCGGGAATCCACAGCCACCAGCGCCAGGGTACGCCGCCTTGCCAGATGACGTCTAGCCCGATCGCCATCAAGGCGACGACGGAGAACGCCGTCATGAAGACAAGACGATTGTGCGACAGCATGTTGAGCCCTGGAATTCGGAGCAGGTCGACCACGATGGGGACGTTGACGCACCAACACAGGCCCAGCAGCGCCAGAGCGGTCAAGAGGGCGACGATGCTTCGATGTAGGCGACTGCACCACGCCAGCGGTGCCGCGAACAACATTGCCAGCAGTCCGGCATAAGCGGCGGCAGAACTCTCGAGCTGATTGCCTTCTCCTTGAGGAAAAAAGGCTGCATTACCCCGCTGCGTGGTGCCGCACATATCGGGCAGCACGGCTTGCGGCAAGGCGGCCAGCCCGACCGGCGGCCGTTCTTCCGCACCCTTGGCGCGCCGCATCATTCGTGACCCGGTCTGCGAGTATTCCAAGAGCGGCAACAGGTACGGGGCCGCGAGCATGATGCCCAATGTCCAGCCTGCGGCCACGGTCGCGCCGGCCGCCACCGGCCGTCGCCACACTCGCCATTGGTTGATCCGTCGTGCCCGCGCGGCGCGGTGGGCGGCCTTCGACGTCGTCGGACGCTCAGCCACGTATTGCCGACGAACCGCGTCGAGCAACCGTCCAACGGCATACAGTCCGGACACCAACAACACCTGCCCTCCAACATCGAGTTGGCCGCCGATGATTGCCAGGCACGTTGCCGCCGCGACGCCCAGGCCGCTCCAGCCGCTCGGCCGACGGACCGCCCCGTCAATCGCCAGCAGCAGCCACGGCAGCCAGACGACGGCCCAGGCTAACGGGTACCCCTGCCAGAATATGAGAAACCCGCTTATTGGATAGCACCAGGCCGCAAGGGCCGCCGGCCAGAACGTCACATCGAGGACCCTTCGGCAGAACAGGTACATGCCAATGCCGGCGGTCAACGAGACGAGCAATTGAACCCACGCGATCAATAGCGGCGACGGCGACACAGACTCCAGAATCCAGAACGGCGAGTATTTTGCGAAAATGAAAGGCGCGCCAGCGAATTGGTAAGGCGTCCACATGGCCCAGCGCCCGGCTGCCATCTCCTCCGCCGTAAACCGTCGCAGCGGCTCGAACGCCAAGATCAGGTCGGAACGCACATTGTTGTGCGCTACGGGTTGATGAGACGCTGGAGCGCGGGGAAGATACATGCCCGGCTCCGCAAGCGTATCCAGCGGAAGGAGAATCTTGGAGCCGATGAGCGACGGTCCGTACAGAATTGCCTGACCGACGACAATGCCTGCGATAACAACGACCAACCGGCCTACGGCGCGGCGACGATCCGTGGACTCGATCGGCTTGTTCTCTCCGGACGATTCCATAGGACGATTCTCGACGCCGCCGCGGACAATCCAACTCTCCCTATTGTATTTCACCCTGTGCTAGCCGCAAGGATGCGGGGCGATTCTCGGTGCATGCGCCGTCGCGAGGCCGTGCTTTCCGTTTTCCGCGACTTCGTTTAGAATAGAGGTTTTGCAAGACCCGGAGGAGGTCGAGCCGGTGGGGCGGCGCCAGAAGAAGAACCGATCGTCCGAACATCGCACGCCGGACCGCGCGACAAGAACCGGAATCGCCGGCAGCAACGCCGCGCACCGCAAAGACGCATGGGTCACGCCGGCCGTGTGCCTGGCCATTCTGCTGGCCGTCGCCACGGTGTTCATCCAGACCGTGCGCCACGATTTCGTCAACTACGACGACAATCTGTACGTCTCTGAAAACGTCCACGTCCTCGACGGCCTGACCCGGCAGAGCGTCGCTTGGGCATTCGACGGCAACCATGCCGACAACTGGCATCCTTTGACCTGGCTTTCCCACATGCTGGACTGCCAGATTTTCGGGCTGCACGCCGGGAGGGCCGCACTTGACGAACGTGCTGCTCCATGCCGTCACGGCCATCCTGTTGTTCCTCGTGTTGCGAAGCATGACCGGCCGCCTCTGGCCGAGCGCATTCGTGGCGATGATCTTTGCCATCCATCCGCTCCGCGTGGAATCGGTCGCATGGATCTCCGAGCGCAAGGACGTTCTCAGCGGCCTGTTTTTCATGCTGACCCTGGGGGCGTACGCCGCCTACGCCCGCCGAAAGTTGTCCGTGCTGCGCTACGCCGCCGTGACCGTGCTGTTGGTGCTTGGGCTCATGTCCAAGCCCATGCTCGTCACGTTGCCTTGCGTACTGCTGTTGTTGGATTACTGGCCGCTGGGGCGCATGACGGCCGAGCCTGGCCAGACCAGCCGGCGGTTTCTTCTCGGCCGCGTATTGATCGAGAAACTCCCTTTGTTTCTGCTTGTCGCGGTCTCATGCGTCGTAACCGAGTGGGCCCAGCGCGGCGCCATTATTTCCGTCGACGTCGTCCCGGTTTCGGTTCGGATCGGCAATACCCTGGTCTCTTACGTGGCCTACGTAGGCCAAATGTTCTATCCGGCGAACCTCGCCGTCTTCTACCCCCATCCCCACGTCGCCTTGCCGCTCTGGAAGGTCATCGCCGCGGCGGTGTTGTTGACCGGAGTCTCGGCGGCAGCCGTGCTGGCGCGACGAGGCCTGCCATATCTGTTTGTCGGGTGGTTTTGGTACTTGGGGATGCTCGTGCCGGTGATCGGCCTGGTTCAGGTGGGCGCCCATGCCATGGCGGACCGTTACACCTACCTGCCCCAGATCGGCCTATACATCGCCGTGGCGTGGGCGGTAGCTGACGGCATCTGCCGAGTGCCATGGCTGCGTCCGGCATGTCAGGTAGCGTCGGCGGCCGTGGTCTTTCTGCTGATCGTGTGTGCATGGCAGCAGACGACGTACTGGCGCGACAGCGTGACGCTTTGGACCCACGCGTTGTCCTGCACGCGGGACAACGTGCTGGCCCACAACAACCTGGGCCAGGCCCTTGGCCGGCGGGGCGACGTCAATGCCGCGATCGACCAATACAACGCGGCATTGGCGATGCAGCCGACGAGTCATCTGGCTCACAACAACCTGGGCACGATCTTCGCCCACCGCGGCGAGATCGACAAGGCCGGTGAGCAGTTTGAGGAGGCCATCAAGAGCGCGCCTGACTATGTGGAGGCCCACAATAACCTGGGCAACATCTTGGCACGCCGCGGAAAGACCGCCGACGCCATCGCGCAGTATCGAATTGCACTCGACCTGAACCCAGAGTGGGCCGACGCCTATAACAACCTTGCCTGCGCTTTGTTCGGCATTGGCGACATCGAGGGGGCCGTGCAGAACTATCGCGCTGCGCTACGGATCAATCGGTGGTACGTTGATGCGCACAAGAACTTGAGCTTCGCCTTGCGGCAACAGGGAAAGATCGCCGAGTCGCTCGACGAACTGCGTGCGGTGGTGCGTTTGCAGCCGGACCGGACCGACATGCTAAGTCAGTTGGCATGGATGCTCGCCACGTATCCCGACGCGTCGATCCGCAACGGCCACGAGGCGGTGGCGCTGGCCGAACAGGCCGTCCGGCAGTCCCGTTCCCAGGACCCCGCCGCGCTCAAGGCGTTGGCGGCGGCCTACGCCGAAGTCGGCAGGTTTTCAGAGGCTGTGCAAGTGGGCCGAGAAGCCGCGCATTTCGCCCTACAGCAGAATCAATCAGCCGTGGCCGACGCCGCCGAAGCGGACATCGCACTGTACAAAAAGAAGGTCCCATTCCGACAGCCTGCGGCGTTGACGGCTCCCGTGCCCCCGCGCAACCGGATCCCCTCGCCCCTCGACGCAGACCGGATCCCCTCTCCTTCTGACATAGGAAGAGGTTGGCGGTCCTCCGCACCAAAGACACGGCACGATTTCGTACCAGGCCGGATGCCTGCACCGTGATCTTTCAAAAGCCATAAAGGGGACGTCACTGATTATTAGGGGCGAGAACGAGAGGATGGAAATGCGTAATTGCCCCCTTTCATGCCTCATAGCATCTCTTCAGGCGTCACCGCTGTCCGGCACGTTGCGGATCATGCGCAAGAATGCCTCGATCGACGGGCACCGATGGTTGACCTCCGGCTCGATGCAAGCGTGGATCGCCCGGGCGAGCTGCGGATGAATCCGCGGCCGATAGTGGCAGATGTCGGTTGGCTCCTGGTCGTGTCCCATCGCGGCCCGGCCGTCCGTGCCGCGGAGCCACGGCAGCTCGAAGGTGCAGATTTCATAGGCCGTCACGCCAAAGGCGAATACGTCGAGACGTTGATCCGTCGGTCGGCGGCGCACGAGTTCCGGCGCCATGTAGTTTGGCGTACCGGTGCGATTGCCCGGCCCCATGAACCAGCGTGTTGCCGGCACGCTCAGTCCGAAATCGATCAGTTTCAGGTCCTCGCGATGATTGGTGAGCAGAAGGTTTCGAGGACAGACGTCGCGATGGATATACCCGGCCGCATGCACGGCTGCGATCGCCTCGGCCGCCTGGCGGACGTACCGGGCACGGTGGCCGTCGAGGCACGCGTCGCGAACGGCGAGCACCGTATTCATGTTCGGCCCTTCGAGAAACTCCATCACGAGATACTGCGACCCGTTGACGGTCATCCCGAATTCCACCGTTTCGACGATGCGCGGGTGCTTCAGTTGCGTCGCGATTTCGCCCTCGCACGGCTTGACGAGCCCTCGAAACCGCGCCTCGAAGGCGGCGGCCTTCTTCCGGTCGAGGATCTTCAGCCCCACTACCTTGCCGGTGGCCAGGTCCCGCGCCATGTAGAAACTCGACATCGTCCCCGCAATCCCCTCGCGCAATAGCGAGAACCGGCTGGGCACGTCTAGCCGAGCCCGCGGCAGCATCGATTTCAGAATCTCGAACAGGGGCATGGGATTACTGTCCGGTCCCGAGGTTTCAACTCCAACATGTCGGCGAGGTGGTCCGTCCTCTCTATCTGAATGTCGCGGTCGCCGGAAAGAAATTGCGAAACCCTCGCGTCCGGCTACGGAACCGACGTTTTCTCGCCCGCGGGAAATATCTTCGGCATCTCGACCCGCAGTCCCGGCAGCACACTCTCATCGGTGAGCGTGTCGCGGAGGTGCAAGATTTGCATTTGTGCAGTCGGGGCGTAAATTGCGATGCTCTGGGTTTCAGGATCGACGATCCAGACACGTCGGCAACCCGCTTCAAGCCAGCCGGTCACCTTGACGAGCATTTCCGAGGCGCGATCGTTGGGCGAGAGCACTTCGACGGCGAGGTCGGGCGGGCCTGGTAAGAAACTCCGCGGTACGGGCGCGGGCACCGTCGCCGCGCTGACAAAAGCTACGTCCGGCGCCCGCACCGTGTCAGGACTGTGGTGAATATGAAAACCGGTTTCCGCTCCAAAGACCCAGCCAAGATTTCGTTGCTTCACGAATGTGCAGAGAATTCCCGCAAGTGTGGCGGCGATCACTCCATGTCGAGAGCCGGTCGGCGACATAAGTACGAGTTCCCCCCGCACCAATTCACAACGTCCCAGTCCGGGCTCTCGGGACAATTGCTCGGCCGTCGTTATTTCCGCAACGCTTGCCATGTAATTATCCTAGTCCCGTTGCGGCCGACCGTCAAGAATTGGCTCTCCTACTCCTCTTCCTCTTCCTTCATCTGCGCCTTGGCGATGATCTCCTGCTGGACGTTGCCGGGCACGACGTCGTAGTGGCTGAACTCGATCGAGTAGCTGCCCTGGCCGCCGGTGATGCTCGACAGGCTGCGGGCGTAGGTGGTCACTTCGGCCAGCGGGCACTTCGGCGATGACGGTCTGCAGGTCGCCGCCGGCCGAGTCCATGCTCAGCACGCGGCCGCGGCGGCCCGACATGTCGCTGTTGATGTCGCCCACGTTGCCGGTGGGCACGGTGACTTCGATCTGCACGATCGGCTCCAACAGGGCCGGCTTGGCCTGCTGGAACACGTTGCGGAAGGCCATCGACGCCGCCGTCTTGAAGGCCTGCTCCGAGCTGTCGACCGGGTGGTGCTTGCCGAAGATGCACCTCGACGCAGACGTTCTGCACCTTGTAGCCGGCGATCACGCCGCGTTCGAGCCGCTCGCGGAAGCCCTTCTCGATGGCCGGCATGAAGTTGCCGGGGATCGTGCCGCCGACGACCGAGTCGATCCAGAGGAAATTGTTGGCCTCGTCGTAGTGCGTGTCCTTCAGCGAGGGGAAGCGGTCCTTGGTGGCGTACTCCTCGACGTTGACGTCCTTCGGCAGCGGGAACATGCGGATGTGGACCTCGCCGAACTGGCCGCGGCCGCCGGTCTGCTTCTTGTGGCGGTACATGCCCTCGGCGTTGGCCTGGATCGTCTCGCGGTAGGGGATCTTCGGCTCCTTGGTCTCCACCTCGACCTTGTCGCGGCGCTTGAGCCGCTCGCGGATGATCTGCAGGTGCAGCTCGCTCATGCCGGTGATGACCATCTCCTTGGTCTGCGCGTCGAGGTCGCGGTGGAAGGTGGAGTCCTCCTCGCAGATCTTCTGCAGCGCGCCGGAGAGCTTGCCCTCGTCGCCGCGGCTCTTGGGGCTGGCGGCCAGGCCGACCATCGGCGTGGGGAACGGGATCGGCGGCATGGTCAGCTCGCCCAGCGACGAGCCGGTGTGCAGTTCTTCGACCTTGGCCACGGCCACGATCCCGCCCGGGCCGACCTCGTCGATCGGCTCGGTCTCGTCGGCCTGCACCTGCGAGCAGTGCGCCCGAGCTTGACCGGCTTCCGCACGCCGACCACCGGCACCGTCGAGTCCTTCTTCAGCGTGCCGGAGAAGACGCGGATGAAACTGAGCTTCTGCACGAACGGGTCGATGCGGGTCTTGAACACCTGGGCCACCAGCGGGCCGGCCGGGTCGGCCTTCACTTCGACCTCTTCGCCCGTCGGCGTTCTTGGCCGTCCGCGCCAGGGCGTCCGGCGGCAGCGCACACAGCGCCAGCGCCTCGAGCAGCTCCGGCACGCCGACGCCCGTCTTGCCCGAGACGCAGACGATCGGAATCAGCGTCCCCTCGGCCACGGCCCGGACGATCAGCCGCGAAATCTCCTCGTCGCTGGGCGGCGTGCCCTCGAAGTAGCGCTCCATCACCGCCTCGTCGACCTCGATGATCGACTCCAGCAGCGACTCGCTGATTTCGGCCGGGTCGACCAGCGCGCCGGCGGTGTCGTCGGGCGGCTTGAGCGTGCTGGCCACGCCGCGGAAGTCCGCCCCGTGGCCCAGCGGCACGTTCAGCAGCACGCAGCGCCTTGCCGAACAGTTCCTGGATGCCCTCGACCAACGGCGGGGAAGTCGATGTTCTCGGCGTCCATGCGGTTGATGACGATCATCCGGCCCAGGCCGGCCTTTTTGGCCTCGGCGAACACCCGCCGCGTGTTGACCTCGATGCCCGACTGGGCGTTGATCACGATCGCCGCCGTGTCGACGCCCCGCATGGCGCCGATCGCCTGGCCGATGAAGTCGGGATAGCCGGGCGTGTCGATCAGGCTGGAAGTGCTTGCCGCCGTGGTCGAAGTGGACCACGCTGGACTCGATCGTGTACTTGTGCTGCTTCTCCTCGTCGTCGAAGTCGCAAATGCTGGTGCCGTCGTCGACGCTGGCGTTGCGGCTTCACCGCGCCGGTGGTGGTGAGGATCTTGTCGACCAGCGTCGTCTTGCCGGCCGAGCCGTGTCCACAGAAGGCGATGTTGCGAATCTGTTCGACGGAATACTTCGCCATGAAGAGTGTCCTTTATGATCTTTTTCTCCCGCGGCGGCAAGCGCCTCGGGCAACGTCAAGCGTCCCTTCGTACAGCGCCCGGCCGATGATGCAGCCGGCCATCGGCACCGCGGCCAGCCGGGCGACGTCGTCGCGTCGTCACGCCGCCGGAGGCCACCACCGGCCACTCGACCGCCGCCTGCATCGCCGCCATCGCCGCCACGTTCGGCCCGGCCATCATCCCGTCGGTGGCGATGTCGGTGTAGACGATCGCCGCCATCGGCTCGCCGGCAAAACGGCGCGGCAGACTCGACCGCCGCCACGTCGCTGGTGGCCAGCCAGCCCTCGGTCGCCACCCGGCCGTCGCGGGCGTCGATGCCCAGCACCAGCCGGCCGGGAAACTTTCGGCACATCGGCGGAACCAGTCCGGCTCGCGCACGGCCAGCGTGCCGATCACCAGCCGCGCCAGGCCCAGGTCGAGCAGCGTCCGGATCGTCTCCTCGCTGCGGATGCCGCCGCCCAGTTCGCAGGGCACGTCCACCGCCTCGACGATCGCCCGAACGCTGCCGAGATTGGCCGGCCGGCCGTCTCGGGCCCCGTCCAGGTCGACCAGGTGCAGACGCTTTGCCCCCAGGCCGACCCAATGCCGGGCCATGGCCGCCGGATCGTCGCCAAAGACGGTCTCCCGGCCGTAATCGCCCTGCCGAAGGCGTACGCACTTCCCCCCGCGCAGGTCAATCGCCGGCCAAATCTCCACGCGCGTACCACTCCTGCACTTGCCCTGCGGCAACGGCAAAACGCGCAATATGACACAGAACCCGCCGACGTGCAAGCGGCCGTCAGATCCGGAAGCAGTGCAATCCGGCCGGAAATCGGGGACTGTCCCGATCTTCGCGTCAGCGAAAATGGGACTGTCCCCTTCGCCGTGCATCTTCCAGCCACGATCGTGGCGTTTCGCAACTCAATTCCACACCCAATCGAAGTCGTGCCTTCCTTGCCATCCGCGCTGAAGCCCATAGAATTTCGTAGTCACGGCGCCTCGCGCCAGGAGAGGTTTGTCAAAGAGTTCCAACTCAAACAGGGAAAAATCATCCGTGCGGCATGAACGCGGAAAGGATGAGGACATTATGAATACCACAAACGTTGCGAGTCGGCCTAACGCCGCCGCGTCGGGGACCTTTCGGCTTGGGGACCTGAGCGTCCATCGACTGGGCTTTGGGACCATGCGACTTACCGGGCCGGGAATATGGGGGGAACCGAAGGATCGCAACCAGGCGGGCGCCGTGCTTCGCCGGGCTTTGGAGTTGGGCATCAACTTGCTCGACACGGCCGATTCCTACGGCCCCGAAGTCGCCGAAAACCTGATCGCCGAGACCCTTTATCCTTATCCGTCCAACCTGGTCATTGCCACCAAGGGCGGACTGGCCCGATCCGGGCCAGACCAATGGGCCGCGCTGGGCCGGCCCGAATACCTCCGGCAATGCGTCGAGATGAGCCTGCGGCGTTTGCACGTCGAACGAATCGACTTGTACCAGCTCCATCGCATTGACCCTAAAGTGCCCGTCGAGGAATCGCTCGGGCGCTGAAGAGATTTGCAGCAACAGGGCAAGATCCGCCACCTCGGGCTGTCGGAAGTCTCGGTCGCCGAGATCGAGCAGGCGCGCGCGCTGCCCCCATCGTCTCGGTTCAGAATCTTTATAACCTGGCCAATCGAAAGGCCGAAGCGGTGGTCCAATACTGCGAAACCCACGGTCTCGGGTTCATCCCGTGGTTCCCCATTGCCAGCGGCGAGCTTGCCGGCCGCGGCGGACAGCTCGATGCAATCGCTTACCACAAGGGCGCCACGCCCGCGCAGATCGCGGTCGCCTGGCTGTTGAAGCGATCACCGGTGATGCTGCCGATTCCGGGAACGTCGTCGGTGGAGCATCTTGAAGAGAATGTCGCCGCGGCTTCCTTGGAGCTAGCGCGGAGGAGTTCAGCGACCTTGAGCGAATGGTGCAGCCATCTGAGGAAGCACACTGAGGACGCCACATAGGCGCGGAACTGCTCCCAACCCGCGTCCGCAGCGACGCGCCGCTGCGGCCGCCGGTCCGATGTGATTGCGCCAAGCAACTTGGAAAAGGAGGAGAAGATGTAAGGAAGCAACTCTGAAACCTTTCGTAGGGACCCTGCGGGTGGAAAGCCCGTCCGGTAGTGCCTGACCAGCGGCCGGAAGCGAGTCTTGCGTGGTGGCGGGGTAACCCGCCCTGCGAAGCGTAGACAGCTAGTCCGAAAGCCATGCTATTGAGCGTCGAAAGACCTTTCGCGGGAGCCTTTGCTGTTCACATACCAAGGGCCACGCTGCTGCACCGTAATGGTCTGGTGCAAGCAGTCCTGCCGGCGTCGACTGAACATGTGCAAACGGACATTGGGGTTCCCCAGGAACTTGGGAGATCCTGTCGTTTCCTCGGCAATGTCCCGGCCGGAGCTACCGGGTGACCAACTCCAGGCCTCGGCGGCGCACTCGTCCGCCGAGGAGCGAACCAAGCGAGTGCGACCGAGGTACCGCCAAGCGAAGGCAACGAAGTGCGGCGGGACGGGCGGCAGGAAGTCATAGCGTCTTGATAGTACCGGCGAAGCTGGCGAACGGCTCCCAGCCGGAGCCAGTGGAGGGAAGCGAGACGTCGGATCATGGAACCGCTACTTGAGAAACACGACGAATGCCTCGAAATTCGACAGACGTGTCCACGAAACAGGAGCGGATAGCAGCGTTGGCGAAACAATCGCCGCAGATGGCGTTCACCTCGCTGGCCTACCTGATGGACATCGACTGGCTGAAGGAAGCGTACCGACGCACCCGCAAGGACGGAGCGGTCGGGCGTGGACGGAATGACCGCGGCCGAATACGAACAGGACCTGGAGGGCAACCTTCAGCGCCTGCTGGACCGCGCGAAGTCCGGCGACTACCGTGCTCCGCCTGTGCGACGTGTGCATATTCCGAAAGGCGGCTCGACTACCGAGACTCGCCCGATCGGAATTCCCACCCTGGAGGACAAGGTTCTCCAGCGGGCGGTCGTCATGTTGCTGGAGCCGATCTACGAGCAGGACTTTCTGGATTGCTCGTACGGCTTCCGGCCCGGACGATCGGCGCACCAGGCGTTGGAATCCTTTCGAGACGCAGTTGATGAACAGTCGGGGCGGCTGGGTCTTGGAGGTGGACATCCGGAAGTTCTTCGACAATCTGGATCACGGCCACTTGCGGAAGTTTCTCCAACTTCGGGTGCGTGACGGTGTGTTGCTGCGCCTGATCGGTAAATGGCTGAATGCGGGCGTGATGGAGGACGGGAGCGTGAGCTACCCCGACGCCGGCTCGCCCCAAGGCGGAGTGGTTTCCCCCTTACTCTCGAACGTGTTCCTGCACTACGTGCTGGACCTCTGGTTCGAACAAGAGGTGAAACCTCGTCTGCGATGACCGTGCCTTCCTCATCCGCTATGCGGATGACTTCGTGATTGGGTTTCGCGACCATCGCGACGCCCAACGCGTGATGGAAGTTATGCCGAAACGGTTTGGCAAGTACGGCCTGACGATCCATCCCACCAAGACGCGGCTCGTTCCCTTCCGTCCGCCATCGCCTTGGGCGAAGGGCGACCGAGGTGAGCCACGCGAGCGTCCTGGGACGTTTGACCTGCTGGGCTTCACCCATTACTGGGGACGCTCTCAGCGAGGTTACTGGATCGTCAAGTGGAAGACGGCCTCCGACCGCTTCAGCCGAGCAGTGCGGAGCATCGACTCGTGGTGCCAAGCTAACCGGCACCTGCCGATCGGGGAGCAGCAGCAGAAGCTGAATGGAAAAGCTACGCGGACACTACGCGTACTACGGTGTCACGGGGAACTCGGGAGCGTTGTCACGGTTTCTCCACGAAGTCGAGTGACGCTGGCGGAAGTGGCTCTATCGCCGCAACCGCCTTCGCTCACTGAACTGGAGCATATTCCGTCGCCTCCTCCAGCGGTATCCGCTGGCTCGCGTGCGCACCGTCCGTTCAGTTTGCAGGACGCAGCGAACCCGTGATTTGAGGAACCGTATGCTCTAATGCGAGCACGTACGGGTCTGTGGGAGCCCCGGGTCGGCAACGACCCGGGGCCACCCGGTCCGACGCGGGCAGCCATCTTTCCTTGGCTGCGTCGGTGGGGGCGACCGAGGCAGGTTGGCGGCCCGTTATCCGCCTTTTTGCGGTTAAACGTTAAGAAAACAGAGTGCCCTGACGCGGTATTCGCGGTTTAGGTGACGCTGGCGTTTCCTGTTTATCAATCGCTTTTGGACCGAGCCCTTTCTCCATTACCTGTTGAATATAGAACTCGTTCGCTTGCTGTTGGTGATCCTGTTTTCTCGCGTGATGAACCCAATGAATGATGTTGATGCGGTTTAGCCAACCAGTCATGAGACAACGCCGCACATCATCCTTATTCGCCGTATATGGAAGACCGCTTAGCGATACCCTCAGTGTAGAAATGTTTTGCTCGCGTATCCAACTCAGTTTCTGTTCGTCGATGTCATGGGTGACAACGATCTCAACGAAGAGCTTACGTTTGCCAGACACTGCTACGATGTCAGGTGTCCCACCGTCTTGCCACACCTCTTCTTGCACAGTGTCGAAGTGAAATAGTTTTCGCTCTCCAAGTCGGTAGAGCTTAATCTCCTCGTGGTATTTGTATTCCCGATAGACCTCCGGTTCAGGGCTATTGCGCCATAATGGGTAATTTGATATGACTGGGCGATTGCGAGTTCCGTTGCTTGCCGAGAAACGGCAAGGGCGTGGAGATCGCCGTTGCCCAGGAGTTCATGTAATGTCCTCGATAAAGTGCGCAAGGATTCAGGATCACTTTGAAGAACTTACTGATCCCCGCCGCCGCGATGTGATTTACCCGCTGATCAATGTCGTTGTGATCGCCGTGTGTGCGGTGATTTGTGGGGCGGATGATTTTGTCGCCATTGCCGAGTTCGGCAAGATGAAACGCGAGTGGCTCGCTCGTTTTCTTGATTTGCGAAGTGGTATTCCGTCGCATGACCGCTTCAACGCGATTTTGGCGGCGATCAAACCGGCAGAGTTCGAGAAGTGCCTGCTCAGTTGGATCACGGCGTTGCATGAAATCACCGACGGGCAAGTCGTCGCCATCGATGGCAAGACGCTTCGCCGCAGCTTCGACGCGGCCAGCGGCAAGGCGGCAATCCACATGGTCAGTGCCTGGGCCACGGCCAATCACATCAGCTTGGGGCAAGTTGTCGTGGACGCGAAGAGCAACGAGATCACCGCCATTCCGAAACTGCTGCAAATGTTGGAGGTTTCCGGCTGTTTGGTGACCATTGACGCCATGGGTTGTCAAACGGAGATTGCGAAGGAAATCATCAACGCCGGAGCTGACTACGTCCTGGCCGTCAAGGGAAATCAGCCGACACTGCACCAAGGGATCAAGGCATTCTTCGACAGTCACTTCGAGGATGACTTTGCCCGCACCAAGGCACGTCGCTATGAAACGCAGGAGAAGGGACATGGCCGCGAAGAGACACGTTATTACGTTGTCTGTCCTGCACCGGAGGATCTGCCTGATGGTTCGCGCTGGGCGAAACTGAAGGCCATCGGAATTGCCCTTAGCGAGACGCAACGTGACGGCAAGCCGTGCAGCGAGGTCCGCTACTACATTCTCAGCCGGTATCTCTCGGGACGCGGCTTTGCCGAGGCAGTGCGCGACCACTGGGGCATTGAGAACCGTCTGCACTGGCAACTCGACGTGACGTTTCAAGAAGACCAATGCCGGGTTCGTAAAGGTCATGCGGATACGAACCTCAGCATCGTGCGCCGCACGGCACTCAGCCTGCTCAAGAACGAGTTGACACGTAAGGTCGGCATCAAGAACAAACGCCTCGCAGCCGCCTTAGACGAAACCTATCTGGAGAAGGTCCTTGTGGGAACATGACTTATGGTGCAATCGCCCTGGGGTAGTGCCCGGCAAATTGTAGGCCAAATTGGGTGGAAGGCTGGTGAGGCAGCCGCCCGGACCATTCCGGCCGCAAGGTCGGATTAGGATCGCTTACTGGGTAACGGCAAGCCGACGTGCGATTCGCTTGCGGCGACGCCGGGCTTGAGCCTCACGGGATTCCTCTTCCCGCTGTTCCAGCCGGTGCTCGGGGTGAGCGGGCAGCCAGCGATCCGGCAGCAAGGCTTCCAGGGCAGCCGTGTCACCTGGAGCGATGGCCGCAATTCGACGTAGCACGTCGGTCAGGTAAGGCCACACGTCCACGCAGTTCCGCCGGGCACTCTGCACCAGCGTGTAAAGTGTCGCTGCCGTCTTGCCGCCGTTCTCGCTTCCAACGAATAAGAAATTCTTCCGACCAATGGCAACTGGCCGTAAGAGCCGCTCAATCACGTTGTTGTCGATGGCAATCCTACCGTCCTCGGTATACCGGATGAAGGCGTTCCAACGGTTGAGCACATAGTCAATCGCCTCGGCCAGCTTCGCCGTAGGACGCAACGTGGGCCGCACCTCGTCGAAACGGGCCTTCATACGCATGAGGATCGGCAATGCTTCCGCCTGGCGTAATGCCCGGCGATCCTCCGGCGACATCTCCTTCGCACGGTCCTCGATGTCGTAAAGTTGCTGCGTCCAGATCATGGCCTCGTGGACCAGTGGGTGGCTGGTTGTCGGAATTGCTTCCTCGAAGCCCCGCCGACCGTGCGCCCAACAAGCAACGTCCACAAGGCGGCCCGCTGCCTCGCGCACGAGTGAGGTGTAGACGATGTAACCATCCGTCTGGAGATAACCGCGATAATCAGCCAACACCTCCCTCGGCCCGTCGCGACTGCGGCTGGGCCGGAAGTCGTAGAAAACGTAGCGATGATCCGCATCCCCGGCATAACCGCTGAGGTATCCCGTGATCGTCTTGCCGTTCCCCGGCTTAAGCATCTTCACCTCTGTTTCGTCGGCGTTGATGACGATGCTGGCGAGCACCCGCTCGTGAATCAATCGTTCCAGAGGTCGCAAAGCCTGAGCTGTCCGGCTCAGCAGTCCGCAGAGCAAGGCCCGCGACAGCCACCGCTTCAGCGGACCAAGCAGCAATTCCTGCTGCCGATACGTCGGCAAGTGGTGCAAGAACTTCCAGGTCACCAACCACGCCAGGATACTCGGCCCGAAGGGGCTTTTCTCCACAGCCTGTGGCGGCCTCTCGGTGGTCCGCATCTGCGAACCGTCGTGGCAGTGCGAACAACGGATTCGTGATCTGGAGCGGACCACTGCGGATCAACAGGCCATCATCGCCCAGCAGCAGGAAGCCATCGCCGCCTACCAGGAGCAACTGGCGAAGGCCGCCGAACAATTGCGATTCTTCAAGCGGGCGATGTTCGGCCAACGTCGTGAGCGATACGCTCCTTCTCCCGATCAGAAGCTGCTCTTCGTCCCCGAAGTCGTCGAGGGCTTGGATGCCAAGCAGCAGGCCACTCAGCCAGGCACCAATGCGGATTCATCGCCGCCTCGCACTCGACGAAAGCCACGGCGACCGAGGATCGAGTTCCCGCAATTCTGGGAACATCGCCGGATCGAATACCCGTTGCCCGATTCGGAATTGCCGTGCGGCTGCTGCGGAGCCCAACGGATCATCATCCGCACCCACGTCACCAAGCGCGCGGAGATGGAAGAGGCGAAGCTGTATGTCGTCGAAGAGGTGCGGTATACCTATGGCTGTTCGCACTGCCATGATGGCTCGCAGATGCAGACCACCGAGAGGCCGCCGCAAGCCGTGGAGAAGAGTCCCTTTGGGCCGAGCATCTTGGCTTGGCTGGTGACCTGGAAGTTCCTGCACCACTTGCCGGTCTATCGGCAGCAGGAGTTGCTGCTGGGGCCGCTGAAACGATGGCTGTCGCGGGCGCTGTTGTGCGGGCTCTTGAGTCGGACAGCCCAGGCTTTGCGGCCTCTGGAGCGATTGATTCACGAGCGGGTACTTGCCAGCGCCGTCATCAACGCCGATGAAACGGAAGTTCGGATGCTCAAGCCGGGAAACGGCAAGGCGATTACGGGATACCTCAGCGGTTACGCCGGGGATGCGGACCATCGGTACGTGTTCTACGACTTCCGGCCCAGCCGCAGCCGAGATGGCCCCAAAGAAATGTTGGCTGACTATCACGGTTATCTTCAAACGGACGGCTACATTGTCTACACCTCGCTCGTGCGCGAGGCGGCAGGTCGGCTTGTGGATGTTGCGTGCTGGGCTCACGGTCGAAGGGGCTTCGAGGAATCGCTTCCGACGACCAGCCATCCGCTGGTCCACGAAGCCATGATCTGGACGCAACAACTTTACGACATCGAGGATCGTGCCAAAGAGATGTCGCCGGAGGATCGCCGGGCGTTGCGCCAGGCCGAGGCGATGCCGATCCTGGCACGAATGAAAGTCCGTTTCGACGAGGTGCGGCCCACGTTGCGTTCCACATCGAAGCTGGCCGAAGCCATCGACTACGTGCTGAACCGTTGGGACGCCTTCGTCCGATATACCGAGGACGGCAGGATTCCCAACGACAACAACGTGATCGAGCGGCTTCTGCGGCCTGTCGCAATCGGTCGCAAGAACTTCTTATTTTTCGGAAGCGAGCGGGGTGGCCAGACGGCCGCGACACTCTACACGCTGGTGCAAAGTGCTCGGCGGAACTGTGTTGACGTGTGGCCTTACTTGACCGACGTGCTGCGTCGAATTGCGGCCATCGCTCCAGGCGACACAGCTAGCCTTGAAGCCCTCCTGCCGGATCGCTGGGTGGCTACCCATCCCGAGCATCGGCTGGAGCAGCGGGAAGAAGAATCTCACGAAGCCCAGGCCCGACGCCGCCGCAGACGGGCCGCCCGCCGCACCGCCACCGTTTCGCAGGCAATGGCGACTCCTTGACGGCTCAACAAGCGGCGCGCCGTTGGCAGATGTGAGAACGGTGGTATAATTGAACGATAATGACGTTATCGAACCATCTGGCGGTCTCAAATCTCAAATGCAATCGAGGCCTGAAGAATGAGCCTCGGAAACTGGCATGGGGGAAGACATCGCTGGGAGGCTCCAATAGGGAGAAGTTCACAAAGCTTCCCTTGGGAACGGAGTCCCAGCGATGGCACATCATCTTACGCCCCAAGAGCGCGATCGCATAGCGCAATTGCGGTATCAGGGAGCTAACCAGAAGGAAATCGCCAGGGCCGTGGCACGTTGCCCTTCCACGATCAGCCGCGAGCTGCGACGCAACAGCACCGCCGGCGAATATTACTCCACCCAAGCCCAATGGAAAGCCCGCAACGCCGCCGGGAACGACCACTGGCGCGAAAGATGGATGATCCCGCGGTCAACGAGGCTGTTCGCAGGGGGTTGGCGAGGAATGGGCGCCGCAGCAGATCGCCGGACGGATGCAGCAGCAAGCGCGCCGCGCCGCGTGTCGTCGCAAACGATCTACACCTGGATCAAGCAGGACGCGAATCGGGAGCACTGGGAATCGTTCCTGCGGCGTCGCGGGAAGCGTCCTTACCGGCGGAAAAACGCCGCCACCAGCGGAGATGCCGCCCGCATCGACCAGCGCCCCGAAGTGATCGAGGAGCGGTTGCGGCTGGGCGATTTCGAGGGCGACACCGTGCTCGGCCCGGCGGGCACCGGCGGTCTGGCAACGTTGGTAGACCGCAAGTCGCGGTTCACAATCGTCGTCAAGGTTCAATCCAAGAATGCCGACCATGTACATGCGAAAATCAAACAACGCATGAAGGAGTTGGACGAACAGCGACGGCGGTCCATCACCTTCGACAATGGCACCGAATTCGCGCGCTGCCACCGGCTGGAAAAACACCTCGGCATGGAGTTATACTTTGCTGATCCGGGCTGTCCGTATCAGCGCGGCACGAACGAAAACACCAATGGCTTAATCCGCCAATACTTTCCCAAAGGGACTGACTTTCGCAACGTCTCCCATTCCCAGGTGCGGCAGGTGGAAAACCTACTCAACAACCGCCCCCGCGCATGCCTCGGGTTTCGAACTCCCGGTGAGGTTTTCTTCGAGAAAACCCCTCCCAGCGGTTGCGATTGAGTTTGGAAACCGCCATCTTCGTTTCAACTCCGCTGGCTTTCCTTGCCGAGGAAGCGCGTATGTTACATTTCCTGTGTATCGTGGCAATGTGTGCGAGCCCAACGCCTTCGGTAGAGACGATCATTTCGACAGCCGAATCCGTGACTATTGACTACTGGGAGTTCACGCCATTTCCCAAGGTGGCGTATTGGAAGATCGACTTCGACAAATCAGACTTGGAAGCGGTCACGCCGCTTCTGAGGAAAGCGAAACCTGAAAGTCCAAGGCCCGCAGTCTACGGAATGACCCGTTATAAGGGCGTCCTCAGGACACGCCACGGCGACTATTCTATGGTGATCGGTGAAGATAAGCGTGGTGGTAAGTCGGGCGAGAAGGTTCTCATCTTGCTTCGTCCCCTTAAGAAGAATGGTATTCCTGACTCGGACCAACAATTGCGATTCCTTCTCGAAGGCAAGGAATCTGTTCAGTTCCTTAAACGCTTCTACCCTGAACTGACTAAGCGAGCGAAGGGACGTAAGCCGTTTAAGGTCACAGAGAAGTAACTGCGGCCGATAGCAGCCTAGCCATTGGGCCGCTAATCCCCCTTCCTCCGCAGCATTGGATTGTGACCTGATCGCGTTCGCACTGTTCGCTGTCATCCGGTAAATGGCGGCCGGTTTACGGTCACCGCGGCGCGACCCCTGGCGATTCTTTGACGGTTACCTAACCTGCCATCACGCGTTTCAATCCACGCCCGCACGCGGCGGGCGACGACGAGGCGATGGACACACCTGAACCAAAAAAGGTTTCAATCCACGCCCGCACGCGGCGGGCGACATCCAGGGAGTGCTGGACTGGTAGGTCGAATACGTTTCAATCCACGCCCGCACGCGGCGGGCGACCTTCTTCAAGGCGTTCGCGTTGGCCCGCTCGATGTTTCAGCAACCGCTTCCCACACTACCAGCCTTTGTATCAACTGTGGCTGCAATGGGTACAGGACGAACCACCTGAGGTTCGTGAGTCGGTGAAAGACTGCCTATGCAATGGTATGTCTTGGCTGGCCGGCTCGCCGTTTTGTGCGCTGGATGAAAGACTGGCGGCGGAAAGATGCGGAATCCTGGATGTTGGCCAACCTTGTCGAAGTCCTACGAAATATGGGACGTGATGCTGATGCGGCAGAGGTCAGTAGCCATGCCATGACGTTGCCAGCGGCCGACAGCCGCGATTTACATCGGGTATGGCTTGCTGCCGATGCCGCCTGTAACGGAGAGTTTGATGTTGCAAGCCGAATGCTTGCAGAACTCCGGGAGCCGCCTCCGACTGGGGGTATTGCGTTTATCAAAAAACTTACCACAGCAGTAATCGAGATAGGGTCAGCAGAGGCGGCTGATAAAGCTAGCACGTTTTGCCAGATACGACGAGATTTACGAGAGGCCCTGACACATTACAGATCGTTCAACCACGATCCAGCTTGTAAACGCCTTTACCGAAAGTGCATTCATCTGATCGCCCGATATGAAGGCAGTTGGAAGGCGATGCTTTGGTATCACACGCGGTGCTTCTTCTGGTGGTAGTGGGCAGGCTTGTGGCTTCGAAAAGGTCAAGATGATGGCTCTCGCAAGTTGAGAACCAGTGTCCCGTCGAACTCCGCCAGACTGGGTTACGATTGGAACTCCCGTTTGCGCTCGTTCTTGGCGCTGGGTGCGCAAACTTGTCCGCGGAGCTATCCGCTCGGAAAGCTCACTTTCCACGATGGTCTTGTTGGCCGCATTGCTCTCATTTCTAGACGAATTCATGGGACTCGAACGCACATACTCTAATCTCGTTAATTTGTAAGCGGAACGCGTCAGCCGCCTCGTCTGGCGTCAGTTACAGCAAACGTATGGCTCAGATGAGACATACTAACAATCGACCCTTTTCCGGCGCCGCGGGTCCAGTTTCATAAAAGGGTGCCGGCGAGCAGTCTGTAGAGCGAATAAGGGGATAAGTCCAATTATTGGACGGCACCAGGGCAGACACTGGACGTATTCTCCTTCGCCTTTCTTCCGCTACGATTCCGAAAACTTCAGACGCCGTTACGGCGATGGCAATCCTCTGATCCGTGATGTACTTGACCGCGGCATGGCACTCCATGTTGCGCGACACGGTTGCGGAGGGGACCGCGCGGGTGTCACTGCTGGCTTGTCCAGCAGTGTTTGGTGGCGGCGTGACCCGTCGGCGCGGCGATCGAAACGCGGGACGCAGCTCGGATTGGCGATAGAGGCCGATAATTAGCGCCGCGCTACGTCCCCGCCTCAATGCGGCCGAAGATCACGTCAGAATGGGACGGGGGTACGGCTTCCACCTCGATTTCCCGCTCGGCCGTCGGTGGGCTGAAACCACGGCTGACACTTGGTATACTTTCACAAATCATGAGCGCCTGTAGCTCAGGGGATAGAGCAACGGTTTCCTAATGCAAAAATGCTGATTGCAGAAACCTCGCAAAACACGCGGAAAACACGAGAAAACAAGGCTTCTTCGCGTTTTGGCTGCCCGGCCACTAATAGCTAATTGGTAGTAGAAAAACGCGTTATCTACTGTAAACTACTGTAGGATTTCGGTAGCTTGAAAAATCAGCAGAGGAGGCCAATTCATGAGCCAGGATCAATCGAAGCCAAGCCAGCCGCCTGAGCGCCAGCGACTTAAACCAATATCTCAGCAAGGAGTCCCGCCGTGTCTCTCTTCGGCTTCTACTTCGTAACGTCACTATTGCGCGAGATGGGGTGGCCGCGCAAACAAGGACTGTTCAGGCGTGTGGCCATCGACTCGACCGTTGCTGATGGCGCAATCGATCAAATGGTCAATTGGGCGGCCTCGCTGGGCGCCGGCCGGCCACCCGCTTCCTTGCTTGCACGTGACATGATTTTGAGCCCCGACGCCAACCGATCAATCCCTTCGGTGCTGACCGCTACGGCAATTGCTTGATCCGCACGTTGCGGAAGGCCACCGGGTCGCCGTGGCCACGCCAACTGATGTGGCCCGTGGCGTTGTGCAAGCCCGGATGCGGTTTGCCGTCAACCGTCTTACCGATTTTCCCGAGGTCGGCGTCGGTAATGACCGTGCCGTTGAGCGTCACTTTGATGTGGCTGCCGTCGGCCAGGATTTCCTCCCGGTTCCACTGGCCGACCGGCTTGAGGAAACCCCGCCGCGCGGCCACAACGCCGTAGATCGAGCCTTGGGTCTGCCACGGCTGGAGCCAGCCTTTGTACTTCTCGTGGCCGTCGTCGAGGATCTGGATTTCCATGCCAGTGTAGGCCGCGTCGCCCTTGGCGGGCGCCCGGATGCCGACGCCGTTATTGCCGCCTGGAGGCAATTTGAATTCAAAGCGAAGGATGAAGTTGCCGTACTCCTTTCTTGTGGAGATATCTTCGCCGTGGCAGACCATGACGCCGTCTTCAATGGGATAACCCCTCACATCTCCGATCCAGCCGTCATGGGTCCTGCCGTCAAACAAGCTGACGAAGCCCTGCTTCGCCTCGTCCGGCGTTACGCCGGGCTGCTTTGTTTCCTCGGCCCAAGCCGGGCCGGCACACAACCACAACGCCAACGCAACACAAGTCCAGCGCATGGGAGTCGCTCCAAGAAAGGTGGGATGTATAGGTGGGTCGATCACTTCGAACGGGACGGTCCCACTTTGTAGCCGCTCAATCCCCTACGCCTGCCAGGAGACCAAGGCGAACGCTACAGGTGCGATTCTAGCTTGCCCCTGCGGAAAAGTAAAGCGCCGCCCAACGCGCCCGCCCAACGCGTGTGTGACCAGCGTTCTGGGCGGCCTTAAGTCGTGGCGTAGGTGGCGTTTGGCCAAACTTGACGCCATTTACCGTTTGTGTCCAGCGTATCTAGGGCCGCGACGGCCGTGGCATTCGGCCGGTCCCAGCGCCGGCCGTAGCCCTTCAGCCGTTTCGTACAGAGCTTGCATTGCGACTCGGTCGGGCCGCTGTCGATCTGCCAGCCACGCTCCCGGGACTCCGGGTATGGGTAGAGAAACTTGGATTGACCGGTCGCGGGCTTCTTGATGACCGCCACCTCTCGTTGCTCGACCGCTTGATTCCCGTACCGGATGGATGAGGGCAGAAAACGCCCCTCAGACCCCACTTGAGAGTTCGTCGCTGCGGCAGCTTCACCAACAAACTTGGAAATTCTTGCGGGGGGCGTTTTACGTTTCCGCGGTGGAACGGTAGAACTACATCCATGTCGTTTGACTTGGTTCCTCGGCATGCGCCGCGGGCTGAACAGCTATCAGCGGCAGCGGATGGGCGGTAGAATGTGCTACGGAAGCGAGTTCGGTGCGGCAGAAGCACGGGAGTGCGACGAGCCGATCATCGACTGGCGCCGCTGAGCGCGATCAGTGAGCCAGAGAAACACACTCCGGGAGATCCACTATGTGTCGAGATCAGGTGTTGGCGGCGTTGGCACTCACTACTCTGTTTCCGGTGTCCGTCGTGGCAGTCGCGGCCGAGCCACAGTATAAGCCAGTTCCCGCAGCGCTGGTCCGGGCTCGCGATGGGCTTGGCAACGTTTCCAGCAAGCTCGCGACGGGCGAGGAGGTACGAATCGCCTACTTCGGCGGATCGATCACCGCCGCGGATGGCTGGCGGATCAAGACGCGAGAGTGGTTCGCCCACACGTTCACCAAGGCCAAAGTGAGTGAGATCAATGCCGCGATCGGCGGTACCGGCAGCGACCTGGGCGTCTTTCGTCTGAAGCACGATGTGCTGGACCAGCGGCCGGACCTGGTGTTCATCGAGTTTTCGGTTAACGACGGCGGCGCCCCGCCCGAGCAAATCTGGCAGGCCATTGATGGAATCGTCCGGCAAATCTGGATGGCTGATCCGCGGACCGACATTTGTTTCGTGTACACATTCCGGCTCGGTTATGAGAAGGACCTCGGCCGGCGGTTGTGCCCCAGGGCGGCATCGGCCACGGAGATGCTGGCTGAGCATTACGGAATTCCCTCGATCAACGTTGCCCTGAAGATCGTCGAGCTCCAGAAGCAAGGCAAGCTGATCTACAAGTCGGACGAGCCGGCATCCGGCGGCATGATCCGCTTCTCCCGTGACGGCGTCCATCCGTTGGACAGAGGGCACCAAGTTTACACCAACGTGATTGCCGATGCGGTCACCGCCATGCAAGAGACGTCCAAACCGATTGACCATGCGGGTAGGTTAGTCACACCGTTTGTCGCAGACACCTGGCAAGCGGCCAAGATGGTGCCACTTTCCAAGTCGATGCTCACCGGCGACTGGGCGCTCCTACCAAAAGACAGCCCGCTAGTCCGCAGTTTTGGCCGGCGGATGGGTCCGCTGTGGGAAGCGACCACGCCTGGCAGCCGCATCACATTCCGTTTTCGCGGCTCGCAAGCGAAGCTGTACGACCTGTTGGGGCCCGACGGCGGGCAGGTGATCATCACCGTCGATGGCCGGACGCGGAGGAAGCCGGTGCCTCGCTTCGACAGCTACTGCACCTACCACCGCATCGCCACGCTAGACATAGCCGCAGGATTGGATCCGTCGGCCGTACATACGGTGACGATCGAGATACATCCCGAGCAGCCGGACCGCCGGGCGGTGGCCTTCCGGCTCAAAGATCCGGATGTGGAACTGGCCGGAGCGAAATATCAAGGAACGAAGGTCCGCGCGAGCCAGATCCTGCTGCTTGGCGACTTGGTGGAGTAAGACGTTATGGCGCCACTTTCCAGCGTGCTGCCGGGTTGTCAGCACGCGAAATCTTCGTTGCCCGTCAAACCATGCCGGAGACGCTTCTCCTGGAGCACGCTCTTCTTGCAAGCTGTCGTGTTGTCGGCGGCTTGCCTGCTGTCGCCGCGGTCACGTGGCGGTGAAACCGCGTCGGTGATAGAAGAGATCGCTTCTCCTGATGGTCGGACCGTTGCCAGGGTTGGTTGGTCCGCGGATGGCACGGCGCCTGGCCGGCTCTATTATCAGGTGCTGTACCGCGGCCGTCCTGTCGTGCTTGAATCGCGCTTGGGACTGCAAATCGCTGGCGGTGAGATGCCGGACCGCGGATGGAGACTCCAGCATGTCGAGCGGTCGACCCACGACGAGACTTGGAAGCCCGTTTGCGGCGAGCAGAGCGTCGTCCGCGATCGTTACCGTCAGCTTGTGCTCGATCTGGACGAGGGGTCTCCGGCAGGCCACCGCTTGCGCCTGGCGCTGACGCGCGTACAACGAAGGAATCGCCTTCTGCTACACGATTCCCGAGCAGCCGTCGCTGGACCGGTTCACGATCGATGCGGAACTGACCGAGTTTCGTTTCGCTGCCGCTCATCGTTGCTATGCAACGTACTCGGCCCAGGGCGTGTATCAAGCCGTCACGCTCGACCAGGTGCGGCCCAATTGTGAGCGGCCGCTGACCCTGGAGATCGCCGGCGGTCCCTGTGTGGCGATTGGCGAAGCCCGGCTGGTGGACTATGCGCGAATGCGTTTCCAACCTGCTGCAGGCCGTCCACATACCCTGACAGCGATGCTGGGAAGCCGGGTGGAGGCCGTTACACCGTACACGACGCCGTGGCGGTTTGTGATGGTCGCCGACACGCCGGTGCAGTTGCTTGCACACCACAGCCTTGTGCTGAACCTGAACGATCCCGTGCGCGATTGCCGACACGTCGTGGATCAAGCCGGGCAAGGTCATCCGCGAGGTCACGCTGACGACGGCGGGCGGCAAGGCGTGCGTCGATTTCGCCGTGCAACGATGGCTCCAGTACGTCGAGTACGACGCCGGCTGGTACGGCCACGAGTACGGCGACGCGTCGGACGCCACGACCGGTCGACGGTCGATCCCGAGCGATCTGCCGGCCCGCTGGACTTGCCCGAGGTGATCCGCTACGCCGGCGAGCGCGGCATCGGCATCATTCTCTACGTGAACCATCGGGCGTTGGAGCGCCAGTTGGACGAGATTCTGCCCCTGTATCAGCAGTGGGGCGTGAAGGGAGTGAAGTTCGGCTTCGTCAACGTCGGCTCGCAGCAGTGGACCGACCTGGCTGCACGAGGCCATTCGCAAGGCGGCCGAGCACCACCTGATGGTCGACGTCCACGACGAATATCGCCCCACCGGCTACTCGCGCACCTATCCGAACTTGATGACCGAGGAAGGAATCGCCGGCGACGAGACCAGCCCCGCCAATTGGTTGACGCTGACCATCCTCTTCACGCGCATGTTAGCCGGCGCGGCCGACAACACCATTTGCTACTTACGACTCCCGGGTGGACCGCAACGCCAGTCATGCCTACCAATTGGCCAAGGCCGTCTGCTTGTTACAGCCCGTGGCAGTTTCTCTATTGGTACGACCGGCCGCCAGCGTCGCCGCGAAAGAAAAAGAAAGGGGACGCGGGCAATGTGCAGACTGCGATCTACGACGAGCAGGAACTGGACTTCTACGCAGCGATGCCAACGGTCTGGGACGAGACGCGCGTGCTGGAAGGCAAGATTGGCGAGTATGCGGTAATCGCCCGCCGCCGCGGTGACCAATGGTTTTTAGGCTGCATGAACGCCAATAAGCCTCGCACCTTCGCTCTTCGCTTGGATTTCCTGGACCCGGGCAAATCGTACGTAGCCCGCGTCTATGCCGACGATCCAAGTGTTCCCCACTGCGCATGCATGTCCGGATCGAGCGCCTCCGTGGTCAATGCCGACAGTGTGCTAAGGATGGCAGTTTCGGCGCAGGGAGGCGAGGCTATCCGGCTCTGCGCCAAGACATGTGACAGCCGCCTCGGAGCGTTACAACAGACAGGTGCTTTCTGCCCTTGTAGTTCGACTGTAGCCACTATTTCCATTGATTGAACCTTCGAGGAGGCAATGGTCTCGGTGTTCTTCCGCTTCACGTCGGAGAACAAGCCGGCTACGTATTCCCGGGCATGCTGCCGCTGCTCCCAGCCTCTGCGGCGTGGTCGATCCAATAGAGCGTTGGCTTCGGCGTCGTCGACGATTCGTTCCGTCGTCGGATCCTACCGCAGACATAATACCTTTTGGCGGAGCATCGCTATCATGCGGTCGATCCCGAAAACGTGCCAAGCTGCCGGCCGCTGAACTCGTGGTCTTCGTCCAAGGCCGAAAGCAGACTCTCCACCCCTGCTCGGTGCGCCAACTCATATGCCGCCACGGCAACGAGATCAAGCCGGTCGACCAATGCCGCCCGAACGTTGTGCGGCGTGCAAATCGACCAATCCGCCGGGACCCGCACTTGCGGCGCGGCCGGCACGATGCTCGCTGAAGGCGTAACGGTTTCGTCAGCACCACCGTGTCGTCCTAATTGTGCCCTGGCAGCAGTGGCGTCACACGCGGCTCACCTTCGATTTTGAGGACGACCATCGAGTCGATCGCGTTCGGCGGCTAGCTCGGCAACAGAGGACTGTCCCGCTTCTTCCGCCCAGCTTCCACCGTGCTTTTTAGAGGACGACTTGCGCTTGCCGTAGTACGTCGGCGGCCCAATTGCAATCGGTGTTTGGCACAACCGGATACGTGCTTCCTCGTTTACGGCATTTCGAGCCCCTAGTGGTACGACAAAACTCTGGGTGGGGACGTTCCGTCGCGAGAACAAACTGCGGGATCAGACCATCGACGAGAAAATCAATGTGGGAAGTGGATTTTCACACAGGTTTTAGCTAAACTGGCGGTATTATCGGTCCCAGCGTGTCCGGGCGGTGCCGAAATGGCAAATCCCGGGCCGTAGGGGGGCGATCGATCCTGCCTTGCCCCGCCTGTGCCATCGGGCAAAACAGTCCTTCCGCCAGCCTGGAGGCTTAGCATGTGCAGTCTCATCCGCAGTCTGTTATTGGCATCGAGCCTGTCGTTGATGTGGCTTGTGGCAACCAGTTCAATCGCAGGCGCCGAAGGGTTGACGCTCTACGTTGCTCCCAACGGCAGCGACGCGTGGTCGGGGAGAGTTGCAGAACCGAGAGATGGCACGGGCCCTTTCCTCACCTTGCAACGGGCCCGCGACGAAATCCGCAAACTCAAGAGAGAGACAGGGTTGCCCAAGGGAGGCGTTGTCGTGGAGATTCGCGGCGGCGTGTATGAACTCGCCTCGCCTTTGGTACTGACGGCGGACGACTCGGGAACGGAATGTGCACCGATCGTGTATCGGGGACGTAAGGGCGATGAAGTGCGACTAATCGGCGGCCGAATCGTAACGGCGTGGCGTCCGGTCTCGGATCCCGCCGTGTTGGCTCGACTGGATGCGTCGGCTCGCAGCAAAGTGGTTCAGGCCAACCTGAAAGCCCTGGGTGTCACTGATTTGGGCGAGGTGAATCCCGTCCGAGTTATGGCCGGTCGGAGGCCGGTCTGGAGTTGTTTTTCCAGCATTCGTCGATGACGCTTGCCCGCTGGCCGAACACGGGCTTTGTGAAGATCCCGAAAGTGTTAGGAAAGACATTGGTCGATGTCCGCGGCGTCAAAGGTTGCAGAGAAGGAATATTCACCTACGAAGGCGACCGGCCCCGGCGCTGGCTCGGCGAACCGGACATCATGCTTGAAGGCTACTGGTTCTGGGATTGGTCCGATCAGCGACTCAAGGTCGAGTCGATCGATCCGGAAAAGCGCGTGATCGCGCTGTCGGCCAAGCCGGAACACACCTACGGATACCGCAAGGGCCAGTGGTACTACGCGTACAATTTGCTCTCGGAACTCGATCGGCCGGGCGAATGGTATCTCGATCGCGCCGACGGGCATCCTCTATTTCTGGCCGCCGGCGCCGGTGGAGCAAGGCCAGCCGACCGTGTCCATGCTGCCGTCGCTGGTGGTGTTGAAGAACGTGTCGCACGTGACGTTTTCCGGCTTGCTGTTCGAAATCTGCCGGGGCACCGCCGTCGTCGCCGAGCAATACGGACGACGTCCGGATCGTCGGTTGCACGCTCCGCAATTCAGGCGACGGTCGCCGTATCGCTCGCGGGCAGCAACAGCGGCGTGGTCGGATGCGACATTTACGACACGGGCAGCGGCGGCGTCAGTCTTTAGCGGCGGGGACCGCAGAACTCTCGCCCCCGGGCAACTCGTGGCCGACAACAACCACATCCATGATTACGGCCGCATCAACCGCATGTACAGAGCGGCGATCTCGCTCAACGGCGTCGGCAACCGCGCCACCCACAACCTGATCGACAACGCGCCGCACCAGGCAATCATACTTCGCGCGGAAACGATCACCTCATCGAGTTCAACGAGATCCACAACGTCTGCTATGAATCGAACGACGCGGGAGCGATCTACGCCGGTCGCGACTGGACGATGCGAGGCACGGTGATCCGCCACAACTACCTCCACGACATCAGCGGCTATCGAGGGCCGCGGATGCGTCGGCGTGTACCTCGACGACCAGTTCTGCGGCACCGAGATCTCCGGCAACCTCTTCTACAGGGTGACGCGGGCGGCGTATGATCGGCGGCGGACGCGACTGCACCGATCGCCAACAACATTTTCGTCGACTGCAACCCGGCACGTACACGTCGACGCCCGTGGACTGGGTTGGGCCGCCTCCGGATTCGACCGATGAAGAAGAAGCTGGATGCGGTGCCCTACCAGGAACCGCTCTGGGCGGGCCGCTATCCGAAATTGGTGAACATCCTCAACGAAGAACCCGATGGCGCCCAGAGGCAACCTCATTGCCCGTAACATCTGCGTCGGCGGACGTTGGGGTGATTTGATGACAAGGCAAAGCCGCTGGTCGCGTTCCAAGACAATCTGCTCGATCAGGATCCGCGGTTTGTCGACGCCGATGCGGAGAATTTCCAACTGAAGGACATTCGCCAGCCTACAAGCTAGGCTTCCAGCCGATTCCGCTGGAGAAGATCGGGCCGTACCGGAGCCCGCAGCGGGTGTCGTGGCCGATTGAAGATGCCGTTCGACCTGCGGTGAAGCCTTCGGCCAAGTAACGGCCGTTGGATGAGCGGGATGCCCGTTAATCCACGCGAGCTAGCCCGCTGCCCCCTCGGCGAGAACCCTGGTGGATGCGAGCCGTTTTTTTGTTATGATAGAGAGGGACGTTTACAGCGGCGCGAGTCCTGCCTACTTGAGCAACAGAAACTGCCACGTGCACGACGGTTGGCTATCGCAGCTTGGGCCGGAAACAACTCAGCAATGTTGCATCGCAATTACAACACACGGGAGAGACGGTCATGGATCACGTAAGGACGAGGCGCGAATTTCTCGAAACGACTGCCGCGGCAGTGGCGACTGGCTGGAGCGGTGCGAAGCTGTATGCGGCAGGCGCTTCGAACTCACCCGGCCCTAACGAGATGATCAATTTGGGCGTGATCGGGTGTGGAGCTCGGCTCCGGCAGATTCTGCCGAGCTTCATCAACTCGCCCGGCGTACGGGTTGCCGCTGTTTGCAACGTGCACTCCGGCCATATGGCGCAAGTCCGCGACTTGGCCGGCGGTCAGCGGTCGCGATTATCACGATTATCGAACGCTGCTGGAGGATAAGGACGTCAATGCGGTCATCGTGGCCACCAACGCTCATTGGCACGTTCTCTGCACGATTGGCGCCTGTCAGGCTGGCAAGGACGTGTACGTGGAGAAACCGTTGAGTAACTTCGTTGGCGAGGGGCGATTTGCCGTTGCAGCCGCAAAGAAGTACGACCGCATCGTGCAGATTGGCACGCAGCAGCACAGCCGTGAGCACTACAAGAAGGCCGTCGAAGTCATCCAGTCGGGCCGGCTCGGCAACATTGTGGAAGTGCGGGTGATGGATGTCGATCGCTACGACAGCTTGGGCCGCCCGGCCGACTGCGATCCACCGCCGGAGTTGGATTGGGACTTCTACGTTGGTCCCTCGCCGATGATGCAATACAACCCGAGTTGCTACGACAACTACGGGTACGATTGGTTCAAGATTTCCGGGGCTGGGCACCAAGTGGCCTGGGGCGTCCATCATTTCGACATCGTCAATTGGGCGATGGGTGTGAAGTGGCCGAAGGCCGTTTCGGCAAGCGGCGGAAAGTTCGCCTTCGACGACAACCGCCAATGGCCCGACACGTTTTCGGCGATTGCGGAATACGGTCCGGGTCCCGTGGCCAAAACGGGATTTCTTCTTCAGTACACCATGCGGATCGGCAACCGATTCGATCGCCGTTCGCACTCGAAGTGTTTTCTGGGTACGTCGGGTTCGTTATTGCTTGATCGCGGGCGCTATTCGATCGTAGGCGAATCGCTCCGCAACGGCAAGAAGCTGATGCCCGATGAGGAAGTACTTGCCAGCAATGACGAGTCTCGGCATACACAGGTGTTTTTGGACAATGTTCGCAACCACAAATGGCCAATCGATGACGTGGAGACGGGCTATTACGCGACCAACGTGGGCCACCTGATGAACGTTTCCTACGAGGTCGGCCGCAAAATTCGCTGGGACGGGGAAAAGGAGCTGGTCATTGACGACAGCGAGGCCAACGCCCGGGTGCATCGCCAGTATCGCGCCCGTGGAAGTTACAGGTCGGCTGATCGGCGACGGGTTCTTTGGACTGCAGCCGATGTGGCGGGACGTTGCGACGAAGGATGCGTACGTCGCCGTCACGAAGGAGAAACGCAAGATGGCTCCCGGCAAGTGGTCGTTCGTCGCCGTTGGTCTGGTCCTGTTCGCAGGGAGCGGAGCGGTTCCGACCGGATGGGCCGATAAACTGTCGCTCTGCGACCGGCTTCAACCGGTGGCCCGCGAGAGTGGCCTGCACATCGAGGGCTTCTTCGTCTGGTGCGGTTCGGTGATCGAAGTGGACGGGACTTACCATCTGTTCGCCTCGCGCTGGCCGCGGACGACCAAGTTCCCCGAGGGCTACCGCACGCATTCCGAGATCGTGCGCGCCACGTCGGCCAAGCCCGAAGGGCCCTACGTCTTCCAAGAGGTAGTGATTGGCAAGCGGGCGTCCGGCAATTGGGACAGCGGCATGGCGCACAATCCGGCGATCTACCGGGTCGGCCCGACCTTCGTGCTGTTCTACAACGGCGCTGACGAAGGCTCTCGCTACCGACAGATCGGCGTCGCCACGGCCCCGGCGATCACCGGGCCTTGGACTCGCAGCACTGCGCCGCTCGACCTGGGCATCGCCACCGATGCCAACAACCCTTCGGCCTGCTTCGAACCGGATGGGAGCATCAAACTCGTGTGGCGCGACCAAGACTTACACGTCTTCATCTCGACAGCCCCCTCCTTCCGTGGGCCGTACCGTGTGGCCAGCGATCGTGTCTGGCCACGGGCTCGCGTGGAAGACTTCTTTTTCTTCAAGCAGCAGGGGCAATATCACCTGATCTGCGAGGACAACGCCGGAAGTATCACCGGCCGCCAGCGATAGGGAGCGCACCTATGTTCGCAGGACGGCATCCACGACTGGAAGAAGTACACGCCCCCGATCGGCTACGACCACGATGTCCATTGGACCGACGGCACCGTCCTCCATGCCGTGCGGCGGGAGAGGCCGTGGCTGTTGGTCGAAAACGGGAACGTGACCTGCCTGTTTACTGCGTTCTACGACGGGGAGCGTGCTTGGAATCAGCCGACACTGCTGCGTCCGCCGCTCGCGCTCCAACCGTAGGCCCCGGGCCGTTGAGTCGCGGCTATGGCTATGGTAGTGTTGGTTGGCGGAGGCGGGGTGGGCATCAACGTCAGCACGCGTTGTCCAAGGGCCGTCCTCGGCGCTGTGGAGGATGTTGAAGGCTTGGCGTTTTGTTTATGCATTTAACATAAAGGAGTCAAGCGTGTTCCGATTCACTGGTTGCGGCCTATCCGTTTTGATAACCGCGTTCTTATTACCGCACCCTCTTCATGCCCAGACTGTCGTCGACGACAAGCCTTCCCCCGCCGGGGAG
Organism: uncultured Planctomycetaceae bacterium; assembly: GCA_963789525.1. GTDB lineage: Bacteria > Planctomycetota > Planctomycetia > Pirellulales > Thermoguttaceae > CAVXFB01. The sequence continues at coordinate 493,706 of CAWBLA010000005.1, forward strand.
ATCAAGTTTGTCATGCACCGCATAGGGACGTTCCGCAGTGAAGCCTGTTGCGTGGGCGACTTCAATAACGACGGAAAGCTCGACATCGTGGCCGGGCCGTACCTGTATGTTGCCCCCGATTGGAAGCCGCAAACGATTCGCCAGTTGACCGGCAGCGTCGACGACAAAGGCAAGGGCTACTACGATGACTTCATGAATGTTGCGATGGATGTCGACGGCGACGGACTATTGGACGTGGTAGCCTGCGCCTGGTTTGCAAAGCGATCCACTTGGTACCGCAATACAGGCCAAAGGGAGGGCTTGTGGCCCGAAGCGGTTGTCGAGAATAACGGTAACTTTGAGACGGGCGACGCGTGGGATCTTCTTGCAACGGACAAGCGAGACGTTATTGTACCCGAAATCGCGCCAACGGTCTGGTACGAACTCGCCGTGGGAAACGGCGACAAGCGTGGACTGATCAAGCATATTGTCTCGGAAAAGCCCATGAAATGGGGCGCCGGCGTTGGCAACGTCAATGGGGACGGCCGTGCCGATATCCTTCGGCCAGACGCCTGGTTCGAGGCGCCGGCCGATCCACGCAGCGGAACGTGGATTGAACACCCCTGGGCACTGGGTGGAAAGAATAGCAAGGCCGAACATACGTCACAGATCCTCGTCTATGACGTGAACGGCGACGGGGTGCCGGACATTATCACCAGTTGTGCCCATGGCCGTGGCATCTTTTGGTACGAACAGGTTCGCAAAGGCAAGGAGACCGGTTGGAAGCAACACCTTATCGACGACACGTGGACTCAAGCCCATGCGATCACGTTGGCCGACCTCGACGGCGACGGCGTTCCAGAGCTGATCACCGGCAAGCGTTTCATGGCGCACAACGGCGCCGATCCCGATGGATACGGTTCGCTCGGCGTGTATTACTTCCGCCTGCAGCGTGAGCCCAATCCGGTGTGGACGAAGCACGTAATTACCTTTAACGAAGGCGTGGGAGCGGGATTGAATATCGTGGCGGTCGACCTTACCGGGAGCGGCCGGTTGGACATCGTTACGACCGGCAAGTACGGTGGCCCCGTATGGTTCGAGAACAAGGGCAAGAGAGCCAATGGGCCTTGCAGCAAGTAAGGGTTTTTGAGGAAATCGCGGAGTAGAGGACCGGCCCCTATTTCGAGCCGGTCCTCAAGCGGACAGGCGAGCGTAAGAAGGTCGCGACTCCACTTCTTGTTGATTTGAGTCATGCGTCAATTCCGCCTGGTCAGCTTCACGCGTGGCGTATCAGCACCAGCGCAGGATCGGAGATTGGTCAAGTTTCACGGCTTCGATGTCGTGCGACCCTTAATACGGCTCACTTCTTGGGAGGTCATTATGAATCCGTCGAGAATCCTGAAGGCCGACAACGTCGGGGCTGCGGTGCGCCGTGCGTTGGCCACCAACGAAGGTCTGTTGCGCCTTACGCCGACCTGGGTGCCGCGGAGCTTTTTGCACCCTGGAAAGCGGATCAAGCTCGCACCGACTGATTGGTATGCGTTGGGCACGCATCGAGGCGGCATCGATGAGCGCTGGTTCGCCAGCACGACCGAGGCCGCCAATGAGGCCCGTGCGATCGACGAGGGACTGAGCTACTGCGTGTTCGAGCAGGAGCGATTCTTATTCCGGGACGCTGTGGCTGAGGCGGGGCCGCAAATCGTCGGCGCAGGAAATCTGGAAGAAGTACCATCGCTGGCCCGTGTTCTCGAAGTTCTTCGACAACATGGGCCCCATTCCCCACCACATGCACCAGCAATCACAGCACGCGGCCTTGACAGGTCAGCAGGGCAAGCCGGAGTGTTATTATTTTCCGCCCCAGCTCAACGCCGCCGAAAACCACTTCGACTATACGTTCATGGGTCTTGAGCCGGGCACGACGAGGGCCGACGTCCGCCGCTGTCTGGAGAAGTGGGACGGCGGCGACAATGGAATCCTCGACCTCTCGAAGGCCTACCGCCTCAAGGCAGGCACCGGCTGGATGATTCCCGCCGGTGTGCTCCACGCCCCTGGCTCGATGTGTACCTACGAGCCGCAATGGGGCTCTGACGTGTTCGGCATGTTTCAATCGTTGGTCGAAGGCCGCGAAGTGCCGTGGGACTTGCTGGTCAAGGACGTGCCAAAGGACAAGCATCGCGACCTCGACTTCATCATCGAACAACTTGATTGGGAGAAGAACGTCGACCCGTGCTTCAAGCAGCACAATTACGTCGAGCCGATCATCGACGTTGAGGCCTCCGGCCCCGGCTATACCGATCGCTGGATCGACTACGGTCGCTTCGACGGCCAACAGTTGGTCTCGGCCAAGGAATTGACCGTGCTGCCGGGGGCGAAATGCGTCTTGAAAGACGCGGGCGCTAGCGGTTGGATCACTGTCCAAGGCTGCGGCCGCATGGGCAAGCTTGCGATCCAGGCCCCGATCATGATCCACTTCGGCGAAGAGCCTTGGGACAAGGTCTTCATCACACACGATGCGGCCGCGGCCGGGGTCGAAATCGAGAACACCGGCGGTGAGCCGCTGGTGGGCCTCCGCTACTTCGGCCCCGCGACCCACAAGAATATGCCGGAGATCGGAGACCATCGGAAATGAACACGCGTCCCTACAACTACCCCAAACTTCACAACGCCGCCTGGCCAGGCATCGTCGGCAAAGGTGGAGACGGGGAGCCGCTGATCGATTTAGATACCATGCTCGACCTGACCGCCGGTGCCGAGGTCGAGGGAGTGAAGTTCGATGGGATCGATCTCTTCCTCTTCGAGCCGCATGTCCGTATCGATGCAACGGCTGACGAGTTGATGACGCTGGCCGATAAGGTTCGATCGCGGAACTGCGAGATCGGCACGGTCGTCGCCCCCGTATGGCCGCCGACCGGCGGTGGTTCGGCCATCGGGTCTGCCGAGGACCGTAAGCGGTTCCTCACCCAGGTTCGCAAAGCCTGCCGAATCGCGGCCGCTTTGCGTGAGATAGGCGTGCGGCCCTACGGCGCGGTGCGGATTGATTCGGCCTGCAGTGTTGAAGCCTGGTGCGACGACCCGAAAACAAACCAACGGCGAATCGCCGAGACATTCCGTGAGGCCTGCAAGATTGCCGAGGATTACGGCGAACGCCTGGCGGCGGAAGGCGAAATCTGTTGGGGCGGCATGCATAGTTGGCGGCGGATGCTGGAACTGCTGGAGATGGTCGACCGCCGTAAGACGCTCGGCTTCCAGGCCGACATGGCCCACACGCTTCTCTATCTCCTGGGCTACAATGCTCCAGAAGACGCCCTGCTCCCGCAGGATTTCGACTGGAACGACCGGCAAGAGTTCGATGTCGCGTATGAGAAGCTCGTCTCCACGTTGCGTCCGTGGACTGTCGACTTTCATGTCGCTCAGAACGACGCCACCGTCCACGGCTCCGGATCCCATGACAAGACAGGCCGCCATTGCCTGGCCGATGATCCCAATGGCAAGCTCGACATCGTCCGCCACGCCGGCTTTTGGCTCCGCGATGCCAATGGGCAGGTAACCAAAGGATTCCGCCATATTTGTTGGGACGGCTGCATGTTCCCCAACGCCACGATGATGGACCGAAGAACGTGGGAGAATATTCTCCGGGCGATGGTCGCCGTTCGCGACACCCATGGCTGGCACGAATGATTTCACTCCCAATTTTCGACTCTCGACTTTCTCTTGACTCTCAGTCTTTCCACTCTGGACTTTCTAGCGGAGATACTCATGTCTAAAGACCTTCGCATCGGTATGATCGGCTGCGGCTTCATGGGCCGAGCCCACTCGAACGCTTACTGCCAGGTCAACCATTTCTTCAGGCGCGAACATAAGCCGGCGCTGAAGGTCTGTTGCGCTCGACCGGAGGAGCGCGATAAGTTGGAACAATTCGCCAAGGCTTGGGGCTACGAGTCGTTGGAGACCGACTGGAAGAAGCTTGTCCGCCGAGCGGACGTCGACTTGATCGACGTCTGCGTGCCGAACGCATTGCACCATGACATCGTGATCGCGGCGGCGGATGCGGGAAAAATGGTGATCTGTGAGAAGCCGCTTGCCATGAACGCGAAGGAGGCAGAAGAGATGGTGGCGGCCGTGGAGCGGGCGGGCGTGGTCAACATGGTCTCCTTCAACTACCGCCGAGTACCGGCCATCTCACTGGCTAAGCAGATCGTCGGCGAAGGACGTATTGGCCGGCCGTTCCACTACCGAGCCACCTACAACCAGGACTACACAATTTCTGCCGATGTGCCACAAGGCGGCATGGCACTTTGGCGGCTTGACGCCCGGGTGGCTGGCTCGGGAGTGGTTGGCGATCTGCTGGCCCACTCGATCGACACAGCCGAATGGCTCAATGGTCCCATCCAGAAGGTGGTCGCCCATACGGAGACATTCGTCAAACAGCGGAAGCACGTCGAGACCGGCAAAGTCGAGCGGGTCACGATCGACGACGCCTGCATGTTCCTGGCTGTTTTCGCCAACGGATCGTGCGGCACGTTCGAGAGTACACGGTATGCGAGAGGGCGAAAGAATTACAGCACGTTCGAACTCAACGGCGAAAACGGTTCCCTCTTCTTTGATCTCGAAGACCCGCACATCCTCCAGTACTTTCGGTATGCCGATCCGGCCAGCGGAAAGAAAATTGAAGATCACTTGACGGGCTGGCAACGGATCCACGTCACGAACTTTGAGCACCCCTACATGCGGAGTTGGTGGGTGCCGGGCTGCACCATCGGTTACGAACACACGTTCATCAACAGCTTGGCCGACTTCCTGGCAAGTCTCGAAGGCGGCCCTGCCTTTCACCCCACGATGCGCGACGCCCTACACACGCAGCGCGTCTGCGATGCACTGCTGGCCAGCGCCGAGCGTCGGCAGTGGGTGGAAATCCCACCTCAGTCAACGGAGGCACAGTAAACGGCAGCGGTAACGAACGAAGCACGTTACCCTGCCTGCAGCCGTTTCTTCCCGGTCTTGCGACCACAAATCATTGTCTGGCGGCCCTGCGCCTAGCTATGTTGGCTCAATTCGATAAAGACGACCTCCAACGGTTCCAGCTCGGCAGTGAACTTCTGTGGCACTTGTTGGTTCTGCCACAGCGGCCGGAATGTCTCACTCTGCGTCGAGCGGTAGATGTGGGCATCGTAGGACTTTGCAGCCGGTACGTTACGTGTGTCGAGGTTCACCATCAACGTCTGTCGTGTTTCGGCGATGTTCACGAATAAATGGCCGATCCTGCCGTCTGGTGATTGCCAGGAACTAGTTAGAATAGCCGGCGTAGACAAGCCTTCTCGGTCCCTCTTACCATCGCGTTGGGCTGGAACTCTGATTGCGACCTGCGGTACCGCCAGATCGTACGGATGCAACATCCTGCCGAGGATGAGGAAGTCCTTCGCCCGCGTCTTCAACAGGCGGCAATGGTTGCGGATCATTGTGATCTGGTCCGAATGCGCAGTTGTACATGTTCTGGTGCGCGGACCAGATGGACCCACCGGGCGTGCGACCAGCAACCAGATTCATAGCATGGCTACGAACGTTCCAGCGGCTGTTGTCCTTGCTCAAGCTGGCGCTGTCGCCGCCATAGCCCTCCGCGAACTCGTGGTACAAGTACGAGAAGAGCGGAATGCCAATCGCGCCGGGATAGCCGCGATACCAGCGTCTCTCGAGATATTCGCGCACGTGAAATCCGTCCACGTGCGGGATCAGTTGTTCGTGCGGTTCTTCGTGGAACAGGGCAAAGTCGGGCGAACGCGCCTTACCGTAGCCGCGCATAGTATCCAACAGGTCCCAGAACTCGCAGCTTTGGTAGAGTCCAACGCCCGGTTTATGGTCGTGCGTGGTGCAGTAGCAAGCATCTCCGGCGCCGCTGACCGTCTGGTCCATTTGCAGCACATCGACGCCAAGCGCGTGGGCACGGTCGATCACACCGCAGAAAAAGGCTTTCGTCGTTGGTGCGCCGACACAGAACTGGTATGAATGTCGCTTCCAAATGTCCGACGCATTGGACTCGTCCAGCAGGTATTCTCTCGGTCTGCCACTGCCTTCAGCAATGACATAGGACGCCAGATACTTCTGCGCTGCGGAAATCTCGCCGCCATCCCGGCCCTCGTTCCAATACGTGAAGTACAGACCTGACAGAAAGAAGAAGGGCCGGAACCCGTCTTGCCGGAGTTGTTGGATCGTCGGCCTCGCCTGACGCACATCGAAGATCGGGAAGTAATCGCCGCCTGTCCACCGACGGTGGTTTTCCCAGTCCGCCAACATGGCAACGACCGTCCCATCGATCTTGTCGCGGAAGTGCTGCAGGTGGTTGTCGAGTTGCGGATAATAGGAACCCGTGCAGATCCGTCGTTTGTCGTAGGTACGGACCGAGCACACGTGCACATCTGGACCGTCCTTCCACCATGCCGGGATGTCGTGCCGTTGGGCAAGCGTCTTCGCGCACCATGTCTGCCGTACGGCCCATCGCTTGTATTGGTCAGCTGTGTCACACCACGTGCCCTGTGTCACACCGATCGCCACAGGATACGGACTCTGCCAGATTCCAGGAGAAAACTCCTTCCCATCGGCTACCGCTGTGAATTCGTGCCAGCATCGAAAACCGTCCGCCTGCTTTGAAACGCCCAGCGACATGGGATAGCCAGTCCCGTCCATTCCCGCCAAATAAACACCTGTCGACTGGTCTTGATAGGCGAGAAACTGTGCCGACAGGCTTCCCGGATAGGCCAGCGTCACGCTCTGGCCGTTGCGCCAGTTCTCTGCTGGATTCTCGATCAGCGTGCCGTCCAGCGCCGGCAGCACCAGACAATCGTCCTTCCCGTCAGCAATGGTCGGCACGGCCAGCAACTCCGGAAATCGAACCAGCTTTACGCGCCAGCGTGGGTTGTGCGTTATGCGCATCGTCCACCGTGTTAGCGGATCCTGTTGGTAACACACCGCTGTCACGTCGACGGCCAGGTCGGATGCGGGAAACCTTGAATATTGGATGGCGACTGTGCTGGCCGTGCCGGCTTTCGTTATGCGCGCGTTGGAGCAACCTGCCGCAGCGCTTTCGATTGTTTTGCGTTTGCCATCCGCGTCTGCGTAAGTGATTGAGAAGAGGCTTCCGGAGCGGGAACGATTCACGATCGCCCGACCGCTGGCCTTGTGGACCAGTCGCCGGATGAACGGCGCCGGCGTCCGGGAGATATCGATACGCAGCACCTGATTCTCCAGGACCAGTGAATCTGGACTGTTCGCCGTGATCACCTCCGCTCCCGTAGCGGAGAGAGTCATCCCCATCAGTATCAGTATCGGCATCATCTTCATGTGCGTGTTCACCTCCCAAGACCAGCCAAGCGGAAGCGGTCCGTTCCTCGCTGCGGTTCTGGAGTGATTATCGTAGACGCTTGTCTGCCGCTTTCAAATAGAGAACGGCATCACAGTCCGGTGGAGGCTGGAAGTGGTTGGTGCCCGTCTCAGCGCTCAAGAGACCTCCGGTGGCAGTTTCGCCTTGCTGTGCGTTGAACCATCGATACCTATACATTCCACCGGGCAAGCTCACGGTAAAGGCCTCGCCAGCCTTAGGTTGGTACACCAAATACTCAGCCCCGATGTGGGCCAGACAATAGCCGGTTGATGTCAATGCCGGCTGCGGCGTCATGCTTGCCAGATCCATGCGTTCAGCGAAACGCCGGGTGTAGCCCATGGCCCGACGCGCCCCGTCGATGTCTTTCACGCCGACGTTCTGGCCCGCCACGAGAGGATCATCATAAGGGTCCATGTATAACACATTGTAGCCTCGCAAGAAGCTTTTCCAGACCCACTTGTGATCGCCGCCTATGCCAAACACATGGTCCGTATCCAGCAAGCACACTTTCGTGCCGGGAGCGGGCCGCGGGGTGTCCTTCAGGTCGGGCCAGTTCTTGGAACCTGGCGAAATCCACGTAGCCGGACTGGCCAGCATTTCCTCGTTGCTCTCGGAGCCGTGTCCGGTCAAGCCGACCGGATGCTGTTTCGGCTTCGTCTTCTCGTACTCCTGCACTGTCCGCACCACCCACCAATCCCAATCTTTGGTTCCACCTTCATTGGTTACCTCGTACAAGACGTTGTCCAGATCGTTCACGCTGTCCACGACCTTTCGCAGATAGGCCTTCTGCCGCTCGCGTACGCGGGGATCGCCGAGATCGGGACCACCGCTACCTTTCAGATTGCCGTTGAAGCCTTCCGTGTTGTTGTCCGGATAATAGGGGTGGCCGAGCCAGGGTTTGCCTCCATACCAGCTCTTCGCGGAACTCCATCCCTGGAATAGCATAACCGACACGTAGATGCCATGCTTGCCGGCTTTGCGAACCCGCTCGTGCAGACGGTCGAAGTAAGCGGGATCGAACTTCGTCAAGTTGAACTTCGGTTTGCCGTCGCGAGCCAATCCGGGACCGGTTCGTGCGTACGGGTTTGGCTCGATAAGCCAATTGCGGGGGTCACGGCCTCTCCCGTCCGCCCACGGCGCCCAACGTGCTTGCTCCCACGCCCACAGGCGGATGAAATTGTGATTGTACTTCTCGAGGAACGCAAGGTAGTGGTCGTAGTCGAACGTCGGTGGCGGGTCGTTCGGGCCCTGATCCTGGAGAGTCGACCAGGTATGTGAACCCGTAAGATAGATGGCCTTACCGCTCTCGTCCATGAAGTAGCGCGGGTTCTTCGGATGGACCCGAAGCGGCCCCGTCGCTCGCGTCACGATAAGCGGCGCACCAGCGGATGTCTGAGCCACAACCAAGACGACCGTCATCGCCACAAAACAGGTGATCGTTCGTTTCGTAGTTCGCCTCACTTTTGTCTGGGAATTCCCAGCCTGTGCAACCCCTCTATGAGTCCCTTGAGTCGCTGTTGTTGATCCTCCTTCGGATGCGAGCAAACCTTCTCCAATCCCGGCAGTTTTCTGCCGATGATTTGCAGGTATTGCCGCACCGTCATCACGGAGCCCTCCTGAAAGTCCAAGACTTTGAGCAGTCGGCGATCCAACTGATCGTTGTATCTTTGCTTCGAGATCGGCGGCGAGACTGAATCAACTACGTCATCGCAAAGGCCATTGGCTTGGAGGTGTTTGCAGGGCTTGCAAATGTCGTCAGCCCTGACGACGAACTGCACCTTGCGGTCAACGTCGGCCAGCACGGCCTTCGCCACCAGATGGACTGCATGCCCATAGGGATGAGGCGTGAAATTCTCCCCATGCCCGATGCTGTTGACGATATCAAGCAAGTGGTGTGGACGTAATCTCATTAGCGCCTCCTCCGTCTCTTTTTCCGCAGCGTCAAGCGCCGCGAGCTCCGTTGCCAGCAGCCCTGCTGGAACGATGGCGGCGCACTTTGGCAAGACACGACGGTTCATACGCAACTCCCATCTGCTTCATTCCCGCAAAAATTGACCACAACTTCCAGGAACCGTCACGGAGCCTCCTGGAACGTGCTCAGGTGAAGCACCCAGTCATTGCTGTCGGGCATCGTGAAGGAACGGGGTGTAGCGCCAGCGGTGACGCCCGGCAACTCAGTCGTTTCGCCGGTCCGCGGATCGTATCGGTAGGCATAGTACGTCCCGGCGCGAGATTCAGGGAAAACGTTCCTCCTACGGCTGCGTAGGCAACATATTGCCGCCCCGGCTCGGCGAGCACGTACGTCCGAGTGCCGGCTGCCTTCAGCTCATTGTGGCTGGCCATCTTCCAGTACTCGATGCCCTTGGTGGTGAAGAAATCGACCATGTGCTTGATGTCGCCGTATTCGGGCTGATCGGCCCAGTCGCCGGTCGACTCGGGAATGCCCATGCCATTGGGGTGCTCCCGGAAGTCGGCCGTGCTGCTGTAGCCGCCAGCAGCGGCGATGCTCCACATCCCCCAGCGGTTCTGGATGCGCGTAAGCTGACCGATGTACTGATATTCGTCGTTGACCACCGGCATGTTGTGGCCCTCGTTATGAACGATGCCTTGATTGCCCGTGACATCTTGCGTCGGGCTCTTCGCATGATACTGGATAACGGCATACGTCGGCCACGTGGCATTAAAGAACTCGAAACTGATGCTCTGGTTGTGGATCGACAGCGGCCGGAGCGACGCACCTTGCGACATCCAGGGATCGCCCTTCCGCACCAGCAGGCCCATCCGGTTGAAGTCCGCCTGGCGCTGGATGTTTGTCCCCGGATACCAACCCGACGATTTCCATTCGTTCGCCAGACACCAAATCACGTTTGGATAGGCAGCATAACGGGATACAACGTAACGGACAAATCGGTCGTTCTGTGCACGGGTGCCGTATTGCCGATTGCGGCGGTACGGCGTGGTGATCATGAGATCGGCCACGAGGCCCTTCGCATCCATGTATTGGATCATCTCGTCGAGTTTCCGCCAGTAGGCCAGATTCAGCGCATCGCGATCAGGGCTGACATGGCCGTTCGAAGTGTCCACGTAAGGCTCGGCATCCGGGTAGTCGTTGTGCTCGCCAGGAAAATTGTTGGCATAGACGTCGAAACGAACCTTGCTGAAGCCGCACTTGATCATGCTGTTGACGGATGTCTTCCAGTTGTCGTTCACGTTAGCGGCCTGCAGCCAATCGTAATAGGTTTGCCCCTCCATGAAGTAGCGCGTGCCGTCGTCCCAGACGAAGCTGTTGGTGTAGTTGGGGTCGATTCGCAGAGAAGCCGTGCCGGCCGGGAAGCGCTGGCGTGGCGTTAATGGTGCCGGTCTGTCCGTTGAGGGTCGCGTCGGAGGACGAGGTCGCGTAAGACCATGTGCCTTCAACGGTGGGGGTGAAGCGGATCGTGTACTTCTTGCCCCCGTCCCAGAAGCCGCGGACCTTCTGCGTCACGCCGCCGGGGCCGGTAAACGTCGCGCTGAAGCTGGCCGGCCCCGCTGCATAACCGTTCGCGTAGCTGGAACCGGACGTCAGTTCGATGTCATAGGTGCTCCATTTCGGCACGTCGACGGCAATGGCCGACGCGCGAGCAGAGATCAGGACAACTAGTCCAATAACAAATAAGGCAGTGCGTTCAAGCGTTGAAGACATGGGTGTTGCCTCTGAAGCAATGAAAGTGGCAATGGAATAGGACAATGCCTCTGGTTCGTTGGCGCCGAGATGTGCGCGGGCACAACAACTGCAACTGATCACTGCTTGGAAGGCAAAGCATTCCTCGACACAGCACATCATCCCCCCATGGACTGTGACTGGGTAAGCAGGGCTGGAGTGAGGGCGAAGGCAACGTGCAACAAGATCAGCTATTGCTGCTCGCAGTCCCCCGCCCTCACTCCTTGCCCCACGTCACACCAGGGAGGAAGGAGATTCACTAGCCTCGAAGCAGGCTTTGGCGATCCTAGCATCTGCAGATTTCGCCGCCGTTCGACAAGCGGCTCCATGCTGCCACAACCAGGATCACGGAATCCTACTTCAACGTCTTGCGCTTCGTGCGCGTAGAAGCCTAATCCCACCGAGGCTGCGGCCAACAGCACCAGCGTGTCGGGCTCGGCGCCGGGTTCGCCGGACCGGCGGTCACGAAACCGGCAACGTGGCCGCCGTACTGGTCACCGAGGAAGCCCAGGTCGGAGAGGTTGACTCTCCCATCATAGTTGAAGTCGCCCATCGCCCAGGTCGCTCCGGTGGTCAAACCATAATTGTCACCGAGAAAACCGAGGTCCGACAGGTTCACGCTCCCGTCGACGTTCGCGTCGCCGTAAAGCGTGTACTCCACGGTGATCAACTTGTTGATCGTATCGGCCTTCCAGCCCAAGGTGTTGGCCGTACTGGCCGTCGTACTCTGGAACTTGCCGCCGGCCCAGGTACCGCCGGCGTAGCTCGTCTTCATCAGAGTGTCGACTGCGGCGGGTGAGGTGCCGCTGTCGTTGTAGTCCAGCACGAGCTTGCCGAACTGAATGTCTATACCGGCACCGCTGAGCACCGGCGTCTTCGCACCAGCCTGCAACAGAAGCTTGCCGTTTTGGAGAGTCGTCAAGCCCGTGTAGTTGTTGGTGCTGCTGATGGTCACCGTGCCCGTGCCTTTCTTCAGCACGGTAGCAGCGCCACCGATGCCATAGGTGGCCCCGGTAACCGAGTAGTTGATGCCCGTGTTGTCGAAGGTCACGCTGCTTGGAGTAGCCGCCGCTGTAATGTTGGCGACCGTCCCGGTGGCCGTATTGCCGAAGGTCACGTCGACGCCGTTGGGCGTACTGGCTGGGCTCCAGTTGGCCGTGTTGCTCCACGTCATGTCGGAAGCTCCCGTCCAGGTGACGGGCCCAGCCGCTTGGAGCTGCATACCGCCGCCAGAGCCATTGAGCACAACATAGTTGCTGCCCACCGAGCCCGCCGCGCCGGATAAACCGGAAGCAACGTCGTTCCACGATTTGCTGTCGCTAGTGGAGGCGCCGGCGGCATTGAGGAATCCGTCGAACAATGAAGTGGCGTCGGCGGCGTTGTACACCGTGCCCGCGACACCAGTTATCCCCAGATTGTAAAGGGCCTTGGCCTGACCGTCACCGAGCTGGGTATACCAACGCGCCATGTCGTCGACCTTGCCATCGAAACCAGCGTTTCGATTGTAGTAATAGTCCGTCGCCAAGGAGTTGATGGTCGGCGTCGAGATCGTCTCCGTACCGTCAATTGTGTTCCCGCCAGTTGCGCCACCATTTCCGCTACCCGATGTGGTAACGGTCTGCGGAGTGCCATCGATCCACATCTGGCCACTTCCCGTGCCGGTGGCACCGGTCGTCAGATTATAGCTGACGGTAATCAAGTGCCAGTTCTCATCCTCGATAGCGCTGGTAGGCGCCGCTGCCCAAATCTGGAGGGTGTGGCCGCCAAGCAAGGCATAGTAACCGACCGTCCCGCTGGCTGGCCAGTTCTGGAACACGCCCGTGTTCACAAAACCGTCCGCGGTCCAGCCAGTCATCCAGTTGGTTCCCGAGTTGGCGCCCGCTACGGAGTTAGTCCAGAACGAAACCGTACCGGTCCAAAAACCATCGGTGCTGCCGGAAGCGTATGGGCTGATTGCTTGTGGGTAAGCCCCAGTGCCCAAATCGACATAACCGGCGGTGCCCGTGTTCATCGCCTGGCCGATCACGCCGGCCTCGAACGTCGGCACCGTCGTGCCCGCCAACGTCCCATTCGCAGCGGGACCGGCCAAGTTGTTCGCGTTGCCGTCGAGACCGTAGTCGTACAACAGACCAACGGTGGCCGCTTGGCTCGCCACAACTGATAGCGCCACAACGACAATGGCCGTCAGAAAAACTTTACACGTCTTCATACTCGTTCTCCTCCCTTGCCTTGGTGCGGTAGCGGGGGGAATCCGCTACCGCACCCGAGAAACAAAATGCTGAATTGAAAAGCTGGAACGATTTCCGATGGCACGTTCCAGCTCAGATACGTACAATACGGCCTCTTCTGTTCCTCTTACTTACGTTGAAGATCGTTGCCAACCTTCGGGTCAGCCCATTCTTTCAAGGCTACCTGCACTTCCTCCAAGCGAAGACCAACAGGCCAAGCGCGCTAGCCAACAGCAGGCTGAGCGTGCCCGGTTCAGGGACGATCTGGACGCCGCCGCCACTGCTGTCGAGGACGACGTAAGTGGCGCCAACGCCGCCGGCTCCGCTCTGGCCGGGGATACCGTTGCCCGGATCGGCAAGTCCGGAGGCAACGCCCCACGTCTGTCCGCCGACGACTGCATTGCCGCTGCCGGCAGCGAACAGATCCCAAAGCTTCTGGGCATCCGCGGCGCCGTCATCCAGACTCGAGACGCCGAGGTTGTACAGAGACTTCGCGTCGATGTCGGTGATTTGGTTATCCCAACTTCCAAAATCATCGAAAGAGGCCGCCTTGTAGTAATTGATAGCGTCGGTATTGCCGTTGACATCACCGATGATACCGCCATGGGTGAAGGGGGCACTATAGGTGTCGGCGCTGGTGACAGTGTTCCCCTGATACACCACTGTTTGCGCGACGCCATCCACATACATCGCCCCGCTACCCGTGCCGGAAGCTCCGGTGCCGTCGTAGAGATTCCACGTAGCGGTAATCGAATGCCAGCCTCCATTATACAGGTTGGCGGGAATGGGTGTGCCGAAGTCGAGTTGGTGCCCAGAATCGGCAATGGCGTACATGTCCAGATTACCCTGCCAACTGTAGATACCGCTATTCGGGGACACGCCTTTCCTGGCAGTGATCAAGTTGTTGCCGTCGTCCGAGTCGGCCTTCATCCAGATCGACCACGTGCCGGTGAGCATGCCGGCGCCGTTGGGCACAAAACCGTTGCCCTGGTCGACGTAGTTGGTGCTGCCGTCAAACTGCAGCCGCTGGCGCCCACCGCAGCGTTGGCCGCACTGAGCCATACCGGGGTGCCACCCACCGCGCCGTCAGCAGCGCCGAGGACTGAATTGGCAGCAACTGCGACCGCTACCGTCATCGAGCGACAAGACGCTCAACAGCGCGGCTTGGCTCGTCGCGACGGTGAAAGCAACGACTGCCAGAACCATCAAAAGCATACCGAACTTCTTCATAACATTTTTCTCCTTGCATACGGGCGAAGCCACCGTCGGGGGTGCGCTTCGTCCAATAATCATTGGTGCTACACACGTGCGAAGCGAAAGCGAATCCCGACGAATGCCGCTTTGCCTCGAAATGAGAAGCCTTCTTCGTCTTGTCACTTCGTACGGCCAACCACTGCTGCCGAAACTCAGACGCAACGAACCCCGAAACCCTCACACGAAAACGCTGAGTGCAAGACCTTCGGCTGTCGCGATCTTACGACACTGGATTGACAGCGAAATGAAAGAACTCACCGCACCTAGGGCGGGTCTCATTCGAAGAAGTTGTCGCTGCCTCGCATGCAGTCGTCAAAAGACGACGCAAATAGATGCTCTATGACGAAAGCCGTGCTTCTACGGTCGAACCCTATCACCCGAACGAAATGGGACGTTCTAACGACGCAACACGCCCTTTCGATATTTTCGAGTCTAAACGAAATAGAACCTTTGTCAAACGAATTGCAGGATCCTTTCGTGGCCAGAGAGACCCATTCTATCGACAAATGCAGCAACGCAAAACTAGCCGTCAAGAAAGGTTTCGGATTAATAATAGTAAAGGGACCCGAGAGCATCCACCCCCGATATGCGTCCATCCACGTTCATCTACGGTTTCTTTCCCGTTTATGCGAAAAAAAGTGGACGCCCTTGCGAGCCGCGCCGCTCGACCGTCCGCTTCATTGTCACGTCACCGGTTTCATCGTGTCCTGTTCTAAGGCTGTCAATAGGCAATTGTTTGGGGATGCCGCTTTATTGTTTGTAGACGCTGAGCTTTGGCTGCCGGCCCCTAGGGGCCGGCAGCCAAAGCTCGACGCCGCAAGCGTCGTTCATCGGCCAGAGTGCTCCGGCGCTTTACGCCAGTCCACCGTCTAAGAAAGACGCTCGGACCAGGTCTGGGACAGTTGCCCTCGGGTAACAACCGCTCCGAGCGGGCGCTAAAATAGCAGGCCATCGGACGCCGCAATTGGACGTTCCTGGGCAGCGATCAGGGCGGGAATGTCGGCGGCAGTGCTGTACAGCCTGGTGGCCAGTGCGAAGAGGCATCATCTCGACCCGCAGGCGTATCTGACCGATGTGTTGACACGACTCCCCCAGCTTAGCAATCCGCTGGAACTCCGTTCTCTTCTGCCGGACCGGCCCAATGCCACGGCCGTCGCGGCCCTGGATACACTGGACAGAAACGGCCAATGGCGTCAAGTCTGGCCAAACGCCCGCTATGCCACGACTTAAGGCTGCCCAGAACGCTGGTCACGCACTGCTTGTGGCGTTGTTTGTTTCGACAAAACAACTTATGCCACAAACGGCCGCCCTTTTCTATAGCTGTTGGTAGAGTCGAGGTGCGGCGCGGAACGCATCCGTTTTCGCACCCCGCTCATCGAACCGGACAGGCGGTTCTCCCGCATCCGGCTCTCGGACAAGGATATTGACACAGTGGTCTTCATGCTTTCGCCCACGGGAGATTGCGAGTCAGCCTCGGCAGCCGGATCAGTCCCAGTTCTTGGTACAGATACTCGTCGGGGAAACGTGAGGTCCCCGCACCCGGCACCTTGTGCTTCTTACACAACCACCGGCGGAGCCGGTTCGTCACGTAGCTGTCTACAGCACGATAGGCCCGACTGACTGGTCCCAGGCAGAAGTAGTTGGCCCAACCCCGAAGTTGGCGATTCAGGCGTGCTACGATCTCCTCGGCTTCCAGCAGCAGGAAACGTCGGCTGGTCTGTTCTCCCAAAGACTCGCAGAGCTTACGAATCTTCTTCTTCGCCGGCGCGTGCCCAAATAGGCGCGGCCCGTCTGCGGCGAGTAACATCGGCCGAACGTGTATCCCAGGAAGTCGAACGTCTCTTCCGGCACACGGCAGAGCTTCGTCTTCGCTTCGTTGACCGTCAGCTTGAGCCGCTCCATCATGCTCCGCATGGCGGCCTGGGCCTGATTGGCCGTGCCGCGACAGCAAATCACGAAGTCATCGGCATAATTGACGATGCGGGCTTGAAGCCGCTGCTGGTGTCCCAGTGTTTTCCAACCCAGCACGAACCGCCGCATGTACAGATTCGACAACAAGGGTGAGATCGGCGCAGCCTTGCGGCGTTCCGCGTCCCTGGTCCTTGTTGCGCGTGGTGCGAACGACGTGCCCGCGGGCATTTCGCTCCTCGACGGGCGATACCAGCCACATCTTCACCAGATGCAACACCGCCTTGTCGCTCACCCGCCGAGCAACGCATTGCATCAACTCGGCGTGTGGGATGGAATCGAAATAGCCTGACAAGTCGGCGTCCACGACTTCCCGGTAGCCCGTGTTCAGAAGCCCATGCACCGCCCGCACCGCATCCAATGCGCTGCGGTCCGCACGATAGGCGTACTGCTCCGGTTGCAGGTCCGCTTCAAAGATCGGCTCCAGCACGATCATCGCCGCGGTTTGCACCACGCGATCCTTGATCGTCGGTATGCCCAGCGGCCGCTGCTTCCCGTCCGGCTTGGGAATGTACACGCGACGCACCGCTTGAGGCTGGTACGTCTTCTTCCTCAGTTCTTCCGCCAGTTCTTCCAGCCACTTCGCCACGCCATACGCCTCAATGTTCTCGAAAGATTGTCCGTCAACGCCCGGTGCTCCACCATTGACCAGGCAGCGCCGCCAGGCCATCGACAAAACATCCTTCCGATGCACCTTGTCGTACAACGCATAGAAGCGGAACTTGGGTTCTCCCTTCGCTTTGGCATGCAACGCCGTCTGCAACTTCTGGACACTTTCGAGTGTTGGTAGGCTCATCGCCAATCCCCGGTCCCTTGCCGCTCGCCGCGTTGTCCTTGAACTGAGGCCCCTTTGCTCCGCCGGCATTACTCGGCTTCATCGCTACTGCGGGCCTCTCCGTCACCCCGAACCGGCCAAGCCTGTCCCTCGCGGGCTGCTCGTTGGCGGTCACGCGCCGCCACCGGCGGGGCTTCCCGTGTTGCGTTGGTCTCCTTGCAAACATGCCATCGCCACTACCCCGGCGGGACCGCGAAGCCTGTCGCTTCGTGCCTCCCCCTTCTCGGTCGGGAAGCTTGTGCTTCGCGGCGGCGGCCTTCCCCGTTACTCAGGCGGGTCGGCTCCCGCATCACCCTTTTCGGGGCCTGCTCGGCGTTCACTCGCGTTACGGCCTGCTTGCTCGCTGAGTCGCTTAACGACCCTTTGTCATCGAAGGCTCCGACAGGTTCGTCACCTCCCCTGTCGCTCCGACTGCTTCCGGCTGGAGCGACCAGTTGCCGGGTGGGACTTGCACCCACGAGAAACCAACACCTTTTCACGGCGCACTGAGAAATGCGGGCTAAAGATGCGACAAAATCGGTGGACTGCCATAGCGGGAGTGGAAAATTGCAGCGAAAAAGGACCGGCGGAACACGCCATGCTCCTTTTAGTTTCGTGTCGAGGCCAGCGCAGTCTGAGAAAATGCCGCGGCCGTGCGCCACGCTGGTGAGTCGTTCAACGGCTTTCGTGCTCGGCTGGTCGGCCAGAAGCGCGAAAATCTGCCGGCCGGCAGGCTGCTGGTCTTCGTCTAATGCCGAAAGGAGATTCTCCACGCCGGATCGGTGCGCAACTCGTACGCCGCCACTGCGCCCAGGTCAAGTCGGTCGACCAATGCCGCTTGAACGTTGCGCCCGTGTGCGAACCGACCAATCCGCCTGGACCTGCACTTGCGGCGCGGCCGGCACGATGCTCGGTGAAGGTGTAATGGTCTCGTCATCGCCTACCACTGTCGCAGGCGTCAAGCCGACAACGTTCGCGGGGTCAACAACTGCCTGGGAGTTGTCCGCAACAGACAATAAACCAATAGTCGGCTCCGGCGCATCTTAGAGGGCCGGTCGGCAACATGTCCGTCAGCGCATGGCCGTAGTTGTCTCCCAGGTAGCCGAGGTCGGATAGGTTCACAACGCCGTCGTAGTTGAAGTCGCCTTGCTGCCAGGTCATGCCGGTATGGCCGTAGTTGTCTCCCAAGACGCCGAGGTCGGATAGGTTCACAACACCATCCAGGTTGACGTCACCGTACAGCGTGTAGGCCAGCATTACCTGGCCGGCGACGCTGTTGTACGCCCAGCCCAGGCCATGGGTGGCGTCGGCGGTCGAACTCTGGAACTGGCCGGTGTCAAAGTGTGTTGGACTTTTGGCGTCATAACTGGCGGTGAGCAGATCTACGACCGCCTCGAGCTGGCTGGCTTCACCGCTATAATCCAGCACGAGCGTGCCCCCCTTCAGGTCGACGCCGGCGCCGCTGATGACCGGAACCTGGGCCTTGGTGAAGCCGTTCAGTTGCAGCGTGCCGCCCTCGATCGTCGTCAGTCCGCCGTAGGTGTTGACGCTGGCCAACGTCACGGTACCGGTGCCTTGCTTCGTCACGGTGGTCTCGGCTCCCGCGATTCCCTTCGTGCCGGTGACAGTGTAGTTGGCCGCCGAATTGTCGAAAGTCACGCTAGCGGGCGTTACATCTGCCGCGCTGATATCGGCAACAAGCCCCACGGCGGTGTCGTCGAAGGTGACGTTAATGTCATTGCCATAGTCGGCCGTCGTGCCGTCGCTGGTCTTCTTCCAGTTGCCCGACCCAGGCACCGTACTCCAGATAGAGCTGCTGCCGCCGGTCCAGGTGACGTCGACCGGCGTGAGGATCATACCACCGCCGCTGCCGTCGAGGACCACGTAGTTGGCACCCACCGTACCGGCGGCTCCAGAGAGCCCCGATGCGACGAAGGACCAGATCTTTCCATCGCTGGTGACGGCGCCGGTGCCACTGAGAAAACCGTTAAACAAGGAGTTGGAGTCCGCGGCATCGTACACCGTACCTGCGACACCGGTCATTCCCAGACTGTAAAGGGCTTTGGCCTGGCCGTCGTTGAGCTGAGTGCACCAACGCGCCACGTCGTCCAATTTGCCATCGAAACCGTAGTTTCGATTATAGCCCCAGTCCGTCGCCATGGAGTTGGTGGTCGGCGTCGAGATTGTTTCTGTACCGAGAATTGTGTTTGCGGAGTAGGTGACTGACTGCGCAATGCCGTCAATCCATATCTGGCCACTTCCAGTCCCGGTAGCTCCAGTCGTGAGGCTATAGCTGACAGTAATCAAGTGCCAGCTCTCATCCTCGATGTTGATGGTAGGCGCGGTTGCTTGAACTTGGAGGCTGTGACTGCCAATGGAGGCATAGTAGCCAATCGTCCCACTGGCAGGCCAGTTTTGGTATATGCCCGTGTTCACCACGCCGGAACCATTCCAGCCCGTCACCCAGTTGGTTCCTGCGTTTTCACCCGCTACAGAGTTGGTCCAGAACGAAAGCGTGCCGGTCCAAAAACCATCGGTGCTGCCGGCAGCGTAGGGACTGATCGCTTGCGGGTAAGCCGCGGTGCCCAAATTAACATAACCGGCGGTGCCAGTGTTCATCGCCTGGCCGATCACACCGGCCTCAAACGTCGGTAACGTCGTGCCCGCCAATGTCCCGTTCGGAGCAGGGCCGGCCAGATTGTTCGCGTTGCCATCGAGGCCGTAGTCATACAACAATTGCAGCGGCGGACTGGAAGTTGTCGCATTGGCCGTGTTGCTATTGGTCGAATCATTGCTGCCGCCGATGGTCGCCCGGACGCGGTAGTAGTACGTGGTGCTACCGTAAAGCCCCGTGGACTGATAGGTTGTGACGTTCACTCCTACAGTGATGGTCGTCAGGCCGTTGGTGAACGCGCTGTTCGTGGCCCGGTCAATTTCGAAGCCTGTTTCGTTGGTGCTGTTGTCCGTCCAAGTCAGGTTGATCTGTGTTGCGGAGATTACCGCGGCGCCAGACCATAGGCGCGGCGGGTGGCGCCACGCCTGCCGTGGCATTGGCCGTGTTGCTGTTGGCCGAGTCGCTCGTGCCGCCGATGGTCGCCCTTACGCGGTAGTAGTAGGTCGTGCCGTTGGTAAGACCCGTGGATTGGTACATGGTAACGTTGGCCCCTACGGTGAACGTCGTCAAGCCGCTGGTAAACGAGCTATTGGTAGCCCGGTCGATCTCAAAACCGGTCTCCGTGGAACTACTGTCCGTCCAATTGAGGTCGATGCGGCTGGTGGAAACGAGCGTGGCCAGAAGATCAGAAGGAACTGCGGGGACTGCACCGAGGACGTCAAGCTTCGTCACCAGCAGCACCCAGTCGGAGCCTCCGGCGGAGTTTGTGCCGGTAAGGTTCCAGGTTCGCGTGGCGCCGCCGGCAACGGGACCGAGGTTGGTCATTGCCCCGCTGGTAGGGTCAACCTTGAATACGTTGAAGTTTCCGCTGTACTCAGTCAGATTGATCCCGGCCACAGAGTCGCCGACCGCAGTATACAAGACGTACTGGCGCCGGGCTCGGCCAGCAGATAATCGCGAGAACTGCCAGACTCCAGTTCGTTGTGGCTGGTCATCTTCCAGTACTCGATGCCCTTGGTCGTGAAGAAGTCGACCATGTGCTTGATGTCGCCGTATTCCGGTTGGTAGATCCAGTCGCCGGTCGATTCGGGGATGCCCATGCCGTTAGGATGTTCGCGGAAGTCAGCCGTGCTGCTGTAGCCGCCGGCGACCGCGATGCTCCACATTCCCCAGCGGTTTTGGATGTGCGTGAGCTGCCCGATGTACTGATACTCGTCGTTGACCACCGGCATGTTGTGGCCCTCATTATGAATGATGCCGTCATTGCCCGTTACATCCTGTGTGAGGCTGCCAGAGTGATATTGGATGATGGCGTACGTCGGCCAAGCGGCATCAAAATACTGGAAGCTAATGTTCTGATTGTGGATCGACAGCGGGCGCAGGGCGGTGCCGTTGCTTATCCACGGATCGCTGCTGCGCAGCAGCGCTCCCATCCGGTTGAAATCGGCTTGGTTCTGGATATTCGTACCCGCATACCACGAAGACGACTCCCACTCGTTGGCCATGCACCACGTCACGTTGGGATAAGCGGCGTATCGCGCAGCCATATACTCGATAAAGCGATCGTTCTGCGTATCCGTGCCGTATTGCCGATTACTGCGGTAAGGCGTAGTCACGATGAAGTCGGCCACTAATCCCTTCGAATCCATGTACTGAACCATTTCGTCGAGCTTCTGCCAGTACGCCAGATTCAGCGTTCTCGATCGGGACTCACATAGCCTACCGACGTATCGACGTAAGGCTCGGCGTTGGGATAGTCGTTGTGTTCGCCGGGATAGTTGTCGGCGTAGACGTCGAATCGCACTTTGCTGAAGCCGTAGGCCAACATGTTGTCGACCGAAGTCTTCCAGTTGTCGTTGACGCTAGCGGCCTGCATCCAATCGTAATACGTCTGCCCCTCCATAAAGAATCGCGTGCCGTCGTCCCAGACGAAGCTGTTGGTATAATTCGGGTCGACGCGCAGGAAACCGTGGTTTCCGGCAAGCGGTGCGCCTACCACGATTTGGCTGCCCAAGGCCTCGGTCGTGTTCACCAGCCCGGTGATGGTTGAACCAGTCGTGCTGTAGGTCCACGTCCCTGTCGTCGTCGGAGTAAAACGAACGTCAAACGTGTTGCCGCCGTCCCAAAATCCCTTGACCACGACCGGCGACAGTCCGCTGCCGGAAGGCGGGGTGAACGTCACCTGAAGCTGCCTCGAATCGGTGTACCAGTTTGAGGAAATGTTCGTCGTGGTGTAGACGATGTCCTGCGTCGACCACTGCGCGATCGTGATCGACAGCAGCATTCGCTGCTCCAAGGGCTCAAACGTAGGTCGGAAAGTCTTGATCTTGCGGGATGAGGACGAATGTCCCGACTTGCCGGAGTGGGAGATTGCAGCAAGAAGAGATGTAAGGGACACGTCGCTCTCCTCAATTTAGTTGCGTAAGCCTGAACCTGGGAAAACCCCGCAAATCGTCGGTCGCTACGTTGTCGCGGCATGTCGCCGCGCCTCTGCGTGCAGCGCCTGCGATTGAAAGACACTGTTCCGTATTCAGCCTTGCGACGCCCGCGATGCCGGGTGGGCTGCCGCATGCCAGCTGAGCGCACTACGCGATTCTCTGTTCCATCCGCCAACGGTGGCCACCTCGGCACCGCCGGAATCGCATCGACCATGCCCCAAACGTGGTATTCTTGGAGCGGGATGCTCCCTTGGTAATGATCCCAACGACTACCGACACTGTACTCGAAGCCGCAAAGACCCGCAATCATTTTGATTTAAAAACGGCTTATCTCGGGCAAAGTGCTCGCGCCGGCTTGGCATATGGCATCCCTTTGAACAGGAGGCGGGTACAAGCGGTCGTGGTGGGCGTGCTCGTATTTCGTGCCGGCGTTCTCGTCGGCAGCTTGTAGCGAGTCTAGCACTCGTAGGGTGGGACAAGCTCGACCCCCTGGCGAGCGCCGCCCCACCCGCTTTGTGGCGCTGCTCCGGCGCTTTGCCTCGTCAGCCAAACCCGCTATACTGCCGCATCGCCGACTTTCGTTCTACTCCGAATCAGGAGCCCTGACGCCATGCCCCGAAAAACCTGGACGCTTACCGACGTTGAAGCGGATCTCTATCGAGAATCCATCTCCATCGGTCCCGAGCAAGTCGGCGTCCCGGGCGAGTTTCGCGTTATCAAACGCCGGCTGTGCGGCGGACTGCGTGACGGCGTTGACGCAATCGACGTCGACAACGGCCAGCTTCGCTTCACCGTCGTACCTACCCGCGGCATGGGCATTTGGCGGGCTGCGTGTAACGACGTGCAACTCGGCTGGCAGTCGCCGGTCAAAGGGCCCGTCAATCCAGCGTTCGTGCCCATTTGGGAGCCCAGCGGCATCGGCTGGCTGAACGGCTTCGATGAACTTCTGGTCCGGTGCGGCCTAGAGAGCAACGGCGAGTCCCGAGTTTCTGCCAAACGGCGTGGTGCGCTACCCGCTGCACGGCAAGATTGCCAACACGCCCGCCCACAGGCTCGACGTTTCGATCGACAGCGAGTCCGGCGAAATCGCCGTGAGAGGCGTTACCGACGAAGCTCGGCTCTTTGGCTGCAAGCTGCGTATGACGACGACCATCCGGACGCAACTCGGCTCGACGGCTCTCAGCATCACCGACGAAGTGACGAACCTTTCGGCCGAGACCGCCGACATGGAATTGCTCTACCACATCAATTTCGGCACACCGCTTTTGTCGCCGGGCGCCCGGCTGTTGTTCCCGGTGAAGAAGGTCGCCCCGCGAGACGCGATTGCGGCCACAAACATCACTGAGTGGGACGTGTGCGGCCCGGAAACTCCGGGCATGGCCGAGACCTGCTTCTACTTCGAGCTGCTGAGCAAAGATGGTCAGTCGCAAGCCTTGCTCCGCGCGGCCGATGGCCGGCGCGGCGTGAGCGTTCATTTCGGCGCCGAGCAGTTGCCTCGCTTCACGCTGTGGAAAAACCGCCCGGCGGCCGCCGATAGCTACGTCGTTGGGCTCGAGCCGGCCACGAGTTACCCCAACACAAAGTCGTTTGAGAAGCAACAGGGTCGCGTCGTCCCACTGCGGTCGGGCGAAACCCGCCGCTTCAGAGGTCAGCATCGAAGCCCATCCTGACGCCGAGTCAGTTTCCGCCGCCGAGAACGCCGTAAAATTGCTGCAAGGAACCGTGGTGCCGGAAGTTCGCCGCGAACCCGACCCGCAATGGTCGTCCGCGTAAGTCCCTCTCCGGGCACAAACGAAACATTGGTCGGAAGAGGGTTAAGGTGAGGAGATAACGGAGGCAATCTCCATTTTTTCCTCGTTTCGACCCCCCTCGGAGCATCGCTGTGGAAGCTCTGCTTCCCTGTCAGCAAAGCGGATGTTCAGCCGCTCAGCGAGCATGGAAATGCTTCCCCTCTTTCCCGATCCACGGGCCAGTTACCGGCTTGGATGCCGGCTTCCAATTGCTTGAAAAAGGTCCCATTCCCACAGGGGCACCAGCGCCACTTCCTGCTTGCCGTACCGATCAGGTGTTCGACGTTGTGGGCACGGTGTTCCCATCGAACCAGTTGGAAAAATACTTCCGCGACATGTATGCCCGGCTCACGGACGAGCACAAGATTCAGGATCGCATCGTCCGCGATGTCAGCCCCCAGCGATTCCGCGAGATCACCGAGAATGCTCTGGAGGGCTTGGCCAAGAAGGATCTGAACCTGTCGGCCATCGTCGGCAAGTCGGCCGAGGCCAAGGAACGGCGTTTGGTCCCGGAGATCGTCGAGTCGTTCTTCGTGCAGGCGGCTCCCGAGACGGGCGTCATACCCAAGGAAACCGGCAAATCAACCGGCGTGTTTCGCGTCGGCAAGGTGCCACGGAATCTGCTGCCGATCGGCGATCGGCAGGAATCCCGCTTTGGTCGGCTGGGACGGGAATACGGCAAGATCATCTTTAACAAGACCCTGCTGCCGAGCGATCCGTCGCTGGAATGGGTTACACCCGGCCATCCGCTATTCGAGGCGGTGCGCTCGGATTGCCTCGACCGTTTTGAAGACCACTTACGCCGTGGCGCACGACCTTCGACGGCCTTGCCGCCGAGATTACGCGCAAGCATCCGCCAGGCGGCCCTTGACACAGAAGACTCTTTCAGGGACGCGGGACACGAACCGATATTGGAATTTTGGGAAAGATTTCATAGATTCTCGGCATGCCTAGGTTAGCAAGGTTGGTTGTGCCGGGGTTGCCGCATCACGTAACGCAGCGGGGAAATCGCCGCCAGCAGACGTTCTTTTGCGAGGAAGACTATGCGGCTTACGTGGAAAAGAGAAAGGGAGACGAGGCTAGTGATGTCCGCAGCCGGGGCACTACGTGCCTCGCACAATGGATTGCGGTTGCAACCGTGGTGCGGTATGTTAATTGTCAGTGGACGTTCCTGCCCGGCGCCGTGGAGAGACGCGGCCTGACTTTTTTCCCTCCCTCAGACCCCCCAAGAGAAGAGTTCACCCATGCGATGCTGCTGCGCGATTGTCTTGTGGAGCTTGCTTGGATCGTGGTGTTTCGCCTCTGCGCCCCAGACGCGTGCAGGAGCGGCGGAAGATATGATCGCCGGCTGGCAGGCGCAAGCCAAGCCGATTGCCGCGGCCTTGACGAAGCTTCGCGGGGTTCATCCGCGGCTGTATCTTGACAATAGACGCATCGCCGAGCTTCGCGGCACGATCCATACAACGGGAGCGGCAACGTGGAAGCGAGTGCTGCGGCAAGCGGATCGCGAAATTCGGCGTGGCCCTCCAAAGTATGTTCTCGATGATGGCCACAGCGGCGAGGAGCAACTCTGGCAGCGAACAGTAGGCGACGCCATGCCGTTTCTGGCCATCGCCTATGTGCTAGGCGGCGATCGCCAGTATCTGGCCGCTGCCCATCAGTGGGCGCTGGCCTCCTGTCGTTATCCGACTTGGGGGCTAGGCAATATCGACGGCATGGACCTGGCCGCCGGCCACCAACTGTTTGGCCTGGCGATCGTTTACGACTGGTGCTATGCCGACCTGGACGAAACCGCGCGGCGGGAAATCCGAGAGACATTGCGACGGCGCGGCGAAGCAATGTTCGAGGCGGCGGCTACGGGGAGGAACAACCGTCCCTGGTGGCGCAAGTCGTACTTGCAGAACCACCTCTGGGTTAACGGCTGCGGCTTGGTGGCTGCGGGGCTAGCAACGTTCGACGAGATCGACGAGGCCAACGCTTGGATCGCGATGATGCTGGACAAGTTCCAGCGGAGCATCAAGGCCCTGGGACCGGACGGTGCAAGCCACGAAGGCGTCGGCTACTGGGAGTACGGCACGGAGTCGCTATTGAAGTTCATGGATCTGGCGCGGGCCGACTTGGGTGTCGACCTTTACGATGTGCCCTGGTGGCACAAGACCGCCGCCTACCCGCAGTATCTGATGCTGCCAAGAAACGCCTGGAGCCGCCGCAACTGCCTTGTGGACCTGGCCGATTGCCCGCGGGGCAACTGGTATGGGCCCGACTACCAGTTGCACGCCCTGGCCGACGAGTTTCACGACGGCCACGCGCAGTGGCTGGCGGACGCGACGGAAAAGTCGGGCGTGGCGGCGCCGACGGCCTGCTGGCTGAACCTTATATGGCGCGATCGCCGCATCGCCGCCCAATCGCCCACCGATCTGCCGACGTTGCGGCATTTCCAGGATATGGGCATCGTGTCGGCGCGTTCGGATTGGTCGGGCAATGAATCGTTGGTGGTCTTCAAGTGTGGCCCATACGTAGGTCATGGTGCAACCGCCGCATTCGACTATGATCCCGGCGCCGGCCACGTGCACCCCGATGCCAACCATTTCGTGGTCTTTGGCGATGGCCAGTGGCTGATTCGCGCCGCCGGTTACTTCGGTAAGCGGACCGGCCGGGAGAACACGCTGTTGATTGACGACCGGGGGCAACTCGGCGAAGGGCGCATGTGGTTTGACCCGAGTGAGATTCTCAAGCACAAGGTCTACCCAAAGATTCTCCGCGTCGCATCGACGCCAGTCTTCGACGCCATGAGCGGCGACGCCACGGAGGCGTATTCCCCAAAAGTCGGCTTGCGGCGATTCGTGCGGCACCTGGTCTTCCTCAAGCCGGACGTGCTCATCGTGGCCGATGACATTGAGATGAACCACGACGCCGCGTTGGAACTGCGATTTCACCCGGAGCGGCCGATGCGCCGAGAAGCCAACGGTTTCATCAGCAGCGCGGCGCCAAACTGCGGCTGGAAGCCTTGACCGCCGATGGTGTGAACCAGTCGGGCGAGTGGCTGCTGACAGCGGGCGGGGAAAATCGACCGCCGGAGAAGATCTTTACGGTGGGTCTTAAATGCCAAACGGCAAAATGGCGGAACGTAGTGGCACTCTCGTGGAGTTCGCCCGCGGAAGAGCCCGTGCAAGTAAAGTTGCTGGGCAATCAAAAGCGCTCGCGCTGAACGTCAAAGGCCGCACGCTAACACTGGATTGGGCGACGGGCAAGGTGGAATAAGCGCGCGGTCGTCTGCTCAGCTCATAGGCATCTGGTCCGGCTGTCGATTCGTCGGCGGCTCGTGCTCCCTTTCACTCGTCTGAGAGCATAGTCGCTGCGCCGCGACGCGTCAGGGTTCAAAATCATGTCACGCGCAAACGAGGCAGCGATTGAAGGTTGTGGTCAACAACAAGAGCAAGCCGTGCCACCGTCGAATGGACGATGGTAATGACTTCTTTGATTTTCGACCCGAGCCGCACACCGAGCTTCAGCAGTTTGGCTCGTTCTGCAGGAGTCACGTCGATCCGTTTGGGCAGTTTGTTCCGAAAGCGCCCGGTTTTCGGCCTTCAGATACTCGACCATTTGGACGAGTTCTTTCTCCGTGACTCGGGCAAGGAGCAGCAGGAGGGGATGGACGAACCTCTTCATGTGGGTACAATGCGTAAGTCGTTGATAGAGTTGGGAGTGGTATACTTATGAGACCACGCTACGCCGATCTTCGTGAGAAGAAATGCTGCCGTTGGGCAGCCGGCGCTGAAGTCACATCTTCAACTCTACCCGGTGCATGTACGCCTTGCGTTCGCCGCGCTGGACGGCAGTCATCGACGCAGCCGGCGGCTATCGGTTCTGCGGCTTCGATGCAAGCGATGCAAACTCGACTATAGGGCGGCGAGCTGTATAGCACCGCTGGAAGCACCGCGACTCTTTGCGTCGCCGTAACTCCTTACGCCCGTGTGGCTTTGGGCGATACTATCTTCGGTCTACGGAACCGAAGGTTACAGGTTCGAGCCCTGTGGGGTGTACTGGGCTTTCCTCTGATTTCGCGCGACACAACCGCTTACCAAAAGGGTATTTGCGTTCGCAACTTTAGGCGACGCAAAGCCTTGCGGCCGAAGCTCTCGCAAAGGAAGTCGGCCCTTTTTGGGCTGTTGCGCGGCAGATGCTGACACGTAGAGGGCCTATTAGGCGAAACCATATTCGGCACCTCTGGGCACCCCTGTGGGCACCTTTGCCGGCGTTTCGATCGCCAGGTTTTGACGAGCGGCTCAAGGTAAGTGACCTTGCATCCCGGTCCTTTGAACGCGATTCTGGACGCTTGGCTCGCGACGTGCCCGGGGCCGGCGGTCGAAGCTGTAGGCAAGTTTCCCCGGGGTTGCATTGATGGTGGCGACCGACGCGCGTTGGCCGGTTCGAACGATGGGTCTTTTGGTGGGACAGTTGGCTGCAACCGCTATTTAGGCACCCGACACCGCCTCAGTACCCCGAGCGGGTGGACATCTGAATACGTAGATCGCCCAGCCCAAGGCGTCTCTACCCCACCGCAAGTAGATTGATTTCTCCTTCGCCACGCGCTCAAGCAGTTCTGGAAGATCAGCGTCATCGCGGTCGGTGGCGCGCATAGTCCGCCACCGCATACCACTGAAGACCTTCGTATCGGTCCCAGTCGTCCTTGCTGCTCACTAGAGTATGCACGAGGTCGAGCCCTCGCCGTTCTCCTGCTTCAACGTTTTCCGCGTGGCTTCCGAAGGCATCTCTTGTTAGCCCACACGCCCGCAAGTGCTCGTCCGACGGCTCCCGCAACCAGTACGGCTCCCCTACTATCACCCAGCCGTCGGGCTCGGCCATGCCGACGAGCGCGTCCAGAGTCCGCGCGTGCCCGCCGAAAACCCAGCTCGCCCCAATGCACGAAGCTAGAGTGAGGCTGTGTGGCTTGTCGGGTTTGAAATCGGCGCCATCCATTTGGGTGAAGGTGATTCCTGCCTGTGGCACACGCGCTCTGAGCCTTCGTTCTGCGTCGGCGATGAAGAAGGGCGAGAGGTCCACGCCTACGCCGCGCACTCCGTACGCCTCCACCAGACGTATCAGGAATTCGCCCTTCCCGCACGCGATGTCAACCACACGTGCGGCTGTCGGAAGCTGCACCAGGTCCACCAAGCGTGCGAGCTTCTCCTCGCTCGTGGGATTGCACACCGCGTGCCTACGATGAGTGATGTCGTAGAACTTCCACGTATCCATGAATCTGCCTTGTGTATAGGGAGTTTCTGCCAATAACTGGTAGGCGTCAGATATGTGGCCTAACTGCGCAGGCAGGCACTTTTCGGAAGTCACATTCTAGCAGGGAGTTGCTGTATTGCAACGCCTTCTCTGCGTGATAGGCAGTTTCCGCCTACGCCCGGCAAAAAGACTCGACGCTTTGCAACTGCCCGACCCGGCGGCATTCCGCAATCGCGGGCGGCACTTCGGCAACGCCTGAACCCGCAACGTGGCATGCGTGGTCCCGGCGAACTATTCTCGATTCGGATCGTGATGCCAATTGGCATGCGTCCGAGTTTCTTACCATTTCGCTCCGCGGACCGGACGCGATGCCTTGCACGAAGCGTAGCGACACCACCGGCCGAGAGGATCTGGCAATGAAGTAAGTGCCGATGGTGTTGGAGCTCCCTGCCGGGCATACTCATAGGCCAGCGTCGTCGTGTGGCTCGTAAGCCGCGTGGCCTGCGCGTTGGCCTCCTTGGCCGGTTCGACGTGTTCCATGCCGTCCCGAAACCATTGGTGCGCAAGGTCGCGGAAGGCGGCCGTTCGCATCCACAAGGGCAGGAGTTCCGAGATGAGGAATGCCCATGTTGCAGGCGGAGATCCACGGATGCTTCATAGGCATAGCGTTGATCCTACAAACTGCGTCGGTGACACCCCGAGGTCAAGCGAGTCGTCGGCTAATGCGCGTCGGTCGCCCCCACCAACGCTACGAAACGCAGGTCGCTGAGATACTTCGGTCACATCGACCGACGCGTCGCAACGGCGCGTATGTTCGAGTTTCATGGCGTGGCACGGGTCGCACGCGTTGGTCATTAGAGAACAGAGAAGACGCTAGGGCAGGACATGCTTACGGGTCAAACCGCTCGCAGTCGCCGGACTGCAGCCGCTCTCGCCACTTTGCCCAGCGTTCCGAGCACGTGCATAGCAGACTACAGCCGTACCAGCGAAGAAGCTCGCAGGAAGCACAGCAGGCGAGCCGCTTGTCTACGAGAATCGGGTCGGCGCCCGCGGACGATTTCGCGCTTTCGCGCATGGCCTCGACCGCTTCTTGCTTCAGGTTCTCTTCGCTCTTGCCGCCGGCCTTCGGCACTGGCGGCGCCGCTGTCTTTGGGCACTGCCACGTGGCCATGCGATGCAGACGCGGGCAGCCGGCCACGCCGCACGATCCGCACGCGGCGGCCGACTCTGCTGCCTCTTCGTCGCTCCGCAGCGGCTGCCCCAAGAGGCTCCATCGCCGAAATATCTCCACAAGGCCGGTGGTGATCTCACCATCGTAGCCCACCAGCGCAGCCATCTCCTGATACCCCGGCGACGAAGGGCAATCGCGCATCGGCGGCGGACCTTCACCCTGCCAAACGTAGCCGCAATAGATACACTGGGGCTTGCCGCCGATCGTTTCGAATTGGCATGAAATCGAGATCATTGTAGTGTCGCTGTCACTGACGTTGCACCGCAGAGCCCGCCACTGGCCAGATTGAGCGTCTCGTTGGAAAAGAGCCCCGAAAACGTGCCGGACGCGCCGCCGTCCTTGGCGTAGTAACAAGCGGCGCCGAAGCATTCGATCCCGGAGCAGGCTCGCGTCGGGACGGCCGTCAGGGTGAAGGTGTCATCCGGGTTGACGGTAATTGACGCACCGAGCCCGAGTGCCCCGCACGGATAATTGGGTGCCAGCGACACGCCCCAGCAGCAACTCCCATAGGACACCAGCACATAGTTGCCCGCCAACGGGCCGCCTGTGATGTTGAGCGTCAGCTGCGGCCACTCTGCGCCGCCTTCCCAACCCGGGATGTAGCAACTCAGGATGCAGTGCGAACACTTCGTATCCTGCTCGGGGAGCTTTCCCCGCGTCTCGTACACGGAGAGGTTGCAGAGGCGGGTGGCATGGCTGGCCCCGATGCCGAGCCGGTGCAGATCGCTCTGCCAGTCCCCTTTGGCAACCTTGGCGTAGAACGGCCCCGGCGGCAGAATACCCTGCGGCCGGTTGTAGTCCGGCACTGTCGCATAAACGAGATAGTCGCCGTCGGGCGTTCTGGCGACACAGACCTGCGCCGCCACGGCGCTACTGCTACTCATGTAGACGGCATAGGATTTCTGCTGGGTCTTGCCGGGCACGACCAGCTGGGCGGTTCCGCCAGAGCCGCTGGGGCCGAATGGCACTTCCAAATACGAGTTGCCGCCCGGGCCAAAATAGACTCGCGCCGTTCCGGCGGTCGCATCGTTGTTGAGGATCGGCAGACTCAAGAGGTATTGCCAGACCGGCGGCGGCGTGTGCCAGAGGACCTTCGCCTCGTCGGCCGAGCTTTTGGCAATGCCCACCAGCGCCCACTGCCCGCACGAAATTCCCGTATCGTTGGTGCTCGTCGAAAGGCCATCCCCCAGCACATCCCAATACTGCCCGCTGTCGTAGCTGGGCAGCCGCCACGGGTGATCGGTGTTTACCGGATCGCGGGTCGTAAACTTGTAGCCGCCGGTCTGCACCGTGCCGATGGCGTTGGCGGTGCCGCGGATCATGATCGGCCAGCCGGAAGCGCCGGACGGGAAGCTCGCGCCGATCGTGCTAAAAATCCCGCTGCAATCGACATATCCGGTGCCGGAGGGAGTGACGTTAAGCTGCCACTGCCGCGGCCCGAATGATTTCGAGGCGTAGGAGACGGTGATCGAGTCGGCATCGTTGGCGATGACCGTACCCGCCGCACCGTCATAGTTGACCGTGCAGCCGACGAACTCGCCGCCCAGCCAGCCGGACGGAAATGGATTGTAGGACGGGGTCCACCACTTCGGCGCAGGATTACCGTCGACCGTGCAAGGTAGTGCGCTGCCGGAGGTTTCGAAGTAGGTGCCGGAGGTGTCGCCGCGGAGCAAGAAGCCCCACTGGCCGAAGGGGGCGACGATCCGCCACGTCCAATTCGGATAGTCCCCATCCGGCGGCCGCGGGGTGTAGATGTACATGCTCGTGGTGGAGGCGAAGCGATCCACGGAGCTTGTGTACTGCACGATGCCGTCAGGGTCGACCAGCTCCACGGTCCGGTTGCGGAAGCCGTATTCCTTCGAGCCGCCGGTCTGCCAGCCGGTCGGTGCCACCGCCGGCGTCAGCACATTGCCGGCAATCGAAAACCCGGTGCCGTGGGTGGTCGGCATCGGCGCATCGACCATGAGTGCCGTCGCCGTGTTCGAGGTGATCTTCGGCGCCAGCTGCACCGTGCCGTTGCTGTCGCGGAGCTCGATCACATGTCCGACCAGCTGATCGGTGTGCCAACCTTCGGGCGGCGTGTTTAACGTGATCGTCCCGTCGTCGGCAACCGTGTAGCCGCTATGGGCCTGGTAATACGTGAAGACGACCTGAAACGACACCGTGGGACAGTAGTCGCCGTCGAGCGTAAAGCTACTACTATCGTTGGCAATGATCGTGTAGGTCGGGTAGCTGACGCCGTCGATCTTCACCTGGCAGCCGGCAAGCGAGATGCCGTCCCAGTTGGCCGGCGGTGGGGTGATAATGAAGCGGTTGTCGCACTGCCTGGCGGTGGCACCTTCGGTGTCGAAGTCCAGTTGCCAGGGGTACGTGATGGCCGGTGTGATGTAGAGCGAATCGGCCCGCGGCCCACCGCTCGTGCCGTTGATGGCATGGGCGACGCCGTCGATCAGGATGCTGGTAAAGCCGGTATATTCCTTGGGCCAATCACCGGGTTCCTGCGGCGTGAACCAGGAGCCGGTGCTGTAGGGGCCGCAGATCGTCGAATGGTCGCCGTGGCTGGAGAAGCCGTAGGGGAAGGCCTGCTGGTAGCAGGGCTGTTCGATGCAGTTGCAGTCGCATTTCCGGTGGCTCATCGTTTAGCCGCAGTCCGTGCTGGTCGAGCACGCCCCCACGTCGTAGATGCGATAGCCCGGGATGGACGTGTCCCACTCGGCAAAGAACGCCACGCCACCGTCGATGCAGTAGCCGGAGTTGGTGATCGTGTAGCTGGCCCCGCTGGGCAGGGCGCCGGGGCTGGTGGCCGTGAGGCTGGAGACGGTAAACGAGCCGGTCCCCCGCCCGATGAAGCTGGGCGTGGTGCCGCGGACCCGCTGGGCCAGCGGCCTGTCGACCCAGAGCGGCTTGTAGAGCTGGTACTCGTCATCCCAAACGAAGACGGCGTCGCTCTCGGCAACGGCACAGGTCTGCTCCAGCCCGCCAAGCTTGGGCGTGGTCGCTGTGGTGAGTGTGGCCGCATGGGGCAGCAATCCGCCGTCCAGCGCGTATAGTGACGTCAGACCGGTGACGACGAAAGCACTGTTGACTTGAATCGAGCCGCCCAAGAGTTTTGATGGCTCGTGGATCGAGACGATGGCCCCGTTGGCGTCGCAGAGGCCGCGGGAGCCGGGGGCGTCTTGCTCGGTGTCGTCGTAACAAAGCCAACGGAAGCGGCCTTCGGTGTCGATCACAACAAGGTCCGTAGGATCGCTGCGATTCGGGTCATCGTACTGCTGTGTCGTGGCGTTCCACCGGAGCGTCCAGGCTTCCACGGAGCTGCCCGGCGCCGCCGGCGCAGCGGGGCTCGACTGCTTGACTTCGAAGCAGCGAAGTCCGCCGCCTGCGCCGCCGAGCCGAAGGACGGCCCAGACGACCGTGCCGACGGCGCTTATATCGGCGGCCTCCCACCAGAGGATCTGCGCACCCGAGGAGCCGCTGCCGAGATAGACGGTCTCGTCACCGATGGTTTTTGACTCCATCACGTTGCAATAGGCGTCGAGGTGCGAGTTGACGTACACCCGCGCCGGCACGACACCCAGAAAGAGCGCACGGCCGAGCTTGCCGGTTGCGACCGGCTCCAACAGGACGCAGAACCGGCCGGCATGGTCGGCCACGCTGGGCAGGACACCGACCAGCGGTCGGCGACTGGCGAACGTGGCCAGGTTGTCCGATGGGGTGATGAGCACACCATCGACGCCCAAAACGTCGAACCGCGTGCGGTCGCTGCCAGATTGGTTCTTCACCAGAACGATGACCGGGCTGCCGATCGCAGCGGGCGCGGTCAGCACACCGCTGTCGTCGCGCAGGCCCCGAACATACTGGGCGGCCTCGTTCCAACTATTAAGACCATCGGCCGTAGGCCGCCAGCGGTCGCCGGGGCTTAGGGGCTTCGCGTTGTCGCCCGGAGAGGTCAACCGCTTGGCCTCTTCCATCACCGCCAGGAGTCCCTCCGGTCCTTCGCGCAACATCGGCAGAAGCCCCGTACCGGCCCGTCCGAAGACCACCGTGGCCAGCGCCGCCTTCTTCGTGTTGTTCTCCATCCGCGACAGGGCCGCGGCCGATTCCATGAACAACTGCTCGGTGCTTTTCAACTGTCCGTCGGCGGCGTAGATATTCACATGCAGATCCTCAAAGGCATCCACGGCCGTCGACAGGCCGCGCGTGGCGTCGTAGGCGGTCCGCTGCAGCCGGCGGATGCCGACTTCCATCGCGGCGATCTCGGTGCCCCCGATCTTCGCCGCGTGCGAGAGGGCCGAGAGGAACTCGACCGAGACGCCCACGCGGCTACTCATCTTATCGAGGTCGTCGCCTACGGAGGCGAACGTCTTCGAGGCCACCAGCAGTCCGGCGAACATCCCAGCCGGCGAGCCGGCGAAGTGTGCGATGGCGCCCAGCGGCCCGGGCAGCCCGCCGCCGAAGGCGCCGCTACCGAGTCGCCCGAGTGAGGCCGACCAGGTGCGGAGTCTCGATTGGACCGCCGCCAGGCCGCGGACAATGCGGTTATCGTCGAGAAACACCTCGACGTAGGCCGCACCGGCTCGAATGGCACCTGCTGTCGACATTAGTGGCTAGTGGTCAGTGGTTAGTGGCCAGTGGCGAACGGTCTGCCGTTTCGCTTGGCGGTTCACACAGGGCCTTCAGGCACTGGACGCTGAGCTTTATTTGTCGCTTCTCGGGTCTTGGGACTTGTTGGTCGGCGAACGGATTGAACTCCTCGGCCGTAAACGGCTCCGGGCGTCGGTCGGTATCGCGGTAGGGATTGGCCGCGATCGCCGCCAATAGCGCTGTCCGCTCCCACTCAGCCTTCTGCCGCCCGTGGGCCATCGCCACGCGCCGACCGGCGCCAGACGAACCGCTCTTTCCGGTTTCTGGCCGTGTTCCCGGTGGCGTGCAGCGCAAGACGAACAAGATGATCGAGCGCGACTTGATGGCCGCTCGGGACAAGTGGCTGGATGAAGTGAAAGACGAGCCGGCGGAACTAGAGCGACGGCTGCAATCGGATTTCCTTTGTTTCTGCAACCACGATGGCCTGTACGCCGACTTTCATAGCCTGCGGCATCGGTTCATCACCGGGCTGGCCAAAGCCGGCGTGAAGCCGAAGATGGCCCAAACGCTGGCCAGGCACTCGGATATCAGGCTTACGCTCGGCGTGTACACCCACGTGGAAATGCCCGATCGCAGCGCGGCGATCGAGTCGCTGCCGGCGCCGCCGAGCGTAGGCGAACACGCTTCAACGTCCGAACACAAGTCTGTTGCGTGACAGACGGCATTCTTATCACGGTCGCGGAATGATTCCACAGTCCGGCCCTGGCGGTTGAAGCTTCTTGGCGTAATTGAAATAGATCGAACGACCGCCGCCGCCACCTTCGCGGAACGCTCTTGCTCGTGTGCGGAATGGTCATTGTCCATAAGCAAGGGTACTTTGCTGGGCGATCGAAAAAGTGCGTCATAGCTGCCACTTGATGCAACCGGATCATGAAGCGGGGCAATCAGGAACGCCGGAATTGCTAGTGCGAGTGTCCTGGAATGGTTTCGGGCTCCCGACATACCTTCGCCAAGCATCGTGGCGGCAACGAATGCAACGTGCGCAGTTGACGACACGGCGCATTATGAGTATATATAACGATCGTTATATATACTCGTTGGGGCGATGTCGTGAACAGAACAATAGTGGTCTCGTTACAGCGCATGCCGGACCTATTGCGGAGAGAAATCGGACGCCGGAAACTCACTCAGTACCGAATCGCCGTCGAGACGGGGATTATGCAGCGTCGAGATATGCCCATGCCGGATCGACTTCTCGCGCTGCGCATGGGCGGAGATACGTGCGATGGGAAGATCGACCTCGATTAAACGTTTGGGATATGTCATCTTCGGAGGTTAAATGATCGGTGGATCAATCGACGACGTGAATTTGGACGTCAGGCAATTCTTGTATCAGCCGTTCAATAAACAGATCAGCACGGGCAAGAAGGAACTCTCTGTAGTCGCTGGGGGAGAAACCGTCGCGGTCGATGAAACCATCGGGGATCAAATGCGATCTGAGAATGCTATCAAAATCGCGGACGTTCTTAAATTCCCTGAAGTACTCCAGCGGGTTCTTGTCACTTATCTGGATGTTTGTCTTTGCCCGCAGATAAGCGTAGGTCTTAGACAGCTACTCAGGCCACGCCACGATACAAGATCGCTATTCTAGCGGGCCGATCCCCCGTTTACCAGTACGGGTGGGTGGTGAGGGGGGGAGTTCAAAAAGGTGCGATGACCGTGGCGTTTAGAATTAGCTGCTGACTAGACCCCATTACCCGGCGACGCCACGGGCCGCCACCCATCGAATCGCTGCGGCGCGCACTTCTAGCGTTCCATCGGCCGTGGGTGATTTTGGGATCATCGCCCGTCATCGTCGTCACATGTCGATAGAGTCGTGGCGCCGCACAGGCAGGTGCGAAGCTCTACATTAGAGGCGGGGGTGCGCCCAAGAGGACGTCGGAAAGCGGGGCACTCGAAATGCAAAGCAGCGACCACAACGATCGCATCTTTCGGTGCTCTCCTTGGTGCTCGCGATTTGCCTTAGGTGAGCGCCATGGTGTCATACTGCCCGCCGCTCCTTAGTCGAGTTTGCATCAATCTGCAACGAAGGGCGGCGTCAAACCGGCATGAGCATCGGTCTGTGTGACCGAAGGAACTCCAAAGACGGGCGGGAGTTGGGGCCGGAATGCGAAACGCCGCAAGCGGTTAGGGCTTGCGGTGCATTGAGTTACGGCTCAAGAATGAAAAGTACACCCCACAGGGCTCGAACCTGTAACCTTCGGTTCCGTAGACCGGAGATAGTGTCGCCCAAAGCTAAACGGGCGTACGGAGTTGCGGCGACGCGAAGAATCGCGGTGCTTCCAGTGGTGCTATACAGCTCGCCGCCCTATAGTCGAGTTTGCATCACTTTGCACCGAAACCGCAGAATCGATAGCCGCCGGCTGCGTCGATGACTGCCCTCCAGCGCGGCGAACGCAAGGCGTACATGCACCGGGTAGAGTTGAAGATGTGACCTCAGCGCCGGCTGCCCAACGGCAGCATTTCTTCTCACGAAGATCGGCGTAGCGTGGTCTCATAAGTATGCCACTCCCAACTCTATCAACGACTTACGCATTGTACCCACATGAAGAGGTTCGTCCATCCCCTCCTGCTGCTCCTTGCCCGAGTCACGGAGAAAGAACTCGTCCAAATGGTCGAGTATCTGAAGGCCGAAAACCGGGTGCTTTGGAACAAACTGCCCAAACGGATCGACGTGACTCCTGCAGAACGAGCCAAACTGCTGAAGCTCGGTGTGCGGCTCGGGTCGAAAATCAAAGAAGTCATTACCATCGTCCATTCGACGGTGGCACGGCTTGCTCCTGTTGTTGACCACAACCTTCAATCGTCACGTCGTTTGCGCGTGACATGATTTTGAACCCTGACGCGCCTAGTTCAGCAGTTGCCGCTCAATGTCTTCGAGAGTCTTATTCTTGGTTTCCGGCAGCCGGATGAAGATGTAGGTAAAGCCCACTGCGCAAATCGCGCCATACAGCCAGAACGTGTTGCCGATGCCCAAGCCGCTCTTCATGTACGGGAAGGCGTACGTCAACGCGAAACAGGCTACCCAGAGGGCAAAGACCGAGGTCGACATGGCAGCCCCGCGAATCCTGTTCGGGAATATCTCAGAGAGGATCACCCAGGTGACCGGCGCCAGCGTGCAAGCATAGCATGCCATCGCCCCAAGCACGACAATCAGCACCGGCGTGCCGGTTACACCACCGCGATAGAAATCGCCGAGAATAAGATAGAGGAAGGCTAGCCCGCCGGCCCCGGCAAGCATCAAGAAACGGCGGCCGACCCTGTCGACCGTGAAAATAGCGACGAACGTGAACACCAGGCACACGGCACCGGTGGCGAAGATGTTCAGCAGCGTGTCCGAAAGACCATACTTCGCCGCGCCAAAAATCTCCTCGGCATAGTTGAAGATCGAATTGATTCCGCACCATTGCTGAAAGACGGCCAGCAACACGCCGAGCAGCAGTATCTTGGCCATCTTCGGATCGAGCAACTCGTGAAAGTCCACCCGCTCAACGTCGTTGACCAGCGTGGCCTCAATGTCCGTCAGAGCTTCGTCGGCATAAGACTCGCCGCCAATCGCCCCAAGGACTTTGTGGGCTTTTCGCGACTTTCCATTTTTTACCAGCCACCGCGGGCTTTCCGGCACGACGAACATCAGTACG
This sequence comes from uncultured Planctomycetaceae bacterium, assembly GCA_963789525.1. Taxonomy (GTDB): domain Bacteria; phylum Planctomycetota; class Planctomycetia; order Pirellulales; family Thermoguttaceae; genus CAVXFB01. The sequence continues at coordinate 532,614 of CAWBLA010000005.1, forward strand.
AAGAAGATGAACGACGGTATGGCCGTCAGGCCAAACATCCACCGCCAGCCCACCTGCCCGTTCCAGGAATTCACGATCTCCAAGTCAGTCGCGCCCAGCGGCACCGGCCGGGCCACCAGATAGTTCACTAACTGGGCGGCCGTGACTCCCATAGCTATGGTCAACTGGTTTACGGAAACAAACATCCCGCGCAGCTTTGCCGGCGAAATTTCGGCAATGTACATCGGCGACAGACTCGAAGCCATGCCGATGGCCACCCCGCCCGTAAGCCGCCAATAGACGAACGTCGTAAACGCATGGGACATGGCGGTGCCGATTGAAGTGACCGTGAACAAAGTGGCCGCCAAGATCAGCAATCGCTTGCGACCGAACTTGTCGCTCAGTCCGCCGGAAAACAGTGCCCCCACCAAACAGCCGACCAGTGCGCAACTGATTGGCCCAACCCTTCTGACCGGGCAAAGTCAGTCCAAAGTAGCGTTCGAAGAATGGCTTCGCGCCGCCGACAACCACCCAATCGTAGCCGAACAGCAGTCCGCCCATCGCGGCCACCATGCAGACCATCCAAACGTACGACATGCGATAGCGAGTTGCGTTCTGCATTTGTGGATGAGATGAGTGGTTAACTAGAGGCACAAGCACTGATCCCTATGATGTCACGAATTCCCGCTGGCCCTGGGCCAGACCGATTGCGGCAAGCATGTTTTCCAACGGCACGTCGCCCTCGACATCATGGGCCGGGGCAAGAATGTATCCGCCGCCCCGCCCCAATTCCAACAATCGACGCGACTCGTCGCAAACCTGCTCGACGCTGCCGAAGGGCAGCGTTTTCTGCGTCGACAGGCCGCCGTGAAACGCCAGCCGCCCGCGATACTGCGGCAGCAACGAGTGCACGTCCATCACTTCGGGCTGGAACGGATTGAAGCAATTCACTCCGGCGTCGATCAGATCGTCGAAAAGCTCGTCGACATCGCCGCACGAATGGATCATCACGAATTTGCCCGCCGAGCGGGCCGCTCCGTACATCCGCTTCAGCACCGGAAGGATATATTCTCGCCAAAGCCGCGGCCCCATGAGCAATCCGTGCTGCTGCCCCCAATCGTCGCCAAAGTAGACCGCGTCGATATCATAATTCAACGCCTCTTGGATCTGCGCGATGTTGTAGTCGGCGATCCGATTGAACAACTGCTGGACGAAATCAGCGTTGTCGTGGAAGTCGATCATCAGCCGCTCCATGCCGCGCAGCGTCCACGCCCGCTCGAACAGCGAAAAACCGATCTGAAAGACGCGAAACCGGTCGGGAAACCGGGTTATCTTCGTCGAAATATCGGCAAAGAACCGCCCGTCGCGCGGGTCGGGAAACTTATAGCCGTCCAACGTGGGCTCGGGCATGACGCAACCCTCGACATTGCCGATGTCCTTGTCGACGCTGCGGTTCCAGACAACGCCAAAAACGTCGCGCACGCGATCGTTGCCCAGTTCGTCGAAAAACCCGATATCGCTGCCGAGCTTCAGAAGATGGTTTTGCAGCGGCTGCTCCAGGTCGTCGCAGCCATAATGGGCCAGCAGCTTCTCTTTGGCTTCCTTGGTGAAGCCCATCGACCAGGGTACGTAAGGCGGGCGTTTTCCTTCCAGAACAATCCGAATGACTTCGCGTTTGGTCATAACCCCTTTACGTGCTTGCGGAACAACTCAAAACCAGTATCGCGATGAACATAGCATATCTGATTGGACGGTTCGCAGTTCGCGGCAGTTCGCGGGTTCGCAAGACACGAACCGATTATGGGTATTTGAGTAACTTTGATGGACGTCCTCCCTTCTGCGGACGCAGGATACGATATGTCTTGTTCTAGCCGACCTACAAACATGGCGTTGTCCGCGGGACATCATATCCACGTAAGCAGCATAATCTCCATCGCAAAAGAACGTCCGTTGTCTACAGTTTCTGTGTTGCATCTCATGTTGTCTTATGTGATACGGCAGATCCGGAGCAACTACCTCGCCAATCTAGCCATGCCGGGACTTTACCGCATCTTCCCTAAAGCATCAATATTGGTTCGTGTCCGATCCGGAATGCCCAAAATCCGGGTATTGTCCCCGCCGGCAGATCGAGTGGTTTGGCCTGCAACGCGGTAAATACGTGAGCAAGAAGGATTCCGATCCATCTGCCGACTACTTCCACGGGTCCCACAGCCGGACGTGCAGCATCCGCGCTGCGCCGGTTGCCGGATCGAACGACACGGGCAGCCACAACTGGCGGGACTGGTCGATCGGCACCCGCTGGTCGTTGGGTCCGCGGAACCATCCGTCGCACATGGCAAGGAGTTTGTCGCTTTCGGCGATATAGACGAAGTTGGAAATCTGGCTGTTCCAAGTACGGTCCTCGCTCATCCGCCCCATCTCCCGGTACGGGCCCAGGGGCGCGTCAGCCACGGCGTAGCTGGTGTCGGTCGGGTTCCAGCCGTCGACGCCCGAACCGGCGGCAATGTACTTGCCCTTATAGCGGATCAGAGCGGCGCCCTCATAGCGTTTCTGTCGGCCGTCGCTCTTCAGACAGATCGTCGTTTTCCCGCTGGTGCTCAGGAAGTCATCGGCCAGACGATCCACGCGGATGTTGCGGTGCCCGTCGTCGTAGACCAGGTAGCCTTTGCCGTCCCGGTCCTTGAATAGCCCCAGATCCTGCCCCCAGCCATGCTCCTCGGCGGTGTTGCGCTGACCGACGAATGTGAAAGGGCCCACCGGTTTGTCGGCGAACGCCACAGCAAGCATCGCCGCTGGATACACCGGCTCGGTCGTGCCGATGCAGAAGAACCACAGCACGTACTTGCGGGTCTTGTCACAGTACAGGACATTGGGCCGGTGCGATGTGCCCTTGGCCAGCCAACCGACCTTGGGAAACGCGAAGCAGACCCCTTCGTTCTTCCAGTCCGCGAGGTTCTTTGAACTGTAGCAGTTGAAGCCTCGCTGGAGGTGCGTGGCCTTGGGGCCGTAGAGTCCCATCGGGTTGCCCCGGTAGCTCGTCCCGTACCAGTAGAAGGTGTCGCCAACGCGGGTGATCCCGCCGTCGTGGCAGGAGATCGGATTGCCGGCCGTGTCGCTCCAGGCGGTGTAGTTATGGATGGGCTCGTCCGCACTGCAACAAGCGGCGGCCGTTGTGGCCACAAGTAGGGCCAAGAAGATCGTTAAACGTGCCATGGCGTGGTTTCCTCGGGGCGTATCGCTGAACAGTTTAACCGCCAGGATACTGCCGACTCTGCCGTTTGTCCAGAACCCGAGCGATCCCAGCCTGTGGCGGTCATACCTTCATGGGACAAGACGCCCATTTGCTATGGACCTGACAGTTCGGCGTCCCGCCTTCCGTATCGACGCGGCCGCGCAGGAATCCCGCCGCGATGAGCGGCTGTCGATGACGGAAATTTTTACCGTCTCTTGATGAAAATCCCGGAGGCCGAGCGGGTCGGGCGCTATCTCCTTGCCGTACTGCTCTTCGAGCTTGATGAGGAAACCCATGTGGCGGGCCCGCTCGGACTTGGCATGCACGACGTTGTACTCAGTCATGGCTTCGGTCGTGGCGGAGAATTGGTCGTTGAGGAATGTTCTAACCCGAGGCGAACTGGATGCCGTGCAGGGCGAACCACTTCTTCTTGGCCTCGGGGTCTTTGCCGTCGTGGTCGCTGTTGGAATAGCACCAGAGGATGCCGTGCTTGGCCCGGCGATAGTCGCTGTACGGGCCGCGACCGCAGTGTACCACCACGCGGTCCTTCGGACCGTCGTACAGGTCACCGACATCGCCGCCGCATCGCCAGAACGCGTTATAGCACCAGCCGTCGCGATATGCGCGACGAATGTACTGATCGGCCTCAGGGCAGTTGGACGTTCTGAGTGCCGCAGCGTCCCATTCCAACTTCTTGCTGGTTCGCAAGGCAACGTTGCACAGCAAGGCAGCTTCCGTCAGCGGGCCGGAATAGTCGAAGTTGCAGGTTGTGGGAGTTCCAGCTTTGCAGGCAGCGAACCATTCCTGGTGATGTCCAATAGAATTGGGGATCGTCGGCGCCGGCGGCTTGAAGCCGGAGAATTTTGCTTTCGGCAGCAACTCGTGCCGGCCGTAGTCGGCGATCAGCATTCCCTCTGAACCCACAAACAGCACGGCACTGGGCCATCGGGGCACATCCTTCTTCTTGACCAATTCCGGGTAGGTGCCACCGTGATACCAATGCAACTTCACCGGAGGCAGATCGCCGCGAGCTGGATATTCCTGCCGTGCGATGGTCCAACGGGCGGTGCTCTCCGGATGCAAAGGACCTTGGGCCTCAATCGTGGCGGGGTAGCGCAATTTCAGCGCCCAGAACGCCAGATCGCAGTAGTGGCAGAAGAAGTCGCCCAACACGCCGTTGCCAAAGGCCCACCAGTAACGCCAACGGAAAGGCGCATACGCGGGATGGTAGGGACGGTTGGGCGCCGGTCCGAGCCACAAGTCCCACTTCAGGTTTGGCGGCACCGGCGGCCTATCGGCCGGGGCATTGGGCTGCGTGCCGCCTTGCGGTGTCGGGGGGCGCTGAAAATCAGCATTCAGCCACACGTGAACCTCGCGCACTTTACCAATGATGTCCGCCCATATTAATTCCACCGCCCGGCGGTAATTCGCGCCGGCGTGAATCTGCGTACCCAACTGGGTGACCAGCCGGTTCTTCCTGGCGATCTCGGTGAGGGTACGGGTCTCAGAAACCGAGTGCGCCAACGGCTTCTCGCAATAACAATGCTTGCCCAAACGCATTGCCATCGCACTGGCCGCAGCGTGCGTGTGGTCGGGAGTGCTCACCATCACCGCGTCAATCCGCTTGCCCATCTCGTCAAACATCTTGCGGAAGTCGCTATAGATTTTTGCCTTTGGCAGCATCACGGACGCGGCCCCCAGCAATTTCGAGTCAACGTCGCACAGCGCCACCACGTTCTCTGCGTTAGCTGCCGCGCCGAGTTGCGCGCTTCCTCGGCCAGCAACCCCGATCAGGGCGATGTTCAGCTTCCCGTTGACGTCCCTGGCCCGCGCAAGCGATGGAGCCGCGAACAACGCGGCACTCGCACTTGCCGAGTTGGCCAAAAGCACGCGTCGGTTGAAACGATTGTTGTGGGGCATATTATTCCTCCTTTCGTGGCAGGCTCTTGATGTAGATATTCTTGAACCACAATGGGCCGCCGTGGGATTGCAGTTCGATCTGCCCGGTGGGATAGATCGGTTTGTTTCGCTGCCAGTAGTTCTCCATCGGCACGTTATCGACGACCAGCTTCCCGTTGAGCTTCACCGTGACCCTGTCACCGACCATTTTAATGTAGAAAGTGTTCCAGTGGTTGACTGGGTTATCCGCGACCACCAGCGGCTTCGAGCGATGCTTCTGGTTGTTGAACAGTCCGCCCGACCCGATGGCGTTGTCCCAGATTTGCACCTGGGGGCTGCCTCGCAGATAGATGCCGCTATCGCCGCTTTTGGGGATTTTCCAATCAACGTACATCTCAAAATCGCCGTAGTCCTTGACCGTGCAGAGATTCCTCCCTTTGCCGTCGAAGACCAATGTGCCGTTTTCAACTTTCCAATGGTCACGCATTGCCTTGTTGGCGGCTACTTGAGCCGTCGCCAACTGTGTGGGGCTCATTCTCGCTCGCTCGGCCGGATTGGCCACGAGCCCCTTCCATCCAGAAAGATCTCTGCCATTAAACAATGCGGTGAAGCCCTCAGGGGCCACGTTGTCCTCGGCTTTGGCAAGTCCCACAACCGCCAAGCTGGCGGTAAACGCGATCAAGCTGCAAAACGAGCATCTCATGTCAAGACTCCTCATACAAGTAAAACAAGAGTGACCTAGCTGTATACCATCTCGCGGGAGATCATAACGGATCGAACTCCATGCAGTGCACTTCAGGTCGCTCAGACCTTACGCGCCGCGAGGATCGAAAGCTGCCTTACTTCGAGGTTCGCAGTTCTCTCGAGGGAAGAAGCAGGTGGGAGGGCGGGGTGCTCCCAGCGACGACCGCCCGGAATATGCCCGGGAATGCGTACCGCCCATAAATGTAACACCGTCTACTGGGGATAGCAAGCGTCACAGGAGTCGGTAACGCTCAGCAACGCCAGTGGCGGTCCTCGCTAGCGAGTGCCATAAGAGACCCGGGCTGCTAAGGAGATAATCGGCCGCAATCTACGGCGGCACCGAATCGATCTCCGTCTGTTCCGCCGGCCAAGTTGCGGCAGGTTCGGCGCAGGCTTGGCCACATCGTCGATCGCATTGCGGTGGCTTCAATAAAGCAATGCCGCGCCGTTCCCAACATGGTTCCACGCGTATTCGCTTCGCGTGGTGCGGGTCGTCGATACGAGGTTGTGCCACGCTCCTTCTTTCGGGGCTTGAGTTGGCAATTACATTCGCGATCGATGACTCCGCCGTCATCCCGATCGCTCCGTCTGCATTGCGATCCGCAGCCTGCGCTGCTATCATGCCCGCGTCGCAGCGATTGTTTTCTCGCAAAATCCGAGCCCTCGAATATGCTTGGCTATAAGTCGAACCACCAAGACGTCGAGAGCCGCCTCCGAACGCTCTACGGCCGTTTGGCCGACGACCGGATCTTTGCCACCATGGCCGTGCCCAGTTCGGCGCTCCGCCGCTTCGCGGGTTCCTACCAGCACGCCCAGTGCCCCTATCCCGATGTCGCAAAGCGGACGAGGTTCTGGGACGATTTGTTTGGCGAGCGCATCACATTGGAAGATGATTCGCTGCCGGCGCCTACTTGAGCGAGTTTGACCAAGGTCCGTACGGCGGCCTGCTGGGCGGCAATGTGCGGTTTATGGCCGATCCGACGATGGGTTGGATTTCATCGATGGTCCCGCCGCTGTTGAAGGATTAATCGGAGTTCGACACGCTTCGCTTTGATTCCCGGCATCCTTGGTGGCGGCGATATCTATCGCAACTCGACGCCTTCGTCGATGCCGGCCGCGGCAAGTGGGGCGTCAGCCATTTCATCCTCATCGGCGCATTGAACTTCGTGTTTGAGCTCGTGGGCGTTACGCGGACCTACCTTGACCTCGACGAACGGCCGGAGACGGTCCGCCGCGCGATCGACTTCGCCTTCGACCTCAATATCCGCGTACACGAGACATTCTTTGAAAAGGTACCTTCGCCGGGTGGCGGCACGCTAAACAATTTCGCCGAGTGGTTGCCCGGGCGTGTCGTCTCCGAGAGTCTCGACCCCTATCACATGACCTCGCTCGCATATTGCGAGCAGTGGGGTCGTGAGCCGGTCGGGCGAATCATGAACCACTTTGATGGCGGCGCGGTGCACATCCACGGCAACGATCGGCACATGCTGGAAGCCGCCGCGAGCCTCAAAGGGCTCAAGGCAATGCTCTTGTTGGACGACCGCAGCTTCCCGGCCGCTTTCGACGTCATCGAACGGCTAAAGCTCCGCATCGGTGACACGCCCACAAGCGTCTTCGCCCCGTATGAGTCGTTTGTAAAGCAATTGCATCGGCGCGCACTTCCCGGTGGCGTTCTGTATCAAGTTCAAAACGTGCCCGACATCGCCACGGCCAACCGCCTAATGGAAAAAGTCCGGGCCTACCGCGTCTAGCACGAAGCGGTTAACGGGTTCGACATGATCTGCGTGGGAGGTTTTGGATGTGACTACGACCCCGCATCCGCGGTAATGAACGTCGTCACGGACCAATGCCTCGTCGCTGGGAAGCAATTACTTCTTCTTTCGGGGCACTTCACGAACCTTGATCTGCGCCATCTCTTGGGCCGTATATCGGCTGCCGGCGATCGGGCCAGGGTTGCGGAGGTCTTCAAACGGGCTCGGCACAGGCGCCTTCACCGGAATCAGCAGCACTTCTTCGCCGCTCGCGTCGGTTTCCACGCGGCCGCCCTCGCGGACGACTGCCTGCCGGGCAAGCTTCTCGCAAACGTCCAATACCGCCGCGAATTTGTAGGCGGTGTAACTGAAGACCTTGCTCTCGTCCAACTCTTCATAGTAGCGCCGCGGCAGCCGCGACGCGCCCAGCGACGTGCAGAGCACGCCCATCGAACTGGACGGATTGCAGTCCGAGTCCGAACCACACCGCATCGAGATCGAGGCCGCTCGCTCGGGATTGCCTTCACCGTATAGCATTCCCATGAGGACGAATGCCCCTTCGAGCTTCACGTCGAGCGCGCAGTAGTAGCGATTGGGATCGCGGTACTTTTTATCAACCAGTTTCCAAGTCTTCTGCCAGTCGCTAGGTTCGGCCCGCTTCCAATTGATCATATCGCAAACCATTTCGGCGTAGCCGGATTGCGGCGGGATGGCCTTAAGGCCCGCTTCAACGAGCCGCAGAGCGTTGCGTTGGAAGAACGCCTCGGCGTACATCGCGCCGATGAACTGACCGGCATAGACGCCGTCGCCGTAGCTCATCAACCGCCCGAATTTCTCGCCGAGCTGGATCGGCACGTTCGGCATACCTGGCGCGATCAAACCCGAATAGTCGGCCTCGATCTGATAGTCAATCGCTCCGGCCGTCTTGTGAAACTTTGGATGACTGCTGTCTGGCGGCGCGATGCCCTTGCGGAGGTTGTTGCGGCCGGCGGCGTTGGCCACCCAAAGCCTGTACCGGCTGTTGGCGAAATCGATGCCTGCCTGGCGGACCGGCACGTCGAAGCCGTGTTGTTCGAGCGTGCGTAAGAAGGTCATCTCGACATAGACGTCGTCTTGATTGAAAGCACCATTGACGAGCGTGTCGCGGAACGGTGGCACCTTGACCTCAGGAATGATCTGGCGGAACTTGCCTTCCGTTGGAGCGCCCCAGGCAACGCCGATCATCTGCCCGATCCAGCCGGCCTTGAGCTTGTCGCGATATTCCTCGATCGGCAGTTGCCGGTAGCGGACGCATGGTTCCGCCGCGGCGGCGCTCGCAGCGACGGGCAGCCACGCCCGGTCGGCTGTCCCCGTCATGCTGGCAAGCACCGCGGAAACGGCAATGAGCGAGGAGAGAAACGGCTTCGCAAAGGATCGTGCAGACATGGTTTGCACCTCAGTTGGCAGGCAGATTCTTGCAGGAACGGTCACGATAGCAATGTCACTATAGCGTCGTCACGACGCTCGGAGAAAGTCTTCCGTCATTCGTTCGGTGCGACTCCGCGGCGGCGTGGTCGTCATCCTACAGAGCTGATTTGAGCTGTGGTCTCAAATCGGATCAGTTCTTCCGCGGTCGGCAGCGACGGCTGCGCGCCTAACCGTGTCGCCGAAAGCGCACCGACCAGACAGGCTTTGCGGACCGCTTCCTCCGCAGATAGCCCCGCGCCAGCGCCCAAGCCAGGCCGCCGTTAAATGCGTCGCCCGCGGCGGTAGTGTCGACGGTAGGAACCTTGCGGCTCAGCACCAGCGTTGCGCCATCGCGGCTGGCGGCAAGTGCCCCTTTGGCCCCTAAGGTAATGATCGCGTTCCACGCGCCAGCCGACAGCAATTTTTCGGCGGCGCGCCGTGCGGACGCCTCGTCGCTCACCGAGATGCCCGTCAACCGCTCGGCTTCATTCTCATTCGGCGTCAAATAGGTTACATGTTCGAGCAATCCGTCAGGCAGTGGAACTGCTGGTGCCGGATCGAGAATGACGATCACGCCGGCGTCGGCCGCCAACCGGGCCGCGCGGCAGACCGCCTCCATCGGAATCTCCAGTTGCAGCATCAACGCATCGGCAGCGCTGATGCGATCGGCGACCGCGTCGACGTCTTGTGGCGACAACCTATGATTAGCGCCCGATGCCACCGAAATCATGTTTTCGCCGCGCTCGTCGACGACGATCAAAGCCACACCGGTAGCCTCCGTCGGATCGCGAAGAATGCAGTCGGTGATGATTCCTTCGCGGCGAAAACCCTCGATAGCCTGATCGCCGAATACGTCACGGCCCAGTTTGGCCACAAGCGTCACCTCAGCGCCCAGCGCGCGGCGGCGACGGCCTGATTGGCTCCTTTGCCGCCGGCCGCCATGACGAATTGCCCGCCAGTGACCGTCTCACCCGGCCCGGGCAACCGGAGGCTCTTGACCACCATGTCTGTATTCGAGCTGCCCACAACGACGATGCGCGGAGTCTTCATGCTCTTAAGCCACCCGGGCTGTGATCACCAGCCCAATTCCCACCACATATGCGACAAACATGAACGCGAGCAACTTAGACGTGCCCCGCGGCGCAGCGCGGAACTCCCGCCAAATAAACACGCCCCAAAGCGCCGCAACAAGCGTCGCCCCTTGGCCCAGCCCGTACGAGATTGCCGACGACGCAACGTCCGAGGCGACGATGTTCAGCCCCATGCCGACGCCCCAGATGCAGCCGCCGATGATGCCCCAAAGATGGTCGCTCGAGCCGCCTTTGAAGTATTCGGAAATCGGCACCGGCGTGCCGATGAAGGGTCGCATCATAATGAGCGTGTTGAAGAAGAGGTTGCTCAGCACGATCCCTACGGCGAAGACCAGGTTCGCCGTGTACGGCGTCAGCTTGCCCGCCTCCGGCCCCTTCGCCCGCGCCACAAGGAAATAGAACAACGACATCAAGATGCCGCAGAGCAGCGACAGCACTAGCCCTTTGACACCACCGCTTGCCTGGCCGGGCAGTCGCCGATACGCCGCCGCGTCGAAAATGATGGCCGCCATCACGAAAGTGACGCCGGCAAACAATAGCACCGGATTGCCCGATTGCTCGCTAAGGTAATTAATGAGTACGCCCAGTACCAGCGCCAACCCGATGCCCACGGGAAATGCGACAGCCATGCCTGAGATGGCGATGGCTGCCACAAGCAGAATGTTTGCCGCATTGAAAACGACGCCGCCCAGCAGGGCCGAGACGAGATTCGCAGCGTCGGCCTGGACCAGATCCGTCAGGAAACTCCGGCCGGTCGATCCCATGCTGCCGAGTGTAAAGGCGAACACGACAGATGCCAACAGCACGCCCCACACGTAGTCCCAGTAGAACAACTCAAACCGCCACCGCTGACCAACGGCCTTCTGCGTGTTGGCCCAGGAACCCCAGCAGATCATGGTCACCACGCAGAAAAGCACCGCGACGGCGTAGCTCTTGAGCACGAACATAGCGATGATTCCTCAAGTGATGGATGGCGCAAGACTCCAGACGAACCCGCCGGGTGCGAAAATGGGCTCTCTCGGCAGGTTCGCTAGGTTGAATGGATCGTTAGACTACCTCGGCGTTTCGCCACCGTCAATCGCCGGGTGCATGCGAATCGCCGGCATTGCTCGGCTTCGTCGAGGACCGCTACGCCGCAGCGGTGCCACTGGTGATGCGACTCAATACCGGGAGAACGTCACATTCGACCGCCAGCCCTCTACAACGGCTTGTCAACGTACCCAGTTTCCCGCAATCTTGGCTCAAGCTCAAAATGCAGCAGAGAAAGGGTCTTCTCCAAAAAGGAGAGAGGCGTGAATCGAGAGAAATGATGATTCTGGAAGAGAAGCAGAGACTTGCCCAACGGAAAGATCCGAGCAACTTCTGGGAGAAGGCCCGCTTGACATGGCGTAGTTCGGCATCAAGAATTCAGTTTTGTCATGCTACCGCCGTCGGGTCCGGTGGCTAGGGCAAGACCGTGGGACCGCGTGGACATCACGGAGTTGCTGTGGTGGAAAAACGCCGAATCATCATGAACTCCGCCAAGCTGCTTGGCCTGAAGGCAACCACATTTTGCGTCGCCGCAACCGTCGCGGTGCTCACCGGCAACAAAAGCGTCCGTGCTGAGGGACACGGCGCCCCTCGGCCGGCAGCGGCACCACGGGTTACGGACGAAGTCTGCCCCACCGTCCCAACTCGCGTTGGAGGCATTCTCGGCGAGCGTCTTAACCTTTGGCGGCAAGTTCGCTTGTGGCGCGTGGTCAACGATCCGTTTTTCTTGGATGGATTTGCGCATCGCCCGGGTACGCATCCTTGGCAGGGCGAGCACGTGGGCAAGTGGCTGCACGCGGCAACGCTGGCGTGCGAGGATACCAAGGATGCGAAACTGGCCGAAGCCCTCCAACAGGTGGTTGCGAAGCTCGTCGCCAGCCAAGAAGCCAATGGCTACCTAGGGACCTATGTGCCGAAGAAGCGATTCTACAACGAGACCGACACCGGCGATCCGTGGACGTGGGACATCTGGACGCATCGATACGTCATCTACGGGTTGTTGCGCTACTACGATTTTCGGGATGATCCAACAGCGCTCCGGGCGGCAGTCCGAGCGGCCGACCTGCTGGCGCGAACCGTGGGGCCACCCTCAGGTGACGTGACGCGATTCGGTACCCGCCACGGACTTTCCTCCGCAGTGCTATTGGAGTCGATCGTAATGCTCTATGAACGCACGGGGGATCAGCGATACCTGGACTTTGCAAAGCACATCGCCGATAGCATCGAAGGCAATCCCCAGTTGCGAATCATAGCCGCGATGCGCACCGGCGAGGACGTGACAGCGCCGGGCGACGGAAAGGCATACCAACTCATGGCCGTCCTGCTGGGGTACGTCGAACTCTATCGTTGCACGGAAGAGAAGAAGTACTTGGCGACAGCGGTCGCGGCTTGGCAGAAGATCCGCGCCGGACACCTGAACGTGGCAGGGGGGCCATGGGGCTATCAGACGAAGAGGACCACGAGCCACGAATGCTTTGCGCCGCCCCGTTATTTTCACCCAACCTGTTGCGTGGAGACGTGCAGCACGGTCACCTGGATTCAACTCTGCCTCTCTCTTTTCAACTTGACGGGTGAGGCCAGATACGCTGACGAGGCTGAAGTGGCACTCTTCAATCAACTTCTGGGGGCGCAGTCGCCGAACGGGAACGATTGGGCATACTTCTCCATGCTCAACATGCCCGACCGAGGTTACAAGAATGCGATCACCTGTTGTGCCTCGAGCGGACCGCGGGCCTTGGAGATCTACGCACGACAACTGGTCTGCGTCTCGAAAGACCGCGTGGTCCTTAACAGCTATTCGCCGGCCGTCGTTCCTCTGGATGGTGCCGGCGGACGGCGCGTCGCGTTGGGAGGCCGGCTACCCGTTGGCACCGGAAGCCGCGCTTCGGATCGAATTGCCCTCGCCGGCGAAGCTGGTGGTCGACTTCCGGCTGCCTGCGGGCGCCACAGCATTGGAAGTGATCGTCAACGGCGTTGTCGAGACGTTGGAGCGAACTTCGAAGGGGTTCTATCGCCTGGAGAGAGTGTGGAGATCCGAGGATCGGGCGTGCGTGAGGTTTACTTTCCCGCTGCGCGCCCATTTTGAGACAGGGGCAGACGGCCTTCGCTGGGCGGCTTTCACCTGGGGGCCGCTGGTCTTGGCCCAGGGCGTGGTTGCTCAAACCGACCAGCCGGAATGCGTCTTGTGGATCGATCACGAATCGGAAGACGGCGCTCTGTGGCTGGAGCCAAACGACGCCGACACCGAACCGCCTCGCAAGACGTCTCTCCCTTGCTGGCGTCTGAAAACACCGCGGAAGATCGTTCTTGGTCCGTATTTTTTGGCCGGAGCCAACGGTGGCGGCGTCAGGACAGTGTTTCCCACACGGCGGCCGATCCCTCGAGACAATCCCGAAGCGTCTTACGCGTCGAGCAGGACGCGGCGGGTCGCAAAAACTGCGCACTAACGGCGATGTTACGAGTGAGAGCAATCGGAAACCGCTCGGCGGTGCCAATCATCGTGGTGTGACGTAGTAATCCACAGGCTTATGGGAGGTTACCACGTTGAACGCTTCTGCCGCCTCACAAAGGTCAAGCGGGTCAATGAGGCAGGTTGAAGCATCGCCCCCGTCGACCAGCGGGGAGAACTCGTCGGCGATTAAGCCCCGGTGGTCGTGGGGACAACTGCATGGGATTCTTGGGGGCAAGCCGGCACGGCGATGCCTGACAGAGCAGTCGGGCGTCCCAACCGCTACTTGCGCTCGGCCTCCACCTGGTGGACGACATCTCCTTGCACGCCCGCCTGTTCCAACCGCCAACTGTGAGACTGCATACGGGCGCAGAAATCGGGCCAATCGCGCTCGTCGCGCGGCGTCCAGCCGACTTCCGCCAGCGCAGAGCCGCGGCCATACCTGACGATCCATGATCGCCGGCGTCGGCACGTGCTCGGTCCACAAGTTGCCTTGCACGCCCAGGCAGTGCTTCGCCTGCTGGGCATTCAAGCTCGCAGGAATCGGTACCAAGGCATAGGCGCGCTCCAGAGAGAATCTCTTGATGTCGTGGTCGAGATAGCAGTCGGGGTTTGGCGTGGCAACGTAATCGTGGCCGGATCGGGCTGCGGCCACCGCGCCTTTCATCCCGCGCCAGCTCATTACGGTGGCGTTGTTCGACGCCGAGCCCTTGGCGCCGCGAAAGAGGACCTGTCCGGCAGCAAAACCACGGAACACGACGGCATTGACCCGGCCGGTCACCGCCTTCAGCGTCTGCGAATAGCCCCAACCGTAATCGACGATCGGCAGCTGCCAGGTCTCCGACCAGGAGAACTTCGGCACGACGATCTCGCAGCCCGCAACGCCGTGATCGGTCACGCCGATAGCGCCCTTGTGATCGGCGGCCGTCTTGCCCGCGGGTGCATACTTGCCGACGGTATCGAGGCTCTGGGTGATTTTTTGGCGGCCGCCGGTGGTGTCGAAGGCGAACTTGTACTCGTTTTCCTTCGGCGGCTTGCGCGAGCCGTAGTTGGCCTGGCACTCCCACGTTTTGGGTGCAGTCTCCTTCGAGGTGACGTTCTGCAGTATCAGCCCGTCGTAGGCCGGAGGCGTGTAGGCCCGCACCAGGCTCTTGGCCACGATGTCGTCGCTGGTGCCCAGGACGACCCAATTCAAGACGACCGACGGGCTGTCGCCGCCTAGCACACTTTCGCGGCTGGGAAACCCTTCGTAGATCTGGATCGTTGCCATCGTGTGCGCCCCATCAAGCCAGCATCAGGCCGTCGGCCATGTTGCGTTCCATCCGTGCTAGGGCGTCGTTCTGCCGATCGGTGCCCTCGGCGATGCGGGCCAGGTGCCCACCGTGGCCAGCGCCGCCTTCTTCGTGTTGTTCTCCATCCGCGACAGGGCCGCGGCCGACTCCATGAAGAGCTGCTCGGTGCTCTTAAGCTGTTTGTCGGCGGCGTAGATGTTGACATGCAGATCCTCGAAGGCATCCACGGCCGTCGACAGTCCGCGCGTGGCGTCGTAGGCGGTCCGCTGCAACCGGCGGATGCCGACCTCCATCGCGGCGATCACCCTGGTAAAGTTGCCCGCTGCAACGATTGGCGATGCCGTCGAGACACTGGATGGGAAAACTCACATCCGGAAAATCTTCTCCCAGCAATTCGTTGCCGTCGAGTTCCGTCTTGATGGACTCGATCTGATTTCGGCGTGGTGAACCGGAAACTGGCGGCTGGTGCGGCTTGAGCGTTTCGTCGTCCCCATGTGCATGGGGGTGAAGGCCCACTACGGGCGTGGTACACGTATGTCAACAGCAAAAAAGTTGCATGGCACGGCTGGGGCGATGTCAAAGCGGCGTTCGGCAGCGCCAGTCTTGTCGGTCACTGCGTTGTCTTTAACATGGGAGGCAACAAGTACCGGTTGATTACCCGCATCCTCTACGTCAGCCAGAAGGTCTTTGTCCTCCGGGTGATGACGCATAAGGAGTACGACATGAGCACGTGGAAGGAGCAGTGTGGGTGCTTCACCCCACCTCCCCCAAGCAAAGAGATTCGAGAGGCTCACCAGCGGCGCGGAAAGGGACGGTGACACATGGCAATCAAGACACAGTTTGACTTGAAAGAAAAGAACCGAGACGCGTATCTGGATTGTGTCCAGGGCTTTCCGTTGGCATCGATCAAGTCGGATGAACATCTCGAAGCGGCTCAGGCGGTCATGGATCGACTGCTTGCCAAGGGAAGACTCGCAGATGGCGAAGAAATGTATCTCGATGCGCTCAGCGATCTTGTTGCGGCCTACGAGGACGAGAACCACGCCATTGCGCCGGCCTCGGACGCCGACATGCTCCGTCATTTGATGGAAGCCAAGGGCGTCACGCAGGCGCAGCTGAGTCGTGATACGAAGATCGCCAAGTCAACGATCTCCGAAGTGTTGGCAAGCAAGAAGCGGTTCAGTCGGCAGATGATCCACAGACTTGCGCCCTATTTTGGCGTGGATGTCAGCGTGCTGGCGGTTAATCTCTGACCTGACTGTGTCGGCAGCCTGGGGGTTCAATGCGCGGTACATTGTCGACCTTCAGTGGCTGCTCTGCGCCTCTTTAGTTTTTCCCCTAATGGACAATCTGGACCGCTTCGTGGCGGCATTCGCCTTCGCGACGATCCTGCCGGCTGGAAAGATATTGAGTGCTGGATGGAAGAGGTAGGGAGCAGAAAGATACTCCTTGAAGCTCGAATCTGAGCCATTGGAAGCGGGACACGCGACCGAAAACCCGTTAGAATTCGGGACTCAGCAAGAGCCGTGGTCAATGCGGGTGGTCATGGATCTGCGCCGGATCAAACCCGGCATATGCCAAGGCCTTGGACCAATTCGTGAACCATGTCCGTCCCGCACAGAAAAGGGTGCGATCGTCGCGGAGGACGGAATTGCCGTAGAGCGGCAAGGCCCAATGCATGACGCTGGAGGATGGCTTTTCGGACCCGCTCCTTGCTCCAACCGTCCCTTGTTCTGGGTGTCGCCCCGTTGCCTTAGGTAATGTGTGGGTTCCTGGCCGGCGGCAATAATCGCCGCGTGCCAGGAACCAAATTCCCTGACCGCTGCTGATTTGAGGGTATACGGGCGTACCGTGGTGCTGCCCAACGCCTCACCGCGCACAACTCGCAACAGAATTGCCTCGATGATCTTGCTTTGATCCCACTGCGGATCACGACAGATCGATTCGGGATTAATTCCAGCGGCGACCAGGGCGTTGCACCAGGAACCAAAGTGCAGGCACGCTGCGCGACACAGCCCGCTATCGTAGCGATGCACGGCCGTCTGCCGCAACGATCGTCGTTGGCGGCACAACTCGCGCAAACGGGCGATGATCTTCGCATTGTCCCATTCCCTCCGCCGTTCGACGGTGGCGACATTGATGCCGGCCGCTCGCAGCGCGTTCCGCCAAGAGCCGAAGTGGCGAGACGCCCCGCAGTATAGCGGTCTTGAGACCTGCTTTGATCGCCTCGCAATTCAAAGGAAGGCCGTCTCGTTCTCGCCGGAGAATCGCCCGAATCACGGACTCGCGGTTCCGGAATGGCGAATCGTCATGTGCCGACCTACCCTTCGGCGTTGGTGACGATTTCCCGGAAGGTGGCCAAGATATCCGGATAGGACTCACGGAGGTGGGCCGCGATGCGTTCATTGGTCACCAGCAGTCGCACATAGATCACCAGTTTCAACAGGTTGATCGAGTACTGGCGATACAATGTCGTGTAGAAGTCGTGCTTCTCCTCGGCATCGGCCAATTTCTTAAGCAAGTCCGACTTGCGCTGCTCATTACGGGCCCAGGGATTCTTCAGACCCGTGCGGTTCTTGGCGCGAGCGTGCTGAGGAGTCTTGAGGACCAGGCTACGCACAAACGGCACGCTGTAGTCCTTGTAGTTCTCCATGGCCCTGAGAATCTCTTCCTGTCGTTTCGGCGTGACATAGGTCAGTTTCGATGACGCAAGTCCTCTTGATCGTTCCGGCGTCAAAGGCGGCGGCAATGCGTCGGATGCAACTGTTTCAGAAGGGTGGCGTTCAGCCGATGGGCAATGTGCGTGATTCCCAAGGCGGCAGCGATGGTCTTCTCATCGAGCTCGTCGAGGGATTTCTTGATCATCCGGCTTTCTTGAAGCGGCGACAGGCGATTCACCATGCGATTACTGGTGAAGGACTTCTTTTCTGTTGCCCGAAAATGCAAGGCACGGTCTCCACCCCTAGCTCCAAGCAGGATGCGGTAGCGCTGGTGTCCGTTGAGGATAATGTAGTAATCATCCTCGGGAAAGACCAGCAGCGGCTCAATGAGGCCGACAGCAAGAATGCTTGCCCGGATCCGTTCGTACTCGCGTTTGCTGATCTTGCGTTCGTGCCGGGGCCGGAGCAGCACCAGCGGAATATCGCGGCCTTGAATCATCATGCATGAAGCCTTTCGGTTGAAATTCATGTTTCGTAACCGAGATTTCCCACCAGTTCAGGGCGATCCTTCATCTGCTCTTCCGTAACGAGACCCACGAAAGCTTCGATCGTGCCAGAGGGTATTGATCGCCGTGAGGAGTGTCAGGAAGCGGTTTTCCTTCGATTCCGCTTCACGGACGAACGAATCCTTGGCCTTGGTGAGATCCGAGATGTCCTTCTTGAGCATCGTTACGGTCAGGCCAGCACGGTTCTTCTTCGCTCCGCCGTTGGCTTGCGATGCCCGCTCCAGCCTGGCTCCGACGATGCGTCGGGCTCGGGCGAAGTTCTGGCAGTTCACGATCCCCTGGTCGAAGGCATCCATGAGGACGTTTTGGATGCTCGTATCGTCACTCTGGGCGACCAAGATGGCGAACGAGATGGGAAACACGCCTTGCTCAACGCCTTGAATCAAACGATCTTCCCCTTTCTCGACGAGGCCAATATACTGCCGGACATACTCCGGGCTGCGGCAGCAGAGTTTGCCGATTCGGGCATAGTCCCAACCTTCGTCATGCAATTGCTTCAGTTCGCGGGCGAACTCCATCGTGCCCGGACGGCTCCGGGCTAAGTTCTCGACAAGCGACTGCAAATAGGCATCCTTCCGCGTGCAGGTAACGACCTCCGCCGTGATCTCCGCCTTTCCCAGGCGCTGATGGGCGATCAGGCGGCCCTCGCCGCAGATCAATTCATATAGGCCCGTCTTTTCCAGGAACTTGTCATTGACGCGGATTGGCATCAACATGCCGTTGTTCTCGATGCTCTGCACGTTCATCTGGAACTGGTCCTCGTCGCGGATGCGAGGGTTGATCACCTTGATCTTTTCGACGGGAATCATCAAGGTAGCGGCGATCCTTCATCGCCAGGATGTTCGGGAATGTCCATGATTGTCCTCTCAAGATAGCAGTTGCTCGATAATGGCCAAGCCGTTGTGGCCGTACATCTCCAGGCGGGAATGCGACGTGCTGAACAAGCGGATCCAGTGATCCTGGACGAGCAGCCGCGGCAGCGCCAGGTAGCCGAGGATCCGTGGCTGCGTGCCCTCGGAGAGCGGAACCCCGAGAGTGATATCGATGACTTCCCGCCGGTCCGGCCGAAAGAACCAATAGTGTCGCCAGCCCATAGGGCATGGGTACGGAAGGTTGAACGAGGACGGTAAGCTTCTCGTCGATGACCAAGAAGTCCTCGTAAACGACCACCTGGTTGACCAATGCCTCGATGTGCTCGCTGACCTGGCTGCCGGCCGCTGCGCGAACCTCGTTGAAAAGTTGTTGAAATGCCGCATCCATCGACCCAAAATGTTTCAAGTAGGTCGATGGGGATGGCATGTCCGGGGCGGCACGCACCAAGGACGGCCGGACGATGCCGTGCAACTGGAAGAGCGTTTCGAGCTTCTGCAGCATGTAGGCGGGGGTGTAGAACACTGGCCCGTTCCGCGAAGATCTGCCTGCGCACATGCAAAGACAACGGGTTCGATAATTTGTTCGAAAAGATCCGGGTGTGCGAATCCATTCTTCCTTGGGATTGGGGCGGGAGGGCGATTTGAGCTTCTGCGTCGTGCGATTGTAGACCATCGTTCCCGTGTAACGCTCGTCCATGAGGATGTCACGAACCTTCGTGCTGTCCCAAGTGCTTCCGCCCGGCGAAGGAATGCCGTCGCGGTTCAGGCCGTCTGCAATGGCTTGCTCGTGTCGGCCACCGTCGGTAAACTCATGGAAGATTCGCCGGACAACGGCGACTTCTCGTTCATCGCCCAGCGTCAAGCGTAACTCGCTGGTTCTGAATGCTCTTCCGTTCCCCAGGGTGGAGGATTTGGACCGGTTCGCGGGCCTCGTTGAGCAAGAGGCGGCGAAACCCGTATCGCGGTTTCCCGCCGGCCCAGTATCCCTGTTGGGCGATCTTCACACAACCGCGAAACACCTTGTCGCTGAGTTCGCGGCTGTATTGCGCGGCACGAAATCGTTCAAACTGGACGTAGACCGGGTAGAGTGGGTCGTCCTCCCGCGGCTTGCCGAGCGTCGTGTAAATGACCTCTTTGCCGTATTTCCGGCACTCGGCGCTGTACTGAGCGGACAGGTCGATGTCCTGGAACCGGCCCCAGCGGCTGACATCCAGGCAGAGGATGTACTGGAAGTCATTGCGCTTCTTCACCCAGTTCTCCATCATGTCCTGAAAGCCTGGCCGACCCTCGGCCGTCAGTCCGGACTTGCCGGGATCCATGAAATTCGTGGATGATTTCCACGCCGTTGCTCTGTGCCCAGGCACGTACCTGTTCTTGCTGAATCGCGATCGAGTTCTCCTGACGATCCTGCGCCGAATGCCGGTAGTACGCGACCGCACGGTACGCAAACTTCGGCTCTTGAGCAGTCCTGTCTTGCCGTTCCCACCAGTTTGCCACGTTTTTCTCCCAGTGAGTTGTTTGTACTGACCACAGGTTTATGTTAATCTCGGCCTTTGACGTCGCTGTTGCGTGTTCGGTGAACTCATTCTGGTTTGCTTCCAACAGGGCCGAGATCGTTAGACTCATATTCAAGAGCCATCGACGTGCGAGGGCCGAACATTCGTGGCGTGAATCCGGCCAGCGAGGCGCGTGCTGAGCGTTGCGTCAAAACGACGAAGATAAATCGAATGCCGTTCCCGAGAGGATAAACAGCAACATCGCCTGTTTCAACAAGGCGACGCGGCAGGCGCCAAGTCCGACAGAACTGAACAAGTTACTCGACAGGCAATCAAAATGGATCGGCGCTGGTCCGAGGTATATTTGCGCGACGCCGGAGTGAAATCGGCAGGCAAGGACTGCGACTGTCGTATTGCATCTCTACCCAGGGCAGTCACCCAGCGAAACAGCGAAGTGTGTGCCATGGTACAGAGGCTTGGAATCGCGTCGGCACGATGCTCCTGCCCAGACTTGGCCCGCGTCCCTTGTGCGTAGAAGATAGGCAAGTTTGCCGAACAGACACCCTTGCGGTAGCTGGTCGCTGGATTGCTGACGTACTTTGCGGCACGCTCGGTCATTTGCGGCAACGCATATGCCTTGTGCGGGCAGGCAAATGGAGGGTAGTCCGTGAAAGTCCGGCGGCAATTAGGGCATCGCCATCGCGCGAGAAGAGCAGGCACTTTACGAACGTAAGAGCCAACCAACACTAGGAATCTGCGGGCGCGAGTGCCGTGGAAAGCCAGTGGGGTATGGTTGTCGGCAATAGCCAAGCCGCAATGGCAGCAGATAGTTGCCATACAGGTGATGGTACGTTTTCTAACTCTTTCCGAATGGTCGTTGATCAGCAGGATCAAGGCCGGCCCATTCGCCGATTTCTTTTGGTCCATAAGGAAGAATACTGTATTCGGTGGTTTACGTCGCGGTGGTCTCAGAGAAGTTGCATCTTCGCTGCACGCGAATCAGCCGGGAGTCGGATTATGATGCGGGCCGACGATGGCGGATTAGCTGGGGCAAACCGAATCCTACTGACCTCGGAAGCGATGCGGTACTAACAACGGTCCGTTACACTGACGTCCGTCAGTAACCCTAAACGTAGAAGTGAGGAATGAGAGACCGCCGACTGGCGATGGTTCCATGAGAAGACATTCTTCTCGAGGCTGGGGCGATGAACAACTCGATTGCCGCGATCTTCGACATGGATGGCGTGCTGGTCGAACACGTACTATGCGCATTACCTCACTTGGCTGGACCTGAAAGGGATTCACTTTTCCGAGCAGTAGTTTGTCGCAACGTTCGGCCGGACCGGCCGCGAAATCGTCGATTATTTCTGGGGCAACGACCGCTACGACGATGCCCAAATCGCCGAGTTAGATCGGTGGAAGAGGGTGGAGTTCCGCCACATCATCGATGCCGGATGCCGGAGTTTATTCAGATCAATCGTCACGGGAAACGACGTCAGTCGACATGTCAAGATGTCAACCATGGGCGGCACCATCGCATCGTTTGGTGCTCTCCACGGTACTGCGTTTTTGTCCAGTGGTGAGCGCCATGGTGTCATACTATTCGCCGCTCGTTCGTCCAGTTGGACGAAGCGGCTTCGCCGCGGAGGGGGTGCGGTGGCAACGGTTTTGAAGCGGATCAGCGGGCCTTGCGTTCTCAGCGGTGCGGTGGCAGGGTGAGGGTATGTCCCGGCCATTGGGGTCGGAAACACCACTGAACCCATTCTTTTGGAGGGTACCGCAATGACCAGTCTTCGCCAACGCATGATCCGCGACATGAACCTCGCCGGCTTCACGGCCGGCACCCAGCGAGCTTACATTCATGGCGTCCGCCAGCTCGCCAAGCATTACAGGCTCCCGCCGGATCAGCTCAGCGAAAAGCAGGTCGAGGATTACGTCTTCTATCTCCGCGAGGAGAAGAAAGTCGCCAAGGGCACGTTTCAGGAGTACTTCTACAGCATCCGCTTCCTGTTCGTCAACACGCTAAACCGCGACTGGGCGCTGTTCACGAAAAAAAAGTACGGCAGCCACGCCAGAAGCGTTTGCCCGTGGTGCGTAGCCGTGAAGACTGCCGCGCTCTGATCGCCGCCATTCGCCAGCCCATCTATCGTGGCTGCTTCGCCACAATCTACGCCTGCGGGCTGCGACTCAGCGAGGGCGCGAGCTTGCCCGTCTCGGCGGTCGACTCGAAACAGATGCTGCTGCACATCATCGGCAAGGGGAACAAGGAACGCGTGGTTCCCTTGAGCGAGCCGGTGCTCCAGATGCTCCGCGAAATCTGGAAGCTGCATCGCAGCCCGAAATGGCTCTTTCCACGTCGCCACAGCAAGTTGAAGCACGTGGCCTATTCGACGATGCGAAAGACTTTTAACAACGCCAGGCATCAGTGCCTCTTCGATGACAACTTCACGACCCACAGCCTGCGGCACAGTTTTGCCACGCATTTGCTCGAAGCGGGCGTCAACATCCGCATTGTGCAGATCCTGCTGGGCCATGCCAGCCTGAAGTCGACGCAGATCTATACGCACTTGAGCGAGCCGCTACGGCAAGATCTGCGCCAGTTGCTGGGCGAGTTCTTCAAAGACCTCTTCTAAACCGGAGGCCTTGCCATGAAGAACGTCAAGCTGGAACTTGCGGACGTGGTCCGCCAGTTCCGCGACGCTCACGCTGCGCAGTTCGCCAGCGTGATGCTGCCTTCCCAACGGAAGGCGTTAAGCGACATCGCCGGGTGTATGACGCCGGCGATGGGCGGACATCGTTACCGATGTCCCGATTGCGACACCGAGTTTTGGATTTGCCACGGCTGTCGCAATCGATCGTGTCCAAAATGCCATGGCCGCCAGATGCAGGTGTGGCTCGCCGGCCGCGAGGCCGAACTCCTGCCCTGCGGCTACTACCATCTGGTCGCCACCGTGCCCGAGCAGTTGCGGCACGCTTTTTTGGCCGACCAGAAGTTCATGTACGCGCTGTTGATGAAGACGGTCGCCGGCGCGGTGATCGACCTGGTCAGGAGCGAAAAACGGATCGGCGCCACGCCGGGCGTCCTGATGATCCTGCACACGTGGACCGGGCAGATGACGTACCATCCGCACGTCCACCTGCTGATTACGGCCGGCGGCATCAGTGACGATGGTCGGCACTGGCTGGCGGGACCGGACAATTTCCTCTTGCCGGTCCGTGCGCTCTCGAAAATCATCGCCGCCAGATTCCGTGATGCCTTGGAATCCGCCAAGCCCGACCTCTTCCGTGCGTTGCCGCGAAAGACATGGAAGCGGGCGTGGTGTTGTTACTGTAAGCCGTATGGCCACGGTAAGCAGGCCGTGCTGCAATACCTCGCTCGCTATGCCTTCCGCATCGCGATCACCAACGCCCGAATCGTCGCCATGGACGCAACCCACGTGACGTTCCGGCACAAGGACCGCGAGGCGAACCAGTGGCGAACCTGCCGCCTGACCGGTGTAGAGTTCTTGCGTCGGTTCCTGATGCACGTTCTGCCCAAAGGTTTTCACAAGGCGCGCTACTACGGCCTGTGGCACCACTCCAAGCGTCCGCTCCAACAACGTGCCCGACTGCTGCTGATGCTCGAATCTCCCGCCGAGACGAGCTCGACCATGACGGTGGCCGATGTGGGAGCCGAACCCCAACATGCTGCCAAAGATTGCTACGTCGGGACGGATGATTCGCCGGATGGCTTTCGCCCTCGATGTCCACATTGCGGCAGCAATCGGGTGATGCATCTGGCGGAGGTGCCGCGAGGTCGAAGTCCGTAGGAAACCGTCGGCCCGCACACACGTAGACAACATACAGCCCAGTTGCTCGGTCGCGTTTTCTGCGAATCCAGGACGCGATCGTACTCCCACCGCGCGCCGCCAGCCGCACAAACTCGCTGATAACCGCCACGCTGCCACGAACGGGCTCGCCCGAACACCCGGGTGCCGGCCGCCCTCTCGCCGCACGCCCCTCCGCGGCGAATCGCTTCGTCCAAACGAGCTTTTTGTCGTCGGCTACGCGACGCAAAAAGCCTTATCTATTGTTCCCTGCAGGACATGGCCGTTTGAAAGCGGGTATTTCGCCGGCTCTTCCTTGCGCGAGCCGAACAACGGGCGGCTAGGTCTTGTGGTGGGTGGACCATCCGTTGGCTGACCGCAGATAGACAAGGCGATCTACTCACCACATAGAACTGGGCGGTCGCTGAACTTACTGGAATCGCTAATGCATCGGAAGTAGCGACAGATCAATTCCGATAGCGTCGCACCCCATCGCCAGCACCCCTAAGAATCACTCGACTGTGATCGATGATCTCCAATTGTTCGTGGCGAATGGGCGCCGCGAACGTTCTGCCATGGTTGCCTTCGAAACGTACTCGATCGCAGCCAGGAATGTTTGGACCACCAAGAGATCAGGTGATTGGTGCTCTCCGCGGTGCTCCGATTCCTACCCTTGGTGAGCGCCATGGTGTCATACTGCTCGCCGCTCCTTCGTCGAGTTTGCATCTCTTTGCAACGAAGGCCCCGGCAGATTCCGGGCGAGCATCGGTCTCCATGACCGACGGAAGCCACGACACGGACGGGAGTTGGGGCCGGAATGCGAAACGCCGCAAGCGGTTATGGCTTGCGGCGCAGTGAGTTATGGCTCAGAGATGATAAGTACACCCCACAGGGCTCGAACCTGTAACCTTCGGTTCCGTAGACCGGAGATGGAATCGCCTAAACCCGCATGAGTGTAAGGACTTAGGGCGACGAACACAAGTCGCGGTGCTTCTAGTGGTGCTCGACTGCTCGCCGCTCTATGGTCGAGTTTGCATCGATTTGCATTGAGAGCTTGAACCGCATGTCTGGTTGGTCTGCGATCCGTTGGGTGGTACAATTGGCGTAACAACGGTCGAAAGGCGGACCTTAAGGATGCCTGAAATGCCCAAGCTGGACTATCGCAACGTTGAAGTTGATGTGAACCGCTGCGGAGGGCAGCCGATCGTGGCGGGCACCCGGATCCGCGTGGCGACCATCCTGGCGTGCTACCGGCAGGGCATGAGCGTGGAAGAAATCGTACAGCAGTATGCCGGTCTTCGTCCTGCGGATGTCCACGATGCGTTGGCCTACGCCTACGACCATCTGGATGAGATCGAGGCCGGTTTGGCGACCGACGAAGAAGCCTCGGTAAAGGCCCGTTTGGCTGCCGACCGCTCTTAATGGATGCGATCCGCTTTTTCACCGACGAGGACGTCTACGGCGCGGTCGCAGTGGCGCTGCGCCGCGCGAACATTGATGCGCGCTCCACGCCTGAAGTTGGACACCGCGGGCAGTCCGACGAGTCGCAGCTTGACTGGGCGACCGCTGAGGGCCGAGTCATGGTGCCGTGGTCGAGCGATTCATCTTAACGTTGAAGTGCCTGCTTTCTTCGTTGCTCCTCGTGCCGTATCGCCGCGAAGCGTTTCTCGGCGAACTTACGGCCATTGCCGAGTGGTACAACGAATCTCGGCCGCACACTTGGCTTGGCGGAAAGACGCCGAATGAGGTCTATCACGGTCGCTTTCCCGCCAACCGTAGGCCACGATTTGAGCTCCGCCCGCGTTGGCCGCGCGGCTCGCCTTGTGCGAACCCGTGGGCGCTTGTTCGCGGTAGCCCGGGCGCCGGTCTCGTGCTCGACCTGAGCTTCTACAAGGGCAGAAGGCACTTGCCCGTTGTGAAGCTCCGCCGTGCGGCTTGAGGAAGCACCGCAGCTCTCGCACGAGGCGATGCGCTCGTCGTGCGCGCCGATGCGACGCAACATTCGCATCTCTTATCAAATTGTCAAACAGCACGCCGGCTTTCATCGCCATTCTGAATGGCGACGCCGACAAACGTCTCGTTTGTTATCGCGAACCGCCACCATTTCGGCTGGTATTTTGTCCTTCGTGTCGGTTGTAATATCTCGCTGGTCCAAGACACCCCGGTGCGGTCAAATCGACGATTGAGGTCAAATCGTCACCCCGCCCCATGCAGCCTTGCCCTACTGACGCTGACGACCTCGAAAACGAGTGACGCGGTTGTTTGCGGCACTTGGCAACTGGCTTGCTGGATGCGGTGCGAGATCGGCTCATTTCCACGGGGTCACTTTATCATGATGCGACGAAGCCTGGTATTCCACGCTTTCGACACCAAGAGCGATCTTGCGCCATTTCCGCCCCAATCCTGCGGCACGTTGTCGAGACGTTTTACGGAATACACCACGCCATCTTCCATGTGTATAAACGCGAGGTCAATGGATTGCGTGGGGAATGGCACATCAGGAAATGGCCAATCCGTTGCAAAAACCTCAACGGTAGTTCTAATGAGTTCGGTTTTTGCTCCTAAGGACCGAGACGTATATAGACGAACCAGTGAATACAAATCATTGTCCGACCGCAGATTTCCACGATCGCTGATTCTTTCATCGAACAGTTTGTCGAGCACCCTCATGTCTTTTCCGGTCACAAATCTGGCATTCACCGAAATCTTGGCTTCGTCGCTATCCGCTGGGAATCGTTGAGTCTCTCCACTTGTTGCCTTCGCTTCACCGCCGCTAAACAATTCGCTCGCTATCTCCTTATCACTGCGGAACTCCCCGCCACACACACGCCAATCCCAATGTTGTGAGATCAGCTTTTCGCGGACGCCACCTTCGCCACGTCCATCCTCGGGTCCGAACACGCGATACGTGTAGTAGAGCACTCCGCCATCAAACGTCTTCAATGGTATTTTGATTTCCTCTTCCGGCGGCACAGCCATTCTGTAGGGCCAGTGCTTAGTATCAGGATCAATGCTTACGCAAAGGTTGCTCAATCGTTTGCCATCTTCTGTTCGTGTTAAACCGCTTTTGGCGTGCAGCCGGAAGACTACGTACAAGTCCTTGCCATAGCGATGCATCGTATCTCTGTCTCTTCGCAGTGGAGGAAAGAACGCATCCAGTATAGCGAGGCTCGCGCCTGTGACGTGTCGAGATTCAAAGACACAATCTCGTAATGCTTGCCGAAGCGGCTGTGATGCACCAGTCAAATTCAACTGCGACACGCGCATGTCAGAACCATTCAACTGTTCATCACACATGGCAGACCTCGGTGCTGAGTAGCACGACAACAAGCCGCCGACAAAGCTCGCCGCAACAAACGAATACCATGCGGGAGAATATCGCATCCGACTACCTCTTGCGAACCTAGAGTTGCTGGGCAAGGGTGAATGGTTCCATCGAGCGGTAACTTTGCGGCACTGAGAAACCAGCGTCCCGCAGTACGTCGACCGAGAGCGAGACGCAGTTCACGCCTGTGGCCTCTACGAAATCTTGGCCGGTTTTTTTCGCTTAAGTGGCAGAGTAATGGACCTCCTGGTTATGGTTAACAGACCGGTTTCAAGCAGCGCTCGACGCACGGCCTGACGACGCACTTGATGGCGATGGTTCTTGTTCTCGGCAGCGAAGTCCTCTCGTTCGGCGATCACCTGCTGCTGGTGGCGACGGATCGCCGCTTGGAATCGTTCACGCTGGGCCGAGGCGATCGGCGTGCGGGCGGCCCAGCGCTGGCCTGGCGTAGGGCCAAGGTAGCCCTCGGGACGAGTCAACGCGTTGGCTTGGTGCCGCGCCGCTTCCAGAGACGTGGCCGTCCAGCCATCGCTGCACTGGGCGAAGTGATCGGTCCGGGTTCTCATGCTATGGTTCCCCGCTTCGCAACCGCCATTATACCATGGACTGCGAGGCGGAGAAGGTAGCCAGACAATGCCGTAGTCGGCCAGCATCTGCTGCATCTGCTGGCTCTTGAACGCCGAACCGTTGTCGCTCTTCAGCACTAGCGGCGGACCGTGCTCGTGGATCAAGGATCGCAGGACAGCCACGGTGGGGGCCGCGGTCTCGCCAGGCACCGGCTGCCAGGCCAACTGTGCCCCGCTGGCTAGGTCGCGGAGCGAGAACGCAGCCCGATCTGCACCGTCAATGGGATGAGGCGGCACGACGTGGTCCATGGCCCAAACGCATCCCGGGCCGTGCCAGGTGAGTTTCTCGATCGACCGGCGATGCGTGTCCCGGTAATGCCGACGATAGGCGGCCTGTAATTCCCGAAGTTCGCAACGCGGCATGGTGGGGAACTCGGCCCGGAGCGTGGGCAAACCCAAGTGGAAGCCTTCCCGATCAAGCATCTCGAGTACCGCTCGACGGTCGCCGTAGGACGATTCCTTGCACGGTCGCCCCCGCGGCAGGGCGCAGCGCGACGGCTGCTGTCCGCAGCGCCAGCGCCTCATGGTCCGACACGACACACGCAATCGTCTTGCCACGCGGCGGCATGGCTGACCACGGTCGGCCAACTCATTGCAGAGGGTGGCCGCTCGCGTCCGCACCATTGCTTCCGCGGCACGGCGCGGTGCCTGGCAAGCTACGGCCGCAGCACGCCGCGAGCGGCCGGCAATCGCGCTCCAAGGATCAACATCGGACGTGTGCATCGGCGTTTGGTCATCGTTGACCGCTACAGACCCGGCGGACGATGCCTCTTTTCGTGTTGCGTCTGTAAGAAGTGAATCGTTTTTTTTAGCGGGCAAGCTTCATCGATCCGATGGGGCATTACCCGCGCGATCTCTTCTCGCACGGCCGCAATCTTCAGTTCGGATTCCAACTCCTCGACGCGGTGTTCCAGTTCTGCGCGTTGTGCCTCCTCGGCCGTCGCCACCTGCGGCGGTCGGCCCATGGGTTGCGGCTCCAGGCGGGCTAAGCCCGCCTCAAGCACCTCCTTTCGCAACTGGTAAAATGTCGCCGGTTTGATTTCCAGACGTTGGCACGCCTGCTCGACCGTCAGCCGGCCGACGATCGTCTCCAGAATCACCTCCAGTCGTTGTTTGGCCCGCTGCGATCCTTCCAGATGCTCCACCAGGGCGGGCCCCAGGGGCTTGCGTCCTGCGCGTGTCATCCTGACGCTCCTTCGAGAGACGTTGAGCGATTGCCAGCGGCCCGTGCTCGCCCTCCACGGCAGCAACCGCTGGTTGATCCGTCGATGCCTCTTGTTGTACCGAATTCGCCTCCGGCAGTCGAGTGAACCCGGCCAGGGCTCGCGCGGCCTTCAGGGCACGGACCGCCGGGCGCCGCTTCTTGCGGCCGGCCGCGCCTTTGCCGGGCTGCTTGGCATCCATGACCGGCGGCGCTTTGATTCCGAGACTGCGCTGTGCCGCCCGTACCAGCGCCTGCTGCCGCAGCGCTTCACGCCGAGCCTCACTCAGTGCTTTGTCCAACCGGGCAATGCGTCCTTCCAGAGAAGGTTGCTTGCCCTTCGGTCGTGGTTCTAGAGCCGCGATCAGGCCTTGCAGAGCCCGTGTCTCCAGTTGATAGTAGCGCGGAGGCGTTACCCCCAGGGCCTTGGCCGCGTCGCCTGGACTTCGTCCTCCCGCCAATACCTCCAGAATCACCACGGCGAAGCGATTGGCTTCACCACTGCCGCCTTGAACGCTGTGCGGTTGCTTAGGAGTCTTGCGAGGCTTGGCAGAGCGGTCCACAGGATTTGGATGGCTCATAGGTCACCTCCGATCGGCACACGCATCGGCGGCGGCCCATCGTCGTCCCGAGAAGGCGATTCGGCCGAGGCATCGGCAGCAAGCAGTTCATCCAGCGGAGAAGTCCCGGGCAAAGAATCGTCTCTCGTTGAGGCCTGCCACAGGGACGTCGGTGAACCATCGGGGCACAGCGCTTGCGGTAACGTGTCAAGCTCGACATCTTCGACCCGCGGTGCCTTCTCCTCGGCGGGATCGACCAGGTCGATCTCTTCCCGAAGCTGACCCGCCTGATGCAGAATCACACGGTCTCCCTCCCGGTGCACGCTGAAAGGCTTTCCGTCGACCTGACCCGTCAAGTAGAACGGCTTCTTGGGCACGCCGTGCCGCGCCAGCTCAAGGGCATTGGTTGCGACCCGGTCCTTCAGTGTTTTCAGCACCTCGGGCACAGCGCTGAAGAACCGGTCGGCCGGCACCAGCCCGCCGATCCCTTGATGAGGGCGCTGGAGATTGTAATGGTCGATGTACAGGCCAATCCTCTGCCGAGCGTCGGCCAGATCCAAGAAGACCGACGTCTCGATGCACTCCCGCCACAGCGAACCCCAAAAGCGTTCGATCTTGCCCAAGGTCTGCGGACGCCGGGGCCGAGCCACGATTTGCTTGATTCCCCGCTTCTCCAATTCGCGGCTGAACTGGCTCTTGCCCCGCCAGGTGACATACTGGCTGCCGTTGTCGGTGAGGATCTCAGCGGGAATTCCATAGGCTGCGATCGCGGCCCGCACCACTTCGATCACCAGGGCTGCCGATTGCGTGGCATGGAGGCCGTAGCCGGTGATGAACCGACTGTGGTCATCCATGAAGGCCACCAGGTACACCCGGCGGTTCTGACGCTTCAGCATGAACGTGAACAGATCGGTCTGCCAAAGCTGATTGGGTTTGGCGCGTTCGAAGCTGTGAACAGGGGGTGCATGCGGGTGGGTCGTGACTTCCTGCATTTCGTAGCCCGCTTCATGCAAGACCCGCGCCACCGCTGACGGACTGGCCGGCAAGGCCGGCCCACGGACGAGCATGTCGCTAAGGCGCTGGCAACCCCAGTCGGGATGGGCTTGCTTGAGCATCAGGATGGTTCGCTTGGTTAACTCCGGCAATCGGCTGCCTGCTTTCGCACCCCGAGGCGCTTCCATCAGTCCCGCCGGCCCGAGTTGCTCGAAGCGGTGCTTCCACGAATAGAGGGTATGTCGGGAGATGTTGACCAGCGCCCCGAAGTCCCGCGCCGGCAGCCCGCTCCGCGCCCACGTGTCCAACAGTAGCAGCTTCTGCTGCGGAGAGAGTGGCATCTGCGGCCGTTCCGACGGCTTCGACAACGTGCCCCGCTTGCGCGCGACGAGATTCGGCGGCATTGGGAGCGGTTCGTCCTCCTCCCACTCTGACGTGTCGCCGACGTAAGGCCCGTCGTCCCCTTCGTCATCAGGCAGGCGGGTTGGCGAACCGTCGGCATCCCCATCGCCTGGATCAGCCGGTTGGGAATCGGCGTCTCCGTGATCGCCCCCGTCGTCAAGGGATGCAAGCTGCTCACCGTCGAGCACGGTGGCAGCGTCGGAGTCCGGCTGGGTGTCGGGAAGTGGTGCTTCCACAGCCACCGGCTCCGCCTTGGCGGCACCTTCGGCGCTCGGCGGATCGGCAGGGTTCGACACATAAGGCGACTCCGCCGACCCCTCCCACGCCGGCGGCGTCGCGGGGGAAAACGAGCTTCCGCTACGCTCCAGCTCGTTTTCCCCCGCGAATTCCTCTCTACCTCTCTTCCAGAAATACCATTTCTCTTGGCTCATGGCTCTCTCCTTCTTGGAGAAGGCCATTTCTCTGCTACATTAAGCTTCCAATTAGGCCAAGATTATGGGAAACTGGACAGGAGGCAACGGCAAATATTGCAGGCACGTTGATGACGGCCAGACCGGAACAGTGCAATTGAAGCGTATAACATGGGCGGATGTCCACACCGAAGAGAAGAGCCTGATGAACCAGTTGTACGGATTCGAGAAGTCCGATGGTGAAAAGTCCCGCAAGTACGAAGGCGGCTTCGACAGCAAGTATTTTGCCGGAGAAGGCGCAGCACCAGTACTATCTGGTCGGCAACCAAAATGAAATCTATGCAGACAATCAAATCAACTACATTGGTATTGGGCTGTATGAGGCATGGCTAGGCGATTCACTTTTCAAGGCAAAGGCGATTGTCTGGGCCTGGAAGGTGGGACGATGGTTCGATGTGCCATCAGGCGGAACAATGTATTGGTTGGAAGAGGGCTATAATAGCTACACACCCCCACCACCCGCACCGCCGCCGCCAGCGCCACCAGCGCCGCCCAGGCGTTGAAGTAACCGACGAGAAACTGGCGAGTATTTGCATTCACCCCACGAACTTTCACGGCGATTGGAACTCCGCAATTCGGCATCGGGGCTAACATGCGAAGTGGTCAAGGTATTTTTTGGCAGCGCCTGAGAAAGAAGCGGATTCGCCTTCTAATGATCTTTGCACTAACCCTGCTAATCCTGGCAATAGTTGGCTGGCTCGTCTTGCATCTGCTTACGGTCTATATTGAAGGCCCTGCACGATCGCACGCAGAGCTGAAGGAGCAAGCCGAAATAGCCATGAAAGAAACGGGTGGTGCAGACGTTCTGGGGAAGGAAGCGAAGGCTATCCTGAGTAATTTTCGAGCGAGGCCGAACGAAGGATGGCTCGATGTTGAGAACGGTGGAAGAAACTATCCGGCGACCATGAAGCTTTGCACCCTGCTGTCTCCTTACGGACACGACTCTTGGGTGGTTGCGGACGAGAAGGCTCTTCCGGCTCATGTTGTGATTCGCTTTGGTTCACATGCCCACTACGCATACATATGGATGTTCGATCCCGCAGATATGCCGCTTGGAGAGATTGAAGGAGTGGAGCATCTCGGTGGCACAGTGTATCTAGCCGAAAAGAACGAATGAGACTCGACGAGTGCAAAACGAACCGGAAAGAACCGGAAAAGGTGCCGGCCACCAAATCCCGGGAAGATGGGTAGCAGGCAGCGTCCCTGCCGCCGTGATGCACTGCCGCCAAGAAGGCTGACGGCGGAAGCATGAACCACCGGCTCGACCTTCAGGCTTCTTGGATTCTTGTGTTCTCGGCGGACGGTGACGGTGTGTGCTGAATCCTGAAGGTCCGCGTCGGCCGTCTGACAACGCCGCGCAATCACAGTCGATACAGCAGCCGTCTGTGCCGTTTGCAAGACCTGGATTGCCTCGCGCGGATTTGACCCTGCCCCGGTCCCCTGGTCATGCCCGGTCAAGGCCGTTGTCAGCAAGATCGGCAGGGAATGGACGGGGCAAGCTACGGCAGGGACCGCTACGGCAGGGCAAGCAAGATCGGCAACGGAGAATCGGCAGGGAAGCTACGGCGGGACCGCAACGGAGAATCGAGAAGGTATCCGCGCAACAGAAACGGGCAGGGATGTTGCCCTGCCCGTGAGAATCCGAACGGAATTGTGTTGCTTCTCGATTAACGGCAAGTACACTGGGATGTGGCGTTGAGCGCGGACATAATCTCTCCCATGAATGCGCCGTATTGGCCGTTGCGCCGGTATCCGTTCCATCGGCCGCGCAGTTTGCGGGACAGGTCGGCGTCGATCCAGCCCTTGCTTCCCCAACAGATTGCCTCAATTAAGGCAATCCGATCATACCAACAGACATTGTACTTGTCGGCAAGGCGATTGAACCGAGACACGTCAAACAGCGGTTGCTTTCTCATGGTGCTTGCTCCAAGGTGTTGAAGAGAATTGAAACGTGAAAAGCGGTCACATTCCAAGCATTACCTTCTGGCAAGCAATAGCAAGTGGTATGTGCCACATTTCGACCGATTTTCGGAAATGCCCGTCGATGCTTGAGGCACATTCCCTGCCCCGATGCTTCTCTGCTCCTTCGCTACATCCGGTCCCAAATCAGGCGCGATTGAGAACGCCCGGCGAGCGACCGGCGGACCCCGCCTAAACCGCAAGGCAAGGGGGCTACAGTCAACCGTGCCTGGAACGCCGGCCCAACGATCCGACGATGCTTTCCGCCGCGCCGGATTCGCGCCGTGATTGCGCCGGATCGGTTGGCGGCCGAGGGCAGGGACGAAAAACGGTGATTGGCCCGGCTGGATTGCACGGGATGGAGAGCGGAACATGGCCGGCCGCATGACCACGGCCACGGTGTTTCGGCCGCCGCTGGCTTCCCTTTTGGCACTCGCATGTTGGGCGTCATGCCCATTTCGGCGGGGCGGCGCTCATGGCGACGGCCGCCGAAGCCCGGTCATTGCCACGGCCACGGCCGAAGCGGGGCGGTCCTGCGCGGGCAGGGACGCCGGCAAGCGATCCACGGCCGATGGTGGCCCGCCGTCGAGCCATTGGGCGGCAAGGCGGCCGGCACGTTGCACGGGATTGCCGGTCATGGCGGGAAACCGCCGGTCGAGCGCTCAGCGGATCGGCAGCCGGGGCGGCCGGTGGCGGATCATGCCCGAGGCGTTGCCGTGGCAACCAGCGAATCGCTTTCACGGCCCGTGGCTGGCCGGGCAGGTGATGGCCTTGAACGCCTCACCCGTGGTCCGGCCAAGCACAGCAAAAGCGCCGGCGAGCAAAAGCCGCAAAACGTGCCAAGCGCGGTGTGCTCAAGCGCCGCCGAAAATGGCCTTTCGCCCGAACGAGGTTTTTAACCCTGGTGGGATTGACCCTGCCGATCAGCGGCGGACGGGAGCCAGGTGAAGCCCGAGATACGCGCACACCTTGGCGGCCGTCTCCAATGAAATGCCCCGCTCGCCACGAAGGAAGCGATTGAGGATCGGCTGGGCCACGCCCGATTCCTTGGCAACGCGATACTCGGTCTCGCCGCAGTTGAGGATGGCCTGTTGAAGTTCTTCGACCAGGTTCAAGCTGCCCTTGCCGGACTGGCCGGCAAGGCCGGCCCACGGACGAGCATGTCGCTAAGGCGCTGGCAACCCCAGTCGGGATGGGCTTGCTTGAGCATCAGGATGGTTCGCTTGGTTAACTCCGGCAATCGGCTGCCTGCTTTCGCACCCCGAGGCGCTTCCATCAGTCCCGCCGGCCCGAGTTGCTCGAAGCGGTGCTTCCACGAATAGAGGGTATGTCGGGAGATGTTGACCACGCCCCGAAGTCCCGCGCCGGCAGCCCGCTCCGCGCCCACGTGTCCAACAGTAGCAGCTTCTGCTGCGGAGAGAGTGGCATCTGCGGCCGTTCCGACGGCTTCGACAACGTGCCCCGCTTGGCGCGACGAGATTCGGCGGCATTGGGAGCGGTTCGTCCTCCTCCCACTCTGACGTGTCGCCGACGTAAGGCCCGTCGTCCCCTTCGTCATCAGGCAGGCGGGTTGGCGAACCGTCGGCATCCCCATCGCCTGGATCAGCCGGTTGGGAATCGGCGTCTCCGTGATCGCCCCCGTCGTCAAGGGATGCAAGCTGCTCACCGTCGAGCACGGTGGCAGCGTCGGAGTCCGGCTGGGTGTCGGGAAGTGGTGCTTCCGCAGCCACCGGCTCCGCCTTGGCGGCACCTTCGGCTCGGCGGATCGGCAGGGTTCGACACACAAGGCGACTCCGCCGACCCCTCCCCCGCGTCTTCCTCTCTACCTCTCTTCCAAAAATACCATTTCTCTTGGTTCATGGCTCTCTCCTTCTTGGAGAAGGCCATTTCTCTGCTACATTAAGCTTCCAATTAGGCCAGAATTATGGGAAACTGGACAACGTTCGTCAAATAGGTGTCGCATGGAGAATTGCCTTCGCGTTTCGATCATCGGACTTTTTATAACAATGGTGTCATGCAACCCCCGGGGCGACTTCGACATACAGCGGTACCAAAAGGCCGTCCGGGACGGTTTCACGAAGATTCCCGAGGCATGCGAGATCGAGGAACTGCTCGGACAGGCGGACCACTTCATTTCGTACCAAGGCAGTACCCCGGTATGGAACACGGAAGTCTACTTTGGGGGACGCTACAGTCTGACGATGCAGGTCATTGTCAAGGTGGACAAAGAATTCGGCAAAATCTTAGAGGTGGTTGGGGAGCCGAAATTCTACTTGGTTGAAACAGAGAGGGTGGTGCAGCAGGGAGCCGTTTTCGCGGCATACGCTGCCGACGATTTCAAGTTTGGCCTCAGCGAGTGGAGAAAGGTGGTTGCCGCTAAGGGGGATTTTTCCGCGATTGGCATTCACCTCAAACGCAACCAGCCCGTCGCAAACTTCGACAGGTTCGTGGAGGGGATGCGGCGTCCGAGAATCCAGGTAAGGCCGGAGTGTACGGGCGCCGACACACTGCAGCCGCAGAGCGGATCGCCGCCTGGTGGTGTACAGCGTGGGAGGTCGGCAGAACGGAAGGGGCCGTTCATAGAAGGCGGCTCCGACGAAATGTACACCAATGGCCGCCTGACGACTCTTAGGGTGGGATCTCCGGATGAGCAGGTCGTCGTGGTTGTGCTCTACCCGCAGCCAATCGATCGGTCTTGGGAGCCTGGGGTGGGACATTCGGGCAACGGCGACGACACATCAACTTGGGAAGAGCAGTTTCAAGTGCGCATTCCGAATGGCCGGAGACTGGAAGATACTTACGGTAAAATGGCAGTATTCCGCTCGCACACGAGCGGTAAACGTCGGCGATGCGACGTGCGTTTTGCCAAAGGGCAAAATGGCCGTCGTTCACTTTAGCGACGATGGTAGGGCCACTTGCAGCGTCGAAGATAGCTTGCCTAGAGCCATTGAAGCGGAAAAACGAGAACGGGATCAGGAGAAACCGCGACCGGCGGTCCGTTGGCGAGGCCCGAAGGACTAGGCTTTGTCGGAAAACTGGTATTTTCTTGTCTTGGTGTCTTGGACCAAGCCGGCGCCGCGGCTCACCAGTGAATCCTTGAGCGTCAATTACGGCACGGTGTCCTGGGCCAGCGACATATTACAGCCGAGATGAAGGACGATGACCCCAGCCACTATGGTGGTGTATTGACGAGATAGACACGGGGGAGGAAAGGGGGACAGTGCGCTTATTGACACTCCAGATAAGCGCGCCCGTCGCCCTCGTATGTCCCTGTTCCCTTCAGTCCAATAATTATGTACAGCGTCCCCAGAACTCAAGTGCGATTAGCGACGCGAACACGGAGTGCATTAAGAAGATGAAGGCGGCACTGGGAGGTGCCAAAGTGTGCTTCTGTAAAGGAGAAGCAGAATCGCAGAAAGGAAAATACTGCCACTGTGACGGAGAGTGGGTGTGCAAGTAGTCAGCTTGCTGTTTCCAGGATCGCTCATTACATTAGCGGCTGAAAGGAACGTGAGAATGGAAGCTATTCGCTTGATGATCTTTGGTTTGTCCCTTGTAAGCCTCACCTGCGCCATATCCGTTCGTGGCGATGAACCGGAGGGGCGAGTGTTCTTCGAGAAGAAGGACAGCGAAGTCGTGGACTGCCGAGTCTCTCTGCACTTGGACTATAAACAGAGCATGGAGTGGCGGACGAGAGACAATAAGGTGATGAAGGAACTGATCCTCGACCCCCTTGCCAACGCAAAGCCCGATCCTAGGCCCGCACTACGAGATACGGGGATCAATAGCTATCACACGTAAAGACGGCTCGGAGGAAGTGTTCATACTCTTCGATCCGTGGGGACACGTAAAACGGGGAAACGTATACCTACTCGCCGATTTGCATCGGCTCCCCGCAGCACTTAAGGATGCACTTAAGGATGCCATGCGGTCGCTCCAATAGAGCAACGGATGGCACATCGTGCGGGGCGGGTGACACTGCTGGCATATCCACCAGGAGGAGGAAAGGGGAACAGGCGCCTTATTGACACTCCAGATAAGCGCGCCCGTCGCCCTCGTATGTCCCTGTTCCCTTCAGTCCAATAATTATGTACAGCGTCCCCAGAACTCACAAGTAGGAGGATGACGTGGAACGAACGATTGGATACTCGTTTGTGGCCGTGGGCATTCTGTTCTCACTGAATGCCATATTTGTCGGACCACATGGCTTTGGGTCTGGACTTGGTGGAGTTGTTGCCAGTGTGATTGCAGGGTTGGTTTGTGTAGGGTGCGGGGTTTGGATGCTTGGTAGGCGGCGAAGAAACACTGCACAGCATGATAGTTCCACCCGTAACTCTCCCAACCACCACCGTCCATGATACCAATGGCCGGTTACGTTTCGACCACCGCGCAACGGCGTGTTCAGTCGATCACAGATACCGCCCCGCAGTGGCCCGCCGGTGATTGGCGGCATGGCATCGCGGCTACTCACTGTGGCAGAACAGGTGCCCCACTGGTGCAACTTGTTCCCAACCGTCCTTGGCGAGCGGCGGATGAGCGCCGTGTCGGCGGTGGTGCAAGGGGCACGGCGCGCGGACAGCGCCGAGAGATCGCAGGATACCGTTTTGCCGCGTCAGCCCTTTTTCCGAGTTGGCCAAGACGGTGGATAGGGGGCCGGGGATTTTCGGTTCGGGCGTCGTTTCGCCGATCGACGAAAAACCCCACCCTCCCCACCTACCTGCCGTCAAGTTCGATCAATCAAGGGCAAGACAAGAGAAGGGGCCATGCGTGGATCGGCGGACAGAGAACATGCCGATCAAGGGCGAGAGGGCGCAACGGTAGGCATGGGGATGGGCAGAGAAGCCCGTGGAAGCCCCTAGCATTGCGCCCGTTGCGACGTTGCCGACGTGGGCACGTCTACCACGTCCGGGCGCAAGGTGTCAATTACGGACGTGGGGTTCAGGTGGTCAACGTAGCGTTGGGTAGTGCCGAGACTGCTATGCCCAAGGGCGTGCTGAATCACGCGAAGGTCAACCCGTTCATCCGCCAAACTTGCGGCAAACGAGTGGCGCAAGCCGTGAGGGTGGCAGCGCTTGGCGATGTTCGCCTTGCGGCCGAGTCTCTTGAACAGGCTGCGCACGTAGGACGTTTGCAACGGTTCGTTGGTATGAAGATCATCTTACGTGGCCTGATGACCGGCATTGAGATTTGGTCAGGCCGTCGTAGACTGAGGTAGGAGGCATGAGTTGCTGACTCCGTTATGGGCGCGGAGGAGAAGCGATTGCGAGAACAGCTTCGACAGTACTTATTTCCAGAGGGGCCTTCATGCCGGAATCACAGTCTGTTGAGTCGACTGACCACCCTGGGGTCGTGAAGACGTTTCCCCACGGCGAATCGAAGTACGGACTGGCCGCCTTTCTCGTCGGTCCGACGGGGCAAGTGAGGCGCAGATACACCGGTTACCGTTAGCTATGGACTAATATGCATTGGCTCGCTAAACACGCTTTCGGAAGGTCAAGAAACCGTCGAAGGCGAAATGCAACTGTGGTGGCCTGATCACGATCTCAAGTGGATAGACGAATACTCGTCGATTGATGTGACTGGTCCGAATGGTCACCCCGTGCCATGCCGAACCATCACAAGGGCATCCAATTGTGTGCCAGAAAGGATGCACTCCATCTGCCTGCGTGAAGGCAATTTCCTAGGGATTGCTCACCGGGATTTGCGACGGCTGTGTGACCTCACCATGGCAGGAAGCTACAGAGTGCGTTGGGGTTATAGGTTGCTGCTGCCGTCTGTGCAAGAGAGCCTGCAACTCGTTTCCAACGAAGTTCAGTTTGTCGTCTCAAATGCCCCCTGCAACGAGACATTTCCGCGCGCCCGTCCACTATTGCGGGGCTGCAGCCACTGATGCTCAGGAAGAGGATGGAATTGCCAAGTTCGCAGGATGGCATGCCTACCATCACGTCCAGTCACTAATCAACAGGCCGAGATGGAAGCTGTGACTCTACCGCCGTCGCACGCTGTGTCGCTGGACGTACCAAAATGGTCGACCTGCGACATTTCGCTCTTGGGAAGCCACGACTATGCCAATGCTTATGCGCTTGGGCCGGATCTGAAGGCAACGTTTCGCGGGCCTGGTGGCGTGTCGAAGACGTTGACGGGCTTCTGGGGCGGCGACCGACGCTTTGCGATCCGCTTTGCGCCTACCTTGGAAGGCACCTGGACCTACCGGACACAGTCCACCGACATCGAGCTCAACGACAGAAGAGGAGAGATCACGTGTACAGCAGCGAAGGGCCGCAGACATGGCTTTCTGCGAGTAGACGGGAACCATCGCAACAGCTTCGCGTGGGAGGACGGCACCCGCTGTTTCCCGATCGGGCAGACCTACCTGGATTGGATGCGGGCCGCACTGGTGAACGACCATTGGAAGACTTCGATCGATAGCATGTCTGGGTTTGGGTTCACGAAGGTCCGCTTCGGTGTCTACGCGAGCTATTTCCCCGTCGAACACAACAAGTACCCCGATGCGCAGCCGTACGCCGGCACGTCAATGGCGCCGCAACGAGATACGCTAAATCTGCCTTACTGGCAGCGGCTTGATGAGCTGATTCAGTACATGGACTCCAAGGGGCTCATCGCGGACCTGATCCTCACCACGCCGTATACGGACAACCGGCAATTCGGGACCGACGCCGAGAATGAACGCTTCATCAAATATGTCCTGTCCCGCTATTCAGCCTACACGAACGTGATATGGTGCGTTGCCAACGAGTGGGTCGCCTCACCGGGACATGGAGGGCTGCATCCTCAGAACTACGCCCAGTTTGATCGACTCGCGGCGCTGGTGAGTGCGGAAGATCCGTGGCGCACGGCAACGGGTGCCTGCGCCACTTTCGATCCACAACTGCAGCAGTAGTGTCACCTTCCAGTTCTTCGATTCGACGTGGCCGACGTACGTGGCCAATCAGTATCACTTCGGGCCGGCTTTTGGTAATGTGCGCAACGGTGACGAGTGGGGCAACGCAGGGATTGTCGCCAATTTGAACCACGGCATGCCGGTGGCAAACGAAGAATATGCGTACGTGGGCCAGACGTATCTGCACCGCGACGACGAGCTTATCTTCACGCGCACCCTCGTGCGCAACGCGATCTGGGGCATCGTGACGGCCGGAGGCTATGGCAGCACGGCTGACATGCGTCCGCACAGCAACGGCATGGGGATACCGGAATCGACCGGTGACTGGCAGCATCAGCCGGAGTACGACGACATCAAGCACCTGGTCGACTTCTTCACCACCAGCGGCATTGAATACTGGAAGATGGCCAGCCACAATGCGCTGATTAGCGACGGCAGTCGGACGTACCTGCTGGCGGAACCCGGGCGCCAATATGTCGTCTACTCGGCCGTAGGCGGTGCGTTCTCGCTTGCCCTTGCGCCCGGCACGTACTATGCGTCCTGCATCGATCCGCGAACAGGAGAGACGCTACGCT
Organism: uncultured Planctomycetaceae bacterium; assembly: GCA_963789525.1. GTDB lineage: Bacteria > Planctomycetota > Planctomycetia > Pirellulales > Thermoguttaceae > CAVXFB01. The sequence goes on from CAWBLA010000005.1 coordinate 573,938, forward strand.
TGCCTACCGTTAGCGGCGGGGCCATACGATCGTTTGCGATGCCCGACGCAACCGATGATTGGGTGATGTACTTGTGCGCCAAAGCAACCTCATAGAACAGCGTGCTCTTCGGCTTCGTGGCCTCGGTCGGGAACGTCCGGCTCGTTGGGACTGGGCTCCGCAGGGTCGTTGTCACGCGGGAACATATTGACGGCGCTGCCGCCAGAGGAGATGGCATAGAGGTAATGGTCGCTCAGTCATCAAAGCGATCGCAGTTGCCCGAGCGGATCCGCTCTCGCCACTTTGCCCAACGGTCCGAACAGGTGCAGTGTAGGCTACAGCCGTACCAGCGAAGAAGCTCGCAGGAAGCACAGCAGGCGAGCCGCTCGTTGACGAGCGCCGGATCGACTTCTGCGAATGATTTCGCGCTTTCGCGCATCGCTTCGACCGCTTCCCGCTTCAGGTCCTCTTCGCTCTTGCCGCCGGCCGTCGGCACTGGCGGCGCTGTCATCTTCGGGCACTGCCACGTGGCCATGCGGTGCAGCCGCAGACAGCCGGCCACGTCGCAGGAGCCGCAGGCAGCCGCGGACTGTGCTGCCTCTTCGTCGCTCCGCAGCGGCTGCCCCAACAGGCTCCATAGCCGAAGCATCTCCACAAGGCCGGTCGTGATCTCACCATCGTAGCCCACCAGCGCGGCCATTTCTTGATAACCGGGCGACGAAGGACAGTCGCGCACCGGCGGCTTGCCTTCGTCGTCCCAGACGTAGCCGCAGTGGATGCACTCGGGCTTACCGCCCTTGGTTTCGAATTGGCACGAAATCGAGATCATTGGAATGTCGCCGTTACCGAGGTTGCACCGCAGAACCCGCCGCTGGCCAGGTTGAGGGTCTCGTTGGAAAACAGTCCCGAAAACGTGCCCGACGCGCCGCCATCCTTGGCGTAGTAACAGGCGCTGCCGAAGCATTCGATCCCGGAGCAGGCTCGCGTCGGGACGGCCGTCAGGGTGAAGGTGTCGTCCGGGTTGACGGTGATCGACGCACCGAGGCCGAGTGCCCCGCACGGATAACTGGGCGCCAGCGAAACACCCCAACAACAGCTCCCGTAGGACACCAGCACATAGTTGCCAGCCAGCGGCCCGCCGACGATGTTGAGCGTCAGCTGCGGCCACTCTGCGCCGCCCTCCCAGCCGGGGATGTAGCAGCTCATGATGCAGTACGAACACTTCGTGTCCTGCTCGGGCAGCCTTCCCCGCGTTTCGTACACCGAAAGATTGCAGAGGCGGGCGGCATGGCTGGTCCCGATGCCGAGCCGGTGCAGATTGCTCTGCCAATCCCCTTTGGCAACCTTGGCGTAGAACGGCCCCGGCGGAAGAACGCCCTGCGGCCGGTTGTAGTCCGGCACCGTCGCATAAACGAGATAGTCGCCGTCGGGCGTCCTGGTGACGCAGACCTGTGCGGCCACGGCGCTACTGCTACTCATGTAGACGGCGTAGGATTTCTGCTGGGTCTTGCCGGGGACGACCAGACTGGCGGTACCTTCAGAGCCGCTGGGACCGAACGGCACTTCGAGATACGAGTTGCCGCCCGGGCCGAAGTAGATCCGGGCCGTTCCGGCGGTGGCATCGTTATTGAGGATCGGCAGACTCAAGAGGTACTGCCAGACCGGCGGCGGCGTGTGCCAGAGGACCTTCGCCCCATCGGCCGAGTTTTTGGCGATGCCTACCAGCGCCCACTGCCCGCACGAAATCCCCGTGTCATTGGTGCTTGTCGCAAGGCCGTCCCCCAGCACGTCCCAATACTGCCCGCTGTCATAGCTGGGGAGCCGCCACGGGTGATCGGTGTTGATCGGATCGCGGGTCGTGAACTTGTAGCCGCCGGTCTGCACCGTGTCGATGGCGTTGGCGGTGCCGCGAATCGTGATCGGCCACCCGGAGGCGCCGGACGGGAAGCTCGCGCCGATCGTGCTAAAAACCCCGCTGCAATCGACATATCCGGTGCCGGAGGGAGTGACGTTAAGCTGCCACTGCCGCGGCCCGAACGATTTCGAGGCGTAGGAGACGGTGATCGAGTCGGCATCGTTGGCGATGACCGTGCCCGCCGCACCGTCATAGTTGACCGTGCAGCCGACGAACTCGCCGCCCAGCCAGCCGGACGGAAATTGGTTATAGGACGGCGTCCACCACTTCAGCGCAGGATTGCCGTCGACCGTGCAAGGCAGCGCGCTGCCGGAGGTCTCAAAATACGTGCCGGAGGTGTCGCCGCGGAGCAAGAAGCCCCACTGGCCGAATGGGGCGACGATCCGCCACGTCCAATCCGGATAGTCCCCATCCGGCGGCCGCGGCGTGTAGATGTACATGCTCGTGGTGGAGGCGAAGCGGTCCACGGAGCTTGTGTACTGCACGATGCCGTCGGGGTCGACCAGCTCAAGGGTCCGGTTGCGGAAGCCGTATTCCTTCGAGCCGCCGGTCTGCCAGCCGGTCGGTGCCACCGCCGGCGTCATCACGTTGCCGGCAATCGAAAATCCGGTGCCGTGGGTGGTCGGCATCGGCGCGTCGACCATCATTGCCGTCGCCGTGTTCGAAATGATCCTCGGCGCCAGCTGCACCGTGCTGTTGCCGTCGCGAAGCTCGATCACGTGGCCGACCAGCTGATCGGTGTGCCATCCTTCCGGCGGCGTGCTTAACGTGATCGTCCCATCGTCGGCAACCGTGTAGCCGCTGTGGGCCTGGTAATACGTGAAGACGACCTGAAACGACACCGTGGGGCAGTAGTCGCCGTCGAGTGTGAAGCTACTGTCGTCGTTGGCGACGATCGTGTAGGTCGGGTAGCTGATGCCGTCAAGCTTCACCTGGCAGCCGGCAAGCGAGATGCCGTCCCAGTTGGCCGGCGGTGGGGTGATCGTAAAACGGTTGTCGCACTGCCTGGCGGTGGCACCTTCGGTGTCGAAATCGAGTTGCCAGGGATACGTGATGGCCGGGGTGATGTAGAGCGAATCGGCCCGCGGCCCGCCGCTTGTGCCACTAATGGCATGGGCGACGCCGTCGATCAGGATGCTGGTAAAGCCGGTATACTCCTTGGGCCAGTCGCCGGGTTCTTCGGGCGTGAACCAGGAGCCGGTGCTGTAGGGGCCGCAGATCGTCGAGTGGTCTCCGTGGCTGGAGAACCCGTAGGGAAATGCCTGCTGGTAGCAGGGCTGTTCGACGCAGTTGCAGTTGCATTTCCGGTGGCTCATCGTTTAGCCGCAGTCCGTGCTGGTCGAGCACGCCCCCACGTCGTAGATGCGATAGCCCGGGATGGAGATGTCCCACTCGGCAAAGAACGCCACACCGGCGTCGATGCAGTAGCCGGAGTTGGTGATCGTGTAGCTGGACCCGCCGGGCAAGGCACCGGGGCTGGTGGCCGTGAGGCTGGAGACGGTAAATGAGCCGGTCCCCCGCCCGATAAAGCTGGGCGTGGTGCCGCGGACCCGCTGGGCCAGCGGCCTGTCGACCCAGAGCGGCTTGTAGAGCTGGTGCTCGTCGTCCCAGACGAAGACGGCGTCGCTCTCGGCGACCGCACAGGTCTGCTCCAGCCCGCCAAGCTTGGGTGTGGTCGCTGCGGTAAGCGTCGCCGCTTGGGCAGCAGCCCGCCGTCCAGCGCGTATAGTGACGTCAGACCGGTGACGACGAACGCACTCGTGACTTGAACCGAACCGCCCAAAAGTTTCGATGGTTCGTGGATCGAGACGATCACCCCGTTGCTGTCGCAAAAACCGCGGGAGCCGGGGGCGTCTTGCTCGGTGTCGTCGTAACAAAGCCAACGGAAGCGGCCTTCGGTGTCGATCACGACAAGATCCGTAGGATCGCTGCGATTCGGGTCGTCGTAGTGCTGCGTCGTGGCGTTCCACCGGAGCGTCCACGCATCCACGGAGCTGCCCGGCGCGGCCGGCGCGGCGGGGCTCGACTGGCTGACTTCGAAGCAGCGAAGTCCGCCGCCTGCGCCGCCGAGCCGAAGGACGGCCCAGACGACCGTGCCGACGGCGCTTAGATCGGCGGCCTCCCACCAGAGGATCTGTGCACCCGAGGAGCCGCTGCCGAGATAGACGGTCTCGTCGCCGATGGTCTTCGACTCCATCACATCGCAATAGGCGTCCAGGTGCGAGTTGACGTACACCCGCGCCGGCACGACACCCAGAAAGAGCGCACGGCCGAGCTTGCCGGTTGCGACCGGCTCCAACAGGACGCAGAACCGGCCGGCATGATCGGCCACGCTGGGCAGGACGCCGACCAACGGGCGGCGACTGGAAAAAACAGCCAGGTTGTCCGAGGGCGTGATGAGCACACCGTCAACGCCCAAAACGTCGAACCGCGTGCGGTCGCTGCCGGATTGGTTCTTGACCAGGACGATGGCAGGGCTATCCATCGCGGCGGGCGTGGCCAGTGCACCGCTGTCGTCGCGCAGGCCCCGAACATACTGGGCGGCCTCGTTCCAACTATTAAGACCATCGGCCGTGGGCCGCCAGCGATCGCCGGGGCTTAGGGGCTTCGCGTTGTCGCCAGGAGAGGCCATCGTTACGCGCCGATGCCCAGAAGACTAAAATTGGCCGAATCGTAGACGCGTTCGACGTAGACGCCGTCGGGCCGTCGCACCAGCGCCTTGGCATTCTCGTCGTGCTCTTCGGCGTAGTGGACCCACAGGTACTGCCAGCCGGCCTTGTTGACCCCCGAGATTTCGCCGATCGACTGAGACTGTACGTCGTCGCTCTGGTCGAACGCGTAGGTGATCTCGATGAGCTTGGGGTCCTTGTTGGACGCCGAGCCCTTGGCGCCGCGAAAGAGGACCTGTCCGGCAGCAAAGCCACGGAACACGGCGGCATTGACCCGGCCGGTCACCGCCTTGAGCACCTGCGAATAGCCCCAGCCGTAATCGACGATCGGCAGCTGCCAGGTCTCCGACCAGGAGAACTTCGGCACGACGATCTCGCAGCCCGCAACGCCGTGGTCGGTCACACCGATGGCGCCCTTGTGATCGGCGGCCGTCTTGCCAGCGGGGGCATACTTGCCGACGGTATCGAGGCTCTGGGTGATTTTCTGGCGGCCGCCGGTGGTGTCGAAGGCGAACTTGTATTCGTTTTCCTTCGGCGGCTTGCGCGAGCCGTAGTTGGCCTGGCACTCCCACGTCTTGGGCGCAGTCTCCTTCGACGTGACATTCTGCAGTATCAGCCCGTCATAAGCCGGAGGCGTGTAGGCCCGCACCAGGCTCTTGGCCACGATGTCGTCGCTGGTGCCCAGGACGACCCAATTAAGAACCACCGACGGGCTGTCGCCGCCCAAGACACTCTCACGGCTGGGAAACCCTTCGTAGATCTGGATCGTTGCCATCGTGGTCGTCCCATCAGGCCAGCATCAGGCCGTCGGCCATGTTGCGTTCCATCCGCGCCAACGCGTCGTTCTGCCGATCGGTGCCCTCGGCGATGCGGGCCAGGTGCCCTTCCATCTTCTCCTCGATCGTGCCGGTGCCGCCCAAGCCACTTAAGGCGTAGCCGCTAAAGGTCCCTTCGACCGAGGTCTTGGCGGCCGCGAGATTGCCGGCAATGTCGGGGACCGCGAACTTCTTCCGCGCCGGCGCCGGCCCTTCACCGCCGGCGGCCGCCTTGTCGCGTGCCTCGCGTGCCTTGGCCACCGCGTCGTCGAGCTCCTTCCGCGCAGCGGCGACCTCGGCCTGGGCGGCGTCGATGCGGGCCTGGCGGTCCCTGTCGGCACGGAGTTTATCCTGGGCGAGCTGGTCCTCGGTGGCCTTGCGCTCTTGTTCAATCTGGTCGGTCTTGGCCTTGGTGGCCGCGTCGATCTCGGCGTCGCGCTTCGGCTGCGCCGCCCGGCCCATGGCAAAATCTTCTTTGAGCGCCTTCTGTGCGTCCTCGACGCTCACGCCCTGAAGCTTGGCGAAGATCGGCGCGAACCAACTGGCCAGCGTCTCGGTAAAGCCGCTTAGCTTAAAGGCGTTCCACTTCTTCTCGAGCCAACCCATCAGCTCCGCCCACAGGGTTTTGATCTTCGCCACCGCGCCGGTGAAGATGATGGCCAGGCCAATGACCGCGTCACTCCAAAACCCCTTAAAACCCTCCCAAAGACCTTCGAGGAAGCTCAGTCCCTTCTGCCACTCAAGCTTGAGCATCGCCCACAGGACCTTGGCGGCAAGCGCGATGTCGCCGGCGGCCAGGGCATCGCTAATGCCGCCAAAGGTCTTTCTGGCGTCGTCAGCCAGGCCGCGAAAGACGCCCTTAAGCCAGCCGATCGCATCGCCGATGGCACCGGTGGACCAGATAAAATATCCGGCCAGCGCCACTGCCGCTGCGACCAAGAGTCCCATCGGCGTAAGCAGAAAGCCCAACGCCGCCCCGGCGGCGGAGATCATGCCGGTGGCGACCGAGAATGCCCCGGCCAAAAGCGACCCGATAGTGCCGACCAGGCCGCCAAGGAGTCGAAACGGCAGTATCAACAACCCCACGCCGCCGGCGACCAGGCCGAGCAGCTTTCCAAAGAGCGTCAGGGCCAGCCCGCCGGCAACCACCGCGCCGGTCACCTTCAGCGCCAACTGCACGATGGCCGCGTGCGACTTGATCCAATCCAGCGCGGGCTTGCCGGCGCTGGCCAACTTCTCCGCCGCGGCCGTCAGCGCCGGCGCCAGCGCGCCGCCGATCCGCACCGCCGCCATCTTCAGCACGCTGAGCATCCGCGTCATCGCATCGGTGAACTGGGCGGCGGCCGTGGCGTCCTCGGTGCTCATCACGATGCCCAGCCGCTTGGCCTCTTCCATCACCGCCACAAGCCCCTCCGGACCTTCGCGCAACATGGGCAACAGCCCCGTGCCGGCGCGTCCAAAGACCACCGTGGCCAGCGCCGCCTTCTTCGTGTTGTTCTCCATCCGCGACAGGGCCGCGGCCGACTCCATGAAGAGCTGCTCGGTGCTCTTCAAGCTGTCCGTCGGCGGCGTAGATGTTAACGTGCAGATCCTCAAAGGCATCCACGGCCGTCGACAGGCCGCGCGTGGCGTCGTAGGCGGTCCGCTGCAGCCGGCGGATGCCGACCTCCATGGCGGCGATCTCCGTGCCGCCGATCTTCGCCGCGTGCGAGAGGGCCGAGAGGAACTCGACCGAGGCGCCCACGCGGCTGCTCATCTTGTCCAGGTCGTCGCCCATGGAGGCGAAGGTCTTCGAGGCTACCAACAAGCCGGCGAACATCCCGGCCGGCGAGCCGGCGAAGTGCGCGATCGCGCCGAGCGGCCCGGGCAGCCCGCCGCCGAAGGCGCCGCTACCGAGCCGCCCGAGCGACGCCGACCAGGTGCGGAGCTTCGATTGGACCGTCGCCAGGCCGCGGACGATGCGATTGTCGTCGAGAAACACCTCGACGTAGGCCGCACCGGCTCGAATGGCACCTGCTGTCGACATTAGTGGCTAGTGGTCAGTGGTTAGTGGCCAGAGTTGGACGGTCTGCCGTTTCGGTTGGCGGTTCACAAAGCGCCTTAAGGCACTGGACGCTGAGCTTTATTTGTCGTTTCTCGGGTCTTGGGACTTGTTGGTCGGCGAAGGGATTGAACTCCTCGGCCGTAAACGGCTCCGGGCGCCGATCGGTATCGCGGTAGGGATTGGCCGCGATCGCCGCCAATAGCGCCGTTCGCTCCCACTCGGCCTTCTGCCGCCCGTGGGCCATCGCCATCAGTTCGGCGAGCGTTCTTCGTTCGGGGTCGATGCCGATAAGGCCGGCAAGCTCCCAGCAGAACCAGTACCACCGCTCGGCGAAGCTTCGAGCCGGGCCAGTTCCGGTTGGAGCACCTCGTCGATCGCCCGATCCAGTTCCCCCGCCGCCAGCCGCGCCTCGGTGAGCTCCTGGGCCCGCCTGGCGAACGTCCGGCTCTTGCTGAGCACCTTCTGCAGCACCGCCCGCCGGGCCTTGGGGAAAAAATCCACGGTCTCCTCGAGCAGCAGATCGAGCACCTCTTCCAGCACGTCGCCGGCCATCGCTCGGCCGAACTCCTCGTCGGTGACGCTTTTTTCGTCACACTGCGGCTTGCACAGCGCATAGGCGATGTCGCAGACCAAGGGCGGATAGGCCACGACCTTCTTTAGCAGCTCGCCGTCCGGATCGACCAACTCCAGGAGATTCACCTTCAGCGGGCTCGCCCAGATACTCGATCGGCGCCTTCATCACCCGCTTGATCGCGCCGACGTCAACCGTGATGGTCCACTCGCGGCCCGCCGCATCTCGAAACGTCTTCATGGCTGTCCTCCAATCCCTAATCCCTTGCTCAGCTGCCGTACTGCAATCCGGTTAGCTTGATGTTCGACGTGTTGGTGCCGTCGCCGTTGCTGACCGCAATCGACGCCACGGCGTTGCCGGAAAGCGGATTGGCCACACCCGTATCGCTGACCCAGGCCCAGGCCTCGTCGGCACCGAGTTCGACGGCCAGGATCACCGCCCCGCCGGCATCGAGGAACGTCAAGTGCGATCGCCGGCTGGCCGAGGCGGCGATCAGCACCAGGTTGTCGCCGTCGAAGGTGACGTCGAGCGCCTGCTGGACCGAGACCACCACGTCGGTGTCTTCGGTCGGCAGGTTGTCGCCGGCGCCCTGGTCGAGCGTGACGTCGTTGCCGGCGACCGTGCAGGCCATGCCGTAGCGGACGCCGTCGGCCCAAAACACGTCCGCCTTGTCGCCGGTCTGGACACCGTGACCGGCTAAAAGCGTCGCCACGCCGGTGTCGTCATCGGTCCGGGTGCTCAAGGTCCCCGCCTTGCCGGCCGGCAGGTCGGTATCGACCGGTTCGATCCCCAGGCTGGCCGTGCGGGTAACGTTGCTTTGAATCGAGATCCCGGCGGCCGAAACGATCAGTGCATAGGTTCCTTGGAGCATGCCTGTCTCTCCCGAGCTAAGGTTAAGCGGCAGCGCTGCCCACTGTTGGGTGGACAGGGCGATGGTCGCTAGCGCCGTGTCGACCGCGGCGGTCGAATAGGCCCCGATGTCCGCGGGAGTCAGCGGATCGGCGCCGCCTGCAGCGTGGTTGGCCTTATGCGCCGTCGGCGTCCGGGCGTCGCTTAGCCGGCTGTCCGTACCGGCCACGATGCCGCCATGGCCGAAGTGGTCAGCGCCACGTGTGTTGCCAGGTCGCCGGCTACAGCCACCGCCATGTCGACAATCAAGCAGAAGTTGTCGTCGACCTGGCGGGCCGGCGAGCCCTCGGCCGCCGGGGGCGAGAGGATCTTAATCGGCGTGTCGTTGTAGGGGACGTAGTTGTAACTCACGGGCGCTTTGGGTTAGACCCACGCCGGATAGCGGCTGACGTAGGTTGGCTTGATCGTGAACTTGTACTTGATGGCGTCTTCGAGCTTCTCGTCCCGATCGGCCCCGAGGATCTCGAAGTCGGCATCGAGGCCGTGGCCGTCGGCGGCGTCCTTGACGTAAAACGCCAAGGGCGTATCGCTCATGAAGGCCGAAAGGATGGCGGTCATTGCCCCGTCGCTCGAGTCGTCGATCACCTCGAAGGAGATGTCCGCCTCCTTAAGCGCGCCTTTGGTAAGCGCCCAGCGGCTTGCCCGCGACGAAATCTTCGTCTCGCCCTTTTTGAGCGAGAGCGTCACGTCGCCGACCGTGTTAATCAACGTAGACGCGCGGCTCCCGGCCGGACCGTAGTAGAGCTTTGCATCCAGGGATACGCGAACGGCCATGTCAGTTGCTCCTTGTCATGCGCGGATGGAGTTGGCCCATAGGACCGGCAGGCTCGGCATCTCGGCCCGCAAGGCCGGGCCCATGTACGGCCGCGGCTCGATCCGCCGGCCGCCGATCATCTCCGGCCCATAGAGTTCTTCGTTGAGTCGATTGGCCCGTTCTGCCTGGGCCTGGGTTGTAAGCACTGCATAGGTCACCCACTTGCCGTCCTTGTTCCGCTTGGTGGTGGCGCCCCGATAGCCGCCGATGCGGATCTCCCCGCGCCGCCCACCTGCCGCAGCCTGCGACGCGGGTTGCGCCTGGCCGCCAGCGGCCCGCCGAACTCCAAGGTCGGCGGCACAATGCCCCGCACACCCGCCGGCGTCGGCCCGACGACCACCGATCGCGTGGCGGTGTCGAAGCCGAAGTAGATCAGGTTCTTAAGCGTGCCCACGTGCGAGCTGGGCGGCTGGCCGGGAAGCGACGCGGCCCGACGCTTGCGGATGGAAGACTTCGCCCGCCGCCGGATAAAGGCGCCGATGCGGCTTAGGACCTTGACGTTGGCCCGGCCAACGGCCTCGGCGACCGCGCGGCGGTCGAAGAACATCGATTTGACGTCGTAGCTAAGACTCATCGCACAATCCGGAAGGTGAACACCAAAAGGCTGGTAAACTGCCCGTGCTCCTTGAGGTGCTTTGGGATCGTAAATGGGCTTGTTCTCTGTCTTGACCCAGTGGGCCTGCTCAAAACCGGCAAGTGGCTTGTGCCGGAACAGGTCGTCCATCTCCTCGACCAACTGCATCAGCTGGTCGATCGCCTCGGTGTCGATCCCCGGCGGATCCTGCCGGCCGACGCGCTTCTGGACAGCGACGTGGATCTTGTACTCGGCCCGGTCGCGCGTCCGATCGGCGATCTCCTCGTCCAGTTCCGCCGGCACTACCGAGACGTGAAGTGCGTCCATCTCCGTCAGCTCGAACTCCGGCAGGTAATGCCGCCGGCCGCAACCGGCTGGCTCAAGGTGGCGCCGTTGAGCGCTGTCGACCACGGCGTCGGCGATCTGGATCGTGGTGCTCGGCATGATGGGCTACTGTCCCTGGACCTGCTTGGTGTGGATGCGAAGCGTCTTGCGGAACGGGTCGCTGTAGCGCCAGCAAGGCTCCTTGCCCGGCGCGGTACTTCGTACACGAAACCGCCTTCTGCCTGCGTCTCTTCGAATCCGATCGCCACGTTCGGGCAGCACCACTTCACCGTCGAAGGCCAAGTCGGCCGCCAGGATCAGGAAGTCGCGCGACTCGTGGCGGACCAGGACCCCGTAGCCGTCGTCGACCTCGAAGGTGGTCTTGCCCACGGTGGCCAAGACCTCGGCGGACCGGCTGCCGCGGCGGTAAGTGACTACCGACGCGGCATGCCGGGTCCGCTGGTCCTCCAACCAATCCGATCATTCTCGAAGCAGGTCCGTCATCGCTGCTTACGTCCCTGCCGAGACCTTGACCACTCCCGCATCGACGTACAGCGCACCGGCACACCGTCGGGTCGGCCGCCGGCAAGGTGGCGATAATGTTGTTGCCGCTGCGGGCAAGCTTGCTGGTGCCGAAGGTGATCTCCTTCGTATCCGGCACTGCCACGCCGACCGCCAGATTTTCGCCGTCCTTCACGTGGGTGGCCAACACCTTGTCGGCGCCGATCGTGACCGCACCGTCCGGCCGCCAAGCGTAACATCGCCCGAAACGGCCACCGACTCGAAACTGTCGCCGTCGGCCACCAGGATCTTGCCGGCGTCGTAGGCCACCGTGCCCACATCGGACAGGTCGCCAAGCCCCGACGGTCTCCCTTGCGCGGCGGATTCGACCGATCGCAGCGAGATGCGGACCGTCGTCGTCCGTCTCGCCCGCGGCGGCAACCGCAAAGCCCATGAACTTGTTGCCGCTGGCCGAAGTAGTGGCGGCGCCGCTGCCGGCCGTGCCGCCGACGGGATTGCCGTCGGCATCCCAGAACACGGCCGCGCCGGCCGTAAACGCCACGGCCGCCTTGACCACGTCAAAGATGCCCACCACCGCCAGCGCCCCGGCTGCGCCGGCTGCGATCGGTGTCTTGGCCACGCCCACGAAATCCCCCTGGACGACCACCTGTCCGGCGGCCACCGCGCTGCCGGGCGTGTAGTCGATCGTCTCGCCTCGCTCTGAACGTAAGTTGCTTGTGGCCATTGCAGTTTGCCTCCGCTGTCTGGTTTCAGTTTGAGTGTCAGAACCAGTCGTTCCGAATCCCGTCGGCTGCGTCACACTTCGCCCTTTGCCTTGACGCCCGCCCGGGTCTCTTGAAGGGCTACGCCAAAATCATGAAAGCCTCTGCGCCTTGATGCCCAGGACGGAGAAGTCGGCCTCGGCCGTCTCGATCGTCGGCGACTCCTGGCCGTTCAGGAACGCCACTTCGATCACCGGCAGGTCGCCCGGATCGGCCAGCAGGTACCAGGCCTTGCTCGAGTAGCCGGTGTAGTGGCTGTTGGTCAGGTAGCGGCTCACCTCCGTGCGGAACTTGCCTTGGTGCGGGTTGGCGATCGGGTACTTCGTGCTGGCCGTGGTGTCGCGGAGCTCGACCGACTTGTAGAGCTGCGTGGCCATCGCGCTTAAGGCCGTGGGCACCAGCAAGATCGCCGGCATGATGCCGATCGGCTTGCCGTCGCTGTCGCACAGGTCCATGAAGGCCACTTCCGCCTTGGTCAGCCCGTCGATCGACAGCGCCGTGTCGGCGCCGGTCGAGATAGTTCTTGTTGTCGGTGCTGAAGAACGCCGCGTTGTCCATGAACGTGGCCCAGAAGATGTCGTTGATCTTCAGGCCCGAGCCGCGGCCGAGCTTTCGGGGCACCGTGGTGATGGCGCCCAGGTCGTCGTTGATGATGTCGCGGCGGTCGATCGACGAGCATCAGCCCGTAGGTGTCGGCCTTGTTGCGTGTAGGTCTCGTTGCCCAGGGTGCCGTGCTTGAGCTCGCCGCCCGGCGGGACCTGCTCGTACTGGTCCTTGCCGATCAGGCGATAGCTGGTGACCGTCTTGAAATCCGAAACGTTCCGCACGGCGCAGATGTTCCGCCAGGTCCGCTCGACCGCGAAGAAGCCCTCCAGCAGAGAACTTGTTGGCCACGTTGCGAAAGGATGCCGCCGATGTCGACGGTCGAGAAACCGGCCTCCAACTCCGGCTTGAAGGCGAACCGCATGATCGCGCGGCTGTCGCGGAAGCTGCGGCCGGTGTAGCCGTTGGCCCAGGCCGCCTCCAAGAGCAGCTCCTGCAGGCCGATGCCGCCGCGGAACCGCTTCTGGGCCGCCTCCAGCGCCTGCTCGTCGAAGAGGTTCTCGACGCCGTCGAGCTTGGCGGTCAACAGACACGCCGCTTCGAGCACCGTGCCGTTGACCGTTTCGTGCCGGACGTGCACCGCCGGCGCCGTGGGGCGGTTGTCCGCAGCACCTCCAACTCGCAGCGCGTCGTCGTCCCAGCCCTCGCGGATCGCCCGGGCCTCGATCTCCGGATGCTGCCCGGCGCAGAGCTCGCGCATGGCGGCGATCCGCTGCGTCTCGGCCGCCGCCTCGGCCGGATCTTCTCGCACGGCCGCCGGCGCCGCGGCTGTCCCGCGGCACGGGCTCGGCCGCGCTGCCGGCCGGCGCCGCCTGGGCGGCGCGGCGGGTTGGGCAGCCTCCCCGGAGGCCGGGGAAATCGGCCTGCGAGTCGGCGCCTATAGTAATACTGTCTGCCATCTGCGAAATTCTCCTGCTTGTAAGGGGGTGGCCAATGGCCGCCACGCTGGCGCTGGTCTGGCCGTCGGCACCCAGGTCCACGAAACTGATCTCGCCCAAGGTCGACCTTGCGCACGACGTTGACCGGCCCCAAGAACTCCCGGCCGTTGACCAGCACCTTCTGGTCCGGCTTGATGAACTCGAACTCCTCGACGCCGGCGCCGATCGACGCCTGCCACGGAAAACCGTTCCGGCCGAAGCGACGATCTCCCGCGCGGCGGCCGTGTCGCGCGAGACCACGCCGGCGGCCAGCAGCTTTCCGTCTTCGATCCGGATCGCGTCGGTGTGGCCCACGCCGCTCTGCATGTCGTGGCCGAAACGGATCGGCCGGTTTTGCGACGGGATGCCCAGGCCGGCCAGGTCCACGATCGACCGGCTAGCGCCAGCCGGCGATCCGCATCACCCCGCCGGTGTAGGCCACCATCGAGAACCGCGGCAGCCTTGGCTTTTCCTGGCCGTCGGCCGCCGCATCTGCGGCGGCCGCCTCGATCGTGATCGCCCCCGGCTCGCTCACCAGGTTCAGCATGCCCTCGGCCTGCACATTGGCCTGCCGCTGGCAGATCGCCCGGCGCTGTGCCGCGTCGGGGAACTCCCGGACCATCACCGGGTCGGCCATGCAGCGCTCAATGAACTGGTCGTGCGATTCGTCGACGTTTCGGGTGGGAAGTGGCATAGCTCAGTCCTCCTCGTTTGTCGGTGGTCTGTTTCGTTAGTAACGGGTGCGGCCGCCGGCTGCGATTCGGGCTGTACGTCAAGCCCAGCTGCTCCATCAGCGCGATTTCCTTGGCCCGCTGCCGCAGTTCGCTCTCCCAGTCGCGGCCCTGCCGGGCGTACTCGTAGGCCAGGGTGGTCGTGTGGTTCTGCAAGCCGCGTGGCCTGGGCGTTGGCCTCCTTGGCCGGATCGACGTGCTCCTTGCCGTCCCAGAACCACTGGTGCGTCAAGATCGCGGAAGGCGGCGGTCCGCATCCACAGCGGCAGGAAATCCGAGATCAGGATCGCCTCGTCCAGCCAGGCCCGCAGCACGCGGTCGAGGACGACGAGCGCCCATCTGCTGCCTGATCGACGCGGATCGACTTGTAGTAGGTCTGGTGGTCGAGCCGGCCGCGAGGCGTAGTTGTAGCCCGAAGCTATTGCCGCAGGCGACGTTGAACGGCATGTTCAGACAGCGGGCGATCTCGTTGAGGATTTCTTTCTTAAACTCGGCATAGCCGGTCGCTGGCTGCTGGGCCTGGATCTGGCCGAGCCTCCATCCGCCCGGCAGCACGGTGGCCATGCGGCGTTCCAGCTCCACCAGGTCCATCGGCTCGACCGGATCGGCCTCGCCGTTGGCCGGGGCGTCGGTGTAGAGCACGGCGGCGAAATCGGCCGCCGTCTCGGCCGCGGCAAGCACGGCCAGCGTGTAGCGCCGCAATTGGGCGAAAAGCGGCAGGGCCGGCGTGATCTCGGGAATGCCGCGGCTCTGGCCCGGCCGATCGGTGCGGAAGATAGTGGACATCGCCGCCGCCGGCACGCGGTCGTAGTCCAACGAAAAGCCGGCCATCGTGTCGCCCGGATGGTTTTTCAGGACGTGGTACTCCATCGGATTGCCGTGGGCGTCGAAGACGATGCCGTCGACGGCGTTGGTGCCAGGGGTTTGCGGATCAGGTCGGGCGTGGCCACCTGGTCGGCCTCCATCAGCCGCAGGTCCAGCTTCACCGGCGAGTCCACCTTCGGATTGGCCACCAACATACAAAAGGCCTCGCCCGACTCGGCCCGGGCCATCCGCATGGTGCGGAGTCTTTCGGCGAGATTCACGGCATCGGCCCACCGCATGAACTCCTGTTCGACCAGGCGGTTGGCTTGGGCGTCGTCGGTGAGCATCTGCAGCCGCGGCCCAGTGCCCACGCAGTCGTTGGCCAAGGTCAGCACGATGCCGCGGGCGTAGCTGTTGTTGGCCACCTCGTAGCGGGCCCGGCTGCGGAGCGTGCGGCGGACCTGCGGGGTTGTTGGCGGCGTTGGCCGACAGGAGATCGGCGTTGGCCCAGTGCCGGCGGTTATCGTCGGTGGTGGCGGCGGCGTCGTAGCGGCTGCGGACCTGTAGCGGCACGTGGACCGTGCGGACCGTGCGCCGCGGTGCTTCTCTGCTCCGGATATTTTTCAACCACCCGAACACGTCCGTGCTTTCCCTTCAGTCCGCTCCCGGCGGCACGAGTTTCTTCAGTCCAATGCCAAGCCCCTTGCGCCGTGCCGCCTTCTTGCTCTCCAGGTACCGGTCGGCGGCGATCTGGTCGGGCAGCGGGTGTTGCTCCATGCTGCCCGAGTCGCCCGAGGCCTTCGCAGGCCCTTGGGCGTTGGTTTCGATCACTTGGGAGAGTTCGTCAGACATGGAAACGGGCTCACTCCGCTTGGATGTTCTCGCCGCGGCACTGCCCGTGTTGTAGCGCGAACGCGCACATGCACCAAACGGATTTTTGGTGACTTCGGTAGAATTCGGCGCTATGGCCGTCGTCGGATCGTACGATATACTGAATTGGGGCGGCGAGGCCGCCGCCGCTCTGCGGGTCGTCCCAAGCGGAGATAGCGAGGTTCCAACGAGTGTGGAATCACAATTCCGCAAATAGGTACAGGGTACCCGATCACAGCCGTAGGGAGGAAAATGTCGACATCGACAGCGGCATCGTCGAAGGGAAGTTCCCTCGGCAAGCGTTGACGGCAGTTCTCGATTGGTACAGTCTTCATCAAGACGAACTACTTCGAAACTGGGAACTCATTCAGGCCCGAGAACCATTGAATCCGATCGAGCCTCTGGAGTAGATTTATGTTCCTGCATGTAACCGAGGCCGAGTACCTCGTGAACCACCGCGTTCGCGTGTCGTTTAACGACGGCACGACTGCCGAGATCGACTTGTCCGATTCATTGGATGGGCCGATTTTCGAACCGCTTCGAGACACCGAGTACTTTAAGTCGTTCTCGATCGTCGGACACACACTGGCGTGGCCAAACGGAGCAGATTTCGCCCCGGAATACCTGCATTCCCTTGTCTCGGCACCAACGAGCAGGTAACAAATAGCTGCACCAGAGTCACCGATTCAGCGACTAACCGCGTTTTCTCTGCAGCTGCGACAACTTGATCCTCGCTCGCTTCGGCGCGGGCCCGACGACAGTACCTGGTAGCACAACCCCCTGCATGGACGCTGCCACAGCGCAACCCACCAGGCAGTCCAACCAGTGGTTTTCGCTGGCTTCCGGCCGCAGCTTCCACTCGTCTACCGTCCGGCCACGACCCTGCGTCGGCACGCGATACTCGGCGGTAAGATGCTCCGCAAACAGACGATGCTGCTCCGGCCGATCGCCAAAGAGCGACAAGCAGCCCTTGTCGCCCATCGGCACTAACAGCCGCCCGTAGATAAACGACTTCCAGTAGTTTGTGTCGAAGACGACGTGGCGCACGGCCCGCTTGCCCTGCACATTGGGGATACGCCAGTTGTGACCGACGCGGTCGCCCATCTTTCGCTTGTATTCCGAAAACGGAAGGCTCGAAGCCCCGACGAAACGACCGTGACTGGGCAGAAGCACTGCCGCATGCGCACTTTGACGGCAAAACTGATAGACCACGTCGGTCGACAGGCCCCAGTTGGCGTCGATCAGACAGCGCTCAATCCGCATCAACGCCCCGTCGTCGCGGCGCCATTCACGCCCCAAATGCTGGGCGGTGAGCGATTCCAGAGCAGCATAGATCGCCCCTTCCAAGCCAGTGCCGCGGGCGACTTGGCTCAAGGTCGGCTGCGCATCGCGGATCGTGAAGTAGGGCCGCCGCTGGTCGGGATAGGCCCCGTAGTCGATGATGTAACCCGTGAAATCCTCCTGCCAAGCGGCCACCACGTAGAACAAGAGGTTCTGCTGCACGTCGATGAACATGGTCAACTGGCTGCAACCCAGCGGCACTTCGCCGCGGCCCATGCGGTTGAGTTTCGCGGCAATCTGGTCGGCCATCAAATCATCCTGTGGTGCGGTGTCTTCAGGCAGCGGCTCGTTCTGATACTCAGCCCAAAAGGCCCGTTCGTCTTGTAGTTTGAGGTTCATGGCATGTTGAACAGCGGATAGTTCATCGTGATTGAACCGCTCCGGCCAGGCGATCACGGCACCTTCGTCCATCCGGCTGCGGTTCTGACGGTAGAACTCGGTCGCGTCCAAGAGGCCGCGCTCCGCCCGTAGACCGTCGGCACGGACCTCGGCATACTGGGCCCAGAGCCTCTCGTTGCTTGGAAAAGAGTAGACCATCTTGGTCCGCTCCCCATTCCACTCAGGATGCTTTTGGCGATCGAGGATGCTGTCGGCCATGTCGCCGGGGCGGATCACGGTACACGGCATCACGCCGGCGATCTTCTTGCCCGGCCCGGCCAAGCCCAGAATGGCACCCGCCAGAATGCTCTCTCGGGTGGCGCACTGCGAGAGGCTCGCGCAGGCTTCGTCCGTCTGTGGATCGTCGATCACGACCAGCGATGGCCGAATCGAACGACCGTCTGACGCTTTGCTCTTCATCCCACGAATGCGCCCGGTAATTCCCGCGACCTTGATGATCGCGCCGCTGGCCATCGAGTGGCCGTCAGGGCGGACGAACAATCGCAACTGCTCGTTCTCCAGCCATCCAACCGGCTTAATGGTGGGCAGGACAATGTCTTTGGCCGTCCAGCCGATGTGGGTTCGTTCACCGCGATAGAGCTGGCCCGCACAGCGGTTGGCGATCCCATCAAGCGACTGAATGGGATAGCAGACCTCGGGAAAGTCTGCCAGTAAGAGATCATTGCCATCGAGTTCTGTCTTGATCGAATCGAGCATGTCCATCGCGTGCCCTTCGTCACTGCCTACAAGGCAGACGAAGTCCCGGTGGCCATAAAGCACCGCCCAGATGCAGGCGCATTCACACTTTGAAGTCTTGCCGCTGCCTCTGGGCATAGCCATCGCAAACAAGCCGCCATGCAAAACGGCCTGTTCGATCTTCGCAATCACCTTCAGGTGATCCGGCGACCACGGCAAGTGAAACGTGCTCGGAAAATAGCTTTCGCAGAAGTAGCGGAAGTCGCCGGCCGCACAGGCGCGACGCTCTGGATTGGCGATATCCGGCAGGTCTCCAATGTCCCGTCCCGCCACGGCCAAGGCCGCGTTGCGGGCCCTAGCCCGCTCCCTCATCACCGCATAGGGATCTTCCGTCGATTGCGGCCGCGGCGTGTGGCGCAGCTCGACCAGCCACGCTGCGTAGCGGAACAGGTCGATGTGCCGGCCGTCGCTAAAACGAAAGCCCGCCCGGGTCCGGTGGCGATAGAGTTTCCGCTCGTCCAGCACCGGACCCAGCGGCGTGGAGTTCAGCAGCCGACAGACGTCGACCGGGCGAAGGTTGCGGACGTCAATCGCCGGCACCGGGAGACTCCTTCAGTATCCACGCCAGGTACTGGACCAGATTCAGCGTGCCGTCCGAATTGACCGGCGCTCCATCATCGATGTCTGCCTGCAGCATGGCTACGGTGACCGGTTTGGGCCCCAAGGCGGAGAGAATGGTCGCCAAGTCTTCCAGCCGTAAGCCCTGGGGGCTCAGTCCGCCTGCCAACCGTCCTGTAGCGTTACTGGTGCTCATCGTTCAGCCAGACATTCGCAAGATCTGCTGGCCGCGGACCGGATTCCGCTTGATGCATGCGCGAAAACATGGCTCATGGTGGATGTGCAAACCAGCGACGGCCTCCAACCGAAAGGACCACGACCATGAAGAAGCGACGCATAAGCGAGCAGCGTTTCGAATGCAAACTCGCCAGACTTCTCGAGCGATGGTTGGACCGTAGCGGTGGCAGCGTGACGACGTTTTGCGAGGCGGGCGTATTGACGAACAACCATGGGCTGGTCGTCTCGCTGCCCAATCGCCAGGAGTTCCAGTTGACGATCTGCGAGAGTACCCGGGGCTACTAACCAGCAAGGAGAGCATCGATGCCAACACGTGACCAAACCTGGCACGCCGAGGAGATCGCGAAACTGCGAGACGAACTCACGGCCAAGATCCGATCCGTCGCCACGACTGAAGAGATCGACCAGTGGGCCGATGCCTACACATTCGGACGACGGGATTGTATCGAGGTGATCCGACTGCTCGTCGGTGAGGCCGGCGGCACGGACGTCCCCACGACGCCCCACAACATTGAAATCGTCGACGACCTTTTGGTCGTGCTGGACGAGGACGGCAACGGTTGCGATGCCCACTCGCTTCGCAGCCTTCAAGAGGCCAAGCGGCAATTGTGCCTTTGGCAAGACGAGTACACCTTCGACTACGCCGGCGCCATGTCGGCCGTGTCGAAGTTCTTTAAGTCGAGTGAGTAGTTCCCGTTTCCTTTTTCCCAAGGAGTCCTGTCATGAAGAAGGGCGATGTCAAGATCGGCGGCGTGTATACCGCCAAGGTGACCAACCGGCTCGTCGCGGTGCGGATCGACGCCGAGAGCCGCTACGGCGGCTGGGACGCGACGAACCTGGAGACCAACAAGAAGGTCCGCATCAAGAGCGCACAGCGACTGCGGGACGAGGCGCCCCAAGCCCGCCCTCGACCGCAACCGCTACCACGCTTTGAACCTGACGAACCTCGCCCGCGGAATCAAGGACACGGTCGAGTTCCGCGTGTTCTCCGGATCGCTGAGCACGACGAAGGTGATCGGCTGGATCCAGGTCTGCCTCGGATTGGTCGAGCGTGCTCTGGCCGGCAAGCGGATGCCGAGCTGGTCGCCCAAGCCGCTTTCGGGCGGCTGGAAGAAATCGGGACCCGGCCAGAGCGAGACCGAGCGCTTGATGGGCTACCTGGCCTGGGGCAAGGGCTACGCCCGCATTCACGGCGGCAAGCAATACGGATGGATCTCCGACGCCATCCCGCAAGACCAGATCAAGACCGAGTTCCGACGGCTGGCCAAGAAGTACGACGCCCAAGCCTAAAGCCGAAACCCCGACGGGGGTCGCGGCGGGTGGTTCCCGCCGCCTGATGATGGCAACCCCAACAAACGGAGAGACGCGATGAAGACCGAGACGCAGACGCAGGAGACCGAAACGCTCGTCGACTACATCCGGCGAAGGGCCCGGTTGGCCAAGGCCGACTACGAAGACGCCAAAACGGCGTTCACCGACGACTTCGCCACCAACCCGACCAGCGCGATCGAATGGAAGGCCAACGCCATGGTCGCCACGCAATGGCGATTCGTCTTCTGGCAGCAGATCGTCGAGGCCGCCGGGATGGAACCTGTTCTCGAGGTGGCCCGTTCCACGGACGCCGAGATCATCGAGTTCGCCGCCGAGCGCTGCCGGCGGGAGATCGAAGGCTTCTTCGGATCGAGCTCGACTTGCCCATGGCACAGTGCTGCCCGGCACCGAGGCCGAGGTGGCTGCAGCATTGTTGCGACGCAACGTCGTCGAAATGCGGCGGCTCGACAGCACCGACCGAAACGCCTAAGCCAACAAGGAGAACCCAGCAATGTGCGGAGTTTTCGGATTCATCACCAAGGACGGCCGAGGGCCAGACATAGCGCGGCTCAAACGGATCGCCGTCGAGACGCAACAACGGGGCCACCACGCGTTCGGACTGGCGTGGCTTGGCGCCGACGGGGCCATCCATACGTTTAAACGCCCCGGCCCCGCCACGGCGAACCTGGGCGACCTCGATCGATGCCGCGGCGCCGCGGTCATCATTGGCCATTGCCGTTGGGCCACACACGGCAATCCCCAGGACAACCGCAACAACCATCCGCACCCGGCTGGCCGTGGATGGTTCGTCCACAACGGCGTGGTCGCGAACCACGACGCGCTCATACGGCGGTTTCGACTGAGGCCACAGACGCAGTGCGATAGCGAGGCACTGGGCCTGTTGATGGCCCGCTTTCCCGGCGCGTTGGGGCTCCGTGCGGCGCGGGCCGCCGAGGCGGCAGAGGGTCGGCTGGTGATGCTCGGCCTCTGGCGGAAGCCGACCAGGCTGCTGGTGGTCCGTAGCGGCAATCCACTTGCGTTCGCTGAGACCAAGCGCGGCTTCTACTTCGCCAGTTTGCCCGAGGAGTTGCCCGGGCGCGTGCTGTCGATTACGGACCGTTACGCCGGCGTCTTGACCCTTGGCGACGAAGGTCTGCGGCACGACGCCTTTACGATCGGCAGGTGAATGATGCGTTATCTCTCGACCACGGAAGCGGCCGCCGTTCTGCACGTCGACCCGAGCCGGGTGCGGCTGCTGTGCAAGCTGGGGCGAATCGAGACGATCAAGATCGGTGGGACCTACGGAATCGCTGAAGACGAAGTGAAGCGATTGGCGGGCATGCCGCGTCGGCCGGGACGACCGCGCCGCGTCACTAATACCGACAACAGATCGGCGTTGGCCCACGACGTGCTTCCTTCGCATCAATAGCACCATCCACGCCCGGCCTCCTCATGAAACGATCGCCGCTGCGCCGTCCGTCCGCGTCATTGCTGGGTACTCGATAAACGACACCGGCTTGCCCAGCGCCCGGGCCGCGGCAATCTCCGCTTGAACACCAACGCTGTGCTCCCAGCCCTCGAGCTTGAGCACCACGACTTCGTCGCAAATGGCCAAGCATCTCAGGTCGTGCTCTTCCCATTGCCGCCAGTCCGACGCGACGCCGTAATCGCAAATGGGGTGACTGTGGGCGATGGGAGAGTAGACGGACTGACCGGAGCGGATCAAATGTGCCGCCGCGCGGCAGGCCAATTTGAATCGCTGTTCGCGAACCGCAGGGTCAGGGTGCGTGTACGGACTGGCTAGGTAGCAAAGCGGGGTCTGCATGGAACTACGCTCGCGATATTTTGGGAACGCCAAATCGGCCAACTGCACGTGAAAAATGCTTCGTGAGTGCCCACCACGTCGTCGCAGTGGACTGTGCCGAAACACCGCACCCGGTCCGACTTGCCGCGACAGGTTTTCGGTGATACAATAGAAGTACAATGTGACAACGGTAGCGAGGCTGACTATTATGATCAAAACCCTCACCAAACATGGCAACAGCTACGCATTGGTCGTGGACAAGCCCATCCTCGAGCTGCTGCGAGTCTCGCCCGATACGCCGTTCGAGATCATGACCGACGGCCAATGTCTCGTCCTCACTCCCGTTCGGGACTCGGCGGACGACAAGAAGTTCCAAGACGCGCTGAACATGGTCCACACGCGATTTGGTCGCGCGATGAAGCGACTCGCGGAATAGGATTGCACCATGCTGCCGCTTTTCTTGGACCTGGATCACGTCCTGCGGGCTCACCACAGCCTGATTGAGCGCTACGGTGGCGCGCACGGCATTCGTGATGTGGGACTGCTGCACTCGGCGATTGCGATGCCGCAGGCATCCTTTGGAGGCGTATTCCTCCACGAAGACCTGTTCGCGATGGCGGCAGCCTACCTGTACCACATCGTCCAGAACCATCCGTTCCTGGACGGCAATAAACGCGCGGGGGCAGCGGCGGCGATTATCTTCCTTGCCGTAAACAACATTGAACTGGACGCCGATGAGGAAGGGCTCGTTGAGTTGACTCTTGGCGTTGCCGAAGGCAAAATTGGCAAGCCGCAAATCGCAGACTTCTTTCGCAGGATTGCTCATTAGCTGTCTTGCCCGGATACAGGTGTTGCGTTCACTGACGTAACGTGCAAGAGATGCGAACGACCGATCCGCGATTCTGGAGCGGGAGGATGTCATGGAAACAGCAACAAACACGGTACTGCAAGCTGCAATGAAACTGCCCGAAAACGAGCGGCTAATATTGGTTGCTCGACTCTTGGAAACGATGCCGGTCGACGACGGTGGGACATCGCTTGACGACGATTCGCTGGTTGCGGAACTGGATCGCCGCTTCGCCGAGCGTGAACACAGCCATTCATGGTCCGACCTACGGGCAGAGAACCGATGCCGGCGACTCGTTTCACGTTCCATCGGAAGGTACCATTCAGATTGATGGCTTGGGCTCCCGTTCGGCCTTCTTGCCCGTGAACTGCTCGAAGCGTTGGACGATGACATCGCAGTACAGCGTGTCCAACTCCATCAAGAACGCCTTCCGTCCGGTCTGCTCGGCGGCGATGAGCGTGCTGCCGCTGCCGCCGAACAAATCCAGCACGTTCTCGCCAGCGCGCGATGAGTACTGCATCGCTCGCACCGCCAGCTCGACGGGCTTCTCGGTTAGGTGGATCATCTTGTTGGGATTGACCTTCTTCACGTCCCAAAGGTCTGTCGCGTTGTTGGGGCCGAAGAAGCTGTGTCCCGCGCCTTCTCTCCACCCATAAAACGCGAGCTCGAAGCACCCCATCATATCTTTACGTGTCAAAACCGGATGACACTTATTCCATACGACGGCTTGGCTAAAGTACAAGGAGTTGCGGCGCAGCATGGGTGGATAATTTCCGAGGTTGGCGTACCCGCCCCAGATATAGAAGCTACGCCCAGGTTCGAGCACGCGGGCCATATTGCCAAACCACGCGTTGAGCAGACGATCAAACTCCTCCTCACTGACGAAATCGTTTTCCAGCGGCCGATCCTTCGCTCGCATCTTCCGGTTCGTCGGCTTCGCCTTCTCGGGATGGCGGGCTAGGTCAAGTTGCTGGTGGTGGTAATTGGTGAACGAGCTATTGCCGGCGGCGATCGCGTTATTGCTTCGCGGCTCGACCTTCACGTTGTACGGCGGGTCAGTGTTAACGAGTTGGATCCCGGCGCCGGCCAACAACCGATCGACCTCTTCCGACTTGCTGCTATCGCCGCAGAGCAATCGATGGTTTCCGAGAAGCCACAAATCGCCGGGCTTTGTGATCGCTTCGTCCGGCGGTTCCGGCACGTCGTCAGGATCCGTCAGGCCGTCCTTGACGCCGGGGTCCAGGAGCTTCGCCAGATCGTCCTTCGAGAAGCCCAATAGCTCCAGGTCAAATTCCATCCCCTGGAGTTCCGACAGCTCGATGGGCAATAGTTCCAGGTTCCAGGTCGAGAGCTCATGTAACTTGTTGTCGGCCACACGAAAGGCCCGCACTTGCTCGGGCGTAAGATCGTCGGCGCAAATGACCGGAACTTCTGTGAGGCCCAGCTGGCGGGCGGCCCGAATGCGCGTATGGCCGGCGACCAAAACACCGTTTTTGTCGACCAGCACGGGAACCTTGAAGCCGAACTGCCGAATGGACTCGGCCACCGGGCCGACGGCGTCGTCGTTAATGCGCGGGTTGCGGTCATATTCCTTGATCCGCTCGATGGCCCACATTTCGATTTGCATCACGGGCTCCTCATGTCCATCGGTCCGTGAAAAAAACAGACGCCGCACCGGCAAACTCCCCACCCAGTCCGCGCTTCGGAGTGCCAAGGGCGGCGTCATGCTACTGCCGCATCGCCCGCGTAGTTTCGATCGCATGAACGCGGTGAGTCAGCCCGTCCAGGTCCTTCTCCACTCGCTCAACCTTTGTGTTGATCGAGCCTGCCCACCACACCAGCGCCGTTGATTGGCATACCAATGCGGTCGTCAACGAAATCGCCACTCCAACTAGGTACTTTTTCAGCCCATTGAGATGAAATTCAGGGGCAGTGTGCGATGGAGCCATATCGTCGGTCCTGTCGACTAGGTCTTGATCGTTGCCGGCGCCGTCGAAGCAGGAACGGTGCTCGATGCCGGGGCGGCCGATGCCCCGCCGATTCGATTAGCAATCCGCTGCTCGATGTTGTCCACCCGGTTGTGCAGGAACGTCAGCCCTCCGACGAGCGCGTCGTCGATCTTGTTGGGTGTCGCAGCGGCCTTGGCCTGCAAGATCGGCAGCAATCGATTATTGAGCCGGTGGAGTAGCCATATCCCAAGACCCACGAGCAACACGATGATGCCCAAGAATACGGCCCACGCCGCCTTCGCCTGGGTCCAGCCGACCAGTCGCACGCCCGGGCTGTCGCTGTCGAGCCGTTCACTGGCGCCGGCCGCCAAGCGGCTGCTTAGGGGCCCGCCGTGTTCGGCCAGCCAGTCGGCGCCGCGCTGCGCGATGCGGCCGGCGGCTGTCTGTGGACCGACGGGTTCCTGGTCGCCTTCGGCGCTTTGAGCCGGGGGCGGCGACGACGGTTGCGGCACTTGAGGCTGCTGCTCCTTTCGCTGGATGAGGACGTCCACCTTCTGGTCCAACGAGCCGAGCCGCTCTTGCATCTGGCGATTTCGAGCCTCCTGCTCTTTGCGCCACGGCAGCCAGGGATCGTCGCTGCCCAGGCGCTGGCGTCGTATTCCGCAACCGGTGCCGGCGTGGGACAGGTATCTTTGGGCGGCGTCGGTCGACGCATGAGTTGCGACGGCGTGTAAGCCATGGGCTGGACGGCGTTGTCCAGCACCAGGTGCAACCTGCCGGCCTGCGCAGACGACCGTCTCGCCGTCCGTGCCCCACAGCACGCCTACCAGGTGGCCGCGCTCGTTAAAGACCGGTCCGCCCGAATCACCTTGCCGAGCGTGGCCGGAAATGACCATCCAGTCGTCCGGCCCGTTTATGGCTTGGCTCGATCGCCGGTATCCAATAAACAGTCCACTGTTGCTCGCCAACTTGCCGTCGGGACCGTAGCCACACGATTCCAAGCGATTGCCGGCCTTCTGCATGGCGGCATCGCCTAGCTCGACATCCACCGCCACCACACCTTCCGGCCGGCCGCAAAGTCCCAACACGGCCACGTCCCAGGTCGGATCCGTCTTTAAGACGCGGGCCCTATAGGTCTTCTTGTCCCACAGTTCGACGACAATCGACTTTGCGTCTTTGACGACATGGCGGGCAGTCAGGACAACAATCCTGCCGTTCCACCGTACCAGCGTGCCGCTGCCGATCGAACGCGTCCGCACATCATCCTGGCAGTAGATGCGGACGACTGCCGCGTGGTGCTTCTTGGGCGCCACATACCGCCAAGCCGGCGTGGGCGCATTGCCCCGAAGTTTCACGTCCACAGCCACGCCTGCCGGTCGCACTCGCACCATGCTCTCCAATCGCTCATAGCTGGTGGCGCCAACAGCACGATCCACTTCATGGCCGTTTTCCACGGCAACGAAGCAGGGGATCGACGTGACGCCGAATTGTTTTGCCAGCATGGGGTCGCGATCGATGTCCACTTCCTCGACTGCGTAACCAGCCTGGGACAAGGCCTGGATCGTCGGCTCCATTGCCTGGCAAGGGCCGCACCACTGCGAGTGGAACACCAAGAGCTTGCACTGGGCCGACGCCACTGACGCGGTCAGCAGAACCGTGAGCAGACACAATACGACTCGTTTCATCGCACCCTCCGTGGGATCAAGGGAAGAACTCAACTTGCTTAGGACAGCCAGATCGCCAGATATACAAGTGCCGCCGCTACCAAGAGGCAGATGGCGGTAAACACGTAGGTCCAAAGCGAACGGTGTGGAGATGGTGTTACGGGCTGCTCTACCGGCGGTGCCGGCGCAGGTCTGGGTTGCTCCTCCACTGCCGGCGCTACTTTCGCTCGCTTCTTACGGGCTGGCATAACTCTCCTCCGTGGTTGGGACCAAGGTGAATCGGTAGCGGAAGAACGGCGAGCGGGCCAAGTCGCCCGGCTCGGTCAGTCGGTCGGCCAGGTTCGGTACAGGATCGACACCACCGGCGCGGCAGGCGCGGGCTACAGCCTGTGAACAGAACGGCAGACTACCGTTCGACGTGTCGTCGACGTCGGGTGTGACCAAGAAGCGGAAGATCGGCAGGTGGATCGTGGCGGCCTTCAGAAGCGACCACCAGCCGTAAGGCCGGCCGGTAATGGCGATCATGGCCTGTACGGCCGCCCCGCGATCGAACCGCCGACGATTGGCGTTGGCCCGATAGACGTCGATCTGCCCGGGCCGCTGTTCGACCAGGTTCGACAGCAGCACCGCCCGGCCGCCGCGGCCCTGGATTGTCTCCAGGCACATCAATCGATTGTTCCACCATGCGGCCATTGCCGCATGGCAATAGACGGACCGGCCGGCCGTGCCGATCAACTCGCCGACGAGGCTGTGCCGGTGGTGGAACAGAAGCAGGTCGCCGTTGGCGACTTTGCCGCGGACCGAGCGGTAAGGAACCAGAACCGTTTCCATGATTCTGGTATCTCAACGAAAACGCGCACATGCACCAAACGGATTTCTTGGTAGAGTGGCACCATTGCATCCCTGCAACTGGTCGATTGGGCGGCCGACGACGAGCGTATTCCAGAAGCTGCCTAAGCTATGTCGGTGTGCGCCGCCGAATGCACTTGACAGATCACCGTCGAGCCGTGAACCCACAGCCGGTGAAGAAGCCGTCTGAGGCATCGTTCAGGCCGAGGCCGGCTCGCCAGTCCAACTGGAAGTTCGGCGTAACCAGATAGGTGAAGCCCCCATTGTAATAGTGCTGCGGGCGATTGTCGTAGGAATCGCAGAAGAAAAAGGCGTACCACTCGTTATAGACATGGAGCTTCTCGGTCAACTCATACTCGACCGAAAAGGACTGAGAAAGCTGGGCAAAATGGTCACCCAACATCGGCGGTCCACAGACAGCCCGTGCTACCGCTGAGCGAGAGCTTCTTGGTTAACTCCCAACTGTAAAGGCCGTTGAGCAGAACGTCAACTTGATCGCTGCTGAAAGTGGGAGTGCCGACTGGGGGCCGAAATGGAGGCGACGAAGCCAGATTCGGGCCGCCATTTGTCCTGCTTCGTCAGGGCATACTTGAAACCCAGCCCCAGGTCGGTGCTCCCGTTCTGTGTAACAAGCCGGTCTGAATTGCGATCCAGGTATTGATCGAAGATCATTCCTTCATCCCAGGCGACTCGCAGTTCCAGTCGTTCCGCGATACCGTAGCGCACGAGCAGTTCTGGCAGATCGTGAATGTCATGGGTGCGATCGCCGCCGACGGCCTGGGTGTACGTATAGCCGCTCTCGATTTGCAAGTCGCCCTAAACCGACTGTGGCGGGGCTGTCGGTAAAGTCTGGGCGATCGCTCTCCAGCGGCTCTTCGTTTTCCTCCGCTTCGTTCGCCGTGTTGCCCTGATCGTCCGGCCATGTGAAGAGGTAGCGCAATAGTGGAGCGTCCTGGTGGACCCTGGGCAGACCTGCCAACAGCCCCGTGTCGCCATCTGCCGCAAATGCCTCTGCGGCAGCGGGCGCGAACATAATGCCTGTCACGAACAGGAAGGAACCAACGGTGGCGAGGATTTTGGTGGGACGCATATCCTCTGAATCGACTTTTCCCGGCCGCCGATCAAAGGAATGACCATCGCGCGCGGTCTTCGACGACCACAATGCGCCCGAATTTCTTGCCTAATCGGACCGATTCAGCCAATCGTGCGAGATTGCGAACCTGGCCTGTGGCCTTGGGCATCCCTCGCCCGACAGAAGCCAGGGAGTCGCGCGACTTCTACCGAAGTCTCATTTGGCCCGGAGAAGAAGAACGGGCACATTGATGCTGTGTTGGACCGGGCTGGCAGTGGTTCCCAGAAAGAGGTCTGCCAACCACTTGTGCCCGTGCGTGCTCATGGCCACCAGGTCGCAGGTGTGCGTGTTGACCCACTTCACGATTTCGGTGGCCGGGTCACCAAAGGCCAGTTCCGCGTCGGCGGTGATGCCTGCGGCGGCAAAACGCTCGCACACCTTTTGCAGGTACGCGCGATCCTCGGTCACTTCCTCACCCTCGGCGTCCGGGCCGTGATACTGCGCCGGCACGCCGGTCGCCACGTGCAGCAAGACCACCCGGCTGTGCAGCACCGCGGCCAGCTTCAGTATGTGCGCGATCACCGCCTCATCGGTGGCGGTCGCCTCCAGCGGCACGAGAATCGTCTGGTACATGGGGCCTCCGAGTCGACTGTCGTCTCATTTCAGTGTCCGGCGATCACCTGCCAGGCGTCGTGCAACGCGCCGGGCAGACCGTAGATGTCCAACGCGGTGATCAGGATTGTACTGGTCCAGCCGGTGACCAGCAAGAACCAGCCGTTGCGCCATTTGCCCAGGAACTTTTTGCGGCTGGTGAAATGCATCAGGGGAATCATGGCAAAGGGCAGTTGCAGGGCCAGGACGACCTGGCTGAGCACCAGCAGGTCGTTGACGCTGCCCGAGCCGCGCACGCCGATGATGAAAATCGCCGGCAGAATGGCCAACAGGCGGGTGATCAGCCGGCGGAGCCAGGGTGTGATCCGCCAGTGCATGAAGCCTTCCATCACCACCTGGCCCGCCAAGGTGCCGGTAATGGTGCTGCTCTGGCCGCTGGCCAGAAGCGCCACGGCAAAGAGGATGCTGGCCGTCGCGGTGCCCAGCAACGGCGCCAGCGTCAGAAAGGCCACGCGAATCCAGTCCGTTTCCTCATTGAACAGGTAAGTGTGTCCGCTGACGGTGATGCTGTCATGGCCGTAGAACACCATCGCCGCCAGCACCAGGATCGCCGCGTTGATAAAGAAGGCGATGCCCAGGGCCACGGCCGAGTCGATGGTGTTGAACTTGATGGCGCTGCGCCGATGCTCATCGTCGCTTCGCAACTGGCGACTCTGCACCAGGGCCGAGTGCAGGTAGAGATTGTGCGGCATGACGGTGGCGCCGATGATGCCGATGGCTACCGTGATCATGCCCGCGTGGCGGAAGCCCGGCTGCGCCAGGGCGCTGGCCATCTCCATGAAGTTGGGCATCGTGCGGGGCAGGACGAACAACTCGATGAAGTAGCACACGCCGATGGTGCTGATGAGCACCAGGATTACCGCCTCAATCACGCGCATGCCGAAGCGCTGCAACGCCAGCAGGACGAACACGTCGAAGGCGGTGATGAGCACGGCCCAGAAAATGGGGATGTGAAACAGCAGGTTGATGGCCACGGCGGAGCCGAGCACCTCGGCCAGGTCGCAGGCGCCGATGGCGATTTCACAGAAGATCCAATTGGGATAGCGCGTCCACCGGGGGTACCATTCGCGGCACGCCTGGGCCAGGTCTTTGCCCGTGGCGATGCCCAACCGCGCTGAGCAAACCTGCAAAAAAATCGCCATGACGCTCGACAGCGCCACCACCCAGAGCAGGTCGTATTTGAACTGGGCGCCGCCTTGAAGGTCGGTGCCCCAGTTGCCCGGGTCCATATAGCCGACGCTGACCAGCAGGGCCGGGCCGACGTAAGCGCGCCACTGGGCCCAGAAGCCGGCCGAGTAATGCGGGACCGCCACCGAGTTATGCATGCCCTCCAGCGACAGATGACTGGAGGGCGGTTTGCCCGGTGGAGGGGGGATATCAGGGCCAGTCATGGAAACACATTTTTGAGGCATTAGGCCACGTAGTTTGACTTATCAAAACAAATGTAGCAACCAGTCAAGCATTGATCAAGTGGCCGTTCGTCTGCTATCCTTCTGGCCGCGGCCATTGGCGTCGTGCCCGGCACCCCCACCGCCATGATCAATCGGGACCATGCGGTTGGGGCGAAAGCCTTCTATTTCGGGACCTCGCTCATCGCAATGCCCATTGCTTTGGCAACACCCTCACCGTAGGCCGGATCGGCTTTCATGCAGTTGCCGACATGGCGAATCTTGACTTCCTCGGGAGCATCGCCCATTGCACGAGCGGTATTCTCGAAGAGGACCTTCTGCTGTTCGGGGCTCATCATGCGAAACAGCGCACCGGGCTGAGAGTAATAGTCATCGTCATCCTCACGGTGGCTCCAATGATCGGCGGCCCCTTCAAGCTTAAGCGGCGGCTCGCGGAAAGCGGGCTGCTCCTGCCACTGGCCATAGCTGTTAGGCTCATAGCCCAGGGTACTGCCGTAATTGCCATCTACCCGCATGGCACCGTCGCGATGGAAGGCGTTGACTGGGCAGCGAGCGCGGTTGACGGGAATCAGGTGGTGGTTGACGCCAAGCCGATAGCGCTGGGCATCGCCGTAGGAGAAAAGCCGCCCTTGCAGCATCTTGTCTGGCGAGAAGCCGATACCGGGAACGATGTTGGCGGGATTGAAGGCAGCCTGTTCGACCTCCGCAAAGTAGTTCTCGGGATTCTTGTTCAATTCGAGCACGCCCACGTCGATCAGCGGATAGTCCTTGTGCGACCAAACCTTGGTAAGGTCGAACGGATTGGAGGGGCACTTCGTAGCGTCCTCCTCCGGCATCACCTGAATCTTCATATCCCACCTGGGGAAGTCGCCCTTTTCAATGGCCTCATACAGATCGCGCTGATGGCTCTCCCGGTCCTTCGCGATGATGGCCTCGGCTTCCTCGTCGGTAAGAGTCTTGATTCCCTGCTTGGTCTTGAAATGGAACTTCACCCAGAAACGTTCGTTCTTTGCGTTCATCAGGCTATAGGTGTGGCTGCCGTACCCGTTCATGTGACGGTAGGAGTACGGGATGCCCCGATCGCTCATCGTGATCGTCACCTGGTGAAGTGCCTCGGGCAGCGAGGTCCAGAAGTCCCAGTTGTTCCGTGCGCTGCGAAGGTTCGTGCGCGGTCGCGCTTGACGGCGTGGTTGAGGTCGGGAAACTTCAAGGGATCGCGGAGGAAGAAGACCGGCGTGTTGTTGCCCACCAGGTCCCAGTTCCCCTCCTCGGTGTAGAACTTGATGGCAAAGCCGCGGATGTCACGTTCAGCGTCCGCGGCACCACGCTCGCCGGCCACGGTGGAGAACCGCACGAACAGTTCAGTCTTCTTCCCCACCTCGGAGAATATCTTGGCCTTTGTGTACGCGGTGATGTCGTCGGTGACGGTGAAGGTGCCGTAAGCACCGGAGCCCTTGGCGTGCATACGGCGCTCGGGAATCACTTCGCGATCGAAGTGCGCGAGCTTCTCCAGGAACCAAACATCCTGGAGAAGCATCGGCCCTCGCGGCCCTGCGGTCATCACGTTTTGATTGTCGGCCACCGGAGCG
This sequence comes from uncultured Planctomycetaceae bacterium, assembly GCA_963789525.1. GTDB lineage: Bacteria > Planctomycetota > Planctomycetia > Pirellulales > Thermoguttaceae > CAVXFB01. The sequence goes on from CAWBLA010000005.1 coordinate 606,196, forward strand.
CCAACATTGCTGGTGAGTTTCTTTGTATCATTCATGCTCGTTCTCCTTGCTTGAGTTTTGCTTTCCCTTTCCGGCACTCCTGGCAGACTCCCATGAGTTGCACGGAAAAATCGCGAACGTCAAATCCGTGCGGTTTGCTCTTGGGCAGCGCGATGCGATCCAACTCGACACTCTCCAAATCCACAATCTTTCCGCATCCAGTACAGACCAGATGGTGGTGGCGATACGTTTTCGCGTCGAAACGGGCTGCCGCTCCCGGATGATGAACCCGGCGGATTAATCCCAATTGTGCCAGGTCGTCAAGAACTCGATAAACGGTCCTCCGCGCGATCCGTGGATTGAGGAGCTTAACTGTCTCAAAAATCTGATCCGCCGTGGGGTGGTCGCTCCGCTGGAGCAACACCTCCAGCACCGTGCGCCGCTGCGTCGTGAAGGGCACCCCTCGCTCGCGGCACACTTCTTCCAGCTTCTTAAGCTGTTCGTCGGCGTGTGCGTTCATGGAATGGCATTCTATGCCAAATGCCACTTTATGTCAACACAGATGCCTACTGACTTATCCCCCCTGCTTGTGGCGGTGCGCGGGATTACTTATGATGCCACGAATCGGAGGGCAGGATATATAGCGATTCCACAGAAAAGGAGAAAGACCATGAAGCGGGCTCTACCACTGGGGATTTGTTTGGCGGTCTCAGGACTGCTACTGGCAGGGCTTCTCGGCGCTGGTTCCGTTGCGCCAAGAGATGGCGTCTTTATCCACGTTACCCACGGCAAGGACGACCCGCACCGTGTATTGATGGCGCTGAGCATGGCGAGTCTCATGGCTGACGACCACGACGTGCTCGTCTATTTCGACATCAAGGGCATCGACGCGGTGCTCAAGGGCACAGAGGACATTACCTATGCACATTTTCCTTCGTCCCGGCAGCAGCTTTCCACCTTGCCCATCAAAGGTGTCATCCTAATGGCGTGCCCAGGTTGTCTGAAGGCGGCCGGTAAGACGCCCCATGACTTGGCCCAAGGGGTTGAAGTGGCCGACAAAGACAGGTTCTTTTCGTTCACTAAGGGTAGAGTCTTGACGCTGGATTACTGAAGCCATTGGTTTCAAGAAACGCCCCATTTTTCGGAGCGAGTTGTCGGCTCCCAAGGCGGCTCGAACTCGCGGCGGTCGCCCCCACCGGAGCGAGCAACTGCATCTTGCTCGCGCCCGGCGGTCGCGTCGGTCGCCATTGCCACGGCAAACACATAGTCATGCTGAGATGCACCAAAAACCGACCTGTTTCTTAAAATGCTTATGCCCAATCGTGACGTTGCATGTCGTGGGACAGCACCACTTCTGCTCGCGGATCGTGACCTGCCGTTACAGACAACAGACCGCTCTCGTCGCTTCCCGCACCGTCCTGCACGCGCGACAAGGCAGAACCGAGATCTTCCGGTGGCAAACCGAGCAGCGAATCGGCCTGCGCAGGAATCGCTCGCCGGCCGATAGTGGCGGCCGCGACGTGTCTAGCGGCACGCGTTTGCCCAGCGCGACCTGCGTGACGAGGTTCGTCGACACCCCGACCTCCCGGGCAATCTCGTAATGGAACAGGATGCCAACGTCCAGCATGCGGCGAATCATAGCGATCGTGGCAGCGTCGGCCGTGTTGGGGCGATTGGGGTAGCGATCGCCGTCCGGCTCTTTGGGCGCCGGGTGGCCGATTCGCTCCTTATCGCGGGCGATCACGCCCACGACGTAGGGACTCACGCCCAAGCGTTCGGTGATGGTCTTCTGCCGGCGGCCTTCAGCCAACATGCGATCGATCACGGCGACGACCATCGCAGTAATCTCTCGGCGGTGCTCCATGATGTGCCTCCGTGCGCTGCGAATGGACAACGGGCCTCGTGCCCTCCGCAGCCATAGTCCACTTGCTCACGAGCGTTGGTGAAAAAATTCGGCACCAAACAAACTGTGCCGTGTACCGCACCTGTTCCCGCGGGCCCCTATTTTTCCTGTCTTTCTGGAAGTACCTATTCGCTCGTGTGTCAGTCACCATTCGTCTGCCACAGTGGCAGACGCCACGTGGGCCACCGTGTTGCGACGTGTCGCGTTGCTGCCAGTCTGGCAGTGTGGTTGCGATCCGGTTCTAACTCGCCAACCGACGGCAACGTCGGGCGTTGACTGCGGAAATTCCGCAGTCGACTGGCATCATCATCGCGGTACCCTTGAGCCCGCGGTGGCCATGGTCACGTGGCGAATCGAGACACGCCGCTTAAACTCACCGCACCAGTCTTCGGGCAATACCGCTGGCCACACGCTGGGCTCGAGGCACGTTAGTTCGCCCATCGTAAACAACGCGCAATGCCGGCGCGCGGCGTCGGCATTGGTTGCGACGGTGGCGATTGGACATCGGCAGGAAGTAGCGACACGACGCACAGGTGGCTTTCATCGTCAATCCTCTTAGGGCTATGGGCAGCCTTGCTGGCCGCGCGACGGTGCGCAGTCGAACTGGCATTTCGGCCATCTGTCACAGAATCTGTCACAACCCCCGCGCAGCACACGCAATTTCGCGTTGCGCGCGTGTGGGTGTGACATTGTGACAGATAGAAGAAGAAGAGAGAGAACTCTCTATTTTCCATATACTTACGTTGCCGCCAAGTGTCACAAAACGGGTGTGACACTTGCGTGACACTTGTGACAGATGAACAGTCGATTGTATTGTTTTGCTACAGTTCATGGCCCCAAGTGTCACAGCCTTGTGACACTTCGTGACACTTCTGTGACAGATGGCCGCGACGAGAATCATGTAAGTTGGTACCCCAGGACGGACTTTGCCTTCGTCTTCGACGGGATCGAAACCGGAGTGATGTCGCCTTGCTGGTCGAGCGTGCTAAGGATTTGGTCGAGGTCGGCCGCCTTCAGGTGCATGAGCCGGATGAGATCGCGACGCGACGACTGACCGCCGCAGTCTCGAAGCTTCCGCATGACCTTCAAGCATTCGGCATGGAACGGGTTCTCCGCAACGTGCTGCGCTGCCAGAAAGAGCATGCGGCGGACCAGGTGCCCGACGAACTCGCTCACCCAGCGGGCGACTTCGGCATCAATGCAGGGTTCTTGGTGATCGCGACTGCAGGCGTAGACTAGCGCTAGCCGCGTGGCATTCTCATAGGCACGTGTCCACACGGTGGCCCGCACACGATCACCAGCGCCGCGGGCGATCTTATACTCGTCGTCGGCGTGGGTCGCTAACTGGTCAAGCACGGCATATCCTTCCTCGGTGAAAGGGACGACGGCCGGCGTCGGATGCTCGTCGTCGAGATTGGGCTTTTGGCCGGTGGTCGGGTGCGGCGGTGCCGGGTTGTAGTCCTTCCACCAGCGGGCAATCTCGATCAGGTGCGGCGGTATCTCGCTCACGTCGTGCGTCTTCTGTTTTTCTCCCCGCTCTTCGGCATCTACGACAATGGATCGCGAAAATAGCCCGTTGGTCAAAAGTCGCATGCTGAGCGATTCGAAAAAGCACTCCGGCGTGCCCGTGCCCAGGATCACGAGTCCTGGCTGGTCGACTTCTCGGATCAGGTCTTCCGAGCGCCCGCGGACGCGGACCTTGGTTCGCGCGACGTGGATTTGGTCGGCTTCGCTATAGAGCGTCAAGAGCATGCCCAGCAGCATGCTGTGGTACGACTCCTTCGACGACGAAAGGGACCGCATCAAGTGGTCGACCTCATCGGTCTGGTAGAGCATCTTGCGGCACCTGAGAATCTCGTCTTCGAGCCCTTGGCCGCTGGAGATCTGATTGCCGATGGCCCCGCCCATGCCGATTTGGCCGAGGATATGGGAGTTCACTCTGCGGGGAAAACCTTTGCCCACGCCGGAGTCGGCCAGGGCCAGCATATAGAGGTTTGGACGCAGCCCGCCCTCTTCGCGGACCTTCCGGCTGCAGAGGAAGGACTGCAGCGCCATTGCCGCGCAAAATGCCATCTGCAGATTGGGATAGCGGGCGCCGTACATGCTGAAGTCGATCACCTCGCCCACAAAGCCGGGCACACGGAAGAGGTGTTCGGGAATCGGTGGGATTTTCTTATACGGCTTGATGTTCGTGCTGGATGAGACGGGGCCGCTGAGCGGATCAAGAATGTTCGACAGATCCACGTCGGCCGCAGGCACGGGTGCCTGCCCAAACCCATCGCGTCGCAAGGCAGACGCGGCAGCGGTGAAATCGCCACCGTGCTCCAACAGGGCGTAGACAGAAAAAGGCGCGTAGGCCTGGTCCTGGTCAAAGGGAGCAGCAGCCGTGGAGAAGACATAGAAGACATTTCCCTTGAGCGTCGCCGACCAGCCGCTTGTTTTGCCCGGCCGCCGCCAATACTCGTTGTCACCGCCCTTGACGAGCGTCCAGCCGTGGCGAGTGAGTACGGCACGCACGTCGCCACGCTCGTTGAAATCGTCGCCCGGGCGGCCTTCGCCCGGCATTGACGGCAGCGGTGCAGGCTCGGGTATGCACTGGTTCAGCGCCCATGCCGCTTCCAGCAGCAGTTCTCGTTCCTGCTCGGTCAAAACCGGCAGATCGCTAAAGTCGCCCTGCATAAGCTCGTAGCCCGGCGTGGGAGCGCACAGAAAAAGCCCGCCTTCGCCGCGGGTTTCGATCATTGTTAGCAGCACACTCCAAGTGCCGTCGGCGTTTTGCCGCGGGCGGTACGTCTTGCCGGCGATCGTCACCTCGTGGGGCTCATCGACCAGATGCCGACGCTGTGCCAGCTTTAAGTTGCCGCTGACCGGCATCGCGCAGCGGTAGACGACGTGCCAGCCGCCGGAAGGCGATTGCTCGATTATCAGGCGCGCGAGCAGTGTTGGATCGGCCGATTCGACAGCCTGATACCAGGCCTGAAAAGCCTCGCCCCCGACGTCGAAGTCGAGCATCTCCAAGTTGCCCGACACAGCGCCGCAGATCAGACATACGCCGTCGTCGCCATGAAACCAGCGAGAAAGCTCGGCTTCATTGGGCAGCCGCGTCTGGTATGTCTTCCAGCCCGAAAGTGCCGGCCGCTTTTCCTGGGCGCGCGCGGGCACGGCGCATAGGCCAGCGCGAATGTACTGGTGGGCCGCCTCGCGCAGATCCATTATCTGCCCTCCGTGGCCTAGCCGGCCGCAGCCGGTGTCTTCCGTGTCGGCACGTCGATCATCTCCGGCCGCGCTTCCTCAAAGTGGCAGACACCCAGCACGTTCCACGCTGCGTGCGCCAGGTGGTCTTCGGATGCGTCGCCGGCGAGCCAAAGGTAGATGTGGCGAATCGCGTGGTTGAGCATGACGCTGGCGGGAATGCCTTTCAGCCAGTTGGCATCGCCGTACTTCTTGGCCCCTTCGGCGCAGGTCTCGGCCAGGCGGCGCAGACCCACGGGCGTAATGAGATCGAACCGCACGTTCTCGGCATCCGAACCCCGCACGGCGCCGGTGGGGAAGGTGGTCATGTTGTCACCGATACTCACTTCTGCACCTCCTGCGGTTTGCCGCTATAGCGATTGAAGATTCCGTCCCACACGACCATCCGCGGGACGAAGACGCACTCGCTGTGGTAGCCGCCGTACTCGCGTGTGTATTGACGTTGCACGCCATACTCCGCGGCCCACTCTTGCCATTTCTCTTGGAACACCTGGCATAGAACCGGGAAGGGCAGCAGGCACCAGCGACCGGTGTCCTGCCACAGCCACAGCACGAAATCCATCCGCTTGGTGTTGTCTCGCGTCCAGCCGATCTTGTGCTTCTCGACGACCGACCATGTTTCCAGGGCAAGGTCGTCGGCTCGCTCGGGTTCAGGCTTAGCGGCCCAATCCTCGCGGCGCAGCTTGACGTCGACGGCCAAGTGCGTGCCACGGGCGTGCTCGACCCAGTAGTCGGTGCCCAGGCGGTCATTGCTGGGGTCAGCCTGATGCACGGCAACGGCGCCCGGGATCTCCCGCCGCAGAATTGCCGCCACGTCATCCTGGACGGCGACGCCCTGGCTCATCACCAATTGGTCGTTGAACGAGTATTCAGTTGGCATTGGCGTCGGCCCCCCATGAAACCCAGCCGTCGCGGCCGCCGCGGGCGAACATCTCCAAGTACGGCCCCGGGCTGCAGGACTCGATCAGGCCGTAGAACTCCATCGGTTTGCTGCTGTGACCCAAAGGGCCGCGTGGCGCAGCAAACCAAGTCCCGGCATCCTTTCGCCGAAGCGGCTGCGAGCCGCGGACGCCGAACAGCACGTGCTCGGTGGAACCGCGGAAGTAGTTGCCCATGCCGAAGCTCGGCTTGCACCAGGTCAGCGCGGTGATGTAGCGAAAGCCCCATCGCTCCAGCAGGCGAAAGCCCTTGGGCAGCGAGCGGTTGGTGATCCACAGGTACAGGTGGCAGTCGTCGTCGGCCAGGTTTGCTACCGGCAGCTCGATCAACTTTTCCAACGGCATCGTGCCGTAGGTTGGCCGAGCGCGGCCCAGTTGGTCGCAGTCGCCTTCGTCGCCCCAGTCCCAGGGCGGGTCGAGCACGATCGTGGCGAACCGGGCGTTGGCACTAAGCATGTCGCCGAGTGACGTCGTGGCGGATACGCGATTGGCGTTGTCGGCACGTCGGGCCTCGCGTTGTCGCTCCCTGTCCTCACGTCGCAACTTGGTGTATTCGGCATTGATGGTGGTTTCGTTATGGCGAAGCTTCCGTTTGGTCTCTTCGTCGGCATGGTCGCGAAGATATTTTGCTTTGGCGATCGTATCGTGTGATACGCCCGCGTCCTTCGCCAGTTGCCTATCGGTTTCGCGATCCTTAGAACATTCCCCAGAATTCTGGGGAATGTCGTGCCCTAGATCAGTCCGCGCACCTTGATTCCTCTTTGCTTGCTCGGCAATCAACGGTTCGAATTGCAGCACGGTTTCTGCTCCGGCGTAAAGACTCATGTTGCGTCGATGCTCGTGGTGTTGCCACGTCCAGCGGCAGGCAGCGAGCAGGCTCTCGAAAGTCATCTCGCGTACCTCAAAGGGTATGCTGTGTCTTTCGCAAATCGCGTAGCGATGGTAGCCATCGACCAGCATTCCGTTCCAGACAATCAACGGCGACAGACAACCGTCTCGAAGGATGTCGGCCTTCAAACCTTCACGTTGGCACTCCGTGAGTGGTGGAAGAAAGTTCTTGAGAGTCTCATTCAGTTGAATATTCGCGATGCAAACCATCGCCGCACCTCCTCTGCTTGTGGAAAGTCTGTATCAACAAAGGCTTCGTTGCTTCAAAACGGTATGTCGTCATCGCTGTAGCCCATGTTCTGGTGCAGCCCCACGGGCTCGGGCTTCTCGCCAAGCTCGTAGTCGGCGATACGATCGAACTTCTCGCCGGCGACGGCGATGACGGTAATCGTTTTCGTCGGCGCCAGACGCCGGCGTTGGCCAGATCCACGGCCTCTTGGGATGTGTTGGGCACCGGGTCGAACGACCGAGCGCACCACCACATCTCCGCCTTCCAACGCGCGTAACCGCTATGTTCGAAGCAGACCCACTCCGATCGGAACTGGTGGAAGCCGATCCGATAGTCAACGCGCATCGTCTTCGGTGCCGTCTCATCCGCCCCTTGCTTCGTATGTACGCTGAAGAGGACGTCACGTACCTGGTATTCGGTTTTGGTGACCTGGCCGGAGAGCACGTTTTCGGTCGACGCCTGGGCATCGTGGTTTGCTCGCTCCGGCGCGGGGAATTCGTAGCCGCAGTCCGGGCAGGCCGCGTACCCGGCGGCAATGAGCGAATGGCAATTGGGGCATTCCTTGGCCGGCGCGTCACCGCCACCGCTTCCAGCGGCTTCACGCACGCGGATCTGGTCGACAGGCCCGTGCCGCAGCACGTTGCCGCCAAAATCCAAGACAAGACAGTCCTTTTTGCCCGGATACAGCCGGAAGCCGCGACCAAGGCACTGATAGTAAAGTCCAGGCGAAAGCGTGGGCCGCAACATGGCGACGCAGTCGATGTTCGGGGCATCGAAACCCGTCGTCAGCACGTTGACGTTGACCAAGTACTTAAGCGGCTTCTGTGGGAAGAGCCCGCCGGATGGCATGTTGCGGAACCGGGTCAGCAATTCGTCTCGCTCGTTGTCCGGCGTCTGGCCACAGACGAAACCGCATTCCAGGCCATGTTGCTGTTGCAGCACGTGCTGGATGTGCTCTGCGTGTTTGATTCCCGCCGCGAAGATGAGCACGGCGTGGCGATCCTGCGTGAACTCGACGACTTCCTGGCACGCCGCTTCGACGAGCTGGTCCTGGTCCATCAGCTGCTCGACTTCGTCGGCCACGAACTCCCCGCCGCGGACGTGCAAGCCTTCCGTGTCGGCCGTTTCTCGACCGGCCTTCGTCACCAACGGGCATAGGTAGCCGTCGCGGATGAGCTCTCGCACGCCGACTTCGAAGCAGATCGCGCTCAAGATGTTGTCCGGCCCACAGATCATGCCCGACTTGAGCCGAAACGGCGTAGCCGTCAGTCCGATGGTCCGCAGCCGTGGATTGACCACTTTGGCGTCTGTGAGAAATTGCTGATACATGCCCTCGCCTTCGGGCGGGATCATGTGGGCCTCGTCGACGATCACCAGATCAAAGGCGTCTAATTCACAGGCCCGCTTATAGACGGACTGGATGCCGGCGACGATCACCGGGTGCTCGGTATCACGGCGCCGCAGGCCCGCTGAGTACACACCGAACCTCAGATCCGGACAAATTGCCCGCAACTTGTCGGTGGCCTGCTCGAGCAGTTCCTTTACGTGGGCCAGAACGAGGACACGGCCGCCCCACTGCATGACCGCATCACGGCAGATCGTTGCCAGGACGGGCGTCTTGCCGCCGGCGGTCGGGATCACGACACACGGATTATCATCGTGTTGCCGCAGATGCTCGTAGACGGCGTCCACTGCCGCTTGTTGGTAAGTCCGCAACTCCACGGGCACGCTCCACGCTGTAGCATTGGAAATAAAAAAGCTCCGACGTCAGGACTTGCACCTGATGAGCAGGGAATGACAGGCCCCACCCCGCACTGTGCCGTCGGAGAGAATAGGTTGGCCTCGCGATCACGCGGCTACGTTTGACTCGGAATCAGGCAACGGGAACAGTTCGGCGGACGAGGCAAACAGACGCCCCAGCTGCTCACCTGATAAGAATGCCTGCAAAGCCCGCTCAACTTTGCCGTACTTTTCACGAGTTTCTGGTCTGCCGCGGACTCCAAGTGCCGCATCAACCAGGAATCTCAGTAACAAAGTAATAGGCTGGTCCCGCGTACCGTCGGCTACCCCGGTTCGCAGCACGTCTGCGAAGTGACGCAGGCTTCCAAGTTCGGCCGAGTAGAAGGCTCGAGCCAATACGGCCCGCGTGATGGCAGTGGCCACGCCACGAAAACGGGCTGCGGGCAAAACCTGGTGTGAAAATATCAACCCTTCATGGTAGCTCGCCAGTAGTTCCGCTTCCTCGCCGGCCGTCATCCGCATGTAGCTATCCAGGCCGGTGACCATCGCCCGCAGCGTAGCCAATTCCTTCCGGCCCACCTCACCGACGCCACCGGCCAGTGTGATGATCTGGTCGTTGCTGCGGGCATGAACTGCATCGATGGCCTCGAGCGACTGCGGCGACTCATTGAAGAACACTCGCATGGGCACCGTTACGCCGGAAAGGAATACAGCCCACAGGCGATGCTGGCCGTCCAGCAGGACTCGATTGCTGCTAAAGGCGATGCCTTGGTGCGTGAGGCGCCAGCGGCCCGCCTTCATCTCGCGGACCAGGCGATCGACGTGGCCGTCGACCAGTTTGCGATTGTGACTATTGCATTTGCACAGCCAGGCATCGGCGATGGCGGGGGTGACGTCGATAACAGCGCTATAGGGGTCTTTTCGCAGGAAATAATGTTCGGACATCATGGGAGTTGCCTTTCGGAAAAAAGGGTGGGTCAGTTTCGTATGGGACAATGTTGGAAAGCATTCTCCAAGTCGCCAATCAGGCCCGGCGCAGTTCGCCCCGCGCCCGGCACCTCGACCGTAGCGCATTTCGTTGCGGAGGCGATCGGCCAGATCATCAAGCGGCCGCTGGAGTGGAGACGGCTTGGCGCCCGGGCAATCGAACAGAAAGATCTGAACGTGCAGCACGTTGATGTTCATTCTGGCAGTCCTTTCAAATGGTTGGAGAGTTCCTGTGCAACAGCACGGAGGTAAGCGGCGTCGAATACTTCGATGAGCGTTCTTGCCCCCATAACGGGGTCATGGGGCATGTTGATCGCCGTCATCTTTGGCATGATTGTCGGCATTCGCGTCGGCTGCGCGATGCGCGCTGCGGCTTGCCGGGACACCTTGGCGCTTCGCCGTCTTTTGCCTTTGCCGATGTTGGCCGTGTTGATGGTCCGGCCGTCTCGGCCCTTCCTCGGCCGCGATCCAGCCGAGTCGGCCGATGTGCTCGACTGCGCTTCGTTGCGCAGTCGATTCTTCCCTGTGCGCTCGCACCATCGTCTCGCCCACGCCGCAATAGTCGGCAATTTGCCGATTGCTCATGTGTTTAGAACGTGGGTGCTGAAGGGCGAGCAGGACTACCCGCACTTTGTCGTGGTTTTTTCGTGGCAGTCCGTGGGTCTTGTTGACGCTGTAGCTGTGCCACTGCGCATCTTGAACGTTGCCCTCGAAGACATTGCACTCGATCGGCTCACCGGGCAGCGCCAGGGCATAGGCCTCAATGCGATGAAAGCCATCAACCAGCCAGTAGTCCTTCCCATCGAAGTAGACATCGATCGGCGGGAACTTCTCACCAGCTTTCATTCGGCCGTGATATTCGTTGCACGTCGCCCGGTCGATACTCGCCCGCGGCTGCGTATCGCCGTCACGGCGGATGTACTCTGGATAGATTTTCTGAAGTGTTGGCATTGTTGGTTCCACCTATGCTGTCTCCGCTAACGTCAAATACAGCTGCACGGCGAGTTGGGGCAGGTCGTCGAGCCGCACGATCGCCACCCAGGGTTTCTGATTCCGCGGTGCAACACGACGGGGACGTTAGGGCCGGCGTCCGCGATCGCTTGTTCTAACGCGAGATAGAGACGCAGGGCCTCGACCCGCTTGACCTCAAAATGCACGCCGTCGATTGCGGCCTGCACGTCGGGGGCATCGTTGCATCCTTGGTATTGCCGCCCCCGACATGCTTCGACTCCGAAGAGTCGCCGTAGCTCGGCCGCCGCTTCCAATTCGCCGCGACATCCTTTTCGCCTGGACTTGGCGCCCATCACGGCCTCCTCCACGGTGGCGTGTTGGTCTGCGCCTGCTGCGGCTTGCCGGTAGCGGCTTCGCGTTTCTCAAAGCCGCCCAATTCGTTTGTGATCTCGTCGGTGTCCGACCGCTTTTTGCAGCGGACCTTGATCACCAGCGGCAGGTTGTGCAGTTCGACCGAGTCGTTGGGCGTCATCACGCCCACCGCCCGACACAGCGCCGACAGTTCGGCCTGTGCGATCTTGGTGGCAAGCTGGTTCGGATTCTCGAGGTTAAGCCGACCCCAAAGCTGGCGGTTCTTGTACTCCCCTTCGATGATGGTGAAGCAGAGTTCGAGGAATCGGCCGGTGCCGGCCTTAGTGGGCTTCATCTCCGACGACGTGATCATCGCCACGTACTTTCCCGCCGGGATCGCTTCGAACGGCGTAGCGGGCTCCACCTTGTTGGCATCGAAACCACGTAGATCAGCCATTGCTAGTCACTCCTTCTTCTGTGGGTTGGTTGGAATTGGTGTTCAGTTGATGGAATAGGCCGGCGGCCAGCGTGTCCCAATCGAGCGGTAGCTCGGCGGGCAGGCCGTAACGGTTCTTGGCGATGCACGATGGCCCGCCGATGCAACGGAGTACGCGTTCACCGCCATCCTTGCCGACGGCCGCGGCTTTGGTGCGGGTGCGGTTGAAGGCGCCAGTCTCGGTGCGGGTCACAATCTTCCGCGTGGCGAACAGCACCGCGTCGCACCATTCGGAAATCAAGGCGCCGGCATGCTTGTTGAGCCGCGGCGAATAACGGTCATAGGCCGTCTCTTCCGGATCCTCGAACCGTTCGACCTTGGCGTGGGCCAACAGCACGACCATCATGTTCCGCTGTTCTCGCACGAGCGCGAGCTGGTCGACGACCCGACGCCAAGAACCGAGGGCATGCACATACCCCTTGCCGTAGCCCCCGTCGACTTTTTCTATCGAGCCCACGCCGTAGTTCTTGCACAGCGCGTCCCAGATCATCCGCTCGAGCCAATCGAGGCTGTCGATGATGACGGTCTGATAGTCATGCGGCTCGGCCAGCAGTTCGGCCAGGGCATGTGGATGTCGTCCAGTGAGCGGGCGAGGGGAAACTTGTGGCAGTCGATCTCGCCCAGGCCATCCTCGGTTTGGACGAAGATCGGTTTCGGCGCCCGCGACGCGATCGTGCTCTTGCCGATGCCTTCGGTGCCGTAGACCATGATCCGTGGCGGCATCGGCGCCAGCCCGGCCTGGATCTGTTGCAGGAGTCCCATGTGCGTTGACCTTTCGTGATGGAAATTGAATGTGATTTGAAAGCCGGGACGCGGGGCGGGGGTGGCAACCGTTTCGGTTTCATGCCCGCGCCAACACGCCCGCACGTCCCGGCGTTAATGTCAGGTGAAGTCGAAGACTCGGCACTCCTCATATCCGGTCGGCCAGGTGTCGGTGGCAATGCATCGCTTCAGCCGTTCAATGGCCGCCTCGTTCTCTTTCTGGGCCTGACCGAGCGCGTCGTCGGTGAGTTTCCACACGCCGGCAGCGATACGGTTCTTTTTTTTCGGCGGCCATGAGGTACACCGGCATGGCGACGCCGATGACTTGCTGAAGCACGGCACGGTAGAAGGCCAGTTGGTGGGCGTAGCCATAGCGACGGGCGTCGGCCTCAAACCATGTCAGGTCGTCGCAGGTCTTCAAATCCACGATGCCGCGATGTGCATCGAACCAATCCATGCGGATCTGGGATGGCACGTCTCGGTAATCACACCGCACCACGCCTTCGGGAATGCCTTCGGACAGCAGATCGACGGCCATGCCGTTGGCCCGCACGCCATCGGCCATGTTCTCGACCAGATCGAACTGCTGCACAGTGAGCACGGCCTTACCCTGCGCCGCGGCCCACTCGGCATAAGCCTTGGTGGTGGGACCGAACATTTCGCCGGTCTTGGGATTGATGGGACCACCGACGGCGTACTCGGCTTCGAACTTGTCGCGCCCTTCCAGCACCAGCGTGTGGACCGCTCGGCCGATCACGTACGCCGGCCGATCGTCGTCACCCATGAGCCCGAGCTTCTTCTTGCGATAAAGCGCTGGGCACTTGCGAAAGTCACCCAACTGATGGCTGCTAAGGTTCTCTTTCGCTTTGGCGTGGTACTCGACAGCCGACTCGCGGATCAAAAAACCGCTATCGACATGGTTGCCGGAATTCATACTGATGATCGAGCTCACTTGCTTGCTCCTGTTGTTTGGCTCATGCGGCATGTGTCTACCCTTTACCTACCCGTGCCAGACGAAAACTGGCGGACCGATTCTGAACAATTTTCGGGAGCCGCCGCAACGAAGTGCTCCCGCAGTCGCTCGACCCGGTCGCGAAGCGTGGTGCGAGCGAGAAATAGCTGGCGTGCGACCTCGGATACCGAGTCTTTCTTCAGCCGCTCGCAAAGATCACGAGTCTTGCTCGGCAGTTTGGCGAGGATCGCCTCGGTGTCGATAACCATGTCGACGCGGCGATCGTCGAACTCGATGAATGAGTCGACAGCAGAACTCGCCCGAATGCTTGCCTGGCGCCGGGCGACCAGCGAGGCCGCGCGCCGTTCGAGCACTGTCCGGACGAACACGTTCCAATGGGCGATGTCGGGATCGAACTTCGCCAGCCGCCGCAGCAGATGAAGGCGAAGCTCCTGCTCGATGTCTTGCCGCTCGGAAACGCTGAAGCCGTTGCGGCCAGCAAGTTGTCGCGCTTTCTGGCAGATTGCCCGGTCGGCAAAGCCACTGGTTACCAGATTCCTGAGGTCGGTTGTGGAAGAGGGCATGTGCTGCAGTCGCGGCGAAGGTTCCAGCGACGCCCCGTGCGTCGCCTCACCCTCCGGCGTTTATGCAGCAACGAGAAAAAGAAAATTCGGTGCATGACGCTACTTCAAGTGTTTCAAGGACTTGTGAAATTAGAAACCACTTTATGCAGTTGCGCGAAACGGACCAAACTGCATAAAAGTGGCCGTTGTCCGTCGTTCCGGACAATGTAGCCCGCAAGGCATGGTCCTTCACTACGATCAGTTCCCCCGCTTGACCGACTCCGGGGAGACGATGAAGATCTACTTCGAGCGGCAGGCCAGATCGCGAACAAGTAAGAACCGATGGTGGCTGTTCACCATCGACAAACCGCGGGAGTCAGGTGAACTTCCATGATCCCTGGCGGATCCAGCCGGCGGACGTGAATGGACCCGGACCTGGGATCCATCACCTATGGATGAGAGGTCAACGGCGTCAGCGCCGGAGGCGAGAAGCCGGTCGACGTCCACGGCCAGTTCCCAGAGGTAGTTGAGCTCCCTGGCCTCGGGATCATTCAGGCAGCGGCTGACGGTCCACTGGCTGGATCCGATCCGCCGGGCGAGTTCGTCCTGGGTCGGCCGCGGGAGAAGGTTGGCCCGGCCCGTCCGGTCGCAAGTGCAGACGGCGTGGTCGCGGGCCTCACGAACGTGATCCTTCAGCTCGCGGGTGAGCACTGCAATGTCAGCGGCACGCGAGGCCCGTTTGCGGGCCGCACGCTTCGCATCCGAAGGACGCGTCTGCAGCCATTCGGCAAGACGGTCTACCACCTGATCGTGATTGAATCGGATAGTGCTGTCCGCAGCAGAGGATACAACGTCAGTTAGCGGCAGGATCAGCGGTCCGTGGTCCTCCGCCACGTTTGCCGGGACGTGCCATGAGGAAAACACGACGGCCCGAGACGGGATGCGGCGCGCTTGAGAATCTTGTTGGCATCTTTGTAGTGCAGTTGCCGCCCGAAGAACACAGTGAACCGGCCTGCCTCCTTGGACGCCTTTCCCACTCGCCAAAGACGACCGGCCTCGAGGCATGTCAAGTGACGAGCCACGTCGACTTCGGCGAAAAGCACCTCCACCAGCCGCTCCACGTCAACCCGCCACCGCCGCAACGACTCCGTCGAGACTGGTGATGGGCCACAGTGGGGGCAGCAAAGATATGCGCGGGCGCGGCTGGTGTCGGCATCCGTCAAGAAAACCACCTCGCCCACCTGCTCGCCACCGCAACACAGGGTCGGCAGCGAGCCGGCGGGACTGATGGGCTGCAGCACGCCCGAGGCGACCCAGCGGTCCAGTTGTCCGCGCGGCCAAACGGCGATCTGGTCGGCATGGAATATGGCCGGCTCGCGCTCGGTGCGTTTCAGGATGGCGTGCAAGGTGTCAAGCAATGGCAATCCTCCATCGCTTGAGATACTTCTGCGCAGCGCAACTTGATCCGGCCGATGATTGCGGAGCGTGCAGGTATCGGGGCGTGATACGTCGAACGTCAGGCGCCCCGCCTTCCGGCAGTTTGTCGGATGGAGAACCAGTCCGATCGTGGCGGATGCAACGTTGAGATCCGACAGCGGCAGCCGCTCTCGATTGAGGTACTCAGCGAGCATCCGATAGATGCTCTCCGGGCCACCGGCCCGGTCCGCCTCCAGCGTGATCGTGGCACGCGACTCGGGGATGGCCAGACGCAACCGTCGGACGACGGGCGTGACGCGATCCTCCGGATCGGTCTCAAGTCGCTGTGGGCCGTCTTTGAGCACATTCAGGTCGTAGACCGTCTCGGCGCCGCAGTCCTTTGCCGGCTGTCCAAGGATGATCTGGCAAAAGATGTCCTCTAATTCGGGTTTGAGTCGACTGGGGATTTTGGCGTTCAGTTCCAGCGTCCCATCCGCCTGGCTATAAGCAAACACGATTTCGAATGTCGGCCGGAGAGACCGTGGCATGAGATTTCCCTCCTCGTCATGCACGAGGATTGTGTCTGAAAAGTCATCGGGGTAGGCCAGAAAGTAGTCCGTGCCATCGGTGCGGCGCACGTGTTCTACGGTACATTGCTGGCCACGCCCTTCTTCTCGGTGCAAGAATTCTCCGATTGCCTCGCTCAGCCGCGATATGTCTTCGGGTGAACTACAGGGAGTCATCTGAGGAACGGACTTCCGCTTGTGCCACCGGCTCAAATGGTCAACTTCGGAATAGCAGCATCGCTCGTTCGAATACCGTGGGGTGGTGCAACCAGGTCCAGGCGGATATGGCGTACGGGCTCTTGGGATCGGGCAAAGAGAACGCAAAACCTGTAAGTTCCGCGCCGACGGCCGCCTCAAGCATGGCACGGACGCCGGCTTCGCAGGCCAGATCGAAGACATCGTGCAACGCGGCTTCTGCCGTGTTGTGGTCGGCAGGGGCAAGTTGCTGGATCGCCCCGAGAATTGGGCGTACATCACGCCTGGAGAAATGCCGCCAGGGCGCGTTGTGCAGCTCTTGAACGAGGCGTGCAAAGATGGCCTCGAGAAGGGGTTGTGGGGTCATACGCAGCACAGTCGGGATGGAAAAATGGCGAGTCATTGCAGGGAACCTTTCACAACAGTGGGTGTATCATGGACCTCCTTGTAAGATCTCTTCCTAAAACACGAATCGCCGCGCTGCCGAGCGTTCTGGCTCAGCGTCCGCTCAGTCGGTCGTGATAAATCGTCGCCGGCAGATGTCGACGCGCACGCAGCCTGGCATGGGGTCGGGGGCTGCCATGACCAGGATCGCTGTGATGACGGCACCGAACGTCGTGTCATCCGGCTCGTTGACCTCTTGATCGTGCGGCGCCATCAGTATCATCAGCAGTAGAATGGCCTCGTCGCTCGGGAAAGGACGACGGTTCTGCCATCTGGACCGGGCTTCTTGTACATCACGGTCCTCATGAATCGGCCGGACCACATCCGCCGCCGAGATGCCTTCGATGGCGAGCTCGCGGCGCATTGCCGGAGCGTGTTTCGTCGCCCACCAGCAGAGTTGACGTACGGTGGGGAAGTCGGGCAACGGTTCGGGAAAAAGCATAGGACGAATCTCCTTGGACTGCGCAGGGCCCATACCTTGTCCTGGGGCATGTTGGAGCAGCCGCAAAAAACAGGGAAGTCTCACACCAGAGCGGTGGCGACCGAGTGGTGCCGGCCCGATGCCGACCAGGTTCTCACTTGCGCCCAGATATGCGCTCCGCAGATGGACACATGTATACTATATCGTTGCCAGCACTGCAAGCAGCGCGCGCTGCAAATTTTGGAATTCCTCCAAGTCCCTGTCGGGCTCTTGTTTACGATCACACCTGGCGAGTTGGCGCCGCCAGTTCACGGTTCGGCCGGGTAGATAGAAATTGGGACGCCGCGCCAGTGGAGGCGATAGGACCGCGTCGACGGCCGCGGAGAAACCGTATACGCGGTCGGAAAATCCGTGATGGGCTGGAGATTTTTGATGGCAAATATGCTGAAATCCTGCATCGTCCCCGACGACGAGACTGCGGAAAGACAACCCAGCGCCCGTCCTGCTGGCGGAAGGCGCCGCGGCGCTGTGCAGCACATCGGCCCGCACGTGGCGAAGCTGGGACACAAGCGGCAAGATCCCGCGAGCCATTTACATGGGGCGGTCAACGTACTGGCGCACCGACGAACTGCGAGCCTGGGTCGCCGCGGGATGCCCGGATCGCGTTACTTGGGACGCCATCCGGGAATCGTGACATTGGCACGAGCCATTCCGGGAGAATCCAGAATACCTTCGGACTCCTTAGCTTGCATTTTGGGGGGTTTGAGCAACACTCGCCCTGCTTCGTTTGAAACGCAATCCCCGAAATACGATGGAGTAAAGCATGGCGAGTCTGTACAAGAAGCCGGTCGTGACGACCGATCTGGCATCCGGCCGGAAGAGCAAGACCAAATCGAAGAAATGGTGGGGACAGTACAAAGATGCCAACGGGACACTCAAACGCGTGCCTTTGGCCGTGGACAAGTCGGCTGCCCAAGCGATGCTCACCAACCTTGTCCAGCGGGTGGAACGCCAGAAGGCCGGCCTAGTCGATCCCACCGAAGATCAGCGAAAGCGTCCCTTGGCCCAGCACGTGCAGGATTTCCAGAGGTACCTGCAAAACAAGGGCGTAAGTCCACTCAGTACCGTCAAAACGTGAGCAAGCTGAAGAGATTGACGGCCGAGCAAGTGGCGGCTGATTGGCGACATTTCGGCAAGTGGCGTGCTGGAGTTTCTCGGCGGCCTGCCGCGATGGCCTGAGCGCTCAAACGTACAACAACTATCTGACGGCCATTAAGCAGTTCACGCGTTGGCTCGTTGGGATCGGCGGACGCCGGTCGATCCGCTGCTACATCTGTCTCGTGTCAATGCAGACGGATCGTCGCCACGATCGCCGAACCTTGTCGCAAGAGGAATTCTTCTGGCTCGTGGAACGGCGCGAGCGGGCAAGATGGTGGAGAGCATTCCTGGGCCGGACCGGGCAATGCTGTACGTGCTGGCGGCCTGGACGGGGTTTCGCAAGGGTGAACTAGGCAGCCTAACGCTTCGGTCCCTGCGGCTAGACGACGATCCGCCGACGGCCACCGTGGCGGCCTGCTACAGCAAACGCCGCCGTGAGGACACTCAGGTTCTCCATCCCGAAGTCGTCCGCCAACTGAAGGAATGGTTGGGCACGGGCGACCGGCTGGGCCCGGACAAACCGCTTTTCCCGGTGTCCGGACGTGTCCCTGGCGGCGTGCAACGCAAAACGAGCAAGATGATCGAACGGGACTTGATGGCCGCTCGGGACAAATGGCTCGACGAAGCAAAGGATGACCCCGTAGAGCTGAAGCGACGGCTGCAGTCGGACTTCCTTTGTTTCTGCAACCACGATGGGCTTTATGCCGACTTTCATAGCCTGCGACATTGGTTCGTCACCGGCTTGGCCCGTGGGCGTCTCGCCGAAAATGGCCCAAACCCTGGCCAGGCACTCAGACATCCGGCTTACGCTCGGCGTCTACACGCACGTGGAAATGCCCGATCGCAGCGCGGCGATCGAGTCGTTGCCGGCGCCGCCGGGAGTCGGGGAACACGCGTCTACGTGCGAGCAGAAGTCCGTTGCATAACGAGGGCACTGTGGGGCCGCTTCGCAAGAGCACATAGAAGATACCGAACGTCGTCACAGGCTCAACGAGAAACAGGATGCAATCGCGATTGGCCTAGTGCTCAACCTCATGCTGCAAGAGACGGATGTCGTCGGGCGTTAGCTTGAATAACCGGAAAACGCGATCGTTTAATTCGGCCTCAGCGTCACTAAGTTGATTGGTGAACGACGCCGTTTCAGCCCTCTTCTGTTCAAGGTACGGTTCCCAATCATCCGCAACGCGCAGGGTTCGTGAACGGACTGGCCGGCAACTTGAAACTGGCCCTGAGGGCTTCGCCCAGATCGGTCAATGACAGTTCCCACCATGCGTCCGCCTTTGTGTTGAGCACCGCGCCGTTCTTTCCGAAAGTCTGGACGATGCGCCGTCGAACCGCGGTGTGTAGTTTATAGCGATCTGCGCCAAGGCCGCAGCAATGCCGGGCCAATGCTGCAATCACGTCTCGGTCCTTCTCACCGGCGGCCGGGATTGGAACTTGCTCAACATACTGCGCCTTAAGGCGGTATTGCCAACGGTTACTTCTCAGGCGGAGCGGTTGCGCTGTCTTGCTCAAGTAGAACCAAGTGGCCCATGACGACAGTACGCCCAGAAGAAAATAATCTTCTTTGGGAACCATGAAAGCAGTGTCACCAAATAGCAGGTCGGTCCTATCCACCGAAAAACGTGGCCGATTTGTGATGTCAGGCCAAAGAATCTTTGGGCCTGCAAAACGATCCCAATACGCGCACGTCCGAAGTTCCCACCAGTGTCGGCCTTGGTCGGTGCGGTTGCATACCCGTGGCGGTGTCCATCAAGATACGCGTGAATCGCAGGGAAGTTTGCTTCAAAAACTTCTTCTGCCTTGTCCCCGCACTGCGACCATGGCCATTCGTAATCGTTGCTCGACTTAATGGCGAGGAGGTACTTTGCCGATTGCTCGACATACCAGGGTCGCATGTGCGTTCCTTGTACGAACGGCTTCAGCAATTCGGCACTGCGAGAATCTTCTGCGACAAGGCGAGTGGCGCACGCTTCGTCAATCACGTACACGTCACTCAGCCCGGTTTTAATTCCGTAATAGACTTCGTTTGATGAGTAACGCGATAGCGTTTCATGTCCCTCCGCCAACTTCCGCCGAAGGGCCAGCACCTCGTCCGATTCCAATTCCCATGCATCCGCCCCAAGATGATCCGTTCGCATAGTTGCTGCAGAGCGATGACTTCCGATAGGTTCTCTGGCGGATGGCCGGCTTGAAGCCACTTGAACAACTTCACCGGCTGTCCCGGTGGACTGCTTTCTAAGAATCGTGATGGTGGGGCGGATCATCTCAGCGTCTCTCAAACGGCTGAAACTCCCCGAAGTCAACCATGGATTCAATCGCCGTGCTCTCCACTATCACCTTCCGAAGCGGCGCGGCAAAGTTGGCTCGAACCCAACTCCCCGAAGTAATGAACGCCAGTCGGCCGCCGTCGCGAAGCACCTGCAGGCCACGTTCAAAGAAGTAGGTGAAGATGTCTGCCGTCCCGTCATAGCTCTTGAAAACCGCTTCAAAATGCGGCTTGTACGGTGCTAGCCATTCCTGCCGGACGTAGGGCGGATTGGCAACCACAACGTCAAACCCGCCATTCTCGAAAACTTCCGGGAACGCCGCTTGCCAGTCAAACGCCTTCGGTGCAATAGGCCGGGTCGGCGACGATGCTGTTGCCCACGCGGATGGTGTGGTCGAGGCTGGTCAACGCCTTGCCGCGCTCGGCCGTCTTGATCCAAAGGCTAAGCCGGCAAATCTCGATGGCCTCTTCGTTCAGGTCAACGCCGTAGAGGTTGTTTTCCAGAATCCGCTTGTCCAGGTCGAACAGGGTTCGATGCCCGCGCAACTTCTTCCAGCCGGTCATTCGACGCCTGATAGGCCGCGTGCAACTGGTCGAAGGCTTCGATCAGAAACGCGCCGCTGCCGCAAGCCGGGTCAAGCAGCCGGATGGCCTCCAATTCGTCTTGCCACGCCTCCCAGAAATCGCACCAGGGCGGCCCGCTCGCGGCTTCTTCAGCTTGTCGAGTTCGTAGACGCGCGGATCGGCAAGCGCGGCTCGGGCCGTCGCCCTTGGCCGTCTTCTGATGCGACTGCGCGGAGTTGCTCGAAACGGTCGCGCAGAACCCCGCCGAGCGCCTGTTCGATGATGTAGCGGGTGATGAACGGCGGGCGTGTAGAACGCGCCTTCCTTCTTGCGGCGGCTCTTGTGCTTCTCGGCGCTCGCCGGCTCGGCCAGCCCGTCCAACTCGTTGCGCAGCCTTTCCAGGTCGGTAATCGACTGCTCGAAAATGTGCCCCAGAATGTCAACGTCGATCAGGCTGCTGTTGCCGGCCGTCGGGGCGTAGGCCGCCGCCTGATGCGCCGGGCGGTAGTCGAAATCGCCCAGGTCGCGGAAGTAGGCGCAGACTTCGTCGGCAACCTTCAGGTCGTCCAAGACCGGATCGTCGGCAAACAGCCCGCCGTTGTAGGCATGGATTCCCAGGGCCGCGTTGCCCTGGTTGATCGCCTGGAACAGCCCACGGAAGTTGTCCCAAATCGGGCGCGGGTGGTACGGGTCGCGGTGTTCATACGCCTTGCGGATCGTTTCGGTCGGGCAGCAAGCCCCGATCTTCGCAGAAGGCGCAGAACAGCACGCGGTCAAGCAGCTTTTGGTGCACAGCTCAGCACGTCGTGCCGCGGCACGTCGGGGTTGTCGCGGCAAAGCTGCTCGAAGGCGTCTTGCCGCATGTCGGCGTAGCGGACGTAGAACTCTTTGGTCAAGTCGCTTGCCGACCCGCTCCGATTCGGCCAGCAAGTCGTAGAAATGGCACCGGCCGGTTTCGGGCACCACCCGCGCCGCGCCGAGCAGGAAGACGAACCGCTTGAGCAGCGCGTCATCGTCGGCAAGCTGTTCGGTGTCGAATCGCTCATAGGTCTGCTGGTCCGTCCCCTTGCCGTAGAGCCGGGTCTGCCGGATCGACGTGACGATGATCCAATCGCAGGGCAGGTTGATGGCGTAGCGGTAGCCTTGATCGACGGCCGACATGCGACGGCCCGCAAACGGGCGGTCCAGCGGGTCTTTCGGGCCCTTGCCCTCCAAGGCGACGATGAACTTGTCCGGCCCGCGGCCGAAGTCGCCCAGCACGGCGTCGGCAAACTTGCCGTCCACCTGGACGTGCTTCTCGCGGGAAATCGTGTAGCGCGGGCCGCCGTCGGCCGGCCGGGTGTAGCCGAGCAAGCTCGCAGAAGAAGTCGGTCAGGAAGTCGGGCAGGAGTCTCCTGTTCCTTGAAGCGCGTCGGCCTTGCCCGACGCGAGCAGGTCGGCCCAGTGCGTCAGCTTCGGCCGGAAGGCGTCAACGTGGGCCGGCAGGGCGAAGGCGGCAAGATGGGCGCGGAGAACGTCGGGGCGGAATAGCGGTTTGGCTTCGACCGGCACAGAGAACCTCCTTGAAGACCCCCATTGTAAGGAAATAGGTCAATTATCGCCACAGTACCAAACAACTGCGTCCCAACGGCCGGCTCAACACGTCTGAGCTCCATAAATTCAACGAACGAATCAACGCTAGGACATGTCACACTTTCGGTGTTCTCCCCGGTGCTTCGTTGCCGCCCGTGGTGATGCGCCACGGCGTCATACTGGCCGCCGCTCCTTCGTCGAGTTTGCATCTATCTGCAACGAAGGACGCGCGCCAAACCGGCATGAGCATCGGTCTCCATTACCGAAGCAACTCCAAACACGGGCGGGAGTTGCGGCCGGAATGCGAAACGCCGCAAGCGGTTAGCGCTTGCGGCGTATTGGGTTACGGCTCAGAGATGAAGAGTACACCCCACAGGGCTCGAACCTGTAACCTTCGGTTCCGTAGACCGATGCTCTATCCAATTGAGCTAGGGGTGCTCGTCGAAGCTCACTCAGTACGCCAATAGGCCGCTAACGATCTTTCCTGCGGCAATGGCAAGCGGGGCCGGGAGATCGATCGCGCTGCTCTTCAGAGGGCTAAACTCCCGAGACCGCATGGACCCAAATCGGGGCAAAAATGCCGCTCTCAGGTAAGATACCAGCTAGTGCAGGGTCGGACAAGCCATCCAATAGAGTTTGGTGTCGGCAGATCGAAACCCTTTTCCAGCAAAGGGGTTTGGCGAACGGCTGCCGGTCCGATTCCAGGCCGTTGTCGACGATCCTGTCTTCCCCTCTGCCGCAGACAACTTAGTTCACCCATCTTGACAGGCTTATTGCAATAAATACAATGATGCTTCGACGGATTTGCCCGGCCTTCGAGGGGCCGGGCGCTGCCGCGACCTTACGCGGCATCTCTTGGCGAGGAAGCCAGCCGCGGTCTGCGTAAGACAGCGAATTGCGTCCAGGCATTTCTTGGAATAGGTCCACACACGAGCGAAGGCGGACGCGGGTGTAGACCGCGGCCAATCGCGTCACTTGCAACTTCGCGCAGTTCTTTTTCGACTTTCTTCGCGCAAGGTAACGCGGTCACAAGCATCGGGTGTTTCGCCAAGCCGCAAGAGCCGCCGTTCCCTGGCCGTCACGATCAATCGACCTACAGGAGAATCCACATGTTTGAAACACTCACCAAGGTATGGAAGTCCCGTGGGCATCAATCTCGGGGGACCAGCCAGGGCAGCCGTCGTCGCGCTGTTCACCATCGTCGCCTGACCTGCGAGCCATTGGAAGCCCGGCATCTGCTCTCCATCACGCTCGCTGCAGACGCGGTGCCGCCGTTGGCTTTATTGGATCCAAACAGCGTGGCGTTCGACGTGTCGACGGCCACGTTCGACGTGGCCTATCGGGACACCGACAGCTCGGTGATGGCTTCGACGATTGGCGACTATGACGTTCGGGTAACGGGGCCCGACGGATTTGATCAGACTGCGACGCTTCTTAGCAAGACGTCGACGACGAACCTGCCCGAAATTACCGCCGTCTATCAGATCGTCGCACCGAGCGGAGCGTGGGGGCCGGAGAACGAAGGCACGTACGTCGTCACCATGGAAGCCAACGAGGTCTGCGACGCCAACAACAATTACGTGCCGGGCGGCACAACTGTTGGTAGCTATACGGTTGGCGACGCTCCGGAGACGTCGCCGCCGACGGCCTTCACTGGCAACACCAGCTTCGGCGTTTCGACTGCCCTGTTCGACGTCACCTATATGGACGGCGCCGGCCATGTGTTGGCTTCGAGCATCGGCGACGGTGACGTTCGGGTGACCGGCCCGAACGGCTTCGATCAGATTGCCGAATTCGTCAGCAAGACGCCGAACACGGACAATTCCCCGATCACTGCTACCTATCGGCTCACCCCGCCGGGCGGGGCATGGGGTCTGGAGAACAACGGGATCTATACGGTCTCGGTGTTGGCCGACGAGGTGTGTGATGTGGAGAGCAATTTCATGCCGGCCGGCGAGATCGGGCCGTTCGAGGTTTTCAACCAGGACCTGAGTTCGCCGACGGCGAATTTGGACACCGGCAGCGTCGTGCTTGACGCCACGACGGCGACGTTCGACGTCATATACAGCGACAGTATTAGCGCCGTAAAGGTCTCGACCCTCGGTACAGGCGACATCCGGGTTACCGGCCCGGCAGGATTCGACCAATATGCCACGTTCGTCAGTGCGACGCCCGGCACCAACGGGACGCCGATCATCGCCGACCTACTCGCTCCAGGCTCCCGGCGCAGGGCGGGGGCCGGCGAACGAGGGAACCTACACGGCGACCATGCAGGCGACCCAGGTCGGCGACATGTACAACAACTTCGTGCCCACGGGTGCAACGGTGGGTACATTCCTCGTCGGTGAGGAGCCGGATACGACGCCGCCGACTGCTTCGGTCGATAGCGGCAGCGTTGTTTTGGCCACGTCTACGATCACGTTTCACGTGACCTACGTGGACGGCGCGGGCCAGATGAAGGTCGCGACGATCGGCAATGGGGACGTGCGAGTGACGGGACCCAACGGCTTCGATCAGTCTGGCACAGTTCGTTACGCATTGCCAAACGCGGACACGTCTCCGATCACCGCCACGTATCGGCTAACGGTTTCCGGCGGGCAGGGGCCCGACTCAATAACGGAACCTACACCGTCACACGCAAGCCAACCAGGTGAGCGATACGGCGGAGCAACTTTCCTGGTGGCAGGCCTAGATCGGCACGTTCGCCGTCAATGTTCAGGACACGACGCCGCCGACCGCGATGCTGGACCCAATAGCGTCGCTTACGACGCCTCAACAGCCACGTTCAATGTGACGTACGCAGACAGCATCAGGGCCGTGAAGTTCTCGACGATCGGGACCGGCGACATCCGGGTGACCGGACCGGCAAGCTTCGACCAGATCGCCACGTTTATTAGTGCGACGCTGAGCACGAACGGGACGCCGATCGTTGCCACCTATCGGCTCACCGCTCCCGGAGGCGTGTGGGGACTCGACAATCTGGGGACCTATTTCGCTACGATGGAGAGCGACGGCGTCAGCGACATGTATGACAATTTTGTGGCTGCCGAGCACCAGCGTCGGCGCCTTTACGGTGGGTATCGACGACCCGACTCCACCGATCGCCATGCTGAACGCAGGCACCGCCGAGAACGACACCGCCGCTGCGACGTTCACCGTGACGTATACCGACGTCGGCGGCGTGGTCGTGCTCTCGTCGATCAACAACAATAATCTCGTGGTGACCGGCCCGAACGGATTCAGCCAGGCCGCCGAACTCGGTCGGCACCACACCGACCACCGATGGATCGCCAATCACCGCGACCTACCGTATCAGCGCCCCCGGCGGCGCATGGGCGCGGCCGGCGCCGGCACGTACACCGTGACGATGCAAGCCGACCAGGTCAGCGATGCGGGCGGCAACTTCGTCGTTGCCGGATCGTTGGGTACATTCAACGTGCAGGTTGCCACTTGGTCCATGGTCGGCACGGGCGACTTCAACGGCGACGGACAGTCGGATGTGCTATGGCAGCACATGTCGCAGGGCTGGGTTGGCGTTTGGATTACCGGAGGTGGCTGGCTCGATCTCGGCACGGCCGACCCGACGGTGTGGACGTTGGCCGGCGTCGGAGATTTCACGAACGACGGCAAGGCGGATGTCTTGTGGCAGCACAAGACGCAAGGCATCGTGGTGCTTGGATCACCGGTGGCGGCTGGCTCGGCCTGGGCGTTGCCGACCCGACGGTATGGACATTGGCCGGCGTCGGAGATTTCAGCAACGACGGCAAGGCGGATGTCTTGTGGCAGCACAAGACGCAAGGCATCGTGGGCGCTTGGATCACCGGCAGCGGCTGGCTCGGCCTCGGCGTTGCCGACCCGACGGTGTGGACGTTGGCTGGCGTCGGAGATTTCAGCAACGACGGCAAGGCGGATGTCTTGTGGCAGCACAAGACGCAAGGCATCGTGGTGCTTGGATCACCGGTGGCGGCTGGCTCGGCCTCGGCGTAGCCGATCCGACGGCGTGGACGCTCGCTGGCGTCGGAGACTTCAACGCCGACGGCAAAGCGGACGTCTTGTGGCAGCACAAGTCGCAAGGGATCGTCGGAGCGTGGATCACCGGCGGCGGCTGGCTTGGCCTCGGCGTCGCCGATCCGAGCGTCTGGACGTTGGCCGGCGTCGCAGACTTCAACAACGACAGCAAGGCAGACGTGCTGTGCAGCACATGTCTGAGGGCTTGGTTGGCGCCTGGATCACCGGCGGGCTCTGGCTCGATCTGGAAAGGTGTAAGGACTCACCGAGAGCCGGTGCGGTGCGGCGATCGTGTCCGACGGGGCGATCTGCGATCCTGCCTGAATACCGCAAAAGGACCAGTATCGACTGCGTCGTAGAGCGAGTCGTCACTCCTGAGCACTGCGAGCAGTTCTCAACGCTCTGGGTGGTCGGGCCGCGAATGTCGGCCTCCCGGTACTCTTCGTCCGAGAAGCTTCCCCAGTTCACCAGGCGAAATAGCATCACCTGATCGGCGCCAAAGTCCCGCGCGAGTTGGGCGACCAGCGGCAACTCTCGAAATTGTCCTTTTGCACGGTCACGTTGAGGATAAATCTCTCCAGAATGCCGTTTTTCCTCAATTGCCCGATGAAGGTCAGATTCTCCAGAAGCGTTTCGAAGATACCGCCGCGGCGAAGCTTCTCGTAGGTGTTCGGGCCGGCATCCAGCGAGACGTTCAACCATATTCGCGCGTGTTGAATGCCCTGCAATCTTAACCAGCCTTTCTCGTCGAACAGGGTGCCGTTGGTCAGCAGATAGATTCTCAAGTTTGTGCTTCTCCCTGTCCAGGCTACTGAACAGCTTCATGCTTGCTCGGCTGGCCAACACCTCTCCAGACCCAAGAATATCTAAGCATTCTGCATGTTCTAGAAGCGGATAAATTACCCGCATATTGGCCTCGGAGATGGCGTCGCTCAAGGCGTTTTCAGCCACGAAGCGGGTCGTCCGGCACGAGGGACAGTACAGATTGCATGACTGATCGTTGTTGACCTTCCGACGTAGCGAGGGTACGTCTCCAGGTCGCGGGTCATTTTCGATGGCTTTGCGAAAGACTTCCGGAACGTCGTTGCGAAACGGTAGCTTCCCGGACGCCAACAGCGGACATTTCTCCGTGCAACGAGAGAAGGTTCCGTCCGTGACCGATTTTCGGATGTCTTTGGCAACGGCTGAATTTCCAAATCTCCCAAAAGTCCTGCGTGAAAGCGTTGCCGGCGATAACCTCACCTCGCATCAACGCCGAACAGCATAGCTCGACAGACCCGTCGCAGTTTAGGCCGAAGCGTTCGAATGGCACGATACAGACGCGGCCCTTATTTGTTCGTAGGATCTTGCTCTCGACCGATTCCCCGGCTTGCCGCCCGGACCCTCGGACAACGTTTCGGATAAGCCGACGAAACTGGCGGGCAGACATTGCAGACTCCGATAGCTGTAACGGGGACGTCACGGAGGACGCCGAAGATTCAGGTCTTTGCGTGCCAATCGCACCAGAACGTGTAGGCGCGGACGTGGGACAAGAGAAGTGCAAGTCGCGATAGTGCCTGTAGGCACGCGCTGCCTTGTCATACGTGAGCCACCGGCTGGGCGTGTCTTCGCCCCAAGGGCCGGAACTGGCGACGGGGAATTGCCAATTTAGCTGTCGCGCAAGTCGCTGGCGCTGCAACAATCGCCGCGAGAGCCTGTCGGCCCATCGGGTCCTGTTATAGGGGACAGTCTGCAAACGACGTCCCCAACCATCGAGCCACTGACTGGAATTGCGGGGCACGCTCAGCGAAACAAGTGTCTCCTGGTGGATCAGCTTGAAGCAGCGATAGCCCAGGTCTCTGAGTCTCGAGCTGCTGGAGCCCGTCGGCGGCGTTCTTGATATCGGAGTCGCCGATGCACTCCGACTCGACGGACAGGTAGCGGGGGCGGAAATGATGATAGGTCGGCCATGCACAAGTGGTCGCAACCCTCGATGTCGACCTTGAGGTAGTAGGGCACACCATATTTCGCGAGAATACTTCGCGAAGCGCATCGTGGGGACCGGGACGGCATGGTGCGGGAAGCCTCGCGCGAGGCGATTGCCCGGTCAAAGGAATTCCCACTTGGGAACGGAATCACAAATCCAGAAGTCGGCCACTCCCTCGGTCTCAAAGATGCCCACGTTGAGGATATCGAGTTGCCCGGCGGCAATTTCTGTGCAAACTTCTGTCTTCCCGCCTCCACAAGCACAGGGCTCGCCTCGATGGCCACACCCGATAGCCCTGTTTGAGAAGAACTCGGTGTCTTGACCGATATGCATGCCTGCGTCGAAAATCAAATCCTTCTGAATCTCCATGCCAAGACTCCGTTTTCAATCGTATAGAATGCCGGACGGCCGCCCCGGCGGAACATCGTCTGCGTTCAGCATCGGACCTACCAGTACACTTGATTCATGCGGCGCGGGAAAGCGATCGCAACTGCTCGACATAACCGTCTCCAAGACACGATGCCGCCTTGTCCAGGTAATTGCCCCTCCACGATGAGTCAATCTGGGCCAGGATCCAGGCGTGCGAAGTGAGCTGGAGTTTTTCGAAATACGGCTGGACGTTCGGCCAGGTCCCGCCGTGCAATGAAATCCTTGAGAATCTCAAAGAGTTGGAACGTCACGAACAATCGCTCGTCCGTAACCCCGACGTCCTGCCCGGGCCGCTGGAGGCGGTAGTAATAGAGCGGCTCGTTGACGATGGCAATCCTCCGACAGCAGGCCATGCGCCATGAACTGAAACGGCAGGTCGTCGAACATGCGAACATGCTGCGGAAACGTAATGTCGTTCTGTTGCAGCATCGTGCGCCGATAGATGCGGCGCCACATGGTCGGCTGCACGCACAGCAAGTCCCGGGCGTGTTCCATTTGGTTGCCGGCGCGTTCGACCAGCGACGCCAATGCGTCCTCGTTGACTGGATCGAAGCGATTGGCTTGTTCGTAATACTTGACCAGCCCGCCCTGGACGACGTCGGCGTCGCATTCCACCGCCTTGTCGTGAAGCTTCTTGAACATCGAGCAGTCGACCCAGTCGTCGCTATCGACGAAACCGACGTACTCGCCGGTTGCGGCGCTCAGGCCGGCGTTGCGAGCCAACGCGCAGCCTCCATTGGCTTTGTCGATGCAGAGGATCCGGGGGTGCCGTCGCGCATAATCTTTGATCATCTCGCCGCTTCGGTCCTTCGAGCCGTCGTTGACAAGGATGATCTGCATGTCCGGCAGCGTTTGGCTGATAAGCGAGTCGACACACCGCGCAAGGTAACGTTCCACGTTGTAGACCGGTACGACGACCGAAACGGAATAGGGGACCCGGCCTTCGGTGGTGATGACAGTCGGCGTGTTTCTATTTCGCCAGAACGATCGATCGGCGATCCGCGAGGACGCCGCCTTGAGGCTGCCGGCGTCGCCATGCGCCAATGATGCGTCGCCACAGAGGTAGTCGATGCACGGCTGCGGTCGCGAGATGCTTGCGAGAATTTCGAGTTCATACCCCTCGGAACTCACTTTCATCATACGACAACGCGCGATCTTGCACTTGTCGAAAAGCTCCGCGAGAGAGATCGCGGCGACCTTCGCGGCCTGGACGTCTCCATAGTCGGCCGCAACCGTCTCGGAAAGCGTAACGCACGCGCTGTAGGCGGGGCGTATAGAGTCGGGCGACTCCGGCCACGATCCGTAATCGCGTATCGCAGCGGCACTACGTTCTGGACGCCGTTGAGTCTGATGTTCCGCAACAGGTTTCGATAATTCGTCCTATCGGGTTCCACCGCATAGACCGTCACGTCGGGATGCATCTTTGCCAGACACACCGCAAAAACGCCGACGTGGGCGCCGATGTCAACCACGGTATCGCCGGGACGCAGCACGATGGAATCGTGCATGTAGTAATTGCGACGCACGCGCTCGACCATTTCCCACAGCGCATTGCCGCCTATTTCGTCGGTGAAGACAAATTGCCCGCCATCGAGATCAAAGCGGCGGATGCTATAGGCGTCGTCTCTTCTACGCGACAGACGTTGCGGAGGGCGGACCTGCGCGAGATCTGTAATGCTCTGGCGCAGCGCGGACAACTCCCAGAGGACTGCTTGTCGCAACGCCGCGACGTCTTCGGTGATCGACTGCATCGTCCTCTGGGATCGCCGATAGGGCATCGGCAAGAGCCTGACTGAAAAATGCCAAAGCCGGCGCATCGCCTTGCGCAGCAATGTCGCGAATTTCACGCCGTGGCCGATAGCACAATGCCGCGTACGCTTTCATGGGAAACGTGGCTGCGTTCTCGGCAAGACGTTCGAACCACCGGAGTCTGCCTCTCTGCAAACAATCGATTGCGAGCCGGTCCCGGACGGCAGGAAACTCCGCGTCAAACCGCTTGAAGGCCGGCCGGGGCACGCGGCGAAGCTGGGCGCTCCACGACTCGAAAAAGTCGGCCCGATGGTTCTCTGCCACTTGAAGGAACAGCCAAATGCAGAATCTGAGTTGGAACTTCAGATACAGGGCCCAGGTAAGATCATCCGCGTCCGATGCCTGGAGCGATTTCTGCGCCAGGTCGAAGACATCGAAAACCTGGAACACAGTGCGATCGCGGCGCGACGTAATTTTCCCGGGTCTGCCCATGCGGTAGAAACACACGGGTTTGTCCAGCAGCGACACCGAACCTGCCGCAAGAAGGATCGCGAAATGCGCTGGCACGTCCTCAAAAATGAGCCCTTCCGGAAACTGGAAGCCGATGCTTTCCAGAAAAGACCGCTTGTACAAGCGCTTCCATGCCGCCGGCTCCAACAACAAGATTCGCGGCTCGTCTTGGACACGGACGGGAGCCTCTTTGCATCGCGACGGGAGGCTGCTCCACAATTCGCGGTCGAAAAAGGGCTCGATCGTATGATGGTCTTCCCAAACGACCTTGGCGTCGGCAATCACCAGCTCGGCGCCGTCCCTGACGGCGCGATCATACAGAGACTGGAACATATCCAGGCTGGCCCAGTCGTCGCTGTCCAGGAAACCGATGTACTCTCCCGAGGCGCGCGCCATGCCGGCATTTCGCGCCGCGGACAGCCCCTGGTTGTCCTGGCTGATTACGAGGACGTTGTGATGCCGCTCCGCATATTCCCGGGCAATCGCCAGGCTTCCGTCAGTGGAGCCGTCGTTGACGAGGATGATCTCGATGTCGCGAAGCGTTTGATGTACCAGAGAATCCAAGCACTGGCGAAGATACTTCTCCGTGTTGTACACCGGTACGACGACGGATACGTTCGGTGCAGACATGCGTGGCCCTGCAATCGGATTGCAAGTGAGCGACTAAGGCAACTGGAGAGGACAGGAAAGGCGGGATAATAGCCATAGGAGTTATTCCGAGTCAACGTGACTTTTGCCAGCGTCGCGAGTGCGCATTCCGAAGCTGCTTTAACGAAACGGCCTCGCGCTTTTTCGGAGGACTGTCCCGATTTTCGCGTCAGCGAAAATGGGACTGTCGCCTTCGCCGCGGTTTGCGGCAGATTGGCGAACCGTCGCATACCCCTCGCTCGATGGGATTGCGCACGGCGCCAAGTCACAATCGCGACTTGCGATAGGCTTCCGTACGTCGTAGCGCCCGAAAATCTACGAAATCGGTACAGACTGCCAATCCCGATTTCCGATACTCAGACAGCGCGCCCATTGGTGGTGCTGATGGGGCCAGGGGCGCCCCGCGGGCAGCAGACGGAACGACGGCTTGCTCCTCGGTGGTCTCGGCGGTCGCTCGCGGTTCGAACCACCGTCCGGACACGGCTCGCCTCGTTTGCGGTCTGCCCGTTTCTCGATTCAGAAACACTCGACTGAAAGCGACCGGTCCGCCGGAGATGGACTTTCAACAGACACCCAGCAATGGCCCTGCGCTGCGCCTACGATGTGGTCGTGGCGGGAGCGGGCATCTTTGGCCTTACGATCGCGGAGCGCGTAGCCAATGTTCTTGGCCGGCCGGTATGCGTGTTGGAGCGACGCCGGCATATTGGCGGCAACTGCTATTCCGAGTTCGATCCTGAATCCGGCATTGAATACCATACCTACGGCTCGCACCTTTTCCATACCGACAGCGAAGACGTCTGGAGCTATCTAAACGCGTTCACAACGTTCACACAACACCGACACCGTGTCCTGACCGTACATAGGGGGCAGGTGTATTCCATGCCGATCAACCTCGGGACGATCTGCGCGTTCTTCGGGCGGCACATGACGCCTGAGGAAGCAAGGGGATTGATCGCGAGCCAGACGGCTTCTGCAAAAACCGCCGCGCCAGCCAACCTGGAAGAGAAGGCAATCTCGTTGATTGGTCGCCCGCTTTACGAGGCCTTTGTCAGGGGATATACGAAAAAGCAATGGCAGGTCGACCCGCGCGAGTTGCCTTCCGACATCATCACTCGCCTGCCGGTGCGGTTCAATTTCGAGCCGTACTACTTCGCAGATCGCTACGAAGGGCTTCCGACCGATGGGTACACAACGATGTTCCAAGCCATGGCTGCATCGCCGTTGATCGACGTGTGGCTCGGCGTGGACTTCATGGATGTCCGCCGCCAGCTTGGCCGCGACCAGCTTGTCATCTATTCCGGACCCATCGACCGATACTTCGACTACGGCCTGGGCGAGTTGGGCTGGCGAACTCTGGATTTTGAGAAGGCCGTCGTGGCGACCGACGATTTTCAAGGCGCGGCGGTCATCAACTATGCTGACGAGGAGATACCGTACACGCGCATCCACGAGTTCAAGCACCTTCACGGCGAACGCCGTTATCCGTCGGGCAAGACCGTGATCTACCGGGAATATTCCAAGCCCGTCTCGCGCGGACGAGCCGTACTATCCCATGAACACCGCGCGGGACAAGAGGCTGTTTGCGGCCTATGCCGAACTGGCCAGACGCGAGAGCAACGTGGTTTTCGGCGGCCGCCTCGGCACGTACAAGTATCTCGACATGGACAAGACCGTCGGTTCCGCCCTGCGCCTTCCAGGAGGAGGTGATCCCGTTTTTCGGGCGCACGTCCTCCCGTTCCCAAGACAGTCCGTGGCGCGAGCTGCATAATTGGGTTCTGCATGGCAGACGTGGTGGTCCAACGTGTTGTGCTTCCGCTGAACCACAATGTCGCGCCGCTCTATTATCGTGGCTGCGGTGATCTATTCCCGCCGAGGCATGGCCATAGCGTTCCGCGGATCGGCGGTTGATCGTACTCGCCGGCGGCGGCGCATCGACACGAACACGTATTTCAACAGCTTTTTTGAGGCATATTGGCGCCGCCACACCAGGCTGGAAGGGGTTGCCCTTCGCCTGGTGGTTCGCGGCCGCGGCACGGTCCGCCTAATGCGTGGATTGACCGACGGCACTGTCCGCGAACTCGGGCGTATTGATTTCGACGACGACGAGCAGACCATCGACATCGAGGTTCCGCCATTGCCCGCACTCGATCACGGACAGGGAAATCTGTTCTTCGAGGCAGTCGCAACCTCGCAGCCGGCGACAATCGTCTCGGCCGACTGGGTGGCGCTGGATGTCGAGCCGGCGCCGGTGCGACTTGTGGCCGGTTACTGCACGTTCAACCGCGAGACATTCGTGCTCAACAACATCAAGTCGCTGACAGACGACCCCAACCTCGGCCGCTACGTTTCCCGAATCGTTGTCGTCGATCAGGGAACGCGAAAGGTGACGGGCCACCCCGGATATAGTGAATTGACTACGGGAACCATGTCCCGTGTCGCCTTCTTGGACCAGGCCAACTTCGGCGGCGCCGGGGGCTTCACGCGGTGCATCCTGGAGGCCATGGACCAATATGGCGCGACGCACGTGCTGCTGCTCGACGACGACGCAATCGTCGAGCCGGAAAGCGTGTTTCGCGCGGCTACGTTCTTCGCCTTGGCCAACGAGGAGTTTGCCCTCGGCGGCGCGATGCTCGACATGTCGCGGCCCACCGTGATGTATGAGGCCGGCGGCCTCGTGCGACCGCGAAAGATGGCCGTGGGCAGACATGGCGAGGATCTGTCGCTTGAGTCGCCTCGGAATGTTCAGTCGCTCGCCGGCCTTCAATACTCGCACTATAACGCGTGGTGGTTCTTCGCCTGTCGACTCGCGACGGTCCAGCGGCATGGTCTGCCACTCCCTTTTTTCATCCGCTGCGACGACCTCGAGTTCGGCTGCCGCTTGCTGCGGGCAGGAATCCGAACGCTAACCCTGCCGGGCCTGTCCGTGTGGCACCTCCCGTTCGACGTCAAACGTCGGGGTTGGGCCGACTACTACTACCATCGCAACATGCTCGTCGCCACCGCGCTTCACTTTTCCGTATCGCCGCTATTCCTCGCAGCAACGTTCCTGCGCGTTCTGCTGCATCGCCTGCTGACGCTCGACTACTTCAAAGCCTGGGCCCTGTGCGAGGGAATCGACGATTATCTGGCTGGACCTTCTGTGTTGAAGGAGAATCCCGAACGGATTCATAAGCGCGTGCTGGAGGCGCACAGCACACTGTCGCCAGAAATGCGGCCGAAATCGCTTGATCCTCCGGCCATTGCGGCGGCGTCAGTACCCCGGTCGTGGGTGCGTCAGCTATTTGGCTTGCCAGTTGCGCTGCTCTGGCAGTTCTTCCGCGCCAGCCCGAGAAAGGACGCGCGTCCGAATGGCGCATTGAACGATCGGGACGAGCATTGGTATGTGCTGCGCAAGAACGACGTGGTCGCCATAGACGACCATGGCAGCGACAGTTACGCGATCCTGCGGCGCGATCGGCGCAAGTTCTTTGGGTTCCTGGCCCGCGGTCTGTATTTGGCAGTCCGACTGTTGTTTTCCTTCAGTCGCATAGGCCACCGTTGGCGGCGCGAGACGCGTCCGATGACCCAACCACAGTTCTGGCGCGAGTATTTGGGCATGAATAACGCGACTTCGCAGGAGGCCATCGCGACTCACAGTCCCGCCGCCCCGCGTCCCTGTGACACTTCTTGGTTCACTCGACGTGCCGCCGCATAGGCGACGGCATCGCGCCGGGCGTGCCTCGATTTCCCCTCCCCCTTGCCACGTCTTCCTCGCTGCGGCATGATAATGGCCTGGATGCCAATCTCTGAACCCTGGCCTCTGCCCTCTGCTCCACGGAGTCCGCCATGCCCGCATTTCCCGACATCGGCAAGATCCGTTACGAAGGTCCCGACTCGAAAAATCCGTTGGCCTTCCGCCATTACAACGAGAGCGAATTGGTCGAAGGCAAGCCGATGCGGGACCACCTGCGGTTCAGCGTGGCCTATTGGCACACGATGCGGGGCACGCGGCGCCGATCCGTTCGGCCCGGGAACCATGCTGCGTCCCTGGGAGGCGAAGGACGACACCGTCGAGAACGCCATCAATCGCACGCGGGTCGCCTTCGAGTTCATCGAGAAGCTCGGCGCGCCGTTCTATTGCTTCCACGACCGCGACGTCGCCCCCGAAGGCGCCACGCTGGCCGAAACGAACAAGAACCTCGACGCAGTGGTCAAGGTGCTGAAGGAGGAGCAGCAGCGCACCGGCATCAAGCTGCTCTGGGGCACGGCCAATCTGTTCAGCAATCCGCGCTACGTGCACGGCGCCGCCACGAGCTGCAACGCCGACGCCTTCGCCTTTGCCGCCGCGCAGGTGAAGAAGGCATTGGAAGTGACCAAGGAACTTGGCGGCGCGGGCTACGTGTTCTGGGG
The DNA here is from genome assembly GCA_963789525.1 of uncultured Planctomycetaceae bacterium. Lineage (GTDB taxonomy): Bacteria > Planctomycetota > Planctomycetia > Pirellulales > Thermoguttaceae > CAVXFB01. Next base: position 642,491 of record CAWBLA010000005.1, read on the forward strand.
CGGCCGCGAAGGCTATCAGTGCCTGTGGAACACCGACATGAAGCGCGAGGTCGACCACCTGGCCGCCTTCATGCACATGGCCGTCGACTATGCGAAGAAGATCGGCTTTACCGGCCAATTCTATTTCGAGCCCGAAGCCCAAGGAGCCCACCAAGCACCAGTACGACTTCGACAGCGCGGCGTGCATCAACTTTCTTCGCGCCTACGGCCTGGCCGATCACGTGAAGATGAACATCGAGACCAACCACGCCACGCTGGCCGGCCACACCGTCGAGCACGAACTCGACTACGCCGGCTCGCAGGGCTTCTTGGGCTCGGTCGACGCCAACACGGGCGACCTGCTGTTGGGCTGGGACACCGATCAGTTCCCCACCGACGTCTATCTGACGACGAAGATCATGCTGATGATCTTGAAGTACGGCGGCTTCACCACCGGCGGCTTGAACTTCGACGCCAAGGTTCGCCGCGAGAGCTTCGAGCCGGTGGATCTGTTCTACGCCCATATCGGCGGCATGGACGCGTTTGCCAAGGGGTTGAAGATCGCCGCGGCCATCCGCGCCGACGGCGTGCTGGCTGGGCTGGTCAAGGACCGCTACCGCTCGTGGGACGGCGGCGTCGGGGCCGAAATCGAGGCCGGCAGGCACAGCTTCGAGTCGCTGGAAAAGTACATGCTGGCCAAGGGCGACGTCGCGCCGAACCAGAGCGGCCGGCAAGAGCTGTTCGAGAACGTCGTCAATCGCTACGTGTTCTGATCGTGCCGATTGCGCCGATTCTGCCGTTTACAGGACGCAGATGGGGGCAGTTTGCATTCTCCGCCCTCGGGGCGCTGCCGCGACCTAGATTTTAGAGTGCCGCCACCGTGACGACGGTTGAGGGCACGGGCGGTTCGCCGATCGGCGGACGTAATCGCCACGGCCCGGGGTTCGCGGTGCGGACCGGCAAGGGGCTGACAATGCTATTGCGGCATGCATGGCGGACCCTGCGTGTTACGGCTGCGCCCGGGACAGTTACAGTGGAGTGTGTGGAATGACCGCGTTTCGTCCTGCAGACAGATGGACTATGTCTTCTTCGTCTACGGCTTGAGCTTTTTCTGCTCGGCGGCGTCTGCTTCTATCTTTCGCGGAGCGACACGATCACGCATCGCCTGGCAGTGGCTGGGCGCGTTCGGCATGCTTCACGGCGGCCACGAGTGGCTCGACCTGGCGGCCATGAGCCTCGGCGACGACCCCGTCGCCAATGGTTGCGATTGGCCGTCCTGACGTTGTCCTTCCTCTGCCTGTTGCGAGTTCGGCCGCCGGACGAACGCGTTCCAGCGCGGTCGCTGGCGTGGACGTATGCTGCTGTTGCTGGCCGGCGCGGCCACGGGCGCACTCTGGGGCCTCGACGGGCTGAAGCCACGGTCCGCTACGCGTTGGGATCGACCGGCGGGATTTGGGCCGGCGCTGGCGCTGTTGCGCAGCACGCGCGATGCCGCGGTCAGTCGGACGGCGATGGCTTGGCCGCCGCGGCGCGTGTGTCTGCGTGCTTATGCAGCGTCGCACGGCGCTGATCGTTCCGCTCGCGCCGCTGTTTCCCGGCGTCCGCCATCAATCAGGCATCGTTTCTGCAGACGGTCGGGCTTCCCGATCCAACTGTTCCGCGCCCTGCTGGCGCTGGCGCTGGCCGTCTGCCTGTGGCAATACATGATCGACGCGCCGCAAGGCTCGCGTCCGGCGACGCTCGGACGCAAACGGCATTCGCTCTATATCTCACCTGCTGGCCGTGGGCATTGTCGTCATCGTCATCGCCGGCTGGGTCATGACCAACGCCGTCGGCCAACACGCCAGCCACGAAATCGCAAAGGTACTTCCTGGCCTATACGCAAGGCATCGACGGACATCGAGCATTTCGTCATCATTGGCAGCAGCAGATCGCCCAGCATCGGCTGGTGGTCATCGGCATGACCGGCATGGTCGTGCTTCTTGCTGGCCGGCTCGCTGCTGAGCGTGCAGGGCTTTCAAGACAGCAACGAGCGGATCACTGGCCTCCGAACGGCTGTACCGCAGCGTGGTCGACAACTCGCCCAACTGCCTGCAATTGCTCGACCGCAAGGCCGCTGCCTGGCCATCAATCCCAAGCGGACTGGAAAAGATCGGCCGCAGCGAAGCGGAGCTGCTGGGCAGCCCGATACGTCGACATCTGGCCGCCCGAGACTCGCCCAGTCGTGGAAGCGGCCCTGAACGTCGCGCTGCAAGGCCGGCAAATCGCGGTTCGAGGCCACCTATCTGCGGCCCGACGGCGCAGCGATCATCTGGCAGGTGGTGCTCAGCCCCGTGCTCGACCGCCAGGGCAATGACGCCAGTCGCGTCGTGGAAATCGCCATGGACATCACCGATTATCGGCCGCGCCGAGGCCGAGCTGCGCCGGGCCAAGGAAGCGGCCGAGGCCGCCACCCAGGCCAAGAGCGAGTTCCTGGCCAACATGAGCCACGAAATCCGCACGCCCATGACGGCCATCCTCGGCTATACCGACCTGCTGCTCGAACCGCAATCGACGTCCGAGAAGAACAGTGGAGCCACCTCCGCACCATCCGCCGCAACGGCGAAGTCCTGCTGGAATTGATCAACGACATCCTCGACATCTCCAAGATCGAGGCCGGCAAGCTGGACGTCGAGCGCATCGCCTGCTCGCCCTGGCAGATCCTCGCCGACGTGGCCTCGCTGATGCAGGTGCGGGCCGACGGCAAGGGCCTGGCGCTGTCGATCGAATCGACGGGCCGCTGCCCGAAACCATCCTCACCGATCCCGACCCGGCTGCGGCAGATCCTCATCAATCTGGTCGGCAACGCCGTGAAGTTCACCGAGGTCGGCCAGGTGCGCGTCGTGGCCCGCTTGCTGGCCGACGAGGACGCGGCGACCGCTGCTGCAGTTCGACGTGATCGACACCGGCATCGGCATGACGCCCGAGCAGCTTGGCCGTGATCTTCCAGCCCTTCACCCAGGCCGACTCGTCGACCAGCCGCAGGTACGGCGGCACCGGCCTGGGCCTGACGATCAGCAAACGCCTGGCGACGATGCTCGGCGGCGACATCGCCGTCACCAGCCAGCCGGGCGAAGGAAGCACCTTCCGCTTGACCATCGCCACCGGGCCGCTGGACGGCGATGCCGCTGCTCGAACGCCTCGACACCATGGTCTCGGCGAGCGGCCGCCAAGCCTCGCCGAAGCCGCGACCGACGCTCGACTGCCGCATCCTGCTGGCCGAGGACGGGCCCGACAACCAGCGGCTGATCTCGCTGGTGCTGAGGAAGGCCGGCGCCGAGGTGACGCTGGCCCAGAACGGGCAGGAGGCCGTGGAAATGGCCTTGGCCACGTTCCCCGGCTGGGGCCGCCGCTACGACGACCCGACGCAGCCGTTCGACGTGGTGCTGATGGACATCCAGATGCCGGTGATGGACGGCTACGAGGCCACGCGGCGACTGCGGCAGGAAGGCTACACCGGCCCGATCATCGCGCTGTCGGCCCACGCCACGACCGACGCCGCCCAAGCAATGTCTCGACGCCGGCTGCGACGACTACCTCGCCAAGCCCATCGACCGCACCGTGCTGGTGCGAAAAATCGCCAAGCATCTTGGCAAGGACTGCCCCAATTCTCGCGTCAATGAAAGTGGGAATGTCCCCTCCGACGCGGGCAATGGCTGATATCGGCAGAAAAGGCGAGCCAATCCTATTCGACACGGTTGTCGCCTGGGCGGGCAACTTCAGCCTGTCGCCAACGATCCGCGATTGAAGGGCGTGCGGCACTCGCCCACCAACTCGTCATGCGCAATGTTCGCGCCGAACAGGGTTAGGACTGCCCCCTTCTACCTCTTCCTTTCACACACTCTTCGTCCTCTTCCTCCTCATTGCAACTCAATGTCGTGTTCGATGCGGCTGCCCGTGACGTCGACACTGAGGCCCGACGTCTCGGGCGATTCGAACTTCCCCGGAAGCGGGAACCATCCTTTTGCGATCGTCTTCACAGCGGTTTTTGGCGCCGCGGGTTCGCTGAACCGCCTTTTGGGCCCGCGCGGCGTCCTTGCGCTGAACGGTCGAGCGGCCTTTGCTGGGATTGCGACTGATGACGGCGACTCTCGCGGCGCCCTGCGGAACGTTGTCGATTGTGTAGGAGCCGTCCGGGTCGATGGCGCCGGATCGGGCCACCGTTGCTGCGTGAGAAAGGTGACCGATCCATGACGCACGGGCCGGCCTTGGCACGTCACCTTGCCAGTCACCGTGGCCGTCTTGCGGCAGCCGACAAGGCCGATCAGCAAGAAGGCAAGCATCAGCGCGGCGGTTTGAAGCGGGTGTTGATTCATGCGACGACTCCGTTTCTCATTGCAGTACGTCGTTGGCCTCGTTGCCGGCGCGGGTACCCAGCGCCCACCATACGTGCGGGTCGATCGAATCGTTGATGCTGTGCACCGATCCGTCGACGAAGAGGAAGTTCGCCCGTCACGTGCCGGCTCCAGAAGTCGTCGACGTGGTTGACGCCGCTGTTCGGGGTGTGCGGCAGGTCGTCGTAGGCGTCGCCGGTATGGCCGAGGATTAGCACCGGGGCACCTTCCGGCCCATAGCCGGACGGTCCATCGGTCCTGGGCGGCACCTGTCCACCGGTCACCGAGCCGGTCCAGGTGGCATGGCGAGATTCGTGCCGCGCTCGCCGACAAACAGCGTGTGACTCGTCCCGTCGCGGACGTCGGAAATATGCACCGGCGTATTGCGGCAAAACATGCCGCGGTGGGCCGAACCGCGCAGGTCCTTGCCCGTCACCGGGTCGATGTCGGTTATCAGGTAGCCGGGGTCCGGACTGATCTCCGGATTGCCAAAAACGCCCACATAATTGCTGCGGCCCACGGCCACCGGACGGCCGTCCGAGTCCACGAGCGGCGTCGAGTAATCGGGTGTTGAGTCGCCCGACTTGTCGATCTGAAACGTTGCGTCGCCTGGGTCCGTGGGGCAAAGAAAGATCGGCAGCGACGTCATCCGAATCGCGGCATTGACCGGATCGGCAATATCCTTGTCGCGATCAATCTGGGTGTACACGTTGTTCTGTTCCAGGTAGGGCAGCACCATCGTGGCCCACCCCCAGCCAGGGCCTTGGTCGTCGGCCGGACCGCCGGGCCCAACCTCCGAAATATAACCGGGTGGAAAGGCCCCGATTGCCGCGTGGCAGTTGTGCAGCGCCAGCCCGATCTGCTTGAGATTGTTCATGCACTGCATCCGCCGCGCCGTTTCTCGCGCAGCCTGGACCGCTGGCAAGAGCAGCGAAACAAGGATGCCAATGATTGTAATGACCACCAATAGTTCTATGAGGGTGAAGCCTCGCGCCTGTCGCCCAACCATGAGTTGTCTCCGTTAGAAGGCCCGTCGCGGCCGCACAACGACAAACCACTGTTGCAGTCTCGCGCGCGCGAGCAACGTTACGAAAAATCGATCCGAGGAACTGCCCCAATTTTCGTGCCAGTGAAAATGGGACTATCCCTTCTAGGCGCGAAGACAGAGCGCCGGCGGAGCCCGACTGTGCCAGGCAGAGAAAGAATGACTCGGGACGCTCGGCGGAGTCGGCAGGGCGACCCATGCGAAGTGGGTGCTCAAATCGGCTGACGCCACGTCGGCAACCGGCGCCGGCCTCTGTGTCAGGAATTGGCAGACAGGGCAGGCGTAAGAATCACAGGCAGCGGACGCGTGCATACCGGCCGCTGGTTGCCGCCGGCCGTGGTTCCCGTGCTGGTGCAAGAGAGGCGAGCCGGTGACGATCGTCAGATACGCGACTGCGGCAACGACCTTCAGTTCGCGGCATTGCATCCACATGGCCCGGCTCACTGCTTGCTGTCCGACGTCGCTCCTATGCTACTCGGACCGGCTTCAGGCGTCAAGTTTTTTCTCGGTTAGGGCGGCGAGCGCCGCGGACAGAGATTGGGCGTGCTACAATTTCAGAGGACCCCAGTCAGCGTGTAGCATGTAGGTTATGCTTCAGCATAACATTGGCAAAGCGCATGCCCGTTGAACGTTATGCCAAGGCATAACCACCCCGTTTCCGTTGACACGACCATCGGGACAGTCCCAGACGTGGGCCATCCCTGTTACGAGGACCGCATCGTGAAGCTGCAATTCTTGGGGGCCGCCCGACAGGTGACCGGCTCGCAATACTACCTCGAGGCCGACGGGGCCCGGCTGCTGGTCGACTGCGGCATGTATCAGGAGCGGGCCTTCCTGGACGCGGAACTGGGAGCCCAGCCCGGTGCAGCTTCGCGACCTCGACGCGCTGCTGTTGACCCACGCCCACGTCGACCACTGCGGCCTGGCGCCGAAGCTGGTGCACGAAGGCTTTCGCGGCCCGATCGTCACGACGTCCGCCTCGGCCGACCTGGTCGGACGTGGTGCTCCGCGACGCCGCCGAGATTCAGGCCGAAGACGCGGCGTTCAAGGAGAAGCGGCATCGCAAGGAAGGACGCCGCGACAAGCTCCCGGTCAAGCCGCTTTACACGATGCGCGACGTCGATCGCACGCTGCCGCTGTTGGAGGCCGTCGCTTACGACCAGCCGACGCGGATCAACGATCACGCCCATGCCGTGTTTCACGACGCCGGCCACATCCTCGGCTCGGCGATGATCGAGCTGCGGGTGTCGCGATCACGGCCAGCCGCGGCGCATTGTTTTCACCGGCGACCTGGGCAAATGGGCAGCCCGATCGTTCGCGACCCGGCCATCATCGCCGAGGCCGACTACGTCGTGATGGAATCGACCTACGGCGACCGCGAGCACGACAACTCCGACTCCGTCGAGTCGCAGTTGGAAAGCGTAGTCGACCGAAACCATCGCCGCCGGCGGCAAGGTGGTGTCCCGATCTTCGCCATCGAGCGGGCGCAGGAGTTGATCTATCACCTCAACCGACTGCTCTACGCGAAGCACATCCCCGAGGTGCCGGTGTTTCTCGACAGCCCCATGGCGGCCGACGTCACCGAAGTGTTTCCATCGGCACCGCGAGTGTTTCGACGTCGAGGCGAAGCAGGTGCTGGCCGCCGGCGAGTCGCTGCTTGACTTTCCCATCGCTTCGCGTGGTGCGGACGGTGGAAGAGTCGAAGGCGATCAACGAGCTCAAAGGCCCGGCGATCATCATGGCGACCTCGGGCATGTGTACGGCCGGCCGCATCAAGCACCATCTCGCCCAGCACATCGGCGACCCGGCATCGACCGTGCTCTTCGTCGGCTACCAGTCGCAAGGCACGCTGGGCCGCCAGATCCTCGACGGCAACCACGAGGTCCGCATCCACGGCATCTCGCGGCTGGTCCGCGCCCGGGTGGCCCAGATCCAGGGCATTTCGGGCCACGCCGACCGCAGCGGCCTGCTCGAGTGGCTCGGCCATTTTCAGCAGCCGCCGCGGCACCTGTTCATCACCCACGGCGAGCAACAGGCTTCGCTCTCGCTGGCCGAGCAGGTCCGCGGGCAATTCGGCTGGAACGTGACCGTGCCCGAGTATCGGCAAACCGTGGTGTTGAATGATGCACCGTAGGGTCTGCCCGGACGTTACGTGCTTTTTTGCAAAGTCTTCGCCTTGGCGAGATCGGCATCCGCCTTTTCGGTCTGGCCGAGTTTTCGGTACAGTCTTGCCCGAGCCCGATAGACTTCGGCATTCTGCGGGTCGTGGCGGAGCGATTCCGCATACTCGTTAAGGGCCTCGTCGGACCTGTGCAGGCGGTCGAGGCAGCGGCCGAGCCAGAAATGCACGTCGGCCTCGTCCTCCGCGTAGCCCTTTTCGACCCGCATTTGCTGGAGCAGTCCCAGCGCTCGCAGGACGCGGCCGCGGCGCCATTGGCGGCGGACCGTGGCCCAGTCGTGCGTCCGCGCGTACGGCCGCCAAGGGTAAGCCGACTTGTCGGAAAAACTCTTCAACACTCCCTCGGGCCTGTCCCACCAATCGCAAAACCACAAGGCGGGATCTGTGCCCAGCTTCATCTTCTCGGCCCAGGGCAAAAAGACCTGAAGGTAAAACGCCCTGGTCTGCTGCGCGGCACGAAGCTCGTACTTGACGATGCCGGCGACGAACGCCGTTTTCGAAACCTTGCCCTGGTCGGCTTCGTCGTTCAGCCGCACAAACTCGCGCGCGAAATTGACGTTGTGCAGCTCGTAGACCGCGCCGGCCCAAAGCTCTTCGAACGATCGTGGGCTGCCTTGTTTCGGTCCGCTGTCGTACGTTGCGGCGACCAGGATCGCAGCGTTGTCGCCGTCGCCCGGCGCCAGGTGCTCGGCGTCGGAGTGCAGCGGCGGCGACGGGTCCCAATCGATCGGCGTACCAAGGTCCTCGCCGGCGAACTTGCGGGCCGCCCAATCGCGCAAAAACGCCGACTCGGCATGGTGCTGGGCCATCGCCGGCCGGTCGCGGAGCATCGCGGCCACTTGTTGCTCCCCGTGCCGCAACGCCGCCTCCGAGAGCTTCGCCCCCGACGATGGGCGGTACGCTTGGCCCGCGTCGCCCGTGTTGAGCTTGATGGCTGCCTTCAGGTCCGCCGCCCGCCGCGCGTAGTCGCCTTGGCGCAGCCGAACGACGCCGCGCATACCGAGATACTTCGGCTCGTTCGGATCGAGCCGAATGGCCTGGTCGAGTTCGGTGATTGCCGCGTCGAGGTCGCCACGGGCCAGCGATTGCAGCGCCTGCTTAAGGGCCTCGTCCGCCGGCCTCGCCGCGCTGGCCGATGCGCCATCAAGGCGCACGGCCAACGCCAGGAGCAGAACGACCGGGGCGATCCGCGTCGCAAGACGATTCATGCCGTAATTATCGTGCGATGGGAAGAACCCGGTCAAGCGGAGCGTCGTAGCAGGCACGCTCCGCGTACCGTCCGCCCCATAGGGGGTGTTGAATTCCGGCTACGGCACAAGGAGTGTGTCTGCTACTGTTGGCTTGCTACGTTGTGCGTGCTGCTGTGCTGCTAATTCTCGTCGCCGCCGACGAGCTTCTGCTCAATTTGATCGGCTTGCCAGGCGAGGGCCGTCAGAGCACACGGATGACCTCCATCGGGTCGATCGTCTCGGCCAGTTGGTTGGCCTGGAGGACGACCATCTCGGTCGAGCCGATCTTCTTGATCGCAAACGCCCCGTGCAGCGTGCCGGAGTTGAATCGCAGCAGTTCCGCGGCGTCCTTTTCGACGTACGGGCCGCAGACCGACCAGAAGGTCACTGTCGGATGGCCGGTTTGGTCGGCCTGGCCAAACTCCACGTTGACCACTTGTTTGCGAAGGGCGCCGACCGGCACGGTGATTTGCAGGCCGGCGGCCGATTCGGCCACCGGATAGCCGGCCGCACTGGCCACGGCGCGGACGGCTGCCTTTGGATCGTTGATCGTGGCGGTCATCGCCGCGGCCGGTCCGAGCGCACGGCGCCGGCCGGCGCCGGCGGCGGCTGCTGCCGGATGCCGCGCCGCCCATGGCCTGCTGGATCATGCCGGGCATCATCATGCCGAAGCCGGCGCCCATGCCCATGCCCATCGCCCCGCCGGCGACGCCGCCGCCCGCCTTGCTCGGCCAATTTGGCCATGCTGTTGGCGGCCTGGAACTTCATGAAGGCGTTGAGATCGCCCACGGCGCCCATGGCGCTGCGGGCGTCGATGGCCTTCTGCACTTCCTCCGGCGGCGTGACCGCGTTGATGAAGAAGTCGACCAACTCCAGCCCATACTTGCCGAACTCGTCGGCGAGCTTCGCCCGGGTCTTGGCCAGCCACCTCGTCGTAGTTCGAGGGCAGATCGAGCAGGGCGATCTTCAGCGTGCCCAGCAGGTCGGTCAGCCGCGAGACGATCAGGTCCTTGAGGTACGACGTGACAGCTTCGGTCGTATAGTTGCCCTGCGTGCCCACCAGCGTGCTGACCAGCAGCGACGAGTCGGCCACGCGGAACGAATATTTGCCGAAGCTCCGCAGGCGGACCATGCCGAAGTCGGCGTCGCGGAAGACGATCGGCTGCAAGGTGCCCCACTTCTGGTCGATGAACGTCTGCTTGCCGATGAAATAGACCTGGGCCTGGAACGGCGACTTCTCCCAGGGGATCGTCAGCAGCCGGGTCAGGATCGGCACGTTGGCCGTCGTCAGCGTGTGCGGGCCGGGCCCGAACGTGTCCATGGCCTTGCCGTCGCGAAAGAAGACCGCCTCCTGGTTCTCCTGCACGATCAGTTGTGCCCCGAGCTTGATGTCGGCCGATCCTTCCGGCGGAATGCGTGCGACGATCGACTGGTTCGTGGCGTCAAAATACTGGATGACTTCCAAACGAATAGCCATAGGGAGGCTCCTTGGCGACGAGGGATGCGTTCAACCGAAATGGCATCATACTAGTGAGCAGTGGGGAGTGGCTAGTGGTTAGTGATGAGTGGTGAATGGTGAGTGGCCCACAGCAATCTTGTGTACATTGCCTAGACGGCCCGTATTGACGCACCTCTGCGGCCCGATTCGTCTTGGCGGGAAGAACCGCCGATGCTATAGTCCCGCCCTCCCTTTTCTGGCGTTTGGCACATTGCCGCAGCTTGCGGTGGCGACCATCGATCCATGACGTTCCAGCGGCCTACGGTTCTGTTGGTGCTGTGCGGTTTGGCGGCCGTCGCGCTGGCCGGCTGCGCCGACCTGGATTTTCTTCCGACCTGGCTGCCGTTGCAGGGCCCTGTCTCGGACGAAGTGCCCGGCGTCGTTACGCCGGCCCAGCGCATGGCCGAGCTACGTGGGCTGGCAGCCAAGGCCGGCTCGATGCAGTGCGGCGGAGAAGCAACGGATCTCGCGGCAGTTGGTCGCCTCGATCCGGACGGAGAAGGACCCGCTGATCCGCATGGAGATCATTCGCACCTTGGGCAGGTATCCGGGTCCGGCTGCCGACGCGGTCCTCAAGGCGGCGCTTGAGCGATGCCGATACTCATGTGCGTGTGGCCGCGTGCGAGGCATGGGGCAAGCGCGGCGACGCCGAGGCGGTGAAGCTGCTCGCCGAGGCGCTGCGAAGCGACGTGGACGCCGACGTGCGGCTGGCCGCCGCCAAGGCCTTGGGCGAGACCAAGAACCCGGAGGCCGTGGCCGCGCTCGGCGAGGCCCTCAGCGATGCCGATCCGGCCATGCAGTATCGGGCCGTGTTGTCGCTCGAGCGGGTCACCGGCAAGGACCTGGGCAACGACGTCAGCCGCTGGCAGCAGTACGTCAAGGGAGAGCACGAGCCCGCAGCCGGCCCCGTCGCTGGCCGAGCGGATCCGCCGTTTGTTCTGATCGACCGCCTCCGGCGCGGCGAAGCCGGTTCGCTGTGCCTGTGATGATGGAAATGGGCGATCTGCCGCGGTCCTTGAAGCCGAGAAAGCACTGACGCGAATGACTGCGTTGCCATTCGACTGCGTTGCCGTTGCCTCAGAACGCGAAAGCCGTACGATAGGGCTGGTTCGGATCGCGCCGTGCCCATTGCGAATTTGCGATTCCGGACGTGCCGCGCCTGCCGCTTGGGCTGGCCGGGATCCGGTCAGGGCGCCAGCGGAGGCGGCAGTCCCATGCAGCCGATTCGTTTTACCGAGCAGTTCAAGAATCTGCTGGCCGTCGCCCGGCAAATGACCGAATCGGCCCAGTCCGAGGCCATCCTCGTCTGCTGCTGGAAGGGCCTACCGATTGGCCGCGGCTGAAGGGGCTGGTCGGCAAGGCAGAGGTCGTCGTGGCCGCCAATACCTCCGAAGACCTCGCCGGGGCCAAGGAGGCCGGGCTGGCCACCGTGCGGCTGGACATGCCCGACAGCCCGATCTACGAACGCCTCACCCAGGCGGTGCTCGAGGCCGTGGCCGACGACCTGCTGACGCCCGGCTCCCGCGTGGTGGCCCTCTACAGCGGCTTCGACGCCGACACGATCGACTCGCTGAGCGTGATCAACCTCGACGAGCACCTCAACCGGCTGACCGGCCGCGACCTGCGGCAATTGGAAACCCGCGTGCCGCTGGACACGCTGAAGATCGTCGTCGATCTGGCCGTGGAGATCGGCCGCGACGGCCGCGAGGGCAAGCCGGTGGGCACGCTGTTCGTCGTGGGCGACTCCCGCAAGGTGCTGGCGTGCAGCCGCCCGGCCGGCTTCGATCCGGTCCGCGGCTACAACCGCAAGGAGCGCAACCTGGACGATCCCCGCGTCCGCGAGGGCATCAAGGAAATCGCCCAGATGGACGGGGCGATCATCGTCTCGGCCGACGGCGTGGTCGAGGCCGCCTGCCGCTACCTGGACTGCTCGGCCGCCGACGTGACGCTCTCCAAGGGGCTCGGCGCCCGGCATTGGGCCGCCGCCGCCATCAGCCGCGCCACCAACGCCGTGGCCGTCACCGTCAGCCAGACCAACGGCACGGTCCGCATCTTCCAGAACGGCGAAGTCGTGCTGCGCATCGAGCCGTATCTCGCGCCGCCCGATGGTGTGGCGGGAGTTCGAGTACGAGCCGCCGCCGCCGGAAGCGAAGGCCAAGCCAAAGGCCGACGGGGCGGCGTAATTGTCGGCAATCAGCGTAGTGGCACGCTCTGCGTGCCGCCTGCTGGCTACGGCGCCAGGAGCGTGCCTACTGCTTAGCCCGGCCGGTCCATCACCAAGTCGACCTCGAACCGGCGTGTACGGCTGAGTTGGCTTGGACCACCGGGGCCGAACGGATCTTGAGCGTGCCGGCCGGACGGTTGTCCGAATCGACGGCCTCGTAAAGCACCAGGCCGGGATCGTTGGTCAACCGGCGGGCGAAGTGGTAGCGGCCTGGTCAACAGGGCCACCAGCAGCGCGGGGGTCGCCGGTGGTGCCGCGGCAGCGTGATCCGCTGGACCTGTTGCCGGGCGTTGAAGTAGTAGGTCAGCGAGCCGGCCAGGTCGGCCACCTTGGTGCCGGTGACCAGCGGCACGCGATAGCCCTGCAACTGCAGATAGGGCAGGCCGGTGGAGACCCGCGGCCACCGCTGCATCACCCATTCGACCGTCACGTCGAAACGCAGCACTTCGGCCAGGCTCGGCGTCGGCAGCGAGTCGGTCGCCGAACGTGCCGAAGCAACCCCGGCGCCGGCCGCCGGGGAGGTTGACCGCCGCAGAACGCGGCGACGAGGGTTGCGTGGATGCGGTGGCCGCGGGACGGCCGTTCCAGCGCCGCTTAATGCCGTTAACCAGGTCCGAGGTCGAGAACACGGTGATCGGCCCGCCCGCGGCCAGCATCAAGCCGCCAATGCAGACCAGAGTTTTCTTGATGCCATGTCCATAAGGATCGGCACGACGGCCCATCTGCTTGCCGCAGCGTGGCCGTCCAGCCGCCGCAAATTGCCCGACCGGAACCAGCCGCAACCCGCTGCGCGCGATGAGCATCCCTCTGTCGACGGGAGATGAACGGCTGGGTACCGCGTCGGGCGTGGCGGTCCCTGTACTTGCGGGTCGTCCGGGTTAGAATGACCCGATAGCGGCATCACCCGCGAAGCGCAGGACTGGTGTCTGCCGCCCTTTTTGGACGATGAGGCGAGAGGCGGCCGAGGCTGCTTCTCGTGCGAGTGACGTTTTCAACCTTCTGGCACTTGGTATTGAGGGGGTGACGTCATGCTGTCCTACGAGATCGTGGAAACGGACGAAGGTCTGGCGGTGGCGGAGGTTCCGACCGGGACCACAGCCGAGGAAGTGGCGCTGGCACGTGGTGGCATCCTGATCGACCCGGGGCCCTACAAGTCGTTCGAGGAAGCGTACGATGCGATGCTGGCGCTTCAGGAAGACGAAGACGAGGACGAAGGCATTTAGCACGCCGTTGCCGTCAAAGTTGCCTGTTTGGCGGCCGACGGAAGGTCGACCAGAGCGGTCGTAGTGGCCGACATTCCATCGGCAGCGAAACGCCAACCGGCAGGCTCGATCGCAACCCGCCGCCGGCTCACGCTGTTGAAAACACCTGGAGTGCTCGATGACGCTGAAGCATAGCCGGACGCGCGGCGTCGCACGCTGCGGGATGATCGTACTGGGGCTGTTCTGTCTGACGGCCGTTGCCCAACAAGAGCGGTCGCCGCTGTTGGAAGCCGCTCCGAAGCCGAAACCGGTCGAGGCGCCCAGTCAGGCCGACATCGAGAAATCGATTCGTCGCGGCGTCGAGTTCCTGTTGAAGCGGCAGAACGAGGACGGCTCGTGGGGCTCGGCCAACACACCCGGCCGGAGGACATCTATGCCCCCGTGCCCGGGGCCCATCAGGCCTTTCGGGCGGCCGTGACCGCCTTGTGCATTTCGGCCCTGATCGAGACCGGCGGCAACGGCCGAGGTCGCCGAGGCGCTCGACCGCGGCGAAGCGTGGCTGTTCGAGAACCTGCCCAAGGTGCGCCGCGCCACGCCCGACGCGATCTACAACAACTGGCGCCACGCCTACGCATCCAGGCGCTGGTGCGAGATGCTCGGCCGGCAGCCGGACGATGCCGAGCGCCGGCAGCAGCATCCGCGACTTGATCGAGCAGCAGATCGGCATGCTCGACCGCTACGAAGTGCGTCGACGGCGGCTGGTGCTATTACGACATGAACGCCCACACGCAGAAGCCCAGCGGATCGACGATGAGCTTCGTCACGGCCACCGTGCTCGTGGCCCTCTACGAGGCCAAGCAGGCGGGCGTCGAGGTGCCCCAGCGGCTCGTCGATCGCGCCATGGCGTCGATCGGCCGGCAGCGCAAGCCCGATTTCAGCTACCTCTACGGCGAGTATCTCAAGTATCGGCCGATGCATCCGGTCAATCGGCCCGGCGGAAGCCTGGGCCGCTCGCAGGCGTGCAACGTGGCCATGCGGCTCTGGGGCGACGCGGAGACCGACCGACGCGGTGATCGAACCTGGCTCGATCGGCTGTTCGCCCGCAACCTCTGGCTCGACATCGGCCGCAAGCGGCCGATCCCGCACGAGTCGTGGTTCCAGGTGGCCGGCTATTTCTTCTACTACGGCCACTACTACGCCGGCGCGGTGCATCGAGCTGCTGCCCGACGAGCGAACGCGGCCGCATTCCAGGACCAGCTGGCCCACGTCCTGCTGCCGCTGCAGGAGAAGGACGGCTCGTGGTGGGACTTCCCCCTCTACGACTACCACCAGCAATACGGCACGGCCCTTTGCATAATCGGCGCTTCCAGGAGACGAAGAAAAAAGGGGTCGGGAGTCTTTAATTGGGTTTAACCGGGAGTGGATTAAAGACTCCCGACCCCTTTCTCTGGACCTCGGGATTTCTGAAATTTCTGGAACTCTGGCTGTTTTCTTGTATTGTGCGGCCCTGGGACGTAACGATACACTCATGGAGGTCTAATCGACGGCCAACAGTGCTTTGCAGGTGCCGAAGCATGTCCAGATCGCCCGGCAGTGTTTTGAGTTGGCAACCACCGGCATGGTCGTTGGTGCGGGGCGTGGCCGTCAGGCAGATCAGGATCGCGATTGCCGATTTCCGGAACGTCCCGCGTTACGTGCTTCGCACGTTGATCGGCGTCGCTTTGGTGTGCGGCCTGCTGAGCGTGTGGGGATTACACGGCGACGGCGCGATGCCGGGTATGTCTCCGCTGTCCGGACTTGATCCGTATCGTATTTCGTCCAGCCGTTGCGTCATGCAAGCAACGGATGCGGACGCCCGGTGGAATGGACTGTCTCCTGCATTGGCCATCCTTGACCGGGTGAACCGGGCCGTCGCTGACTGGATGCGCGAGAAACACCGCAATGGTCTTGTCCTCGTCGGCGACGGACGCCACGTCGAAGACGGCCCGGGGCCCCGCTGGCCAAGTACGACATGTTTCGAGGCCGGGTTGTCGTGAACCGGGAGTTGTTCTGCGAGAATGACGGAACCATCGCCGTGATTCTCTGTCACGAATACAGGCACTCGCGGCAAAATTTCGGGAAACTATCTCAATACGTGCTGTCGTTCCTGTTCGCGCCAGGAGGCGACCTGTCGCTCATCGAGAATGACGCAGTCATCTACGAGCAGCAGGCACACAACGCCGTCTTCGGAAACGGCAGGTCAAGGGAAAAAGAACTCGCCGCGTGGGCGTCCGCCGTGCAAGGCCTGAATCAAAGCAATGGGCGTGGGCGCGACGCGCCGATGCCTGTTTCGGCCGTCGCTAATCGGTTGCCTTGAAACCGGGCGGCCCGCTCGCTTCTTGTCTGGCCCAATGACCGGCTTCTCGCCCGGCCTCTGCTTGCCGGGCTTGGCGGAGCGGATCGGATGGAGTTCTTTCCAGCCCCGTCCACGTCGCTTTCGCAATTTCGGCAGCGGAACCAGTTCGTTCACCTGGGCCTTGTTCCGTCGATGTTCCTTGCCGAACCGCTGTTGTCGGACGGGCATCAAGGGTCGCGGTCGTCAAGGCCGACGAGTTCCAGCAACTTGAGCGCGTTGCTGGTGGTCGCGACGCCTGGCCGGAGTTTGTAGTCGAACGTCATCGGCCGTTCCGCGTGCCGGTCGTGCAGCGTTTCGCGAAAATGGACGCATCGGCACGCGCCGGCAAGCCGCTGGCTGGTGGCCAGATCGAGGTCGTGCGTCGACACGGCGCCGATCGTGCCGTGATGCAGCAGGTGTCGCAGCACCCGCACCACGGCGATGTGCCGCTCCTTCGAGTTCGTGCCCAAGAGAATCTCGTCCAGCAGGTAAAGAAGCGCGCGGTCCTTGGTCGGGTCGGCGTCGCGCGCGAGGTCGACAATCTCTTTCAGTCGCATCAGTTCGGCCATGTAGAACGATACGCCCGATTCCAACGAGTCGCGAACTCGCATGCTGGTGGCCAACGCAACCGGCGGCATGGACAGTTGCTCGGCACACACCGGCGCCCCGGCCTGGGCGAGGACTGCATTGACGCCGATCGCCCGCAGCAGCGTGCTCTTGCCGGACATGTTCGAGCCGGTGACCAGGAGGAACGAGCCGGCCGGGCCCGATCTCCACGTCGTTGGCCACGCACGTCTCGCCCGGCAACAGCGGATGGCCGAGCCCCCGGGCCTGAAAGCGGTCGGTCGACGGGCAGACCTCGGGCATCGTCCAGTGCGGATGGTCATGAACAACTGCCGCCAGAGAAGCAGAGGGCCTCAAACTTGCCCAATGCCAGGAACCAGCGACGGGCGTAGCGGCCGTATCTCGCCTGCCACGCCTCCAGCCGATTCAAGACGTGGAAGTCGTACAGAAATGCAAGCTGCAAAGGCAAATAGACGAAGTAGATGAAACAGCGGCTCGTGACGAATCATGGCCATCGCCATGCATCCGCCGCAATTGACGCATCCGCAGCAACACGCCCCCGCCCAATTCCGTCGCCTCGCGCTTGACAACGTCCAATTCGTCGCTCGACGCGGGCATCGCGTACATCAGCTCAAACATGCGCACGCTGCGCGCCGCCTCGTGGCGTTGCCTGAAGAGGTCGTGGACCTTGCCGCCGAATTGCACCGTCGTACAGATGTTCAGGCAAAGCACCGCGAAGAAGGCCACGCCGCCCTGTTCGAAGGTCAAAACACGAAGGCACGTGAAGACGAGGATCAGCAAGGCGGCCGCGGACAAAGCCCTGCACCACCACAAGAGCCATGGCCGCGCGGCGAGCCACGGACGGGCTTCCGCCCATTCCACGAACCGCTCCGTCGCCGCGGCTCGGTCCGCCAGCAAACGCCCTCGAGGACGAGCGCTTGTCGCAGCTCCAAATGCGGCGCAAGCTCCGCCGCGGCCTGCTGCCTTCGCCGGATTTCGGCCGGAAGGCGCGGGCTCCAGGAGCCAGTCGCGCAAAACCCGAACGCCGATCGGCGTGGTGGCCAGTTCAGAAAATGAAACAACGAGGCGTGTCCAAACAGATCGAGGTCGTCGGCCGTGGCGCGATGTTGCGGCGCGCACCGCGATGGGCGTGTCGGGCAACGCCTGTCCAGTCGCGACGCAGACGAGCGACCGCCTGCTGGTTGATCTCGCGCAGCAGACCATTACGCCGCAATTGGCGACGGACGCGTTCGTGGTACTCCACCGCCGCGAAGAAAGCGGCAAGCGCCACACCGCCGCCGGACCACCACAGCCGCGCGTGCTCGCTATTCCAGCCAAGCGCAAACATGGCGGCGGCAACGAGAAACGTCGCCACGCGGACGTTCATCACCCTTCGTTCCCGCCGCGCATACCGTTGCTCGGCCGCGGCGAATCGCTCGACCCGCGTGCTGTACAACGTCTCAATTTGGGACTCTTCCGATTTTTGCGTCAGGACGATACTCCCGGCATCGAAGGGGACAGTCCCATCTTCGTTGACACGAAAATCGGGACAGTCCCCACAATTTCGTCGCATTTAGAGTCCATCCAGGGATAGAATCGGCGAACCGACCGGATCGCAACCACTGAGAGACTATCCGAAAAGCGGCGATCCGTCGCCCCCCGGCCTCCGCGAGACGACCAGGGTGCGGGCTACAAAAAGGGGACTGTACGGACTCTTGTGTCACGAGGAGCAGTAGCGACGCAAACCGCGGCGAAGGGGACCGTCCCATTTTCGCTGACACGAAAATCGGGACAGTCGCCAAAAAGCGGCGCTGGGGCCTTCCATAAAGCCTCCCCATAACAGGTGGATTGGGTGGTCGTAGCGGCTCCCACGAGTTGACATTCTCGCCACCCGCCGTTAGGCTAGATAAGTGTAAGGACTTGTGCCGGTTGCGTTTGGGACGGCACGGAACAGTCGTTTACCTTGGCTCGTCGGCAACATGATCGGCGAGCGGGTACAAAAAAAATCGCGGTTTGGCTCGGCATACAGGGGGCCCGGCCGCCGCGACAAATTTTCGCTGTAGCAGTGGCAGTGGAGATCCGCAGTTTCGCCGGGAACCATCGTTCTGTCGAGGACCGGCACGAGAAGCGTGCCGTGGCCCGGTGCACCGCAGCGACGTGTATGGGAGCCGTTCATGGCGAAACGCAAGAGCGACTATACCGAAATTCTCGTCCGCAAAGGGGTCATCAGTGCCGAGCAGTTGGCCGAGGCCACACAACTGGCCGGCGAGTCGGGAACGAAAGTCGCCGATGCCCTGACCCGACTTAGCTATGCCAGCGGTGAGGACGTCATGCGAGCGATGGCCGAGCAGCACGGCCTCGATTACGTCAATCTCAACGAGGTCGCCATTCCCCCATCGGTTGTCGAGTTGGTGCCGGAGTCGGTGGCACGCGAGAACGTGGCCATCCCGCTTGGCCGAATCGGACGGCACGCTGACGCTGATCGTAAGCGACCCGACCGACTACGAAACGTTCGACAAGCTCCGTTTCATCCTCAATCGGCAGATCATCCCGGCCCTGGCCCCGCGTGAAGCTATTCTGGGCGCCATCAACCGGCATTATGGCCAGACGGTCGGCGAAAGCGCCGGACTCGATGCTCCAGGAGTTCACCGATACCGCCATCGACTTTACCGAGACGATGCAGGACACCGAGACGGCCGAGGAGGAGGTCGACGAGCGAAGTGCCCCGGTGGTCCGGCTGGTCCAGCTAATCATTACCGAGGCCGTGCAGTTGCGGGCGTCCGACATTCACATCGAGCCTTTCGAGGACCGCATCCGCGTCCGCTACCGGATCGACGGCGTTCTGATCGAGCGCGATAGCCCCCCCAAACGCCTGCTCGGCGCGATCCTCTCCCGCGTCAAGATCCTGTCGAAACTGGACATCGCCGAGCGGCGCCGCACCCAGGACGGCCGCATCAAGATAACCGTCGGGGAGAAGGAACTGGACCTCCGCGTCAGCGTTATTCCGACCAACCACGGCCAGTCGGTCGTGATGCGGATTCTGGACAAGGACAGCATCAAGGTCGGCCTTCGCCAGTTGGGTTTTTCCGAGTCGGATTTTCGCAAGGTCCGCAACCTCATCCAGCGTCCCAACGGGATCATCCTGGTCACCGGCCCGACGGGTTCGGGCAAGACCACCTCGCTGTATGCGGCGCTGAACGAGCTGAACACGCCCGATCGCAAGATCATTACTGCGGAAGACCCAGTCGAGTACTACCTTCCGGGGGTGAATCAGGTCGAGATTCATCACGAGATCGGTTTGGATTTTGCGCCGGGTGATCCGAGCGATGTTGCGACAGGCGCCGAACGTCATTCTCGTGGGTGAGATGCGTGACCTCGAGACGGCCCAGATGGGTATTCAGGCATCTTTGACTGGACACCTTGTTTTCAGTACACTACATACGAACGATGCGCCCAGTGCTATTACACGATTGATCGACATGGGTGTCCCGTCATATCTCGTCTCCAGCAGCGTCGTGGCCATCATGGCACAGCGACTCGTCCGCGTTGTTTGCCAAAAATGCAAGCAACCATATACCCCTCCGGCGGCGTTGGTCGAGGCTGCGGGCATCACGCCCGAAATGGCTGCCAGCGCCAATTACCTCAAGGGACGCGGCTGCGGCAACTGTCAAGGCAGCGGCTTCCGGGGACGACTCGGAATCTTCGAACTCATGCTCATGTCCACAAAAATTCGCGAATTGACGTTCAATGCCTCCCCCACAGAACATATCCGCAAGGCGGCGATTTCCGAAGGCATGAAGACGTTGTACTGGGACGGGATCGACAAGGTGCTGAGGGGCGTTACTACCCTGGAAGAGGTGTTTCGCTCGGCGAAACGGACGGATTAGCCGCCGGCCGGCTGCTGCCGCTTGTGGGGCTTGGTATCCGCAGGGTACCCGTCCCAAGCCGGGGTCGCGCATGCGGAGAAGGTCGGTAATAAGACAATATATTTGGCACTCTACAGTAAGCTGCGAATAATCTAGGCGCAACCCGGCGCTTTTCGGAACAGAGCGCCGCACTAGCTCTGTGCCCCAGCGGCTCCGGGTGCGCAGTTTCTTCGGGGAAACGAGGGAGTTCATGGCAAGTATCCTTATCGATAAACTGCTCCAGACCGTGGTTGCCCGCAAGGCGAGCGACCTGCACATTACGGTGGGCCAGCCGCCGGTGTTGCGGTTCGATGGGCGGCTGATAAGGCTGGAAACCAAGGTCCTCGAGCCGGAAGACACCGTGGCGCTGATGAAGAGCGTCTCGCCCGAGCGGTGCCAGCAGGAGTTGCAGGAGGTCGGCGGACTCGGACTTCGGTTTCGCCTTCGGCGACCAGGCCCGCTTCCGCGTCTCGATCTTCAAGCAGCGCGGCAACGTGGCGATGGTGCTGCGGCAGATTCCCGCGAAGCTCTTGAACTTCAAGGACCTTGGGCACGCCGCCGGTGCTGGCCGATCTGTGTACGCGGCCGCGCGGGCTGGTGCTTGGTGACGGGCCCGACCGGTTCCGGCAAGACGACCACGCTGGCGGCGATGATCGACTACATGAACGACAACTTCGACCACCACATCATCACGATCGAAGACCCGATCGAGTTCTACCACGAGCACAAGAAGTCGACGATCAACCAGCGCGAGATGGGCGTGGACGTTCCCACGTTTCGCCGAGGCCATCCGCCGCGGTCTGCGTCAGGACCCGGACGTGATCCTGGTGGGCGAAATGCGCGACCTGGAGACGATCGAGGCGGCGATCACGGCGGCGGAAACGGGCCACATCGTTTTCGCCACTCTGCACACGACCGGGGCCCAGGGAACCATCAACCGCATCATCGACGTCTTCCCGACCAGCCAGCAGGAGCAGATCCGCACGCAGCTTTCCGTGGCGATCATCGGCATCCTGTCGCAGGAGTTGCTGCCGAAGATCGGCGGCGGCCGCATCGCGGCCTACGAGATGCTCGTGGTCAACCCGGCCATCGCCAACCTGATTCGCGAGAACAAGACGTTCCGCATCACGTCGGCGATCCAACCGGGCCAACGGATGGGCATGCAGTTGCTCGACGATCACATGTTCCGGCTCTGGAAGGACGGCATCGTGGACAAAAGGAGATCATGCTCAGGGCCAACGTGCCCGACGAGTTGGCCGACAAGATTGCCCGGGTAGAACGCGGACTATTTGAGGACGAGACAGAGGCCCGCGCCGGGCGGAACGGGAGTAATCATGGCGATGCGGCGCATCGGTCAGATCCTGGTCGACCTGGGCTTCATCAGCGAGGACCAGCTGGAAATGCTGCTGGAGGAACAGCAGCAGCGGCCCGGCGAGTTGCTCGGGCAGATCGCCATGAGCATGGGGCTGATCACCGACGAGCAACTCGCCCAGGCGTTGGCCGAGCAGATGGGCATGCAGGTGGTCAGCCTCAGCGACGTGGTCATCCCGCCGGAGGTGCTCACTACCATCACCGAGCCGATGGCCACAGCTCTACCGCATCATCCCGATCAGCTTCCGCGACAACACGCTGACGGTCGCCATGTGCGATCCGCAGAAGCTCTCGATGATCGACGAGCTGCGGAGCTTTCCTGGGCTACGACATCCGGGCGGTGGTGGCCACCGAGAAGGAGATGCTGCAAGGCGCTGGAGCGATACTACGCGGCGGGCACCGAGAGCGTGGAAACGCTGATCGCCGACATGGAGGCGGACGTCCGATCTGGCCGCCGCCGTCGAGGCGATGGAGAAGACCGCCCGCTCGACCTGACCAGCGTCGAGGCCCTGGCCGACAGCGCGCCGGTCCGCAAGCTGTTGAACATGGTGCTGCTGCTGGCCATCAAGGACCACGCCAGCGACTTGCACTTCGAGCCGTTCGAGAGCGAGTTCAAGATCCGCATCCGCAGCCGACGGCGTGCTCTACGAGATGGTGCCGCCGCCGCGCCACCTGGCCTTCGCCATCACCACGCGCATCAAGGTGATGGCCGACCTGGACATCGCCGAGCGCCGCCTGCCGCAGGACGGCCGCATCCGGCTGAACGTCGGCGGCCACCCCGTCGACCTGCGCGTCAGCGTGCTGCCGACCATGTTCGGCGAGAGCGTGGTGATGCGGATCCTCGACCGCTCGGTGGTCATGCTCGATCTGGACGACGTGGGCATGCCCGAAGGCATCCTCCAGTCGTTCCGCGAGGTGATCCGCAAGCCCAACGGCATCGTGCTGGTGACCGGGCCGACCGGCTCGCGGCAAGACCACCACGCTCTACGCGGCGCTGAACGAGTTGAACTCCGATCGAGGACAAGATCATCACCACCGAGGACCCGGTGGAGTACGACATCGACGGCATCGTGCAGATGCCCATCGACGCGGCCATCGGCAACACGTTCGCCCAGTGCTTGCGGTCGATTTTGCGGCAGGACCCGGACAAGATCCTGGTCGGCGAGATCCGCGACCTGGAGACGGCCGAGATCGCGGTGCAGGCGTCGCTGACCGGGCACATGGTGTTCAGCACGCTGCACACCAACGACGCGCCGAGCACGGTCACGCGGCTGCGCGACATGGGCGTGCCGCCGTTTCTGATCACGGCCACGCTCGAGGCCGTGCTGGCCCAGCGGCTGGTGCCGCAAGATCTGCCAGGAGTGCCGCGAGCAGACGATGCCCAGCACCGAGACGCTCGCCGAGCTCGACCTCACGCCCGACGACGTGGTCGGCAAGAAGTTCTACCGCGGCCGGGGCTGTGCCGCGTGCAACAACACCGGCTTCAAGGGCCGCACCGGCCTGTACGAGTTCATGCCCATGAACGACGAGGTCCGCGAGCTGATCAACACGCGGCGCTTCCACCGAAGAGATCCGCAGCCTGGCCCTGCAAACCGGCATGGTGCCCTTGCGGGCGTCCGGGCTGGAGAAAGTCTTCGAGGGCATCACGACCATCGAGGAGGTGATTCGCGAAACCGTGTCGGAGAATTAGGGATGAGGGATGAGGGATTGGAAATTGCTGATCGTTGATCGTCCGGAACTAGCCACTAGCCACTGACCACCGGCCACTGACCACGGACCGGAGGAGTCGAAGCGATGCCAACTTACCAGTTCGAGGCGATGGACGCCACCGGCCAGGAGATCAAGGACGTCATCGAGGCCGCCAGCCAGGAGGAAGCACAAGCGACGATCCGGCAGATGGGCTACTTCGTCACGAAGATCTCCGTCAAGAAGAGCCGGAAGACCGCCGCGCAGAAGAAGGCCGGCAAGACGGGGCAAGACCTTCGCCCTGGGCGGCGTGAAGCCGAAGAAGCTCGACCACCTTCACCCGGCAGCTCTCCATCCTTCAGGACGCCGGCCTGCCGATCCTGCGCAGCCTGAAAATCCTCGAACAGCAGTCCAAGCCCGGGGCCCTGAAAAACACCCTGATCGACGTCTGCGACGAGATCGAGGGCGGGGCCACCCTCTCCGAGGCCATGGCCAAATCGCCCAAGGCCTTCAACCGCCTCTACGTCAACATGATCAAGGCCGGCGAGGCGGGCGGTGCCCTGGAAGTCATCCTCCGCCGCCTGGCCGAGTTCCAGGAGCGGTCCGAGGCCTTGAAGCGCAAGGTCAAGGGCGCCCTGGTCTACCCGATCACCGTCGTGCTCTTCGCCGTGCGGCATCCTCGCCTTCATCATGATCAAGATCGTGCCGGCGTTCCAGAAGATCTTCGACGACTTCGACACCGAGCTGCCGGACATGACCGTCGTCCTGATCGACACCTCGCACGTCGTGTCAACTACTGGTACCTGCTGCCGGGCATCCCCACCGGCGATCTGGCTGCTGGTCAAGCTGATCCGCAAGTTCTCGGCCGGCCGCATGCGGCTGGGACATGTTCATGATCAAGATGCCCATCTTCGGCCAGCTGATCGAAAAGAACATCGTCGCCCGCACCATGCGGACCCTCGGCACCCTGGTCGCCAGCGGCGTGCCCATCCTCGAAGCCCTGCACATCACCAAGGAAACCTCCGGCAACGCCGTCTTCGAGAGCCTCTTCCAGAAGGTCTACGAGGCGATCCGCGAGGGCGAGTCGATCGCCAAGCCGCTGAAGGAGAACTCCGGCCGCCTCGTTCCATCCCATGGCCCTCTTCTTCTGGTTCTTCTATCCGCCCGGTCATCGGCGTGCTGCTGTACCTGACGCGCATGAACAAACGCGTCCTCGACGACATGGTCGTCAACATGGTCGACGTCGGCGAGGAGACCGGCGAACTGGATACGATGCTCTACAAGGTGGCCGACACCTACGACGACGAAGTGGCCGTGCTTGACCGAAAGCCTCATGAGCCTGATGGAGCCGCTGTTGATCATCGTGCTCGGCGGCATGGTCGGCTTCATCGTCATCGCCTTGTTCATGCCGCTGATCAGCCTGATCGATTCGTTGTCGGGAGGGAAGAAGTGGGGAGTGGGATGGAGTGGCGATGGGGAGTGGAATTAGGTGGCGAGTGGCGAGCCCAGCCCCTAGAGGCCGAGGTACGGGGATGCAAGCAGAGGTACGCGGCAATGAAAACCCTGCGAACCAGAGAACAGAGGAGAGAGTGCAGGGCCAGTGGGCCGTGGGCTGTAGGCCAGAGGTCAAGGTCAACAGTCAACAATCAACCGGTCAACAATGCCGTTCGCCCCAGGATCAGTCGCCTCGTCCCCAATCCACCCATCCCAAATGCCATCTAATCCCCGATCGCCAATCCCTCGTCCGCCTTCACGCTCGTCGAACTGCTGGTCACGATCACGATCATCGGCATCCTGGCCGGCATGGTGCTGGCCGCGTTGCAGAAGACCCGCCAAGTCGGCCCGCGAATACGCCACCAAGGCCACCATCGCCAAGCTCAACGCCATCATCATGGAACGCTACGAGTCGTACATGACCCGAAGAGTGCCAATCAGACACAAGCGGACTTCGATCCAAACGTGGCCGCTGTCAATCGCTTGAACGCCATTCGCGAGTTGATGCGGCTCGAAATGCCCGATTCGCCTGGCCGACATAAGTGCCGTCAGCGACGATCTGTCGCTCAGAGCCTGGAATATCATCATGGTATATGGCGGCTTTCGAAATCCCTCGGACACCGTCGCGTCGGCACAATGTCTGTATCTGGTCGTCAGCCTTGGTTCGCCTGAGGCCATGGAACAGTTCAACCAATCCGAGATTGGAACGGTGACGGACGCGGACGGCACCAACCATCCCGTCTTCATCGACGGCTGGGGCAACCCGATTTGCTGGCTCCGCTGGGCCCCGGGCTACAGCAACTGGACGGGCTTTCCAAGTCCGCCCAGCTACCTACCAGCCGATTCCGATATTCAAACCGGCTACGCCGGCTCGGATCCCGATCCATTCGATCCGCGCGGCATCGACTACCATCCTACCGACAGTCCGCCGACGGGCTTCCACCTGATCCCGCTGATTTGTTCGGCGGGCCCCGACGGGAAGTTCGGCCTCAACGGCTTGCCGGGCAATCCGTATACCAGATCGCCACTGAATGACCCGTACGCCTACGTTAGCGGCTCTATCCTCATGGGCTCGCCAGTGGCCAGCGACAAGCCAGATTATGGCACCTGTCACGACAACATCACGAACCATCACATCGAGCAGCGGTAACATGAGAGATGCACGAGTGGAGAGTGGAGAGTGGCAGAGTGACGGGCATGGCGGCCGTCACGGCGCTGCAGCTCACCTCCCCCACTCCTCACTCTCCACTCCGTCACTCGTCACTCACCCAATCTCCAATCCCCAATCCCATCCCTCGCGGCTTCACCCTGATCGAAATGCTGATCGTCGTGACGATCATGATGATCCTGGTGGCGGCGGCGGCCAGCGACGCTCCACCCGGCCGACGGTTCGCGGCGCATCCGCGAGGCGGCCCGGGCGATCAACGTGTATCTCAGCCTCCGCCCGCAACCGCGCCATGGAAACCGGCCGCCCCTGCGGCGTCATTCTCCGCCGGTTCAACGGCACCGCGTCCGTCATGACGCTTGACCAGTGCGAGGTACCGCCAAGTTATTGCGGCGACACGGAAACAGCCACAATTCAAGTCAGAAAGTTTGCCGGCGCGCTTACGTCATATTCGTACACTGACCCCGAGACCGGTATTACCGGTCCATCCTACACGTGCGTTTTTGAAGCACTTCCGGACGTGAATTTCGCACCGACGTTGGTTCATGTGGGTGATCTTATCCAATTCAATCAGCAAGGCCCCTATTACACAATCGTCGGTCCTAGCAACCCGCAGTGGAAACCGGGCGAGGGAATCAGCCAGCCGTCGGCGACCCAACCGCTCCAACTTGACTCGAGCTCCGTGTCCGGGCAGCTATACCCTTGGCCAACAGGTCCGTCGTGGTCGGATTCGATGACGTACCGTATCTTTCCTGCCCCAAGAAAGTCGGCTGCTCAGCCGTTGCAGCTTCCCGCGGCCACAGTGATTGACCTCAATGCATCAGGCACCGATACAGGGTTCGCTACTGCTCCTTTCGCAAATGGTCTAAGCGACATCATTATCATGTTCGCACCCGATGGTTCCGTTCAGTGTGTCTACTCAGGTTCCATGCCGTGGCCTGTCGTCGCGCCGATCTTTCTGCTCGTCGGCAAGCAGGAACGGATGGCCAATGACGCCAATTTCCAAGTCAATCCAACCGAGTCGGACATGACAAACTACCAGGACCTTAGCAACGTCTGGATCGTCATCAACCCGCTGACGGGCTTGGTAAATACGGATGCGATGGCTGATGGCTCAGCCGCAGCCTTGAGTGCCTACAATAGCACTACCGGCACCGAAGCGGAAAAACTCGCGGCTGCCGCTGCTGCCGGCTTGCAGGCCTCGCGCGACCTTGCCCGGGACTTCCAGGGCATGGGAGGGAGGTAGGGTATGAGAGAGATTAGGGATTGGGGATTAGGGATTAGAACCGTGCGCAGGCGGCACTGCGCGGTACTCTGCGCCTTGCCCTCTCCTCTCTCCTCTCCAATCCGTAATCCCCAATCCGTAATCCCCAATCCCAGGCGGAAAAAGGGGACAGGTCCCATTTGTGCGCAGCACCCTTCGGGCCGTTCCGGCGGGCACCGACCGAAGGTTGGTTGGGGACTATCCCCTTTTCCCCGCCGCGGCATCAGCCTATTGGAGATTCTGATCTCGATCTTCATCCTTGCCGTCGGGCTGCTGGGCGTGGCGGCGCTGATCCCGGCCGGCAAGCTCTCGATGATGGAGGTCGAAACCGCCGACCGCACCGGCGCCTGCGGCCGCGCCGGCCTGCACGATGTCCAAATCCGCGGGATGCTCAACAACACCAACGACTTTGTACCTCCTGGGCTGCCCGCCAGTAGCGTTTTCGCCATCGACCCGCTGGGATACAACAGCGGCCTGACGGGGCCACTTGGGGGTAATAGTAGCGCGGTCAATCGAATCGGACTTACTTGGGCCAACGCCGCCATGGCCGAGCAGGTTTTTCGCTGGCATGATGACCTTATCTTCGTGCGTCCGGAGGAGATGACGTCCGGGTTGATTCCTCCGCCTGGGACTCGTCCCGTGGCGCAGATCGCGCCGTGGCAATTGTCGCGTACATACACAGCCGGTTGCCAAGTGATTCCAACCAATCCAAACGGGCACGTGTACTCTTGTATCACTGCAGGAGTCAGCGGAGCGACCGAGCCCACCTGGGTCACAAACGGTGGCACCGTTTCGGATAGTGGCGTGACATGGCAGGATTCCGGATTGGGCGGTCAAGACGCCGGCAATTTTTCCTGGTTCCTGACGGCCGCCGGAACACAGGACCCAAGCATCTACCAGGTTTCGGTCGTCGTGTGCGAAAAGCGCGTCTTCAGCACTGACGGCGAGACAATGCAGGTCGTAAACGTCTTGACCAATCCAGGCTATGGTGGCGTCACGATTCAATTCAACGGTCAATGGCCCACTAATTGGACACTAAACCGAAACAACTGGATATTCCTTTATGGCGCAGGTCAAGCAGTGTGGTATCGCATTGCCTACGCAGCCTATGACGAAAAAAACAACCAAACGATAATGTCACTGGTCGGCCCCGACTGGTTCGGCGGTGCTGCAGCTACCGCCGTCAGCGTCGACGGCGTGACGGGAGTTTATTCGACGACAGTGAAGGTGAATTAGGCGAAGCAAGACGGAGAGCCTCACGCAAAGCGCAAAGACGCAAAGCATGAACAAGACAACGCTGCAATATTGTTGACCTCTTCTTTTGCGCCTTGGCGCCTTTGCGTGAGACCCGTCCCCAGCATTTGTCACACAAGCCCCCAACGGCAGAGAACGCACGATGACGGAAAACGAGATGGCCCGCCAGGTAGTCGACGCCGCCTATCACGTTCATAAGCGGCTCGGGCCGGGTCTGCTCGAGTCGGTTTACGAAGTGGTATTGGCCCATGAGGTGCAGAAGCGCGGCCTCGGCGTGCTCCGGCAGCAACCGATTTCCATCGAATACGATTCCGTCCGCTTCGACGAGAAATTTCGGGCGGACGCCGTTGTCGAGGATAAGCGGATCGTCGAACTGAAGTCGGTCGAGACAATCGCCAAGGTCCACAAGAAGCAATTGCTCACCTACCTCCGCTTGACCGGCAAACGCCTTGGGTTGTTGATCAATTTCTGCGAGGAATACATTCGCGACGGTATTTCGCGGGTCGTCAATGGCCTTCCGGAGACAGAGTGCGACTAGACCCCGAGAAACAGGATGCGCGGGCCGGCAAGGGCATCACGCATAGGCGCGAAGCGCAAAGGTGGGACAACCATGCGGACTCATGCAGGCAAAACGTTGATAGACGAGCGCAGCCAGGCGCGACAGGCACAGGAAACAGAGGAAGCTCACGCCAAGACGCCAAGACGCAAAGTCAGGAGAACTGGATTGTCTGTCCTTTCCCACTTTCTTTGCGTCTTTGCGCCTTTGCGTGAGCCCCGCCTCGCTCCTCAACGCATTCCCTCGCCAATCCGCATGCGCCGGGCGGCACCCCGCCGCGGCGTGCTCTTGCTGTTGATCCTCGCGTTGCTTTCGATGTTCGGGCTGATCGCGGTGGCGTTCGTCGTGTTGACGGGCCAGGCGAAGCGCGGCGCGGGCGATCGAGCGGATGGAGCAGACCAGCGACCCGCCCGACAAGGTTCTGGACCAGGCCGCCATGCAAATCCTCCGCGGCAGCACCAATCCGGCCTCGATCATGGGCGCCCACAGCCTGCTGGAGGATATGTATGGCGGCGACACCGACCGCGGCACCGTCACGATCGTGAACAACAACGTCTGCAGCGGGCAGTTGATCGAATTCACCGTGCGGAGCCTGGTGCCTGTGGTCTACCGCATCGGTTGCGTGATTTCGCTTTACGACAAAGACGCCGGCGTATGGCGCAGCTCGCGGATCGTCGGCACCAACCCGAGCAGCGGCAACCCGCTGATGCTGGCGTTCGACGCGCCGCTGACTGCCGCGAGCTATGACGCTTGCATCAACGGCCTGCCCTTCAGCGGCGGCGGCTTCGGATTCTATTATGATACGGCGGCCAAGCAATGGAAGTCTAAGAAGGACTCCGATGGTCACGACTTGGCCTTGCTGCCCAACGCGCCGCAGAACCGATCTCCGAGCGGATACGGAGCCCTTGTCAATTCCGATTACACCGCCGCCGACTTCCAGCACATGCTGCTGGCGGCGCAGGTGCCAGAACCTCGCGGTACCGAGTGGGTTATGCGCACACTTCCCACACTTTACCGACCCGCATTGGTGCGCTATTGGGTGAAGTCAACGTATCCCGCCGCAGATTTTTCGAACAAGACAAAGGCGAATTTCGACGACTTGTTCAGCAGACTGCCGCCTGACTTGGCGTGCGCGATTCTAATGCGGCCGTCGACGATTGACCACCCGAATTTTACCGGCAGCAACCCGCGTTTTAGCGCGCTCTGGGATGGTAGTTACATACCAGACCCATCTGATCCGAACTACCCGGATCCCACTCAGACGCGATGCCTGTTTTCTTGGGACGTGGACAACGACGGCGACGGGGTTCCGGACAGCGTGTGGGTTGATTTGGGGATGCCGGTTCGCGCGGCGGCCGACGGCCGGCTGTACAAGCCGCTTTTCGCCATCCTCTGCACCGACCTCGACGGCCGATTGAACCTCAACACCGACGGGTGCCTGGCGCAAACCGACACCACCAACTACGACATTCCGTCCTCGCAGATCGGCGGGCAGTTTGCCGGCGGCATATCGCCCACGGTCCGAGGCGAGGGCTTCGGCCCAGCCGAGATCAATCCGGCGCCACGGCGCGCTCTTGGACGTCGCCGGCGCTAAGACACGCGGAATCTTTAAGCAGTTGTTGATGGGGTTCGGCAGCTATCAGGGCCGTTATGGCTCCGACGGCGTCCTGAGCACAAGCGTTATCAATCCGCTCTGCCTGAACGAATGGTTCCAGTACGGCGCAAGCCGCGGGCTGGATTACTGGGACTTCACCAATCCGAGTTACAGTGCCAACAACGCTGGTTCATTCGGTTCTCCGCCCGACCCGTTCGGCGTGGGTATGGTGGGATTGGATCAGGCGGGGCGGCCGCTCTACGTGGGCATGAAATACAACGGGACCGACTATGTCGGTTTTGGTAGCGGGCTGGTCGGCCTGCCCTATCAGTTGAACCTTGCGCCGAACGCGCCGCACGGCGCATCGACCAGCACGTCCGACAATCCGTTTAGCCCAACGGAGTTGGAGCGGCTGTTGCGGCCGTTCGATCGCGATGCAACGAGCCTGCCGGGACGCCTGGCGGCGCTCACGTCGCCCGGCGGCGTACCAGAGACGTCGGTGCTCATCACGCAGCCGAGGCTGCGCAAGGCGTTTACGACCGAGAGTTGGGACGTGCCGTGTCCGGCCGTTCCCACGACGCGGCAGGTCACCGCGTTGCTGGCGGCTCGCGGCATCCCGGCGAGCGTCTGGCCGCAGCTATTACCGCCCGACCTGTTGGCCGGATTGAAAATGAACATCAACCGGCCGTTCGGCAACGGGCAAGCCAGTGGCAACGAGGTCGTGGACGACCCCACGGTGACAACGCCGCAGCAAGTCAGGCTTTACAAAACGGCGACCATTGCGAAGAACTACAACATGAGTTTTGACGGCGGCGTTGGGTTGGCGGCCAATTCGCTTGAAGCCCGGCAGCTTGAGGCGCGCTACCTGTACGTGCTGATGTGCCTGACGTGCGACTTGGACTACTTGCAGAAACCCGCACAACTCGGTTCGTCGGCCGAGGTAGCCCGGTCTCTGGCGCAATGGGCGGTCAACGTGGTCGACTTCCAGGACCGCGACTCGATCATGACGCCGTTCGATTATGATCCTACGTTCGCCGATCCCGCCGCAACGCCGACCGGTTGGACGCCGACACAACGCGTCTGGGGTTGCGAGCGGCCGCAACTGCTGATCACCGAGACGCTGGCGTTCCACGATCGGCGAACCCAAGATTTAGACTCGGAAGCAGTCGACCCCCGGGAGAACGACGGGCAAGACGATCCGGGGAAAACGACCTCGCCCACCGAGGATCACCCCCACAACCCGCGTGACGCGAGTTTCGACCAGAAATATAAGCCGCAAGGGTCGCTGTTCGTAGAGTTGTACAATCCCTCGTCGCCGATGCAGCCGCACTCCGGCGACCTGTACGATGGCCCGAACGGCGGATTGCTCCTGACACAGGTGACGCCAAAGGCCGGTCCGTTGGACCCGGTATGGCCGGTCTGGCGGATGCTCATCGCCAAGCCGCAGGGCTACGCGAGCAAGAAGCCTGTGGCCGAGCAGCCCGATCCGGACAGCAGCGAGCGGGGAGCCCGAAGGCCAGATGTCGAACGCGAGGTGTACTTCGTTTCGCAGAAGGCGGTCGATGGCAGCGTGGTGTCGCTCCCGCCGGAGTCGGCCACCGGGGCCGGAGTGCAGTTCCGCCCCATGGCAACGCGAACCGTCTCGATCAGGCCGGGCACCTACGCGGTGATCGGTCCGCGGGCCGATGATAGCAATCCCGACTACGCTAGGTATCGCGATCGCACCTACATCGGCTGCCTCGACGACGGCGCCTATACTCGCAACAGTTCCACGCGGCACATCGATCTCGTCGACGGGACGAGGGGGCTCGTGCAGGGCAACGACGACCCGCTCTACTCGACGACCGCCGCCCCCGTCGTCACCTTGGCCATCGACTCGCCACGGCGGCTGAGCGTTACAGAGCCTGTCAACGGCTATTCGGGACCCAACTTCGCCAATGGCGAGTTCACCCCACCCTTGGACATCCCACTGGACAACGCCCTTGTGCGAACCGACGGCGAATCGGAAAATCTCACACTCGACCACACCATTCCGGCGTACCGGGTGATTTACCTGCAACGGCTGGCCAACCCGCTCTTGCCATACAACAACAACTCGACGTCTCCGACCTATAATCCTTACCGCACGGTCGACATGATGTCGGTCGACATGTCGTCGTTCAACGGCTTCGAAAAGAAAGAGCCGGGCGCCGACAACCGCGACGGGTCGTTCTCCCACGTGCATTTCCAGGCCCGGCAGCGCGGCGAAAAGAACGACGGCAGCGTTGCTGGCCTAAACGAGACCATGAACCTCTGGAAGCAGGAGCCGGTCGATAAAGTGCTGACCGGCGACGCGCCGGGCACTATCGCAAATCAGGTCTTCAACAGGCCGCTGAAGCACAGCCTTGGCTACCTCAACGTCACGGCGTTCGGCGCTCCGCAAGCCGCTCTCTATACCGGCGCTCCTGCCGGCGATCCGGCCCACCCGTTCCCGTGGCTGACGTGGAACAACCGGCCGTGGGTCAGTCCGCTCGAGTTGCTCATGGTGCCGGCGCTCAGTTCGTCGAAGCTGCTGGTCAACGCCGCCGCCAATACGTCGACCCCGGGCCTCGACAACCCGGACTACAACAAGTACTTTGACATCTTGCGTGCCGTGGACCCTACTCCGAATCCTTATAGCGTTAACACGCTGTTTGGCGCGGGCGTACCCTATCCGCACTTGTTGAACTTCTTCCAGTCCGACAAGACGACGTTGCCCGGCACATCGGCGCAATTTCAGCGCATCCTCGACTATCTCGACGTGCCGTCGCCGTTCGTCGGCGCGGAGCTTCAGGCGAATCCGACCGAAGCAGACAGCACCGGACATACGTTCCGTCCGCCGTTCAATCGAATCTCGACCTACCGCGAGCCCGGCCGGATCAACCTGAACACGATCTATAGTCAGCAAGTTTTTAACGGGTTGATGAACGGTTACACTACGCCGACATGGCAAGAGTTTGTAGGAAGCCGGCAAGGCGGCGGTGCCACAACAGACGTGCTCGGTTGTGTGGCTGGGATGCCAACTGAGTTTGCCCGTCCGTTCCGGTCTTCTGCAAGCGGATCGCTGGCGCCGGCGAGCATGGTGCCGGACCATGAAGTGGACGCCACGCTGCTGCGCGAGGGGTCGACCTCGGGTACTCCGCTGTTCCAATATGATGGCGTTAGCGACGCAACTTCGCCCACGGGTCTCCGTGAAGTCGACGATCCGCGTCAGAGCCCTTACTTCCGCTATCAGGCCCTACAGCGGCTGGGCAACCTGGTGACGACCCGGTCGAACGTGTATGCCGTGTGGATCACGGTAGGGTATTTTGAGGTCACACATCTTACGCCGCCCTATGACACCACAATCTATCCTGACGGCTACCAGCTTGGCCGCGAGTTGGGCTCCGACACCGGCGACATCCAGCGGCATCGGGCGTTCTACATCATCGACCGCACCCTGCCGGTCGGCTTCCAACGCGGCCAGGACCTGAACGTTGACAAGGCGTTCTTGGTGAAGAGGTATATTGAGTGAGGGATTTCGGGATTTGGGGATTTCGGGATTTGGGGGGTGACACGGACTGACGACTGACAACTGACGACTGACAACTGGACGACTGCGGCGAAGGGGACAGTCCCATATTCGTTGACACGAAAATCGGGACAGCCCCCACTAGCCACTCACCCCTCACCACTCCTCCATGAGCAACACGCAAGGCAAACGGAACGCGAATCGCATGGTGCGCATGCCGGCGATGAAATATGCGCAGATGCGCAAGAAGATGCAGAAAGTCAAGTCGGGCGGGCAGGGGAAGAAGAGGGCGAGGGATTGAGGGATTGTTGATTGCCTGCTCACCGCCCGCTCCTCACTGACCTCTGATCGGTGGGGCTGCGCTTCACCCACCCTGCGGCTCGCCACTGCCCACTAACCACTAGCCACTGACCGCTCGCCACTCCCCCTTACCACTCGACGGCAATGGCCGCGGTGGTCAGGCCGGCGCCGACGGAGCAGAGGATCAGCTTGTCGCCGGGTTCCAGGCGGTCTTCGACCTCGACCAGGGCGATCGGAATGCTGGCGCTCGATGTATTGCCGACCTTCTCGATGTTCAGATAGAACCGCTCGAAGCCAACGCCGCTGCGCCGGGCCGCGGCCTTGAGGATGCGTCCGTTGGCCTGGTGAGGCACGATCCAGCGGACGTCGTCGGCCGTCCAGCCGCTGCGGGCGATGGCCTCGCGGATGATGTCGGTGAAGCTCTCGGTGGCGAAGCGGAACAGGGCGTGGCCGTCGATGCGAATCCACGGATCGAAACCGGCGCGGCCATTGCGCACGGCGTAGCCGGGCTGCTGGCGGCGGGCCATGCTCAGGCCGCGGGTGTCGGCCCCGAGCACGACACGGTGGATGCGATGGCCGGCCGCGGCGGCGCGTTCGCCGCCGGGCGTCGCCGACAACGCCGAAACGACGGCCGCCCCGGCGCCGTCGCCAAAGAGAAAATACGCGCTGCGGTCCGCCTTGTCCAACAGCCGCGACTGCATGTCGACGCCCACGGTCAGCACGTTTCGCGCCGTGCCGGTGAAGATCATTCCCTGGGCGACCGAGACCGCATAGAGCCAGCCCGAGCAGGCCGCGTTCAGGTCGAACGCGGGGATGGTTTGCAGATTCAGCCGGTCCTGCAGGATGGCGGCGGTCGAAGGCATGGCCGCGTCGGGCGTCGTCGTGGCGACGATCACCGCGTCAATGTCTTTGGCCGCGACGTTCGAGCGGCAAATCGCTTCGAGTGCGGCCTTGTAGGCCATGTCCGACGGTTTTTCGGCGGCGTCCGCCCAGCGTCGCTCGCGGATTCCGGTGACCTGGTAGACGTATTCGTCCGTGATCTCGGGAAAACCCTTGACCAGTTCGGCGTTGGTGACGACGCGCTCGGGCAGATAGCCGCCGAAGCCCAGAATCGCCACGTGCGCGCTGGAGCGACCGGCCGAGGCGACCGGCTCGGCACGCGTGCGCACGTCGGCGCGTTCGATGGCCGCGGCCGGCGGAATCCAATCGCGCATTGCCGGATCGTCGGTCTCGACCTCGACGATCGGCTCGGTCAGAGGCAAGGTCGCGCCTTCGAGATGAAACCGCCGGAGGACTAAACCGTCGCAAGGTGCCTCGAAGTCGAAGACCGACTTCGCACTGTCGACCTGCACCAGCGCCTGCCCCTTGGCGAATCGATCTCCTTCGGCAACGTGCCATTCGATGATCGTCGCCTCGATTTCCGTGGCGCCTTGCGCCGGCAGGTAGAGCGGGATTTTGAACAGTGCGGCTTCCATCAATCAATCGTGCTCCCGGGCCATTTGATCCACGGCCGCCTCGATCCGCTGGCTGTTGGGCCGGTAGAATGCTTCCAACTCGGGCGCGAAGGGCACCGGAAGGTCGGGGGCGGCGATCAACTGCGGCGGGCATTTCAGCGCGCCGAGGGCCTCGCGGCACACCAGCGCGATCACCTGGTTGCCCAGCCCCTGCGTGGCGCCGCACTCCTGCACGACCACCAGCCGGCCCGTCTTGCACACCGATTCGAGGATCGGCGCCAGGTCCATCGGTTGCAGCACGAAGGGGTTCCAGACCTCGATCGAGCGGGGACTTCGCGCGGCGGCCGCCAGGGCCTCGTGGACCATCGCCCCGAATGCCACGACGGTGACGTCGGCACCCTCGGTGTATCGCCGCGGCCGCCAAACGGCCTCCAGGTTGCCGTCGAAATCGACGTCGCCGGACTTGCTCCAATAGAGAAGCTTGTGCTCGAAGACCAGGCACGGATTCGGATCGTAGAAGCCAGCGACCAGGGCCTCGAATGTCTCTTGGGCCGTGGCCGGATAAAGTAGTTTCAGGCCGGGGAATCGGGACCATAGCCCCTCGAACTCGCCGGAGTGGAAGGCGCCCATCGTCAGCCCACCGCCGCAGGGAAACCGCAGCAACATCGGCGCCGGCTGTCCCGGCGCGGAAATACCACGTGCCGGCGTTCAGCCCAAGCTGCGTGGCGACTTCGGTCGAGAAGTCGGCGAACTGGAATTCGAGGATCGGCTGTCCGCCGGTTTGCGTCGCGCCCAGGGCAAAGCCCACCAGGGCCGATTCGCACAGCGGCATGTCCAGCACGCGCTCCGGACCATGACGGCTGATCAGGCCCTTGCACGTCTTGAAGGCCGAACCGTAGACGCCGACGTCCAGGCCGAAGAGAAACGCCCGGGGGTTGTGCTCCAGCAGGTAGTCCAAGGCGCGTCCGACGGCGTCGCCGTTTTTCAGTCGCGGCGAGCTGTAGGGTGCGACGCGGGCCGTCGCGCTTTCGGCGAAGACGGCCATGCGGTTGCTGACCGGGTCGGGCCGGCCGACGGCCATGGCCTCGGCCAAGGCGGCGTGGACCTCTTCGTCGACCGCGCGCTCCATGGCCGTCACCACGGCCTCCGACATGCCGCACAGGTCGAGCATCTTCTGCCGCGCTACCGGCACGGGGTCGCGCCGCTGCCACTCCTGCAGCTTCTCGGCCGGCACGTAATCGGCCTTGTCGTAGGCGGCGTGGCCTTGCAGCCGCACGGTCATGCATTCGAGCACCGCCGGCAGCGACGAGGCCTGCATGGTCTCCAACGCATCGCACACGGCCGTGTAGACTCCCCAGGCGTCGAGGCCGTCGATCGTGCGGCCGCGGATGCCATAGCCGTAGGCCCGATCCGACAACTGCCGGCAGTTATATTGCAGGCTGGTTGGCGTGGAAAACGAGTAGTGGTTGTTCTCGATCAGAAACAGGACGGGCACTTTCTGGACCGAGGCGATGTTGAGCGTTTCGTGAATTTCTCCGGTGCTGCTGCCGCCGTCGCCGATGACGCAGAGGCCGAACGCGCCTTCGCCCGCTCGCCGCGCGGCCCAGACGCCGCCGACCACGAGGCTTGGCATCTTGCCCAAGTGGCTGATCATCGGCAGGCGCCGAGCGGCAGCGTCGCCGTGATGGGCGTTGCCTTCGCGGCCGTGCGTCGGACTATCGGCGTTGGCCATGTACTGGCAGAACAACTGGTACGGCGTGGCGCCGAGGAGCAAGTGGCTGGCGAAATCGCGATGCAGAAACGACACAACGTCGCAGCCGGGCCGAAGCGGCATGGCCATGCCCGCCGCCGTCGCCTCATTGCCGGCGCTCGTCGTCACAGTGCCCTTGGCATAGCCCTTCTGGAACAGCTCCATGAGCCGCTCTTCCATCCGCCGGGAGAGCAGCATCAAGGGATACGCCAGCGCGTAGAAGTCGGGCTGAGAGAGCCGCTGGGGAAATTGGACCATCGCGGCCGCACGCCGGACCGCGTCGATCCGCGACAACTTGTCGCCGCGCCGCAATTCGCCGGCCCTTCGCCTTACGGCCAACCTCGGCGACCCACTGAGGCCCGCCATCTAACGACGCTCCGACCTGCTGGATGTCCGACGAAGAAGACAACGGAAACGCCTTTCTGAAAATCGAAGGGGCGAAACGGCGAAACGTTGTTCCGGCTGGCGATGGCCTGCGCCAGTCTGACCGTCAAAAACCGCGAGCCAGCCAATCCGCGCAGAGCAAAACTACTCGTTGAGTAACAGGCTCGTCCTTCGCGGGATTGTAACGGCGTGCCGGAATGGTGTCACCACCAATTACTCAAGATTTACCGAGAGCCCCCAGGCAATTACAAAGTGCGAACATGACCGGTTTCCCCCATCTACCCCAGACTTGCTGCTGACCAATGTTTTGCGAATTTTCAGATTTTCGTGGCAACGAAAATGGACTGTCCCCTGGGCCCACTACTCGGTTTGCACTCGGTGTGAATTACGGCACGCGGAGAACCAGCGGGGACGCTTGGACGGCCTTGGCCTCGACCGGCTCCGATGTTGCAATTGCGCCACGGGGCGGGTCTGGTACGTCGCCTTCTCGATGTCCGTCGGCGCCGGCAAGCCGGTCAAGGTGAACGCGCCGTTCGCACTCGACTGCCCGTAGCCATAGTCGCGGCCGTCCGCTGCCACCCAAATCGCGCGGTTTGCGACGGGCTGGCCGTTCTTATCGACGAGGCGTCCCGCGACGCTCTTGGCGGGCACCAGTACCAGCGGCGGCAAGTGGAACTCCTTAATGCCCGCTGGCACATCATACCGCGGATACCTGCCGTAATGAACGTACTGTTGGCCCTGCACATGAATAACCCTCAACGTGACCCGCCCAGGCAGCACCCGGGCCGAATAATTGCCGTGCGAATCGGTTAGCACGATCGCTTGCTGCGGGCCGACCCCGTAGTCGACGTCAATCGCGCTCTTGGCAATCGGCTTGCCGGTATCCTTTGCTCGAACCGAGCCGTGCACCGCGACCGCATCCTCCAGCGGTATCTCGATCTCCGTCGTCTCGCTTGACCGCACGTAAACGCGGTCCTTCATCAAGTCGGGGATTCGCGGCAGCACCGGCAGGTCATCCTCGACGTGCGCATCAAGGCTCAGTTGTCCGGTGGCAATTATGGGTGCATCAAATCGCCCCTGCGCGTCGGACTCGACGTCGGCGAAGCCGAGCGTCGTGGACATCGCGTCTCCGTCCCTCGACCGTGAATAGAGTGCCCCGGTAGTCATGGTGATTCGCACCCCCCGCGTCCACTCCGGTTTCACGGCGGTCACCCGGCCAACGACCTTGCCCGCACGCCGCAGACGGATCGGCTGGCTGGCCGGCAAGGCGCCGATGCCCATCAGTTGCTCCGTCTGAATCCCAAAATCCTTCGTGACCACGCGAATCGAGTTCAAGGCGTCGCGCGGCAGCGCCGTCAGCACCGCTCGACCGTCGGCATCGGTTCGGGCGGCGACACGAGACAGGATTTCCGTCGGCAAGTCACCGCCGACCGTTATCGCATAATTGGGCTCGACGAAAGCTCCCGCCAGCGGCTTTCCATCGGGACCCAGCACAACGAATGGCGTGTGGGCCGCCGCCGCAAGCCGGATCACCACGTTAGATTGGTCACGGCCCAAGATTTGATCGCCGCCGTTGGCCGTGGCCAACTGATAGCCCGACGCATAGGCCCGCAGCGCGCCCAAGGGATACGGCCACCCACGCTGCAGATCGCGCTCTGAGAAGGGTGGAACCGGCACGACGAACCGCCCGGCCGCATTGGACGTTGTGTGCGTCGGCCGGCGCGGATTGGCCGGGTCCCATGCCGGCATCATCCAAACGTCCGCCCCGGCCACCGGCGTCCCCTTGTCATCCACCACGATCCCGTGGACCATCTTGGCCGGGGCAACGTCCGAGGTCGGCTTGCCGGATTCGTCCGCCGTGGAGACGCGCGCCGAGACGGTCGGCGGCTTCGAATTATGGTTCGCATCGGCCTTTGCTTTTTTCGCTGCGGCCTTGGCCTTTGCGTAGCCGCCTGCAACCGCGGTGGAGTTCTTCAGGTCGCCTGACTTACCAAGTGATGCTGCTGGTTGTGACTTCCTTGTGACATCTCCTTGCTCTTGAATCAGTGGCGGCGATGAACCGTTCATGGTCACCGTCAGCGTTCGGCCCGAATACAACGTGACCGATCTGCTGTCGACTTTGCTGTCGACGTACGTCCGACCTGAGTTCCCGTTCCCCGTCGACACTCGGGCTGTTCGGCTGATCTTTGCCTCACTCGGCAAAGCGCGTTTCGAACACAAAACGCCCTTCGCGATCGGTCGAGGCGTCAAAACAGAAGTTGATTCTTTTTGCGGCTTGCCTTTCAGGCGAACTCTCGATGAACTGGCGATTCAAGAGATGGGGGTACTCGATACGGACCAACTCTCGAGCCGCTGGTTTGCCGTCGATGGTGATGGTGCCCTCGACTCTGGCCCACGGCTCTAGCGTGATTTCCTTCATGGCCACTTGCTCGTCGACTCGAGCGAAGCCGCAGTCATCGAGGGCCACAAGCAAATAGGGATCGTTTTGCGGGGGAAACGTGAAATGGCCGTCGGTCCCGGTGCGAACAAACAAGGGAAAGTCGTTTGGCGGCGTGCGAAGCCGGCCGTTATCGAGCACGCACCCTCGTTTTGCCGTGCAGAGCACAACCTCCGCGTTGGCCAACAGTTCGCCCTTTGGTGAACGGACAATGCCGGTAATGTCTTTGCCCTTCAGGAGTTCTACATTCCACGTCTTCCGTCTTTCATTCTTCTCGAGGTGTTGAATCTGGCTGGGGAAATGTCCATTAGCTTCGATGCAGATCCCTCGGTGGTCTTCCAGCGTATCGAAGAAAATGCGATATTCGCCGTTCTCGTTCTCCACGGACCGGGTGCGATACCAAATCATCCCGTCGTGCGGATTGCTCTGCCACCCATCGGTCACGCGGAATTTCTTAATCGGGGCCCCCGTCTCCTGATCCACCACGCGGCCGGAAACGCAGATTCCAGGCTCCAGCATAATCACCTTTTCGCCTTCACCCGGAGCCAACGTCGGGCTGCTCCTTAGATAGCCTTCTCTTTCGATGTTTAACCGAATCTTGTCATCGGGTATCCAGTTCGTGCTCCAACGTCCGTCGACATCGGTGCGCTTAAGCCAGAGTTTAGGTTCGCGCTCGTAGTCCAGAAAGATCAGTCCCGCGTTCTTATCCGAAAGGCTTATTGTGAAACCAACGCGAACTCCGGGCATTGGCTTCCCTTTGTGATCGATAACCCGCACGCGAACTGGTTTGCCATTGACAAGTTGCAGATCGGCCGTCAGGCGATCCTTTTCGACGGTAATTCGTTTCCAACCGGGGACGAAACCCTCGGCGTCCGCCGCCACGATATATTCGCGAGGTTCATCGACGGTGAAGCGGTAATGGCCATTGCCATCGGTTCTTGTTCGCGGAAAATTGCTTCCCGGGAATTCGGTGACGTATATTCCTACGGTCGCATCGGCGGACGGTGTTCCGTCGGGAGTGGTAACCGTTCCGCCCACGGTCATGGCTCTGGGCCTGACCGACGACTTGGTGATGCGAACGAATCCGTCCTTAGCAGCGGCTTCGATGTTGTTCGCAAGGTGTTCATCGTTCGGTGCTGGTTTTGCCTTCTCCTTGTCCGCTACGGCGCCGGGCTCGGTGGCCGGCAGCTCGGCCGTCGCAAATTGCAGCGTGCCGACGACCGCCACGGCCAACAGGGCGGCAAAGCCGACGCCAACCACACGGCGACGACGTAATGGCAGATGGAATACTCGCTCCTTCAGCGCGCCCAGCCGGCGGCTGATGGCGGGAGTTCGGGCCATGGCGATTCCGGCTGCGGGAAGCGAGCGGTAGGCATCGACCGCCACCCGGGCCAGCGTGCGGCAGTAGTCGGCCACGTCGCCGACAAAACTTGCCGAAGCCGCGTCGCAAACCAGTTCACAGGCTGCCAGGTGGGCCTTGCGCATCCGCCACACCAACGGATGGAACCAGAGCACGATCGAAATCAACTGCAATCCGGCGTTCCACAGAACATCGTGGCAGCGAACATGCGTCAGCTCGTGGGCAAGTATGCCTGGGAGATCTCTACAATACGAATCGTCGCACATTCGCGCCGGCAACAGCAGCCGCGGCCGGCGGAGTCCGCAAAGAAACGGCGACCGCGCGTCCGCGGATTGCAGCAACTCGACACCGCGTGGGCAGCCGATCCGCTCGGCCACGCGCGCACACCCACCGCAAATCCACTCCGGAGGGCTCTTCGCGCAACGGACCATCCGCCAGATCCTGTAGTGCCCGATGGACAAGCGAAAAGCCAAAACCGCGATCCCGCCGAGCCAGACGAACAGAACGATTGTCTCTGCAGTAGTGGCCGTCAACGGCGGCCACGAAAGCAGTCCCTTCTCCCTTTGGGAGAGCGTTGGAGTGAGGGCATTGTGTTCTTTCGCTCTGCGCTCATTGCCTGCGCCATTGCCTGTGCCTCTGCTGGCGACGAACGCTTGGTCGCTGTGCGAGACAGGCGAGACTTCGAGGGAACGAGCAATAATCGTGCTGCCTTCGCGGCCTGCAAAGCCCTCACCCCCGGCCCCTCTCCCAAAGGGAGAGGGGAGAGTCTCCACCGCTTCTTTGTCGTTGGCCGATAGAAATGGCGGTACGTGGATTTGCAGTGCCGGCAGGAGCCAGGCTACCGCAGGCAGCGCGATCAGGCCCACGGCCGTCACGCGCCACACGAAGACCCGCCAGCGAGGATTTGCCCGCCGGAGCACCACGTGGGCAAGCCACGCGACCAGCAGGATCGCGGTTAGGAATTGTCCGGGAATAAGTGTTAGAACTGACGATTGTGTCGTGTTGGCCGGATTGTATAGTTCCAGTCACCGTGGAAAGTTGCTGGATGGAGGCGGACTTGGGCCAGTTCTTGTTTCGTAATTGTGATGCCTTGAATGTAGGTTCGGTGGTCAAGGCCGGCCTTGACCGCCAACCCGGCTTCCGTTGTGGTGCGTCCAATCAGTTGTACGATGGTCTCACGGCTCAACAGGGGCTGTCCTCGCCAGTTGCGAGTGATATGGCAGAACAAACGGTGTTCGATCTTGTTCCACTTGCTCGTTCCCGGCGGAAAGTGGCAAACGCTTACGTTCAAGCCTGTTTCGTCGGCGAATCGCTGCAAAGCCACCTTCCACAAACGCGATCTGGCGCCGTTGCTGCCGCCGCTGTCGGCGATAATCAACAGGCGGGCGGCGTTGGGAAATCGTTTTCTTCCCATCGTGCGCCACCAATGACGAATCGAAGCGACAGCGAATTCAGCGGTGTCGTGGTCGATGCCAACGCTGACCCACGCTTCATTGTGCGTCAAATCGTACACGCCATAGGGGACGACCTTGCCCAAAGCGGCGTCCTGGAAATCGTGCGTTCGCACTTCCAGGGGCTGACCGCGCGGCCGCCATTCCCGGCCGCCATTGCGGAAATCCCCAACCAGTTCCTTCTTCTTCGTGTCTACGGAAATCACGGGTTGGCCACGGCGCTGAAACGCTTTCACCTGCTGGTTGATGTACTCGAATTGGGCATTACGGTCGGGATGATTGGCTCCTTCGCGTGTTTTGCGGTTGGCT
This sequence comes from uncultured Planctomycetaceae bacterium, assembly GCA_963789525.1. Classification (GTDB taxonomy): domain Bacteria; phylum Planctomycetota; class Planctomycetia; order Pirellulales; family Thermoguttaceae; genus CAVXFB01. The sequence continues at coordinate 686,421 of CAWBLA010000005.1, forward strand.
TGCAGGCTGTAGCCCATGCCGTGCAACAAGTCGGCGACTTTTTGTCGCCCAATCCGAAAGCCCTTCCGTTGCAGTTCGGCCGCAAGTCGCCGCACACTCAGGCACGTCCACCGCAACGGCGACATGGGGTCGCCCCGCGAGGTTGGTTCGACCAGGGCATCCAGGACATCTTCGAGTTCCGGTTGCCTGGCCGTCAAAGGCTTGCGTCCTCCACCGGGCCGACGGATTCGCTCTCTGGGAACGGCGGCACCGTGGTCGGTCAACTCGCGCAGCCCGACGTGAATGGCACGCCGCGAGATGCCCGTCGCCCGAGTCACCGTCGATACGCCGCCGTATCCCAATTGCCTGGCCTCCGCCGCAGCCCAAATCCGTCGCTGCCGCTCGTTCAAGGTGTACTCCACATCGGCAAACCGTTGCCGCACCGCCGCTTCCATGCTGTTGTTGCACATGAAAAGCGGCTTACCATATTCACCTCAAAGTTGTAACACTTATTTCTGGACAAGTCCTTAGCTTCAACAGCAGCACGACCCAGACAGGAGCGTCCACGATCGGCTGCAATCCGCCAGTAGCCGTCAGCAAGGCGTTCACGACTTGGTTCTCCTGGCAAAGTGAGCGGTGTTTTGGCCGCAGCGCGGCATCAAAGGGAACAGTCCCATTTTCGTTGACACGAAAATTGGGACAGTCCCCCGCGTTCAGGATGACTCCGTGGGCGGACGTCCCTCATGGACCATGCGCTGCAACTTGAGCAACTCCTTTGGCGAAAGTTTTTCCTTGGCCAGTAGATGGCACAACAGGGCCTCGCTCGATCCGCCGCAAAACGTATTGACCAAGTCGCCGAGCATCGACCGGAACGTCGATTCGCCTTCGTCTTGGACCGATAATAGAACGCCTTCCCTTTGCTTCGCCGCGTCAGATGGCCTTTCTCGAGCAGGATCGTAAGATACGACCGCAAGGCAGCGTTCTTGATCGGGCGGGGAAACCGCTTCTGGATCTCCGACGGTTTCAACTCGCCGTGCTCCCAGAGTATCCGCATCACGTCCATTTCACCGGCGGTAAACCGTGCCATCGGGGGCCTCCCTCAAGACAGGACCTGTACGGAATTTTGTGTCAACGGCGTTATTGTGGCGAGCCGGGCAAAAGGGACAGTCCCATTTTTGCTGACACAAGAATCGGGACAGTCCGTCAAGACAGGATCATCAATATGCAGATAATTCTGCATGTTCGGCGGAGTCTGTCAAGAGGAGGTGCAGAAGATTCTGCACAGAAAGACGAAGGGATGCCCGGCCGACGCGGGCTTATCGAGTGATGCTCGAATCCGGGCGCCGCGCGGTCCATCCCTGATAGGGCAGCGTCTGGGCCGTCTCGCCACTAGATTTGGCCGCGTCCGCCACACCTTCCGTCGAATCGTCGGCCGTGAGCGCAGGACCAACAACGCGATCGGTCACCGAGACAATGCGGCTCCGAACCGGGCACGTCGCCCGGACGCGATTCGGAGCGGATGGCCGCTTGCATGGTGCCTTGCGACGGTGTTTCGCTCGGCGCCGAGCTCTGAACCTGGCTGCGAGATCGGGCAGGCGTGGGAACGGCTCGGGCCTGAACGTGCATACTGCTCCGTGATGTTCTTGCCATTTGGGGCGGCATCGCCGTCCGGTGCGAACGGGGCGGCGCGTGGTTTGCAACGGCGTCCGGCGACGGCGCCAGACGCGGTTGGTTGGCAAGAATCGAGCCGGCACGGGCCTGCGGGTTGCACGCTTCACCGCCCTCGTACACCGGACCGCAATAATCATAAGGATGGCAGCACATCGTACAGCCGGCGGCCAGCAGCACAACGGCCAACGCGCCCGCACACATTGCAGAGCGAAGCATGGAACAACCCTTTCCCCAGAAAGCGATAAGACGTATCCGAAGAGAGGTCCTATACGCTAATCGGCGGAAAAGGTTGCCCAGTCGGCATTTTTTCTCGAAGAACTCTGCCGACTGAGGCAGACGGCGTAAAAGTGGCGATGCCAGGCAAAATGGGGTGTCCACTGCTCTGGCTCTCACGCAACCATTCGCATCTCCACGACTTCCCCGGTAATCCCGACGATGAATTCCTCGAAGATGCGGAGATCCAGGGCGGAGGCCGACTCGTGTTCGGGGTGAAACTGTGTGCCGAAGGCGAACCAGTCGTCGCGTGTGCTTTCGATGGCCTCAACGACGCCGTCGGGACATCGCGCCGTGACGGCAAAGCCGGGGGCTACCTCGTCGATTGCCATGTGGTGCATGCTGTTGACGCGAATCTCACCTTCGCCGTACACCCGCTCCATGATCGTGCCCATCTCGATGACCAGGGCGTGGCGGTGGTTGGGATCCATGGCATCGACGTGGGGCAATGCCTTCGGCATGTCTTCGGGCAGGTGGAGGAACAGGTTGCCGCCCTGCGACACGTTGAGCAACTGCATGCCGCAGCCCACGCCCATCACCGGCATGCGGCGTTTAGCGACCATGTGCATCAGGCGGCGATCGAACGTCTCGCGCCGCGAATCCAACAGACGCATGGACGGATGCAGCATGAAGCCGTCCTGGCGGCAGTCAAGATCCGCCCCGCCGATCAACAAAACGCCGTCGAGCAGATTGAGCACCCGACGCATGTCCGCCTCGTCATCCAAGGGCGGAATCAGCATTGGGACTGCTCCGGCCTTGATCAGCGAATTGCAGTAGCCCGCGTGCAAAAAGCAGTATGCAGGAGAATCCTTGCGGGCCGAGCGATAATCGACATTGACTCCAATCAACGGTTTGGCGCCCATCTTTGCGTTCCTTCCTTGACACGTCGTGTGTCACTAAAGAGGCAGAAGCCGAAACCGGGCCGAAAGATGTCCGGCGAGCCGCGCGGCGGGCAAGCGAAAAGCGGAGAAGGGGCGACACGAGCGACCTGCGGCAACGACGTAGCAGGCACTCTCCATGTGCCGTCGAGAGGCGGAACGCAGCACCAGTCCCTGATGCCTGCGTTCGCGAACCCTTCACCGGAATCTCGCACCTTGGCGGGGCACGTCACCGGCTGATGTCCCTATCAAGCGGCCGTCGAGTTCCTTTCGCTTCGACGTGTCACCGTCGATTGAAGTGCAAGTCGCCGCTGAGTTTAGGGCGGCGCCTCACACACCGCAAACAATTTCACTATTTTGTGCTCTCTAAGTGGTTACCGCACAATATGTTGTGCTTGCTAGCACTGCTAGCATGTCGATACGGTGTGGAAAAACCATGGCGACGGCGGCTGGAAATACGAAGGGGACTGTCCCGATTTTTTGTGTCAGCAAAAATGGGACTGTCCCTTTTGCCCAGAGACTCCGCCACGATAATACCGTTGGCACAAATTCGGTACAGCTCGCTGCCGACGGCTGAAGAGTTCGGTCTGACGAAAGGGCGGGCACGACGCACCTGCCCCATCGTTACTTCAACCAGTAAAATGACGGGTTACCCTCGACGAACCTGCACGCCGCCCAATGCACTATCAAAACGTCTGCGTCGAAAGCTTCGCCTACACGTTGCCGGAGGAAATCGTCACGTCGGCCGCCATCGAGGCGCGGCTTGCGCCGCTCTACGACCGGTTGCGATTGCCCGAGGGACGGCTCGAGTTGATGACCGGCATCGCCAAGCGCCGGTTCTGGCCGCAAGGCACGTTGCCCAGCGAGAAGAGCGTCGAGACGGCCGAAAAGGCCATCCGCATCGCGGGCCTCGATCGCGCAGATCGGTGCGCTGGTCCACGGATCGGTCTGCCGCGATTTCCTCGAACCGGCCACCGCCTGCGGAGTGCATCATCGCCTTGGTCTGCCCGACCGCTGCGCAGTCTACGACATATCGAACGCCTGCCTCGGGCTGCTCAACGGCGTCGTGCAAGTGGCCAACATGATTGAACTGGGGCAGATTCGCGCCGGTGTGGTCGTGGGCACCGAAAGCGGCCGGGCATTGGTCGAAGCCACGATTGAGCACCTCAACGCCAATACCTCGCTCTCGCGCAACGACATCAAGGCGGCCTTCGCCTCGCTGACCATCGGCTCTGGCAGCGCGGCCATCGTCCTCTGCCATCGGAACCTCAGCCGCACGGGCAACCGGCTGCTCGGCGGCGCGATGCAGACGGCCACCGAGCACTGCGAACTGTGCCAAGGCGGGGCCACCGACAGGCTGCCAGACGCGTTCCCCTCTCCTTCTGGGAGAGGGGTAAGGGGTGAGGGCGGACAAGCGTCCCCTCCACTTCTAATGTGGACCGACTCCGAGACCCTAATGCGAGAAGGCGTGGCAGTTGCCCAGTCGTGCTTCGCCGCGTTGCTTGAAGAGTTGAATTGGCAGCCCGGCGACGTCCAGAAATCGTTTTGCCACCAGGTCGGGCGAGCCCACCATCGGCTGCTGTTCGAGTCGCTCGGGCTTAATCAGCAAATCGACTACGCCACGTACCCATACCTTGGCAACACCGGCGCCGTGGCGATGCCCATGGCGGCCGCCATCGGCATCGAAAACGGCCACCTCCGTCGTGGCGATCGCGTAGCCCTGCTCGGCATCGGCTCCGGCATTAACGTCGTCATGCTGGGCGTCGAGTGGCGACAAGACGGCCGGTAGGTCACCGCCGACCGTCGGGCCAACGCGTTTGCGAACCGCGAATTCGCTGTTGACGGAAGGGGAGGAAGCCTTGGGTGTTGTGCTTGACGTTGTGAGTGGGTGCCCGAGAGGCGAGCAAAGAGCGAACAACTGAAGCGCTTTCGATTCAGATGTGTTTGCGAGAGAAAACACCCATCTAAGGTGGCGAAGGTGCTCGTTTTCAATGAGAGGACTTGGGTGTACAATACAGGCATCTCCATTTGGAGCGAGAGAGCCACGATGCGCCCACGAGCCAGGAAGCTCATCCTGACCATTGTCAGCGTCCTTGGGATGGTCGTTGGCGGCTTGGCCCTGTTAGTAGGATATGCGGCATGGCAGTTCAATCGCAACCATCCTTATGGCTGGAGCCATTGCTGCGATCTCCAACTGCACATGGCTCTCCGACAATATGCCACGACCCACGGCGGGGCTTTCCCTGCTGGGCAGGCCACGCCCGAGGCATCGTTGAGCGTGCTGTATCGTGAGAAGGCAGACTACGGGCCACTGGCTAGCGATGATCTTCTTCGTGGCAAGACGGTGCCCGAGTCCGTGGTGAAGGAAATCCTCGATCGCGGCGATCTACTGACCCCTGAAACCTGCGGTTGGCATTACGTCGAGGGACTGCGCCTTGACGATGATCCGCGATTGGCCCTTTTCTGGGATAAGGTGGGACTCGACCACAACGGCGGACTAATGCCAGAAGGCGGCCATATCGTCTTGTTCGTGAACGGCACACGGGAACATATCCCCGAGGCAGACTGGAAAAAGTTCCTCGAAGAACAGCGCATGCTGCTGGCCGAAAGAAAGACTGCCATCCACCATGATGCAACCGTCCAGATTGACAACCGCGAAATCAAAGTGCAGGTGCGTGTCGTGGGCGACGGCATCTACGGAGCGACGTGGGATTCCAGCCAATTGATCGCAACTACGAAGGCTCAGGAGTTGGGCATTCAAGGCTTGCCCGTCATCCCAATCGAGGAAATCAGGGATGCGAAGGTCGTGGTCGAGCAAGCTGGCGTGCGGCCCGTGCAGCAAAGCCCCAACCTGATCGTTGTCTACCCCGAAAGCCCCCGCGTCCGATTCGTGCTGCAAGGGCGAGAAATTGTCTATGATCGGTCAGGCTTCCATATTCAGGCGATGACAGGCGAGGCAACAAAGAACTGAGGAAGCCCATGCTGACCAAGAGCACTTCTCCAAATAACTCGCTCTGCCAAAGGACCACCCGCGCCGGAGAAACTCGATGATCTATAGAACACAGGGCTACACTACCGCAATCCACCTCTTCTGATGGCCCAGATTCCGAATCTTTCCGCTCAATACAGCTTGGGCCAAGAGACGCGAAACAAACGAACCTCGATGATCGAGGTGTCCAAGACCTCGCGGAAGAAGACACCGCCTCGCTCGCGGATAACGTCAACCACGTCGTGCCAACAGCCACGGGTCGGAATGTCCTCGTCAGTCAAATGGATCGTATCCCGCAAGGCAAGGTCGTGGCAGAGTTTGATCACGCGGTCCCAAAGCGTACTTACGGATGCCCGTGCTACCGTGCATTGCCCCCTGCCGGGCCAACTACGCACGCTTCACCACCGCGCACCAATTGGCGCATTGATGTCAAGCACGGTGGTCCTGGTTGTCTATTCGTATCTTGTACGGCGGCACGACCCGGATCGGATTCCGCCCTCGGGTACGACGCCGGCCGACGAAGGACCTTCAGCCGATGCCCAACAGCGCCTTCCCAGAATTCGCGATTCTTCCCGTCGAGCCGATAGGCCTCGGCCATTCTGCGAAACCGCCGGGGCGAGATGCCGCGGGTGACAGATTTCAACGCCGAAATGCGGTTTGGATGATAGCCGACTTTCTCGGCGAAACGCTTCACACTTCCATCGGCATACTCCCAGACGAACATGTCCAGGCAGATGCCGGGTGTTGGTTGAATAATTTGCATCAGCAAAGCGTCCGATCGGGTCGAGTCACAGAAGATTATCTACTTGTTGTTCCAGAAAAATTCCCCCTGCGGCAGTGGCAGTTACGCGCAAAACTCCGCTACGGCCGCATGGACGCGCTCGATCAATTCGCGGTCGAAGTAGTTGATCGACATGCCGGCGTCGACCACGATCCGCTGGGCGTTGATGCCGCTGGAGCGAGGGCTCAGCAGGAACGCGGCCACGTGCGGCCACTTCTTCGGTCTGCACGGCTTTCTTGCGCGGAATGACCTGCTCGGCATAGAGATAGGCGTCGACATAGCCCGGGATGCCGGCCGAGGCCGAGGTCTTCAACAGGCCCGGCGCCACCGCGTTGAAGCGGATCTGCGAGAACCGGCTGAACGACTTCGCCAGGAACGCCAGCGACGAGTCCAAGCGCCGCCTTGATCGGCGCCATGTAGCCGTAGCTTTCGCTGGCCATGCGCGTGGTCGAGATCGAGATCGTCACCACCGAGGCGTCCGGGCCAGCAGGTCCTTCATGGCGTTGCGACAGGGCGATCAGCGAGATAGCAGGAGACGTCGACCGCTTGCAGAAATGCCTTGCGCGGCGTTTCGTGGAACGGCTTGACCCTTCGGAATAGTCGGCGAAGGCGAGCGAGTGGACCATGCCGTGGAACTGCGCGCCCTCGACGGCCAGTTCGTCGCGGAGCCGGGCGATCTGGTCGTCGTGCTCGCACGTCGCAGACGTGGACTCTCGGCGTCGCCGAGCAGCTTCGACACGTTTTGCCGCACTTCCTCGTTCTGCACGACGTAAACGCATTCTGCCCCGGCCTCGGTCGAGCATGCGGCCGATGTGCCAGGCCACGCTCTTGCGGTTGGCCACGCCGAAAATGAGGACTCGGTTTGCCGGCAAGTTGGAGGAAGTCCATGGGATTGGTGATTGTTGATTGATGATTGAGCCGGCAAGATTCGCTATCAGGTGCTTGCCGCCGCGGTGCAGGCGAACTGGAATCGCACGGCAACGTTGCCGTCGACAGTGACTTTGGCCTTCAGGAAAAAGGCGTCGGCCAGCCGCTCGTCCAGGTCGACCTCCATCATGATCTTCTCGCCGGGCCGGACCATCCGCTTGAAACGCACGTCGTTGATGCGCGTGGCCACCGGCAACTCTGCCCGGCGTCGGTCGGCAAGGTGGCGCGACGAACAAAATGGCCCCGCATTGCATGGCCGCCTCGCACAAGAGCACGCCGGGCACCAGCGGGTGGCCGGGATAGTGGCCCGCAAAGAACCACTCACTGCCCGTGAACGTCTTGCTGCCGACGATTCGTGTCTCGTCTTGCTCTTGAATTTCGTCGACCAGCAGGAACGGGTCGCGGGATCGTGGGATGGCGTTCTGGAAAATTTGCCTGGCGGGTCATGGGATGTCATCCGTTCATTCAGGAACGCATCGACGTCGTTGGCGACGATGACGCCGTAGTTGACCGCGCCAAGCCAGCCGGACATGATAATCCCGACGCTGCCGGCATGATACAGCCCGGCGACCTCTTCCGGCAAGGCGCGGCTGACGGCCAGGCCCTCGAACTTCGTGCCGAAACTGGCTCCGGCAAGGTGCTTCGTATAGCGCTCGAACGTCAGCGGCGTCGCCGCTTCGACATAATCCAATCGGCGGCGGATGTCAGGCACGTACTTCTCGATGGCTCGCCAGCGTGTGTTCGATCAACTCGCGCTTGCCGGCTTGATAATCATCGCGTGACAAGCCGGCCCAATCGTCATACCGGGCATTCGTGCTGGCGACGATCGCGCAGCGGCCCAGCGCCGGCCGGGTCCTGGGGTAATAGAACGAATAGGTGCGGCTGGTGATGTCCCGACTCAGCAGCAGATCGGTGCGGAACGCCGGGGCGGTGGAACTGAACAGCAGGTCGCCGCACTGGCTCTCGTCAATCGAGGCGTCGGGCCGAAGCGACATGTAGACCTGGGTGCTGGAGTTATTCAGGCGGACCGCCCGGGCACGGTCGAGAAAATCGTGGTCCCATGCGTCCGCGCCGACCAGGTTGAAGATCGTGCCCAGCAGGTTCGCGTTGGAGACGACCGACCGGGCCTTAACGTCGCGGCCGGCTATCGTAACGCCCTCGACGCGGCGGCCGGCGACGCGGACCTTTTCGACGTTGCAGCCCGTGCGAACGTCGACACCGTTGCAGCGAAGCTCGGCGTCCATCAGACCGATGAGATGGTCTGTTCCGCCTCGGAACGTATAAACGCCCTTCGACATGAAATTTGAGAAGACGATGGCGTAGCTCAGGGCCGGGTCTTCCAGCGTCGAGCCGTTCGCGTAGGTGATCGGTTCCATCAGCAGCCGTACCACGTCGTCGCGGCCGGGGAAAAATCGCTCGAAGAACTGACCGGTCGTCGTCGTCTGATCGTCGTAGAAGTTCATGGCGGCCGCCGCGTCAAAGAACGCCGTCACCTTCTCCTGGGGCACGCGGAACCGCTCGACGAGCAGCCGCGTGAAATCCTGCCGATCGAAGGTCGTCGCAAGCGAGAACATCGGGTTGTCGAAGCGGATGTCCTTCAACTGCACGATCGAGTCGGCGATCTCGCCGCGTCCAGTAGCGGCGGCAGCTCTTGATCATGCCGACGGGAAAGCCGTGCAGGGCAACGTCGAAGACATGCCCGCGGCGGTGGAACCACGTGGCTAATCCGCCGAGTTTGTCGTGTTGCTCGGCCAGTAAAACGGAGCGTCCGGCCCGGGCGAGCACGTTGGCTGCCGTCATACCGCCCAACCCGCCGCCAATGACGACGGCATCGTAAAAAGGGGACATTACTGATTTTTGCCTTCCGTTTGCCATGCACTCTGTCGCGAGCGTTCCCCAATCCTAACCGCTGAAGGGGCATGTTTCCAAGCCGCTTCTACGAGACTGTCTCAATTTTGGACGCCTTGGCTACGGCACGCGGAGCGTGCCTGCTTTTGTTCGGACTTGACAGGCGGCGACGTGAAGGCGATAAGAGGCTGCGGCTCGCGGAGCACGATGGTCCCATGAATTCGACACTTGCGCTGATATTTCTGTGCGGCTTGCCCACCGCCACGAACGGCGCGCTCGGCGATGCCCGGCTCAATGACGTTTGCTTCGTCGATGCGGACCACGGTTGGGCGGTCGGCGACCGGGGCGTGATTTGGCACACCGACGACGGCGGACGACAGTGGCGGCTGCAAGCCTCCGGCGTCGACTGCTCGCTGGCGACCGTTTGCTTTCACGACGAACAGATTGGCTGGGCGGCCGGCGGCGTCGTTCAGCCGCTGACACATACGAGCACCGGCGTGCTGTTGGCAACTCGCGACGGCGGAAAGACATGGACCCAAGAGCCAAAGCTCCTGCTGCCGACCATTAGGCGGCTGCGGTTTCTGGACCGAAGACATGGTTGGGCCATCGCCTGCCCCTCGGCGATGTATCCGTCTGGCGTATTTGTGACGGACGACGCCGGAGCGCATTGGCGGCCCATACCGGGCGGAGTGACCGCCGATTGGCTGACCGGCGATTTTCTGGACTTGCACAGCGGCGCGCTGGCGGGTCGCAATGGAGCGGCGGCCGTCGTCAGTGGCGGTGAAATCGAGGCGGCCCCGCCCGAGCAACTCGTGCTGTGGCGCTACAGTGCGCTGCGGTTGGCGCCATCGACCTGCGGCTGGCTCGTCGGCGACGGCGGATTGGTGCGTACGAGCGTCGACCGCGGCGCTACCTGGCGACCGACGCCGGGCCCGCTGCCGGTGGCCGCGGCGCACTTCGATTTTGCCGCCCTGGTGGTGCATGGGCCGCAGTGTTGGATCGCGGGGACGCCAGGCACACGCGTCTTTCATACGCCCGATGGCGGTCGCACCTGGCAGGCGTTCGCGACGCCGACGACCGTCGGGCTGCGGGCCATTCAGTTCCTCGACGACCGGAGTGGCTGGGCCGTTGGCGAGTTGGGCACGATCCTGGCCAGCGGCGACGGCGGACAGACCTGGCAACTGCAACGGGCGGGCGGTTCGCACGCCGCCCTGCTCGGGCTGTTCGCCGATCCGGACGACGTACCTCTCGAAATGGTCGCCCGGCTTGCCGCCAACGATGGATACCTGACTGTGATCGACGTCGTTGGCCGTCGCGACGTTGAAATCCCGTTTCGCGACTACGTTCCGGTTTCCCGACGGCTTCACGAGGCGGTGGTTCGTGCCGGCGGCAGCGCGGCCGAAGTGGCGTGGCAGTTTCCGCTTCGCCAGCCGGGACTTGCCGTCGACGCGTCTCGCATCGTGGCGGCATGGGACGCCGTCAACCGTGGCCGTGGCATGGACGAGTTGCGGGCGTACCTGGTCCGTCAGATCCGGCTCTGGCGTCCAGAAATCCTCGTCACCACGGATCTGCCCAGGGCTGTCGCCTCCACCGACACGCCGAACACCCGGAAGAGCCCGCCGCCGATCGGCCAGCCGCCGGCATCTACCCAATCCGATGCCGCGCTGTTGACCCTCATCCACCAGGCGGTCGTCCGGGCTGCCGCCGACGCCGCCGATCCACTGCGCGTTTCCTGCGCAAATCAGCGAGGCCGGCTTGGTGCCGTGGCCCGTGAAAAAAATCTACGCCGTGATGCCGCCGGGCATGCGGGGCGGAAACGATTTGGACACGGGCCAGTTTGCGCCGCGTCTGGGCCGGTCGCTGGCCGATGCCGCGGCACGGCCGCGCGACCTGCTGTACGATCACTTCACACTCTCACCGGCCGTGATCGGCTTGCGCCTGCTGACGCGTTCCGCCGGCCACGAAGCGGACCGTCGGGAGTTTTTCGGCGGTGTGACGCTCGCGCCGGGCGATCGGGCGCGGCGCGAATTGTCGCCGGCCGTCGAGGGGCTCGACCGCCGCCAGCGCATCGCGCAACGCCGCCGCATTGTCCAAGCAATTATCGACCACGCCGGGCAGACGACGGCATCGCCATCGCAATTATTGGCGCAGATCGACGACATGACCCGCGGCCTGGACGACGACAGCCGCGCGCGGATGCTCTACCAGCTTGCCGACCGCTATCGCCGCACAGGCCGCTGGCCGCTGGCCGCCGACACGTTTCAGGTCTTGGCAGAGCGCTACCCCGAGCATGCCTTGGCGCCGGCTGCCGGGTTGTGGCTGCTGCAATACTACGCCAGCCGCGAAGCCGCCTGGCGCGTGGAACGCGGCGGCGAAGGCGCGAAACGATTGCAGCAGGCGACGGCACTGGCCAAGCAAATTGAACGTGCCCGGCCGGAGTGGTTTGCCGAGCCGGCCGTCTGCTTTCCGCTGGCCGCCGCCTGGCGCGGCCTCGACCAGTCGCGGCAGGCGGAAGGGATTTATCAACTTCAAAGCCACGGGAGCAATCGCGGCGCATGGAGGGCCTGCGCAGAAAGCGAGCTTGCGCGGATCGATCCCCGCAAGCGCGCGGCCAAGCCGACGCTGCTATGTGTACGAGCGGAGACGAAGCCATTGCTCGACGGGCAACTCGACGATGCTGTGTGGCAGAAGGCAAAGTCGGCCGCGCTTGAAAGCGGGCAACACGACGACGGCGATTGGCCGGCGGTGGTCATGCTGGCCTATGACGCTGAGTATCTCTACGTGGCGGCGCGTTGCCGCCGCGCAAGAGTTCAAGAGCAGGACATGCCGGCCGGGCCGCGCGTGCCGGACGCCGATCTGTCGGCCCGGGACCGGGTTGAAGTGTTCCTCGACGTGGATCGCGATTTCACGACCTACTACCGGCTCGCGGTCGACGAGTTCGGCTGGACGAACGATCGACTTTGGGGCGACAGCACGTGGAACCCCGGCTGGTTCGTGGCGGCGAAGCGCGACAAAGACCGGTGGAGCATCGAGGCGGCGATTCCACTGGCCGAGTTGGCCGGGCGGCCGCCGCAACCGCGTGAAGTCTGGTCGCTGGGCATCCAACGGATCGTGCCAGGGGTTGGTTTCCAATCCTGGACGACGCCCGCTTCCATCGCCGTGCTTCCCGACGGATTCGGATACCTGCAATTCCAGCCGTAGGGCCGGCCATGGGAACGCTTTCAAGCTGTCATTGCATGTGGTTTTGACTTGCGTTTTGCGACAATACGGGCGGTCGAGACATGGTGATTTCGTTTGCCGCTGATACGGTTTTTGGGGCGAGGCTTCCTCGGCCCTCGTACATTCTTGCGGAAGCGGTCTGGACGCACTTTCGCCGCCAAGAACTTCAGCGCGCTGGCCAATCGGTTGGCCGTCAACGGACCAAACAGGCGTTTCCACTGTCTTGCGGGAACTGCGATCATCATGCCGCAATACGTGGCTGCGATCTCCCCGGCCAGGTAGTAACCCGATATGCTGTGTCGCTCCAAGGCCGAACCATACACCGCAGCCAAAGCACTTTTAACAGCACTGATGACGTTGTAGGCCAACAGGGCAACACAAAAACTCAACAACGCCGCCTTCGGATAGCCCAACGTCTTGATCTCGCTGTGCAATGCCTGCCCCAACTCCTGAAAGGCGTTCTCCACCGTCCAACGCCGCCTCGAACCACATCGGCACCAGCCGGCATTGGCCTGTCCGATTCAGTTGTGAGTCCATTGCGACCAAACAGATGATGACTGCCGGATAGATGAACAGCGCTAATGACATCACAATCACTACACCGGACACCGTGAGGTGGAAAGCCAGCATCACCTTGTGCATTCTCTTGCCGAGAGTAATTCCGGGCATTCGCATGGTACACCTCCTTCGCTCTTGCTAGGCAACAGGGCATCTGTACATTCGAGCCGCGGCATGTTACGCTCATAAGCGATAACCGTGTCGATCGAAGGGCACTCATCATGGAGGGCCACACCTTGACCAATCTCCAGCGTCTTCGATGTGTTCGCCTCCTCTTGAGTTTGTTCATCGTGGCATTGGTGCTCAGCGGGCTTACCGCGTTTCCGCTCGTGTGGGAATTGCGGGTGCTCACGTCTTGGTTTGGTGAAGGCACCACAATCGGCGCGGCGATTCCAGGACTTGCGCATTGGCTGACCTACGTCCGGGAGGGCTTGGAAACTACTGGACGCGAATATCCGTTCCTTGCCTATGGCACCGACTGGCTGGCGTTTGCTCATATTGTGATTGCCATCGCGTTCGTAGGACCTCTTGTTAACCCGGTCAAAAACATTTGGGTTGTGGAATTCGGCATGATCGCCTGTGTGTTGGTCATTCCGCTTGGCGTTGATTTGCGGCCCCATTCGCGGCATCCCCTTTGGCTGGCGGCTTATCGACTGCTCCTTCGGTGTTTTTGGCTTGGTTCCGCTGGCAATCGCTTGGCGAATGATTCGCGGAATCGCCCGGGCAGAACAACGCTAGAATTGTGTTTGAGTAAAGTCGCATCAGTGCACCAGTGCATCAAGAATCAGCTTCGCGACGACCAGATACGCATTCCCCCATTTGTCACGCCGAAAGAACTGGACGGGCATGTTCGGATCGCCTACAAACGGGCGCAAGACCCATGCCATCTGAATCGCAACGAAGATGTAAAGCAGCAGCCATAACCAGAACATCCAGCGATGTCTGTGGTCGCTTTCGATCAGAAGACGATAATGGTCACGAAGCAGCCATTGCCCGGCAAAGCAGGCGATGGCGAACATCATGCCATTGAAGCGAACCGCGTCGGCATAATTGCTCGACGAGGCGTACCAGACGATGGTCAATGGGGCGAGTGAGGCCAACACGATCGCCAGTCCGGCCTGGGCGGCCATCAGCGCTGTGGTGGCCCGGGCGAAATCCTGGCGCAGGCCGACCAGTGTGTTGAGCACAAAGAAATTCGGCCATGCAATCAAGGACGTGCCCAGAAGCAGTAGCGGAACTTTTAGGGCGGAGTAAGCAACCTGCCACACTCGCTCGTTCCAGATGCCGCCAAATGCGCCCATGACCGCGCCATAGATCATGCCGAATGCCGTGATGCAGCCGACCATCCAAAGCAAGGCCGATCGCGCCGGCCTCGATTGCACCGCCTGGCGGCTCCGCAGGATGTCGTCGATTTGCGTCAGAAGCGTGGTCATTGTACTCTCAGGAGAACATAGATCCGAAGGCATCACGGATGGCCTGGAAGAAGTATGACTGCCGCGGCGAAAACCAATGGAATGCCTCGGAGGGTTTTCCGAGAATCGGCCGCAGCACCCAAGCCATCTGGGCACATACCAGCCCGGAAAGCACCATCCAGTAGACAAAGATCGTCTTAATGCGTCGGTCGAGCGATTCGCTCCGGCTGTTCCCTGTTACGCCGGGATTTTCGGCCAATCTCGTTGCCAGCAGATCGGCTTGCGACGGGATTGGGTGAGATTCACCTGTCTGCGACTTCTCGCTGCCCTCTGGAGGCGGCGGTATAGGTGCGTCCTCAGTCGCGTTCCATCGATACAGGGTTTGAAGCATGAAAGAATATCCCAACATGCCTGAAATGAGGAACGCCAGCACGTTCAACAGTAAGATGAAGGGATGGCTTGTCGTACTTACGGAGAAGAAGGCCACGATTGGCCCCAGGGAGGCCAACACCGTGACATTCACCGCCAGCGAGACGACCAAGAGTTGGAACACTGCCCTGAACGTAAGTCGCGATCCCGCCAGGGCATTGAGTACGTAGAGCGAAGGAAAGGTCACGGCCACTGTCAGCAAGAACAGCGCTGGCACCTTTACGATGCCGGCAAGCCACTGCTTGAAGAACGGCCCTCCTTCGCCAAACCCGGTGAAAAAGCCCATGCACACGCCATACAGGGCCGCCAATAGCAGAATAAGGAACACCAGCCCGCCCAAGCGTATCCTCAAATCTTCCGCCGTCGTCAAGCTCGCGCGAGTGGTCTCACCTCGCAGAATCCGGTCAAGATCGGTCAACCAGCGTTTCATAATATCGCTCCAGTAAAGTGCTTTGCACTACAAAGTGTCATCAGCAAAAAAACACCTCTTGTCCCACGTTTACGACGAACCGTCCGTGTTGCGGTCTCCTCGATCCACAATCTGTCGCAACATTTTCAGATATCGCTCGAAGGCCCTGCGGCCCTTGGGCGTCAATCGCATCTCGGTGTAGGGGCGGCGTCCGCGGAAGGATTTTTCGACGACGATGTAACCCGCTTCGTCGAAAGCAACTACACCAACCATGACCCCGGCGGAGCGGGTGTGGCCGCAGCACTGGCTTCCGCCGACGCAAACGGTTTTCCAAACAACGGCACGTACTCTGAAGTCACGGTTCACATTCCGCCCCAGACGGGCCCGTTTACCATGCGGTGCGGATCATGTTTCGAACGGCGGCAAGTCTACCTCTCGAAAGGACAAGCAAGTGGCAAAATTTATGAGCAGTCACACGATGCCTGCTGGAACGCTCAAGCGCGGGCAGGTGGACCAGTTGGCTCAGGCGGCGCAGAACGATGCGGCCGTGCGGCCTTACCGGAGCTTCCTCAATTTTTCCGAGGGAAAGGTCTTCTGTATTATGGAGTCTCCGGCAAGGAGGCCCTGGCCGCCTGGTTCCAAGAGATGCAGATGCCCTGCGACTACATCACGCCTGTCGAACTCGAAGGCAACGCAGGCGTGGTTCAGAAGTCTGATGCGGCGGACTATGCGGCGCGACATCTTTTTCGGCGCACGTATCCAGCGTCCATCAATGCACCGATCGACGCGCCCAGGTGCACGCTAATGTGTGGCCGAATGAAGTGCTTTGAGCCACTGCCAGATGCCGGCAAGGAGCTGGCGCAGTGATTGCCAGCGACGGGTCGAGTCATCCATTGTCTCGCCCGCGCCGCTGAGATGGATCGAGACCGGCGTGGTTTGCTGCTCGGAGGGCGTCGCTTGACTCCCTGGAAGGTTCGAGCGGCCGCGCAAATTGCCGCAAGCCGGCCTTCCGCGGCACGAAGTTGCGGCTCGATGGCTTCGACTTCCAGCGCAATCGAGGCATCCTTTTTTCGGGATCGCTTGAACTCGCGAACAAGTGACTTGAGATTCTCCAACACTCGGCCGGCTCGCTCGGCAGCTTGATCGGCCGGGCCGTCGCCGAAGCTCTTCAATAGCGATTGGAGCACGCGATTCGCAGCCACAAGGTCGTCCGGCGCCGGGGCCAACAGTTCCGCGAAGCGATTCTTCCCGATGCGGCGAAACGTCCGGCTCCACTTTTTCAGCGTGGCCCGCGTTGGCACGGACTCCGTCTGTTGAGGCGGATTGCCGACGATGAACGTGTGCAGGATCTCGCCGTCGAGGGGCGATTTCGCGAGCCACGAGATACCGTCGGTGATGAGCATGATGTCGGCCCTGCGGCACGGCCCGGCGTCGCGGATGTCGCACACGGCCTGCTCCAGTGCCGTTCTGGATTCGCGTCTGGCCCGAGTTGGGCAGCTCGATAACCCGGCGCACGATTGCGTGGAAATCGTCGGCGGTAACTGCCGGAAGAGAGTTCGCCCACGTCGGCCTTGAAGGGACGCAGATTGAGCCGCGCCCGCTGGGCATGGCCCTGGCGAAGGAACGCCAGAGCCAGGCCGCGGGCGACGGTGCCCCGGCGGTCGCGGTCGCGCATCGTTCGCGACGTGTCCAGCAGCAGATACGCATGCTGCTGCGACGAGCAGACTCGGAGCCGGCCGCTCGACCAGCTCCCTGTCCGGCAACTTCGCCGCCGCCGTCCTCGTAGCTGCCGCTGGGCTGTCGCCACCGCGGCATGAGCAGGTCGCGTTGGGCCAGCTTGGCGTAGAAGAGGTCCGGGCAGACGTCTTCGAGCAGCCATTGCGTGGGCAGAATTTGCGAAAGGTCGGCGATGCCGCGAATCATGCCAATCTCCATCTCGTCGGTCGGCAGCCTCGATTCGAGCCGTTGGCCGGCACAGACCGTTTCCTCCAGCACGCTGTCGGTGTCCTGCTTCGCCCAGCGACGGCCTCGCTCTCGCCCGGCGCTCGGACGCGATCGGGAATTTCCATCTCGTCGACATAGGACGCGACGTTGCGGGCGGCAACGAACATCGCCGTCTGCTCCGGCCGCAGGTCGCAGAGCGACGAGGTCGAAATCGGCCAGGTACCGCACCAGGTCGACGCGTTCAGAAGAATGACTGTCGCCGGTCTTCGATGGCAACGAAATCTGGACGGTCGTCTTTGATGCTTCACGTGCCTCCGGCCGAAGCGTCCATCGACCACAGATCGCTCCAAACCGACTCTGCTAGTTCAATACTTCCGCGCTGCCGTAATCGACCCGCCGGGTCAGTTCCTGAATCGCGCGCTCGACGCCCAGCTTCAGGGCCTTGACCTGCTCGTCGTGCGGGTGGATGCCGTCGACGAAACGCCTCACGTGGTCGAAGGTGACGTCGCCCTGGCTCAGCAGGCCGAACCGTCGCAGCAGCCGCTGGAGAAATCGTGTGCAGCGGATCTCCTCGCCGGAGCGAACGCGGGCCATCACTTGCTCGGCCAACTCGTAGGCCGCCGCCAGGTTGTCGACGTGCTCCAGGTCGTCGCCGCGAATCTTCAGCAGCGTTTCCTGCAATGCCTTATCGAAGCACTGCGTTTGTGCCTCCTGCATGCCGACCGTGGTCACAACGTATTTCAACTGCGAGAGGTCTTCGGCCGCCACGTCTCCGGCGGCCCCGCAGCAAGGCCGCAGCGTTGAGCACGATCCGCGACTTGGCATAGGTTCGCGGGCTGATGTAAAGCCGCCGCTTTCTCGCGTTTTCCGGCAGTTGGCCGAACAATTCGCGATAGCGGTTCAGCAACAAGATTCTTCATGAACATCACGTGGCGCGGGCACGCCGATCCGCCACTCCGGCACGAGCCCACGCGTTATGTTCGGCCAGGTACGAAACGTGCGCCAGCGGCACTTGCTCCTCGGGCGGCGGAACTACCGCCTGGCCGTGGTGGCGATCGAACGCCTGATCGATCGCGAGCAAGGTGCAGGGGCTGTAGTCGGGGGCAATGTAGGCGCGGAAAGAGAAAGCGGTCGAGCACGGCCTCGGTCACGTCGGTGGCGCGGAGGTAATTCGCCGCAGCGATTCCCGTGTGCAGGTTGGCCTTCTCCAACTGGGTCCCCTTCTTGAAGACCCTCTCGTGGAATATCCCCAGCAACGCCCGCAACACCATGTCGTTGGCGTCGAACAGTTCGTCGATGAACGCGAAATCGGCGTCGACCAGGGTGCCGACCGTATGGTGCACGATGCGCCCGGTCTTGAGTTGCTCGGTGTCGATCGAGCCAAACAACTCGTCTGCCAGCGTCCCCTTGGACATCTGCGTGTCGAACACCCGGGCGCCGCTGATGCGATTGAAGATCAATCCCGCGCAAAGCGTCTTGCCGGTTCCGGCGGGGCTGAAGATCAGCAGGTTTTCGCGGGTCAACAGCGCGTAGATCGACTGGATCAGCAGCGGCTGAAACCCGACCAGGTCGCGCTCTAGCGACGAAACAACCCGCTTGAGTTGGGCGACCGCTTGAAACGGATCGATGTCGGGCGACGGCGGCACTTCTTCCACTCCGTCGCCGAGATTTGCGTCGACCAATCGCACGGACGTATCGACGAAGGCTGCCGAGTCCGGCCGAATGCGGGTCCAAGAGTTGCCGGGATGCCGCCCGGTGGTCAGGATAGACGATCCATCCGGGCTGGAAGTCGCCGACTCGACCGACGAGACATTTTGTGTCATGGCTAGAGGTTGGTTAAATCGCTACAGAAAGCATAGGGAGCGGATGCGCGTGAAACCTGCTGCAAAGGCTACCGACGTTCAGTACAATGCCGTGCGCGAAGTGGCAAAATCGCCGCTTCGCTCTCAGGGCAATCATCGCGGACGCCTAACCCCCGCCGCCGCATGGTCACCCACGCGCGGGGGTCATTCGATTCAGACACCGGCGTCAGGTTTCCTCGAACGCCACAATGCCGCCGTTGCTCGCGGGCGGACCGTGCGACGATCAAGTTTGAAACCCACCGATGGTGGGAAGCCTGCCTCTTAACCGTGCGGAGGCCGCACGGAGGAGTCATCCGTCAAGTGCGAACCGATCTGTTGGTGCCGTAAAGACCACACCACACTCGTTTCTGATATTGTGCGCCTCATTTGACCATCGAGACAAGGGGCGAATCCAATGCCCCCTCCTGTTGGCTGGTATCGAACGCTATCAGTGGAGCGAGCCCTACCGCACTTTTTCTTGCTTGGCCGGACTCGTTGCGTTCAACCGATGCACTGCCCCACCGTTGCCTCAGGACAACTCCTTAAGCCTCGACAGTGCAATATACGCGGCTGGCGGCACTACGACCTCGGGTTCCGATTCGCTCAGGGCCCCGAGCAACGGCCTCAAGATTGGACCGAGTCTCGGTCGCTTGGCTAGCGTGTGGCAGACGTGATGTGCGCCCTCGCACAACGAACTTGATTGAGCCCGTTCGAGCAGTGCCGCCAACAGCGGGTGTAGCGCAACCTGCCCCAGAGCGGCCAGGCCTTCGGCAGCTACCCAACGCACGTCGCCGTCGCGGTCGTCCAAGGCGTTGACCAGTGCAGAAGCGGCAATCGGATCGGCGATGCCATGCAATGCCTTGGCGGCTTCCCATCGCACGTGTTGTTTCTGATGCGACAGCAGTGGAATCAGAAGCGGCACGGTTGGTTTGCCAAGAGCCACTAGTGTCTCTCGCGCTTCTCGTCGTGCAACGGGACTGGGACTCGCCAAGTCGGCCATCAGCGACTGGATGCGGGCCTCCCGTATGTCTGCTACATGCACAACGCCGTGCTTGGCGGAGGGGAACATCGTCATGTTTGTGTCCGTCGCAAGAGGTCTGCTACAAAAAAGCCCACAACTTAATCATAGATCATCCATTGCGCACCCCGTTGATTGCGTTGCCGACAAAGGAAAGCTGCACATATTGCGCAAACTTGACAGGGTCATTCCGTGAACGACCTGCAAGCGTCTTCCTACCCTCTACCCTATTGTACGGCGGCCTGCCAAGAACGGCGAGAGAGTCTGCAAACGATGCGTGCCGCGAACCTCCCCACCGCGGACCACTGGTCCGCAGTTTGTCATAGTTCCGCAAGGGGGAAGCCGCGGATCGAAACGCAGCGGTGCCCGCGGAATGGTCGCGTTAGCGGGTCGGTTTCGCAGCAGGTGGGCAGCCGCTGGAACCTGCGGCTCGCGCGGGTTCGCCTCGGACAATTCGGTTGCATCCGCTATCGCCCGATACGCGGAGAACAAATCTCTGCAAGTCCTCGTCGATACATAGACCCATGGTCTTGTCCGCCACCTCGGCGTCCGGCTCGATCTGCCACCATTTGCAGTCTTTGCACAATCCCCAATCTGCGGCCATGGCGATCTCCCATTCTCAAGCGTGTTGTACTTTTTTCGGAATAGCGCGACACGGCGTCGGCCAACGTGCCCATCAGCTTGTCGAAGGGTTTGTTGAACTTCTCGACGCCTTCGTCTTCAAGTTGCTGCGTTACATCATCGATTTGGATGCCCAATTCGCCCAATCGTTGCATGATCTCCTGAGCTTGATCGAGATCGTCTTCGATCCGGACGTTGGGATTGCCGTGGTCGCGATAGGCGTCGAACGTTTCCAAGGGGACCGTGTTGACCGTTTCCGGTCCCACCAGCGCGTCGACATATTTCACGTCGCTGTAGTCCGGGTTCTTCGTACTGGTGCTAGCCCAGAGCAAACGCTGAGGGCGCGCGCCGTTAGCGACCAGGAGTTCGAAGCGGTCGGCGTTGAAGATTTCGCGCCACATCCGGTAGGCGAGCTTGGCACTGGCAATGGCGACCTGGCCATGAGCCCGGCGGGCCAATGCCGCGCGGTCGCCTCCTGTGTTAATGACTACTTCAAGAACCGGATCGACCAGTACGTCGATCCGGCTCAGAAAGAAGCTGGCCACCGACGCGACGCGATGGATCGGGGCTCCGCGCGATGCCCGTCGCTCGATGCCTGCAATGTAGGCCTCGGCTACCTGGCGATAGCGGCCGAGCCCGAAAAGCAACGTCACGTTGACGTTGATTCCTTCGCCGATGAGCCGTTCGATGGCCGGCAGGCCCGCCTCGGTGGCCGGCACTTTGATGAAGACGTTCGGGCGGCTCAACTCAGCCCACAGCCGGTGGGCCTCTTCCACGGTTCGGTCCGTGTCTTGCGCTAGGTGGGGATTGACCTCCAGGCTGACATAACCGTCTTTGCCGTCGGTGATTTCGTAAAGCGGTCGAAACTCGTCGGCCGCGTCTTGGACGTCGCGAATGCTCAGCGCGTCGTAGATTTCCGCCGCGTTTTTTCCCTGTCGGGCCATCGCGCGACGTCCTCGTCGCAGTCGTGGCTTTCGGCGATTGCCTTCTCGAAGATCGACGGATTCGAGGTCATTCCGCGCAGGCCGTCCTGCTCAATCAGTCGTCGAAGCTCGCCACTGGCGATCAGGTTGCGGCGGATGTAGTCCAGCCAAATCGACTGCCCAAACGCCGCCAATGGGATCAAGGGGCTTGTGGTCATTGCGGGAGTCCTTTTCTAGGGGTTGTCGATAAAGCGGCAGCAACCGGTATGCCGTTCCTGCGTCCTAATCTGACTGAACACGCGACAGGTTTCAAGGGCGTTCGACGTGGACAGGCTGACGCGACGCCACGACAGATTGTCGGCCTCTTCTTCGTGCGGCCGGGTACATTCGGCAAAATGCGCGACGGTGGTCTGCAATCGGCCGAGTCGCCGGTTCTCGATCCCGCGGCCTGTGCGAGGTTGGCCCCGGCATGTGATTTGCTGCCGCCTCGTTCCCGTCGTCAGCGAAGCCGGGCGTCCGCATGCCGCCTCGACGTGTGGATCGGGAGACAGGTGGCGGAGGTCCGGTCTGAGCCATTACGAACGCAACAACGGCCAAGCGTGCGAGGCGAGCTTGCCGCTGCGTTTTACGAGTTGAGCGGGATGGTGGAAACGGTGTGCCCCCTCATTTGTGAATCGACGGCCATGCGCGAAGTAGCGCGTCGGATCGAACGTGCCGCGGCGGTCGAAAGCCCCGTGTTGATCGTGGGGGAGGCAGGCGCCGGCAAGAAGTTCGTTGCGGAGTTGATCCATCGTCGCAGTCGACGAGGCGACGGCCCCTTCGTGATCGCTTCTACCGAGACGGATCGGTCGCGGCTGGACGCGCAGGAGCCGTTTGAGGCGGGCATGCCGCCTGACCAATGGGTTGCGGCGGCCGGCGGAACGCTGCTGATCGACGAGATCGCGAGGCTTTCGCCGACCTTACAGGCCATGCTGCTCGATATGCTCGAAAATCGACGCGCCGTGGGACTCAACAACTTCCGCGGCCAACCGGCCACCGTCCGATTGATGGCGACCAGCCGAGACGAGCTTGCCGAGAGCGTGGAGTCGGGCTGCGTGCGGAAGGACCTGTACTATCGGATCGCCGTGGTGACAATTCGCGTACCGCCGCTTCGCCAGCGACAAGAGGACATCCCGCGGCTGGTCCAGGAAATGCTGGAAGAATGGTGCGCACGCCACGACAAGCCGGCGCCGACGGTCGATCCGGACTTGATGCGGTACTTGATCGACTATCCCTGGCTCGGCAACGGCTACGAGCTTCGCGACCGGCTGGACACGATCTTGTCGATGACTGAGGCCGCCGTGCTGGAAATGCGTCACCTTCGCGCCGCGTAGACAGCCGGCCGAGCGGCATTACCGGGTTGCGACTACCGGACGAGATTGATAGATTGGCCGAGTTGCAGCGAGCGGCCATCCGGCGGGCGTTGGACGTCCATCAAGGAAACCGCACGCAGGCGGCCAAAGCGCTGGGGATTTCGGTGCGAACCCTGCAACGCAAACTCAAACACAGGGATGTCTAAGGGGCGTGTTGTCTTCGGCAGAATGAGAACCCAATTATGTCTACTCTCAGCAAGCCTGCGGCGGAAGATCATGAGGACACGAGTATCAGCGCGTACGGGCCGGCGCGTTCCACGATTGAGGGCAGCGCCGCTCGACCCTGAGGAACTGCACACGATCGACGCCTACTGGCGGACAAGCCTCTATCTGTGCCTCGGGATGCTCTACTTGAAGGAGAATCCTCTCCTCAGGCAGCCGCTGAAAGTGGAGCATTTGAAGCCGCGGCTCTTGGGCCATTGGGGGTCCGATCCCGGCCAGTGTTTCACCTACATCCACTTCAACCGGCTGATCACCAAGTATGATCTCAACGCCATCTATATCTCCGGTCCGGGCCACGGAGCGCCCGCCGTTCTGTCCCAGGCGTACCTCGAAGGAACCTACTCCGAGGTATATCCCGACAAGCGCGAAGACCTGGTCGGGATGCAACGTTTCTTCAAGCAGTTTTCGTTTCCCGGGGGCATCGGCAGCCATGCGACGCCCGAGACGCCTGGCAGTCTCCACGAAGGCGGCGAGCTGGGTTACAGCGTCTCGCACGCGTTTGGGACCGTGTTCGATCATCCGGAATTGATTACCTTGGTCATGGTCGGCGACGGCGAGTCGGAGACTGGCCCCCTGGCGACCAGTTGGCACAGCAATAAGTTTCTCAATCCGATCACCGACGGAGCGGTGCTGCCAGTCTTGCATCTGAACGGATACAAGATCAACAATCCGACCGTCCTGGCCCGCATCAGCCACGAGGAACTGGAGGCACTGTTCGTCGGCTACGGATACACGCCGCTATTTCGTCGAAGGCAGCGACCCCGAGAGCATGCACCAGGCGATGGCGGCCACGATGGAACATTGCGTGCTGGAGATCCGCAAGTATCCAGGACGAAGGCGCGGCGGAGCGGCAAAGCCTTCCGGCCGCGCTGGCCGATGATCGTTCTTCGTACTCCCAAGGGCTGGACCTCGCCGCGCGAGGTGGACGGGCATTACCTTGAAGGTTTTTGGCGGTCGCATCAGGTGCCGATCACGGATGTTGCCGAGAACCCGGCCCACCTGAAGCTGCTCGAAACCTGGATGCGCAGTTACAAGCCCGAGGAGCGTTTTGACCAACAGGGACGTCTGATACCGGACCTGAAGGCGCTTGCCTCCGAAGGGCAACCGTCGCATGAGCGCAAATCCCGTAGCCAACGGCGGTCTGCTCTACCGGCCGCTGGACATGCCCGACTTCCGCAAGTTTGCCGTCGAGGTCAAGACGCCCGGAGGCGTCATGGCCGGGAACGTCCCCGTCCTGGGCAATTTTCTTCGCGAAGTCATGCGGCTGAACATGCAAGACTTCCGCGTTTTCGGGCCCGACGAGACGCAATCGAACAAGCTCGACGCTATCTATGAGGTCGCCAAGAAGGTCTGGCTCGGCGAGTATTTCCCGGAAGACGCCGACGGCGGCGAGCTTGCCCTGAAGGGCCGCGTGATGGAGATGCTCAGCGAGCACACCGTCGAAGGCTGGCTGGAGGGCTACATCCTCAGCGGCCGACATGGTTTTATCAACAGCTACGAGCCGTTCATCCACGTCGTCGACTCGATGTTCAACCAGCACGCCAAGTGGCTGGAGAAGTGCAACGAGTTGCCCTGGCGTGCGCAAAATTGCGTCGCTGAACCTGCTGATTACCGCGCTGGTGTGGCGCCAGGACCACAACGGCTTTACGCACCAGGACCCCGGCTTCCTCGACGTGGTCGCCAACAAGAGCCCGAGCATCGTGCGCATCTACCTGCCGCCCGACGCCAACTGCCTGCTTTCGGTGGCCGACCATTGCCTGCGGAGCATCAATTACGTCAACGTCATCGTGGCGGACAAGCACCTGCACTTGCAATACCTGGACATGGAGGCGGCCGTCGCGCATTGCACCAAGGGGGCGGGCATCTGGGATTGGGCCAGCAACGACCAGGGGGTCGAGCCCGACGTGGTCATGGCCAGTTGCGGCGACGTGCCGACCAAGGAGTCGTTGGCCGCAACCGCGCTGCTTGCGCCAGTACCTGCCCGACATCAAGATCCGGTTCGTCAACGTGGTGGACCTGTTCAAATTGGTGCCGCACACCGAACACCCGCACGGGATGACGGACCGTGAGTTCGAGGCGCTGTTTACCCCGACAAGCCGGTGGTCTTCAACTTCCACTCCTACCCATGGCTGATCCACCGCTTGACCTATCGCCGGCCCGGCCAGCACAACATTCACGTCCGCGGCTACAAGGAGCAGGGCAACATCAATACGCCGTTGGAACTGGCCATCCGCAACCAGACCGACCGATTCAGCCTGGCCATGGACGCCATCGACCGGATACCCCGTTTCCATGAAACAGGGGCCGGCGTTCGAGAGATGCTGCTCAACGAGCAAATCGAATGCAAAAACCATGCCTATGAGTTCGGCGTGGATCGGCAAGACATCACGGACTGGAAATGGCCAGGTTAAGGAGGCGCCGGCATGGGTCAGTCAGAACTCGCTGATACCATCGAAGCCATGTTGCCTCCGGACAAAGGGACTCTTGGCCATGGACGAGAGCAACCCGACCTGCAACAAGCGTTTCGCCAAACTGGGGATTCCGCAAACTGTGGAGGCCCGCCGGGCTTGGCGAGAATTGATCGTGACCACGCCCGGGCTTAGGGGAATTCATCGGCGGCGCCATCCTCTATCGACGAGACCATACGTCAGACCAAAAACGACGGCACGCCGTTTCTGAAGCTTCTGACCGACGCGGGAATTGTTCCGGGCATCAAGGTGGATGCCGGCGCCAAAGACATGGCTGTCCACCCGGGCGAAAAAGTTACCGAGGGCCTCGACGGCCTGCGGCAGCGACTTGCGGAATATCGGCAGATGGGAGCGAGGTTCGCCAAATGGCGGGCCGTCATCACCATCGGTCAAGACATACCCACTAGCGGATGCCTGGAGGCGAATGCCCACGCGCTGGCCCGCTATGCCGCCTTGTGTCAGGAGGCCCGGCTGGTTCCGATTGTCGAGCCGGAGGTGCTTATGGACGGCAGCCACACGCTGGAGCAGTGTGCCCGGATGACCGAGGCCACATTGCGCACGGTCTTCAGCCAACTCTACCGGCAGCGGGTCGTCTTGGAGGAGATGATCCTAAAGCCGAACATGGTGGTTTCCGGCAAGGAGTGTCCTACGCAGGACAGCGTGGAAGAAGTGGCCGACGCCACGGTGGATTGCCTGCTGCGGGCCGTGCCGGCGGCGGTTCCTGGTATTGCGTTCCTGTCCGGCGGCCAGAGCTCCGGAATTGGCTGCGGCCCGTCTCAACGCCATGCACGTCCGATGGCGATCGCAAGATGCCCTGGGCGTTGACGTTTTCATTTTCCCGTGCCATTCAGCAGCCGGCCCTCGACTTGTGGAAAGGCGAGGACGGCAACGTCGCTGCCGCGCAGAAAGTCCTGTACCACCGGGCGAAGTGCAGCAGCATGGCGTGCCAAGGACGATACACGTCCAGAGTTGGAAAATGTCACCTGACCTCGCCCTCGGAAGGAGACTTCGTATGGATCCCGCCATCTGAAACAGTCGGCGCCGGATCGATTTGACGCCGTGCTGTTGTGATCTGGACGGGGTGATCACCGACACCGCCAAACTGCACGCCGCCTGTTGGAAGAAGGCTTTCGATGGCTTTCTGAAGAGCGATGCGGAGAGGACCGGCGAGCCCTTCCGGCCGTTCGATCTCCCCTGGATTATGAAGACTACGTCGACGGCAAACCGCGATACGAAGGGGTCGAAAGTTTTCTCGATTCACGTGCTATCCGTCTGCCCTATGGCGACCGAAGACGACCGCCGGAGAAAGAAACGGTTTGCGGTCTGGGAAACCGAAAGGAGCCGATGTTCGACGCGGAATTAAAAATCGGAAGGGAGTCGAGATCTTCCAGGGAACCGTGGCCTGGGTCGAGCATCTGCGCGAAGCTGGGACTCAAAACGGCCGTGGTCTCGTCGAGCAAACACTGTCAGAGCCGTCCTTCAGGTCGCCGGCATTGCCGACCTCTTCGAGGCGAGGGTCGACGGAAACGTGACGGCGAGACGCTGGACTTGAAGGGCAAGCCGGCCCCCGACACGTACCTCAAAGCCGCGGAAATGCTCGGCGCAAAACCCAAAAGGGCCGTCGTGGTTGAAGACGCGATTTCCGGCGTCCAGGCCGGCCGAAGCGGCAAGTTCGGACTGGTAATCGGCGTCGATCGTCTGGGCGATGCCGATGCGCTGCGAGCGAACGGGGCCAACATGGTGGTCCCCGATTTGGGAGACTTGCTTCTAAGTCCGGTTTGAAGGGACTGTCCCAATTTTCGTGTCAGCGAGAATGGGACTGTCCCATTGGCTGCGTCGACTGATACGCAGAGAGTTTTTTTGCTGTAGACGAAAGCAGGTTGCCCATCGCCCAACCGCAGCCAAAGAATATGCCATGCTACGGCGCCAACCTCTCAACCCACCCAGGACATGTATCCTATCGACCCTTGGCGGATTATCGAAAAGCAATTCGACCCTCGTTTCATGGGCCAGATCGAAAGCATTTTCTCCACCAGCAACGGCTATCTCGGAATGCGAGGGAGTTTTGAAGAAGGCGAACCTGCCCTCGAAAACGGCACCTACATCAACGGCTTCTACGAAACCTGGCCCATTTCTTACGGTGAAGCGGCGCACGGGTTTGCCAAAGAAGGACAAACGATTGTCAACGTGGCGGACAGCAAGATCATCCGTCTGTTTGTGGACGACGAGGCCTTTTCGCTTCAATGGAGCCAATCTGCTGAAGTTCGAGCGAATACTCGATTTCCGCGCCGGCACCTTGGATCGCGAGATTCTCTGGGAGACGACTTCAGGGAAGCAGCATCGCCATCCGTTCCAAGCGACTTGTATCCTATGAGCACCGGCATCTGGCAGCGATCACTTACGAGGTCACACTGCTCAACGCCGAGGCTTCGGTGGTCATCGCGTCCGAAGTACGCCTGGAACCACGTCGCACGACTCGGGAAGACGACCCACGCCTCCGGCACAAAACCAGGAGGCGGCGCTCGTGTCCCGGCTTGAGCGGCTGTACGGATACCCGGATCGTATTGGGACACCGAGACCAAAAGGAGCCAATTGGCCGTGGTGTGCGCCGTGGATCACCGTCTTGAAACGGACTGTGCATGGACGGCAAAAAGCGAGTCGTCAGACAATACCGGAAGCGTCGTTTTTTCCTTCCATGCACACCCGGAAATACCCATCAAGATTGTCAAGTTCATGGCCTACCATACTTCGCACGATCTGTCCTTCAAGGAACTGGTCGTCGCAGCCGGGCAGACGCTGGAACAGGGCATGTCGCGTGGCTTTGAAGACCTTCTGGCCGGACAACGCCGATGTCTTGATGACTTCTGGGATCGCAGCAACGTGGAAATCGAGGGCGATCCCCGTCAAGAGCACCGGGCCGGAGAGTTGCAACAGGCGCTGCGGCTGAACCTCTTTCAGATCTACCAGGCGTCGGGGAAGGTGGAGGACGGCGGCATCCCGGCCAAAGCGCTTACGAGCCAGGCCTACGACGGCAATTACTTTTGGGATACCGAAACGTACCTGCTTCCCTTCCTGACCTACACCGCCCCCGAGATTGCCAGAAACCTTCTGCGTTTCCGGTATCGAATGCTGAACATGGCCCGGCAACGCGCCGGGAGGTCGGCGAAAAAGGCGCCCTGTTTCCCTGGCGAACGATCAACGGCGAGGAGGCCTCGTCCTACTACGCGGCGGGCACGGCCCAGTATCACATCAATGCCGACATCATGTATGCGCTGCAAAAATACGTCGAGGTGACCGGAGACGACGCGTTTCTGTTCACCGCCGGCGCGGAGATGTTGGTGGAGACCGCCCGCATGTGGTTTGGCCTGGGTTTCTTCTCGGAGCGCAGAGAAGGCAAGTTCTGCATCCATGGCGTGACCGGGCCGGATGAATACACCACCGTTGTCGACGACAATCTCTACACCAATCTAATGGCGCAGAACAACCTGTCCTACGCAGCCGACACCGTGGAGGCGCTCCGCCAGAAGAGACCCGAAGCGTTTTTCCGACCTGGTGGAAAAGACGGGCCTGGATTTCGCGTCCGAGGTACAAGGCTGGCGGCGGGCCGCCGACGCCATGTATGTCCCCATCGACGAGACCCTGAAGATCTGCCCGCAAGATGACAGTTTCCTGGACAAAAAGGTGTGGGATTTTGAACATACGCCGGCCGAGAAATATCCCTTATTGTTGCACTTCCACCCTTTGAAGATCTATCGCTACCAGGTCATCAAGCAAGCAGACGTGGTTCTGGCGATGTTTCTGCTGGGGCACAAGTTTCCCGAGGGGCACCTGAAAAGCAATTTTGACTACTATGATCCTTTGACCACCGGCGATTCTTCGCTTTCGGTTTGCATCCAGAGCATCGTGGCGGCCGAACTCGGCTACCTGGACAAGGCCATGGACTACGCGCATTATGCCGTGCTGATGGATCTGGACGACGTCGAAGAAAACGTCAAGGATGGCTGCCACATTGCGTCGATGGGCGGCAGTTGGATGCTTTGCGTCTATGGTCTGGCCGGCATGCGCGACCGCGGCGGCCACTTGTCCTTCAACCCGCACTTGCCGCGACAACTGAAGCGGCTGCACTTTCCCTTGACGATCCGAGAGCAGACACTGGATGTCACCATCGAGCAGGACGCCTTCACCTTTTTGCTCTGCAAGGGATCAGAGTTGGAGATCGCCTGCCAAGGGCGACAGGTTCATTTGACACAGGGAAGCCCCGTAACGGTCAAGAATCAGGCCTGATACCAGGGCGCGAGGTTCACCACGGAGACACGGAATACACGGAGATGAGACAGGAATGCTCGAACGAGTCTGTGATGATCGCAGTCCATCGGTGGCGATTTTCGTCGATTCACGCCATTCGTGTGCTCCGTGTCCCCGTGGTGCATCCTCCAATCATAGTGAGTCAGCACGGCAGTGGTAACCGCGCGTCTGGAACGAGTGAGGGATAGACGTGAATCTGAGCATCTATTTTTTCAGACATGGGGAGACCGATTCCAGTCGGACTGGGGGCTATTGCGGCAGGCTCGATCCGGATTTGACCTCGGCGGGCCATGAAATGGCTCGCGATTTTGCCGCCGCCTACAAAGACGTGCCGTGGGAGGCAGTCTATTGCAGCCCGTTGAAGCGCGCCGTGGCCACTGCCCAACCTCTGTGCGAAGCAATCGGAGCGACGCCGCACCTGGTCGAGGGTCTCAAGGAGATCGCCTACGGCCGATGGGAGGGCAAAACCCGCGAGGAGGTTAACCGCCAATTCCATGATGAATATGTCCGCTGGATGGCCGATCCGGGCTGGAACGCGCCGACCGGCGGCGAGAAGGGCGTCGCCATCGCCCGTCGTAGTTCTCTGGTATTGGAGGAAATCGAACAGACCCATCGGTCGGGCAACGTGCTGGTGATATCGCACAAAGCCACAACGCGCATTATGCTTGTGTTCCCTGCTAGGGGTTGACGTAGGCCGTTATCGCGACCGCATCGAGATGCCGGTCGCCGCGCTGAGCATCGTAGAAATGACCGAACAAGGGCCATTATTGAGAGTATTGGGGGATCGCACACACTTGCGGAAGACTCTGCGCGGTCGGCCGGGAACATAGGTATCGCCGTCTTGACCCTTACGATCGATTCGCCTGTCGGACCTCGCGGCCTACGCCGGATGCGCCGCGGCTACAAATGTGGGGCCCGCGGTGCGGAGCGTGACGATAAATGTCGTGTCCGTCCCGACCCGCGTAGCAGACTCTCCCGGCTGCCGTAATCCAGGCGCATGAACACGAAGGAGCCAATCCATGCCGGTTGAGCAAATCGCCAGCGATGCGGCGGAAAAGCAAAGTGTGGACCAGTTGTACGACGCCCTTGCCACCTCGGCCAAGGGACTTACGGCGGACGAGGCCCGCAGACGCTTGGAGCAGTTCGGCGCCAATGCACTGGAAGAGCAGAAGTTCAACCCGGTACTGAAGTTTCTGGGCTATTTCTGGGGGGCCATCCCCTGGATGATCGAAATCGCCGCCATTCTCTCGGCAGTTGTCCGGCATTGGACAGATTTCTGGATCATTCTCGCGCTCTTGCTGTTCAACGCAGTCATCGGATTCTGGGAGGAGTACCAGGCCGGCAATGCCCTGTCGGCGCTGAAGAGTCAGTTGGCATTGAAGGCCCGGGCGCTCCGCGACGGCAAGTGGGGCGAGCTCGACGCGCGCGACCTCGTGCCGGGCGACGTCGTCCGCTTACGCCTGGGCGACGTCGTGCCGGCCGACGTGAAACTCCTCGACGGCGACTATCTGAGCGTGGACCAGTCGGCACTGACGGGCGAGTCGCTCCCGGTGGAAAAGAACCCCGGCGACGTGGCTTATTCCGGGTCCGTTGCCAAGCAGGGAGAAATGGTGGCTGTTGTCACCACGACCGGCGCGAACACGTACTTCGGCCGCACGGCCAAACTGGTCGAGAAGGCCGGCGCCGTTTCGCACTTCCAGAAGGCCGTATTGACCATCGGCGATTACCTTATCTACTTGAGCCTGGCACTGGCCGTCGTGCTGGTGTTGACGCAGTTGTTCCGAGGGCAGAACGCACTGGAAGTCTTCCAGTTCGTCTTGATCTTAGTCGTGGCCGCGATTCCAGTCGCCATGCCCGCGGTCCTTTCGGTGACAATGGCCTTGGGTGCCCTAGCCCTGTCGCGTATGAAGGCCATTGTCGCGCGGCTTCAGTCGATCGAGGAAATTGCAGGAATCGACATTCTCTGTTCGGACAAAACCGGGACCCTGACGCAGAACAAGCTTACGCTGGGAATGCCGGTCGCTTTCGGCGGGGCCGACGAGGAGGGACTGATCTTGGCAGGGGCCCTGGCGTCGAAAGAAGAAGATGCAGACGCCATCGACCTGGCGGTGCTCCACGGCCTTAAGAACCCCGAACGGCTTCAAGGTTATCGGCAAGTGAAGTTTACTCCCTTCGACCCGGTGCGCAAACGCACCGAGGCGGTCGTTCAGGGCGCGGACGGGAAGAGTTTCAGTGTCTGCAAGGGCGCACCGCAAGTCGTGCTGGCGATATGCCACCCGGCGCCCGAGTTGGCCAAGGACGTCAACGCCAAGGTTGAGGAGTTCGCCAAGCAGGGATTTCGCGGGCTTGGCGTTGCTCGCAACGAGGATGGCAAGACGTGGCGGTTTCTGGGGGTGCTGCCCCTGTTCGATCCACCGCGCGAAGACTCGGCGGAGACCATTCGGCAGGCCGAGGAGCACGGCATCCAGGTCAAGATGGTTACTGGCGACAACACGGCCATCGCCAAGCAGATCGCCTCCCAATTGAATCTCGGCACCGATATCCACGTGGCCGAAGAGTTCTTCCAGAGGGACTTCAAGCCGGAGTCGATGTCCGCAAGCATGGCCGCGCACGTCGAGGCGGCAGACGGATTCGCCCAGGTTTTTCCCGAGCACAAGTATGACATCGTCGAACTTCTCCAACGCCGAGGGCACATCGTCGGGATGACCGGCGACGGCGTCAACGACGCGCCGGCGCGTAAAGCAGGCCGACGTGGGCATTGCCGTTTCGGGGGCGACCGACGCGGCACGCGCCGCCGCCGCGCTGATTCTCACCGCGCCGGGGCTGTCAGTCATCGTCAGCGCGGTTGAAGAGGCCCGACGCATCTTCGAACGTATGAACGGATACGCCATCTACCGCGTCACGGAGACCATCCGCATCATGTTCTTCGTCGTGCTGGCCATGCTCGTCTTCAACTTCTATCCGATCACCGCCGTCATGATCATTCTGCTGGCGTTCTTCAACGACCTGCCGATCATGTCGATCGCCTACGACAATACATGGCTGGACCCGAAGCCGGTCCATTGGCAAATGCGCCGCGTGCTGTCGGTCTCGACCGTGTTGGGGCTGGTAGGTGTCGTGGAGACCTTCGGTATCCTGCTGATCGCCATGCTGCTGCTCCACCTGACTGAGGCGCAGATCCAGACGTTCATCTTCTTGAAACTTGCGGTGGCCGGACATCTGACGTTATTCGTGGCCCGAACCAGGCGTCCCTTCTTTACTCCGCCTTACCCCTCGGCGATGGTGTTCTGGTCGGCAGTGGTGACCAAGGCGCTTGCGACCGTGCTGGTTGCTTTCGGGTTCGGCCTGGTGACGCCTATCCCCTGGTGGAGCATCGGCCTGATTTGGGTCTATTGCATTGTCTGGATTTTTGTCGAAGATTGGGCCAAGCTGCACGTTTACCATCACCTGGAATTGACCGGGCGCGGCACAGACCGCGTTTCTTGGATTTCGCCAATCAGCCGCTGCATTCCCACGCCGTCGAGTAACCCATGGCCTTACCACCGGAAACCGCCGACATGTTGCTCCTGAATCGGCTCCACTTCGGGGCAACGATCATTTTCCATTACCTGTTCCCGCAGTTGACGATGGGGTTGGCCTTCCTCGTCGCGATGTTCCGCACGCGCGGCTACTGGCGCGGGAACCGGGCGTGCGACCGCGCAGCGGATTTCTGGACGAAGCCGCTGGCAGTGACCTTCGCCTTCGGCGTCGCGACCGGGGTGCCCATGGAGTTTCAGTTCGGCACCAACTGGGCGAACTTTTCCGAGTTCGCCGGCGGCTGCATCGGCCAGACCCTGGCGATGGAAGGCACGTTCGCATTCTTCCTTGAATCGGCCTTCCTCGGCGTGATGCTTGCCGGCGACAAGGTCGGCCGCTTCCTGCAATGGTTCGCGACGGTGCTCGTGTTTCTCGGGTCGTGGCTTTCGGCCTACTTCATCCTGGCCACCAACGCCTGGATGCAGCACCCGGTGGCCTATACGATTGCCGAGGACGGCAACGCTCACTTGAGCAGCTTTGGCGGGCTGATGGGCAATCCGTGGCTGATCTGGCAATACACGCACAACCAGTGCGCCACGCTGGTCACCGGCGCATTTGTGGTCGCGTCGGTCGGCGCCTACTATCTTCTCTCCGACAAGCACCATGACCAGGCAAAGCTGTTCCTTCGCACGGGGGTCGTCGTGGCTGTCTTCGCTTCGATTCTTCAGCTTTTCCCAACGGGGGACGGCGAGGCACGCCAGGTATTCGAGCATCAGCCGATCAAGGGGGCCGCCATGGAAGGGCTGTTCTACTCCGAGCAGCCGGCCAGCATGACCATCGTCGGGCAGCCGAACATGCGGACGTTCAAGATGGACAATCCCGTCGAAATCCCGGCCATTTTGAGCTTCCTCACCTATCGGCGCTTCAATGCCGAGGTCCGCGGACTGACGGCCTTCCCACGCGATCAGTGGCCCGACCAGGTGCCCCTGGTCTATTACAGCTACCACATCATGGTCGGTTTGGGGACGATCTACATCGCCATTACGTTGGTCGCAACGCTGCTTCTCTGGCGTGGAAGGCTCTACCGTTATCGGTGGATGCTCTGGATCATCATGCTGGCCGCGCCGTTTCCCTATGTTTCGACGGTCGCCGGTTGGGTCACCGCCGAGGTGGGGCGTCAGCCTTGGGTGGCCTACGGCCTGCTTCGCTCGGCCGACGGCATCTCGCCGGTCGTCTCGGCCGGCAACAGCATGTTCACGTTGCTGGGGTTCTGGGCCTTTACCTGCTGATGGGATTGGCCTACGTCGTGCTGATTTTTTCGCTGGTCAATCGAGGGCCTGGTGAGATGCAACCCGGGGACGGTCCCGATCTTCGCGCGAACGAAAAGGGGGCTGCTCCCCTTTGACGCCCAAGGAGAATCGCTAATGGCAACAGTCTGGTTTGCCGTGCTGGTCGTGATGCTCGCCGGTTATGCCGTCCTCGACGGCTTCGATTTCGGCGTGGGGATGCTATTTCCATTCGTTGCGAGGAATGAAGGCGAACGGGGCGCCGTGCGGGCGTCGATCGGGCACGTCTGGGCGGCGAACGAAGTCTGGCTGATCGCCTTTGGCGGCCTGCTCTTCCTCGCGTTCCCGAAAGTTTATGCCGTAAGTTTCAGCGGATTCTACCTCGCCTTCATGATCCTGCTCTGGTGCATGATCGGCCGTGGCCTCTCGCTCGAAATTCGGCCGCACCTCGACCAGCAGGTCTGGCGGACGGGCTGCGACATCTTGTTTCCCATCTCCAGCTTCCTGATTGCCGCCGTGCTCGGTACGGCGGCGGGCAACGTGTTGCGGGGCGTATCGATCGACGAGCACGGCTATCTATTTCTGCCCCTGTGGGTCGACCTGCGCTGCGCAGCGGTCCGGCGATTTTCGACTGGTATACGCTACTGGTCGGATTCTTTTCCGTGGCCGCGCTCTCGCTGCACGGGGCGAACTACCTGGCCATGAAGACCGACGGCGCAATACAGGGCCTGCGCGGCGCGTCTGGCCCGCGCGGCCTATGTTGCGACGGTCGTGCTGACAGTGTTCGTGTTTGTAGCGACGCCGCTAATCAATCGGCGGCTGCTGCGCAATTTCGAGCAGCACCCGAGCGGTCTGCTGCTGATCGTCGCGGCAGTCCTCGCACTGCTGGCCGGACCCCACTTTCGCCATCGCCGACGGCACACGGCCACGTTCCTCGCATCGGCGGCGCTGATTGTCCTGGTCGTCGGCGTCGGGGCGTTTGCCCTGTTTCCCGACCTCCTGCCGGCGACCCCGAACCCTTCGAGCAGTCTGACCGTCTTCAACGCCTCCGCATCCGACCACGGGCTTACCGTAGCGTTGGTCTGGTTCGGCGTCGGTGCGTGCCTCGTGGCGCTGTATACGGCCTCAACCTATTATCTATTTCGGGGAAAAGTCCACCCGGAGACGGATGCCTATTGAATGTCTTTCTCCAGCATCGCCACCTTGGCGAGGCGGCGTTGGTGGCGCTCGGCCGCGCTGAAGCGGGCTGCCAGAAAGGCATCGACCAGTTCTCGCGCCAAGGCCGGACCAACGACCCGGCCGCCCATGCAAAGCAGGTTCATGTTGTCGTCTTCGACTCCCTGGTGGGCGGAATACACGTCGTGGATCAGGCCGGCACGGACGCCGTGAACCTTGTTGGCGGCGATGGATGCTCCCACGCCGCTGCCGCAAAACGCGACCCCCCGCTCGACCTCGCCCTTGGCCACCGCCTTGGCCAGCGGCACGACATAATCGGGGTAGTCGTCACCGAGGGACGCCGTGGCGGCGCCGAAATCGACCACTTCGTGGCCTTCGGCCCGAAGCGCCTCGGCCATCTCCGTCTTCAGCGCAAATCCGCCATGGTCGGCTGCCAATCCAACTCGCATCAGTGTGTCTCCGTTCCGCCGGCCCATTGGCGGCGGACAATGTGATAGGTCGCCCGGGCAACCATTAGTTCCTCGTTTGTCGGGATAACGCGCACCGTGACACGGCTGTCGTCAGCGGAAATGACCGGCTCATGTCGGCGATTCCTTTGTGGCTGCAGCCGGATGCCCAAAAACTCCAGCCCCTCGCACGCCCGCGCCGGACGTCTGCCGAATTCTCGCCGATCCCGCCAGAAAAGACCAGCGTGTCCAGACCCTCCAGCGCCGCGGCATAAGCGCCTATCCACTTCCTCAGGTCGTAACAAAATAGGGCAAGGGCCTCGGCCGCGCGGCACGTCGTCGGCCTCATGGGCCAACAGGTCGCGCACGTTGCCGCTGGTTTCCGAGACCCCCAAGAGGCCGCAGCGGTGATTGACTAATTCGTGGAACGCTTCGGCCGACATCTGCTCGCTACGCGCCAGGAACGAAACCAATCCCGGATCGAGATCGCCGGCGCGCGTCGCCATCGGAAGCCCGGCCGTGGGCGTAAAACCCATGCTGGTGTCGATGCTCTTCCCCTCTCGGACGGCCGCCATGCTTGCCCCGGCGCCGAGGTCGCGCGAGAATCACCCGTCCGCCAGCCGCTTGGGCGCCGGCCGCTTGGGCCAGCTCTTCCATGAGATACGCGTAAGACAGCCCGTGGAAGCCGTAGCGCTCGATTCCCATTCGGTCGTAGTTTCGCGGAATCGGAAGCAAACGGGCCACCCGCGGCATCTGCCGGTGGAACGCCGTGTCGAAGCAGGCGACCTGGGGCAGGCTGGAGGCGCGACGCCGGACCGCCTCGATCGCCGCGATCTCGACCGGCAGATGGTCCGGATCGAAAGGACTGATCCGACGCAATTCCTCCAACAGTCCGTCCGTGACCGTCTCGGGTTCCGCATAGCGCGGGCCCCCATGTACCACGCGGTGGCCTACCGCACCGATCTGCTCCACCCCGACGCGTTCCTGGAGCCAATTCAACAACTCTCCAACCGCTTCGCCGTGTCCAGACACGTCGACGGCCGTTGTGCTGTGCTGACCGGCTGCTCGATCGTCCACCGAAAGCTGCGCCTGTGGCTGGCCAATGCGGTCCACCTTCGCGGTCAGGATCAACGTCGGCTCCTCGTCCGCGAACGAGTACAGCGCAGTCTTCAAGCTTGACGACCCGCGGTTGACCGCCAGGACGCGAAACGCCCCCAGAGTGCCGTAGTCGAAGCTCAAGTATTTAACGTCCACGTGTGATGCATGCGACGATACCGATCGCTGCCCGGCCGACCCTTGCCAAGGTTCCGCAATATTTGTGCCTATCCGAAATACCGTGCCTCGCAACGGGCTAAACCTGCCAATTTGTCCGATTGCACCGACAGAGTGTCACGTGCCGTTCGTTTGTCGACGAAAAGCGGTCCGCAGCCGCAGAGCATTTGTCCAGTTGGCCTGGGATTTGCGTGCTTCACTGTGCCTGCTGTTGCCCTACCCATAATCACCGGGAGGTGCCGACCATGCACGACTTCGAAGAACCGAAATTGACCGCAAGTACTGCGGACGTCCGACAGTATCGGGGGTGGTTCCTCGCGTTGGGATTGCTGCTCGTCGGTCTGGGATTTCTGGCCATCCTGGCTGATTTTGCGACGACATTGGCGACGGTGTTGCTTTTCGGGGTGCTGCTGTTGGTCGCGGGCGTGGTTCAAATCGTCCACGCCCTGTCAAACGCCAGATGGGGCGGCTTTGCCGGACATCTGCTGGGCGGCATCCTGTATGCCGTTATCGGCGGTACGATCGTGTTCGACCCGGTTGCCGGTGCAATTGGGTTGACGTTCCTGCTGGCGATATTCTTTGTGGCCGGCGGCATTTTCAAGGTCCTGCTTGGCGTTCAGGCGGAATCCGGATGGTCCGCTTTTGGCGGACTTATCGACTTCCTGCTTGGCTTCTTGATCTGGGTGGGATGGCCGAAGACTGCAATCTGGGTCATCGGCCTGTTCGTCGGCATCGAATTGCTGTTAGCCGGACTCAACCTCATTCTGCTTGCATCCGCGGCGAATCGTCCACCACAAATGAAGGTCTGATGCCTGTACGTTCCGTACCTCTCCCAAAGAAGACTTAATGCACGGTTCCGACCAAGTCGTCGGGACTCTGCATCGCAGGTTGCTCTGCTTGCGCGTTGTCGGTCTAACGTCGCAGGTATTGCGAGGGAAGGCTTGCCGGCACGGCGCACGCTGCCATCGGCACTTCTTCGGCTGCAAAATGTTCCGGAACTTGCCAGCCGGCGAGCAAACGGACGATTGAGCCCGCTCCCCAGAAACTGAGCGCAAGGCCCATGGCCGCGAACACCGCGGGCGCAATCGAGACGGCCTCGCTAGCCCCCGCTGTGATCGCACGAGATGCCGATACTACTGCGCCTGTAAGGTCTGTCGCCGCCAGTCCGAGGGCAATCGTTTTCATCATGATTCGTTCCTCCATAAAAAAGTGGCCAGACGGCTTCGCACGACGACGTAAGCCCCTCCGGCGCCATTTACCACGCTGAGGGAGCAAATGCCGTGCCTTGCCACGCCTTGACATGATCATCGCTCTTTCCGGCGTGGCACGCGGTAGTTCAGCGGGCGTCTCCGGCCGCACTTCGCCAGAATGTCGCACCTGGTTGCCACACTGTCGTAACCTCCCTCCTGCAAGCCGAAGTTGCTCCATTTGCTTCCTGGGGCGGTGCGTCCATCGTCGCTACGGCCCGGTTGGCCAACGCACGGCCTCGACTGGTCACCTGCTTGGCATATTATTTGCTTGCTAGAGTCAACCGATCGGCCACTTTGCCAAGGGAATAGAATTAGCTGTCCCATCCACCCCTCAACGGAGGACAATCTGATGGCTACCGCACAAGAATCATCGCAGGCGGAAGCCGCATTGCATGAGACGGAGATTGGAGCACGAGAACGGCCATCGCCGCAGACCCCCGACGAAATCAGGCGGTCGGCGAATGCCCTCGCTGCCAGCTTCTCGCTCGTGGCGGTCGCGGCGATGGCGACTATTGCACTGGCAATTATCGGCCTCTCGGGCGCAGCTTCCGCAGCGCTGGCTTCTGTCGCCACGATTGTGGTCGGCTCGGCCTTGCTGTTGAAAGCCGGCAGCACCGCAAGCCGGTATCGCCCGCTGGTGATCCAGACCGCCGACACGTTCCCTGCTGAGTTGGAGTTGAGAGCCGGGATGTTGGCGGAGTTGGTCGGCGGGGCCGTAGGCATTGCACTGGGAATCATCGCGCTCTCGGGCGTCGTTCCTGCCATCCTCACGGCCTGCGCAGTGATCGTCTTTGGCGCCGCGCTCCTTCTAGGCGGCGGTGAGACGTACCGCGTCAACAGGCTCCCTGATCCCGCACGGCCAACCGAGCCCCACCAGGTTGGTGCGCTGAACAAGTCGGCGGCCGTGCTGGAGTCGGCGGCCGGCATCGGCGCCATTACGCTGGGGATCATCGCCCTGGCCGGCGCAGGTTCCCATCGCACTGGTGCTGGTTGCCTCGCTGACGATTGGCAGCGCTCAGTTACTGACCGCAGTCGGAACGAATCGACTCAGGGCGCGAGTCGCTGGCGAGTGAACGACATTGGTTGACCACGTTTCGTCCGTCTCTGGACTGTTCGTCGGAGCCGCGGGCGGACGAGGTTGGTACACGCTTTTGCGGACGTACGGCACTATGTGTATCCAAACGGCGGCGAGGTGACAAACCTAGTGCTCTCTCCGGACAGGGATGGCGGCGAAGCGACAAGTTGAGTGTGCCGGGCGACATCGGACCGAGAACGTCCCCCGAGCCACGGTAGGGATCCCATGCTTGTAATCGTATTGTGCACATTGACCCTGGCCAGCGTCGTGTATGTGATGGCGGCCGGGTACAGTGCAAGGCGGTTCTTTCGACAGCGGATTCACGAAGGCAATGACTACCGCCCTTCGGTCTCCGTGCTCAAGCCAATCCAGGGCGTCGATGGGCGGACATATGCGGACCTTGCCAGCTTCTGCCACCTGGACTATCCCGACTATGAGTTGTTGTTTGGCGTCTCCGATCCGAACGATCCGGCCATCGCCCTGATTCAGAGGCTGCAGCGCAACTTTCCCGATCAGGCGATTCGCCTGGTCGTGGTCAGCGCGCGAGGGGTCAATCCAAAGAGTAGCATCCTGACGGAGTTGGCGAGCCGCTCCCGTCGAGAAGTCCTTGCCGTCAGCGATAGCGATATCCGCGTTGGGCCGGACTACCTTAGCCGGGTAGTGACACCGCTGGAGGATCCGCGCGTGGGGGCCGTCACGTGCCTTTACCGGAACGAATCCTGGGGCAGCTTGATCGGCCAATTGGCAGCCCTTTATCTGGCCGCCGACTTCTTCCCCTCGGCGATTCTCGCCAACCGTACCTTCGGCATCGGATTCTGCCTCGGCGCGACGATCGTTCTGCGCCGTACCGAGCTAATGCGGTTCGGTGGTTATGCCGGCATCGCCGACCATTTGGCCGACGATTACCAGATTGGTGCAAAGGTGGCCGCTTCGGGACGCCGCGTGTGGCTCTCGGAATACGTCGTCACGAATGTGACCGGCCGGCCGCGTTTGCGTGAACAATGGTATCGCGAGGTCCGTTGGGCACGGGGCATTCGCGTTAACCGCCCGCATCAGTACTTCGGACTGCTGTTGACACAGACGACCCCCTTGGCCGTCTGTACCGCGCTGGCCGGTGGACTGGCGCCCTGGACCGTCGCCCTGCTGACTGCCGCGCCTCGCCTGCGCTGGCTGGTGGCGCGAGAGATGATCCGGCGGCTTCACGTCCGAATCTCGCCCTTCAGCCTGCTTTGTCTGCCCCTAAGAGATGCGTGGAGTTCGGTGGTGTGGGCTGCCGGGTTGTTCGGACGGCAGATCGTGTGGCGAGGTCACATCTACTTGCTCGAACCGGACGGCCGACTGAAGGTCCGACTATGAGATCGCTGCAAATGAGAGACTGTCTGCGCTATCCGATCCGCGGCCTGGACGGTTTGTTGCACCGCGCCATGGAATTCGGGCGTTCAACGACGACCCGCGCTGCGTGCTCCGCATTGCTGCCGCCCTGAGCCAGTGCAGCGTGGTGCTTTCTGACGGGGTGGATGTGGCCCGCGGCGACACCATTGCTGACCTGCACGTATGGAACGAGCGTGTGCCGCGGTTTCCTCCGGGCGGGGCCAATCTGGCCTGGGGCCATCAGGTGAGCCGGCGGATCACCGCGACGCTCTCCATGCTGGCCGACGAACTGACAAGGGATCGGTGGAGCAGCACGAAAGTCGTCCGCGCCGCAATCAACGTGCCCGGCCGACGGCGGCTCTGGCTGTGGTCGCGCTGATGCGCGAATATGGTTTCGACGTGGTTGTGCCGCGCCCTGTGCATGGTCTCCGAGCCCGTGCATGGCGTTGGGGTGAAGACTTCCTGGCCGACGTGCTCGCGTGGACCTTTAACCCGGCCAGCGTCCCCGGCCAGCGATTGCGGCGGCAACGGCTCATCTGCTGGATGTCGCGCAAACGACTGCTGGAAATATACGGCACCCATCCTGGCCGAAGGCATCCGGTGGATCGGATCCGTCTACCGCAGATCTTCCATGTTCACGCTGATTGCTGCTGCCGGTTGGGCTGTTGCCGTGGGATGGATGTTGTTTCGCGCGGCCAACCAATTAGCCAGTTACGAAACCCTCGAAGAAGGCGCGGCGCCAGCGAGCACGAGCGATACCGTGAGCGTCATCATCCCCGCTCGCAACGAAGCCGAGACCATCGGTCGATGCCTGAGCGGAGTCCTGACCCAGGACTATCCACGCGAGCGGGTCGAGGTAATCGTCGTCAACGACCAATCCAGCGACGCAACCGGCGAAGTGGCCAGGCGGTTCACTTCCGCAAGTACGCGGGTGCGAGTGGTAAAGGCCGGTCCACTTCCTGAAGGCTGGACCGGCAAGTCGCATGCCTGCCAGCAAGGCGCCTCCCTGGCCGGCTCGCAGTGGTTGTGTTTTCTCGATGCCGACACGGTGCCGGAGTCGGAACTGCTGAGCGAGGCGATCGCCATTTGCCAGCGGCGGGGCTTGGACATGCTCTCGCTCGAACCACGCCAGACGTTGGGCAGTTTTTCTGAGCGGTTGTTCGTGCCCTGCGCAATGCTGGGAATGGCATTGGTGCAGGACCTCCGCCAAATCAACGATCCTGCATCGCCCCGCGCGGCGGCCAATGGCCAGTTTCTCCTGTTTCGGCGTACGGCTTACAACGCAGTGGGCGGTCATGCGGCGGTGGCCAGTGAAATTGGCGAAGACACGGCTCTGGCGCACTGCATCAAGCAAAGCGGCCGGCATTTCGCTCTACTGGGCGGGGAACGGCTGATTCGCGTTCGCATGTACCGCAGCTTTCGTTCGCTATGGAGAGGATTCTCGAAGAATGCCGTACTCAGCATGCCGGGCCGAAGCCATGCCCTGCTCCTGGTCGCATGCGGCGGCGCCATTGCCTGGATCAGTGTCTTCCTGCCGGTGGCGACCGTCTGGCAATGGGCGGTCGAACCTTCCGTGCTGGCCCTGGCGGCGATGCTGTTGGCCTGCACAGCTTCCGCCGCGCTGCTGGCCACGCACATCGCCGCGGCACGACATTTCCACGTTCCATTCTGGTATGGGTTGCTGTTCCCGTTGGGGTATCTGCTGGGCGCGGCCATTCTGTTGAATAGCGTGATTTGGTTTGTGCATGACCGGGTAGGTTGGAAAGGCCGCGTCTACCGTCCCGCCAAAATTTCCGGTCACGGCCAGTAACCGCAGGAGGTGCCGTCATGGCAGAAAAAGAACGGCCAGCGGTGTCGCTTGTCGTGGTGGTCACGCTGGTCGTCGGCGCCTGTCTGCTCTACTACCTCCGCTTTGTACTGCTGCCATTTCTTTTCGCTGCGGCGATGGCCTATATCGCCAGGCCTTTGCTCCAGTGGTTGACGCAGCGCGCAAATGGCCGCGCCTGGCTGCCGTATTATTGGTATTCGTTCTCTACCTTTTGTTGTTCGCCGGGTTGGGGTATTGGTCTATCGTGAGAATTGGAGGCCAAACGCACGTCTTGGCGCTGAATTGCGCCGAGATCATTCGTCAGTTCATTGTACGAGTCGCCGGCGGCCCCGAAGTCCATATACTAGGCACCTCGATCCGAGCCGATCAAATGGCGAACGACATCGTTCGCAGTCTGGCACACTGGATCATTCGTCCCGCCAACGCCGCAGACGCCGCAGTATGGGCCACGGCAGGCGTGATGGGGTGCTTTCTGGTCTTTGTCTTGCTGTTCTACTTTCTCTTGCACGGCCAGCGGCTAATCGACGGGGCTGTGTGGCTCGTTCCGCCGCGGCATCGGCCCGAAACCCTTGCACTTCTGCGTCGCATCGATCCCATGCTCGGCCGCTACATTCGCGGAATTTTCCTCATCGTGCTCATTACCGCGGCCCTGTGCTGGGTCCCCTTCAAACTCGTTCTCGGGTTGCCTCACGCCGCGGGTCTGGCGCTTGTGACGGGCCTGCTCGAATTGATGCCGGTCGTTGGTCCGCTGGCCGCTGCCACTTTGGTCGGTTTGGTCGCCGTGGGCGAGGGCAAGGTTTGGGTCGTCGTCGGCTTCGTGATCTTCTACATCATCATCCGAATCTTCATTGACGAAGTGCTCGGGCCACTCGTCCTTGGCAGAGCAGCGACGATCCACCCGGTGGTCGTTGTTTTCTCGTTTCTGGCCGGTGCAACGCTGTTGAGCTTGATCGGCGTCTTGCTTGCCGTGCCGGTCGCCTCCTCGGTCAAAATTGTGCTCACGGCGATCTATGAGGAGCAAGGCGAGGATCGACCGGCCAGCGCCGTCACCGGGAAATAGGCGGCATCCCGCCGGCTCTCGGCTGGTCGATTCCCAGCGCCTTGAGCTTGCGAAAGAGCGTGCTGGGATTGATGCCCAA
The DNA here is from genome assembly GCA_963789525.1 of uncultured Planctomycetaceae bacterium. Classification (GTDB taxonomy): domain Bacteria; phylum Planctomycetota; class Planctomycetia; order Pirellulales; family Thermoguttaceae; genus CAVXFB01. The sequence continues at coordinate 730,907 of CAWBLA010000005.1, forward strand.
CTGGCGGGCGGCGGCCGCGCGATTGCCGTCGTGGCGCTGCAAGGCGTTGGCAATCAAAAAACGCTCCATCGCCTCGAGCGTCATGCCGGCGATGTTCGGCGAGCCTGCTTCGCCGGCCCCGCGAAGTTGCGGCGGCAGATGGGCAAGCTCGATCAATCGCGCCTCGGACAGAGCACGAAGGCGTGTTCGATGATGTTTTCCAACTCGCGGACGTTGCCAGGATAGTCGTGGTCCATCAGCCGGGCGAGCACCTCGTCGGAAACGCCCACGACGTCCTTGCCCTGCAGCCGGTTGAACTTGGCGATGAAGTGCTCGACGAGCAGCGGAATGTCTTCGCGCCGGTCACGGAGGTTTGGCAGCGCGAGCCGGATGACGTGGATGCGGTAGTAGAGGTCTTCGCGGAAGACGCCCTTGCGTACGAGCTTGCCGAGGTCCTTGTTTGTCGCCGCGATCAGCCGCACGTCGGCCTTGACCGGCTCGACGGAGCCAAGCGGCTCGTAAACGCGCTCCTGCAATACGCGCAGCAGGCGGACCTGCATGGCCGGCGAGACGTCGCCGATCTCGTCCAGGAGCAGCGTGCCGCCGTCGGCCAGGGCGAAGCGCCCGAGTTTGTCCTGCCGGGCATCGGTAAATGCCCCGGCCTTGTAGCCGAACAATTCCGATTCCAAGAGCGTATCGGGCAGCGCGCCGCAATTGACGGCCACGAATCGCTTGCCGCGCCGCGGCGACAGATTGTGAATGGCACGCGCGAACAACTCCTTGCCCGTGCCGCTGGCCCCCTCGATCAATACCGTGCTGTCGCTTTCGGCGATCTGCGGCAGTAGTCTGAAATACCTGCCGCATGGCCGCGCTGCGGCCGACGATGTCGGCGAAGCTGCACTCCGCCTCCAGTTCTTTGCGGAGATCCTCGGCCAGGCTGAGATCGCGGAAGGTCTCGACGCCGCCGATCGTCTTGCCGCCCTCGTCCTTGAAGACGGCCGTCGAAATGCTGATCGGCACTCGGTTGCCTTGCGCATCGAGGATGTACACGGCCTTGTTGACGACCGGCCGGCCGGTGGCCAGTGTTTGCCGCAACGCGCAGGCCGTTTCGCAGATGCTTGCCCGAAACACCTCGCAGCAGGGCCTACCGATGGCCTGCTGGCGCTGGACGCCCGTGATCCGCTCGGCCGCCCGATTGAACGACGTGATCCGCCACTGGTCGGATCGACGGTAAACACGCCGTCGTTGATCGAGTCGAGGACTACGCGGTGTGTATCGTTGGCGGGCCGGTCGTTCATAGCGAGACGAGGCGTGAGCCCAAAGGCGACCCCCACCACAAGAAGGGTCGGATGCGCCCTCACGGACAATTAAGCAAATTATATCGCTGGAGAAGAGGGGATGCCAGGGCCGTATGTGGGGCGTGGGGGGTTGACCGGGGGTTGGACGAACCTACAATTTCGCGCCAGGTGGTAAACGATGTCGACTATTCGAGTTTCTCGACTACCGGACATGCGGACTTGCCCTTGCTCCGGCCGCACACTGGCGAAACTGATCCATCCGGCCGTTTTGACGGTTTTGGCCGCGGGGCCGCTGCACGGATACCGAATCGTAGAGCATATCGCCGGGATGCCGGTCACCGGTGGAAACCGCCCAAACCCAACGGGGGTTTATCGCGTGCTACAGGCATTGGAAGAAGATGGATACGTGACCGCAACGTGGGACTTGTCGAACCGCGGCCCGGCCAGGAAATCGTATCGCCTGACCAGTACTGGCCGGCAATGTCTGAACCAATGGATCGAAACCCTTGACGATTATCGCCGAGCGATCGGCAGATTGCTGTCCGAGGCCCGGCGCACTGCCACCAGACAACGTGAGAGCACTGATCGCGCCAGGACGAAGAGAAGCCGCTGAAAAACCAGGTACTCCCGACTTCTGCGAATTGCTGAGGGGCACTTAACGCCAACTGAACGTCCCAGTCCACGAATTCCCGGAGGTGTGCCATGTCGTGTTCCCGTCGTCAACCGCGGTGGCTCTATGCGGGTTTGTTGACCCTGGGCGTGGTGGTCGCGTGTGCGGCCGTCGCGGACGAGCCCATGCTTCCCAAGCAGACCTACATGCCGGTGGTGATTCAGGAAGATTTCCAGTCGATCATGGCCGCAGACCAGGCAGCCAAGCCGAAACTCGAACAGCGGCAGAAGCAACTTGTTCGAGGTCCGATACGACATGCGAAACGACCCGTCGGGGGTGATGATGTCCGGCGGACGCAAGGCCGTGCAGCAGGGCGTGCGCGTGAAGCTGCCGCAGGGCGTCACTTGGGAGCAGCTTGCCGACAATGACGCCCGAGGAAATCAAGCAGAAGGACGTATTCCCAATGGGCTTCCGGCCATTGCCGCACGCCCACCACAAGACCGGCGGGCAGGTGTTTCCCACCAGCCAGATCGACGCCATGCAGAAGCTGGAGCAGCGAGACCTGAAACGGTTCGACATCGACTTCGATCTGCCCGACCACCTTACGCCCGAGTTTCCGCCGCCGATCTTTCCTGAGCAGCCGGCCGGACCTGGGCGACGTGTCGCAGGGCCAGGTGCTCTCGATCAAGAACTACTATCGGATGTTCAAGGGCATCCTCACGCCGGTGCAGATGGAGGGGATGCGGCTGTTGCTGACTCCGTTCCCGCAGCAGCAGTTCAACCAGACCGAGGATCGAAAAGTGGCCGAACCGAGCCTGGGCGTGGCTTGCCTCGATTGCCACGTAAACGGCCACACCAATGCGACGTTTCATCTCAATCCCGACACCCGTCCCCAGGCGGCCCGTTTCCGCCTCGACACGGTGAGCCTCCGGGGCATGTTCAATCAACAGATTCACGGCTCGAAGCGATCGCTGCGTTCGATCGAGGACTTCACGGAGTTCGAGCAGCGGTCGGCCTATTTCGACGGCGATCAAGTCATTGCCGCCAAGAAAGGGCATCAGCCTGCCGAACCGTGGTAGCCAGGTCGTGATGATGGCACAGATGCAGAACATGTTCGATTTCCCACCCGACGCCGAAACTGGACGAGTTTGGACACTTGCGCAAGGACAAGGCCACGAAAGTGGAGTTGAAAGGCGAGGAGGTCTTCTTCGGCAAGGGGCGATGTGCGGAATGCCACCCCGCGCCCGTCTATCTCGACAACCAGATGCACGACTTGCACCTGGAGCGGTTCTACAAGCCCGAGATGATAAGCGATCAGTACAACGTTGCCGAAGGCCCGATCAAGACGTTTACGCTCCGCGGCATCAAGGACTCGCCGCCCTTCAACCACGACGGCCGGCTGATGACCCTCGAAGACACCGTCGAGTTCTACAATCTTGTCCTTGGACTCAAGCTCAACCAGGAAGAGAAGGACGGACTCACGGCCTTCATGCGTTGTCTATAGTCGGACGAAACTGAAGCTCACCAGCGCGATAGGCTCCCGCGCTAGGATGCGTCGTGAGCCTCGCCGTGGCCGTCAGATGATAGCCCCAGAAGCTGCCTGAAAGCAGGGCCGTCGAGCGTCTCCTGTTTGATCAGTTCCTGGGCCACCAATTCCAGCTTGTCGCGCCGCTGCGCCAGGATATTCTTGGCGTCGAGATAGGCCGCGTCGAGGAGCTTTTTGACCTCCGTGTCGATGTCGCGGGCGGTCTGCGGGCTGCAATCGATCTGCGAGGCGCCGTCGTCGGCGGGCAGGAACATCGACGGTCGCTGTCCGCAATGCACCAGGCCGACCGACTCGCTCATGCCGTACAGGCAGACCATCCGCCGCGCAAGCGTCGTGGCGTGTTCCAGGTCGTTCTCGGCCCCCGTGCTCACTTCGCCGAAGACGATGTCCTCGGAGGCGCGTCCGCCCAGCAGTCCCTTGATGCGGTCCAGCAGCTCGGCACGGGTGAGCAGGAACTGGTCGTCGGCGGGCAGTTGCAGGGTGTAGCCCAGGGCGGCGCGGCCGCGGGGGACGATGCTGATCTTGTGGACCGGGTCGGCGTGCTTGCTGTAGGCGGCGACCAGGGCGTGGCCCACTTCGTGGTAGGCCACGCGGCGCTTGCCCTGCTCGTCCAGGCGGCGGCTCTTGCGCTCCGGGCCGGCGAGCACTTTCTCGACGGCCTCTTCGAGGTCCTTCTGGGCGATCTCTTGCGAACGACTTCGGGCGGCCAGCAGGGCCGCTTCGTTGATGGCGTTGGCCAGGTCGGCCCCGGAGAAGCCCGGCGTCCTCTGGGCGATGTTCCGCAGGTCGACGTCGTCGGCCAGAGGCTTGCCGCGGCAGTGGACCCTGAGGATCGCCTCGCGCCCGTCCAGGTCCGGCGGATCGATCACCACCTGGCGGTCGAAGCGCCCGGGACGCAGCAGGGCCCTGTCGAGGACCTCCGGACGGTTCGTGGCCGCCAGGAGGATCACGCCCACGTTGGGCTGAAAGCCGTCCATTTCGACCAGCAGTTGGTTGAGGGTCTGCTCGCGCTCGTCGTTGACCGGGCCGATGTGGACGCCGCGTTGCCGCCCGATGGCGTCCAATTCGTCGATGAAGATGATGCAGGGGGCCTGGCGCTGGGCCTGCTCGAACAGGTCGCGGACGCGCGCCGCGCCAACGCCCACGAACATCTCGACGAAGTCGCTGCCGCTGAGCGAGAAGAAGGGAACCCGGGCCTCGCCGGCCACGGCCCGCGACAGCAGCGTCTTGCCCGTGCCGGGCAGACCGACCAGCAGCACGCCCTTGGGAATCCTGGCGCCGAGCGAGATGTAGCGGTCTGGGTGTTTCAGGAAGTCGACGACCTCCTGGAGCTCGTACTTGGCCTCGTCGCAGCCGGCCACGTCGTCGAAGGTGACGCCCGTATTGCGGTCGGCCACCAGCCGGGCACGGCTCTTGCCAAAGCTCATCACCGACTGGCCGGCGCTTCGCAATCCGCGCGACAGGAATATCCACAGCACGACCATGATGCCGATCGGCAGCACCCAGGCGTAGAGAAACTGGGAGAGGAAGCTGGGCCGGACGCCCGTAAAGATCACCTTGGCGGCCTCAAGTTGGTCGACCAGTTGCCGGTCGGGTTCGACGCGGACCGTGCGGAACCGAAACGGCTTGGTCTCCTGCGCCTTTTTTGCGGCGTTGCCGGCGGCAGGCGCCTTTTGGCCGCTGGCGGCTTTTTCATCCTTCACGGTTTTGCCCGTGCCCGACGACTTGCCGGGGGGGCGGGATGCGCCGCTTTGCCGGCTGCGGCGGCCGGTTTCGCTCCGCCCTGCTTCGCCGCCGCCACTGCGGATGCCTTGGGTTTCGCTCCCTTGGGGACAATCCGCCCGGTGATCTCCGTATCCTCAATCTTGCACTCGGCCACCTCGCCGTCGGCCAGATACTGCTTGAACTGGCTGTAGGGAATGGTCTTGACCGACATCTGGTGCATCTGGTCTTGCCAGAACCAGAGCAGGAACAACATCAACGGGATGTACCACCAGATAAACCGCCAGTTGGGTGCTCCCGCGGGGGTCTCTGGATTCCTCTTCGGCCAAGGGGGTTGTTTTGGGGGCCGATTGGGGGCCGACGGATGATCGCCGGGACTGTCGGACATGGTTGGGCTCCCAAATGGGGACTGTCCTGATTTTTGTGGCAGGACGCCACAAAAATGGGACTGTCCCCTTGCACACGACCAAATACAACACACTGGCGGACACTCGGGGTGGGAACGTCGCAGCGCCATTGCGTCCAGCCCTGGGCTGCGACCCGCTTGCTCGCACTCCTATAATACGGGGGGAAAGGCTTTTTGCAATGCAGCGGGGGCAGGGGTTGCAGCCAGCCTTTGGTTTGCGGCGGCGGTAGCGCTGCCGTCCCGACGAGTCCACTCCGTGGCGATCTGGCGAGGACAACGATGCCGGCGGACGAAGATAGCACTGCGCCGTCGTCCCCGCCGGATTCCGCCAATGACGACAGCGGGCATCGGATGCCTCGGCGCCGGTTCTGGCGGCACGTTGTGGTCCTTCTGGCCGTAGCCGCGGTCGTGGTTGTCGTGATCTACTACGGCATTCCCTGGCTCGAAACCTACTTTCGGTCCGTCTCGACCGACGACGCCTACATTGCCGGTTACGTCACGTACGTCGGCCCACGAATCTCGTCGCGCGTCGACAGCGTCACGGTGAACGAGGACGACTCGATCCGCGCCGGCGAGGTGCTGGTGCGGCTCGACCCGCAGCCGTTTCGCCTGGCGGTTGAGCAGGCCCAGGCCAAGCTGGAGTTCGCCCAGGCCAGCCTGGTGCAAGCGCAGGCCGAGGTTCGTTCGCAGCTCGCCTCGGTCCGGGCCAATCAATACCTCACGCAATCGGCGGTCGATCAACTGCGGCTTCAGATTGCGAGCCTCCAGTCGAGCGTTGCCGACCTGAAGCTGGATCGAGGCTCAACTCGTGCTCGCCGAACAGGACTTCGCCCGGCAATCCAGATTGTTGACGCTTCAGGACGATCACCCAGGAGGATTACGACAAGAGCCGCGCCACGCTGGACGTCGCCCGGTACAGGGTGGGAGCGCAAATCGAAACCATCCAGCGGAACCGTGCCGGGTTGGGGCTGGCCCGCAACGTCGAGAGCCCTACCGAGATTCCCAGGGACATCGAGCACCAATATGCGGGAATTCAAGTGGCCCTGTCCAATTGGGCCACGTCGCTCAGCCGGCTGGGCATCGAACTGGACGCGTTGAGCCTTGGCCCTGCCGCGCTGGGACACGAACTCGATCGATGGCGCGCGGGCGAGGTCTCTCAGGCAACGCTGGAATCAATCGTCGAAGACTCGCCGGCGATCCAGGTGTCCCGGGCTAACGTCGATCAGGCGAAGGTCGCCTTGGACCAGGCGAAACTGAACCTCAGCTATACCGAAATTCGGGCACCCTTCGACGGGCTGGTTACCAAACGGACCGTCAACCCGGGCGACTATGTCAGCCCCGGCCAGAACCTGCTGGTCGTGCAATCGCTGGAGGACGTGTGGGTCGATGCCAACTTCAAGGAAACGCAACTGCACTACCTGACCATCGGCATGCCGGTGGACGTCCACGTGGATGCCTATCCGGACCGCGTGTTTTCGGCCCGCGTGGCAGGTTTCAGTCCCGCTACGGGCGCCCGGCTGTCGATTTTGCCGCCGGAGAACGCGACGGGCAACTTTGTGAAGGTTGTGCAGCGGCTGCCCGTCCGCATCGAGTTCGAACGGCCGCCGTCGGCCGAGACGCCGTTGTTCGTTGGGCTTTCGGTCGAGCCAAGGGTGTTCTTCAAGGCTCCGCCTCGGGGCCCCCATGCAGGCGAACGTCTGCGGCTGCCGCAGCCGCGCAGGCCAGCCGACTGGCGGCAAGAAGTCCTCGCCGCTCGGGCACGGGGAGTCCTGCAATGAACCATCGCGCTGACCAACCGGCCGAGCGGCCGAAGTGGAATCCTTGGCTGGTTGCCAGCGTCGCGTCGACCGCCGGCTTCATGGAGGTGCTCGACACGAGCATCGCCAACGTGGCGCTGCCGCACATCGCCGGCGGCCTGGCGGTCTCGCTGGACGAAAGCACCTGGGTCCTGACCACCTACCTGGTGGCCAACGTGATCGTGCTGCCCATCTCCGGCTGGATCTCCGACACGTTCGGCCGAAAACGGTTCTTTCTGGCGGCCATTGCGCTGTTTACGTTCAGCTCGGTGCTCTGCGGCACGGCGCAGAGCTTGTCGGCCCTGGTCTTCTACCGCATTCTGCAAGGTCTTGGAGGCGGCGGCCTCGCACCGGTGGCCTTGGCCATCCTCGTCGATTCGTTTCCCGTTCATAAACGCGGGATGGCCATGTCGATCTATGGCATCACCGTGCTGGTCGCCCCGATCCTGGGTCCGGTCGTCGGCGGCTACATCACCGACAATTATTCCTGGCGATGGATCTTCTACATCAACCTGCCGGTCGGCATCCTGAGCTTCTTCCTGGTCAGCTTGGTGCTGGAGGAATCCGTCGACTTGACGGCCGGCGCAGGACTGAGGCGAAAACTGGCGCAGATGGACTATGTCGGGCTGGCCCTTCTTGCCGCCGGCCTCGGCTCGCTCGAGGTGGTCTACGACCGGGGCAATCGTCTGGACTGGTTTGGCTCGCAGCTCATCGTTTGGCTTTCCGTCACGGCGGCCGTCTCTTTGACGGTCGCCGTCATCTGGGAATTGTGGCGCCGCAACCCCATCGTCGATCTGCGCCTCTACAAGGACCGCAATTTCGCCGCTTGCAGCATGCTGATGTTCGTGATTTACGCCACGATTTACGGAACGACGGTCCTGCTGCCGCTGCTGGTACAGACGCTGATGAACTACTCGGCTACCGAGGCTGGACTGATCCTTTCGCCGGGCGGAATCGCGACCCTGATGGTCATGCCCCTGGCTGGCTGGCTCATGGCCCGGGGCGTCGACGCCCGATGGCTCATCATGTTCGCGCTGCTGGCCGTTTCCGGGGCGCTCTATTGGATGTCCGGCGTGACGCTGGACGTTTCGCCCGGATACCTCATCTGGCTGCGTATTTTGCAGACGTTTGCCTTGGGCTTCTTCTTCGTGCCTCTGCAGTCGGCCGCCTATCTGTACCTCCCCCGAGAAAAAATCAACAGCGCGACCGGCCTGGTGAGCATGCTCCGCAATGAAGGCGCCAGCCTGGGCGTGGCGGTTTTGACGACCCTGTTGGCGCAGCGGAGCCAGTTCCACCAGATGCGGCTTGGTTCACACGTGACTGCGCTCAGCCACGCCACGGAGGAGATGCTCGGCCAGGCCACGCAGTTGGCCCAACATGCCGGCGCCGATCCCGGCCTGGCGCATCAACAAGGTCTGTCGATTCTCTACGACACGCTTCAGCGCCAGGCGATGGTCCTGGCATACCTCGACGCGTTCATGGTCTTCAGCATCATGGCTTTGGCCACAGTCCCGTTGGTCTTCCTGATGCGGCGTTCGGTGACCAAGGCGCCGCGGCCGGTCGCCTGAACGGGTCCACGCACCCTGACCAAAGTGCATCCCGGCAACAGGTGTCCGGCGTTCACCGCACCAATCGCATTCGGGAAAAGTTGGGAAACATCGGAAACGGGATTCGCGTGCCGGGAACGTGGTTCCACGAATGCGGCCAATAGACCACCAGGGCCTTGCCGACCAGGAGATCGCGTTCGACGTAGAACTGATCGCCGTCCCAAAGGCGGCTGTCCTTGCTGGCCGCGCTGTTGTCGCCCAGCATGAAGAACTGGTCCTCTCCAAGCTGAAAAACGACGCTCTGCCGCTGCCCGAAAACGTCCCACTGCCGCGGATCGGAGAAGAACTGTGCGACGCTCGCGACCGTAGCATTGTGGAACGGATAGACGGGATCGCCACGATCGAAATCCGTCGGCGGCGGGACGGCATTCGGCGTGTCGGCCCGCTGGGCAATGTAGTAGATATCGCGGAACACGCTCAAGTGTTGCACGCTCGCGGCGGCTCCGCGCGAGCCGATCCGCACTGGCGCGAGGTCCTCCCTGTTCGGCACCCGGGTGTCGACGTCCTCGAACTCATAGGTGGTCGGCCCGTCGAAGGCCACAAGCCGGCCGTCGATCCACAGCAACAGTTGCTGATCGACGTTGGCGAAACGGACGCGGTGTTTGCCCGGTCCGCGGAAGGCGTCGGCGGACGGATGAAATCCATCCACGCCGGGGACTTGTAAGACGGCGGCGCCAGTTGCCATGTTGAACCGGCACGAGAACTGATGCCCGCCCTTGACCAGCGCGACGATGATTTCTCCACGGTCGCTTTCGGCGTTCACTTCGAACTGGACGGCAAGATCGCCGACCCAGTTCAGGCCGAGTTGGGTGACCTTCGGGGGCTGGCCGAGGCCGTCGGGAAGCGGCTGCGGCAACGGCGGCGGCGGCCGCCAGTCGTTCGGCCTGCCGAAATACCAGACAACGTCGGTATTGTAGGTCGTGAAATCGCGAACCAATTGCGGTTGGCACGGTGGCGGCTTGACCGCCGAAGCCCCGGTCAGAAACGCCCAATCTTCATAACGCGGCGCCAAGTGGCGGTAGCCGAGCCAAACCTCCGCTTCGGCCGTCCCATCGGTGTGAAACGACTTCAGGCCTTCCGAGACGATCCATCGGCCGGCACCGTCGGCCGGCGCCAAGGCGCCCAGCTCGTTGGCCATCGGTTGCGGACCAGCAGCGGAGCGACATAATCGTCGTCGTACATCGTCTGCAAGGTGGCCAGGACCTTGTCTGGCGGTTTGCGGGCGATGTGGAACCGGTCGGCGCCGGCCGGCTTGATCCAGACGTCGCCATACTGAATCTTCAACGTCTCGTTGGGCAGGCCGGCAACCCGCTTGATGAAGTCGGTCGCCGCGTTCAGCGGAAAGTGAAACACGGCAACGTCCCACCGCTGCGGATCGGCCAACTCGTAGTCGACGCGGCTTGCGAGGATGCGGTCGCCGCTGTAGTCGGGTGAGGTCCGGCCCAAGGTGCTCTGCGGCGCCAGGTCAGCCGTAAATCGGCAGACGGGGCACGTGCCCGAGATCACCCGAAGACCGGTCGGCTGCCCCGATTCCGTGACCGATTGGCTAGCGCCGACCCGGTACGTGTAGCCGCACTGCGGGCAGACGACGTCCTTGTGGCGTCCCATGAGCGTCGGGGCCATCGAACCGGTGGGAATCACGAAGGCTTCGGCCAGAAAAGTGCGAAACAAGAAACGCAAGCACGAGCGCAGCACGACGGATTCCACAGTGTCGCGTACTCCTGCGGCCGACGGGAGCCATCGATGGCGCTGCGGCCCAGTTTGGCCGCGGCTGTCTGGCCGGACGTTTTGGGACGCCCTTCGGTCCGGGGGGCTGTGGTTTCGCGATGGACACATGGTCTTCTGTCTCCCGACCGCCCGCGGCGTCGCAACACGAACATTGTACAATCGGACCCGGCGAGCAACTACCGCGGGCCGGTCATCGGCAACGTTCGATGGCATTGCCTCTCACCGTATCCATTGCCTCCCACCGTATGATTGACTGCAAAGTATCGTTTGCGGACTTCCAATCCAAGGGGGACGAGCGTCATGGCTATGCATTCTCTCGGTGAGGCCGACCGGCCGACGGCCTCGGCGTCGTACGCGTGGAGCGAACAGGTCCGCGAGCTATGGGTCTTCCTGTTCCTCATCGTGCCGTCGATGGCGATTTCGCTGTTCGCCATCCGCCCGGGAACCATCGGGTTCACGCTGGCCGCGTGGGCCGTCATTCTGCGCGACCTTGCGCTGGTGTTTCTGATCATGTTCTTCCTCTGGCGCAACGGCGAGCCGTGGGGTAAAATCGGCTGGAAGTTCGACCATTTCTGGCGGGAGGTTGCCCTGGGCGTCGTCCTCTACATTCCGTTCTTTGCGGGCGTTACCGCCCTGGAGTGGCTGTTTCTCCACGCCGGGCTCAGGGGCCCATCCACGCCCATGCCCTCCTTCGTGACCGTCGGCGATGCGCCGCAGGTCATGCTGGCGCTGGCGATGGTCGCCGTCGTAGCGGTGGCCGAGGAAACGATTTTCCGCGGATACCTGTTGCTTCGCCTCGGGGCAACCACGCAGAGCATGACGCTGGCCGTCATTTGCAGTTCCCTGGTCTTTTCACTAGGGCACGGCTATGAGGGGACCGTCGGATTGGCGACCGTGGGCATGATGGGAGTCGTGCTGTGCCTCGTCTACCTGTGGCGCGGCAGCCTGGTCGCTTCGATGACGCTCCATTTTCTCCAGGACTTCGTCGGGATCGTGCTGATCGGCATCCTGAAGTTCTGGTGAAGGCTGCACGAAGATCACCACGGCACGGTCATTTCGCGGCGCCGGCCGCCTTTTTTTCCGCCAGCGCGGCTCGACGCCCGGCACTTGGGCCGCGCCGACGGGCACCGTCACGGTGGACTGCCGGAACGCATCGTCGATCGGCTCGCGGCGGCCGCCGAGATGTTCGGCCAGAAACGCCTCGGCGATCGCATAAAACGCCAGCCGGTTGGGCGGCCGGGCAAAGCCGTGCCCCTCGTCTGGAAACACCACGTACGTCACGGGAATGTGCTTCTGCTGCATCGCGGTGACGAGCTCCTCTGCCTCCGACAGCTTGACGCGAGGGTCCTTCGCCCCTTCGCCGATCAGCAACGGGCGCTCGATTCGGCCGGCATAGGTCACTGGCGAATACTTCTTTAGGAACTCTCGCCCCGCCGCGGTCGTGTCGTTGCCCACACGCACCCGAAACAGGGCAATCTCCGGCTTCCAATAAGGTGGAATCGTTTCTAACAGGTTGATGAGGTTCGTCGGCCCGACGATCTCCACGCCACAGGCGTAAAGCGTTGGCGTTTCGGTCAATCCCATCAGCGTGGCATAGCCGCCGTAGCTGCCGCCCATGATGGCAACTCGTTGGGGATCGGCAATCTTCTGCTCGATAGCCCAATGGACGGCGTCGACCAGATCGTCCTGCATTTTTCTGCCCCACTGGCGGTTACCGTCGTTGACGAACTGTTTTCCGAAGCCCGTCGAGCTGCGGTAGTTGACGCTCAGCACCGCATAGCCGCGGTTGGCCCAAAGCTGGTGCTCGGGGTTGAAGCCCCACGAGTCACGGGCCCAAGGACCGCCGTGAACGTCCAAGACCATCGGTAACGGTTCGAATGGCCGGTCGCGGCCGCCGGAATTGGTCTTTGGCGGTAGCGACAGGTAGCTGACCAGGTCCAACCCGTCGCGCGAGTTGACGACAAGCGGGTGCATTCGTACCAGCGGAAGTCCCTCGAGGTCGCTTCGGCTGGTGAAGAGGAAACCGGGCGTGTCTCTCGGGCCGATCGAACTCGTAGAATCGCACCGGGCCGTCGTCCTCGACGAAAGCCACGATCCAGCGCCGATCGTCCAACGACTGACTGCTGATGCTCAACTCGCCACGCGTCACCGACCGCAGCACCCGGAAATCCTCGGCCACCGCCGGATCGAGCGGCTCCCAGGTCTTCCGCTCGTAATTGAACGAAACTGCCTGCACGGTATGCTCGATGGGCTTGATGAGCACGTTGTCAACGTCGGCGCGGCTGTTCTGGGCCAACACCTTCTCTTCGTCGGTCTTCAGATTGTACGAACAAAGCGCCGCGGTATTGCGGCCGCGGCTGTCGAGCATGTAGAGCACGTCGCCCGACTGGTTGAAGCCGATCGGCCCGGTCGTCATGGCGTTGTCCATCGAGATGTCCATGAACGTCTTCCATCCGTCCTTGCCGTCGGGCTGCATAATCAACTTGCCGGCCGAATCGGTCTGCTTGACGGCAAAACGGATGCGGTAGTCGTCGTCGATGACGAACTCGGAGAAGTGCCCAGTGTTTTTCTGGACGAGTTGGCGTTGGCCATTGGTCAGGTCGAGCCGGTACACGTCGAAAACCTCCGGATCGCGCTGGTTCAGCCCGACCAGAATCTCGTTGGGGAAACGGTAGCTGACTTTTTCGATTTCCGCGCGAACGCCCGGAAGCGGCGTGAAATCCGTGGTCTTCTCGGTGGTCAACTCGACCCCGTAGACGTGCCAATCTTCGTTGCCGTCCTTGTCCTGCAAATAGACGATCTGATGGTTGTTGTAGGCCCAGAAGTAGGTGCGGATGCCACGCTTGGTGTCGTGGGTGACGGGCTTGGCGGCCTTCGGCCGTGCGAGCGGACCCACCCATACGTTCAGCACCCCGTCGACAGGCGCCAGGTACGCCAACTGCTTGGCATCGGGGCTAATACGGGGTGCCGCATGGTCGGGGTTGCCGAAGAGCGTCTTCCGCGAAATCAGCGGTATGCCGGCCAGGTACGGCGGCGTGCCAACGTTGCTCTTATGGGTTCCGGCTTCGTTCGACCCGGACGCCGCCAAAGACGGCCCCGGAAAGACCATGGCGATTGCTACGAGCGCAGCGATAGCGGACGGTGTGGCAGGGAGCATCAGCGTTCTTCTCAGTCACCAACGGAATACGTGACGATCACGGTGGCAGTGAATGTCTGTTGGCCGGGCGCCAGCGGCACGCCGATGGCTGAGCCGGCCGGTCGCTCCAGCGCAGCTAGACGATCGGTCGAGGTCGGGAAGTGTTCTCCTCCCGAATCGTCGGCGGCTGTTGCAGGTGGGCGCCGACGGCATCGGCATAGATCTCAGCACGATGGAGGGCGACCCCGATCGCCTTCCGCTGCGCCAAGTCCAGGTATTTTGTCGGATCGCAGGTCGAGAAACCAAGCCCTTGGACCTTGTTGGCCCCCGCGGCGGCCAGTTTGTCCAGAAGCGGGCCCAGCGCAGGCAGATCGTGGACCTTGACCGCAACCTGATTCGTGACCGAATAGCCGGTGATCCGCGTCGGCGTCCTCCCCGATGTGTCGCGCCATACTCAGGATGAACGTAGAAGCCGGTGGTTTGCACGTCCCGCTCGGCGATGCCGTTCTGCCGCAAAACGTGGAAGAGGGCCTCGGTCTTCTCGTTGTTGTCCTTGACCGCCTGCGCTGCCTCGCCGGCCTCGGTGACAACGCCAACGGTGATCGTCGCCATGTCGGGTTTTGCCTCGACCTCGCCCGTTCCTCGCACGGTAATGGTAGGCGGCAGGAGTGGCGACACATTGGGCTGGGCCATCGCCGAACATGCGATCCCGAATGGCGCCAACGCGGCGACTGCAAAATACGTGACTGTACGGATTCTTGTGTCACGAGGAGCAGTAGCGACGCAAACCGCAGCGAAGGGGACAGTCCCATTTTCGCTGACACGAAAATCGGGACAGTCCCCCAAATACGAGCGTCGAGATTGCATGGGATTGCTCCTATTCCCGCCGGGTGGTAGGACTACAACACTGCCACATTCTTCGCTCAGGGCGCCGCAGGGGCAACCCCCTGTGCCGCTAATCGCAAGAAATGGGGTTGGCATGACCGACGCTGTGTCGGGCCATCATCGTTTCCGCCGATGGTATTATTAAGAAGTTGCCGATTGATCCCTCGGGTGGCACGCCCAGAACGAAGTGATGGGCGTGAACGCTGGGGAACCACGTCTGTCGCTATGCTCAGGGACGTGCTACCCGACCCGTTTGTACCGATGGCCTATGTACACGTCCCTGTTCAACGTCGTCTTGCTTGTCCTGGCTGGTGCCGCCACCGGGGTGGTCGGCGCGATGCTGGGAACCGGCGGCGGCGTGTTTCTGGTGCCCCTGCTGGTGCTCGGCTTCGGAGTGCCTATCCACTACGCCGTGGCCACGAGCATCGTAACGGTCATTGCCACTTCCAGCGCGGTGGCCAGCGCGAATGTCGAGCGCGGCACGGCCAACATGCGACTGGGGATGACGCTTGAAACGGCTACCGCCTCGGGAGCGATCCTGGGCGGGTTGGCGGCCGGCTTTCTCTCGGCGCAGTTGCTCGAGGGGGTCTTCGCCTTTGTTCTGGTGCCTACCGCCGCTCTGATGTGGCGCGGCCGGTTCGCCAAAGCGGCGGGCTCCCGCGCACACCGATCGTCTTCCCCCGCGACCGATTTCCCGCGCACGACGCCGCCAAGACGTTTGGCGCCTCAGGCGATTCGTACTACGACGAGGGTGAATCGCGCACCGTCAGTTACCGCGTGCGGCGCGTGCCGGCCGGGCTGGCAATCTCTGGCTTCGCCGGCGGGGTGTCCGGCCTGCTCGGCATTGGCGGCGGCATCTTCAAGGTCCCCGCCCTAAACCTGGTATGCAATATCCCTATGAAGGCGGCCGCGGCCACGTCCAATTTCATGATCGGAGTGACGGCCGCGGCCAGCGCCGTTTCTGTACTACGGCCGCGGCGAGGTGCGGCCCGCGTTGACCGCGGCAGTCGTCCTCGGCGTCCTGCTCGGCTCTGCCCTGGGTTCGATCTGGAACCGTCGTGTACGCGGGAACCATTTGCGACGCCTGTTTGCCGTGCTATTGATTGCCGTGGCCGTGGAGATGGCCTACCGGGCCCTGGTCGGAGGAGGCATGCCTCATGGCTAACGAAGAACTAACCCTGCGGCTGCAGGCGCCGTGCACTGGACACTGCTGGGCGGCGTGTTGACAAGCGGCGCCCTGATGCTCGTCGGGCTGGCGATCGCGCTGTTCGGCGCCGCACCGAGGCCCGAGGGCGCTCCGGCCGACCTGGCAAAACTCATCCGAGCCGCCGCGACCGGCGACGGTACGTCGATTATCGACCTCGCCTTGCTCGTACTGATGATCACCCCGCCGATGCGGGTCGTCGTCTTGGGAGTCGGCTGGGCATGGTCCGGCAATCGACGGTTCGCCGCCGTGGCCCTGACCGTCTTGACTCTGTTGGCGTTGAGCGTGTTTCTGGGGATCGGCTGAATCGTGGTGCCGGCAACCCGGCTGGCCAAAGCCATTTCTACCGCGGAACGAAGAACAGGCCGGGATTGACCGGCGGCGTCGGGATTTCCTCGGTCGGAGCCGGTCGCGTTTTCTCCCGCTTCATTCGTTCGAGGGCTTCTCGGTCGCTCTCTGTAGTGCTGACTTGTGTGCTCTCCAGACTGCCGTCGCTCTTGTAGGTCTTGACCACGCCGCGGGTGACCGTCTCGGGCCTGTGGGTTGCCAACTCCATGACCGTCATCGTGAAGCGCGACAGATCGTCGATGCCTTCCGGCATCACCCAAACATAGGTGTCACAGTAGTTGCCGACGTAGCAGGCGTTCTTGGGCACCTGCTTCCTGCAACCTACGCAGTACCAGCCCTTCGGAATCAGGTCATCCATCTGCTCTCCGTCGACGAAGAAGTAGTCGGCGACCTCCCGGCGGCACCGGCCGTAGACGTCGCTTTCGGCGCCGTCGAGGACGAGCAACTGGAACGCCGCCCGGACGCGCCGCAGCTTGTCCATGTCGGTCACCGGCGCCAGCGACCAGTTTTCGGTCAGGTTGCGCGAGGCGTTCGGACCGAAAATCAGTTGGAGAATCGGAAATCCGGACCCGGCCTGCTGGAAGTAACTCAAGGTGGGCGAATAGCCGACGCTGCCGTTGTATCCTTTCTGGTCTGCTACGGTGACGGTTCCCTGGTTGACCACCGCGATCGACGGCAAAGTGGCGGGCGATGCGTGGAACCGCGCCACATTGTCCAGCACCTGCTGGAAGCTGAGGTCGGCCAGCGTGGCCGTGGTCTGAAGCGTCGTGTCGCGCAGGTAGGCGTGCGTGTGGCATCCGGCCGAAACGGCCAAGAGCAAGGCGGCAACTACCATCGCGGTCCGACTACGCATTACGCGATCCAATGGAGTGCATTCGGTCGAGCGACAGACCAGCCCATCGACAAACGACCGATCCGTCGTCGCGTCGGTAAGGCAACTGGATACATAAAATAGCGAAATATTGTGGAATTTATCGGTTGTTCCGCACGGAATGCTTAGCGGGACGCATCTGCCTACGCACATGCCATCAAGGCAGCGAACATAGCCAGTTTGGGAAAAGCGGTCCCCGAAGCGAAGCATGTGGTTCGGCTCGGAGCCAATGACCGGGAATGGTTGCAGGCGTTGGTCCGCAAAGGAGGCGTGTCCGCCTCCGTGTTGAAACGGGCACACGTATTGTTGAAAGCCGATGCGTCACCGCAAGGGCCGGGATGGAGCGATGAACGAATCGCTGAATTTGCGGAGGTGGGCCTATCTACAGTACATCGTGTGCGGCAACGGTTTGTCGAAGATGGATTGGCGGCGGCGGTTCGCCGCAAGAAGGCGGAGGGCCGACAGTATCGCAAGTTGGATGGTGAGCAGGAAGCTCATCTGATCGCGTTGGCGTGCAGCCAAGCGCCCGAGGGCCGTAACCGTTGGACGTTGCACCTGCTGGCGGACCGTTTGGTCGGTTTGCGGGTCGTAGACGCCATCAGCCATGAATGCGTGCGTAGCACACTAAAAAAAACGAACTTAAGCCTCACTTGAAGAGGCACCAGTGCGTTTGGCGAGCGTTCGCTTTGCGCCGATTGTAGCGAAAAGTGGGGCCGCGCCGTCGTGCCAGGAGGCGACTCGCGGCCCGCTCGGCGCGTTTTCTATGGCACGGCCGTCATTTCGCGACCGTTTTTGGCCCCGCTTGGCCGCTGGCCGACGCGAAACGGGAGCCCGATTTGACGACCCGGGTTTCCTGAACTATCCATTTTAGTGTGCTGAGGTTCAGGAAGGCTCTGATGAACTGGACTGGGCGTCCAATCGGGCGAGGCCTGAATCGGGATAACAACCGTTTTTCATTGTCACGCGCCGAAGCGGCGCCAGTATCGAGGGAGATCTAGCATGAGTCGAAAGCCTGAAATGGGGCGCAAAGGGTTCACCTTGGTCGAGCTGGCCGTGGTCATCGTGATCATCGGCGTGTTGGCCGCCTTTGGCGTGCCGCGGTTCCTGAAGTCCGTCGAGCGTTCGAAGGCGTCGGAGGCGTTCGCCTATCTGTCGGCCGTCCGTTCGGCCCAAGAGCGCTACATCGCGAAGGAAGGAAAGTATGCCGACACGCTCGGCGACCTGGACATCAACCAGGCGACGCTGAAGTACTTCACGGATGACGCTGGCGCGGCCGTGGGGCCGACCACCACGATCACGACGACGGTTTACGATCCCGATGCGGCTGTGGGCGACCCTAACGGCACCGCAGGTCAGCCGACGTGGAAGCTGGTGCTGGTGCGCGACGCCGCGACCAGTAGCTATGGCGCGTACACCGTGGCCTTCAGCCAGGAGGGTTTCTTGAAGTCCAGCACCATTCTGACCGGCGCGTGTGCCGACATCAGCCCGCTGCCGGAAACCGCTTCGTTCGACGATTCGGCGGAATAATCGTCGCTTAGAGTTGGAAAAAGCGACAGTGGGCGGCCGACTGTTTCCGGCCGCCCACTGTCTTAGTGTGATGCGCAGAATCTCTGGCCGGAGACGCGATACCGGCCGTCTTCGATGGAGTCTCGAACGGATGCCGGTGCCATGAGATCAGCGCTCAGCAGAATCGCGATCCGCAAGGCAGTTGGACTCTATTTTGGCGACCAGGAAATTGCGATTAGCAAGGTCGCCAGCACCCCGCTGGGCCCGGTGGAGATTTTCACAGCGCGTGAACATTACACGCCGGACGATTTGCCCGCGGCGATCGAACGGCTTCTCGTGCCGCAACTGGGGCGCAAGCGCCGCGTGCCGGTTGCGGTGGGACTGCCGACCAGCCGCGTGTTCTTTGGCACGCGCCTGGTGCAGGCCGGCGCAGCGCCGTCGGCCGAATCCGTGCTCCAGAAGGCGCTGTGTTCGTCGAACATCGGCGTGGACGATCTCAGCGTCGATCTGTTGCGCGGCGAGGTGAACAAATCGCCCGTGTGCAGCGTGGCGGCGTGCCGCCGGAAGTACATGGCGGGCGTGGTGGCCGTGCTGAGTCATTGCGGCGTGTCGCCCGTTCCGCAGTGAACCGATGCCTTGCGCGTTGGCCCGGCTGGCCGTGCACCAGCACCGGCCTCCGCGGCGGGCCAAGCGAGTCCTGCGCATTTTTCTCGATGACTTGCAGGGCCTTGCGATGATTATTGTCGGCGATCTTCCGGTGGCGTGGCGTTCATTCGCCCTGTCCGCCGGCATGGAGGCCCCGGCGATCCTTTCCGCTGCCAGAACCCTGCGAACGCAGCACCAGTACTACGGCATCGAGTCGACCCTCGACTACGTCATGATTCACGGTCGCGGCGACTTGCACGCGCATCTGCAGGACGAGCAGCTCGCCAGCGACCTGGGGACGCGGGTCTTGTGGTACGACGGACCAGCGTTGGACGGAGCCGGGGCCGCGTTCGGACTGGCATTGGGCTGTCTGTCCCAGGATCGGCGAGCCTTTGACCTGTCGCGTTCTCTGAAGGCGCGGGCTCCGGTGAAGGAGATTATTCCCTGGGGAGAACTGGGCCTCACAGCCGGACTGATCGCCGGCATGGGCCTCGTGATGGGTGCCCACGTCATGAAACTCGACGATTCGTGCGTGACGTGGCGGGCGAAGAACAGCCAACACGCCTGCCTGGCCTCCGGCGATCCGGTGCGGCTGGAAAAGCAAAGGAAAGCGGCGTCGGAGAAGCTCGACGTGGTCCGCAGCTTTGTCGACACCCGCATTCGATGGAGCTGGTATGTACGCGACCTGTCGGAACGGCTCCCGCGGACGGCGGAAATCATCACGCTCAGTGGCCGCAACCCGGTGAGCACCGGCAAGAAGAAAAAGGCGTCGACCGGTTCGCTCGAGTTGCGCGGAACGGCCCCGTTGGCCGCCAACGGCGGCATTCCCCACGACGTCAGCGCGTTTCTGCGGACGCTCCAGCGGGACCCTCTCTGGAAGCGCGACTTCACTTCGGTCGATACCGAGATCAAACTCCCGCTCGCCGGGAAAGACCCGCGGCCGGTGGTTGATTTCACGGTCAGTTGCCTGCGAAAGCACGCTCCCGCCCGCTCCTCGAAGAGCACCGGGGCAAAGAAAGGGAAGAAATGATCCCGACCGAGACTGGCGAACGAAGGGCCGGCTGGAAGACGCAACTGCTCGACCGCCTGCACGACCCGCTTCAATTGCGCATTGTGCTGTTGGGCGTAATGCTAGTGGCTGCCTACTTCGCCGTGTATGTGCCGCTGACGGCGCAAATCGCCGACCAGTCGGCGCAAGTGCGGCGCGAACGGAGAATGGCGGAACTGGCCACGACCATCGAGCAGTTCGAGACGCAGTTCCGCAAGTTCGAGAAGCGGGTGCCCAAGCAGGCCGACACCAAGGAATGGATGCAGTACGTGCTCGACGGGATCCACCGCTATCCCCTGAAGCTGACGAAGCTCGATTGTCCGGGGTCGAAGCGCATGGGCCCCTACGAGGCCGTCGTCCTGAAGGTTGAAGTCGAAGGATCCCTGTACGACCTGGACCGCTTTCTCCACTGGATTGAGACGAACGCGCGGCTGCTGCGGGTTGACGACATTGCCATCGCGGTGGCGAAGTCAACGGCGCCGATGCGCAGAAAGTCGAGCAAGGAGACGGCACAGGATGCGGAGAATGAAAAAGACGAGCTCGTGATGAAACTGACCGTCATCGGATTGGCAGGCTGATATGGCACTCCCCATTGACAAAATCGCGCCGCCGGCCGTTGTCCTGGCGTTCGTCGGCTATTGCATCTGGCCCAGCGTTTCGGACCTGGCATCGGACGCGAAACCACTGATGCAGAGCAAGAAAGTGGAGGGTATTGTCGCCTCGGTTCTGACGCCGGCGCCGGGCCCGGCCGTGACGAAGAATCCCTGGGGGGGCCGAGATGCTGCCTCGCTGGCCGCAGCGCTGCGGGCCGCGACCGGCGGACCATCGGCCGCGGCAACCCCGTTGGCCGCGAAAAGCATCGAGCGCGCCGAACCCGTTGGCCGACGTCAGACTCGATGCAACCTGCATCGTCGGCCAGCAGCGGTTGGCGGCGATCAACGGCCAGTTGTACGCGGCAAAGGACGCGATCGTGCCTGCCACGCCCGGGGCTCCGCACCTCAAGCTCCTCCAAGTCCTCCCCCATAAGGTACTGTTGGAATACCAGGGAAAGGTCTTCGAATTGACGTATTCCGACGCTGCTGCCGCCCATGCGGCGTCGGCGTCCCGGGCCGACGCTGACGGCAAGTCCGCCGGTGCCGCCACCGGCGCCGCCCTCTGCGCCGCGATCGGCGCCGCCAAAAAAGCGGCCAAGGACGCTCAAGGCGCCGGCAAGCCGCAAGTCGCGGCGAGCGACCGCCGCCCCGGCGGCGCGGCCGAGAAGCCCGCGAAGTAACCGAACCCATGACCAGCACCGCCGAATTGACCAGCACGCAGCCTCTGCTGATCCAGCTTCTGCTGGAGAAGGAGATCCTTACGCCCGAGCAGATCGAAGGGATCAATGAAGCCAGGGCCAAGGATCATACGTCCTTGGAGGAGACGCTGGTGAAGAAGGGTCTGGTCATGGACCAGCACATCGCCGAGGTATACGCCGATTATCTGATGGTTCCGATGTTCGACATGATCCCCAGCGAGGTCGACCCGCGCCTGGCGAGTCTCTTGCCGGAGAAGCTTTGCCGGGAGCACCTGTGCGTGCCCGTCGCACTGCACGACGACAGCCTCGACGTGGCCTTCACGACCTTCGAGGCATGCTGATGGTCGACGAGCTGCAACTGCTCACCGGTCTGAACGTCCGGCCGATGATCGCCT
The DNA here is from genome assembly GCA_963789525.1 of uncultured Planctomycetaceae bacterium. Lineage (GTDB taxonomy): Bacteria > Planctomycetota > Planctomycetia > Pirellulales > Thermoguttaceae > CAVXFB01. Next base: position 752,928 of record CAWBLA010000005.1, read on the forward strand.
CGATCACCATGGTCGAGAAGATTCATAGAGACGCTCTATCGTTCCACGCGCACGAAGTTCGTCGAGACGATCGAAGAATTTCGGCGGGGATGACGATGCGGAGGACCTGAGACGAAGACGAGAACGACGAGATTCTCGACATCGACATGGCCGCCGCCGCCGGGTCCGGACGGTCGCATCGTTCGCATGGTGAACCAGATTCTCGAGCAGGCGCTGCGCGCTGGGGCCAGCGATATCCACATCGAGCCGTTCGAAGACTCCTGCGCGATTCGGCTGCGGGTCGACGGCGCGCTGCGGGAGTTGTTCCGCCGCCGCGGTCGCAGTTCGTCTCCGTCGTCTCGCGTTTCAAGATCCTGGCCAAAATGGACATTGCCGAGAAACGCGTGCCGCAGGACGGCGCGATCGCCCTGAAAACCGGCGACAAGCGCATCGATTTGCGCGTCAGCACCGTGCCGACCGTCTACGGCGAGAAGATCGTCATGCGCATTCTCGACAAGGGCGCCATTCCCATCGAATTGACCGGCCTGGGCTTTGACGAGCGGCAATCCCAAGGACCTGATCGAATCGATCCAGATGCCGCACGGACTGATGCTGGTCACCGGGCCGACCGGCAGCGGCAAGAGCACCACGCTCTACGCCTGCCTGAACAAGCTGAACGAGCCGGACACCAACATCTGCACGGTCGAAGACCCCGTGGAATACAAGTTCAAAGGGATCAACCAGGTGCAGGTGAAGACGCAGGTGGGGCTGACGTTTCGCCGGCGCCTGCGCGCTTTCTTGCGGCAGGATCCGGACGTCATCATGGTCGGCGAGGTCCGCGACCAGGAGACGGCCGGAATCTGCCTGCGGGCCGCCCTGACCGGCCACTTCGTCCTCTCGACCATCCACACGAACGACTCGCTGTCGGCCGTCAACCGCCTGGTGGACATGGGCATCGAGCCGTTCCTGCTGGCCTCCACCTTGCGGGTCCTCGAGGCGCAGCGGCTCGTCCGCCGGCTTTGCAAGGCGTGCAAGGAGCCGTTCGAGTGCGACGCCGAGACCGCCAGGCTGCACGGTCTTGAAGTCGGGGAGACGCTGTATCGACCGAAAGGTTGCGACCAGTGCCGCGGCGCGGGCTACAAGGGCCGCGTCGGCGTCTTCGAGGTCGTGCGAATCACGCCGCGGATGGCCAACTTGATCCAGTCCCGCGCCACGCTGCCCGACCTTCGCGCCGCCGCCCGCGAAGAAGGCATGAAATTGCTGCTGGACAGCGGCATGGACAAAGTGCGGGCCGGGCTGACCAGCTTGGAAGAGGTGTTGACCGTCGCCATGAGCAATGAGGACTAGGCAGCGGCGATTCGATTGCTTTCCGAGAATCCATCAGAACCAACAACACACCCAGGAGACATCGGTGCCGGCCAAGCACCATAATCCATTCCGGCTGAATCGCTAACACAATCGTGGGGTAGAACGATGGGGTGGCAGCGTCGTAGGTGTGAACGCGTAGCGTTTTTTTGTCCGTTGAAAATCGTGCTGATTGCCCAGGGGAACTATCGTCTGCGGCAGTTCCACGGACATCAGCGTAGACGGAGTCGGGTTGGTGACCGACGAACCGCTGACGCGCGGGCAGAATGTCTGCATCCGCTTTCAGCTTTCGGGACAGCCGCCAGATGACTCCAGAGAAGAAGTTACCGGCCAAGTCGTGCATACGTCGCGCCGACGAGCACGGCAACCGTGTCGGCATCGAATTCCATGAACCGATCCACCCCCTGCAACAGCCGATCCTGGCCGAACGACTCAATCAGACTGTAGTCGGCTCGGCCGACAGCAAGCCCTCGGGAAGTAACACGCATGGCGTTTGAAGACTGGTTTATCGCTCGGGCGCGGGTATCGAGCAAGCCGCACAAGAAGATCACCTTGGACGACAAGATGACCTTCTTCCAGCAGCTTTCGACGCTCGTTTCCTCCGGGCACGCCGCTGTTGCAGGCCGTGCAAATCTGCGCCGAGCAGAGCCAGAGCACCAAGATGCGGGCCGTGCTGACGCAGATCGCCTCGCGCGTGGCCTCGGGCAGTTCCGTCCACCCGGCCGCCGCGAACTACACCGACGTCTTTCAGCACCACTGGATCGAAGTCATTCGCACCGGCGAGATCACCGGCCAAATGGCCCTGGTGCTCGTCGAACTCAACAAGCAGATTCGCGGATTCACGGCAGACGCGCCGCAAGGTGATGGGCGCGCTGATGTACCCGATCATCCTCGTGTGTGTCGCCGTGATCGCCGTCACCGCCATGCTGTGGCTGGTCGTGCCGACCTTCGCGAAGATGTTCAAGGACATGGGCGCAGAACTGCCCGGCATCACCCAAACCGTCGTCGACATGTCGAACTTCATCGTGGCCTACGGGCCCTATATCCTGGGCGGACTCATTGCCGTCGCCGTGGTCGTCCGAAAGTACGCAAAGACCGAAGGGGGTCGCCGCCGCTTCATCGGCATCGGGCTCGGGCTGCCCGATGGTCGGCGATCTGATCGTCGCCGCGGCGATGTACCAGTTCGCCACCGGCATCGGGCTGCTTGCTGCGCAGCGGCATCCCGATGCTCGAGACGCTGGTCACGCTCGAAGGCGTCTTCCACACCAATCCGCCGTACCGCGACGCCCTGTCACGCGTGCAATCGCGGGTTTCCGCCGGACGCCCGCTGGCCGCCTCGCTCGAAGAAACGCGCCTGTTCACCACCATGATAACCAACATGGTCCGCGTCGGCGAAGAGTCCGGGCCAACTGGCCATGGTCATGGATCAAATTGCGCCCTACTACAAGGAACGTATGGAAACCCTGATCCTGCGCGTCACCAAGCTGCTCGAACCGGTAATCATCATGGGCATGGGGGTCACCGTGGCGGGCCTGATGATGTCCATTTATCTCCCGATGTTCGAAATGGCGGGAAAGGTCCACTAAACGAAGTCGCGGCGGCTTTCCGAAAGGCACTACACGACCATGTTCCTCGCACGACTCAAAAAACGCCGGAACCGCGGATACACGCTGGTCGAGATCATGGTCGTGCTCACGATTATCGGCATTCTGACGAGCCTGGCCGCGCCGACGTACCACGCGCCGTGGAACAGTCGAGGGCCGACATCGCCGGCGCGAATCTCCGCGCCATCTGGATCGCCGAGCGGCTCTACTGGCTCGATCAGCATGCGTACACGGCGGATCTGGCCGTGCTTCGCACCGCGGGACTGCTCGATTCAGGGATTGGCACCTCGGCCGGAGGCTACGAGTACGCCGTCACTTCGGCAAGCACCGATGCCTTTGAAGCCACCGCCACGCGGAGCGGCCCATCGGGCTTCGCAGGCAGTTTCAGCATCGACGAGGGAGGGAACCTCGCCGGCGCGCTGCATGGCTCCGGCGCGGACATTACCGTGGGATTTCAATAACATCATGTCGGGCGACAACAATCCATTGGACACGACTCGGGTACTGCCTCCGACCGGCGTTGCGCGGGTCGGCGAGCGCCCGTCGCCGCGCGCGCTGAAACAAGGCTTTACGCTGCTGGAACTCGAGGTCGCCATGGTGGTGCTCGGGCTTGCCCTGGCCGGATTGTTTCCACTACTGTGCATGCACTCGAAGGCGTTGCGAGCGCTGGAGCAGCGCTGCGCCATGCCCGGTCCTTGGTATCTGGTTCCGTCTGACGATGTCTGGCGCAGAAGCTCGGCATTGCCGCATCCATCAAGAGCGAGGATCCCGTCCCGAAGCCGCCGCCGCCCGTGCTCAGCGGCGATGACGGTGACAGTTGCTATGCCGAAGCCGTTCCGGATTGGCTGGCAGGTTCTGCCGCAGCGTACCAGAGCGACAGCCGGCGCCATCCGGAACTTCCGCCGGATTCTCCGCCAACCGGGACCAACACCGCGACTTGGACGTTCCCGTCCGTGCCTCCGGGATGGTATCAGGTGCAGGCGACCTGGCCCGACGCATCCGACCAGGCCGCGGAAGCCCACTACAAAATCTATGAAGGCGAAACGCTTTTGGACGAGGTCTCGGTGGACCAGCGCACCGTGCCGGCGGGACCCGTCGATGAAGGAACCGCGTGGCAGACGCTGACGACGCAATACATTCGCAACGGCACCGTCCACGTGCAGTTGGACGGCGAGGCCGCCTCGGGTTACGTCGTGGCCGACGGCATGCGGCTGCACCCTATCGAAAACAAGGTTTCCGTAATCTCGCTCAGCATGTCGTCGACCGTCGACCAGGCCACCGCGCACGTGTCGGTCGAAGTGCTCGTACCCCATTGATCGCCATGCACCATCGCCGAGCATTCACACTGCTGGAGGTAACGGTCGTCAGCGGGCTGACGGTCTTTTTGGCGGTCCTGCTGTCATCGGCCTGGTCGGCGATCGGGCGGCCCGCCTCCGATCTGGCGGGACGCGGACAAATCGTTCAAGAGATGGAACTTGCAGTAACGACCCTCAGTCGCGACCTCGGCGGCAGCTCGGTTAATCCCTCGGCCCGACTGGGCGACAAGTCGGTGGGACGTTGGGTCGGCTGGACACAACCGGGAAACAACCAACTGTGGCTCTGCTTCGACGGCGGCACGGAGCCCAACGGCCAGGCCGACTGGACCGACCCCGATTCGGTCATTGTCTACCATCTCGACGGAGACACGCTGCTTCGCTGGGACCATAACGCCGGTACGACCTTTGCTGTGGCCAGGGACCTCACGGACCTGGCCGTCACGGCCGAAGGGACCGACGCGGTGCGCATCGTATTATCGTTTGAGTCCCGTGGTATTACCCGCACGTGCACGCTCATTGCGAGAAGCCCATGATCCAACGCCGACCTCGGCGGCGCGGTTACGCGCTGCTGTTGATAGTCATCTTCGTCGTGCTGCTGATGTCGCTGCTGGGCGTGACCTGGCGTTGCGTGGCCTCCGCGATGCGCGTTGCTTCGACCCATAGCCTTCAAGTCCAGCGTGACGACGGCAGTCTCGAAGCGTTGGCGCGGGCCATGCGACTGCTGGAAACCGGACTTCCACCCAACAGCCCCTACGTTTGCGGCGTACTGCTGAACACGCCCGTCGGCGACCGATCGTATACCGTAACCTTCACTCTGCACGAAGACGCGACGTGGTCGGTCGAAAGCCGGCCGGCGCAGACGGGCGAAAATCCGCAGCCGATGCCGGACAGTTTTGCACCGGCCAACCCTTGACGTTCACCGTGGAATGCCACCGATGAATCAGCCTCCACCAGCAACCTCGACGTACATCGACGCCGGAGGACAAAGCAACGAAGAGCGACGGACATGCCCGGACCGCCGTGAGGAACCCACCGGCCCCTGGTCGGCGTTTCCTCCTGCCGGATTTCGCATGCGTTGCCGGCGCCGCAACGAACACGAGCGGCCCTATTTTGTCGACCGCTTCTCGTCGGCCATGTGGCTGGGAGTGATCCTGCTGTTGATCGCGTCGATGGTCGACGCCGCCTTGACCATCCACCTGTTGTGCGCCGGAGGCATTGAGGTCAATCCGCTGATGGACCAGTTGCTCGGCTACGGCGTGTTGCCGTTTCTGAGCGTCAAGTACTTATTGACCGTTGTCGGCCTGCCGCTGCTGTTGATCTTCAAGAACCATTATCTCTTTGGCACCCGGCTTCGCGTGGGCCATCTGATTCCGATGACCGTGGCGCTCTACGCGGCGCTAATCATCTACCAACTCGCGCTCGTGCAGCAGCACGCGCCGTTCTAGGGCCCAGTTGCAGTTCAATTTGTGGGTGGCATGCCCTGAAAGGGCGTGGGCGATTCGCAGTGGTTCGTTGGCGATCCACCACGCCCTTCGTTCCTCGGGGCGCGCCACCCAGATAGGCCGTCAAAAGGGGGACAGTTCCATTTTCGTTGCCACGAAAATCGGGACAGTCCCCGCGCGGCCTACTGCCCATTCGGATTGATGACGACAACCACCCGCAGCGTGCCGGAGTGAAGCAGCGTATTGATGTCCTTCACTTGCGTCCCGAGTTCCTTCAGTTGTTTCTCGACGCTTGCCTGCTGCTCGCTCAGGGCTTCGTCTTGTGTCGCGGCGTGGGCGGTCTCCATCCTTCCGCAACGATCCAATGTCGCGCCGAACATTACGCCCGCGGCGACCAGCATCGCACCTACAAGTCGTCGGCCCATCTTCCGATCCTCCGTGAAATCGTCCATACGGTTCAACGCGTCTCACGGGCGGGATTGTAGCCGATCGCCCGATCCAATTGCAACATCGAGAGGCACTCAGACGGCCTCGGTCGCCATGGGTTCCGGCTCGCCGGCCGGCGTCTCCGTCGCGACGAGTTGTTCCAGCGTCTTGATGAGCAGGTTGCGGTCAAAGGGTTTTACGACGAAGTCGGCTGCGCCGAGATTGAAGGCGGCCTTGAGCACGCCCTTCTGCTCGATCGCACTGACGACGACGACCCTCGCGTTCGGGTCGAGCGTCATGATTTGCGCAGGGCGTAGATTCCGTCAAACTGGGGCATGACCAGGTCGATCGTTACGGCGGTGGGCCGGCATTCGGCATAGCGTTCGACCGCTTCTTTGCCGTTGCGCGCCTCGGCCGCGACGGTCCAGCCGGCGCTCGAGGCCGCTTCTTTGATCTTTGCCCGGATAATGGCGGCGTCGTCGGCAACCAGGAGAGTCTTGGACATGATCGAAAACTCCTTCACATCAAATGGTTTGCAGTATATTCCCATTCGACTCCACGGTAAGGGAGCCGGTGGTCAGATCGAAGCAAACGCGGCGTCCGACGGTACCGCCGACGGACTGCCCCGCGATTCGGATTCGAGCGGTGGCAAGCGCGTGCAGGATGGCGTCGACGTTGGCAGTACCGATCTGCATGGACTTGCAGTCCTCGAACATGCAGGCGCCACCGGCGAGTTTGGCGACCAAAGCATCGGGGCTGGCGCCGTGGCGGACGAGGGTGGACACCATGTGCGGTACGGCCGTGTCGGCGAATTTGGCGGGATAATCCGTCGCTCCCGCCGATCGCGGCGAGTACGACGTGCGCGAGCATGCCGACGCGCTGTTGCGGCGCGTACGATGGCCACGCCGATGCAGGAGCCGAGGATTGTCGTCAGCCGGGCCGGCGCGGCGGCCAGGATCGCCTGGCCGATTCCGACCGCGGTCTGGTCCGACGCTGGTTTGACCTTGTTGCGTTCCATGGCAGCACGCGTCGTGGGCGATGGATTGTCCGATCTAGGATTGCGATTGCATGGCGTCTTCCATCGCCTCGCGCAGCGCGACGCTGGGAATGAACAGGACGCTCCAACTCAGGTCTTCGTTGTGCGCAGTGGAAGCCGGTGCGGCAGATCAGCACGGTGTCGCGTTGCGTCGCCTGGGCGACCATGGCCTGCTGGAGGACGCTGGCGCCGTAGTCCTGGACGAAGTGCGGCACCGAGGGCACCAGAGGGCGGTCGATCAGTCGCGTGATCGAGTTGATGTACGCGCAGCCGAGGATGTTTCCGGTCTCGGCCAGCGCCGAGGTTTCCATGTCGTTCCAGTCCGGGTCCTCGCTCGGGCGCGCAGTGAAGCAGCGACGCGGCCAGTCGCCGGCCGTGATCGTCGTTGAACATCAGAACCATCGTGCCGCCGATCTCGCCTTCGAGGTTCAGGACCACCATCGTCAGCCGCTGGTCGTTGAGATTCAGTTCGAGGCAGGCGTCGGCCAGCGGCAACTCGCACACTTCGTCTAACGTCAGTGTGATCAGGCTGTTCGTCCAGCGGCACATGGCGGCCGACGCATCGTGCGTGGCCGCCGCAAAGAGCTGCTGCAGCAATTGCAGCTTGGAGGTCGTTTCCGTGCAAACAGGATGCGTCATGGGTATTCTCCTAAGATTTACGCCGTGGCAGACGAGTGGTTGACAAGACATGTCGATCAACGTGATCGGATCGAGAATCAGGGCAATGCGGCCGTCGCCCAAGAATGCGTCGCCCCGGCGATGCCGGGGAAATTGCGGTAGTTGTCGGCGATCGACTTGATGACGACGTCTTCTTCGCCCAGCACGCGGTCGACGGCAAGGCCGACCTGCCGGCTTCCTTCGCCGAGCACGACCAGCGTGGTCCGATCGTCGGCGTCGGCGTCGGCGCCCGGCCTGGCCGTTCCAGCGGAACATCGCGCCGAGGGCCAGCATGGCGATGACCCGGCCGCGGAGCGGCACCGTCGGCAGTGCCGTGGACTGTGGCGACGTCGCTTCGGCGGACGTCGACGATTTCCACCACCGATTCCAGCGGCAAGGCAAAGACGTCGCCGCCGATTTCGACCATCAAGCTCGGAAGAGACGGCCAGCGTCAGCGGCAGCTTGATCGTAAAAGTGGTCCCGCGGCCGGGCTCGCTGTCGACGTCGACGACGCCGTTGAGTTCATTGATTTTCGAGCGGACGATGTCCATGCCCACGCCGCGGCCCGAGACGTCGGTCACCTTCTCCGCCGTGCTGAGGCCCGGCAGCCAGATCAACTGGTAGATCTGCTGCGGCGTCATTGCCTCGGCGTCGGCGGCCGCGACCAGTTTCCGCTCGACGGCCTTCGCGCGGAGCCGCTTGAGCGTCGAGTCCTTTGCCGTCGTCCGCGACGCGGATGACGATGCTGCTGCCACGATGGAACGCGTCGAGCGAGATTGTGCCTTGCTCGCGGCTTGCCCGGCCGCCAGGCGAACCTCGGGCGCTTCGATGCCGTGGTCGGCGGCGTTGCGAATCAGGTGGATCATCGGATCGGCCAATTCGTCGATCATCCGCTTGTCGAGTTCCGTGTTTTCGCCGGTGATGTGCAGGTGGAGTCTTTGCCGTTCTGCATGCGTCAGGTCGCGGACCACGCGATGGAATCGGTTCAACAGCGGCCCGATCGGCAGCATCCGCATGTCCATCACGCTCTGCCGGATGCCGTCGCTGATGGAATCGAGCAGGTGGATGGTTTCGAAGAGGTCGTGGACGCAGCCGCGTGCCTCGGTGAACTGCCGCACCTCGCGCTCGACCGTCTGCAACTGCTCGCGTAGGCGCCGTCCGAACGCACGGAAATCTCCGGCGTCGCGTTGACGCTCCGTTTTGTCCGCCGGCGCCGTGGCGAGTTTTTCCAACTCCACGCCCATGCGTCCGAGGATGGGCCCCGACTCGCTGGCCGCCGTCGACGCTCTGAGTTTGTCGACCAGTTGTACGAGCCGGGCCTTGCTGATGGACAACTGGCCGGCGAGGTTCATCAGCCCGTCGAGCCGCGCGATGTCGACGCGCAGGGTTTCGACCGGTTTGGCGCCTTGCGCCGGCGTACCGCCTCGGCCGGGCGGGGCGCTTTGGGTGAAGCATGATTCGTGCGCAAGCGGTTCGACGATCGCCTTGCGCACGCCCGCCACGCACACGAGACTGCCGCACCGCATCCGGCGATTTGTCGGTCACGACGCCGAAATAGAGCGATGCAATCTGGTCCAGGTTCTCGATGTCCTCAAGCGGCGGGTCGAGATAGCGGGCCTCGCCAACGTTCGAAAGCTTGCTATAGACCAATCGGGCTTTCAGGCCGACGACCGGCAGGTTCGGCTCGAATGTCACCCGGCCGACTACGATGCGGTCCCGCTCCTCCTCGCGGACCGCGGCAGCCACTTGCCGGTGGACGCGCTGGTCGATGCTCGAAGGCACTGGCTCGGCGTCCGGCGCCTCGGGGGGATCGGCCGATGCCGGTGCAGCCGCCGGCCGCGCGGCAATCGCGATGCCGTCGGCGCATCGCGGCGTCGAGCAGTTGCTGCGCCAGCGCGTCGAACCGATCGGTCTCGGGCCGGCCCGCACGCAGCGATTGAACGTACTGCCGCAGACCGTCCGTGCAGGCCAGCAGGCCGTCGGCCGTCTTCGGTTCGCAGCGACCGGCCTTCGTCGACCAGCACCTGCAAGAGGTCTTCCATCAGATGGGCAAGCTTGGCGGGCCGGTTCAAGCCGATCGAGGCGGCCGAGCCCTTGATGCGATGCGCCGCGACGAACAGCGGTTCGAGCCCCTCGGCGCCCTTGCCCGCCTCGAGGGCCAGAAGCGCCTGCGTCAGCTCGTCGAGCGTCTCCTGGCATTCGTCGATGAAGATCGAGAGGTAGCGCGACGCGCTGTCCCAGTCGTCTTCGAGGTGGGCAAAATCGCCGTGGTGGATCGCGTCGGTGTTCATCTTCGGTCTCTGACGTCGGCGTGGCCCGCCGGTTTGCGCAACAGCCAGGACTCCAACCGTTGGTAGTCCCGCAACATATCGGACACTCCCTCGGCGGTTCCGGCGACCAGCATTCCGCCCGGTCGCAGCGCCGCTTCGATGTTCGCGAGCACGCGTTTCTTCGAGTCTCGATCGAAGTAGATCAGAACGTTCTTCAGCAGCACGAGGTCGAACAGCTTCTCGGTGAACGGTTCCAGCAGGTTGTGTTGCCGGAAACTGCACCATTTCGGTCAAGACCGGCTTCGCGTGCCACAAATCGGCATTCTTCGCTTTCGTGAAGTACAGACGGCGGTAGGGGTCGGGCACAAGCCGCATGGCCCGCTCGCCGAACGATGCCGCCTGCGCCTGCTCGAATCGCCCCGCTGCCAATGTCGGTTCCGAGGATCTGAATTTTCCATTGGGCCAAATCCGGCAAGCATGCTGCGATGCAGCAGGCCGCGGTAAACGCCTCGTCTCCGGTGCTGCACGCGGCCGACCAGATTCGCAAGTGTGCCACCCTCCCGGCCGCCCGCGCTCTGCGCGCGCCGGCAGAAATGCTGCGAGAAACCAGTCCCATTGTGTCTGGTCGCGGAACAGGTACGTTTCGTGCGTGGTGATCTCTTGCAGAAACGCGTCCCATTCGTCGTCGCGCGGCGAAAGCTGTCGGAGATGGCGGTAGTATTCCTCGAATCCTTCGATGCCTGCAGCCCGCAACCGGCGGCGGACGCGGTTGGACAGCAGCGCTCTCTTCTGCGGCGACACGCGGATCCCCGTCCGCGCGTAGATCAACTCGGCATACCGGGCCAACTGAAAGTCGGTCATTTGGTCTGCGCCGTTCGCCGACGATCGGTGGTATCGCCGTCGCTGTCGCCATGGTTGCCGAGTTCTCCGAGGCTTCCGAAATGTTCCCTTGCATCAGGTCGTCGCCGCCGGCGCAGCCAACCGTCGCACATGGCGATAAATCGCCGCGGCCCCTTCGTGCAGGCCGAATTGCCGGTCCACGTTTCCTTCGAGAAACGCGGTCCGATTCATGCCGTAGACGTCGGAACTGGCCTCGTCTTGGCCGAGTACGAAGCCGCCCGCGGCGCGGATCGCCCGGCAGCCGGCCGACGCCATCGCGTCCCATGCCGGTCATGATGACGCCGAGGCAACTCGACCCAAAGATGTCGGCGGCGCTGAGTCATCATCACGTCGACCGATGGTTTATGCCCGCTGACGACCGGACCGTCGCGCAGCACGGCGATGACGTTGGCCGCCCGGCGGCGCAATTCGAGGTGCCTGCCGCCCTGGGCCAACAACACGCAGTTGGGGCGCAGCACGTCGCCTTGTGTTGCCTCGCGCACCGATAGCGCCGAGATCGAGTTCGAGCCGTGCCGCCAATGGGCCGGTGAATTGCGGAGGCATGTGCTGTACGATGACGATCGGCGGCATCGGCGGCCGCAGCGACTCCAACAGCGTCGTCAAAGCCGGCGGACCGCCGGTCGAAATGCCGATCGCGACGCATCGTTCGGCCAAGTCGGGCGGACAATCGTCGGTCGGCGGCTTTGCCGCCGGCGAAACGGCGGGCGACGGCAGCCGCGGCCCGAAACGTCTCCTCCGTGCCGCAAGGACGCGCCGAATGCTCATGTCGGCCGCCGCACGCGATCTTGTGGATCAGCTCGCGCGCGAACAGCGACATGTCCGCCGCCGGCTTCCGGTTTCGCCACGTAGTCGACGCGCCCGTGATCGAGGGCTTCGAGCGTAACCGCCGCGCCGCTGCGCGTCAGCGCGCTGACCATGATCACCCGCACCGGCTCGCGTTCCAACAGGGCGTCGAGCACTCCAGGCCGTCCATGTCGGGCATCTTGCAGATCGAGCGTGATGACGTCGGGATGCGAGCGTCTCGGCCGCCGTCGAGCGCCTCGCGGCCGCTGCGCGCGACGCCGCGCGACCGACATGCCGGTCGCCGCCGCCACGTGGTCGGCCAGCATCGCCCGCATCACGGCGGAGTCGTCGACGATCAGGACGCGGATGTCGTTGGCCATGCGGTTGGAACTTGTAGGCGAACGGGGTTCAAGCGGCGTCACGGTCATTCCGAGCGAAGCGAAGCATCTCCTTGGCCACCGAAATCCTTCGCTCCGCTCAGGATGACGCGTGGCGAGCCGGGCAAGTCATTCTGTTGCCGTGCCCGCTCAATCGCTCAGCTCGTCACGCGGTCATTTCGTCCATCGCAGCATTTCTTCCTCGCCGAAAATCTTGTCGATATCCAACAGGATCAGCAGCCGGTCGTCGAGCTTCACCAGGCCGCTGAGGTACTCGCGGCCCAGGCCGGCCACGGTCGGCGGCGGCGGGGCGATCTGGTCCTGCTTCACCCGCAGCACTTCGCTGACCGCGTCGACGACGATGCCGATCGTCTTGCCGCAGGCCTGGAGCACCATGATCCGGCTTTCGTCGGAAAGCTCGCCTTCGGGCAGGCCGAAGCGGACCCGCAGATCGATCACCGGAATCACCGTGCTGCGGAGATTGATCAGTCCCTTGAGGAAGTCGGGCGTTTCGGGAATGCGCGTGATTTCGGTGATCAGGATGATCTCGCGGACCTTGGTGATCTCGATGCCGTACAGCTCCTTGGCCAGCGTGAAGCTGACCAACTGCATGGTCCCGTGGACCTCGGAGAACGTGTTCTCCATGCCCCGCGATTCCAATGTGGCGGTTGCCATCGTATGTCTCCCTGAATTGATTTCGGTTTTTTGTGAAGACGGGGCGGCAGCCTTTGCTGCTGCCGCCCCGTTGAGTCTTCTTCTGCGGCGTTCTATCGTGCGCGCGACGGCCCAGCCGGCGCCGCTGCCGTTGCCTGCCGACGCGGAACTGGCCGACCAGTTCGCGGAGCGCCGTCGGCCTGGGCGCCGAGCTCCTCGCTGCTGGCGGCCATTTCCTCGCTGCCGGCGGCCGCCTGCTCGGTGACCGCCGAAACGCCCTGGATGGCCTTCGAGACTTCCTCGGCGTTGGCGGCCTGCTGCACCGTGGCCGCGGCGATCTCGGTGATCTTCGCCGCCGTCTCCTCGGCGGCCTTGATGATCTGCTTCAGCGCCTCGCCGGTCTGGGCGCTCGAGTTGCGCGCCCTCTTCGACCCGCTGCGTCGATTCCTTGATGAGCGAGGAGATTTCGCGGGCGGCCTGGTTCGACCGCTCGGCCAGCTTGCGGACCTCGTCGGCCACGACGGCGAAGCCCATGCCGTGCTCGCCGGCCCGGGCGGCCTCGATGGCCGCGTTCAGGGCCAGCAGGTTCGTCTGGCTGGCGATCTCCGCGATCACCTGGATGATCTCGCTGATCTTCTGCGAACTGTTGCGAATCTGCTCCATCGATTCGATCGACTTCTGCACGGCCTTGCCGCCCTCCTCGGCCAATTGGCTGGCCTTGGCGGCCACCTTCGTCGACTCGTTGGCGTTGTCCTTGACGGCGCTGACCGATCGGGCCAACTCCTCGGTCGAGGCCGTCATCTCTTCGACGCTGGCGCTCTGCGTCTGGGCGCCCTGGGCCAGGGTCTGGCGCTTTCGGCGATCGTTCGCGATCCTTCGGCGAACTGGTTGGCGCTTTCGCTGATCTGTTCGATGGCCGCGCGCATGTTGCCGATGACCAGATTCACGTTGTCGCGCAGGACGCCGTAGGCGCCGGGATACTCCGTTGTCGACCGACGCGGTGAAGTCCTTGTCGGCCATCCGCTGCAGGACCTGGCTGATGTCGCGCAACGGCACGGCGAAGCCTTCCAGAGTTTCGTTCATCCCGTGGATGATCTGCCGGAATTCGCCCTGGTACTTGCCGTCGTCGGCGCGGATGTCGAGTTGCCTTCCACGCCGGCCTTGGCCAGCGTTGTCGCATCGGCCACCAGGCGGTGATCGTTTGGCACGCCTGGGTCAGGCTGCCGTTGATCTCGTGGAAGTTCTCGCCGATTTGCGGGTGTCCTCGTCCGTAGCGGCGCACGCTCGTGTCGACGTTCATGTCGCCGTTGGCGATCTTGCCCAGATTGTCGATCACCTTCCGCACTTCTTGCTCCTGGAAGACGGCCTGCTTCTGCATCACGCTGCTCGGCCTGCTTCAGGGCGGTCATGTCGGAAACCACCTCCCAGGCGCCGATCACGCTGCCCTTCTTGTCCTTCACCGGCACGCCGGTGTAGGAAATTTGCAGGTCGTGGCTGCCCGGATGGGCGTCGGTCTCGGCCGTCACGGCGCGGGTTTCCTGCATCGCCCGGCCGCAGGCGCAGTTGGCCGTATGGCAGTGCGAGGTCTTGAAGTTGTTGTAGCACTTGCTGCCGACGATCTGCTGCTTGGGCAAACCGATCGTGTCGACACCCACCTTGATTCATGAAGTGAATCGTGAAATCCTTGTCGATAATCATCGCCGGCGACGGCATCGAGTCGATGTGTCCCGACGAGCGTTCCGACGGCGTCGTTCACGCCCTGGATGATCTTGCGGAAGTCGCCCTGATGCTTGGCGGCGTCGGCGCGGACGTCGAGCCGGCCCTCCACCGCGGCATCGACCAGCAGAGTGACGTCGGCCACCATCGCGTTGACCGTGCCGATGCACTGGTTCAGGTTGTTCTTGATTTCGTTGAAATCGCCGTTGTAGGTATCGGTGATCCTTGGCGGAATGTCGCCCTTGCTGATGCGGTCGATGTACTCGGCCGAGACGTTCAAGGGCCCGATCACCGCGTCGAGCGTGGCATTGATGCCTTCGATGATGGGACGGAATTCCAGGCCGATGATTTCAGGATTGCCGCGCGTTTGCAGCTTGCCCGCGACCGACGCTTCGGTCAGCCGGTTGGTCTCGCTGACCAGCAGGTGCAGTACCCCAGAAATGCTCCTGGCGAGGAAGATGCCAATCACGGCCAGCGCGATGCCTCCCAGGGTAATGGCGGCCACCATCGTCCACGTCGCGGTTCGACTGTCTGCTCCGGCCTTCGCGACCCGGTTCTCGGCGTCTTCGTCGTTGATCGCGATCAGCCGATCCAAGATGCCGTTGGCTTTGTCCTGACTGAGGCGGCAGACGTCGAGAAGCTGGTGGTTTGCTTTGGCGTGGACAGCCTGCGCTTTATTGCACAGGTCCCGGATTGCCAGAAGCTGGGCGCGCGTGTTTTGCATGGCCGGCAGTAGTTGCTCCTTGTAGAGCTTGACCGCCGCCTTCATGTTGCCGTCCTTGACGAGTTGTCTGGCCTTTCCCACGGCCTCGTGCAGTCGCGCATGCGGTTCCTCGGCCTGCCGGATGATCGCGAGCAGTTGGGGATTGTCCGACTTCTGCGTCGCCACCCACTCGCCGAAACGGCACTTTGTGTGATCCGCGCCACCGTCGAACATCGTGCCGTCGTAGACCATGTCGGTCACGTTTTCGGCCAATTCATAGTGGTCGGTCAGGAAGGTACTGATTTCCTGCTGGAGGGCCGTCAAGTCGCCGAGTTTGAAGGACTCCAATTCCGCCATAATCTTCAAGAACTCGTTGTTCTCGTTCCGCCACTCCTGCCAGGCAGGCACGAATTGCTTCCACAGGTCGCTCACTTCGGCAGTCTGAGGCAAAGCCTCAAAGACGCTCCATGCCGCTTCGTACGCTTCACGAGCTTTCTTGATGTTCTCTGGCTGCCGGTCGCGCGTGGCGTCGTCGGTGCTAATGTTGACCAAGGTGCGTTGCGCGGTCTTGATCCTCTCGCGCCGATCTTGATGTCAAGCACTGACTCGACGGCTGGCATTTGATTGCTGCCGATTTCTTCGACGTGCACCGATAACTTGCTGATGCTGTAGTAGCCGACGACGCCAACCGTGACGGCGGCGACTAACGCAACTCCGAATCCCGCGAGCACCTTCGTGCCCGTCTTCATCTTGGCGAACATTCTCTCGTCTCCTTTGTGCTTTGCCCCACCCAGAAACGTGGCTTCAATTCGCTCCGAAAACCTGCTGATTGCCCTCATGTATCTGCGCCGCGGCCCCGACGTGGTGACCGATGCAATGGCAGGCCGGCAACGGCGCCGGACTGCTTTCCGCGTGCCCCGCCTTCGAGTAGACGCGTCCGTTCGACCCGGCCTGGCGAAACAGCCACCCAACGCGGTCGGGCATCTTTTGTGTGTGCTCCATCGCCAGCACGCCGTCGTCGCGCAGGGCGCGGTGGAACATCCGCAGGATGTTGCACCGCTGCGCCTCGTCAAAGTGCAAAAGCACGTTCTTGCAGACGACCAAACTCAGGCCCTCGCGGATCGGTTGCAACGATAGCAGGTCGTGGACCGAGAACTGGATCTTTGAGCGAATCTCGTCAACGGCCTGGAAGTGCCCCGGCTGGTCGGCGGGCCGGAAATAGCGGCGAAACAGCTCGGCCGGCATCCGTTTCAACTCGCGGTCGGGGAAGATGCCGCGGGCGACGGTAGTAGCGAATGTGCCGTCGACGTCGGTTGCATGGATTTTGACGTTGCGGAACATCACGTCCGACATTCGCTGCCGCAGGAGAATTGCCAGGCTGTATGGCTCCGGCCCGTGCGCGCAGCCGGCGTCCCAAACGTGAATGCGACTCTGGCCGTGCAGACTCGGCAGGGCCTGCTCTACGAGCAGTTCCAGAATCTGACCGTCGCGAAAGAAAAACGTGAACGCCATGAGGCCTCTACGATGTGTCGGGCGCGGGACAGCAATTCGCAGGCTCAGGAATGTTCAACTGATAGGTTGGGATCTGCACACACGCAAACCGACGGGACTTCATGTGCCCACGCCGGTCGAAGGGGTAGTCGCGATTTTCGTTCAAGAGGGGGGTGGTTCCTGCATCAAAGGAGGCAGCCCCATTTTCGTTGACACGAAAATCGGAACAGTGGCCGAGGCTGGCAGCCCGATTCACGCCAGCGGCGGAGCGTCCGGAGAATCCACCAGCGGCACCGGTTTCGCCATGGGCCGCGCGACTTCGGGCAGAATGCCCACGCGCTGATAAATGGGACGGACGACGGTCCGAATGAATGGCAGCTTCGTGGCGAATGCTGCCGCGCCGACCATGCAAATTGCGCCGGACAGGCCGAGCGTCAGCGGCGTGCCCACGTGGCTGGCCAGTGCTCCGGCGACCAAACTTCCGATCGGCGCCATGCCCAGAAACGCCGCGGTGTACAGGCTCATAATCCGCCCGCGCTTGTCCTCTTCGACAATGGTTTGCAGGATCGTGTTGGCCGAGGCGAGTTGAACCATCGTGGCAAGCCCGCTGACCATCAAGAACGCCAGCGACAAGGGCAGCGACGTGGAATAGGCGGCGCCGATGACCGACGCCCCCAATACCGCGGTCATGACGGCCATCAGCCGCCCCAGGCCGAGCACGCTTTTCCGCGACGCCAATAGCAGCGCACCGCCCAGGGCCCCGAGACCGGAAGCGGCCGTCAGCATGCCCAGCGTGTCCGGACCTCCGTGCAACTGTTCGGCCACCAGCATGGGCATCAGCACCGCGAGGGGCATCGACGCCAGGCTCACGATCGCCACCAATGCGAGGATCATGCGAATCGGCGGAAAGCCGAACGCGTAGGAGAGCCCTTCGGCCAACCCGCGGAGAAGCGGGCTCTCCTCGCCGTTTGCCGGCCGCGGTGCGACACGCATCGCCAGAAGGGCCACAAGGACCGCAACATAGCTGACCGCGTTCACCAGGAAACAGACCCACTCGCCGGCGGCGGCGATCACGAACCCGGCCAGCGACGGTCCGATCAGCCGCGCGCCGTTGAACATGGACGAGTTCAGGGCAATCGCGTTGCCGAGGTCGGCGCGGTCCTCGATCATATCGATCAAAAACGCCTGGCGCGTCGGCATGTCGAAGGCATTGATCACGCCGAGCACCACGGCCAGCAGGACGATCTGCCAGATGGTAATCAGGCCGGTGACCGTCAGCGCGGCCAGCAGGAAGCCGTGGAGCATGGCCAGGGATTGCGTCGCCAGCAACGTCCGGCGGCGGTTCCAACGGTCCACGAGCACGCCGGCCACGGGGCTGATGGCAACGCTGGGAATTTGCATGCAGAAGCCCACCAAACCGAGCAGGAACGGCGAATCGCTCAAGCGATACACCAGCCAGATCATCGCCACTTGCTGCATCCACGTGCCGACGAGCGAGATGCTCTGTCCGCCGAAGAACAAACGAAAGTTGCGATGCGATAAAGCCCGGCCAATCCAATGCACTGCCATTACCGCACTATACCAGCAGGAGGCGGTACCGAGAAAGGCGGCCGATTCCGAGTTCTTGTCGATCGGTTCCTTTGGCGGCCAGTTCGCTTGCTGTCGGGGCGGCGAAGCCGCGCGAGGTTCTGCTACATCCTTTTCTCGCTAGCGCGGCCGGGATCGATGCGCAATGGCCACCTGCGCCACGGCCGCGAGGGACGGAGCCCCCTTGTATTTTCATCAGGCGCCTACCATACTGGGAGGTTGCGCCCGGCGCAGCAATGCTGCGCCGTCGGGCGGGTTTTTGCGCGTGGACCTTTTTTGAGGAGGCTCTGACAGACTCGTGAACCACCACCGCAAACTGCAGGAATGGGTCGAGGAAATGGCTCGCATGTGCGGGCCTGACGACATTGTCTGGATCGACGGTTCGGAAGAGGAAAAGGAGCGTCTGACGCAACAGGCCGCGTCCACGGGCGAAATGACGCTTCTGGACCAGGAAAAATTGCCCGGCTGCCTCTACCACCGCACGGCCATTAACGACGTCGCCCGGACCGAAGACCTGACCTACATTTGCACCGCGCTGCGCGAGGATGCCGGGCCGACGAACAATTGGATGTCGCCCGAGGACGGGTATCGTCGCGCCGGGGAGATTTTTTCCGGCGCGATGAAGGGCGCACGATGTATGTGATTCCCTTTTCGATGGGCCCGGTCGGCTCGCCGTTCAGCAAGATCGGCGTCGAACTGACCGACAGCATCTACGTCGTGCTGAACATGCGGATCATGACCCACGTCGGCTCGGCCGTGCTCAAGCAACTGGGCGCCGGCGGCGAGTTCACCCGCTGCCTGCACAGCAAGGCGGACCTCGACATCAAACGCCGGCTGATCCTGCACTTTCCGGAAGACAACACCATCTGGAGCGTCGGGTCGGGCTATGGCGGCAACGTGCTTCTGGGCAAGAAATGCCTGGCGCTGCGCATCGCCAGCCATCTCGGCCGGCGCGAGGGCTGGCTGGCCGAGCACATGCTCGTGATGGGCGTCGAGAACCCCGAAGGCCGCATCGAGTACGTGGCCGCCGCATTCCCCAGCGCCTGCGGCAAGACGAACCTGGCCATGATGGTCCCGCCCGAAGGACTGAAAATCAAGGGCTACCGCATCTGGACCGTCGGCGACGACATCGCGTGGATGCGGATCGACACCGACGGCCGGCTCTGGGCGATTAACCCGGAGACTGGCTTCTTCGGCGTCGCTCCCGGCACGAACTCGAAGTCCAATCCCAACATGATGAAGACCATCCGGCAGAAGACGATCTACACGAACGTCGTGCTGACCGAAGACGGCAACGTCTGGTGGGAGGGGGGCGAGGGCGACCCGCCGGCCAAAGGCTTGGATTGGCAGGGCCGCCCCTGGAAGCCCGGCATGAAAGACGAGAAGGGCAATCCGATCCTCGGCGCGCATCCCAACGCGCGCTTCACCGCACCGGTGACCCAATGCCCTTCGCACTCGTTCCGCATCGAGCATCACCACGGCGTGCCGATCTCCGCCATCATCTTCGGCGGCCGCCGGGCGCGGCTTGCGCCGCTGGTTTACGAGGCCTTCGATTGGGAGCACGGCACGTTCGTCGGCGCCACGATGGCCTCGGAACGCACGGCCGCCCAGTTCGGCAAGATCGGCGAAGTCCGCCGCGACCCGATGGCCATGCTGCCCTTCTGCGGCTACCACATGGGCGATTATTTCGAACATTGGTTGACGATGGGCCGAAGGATGGCCAACCCGCCGCGGATCTTTCACGTCAACTGGTTCCGCGCCGATGAGGACGGCACCTATCTCTGGCCCGGCTACGGCGAAAACCTCCGCGTGATCGAGTGGATTCTCGACCGCTGCCGCGGCGAAGCCGACGCCGTCAAGACGCCGATCGGCTACGTGCCGGCCGCCGACAGCCTCGACTTGACGGCCCTCGACATTCGCCGAGACGCCTTGGCCAAGCTCTTCGCGGTCAACCGCGACGATTGGTATCAAGAGACCGACAACATCACCGCTTTTTTCCAGAAGTTCGGCAGCCGCTTTCCCCGGGCGATGTGGGACCAGCTCGAGCAGCTTCGGCAGCGGCTTCGCTCGCCGTTGTCGCTGATGACGCCCGGCGATGCGATTCGTCCGTTGGCCGCCGCGCTGAACGACACGATCGAGCGCGAGAACCCGCACGTGTACTCGATGCTTTCGGAGTTCGGCAAACGACTGTACTTTCCCCGAGGCATCCTGGCCCAAAGCGGCGAAGCCAAGGACAAGGCCAAGCGTTACAACGCCACGATCGGCATCGCCCGCGAAGACGGCAAGCCGATGTTTCTGCCGTCGGTGATGCGGTTTTTCAACGACCTCGCGCCGGCCGACGCGCTGACGTATGCCCCGGCGACCGGCCGTCCCGACCTGCGTAAGCTGTGGCGCGACGAGTTGGTGCAGAAGAACCCGAGCCTCAAGGGCAAGAAGATTTCCATGCCGATCGTTACCGGCGGCGTGACGCACGCCTTGAGCCTCGTCGGCGATCTGTTCGTCGACAAGGGGGACATGGTGCTGCTGCCAGACAAGTTCTGGGAGAACTACGAACTGCTATTCGGGGTGCGCTACCAGGCCCAGTTGGCGATCTATCCGTTTTTCGACGCCGCCGGCGGCTTCAACGTCGAGGCCCTGCGCCAGGCGCTGGCCACTCGGGCGGGCAGTTGGAAGACGATTTTGGTGCTGAACTTTCCCAACAATCCGACGGGCTACTCGGCCACGAAGACGGAGATCGACCAGATCACGGCCGCGTTGTGCGAATCGGCCGAAGAGGGCCGCAACCTCGTTGTCGTGACCGACGACGCTTACTTCGGCCTCTTCTACGGCGATGACGTGGCCCACGAGTCGCTTTTCGCCAAGTTGGCCGGCTGCCACGAGCGCATCCTGGCCGTGAAGGTCGACGGCCCGACCAAGGAGGAATTTGTCTGGGGACTCCGCACCGGCATGCTGACCTTCGGCGGCCGGGCGGCCTTGAGCGACGAAACGCTCTACCAGGCTCTGGAAAAGAAAGTGGCCGGCGCCATCCGCAGCGCCGTCTCGAACTGCTCGCACGTCGCCCAGTCGGTCTTGGCCAAGGCCATGCCGACCGAAGCGCTGCACAACGAGCGGCGAGAGAAGCGGGATATTCTGGAAGCCCGGGCCAAAGAAGTCCAAGCGATCTTGCACGGGCCGCAGTATGCCGAGCTTTGGGAGCCGTACCCGTTCAACGCCGGCTACTTCATGTGCCTGAAGCTCAAGGGGCTCGACGCCGAAACGTATCGCAAGCACTTGCTGGAGAAGTACGGCGTGGGGGTCATCGCCGACGGCGAGCGCGACATCCGCATCGCGTTTTCTTCGGTCGACCAGTGCCATCTGGAAGACCTCTACGGCATTCTGGCCACCGCCGCCCGAGAACTTCTCGCCGGCGACGGCCAATAGCCTGCGCGGTCAATCTGGCAAGCGGGGGACTGCACCAGTTCTCGTGTTAACGAAAATAGGGCGGCCCCATGTTGATCCCGCTCATCGCGCCGCGGTGTCGGGGGCGCGGCGGGCCTGGGCGGACGGCGGCTCGTCGATGATCTTTTGCCAGCCCAACGGCGTAAACGGCCGGAACGGATCCACCTTGAAGAATCGCAGGTGATCGTTGACAACGATCTCGAAGAATCGGTACGCCGTGTGGTCCTTGTTGTTCGGTTGAACGATGTTCAGCCCGTATGGCTCCATCGTCTTCTTGGTGATGATGAATTGCGCGTGATGGAAGTTGGCCGCGTCCTGCTGATAGCGGGGATACGCCTCCAGCCAAATCTGGTCCTGGACGTTCGATGGCGGCGTCGTCAGGCGGATGAAGTATCGCTGCTTGAGCTTCTTGGCCTCGGCGCCGAAGAGGAACGGCAGAGGACTGTCGGCGATGGCCTTGCCCCGCAACTCCCGTGGAAGCCTGTGCTCGATCACTTGCTTCTTCGTCGGATTGAACTCAAAAATCGCCTTGCCGTCGGAAATCCAGTGCTCGGCGCGGGAATCGTCGATCGGCGTGTCCTTGCCGTCCTTTTCGGTCGAGTCGACGCGGAACAAGCCACGGTCGGGCGCGGCGTCAGCGCAGCACGCCCAACTCAACGAACTTGGCCTCGTCCGGACGGCCAAACACCGCGTCGTAGACCCATCGCTTGAAGCGGCAGTCAAACGTCTTGATCTCCCGATTCCGCTCTTCCCACAGGTCCAATGCGTGGTCGACCTCCGCCTGTTGCTCCGGCGAAAGCACAAACGGCGGCTTCGGCGGCTCGGCAGGCTGGCGCCGGCGCTTGCGGCGCGGGACGCTGGATGAGCGTCGGCACCCGCGGACGCAGCGGAGGATCGGGCTCGGCTTGCCCGCCGGAAGTTGCCGGTAACCGCACCGGGTTCGACTGCGCCCGGCCGGGACAACCATCGATAGACCCACCAACAGAGCCAGGCCAGCACGTCGCATTTTGGGTTCCCTCCCACTTTCGGCGGTTTGGCCGGCGATTGTATCAAGAAGGCAGCCACGGCTCTACGGCAGTTTTCGCCGGCGAAGTACGGATTTGAGGGACTGTCCCGATTTTTTTGTCAGCGAAAATGGGACGGTCCCTTTTGCCCGGAGACTCGCCACGAGCAACGCCGCTGCCTTGAGCCGACCGAAATAATCCGCTCTAATGTGGGGGTGAAATCGGATGCATCCTGTATTCTCGCACCATCCGCTCTTCTTGCCCGTTGCCCGCTGAACATCACAGGAGGTCTCGCCGTGAAACCGTTCACTCTGTCGTGCATCGCCGCGCTGTGTCTACTGGTTGTGGTTGCGCCCTCAATATCGTTTGGCGAAGAGCCGGCGGACGTGGTGCTGCTGGGCGGGAAGATCGTCACGCTTTGGGACGCCAGGCCGGTCGTTTCGGCCATCGCCGTTCGCGGCGACCGCATCGCGGCGGTCGGCTCTGACGAAGAAATCCAGCCGCTGATCGGCGACCACACCCGCGTCATTCAGCTTGCCGGCAAGTTCGCCATGCCGAGCTTCATCGAAGGCCACGGCCATTTCTTGGAGCTTGGCGAGTCGAAGAAACAGCTTGACCTTTCGCACGCCAAAACTTGGGAGGAGGTCGTGGCCCTGACCAAGAAGGCCGCCGAACAGACGCAGCCTGGCAGGTGGATTATTGGTTGGGGTTGGCACCAGGACAAATGGAGCCGCCGGCCGGAGCCCAACTACGAGGGATTTCCCTCGCACCAGAAGCTCAGTGCCGTGACGCCGAACAACCCGGTGCTCTTCATGCACGCCAGCGGCCACATGTGCCTGGTCAATGCCAAGACGATGGAGTTGGCCGGCGTAGACGGGCAGACCAAAGACCCCGCCGGCGGCGAGATCCTCCGTGACCCCGACGGCAATGCCATCGGCGTCTTCCTGGAGACCGCCGGCGGCATCGTCAAGCGGCCCTGGGAGCGCGAGCGCGGCCAAGCGCACACCCGAGCAGAAAATGGCCGACCTCGATGAGGCGATTCGCCTGGCCGCGGCCGAATGCCTAGCCCACGGCATCAGCACGTTTCACGACGCCGGCCAGGGCTTGCCCATAATCGATCATTACCGCGCGCTGGCCGAAAGCGGCAAGCTGCCCGTCCGGATGTGGGTGATGGTTGGCAACACGTCCAACGGCGTGCTGGCCAAGAAGCTGCCCAGCTATCGCTGGGTGGGCTTGGGCGACAATCACCTCACGGTTCGGGCCATCAAGGGCTTTTGCGACGGGGCCCTCGGCACCCGCGGCGCCTGGCTCCTGGCGCCGTACGCCGATCTGCCCAGCAGCAGCGGCCTGAGCGTCACGCCGCTTTCGTCCCTCCGCGAGACGGCTGAGTTGGCCATCGAGAACGGCTTTCAATTCTGCGTTCACGCCATCGGCGACCGCGCCAATCGAGAGATGCTGAACATCTATGCCGACACTTTCAAGAAGCACCCCGACAAGACAGACCTCCGCTGGCGCATCGAACACGCGCAGCATCTCGACCCTGCCGACATCCCGCGGTTCGCCCAGCTCGGGGTGATCGCCTCGATGCAGGGAGTCCATTGCACCTCCGACGCCGTGTTCGTGGTCAACCGGTTGGGAATCGACCGCGCACGAACGGGCGCGTATGCGTGGCAAAGCCTGCTGAAGACCGGCGCGACGATTATCAACGGCACGGACACGGCCGTCGAGCCCGAAGACCCGATCCGCTGTTTCTACGCCAGCGTGACGCGACAGCTTTCCGATGGGACGCGATTCATCCCTGAGCAGCGCATGACGCGCGACCAGGCCCTGCGATCCTACACGGTCAACACGGCCTATGCCGGGTTTGAGGAAGACATTAAGGGTTCGCTGGCCCCCGGCAAGTTGGCCGACGTCGTGGTCCTCTCGCAGGACATCACGACGGTTCCCGACGACGAGATTCTCAATACCCGCGTACTCCACACCATCGTCGGCGGCCGGGTGCTCTACAGCAAAGAGTGACCGCCAATCGCTAGCTCGTCCGGCAGTGCCCCGTAACTGTCGCG
Source organism: uncultured Planctomycetaceae bacterium (assembly GCA_963789525.1). Lineage (GTDB taxonomy): Bacteria > Planctomycetota > Planctomycetia > Pirellulales > Thermoguttaceae > CAVXFB01. The sequence goes on from CAWBLA010000005.1 coordinate 777,739, forward strand.
GTCCGATGCTGTCTCTCAAACCCCTCCTTTCACACGGCTCATCCGCGCCTTGAAGTCGCAAATGGCAATCTCAGACACGTACGGGCCGGAAAGCCAACCGCACCAACCAACAATCAACCGAATACCGAGAGTGGAAGGGTTCTTTGGAAACGATCCCGTTGTTCGGCCTTCCGGCTATTGGTCGCGTATAGTCAATAGCACGGGCGATGGAACGCAAGCCGTCCAGCGCTCACCCGATACGATCGGCGGCATCGAGCAGCGCCCCATTGAAGGCGTGAGCATGATGTACACGTGGGACAAGGCAAACGCCGACGCGCCCAGCGTTGAGCTGGCTGATTCGCATGAACTCGTCAAATGCGGGACGGGGCCGATCAAAGGAAGGGGCCTCGTGATCTCCTGGCGGCGGCGGAGGGGTTGCCTTTTGTGTCGGGAGAACCTAGCCTTACGTTCGTGCCGTTTGGCTCGATTCCTCGGCGTGCGTTGGACGTTGAATGACTACAGAAGGAGGGTGCCATGCGTGCGAATCGTAGACTCTGGCTGGCGTGTCTTTCCGTATTCGTTCTGGGGCTGGTGGCGCTGCGGGCGGTGGCACAACACTCCGGCGATCTCCCGAAGGTGCCCTTGGGATTGCCGCCGGTCCCGGTGCCTGCCGACAACCCCATGACGCCCGAAAAGGTCGAATTGGGCAAGATGCTGTACTTCGACACCCGGCTGAGCGGGAACGGGACACTTTCCTGTGCGACCTGTCACGACCCGAAGATGGCTTGGGCGGAACATGAGCCGACGAGTAAGGGCATCGGCGGTGAGTTCGGCCAGCGGAACGCGCCCACCGTGCTCAACGCGGCCTACGCCACGTCGCAGTTCTGGGACGGGCGGGCGGCCACGCTCGAAGAGCAAGCGCTCGGCCCGATCGAGAACCCCATTGAAATGGGTCACCATCTCGACGTCATGATCCGTGATCTCTCGAAGCTCGGCGGTTATACCGAACGATTCCAGAAGGTGTTTGGTACGCCGATTACCAAGGAGGGTGTGGCGAAGGCCATCGCCGCCTTCGAGCGAACGATCCTCAGCGGCAATTCGCCTTATGACCGCTTCATGGCTGGTGACAAGAGTGCCCTCAACGAGGCCCAGAAGCGTGGACTCCAGTTGTTCGACGATAGCTGCGCCACCTGCCACACACCGCCTTTGTTCAGCAACTACCGCTTTTATAACGCCGGCGTGGGCATGGATAAGGCGAAGCCGGACGAGGGGCGCAAGGCAGTGACCAAGAGGCAGCGCGACCTGGGCAAGTTCCGCGTGCCGGCACTGCGCGAGGTGGCCAACACTTGGCCCTATTTCCACGACGGCAGTGTGGCGACGCTGGCCGATGCAGTGGACTTGATGGTCGGCGCGGGTAAGGCCAACCCACACATCTCCGCACAACTGCAGGCCGTTCGCGAGGCGGAGCTGACCGTGCAAGACCGCAAGGATCTGGTTGAGTTTCTCAAGGGACTTTCGGGCGAATATCCGATCGTGAAACCACCGAAGCTTCCCTGAACGTGCGGCCGAACTTCTCGCTTTCCACAAGAGATTCGCTCGGTTTTGAGCGGGTCTCCGGGCTAACGTTTGTTGCAGCCGCTGGAGGTCCAGTCCACGTTGGATGCAGCCTAATCGCACGACCAGACCGAAATCGTGGCGCAGGGGGGGTTAGGCTGCTCCTTCCGCCGCCATTCTAGCAAGAGTCTCGGCGCCACGGAAAGTTGGTGGCGAGAGCACTGGCCCAAGGCGCAATTCTGTTCCCCAAGCCTGAGACTGTCCCGATTTTCGTGTCAGCGAAAATGGGACTGTCCCCTTCGCCGCGGTTTGCGGCGCTACTACTCCTCGTGACACAAAAATCCCTACAGTCCCCAAGCCTTGATGCTGACTGGGGGCGCTACGAGGCCCGGCTCGAAGTGCTCTACTTGGCACCCTGGCGAAAGTGCGTTATCCTCTGGACCGGGGTTCCGCCAATCCGTGTTGCGCCTGTAGCTCAGGGGATAGAGCAACGGTTTCCTAAACCGTAGGTCGCAGGTTCGATTCCTGCCAGGCGTACTGCTGATCGCGTTCGTTCGTGGTCTCGGCGGCTGCCGTGACGGCCGTCGCTTGTCTCGTAAGGAGCGGTTACTATGGTCCTTCTCGATTTCAGCATGTACCCCCTTGGCAAGGGGGACAGCGTCAGTCAATATGTTGCCCGAAGTCTGGACATCATCGACCGCAGTGGCATCGACTACCGCTGCCATGCGATGGGCACCACGATGGAAGGCGATTTGGATTCCCTTCTGGGCGTCGTCAAACGCTGTTTTGAGGCCATGGCCATCGACTGTGGCCGCATCGAGTGTTCCCTCAAGTTCGACTACCGCAAGGGCTACTCGCGACGCCTTGACGGCAAGGTGGCCAGCGTCGAAGAAAAGCTTGGCCGGCCGGTGAAGAAGTGAGCGTGCAGCGGCCAAAAAGGCTATATTGGAGTGGCGAGTGGTGAGTGATGAGTGGCGAGTAGCTCGCGATTGCCCGTCCTGTCCCTCTGACCACTCACCACGAACCACTCACCGCTCGCCGCTCCCCATGTCGCCGCTGGTTTCCGATCTCCGCAGACTTCTCGGCCGAGACAGCGTGCTCTGGGCGCCGTCGGAATTGGCCGTCTACGATTGCGACGCCTTCACGATCGAGCGCCAGCGGCCGGATGCAGTCGTGCTGCCGCGATCGGCGGCGCAAGTGGGCGACGTCGTGAATGTGTGTCAGCGGCACAACACGCCGATCGTCGCACGTGGTGCGGGAACAAGTCTGGCCGGCGGATGCGTGCCGGTTGGCGGCGGCGTTGTTGTCGTGCTGTCGCGGATGAATCAGGTCGTCGAGATCGATCTGCGCAACTGTATGGCAGTGGTTGAGGCGGGCGTGACCAATCTCCGGCTCACGCAAGCATTGGCCGGCAGCGGATTCCATTTCGCCGCCGATCCGTCGAGCCAGGGCACGAGCACGATCGGCGGCAACATTGCCACCAACGCCGGCGGTCCCCACACGCTCAAGTACGGTGTGACGGTGAACCATCTCCTTGGCCTCGAAACCGTGCTTGCCGACGGCTCGATCGTCCAACTCGGCCCGGTGCCCAACCCCGGCACGTTGGACTTGACGGGCCTGCTGGTCGGCAGCGAGGGGACACTGGGTATCGTGACCAAGGCATGGGTGCGGCTGACGCCAGATCCGCAAGAGCATCGGGTGATGCGGGCGATCTTCAATAGCGTTGACGACGCCAGCCGTGCGGTAAGCCGAATCATCGCGGCGGGAATCCTACCCGCGGCGATGGAACTGATGGACCGGGGCATCTTGGCGGCGGTCGAGGAGGCATTCCAGTTCGGCTTTCCTTCCGACGCCGCGGCGGTGCTGGTGATCGAGGTCGACGGAGCGGCTGCCGGCCTCGATCGGCAAGAGGCGCAGATTGCCGAGTTCTGTAAGCAGTTCGGCGCCCGGGAGGTGTTGCATGCTTCCTCGGCCGATGAGCGCGCGATGCTGTGGAAGTGCAGGAAGTCGGCGGTCGGAGCCACCGGCAGACTGAGTTCCAGCTACACGATTCAAGACGGCGTGGTGCCTCGCACGCGGCTGCCGCACATCATCCGCCGCACGGCGGAAATCGGTGCGAAACACGGGATCAGGATCGTCAATGTCGCCCATGCCGGCGACGGGAACATCCATCCGATCATACTCTTCGACGAGCGCGATCGGGCTGAAGTCGAGCGCACCGTCGCGGCCGGTCGCGAGATCCTCGAAGAATGTATTGCCTTGGGCGGCAGCATCACGGCCGAGCACGGCATCGGCATCGAAAAGATCGGATTGATGCACCGCCTTTTCGCGCCAGCCGATTTGCAAGCCATGCGGCACGTGCGGCGGGCGTTCGATCCGATCGGGCAACTGAATCCAGGAAAGGCTGTTCCGGAGAAGGCAGGCGGAGGGAATCACCACGGAGGTGCGGAGAACACGGAGGACGGAAATTGAGCGCGATGGAATCCGGTCTTCAGGTGGACGAGACGATTGCTCCGGCCGACGCGGCTGCCGTGGCCGAGATCGTAGCCCATGCGCGAGATCGAGGTCGGGCTGTGTATCCCTGCGGCGGTGGAACGATGCTCGACTACGGAGCCCGGCCGCAGCGACCGGGCGTTGCACTCTCGCTGGAACAATTAGACCACCTCGTGGATTATCCGGCCGACGACTTGACGATTACGGTTGAGGCCGGCATGACGATAGCCGATCTGACCAGGCACTTGACGGCCAACCGACAGCGGCTGCCGGTCGACTTCTCGCAGTCGGATCGCGCAACGGTCGGCGGCGCGATGGCGGTCAACGCGGCGGGACCGCGGCAATACGCCTACGGCACAATGCGCAATTACGTGCTCGGGTTTTCGGCAATCGACGGCACGGGGACGATATTCTCTGGTGGAGGGCGAGTGGTGAAAAACGCCGCCGGATACAACATGTGCCGGCTGATGACCGGCTCGCTCGGTACACTGGGCGTCGTCACGCAGGTGACGCTCATGGTGCGCCCCATGCCCGAAGCCTCGGCGCTGCTGGTCTGCGAGGTGCCCGATTTCGAGACTGCCGAGAAGCTACTGGCCCGGACGATGCGCACGACGATTCGCCCAGCGGCCATTGAGTTCGCGGCGGGTCGGCAACATGACCGCGACCTGGCCTTCGGGCCGCTGTTGGCCGATCACGTCGGGCGGCTCTATGCCGGCGTCGACGGTTCGGTTGAGGAAGTTGACTCGGCGGCGGAGCAGCTTCGAGCGCAGTGGATATCGCTGGGCGGCGCGGCGCTGACCTTGGTGCCCGCGGGTCGGGCCGAGCCCATCTGGCGGACTCTCGCCGAGTTTTCCGCCGACGTCGAGATCAACGTGCTGCCCAGCCGCGTCGTGGAGACAATCGAAAAGGTCTTGGCCGTTGACGCCGACGCAGCGATTCAGGCACATGCGGGCGACGGCGTGATTCGGCTAACGTGTTCCGATCCGAATCTGCACGCACTGGCCGCCTTACGTTCGATCGCCACGGCCGTCGGCGGAAACGTGGTCGTCGTGCGACATCCTGCCGGCGCGGTGCTGACCGCCGCCGACATTTGGGGTACGCCGGGGCCGGAGTTGCGCGTCATGCGCGCCATTAAGGAGCGATTCGACCCACAGAACGTTTTGAACCCCGGACGATTCATTTTCGAGTAGACCAAAGTAGCAGGCACGCTCCGCGTGCCGTCCGCCGGCTACGACACACAGCGTGCTTGTTGCCGCTTCGCCGCCGATGAACCTCGATCGCTTCCACAACTCGAACGAAAAGCCAAACCCCGCCGCGGGGATCGACCGCGATCTGTTTCTGCGCTGCATCCACTGCGGGCTGTGCACGTCGAGTTGCCCGACCTATGCCGAGTTGGGCGACGAAAACGATGGCCCCCGCGGCCGCATTCAACTGATGCGGCGGGTGGCCGACGGTCACGCCCAGCTTACGCGCGCATGTGGCGGCATTTGGAATTGTGCCTCGACTGCCGGGCGTGCGAGACGGCGTGCCCCTCGGGCGTCCGCTACGGTCGGCTGATCGAGCCGTTCCGCCTGGCGGTCGAGCAGACTGACACACGTCCGGAAGAAAAACACGATTGGTTCCGCAGGATCATCCTCTTCGGCATGCTCCCCTATGCCGAGCGAATGCGAAAGTTGTTGTTGCCGGTGCGGGCGATGCAGCAGACGAGCCTGTTCGACGCGGCCGAACGAATGGGGCTGCTGAAGCTTGTCCCCGGCCGCCTGGGGCGGATGGTGTCGCTGTTGCCGCCGCTGACGAAGCCGGGTCCGAGGCTGCCGCGGTTTCTGCCGGCGGTGGGGCGGAAGCGAGCCCGGGTGGCGTTTTTCGTCGGCTGCGTGGCCGATGCCATGTTCCGGCCCACGCATTGGGCTACCCTTCGCGTGCTGCAGCAGAACGGCTGCGACGTTTTTGTTCCGCAGGAGCAAGGCTGCTGTGGCGCGATCCATTTTCACGCTGGCGACAGCCGCGGCGCCCGACGCATGGCCGACGCGAATCTTGTGGCCTTCGAGCTGGACCGTTACGACGCGATTGTCGTCAACCACGCCGGCTGCGGGGCGATGATGAAGGAGTATGGGCTGCACTGGCGCGACGGCTTGCAGCCGCATCGCGAGAAGTTCGCCGCCAAGGTCAAGGACATCAACGAATTTCTCGACGCGCTCGGCGCGCTGGCGCCGCCGGGCCGCATCGAAGCCGTCGCCACGTACCACGATGCCTGCCATCTTGGCCATGCCCAAAGCATCATGGCCGCCCCGCGGCGGCTATTGGCCAAGATTCCCGGGCTCGAGCTGCGCGATCTGCCGGAGAGCGGGATCTGCTGCGGTTCGGCCGGCACCTATAACCTCGCCGAGGCGGAGATGTCGGACCGGCTTTCGAAGCGGAAGATCGAAAACATACTAAGCACCGGCACAAATCGTGCTGGCTTCCAATGCGGGATGCCTGCTGCAAATCGGCCGCGAAGTAAGACAGCGAAGGCTGCCGCTGAAGGTAATGCACCCGATGGAACTGCTCGACCTGAGCTACCGCGGCGAACAGCCGGCGCTCGGATAGTCTGCCAAAGGGAACCGTTCCATTTTCGGTGACACGAAAATTGAGACAGCCTCCTCCGCCCGCTCAGAGAAGGTGGCAATTTCCAGAGCAACCAACCGGTCGACAAGCTCGCGCGGCGTCTGGGGGCGCCGTAGCGGCTCCTTGGCCATCATGCGGCGGACCAGTCGGACGACCTCGCGCGGCACGTGCGGCGCAGACCCGGGCGAGATCGGCCGGCGACGACTGCCGGTGCTCCTGCATCAGGTTTGCCAACGTGTCGCTCACCAGCGCCTTGCGGCCCGAGAGCATCTCGAACAGCACCGCGCCAAGACTGTAGATGTCGCTGCGGATGTCGGGCTTCAGGGCTGACGTGAGATACTCGGGGGCGAGGTAACTGCACGTGCCCATGATCGGCCGGTCGGCCGCCGAACCAAACTCGTCGCGGCGGCGGGCGAAGCTCAGGTCCAGCAGCGTCACGTGGCCCGACGGAGCAACATAAATGTTCTCCGGCGTCACGTCGCCATGTATCCAGCCGGCGGCGTGCAGCCCGGCAAGCCCTTCGGCGGCCTGCCGGACGATCCAAAGCGCCGCGGGCACGTCGAATTTTTGTCCCTCGGTCAATCGCGTCGCCAGCGACGCTCCATCGAGCCAAGGCATCACCAACAGCCGCGGGGCCTCGAGCACCGCGGCGGTCAGAATCGGTACGAGATGTGGGTGCGAAACGCTCCGTCCCACCAACGCCTCGCGCTGCAACAAGCGAATGGCGTGGGCGTCCTCCTGCCAACATGGCCGGAGCATCTTCACCGCGTAGGCCGCCGGCCGGTCCTGATCCCCGCCGGCGGGCCGCGCGCGAAACACGCGTGCCAGACTCCCTTCGGCCGCAAACTCAACCAAGTCCCACTGTCTTACGCGACAGTCAGAGTCTGCCGCGTGTGAAACGCACACGGCAGCAACAACGGCGGTTGGAGCGATGCCGGTCTGGCTCATGCGAGTTCGTGCGGGACAAGCTTGGGCGCGGTGCGCCCATGAGTAGCATCGACCGCGCAAACCGCACCGCGCCAGTGGGCCATTGCTCGGCCGTACGCCTCCGCACAGTGGTCCCAACTTGCCTGCGATGGCCATTTTGTAAAAGGGAATCTGCCACCACAAAGTGGCCACTCAAGGACTGTCCCGATTTTCGTCTCAACGAAAAATGAGACTGTCCCCTTCGGCGCTCTGACCACTAGAGTCAAACCACTAGCCACTACCCCCTCATCTCTCCACAGCCTCTCCCGTCTCCTTCAGCACCTTGGCTAGGAACCCTGCCGTGACGGAGCCCGACGTGCGGGCGACCATCTCGGGGGTGCCTTTGGCCACGACCTGGCCGCCTTCGTCGGCGGCGCCCGGGCCGAGGTCGATGATGTGGTCGGCCGCCCGCATAATCTGAAGGTTGTGCTCGACGACGATCAGCGAATGGCCGACGGCCAACAGCGCGTCGAAGCAGTCGAGCAGTTGGACGACGTCCGAGAAGTGCAGGCCGGTGGTCGGTTCGTCGAGAAGGAACAGGCATCGGCCCCGCCGGGCGGTGCTCATGTAACCTGCCAACTTCAGCCGCTGCGCCTCGCCGCCCGAAAGCGTATTGGCCGGCTGGCCCAGGCGCACGTAGTCCAGGCCCACGTCGATCAGCCGCTTCAGCCGGGCCTGCACCTTCGGCTGGCCGCGGAAGAAGGTGAACGCCTCGCGGACGGTCATCTCGAGCACGTCGCTGATGTTTCGGCCGCGGTAGGTGATGTCGAGAATCTCGTCGCGGTAGCGGGCGCCGTTGCACTGCGAGCACCGCATGTAGACGTCGGCCAGAAACTGCATGTCAATCTGAACATAGCCGTCGCCGTGGCACGCGCTGCACCGGCCGCCGTCGACGTTGAAGCTGAAGTGCCCGGCATTGTAGCCGCGCGTGCGGGCTTCGACCGTGTCGGCGAACACGGCGCGAATTTCGTCGAATGCCTTCAGGTACGTAACCGGATTCGATCGCGGCGATCGTCCGATGGGACTCTGGTCGATCAGAATCACGTCGTCGAGCTGTCCATCGCCGAAGACGTCGTCGTGCGGATAGGGCTTGGCGGCGTCCTTGCGGAGCCGGCGGCACAAGGCCGGATAGAGGGTGTCCTGCACCAGCGTGCTCTTGCCCGAGCCGCTGACGCCCGTGACCAGGCACAGGACACCCAGCGGGAATTCGACGGTGATGTGCCTGAGGTTGTTGCCCGTGGCGCCGGCCAGGCGAATCCAGCCGTGGTTGGGCGGACGCCGACGACCGGCGCCGTTCAGACCGCGGCGGCCGGCGAGGTAATCCCCGGTCAGGCTGTCGGGCGATTGCTCCATTTCGGCCGGCGTACCCTGGAAGACGATTCTGCCGCCGCGTTCGCCGGCGCCAGGACCGATCTCGACCACCTGGTCCGCCGCGCGGATGATCGCCTCCTCGTGCTCGACGACGACCACGGTGTTGGCGCGATCGCGAAGCTGCTTGATCGCGGCCAGCAGTTGATTGATGTCGCGAGGGTGCAGGCCGATGGAAGGCTCGTCGAGCACGTACAGCATGTTGACGAGGCTCGATCCGAGCGCCGAGGTCAAGGCCACGCGGCGGGCCTCGCCGCCGCTGAGCGTCCGCAGCGTGCGGTCGAGCGTCAAGTAACCGAGCCCGACCGCTTCGAGAAACGACAGCCGGGCCTCGACCTGTTCGAGCATCATACGACCGACTTGCCGCTCGAAATCGGGTATGTCCAGCGCCCGGAAGAAGGCCGTCGCGTCGCGTACCTTCATCGCCGCGATTTCACCGATGTTCTTACCGCTGATGCGCGCGGCCAGGGCTTCGGGACGCAGTCGGGCGCCGTGACACGACGGACACGTGCGGAAACTGCGCCAGCGGCTGAGGAAAACGCGGATGTGCATCTTGTACTTCCGCCGCTCCAGCCAGGCAAAAAAACCTTCCAGCCCGCCGAACTTCCGCTCCGGAACGCCCTGGGCAATCAGCCGGCGATGCTCATCGGAAAGCTGCCGAAAGGGCACGTCTAAGGGAATGCCGTAGTCGGGCGCCAACGCGATCAGTTCCTTCAGCTCGTGGGCATACGACGGCGTGTTCCACGGCGCAATGGCTCCCTCGCGGAGCGACTTCGCCGGATCGGGAACGACCAAGTCCATGTCGAGGCCAATGACGTTCCCGAACCCCTCACACTCCGGACACGCCCCCAGCGGACTGTTAAAGCTGTATAGCCGCGGCTCCGGGTTGGGATAGTCGATGCCGCAGTTTTCGCAGGCCAACTGGGTGCTGAAGCCGATACGTCGCCAAGGGCGGTTATCAATCTCCACCTGTGGCGAACGAAGCAGGGCATCGGGCAGGTCGGTATCTGAGTTGGTCTCGTCTGTCTCGCGCTCGTCGACCAGCGCATAGCACCTGCCGCGTCCCTTCGAGAATGCCGTTTCTAACGAATCGCGAAGACGGCTGTCGCCGGCGCCGCCGGCCGTGAGTCGATCGACGACGGCGTAGATCGGGGACGGGGGACTGGGGACCGGGGACGAGGTCTTCGGCGACGCGGGGTCGCCCCACCAGCCGGCGGTCGAGGGGACGATCTCGTCCAAATTCTCCAGCCGACCGTTGATAACCGCCCGAACGAAGCCGTCTTCGCGCAAGTCGACGACGAGTTGCTCAAGGCCCTTTCCCTCGGCCAATTCGCATCGGAAGGCCACCATGTAGCGAGTCCCGGCAAGCAGTTTGGCCAACGTCTCGGCGGCGTTCTGGGGACTGTCGCGCCGGACTTCCTGCCCGCACTTCGCACAATATACATGGCCGATCTTGGCCATCAATAGACGCAGGTAGTCGCTCGTTTCGGTGGCCGTGCCAACGGTCGACCGGCTGGAACGGCCGGTGTTCTTACTCGTGACGGCGATGGCCGGCGGAATGCCGTCGATGCGTTCTGCCTCGGGTTTCTCCAGCCGTTGCAAAAATTGCCGCGTGTAGGCGGAGAAGCTCTCGATGTAGCGGCGCTGCCCTTCGGCATAGAGCGTGTCCAGCGCCAAGCTGCTCTTGCCGCTGCCGCTGAGTCCGCAGAAGACGACGAGCTGGCGCCGAGGAATGTCCAAGTCGACCGACTTGAGGTTGTGGACCCGCACGCCGCGCAGCGTGATTTGACCCGCACCACTCATACCTTGACCCAGCCGGCTATGGGGACTGTCCCGATTTTCGTGTCCGCGAAAATGGGACTGTCCCCTTCGCCGCGGTTTGCGTCGCTACTGCTCCTCGTGACACAAGAATACGTACAGTCCCCGGCTATGTTGACAAAAGCCCAAACTCGCATTCTACCACGGCCGTCCGGCCAGCGTCCACAATAGAGCAATGCCTTCTAAACTAAGGGGACAATCCCATTTACGTGGCGTCCTGCCACAAAAATTGGGACCGTCCCCAATGCGCTTGTCGGGCGTCGACGGGCGGGATAAACTCGTTGATTACCCCATTCTGGTGAGCCTTGACATCCGCGACATTGAAGACGCGTTGGGAACTCAGCGGCGCTGCATGCTGCATGGTGTCGGCGGTGGCCTACACCATGATGAACATTTGCATGCGGCAGTTGACCGTCTTGCAGTGCGATCCGCTTTGGGCGGTGTTCAATCGTGAACTGGTGACGGCGGTGGCCGTCGCTCCGTGGCTGCTCTGGCGCGTCGTCGCCCGCCGGACGGCGCTGCCTTGGGGGCGCACGTTGGTCGAGCTCTTGGCCGTCGCGGTGCTGATCCAACTCGTCGGCAACGTCGGCGTGCAATGGGCCTATGGCGTCGTCGGCCTGGCCGTGAGCGTGCCCGCGGTGTTCGGCACGTGCATCGCCGGCAGCGCGCTGTTGGGGTGGGCATGTCTCGGCGAGCGCGTCTCGCGGCGATCGCAGACCGCCATCGCCATCCTTTTCGCATCGTTGATCCTCTTGGGGATTGGGGCTGAAACGGCGAGCGCGCCAGATGCTGTGTCGGTGTCTCTGGCCGCAGTATCCGGCCGTTGGCTGTTGCTGTTTGGCGTGGGCGCGGCGGGCATGGCCGGGGTCACCTATGCACTGCTGAACATCGTCATCCGCCGCGCCGTAACGCAAACGACGCTGCCGGTCGCCGTGGCATTTCTCGTCACGCTCACCGGCGCCGTCACGTTGGGGCCGTGCAGCCTTCTACGACACGATGTTTCGCCGTCGCTCGGATCGCCGTCGGCGCAGTTCGGCTTGATGGCCGGCGCGGGGCTGTTCAACCTGATCGGTTTCTTGTCGCTAATCTACGGTCTTCAGCGAACCACGGTAGTTCATGCCAACGCCATTAGTACCCTGCAGGTCGCCATGGCCGCCGTGGCAGGCATGCTGTTATTCGGCGAGCCGCCGAATCCCTGGCTGTTGGGCGGCATCTGTCTTACCATCGCAGGCGTGCTCCGGATCGACCGCCCGGCCGAGCCGCCGGAAGTCTAGTAGCAGGCACGCCCTCGGTGCTTGCTACGCGGGCGCCTTTACTTACGGGGCGGTTTCTGCTGGAATAAGCCCTTTGGCAAAGCCGCGTGGGAGGGGCGTCGTTGGCAACTACCGTATCTGAAAACTACGAGGCATTGGCGAAAAAGGCTGACGCGGCACGGCGGCAGCAGGCCGCTGACAAGCTGATTCGGATCCAGGTCGGGTCGGCCACCTGCGAAAACGCCGCCGGCAGCAACGAGGTCGTCGACGAGTTTCGCAAGCACATCGCCGCCTCGGGCCGGCAGGACGTCGTCATCCATCAGACCGGCTGCACCGGCCGTTGCAGCCGCGAGCCGATCGTGGGCGTCTTTGTGCCCGGCGAAATGCCGGTCAAGTATGAGAGCGTTGACCGCGAACTGGTGCATGCGATCTTCACCCAGCACGTGCAGCAGGGCAAGCCGGTGCTCGATCACGTCCTCGACGGCCCGCTGGCCGATGTCGCCCGACATGAATTGCTCATCTGCGGGAGCCTTCGCTGTGGCTGGAGTGGTGTGCAGTCCTTCGAGGAAGCGCTGAACGAGAGGCTCCGTGCCGCCGGCGTTACGGCCGAACAGGTCCGCGTGACCCGGGCCAGTTGTTTCGGGGCCTGTAGCGCGGCGGAGGCCGGCAGTTTCTCGCACGTTCTGGTGCGGCCCGACAAGGTGCTGTACCGCGTCAAGGACGAGGCCGATCTGGACGAGCTCATTCGCGAACACCTCATCGGCGGCCGGCCGGTGAATCGGCTCGAAGTGCCCGGCAAGACGGTGGGACGGAAGTTTCTGGAGCTCTACGGCAACGTGGCCTTCTTCAATCGTCAGAGCCGGGTCGCGCTGCGCCATTGCGGCATCGTCGACCCGGAGAGCATCGAAGAGTATTTTCACTACCGCGGCTTCCAAGCGCTGGCCACCGTGCTGGCGAAGAACGATCCGGACTGGGTGATCGACGAAGTCACTCGGGCGAAACTGCGCGGCCGAGGTGGCGGCGGATATCCGACAGGCCAGAAATGGCGGATGGGGGCCGAGGCGGCCGACAAAACCCGCTACCTGATTTGCAATGCCGACGAGGGCGACCCCGGCGCGTTCATGGATCGCAGCATGTTGGAGAGCGATCCGCTTAATGTCGTCGAAGGCATCATAATCGGCGGCGTCGCTATCAGCGCCCATCAGGGCTTCTTCTACGTCCGGGCCGAATATCCGATGGCGATCCGGCGGATCGAACGAGCCATCGAACAGTGCCGCAAGTGGGGCCTGCTGGGCAAGAACATTCTCGGTTCGGGCTTCGACTTCGACCTCGAAATCCGCTTGGGCGCCGGCGCGTTCGTCTGCGGCGAGGAGACGTCGCTGATCCATTCGATCGAAGGCGAACGCGGCCAGCCCCGCGTCCGGCCGCCATACCCTACGGAGCACGGCCTGTGGGGAAAGCCGACCGTCATCAACAATGTCGAGACCTTCGCCAGCGTCCCGGCCATCATTAACTACGGGGCCGAGTGGTTCGCCCGGATGGGCACGGAAAAAAGCGGCGGCACGAAGGTCTTTGCCCTGGCCGGCAAGATTCGCCACACCGGACTGGTCGAAGTGCCGATGGGCACCACGCTCCACACGGTGATCCACGACATCGGCGGCGGCGTAGCCGGCGGTCGGAAGCTCAAGGCCGTACAGACCGGCGGACCGGCCGGGGGCTGCATTCCCGCCAAGTGGATCGACTTGGCCGTCGATTTTGACAGCCTGGCCAAGGCCGGCTCGATCATGGGCAGCGGCGGCATGATCGTCCTGGACGAAGACGACTGCATGGTCGACATCGCCAAATACTTCATGACCTTCTCGCAGGACGAGTCGTGCGGCAAATGCACCCCTTGCCGCGAAGGCACGACGCGGATGCTCGAAATCCTCGACCGCATCACCACCGGCAAGGGCACGCTCGACGACCTCGACAAGCTGAAGCGGCTGGGACTGTTGATGAAGCGGGCGTCGCTCTGCGGCCTGGGCGCGCGGCCGCCAATCCGGTCTTGAGCACGCTCGAACACTTCCGCGACGAGTACGTGGCCCACGTCACCGAGGACAAATGCCCGGCCCACAAGTGCAAAGCGCTGGTGCATTACGAGATCGACCCTGAAAAGTGCGTCGGCTGCACGGTCTGTGCAAGGAACTGTCCGGTGACGTGCATCTCCGGAGTCCGGAAAGAGCCGCACATTATCGACCAGTTACGCTGCATCAAGTGCGGCAAGTGTTTCGAGGTATGCCGGTTTGATGCGGTGCGGAGGATGTAGTGGTACCACGGCGATGGGAATTCGTCGGGAGAGTTGCGGACGAAATCATCCGTACAAAATACATTCAGTAGTTCCAAATTTGCCCCAATCAGTCATCCTGAGCGCAGCGAAGGATCTCAGTGGCCAATGAGATTCTTTGCTTCGCTCAGAATGACAATGTCGGGATTTCCCAAAACTTGGAACTACTGACATTGGGAAGGCTGTTTCGTATAAGAAGGGCGCTCGCCAATCCGATCATGTACGTAAACGTCTGACATGCGACTGAAGACCGCTGAGATCGTGTTTGTCGTGCAGACTCATAAATGCACTGTCAGCAGCGCAATCCGAAACTTCCAGTCACTTCTCCGCTTGGCGATCTTCGACTATACTTGTAGCGGATTTGGGGAATGCCGTGTTGAAAGGTTTGCGTCATGGCCACAGTAACATTTGAAGTGCCGGAATCGGTCTTGGCGGCATTGCGCCGGAATTCCGACGAATTCGCCGAAGAGATGCGATTGGCGGCGGCCGCGATATGGTACGAGCAGGGCAAGGTGTCGCAGGAGGTGGCTGCCCGGATCGCCGGATTGGATCGAACGGACTTCTTGCTTGCATTGGCGCGGATGGGCAAGGACTCTTTTCAGGTGGATTTTGCGGATCTAGACAAGGAATTGTCGCGTGGATGAGATCGCCGTCGTCAACGCCTCGCCGTTGATCTTTTTCAGCCGCAGCAAGCGATTGGCTTTATTGCAGGATTTCTTCCACAAGATCCTTGTGCCGGCACCTGTGGCGGAGGAAATCGCCGTACGGGGAGCTAACGACATTACGGCTCAGTCAATCGCCGGTACTGCGCAGTTTGAGGTAATTCCATCGCCGCCCATTTCCGGCGATATCGTCGCTTGGGGACTCGGCCCCGGCGAATCATCGGTGTTGGCCATTGCTCAAGCCAATCCCGGTATGACTGCCATCCTCGATGATCTCAGCGGTCGGAAATGTGCCGCTATTCTCAACATTCCAGTCCGTGGCACCTTGGGAATCGTTCTGGCTGCCAGGCGGCGCGGTCAAATCCAGTCGGCCCGGCTGGTCATGGACGAATTGATTACCTCGGGGTTGTATCTCAGCCGACGCGTTCTTGATGAGGCGATGGAGCGAGCCGGCGAGTAAGTAAATAGCCTGCGGCACCAGCCGATTTGTGATTCCAAGCACCCATGGCCAAGCGCAAGAACAAAATCTCGCTTTTGATCGACGACACGCCGATTCAGGTCGACGCGGGCACGACGATTATGGAAGCGGCCGAACAATTGGGGATTCGCATTCCCCGGCTCTGCTACCATCCCGATCTGAGCCTGGCCGGCTCGTGCCGCGTTTGTGTCGTCGACGTCAAGGGCATGGGCTACTACCTGGCGGCGTGCAGTTCGCAGGTCTGGGAAGGGATGGAGGTGCAGACCAACTCGCCCGAGATACGCCAGGCCCGGCGCGACATCGTCGAGTTGCTGTGCGACAACCACAACATGGACTGCCAGACGTGCGAGCGCGACGGACATTGCGAGCTGCAAAATCTCGCCTATTCACTGGGCGTTCGCGCGAGGCATTTCGAAGGCCGGCGCAAGCGGTTTCGCGTCGAACTGTCAAGCCACAGCGTGGTCCGCGACAGCGAAAAGTGCGTCCTCTGCGGCCGATGCGTCCGCGTCTGTGCGGAAATCCAGGGCGTTTACAACTTGAGCCAGCACGGCCGGGGATTCGAGACCGTGGTCGCGCCCGCGCCACCTGGCCAACATGGACGAGTCGGTGTGCATCCAGTGCGGCCAGTGCATCAACGTCTGCCCCACGGCCGCGTTCTTGGAGAAGCGCAGTGCCGGGCCCGTCTGGGACGCGTTGGCCGACCCGGAGATTCACGTGGTCGTGCAGACCGCGCCGTCGATCCGCGCGGCCATCGGCGAGGGTTTTGGACTTCCGCCGGGCACGCCCGCCACGGCCCAGATGATTACGTCCCTGCGGCGCCTGGGCTTCGACCGAGTGTTCGACACCGATTTTGGCGCCGACCTGACGATTGTCGAGGAGGCCCACGAACTGCTGACGCGGCTGGAGTATGCGGGGCAGGGGGTGGGGGACGCGGGACGGGAGACGGGACAGAAGCAGTTTGCATCCCCCGCCCCCGGCCTCGAATCCCCCGGTCCCTTGCCGATGATTACGTCGTGCTCGCCGGGCTGGATCAACTTCATGGAGAAATTCTATCCCGAGTTGATCGCGCACGCCTCGACGTGCCGTTCGCCGATGAGCATGCTCTCGGTGCTGACGAAGACTTATTACGCCGAGAAGGCCGGCATCGATCCGACGAAGATTTTCAACGTGGCGGTCATGCCGTGCGTGGCGAAGAAATACGAGGCCCGGCGGCCCGAGCACCAATCGCCGGACGGCTTTCCATACACCGACGCGGTGCTGACGACCCGCGAGCTGATCTGGATGATCAAGTGCTACGGGATCAACTTCACGGCGCTGCCGGGTGGCGAGTTCGACACGCCGTTGGGGTTGGCCAGCGGCGCCGGCGACATTTTCGGCATTACCGGCGGCGTGATGGAAGCGACGCTTCGCGCGGCCGGCGAACTGGTAACCGGTAAGCCGCTGGACCGGCTCGATTTCACCGAGGTCCGCGGCGTCAAGGGCCTGCGCGAGACGTACGTGGCCATCGGAGACCGCACGCTTCACGTGGCCGTGGCCAACGGCTTGACCAACGCGAAGATCTTGCTCGACAAAGTGAAGGCGGGCACGGAGGAATTCCATGTTATCGAGGTGATGGCCTGCCCCGGCGGCTGCTGTGGCGGAGGCGGCCAGCCGTATCCGCCCGAGGGCGTGAAGGTGCTCGATCCCGATTGGCTCTTTCGCCGCGGCAACGCGCTCTACGCGATCGACAGCGGCAAGAAACTCCGCAAGTCGTACGACAACCCTGCGATCGAGGAACTGTACGATTCCTATCTCGGCGGTCCGGGCGCCGACAAGGCCCACGCGCTCCTGCACACGCACTACCACCCGCAACTGCCGCGAGGCATTCGATGAGCACCTGCACCGACAATTGGGAACAAGTCGAGGCCGCCGCCAAATGGGTTCTCGGCGAACCGATCGTGGATCTGATCGCCGAGTATCGCAGCCGGCCGCGGCCGGAAAGCCAATTGATCGCTGTGTTGCACCGCGTGCAGTCGCAATTCGGCTACCTGGCCGAAGCGCATCTCGACGCCGTGGCGCAACTGATGCAAATCCCGGCGGCCAAGGTGGCGGGCGTAGCCAGCTTCTACCACTTCTTCCGGCTGAAGCCTCGCGGAAAGTTCGTCATCAACGTCTGCCTGGGCACGGCTTGCTATGTGAAAGGCGCCGACCGCGTCGCCGAGAAGCTGACCGAAGAACTGGGCATCACCTGGGGCGAGACCAGTAAGGACGGCGTCTTCACGCTCGAAGGCGCCCGTTGTCTCGGCACCTGCGGCCTCGCGCCGGTGGTGATGGTCGACAACCAGATTCACGGCAACATCACGCCCGACCAAGTGCCGGCGCTGCTGGAAAAGTACTTAAAGAAGGCCAAGGAACCGGCAAGCGAATGACCAAGTGAGCCGGTTTCTTTGGCTTTCGCGCTTTCGTGATTTCCTCCGTATGTTCTTATAAAAATCACGAAAGCGCGAAAGGGAGAAAGCGCGAAAGAAAACGAGGATCGTTTCGCTCGATTGAAGGTGTCAGAACGTTCATGCCCGGCAATCTCGACCAATACCGCGACGACCTGAGCGAACTTCTGCGGCTGGGCGAGGAGATGCTTATTGATCTATCGCTCCGCGACTCGCCGCTCGAGGTTGAGCACAAGGCAGCTGCCGGATCATGTTCGTGGTTGCTTCGAGCGGCAGTACCAACGCTGGTATACCGAAGCGACGGCCGTCATCGGACAACTTATTTCCGGTCGGGTTGCCGAGTTTCAACAGCTTTACATGGGCGATGGAAAACGGAAGACCGTTGACGCGGCAGCTTACACCATCCAGGACTGGCTCACCGGGCGGTGCTCGCCGGCCGCCGGCGGCGGAGAAGCGCTGAGCGGCCTGTTGGTCGTCTCGATGCGGTTGAAGACGCAACTGGAAATCCTGCGATCGGCCGAGAGCGCGCTTTGAAACAAGCCTGTTCGACGTGCGTCAACTCGTCCAGGCCGACCTGTTCGACGGCGAGCTCGACGCCTGCCGCGAGTTGGCCGCGCATGGCTACCTGCGGGCGGCGGGGACCATCGCCGGCGTGATCCTGGAAAAACACCTGCGCCAGGTGCTCGTCAATCACGAACTGGCGCTTCGCCGGGCCGAACCGACCATCAATGATTTCAACGATCAACTGAAGAAGGCCGGCGTGCTCGACGTGCCGACCTGGCGCAAGATCCAACGGCTGGCCGACGTTCGCAACCTCTGCGGCCACGACCGGCAGCGCGAACCAACCGGCGAGGAGGTCGAAGAACTGATCGCCAGCGTCGATCGCCTTGTCCGAACGTTGTCGTAGCCGGCACGCTCCGCAAGGCGTTGCCGGTGTATTTCTGTTTTGCCGGCCGGCGGCAATGGCACGCGGAGCGTGCCTGCCACTTTTACCGACTCAACACGGGCCGGCGGAATGGCATCTTCTTGCGCGTCGTGCCGTTTTCGCTGAGCATCCGCTTGGCCTTGGCCAGATCGTTGACGCGGATCACCGCCGACACGCCGCCTTTCTGCCTTCCACCAACGTTGAAGGAGCAGTAGGCATAGTCGATGTTGAGATGTTCGGCGGCGATCTTTTCGCAGATGTTGCGAAACGCGCCCGCGTGGCTGGGGACCTCGACCAACAACACGTCGGCGGCGTCGTACCGCATGTTCATTTTATCCAGAACGGAGGCGGCGGCTGGGAAATCGTCGGGCACGAAGCGGACCGTGCCCCGCTCGCCGGAGTCCATGACCGCCAATGCCCGAAAGTTCACCTTGCCCTTGTTCAACGCCGCCAACATATCCGCAAGTCGTCCCGGCTTGTTGACCAATGAAACCGACAGTTGTCTGGCCGTTTGCATGTCGCCGATCCTTTCGTGAAATAGCCCAAAGCAACCGAAACGCCGGAGTGGCAGGTGCGACCGGATCACCACCTGTCAGAAGGATAGCAAGATCGCTCGCGCCGTCAAATCCCGCCCGCCCAAAGCGACGAATTCCATATCGGACATTTTGCCCAGTTTCACATTCTTTCCGCAGGTCCCCGACGGCCGCAGAGCGCGCTCCCGGACCACAAACCGGGAACTATTTCCGGCGATGGCTCGTCTCATAGTTGTCCGGCCAACAAGAAAAGAGGAGACAATCATGCGCCGTCCGATGATGTCTTTCGTCGCAATTGTTCTGTTTTTGGGGGCTCTGCCCGCGCGTGGCCAGGGTCTGTTGATCGTCGACGACCCCAATGTTCAGGTGCGGTTGCCGAGGACGGTCAGGGCCTGGCCGCCCCATCCACGGCCGCATCCACTGCCGCCCGCGATCAGCTACCGGCTGAAGGAACTCAACGTCGAGGCCCGCCTCGTGGATCAGGTGGCGCAGGTTCAGGTGTCGCAGACGTTTGTCAACACCGGCAGCCGGCCGCTGGAAGTCGCCTTCGTTTTTCCGCTGCCGTACGACGGCGCGATCGACCGCATGACGCTGTTGATCGACGGCCGCGAGCATCCCGCCAAACTCCTGGACGCTCGGGAAGCGCGACGCATGTACGAGGAGATCGTTCGCCGCAACCGCGACCCGGCGCTGCTGGAATGGATGGGTACGGGCCTGTTCCGCACGAACGTATTTCCGGTGCCGGCGGGAGCCAGCCGCACCGTCATGCTGCGCTACTCGCAACTCTGCCGCAATCAAGCGGGGCTGACCGACTTCCTCTTCCCGTTGGGCACGGCGAAATACACCTCCGAGGCCGTCGAGAAAGTGCGGATTCGCGCGACGATCGAGAGCCGGGAGGACATCAAGAACATTTACAGTCCCACGCACGCCGTCGAAATCGAGCGGCCGGACGAACGGCACGCGACGGTGACGCTGAGCCGAACGAACGAGATGCCCGCCGGTGATTTCCGCTTGCTGTACGACGTCGGCCAAGGGGCGCTGAGCGCACGGGTGCTGAGCTATCGGCCCGACCGAAGCGACGCCGGCTATTTTCTTCTGCTGGCCAGCCCAAGGATCAAGGCGCCGGCCGAAAACGACTGCGAGCAAGACGGTCGTCTTGGTGATGGATCGTTCGGGCAGCATGAGCGGCAAGAAGATCGAGCAGGTGCGGGCGGCGCTGAAGACGTGCTCGAACAATCTCCATCCCGGAGACCTGTTCAACATCGTCGCCTACGACAGCAACGTGCGAGGCTTTTCGTCCGGAATTGCAGCGATTCGACGACGAGACCCGCAAGGCCGCCTTGGGATTTGTCGACGGGCTTTACGCCGGCGGCAGCACGAACATCGACGCTGCGATGCAGGCCGCCTTGGGCCAACTGCAGGACGCGAAGCGGCCCAGCTACGTGATTTTCCTGACCGATGGGCTGCCGACGGCGGGCGAGACCAACGAGATGAAGATCGTCGCCCATGCCACGCAGTGGAACAAGGTTCGGGCACGGGTCTTTGCCTTCGGCGTGGGCTACGACGTCAACAGTCGCCTGCTGGACAAGCTGGTGCGTGCGAACTACGGCCAGAGCGAGTACGTGCGTCCCAACGAAGACATCGAGGACCGGCTGAGCCGCCTGGCCCACGCATCGAATCGCCGGTGCTGACCGGCGTGCAATTCGCGTTCGTGTTCGACGAGACGAGAAGCCAGCGGCGGAGCCCGATCGACCGCGTGTATCCGAAGGGCTCGTTCGATCTCTTTGCCGGCGAGCAGTTGGTGATCGTGGGGCGATACAAGAAGGCCGGCCCGGCGAAGGTCGTTGTCGAGGGTTCGGTGGGCGGCACCGGCAGACGTTTGACTTCCCCGCCACGCTGACCGAAAAAAGTCACGACGAGAGTTGCGCGTTTGTCGAGAAGCTCTGGGCCGTCCGCCGCGTCGGCGAAATCCTCGACGAGTTGGACCTCAACGGTAAGAATGACGAACTGGTCCGCGAATTGGTCGCATTGGCCACGCGATACGGCATTCTGACGCCGTACACCTCGTTTATGGCCGACGAAGGGACAAATGTTGATAACATGGCGGCCAATATCCATCGAGCCGGCGGCCGGCTAGAGGCGCTGGAGCAGTCATATGGTGCAGGCGGGTTTGCACAGCGGTCGCTCAAGGGTGCGTACCAGACGGCGGCCACGGCGTCTGCGGCTGCCGCGGCGCCACTCGCATTGTACGGGGCTGATCCGGCGGTCGCCCGGGACTTGAAGTTCGCCGGCGAGGCCGCCCAAGAGGCGAAGATGGCCGTCCGTAATGTACAGAACGTGGGCAACCGAACGTTCTTCCGCCGCGATGGCCAATGGGTTGATTCGCAGGTGACGGCCGAGCAGCAGCACCATGCCCGGCGGATCAAGCAGTTCAGCGACGAGTATTTCGAACTGGCCGCACGCAGGGCCGGCGTCTGGCGCAATACCTCGTCTTCGACGAGCCCGTCGTGTTGAACGTCGACAATCAGGCGTACCTGATCGAACCGTAAAGGCGGTGTCGGCGGCGGCTTTCAGGCGTCGCACTTGCCGTGCGAGGCCGATTAGGGGTAGGATGCCCGTAGTGGAACGTTCCTGCCAGTAGTCCGACTGCTGTGCCGAGTGCCTCGGACCATTATCTGCGATGCCGCGCCGCAATCTGATCGTGCTGCTAGGGGTGACGGTCGTTGCCTTGCTCTGTTACCAGCGGGTGCAGAAGGGCCGCTACGGCCGCGTGCTGGCCGAGGCCATGCACACGATCGAGAAACGTTATGTCGAGCCGGTCCCGTCGTCACAATTGTTCGAGGCGGCCGTGGACGGGATGGTCGGCACGCTGGATGAGCATTCGAGTTACATCAAGCCGTCCGATCTGAAGAAGTTCCACGAAACGATCGATCAGCGGTTTGTGGGCGTGGGCATGGAGGTTGCCCAGGATCCGCGTACCGGCGAACTGAAGGTGTTCAGCCCGCTGGTGGATTCGCCCGCATTTCGGGCCGGCATTCGCGCCGGCGACACGGTGCTGCGGATCGGCGACGATAGCACGCGCGGCATTTCGCCGGGCGACGCTGTGGGCCTGTTGCGCGGCAAGCCGGGTGATGCCGTGACGCTGACGGTGCTGCACGAGGGCCAGACGAAACCGGAGACGGTCCGGATCGTTCGCGAGACGATCAATGCCCCCACCGTCCGCGGCGATCGGCGCCGGCCCGACGGCTCGTGGGACTTCTTTCTCGAAGGGCACGATCGGATCGGCTACGTCCGCATTACCAGTTTCACGGACGAGACGCCCGACGAATTTCAGGAGGCGCTGAATGAATTGACGGAACGCGGCATGCGCGGGTTGGTGCTGGACTTGCGCGACAACCCCGGCGGATACCTCGACGCCGCTATCGACGTGTGTGACATGCTGCTCGACTCGGGCACGATCGTCACCACGCGCCAACGCGACGGCCACATCAACAAAAAATATACTGCCAGCCGAGAAGGCGAATTCACCGACTTCCCCATGGCCGTTCTCATCAACGGGCAGAGCGCCAGCGCCGCCGAGATCGTGGCCGCGTGTCTGCAAGACAACCGGCGTGCGGTCGTCGTCGGCCAACGCAGCTATGGCAAGGGGAGCGTGCAGGAGATCATGCCGCTGGAAAAGGGCTGCGGGGCGCTGAAGATCACCACTGCCAGCTACTGGCGCCCAAGCGGCAAGAACATCCAGCGGCCGCGCAAAGGAGCCGATACGAGCACTTGGGGCGTCTCGCCCGACGACGGCTTCAAGGTGCCACTCGGCGACGAGGAGGAAAACCACTGGCGCGTGTGGCGGGCGCACCGCGACTCGGTCGAGGTCGGCAGTCACGACGCCGCCTCGGCGCACGCGGGCGAAACGGAAGGCAGTGCGCCGTTCTTCGACCGGCCGCTGGCGCGTGCCGTGGAATATGTCGAGAAGGAAGCTGCGGAGAAGCCGGAGGGCCCCGAATGAAGAATCGCCGGGCCATGAACAACCGAGGGTTGCCGGAATCTTGCAATCCCCGAGCAATTCATTAGGATAACGGGTTGGCAGCGTCGTGCGGCAGTAGCTCAGTTGGTAGAGCGTAGCCTTCCCAAGGCTAATGTCGAGGGTTCGAACCCCTTCTGCCGCTCTGTTGTAACTCTAGCCGAAACGCGAACTTACGTTACCTGCCGACGGTCGGCAGCGCGGCCTGAAAGTCATGGAAAAGGGGTAGTGACTACCCCCGTGACCGAAAGGACGTTCTGCCATGTCTCGTAAGACTGTTTCCGTGCCGAAGTATCGGCACCACAAGGGCAGCGGCCAAGCCTTCGTGCAGGTCAACGGCCGCCGGCACTATCTCGGCAAGTGGGACTCTGCCAAAAGCAAGGAGCGCTATGCTGCCTTCGTCGCGGAGTTGGCCATCCGGCCCGTCACCAGCGATCCGCTACCCCCGACTACCCCCGCTGCCG
Source organism: uncultured Planctomycetaceae bacterium (assembly GCA_963789525.1). GTDB lineage: Bacteria > Planctomycetota > Planctomycetia > Pirellulales > Thermoguttaceae > CAVXFB01. The sequence goes on from CAWBLA010000005.1 coordinate 801,603, forward strand.
ATCTGACGGTGGTCGAGTTGTGCGCGGCCTACCTGGACTTCGCGGAAGTGTACTACCGCAAGAACGGCAAGCCGACGACACACCTACCACAGCTCAAGATGGCGATCATCGGGAGTTGGTTCGCGGTACGCCGGTCAGGTTTCGATGACGTGCATCGACGATCCCACACGCCCGCAAGTCACCTTTGGTGGTTTCGATTCGGTGCAGCAGTTTGTCCAGCAAGAGATTGACGGCTTCTTGACGGGTTTTCATCGGGACCGTCAGCAGGACCAGCCCAGACATATCGAGGTGTTCGCGGAAAAAAATACGCTGTATCGGATGCTGCAACGCTCCTGTTCGTCCTATTACGTTCCCTTTTCTATCGGACGTGGTTTCTGTTCCATTCCGGTGTGGCGTGACATGGCCAGGCGTTTCCGCCAATCGGGCAAGGACGAGATGACACTGATCGTCGTCAGCGACTATGACCCCGAGGGACTGTCGCTTGCCGACGATGCTATCCGCTCACTTAAACTACATGGCATCCGCGCTGACGGCCACCGAATTGCGGGAGCAACCGTGAGCATCGCAGCCAGCACGACCGCTTCCGCGAAGCGCATCGCGCTGTTGGACCTTGACAAGTTCCGCTTCCGGTTCGCCAAGGTCAAGGTTTCGCGAACCGCAGCGATCGGGGTAAATAGCCTAACGGCGTGCCGCTACTCCTTCCGCAATCTTCCGTCGTCGACGAGCGGCACGTTGATAGTTGGAGCATCGAGCTGACCACGTTGGCGAAGCCGGGCCGCCGATTGTTGATTGCCGGCGGCCCGGCTATTTTTTCAACCATGCGAACCGTCAAGAACACTAGCGACCTGTGCGTTCTCTGTCGCCAGGCCGCAGCCTTCGGGAAGTGGCAGCTATGCTCCACGTGTCGAGCCGAGATCGTAGAGCGGTTGTGCGATGCCGGGCGGAGATGACGCCGGATTGCTGTCTGGGCTGTCTCACCCCGCGCCGGTCCCTACCGCGGGCCGGCGACTTGTACTGTCCGCGCTGTACGGTGCGATTCGACCGTAAGTGACACCGTTAAGCAGATTGGAGATGCCCCCGACTAGTATCTGCCTGAGCCGCACGGGCTCAATCTCCCGGGGGGTATGATCTTCTTTTTGCAGTCCTTTTAGGGTTATGGGTTGAAATCCGCATTGCCACAGCTTATCGTTCATATGAGAGAGCGGCCCTGCGAGGAAAGGTGCTCTGCGGTTGGTAAGGAACCCAAGACTCCACAACTGGAGTTGACGCAGCCGGGCCTTGTGCTTAATATTCCGCCGAGTTTGGGCGGAGCCGGATCTCATGCAGAACTTCCTCGACGAACAACGTGATTGTTACGACCGGCTGTCTGAGCGAGCCGAATCGTGGAAAGCTGCGCACCTTAAGGCAATGGATTCCTTGGATCTGCAGGACGCCATGCACATCGGCTTGACGATCCTCGCGAATATCCGCCGCCACCACGAGCATTTGCTCGAAGCAGTAGAGCAGCAGAGGACACCGTTCTCTTGGAAAAACACTGCAAGTTTCAATGAAGCATATCAATGGTGGCTCGCAAAAAGTCGGTCACTCCTGAATGCCGTCTGCGCTTGTGAGAGGGAAGGTTATCCTCCCGACAATGCAGACGAATTTGTAAGGCGGTGCGCGATATATCCCTGATGTCGCTGGACCTCGACGACGATCGCAAGTCGCTGACATCTTTGGAAACTGGCGGCGGGAGTCCATCTCAGCAGGCTATGGATGACCTACGACATCGTTTACGGCGAACGATCGCTTGATAGACTGTTCGCCGTCGCACGCGACCTCAATGCTCCCGAGTTGGTGGACGCTGTCGAAATTGCGATGAATCGCTTGGCGTCCGATACGGTCTATTTAGGAGTTCGCGGGCGAACACTGTACAAATTGGACGACGGACGTATTCTGCGCCGCAGGAATACGATTTTCACCAGGACTTGGCACCAGGCGCCGCGTCCATTTCCGTGCGCACTTTTACTTTGCGGAAGACGAAGCATCCCTCCGGGTCATCAACGTGACGGTGACACCATATTTCAATCTCTGACCCTGCATATCGCCGCGTTCGGTGATCGTGTCCGGTTGGTGCCTTACCGTCTATCTGTGTCACGGGGCGGTTCGTGATTGCCGTGAACACACGACGTTAGCACGTTCGCGTTCTGTGCCGGTCGCGCGTTTGACGACTACCCCTCTACTACCCCTCAAGCCAAAAAAGTACCCGTTTTCCTCGCAAAAACCGGGGGTAGTTCGCAACTACTTGCAAGACTCGCACGTTCTGCATAAGATGGTGGCGAACAATGACTTTCAGGTGGTTTCGGCAGGCATCCAGGGCTGATTCCCAAGGCTAATGTCGAGGGTTCGAACCCCTTCTGCCGCTCTGGGTAAGGTCGGCTACGCGGTAACTGGGCGTGTGCGAGTGCCTTTGCGCTTCGATCGGGGCGGCCGCATGTCCGGACTTCTCGTCGACGAGGTCGCCCTTGTTTCTCTTGCCAGTTGGTGGCGCGGCGATCCATCGCAGTTCGATACGCGATGCTACTGTGCCGGGCGTGCGACTTGTTAGGGGGAGCGCAGCGTGCAGTGTAGGGCGATGAACCGGCACTTCCGCGTGGATTCCCCTCTGTAGCGGCATATTTCAGGGGGATTTTTCCCGATTTGGTCCGCTCGGTCGGTTTTTTTGCCGTCCGTCCGCCTTGCGTGTGTCTGGCAGTCGGATATATTAAGAGATTCGCGTGGATGGGCTCGACCGGCTAGCGTAGCTCAATCGGCAGAGCAGCTGATTTGTAATCAGCAGGTTGTGGGTTCAAGTCCCTCCGCTAGCTCGTATGGGAAACCCGGCAATTTTGTTTGCTCCAAGGCAGCCCAAGCGCCAGGACGGGAATGGCGAAAGTACGATGGCGAATCGCTAGGAGCGAGGCAACAGGGCGTTCGTCGTTTTGTTTTCGTCGTTCGGGATTCAGCAAGGGGGGTTTCCCGAGCGGTCAAAGGGGTCAGACTGTAAATCTGATGGCAATGCCTTCGAAGGTTCGAATCCTTCACCCCCCATTGAGAAATGATCCGATGACGAAAGTTGGATGACGGATGGACGATACGGGCCCCGTGACGACGCTCGACATTCCGTTTTCGTCATTGGGCATTTAGAATGACGCGGGTGTAGCTCAACGGTAGAGCGGTAGCCTTCCAAGCTACTTACGAGGGTTCGACTCCCTTCACCCGCTTGGCGTGACGTGACCAATCCCAAGATCGACCGACAATACGACGCCGGGCAAAGTCAATGAGGAGATAAGGAAGTTACTAGACTGCGGCGGCCCACGGCATCCGCTCTGACATAACGGGCTTTGGGGATGGACGTTGGCTGCTGTAGCTCAGCCGGTAGAGCGCGTCCTTGGTAAGGACGAGGTCATGGGTCCGATTCCCATCAGCAGCTCTTTTGGCGGCCGGTCGAGGACTTCTCTGAAAAGAAGCGTCGCCGGTCCAATATCGTTCTTTCAACCGACCCGCAATCCAACGCAGGGAGAATGACACAGAAATGGCCAAGGAAGTTTTCACTCGGACCAAACCTCACGTCAATGTGGGCACGATTGGCCACATCGACCACGGCAAGACCACGTTGACCGGCGCCATTTTGGCCGTTCAGGCGGCGAAAGGGATGGCCAAGACCAAGTCGTACGCCGACATCGCCAAGGGCGGTACGGTGCGTGACGCCACGAAGACGGTGACGATCGCGGTGGCGCACGTCGAGTACGAGAGTGACAAGCGCCATTACGCCCACATTGACTGTCCCGGTCACGCGGACTTCATCAAGAACATGATCACCGGTGCCGCGCAGATGGACGGGGCGATCCTGGTGGTGTCGGCGGCCGACGGCCCGATGCCCCAGACCCGCGAGCACGTGCTCCTGGCCCGGCAGGTGAACGTCCCCGCGTTGGTCGTGTTCCTCAACAAGGTCGACCTGGTGGACGACCCGGAGTTGTTGGAACTGGTGGAGCTGGAGCTTCGCGAGTTGTTGACGCACTACGGTTTTCCGGGCGACGAGATCCCGATCATCCGCGGCAACTCGTTGGGAGCCTATAACAACCCGACGGACCCGGAGGCCAACAAGTGCATCGGCGAATTGATGGATGCGATCGACGCGTACATCCCCGAGCCGACGCGCGAGGTCGACAAGCCGTTTTTGATGGCCGTCGAAGACGTTTTCTCGATCGAGGGCCGCGGCACCGTGGCCACCGGGCGTATCGAGCGCGGTGTGATCAAGGTCGGCGAGGAAGTGTCGATCATCGGCTTCAATGCCGAGCCCCGCAAGACCATTTGCACCGGCGTCGAGATGTTCAACAAGACGTTGGACCAGGGTCAGGCGGGCGACAACGTCGGACTGCTGCTCCGCGGCATCAAGCGCGAGGAGATCGAGCGCGGCCAGGTCATCGCCAAGCCCGGCTCAATTACCCCGCACACCAATTTCGAGGCCGAAGTGTATGTCCTTTCGAAGGAGGAAGGCGGTCGGCACACGCCGTTCTTCAGCGGCTATCGGCCGCAGTTCTACTTCCGCACGACGGACGTCACCGGCACGGCCAAGTTGCTGGGCGACGCCGAGATGTGCATGCCCGGCGACAACGTCAAGCTGGAAGTCGAACTGATCTCGCCGATTGCCATGGACGCTAACGTGCGGTTCGCGATTCGCGAGGGCGGCCGAACGGTCGGTTCTGGCGTCGTGACGAAAGTACTAAAATAGGAACGTCGAAGGTCGATAACCAGACGAAGGAATGACGAAATCAGAATGACGAATCGACGGGCTTGTTCCCATTCGACATTCGGGAGTCGTCCTTCGAAATTCGTCATTTCCCTAGGGGTGTAGCTCAATTGGTAGAGCACTGGTCTCCAAAACCAGCGGTTGGGAGTTCGAGTCCCCCCGCCCCTGCCATTGCACACGAGGAGTCGTAACTGCGGTGACCGCGTTTTTTCAAGAGCTGTTCCAGGTTGGCATTTACAAGCGAAGCCAGGGTCGCATCACCCGGCAAGTCACCTTCGCCTCGGTGGTGCTGGTGATCGCGCTGGGCTTGGTGCGGCTAAGCCAGCAAATGACCGGCAAAGGGCCGGAATTCCAGTACGCGCTGCCGGGCATCCTGCTGTTGGCTTCGGCGTGGATCACATACCGCCTGGTGAATTTTCCCGCCGTGGCCGACTTCCTCATCGCCGTGGAAGCCGAGATGAACAAGGTTTCATGGCCCACGCGAATGGAGTTGTTTCGAGCCTCGACGGTCGTGCTGATCCTGATTTTCTTCCTGGCAGGCATTTTGCTGTGCTTCGACTTGGTGTGGCGAACGGTGTTGCAGTGGGGAGTGGGTATCTTCTAGGAAGTGCGCTCGCGATGAATGACATGGACCTAACCGCCGGGCAGCCTCCTGCCGAATCGTCGCCGGAACAGAAGCCGGAGGAGACGCCTGCCGCCGTCGAGCCCTCGACTCCGCTGGCCGAGCCAGCCGGAGGCGCGGAGCGACGGCCCGAGCAAGTCGAGCAGGCGGCAGGGCAGACCGTGCCGACGGAAGAGCTCGCCGCCATGGCCGAGCAGCCGTCCGAAGCGCCCGCTCAGCAAGAGGCGGCTGCCCCGGCGCCCGAAGAAATGGTCGATCGCGAGGCGGCAGAGCCGGCCGCCGCGGAAGCCGCAGTGCCGGAAGCCGCGTCTCCCGCGGCGGAGGAAAACGCGGCGCCGGAGGCCGAGGGCCAGCCCGAGGCCGCATCGTCACCGACAGCGGCGGAGGAGCATGCGACGCCGGAGCCCGAAACCGAACCCGAAGCCGAGCCGAAGTCCGACAAAATGGACTGGTACATCCTCAAGGTGCAGAGCAACCGGGAGGAATCGATTCGCGAGGGGCTCTTGCGGCGCGTGGCCATCGCCGGCCTGGGATATTTCTTCGGCAACGTGATCGTGCCGACCGAGAAGGTCACGGAGTTCAAAGGGGGCAAGAAGAAGGTCATTAAGCGAAAGCTCTACCCCGGCTACCTTGTCGTCCACATGGAGATTAACGACGACACGTGGTTCCTCGTGCGTGAGACGCCGGGCATTGGCGATTTCACCGGCGCCGCGGGGCACCCCAGTCCGATGCTCGAGCACGAAGTCGCCCGGATCGTCGCCAAGCAGGAAGAGAAGAGCGAGAAGGCGCCGAAGCTGAAGATCGCGTTCCGCGTCGGGGAGCGGGTGAAGATTAACGAAGGCACCTTCGAGAATTTCGAAGGCGACGTGGACAGCATTGACGAGACGAACGGCCGGGTGACGGTCATGATCAACATTTTCGGCCGGTCCACACCAGTGGAACTGGAATATTGGCAAATCGAAGCACTGTAGAAGGAAAGAGGGTTCGGGGTTCAGAATCGTAATTGCCGAGCCCGGAACCCTGAACTTTGAACCCTTGCCATGGCAAAACAACTCGTAGGCGAAGCGAAGTTTCAGGTTCCCGGTGGCCAGGCCACTCCGGCGCCGCCGGTTGGCACGTCCCTGGGGCGTTACGGCATCAACCTCGGCCAATTTGTGCAGCAGTTCAACGAACGCACAAGGGATGCCGGCGGCATGCCGATCCCGGTGGTGGTCAGGGTCTACAACGACCGGAGCTTCGAGTTCGTGACGAAGAGTCCTCCGGCCGCGGCATTGTTGAAGCAGGCCGCCGCGATTGCCAAGGGCTCCGGTGTGCCGAACAAGGAGAAGGTCGGCAAGGTGACAGTCGCACAGGTAGACGAAATCTGCAAGACGAAGATGGCCGACCTCAACGCCCGGGACATCGAGCACGCCCGCCGCATGGTCGAAGGTACGGCCCGAAGCATGGGGATCGAGGTGAGTAAGGAGTAGGGATTTTGGGATTTGGTGATTTGGTGATTTGGAGCTACGGGCTGGCTCGTTTAGCGGCCGCCGGTAAGGCGGCCAAGAGAAGCGAAGAGAAGTGACTCGCAATGCCAAAACTTGTAAAGCGCATGACCGCCATGATGAAGAATGCGCCGCCGGAGAGCAAGCCTCTTTCGGTCGCGGATGCCGTGGCAGTCTTGAAAACATTTGACACGACGAAGTTCGACCAGTCCGTCGAAATCGCCATCCGGCTCGGCATCGATCCGAAGCAGGCCGATCAACTCGTGCGTGGCTCGATCGTGCTGCCGCACGGCATCGGGAAGACGTTGCGGGTGGTGGTCTTCGCCAAGGGGGACAAGGTCGACGAGGCCAAGGCTGCCGGAGCCGATGAGGTCGGTGGGCCGGAGTTGGCCGAGAAGATCAAGGGCGGTTGGACCGACTTCGACGTCTGCATCGCCGCGCCCGATATGATGGGCGCCGTCGGTCCGTTGGGCAAGATCCTCGGTCCGCGCGGACTGATGCCGTCGCCCCGCGCCGGCACGGTAACGCCCGACGTAGGCAAGGTCATCAAGGAATACAAGGCGGGCAAAGTGGAGTTTCGCAATGACACCGGCGGCAATGTCCACGCCGTGGTCGGCAAGCTCAGCTTCGAGGCGTCGAAACTCGCCGACAACGTGTCGGCGTTTATCAATCACATTGTGGGCATCAAACCGGCGGCCGTGCGGGGCCATTACATCAAGGGCATCGCGCTGAGCGCCACGATGAGCCCCGGCGTGCGGGTTCAGGCGTAACGATACTGGTGCCGACGCGCCCTCGGCCGGGTAAGCGACGGCAGCACGACTAGACAAGCCAACTGTCATGAGCAAATACGTAAAAGACCTCATCCGTAACCATCTCCGCGAGCAACTGCAGAACGTCCATGATGCGCTGCTGGTCAACATGGTCGGACTGGACGCCAACACCAACACCCGGCTCCGGGCCGAACTGCGGAGCAAGAATATCCGCGTGATGGTGGTCAAGAACAGCATGGCCGCCCAGGCGACCGAGGGCACGCCGTTGGCGTCCATGTTCGTCGGCCTTAGTGGCACGGCGGCCATCTGCTGGGGCGGCGAGGATATCGTCAGCCTCGCGAAGGAAATCGCCAAACTGGTCAGGGACGACAAGTATAAGCCCTTCGAGGCCCGGGGCGGCGTCATGGACGGCGAGCCACTTACCGCACCCCAAGTCGAGGAGGTGAGCCGTTGGCCCAGCCGCACCGAGCAGTTGAGCCTTCTTCTGGGCCAAATCCTCGGCCCGGGAGCGATGCTGGCCAGTCAGTTGAACTCCGTCGGCGGTGCGTTGGCCAGCCAGATCGAGCAGAAATCAGAAGGCGATGACGCAACTCCCGAGGAGTCCGCGGCGAGCTGAATGCGTAGAATACATAATTGAGAACAGACCACGGAGACACGGAGGACAAGAAGATCAGACGTGGCATGATGGGTAATGAGTTGCGGCCGTTGATTCTTCATGCTTTTGAGTCTTCGTGGTCTCCGTGTCTCCGTGGTGTCCCCCTTACCATCTTGTGAGAAAGGATCGAGATCGTCATGGCAACGGCTGAAGCAACCCGCGAGTTTTCCAAAGTCACCCAAGAGTTGGGCGAGAAGATCGTCGGCTTGACGTTGAAGGAAGCCAAGGAGTTGAGCGACTACCTGGAAGAAGTGCACGGCATCAAGCCGGCGGCCGGAGGCGCGGTAATGATGGCAGCGCCGGCGGACGGCGGCGGCGCCGCGGCGGCGGTGGCCGAGAAGACCGAATTCGACGTAGTCCTCGAGGGCTTTGGCGACAAGAAGATCGGCGTGATCAAGGTCGTCCGCGCCGCCACCGGGCTGGGCTTGAAGGAAGCCAAGGACCTGGTCGAGGGCGTGCCCGCCAAGATCAAGGAGGGCATCTCCAAGGAGGACGCCGAGAAACTGAAGAGGGAGCTGGAGGAGGCTGGCGGCACGGTGGTGATCAAGTAGCGTGCGTGTGGGCAGTTCGCCACCGGAACGGCCGTGTATCGTCTCTCAGACCGAGACGCCCGCTCCCGGCTGGCAGCACTTCAGCACGTGTCGGACGTGCATTTTGACTCAGTGGAGGATGATTCCTTATGGCGACAACGGCTCAACGGCGGCTCCAACCCAAGGAACGACGTCGCTTTGGCAGCCAACGACCCCCCTATGCCATCCCCGATCTGACGGAAATCCAGACTCGCAGCTACGAGGCCTTCCTGCAATACGAGATTGCCCCGGCCAAACGCAAGGACCAGGGCATCGAGGGCGTGTTGCGCGAGATCTTTCCGATCGAGAGCTACGACAAGACGCTCCGCTTGGAGTACGTCCGCTACGAACTCGGCAAACCCCGGTACGAGCCGGATGAGTGCCGCCAGTTGCGCCTGACCTACGGCCGGCCTTTCAAGGTCTGGCTGCGCTTGACCAAGGAGCAGCCGATCGAGGAGGAGGTCTACCTGGGCGACGTTCCGATCATGCTCGGCGGCGGTGAGTTCATCATCAACGGAGCCGAGCGCGTCGTCGTCAGCCAACTCCACCGCAGCCCCGGCGTGGACTTCGTCAGCGAGGTCGAGGGCACCGGCGAGCGGCGCCTGCAAAGCTGCCGCATTATTCCCGAACGCGGAAGCTGGATCGAACTGAACGTCAACCGCAAGGAAAGCCTCTCGGTCCGCATCGACCAGAGCGGCAAGTTCTCGATCATGACGCTGCTCAGGGCGATGGAGCCGGCCTACAGCGACAACGCCAACCTGCTGCGCGTCTTCTACGAGATCGAAACGGTCAAGATCAGCGACAGCCGCAGCGCGGCGAAGATCGAGGGAAAGCTCGCCGTCGGCAACGTCGTCTATCCGGCCGCCAGCCAGCGGGCCGGTGAGATTATCGTCGAATGCGCGCAGAAGATCACAAAGAACACCGCCGAGACCATCTGCACTTCCGGGCTCAAGACGGTCGAGGTGATGAGCGATCCGAAGAACCCGCTGTTGCTCAATGCCCTTTCCGACGACAACACGGCTAGCCACGAAGAGGCCCTGTTGCGGATTTACCAGCGTCTGCGGCCGGGCAATCCGCCGCAATTGGAGAAGGCCAAGGCCCTGTTCAACGAGAAATTCTACGACACGAACCGCTACCGCCTGGGCCGCGTCGGCCGGTTCCGCATCAACCGCAAGCTCGGCCTGAATATTCCCGAAGAGGAGATGACGCTCCGTGCCGACGACCTGATCGCCGCGATCAAGTACCTGGTGAAGCTCCGCAACAACGAGCCGGACGCTGAGGTCGACGACATCGACCACTTGGGCAACCGGCGGCTGCGCACGATCGACGAACTCGCTTCGGACGAACTCCGCAAGGGCTTCCTCAAGCTCCGGCGCACGGTGCAGGAGCACATGAGCCTGAAGGACCTGGAGGACATGACGCCCCGCAGCCTGGTCAACCCCAAGAGCATCTCGGCGGCGCTGGAGTACTTTTTCGGCCGCGGCGAGCTTTCGCAGGTCGTCGACCAGACCAACCCGCTGTCGATGCTCACCCACGAGCGCCGCCTGTCGGCCTTGGGCCCCGGCGGCTTGAACCGCAAGCGGGCGGGCTTCGAAGTCCGCAACGTCCATATTTCGCACTACGGACGCATCTGCCCGATCGAAACCCCCGAAGGCACGAACATCGGACTGATCTCCAGCCTGGCGATTTACGCCGGTGTGGACGACTACGGCTTCCTGGTCACTCCATACCAGAAGCTGAAGAACGGCCGCCTGACCGAGGAAATCGAGTGGCTGCGCGCGGACCAGGAGCACGAGGCGATTCTCGCGCCGGCCGACGCCGCGATGCAAGACGGACGGCTGGTCGGCGACACGATTATCGCCCGGCATCATGGCGACTTCCAGATGGTGCCGGTCACCCAGGTGCAATACATCGACGTGGCGCCGGCCCAGATGGTCGGCGTCTCGGCCGGGCTCATCCCGTTTCTCGAACACGACGACGCGAACCGCGCCTTGATGGGCTCGAACATGCAGCGCCAGGCGGTGCCTTTGCTGATTACCGAACCGCCGCTGGTGGCCACCGGTCTGGAACAGGAAGCCGCGCTGAACTCGAGCATGCTCGTTCGCGCCAGCGCAAAGGCACCATCACGGCCGTCGATGCCGAGCACATCGAAATCGGTGCCGACATCTATAAGCTCCGGAAGTTCGTCGGCCTCAACGAGCGGACATGCCAGAATCAGCGGCCGATCGTCCACATGGGCGACAAGGTGGAGAAGGGGCAGGTGATTGCCGACGGCGCCGCCACGCACCAGGGCGAATTGGCGCTGGGCCGCAACGTCCTGGCCGCCTTCATGGCGTGGGACGGCTTCAATTTCGAGGATGCCATCATCATCAGTGAAGAGTTGGTCGAGGCCGACACCTACACCTCGATCCACATCGAAGAGTTCGACATCGAAATCCGCGAAACGAAGCTGGGCCGCGAGGAGTTCACGCGCGACATCCCCAACGTCAGCGAGAAACAACTCCGCAACCTCGACGAAACCGGCATCGTCCACGTTGGCACGTACGTGCAGCCGGGTGATATCCTTGTGGGCAAGGTGTCGCCGAAGTCGAAGACCGAATTGACCCCCGAAGAGAAGCTGTTGCACGCGATCTTCGGCCGGGCTGGCGAGGACGTGAAGAACGACTCGCTCGAAGTCCCCTCCGGCGTCGAGGGCATCGTCATCGGCACGCAGAAGTTCTCTCGCCGCATGAGCCTTTCGGACGATGAACGCAAGGCGTTCGAGGCAGGGCTGAAGGAGGCCGAGGCCAAGGGCAACGAGCGGATCGCCATCGCCTTCGGCGAGTTGGTCAAAGAGATCGAGGACGTGCTCCACAAAAAACTGACCGACGAGGACGGCAACCCGCTGGTCGAGAACCAGGAGCACCGCTACGTCGCCGAGCAGGCCAACCAGTTCGACATCGAGAAGCTCGATATCCGCAGCCCGCAACGCAAAAGCAACGTGGAGAAGATCCACAAAAATCTCTGGCCGGCGGTTAAGGCAGCCATCGACGCGAAGGAACGGACGCTCAACTCGATGAAGCGCGGCGACGAGCTTCGCAGCGGCGTGCTGCAAATGGTCAAGGTCTACGTCGCCGCCAAGCGCGTGATCTCGGTCGGCGATAAAATGGCCGGCCGGCACGGCAACAAGGGCGTGATCGCGAAGATTCTGCCCAAGGAAGACATGCCGTTTCTGGCCGACGGCACGCGCGTGCAAATCCTGCTCAACCCGCTGGGCGTTCCCAGCCGTATGAACGTGGGTCAGATTCTTGAGACCCACCTCGGTTGGGCGGGCGCCACGACCGGCTTTCAGGCGGTCACGCCGATCTTCGACGGGGCGACCGAGCAGGACATCCATAAGGCCCTGAAGGACGCCGGCCTGCCCGAGACCGGCAAGGCGAAGCTTTACGACGGCCGGACCGGCGAGCCGTTCGAGCAGCTTTCGACCGTCGGCTATATCTACATGCTGAAACTGCACCACCTGGTCGACGACAAGGTCCACGCCCGCTCGACCGGACCGTACTCGCTGATTACGCAGCAGCCGCTTGGCGGCAAGGCCCGGTTTGGCGGCCAGCGCTTCGGCGAGATGGAAGTCTGGGCGCTGGAGGCCTATGGCGCGGCCTACATCCTCCAGGAGTTGCTGACGGTCAAGAGCGACGACGTCGAAGGCCGCACGAAAATTTATGAGGCCATGGTCAAGGGCGAGAACACGCTGGAGGCCGGAACTCCGGCCAGTTTCGATGTGTTGACCAACGAGATCCGCGGCCTCGCGTTGAACATGCAATTGGAGAAGGCACATATTTGAGAGGCAGGGATTGGGGATTAGGGATTGGGAAGAAAGCCGTTCAACCGGTGACCTAATCCCTAATTCCCAATCCCTAATCCCTCACTCATCACTCCGACCCCAAGGAGTATTCCCCGTGAGTATCGGCGAAACGACATACGATCGGATTAACGACTATACGTCGGTCAAGATCAGTCTCGCGCGGCCGCACGACATCCGAAGCTGGTCGTTCGGCGAGGTGAAGAAGCCCGAGACGATCAACTACCGCACCTACCGTCCCGAGAAGGACGGCCTGTTCTGTGAGCGGATTTTCGGCCCGGAAAAGGACTGGGAGTGCTCGTGCGGCAAGTACCGGGGCATGAAGTACAAGGGCATGATTTGCGACCGCTGCGGCGTGAAGATTACGCACAGCCGGGTCCGCCGCAAGCGGATGGGCCATATCGAGCTGGCCGCGCCGGTGGTCCACATTTGGTTCTTCAAGGCGATGCCCAGTCGGCTTGGCGCACTGTTGGCCATGAAGACCACGAGTCTCGAGAAAGTGGTCTACTTCCAGGATTACGTCGTCACCAACCCCGGCGACACGGCCTTGAAGATGCAGCAATTGTTGACCGAGGAAGAATATCGCGCCGCCAGGGCCCAATATCCCAACGCCACGTGGGAGGCAGACATGGGCGCCGAGGCCGTCCGCAAGCTGCTGGTGGGCCTCGATCTGGTGAAGCTCTCGCAGGACCTCCGCACCGAACTGATCGAGACGAACTCGAAACAGAAGAAGAAGGACCTGATCAATCGGCTGAAGGTAGTCGAAGCGATCCGCGACAGCGACAACCGCCCGGAGTGGATGGTGCTGGACGTGATTCCGGTGATTCCGCCCGATCTGCGGCCCCTGGTGCTGTTGGATTCGGGCAATTTCGCCACGAGCGACCTCAACGACCTGTATCGCCGGATCATCAACCGCAACAACCGACTGAAGAAGCTGGTCGACCTCAACGCGCCCGAAGTGATCATCCGCAACGAGAAGCGGATGTTGCAGCAATCGGTCGACGCGCTGTTTGACAACAACCGCTGCAAGCGACCCGTGCTGGGGAGCAGCAACCGGCCGCTGAAGTCGCTGACCGACATGATCAAGGGCAAACAGGGCCGCTTCCGCGAGAACCTGTTGGGCAAGCGCGTCGACTACTCGGCCCGCAGCGTGATCGTCGTCGGTCCCGCCCTGCGGCTGCACCAGTGCGGTCTGCCGAAGAAGATCGCGCTGGAGCTTTACCAGCCGTTTATCATCCGCCGCTTGAAAGAGTTGGGGCACGCCGACACGATCAAGAGCGCCAAAAAGATGCTGGAGCGGAAGGACGAGGAGGTATGGGACATCCTGGAAGAGGTGATCCAGAACCACCCCGTGCTGTTGAATCGTGCCCCGACGCTGCACCGCATGGGCATCCAAGGCTTCGAGCCGGTGCTGGTCGAGGGCAACGCCATCAAGCTCCACCCGCTGGTGTGCAAGGGCTTTAATGCCGACTTCGACGGCGACCAGATGGCGGTCCACCTGCCGCTGTCGATCGAGGCCCAGGTCGAGGCCCATACGCTGTTGATGTCGACGAACAACATTTTCAGCCCGGCCAACGGCGCTCCGATCATCAGCCCGTCGCAGGACGTCGTGATGGGTTGCTATTACATGACGGCCGCGCAACAGGTCACCAAGGGAGACGGCATGCGTTTTTCCTCGGTCGACGAGGTGCAACTGGCCCACTCGCTGGGCGTGGTCGGCACGCATGCGTCGATCACCGTCCGCCTGTCTGCGGGGCGACGCGTCAAGGGAGACCGTGGCGTCAAGGGCGGACAGGTGCAAACCACCGTCGGCCGCGTGTTGTTCAATTCGATGCTTCCGCTGGGCATGCCTTATTACAACACCCCGCTGCGATCCAGCGACCTGGCCGGCGTTATTTCCGACTGCTACGAAATCCTCGGCCGGCGCAGCACGATCGACCTGTTGGACGCGCTGAACCGCATCGGCTTCCGCCAGAGCACGCTTTCGGGCCTGAGTTTCGCCACCGACGACCTGATCACGCCGCCGAACAAGTCGAAGATTATCGCCAACGCCGAGAAGGCGGTGCTCCGGATCATGAAGCTCTACCAGCGCGGCATCATCACGGAAGGCGAGCGCTACAACCAGGTGCTCGACGCCTGGACGCACGCGCGCGAACAGATTACGACCGAAATGATGCAGGAGTTGGAGAGCGATTACCGCTTCGCCGGCTACGTCAACCCGATCTTTCTGATGGCCCACTCCGGCGCCCGCGGCGGCGTCGAGCAGATTCGCCAGTTGGCCGGCATGCGCGGTTTGATGGCCAAGCCGTCGGGCAAGATCATCGAAACGCCGATCAAGGCAAACTTCCGCGAGGGACTGACGGTGTTGGAGTACTTCAGCTCCACGCACGGTGCCCGCAAGGGTCTGGCCGACACGGCACTCAAGACGGCCGACTCGGGTTACCTGACGCGCAAACTGGCCGACGTGGCGCAGAACGTGGTGGTCACGTGCCACGACTGCGGCACCACGCAGGGCATCACCAAGGGCGTGATCTATCGAGGCGAAAAGGTCGAGGTCAGCCTGGCCGACTCGATCAAGGGGCGCGTCAGCCGCACGAACATCGTCAACCCGATCACCGACGAGCTCGTCGTGCGCGAAAACGAGTTGATTACGATGGACGTGGCCCGGAGAATCGAGGCGATGGGCCTGGAAAAGATCCAGGTCCGCAGTACGATGACGTGCGATGCGTCGTTGGGCGTTTGCGCGCTGTGCTACGGCATGGACCTCTCGACCGGGGCGCTGGTCGAGCAAGGTATGGCCGTTGGGATCATCGGGGCCCAGAGCATCGGCGAGCCGGGCACACAGTTGACGATGCGGACGTTCCATATCGGCGGCACAGCCGCCCGCGCCGTGGAAGAAAGCGAAATCCGCGCGAAGAAGGCCGGCATCGTCCAGTTCACGCGCATGAAGGTCGTCCGCAACGATGAGGGGCAGCACGTCGTTTTGACCCGCAACGGCGAAATCCTTCTGTTGGACCCCAAGGGGCGCGAAATCGAGAAGTACGAAGTCCCCGCCGGTGCGAACCTGCTGGTCGAGGAGAACGCCGAGATCCAACCCGGCACGGTCTTGTGCCAGTGGGACCCGCACAGCATCCCGATTCTCGCCGAAGTCGGCGGCAAGGTGCGTTACGAGGACGTGATCGAGGGCGAAACGATCCGCCTGGAAAAGGACCCCGGCGGCCATGTCCGCATGATCGTCACCGAATACAAGGGCGATCTGCACCCGCAAGTGGTGCTGGAGGACGATAGCGGAAAGATTCTCGATTTCTATTACTTGCCGGAGAAGGCGAACGTCGAAGTGCAAGAGGGCAAGACGATCTCGGCCGGCACGCTGTTGGCCAAGACGCCCCGCGAGGTCTCCGGAACCCAAGACATCACCGGCGGCCTGCCCCGGGTGACGGAAATCTTCGAGGCCCGCAAGCCGAAGGACCCGGCCGTGATCGCCGAGATCGACGGCATCGTGGAAATCCTGGGCGAGAAGCGCCGGGGCAAGCGGACGATCGTCGTCAAGAGTGAGGCGGGCATCGAACGCGAGCACCTCGTTTCGCACGGCAAGCACCTTCGCGTCCACTCCGGCACCTTCGTCCGGGCGGGCGAGGCGCTGGTCGACGGCCCATTGGTTCCGCACGACATCCTGCGGATTTCCGGCGAGGAGGCGGTGCAGCAGTATCTGGTGCGCGAGATCCAGAACGTCTACCGCAGCCAGCGTGTGGAGATCAACGACAAGCACATCGAGATTATCGTCGCCCAGATGTTGCGGAAGGTCCGCGTCGAATCGATCGGCGACACGACGCTGCTGCCCGGCAGCGTGATGGACAAGTTCGAGTTCCGCGCGGCCAACCAGGAGTTGGTCAGGTGTTTGAGGATCACGGAGAAGGGCGACAGTGATTTCGAGCCCGGCGCGATCGTGCCGGTCGACAGCCTCGAGCAGGCCAACGCCCAGATCGAGGCCCTCGGCGGCGCCGGCCAAGGGCACGAGGCCGAAAATGGCCACGGCGAGCACGCAGTTGTTGGGCATCACGAAGGCGGCCGTGCAGAGTTCGAGCTTTATCTCGGCGGCCAGCTTCCAAGAGACGACCAAGGTGTTGACCGAGGCGGCCCTGGCCGGGAAGATCGATCCGCTGGTGGGCCTGAAGGAAAACGTGATTCTCGGCCACTTGGTGCCGGCCGGCACCGGCTTCCGCAGCTATCAGCAGTCGGAGGTCCGCATCCGGCCTCAGGCCTTGGAAGCTTTGGCCGTCGAGAAGGAAGACGTGCTGGCCCGTCACTTCCCGCTGTTGGACGGCGGAGTGAAGCCCGAAGAGGCCGAGAAGCCGGCCGAGGCCCCTGCTGCCCAGAGCGATGTGGCAGCCACCCCGGCGCCGGGCGGGTTGGACGCCTTGTTCCTCGGCGGCGACGAGCCGACCGAGGAGGAAGAAACGTAGGGCCACCTGTGATCAACCCGTTGACAGCAGTCGGGCCACAGGGCAAAATATAGGATTCTCAGCCGCATTGGCGCCGTTTCTTTAGCGAGTATCGAGACCAGTACATGCCTACGATCAACCAGTTAGTGCGAAAGCGGCGGCGCATTCCGCGGAAGTTCAGCAAGGCGCCGGTGTTGGACAAGTGCCCCATGAAGCGGGGCGTTTGTCTTCAGGTCAAGACCATGACCCCGAAGAAGCCGAACTCGGCGTTGCGGAAGATCACACGCGTGCGGCTGAGCAACGGCAAGGAAGTGACGGTCTACATTCCGGGCGAGGGGCACAGCCTGCAAGAGCACTCGATCGTGCTGGTCCGCGGCGGCCGCGTCCGCGACTTGCCCGGCGTTCGTTATCAGGTGGTCCGCGGCGCGTTGGACACGCTCGGCGTCGAGGATCGCAGGCAATCCCGCAGCCGTTACGGAGCGAAAAAACCAAGTTAAGGGATTTAGGGATGTAGGGATTTAGGGATTTCGAGATTGGATCAATCATCGTTCCGTTCGGTTCCGAACTCCAGCCCCTCTCCAAATCCCCAAATCCCCAAATCCCCAAATCCCCAAATCCCCTTTCTTATGGGCCGTTTTACCGCCAGCAAGAAAACTCTCGTCGGCGATCCGAAGCACGGATCGATCCTAGCCAGCAAGTTCGTCAACTGCCTGATGTGGGACGGCAAGAAGAGCACGGCCGAGGCCGTCTTCTACGACGCGCTGGATCTGATCGGCGAGAAGATCAAGGACGTCGAGCCGATCCAGGTATTCACCCAGGCGCTTGAGAACGTGAAGCCGAACATCGAGGTCCGCTCGAAGCGCGTTGGCGGTGCTTCGTACCAGGTGCCGATGCAGGTCAATCGCAACCGCCAGCAATCGCTGGCGATTCGCTGGATCCTAGGCTCGATCCGCGAGAAGAAGGGCCGCCCGGCGAGCGAGAAGTTAGCCGCCGAACTGATGGCCGCCTACAACCGCGAGGGCGCCGCGATGACCAAGCGCGAGAACGTCCACCGTATGGCCGACGCCAACAAGGCCTTCGCCCATTTCGCGTGGTAGGTCGTGGGACGGACCATTAGATCGCACCGCTAAGGTCGTCCGGCGCCACGTACACGACCAGTGATCTGGACTCCAGCGTCACGATCGCGTTTGACGGCGATGGAGGACCGGGCAGATCCGGATAGATGTCGTCGGGCGATTGGGCTGCCGTGTCGATGAATAGGCGCCAGTCGATATTGCGGGCAACCGGCGGCAGGGTGAAGTGCCGGGCGTCGGTGCCGGCGTGAAACAGCATGAGCACGTGGTGATTCGAGGGCGACGATTCCGCCTCCCGCGGCACCGCCGCCAAGAGACACACGAGACTCCGCGAATCGACCCTCCAATCCACCGGCACGCCGCTGGGTCCGTACCAACTTACGTCCGGCA
Organism: uncultured Planctomycetaceae bacterium; assembly: GCA_963789525.1. Classification (GTDB taxonomy): domain Bacteria; phylum Planctomycetota; class Planctomycetia; order Pirellulales; family Thermoguttaceae; genus CAVXFB01. The sequence continues at coordinate 820,220 of CAWBLA010000005.1, forward strand.
GGCCGCCGGGCGTCCAGGGCACGCCGTGGAGAAAATCCGTCTGTCGCAATGTCGGCTCTGATTTGCGGAAGGCTACCAGTGCCGCGCAGAACCGCCTAAGGCCGTCGTGCCGCTCGACGAGCCTCCAATCAAACCAGTTCGTTCTATTGTCCTGGCAATAGGCGTTGTTGTTGCCAAGTTGCGTGCGGCGGCATTCGTCGCCTGACAGCAGCATGGGCACGCCCTGGCTCAGCAAGAGCGAGGCCATCATGTTCTTGATCTGTCGCAGGCGGACCGCCTCGACGGCGGCGCGGCGCGTCGGCCCCTCGATGCCGTAGTTGTAGCTGTAGTTGGCGTTTTCGCCGTCGCGGTTATCTTCGCCGTTGGACTGGTTGTGCTTCTCGCTGTACGAGACCAGGTCGTTGAGTGTGAAGCCGTCGTGGCTGGTGACGAAGTTGATGCTGTGATAAGGCTTGCGCCCGCTGCCTTGATAGAGATCGCTGGAGCCGGCGATGCGGGTGGCCAGCGGACCGACCATGTTGGAATCGCCGCGCCAGAATCGCCGCAGGTCGTCGCGGCAGTGGCCGTTCCATTCGGCCCAGCGGAGGCTGCCGAAACGCCCCACCTGATATCCGCCGGCCGCGTCCCAGGCCTCGGCGATGATCTTGGTGTCAGCCAACAGCGGGTCTTCGCCGATCGACTCGACCACCGGTGGATTCGGCACCAGTTCGCCATCGCGGTTGCGGCTCAAAATCGACGCCAGATCGAAGCGGAAGCCGTCGACGTGGTAGTTGTGCACCCAGTGTCGCAGACAATGGAAGATCATCTCGCGGACGATCGGGTGATTGCCGTTGAGCGTGTTGCCGCAGCCCGAGTAGTTGCGATAGCTACGGCCGCCGTTTTTGAGCATGTAGTAGACGCAGTTTTCCAATCCCTTGAAGCTCAGCGTCGGCCCGGTCTCGTTGCCTTCGGCCGTATGGTTGAACACGACGTCGAGGATGACTTCGATGCCGGCCCGGTGCAGCGCGAGCACCATCTCCTTGAACTCGCGGACCTGGCCGCCGGGTTCCGTGTCGACGGCGTAACCGCGATGCGGAGCAAACAGGGCGAGCGGGTCGTAGCCCCAGTAGTTCGGTGGCTCCAACGGCTCGCCCAAGCAGTCATTCGTTGCGAACTCAAAAACCGGCATTAGTTCGACGGCCGTGACGCCAAGCGATTGCAGGTACGGGATTTTCTCGACGAGGCCCAGGTAAGTGCCGGGGTGGCTCGTGCGGCTCGAACTTGCCGCGTGAAGCCGCGAACGTGCATCTCGTAAATCACGGTTTCGTCGAGCCGGCGGCGAAGGTGGCGGTCGCCCTGCCAGTCGAACTCGTCATGGACGACGACACATTTCGGCGGGCGAACGATGCCCCCGTCGGCCGGCAGGAAGTCGCCTGTTAGCGCCCGGGCATACGGATCGATCAGTCGCGCCCGGCCATCGAAGCGTTGGCCGCGGTCGGGATCAAACGGTCCGTCGGCCTGAAAGTGATAGAGCTGGCCCGGCTTTACGCCTGGCACAAAAATGCTCCAGATGTCGCCCCAGCGGTTCAAGTCGGGATCGAAGAGGATGACGTCCGTTGGCTCCGGATCGGCAGCCGCTCGGTAGAGCAGCAGGCGCATGGCGGTCGGCGCTGCGGCTGAAGACGACGAACTGCACGCCGCCTTCATGCACGATCGCCCCGTAGGGCAGGGGATGGCCGAAGCTCAGTGCCGCTGGACGGACCAACATTGAGATGCCTCTTCTTCGCAACCGCCGATAGACCCCACTCGGCAAGCATACCATCCGTTCAGGCAGGAAACACGTCCGAGGGCATGAATTCCCTCCAAACCGCAGTATCCGCCCTTCGGAGCCGGAGGGGGCCTGTCCCGATTTTCGTGTCAGCGAAAATGGGACTGTCCCTTTCGCCGCGGTCGGTGCGTCGGAGAATGCATCTGCAAGACTGTCGCCAACGGCACGCGGAGCGTGCCCTGCTACATAGCGTGCCTGCCGAGGTTCAACGAGGCCGACACCGATGCGTGATACGGGGCGGCGGGGTCTCCATGTCGTCACGATCCTCGACGTGCCAGAGAGGCAGCCCGCGCTTGGCCCGTTCGACCAGTGCCAGCAGCTTCTCCGGCGTCCCAGGCATGGCATCGGAGGCGTCGAAACTGCGAAATTCCACGTCCTGTGGTTCGAAGTCCCAAATTCCCATTTTAATTGCCTCGAGCACCGACCTAGGCACAATAAGTCTCCTTCTACAGAGTGATAAGCGGTAGTGAGGAGTGAGGCTGTTAAGTATTGAAAAAGAAGCGAGAAATGTCAAGCAATTTGCAGTTACAGCCCAGCTATTTGAAAAATTGGCTGGCCTGAGCGGCGGCAGCATCTTTCCAGATCGCGCCTATCTTTTGTATTTTTGCAAACCGGGTGGCTTCGCAGATCGTCGTACTTGATTTTTTGCGTGCGATGCCCTCTGCTAGTCAGACTGTCCAGTGCTGGAGTCTATCTGCATGAGCGAACTCGCATCGTCTTCCTCTCAGACGACGCACCGGCTGTTGGCGCTGGCCATCGGTTTGGTGCTTCTGGTCTACCTTGTCACGGCGGTGATGCGACTGCCGCAGCGTGCCACGGCGCAAGTCGTGGCCGCCAGCCACCATGAGGCGGTGGGCGAGGTGCCGCACGGCGAGAAGGCAGGGCAGGGGACCCAGGCACCGGCGCCGGAGGCCGCCCATTTACATCCACCCTACTGGATGGTCATTCCGTTTGGGCTTCTCTTGGCTGCGATTGCCGTTGCGCCGCTGGTGCCCACCACGATGCACTGGTGGGAGAACAACTTGCACCGTTTCTACGTGACGGCCCTGCTGGCAGTGGGGACGCTCGCCTACTACCTTTTCATGCACGCCTATCCGATCCATGCGCATTGGCCCGGCCCTCACGTGGCCTTCCCGGCCATGAGCGGGCCAAGCGTCGGCCTGGCCAGCGAAGTCCTGGCCAACGCGATCCTGGGCGAGTATGTGCCGTTTATCGTACTGCTGTTCAGCTTGTACACGATCTCGGGCGGCATTCGCATTGAGGGCGACCTGCCGGCCCATCCGGCCACGAACTGTGCGTTCTTGGCGGTCGGAGCACTGCTGGCGAGCTTCATCGGTACGACCGGAGCGGCCATGCTCCTCATCCGGCCGCTCTTGGAGACGAACCGGGAGCGGAAGAAGGTCCAGCACACCGTGGTGTTCTTTATTTTTGTCGTCTGCAATTGCGGAGGGCTGCTGCTGCCGATCGGCGATCCGCCGCTGTTCCTCGGATACTTGATGGGCGTGCATTTTCTGTGGACGTTCGCGCTCTGGAAAGAGTGGCTCTTCGTCAACGGGGCGCTGCTAGCAGTGTACTATGTCTGGGACCGCTACTGGTTTTTCCCGCACGAAAAGCTGGCAGACATCGTACGGGAAGAGACGCGGGTGCATCGGCTGCGCTTCGGCGGACTGTGGCCCAACGCCTTGCTTCTCGCGGGCGTGGTGTTCACGGTGGGATTGCTCGACCCGAGCAAAACGCTGCCGGGCACGAACTGGCACCCGTGGATGTACTTGCGCGAGATGGTACAACTGGCCTTGGTCGCCCTATCGCTGGTCATCGGCAGCCTCCACCTGCGGCACATGAACCAATTTAACTATGCGGCAATCGTGGAGGTGGCGGTGTTGTTCTTGGGTATCTTCATCTGCATGCAACCGGCACTGCAAATTCTGGCGGTCGAAGGGCCGCGCCTCGGACTGACGCAGCCGTGGCATTATTTTTGGGCCACCGGCAGCCTGTCCTCGGTGCTGGACAACGCGCCGACGTACGTGGTTTTTTTCGAAACGGCGAAGTCGTTCACGGCAAGTTCGGCCGCCAGCGGCGCCGGACTCGGCCCGGCCGTGGCCGGCGTGGCCGAGCGATTGTTGGTGGCCCTCAGCCTGGGGTCGGTGCTGATGGGCGCGAACACGTATATTGGCAACGGGCCGAACTTCATGGTCAAGTCCATCGCCGAGAAACGCGGCATAGCAATGCCCAGCTTCTTCGGTTATCTTTTGTATAGTTGCGTTTTTCTCGTTCCGCTGTTTCTCTTGGTCACACTCTTGTTCATCTGATTCGCTCCGAGCGGTCGCCGCCGGATCGCGCCGTGCAATATCACGATATCACCACCGACGAACAGTTGCGGCAATATTGCCGCTCGTTGGCCCGGGCGAAGACGATTGCCTTCGACACGGAATTCGTCTCGGAACACACGTACCAGCCGGTGCTGTGTCTGATCCAGGTGGCTGCCGACGATGAGTTGGCAGTGGTCGACACGGTGGCCGTGCCCGACGTGACGCTGTTCTGGAAAGCGGTGGTCGCGCCAGGCCACGAGACGATCGTCCATGCCGGGCGGGGCGAAATGGAGTTCTGTCTTCGCGCAATCGACCAGCGGCCGGCTAAGCTCTTCGACGTGCAACTTGCGGCGGCACTTGCCGGAGCCGAATATCCCGCCGGACTGGGGACGCTTGTGGCGAAGTTTCTCGGCCGCACTCCGCCGAAGCACGAGACCCGCACCGATTGGCGGCGCCGTCCGCTGAGCAAGCGGCAAGTCGAATACGCCCTGAACGACGCCCGGTTCCTCACGCCGCTGCGCGACAAGATTTACGATAAGTTGGCGGAACTCGGGCGGGTCGATTGGTTCGCGTCGGAGATCGCGATGTGGCTCGAGGACATCGAAAGATCCATGTCGCACGAGCGCTGGCGCCGCGTGTCGGGCAATGCGGGCATCGACGCCCGCGGGCTGGCAATTATCCGCGAGCTTTACCATTGGCGCGACGCCGAGGCGCAACGCCGCAATCAGCCGGTGCGGCGGATCCTTCGCGACGATCTGATCGTCGAATTGGCGCGACGCGGTTCGGCCGACGTGGCCCGCATCCGCGCGGTACGCGGGATGGAGCGGGGCGACTTGCAGCGGCGACTGGGCGAAATCGCCGCCGCGATTCAGCGCGGGCTGGACGTGCCGGAGGCCGAGTGTCCGCCGCGCCCGGCGCGAACAGGTGCCCGAACTCTCGGTGCTCGGCCAATTCCTGTTTGCCGCACTGGGCAGCATCTGCCGCCATGCCCAACTCGCGCCGAATCTCGTCGGCACGCCCAATGACATCCGGGAGTGGATCGCATATCGAATGGGGCACGGCCGCGGCAAGTCGGGCACCGGGCCTAAGCTCTCGCGGGGATGGCGGGCGGAGTTCGTCGGCCAGTTGTTCGACGATCTGCTCGCCGGCGAGTTGTCCGTGCGCGTGGCCCAGCCAAAATCAGATCACCCGCTGGTCTTCGAGCGCTCCTGATGAGCCTCAAAGGGGACTGTCCCCTTTCTGGTCTGCGGTTTGCGTCGCTATCTGCTCCTTCGTGACACCAAGAATCCGTACAGTCCCAGCAAGAGGGCGTCGGCTGTTCGTTTGTGCCAACGAGCATTGACAAAAATGCGGTCGCTCGCACGATGATGCAACGGGGCAGGGCAGGGGAGTGGCAACCGAGCTTGATTCTCAGCCGCCGGCCGATAGAATGTTCGCGTGATTCTCCTTTACAACGCGATGATGCTGGGCGTCGACGTTGCTGCGATTTGGTTCGTGAACCGGTGCAGGGCACTTCCGCGTATGGGCTGCCGTGATGACCTGCGCCGCTGCGGTCGGGCTACTGCTTGCGATCGTTCTGGCCGGCTGGTTTATCGGTCGGGCCCCCGCATACCATATCTGGTCTCGGCGGCCGCCAACAGGCGGCCTTGGGACTGTTAAATGCTGGCCGGTTTGCGATGTTCCGGCTCTGGGCGTACGCAATCTTCCTTCACGGCTTCGTGCTGCTGACCGGCACCGCCGTCAGTTGGAGGCGCGTTCGCCCGTATCTGGCGTCTGCAGCGGCGTTTGGGGCCATCGCGTTGGCGGGCGTCGCGGCCGACGCCTTCCTCGTCGAGCCACACTGGATTGAGGTCTCCCATCGCCAAATCGCCAGCCGAAAGATCCATCATTCCATTCGGATCGTCGTGGTCGCGGACCTGCAGACCGATTGTTTTGGCTCCTACGAGCGGTCGGTGCTGCGACAAGCGCTGGCCGAGAAGCCCGACCTGATTCTCCTGGCCGGCGACTACATTCAAGTCTCGGACAGGGAGCAGCCGGTGCTGCGGTCGGAGCTTCGCGACTTCCTTCGGGAAATCAAGTTCTCCGCGCCGCTGGGCGTGTTCGCGGTCCGCGGCAACGTCGAGCCCAACGAATGGAAGGAGATGTTTTCCGGCTTGGGGGTGACGACGGTCGAAACGAGCCGGTCGTTCGATCTCGATGGGCTGCAATTGACATGCCTGGGCATGGTCGACTCGTTCAATCCGAATCTGGAGATCTCGGCAGCCGCGCGGACGAGTTTCACGTGGTCTTGGGCCATGCGCCCAACTTTGCGATGGGACGGATCAAGGCGGATTTGCTGCTGGCCGGCCATACGCATGGCGGCCAGGTTCGATTGCCTTGGATTGGAGCGACGGTCACGCATTCGCACGTACCGCGGGCGTGGGCGGCCGGCCGGACCGAGTTGCCCGGCGGCCGGATCCTGCTGGTATCGCGGGGATTGGCGTGGAGCGGGGCTATGCGCCGCCGATGCGATTTCTCTGCCGCCCCGAACTGATGGTGATCGACCTGATGGCGGCCGGCGATCAACCTGGGGGCGACGGCGACAATCGCCAGTAGCGAGGGCGGCTGTGGGAATTTATCGACAGACAGAGATTTGCGGCGACGTGTCGGAGCTTTCGCCGGCCGCTTTCCAGCGGTGGGGACGGGAACTCGGCCGGCAACTGCCGCCGGCGTCGAAGTTCATCGTCGGTGGCGACGTCCGCCGCTTCACACCGGTTTTTCTTACGGCCTTGATCGACGGCGCCTGTGAAGCGGGCCTGGACGTCGTGAATCTCGGCCAGCTTCCGACCCCGATGATCTACTATGCCAAGAGGCGGTTGCACGCCGACGGCTGCGCGATCGTGACGGCTTCACACAACGACGCGTCGATGAATGGGCTGCAATGGATGCTCCACGACCGGCCACCGATGCCGGATGAAGTCGCCCAGATGGAACATGGCGGGGAGGAGGGCTTTGGCAACGGCCGTGCGGCGACGGCGCCGCGCGATCTCGACGTATCGTTCGATTACGTTGCCTGTCTGCAAGAAACCTTTGTTGCATGCCTCGATGTTCAGCGGCACGTCGTGCTCGATCCGATGCACGGCGCCTGGGCGGAGAAGGTGCGGCGATACCTCAACGCCATCGCCCCCCAATGCCTGCTGGCGACAATCAATGACAACGTCGATCCTTGCTTCGGCGGCCGGGCCCCCGATTGCTCGCGGTCGAACGAGCTGATGGACCTGTGCGACGCGGTCTATCGCGAGCGGGCTCACTTGGGCATCGCCTTTGACGGCGACGGCGACGGGCTGGCATTGGTCGACAACGAGGGCGTGGCTCTCAGCGCCGAAGAGGCCACTTGGGTCCTGCTCCAGTGCCTGGGCGACGAGTTGCGCGGGGAGCGGTTCGTGCACGACGTCAGGCTGTCGGACCGGATCGTCGAGTCTGCACGGCAGTTCGGCGCCGAGCCGTCGGCAAGCGCACGGCGGACACACCTTTCTTCGTTGCGCGATGCTCGACTCCGACGCGCTGCTGGCGCCGACGTCGGCGGCCACTATTTTCACCGCGCCTTGGGCGGCGGCGACGATGGCTTGTACACGGCCTGCCTGCTGATCGAGTATTTGGCCCGCACCGACCAATCGCTTGCCGACCTCCGCCGCAGTTGCCCGACCGTCTGCGTTACGCCCGATCTGCGCGTATCGCTGCCGATCGAGAGGCAGCGGCTCCTGCTCGACGAGATTCGCGCCGCCTGGTCGGAGTTTCCTCAGGCGTCGATCGAGGGGGTACGGATCGACATGCCCGGCGGTTGGGCGCTGGCCGTCGATTCGGCGGACGACGACGCGATGACGTTCCGCTTCGAGGGGCTCGACTGGCACGCGCTGGACGACCTGGTGGAGCGGTTTTGCGATGGTTTTGCGCGAGGTCGGCGACGAACTCTGGACGCGCTACCGGGCGGCCATGCGGGCCGAGGCGCCGTAAACAATCACCCGGGTCAGACGGACCCTCCGGTCATCCTGAGCGACGCGACGCACATCGTTGCGGTCTATCTCGTCGGCCGATTGTCTGATCGTTTAGCGGCCACCAGCGTCGCAAGCCGCCGTATCGCGGCTACTAAATCTGGGCCGACCCCAGCGCTACCAGCATCGCCGGAATGACGTATACTTGATCCGAGCGAAAGGAACTTGGCGTGACGCCGGTCGATTGGTATTTTGCGCGTGGAAATAAGCAGAGCGGGCCTGTCTCGTCGGCCGACCTGAAGCGTTTGGCCGACGCTGGAGAGATTCGGCCGGACGACCTGGTGTGGCGCGAAGGATTGGCAGAATGGGCCCTGGCGCGCAACGTGCGCGGTCTGTTCGCCGACGAAAGTCCAGCGGCGGCCGGGGCTTTCGCGGCAGAAGCGGGCAAGGTTATGCCGCGGGCCGACGCCGTGGAATTGCGCACCGTGCCGGCCGCCCCTCGGGTGCCGTCGCGGCATGCCGTCGACGTGCTGCTGGGTCGGCTCCGGTCGGCTTTTGGCGAGCCCTTTGTTGACGCAGCCGCGACCGTCTTTCGAGCCTGTGGCCTGTATGGATTGTGGGTTGCGATCGCGGTCAATCTCGCGCTTGCGATCCTTGTTTCGCTGAAGGTCGCAAGCCAGGGCAGCATCTTCTGGGGAATAGGTTTGCTCTTCGTGCTGGCCGCGATGCAGTACACCGCGGCAAAAGCGTGCGGTCTGTTGGACCGGCTGAATCGCGCCATGCCGTGGCGCGCTCGCCTCGCCGGTGGTTCCCGACTGTATCGCGATTTTGAGTTTTGGGGTCGGCGTGTCGGCCGTCTTCGCGTCGATCGCCGAGGCCGTCGATCTTTCGGCTTACGAGGCGCTCCCGGTTGGAATTTCTGCGTTTGTCGTTTTCGTCTACTTGGGTATCGTGGCTCTTCAACCGGCCTCGGTAAACGTGAGTATCGGCGGCACGGCAGACGTTCGCCTGGGCGAAGAAGCAATTGCGGTGGCGACTTTCGTTGTAAAGTGCTTCGCACGCGCCGTACCCGTCGCGTTTGGCGTGGGCGTGATGTGCGCAACATTGGCGTTGGGCTGGGCGTGTTACGAAATGTTTCTCGACGACCAGTCGCTCTCGACTGCGATGATGACGGCCGCAGCCGGCCGCGGCTGGTTGGTCCTCTCCGCGGCGTTGCCGTTGGTCGCGTATGCGATGCTTCTGCTGTATACTCTGGCGATGGAGCTTTGTCGCACCATCTTGGCCTGCGCGGCGAGCGGAACGTCACGGCACCAAGCGAACGCGCGGAAATGTGATCCGCCGGTGGCGCAGCTTCTGGCAGACACGGCAGATCAAGTGCCGTGAACGTAAACAGTCCGCGTTGGGTAGGCAAACTCGATATCTGCCTTCGCAAATCGCTCGAAGATTGCCAGGTTCACGGCCTGCTGCACGTCCATGTACTTGTTGTAATCCGCCGCGAGGACATAGTAGACGACCTCGAAGATCAGTGCAGAATCGCCGTAGCGGGCAAAGTGGGCGCGGTCGAATCGCACCGATTTCTGCGATTGGATGATCTCGCGGAGCATCACGGGAATGGCGGCCACGGTTTCGTACGGCGTTTCGTAGGCCACGCCGATGGTAAACAGGATGCGGCGCTCGTTCATCCGCTTGTAGTTGTGGATGCGGCTCTTCAACAGGTCGGCGTTGGCGAAGACCAGTTGCTCGCCGGTGAGACTCCTGAGCCGGGTCGTCTTGAGGCCGATGTGTTCGATGCTGCCCATCTTGTCGTCGATGACGATGAAATCGCCCAGGACGAACGGCTTGTCGAGCAGGATGGCGGCCGAGGCGAACAGGTCGCCGAGGATGTTCTGTGCCGCCAGGGCCACGGCCACGCCGCCGACGCCCAGCCCGGCAACCAGGGTCGTAATATTGAATCCGGCGCTGGCAATCGCCGACAGCGCCGCCACCACCCAAACCACCAGCCGGCCGAGAAACCCCAGCGCCGCGAGCGTCGTGGCGCTGGCCGCGTCCGTCTCCTTGCGTCGCTCGATGTACCGAGCCGTGCCGAACTTCAGGAGCGCATCGCCCCAGAGCGCGGCTTGGACGAAGAAAGCCACCTTGATGATCGTGGTGATCAAGTCCTCCCAGCCTTGCACCGAGCAAATCGCGACGGCCACGACCAGCGCCAGCAGCAAGAGGAACCAGCTCGTCGTGCGGCGCAGAAGGATTTCGACACCGAGAAACCAATCGGCCGCTGCCCCTCGAGCCAAACGGTTGGCCCGGCCGGCCAAGAACACCCGAGTCAATTGCAGCGCGAGATAGATCGCCAGCGTGGCCAGAACGACGGCCAGCCACCGGGATGCGGTGTTACCGTTAGCATCTTCCCACGCGAGCAGGTCGTTAAGCGTGGCTAAGTGGGGCATATTCTTCCTCCCAGAGTTCGGGTACTCGGTATTATCGGCCGATTATCCGCCTCGGCGACTTCGACGCAATATGAATTCGTGGCACCGCGCCGGGCACGGCAGCCGTCCCTACTCCAGGTGCAAACCGTGGTCGTCGATCGCGTAGGGGATGATCTCGTCGGTGCAACGGCTGCCGCGATGCTTGGTGACGTACATCGCGCGGCGAAACCGCGTGCCCTCGCGAATCTTGCCGAGATGGATAACCGTGTTGGCGTTCGAGAGCACGTCGCCTTCGTCCAGCGGCCGCTCAATCAGCCCGTCGAGCGTTGTTTCCTGCGAGGTAATCAGCAGCAGGCAGCCGATCTGCCCGGGGTCGTACACGTGCTCGGCGATCGTGGCGGCGTTCTGACGGTACCGCTCGCGGAACAAATCCCGGGCGACCCACTCGGGGTCCTTCCGAAGGATCTGGTGGTAGATATAGTCGAACAGCTCGAACTGGATGGAGTCGCTTGGCCGGTCGACGGGCTCGATGCCGTCGACAACCGCGCGACGGACGCCACGGACGAAATTACCGTAGAAGAAAGCGATCGACGCATTGAGGCGACGCCCCAGTTCCGCCTGCCATTGGCGCCATGCGTCAAAGTCGAGATCCGCCCGAGTGACGCGGCGGCCGTGCTGGTCGAAGACGTGCAAATAGTCGCCGCAGGGCAGGGCAGGGGAGTAGAATTGGTCCAGGTCCAACGGCCGCTCAGGATCGACCGCTTGTAGCTCCCAGCCGAACATGCGGCGTGCGTACTCGGCGTGGTTCTGCGAGTCGCCGCGAGCGGCCATGTCGAAGACGATGCCGCGGGCTTGCTCCTGCTTCCGGCCGGCGTTGGCGAATTGCAGGCCGAATTGCGTCTTGCCAATGCCGGTCGAGCCGACGACGGCCGTCAGCGTGCCCGGCAGCAAGCCGCCGCCGAGCAATGCGTCGAGACCATCGACGCCGGTCGAAAGCCGCTTGCTGACCGTCATGATGCACTAGCCTCCGCAACTCAACGAACCACCGAGATGCGATGCTACAATTGTCTCAAGGCACTCCCCGCGTTACAATAGAGACATCGGACGCTTCTAAAGAACAGGGCAATAGCGAGTGTATCCGCGGCGAACACGAATGCGTTGGGAGGGTTGGCTCCTATGACTACATTGCTCGCAAAGGCGTTCGATCAGGCCACAAAGCTGCCGGCCGTTGAGCAAAACGCCCTGGCCAAGTGGCTGCTCGATGAACTCCAGTCGGAAAAGAAATGGTCCGAAGCGTTTGCGGAGTCGGAAGACGTGCTTGAGCAACTTGCCGATGAGGCAACGCAAGCGAAAGAACAAGGCGAAACGGTGCCCTTGGATCTCGGGCAACTATGAATTCCATAACCACCGGTGCGTTTCGGAGGCACTGAGCGCGCTGCCGTCCGAGGTGAAGAAACAAGCCAGAGAAGTCTATTCTCAGTTTGCTGTCGCTCCATACCATCCCGGCCTCCACTTCAAGCGAATTCACTCAACACGTCCGATCTTTTCTGTTCGGATCGGCATCGACGATTGCGCGGTCGGCGTACTCGACGAACAGGAAGTCACGTGGTTTTGGATCGGCTCGCACGCGGACTATGACGGGCTGGTTCGTCAGATGCGAAAGGGCTAATGCGCTCCTGCGCGACGAAGAAATTACAGCGCCTCGCACACCAGGTCGCCGACCTGGCTGGTGGTGTAGCCCATCTTGCCGGCGGCCTGGCTCTTCATCTTGGTGCCGGTGACGGTCTGGATGGCCTTGCATCACGCGGTCGGCGGCCTTTTCGTGGCCGGCTTGCTCCAGGAGCATGGCCGCGGCGCTGATGGCGGCGATGGGGTTGATCATGCCTGTGCCGGTGTACTTCGGCGCGCTGCCGCCCATCGGCTCGAACATGCTGGTGCCGCCCGGCTCGGGGTTGATGTTGCCGCCGGCGGCCACGCCCATGCCGCCCTGCAGGATGCCGGCCAGGTCGGTGATGATGTCGCCGAACATGTTCGTGGTGACGATCACGTCGTAGTACTCGGGGTTCTTCACCATCCACATGCAGCAGGCGTCGACGTGGTTGTAGTCGGTCTTGACGTCGGGATACTCCTTGGCCACCTCCTGGAACGTCCGCCACCACAGGTCGTGGCCGTAGGTCAGCACGTTCGTCTTGGCCACCAGCGTGAGCCGCTTCTTCTTGTTTCGCTTGCGGGTGTACTCGAAGGCCCAGCGGATGCAGCGCTCGCAGCCCTTGCGGGTGTAGATGGCCGTCTGCATGGCGACTTCGTCGGGCGTGCCCTTCTTCAGGAACCCGCCGACGCCGCCGTACAGGTCCTCGGTGTTCTCGCGGACGACGACGAAGTCGATGTCCTCGGGCCCCTTGCCGGCCAGCGGCGTCTCGACGCCGGGATAGAGCTTCACCGGGCGGAGGTTGATGTACTGGTCGAAGCGGAACCGCAGCTCCAGCAGCAGCCCCTTTTCGAGGATGCCCGGCGGCGACGTCGGGATGGCCGACCGCGCCCAGCAGGATCGAGTCGAAACGTGCGCCAGCTCGTCGAAGCGCCTCGGGCGGCAGGATCTCGCCGGTCGCGCAGGTAGCGATCGCCGCCGTAGTCGAAGTCCTTGGATCTCGAACTTGATGCCTTCCAGCTCGGCCACGGCCTTGAGGACTTTGACGCCCTCGGCCGCCACTTCCGGCCCCGTCCCGTCGCCGCCGATCACGGCGACCCGCAGAGTGTCGCTGTGCTCACGATCGCATTCTCGTCGGCTTCTGCAAGAGCCGTCACTAGCCGTGGAAATAGTGCTATTCTACGCCGGGGCGAGCCACAGGCAGGCTCACAAGGGAGCGGGCCCGCACCGGCAGTGTGCTACTCTCGACCAGATGTCCCGGTCGGCGGCCTTGGCCTGTGCTCTCGGCCGACGAAGCGGGTCTTCATGGCCGACGAATAAGTGGTACTGCATCTCCGCTGGCCAGCCCGGCGCGGATCAACTCCTCGTTGAGCATCCGGTCGCCGACCCAGACGTAGGCCAGCAAGCGGCCGTACTTGTCACGCCGCTGGCCGTCGAACTCCAGCGCACTGGCCGCCGGCGAGAAACGTGCTTGGTGAACGCGTCGCCTCGGGCCCCCAAGGCTCGACAGGCCAGTTCGGCTTGACGGTCTCGGGCGTGTCGGCGCCGATCAGTCGCACGCGCTGTCGTCGTTGGCCAGAACGAGCGTGTCGCCGTCGACCACGCGCTCGATGCGCGTGGGCTCCCGGTTCGAGGCGCTGCGACGCCGGGGCGCTGAAAGAGTTCCGGCCGCCAGTGATGCACCAGCGCGGCCACGGACAACAGCAGGACGACAACGATCGCCTGCCACGGACGGCGCGGCAAACGGATCGACCGAAAGCAGCGCGAGCGGCTCATCAGTTTGTGCTGAACCCGAACGCCTTGGCCGTCTCGCGACGCCAGCGGATTTCTTAAGAACTTCTTGCGGCACTCAGGGCAAAGATCGAACCGCAAATGCTGATACACCTCGTCGCCGATCTCGATCGCTCGGCCGAATCCTCCAGGCGTTCAGAATCGTCCTGGATTTCTTCGAGGTGGTCGCGGTCGTCGTCGTCGTCGTCGACCGCGGCCGGATCAAACGCGGCGTAGACCTCGATTTTCACGACGTAACGGAGATCATCTCGCGGATCAAGTTGCCGCTTGCACAGATCGCATGAGTACCGGATCATTTCCCCGCTCCCCGTTGGAAGCCGGCTTGCGCCGACCCGTAAAAATAGCTCCATAACCGACACCCTTCATCCTAATGCGTGCGGTGACCGACAAGGTGAGCTGGAAATCTTTCACAGATCAGCGCTGACTCGGCGAACTGTTTTCAAAAAGATCGAATCGGCCGATGTGCTGTAATCACTGGCTATCAAGCAATTCGCTTTGCACGATTCCGTGTTGCAATAAACCGTGGAGCGGCGAAATCCATTAGAATGGGAGGCATCCGGCACAATCTAGGGGGTTGCACGTGCAAGGGCTCCAGACAGCCAATGCGCACTGTTCCCGCACCCATGGCCAGCGACGCGAGGCCGCTGCTGCTCGCAGCCCCCCCGTTGCCTCGTCCAGCGCGCTCTCCTGCAGCGTTTTGGTCCTCAATCGACTGTTTATGGCCGTCCACGTCGTCAATGTTCGCCGGGCATTCGGCCTGCTGTGCCGCGAATTGGCCGAGGTGATTCATCTCGAAGAAGGCAAATTCGGCAGCTACTTCGTTCGACTCCTGGCGCGAGATGAGCGAATTGCGTGCCGAATGGAAACAACCCGACGACGATTGGATCAAAGCCGTCAATTTTGAGATCCAAGTCCCCCGCGTCATCCGATTGTTGACCTTTGATCGCCTGCCAAAACAAAAAGTGCATCTCAACCGCCGAAACGTGCTCGCACGCGACGGCCACCTGTGCCAATACTGCGGGCGGCATTTCCCCACGCACCTGTTGAGCATCGACCATGTCGTTCCCCGCAGCCGTGGCGGCGAAACAACGTGGGAGAACGTCGTGTGCGCCTGCCTGACGTGCAATGTGAAGAAAGGCGGTCGTACTCCTCACGAAGCCCACATGAAATTGGTTCACGCTCCCGTCCGCCCCAAACGCAATCCGCTGCTGCTGATGAAACTGGACAATCCAAAATACGAAAGCTGGCGAACTTGGCTGGATGGCGCATATTGGGACGTTGGGGCAAAGGACTGACAAACATTTCTAACCTTGAGTGTGCCACTGCTTGGCTGAGAGAGTCCGGAAATTGAACCTCGTAAAATCCTTGTTTTCGCGTCATTTCGATTCTCTACGTCCTCGATTGCGTGCTTTTTACTAGCCAGGCATTTTATGCCTGGGTCGAAGGAGCCTGAATTCCCATGTTTTTCTGTTAGGCCGCCTTTAGGCGGCCGACATCCTAATTCCCGGACATCCTCTGTTCCAAATAGTGGCACACTCGGGGCTGTTTGTCCATCTGGCGAGGAATACGCACTACAGCGATCTTGCTGTGCCTCTGACCCGCTCCGTTGCACCTACCGGGAGTGGCACATGCGGACTTGTTTCTTCGTCCCACAGCAATTACAATCGCTATAGGTGGCTTCCTATAAGCCTATTGGACTTATCGAGGGGAACGACGGCGTGGCACTCTCCGAGATCGACCGCAATCTGCTGGAGCGCTGCCTGCAACGGAAGCCCAGGGCCTGGGAAGATTTTGTCGATCGCTTCATGGGCTTGGTCGTCCATGTGGTCAACCACACGGCCCGTGCCCGAAGCATCCGCCTCGCCGACCGCCGATCGCGACGATCTCTGTGCGGAGGTCTTTCTGGCCGACGTCAAGAACGACTTTGCCTTGCTCCGCAATTTCCGCGGCAAGAGCAGCCTGGCGACCTATCTGACGGTTGTCGCCCGGCGAATCGTCGGTCAAGGAATTGCTGGCGCGGATGTCGGCCGCCCGGCTTGGCGAAGGCACGTCGTCGCATGGCGCCGAGGGAGTCCCCGATCCGCATCCGTCGGTCGAAGAGCGCTTGGACGACCGGGAGGAAGTCGAGCGGCTGCTGGGCGGCCTGCATGGCACCGAGGCCCAAGTGGTGCGCATGTACCATCTCGAAGGCAGGAGCTACCACGAGATCAGCGCCGCGGTGGGCATGCCCGAAAACAGCATCGGCCCGATCCTCAGCCGCGCCCGCAACAAGATGCGCCGCGCCGGCGTCGATTCGGCGGCGAGCTGAGAGCCCTGGCCCGCGCGTCAGGCTTTGGCGGAAGACGACGGCGGCGGGAGACGACACACGCGGCGCTGGTGATTGTGGCCGCTTAGTGGACCGGCTAAAATGTTTGCGAGTGTAAGCGCGATATGGCCAGGCCGTTGCACCGCAAGCACTGGCTGTCGCCACCGATCCCACTGTCCCAGCAATCCACCTTGCGAATCACCATAGGAGTCTGCAATGTCGCAATCTACAACCAACCGTCGCCAATTCTTGCACCATGCTGCCGCTGCAACCGCCGCCGGCACCGTCGCTCCTTACTGGTTTGCCGCCCAGGAGGCCCGGGCAGATGAGACCAGCGCGGCGAGCGACCGTCCGCACGTCGGCGCTGATCGGTGCGGCGATCGGGGCCGTCATGATCGCGAGTCGGGCCGCCAAGTTCGGCGACTTCGTGGCCGTCTGCGACGTCGATCTGCGGCAAGCCGAGGAGGCCAAGGCGGGCTTGGCGGCAAGGCCGACGTCTACCAGGACTACCGCAAGCTGCTGGATCGCAAGGACATCGACGTCGTCGTCAACGCCACGCCCGACCACTGGCACACGGCCATCAACGTCGCCGCCTGCCGGGCGGGCAAGGACGTCTACGCCGAGAAGCCGCTGACGCTGACCATCGACGAAGGCAAGCTGCTGTGCAGGGTCGTCGAAGAGACGGGCCGGATCGTGCAGGTGGGCACGCAGCAGCGGAGCGACAGGCAGCTTTCAGACGGCCGTCGAGCTGGTGCGCAACGGCCGGATCGGCAAGCTGCGGCAGGTTTGGGTCGCCCTGCCCTACTTCAGCACCAAGGGCGGGCCGTTTCGCCAAGCAGCCCGTGCCGCCGAAAGCTCGACTGGGACCTCTACCAGGGCCAGGCCCCGCAGCACCGACTACTGCCCCGAGCGGACGCAGCAGAACTTCCGCTGGTGGTACGAATATGCCGGCGGAATCATCACCGACTGGGGCAACCACCACATCGACATCGCCCATTGGGGCATGGACTGCGAACTGACCGGGCCGGTCGTCGGTCGAAGCCCGCGGCCTGTTCCCCAACCCGCGCGGGCGCCGATTACTACAACACGCCCGACCGCTTCTTCTCGCGGATGGTGTATCCCAACGGCGTCGAGATGTTGTACTTCGCGTCGCTCGGCGAGCGGATGCCAGTACGGCGACGTGGGCAAGACACACGAAGACACGACGCCGGAGCAGATCGCCTAGCTGTTCGGCAAGGACGTGCCCGGAGGAAATCAAGACCTACAACCGCAACGGCGATCATGTTCATCGGCGAGAAGGGCCGGGTGTTCGTCAACCGCGGCGGCGTCTACGGCAAGGCGTGTCGACGAACTGAAGGAGAACCCGTTGCCGGCCGACGCCTGGCGGACGCCGATGCCCACGCAACGACCACATGGGCAACTTCTTCGCAGTGCGTGAAGAGCCGCAAGCAGCCGGTCTCGCCGGTGCGGATCGCAGCACCGCACGGTCACGGCCTGCCACTTGACGAACATCTCGATCCGGCTGAAGCGGAAGATCGCGTGGGACCCGGTGGCCGCAGCAGATCGTCGGCGACGACGAGGCCAACGGCTGGCTCCAACGGAAGCAACGCGCACCGTACGTCTTGAGCTAGCTTAGGAAGGAAAACGGGGCTCACTGTGGAAGGGAGGGACCTATGCGTCTTTTTTACCTTGTGGGCAGCACTTGCGTTGCGATAACGTTTCTCGCGGGCAGGGCAGGGCAGGGGCAAACCAACTCGGCAAACGCGGAAACGGCAAAACAAGCAGTTCATGCATTTCCGGAGAGCGTGGACCGTGCAGGTATGCTGGATGCGGCGAAACACAGAACGCAACGCGGGCCGGATCGGCCGGCACAGAGCGTCGGAGTCCCTGAAGCGGCGCAGCTCTGTGAACATGGACCGAATGACGTTGAAACGCGAGTCTCAGGGTTTCAACGGACTCGAGAGGAACCTGGGCAACCTGTTCCGACTGTCGAACGCGCAGAGCCGCTCGATCAGCCCCGAGAACTTCACCGGCGAGAAGGGCAAGGGGGGCATGGCCACCGAAGGCACCGGCAAGCAGGGCCGCCACGCGAATTGGGCCAGGGCTGGAAGGTGTCGCCTTCGGTCGCGCATCAAGGCCAAGTCGACGTTCACCGTGGCCGAAATCGACGGCCCGGGCGCGATCCAGCAGATCTGGATGACGCCCGCGCCCATGGACAAGACGCGGCTGTACATCCTGCGGTTCTACTGGGACGGCGAGACCGAACCGTCGATCGAGGTGCCGCTGGGCGATTTCTTCGCCTGCGGCTGGGGCAAATATTGCCAGATCAACTCGCTGCCGGTGTGCGTCAACCCGGGCAGCGCGTTCAACTGCTACTGGACGATGCCCTTTCGCAAGAAGGCCAAGATCACGCTGGAGAACCTCGATGACAAGGACATGACCCTCTACTACCAGGTCAACTACACGCTGACCGACGTGCCGGACGACGCGGCCTATTTCCACGCCCAGTTCCGCCGCGTGCACAAGCTGCCGGCCAAGACGGTGTACACGATCCTCGACGGCGTGTCGGGCCGGGGACAGTACGTGGGCACGTACATGGCCTGGGAAGTCCACAGCCCCGGCTGGTGGGGCGAAGGAGAGATCAAGTTCTACATCGACGGCGACCAGCAGTTTCCCACGATCTGCGGCACCGGCACCGAGGATTACTTCTGCGGCTCGTACAATTTCGAGAACCGGCAGACGCACCGCTACCAGACCTTCAGCACGCCCTATAGCGGACTGGCCCAGGTGCTGCCGCCGGAGATCGATCTACGTGCCGGGCCAGCGATTCGGCCTGTATCGCTGGCACATCGCCGATCCGATCCGCTTCGAGAAGGATCTGAAGGTGACGATCCAGGCCCTGGGCTGGAAGCGGAAGCCACGGACCACCGTATCTGCCGCTGGAGGACGACATCGCCTCGGTGGCCTACTGGTATCAGACCGAGCCGCACGCCAAGTTTCCACCGCTGCCAAGCAAGAAGAACCTGGCCATCCAGCCCCTGTCCGTTGCCAAGCCCGAGAAGAAGTCGACCAAGTAAAGGAGAGGGCAGGGGAGGGGGGGCGGGTTACGAGGATCTGAGCCGGCCGTATGAATGACCAGACTGGCGGCATCTGGCGGATCATGGGCATCGGCTGGCCGCTGTTCGCCGGGGTGGCGGTGCTGGTTTTAGCTGCCTGTTATGCCGGCACTGCGCTGCCCGGCGGGATGGTCGGCGCCATTCCGCTGATGATGGTCCTGGGCGCCGTGTTCAACGAGATCGGCAATCGTACGCCGCTGATCAAAGACTACTTGGGCGGCGGTCCGATTGTCATTATTTTCGCATCGGCGGCTCTGGCGACCTCTTTTGCACGGTCGGCCACTTCGCAGGCGGCGCCGTTGCTACCCGCAACTTCGGTGGAGATCGTCAAACGCTTCATGACCGACCAGGGCTTTCTCGATTTCTACATCGCGGCCCTGATTACTGGCAGCCTCTTCGGGATGAGCCGGTCGCTGCTGATCCGCGCAGCGCGTACGATACCTGCCGGCGATTGTCGGCGGATTGGCGGCCGCGCTGGGCCTCAGTGCCGTGGCCGGTTTGCTGATCGGCTACGACGCGAAACAGGCGGTCGTGGGCGTGGCCATGCCGATTATGGGCGGTGGGATGGGCGCTGGCGCCGTGCCGATGTCGAAAATCTACAGCGACGTCTTTCATCTCGACCAGACAATCGTGCTCTCGAAAATGGTTCCCGCCGTGGCGATGGGCAATGCGCTGGCCATCGTCGTAGCGGGAATGCTCAACAAGCTCGGCAAGGTGGTCCCCTCGTGGACCGGAAACGGCGCCCTGCTGCGCAGACTTCGGCAAGCGAGACGTTCGAACGGGCTGCGACGCTGCCCGACGTTGAGGAACTGGGCATTGGTCTCCTGCTGGCAACCGCGTTTTTCGTCTGGGGCGAAGTCCTGGCAAAGGTGATCGACGTGCTCGGTTGGGCCGAACGGCTTTCGTTGCACCCCTATGCGTTGATGATTCTCAGCGTAGCGCTGGTGAAGGTGCTCGGGCTTCTCCCACGCCGCTACGAGCAGGCCGCGGCCCAATGGTTCCGCTTTGTCATGATCTGCCTGACGCCCGCGCTGCTGGTCGGCATTGGAATTGCTTACACGGATCTGAACGAGGTGGCGGCGGCATTCAGCGTGCAATACCTGGTGCTCGTCACTGCAGCGGTCCTCGGCGCGGTCGTCGGTTCAGGTATGGTCGGCTACCTGTGCGGCTTCTACCCGATCGAATCGGCGATTACGGCCGGGCTATGCATGGCGAATATGGGCGGAACGGGCGACGTCGCCGTCCTTTCGGCCAGCGATCGGATCGTCCTGATGCCCTTCGCCCAGATTTCGTCCCGCATCGGAGGCGCGTTTGTCCTGATCCTGGCGTCCGCGCTGCTCCACTGGCTGGGCTAGCCTTCGAAGGATGGGCGTCCATGTCATCGTTTGCTGCGGGGTCGCTCATCGTGGTCGGCGCTACCCGACGCCAGACGACTTGCGACGCGGAGCCTCGATCATGCTGCCGGTCTCGGCCAGGCGCTGCCATGCGATGTCGAAGGCCGTGCCATGGGCGACGCTGGTGCGAATGATCGGCAGCCCGAGGGTCACGTTGACGGCCCGGTGCATGCCCAACAGCTTCAGGGCAATATGGCCCTGATCGTGATACATGGCTACGACGGCGTCGAAGTGGCCGTCGCGTGCGCGGACCATTAGCGTATCGGTGGGCAGCGGGCCATCGAGTTGGAGACCTTCGGCCCGGCCTTGTTCGACGGCCGGCCGGATGATGGTTTGTTCTTCATCGCCGAACAGCCCGCCTTCGCCCCCATGCGGATTCAAGGAGCAGACGCCGATCCTCGGCGCGAGGCGCCCGTAACTGCCCGGGTAGCGGTGCTGTGCGAGCCGAACTTCCTCGTGAACACGCGTTCGGACTCCATTTTTGCCATTAGCCGCGACATGAACTGGTGCGCCAGGCGGGCCTTCACCAGGATTGCTTCGGCGCTTAATTGCTGAAAGACGTTTTGCAATGCCGTGTGCAGCGTCACGTGAACCACGGACAGTCCGGCCGGCGAAAGAACCTCGTCGCTCGGCCCCAAGTAGAGCATCATGGCATAGTCGTCGACGCCGCACAGGTGCGCCAACAATTCCGTGTGGCCGGGATAGTCGTGACCGGCTCGATGCAACGCCTCTTTCTGCAACGGCGCAGTGACGATGGCGTCAACCTCGCTGGCCAACGCCAATTGGGCCGCCATCAGCACAGCGTCATACGCCGCCTGGCCGGCCCGGGCGTCGAGCGTGCCGGGGACAACCTGGAGCACGTCAGACGACCCGCAGGGCAGGCACGGGATCACGTCGGGCGATGGCCTGGCCGCCTTGGGCGATTCGATCTCGACGACCCGCAGCCCGGTCTGCCACAGATCGACGGCCCGGCGCACGATCTCGGCGCGGCCGATCACGATCGGCCGGCACCATTCATGTATGACCGTTTCGCTCCACGCGCCGACGATGATTTCCGGCCCGACCCCGGCCGGATCCCCGAGCGTTACCGCAATCAGAGGCTTCGGGTGATCCGCCATGGCCGCCCTTCGCGCGTCAAAGGGGACAGTCCCATTTTTGTGGACACGAAAATCCGGACAGTCCCCTCCCATACATCATTCTATGCGACCGCCCGCCAGTCACCAAAGTCCAATTGGGTGGAGCCCGGTTTCCTGGTATGGTAATCCGTGAACGGGGGTTCGCGGTCAAACACGGCAAGAAGGACGCACTCTGATGCGGGCGTGTATTCAACGCGTGCAACGGGCCGAAGTCCGCGTCGCCGGCGAAAGCTGCGGCCGCATCGGGCTCGGCATGCTGGTTCTCTTGGGCGTGGCCGACGGCGACACCGAGTTGGACGCTCGCAAGCTGGCGGCGAAGATCGCTGGCCTGCGGATTTTCGAGGATGCGGGCCAGAAGATGAATCTTGCCCTGGCCGACGTCGGCGGCGCCATGCTCGTCGTGAGCCAGTTCACGTTATTGGGCGATTGTCGCAGGGGCCGTCGCCCTGACTTCATGGCTGCCGCGTCGCCCGAACTGGCCGAACGATTGTACCACGCGTTCGTAAATGCCGTGGCCAAACAGGGGATTTCCGTGGCCACCGGCCGATTCCGCCAGCACATGGAGGTGGAACTGATCAACGACGGCCCGGTGACGTTGGTGGTGGACAGTCAGTAGTTCCGAATTTCGGGAAATCCCGACATTGTCATTCCGAGCGAAGCGAAGAATCTCCTTGGCCACCGAGATCCTTCGCTGCGCTCGGGATGACTGATTGGAGCAAATTTAGCACGACTGACAGTGGGTAATTGCAGTGCGCGTCAAAGGGGACAGTCCCATTTTCGCTGATACGAAAATCGGGACAGTCCCCCGCACGGCGGAGAATGACGCGATGCGGGCCGCCGTTTCAACGGTGGAAAATGTTGTGGAGTATCCGTGCGGCCGACTGCTGGACCGTTGGAGGTTTGCCGTTGTCGCCCGGCGTTAAGGTGCCTTGCCACTCGAAGAAGATCAGCGCCGTCAGCAGGGCAAGCTTCCCGTAGGCCGAGACGTTGGCCCAGCCGTTGCGGCCAAACAGTTTAACGGCCGTGCCGAAGGAGTGCTTCAGCCGCGGGCGGCCGTGGCGCCACTGGACGCTGTAGATTTCATCCAGCACAAGGTGGGAGAGATAGCCGAGCACCACGGCGCCGGCCTTGTAGATTCGCAGTTCATGGCTGCCGGAGGCCAATAAGTAGGCGAGTTCGCCAAAGACCGCCGCCGCCGGCAGGCTGTGGAACATGCCGCGATGCACCGTGTACCGTTTCAGGAACCACGTCATCCCGAAGCGCACCAGAAGATAGATGGCCGCGGCACAGAGGATCATCGATTCGTGCGACATGCCCATCCGCTGAAACCGGTGGATGAGCATCATCGGGATCACGGCCGCCGCGAATGCCACGCTCTCGCGCAGCGGCGTGCCCGAATCGCTGTCGATGTCGGGCAGCATGCCCGAGACGCCGCAAAGTCCGCCCGCCAGTGCGCAGGTCGGCCACGGCAGGCCGTACATCAGATACGCCGCAGTGCCATAGCCGGCGCCGACGGCGCTGCTAAGGGTGATGTGTGTTTTGAAGCCAGCCATGAAAGCAATTTTTCCTCTTCGCGCACAGGTTCTAGATCAAGCTGGCGATTTGGGCAATAGCGATTCTCAAGTCTACGGCGGGCTCCCGGCTGGCTGGTCGGCTACAGACGAAGAACGCCCCGCCCTTGCCTGTTTGCCCAGCTTCCCGGAATGACCTTCGCACGCCTTGCCGTCCGCGTTATACTCTGGCCGTTATGGTTCAGCCATACGATTTTCTGATGCTGGCGGTGTTGGTGGGTGCGGCGCTTTGGGGCGCGTGGAAAGGGGTCGTCTGGCAGATTGCAGCCCTGGCTTCCGTACTACTCAGTGCTGCTGTCGCCTTGCACTTCAGCCGGCCGTTGGCGCCGTACTTCAGTGCCCACGAGCCTTGGAATCGCTTCCTGGCCATGCTCGTACTGTATGCGGCCGTAGCGCTGGCCATCTGGCTGGTGTTTCGGTTCGTCGCGGGCATTATCAACCGGCTGCAATTGAAGGAGTTCGATCGGCAGCTTGGAACGCTCTTTGGTCTGGCCAAGGGCGCGTTGTACTGTGTCATCATCACGTTCTTTGCCGTAACCCTCTCCGAGCCCGCCCGGCAGTCGGTACTTGAGTCTCGGTCCGGCGGGCTGATCGCCAGGGCCATTCGTAATGCCAATCCGATTCTGCCGGACGACGTCCGGCATTGGCTCGGCAAGTACATCGACGAATTGGACGCAAAGCTGCATACGCCGCCGACGACGGCCGAGGCCGCACCTCCCCTTCCGGACGAGAGCAGGGGGGAGGCCGGGACGCCAGACAGCGAGCCGCCGACCGCGACGAAGTGAAGCATCACGCGGGCACGGCGGCGCGTCGGGCTGGCGCCGGCAGGGGAGCGGATCGCGGCGCCGACAGCGAGCGACCCGTTTACATCGCCACGGGAGTTGGCGCCGTCGCTCGGCGGCCGAGTATGGCGCCGGCCGCCAATGGCAAACCGCTATTTTCCCGCGAAAAACGCCATGTTCGACCGAACATAAGAAACATTATCGGACGTTGCCGCCGGCCCCAAAATACCGACTCGCAAGCCGGTAGATGGGGTGTCCATTGGCCGCAGACTGTCATTTGCGTCGCTGTGCGCACAGCAGCACCGATGGTGGTTGGCCTATTGGTCGACCGACAACTTCGGGATTGCAGTTTTCAGTCGCTGGATACCTTCGGGCGTAGTCTTGGTGTTCGGGATGCTCAGGCGTGTAAGACGCTTCATGCCGCTCAACGTGTCCAGTCCATTGTCAGTAATGTTGGTGTTGGACAGCAGCAACCATTCGAGCTTAGTAAGCGGCAAAAGATGCTTCAGCCCGTCGTCCGTTATCTTGGTGTGGGAGAGGTCCAACAATTTGATGCTCGACAGGCGGCCTACGTCGTCCAGACCTTGATCGCTGATCCGGGTTCCCCCGAGGTAGAGGTTCTGGACGTTGAGCGTACGAAGATGTTTCAGTCCGATATCAGTCACCGGCGTATCGGTCAACAGTAGCGAAACGATCGTGGGCGAATTGCTGATGTAATGCAGTTGGTCGTCGGAGACTTTCGTATTGCACAGATTCACCGTCAGCACCCGATAGAGCTTGGCCACTTCTGCCAACGATTCGTCGGTAGCGGGCGCGTTGGTGAAGTTGACGCTGGTGACCCGCTGGTCAGGTGGCTCAGCATTGGCGAAAACGCCAAGGTCCCCAAGCCTCGCCGCGGCCTCCTTTTCGGCCGCCATCTTCGCGCCGGAACCGAGCGACTCCCATGTCTTCTGCCCGCCTTCAGTGGCTGTGAGCCAATATGCGACGCCGAAGACGACAAAGATCAGTACGAGCAGAACAGGCAGGAGAATTCGGGGGGGCCGCCTTGCGACGTTTTTTGGGGTGACTCTGGCGCGGAAGGAACTGGTTTTGATTGGTTTTCGTTCATTGTAGGGTCTCTTGCGGGCGATGCACTCCGGAGTAAGAAGTGCTGGGTGATGGGTCGGGGCGGGAATCCTCCGTGCCGGCAGCGGCCGATGGTTTGGCCGTTTTCCAAAAAGACTCCCAAACGGCGGAATCTTTGATAGCGTTCTTCCAGGAGTTCGTCAATGGGCTTGGCCACCAGTTGACGCAACGTACTACGAAAATAAAGCTTCAGCCGGCTGGCCATAAGTTGGTGGTCACGATGGGCGCCGCCGGGCGGTTCGCGAAGCACGGCGTCGACGACTCCCAATCGGCTCAAGTCCTTCGAAGTCATCTTCAAGGCTTCGGCCGCCCGTTCCTTGAAGGTGTGGCTCTTCCACAGGATGCCGGCGCAACCTTCGGGGCTAATCACAGAATAATACGCATGTTCGAGCATTGCAACTCGGTCGCCGACGCCAATGCCCAGGCGCCGCCCGACCCCCCCTCGCCGATAACGGCGCAAACGATCGGCGTCGCCAGGCGCGACATCTCAAACATCGAGTTGGCGATCACGTGGGCCTGGCCCCGCTCCTCGGCCCCGATACCGGGATAGGCGCCGCCAGTGTCGATCAGGCAAATTACCGGCATGTGGAATTTGGCGGCCAGGCGCATTTTGGCCATGGCCTTTCGGTATCCCTCGGGATGGGCGTAGCCGTAGTTGCAGAGGTTGCGCTCCTTGAGGTTCTTCCCCTTCTGGTGGCCCACAACCAGCACCTTGTAGGCGTCGAGCTTGGCCCAGCCCGTCCGGATCGCCCGATCATCGCCGAAGAACTTGTCGCCGTGCAACTCGACGAACTCCTCGAACACGAGATCCAGATAGTCGGTCGTCATCGGCCGATCCGGATGCCGGGCGACCTCGACTGTTTCCCACGGCTTCAGATTTGCATAGATTTTCTTCTTTAGATCAATCAACTCACGGCGTAGCCGCCGGACTTCACCGCGGACCTCGGGCGTAGGCTCCAGTTTGGTGTCGAGCTTTTCGAGCCGGGCCTCCAGCTCGTAGATCGGTCGCTCAAATGACAGTCGGTGTTCGCTAGCAGACATAGGCAACTGCGCAATCGCGGGATGGAAGAATGACGGGAGTCGAACATCAAGAGAATGGCGAGCATCAATATATTGTTCGGTTGCGACCCTGCGGGATTTTCAGGAATTGCCGACAGGCGTGCTGCGGAAAACACGCATCATACGAAATTCCCGCAGAAAGTCATCCACCGTTTTGGGGCGTGCGTTGCGGTCCTTTGCCATCGCCCGCCGCACCAGTTGGGCGAACGCTGGCGTAACGCCGGGCCGCAATGCCTCTAGCGAGGGGGGCGACGTCCGTAGATGCTTCGTCAGCAGATCGCTGACGTTCATGCCCGTAAACGGCGGCTTGCCCGAAATCAACTCGTGAATGGTGCAGGCGAAGCTGTACAGGTCGGCCCGTTCGTCCAGTGGTAGGCCGCGGATTTGCTCCGGCGACATGTAGCTCTTTGTGCCCTGCTGAATCTTCGAACGCGGCGTGAGCCATTTTGCAAGTCCTCGCCGGCGGCGTCGAGCCAGGGCAAAATCGATCAGCTTCACGTCTCCCTCGTCGGTCACCAGGAAGTTGTCGGGTTTGATGTCGCGATGCACCCAGCCCAGGCGATGAAACTGGCTCAGAGCTTCCAGCGAACTCTCGATGATGTTGGGAATCAGCGGGGCCAAGGCTTCCCAGCCCTGGAGCAGCCGCTGCTTCATGTTGGGGGCCGAAAACCATTCCATGGCGAGGTACGGCTGGCCGCGAGACCAATCGAAGGCATACATCTCGATGATCCGCGGATGCTTGATCATCCGCCCGACCGCGTACTCTCGCTGGAGAAAATGGAGTTGCTCACGATCGTCATCAGCGGCGTTGCGAAGCGTCTTGATGCCGACCAGCCGCTTGTTGGCATCGTCGTATGCCTGCCAGATCAGCGACGCGTGACCGGTGTGGACCACGTTCAGCAGGTGATAGGAACCGAGATAGCCGGGCGTGCCTGACATTTCGGAGAAACACCGTCTTTGCTATCGTGTGGATCGATTCGGCGCCGTCCTGGCTGGCAAGATCCCTCCGGGAAAGCAAGCCTAAAGCGGCCTTCCCTGAATCCCCCGTTTAGTGTAGCGGGTTGGCCGTCATCGGGCAACTCGTCCCCCGGCCCGTGGTACTCGGCCCGCGGCGCGGTCTTGATCCACGCGTGACTGACGGCGTGGCCGCAGTGCGTGCGTCAATACTCGACGCGAAGCAAGGTCAGTCCCTGCGGCGGCGCGGTAGGACCGGCCAGGCGGCGGTCGGCGGCGCGAAGAACCTCGCCAGGCCGCGTCTCCGACTGGCGCCGCGGCCGACTTCCACCAGCGTGCCGACAATGGCGCGCACCATGTTATAGAGGAAGCCGTCTGCTTCGATTTCGATGCTGATGAAATTCGGCCCCCTCCCTGCCCCGCTGAATGGACAGGTCGAAGACCGTTCGCACGCTCGTTTTGCGCGTGGCGCCGCTGGTCTGGAAGCTGCTGAAGTCGTGCGTGCCCACCAGCGCCGATGCCGCCCGTTGCATCGCGTCGGCATCAAGCCGCCCGTAACGGTAATGCCAGACGAACTGCCGCTCGAATACGGGGCGGATCGGGCCGTCGTGGATGACGTAACGGTAGCGCTTGCGGACAACGTCGCGGATAGGATGGAAGCCCTCGCCGGCCTCTGCGACGTCGAGCACTGCAACGTCGTCGGGCAGATTGGCGTTGACTGCCCGGAGCAACACATCCGGTGGCAGCGCCGAATTGGTGCGAACGCTGACTACCTGGCCAGCCGCATGAACGCCTGCATCGGTCCGCCCGCTGGCCAGTGTTTGCGCCCGGCTACCCGTCACTCGTGTGATGGCTTTTTCTAACGTTTCTTGGACTGTCGTCCGGTCGCATTGAAACTGCCAGCCGGCGTACGCGGTGCCGTCGTAGGCGACGGTGAGCTTGAACGTTCGCACCGGGGTCGGACCGCCGTTTGTCATGAGGCGTTTTTCGTCACGAGAGGCAGTTCCGGCTACCGCCCTGCCCCTTCAATCAGCAACTCGGCAATTTGCACGGCGTTCGTGGCGCGCGCCTTTGCGCAGGTTGTCGCTGACGCACCAGAACGCCAGGCCGTTCGGACTGGACAGGTCTTCGCGAATGCGGCCGATGAAGGTCTCGTCGCGCCGGTTGCCGTTGATCGGCATCGGATACACCTTCTTCTCCAGGTCGTCGAGGACCGCCAAGCCCGGCGTCGCGGCAAACAGCTTGCGGGCCTCGTCGACCGCGACCTTCCGCTCGGTTTCCACCAGGATGCTCTCGCTGTGACAATTGCTGACCGGCACGCGCACGCAGGTCGGGCAGATTTGAATGCTGTCGTCCTCCAACATCTTCCGCGTCTCGTAGACCATCTTCATCTCTTCCGACGTATAGCCCTTGTGCTTGGAGCTTCCGATCTGCGGGATGCAGTTGAAGGCGATCGGATACGGGAAACACTCGTACTGATACGGTTCGTCGGACAGTTGGGCCTTGGTGCCGCCCAGCAGGTCGCGGTTGCCGGCCAGGCCCGCGCCGCTAACGGCCTGATAGGTGCTCACGACCACGCGGCGCACGCGGCCGGCGTCGTGCAACGGCTTCAGGGCCTGCACCATCTGCGTCGTCGAGCAGTTGGGGCTTGCGATGATTCCCTTATGCTCGCGGATGGCGTGCGGGTTGACCTCGGGAATCACCAGCGGCACGTTCGGATCCATCCGCCAATAGCCGCTCTCGTCGATGACCACACAGCCGCGGCGGACGGCGTCGGGAATGTAGTCGCGGGCAACGTCGTCCGGCGTGCTGCTGATGACCAGATCGACCCCGTCGAAGACCGAACCCTTCAACTCTTCAACCACGATCTCCCGCCCGGCAAACGGAATCTTCCGACCGGCCGAGCGGTCAGACGCGACGAACTTCAGCGTCGCAAACGGAAACTTGCGGCTTTCGAGCAGTTCACGGATGATCGTTCCCACGGCGCCGGTGGCGCCCACGACAGCCACACAATCGAACACGAGAGGTCTCCTAAAACGGGCCTACTATGCCTAAGCTGCGTATTATCGCACGACGCATCGCAAATCTCAATCGTAAAAGCGGGACTGTCCCGATTTTCGTGTCAGCGAAAATGGGACTGTCCCCTTCGCCGCGGTTTGCGTCGCTACTGGTCCTCGTGACACAAGAATCCGTACAGTCCCGAAAAAGGGGAAACACGGTCGAGGGTCGAGCGTGAAGATAGAAAAAATCCCCGCGCCGACAAATCGTCGTGCAGGGATTGTCATCGAGATTAGACTCAGCACGAGAGCCTGCTATCTGGCCGCGACTTGCGGCGACATCATGTTGAAGCCGAAGGCGACCGACTTGATCTGGCCCGCGGTCAGCGTAACCGTCTGGGGCAGCTCTTCCTCCGTCTGCCCTTCGCGGACCACGGAGGCCCGGATGACGTACTTGTAGCTGTAGCCGGGCTTCAAGCCGTACGAGATGAACTGTCGCTTGGTGCCTGTGCTGTGGGTCGGCAAGCCGTTCACTGTGACCTTGGCATCGTACGGCACCCAAACGGTCAGCACGCCCGAGGTGGCCGACGTTGCTCCGCTTGTCTTCGGCATGGTCGACTCAGGGGCCGGGCCGGGCAAACCGGGCGAAGGTGCCGGCTCGGGGCTAAGGATGGGCTTCTTGGCCGGGGTCGGAGCTGCCGGCGCCGGCGTCGGCTGGTTGGCCGGCGCGGCGATCGCGCCGCCACCGCAGCATGAGCCGGCCGTCGCCCAACCCGAATCGCAACAGCCACCCCACGAGCAACCGCCGTAGCAGCTACCATAGCAGCCGCTGTAACAACTGCTATAGCAGCCATAACAGCCGCTTGAGCAGCCCCAGCCACACGGCGCGTACCAGCCGGAGTAGTACCAGGGCGAATAGTAGCCCCAATACCCGCCGTATCCACAGCAACGGTGCCCCCAACCCGCACTCGCCGGCGTGGCCACGATCAACGCAATCACAACGACCAAGCCTATCATCCCCCACTTCCAGCTTTGTCGAAACATGTTTTGTGCTCCCTTCCGCTAGTAATGGACAGAAGACCTTACCCAAAGTCCTCATGTAAACATAGCAGTGCCATGTGAAAAAGCAAGTAGGCTGGGGGGGCCTATAAAACGCTATTTTCCGCTTACATGGCACAGCCCGCACGGGCCCGTTTCTTGGTATGATGGCGATTTGCTTCGCCGAGAGGATGCCTGGCCACGGTCAGTGACAGGCGTGCATAAGTTATTATGGCGCAGGTACTTTACGACT
Source organism: uncultured Planctomycetaceae bacterium (assembly GCA_963789525.1). Taxonomy (GTDB): domain Bacteria; phylum Planctomycetota; class Planctomycetia; order Pirellulales; family Thermoguttaceae; genus CAVXFB01. Next base: position 850,896 of record CAWBLA010000005.1, read on the forward strand.
GAAATCGTCCAATGAAGCCTGCCGTTTGGGCCCGCCGGTTGCCGTGGTCGATTGTGACGATCGCGGCGGTGTTGGTAGTCTTGGGGTGGTCGGCCGTCGCCAGGGTTGAGGAACTAAGGGACGGCAGCGGCCGGCTCCTCCAGCAGCAGGTGGCTTTTTCGGTAATCGCATTGGTCGCCATGCTGTTGACGACCCTGCCGAACTATCGCGCAGTCGGTCGCTTTAGCTACGCTATTTTCCTGCTGGCCATCGTGTTGCTGGCCGCCGTATATCTGTTTGCGCCCGTCAACCGGGCGCACCGCTGGATCCGTCTTGGACCGATCGGCTTTCAGCCGTCGGAATTGGCCAAGGTGGCATACGTCCTGGCGCTGTCGCGTTACCTCATGTATCGCGACAACTATCGGCGGCTGCGAGGGCTTCTCGGACCCTTGGCCATTACACTGGTGCCAGTGCTATTGATCCTCAGGGAGCCCGACCTTGGGACGGCGCTAGTGTTGTTGCCGGTCTTCTTTGTAATGCTGTTTGCGGCCGGAGCCAAACGCAGCGATCTGGCTTGGGTTGTCGTCGCCGGCTTGCTCGTCGTTCCGCTGCTCTGGACCCAAATGAGCCTCGACCAGAAGTCGCGCATCACGGCGCTGTTCGATCAGCCGCCGCCGGGCCAACGGCCGAGCGACGAGGCCTACCACCTGTACCAGGCCAAGCAGTTTCGGGCGATGGGAGGCGTCTGGGGAAGTTCTCTAACGGGGCAACCGACCGACGACCCCGCCGCATATCGCCTGCCCGAGGCACAGAGCGACTTCATTCTCTGTGTCGTGGGCGAACGGTTCGGGCTGGCCGGCATGGCTGTGACCTTGGCATTGTTCGGGCTGTTGGTCTGGCGGGCGGTCGCCGTCGCGGTCAGAACGCGCGAGCCGTTTGGCAGATTGCTGGCCACGGGTGTGGCGGCCATGTTTGCCGTCGAAGTATTGATCCATGCCGGCATGAGCGTGGGCCTGCTGCCGATTACCGGGCTGTCGCTGCCGCTGGTCAGTCACGGCGGCTCGGGATTGCTGGCCCATGCCGTAGCGTTGGGCCTGTTGCTGAACGTCGGCCTTCGTCCCGGCTATGAGGTGAGCAACGAGCCGTTTCGGTATGAGGTCGACAAGGATTAGGGATTAGAGGCCGTAGGTCAGGCTGTGCCTGACACGAAGCATTTTGCCGCAAGTCAGGCACAGCCTGACCTACAACTTGCGCCATCGGTCGGGCACGGGGCAACCGACCTACCGCGTCACCGGTTTCAGCTCAATGGCGTCGAGCGAGAGTTCGCCGAGGGCGCCGAGCAGCCCGATGCGGACGATCGCCTCGCGGGCTCTTGGGGGCACGTTGATGCGCCGGCTTTCGAGTTGCCAATCGAACGAGCCGCGCCAGGGCCCAAGGCCGGTCTCGCCGATAATAGCCCGATTCGCGTCGTAGAACGTGATGACGATGCCCGGTAATTGCTGGGCGTTTTGACCGGGCCGTACGTCCTTGGCCCGCACCCGGGCGGAGAGATCGAGTTGGCCGACCTTCCGCCCGTCGACCGCAAACCCCTGCAAGGCGTGGCTGTCGCGGCCCGGCAGGTTGTTTTCGAACGTGACGTATCGCTCACCTTGCGGCGCATCGGATGCCTCGACAAGTTTTAGTGCCCGCTGATAATGCCACGCCGACGGCACGGGCGGATCGCCTTCGACCGTCTCGAAGCCGCCGTTGACAATCGCCGGATGCAGCGGGTCGGGCTGGACTGTGCGTTCGGCCTCGGCCTTGCCTGTCATCGGCACGAAAAGCGTCGGCTGCAACGCCTCGGACACGAGCTTGCCGCCGCGCTTCGTCAAGAGATAGAGCGTCTGTTGATATCGCTCGCCCACCGGGATCACCATCCGTCCGCCTTCACGCAATTGCGCGACCAGCGCTGGCGGCACGTTTTCCGGCGAGCAGGTGACGATGATCTTGTCGAACGGCGCGTGTTCGGACCAGCCTTGAAAGCCGTCGCCCACCTTGACGTGCACGTTCTTGCATCGCAGCTTCTCCAGCACCCTGGCGGCCTTGTGCCCCAGCGGCGCGACGATCTCGATCGTGTAGACTTCGGCGACCAGCCTGGACAATACGGCCGCCTGGTAGCCGCTGCCGGTGCCGATCTCCAACACCTTGTCGGTCGGCCGCGGATCGAGGGCCTGGGTCATGTAGGCGACGATCGAACGGCGCGGAAATCGTCTGCCCCTCGCCGATCGGCAGGGCCATGTCGATATAAGCATACTTCCGCTGCGCCAGCGGCACGAACTCGTGGCGCGGCGTGCTGCGCATGGCTTCTAACACGCGCTTGTTGGTCACCCCCATGCTGACGACGTCCTCGTCGACCATCCGATTCCGCGCCGCATCCGCGAGCATCCGCGACTGGGCCATCGCGGCGGTTGCCGACGCGAACACCAGAAGACAGACCAGGCTTTGTCGCATAGGTCTTGTGGTCACCATATCGTACGCACGCATGGGCTCTGCCGCAGCACGTCGTCCTTGGTCAGCAACGCCGCATTTTCCTCTTGTGCTGTCGCGACGATAATCTGATCCGCGGGATCCGTGGAACCGAGTTGCGGCAGTGTCGTCGAGCGATAAGCAATCGCCGGACTGAGCGGCACCAGCCGGAGCTTCGGCATGGCCAGGGCCCTCTCCAGCCAATCCCGTGGATCACAAGAGATTCCGATGCAACGTTTTTCCACGAGCTTGCCGAACTCCCACACGGACACCGCCGACAAGAGTATTTCCTCGTACTTCTGCGACGCCGCAATCAGGCGTACGACCTTGCGTGAGAGCTTTTCGGGCCGCATGTTCCACCACACCCACACGTGTGTGTCCAGCAGATATTTCACTTGCACGCGCTCCAGCTCGAATCGCCCATGGGAGAGACGATATCCTTCTCAAACACCAGCGTATCCGACAACTTGCCCGGCGCCGGCGATTCGTCGCTATGGCGAAACGGGATCACCTCGACCAGCGGCTTGCCTCGCTTGGTCACGACAATCGTCTCCTTAGTCCGCGTCACGCGGCCGAGCACCTGCAAGCAATGCGCCTTGAACTCGCTGACGGCCATGGTCTTCATCGGACACTCACCTCCTAAGGCAAATATAGTCACTTAAGATGACTATGGCAAGCAATCGTTTTTTCGACCGTTCGTCCGATAAACGGAAGACCTGTACAGCGAGAATTGCCGCACCAGCCGTTACGCTGGCGCAACTCGCCACCAAAGATCACACGGGTTGCACTTTGAAGGGTAGCGATGCGAAGCCGTTGGCCCTATTTTCATTCAACCGACTCTGCAATAATCCATTTGTCGCGATAACGCCGCCCGCGGCGCCAATGCCATGTTGAACCAAACCCTAAAAGACCTCATCGTCGACCGTCTGCTCCCGCGAGTCCAGACGCCTGCGCAGTACGTCGGCGGCGAGTGGAATGCGGTCGTCAAGGATCACCGCACGGTTCGCGGCACGCTGTGCCTGGCGTTTCCCGACGCTTACACGATCGGCATGAGCAACCTGGGGTTGCAGGTGCTCTACGACGTGATGAATCAGCGGGCCGACTGGGCCTGCGAGCGCGTCTTCGCGCCGCTCTCGGACATGGAGCAATTGCTGCGGGCACATCAATTGCCGCTCTATAGCCTGGAGACGTTTACGCCGCTGGCGTCATTCGACGTGCTGGGGTTCACGCTGCAATACGATCTTTGCTACAGCAACGTGCTGACGATGCTCGACCTCGGCGGCATACCCTTGGCGGCCGAGGGGCGGACGTTGGCCCATCCGCTGGTGATCGCCGGCGGGCCGTGCGCGATGAACCCCGAGCCGATGGCGCGATTCATCGACCTGTTTACGATCGGCGACGGCGAAGACGCACTGCCCGAGGTGTGCGATCTCTGGATCGATCTGAAGCGCGCCGGCCGCGGACGCGAGGACATCCTGGCCGAAATGGCGGCCCGGCTGCCGTATGCCTACGTGCCGCGATTCTACCACCCGCCGGATCGCGGCAACGGCCCGCCGTCAGCCGTCGAGCCCACGCGAAGCGGCGTGCCGGCGCTCGTCCAAACGGCGGTTGTGGCCGACCTCAATGCGATTCCGCCGCCGGCGCCGATCGTTCCGAACGTCGAATGTGTCCACGATCGAATCACGATCGAGATCATGCGTGGATGTCCCGGCAAGTGCCGCTTCTGCCAGAGCACCAGCATCAAGCGGCCGCTCAGGTTTCGCAGCGTCGAAACGATCGCGCAGGCCGCGCTCGCGCAGTATCGCGCGACGGGCTACAACGAGGTGTCGCTGCTATCGCTTTCGACGAGCGATTATCCGCACTTCGTCGACCTCATGCGGCGCCTTCAGGAGACGTTTCGCCCGCTGGGCGTCGCTGTTTCGCTTCCCAGCCTGCGTATCAACGAACAACTGGTCGCGGTCGGCGAGTTGATGAACACCGACCGGCACTCGGGCCTGACGCTGGCGCCGGAGGCGGCCCGCGACGACATGCGGCGGCAACTCGGCAAGCCGATCACCAACGAGGACCTCTACGCCGGTTGCCGCCGCGCGTTCGAGAACGGTTTTTCCCGGGTAAAGCTCTACTTCATGTGCGGCTTGCCCGGAGAACGGGAGACCGACCTTGCGGGAATCATCGACATGGCCGAGACGATCGCGCGGCTGGGGAAGGAAGTCCGCGGGCGGACGGCCGACGTGGTGGCCAACGTGTCGAACTTCGTTCCGAAGCCGCACACGCCGTTTCAGTGGCACGCGATGCAGCGACGCGAATATTTTGCCTGGGCACACGAAGTCTTGCACCGCCGGAAGCGCCTGCGGAGCGTGCAACTGCGCTGTCACGACGTGGAATCGAGCCTGTTGGAAGGAGTGATGTGCCGCGGCGATCGGCGCCTGGCGGCGGCCATCGAGCTTGCATGGCGTCGCGGCGCCCGATTCGACGGTTGGGCGGAAAAGTTCCAGCCCGACCTGTGGTGGCAGGCATTGGCCGACACCGGCATTGACGTCGAAACCTCGCTCCACCTCCCCTGCCCTGCCGACGCCGCCCTGCCCTGGGATCACATCGGCATTCGCCAAGGCCGCGGGTATCTGGAGCGCCAGCGGCAAACTGCAGCGGAGGAAGGAGCCTGTTTGGGAGGCGATCCGTAGTGTATAGTAAAGGGAGTCGCCGTTCGGAGGACGTGACCGAAGGAAGTGCTATTCCGGAATTGAGCCGTCTTTTTTGGAATCTCGATTCGCATGTGCTTTGACGACCACGACCCTCCGCATTTTCACGCGATCTATAGCGGAGCAGAAGCGGAAGTGGGACTGTTTCCGCTTACGCTTCTTCGCGGTAGATTTCCACGGCGCGCGCCCTCGGCATGGTCATGGAATGGGCGGCGAGCCATCAACGCGAATTACTTAACAATTGGGAGCGATTGTGCAACGACCAGGCACCGCGTACAATTGCCCCGCTCGATTAGGAGCCGTCACCATGTTTCCGCGAGTATCTGAAGTCCGCCATACGAAGGACTACGAACTGGAGATTCGTTTTTCGGACGGCGCCATCGGAACCATCGATTTTCGTTCGCGGATCGTAGGACGCGGCGGCGTATTTGCGCCGCTGGAAAACGCAGAGTTCTTTCGGCAGGTGATTGTGGATCATGAGGCCGGGACGTTGGTCTGGCCGAATGGTGTGGATTTCTGTCCCGATGTGCTCTATGCAGACGCTACAGGCAGATCTATCACCGAAATGGATACGCGGTTGGAAGTGGTATGAAAGGCAGGCAGCGTGTCGCGCCGTCTTATCGGCATGTTTCGTAAGAAGTCCCCTTTGTTCTCAGGTGACGACACGTGAAGATCGTTGTTGATGGATGCGAGCGACTCCATAGATGCGAGGACTTTCGCGCTCGCCTGCGGGACTTGCGAGCCTCGATTCATGCGCAATATGCCGATGAGCTTGCGGCGGCCGGGTTCTTTCGACGGCTGGTGCTCCATTGGCGGATGGGGAGCGAGTTCCGGCGGCAGAGGCGGCGCGTGGTTCCTTCGCCAGAGGCGCTCTATGCCCAGGGAGACGTCCATGTCGGAAGATGAAAGAAACCTGAACCTGCTGGCGATCTTCCATTATGTCGTTGGCGGATTGACGGCTTTTTTCGCCTGCTTCCCGTTGATCCACATTGGCATCGGCATCGCCATTTTGTGCGGTGCGATAGACGGCCAGGAAGCCCCTCCGCGGTTTGCCGGAGTGCTGTTGATCGTTTTCGGGGCGTTCTTCATCCTGTGCGGATGGGCGCTGGCAGCGGCGATCATCATTGCCGGCAGAAAACTGCACCATCGTCAATCGCGCACGTACTGCATCGTCGTCGCGGCCTTGGAGTGTATGCTGATGCCCTTCGGAACGGTTCTCGGAGTGCTGACGATCATCGTGCTGATGAAGCGGTCCGTGCAGGGTCTGTTCGCAGGCACGGAGAATCGACGCGCCCGTGGCGTAGAACTGAGTTGACGGCATGGTTTGGGCACCCCGATGCTGCTTTCTCGCCGCGACAAAATCTGGCAACAACTGACAACCTGAGCCATGGGGCAATTTCCGCATGTACCGCCTGCTGGCCATCGACATTGACGGCACGCTGGTGAACAGCCGCCACGAGCTGACGCCGGGTACGCGCGCGGCCCTGGCCGAGGCTGCCGACGCCGGCATCCGCGTCGTGCTGGCCACCGGGCGGCGCTACAGCCACGCGCTGCCGCTGGTCGAGACGTTGAAGATTGACGTGCCGCTGGTCACGGCCAGTGGCGCCCTGGTGAAAAACCCGATCGATCACCGAACCCTCTACCAAGCGCAGTTCGATCCCGATGTGCTTCTGGGCGCGTTGGCGGTCGTCGACCGTTCGGGCTTCGATCCGGTGTTGTGTGCCGACACGTTTAGCGAGGGCTTCGATTTCTATCATGCCCGGTTGGAAGTGCGGACGCCCGAGCTGGCGCACTATCTGGAGACCAATCACGACCGTGGGCGTCTCTGGCCGGAACTGCTGACCGACCCGCCTCCCGGCGTCTTTTCCGTGTTTGTTGTCGGGACACAGGAACAGATGTTGGGGCTGGAAGCGGCTCTGCACCGGGGGTTGCCGGGCCGCTTGCACACGCACGTCCTGCGCCCTCCGAAATACAATGGATTTTTCACCGAGATCGCTCCGGCCGGGGTGACGAAGTGGTCGGCCATTCAGCAATTGGCCCGCGGCTGGGGCATCGGGGACGCGGAGATCTGCGCGGTCGGCGACGATGTGAACGACGTACCGATGATTCGCGCCGCGGGGCTCGGAGTGGCGATGGGCAATGCTCAGCCGTCGGTAAAGGCGGCCGCCGATCGGGTAGCCGCCCGGCCACGATGACGACGGTCTGGTCTCGGTGATCCGCTGGCTGTTGGAGGGGAGCCGTCCCCTGACGCACGGCGCCGGCAGAGCGGTTGATCAAAGGGGCCACTTGGGATAACCTGAAGGGGTTGTGGCCGCGGCTCGCAACCGGTTCTGTTCCTTTCGTATCCCGTGACGCCATGCCCGAATCATCTGCACCGAAATCACGCTCGCCGAGTTCCAACAGCTCATTCGCCGGATGTACCTGGAGAAGGACGTTGCCAGGGGAATCGACGGCACGTTCATGTGGCTGATGGAAGAGGTAGGCGAATTGGCCGCCGCGCTGCGCCACGGCAGCCGCGACGAGCGAACGCTCGAGTTCGCCGACGTATTGGCCTGGCTGGCAACGATTGCCAACGTGGCCGGCGTGGATTTGACCGAGGCGGTGATGCGGAAATACGGGACGGGCTGCCCCGGCTGCGGAAAGTTCGTGTGCACTTGCCCCGATGCGGATAAGCCGTGAGTGAAGCCAAAATGTCAGGATGCGATGAGGGCAACGGCACACGGAGTGCGCCTGCTACGGTGTCGGCCTTCTGCGTCGTGGTTTGGATTATCGCGGCGCTGGTCGCGGGACGCCCGAGCGATGCCTCGGCCGAGCCGCCACGGATCACCTCGGTCCGAGTCGGGTTTGCCGACCGCTACAAGGTCGGTTTGTGGACGCCCGTTGATGTTGCCATTCGCGGCGGCAGCGAGCGGTTGGCTGCGCGGCTTTCGCTTGTCGTGCCGGATGGCGACGGCGTGCCGAGTCGCGTTGCGACGGCTTCTGACCAGCCGTGTGATATTCCGCCCGAGGGCAAGACGAGCGTGCGGCTGCTGTGCCGCTTAGGCCGCGTTTGCGGCACGATGACAGCGCAACTGCGCCGGCGGCAAAGTCGTCGCCAAACGGCGTTTCGAAACCTCCTCGACGGCCGACGCCGGCCATTTCCTGCCGGGCCTCGAGCTGCGCAGGCTCATCCTCACCATCGGGTCGAACGAGTTGGGCGTGACAGATGCGGGCAGATTGGGTGAAAGCGAGCCCGATCATCGACCGGTGTCGGCACGGGTGGACGACGTCGCACTTCTGCCGACACACTGGTTAGGCTACGAAGGCATCGATGCCGTGATGATTTCGGCCGACCGGCCCGAGATTTTCGGCGGCCTTGCGGACGACGATCCGCGGATCGAGGCGCTCGACCGGTGGATCCAGATGGGAGGCCGGCTGGTGCTCTGCGGAGGTTCGAAGGCCGGGCAACTTCTGGCCGACGGGGGGCCGCTGCACCGTTTCGCCCCGGGGCGGTTTGACAGTATCGAGCCCATTCGACGGGTCGGCGCGATGGAAAGCTATTGTGGCAGCCGCGTTGCCGTGCCCGAGCTCGGCACCGGCAAGACAGTGCTCCGCGCTGCTCGGCTGGTTGACGTACATGGAACCGTCGAAGCCGCAGAGTCCGGCATGCCACTGGTGGTCCGGACGGCGCGAGGCTTCGGCCAGGTGATTTTTCTGGCCGTCGCTCTCGACGCGCCCCGTTGGCCAAGTGGTCCGACCGTCCCTTGCTAGTTGCCAGGTTGCTCGACATGCCCACCACCGGCGGCGAAGAACCGAACGAGGGGGCGGCCATGATGCACTACGGCTATAGCGATCTCTCTGGACAGTTGCGCAGCGCGCTGGACGCCTTTCCCGGCGTGCGGCTGGCGCCGTTTTGGCTCGTCGCCGGACTGATTATCGCGTATCTGGTGTTGATCGGGCCGGCCGACTACTTGCTGCTTCGCCGCTTCGGTGGCCGGATGCGGTGGACCTGGCTCACGTTTTCGCTCGTGGCGCTGCTGGCATGTGCCGGGGCGTACGTCCTGGCCATTCGCCTGAAGGGCAACGAGGTGAAGATCCATCAGGCCGACCTGGTGGACGTCGACGCCGCCTCGGGCCGGGTGCGCGGCACCACGTGGCTGAACATGTTCAGTCCGCGGATCGACGCCTACGATCTGTCGGTGCGACCGCAGTTGCCCGGCGGCACGGCGAACGCTGATTCCCGCAGTTGGGTGGCCTGGTTCGGGCTGCCTGGCGCCGCGCTGGGCGGCATGAATCCGCGGACGGCCGCTCCGGCCGTGTGGACGGAACCGTACGACTTCTCGGCCGCGCTCGATCGCATGACGCGGGTGCCGCTGCAGATGTGGTCGACCAAGAGCTTCACGGCCCGCTGGACCGGCTCGACCCGAACGCTTCCACAGGCCGAACTGTCCGAGGAGGACCAATCGCTTGTCGGCGCCGTGACCAACACGCTCCACTTTCCGCTCGAACATTGTTTTCTGGCCTACGGCGGCTTTGTGTATCAACTGGGGACGCTTGGCCCGGGCGAATCGGCCGCCATCAGCACGATGACCAGGCGGAGCGAACTGAAGACGCTGCTGACCGGGTGGAAGGTCGTGTTCGTCAAGCGTGGCGAAGACTTCAAGCAAGAGGCGACGCCGTACGACCTTTCGAGCACCGACGTTCCCTACATCCTGCGGACGATGATGTTCTACGAGGCAGCCGGCGGACGGAGCTACACCAGTCTGTGGAACGACTATCAACAATTTGTCGACCTGACGACGTTGCTGAAGACCGATCGCGCGATCCTCGTGGCCGAAGGCCCGAGCGAGCCGCAACAAAACTCACCCGGCGCGACATTTCTCAGCGGCGGCCGACCGATCGGAGGTCTGCACCGCCACCATACGACCATGTATCGTTTCGTGTTTCCGGTGAAGAAGGAGAAGAGTGGTTAGTGGCTAGTGGTTAGTGCGGTCCCCGAACGGCTTCACTCCCTACTTCCCACTCCCCACTCCCCACTCATGATAAAGACCCAAGACCTCACCAAAGCCTACGGCAGCCTGCACGCCATCAATAACCTCACCTTGCACCTGAGCGAGGGAGACTTGTTCGGCTTCATCGGGCCCAACGGCTCCGGCAAGACGACCACGATGCGCATCCTGGCAACGCTTTTGCAGCCCACCTGGGGCGAGGCCAGCGTGTGCGGATACTCGATCTACACGCACCCGAAGGAAATCCGCCGCCTGATCGGCTACATGCCCGACTTCTTCGGCGTCTACGACGACATGAAGGTGATCGAGTACCTGGAGTTCTTTGCCGCGGCTTACCGCATCAAGGGGCCGGCACGGCGGAAAGTGTGCAACGATATGCTGGAACTGGTCGCGCTCGGTTACAAGCGCGACGCCTTCGTCACCAGCCTGTCGCGCGGCATGACCCAGCGCCTCGGGCTGGCCCGGGTGCTGCTGCACGATCCGAAGGTCCTCTTGCTGGACGAGCCGGCCAGCGGGCTCGACCCTCGGGCGCGGATCGAGATTCGCGGCCTCTTGAAGGAACTGCGAAAGCTCGGCAAGACCATCATGGTCTCCAGCCACATTCTTCCGGAGCTGGCCGATATCTGTAACAAGGTCGGCATGATCGAGCGCGGCGAACTGCTGGTCAACGCCGAGGTGGCCGATGTGATGAAGAAAGTCCGGCAGCGGACGCTGTTGAACGTGGGCGTGGCCGGTGATCAGGAGCCGGCCGCGCGGCTGCTGGAACAGAGCCCGCTGGTCGAAAGCGTCGCCCTGCAAGACGGCCACATCCGCGTGACGCTGGCCGAAAACGTGACCGACTACAGCGACCTGCCGACCATGCTGATCGATGCCGGCCACCGCCTCCGGCTCTTCCGCGAGGAAGAAATCAACCTGGAGACAGCGTTCATGGCGCTGACGAAAGGGATCACGGCGTGACGAGAGGGATTAGGGATTAGGGATCAGGGAGTAGAATAGCCGGCGGCGAACAGCCGCCGGTGCGTCTTATAGGCTGTTGACGCGTCTTCTCGGGGCAACTTACGACCTGCCGGTAATAGTTATGGTACCGATCGCGAAAAGTAGAATTGCCACGTAGCAGATTGCGAGAGCCAACAATACCATAATAGCACCCCGCCACCAACGACCCTTCCGTAAGCATCTTGCAGCGGCAAGAACAACGCCACCTGCCACAATGATGAGAGAGCTAATGCACATGACCAACGCCGCCGTGGCATTCTCCCCAATCTCCAGGATGTGACGGCTCCAGATAGCATTGTCTTTGATGGTAATCACCCCCTCGAAAAGCGATGCCACACCCATGAGAAGCATCGCTCCACCAAGGACAAAAAATGCGGTCACGGGGACGATGCGCCAACGAAATCGGCCGATAGCTGAGCCACCCGGCGCAGTGGATTTTTCGGTGGCGTCCGACGCCAGCGGCGACGAGTACGGATTTGCCTCGGTCCGGTCAGTGCTCACTGTGCGGCAAAAAGCCTCTGGCGGCGGTCAGCCGGCGGCGGAGGCGTCTCGCCCACCGGCAGGAAGAAGAGATTATTTCGCTTGCACCTCCAAAACGTCGGTAATCGGTTTTCCTGCCTTCGGCACGTCCACACAATAGTCTTCGCCCAGGAGTGCGGCCAACGTGGCTGCAATTTGATTCTGTGTAACCGGGCACATGGGCGCGCTCGCCCAACGGGGGCGTGTCGGGACCGAGAAACGCCATCCAAATATCTTCTGCGCCGGCAATCTTCGCGCCATGATCCGTCCATTGTCTGCCGGCACCGCGGCCGTGGTCGGTCGAAAAGATCAATGCCGTCTTGCCGCGATACTCCGGCATGGTTTGCGCGGTCTCCCAAAGCGTCCGCACGTAATCGTCGGCGCGACGGGCCGCCGTTAGATACTCATCGTATTTGCCCGCATGCCCCCATTCATCGGTCTCGCCGAGCGATAGAAAAAACACACGCGGCCGCGTAACCTTGAAAACTTCCAGGGCGGTGTGGAACGTGAACGCATCGACCGGCTCGCCCTCCCAAATTCGCGGCGATTCCACCTTAAGCCGGTTGAGCAGATCCACTTTGGGCGAGTGGATATCTCGGATCGGGTCGAAGCCCGCGTTGACGCAGAAGCCGCAACGCCGACGATTGAAGATGTCGTTAAAAACGTTCCACGCACCGAACGCCGCCACCCGCCCCTGAAACGTCGGCTTGCGATGGAGCCACTCCGAAACCGTGATATTGGGGTTCGGGCCTACGTCGTTCTCGTTGATCCGCGGATCGGAAAAACCGCAAAGCGTTTCGTTGTAGCCGGGATAGGAAAACTTCAGTCCGTTGGTCAACTGTGCCCGGCTCTGCTTGGCTTGGTTCCCGTAGATTTGCCCTTTCTTGGCCATCACTCTCCAAAGAAACGGCAGCACGGCCTCGCGACTTGCCTCGGGCGTTTCGCGCGAAAACTGCTTCTTCAGTGAATCCGCCTTCTGCTTGGCGACGTAACGGGGATCGTTCAAAATCGACGCATCGACGCCATTGAACACCTCTTGCCAGCGCAGCCCGTCCGTCATGACGAAGAGAACGTTTCCTGTCTTGCGAGGCTCGGCAGCATGAGCGATTACAGCCGCGCCGGCCAAGAGAAAAGCCAGCGCCAGGCAGCACGTCCAAGATCGTTTCAGACGGTTCATTCTCAGAGACTTCACTTCCCTCGTAAGATCGCGTTCATGTTCTTCTTATACGCCTCGACGCCCGGCTGGCCGTATGGGTTGATGCCGACCAGGCGGCCTTCGACGACCGTGGCAATCATCAGCATCTGCAAGAGCTGACCGAGCGAGGCCTCGTCGAGCCGCGGGAGGCTAATCGTCGCCGTGCGGCGATAGTCGGCAGCGTACGCCTGGTTCGTGCCGGCGCAGGCGGCGCGAAGAATGTCGGGCAGCGTCTTGCCGGAAAGCTCGTTGAGTTGGTCTTGATTGTAGTCCGATTGTTCGATGGCGAGCCACTCGCGGTGCGTCTGCTCGACGACGAGATTCGTCAGCAGCTTGTCGCGGCGGCCCTGCTGGTGTTGCTGGCCGCGGGAATGCAGATCGCGGGTGTTGACGACCGTTAGCGGCGTCGCGCCCAGTCCGCTCTTGCCGAGGCTTTCGGAGAGCAATTGGTCGTGCCACATCCCGACGGCTTCGAGCCCTTTGCCCCAGGTCACCAGCACGCGGATCGTCGCGCCACGGCGGGTTTCCATCAGCCGGGAGACGCCGGCGTAGGCCAGCGGCGGATTCTCCAACGGCGGCGCGGTGCGGAACCGCTCGTTCATGGCCGCCGCGCCTTCCAGGAGGTGTTCGACGTCCAGGCCCATAACGACCGCCGGCAGAAGCCCTACCGCGCTAGGACCGAATAGCGCCCGCCGACGCCATCGGGCACGGGAAAAACCTCGGGACAGCCAATCGCCTCGGCCAGGTCGTGGAGGCGTCCCGAGTGGCCAGTGACAGGAATGACCCGCCGGCGCAGCTTTTCCTCGTCGCCACCGCAGGATTTGCGCAAGGCGTCGAGAAAAATCCGAAACGCGACGGCCGTTTCCAGCGTGCCGCCGCTCTTGCTGATCACGATGATGCCCCAATCGTCGGTTCCTTCCAAGAGATCGAGCAGGCCCTGAACGGCGTCGTTGTCGGCGTTGTTTCCTTCGAAGTAGACTGCGCGGCCGACCGCCGCGCCGCTGACGCGAAACCTCGTTGTGGTACGGATGGCAGCAGGCCTCCATCAACGCCCGGGCGCCCATGTACGAGCCGCCGATGCCCAGCACCACCACGCGATCCACCTCCTTGGCCAGGCGGTCGCCGGTGGCGAGGATGCGATCCAAAAGCGGCCGCTCTTCGCCAAGCAGCCGCTCGGGCAGGTCGAAGAACGCGGTATCCAGCGGCTGCCGCTCCAGCGGGATCAATGCGCCAGCTTTATACTGCGCCAGATCGTCGAGCAGTTCCTGCCGGGCGGCCGCCAGCCGCGGCCCGAGCCACTTCAGGTCGGCCTCGACCAGGCCGGTCTGCTGGACGCATTCCGGAGCATTGTCAGGGGCGACGAGCGCCGTATGGTCGTAACTGATGGGAGAAAGTGGTTTCATGATTTGCCGCCTGTTGAAGGTCGCCAGAGGGACTATCCCGATCTTTTTGTCAGCAAGAATGGGACTGTCCATCTTGCCCGGAGACTCCACCACGATAACGCCGTTGACACAAAATTCCGTACAGGCCCCGCCGGACACGCCGCGGCGAGAAATGGAGTCGCCAAGTCGACGTGATACGGCTTCGCGCCCCTTCCCACGCCGTAGCGGTTTTGCTACGGTAAAACATTCTAGCGGCACACTGCGAAAAATGAAGGACCCGCCCTATGGATATCCAACAGCTCGTCAGCGAACTGAAAACGCCCAATTCCTCGAAAATCGTGATGCTCGTGTCTGACGGCCTGGGCGGACTGCCGGTCGAGGCAGGAGGCCCGACCGAATTGGAGGCCGCCAAGACGCCGAATCTCGACGCCCTGGCCCGTCACGGCATCCAGGGGCTTTTGTATCCGATCGCCCCCGGCATCACGCCCGGCAGCGGCCCGGGACATCTGGGCCTGTTCGGCTACGATCCGGTCAAGCACCTGATCGGACGCGGGGCGTTAGAGGCCACCGGCGTCGGTTTTCGGCTCGGGCCAAACGACGTAGCGGTTCGCTGCAATTTCTGCTCGCTCGACGACCAGGGCAACATCACCGACCGCCGCGCCGGCCGCATTCCCAGCGAAGAGAGTGCGCCGTTGGCCATCAAGCTTCGCAAGGTGAAGATCGCCGGCGTCGAGGTGTTTGTCGAGCCGGTCAAGGAGCACCGCTTCGTGGTCGTCTTCCGCGGCGAAGGGCTCGGCGGCAACGTGGCCGACACCGATCCGCAGAAGACCGGCGTTCCGCCGCTGGATCCCGTGGCGCACGACGGGCCAAGTCATCGCACGGCCGACGTGGCTCGGCAGTTTATCGCCGAGGCCCAAAAACTGCTGACCGGTCAGCCGAAGGCCAACGGCCTGACGATGCGTGGTTTTTCTGCCGCCCCGGCCATCCCGAGCTACGAGGAGGTCTATGGCCTCAAGGCCGCCTGCATCGCCGTCTATCCGATGTACAAGGGCCTGGCCCAACTGGTCGGCATGGAACTGGTCGGCGAACCGGCCACGCTGGGCGAGGAGATCGATGTGCTCGAAAGCGCCTGGAACGATTACGACTTCTTCTTCGTCCACTTCAAGTACACCGACAGCCGCGGCGAGGACGGCAATTTTGAGGAGAAGGTGCGGATGATCGAGGAGTTGGACAAGGTCGTGCCGCGGATTGCCGCATTAAAGCCGATGGTGCTGATCGTCACCGGCGACCACAGCACGCCAGCCCGGCTGGCCAGCCACAGTTGGCACCCCGTGCCGACGCTGTTGGTTTCCGAGACCTGCCGCCAGGACGGCCTGACGGCCTTCGGCGAGAAGCACGCCCTGCGCGGCGGCCTGGGTCATTTTCAGGCGGTCTACCTCATGCCGCTGGCGCTGGCGCACGCCGAACGGCTCGGCAAGTTCGGGGCGTGAAATGGGGATTGGGGACTGTCCCGATTTTTTTGGCAGGACGCCACAAAAATGGGACTGTCCCCTTGAGTTCCACCTTGGGCCGAGGGGCAGGGATCGTGATTCGGAGCGCTCCGGACGTGGTTTCCGAAATCGGCGTGGGTGCGTTATTGCCCGTGATCGCCACCCCGTTCAATCCGGCGTCCCATCGGAAGTTTGCCCGTGACTCCGATGTTTAGCCCGGCCATTCGTGGCCGGGGCCTTCTCGAACCGCGACGCGGTTCCATAGGACAGCCCAGGGCAGGCGAAGCGCCGCCCTGAGTTGGCGTTGCGCCAAACGCCCGAACCCTGAAAGGGTTCCATACGCCCATGCGACCCCGTTAGGGTCACATCGATCTTCATCCATGCAAATCCAGGGCACGCTCCGGGCCATGACGCTCTGCTTGCCCTCGGCTATTTTATTCAACCGTTTCGCGGTTATCAGCGGACTGGTGGTTCATACCGGCTCCCCGTCGGCAGCGTCCACTTCGTACAGCCACGTATAGCAAGAGGCCGACGGAGACGATCCAGATCGGCAAGCCAAGGCTGTGTGCCCAATTCAGTCGCAGGTCCTCATCATCGGAGGACTGGCGAAAGGCCTCTTCAAATCTGTTGACGGCGAGAAGAGACTTCCAATCAGCGTTGCGTAGACTACCCGCAATAACAAATAGAATGCGGCCGTCGCCCAACGCGACGTTAGTCCCGTAGGGTGTTTCGTGGTAGAAGTAGCCGTTGTCCCGCATGTGGGGAGCGACTAGTTCGACGGACTTGCGATCAGGAGGCTCGGCCGTATCGACAAGGAAGTCACGCGGTTCGGTCCACGGCACATCCGAGTCGGCTGTCTCAACCAAGATGACGCTGTTCTTGCGCCAGTTCTTTCGACCCGGTGTCATTCAAGCTGACATTTTCGTCTCGCTTCCATAGCGATCGGTCGCCGACTACGGCGACATAGCTTGTTGCCGGACTCTTCGTTGGGTCGTCGATGACGCTAGGACAATGGTACTCTGGCGGTCGTTCGGCCAATAGTTTTCTATTGTTGGGTCCGTCCCAGGGTTCGTCGAATCTGTACCGGTCGTAAAGCTCTTTGCGGCCGAGATAGGGCAGAATCAGAACGCGCCAACTGTGCATGGGGCGGTTCTTCTTGTCGTAGACGCACGGCGGTGGGAGATGCCCGTGATCCTCGTCGTATCGTACGAGTGCCACCACAATTTGCTTGAGGTTATTACAGCACTGTGCGCGATGCGCTGCCTCGCGAGCGGATGAAACCGCCGGCAGCATTAGAGCAATCAACAACAGGAAGACAAGCCCGTGCAAGCTCCACCGAAAGCCAGGCCGTAACCGGCTTGTTAGACAGATGTACGCGGCGAGTCCCAAGACGCCAAGAAATGCCAACATTAACTGAGGGAAGCCGAACGCGGCCCAGGATGAAGCCGCAATGAGCGTAATCAGCGTTACGACATAGACGTGAGACCGCATAGTCATTTTCCTTCTCATGGCTGTTGGCCGCCGGCTATTCGATTATTGTACTACCCTTGCATTCAACCAATCGGCGTGATCTTGCACGTCGGCGCGGTCGGCGTAGTCGACGATTAATTCGAGTTGCTTGCCGCCGGTGACGTCGATGGAAACCGGCAGCGGCGGGTTGCCGCCGCGGATGATCGGGCTGACGTATCGCTCTTGGCCGTCGACAAGCACGCGGAATTGAACGCTCCCCTGCCCTGCCGTCGAATCGTCGATGCCGATGTTGGACTGAAAGCGGGTTAATGGCGAACGAGCCGCCCTCCCCCCCTGCCCCGCTCCCAAAGGAAGAGGGGAGATATCATAGACTAACCTTGCGGCGCTGTGGACGCCGAGGCCCTTCAGATACAAATGCCCTCCGCAGCGCAAGGGGCCTCCGGTGACGTTGCGATCGTTGCAGTAGGGCCACGAGAGCCCGGCACGCGGAGCCTGACTGCCGCCGAGGTCGAGGAACGGCCTCTGATCGCATGCCGCCGGAACAAGGTCCGAGAGATAGGCCGCGCGGCCGCCGAGCGGTTGGAGGAAGACCAGCGAGGACGGCGCCGCCGAAAGCGACGTGTCAGCGTTCTTGAGTTTCAGCGTTTGCCCGGCCACCAGCAGTTGCGTGGCCAACAGGCGGCTACCGTCGCGGAAGCCGAGCCACGCCCGAAGTCCGTGCGGCTTGGGCTCTTTGCCGCTTTGCGCGTGACTGAAGATCACCGCGTCGACACGTTCCGTTTTGATAGACACTGGTCCGACGTCGGTTTCGAACCGGACGACACCGTCGGCCAGCGCCACAAGCGAGCCGGTTAGCTCGTCACCGTTGTCCAGCAGCAGGCGGTCAGATTGGGTACCAGATGCTTCAGCGAGAACGGCCCTCACCCCCTGCCCCTCTCCCAAAGGGAGAGGGGAGACTTGGCGCAACGCGAGGGCCGAAACTGACTGGCGAGGAAGCCGCAGGTCGCCGAACGTCGGCGAGCGGGCGGAAATGTATTTCGCGTCCGATGCCACGATCTCCGCCAGCAGCACGCTGCTGTCGCCAGAACGAGCCCCCCTGCCCTGCCCTGCTCCGGGCATTGGCCCCAACAAACCAGGTCGGCCGCTGGGACCACGCGCTGCTGTTGCTGCGCCTGAAACGTGAGCCGCCAACCCGCGTCGGCCGTGACGAGTTCGCCGCGGAACGGTGCGTGATCAACCGGCACCGCCAACGGCAACTCGGCATAGACGGTAGACGCCAGCGACAGCGATAGAAGAAGAACGAGAGGCAAGAATCGAAGCCAAACAGGTCGCGTACGCCTACAACACGTCTCACGCAAAGGCACAACGCCGCAAACTTTATGATGTCTCCTCTTTGCGCTTCGCGCCTTTGTGTGAGACTCATTAGGTTCTCCCACCCTCATCTCTGAAAAATCGGCAGATAATCGTTCGGCATCTGGAGGACGATGCAGGCCATGGCGGCGGCGCACTGGTTGCCGCCGGTCTGATCGATCCAGGAACCGTCGCTCTGCTGGCGGCTGACGAGTTGATCGCGAGCGGCCGGATACCAACGGTGCCACCGCTGGCCGCCGGCCTGCCACATCGCCTGCACGGCATAGTATTGGCCGTAGTAGTAATACGTTTCGTGCCGCGCGGCACTGCCGGACGGCAGAAACGTCATCAGGTAGTCGAGCCCTTTTGCGATTTCGGGACCCTGATAGACGCCGGCGCTATAAAGGGCGGCTACAGCGGCTGCCGATCGCGGAAAGAGGCTTTCGCGCGGCGGCCGCAACTGGTAGGCGAAGCCGCCGTCGGGGTTCTGGCTGCGTTTGATGTAGCCGATCGCGCGGTCGACGGTATCGCTGGGCACAAACAAGGCGGCGTTGCGCGCGGCTCGCAAGGCCATCACCTGGCAGACGGTGACCGAAATGTCGGCATCTTCGGGAACAGGTTGATAGCGCCAGCCGCCCTCGCGATTCTGGCTCTGGACGATGACTTTGACCGCCTTGACCAGTTTTTCGCGCAGCTCGCGCCGCGGGGACATTCCGTAGCATTCGGCCAGGAACATGGCAGCGAAGCCGTGACCGTACATCGGTCCGCGGCTGGCGTCGGGGCCGGAGATGAAGCCGCTGGGCTGGCTGTTGGCTAGCAGATAGTCGACGCAGCGGTTGACCTGTTGGCCGTAGGGTCCGCGGCCGGGCGTGCTGCCGCCGGACATGAAAGCCATGCCGGCCAGGCGCAGACGGCCGCGTTGCCTCGCATCGAGCCGGTGCCGAAGCCGCCGTCACTGTGCTGCTGGCTGGCCAGCCACTTGAGCCCGCGATCAATCGCCTGCTCGGCCGCCGGTGTGACCATCGCCGCGTCCGGTTTCTCCAAGTCTTTCTCGGCGGCGTCCCCAACGCTGGCCAACAGGCACCCGGCTAGCGCCAAAACCGCAAGCGTCACACGTCCAGTCGCCGCATCTGCTCCGCTCATCCTGTCTCCAATCATCAATCCACAATCATCAATCCACAATCCCCAACCTCATTTCTCCTCCGCAAGCCTCCGAAAATACGCTTCGATCTGCACCTCGTACTTAGGTGGGAACACCTCGACGGGCGGTTGGACAATCTGTTGGCGGGCGCGCTCGGGCAATTGGCCCCAAAGGCGGGCCATCAGGACACGACGCTCTTCGGCGCCGAGCTGCCGAGCCTTATTGCCGCTGCCCGCTCCCGGCGCGTCGCCGGCGCCGCCCTTGCCGGCCGTCTTGGCTGGTATGTCGCCGGATTCGGACGCCGGCGCACCGGGCGTCGATGGCGCATCGGGCGATTTCGAACGACCAGCGGCGTCGGAGGCGCTCGCGCGGTCGCCGCGCACGCCGGCGTCGCGGCGGCGTGCCGCCATCGCGTCGAGCACGTCGTGCAAATCGCCAACGATCTGCTTCTGACCGGCGGCGGCCTGGCCAATGTGATTCGCCTCGATTTGTTGACCGACTGTGCGCATTTGCACGCCGACCGCCAGCCGGTGCGCCAATGCCAAGGCGTCGGCCAACGTCGCCGCGGCAGCGGCGTCGGGCTGCGTCCGGTCGGACTCGGCTTGCTCGATTTCCTGCAACACGCGGTCCACCAGCCGTGCAAGCTCCAACTGCTCGGCGGCCGCCGCCGTCAGATCGTCGCGATCATGTGGGACAAGGTCGCGGAGTTCCTGCGCCAGTGTACGCCGGCCAACCTCTGCTGTGCGCTGGGCGAGCTGCTGCTGGCGGCGAAGCAACTGTGCCATCTCACGCAGGAAGCGGCGATCGTCGTCCGCCTTTGCCAGTTGGCCGAGCATTTGTTCAAGCGACGCAATCACCGCGTCCTGCTGCTTGCCGACGGCTGCCAAGGCCGTGGCCAAGGCGGCGTCGAGCCGCCCTGCCCTCCCCTGCCGTTCGATGGCCACTTGGGCGATTTTCACTGCCGAGAGCAACTCGCGCGCCGCCGGCGGCAGATGCCGTCGCTCGATCTGATCGATGTTCGTAAGCAGCGTGGAGAGCCGCTGCCGGGCGTCGTCACTCGCGACGTGGTTGTTCTCCAGATCAGCCAACAATGCGAAAATGTGCATGGGGACGCCGTCGCGGCGACTGGTGATTGCCTGTTCCACGTCCGTTTGGTTGTGTTGTGCCACGCGCAGCGAGTCGACATCCGCCGGGCCGATTTGCCCCGGCCCAGCCAGTTTGCCCCCGAGCGATGCGACCTGCTGGCGACAGCTTTGCTCCATTGCCAGCGCATGCTGCAACTCCGATCGAATGGCCTGCTCGCCGACGGCGAGGTGATTCTGAAGCTCGTCGGCCGTAACGATCGAAAGGGTTCGCGGTTCGCTCCGGCCGCGTTGGCCAAGATCGTCCGCGGCCGTGGCATAGAAGACGAGACGCGCCGGGGGCCTCAGTCCGAGCGAACCAAGGTCCCAGCGATGCGCAACCGTCCGCTGGTCCGGAGCGCCTGCGCGGCCGCGCTGGCTTGCCCAGGCGCGGACCGTCTCCAAAGCGTCAGCGTCTTCTCCGCCGCCAAATCGCTCCGTTGGAACGAAATTGCGATCTCCCGGATCGCCAGGTCGTCGTTGGCCGTCAGTTGCAGCGGCACGGTGGCCCGGGGCGTCACGACCAGGTTCGACTCCGGACGGTCAATGCTCACCGTCGGAGGCAAATCGGGGACGGCTTGGATTTCCCAACGGTCGTCGTCGCCGCCGGCGAACCCGTCGCGATCGACCAGTTCGAACCAATAGGAACCCGAGCGTTCGACCGGGAAGTCGACTCGAAAGACCCCGCCATCGTCGCTGAGTTCGGCCGGAATCTTCTCGGCGTTGACGGACAACAGCGCGGATTGCAGCGGCTTGGTTGCCTTGGCCGTGATGCGTACCCGACTTCCGACCAAAGCGCGGATGTGCCGACTGGCTTGCGTGGCGGACCGGCCGGTATAGTTTGGCGGAATCACCTCGACCGAGGCCGACGCGATGGCCGGCGGCTCGGCCACGGCCACGTTGAGCCAAGGAAGCGACTGGTCGTCACCTCCTTCGACGCGATAGGAGAAAGGTGTCTCGACGTTGTCGCGCCTGGCCACCGCAACGTCGCGCGTCACCGGAATGTGCTGGATTTCTTCAACGGCGGCAGCGTTTGGCTGCTCGAAGCGATAGTGGATGCGGACTTCCGGCGGCAGCGGCGTTCCGTCAGCGTCCACTATCTCTACCTGGAACGCTTGACCTCGGGCGACCCGCTCTTGCGGCCGGCGAATCGCCAGGTGATTCGCCCGGGGCCACACCGCGTTGCCGAACGGGTTGAGCAGCCGCACGACAGCGACGCGCGTGACGGCGGGAGCCAGCGCGACCAGGCTTCCTGCCACGACGCACGTCAGGGACAGGAGCAAAGCTGCGCGCATCGCCGGGCGGACGGAGATTGCTTGCGCGAAATCGAGACGCTGGGTCTCGGCCGTGACATGTTCGACAACGGCACGGCGCAAAGCCGGAGAACCGGCCGCCGTGTCGTCGTCGCCGTGGTCGAGAAATTCCACGGCGCTAATCAGCCCGTCGTTAAGGCCGGGAAATCGACGCTGGACGCAAAGAGCCAGATCGGCGTGGCGAACCGTGGTAAGTAGCATTGCCGCCGCGTAGCGGTAGAGCATCCAGACGGCGACACCCAGAAGGACAAGTGAAGCGATCACGCGCAGGCCGCGATCTTGGAGCCGGAACAAATAGTCGCACGCCCCCAGCACCGTAAGCGTGGCCAGCACCGCCGCAGCGACCACGCTTACGGCGTAGACCACCGTCATCCACCGCATGCGGCGTCGCAAGGCGGCCAGTTTTTGTTCCAGCGGATGCGGCATAGGGGAGAGTAGAGATTAGGGATTAGGATTTAGAATCAGAAGCTGACCACTCATCACTCACCACTCACCACTACTCACTCTCTACACCATGCCTTGCCGTTTCCGGAGAATCCATTCCGCGATCAACAGCGCGAGGAACAAGGCCAGGACGGGCCACGTGTTCCAAAGGGGCCGCGGGGGCAAGGCGGCCACGAGCGTCTGACGTCCGGGCGGCAGATCGTGGAGCAGTCGATCGGCCGAGCCGAAGCCGTAGAAGCGACCGCCTGTCTCCTCGGCGGCGCGCCGCATTGCGTCGGCGTCCATGCGGACTTGGGCCAATTCCCCCGCGGGCACCGCGACCTGGAAATCGACTGCCGGAACTTTCCCATCCAGCGCCGGGGCCGCGATCCACGCATGGTACTGGCCCGGTGCCGGACGGCTGAGCGATGCGTCGAAAACGCCGCGAGCCGTGCCCGTGCGGTACAGTCGCAGACGGTCCGTCTGCCGGCCGGCACGCTCCACGACGACGTCCACGCCATCGTCTGCCGCGGGAGCAAGCCGCTCGTCGGCAAATCGGGCGCGCAGCAGTACCGGCTCTCCCAGGTGGTACCGCCGGCGATCGGTCCTGAAGCGAAACCGGCTGGCCGTTCTCGCCTAGTTTCGCGCGGCAGAGGTAGCGGAGCATCTGCCCCCAGTATCGGGCGAAGTATTTATCCCCGGTGCGAAAACGCCATCGCCACGTCTCGTCGGTCGCCTGGAAGAGGACCTTGCCGGCGCCGACGTACTGGAGGCAGCAGACCGGCAGAGGGCGTCCATCGGGGCCGCGGCGCGTCGGATGCTCGGCCAGCACGCGGGCGCCCGGCCTCAAGTCGTGGAGCTCCAACAGCCAGTAGAGCGGCGGCAGACTGCGCCAGATTCGCCGCGTTTCCTCGGGCGTATCGCCGAGTTGCATCGGCGGCGTGGCCAGGCCGACGTCGCTGGGGCGGACCACAAACCCATCGCCAAGATCGTCGGCGTGCGGGTATTGCACGTCTGTCCATTCGGAACGGCAGCAACCGGGCAAGCGGCGTGTCGCCGTACGCCGCCGGCATGAACGATGGGCCCGCGATGAGCACCAGCGCTCCCCCTTTCGCCGGCTGGGCGACGAAATCGGCCAGATTCTGGAGGGCCGTCGCGTTCAGCAACGCCGGGTTGACGTCGCCGAAGATGATTGCGTCGTAGGCGAACAGTTCGTCGCGACGCAACGGAAATACGCTGAGTGCCGCGGCGTCCTGGTCGACATGTTCCGCGTCGGCTTCCTGCAAGAACGTGTGCAACTCGATCGCTTCGTCGCGCTTCAGCATATTGCGCAGATAGCGGAACTCGAAACCGGGATGCGCCTCGACCAGAAGGACGCGCAGCTTGTCCTTGCGGACCTCAATGGCGTGTGTCTGCCGGTTGTTCGCCGTTTGCGACTCGCCCTGTTGCGGTTCAACTTCCACGACGTACTCGAAACGGCCTGTCTCGGTGGGTCGGAATGGAATGCGGACTTGCTTCGTCTCGGCGTCGGCGTCAATAGCGACCTCGGCCTTGGCCAATACCTTCGGCCGGCCTTTTTCGCGAAGCACGACGGTTGCTTTCTCTCCGCGAAAGCCCGTGGCCGTCAGCCGGCATTCGAACGTCACCACATCGCCGGCGAACACGACGTCGTCGACCAACAGGTCGGATAGCTTCAGATCGCAGACCGGCTGATCGCTGCCCAGACCGATGATCAACAGCGGCACGCCGCGTCGGCGGGCATAGTCGGCGGCGTCAGACAACGGAGGGCCGTCCGTGTTGATGCCATCGGTCAGGAGTACGAGCGCCGCCGGTGCGGTTCCGCGAAGATCATCCAACACCGTCCGCACGCCCGCGCCCAGACGCGTGCTATCGCCGCCGGCCGACGACGCACGGATCTCGTCGGCGGCATCGGCGGCGTCGTCGCGCCGGCTAGGCCGCGTGCCTGTCAGAAAATACACGCGCAGTCGGTGTCCCCTTGCGATCCCGCGCAGCAAGGCGTTGTCGCGCTCGGTCAAGAGCATGCGGGCGAGGTTCCATCGGCTCGGCTCGCTGCCATCGATGCCGGCCCGCTTCAGCCGCTCGCTCATCGCCCGCCGCGGCGCGCCTTCATAGCGATCGACGGTCGTCATGCTCTGCGAATCATCGACGATTACCGCCACGCAAGGCAATTCGGTTCGCTTGATCGACAACGCCACCTGGGCGATCATCGACAGCGCCACGCCCACCAGCACGATCCGCAGCAGCGCCAGCGTGATACGATAGCGGCGTGAGGCATGGCCGCCTTCGCGAAGATAGACGGCCACGACGAACATCACGGCCAGTGCCGCCAGCAGCAAGGTGATCCACGCCGGCCATGGCCAGGAATAGTCGATGCTCCAGGCCACGCCCTCGCCGGCCTCGGTGCGAATGCCGAGCAGGCGGTCAACCCAGGTAGTCACGGTCAAAGGCATGGTATGGCTCGCGGACGAAATCACCGATCAACAATCATCCATCAACAATCGCCAATCATCTTCCCATTTTCCAGGCGAGGAAGGTATCTGCAAAGAGCAGGCCAATCGCGACATACAGCAGCCCAACGGGCAGGCCGCCCGTGCGGAGGGGCACGGCGACGTGCGGAATGCCACCGTCCTGTGAGGCCGGGTTGCCAAAACGCACGTGCGGCCGCAGGTTGCTGTCTAGTTCATTCGGGCTCGCCGACATGAGGTCGCTTTCCGCCGGGTCGACGTTGACGGCGAATACCTGGCTGCCCTTGGCGCCGAATCGCACGACGTAGATGCCGCTCTGGCCCGTATCCGCGTATTGCAGCCCGGCACGGTCGGACACGGAGCCGAGCGGTATCTGGCGGCTGTGGCCGTCGGGCGTTTGCATCGTAAGCGGTCCATCGGCCGCCGAACCGCTCATCCGAACATCGAGTGGCTGGCCGGCCATGACGTTCGACTGTCGCGGATTGCGGCGGGCACACCAGGCGACGATTTCTTGAACCAGCGGCACGAAACTTGGCACAAGCGGCATGGCGGTCCAGGACGACCGGGGCTCGGCCGCGGTGCCCACAAGCACCACCCGACCGCGATGCACCGGCCCTTCGACGACCAACGGATCGCCGTCGGGCATCGCCAACACGGTGTTGGCCGGCGCGTCGCTGGCCAGCGTGAGCTTAAAATACTTTAGGATGGGCGTCGTCACCAGCGCGGCTTCGCCCCGGCCGCGAAACGGCTGGACGATCGGGTGCCGGAATCCCAGCGGATCGAGCCGCCGCGGGCGGCCGTCGCAGACCGCGCCGAGGCGGGCTGGAAGGATGGCCGGCGCGACTCCCCTGCCCTCCCCTACGATGCCCAACTCACGGTTGTAGCTCTCGGCCATGACCTGGTCGCCGAGAAAGAAGACCAGACCGCCGCCGCCGCGAAGATAGGCATCGAGCACGCGTGCCTCGGCCGAGGTGAATCGGGCCACGTTGCACAGCAGGACGCAATCGTAGGCGCCGAGATCGCGGTCGGTAATCGCGCTTTCGGTGGCGGTCTCCGTCCGCACCACGCCGCGAGCGCCGGTGTGATCTTGCGGACAAAGGGCGACAGCGAGATAGTCGGCCGCGCCGTGAAACGGCACGCCCGAGGGCCGCCCATCGATACACAAGGTACGGATCGCCTGCCGCAGTCGCACGGCCAGAAAGCGATGATTGTCGACGTCCAGAGCGTCGCCCTCGGCCCGGACCTCGACCGTATGGTCTCCCGGCGAATCGAAACGGTATGCGAATCGCACCGACGCGGTTGCCCCGGCGGCCAGCCCGACGTCGCCCTGCTCGATCCGACGCCCGTCAATGAACAACTCGACCGGCTGACGAGCGTGATCCTGGCGAGTGAAGCTCGTCAATTGGACCTCGAATTGCACGGGCTGGCCGACAAGCAACAAAGGATCGAGCGCCCGAAGACCGGTTACAGCCAGATTGTCCACCGCCGGCTGGCCGAGATCGATCACCGACACGTTGGCCAACCGGTTCAGCGCCTTGGTCTGCCGCGAGAACTCGGCCGCGGCGGCAGCAGGCAACTTCGGTGCCCAGGTCGCTCGTTGCAGGTCCGTGAGGAAATAGACTTCGGTCTTGGCCAGCCGCGGGCGGTCGTGGCCAGCCGTCCCGATCAGATGGCAGACTGCCGCCACCGTTGCCGTCAGATCGGCCGGCAGATGCGTCAAGCGGAGATTATTGATCTCCCGCTCAATCTCGCTTTGTTCCATCGCCGCCGCAGCCACGATGACCTGCGGCGGCGAGGACATCATCACGAGCATGAATGCGTCACCCTGAGGGCTGTCGGCGACGATTTGCCGGGCGATTTCCTTGGCGCGGTCGAAGCGTGTCCGATCGGCTTGCCGGCAGCCCATCGAGAACGAGCCGTCGACGACGAGTACGCGAAGTGCGTGGCCGCCGGAGCTCGCGGCCGTGCCGGGCCGCTCGACGTAGGGTTCTGCCACGGCAAAGACAACCACTCCGACCAGCAGCATCCGGATCGCAAGAAGCAGCCACTGCCGAAGCCGCAGGCGGCGCGTTTGCCGCTTCGCCGCCGCAAGAAGATATTCCATCGCGGCCCACGGCGTCTGGCGGTGTCTGCGCCGAGTCCAGAGATGGATCAACACCGGCGCCGCGACGGCCGCCAGCCAGCCGAGCATCGACAGGTTTGTCAATCCGAAGGCGAAGAGCACCGTTCACCTCCTCGACGCCAGATAACTCGCCAACGTCACCTCCAAGGATTGGTCGGTTCGCAATAACACGTAGTCGATCTCTTCGGCCCGGCAGCCGGCCTTCAACTTGCGAAGATAGCGGTCGAACTCGGCGAGATACGCCTTGCGCAGCGCCCGCGGTTCGGTCAGTACGTCCGGCAATCGCTCCAGGCCGCGGAAGAGAGTCCGTTCGTCGAACGGGAATTCCATTTCGGCTGGGTCGAGGACGTGCATCACAACGACCTCGTGCCGGCGGTGGCGCAGGTGCTTCAGCCCCGTGAGCATCGTCTCGAGATCGTCGAACATATCGCTCAGGACGATCATGATGCCCCGCTTTTTCAGCCGCTCGGCCAGATCGTGGAAGATTGGCCCGGTCGACGTCTTGCGCTCGGCCGAGACAGTCTCCATCATGCCCAGGATTGCTTTCAGATGTGAAGGGTTGCTGCTGGCGCGCAGCAGCGAGCGGATCTCGGCGTCGAAGACGACCAGGCCCACGCTGTCCTGCTGATGGAGAATCAGGTAGGCCAGGGCCGCGGCGGCGCGCCGGGCGTAGTCAAGTTTTGACAACGGCGCCGCGTCGCTGCGATAGCGCATGCTCTCGCTGGCGTCCAAGAGCAAGTGGCAAACGAGGTTCGTATCTTCCTCGAACCGCTTGAGATAGTACTTGTCGGTGCGGCCAAAGACCTTCCAATCGAGGTAGCGGAGGTCGTCGCCGGGGGCATACTCGCGATGTTCGGCGAACTCGATCGAGAAGCCGTGGAAAGGACTGCGATGTACGCCCGACACGTAGCCCTCGACCCGTTGCCGCGCGGAGCGGCAATGTTTGCAGCCGGGCCAGCATGGCGGCGTCCAACAGTTCCAAGCCGTTTTCCATGGTTCAATGCCCGCGCCGGCCACAAGTGGCCGGGCTAAACCGCGCTGCGCACGGAGGAACACGGTCGATCCCCTTCGTCACGAAAACACCGGCGAGGCCGGGGCCGGCACGCTATCATCGTCGACGGCTGCGATCAAGCGGCGGATCAGGTCGTCGGGCTTGATGCCTTCGGCTTCGGCGTTGAAGTTCGTTACGATGCGATGCCGCAGGACCGGGAAGGCCACGGCGCGAATGTCGTCGGTGCTGGCATAATAGCGGCCTTGCAACACGGCCCGGGCCTTGGCGCCAAGCACCAGGTACTGGCTCGCCCGCGGGCCGGCGCCCCAACTGACGTAGTCGCGAATAAAAGGCAACGCGCCGCCTTGGGCTGCGCCGGGCGCCGCGGCAGGTCGTGGGCGGCTCAGACGCACCAGCTTCATCGCATAACGCATTACGTGTTCGGCCACCGGCACCCGGCGGACAATCTTCTGCAGGTCGAGAATCCGTTGGCCGGAAAGGGTCGGCGCCACGGTGACCGTTATGTCGGCGGTCGTGCGGCGGACGATGTCCAACTCTTCGTCTTCGCCCGGATAGTCGACGTAGGTGTTGAACATGAAGCGATCGAGCTGCGCCTCGGGCAGCGGATACGTTCCTTCGTGTTCGATCGGGTTTTGCGTGGCCAGGACGAAGAACGGCTGGACGAGTTGGTGCCGCCGCCCGCCGGCGGTGATCTGGTATTCCTGCATCGCCTCCAGCAGCGCGGCCTGGGTCTTCGGCGGCGTGCGATTGATTTCGTCGGCAAGAATCACGTTGCCAAAGATCGGCCCTTTGAGGAAGCGAAACTCGCGGCTGCCCGTCGTGCGGTCTTCCTGAATCACCTCCGTGCCCGTGATGTCCGACGGCATCAGATCGGGCGTGAACTGGATGCGGCGAAACTCGAGTGACAGGGCGTCTGCCAGCGTGCGGATCATCAGCGTCTTCGCCAGGCCCGGCACGCCGACCAGCAGGCAGTGGCCCCGGGCAAACATCGCCACCAGCAGCTCTTCGATCACCTGCCGCTGGCCGACAATCACCTGGCTCAACTGTTGGCAGATAAGCCGATAGGCGTCGCTCAGTTCACGGACGGCTTGCAGATCGTCAGTCTCAGGCATTTTGCCGCGACTCCTGTCTTCATTGGGTTGTAGGAGGCGTCGCCGGACGCCGGCAATCGACCAACTGCGGCTTCGGCGCCGGCCTGGTGGTGGCGGGGCTCGGACCAATCGCGATCACCTCCGTGGCCGTGGCAATCAGCAATCGCCGGTCGGCCACCGTGAGGTTGCCGCCCAACGCATCGCGGGCAGCCAGGTCGAAGGCCTTGCGCGGCGCCGCGGTCTGCGCGTCGAAAATGAACAGTCGGTTTCGCGTGGGCCACAAGACGCGGTCGCCGGCCAACAGCCCACGGCCGTAACCGGGCCGGTCATCGCCGACCGGCCACACGTGCTCCACGCGGCCGCGGGTCTCTTCCTTCAGACTGATCCAATACAGTTTGCGGCCGCCGGCAATCAGCCAGTCTCCCGCCACGCCGAGCAGGTAGGTTGCATCTTCAACGTCGCGATCCGTCTGCCAAAGCAGTTGGCCGGTGAAGGTATCGAGCGCGAAGATGCGGGGGCTGTCGGCCGGCGCCACAAAGAGCGTGTCGCTGTCAACCAGGCAGGGGTTCAGGTCGCGCCGACCAGTGCGGCGCCAGTCTAGCCAGATCTCCGCGCCTGGCACGAGGATAGAGGGTTACCCACAGCGGCCGCCCGTCCTCCGAGCGCAGCGCGGCCATGGCGCCGAGGTTCGTGTTGTAGTAAAGTCGGTCGCCGCAGAGCGTCAGCAGATTGTGAGTGCTTTCGCAGACCGCGCCGTGGGCGGGCGTCTCGGCGCTGCAGACCGAGCGTCGCCAGCGAAGCCTGCCCGTGTCCGGTTCGAAACAGGCCACGAACGCCTGCGGCCGGATATCGTGACGGCGCATGGCGACGTACACGCCTCGGGCGTCGGCCACCGGCGAGCCTTCCAGGGCCCAGCCGTCCTCCGGCTCGACCTTCCACAGCAGCCGCCCTTCGGCCGCCAGATCGAGGCACACGAGATGGCCGGGATGAGACGGCGGTGCCGCGCCTGCGCGGCTGGTTGGTGATCGGCCAGCCCATGCGGGCAAGCAGTTTGCCGTCGAAGACCGACATGGTGAAGCGCGGCACGCCTAGCGTACCCGAGGGTACGCCCGGCGGCGTCTCGCCGAGGACCTGGTCTTGGTATATCACGGCCTGTCCCCACGCGGGCTTGCCGTTGTCCGAGCGGACCGCGACGATGCGCTGGCCGTCATTGACCAGAACGATGTTGCCGGATAGCACCGGATAGAAGCTAACGGCGCGCTGCCGTATCGCCAAACGAGCCGTCCGGTCGCAACGGCAGTCGCCAAACGACGGCGCCGACGTCGACCAGGCGCCGGGCAACTGCATTGCGCCGAAAATTGCCGGCCAAAGTTGACCAATCCGCCTCAGCCTGCCCGGTGGACGACGATGCGTTTTCGGCAAGCAGGCTTCGCAACAAATCGAAGTATTTCCCTTCGCGGCCGCCGAGCCGGCCGGTCGCGTTAGGGTGCAACCGGGCGAACTCGGCAAGCTCCGCCCGCGCCGCTGCGTTTTACCCTCGACGATCGACGCCAGGACGATCCTTGCCCGCACAGCCGCCAGATCGAGCATCGGTATCGGGATAGCCCGGCCAGGTGTGCGGTGAGTCCGGCGGAACCGCAACGGGCAAAATCCGCTCCCAATACCAGCGGGCCAAGGCACAGTCGCCCGATTCCAGGGCCATATCGCCCAAGGCCAGCAGCGCGTCGTCGCCGTAGCTGCTGGCAAACGCCTGGTCGACGACGTTTTCGAGCAACGCCCGGCTTCGTCGAGCGATTCCCTCTTCGTACCATTGCCGTGCTACCGGATCAACGCGCGCACGATAGAGTTTCAGCGCCTCCGGCGGCAAGGCGGCCAACTGCAGTCTGGCACCATGCGCGGAGCGGTACGTACCGACGCGGTGTCACGCTCAGCAGCTTCCCGTCGGACGATTCGGCCAGTTGGCGGAGGAGTTCGACGCCTTCGCTCCCACTGCCGGTCGGCCAGCAGGGCCTTGGCCCGCTCCCATTGGGCCAGGACGGCGTTGTCGGCCAGATCGAGCTCAACGGCATCGGACAGTTCGAACTGACTGCTGGAAACGTCGCCGCGAAGCTGTGCGTCAAGTCGCGCAGCGGGCGCAATCGATCAACGCCGTCGCCAGCAACGCCGCCGCCGCGGGACATCTTGGGCCGATGCGATTCATACCCCTAAGTATAAGGGAGAAGCGGCACCGACAAAAGAGACGGCCGCGGGTCATCCGGACCACTGCCCACTGCCCGCTAACCACTCACTTAATCCCCACGCCCGGTTTCACGGCGTCGCGGATGATGACGCCGGGGTGGCGGGCGGCCTTGTCCATAAAGACGCGGGCGTCGTCGACGATCGGCTTGATCCGGTAACTGATCTCCTCGATGTTGCACGCCGTCCGATTGAGCCGATCGTAAAGTTGGCGGTCGTTCAACAGTGCGCCGAGCGACCCGTCGCCTCGTTCGATCCGCGCCATGATGGTCCGCATCAGCGAGGTGATTTCGTTGATGTTGTCCATGGCCTTGGCAATTTGCTCGGCGGGGGCGGGCTGGCCAGGCACCGACGACTCGCTGAAGTTGCGAAGCATTCGCTCGGTCATCTCGATCGTCTTAACCAGCCGGTCGATCGGGCGTCTCATGCTCGGTACCCGTCGGCGAGGTGAACTTCCTGAGCATGTCGTTCGGTGGCGTGAAACGTACCGTTCATGTTGTCGAGCGTTTCGGGCAGCCGCTGCATCGCCTGGCTGAGCTTTTCGCGATTCTCTTCGTCGCCCAGGATTTCGCGGATGGCGTGCAACGCGACGGCCGAGTCGCGAAGCACCGATTGGAAGTTCTTCTGCGTCTCCGGATCGAGAATGTCCTCGACGCGTTTGGCTGCGGCGGCCAGTTGTTGCTGGCGGCCGTCAAGCGCCTCGCCGGTGCTGGTGACCGTGTTGATGGGCTTGGCCAAAGCACGCATCAACCCGGTCGGATCGTCGGAGATATGGCCATCGAGGACCATGCTCCGGTCGATCGGCTCTCCGGCACCGCGCTTCGCGGGATTGGGAACGAACGACAACGCGGTATCGCCCAGCAAGTCGCGGTTGACGTAGCATTGCTCGTTGTTGTAGATCGTGATGTTGGAATCGATTGCCGCAGTGACTAGAACCTCCTGATCATGATCGGTCAGTTGGACGTCGATCGACCCGGCCGATGAGGACGCCGCTCTTGCGCACGGGCGTGTCGCTGGTCACGCCCGGTGCGTACCTGAAGCGGATCTGTATCGTATAGTGGCGGCCGGTCAGGCTCGGCAGTTTGCCGAACATGACCAGTAGGATGGCGGCGATAATCAGCGTGGCGAGGAACATCACGCCCACGCGAAACTGCATCACGCGTTCGTCCATGGCTCACCTCCCGTTCTGCTGCCGCATCTCCATCAGCCGCTCGCCGGCCTCGCCGCGGACAAACTGCGACACGCGGCGATCGCCGTCTTGCTCGATCCGCTCGGGCGGACCGTCGTAGAGGATCTGCGGCTTCGTCGGCTTCCAGCCGCGCCAGCGGATAAAGCATCACCACGCGGTCGGCCACTTTCCGGGCGGTCCGCATGTCGTGCGTCACCACGATGCTGGTGACCGGATGGCGCTCGGCGCGTGCTGAGGATCAATTCGTTGATCACGTCGCCCATGATCGGGTCGAGCCCCGTGGTCGGCTCGTCGTAGAGCATGATCTTCGGGCTCCATGGCCAGGGCCCGGGCCAGACCGACGCGCTTGCGCATGCCGCCGGAAAGCTCGGCCGGCTTCTTGCCCAAGATGTTCTCCGGCAGCCCCACCTCGGCCAGCCGGGCCGAGCACCTCGCCGCGAATCTCGTCCGGGCTCTTGGCCGTGTGCTGGCGCAGCGGAAACGAGACGTTCTGGGCAATCGTCATGCTGTCGAACAGCGCCGCTTGCTGAAAGAGGAAGCCGAACCGGATCCGCTGCTGCGTCAGCTCCCGTTCGCTGAGTTCGGCGAGATTGCGGCCGTCGAAGTACACGGCGCCCCGGCTGGGACGCAGCAGTCCGATGATGGTCTTCAGCAGCACCGTCTTGCCGCAGCCGCTCTCGCCGATGATGGCCAGCGTCTGGCCGCGGGGAATCGTCAGGTTGATGTCGCGCAGCACGTGCTGCCGGCCGAAATCGACGCCGACCCCGTCGAGCTTGACCAGCGAGCCATTTGTAGCGGCGTTCGGTGCGGTGGCGACCATGTTGGCGTTTGCGTATTCGGAAGTGCGGGCCTGGGCAGTGAGGTCCTCCGCCCCTTCTCACCCCCTACCCTCTCTCCCAGAGGGAGAGAGGAGACTTTGTCTCAGAACAGTTTTGGCGCCTCCGGCCAGAGGCTGAAGTAGATGCCGTCCAGGGCAATGCCCAGCAGAAGATCCAACAACAAGATCATCACGAACGAATAGACGAATGCCGCGGTGGCGGCCCGGCCGACGCCCTCGGCGCCAGGGTCGCAGTGAAAACCGCGATAGCAGGCGATCAGTGCGATGGCCGCTCCGAAAAACAGGCTCTTGAACACCCCCGCAAACAGGTCGAAGTTGCCCACGAAATGCTGCGAGTTCTCGATATAGTGGTGCGAATCGATCCCCAGCAGATAAACGGCGTAGAACAGCGCCCCGGCCACGCCCATGAAATCGGCCATGATCGTCAGGGCCGGAATCAGCAGCAGGCAGCCGAGGAATCGCGGCACGACGAGGTAGTAGATCGGATTGGCGCCCATGCTGGCCAGGGCGTCGATCTGCTCGGTGACGCGCATGGTGCCCAGTTCGGCGGCCATGGCGCTGCCGACGCGGCCGGCCAGCATCGTGGCGGCCAGCACCGGCCCGAGTTCGCGCACCAGCGACATGTTGATCACCGCCCCCAGCTTCGCCTCCAGGTGCAGATTGCGGAACTGCACGTAGCTCTGCACGACCAGCACCATGCCGATGAACGTGCCGGTCAGGGCCACCACCGGCAGACTCAGCACGCCGATCTGGTAGAAGTTCGGCCAGAGCGTCTCGCGGCGCGGCAGCCGCGCGAGCATCCAGCGGAACGTCCGCAGCGCAAAGATACGACACATTGCCCAAGCCCGATGATCCATCGACGATCAAGCCGCCGAGGTCGGCGATCCACTCGATCACGGCCGAGTGTAGTTCGGTGACGCACCGGCGATCGACTCTCCGTGGTGTTATTGCCTGCCATGTCGCCAGCCTCGTTCACCCGGCCTTCGTAGCTCTCGTATGTCGCGCAGTCCACGTGCCCGGACCGCCAGCGCAGCTCGGATCCTTGGGCCTCCTCCCTGTTACTTCGTCGTCACCGACGGTACGGCTTGAGCAAAGTCTGCCGATCGGCAAGACGTGTGAGCAAGGGCAGTGTGGGAAGGCTGGGTATCTGCTCGCCGGGAGCACGTCTTTGCGGTCGTGAGCGAGCGGCCGCACGAGTTCATTGGCACGGTACTGTATCGGATCCATCACATACGACAAGAAGCCTCCGGTGATCACACCGGAGGCTTGCTGATGTCGTTTCACCCATCAGCTAATGCGCCGGATCAGCGAGTCGGCTGCCGGCGCCGACGGTCTGCGGCTCGGCCTGGGTCTCGCCCTTGCGTGCCGTGGAAGTAGAGCTGCTTCTTGTCGCCGACTTCCTTGACCTCGACCGTGATCGTGTCCATGCCCTGGAACTCGCCCTTGAGCAGTTCCTCGGAGAGCGGGTCCTCGACGAAGTTCTCGATCGCCCGGCGCAGCGGCCGGGCGCCGAAGTCGAGGTTCGAGCCCTTCTTGATGAGGAACTGTCTTGGCCTCGTCGGTCAGCACCAGCGCCAGGCCGCGCTCGGCCAGCCGCTCGCGGACCTTGCGCCAGCTCCATCTCGACCACGTCGCCCAGGTCGTCCTGGGTCAGGTGGCGGAAGACGATCACGTCGTCGACGCGGTTGAGGAACTCGGGCCGGAAGACCTTCTCGATCTGCTCCTGGACGCGGCTCTTCATGCTCTCGTAGCGAGGCGTCGTCGTCGGGCTTCTGGAAGCCGAAGGCCGACTCGTTCTTGATCGCCTCGGCCCCGGCGTTGGTGGTCATGATGAGGATCGTGTTGCGGAAGTCGACGTTGCGGCCGAAGCTGTCGGTCAGCCGGCCTTCTTCCATGACCTGCAAGAGCATGTTGAAGACGTCGGGGTGGGCCTTCTCGATCTCGTCCAGCAGCACGACGGCGTAGGGCCGGCGGCGGATCTTCTCGGTCAGCTGGCCGCCTTCCTCGTAGCCGACGTAGCCCGGCGGGGCGCCGATCAGCCGGCTGACGTTGTGCTTCTCCATGTACTCGCTCATGTCGATCTGGATCAGCGCGTCGTCGTCGCCGAACATGAACTCGGCCAGGGCCTTGGCCAGCAGCGTCTTGCCGACGCCGGTGGGCCCGGCGAAGACGAAGCAGCCGGTGGGCCGCTTGGGGTCCTTCAGGCCGCTGCGGCTGCGGCGGACGGCCTTGCGAGATCGACTTGATCGCCTCGTCCTGGCTGACCACGCGCTTGTGCAGGTCGTCTTCCATCTGCATCAGCCGCATCGAGTCCTCGGTGGTCATCCGCGTCAGCGGGATGCCGGTCATCTTGGAGACCACCTCGGCGATCACTTCCTCGTCGACCACGCCGTCGGTCTCGCGCGACTTTTCGCGCCACTCGTGGGTGATCGGTCTGCTTCTTCTTCTTGAGCTTGTCGGCCTGGTCGCGCAGCGCGGCGGCCTTCTCGAAGTCCTGGTTGGCGACCGCCTCTTCCTTCTCCTTGTTGAGCTGCTCGACCTCCTCGTCGATCTCCTTCAGGTCGGGCGGCCGGGTCATCGACTTCAGGTGCACGCGGGCCCCGGCCTCGTCGATCACGTCGATGGCCTTGTCGGGCAGGCAGCGGCCGGTGATGTAGCGGCTCGACAGCTCGACGGCCGCCTCGACCGCGTCGTCGGTGATCTGCACGTGGTGGTGCTGCTCGTAGCGGTCGCGCAGCCCCTTGAGGATCTCGACCGTCTCGTTCTTGCGTCGACGGCTCGACCATGACGACCTGGAAGCGGCGGTCCAGGGCGCTGTCCTTCTCGATGTACTTGCGGTACTCGTCGAGCGTGGTGGCGCCGATGCACTGGATCTCGCCGCGGCGACAGGGCCGGCTTCAGCACGTTCGAGGCGTCGATGGCGCCCTTCGGCGCCGCCGGCGCCGACCAGGGTGTGCAGCTCGTCGATGAACAGGATCGTGTTCTTGGCCCGGCGGACTTCGTTCATCACCGCCTTGATCCGCTCCTCGAACTGGCCGCGGTACTTCGTGCCGGCGACCATCATCGCCAGGTCCGAGCACGACGATGCGGCGGTCCATCAGCAGCTCGGGCACGTTGCCCTCGACGACCCGCTGGGCGAAGCCCTCGACGATGGCCGTCTTGCCCACGCCCGCCTCGCCCAGCAGCACGGGGTTGTTCTTCGTCCGGCGGCTGAGGATCTGCATGGTCCGCTCGATTTCCTTTTCGCGGCCGATGACCGGGTCGAGCTTGCCCTGCCGGGCCAGTTCGGTCAGGTCGCGGCCGAAGCTGTCCAGGGCGGGCGTCTTCGACTTGCCGGCCCGCTGCGGTCTCGCCGCCGGCGCCGCCGGGCAGTCCGCCGGGCCGCTCCGAGCCTTCGGGCCCTTCCACGCCGTGGCCCAGCAGGTTGAGCACCTCCTCGCGGACCTCTTCGAGCTTCAGCCCGAGGTTCATCAGCACCTGGGCGGCCACGCCCTCCTGCTCGCGCAGCAGGCCCAGCAGGATGTGCTCGGTGCCGACGTAGTTGTGGTTCAGGTTGCGGGCCTCCTCCATCGAGTACTCGATGACCTTCTTGGCCCGGGGCGTCTGCGGCAGCTTGCCCATCGTGACCATGTCGGGGCCGCTCTGGACGAGCTTCTCGACCTCCAGGCGGATCTTGCGCAGGTCGACGTCGAGGTTCTTCAGCACGTTGGCGGCCACGCCGCTGCCTTCCTTGATCAGGCCGAGCAGGATGTGCTCGGTGCCGATGTATTCGTGGTTGAACCGCTGGGCCTCCTGGTTGGCCAGTTGCATGACCTTCCGGGCGCGGTCGGTAAATCGCTCGTACATTATGTGTCTCCGCATCGTATGGATCTAACGCTCCACGCCACGGCAGCGCGGTATGTCACGCGGCCGATGCCCTCGTTTCCTCGGCCCGCGCAAAAGCTCGCGCTCTCGCCGGACCTCCCACTGCCATTTTTCTCTACCCTCACAGCGTCCCAACGCATCCAGTTCTCGGGCCGCCTCGGCCAGCCGTCCCGTATGCCGGCATAACGTTGCGAGCATCAGCCGCGCTTCCATGTCGCGAGCGTTGCGTCGCAACAGCCCTGCCAGCACCTGTTCTGCCTGATAATAGTCGCCGCGTAGGTATTGGTCCAGGGCCATCGGGAAACTATCGTCCGAAGTATCGGGCAAAGCCCCCCACCGCTTCACGGACCACGCTACGGCAACGATCCAAACTGCCCCAAGCGCACCCCATAGCGCCATACGCACATTTGGGCCAATCAGTTCACTCCAGCCTACGGTTGCGAGCAGCAGCCCATCGAGGGCCGTGGCCGCCGCTAATGCGCCGGCCAGAGCAGACCAACTACCGAGGAACCAGAGCTCGGCCAGCCCCGGCCAAAGCAATGTCGTCCGCCACATCCGGTGCACAGCGTCGGCTCCCTCCCGCCCCTTCCGCCACGGAATTGTAACTTTGAAAATCGACCGAATCAAGGCAACAACCGAGCGGTCGCGAGCTTGAGGCTTGCCGATGCCTGCAATGTTTGCGACACTAAACGACATGTGGTACGAATTCACCGCCGCGGCCCAACGTGCGCTGGTTTCCGCGTCCGGCTGGTCCAATGGAAGCGAGTGTGACGAATTGCAGCCCCAGCCGCTGTTGGTGGGGTTGCTATCACAACCGGAGTGTCGCGCCGCCGTCATGCTGGCCAAAGTGGCCATAGACATCGTCGCTGTCCGCCGCCGCTGGCCCGAATTAGTCGAGACGGCGGCACAATCCGGGGCTGCTCCGCTACTTGCGCATGCGAAAGCCGCGTTCTCCACTTTGCCGTATGATGCGATGCGGACGCAACGCTTCTCGAAAGACGTGGAGCTCTCGCTGGAATTGGCTCGGCAGAGGCTCGCCCTCTTGCCGCAGCCCCTGGAGTTGGCAACCGAGCACATGCTGTTGGGACTGGCGACAGCCGACCACGAGGTGTCGCTGTGGCTCCGCGAGAAAGGGCTTGACCCCGAGCAACTGGAGGCAGAAATCTGCAGGCTTTACGGATGCCCGCCGGTGGGGACGTGGGGCGAAACACGGGACGAGTTGCAAGGACCGGGCGACAGTGGACGAGCATCGGGCACGCCGGCGCCGGTTGTCACGCTCCGTATCCTGGACGCCGCCGGCAATCGGGCACGCGAGGGGTTGCGGGTTGTCGAGGACTACGTTCGCTTCGGGCTCGACGATCGGCATCTAACCGAGCTTCTGAAGCAGTTGCGGCACGATCTGACCGATGCCGTGGGCCGACTGCCTGGCAAACACCTTCTTGCCGCACGGGAGACGCAGGCGGACGTGGGCACGGAGTTGACCACCGCCAGCGAGCGGCAACGCGCCGATACGGCGGACGTCTTGGCCGCAAACCTCTCGCGCGTCGAGGAATCGCTTCGCAGCTTGGAGGAGTTTGGCAAGACGGCCGATCCGGGCCTGGCGGCAGCCTTCAAGGACATGCGCTATCGAACGTACACGCTCGAACGCGCCGTCGCCATCACGCGCAGCAGCATCGAGCGACTTGCCGGCGCAACACTGTACGTGTTGGTCGACGGCCGCCGTTCGGTCGACGAGTTTGAGCAATTTGCCGCGTCGCTCATCGCCGCGGGCGTCGACGTGCTGCAACTGCGCGACAAGGGGCTTACGGACCGCGAGTTGGTTGAACGTGCGCGGCTGCTGCGAAGCGTGACCCGCGCCGGGGACTGTCCCAATTTTCGTGTCAGCGAAAATGAGACTGTCCCCTTCCGGTCTCTTTTCATCGTCAACGACCGCCCGGATATTGCTGAGTTGTCTAGCGCCGATGGCGTTCACCTCGGTCAGGAAGACATGTCGGTCAAGGACGCCCGTTCGATCGTCGGCCCGGAGATGCTCGTCGGCGTGTCGACGCACAACATCGAACAGGCCCGTCAAGCGGTGCTTGACGGCGCAAACTACATCGGTGTGGGACCAACGTTTCCCTCCGGCACCAAGCAGTTTCAGCAGTTCCCGGGCGTGGAACTGCTGTGTCAAGTTGCGGCCGAGATTCGCCTGCCGGCCTTCGCTATCGGCGGCATTTCGCGGGCGAACGTCGCCGAGGTGTTGGCGACCGGAATAATGCGGATCGCCGTGAGCGGGGCCATCTTGGCAGATGCTGCCCCTGGGCAGGTGGTAAAAGAGTTGAAGGGACTGCTAGGCAACCAGTAGTAGGCACGCTCCGTGTGCGGTTACCGAGAGGGACAGGTGCGCCCGCAACGCACCGGTCGGCGGAACTGCTTTTCTTGCGTCTTATCGTCGCAAATTCGGCGGTGCGTCGGCGACACGCTGTACAGGGCCGGTACAAGCGGGCAACGGCATGCGGAGCGCGCCTGCTACCTTCGCAGCCGCACAAACGCCGTCAGCCACGTCTGATCGGAGGAGACTGCCACGCCGTTATCCCATGTAAAATCTTCGCCCAAGGGCGCATTCAGAAGGCGGTGCGTTCCGCGTGTGCGAATCTCCAAGTGGTCGGCCTGTAGGCCCAGGCTGAAATTCTTGTGGAGCAGGGCTTCGACCGTGAGACCAACGTGCCATGA
Organism: uncultured Planctomycetaceae bacterium; assembly: GCA_963789525.1. Lineage (GTDB taxonomy): Bacteria > Planctomycetota > Planctomycetia > Pirellulales > Thermoguttaceae > CAVXFB01. The sequence goes on from CAWBLA010000005.1 coordinate 891,016, forward strand.
GCCGCCTTGCGTCCGCTCCATCGTATATCGGTCGCCTTCGCGCAACAGATGGTGGTCGACGTTGTACGCGCTTGTTCCACCCCAGTCGCCTTGAAACTTGATGAGCACCGGCGGCAGCCGCGCCGATTCCAGCCGGGTGCGAAGCTGCCCGCCGACGTAGCCCATGTAGTATTGCTGGTTGAAGGTCAGCACGTCGCCCGCGGCGGTGTACGGCGGATCGAGCCACACGTCGTCAGACTTGACTTGCACTAGGTCGTAGCACATGATGTCGAACCGCTGCCAGCGGAATCCGCCCACGGGCCACACCTCGACTGGCAAACCGAACAGGTGGTCGGCCAATTGAAATTCCAGCGAGAGGTCGAGCATTTGCCCGTCGGTCCACCTTTGCTGCGCGTAGCCGAGGTCGGTAAACGGGTCGCCGGGGATTTGCCAATCGTAGTCCGAAAGATTTCCCTCGATGCCCTGCTGCGGAAACAGCCACTCGAAGCGAATCGCCCAGGTCGGCCGCTCGACGCCGATTCCGATGCCGTGCCAGTACGAATCGAGCGGGAAGTTAAGTTGGCTGAGAGGCGTCCAACCATACGGCGGCGGATCGGGCGTGCCAAACTCGTACGAAGTCCGGCTGCCGACGAGCGAGCGGAATCGGTAGTCGATCGTCCACGTGGCCTTCGTCGGCGCATCCGGCCAAACGAGCCCTAACTCGGAGGCTGCGGGTTGTTCTGCGCTGCCGAGCAGCAGTCCTTGCGCTGACAATGCTTGGCTACACGTTAAGACAGCCAACAGCAGTGCGAGAGACGTTGAGATGATGTGCTGTCGGTCGACCGCCCAGTAGAATCGCATCGCAAAGAATCCTTTCCTTGCGTTCCGACGCCCGGCCCTACACTCTCTTGGGGCCACACACCGGGCTGCCACTTAAAAGTGTTCGTCGGGGCGAGTCAGGGCACTTGACCGAGGCCTGAAGTAGGTGGGGATTTGCGGACCAGCAAGAACTTCTGGCGGGACTGGTCCGGCGTCCGGCGTCAATATGAGCAGGAGCGGCAATGTTTGCGGCCATTTCGGCCACGACGGCTTGCCATCGAAGCAACTGGACCGATTCCGGAGAGTTGCTAAACTAGAGGGGCGCTTTGACGACTACATAAAGCCGCTGTTGGCTGCTCTCAACCCCCTAGCCTGCTCGCTCGCACGATGTCAGACCTGCTCATTAAAAATGGCCGCGTGATCGATCCGTCGCAGGCGATGGATCGGGTGACGAATCTGCTGATTGCCGAGGGACGGATCGCCGCCTATGACGTGCCCGCGGGGGCGCAGCAGACCGTGATCGACGCCGCCGGCAAGATCATCAGTCCGGGCCTGATCGACATGCACGTCCACCTCCGCGAGCCGGGCTTCGAGGAGGATGAGACGATCAGGACGGGCACGGCGGCCGCGCTGGCCGGCGGGTTTACGTCGATCGCCTGTATCCCCAACACCGATCCGCCGATCGACACCCAAGGGGCCGTCGAGTTCATCCGCGATTTGGCCTGCCGGGCCGACCACTGCAATGTGCTGGTGATCGGCTGCGTCAGCAAGAATCGCGAGGGGAAGCAGTTGGCTGAAATCGGCCAACTGGTCGAGGCTGGCGCCGTGGCGTTTACGGACGACGGCAGCCCAGTCGACGACGCCGAACTGATGCGCCGGGCGTTTGAATACTGCCTGATGTTCGACAAGCCGGTGCTAAGCCACGCGGAGATTCGCGAACTGACGCAGCGCGGCGTGATGCACGAAGGGCTGACGTCGCTCGTGCTCGGTCTGGCCGGCATCCCGGCGGCGGCCGAAGACGTAATGACCAGCCGCGATATCGCTCTAGCCGAGGCGACCGGCGGGCGGCTGCACATCATGCACGTATCGACCAGCAACAGCGCCGACGCCGTACGGCGGGCCAAGGGCCGCGGCGTGCGGGTTACGGCCGAGGCCACGCCGCACCACTTCTCGCTCACCGACGAGTGCCTGCGGACGTTCGACGCCAACTACAAGATGAACCCGCCGCTGCGCGGCCGCGAGCACGTCGAGGCCGTCATCGCCGCGGCTAGCCGACGGAACGATCGACGTCATCGCCAGCGATCACGCCCCGCACGCCAAAGAGAAGAAGATGCAGGAATTGGACCAGGCCCCCTTCGGCGTCGTCGGACTCGAGACGTCGCTGGGACTGGTGGTTACGAAGCTGATCGAGCCGGGCCACCTCGACTGGCCAGAAGCGATTCGCAAGATGTCGCTCAATCCGGCCAGGATCCTCGGCGTCGCCAAGGGCACCCTGCAGATCGGCGCGGATGCGGACGTGACGGTCATCGATCCCAAGACCCGCTGGACGGTCGATCCGTCGCAGTTCCGCTCGAAGAGCACGAACACGCCCTTCGCCGGCTGGCAATTGACCGGCCGAGCGGATACGGTGATTGTAGGCGGACGGGTCAGATTTCAACGCTAGCCGCAACGTCTGGAATTTCGATAATTTCGATGTCGTACTTCTCAGTTCCCCTGGTCGTGTTCTGGTTTTTTGCCGTCCTGGCGGCGATTGTCCTGTTATGGGTGTTGCCGATTACCTTGGGAGTCCAATGGGCGCGCGTGAAGCACTATTCGCCGTTGTGGATGCTGTTCGGCGTTCATCCTCTCGGTGGATGGATTGCCTGTATCGTGTTTGCTCTCATACCGGCGCGACGCGAATGTTGCAACTGTGGCGGCTACGTTGCGCCGAACTTTCGGCGCTGCCCCTATTGTCACGAACCGATGGCATAGCCTTGCTCCGCGTTGATGTCGAAAGCGTTGGGGCGATTGGCTAGTGGGAGAACCGTCATGGACGCCCCGCAATGCCCGCTTTCTGCGGACACACAGCCCCACGATTTGGCGCCGCAGGTTATTACACCTGGCGACGAGGGCGCTTCGGTTGACAGCAGCGTCGCAAGCGAGCTTCGGGGGCTGCTCCGCTGGCTGTACACGAACAATCCCTTCTACGCCATTAGTGCTGCGTTGGTCTTCTCTGGCCTGCGCATGTCATTCAACACAAGCAGTTCGGCGTTTCAGACCAGCGCATTGATGGGCGGTTTGACAGCGTACACACTTCTTCTGGCTGCCTCCGCGTGGTTTCTTATCCGGTACGGCAAATTATGGGAAGACGTGCGAACTCTGCTTCTATTGGTGGTGCTGATGCTCCTGGCGATCTCCGTCAGCTTCGACGACACCTTGGCCGCGAACCGCCGGCTCGGGATTCCGTTGTTTGTCGCTGGTTTGGTATTCGCGGTTGTCTTGATCGAACTCCTCCTGCGAGGCATTCGGCTACGGTTGCCCGCCGGGTTCCGGCTTCCGCTTCATGCCGCCATGGCCCTGTTCTTTCTCTACCCGGTCGTTTTGAGCGCGTGGATTCGCGACACGGATAGCGCCGCCCTGTATTGGGGCCTCTTTGGATTTTCAGCGACCGCCGGCATGGTGTTTCTGACCCTCTTGCCCGCGATTCGCCGCGGGCCAGGGTACGTCGCAGAGAACGGCAGCCCCTGGCGATGGCCTTGGTATCCTTGGACGCTATTTGCCGTCCTGGGGTTGGGCGTGTGTGTCCGCGCGTACTATCTGTGTATCTCGTTGCATTTTGTCGGCCGTCTCAGCACGATCTTTGCGCCGTTTTTCCTCATTCCATTTTTCTGGTGTTTGGCCCTTCTGTTACTGGAAGTCGGGCTGGTTTCGAGGATCAAGCGGGTGGTTGTCTGGGCGATGTTGTTGCCTGCGGGGTTAGTGGGACTAGCCATTACGGCCACGCCCGAGTCAGCCCGCGATCTCGGTTTTCTGGAGATGTTCCATCACACCCTGGGGGCGTCGCCATTGTTTCTTGCGCTCGTTGCGGCCGGCGTCTTTTACCTTTTCGCATGGGCCCGACGAGTCCGAGGCGCACGGTGGCATTCTCGCTGGTCCTGGCAACATTGGCAATTTGCAGCCGAGAGACGTTCAATCCGGATACCCGGTGCGAGCCGTGGGGCGTGCCGATCCTTGCCGTAGGAATGTTCTACTTGGTACTTGGCACGCGATACCGCTACGCAGCCGCATACCTGTTGGGTGGGTGGTGCGCGGTAGCGGGGCCATGGATCGATTTCCGGAGTACCTCGTTCGCGGCGTACGGCGGTGTGATTCCCATCCATCTTCTGCTGGCCGTTGTGCTCGTCGTGGGAGCGGTATTCCGCGACAACATCGGCCGCTGGACTCAAAATGTGGGGGCGGCTGGCCTCTTCCTGTTATCGCTTGCCGCGATCACGTGCGAGCCGACTTCCATCGGAAATCCGCCTGCCCTGCTCCTTACGCTATACCCGCTGGCGGCCGGCACTGTCGCTGTCGTCTATGGTCTGCTCGTTAAGAATCCGTGGTTCTTCGCCAGCGCAGCGGGCAGTCTCCTGATATGGCTTGTGGCAAGCGTTTTGAGTTCTTATCGCCAGCTTCGGCGCATCACGCCGGGAACTGACTATCTCGTCTGGGGCGCCCTCGCGTTTCTTATAGCGCTGGTCGTGAGCCTGTCGAAAATGGGACTGCTTCAGCGGTTGCTGGCACGCTGGCGACTACCTAGATAATTGTCATCTAAATCCGCCGGAACCAGCATGCCCCTACTGATTGACGGCTACAACCTGTTGTACGTTTCCGGCATCATTGGCAGTGGCCGGGGACCTGGGGGGTTGGAGCGGAGCCGGCTGGCGCTGCTGAACTTTCTGGCCGAGTCGGTCGAGCCGCGGGAATTGTCGCATACCACTGTCGTCTTCGATGCACGCGAGGCTCCGCGGGGGTTGCCGCGGGTGGTGCCGCACCGGGGCATCACCGTTCGGTTTGCCGCCGACTACGAAGAGGCCGATGATCTGATCGAAGAGTTGATCCGTGCCGACTCGGCGCCGCGGCGGTTAGTCGTGGTGTCCAGCGACCACCGCATTCAGCGTGCGGCCCGGCGACGCCGGGCGAAAGCGATCGATAGCGACGTGTGGTATGCGGACCTGATCCGTGCCAGGCGCGACCGGGCGTCGGCCGACGCAGCCGAGACACCTGCCCGGCCGGCCGTTCCGCTGTTGAAAGAGGACGTGAATTTCTGGTTGCGGAAGTTTGGCGGCGAGTCGTTGCTCAGCCAACTTTTTGAAGGCCACGGCACACCGCCGGAATCGCCGTCTCCACCCCAACAGGAGAGCGAAGACCTGACGAATCCCTTTCCCCCCGGCTACGGCGACGATCTGTTGGAGGGACTTTGATCGTAGCATACCCACCACTTTTAGGCCCTTGGAAATGTCGCGGCTTCCTTGATAGAATATTGAGAATTCACTGTGGGACGCGGACTGCCCATTTCCCACGCCTTCAGGGAGACATGCGTTGACAGCCAGCGAATCGAACGAGCAGCAGCTTTCTCCGACGGAATCGGTGCCCGGCCCCGTTGCAGACGACACCCCGCCTCGGCCGACGATCGACATCCAAAGCCAACCGGAGGACCGCGCCGGTCAGCGCCGGCGGATTCTGATCGGCTCGCAGCGCGACCCGGCGGCCTACCGTCCGCGACCGAAGCGGGATTGGGCACCAGTCGAGGTTGACGAAGAAGAGAAAGAAAAACGCCCGGGTAGGAAGAAGGGGAGAGAGGAGAGAGAAGCGGGCAGAGGGCGAGCAACGACGCACGACGTCCACCCGGTGGAGATCGCGGGGGCAGAATCGTCCGCGTTGGGCGATGAAGCGCCGCCGGCTGACAATTCATCCGATGTTGTCTTGTCGCCGGTGCCTTTGTCCGCCTCTGTGGTTCTGCCGCCGCCGGTCGCAGAAACGGGCGAGGACCTGGAGACGGAACTCCGCCGGGCCATGGGCGACGCGTCGATCGACGATCTGCTCGGCAGCGGATCGCAGCAGGCGGACGAGTCGTTCGAGCCCAATTCGCTGCAAAGCGGTCGCATCGTGGCGCTGCGGCGCGATGACGTCTTTGTCGAGTTCAGCGGCCGGCAGCAGGGCATCGTCTCGCTACGGCAGTTCGACGTGCCCCCGCGAATCGGCGCCGACGTTCAAGTCGTGGTGCAGCGGCTCAATCCGGAAGATGGGTTGTACGAGCTTTCGCTTCCCAACAAGGCCGTGCAGGTGGACGACTGGTCCGATCTGGTCGAAGGGGCCCTGGTCGACGTCCGCGTGACCGGCCATAACACCGGCGGGCTGGAATGCGAGGTGAACCATATCCGCGGCTTCATTCCGGTCAGCCATGTCGGGCTCTATCGCGTCGACGACCTCGCCCCGTACGTCGATCAACGGCTGGCCTGCGTGATCGTTGAGGCCGACCCCGATCGACGAAACCTCGTCCTGAGCCGCCGCGCCGTCCTGGAGCGCGAGAGAGCAGGCGCGGCAGCAGATGCTCGACTCGCTGCGGCCGGGCCAGATCCACGAGGGCGTCGTGCGAAAGCTCTTGGACTTCGGCGCGTTTGTCGACCTCGGCAGCGGCGTCGACGGCCTGCTGCACGTCAGCCAGTTGGCGTGGGGCCGAGTCAAGCATCCCCGCGACGTGCTCCAGGAGGGACAATCGATCAAGGTGCGGATCGAGAAGTTCGACGCGGCTACGGGGAAGATCAGCCTGGCATACCGTGACCTGATGGAAAGCCCCTGGGCGGCGGCCGCGCAGAAATATCCGCCGCAAACCATCGCCCAGGGCACGGTCACGAAGCTGATGGACTTCGGGGCCTTCGTCGAGGTCGAGCCGGGCATCGAGGGGCTCGTGCACATTTCGGAGCTTTCGCCCAAACGCGTATTCCGCACCTCGGACGTGGTCAAAGAGGGCCAGGAGGTCGAGGTACTCGTGCTGTCGATCGATCCCGACGCACAACGCATGAGCCTGTCCATGAAGGCCCTGGCCGCCCCGCCTGAGCCGGCCAAGAAAGAAGAATCACCCGAGCCCGCCAAGGCATCGAAGAAGAGCACAAAACCCACCGGCCCGCTGCTGGGAGGTCTGGGCCGCTCGACCGGCAGCCGGTTCGGGCTGAAGTGGTGAGCAGCAGGCACGCTCCGCGCACCGTTGGCCCAGGTAGTTTCAGTAGTTCCAGAATTTGCCCCAATCAGTCATCCTGAGCGCAGCGAAGGATCTCGGTGGCCAATGAGATTCTTCGCTTCGCTCAGAATGACAATGTCGGGATTTCTCAAAATTTGGAACTACTGAGTTTTGTAATAGGGTGCTTCCCCGATGCACCCTGATTTTGGGTTACGGCACGCGGAGTGTGCCTGCTACGTGTATAATTTATCGAGGGGACGTTTGCATGAGTACGACATCATGTGCGGCGCTGGCTTTCGAGTTGGGACCGTACAAGTCATTGGAGAACGAGGCGCTTTCCGAGCGCATCGAGCGGGTTCGTGCGGAGATGGGCTCGCGGCTGTTGATCCTCGGCCACCATTACCAGCAAGACGAGGTGGTCGCGTTGTCCGACTTTCGGGGCGACAGCTATAAGCTGGCCGAGTTGGCTGCGAAGGACGAAGCGTGCCGGGCGATCGCGTTCTGCGGCGTCCATTTCATGGCCGAAACGGCCGACATCCTGGCCAATCGGCCCGAGCGGCTGGCCGCACGTAATGGCCGGCGGGTGACCGTGATTCTGCCCGACACGGCCGCCGGCTGTTCGCTGGCGGACATGGCGGCCAGCGAACAAGTCGAGGACTGCTGGGAGCAGTTGGGCGAGGTGATTGACACCGAAGACGCGATGCCGATCACGTACGTCAACTCGGCGGCCGACCTGAAGGCGTTCTGTGGGCGGCACGGCGGCATTGTCTGCACATCGGCCAACGCGAAGGCCGTGCTCGATTGGGCGTTCGCCCGTCACAGCCGCGTCCTGTTCTTTCCCGATCAACACCTGGGGCGCAACACCGCCCGCGCGATGGGCATCCCGCTGGACGAGATGCCGTTGTGGGACCCGCATCAAGAATCGCTGGGCGGCAACACCCCCGAGACGATCCGCCACAGCCGGGTGGTCCTCTGGCGCGGCCACTGCAGCGTTCACCAGATGTTCCTGCCGCAGCACGTTGCGCAGTTTCGGCAGAAGTATCCGGACATCAAGATCATGGTGCATCCCGAGTGCATGATGCAGGTCGTCGACCTGGCCGACGTGGTTGGCTCGACAGGGCGGATCATCCGCGCCGTCGAAGAGGCCCCACCGGGCACGCGATGGGCCATCGGCACCGAATTGCACTTGGTCAATCGCCTGAAGCACGAGCATCCCGAGCAGGAGATTCACTTTCTCTCGCCGGTAGTGTGCATGTGCGCGACGATGTACCGCATCGACCTGGCCCACCTGTGCTGGTCGCTGGAGAACCTGGCCGCCGGCACGCCCGTGAACGTCATCGAGGTCGATGGCGACACGGCCCGCTGGGCGCTGGAAGCGCTGCGCCGGATGCTGGAAGTGAAGTGAAGTACCGCTAAGGAGTAACTTGTCGAAATTAGCCCTGGCCATCATGTTTTAGGGCATTAGTCGTTCCACACGATCGCGAAATACGCATATTCAATTTGCATCACGATCAGTAGCGCCATCGACATCCAGAGCCATCGTTTCGTCTTGATCTCTCGCCAGAACGACGCCCGATTCCTCTGAAATTCGTCGAGCGTGATCGCGGCAAAGGGGAATAAGAAACCCATGACCGGAAAATGGTACGTTCCCGCGGCGAAGACAAAACTGTAGGGCAATTGATAGGCGAAAACCAGCCCCAACAGGAACCAGGCCGTGGGAATGCTGCCGCGTCCGCGAAGAGAGAAAATGCCGATCAAGGCCAACGCGACAACCATCAGATAACCGCCTGCCTCCATCGCCAGCAAGGGGAGTAGTGCCCAATTGTCAAGCTGGTAGTGCTGCTGGAGAAGTCTGGCCGCAATGTAATCGAATCCCCAGTAACTTCGCAGCCGGTTGGCGGTCCGCAAGGCGAAAAGATCGGGGCGCTGGACACTGAATCGCAGACCTTCCAGCACCATGGCCTTCCGGGGATTTGCTTTTGCTTCAAAGGACGCAAAATAGTTGCGGACCTGCTCGGATTTAGCCTTCGCGGCGGATCGCTGTCCCCAATGGGACGTCTTGTAGCACGGAGTGTAGGGATTATTACCAAGAAAGAAATTGCGCTCGTTGTTGGTGGAAACCACCCAACCGGCGCCCAGATGTGCGTTGTGCGCCATGCAAGGAATCACCAATAGCAGGCCGCCGGAGACCAGGCTAACGACGCCAAGCCGAAGACCTGCGGGCAATGTGACCCGAGCCGCGCACGACGACTGCCGATCGCGCACTAGGGCCATTATTGCCCCGCTCAGCGCAACCAGCATGAAGACGCTGAGGGTTGACGGCCTCGTCAGAATCGCGCCGCCCATCGCTAGGCCGGCAAGAAAACAGAGGCCCCACCGCCTTAACATTGATCGCGATCGGTCGCCAAAGGCCGCCAACAGCAAGGCGGCCGACGACAGGAGAAAGCACTCGGCGACGTTTTGCGAATATGCCCAATTGACCAACATGATTGCCGGCGGATAGAAGGCCGCCAGCCAGCCGGCCAGCCGCGCGGCAGAACTGAACAAGAGAAGACGATGGGCAATGATCGCAATGAGTAGAACGTTCGCGACGTCGAAAACAATCGCATTGACCTTGGTAACAAACTCAGAACTGCCAAATGCACGGTAAAACGCGGCCAGGCATAGCGACCGCCCGGGCGGCCAATAGTACGGCTTCTTGCCGGGAAACTCCAATGTAAATCGCTGACCTTGCACCGAATACGATTTGGCATCGGAGACTTGCGGCGCCCACACCACCGCCACGAAGGAGAAGCGTAACGCGGTTGCGACCGCAAACAACGCCAGCCAGTATCGCCACGTCGTCTGGCTGTCTGCGCGAGTTGGTGGTGTGCCAAGCATGGCATGTGCCTTGGAATCACCGTCGGGAATCGTCACCACGGCCGCCCCGAGACAGAGGTCATCGTACGAAATGCCAAACCGCCGCGCTGTTCAACGGTACGTCACACCGATTTGCGCCGGTTCCTTCCAAAATGGCATGTTAACAAACGTTGCAGCACAACGCAAATTGCGGTGCAGCTAGTGTTCATCGCCGGCGCGTCTGCGGCCAATACTGTAGTACGTGAAGCCGGCGGCTTGCATCCGCTGGGGATTGTACAGATTACGGCCGTCGAAGACGACCGGGTGGTGCATCAGGCGGTGCATTTCGTTGAAGTCGGGATGCACAAACTGCTTCCACTCGGTGCAGATTGCCAATGCATCGGCGCCCAGCAGCGCGTCGTCGCGTTTATGGCAGTAAATCAGCCGATCGCCATAGATCGCCCGGACGTTCTCCATCGCTTCGGGGTCGTGAACGCGGACCGTGGCCTTCTCGGCCAGCAGCCGCTCGATCAAAACCAGCGACGGCGCCTCGCGGATGTCGTCCGTACCCGGCTTGAAGGCCAGCCCCCAGATGGCAATGGCCTTGTCCGACAGCCGGCCGGCGAAGTGCTGCTGGATCTTTTCGATGAGCACGGTCTTTTGCCGCTGATTGACGGCGTGTACAGCTTCGAGCACGCGCGGCTCGACTCCGTGCGCCGGGCCACGGCCGCCAAGGCCCGGACGTCCTTCGGAAAGCAGCTTCCGCCGTAGCCCGCGCCGGGAAACAGAAAGGCGAAACCAATGCGGCTGTCGTGGCCGATACCGCGGCGAACGTCGTTGACGTCCGCCCCCGCTCGCTCGCAGATATTGGCCATCTCGTTGATGAAGCTGATCTTGGTCGACAGCAGCACATTGGCCACGTACTTGGTCATTTCCGCGCTTTCAGGCGACATGACCAGCAGCGGTTTGTCGGTACGCAGGTAAGGCTGATATAGGTCCGAAAGGACGTTGGCAACCTCCGGCCGCCGCGCCGATCACCACGCGGTCGGGCTTCATGAAGTCCTCAATCGCCATGCCCTCCTTGAGAAACTCGGGATTGCTGGCCACGTCGACATCACGGCCGCACAGCTCCTTGAGCCGGGCTGCGAGTTTGGCGTTGGTGCCAACCGGCACCGTGCTCTTGCAGACGACGATGCAGGACGGCGACAGGTGGCCGGCGAGCTGGTCGACGGCGGACCAGAAGGCCGAAAGGTCGACCGAGCCGTCGTCGGCCGGGGGCGTGCCGACGGCCAGAAACGCCAGTTCGGCCTTGCCGGCCGCTGCCGCCAGGTCGGTGGTAAAGCTCAAGCGGCCGCTGGCAACGTTGCGCGTAACCAGTTCGGCCAATCCCGGCTCATAGAGCGGGACGTGCCCGCGATTGAGCACGTCGATCTTCTTGCGGTCGCAATCGACGCACACCACGTCGTTGCCGGTCTCAGCCAGGCACGTGCCCGTGACCAATCCGACGTATCCGGTTCCTATGACGGTGATTTTCATCACCCTTCCTCCTTGCCATTTTCCTCTTGTGGCACGCGTTTGACGGCTACCAGGGTGTCGTCGTCGTCGAGGCTCATAATCCGGACGCCCTGGGTATTGCGGCCGATGATGCTGATGTCGCTGGCGGCGATGCGTTGAATCTTGCCGTGGGCCGTCATCATCAATAGCTCGTCCTCATCGGAGACGTGTACGATGCCAACGACCGGGCCGTTGCGCTCGGTTGCCTTGATGTCGCGCAGACCCTTGCCGCCGCGTCGCTGCGTCCGATACGAGCGCTGCGAGGAGAGGTCTTCGCCTTCGTCGTCCTCCTCACGCTCCTCGGATTCAGCGGGATCCGTTCCGGCCGGCGCATCGTCGTCATGCGACGCCGGCTCGTCGAGTTCAACGTCCAGGTTGGGACCGAAAGGTGTCCGCTTGCCGAAGCCGTGGGCGCAAACGGTCAGCAGCGTCGCATCGGGATCCGCCACGACCATGCCGACAACCGCGTCGCCGCCGATGAGCTTGATGCCCTTCACGCCGCTCGCATTGCGGCCCATCGGACGGGCGTCGGACTCTTTGAAGCGGATCGCCATGCCGTGGGCCGTCGCCAACACCAACTCGTCGTCCCGCTTGGTGACGACCACGTCGACCAGGGCATCGCCCTCGCGGAGCTTGATGGCAATGATGCCGCTGCGCAACGGGCGGCTGTAAGCCTCCAGGGGCGTTTTCTTCACCAGCCCGTTGGCCGTCGCCATCACGAGGAAGTGGTCGGGCCGATCGAAGTCGCGCACCGCGCGGCAGTCGGTGATCTGCTCCCCTTCGCCCAGGTTCAGCAGGTTCACCACGGCGCGGCCCCGGGCATCGCGGGCCAACTGCGGCAGGTCGTAGACTTTCCGCCAGTGGACCTTTCCCTTGGTAGTGAAAAACAGCAGATACGCATGCGTGCTGGCAACGAAGAGGTGTTGAATCGGGTCCTCCTCTTCGGTTTTTGCCCCGGTAAGCCCCTTGCCGCCGCGCCGTTGTGCGCGGTAGACCGAGGCCGGCGTCCGCTTGATGTAACCGTTGCTGCTGATCGAAACGACCATCGTCTCTTCGGTGATCAGGTCTTCCAGGTTCAGCTCGCCCACCTCTTCGCCGCTAATCTCGGTGCGGCGGTCGTCGCCGTGCCGTCGCTTCAGTTCGCGGCAATCGTCGCGGATGATTTCCAGGATGTTCTGCCGGTCGGCAAGGATGCGGCAGAACTCAGTGATTTCTTCGAGCAACTTGTGATGCTCGTCGCCGAGTTTCTCCTGCTCGAGGTTGACTAACTGGCCGAGCGTCATGCGGAGGATGGCGTCGGCCTGGACGGGGGTGAGCGTGTAGAAGTCGCCGGCGCCGCGGTCCTCGACAAACACGGCGAAGCCCTGTTCGCCCAGGGCGCGCTCGAGCAGCGCCGCCGGCGTTTGAATCGCCATCAACCGTTGTTTTGCCTCGGCCTGGGTCGACGAGCCGCGGATGACGCGGATGACTTCGTCGATGTTGGCGTGGGCCAGCAGCAGCCCTTCGACCGTATGCTTCCGCTGGCGGGCGCGGTTCAGTAGGAACTGCGTACGCCGGCGGATCACGGCCTCGCGATGGCGCAAGAACTCTTGCAGCAGTTCCTTGAAAGACAGCACCCGCGGCTTGCCGTCGACCAGCGCCAGAAAGATCAGCGAGAAGCTGTCCTGCAATGGCGAGAACTGGTAAAGCTGGTTCAGCACGATGTCGGGATCGGCATCGCGCTTCAGTTCGCAGACCAGACGCACCGGCTCCTTCAGATCGCTTTCGTTGCGGATGCCAGAGATGCCGGGGATCTTGCCCTCGCTGACCAGCGCGGCGATGCGTTCTTCGACGCGATCACGGGCCTGCTGGAAGGGGATTTCGGTGACTACGATCCGGTGGCGTTTGCCGTGCTCCTCGATGCTGGCCCGGCGCGAATGACGATCGTGCTGCGGCCGGTGTGATAGCCGCGACGAATGCCCGATCGGCCGCAGATCACGCCTCCGGTGGGAAAGTCGGGCCCGGGAACGATCTCCAGCAGCTCATCGATCGAGACGTCCGGCTCGTCGATCACGCGGATCAGAGCATCGCAGATTTCGCCGAGATTGTGCGGGGGAATCGAGGTGGCCATGCCCACCGCGATGCCGTTGGCGCCATTGACTAACAGGTTCGGGAACGTCGACGGCAGGACCGTGGGCTCGGTGTGCCGTTCGTCGTACGTCGGAATGAAGTCGACGGTGTCCAGCTTGATGTCATCGAGCATCAGTGCGGCGATGGCCGACATGCGAGCTTCGGTATACCGCATGGCGGCCGGCGGCAAGCCGGCGATCGAGCCGAAGTTGCCCTGCTTGTCGATCAGCACGTGGCGCATGTTCCACTCCTGGGCCATGCGGACCAAGGTGGGATAGATCACGCTCTCGCCGTGCGGGTGGTAGTTGCCGCTGGTGTCGCCGGAGATTTTCGCGCACTTGACCCGACCCGCACCTGGCGTAAGGTTCAGATCGTTCATCGCTACGAGAATCCGCCGCTGCGACGGCTTCAGTCCGTCGCGGGCGTCGGGCAGTGCCCGACTCACGATCACGCTCATCGCGTAGGTCAGATAACTGCTCTTAAGCTCCTCCTCAATGGGCATCTCAACGAGCCGCGCCGCCGTCGGAGCCTCACCTCCGGCCGAAGTGGCCTCCGAGGGCTCGTGTTCTTCCGGTTCCGGTAGATCGGGTGACGAGTTCGAGTCAGTCGACAAAGCAATTCCTTTCGAGCTGCGCTACGGTTATGACAAGATTGCCGTAAGCCAAGGGGCAAAAAGGCCTTACAGCAACAGCTCTCGCTCCTTATTGATAAACACACAGTATACTGCTTTCTTCGGGGAGCCACAACGCCGGCCGGACAAAATCCAGCGATGCAACCCCTTGCAGAGTAACTGGTTAGAGAAGCATGCGTTTCCACTAGTCCCGCGACCGCAGTTGTGGCAGAATTTTCACTTTGTGTCCACGTCGAAGGCGTGTTGAGCCGGATAAACGTAGGGTCCGCCGTGCGGGCCACAAACGCGGTCTTCGCCTTCGTTTCGGTCCGCACGGCGGACTCGACACGTTTCTTTGCAGGGAGCATTTCTCATGGGGGTCGATCTTCGAGAGAAGGGTGTGCCGATCATCAATCACACCACTTGCACTGGATGCGGGCGGTGCGCGGCCATTTGTCCCGACGCCGTGTTGACGCTGGAGGACGGCAAGCCGCGAGCGGGCGCCGGCGCGTTCCTCGGCTGCATCGCCTGCGGGCACTGCGTTGCGGTTTGTCCCACCTGCAGCATTGCCGTCAGCGGCCGCGGCATGGCGCTGGACGATGCCGTCGATCTTCAGCCCGCTGTCCTTCGCGCTACGGCCGACCAACTGGAATCGCTGTTGCTGGCGCGGCGCAGCATCCGCCGCTTCACAAAACAGGAGATCAGTCTGGAGACAATCGACCGGATATTACAGGTAATCTCCACGGCGCCGATGGGCATTCCGCCGCATGACGTCGGGATCATCGTTCTTCACGGCCACGATCGCGTCCAGGCGATGGCGGCCGATGCCTGCGAGGCGTTCCGGCGCATGGGCTGGTTCTTTAGCCCAATGATGCTCGGACTGATGCGGCCGCTGACGGGCAAAGACAATTACCGGATCATGCGGGGGTTCGTCAAGCCGCTGTTGCAGACGCTGGTGCGCAAGCACGGGAAGGCAAGGATTGGTTTACCTACGATGCCCCGGCCGCTCTGCTCTTTCATTATGGCCCCATGGGCGGCGCGGCCGATTGCCACATCGCGACGACGTATGCCATGCTGGCCGCCGAATCGCTCGGCTTGGGGAGCTGCATGCTCGGCACCACCGACGGCTTGAACCACGTCAAGTGGTTCAAGCGAAAGTACGGCATTGCGCCGCGACAAGATTGGCTTGGGGCTTGTGCTCGGGCACCCGGCGACGGAGTTCCATCGGGGAGTGCGGCGGCGGCTTGCGTCGGTCAAGTTCGCGTGAAGCGCGGCGCATTTGGTCGGCGAAAATGGACCTGTCCCGAATGGCACTGTCGCGTCCGAGCTTGTTTTACGTGCAGTGGTTGCGCAAATCAGCACGCAGCGTCTCTCTGGGCTTCTGCATGAGTTTATAACCATGTCTGCGTCGTTTGAGAACTCTTGGTTCGAGTCGGCCGGGGCGGTTGGCAACCTCGCAGGCGGCGATATGGCGGAGCATCGTTAGGCAATGACGGGCCAATTGCGGGGCGGGAATCAACCCGCAGCAGCGCGACATCCATGACGCCAGCACGTACTGGCACGTCGCGGTGAAGCTGATCTGACGCGGCTGTTTGCCGTGCAGCAGCGCTGCGGCGGCGGCCGTCGTGCGGATCAGGTTGTGGGCCAACAGAGTGGTCCACAGTTCGCGGCGAACCATCTCCGGCGATTTGCAGCGCACAGGGACGAGATTCAGGTTGGACTTGACTGCGTGAATGTCCAACTCCGCATTCCAGCGAAAACCGTATAGTTGGGCGATCTCCTCCCTGGAATACTCTGCGGCGTTGGCCAGCGTGGTGATGATGTCGATGGAGCGAGTGCCCGGCCCGGCTCGATCACGCTGAAACGAATCGCGCGCAGTTCCAGCGTTTGGGGAATCTCTTGATGGGTGGCTTTGTCCATCCATTCCGGCTTGGCGGGACGAGTCCAGACAATGATGTGGTCGTACTTGCCCAGCCGCCTGCCGCGGCGGAAGTCGCTGTGACGCCGCTGGTGCTTTCGCGCAGACGTGGGTGCCCTGGGCCAGCAGCAAGGCGATCATCATCAACGCGCAAGTAGCGATCGGCCACCGCAATGTCGTCCGCGCCCAGCCGCCCGAAAAGCTTTCGCCGCAGGGCCGGCTCTCCCGTTTGTTTGCCGGCGTAAGGGCCCAGCGCCACATCCATCGCGCAGGCGGTCGCCAGCGAGAGGATCGTCACCACCCGGGCGATCGGCAGCCCCACCCCGGGCTTCTGCGACTTCTGCTGGGGATACTCGGCCTGATGCTTCGCCGTGTCGGGCATCGTAAACGTGAAGCCGTCGATCAGCTTGGCATGTTTGCCCTTCCACAACCAGTCCGTTTCGGCGGCCGCTTCCGTCTCGGCGGCCACCTCGCAACTGAGTTCCTGCAGCGCCGCTTCGGAGAGCTTCGCGCAGTGCACGGCAATCGTCGCCGGTGTCGGCCGTGGGCGGCGCGATCTGCTCGTGCTCGCGGTAGCTCACGACCCGCGCCACGGCCGCCTGGCACGAGGCCTCCTTGCCGTCGCGCAGCACCTGGCCGAGAAACGACCAAACCATCATCGCCGCCGAGTAGATCCCGTACCCGCCAAACAACCCGCCATGCTTGGCGAACACCTGCTCGATACGTTTGGCGGAAAGGACGCGCGCGAAGGGCAACGCCCCACCCCCGAGAAACGCCGCCACGACTTTCCAAAAACTGCCGCGGCTTCCGCCGGAAAAACTTGGAATATCCCGAGCCATGCAAAAACCCTCCTTGGCTTCGTTGACCGCGTAAGCCGAGGAGGGCTGATACAAAATAGCCTGGAAGGGCAAAACAACCCAAGCCAGTTTCCGTGTGCCGGATTTCATCAGAAATCACCGGCAGACGGTAGCTCATATTCTGCGCAAATCGCATCCCAACAATCCGACAGTCCCATTCGGGACTGCCCCATTTGATGTCCGCTACTCGGAGACAATCGGCGAGGGTGTCGTGGGGAGATTCGTGGGGAGATGGAAATGCGGGGTGGGGATGACGTGGCTGCCGGGTCGAGCCAACGGGCCGGCAACGCCATCGGGGGAAGACTCCCAACGATGGGCGCCGATGCGGGCGAGAATCTCGGCGGCGACCGCCACGGCATCGCGGCCCGCTTCACCGTCGACCCGCGGCCGACGATGCGTGCGGATCGACTGGATGAAGTCGTCCAACTCCAACGCCAGGGCATCGACGGCTTCGTAGTTTAGCTGTTGGCGAGGCAGGTGTTCTTCGGTGAAGTGCCGGCGGTGATGATCGAGCTGGTCAGGCGTTAGCCCGTCGACGCGGAACCGCCGCCGCAACAGCGTTTCGCTGGGGTACACGACCGTCGCCGTGCGACTGGCGAAATCGATGCTGCCGAACGATCGCGCGGACCAGACGTGCATGCGGCGCACGGCCTCGTAGCTGATGCGAGACGCCGAGAGCGCGGCCACGCATCCGCACTCGAACTCAAGCCGTGCATTGGCCACGTCCTCGTGGCCGCCCAGGATCGAGGCGCCCGGCGCATCGACCTTCAACAGCGGGCTGTGGACCAGCGACAGCACCAAGTCGATGTCGTGGATCATCAGGTCGAGGACAACGCCGACGTCGGTCGAGCGCAGCGTGACCTCGGTGGCCCGCAGCGCCTCGATGTATTTTGGCTGGGCCAGTTGCGCGGCCGCGGCATTGAACGCCGGATTGAATCGCTCGACGTGGCCGACCTGGAGAACGGCGCCGCGGCGCCGGGCAAGGGCGACCAAATCGTCGGCGTCGGCACGGCTGGTGCAAAGCGGCTTTTCGACTAGCAGGTGAACGCCCGCCGACAGGAAGTTTTTCGCAACCCGGTAATGATCGGTGGCGGGGGTCGCGATCACCGCGGCATCGATTCGCCCGGCCAGCCCGGTGCAGTCGGCGCGTGCTTCCGTGCGGCATTCGGTCGCCACGCGTTGGCGGCTGACGGGCAGGGGATCGACCACGGCGACGAGCGTCGCATCGCGGCGTTGCGTGATCTTCTGGGCGTGGAAGCCGCCCAAACGCCCGGCGCCGATGACAGCGATTCGCAGCTTCTGCATCCGGTCCCTCCCCGCTACGCCGCCCTTCGCCGTTCGCGGCCGCGGCCGTGCAAGCCCTCGTGTTGGCCTTGGATGAAGCTCAGCAGGTGATTGACCTGGGGAACCAAGTGGCCGTTGGCCCGGAGGATTTCCCACGCGTTTTCCAGCCCGACCTTCGAGCGATAGAGCAGCCGATGGGCCTCGGCCAGGGCCTGAATCACTTGCAGCGAGAAGTTGTTGCGCTTCAGGCCCACGGAGTTGATGCAGCGGGGCCGGGCCGGATAGCCTTCGACGAGCATGTAGGGCGGCACGTCGTGGCGGACGGCGCTGAGTCCGCCGATGAAACTGTAACTGCCGACGGTGACGAAATGGTGCACGGCCACGGCGCCGGAGAGCGAGGCGTGGTCGTGGACGTGGACGTGGCCGGCCAACAACGTGCTGTTGGCGATGACGATGTGATTGCCCAACTGGCAATCGTGGGCGATGTGGCAGCAGCCCATCAGAAAGTTGTGGTCGCCGATCCGCGTGACGCCGTCTTCTTTTTCGGACGCCCGATTGACCGTGACGCACTCGCGGATGATATTGTGATCGCCGATGTGGACCTTGGTGTCGCCGCCGGTATAGCTGATGTCCTGCGGGTCGCCGCCGATGACCGCGTTGGGATAGACATGGTTATAACAGCCGAGGCGGACGTCGCCCATCAAGGTGACGTTGTTCTCCAGCCGCGTGCGCGCGCCCGATGTGGACCTTCGGGCCGATGACGCAGAAGGGTCCGATCTCGACTTCGTCGTCGATTTCGGCGCGGGGATCGATCGAGGCGTTGTCGGCAAAGTAAGTAGCCATATCCGTGACTCCTTCACGGTGGTGGACTCATGCACAGCGTTTAAGTTCTTCCTGAACCTGATCCTGGCCCACGATGGCGTGGACGAGCTCGGCGTTGAGCCGGTGACCGCTGCGGTGCGCCATGAAGCGGCCGACGAGGTCGCAGCCCGCCAGGGCGAGGTCGCCGACCATGTCGGCCAGTTTATGGCGCACGCATTCGTCGGGAAAGCGAAGCTGATTGTCGATCGGCCCGCGGCGTCCGAAGACGAGCAAGTCCTTGCACGTGGCCCGCGTCCCGCGTCCCTGGGCCTTCATCGCGGCGGCTTCCGATTCCAGCATGAAGGTGCGGCTGGGGGCGAGGTTCATGTGGAAATGGCGTGGCGAGAGCGAGACTTCCAGCGATTGCCGGCCGATGGGGCTGCCGCTGCCATAATCGAGTTCGTACCCAAGCACGGTCTTGCCCGACACGCAAGGCCGGGCCTCGATCCAACTGTCGCCGGCGCTGAAGCGGAGAGGGCGGCGGATGATACGGCAACGGCGCATGGCGTTCTGTTCGACGGCGCCCGCGGCCTGGAGCGCTTCGACAAACGGCAAGCAGGAGCCGTCGCAGCCGGGCATTTCGGTCCGATCGACCCACACCTCGCAATTGTCGATCTGCAGGCCGGCCAGCGCGCCCATGATGTGCTCGACCATCTCGACGGTCGCGTCGCCGCGGCGGAGGCTGGTGCGACGGGGGATTTCAATGCGGTGCTCGATCGTGGCCGGAATTCGAGGGCAGTTCTTCATATCGGCGCGGACGAAGACGATGCCCGTCTCCGCTGCCGCCGGGCGGAACTCAACGCGGACGTCTTCGCCGCTCCAATAGCCCACGCCGGGAACCGTGGCGGGGGCCGCTATCGTTCGCTGCGTTCGTGTGGCGTACATTCAGAGATGCCAGTCATCCGTGACAGGGAATTGAGAACGTTACTCGCCGCGGCTGCCGGCCTTCCGTAGCCGGGCGGCGGCGAACCTGATGGCGACCTATCGTGGGCCAAACTGCACTCCGGGGCCGAACGGCGTGGTGCGGCTGGCCGCACCGGGATCGATCGCCGTCCGATTCAGTTCCGACAAGACCGCCGGCGTGATGTCCAGGCCCGGCTGGTAGTACACGACCGGCTTATTGATGAAGCTCAAGATGCTGTCCGGTCGCTGCACGTCCGCCGGATCGCCGTTGAAACGCAGGACGACGTCGATGCCGTGCTGTTTGGCGTAATATTCCGTGGCCTGCGCGATTTCCTGATACACGTTGTAATAGATTTCGGCTTCGCGTTGCAGGAACTTGTTCTTCTGCAGCGTGACCTGCACGGAAAGGTCGGCTTGACGCTTGGCCAGCTCTTCCTCTAACTGCTTGTAGTCCTGCGTTCCTTTGCGGAGTTCCTGCATGTGCTCGGCGAGCTTCGTGATGGCTTGGCGCTCGCTCTTGACCTGCGCCTCGGCGCGTTGGACGTCGGCCTTCATGTCGTCCATCTGCCCCTTGAAGCGACCGTGGTGCTTGAAGATGTAGCTGATGTCGACCAGCGCGATGCTCGGCCCGGGGCCGGAGCGGACCGGGCCCTGCTGCGCAAGCGCAGGCAGGATCAGATAACTCAACGCGGCGACGGCGGCGGCCAGCATGGCCCAACGATGGGACGTTTTCACCTGAGCGCTCCTTGCTGTTGCGTCGGTCTTCCTTGACCTGGCGTCGGCTCCCTTCCCGACGCCTACCGACTGGGTCTACGATGGATCCGATTCGGTTCCCTTGGGAGGCGGTATTCTGCCGATTAACGGCGTTTGGGTAAATAGCAGATAATTCGACGGTGGAGCGGATACGTAACTTCTTACCGGCCAAGGGGCTACAGTCGCGGTCGAGCATTTGTCCGGCACCGGCGTGGTGTCCAGGGGCTCGCGCAAAGGCACCAAACCGCAAAGAGTCTGCGTTGGACAGATCGCGGGCGAAGGCGGGAAGGGAACCGCAAATCAGCGCGGAGGAACGCAGACAATAAAACCCAGTTCCTATACTGGCCCCATAAAACTGGACCACGAGTAAGCGTCCGTTGACTCCATACTTGGCGCTGTTGGTAAGCTGAAAGCATTCAGTTTTGCTTTCAAGGAGTCAAGTTATGGGTCGGCCGGCGAGTGGTTTGGATGAATATCTGGACTGGCAGGAGCGATTGGAGAGCTACAAGGCCAGTGGTTTGTCTGTGGATGAGTTTTGCCTCAGTGAAGGGATTGCGAAGTCGACTTATTATCGCTGGCTCGATCGGCTCAAGAATGGTCTTCCGGAGGAGATGGTCGAAGAAGCGGAGGCACGCAAGCGCATCGAGTCCGGCGGTGCGGTGTTCGTGCCGATTTCTCTCAAAGCCTCGCCGGTGGAAATCGAATTGCCCAACGGCGGTGTGGTGCGGCTGCCGTTGGGGGTTGGCCAAGTGGTTTTGGTGGAAGTCATCCGCGCGGTTGCGCCCTGCGTCCTTGGAAGGCACCCAAACTATGAACGACTACGCCGACGTGCGAATCTTCCTGTGCACGACGCCCACGGATATGCATTACAGTTTCGATCGCCTCATGGGGCGTGTGCAAGAGGTCTTTGAGCAAGACCCGTTGTCGGGCGATCTGTTTCTCTTCCTCAATCGCACGCGCGATCATCTCAAGATCCTCTTTTGGGATCAGGACGGCTTCTGCATTTGGTACAAGCGGCTGGAGCGCGGCACCTTTCCGATCATGAAGCCTTTCGGCACGAACGAAGGAGTCGAGTTGGACTACGCCCAACTGGTCCAGTTGCTCGGCGGTCTGGATTTGCGGACGGGACGCCGACGGCGGAGGTATCGCCGCAGCGGTTGAAGCCAGCCGAGAAAGAGGGCTTTTCTTGTTGGCATGAGTTGCTACAATACTCGGCGACATGGACGGAGTAGACTTTCTTCCTAACAATCTTGCCGAATGCCAGCGGCTTCTGCTGGCGGCCTTCCAGCAGGCCACGCACCTCGAACAGCGCGTGGTGGAACTGAATCGCGTCTTGGACGAGACGGCGACCTCGTACCAGACTCTCCAGCAGGAGCACGCCGCCACCCTGGACGAACTGGCATGGTACAAGCGTTGGGCATATGGCCGACGGCGAGAGCGTATTGCCGAGGACAAAGGGCAAGGCCATTTGTTCGAGTTGGACACGGACTTGCCGACCAATGCCGATCTTCCACAACCCGTAGCTCCCGACGACACCGTGGAAGTGCATGGCCATCGCCGCCACCGCAAGAAACGCGAGATCGATTGGGACAAACTGCTGCAAATCCGCCATGAACACGACTTGTCGGCGGAAGAGAAGATTTGTTCATGTTGCGGCCGGCAGATGGACCGCATCGGTGAAGACGTCACGCGGGAACTGGAGCTGCAGCCAGCGAAGCTGGAAGCCCACATTCACGTCCGCCCGAAGTACGCGTGCCGCTGTTGCAAGGGGGGAGTCCAGGCGGCTCCGCTTCCGCCGCGGCCGATTCCTGGCGGCATCGCTGGGCCGGGTCTGATCTCCGAGGTGCTTGTCAGCAAGTTTGGCGACCATCTGCCACTGTACCGTTTGGAAGACATCCTTGTGCGTTCCGGCGTTTACATCGCACGTAGCACCTTGTGTGATTGGGTGAAGTTCGCGGCCGAACTCTTCGAGCCGCTGTACGAGTTGCACGCAAGCTGGTCCTTCAATCTACGGTGATGTGGACCGATGACACGCCCGTCACGGTCATCGGCGGTCTGCAAGGAAGTTTTCAAGGTCACTTCTGGACTTACATCGGATACGAGCGGCCCTACTCGGTGTATGACTTTACAAAGAGTCGCAGTCGCGATGGGCCGGCAAAATTCTTGCCGGGGTTCACAGGTTATCTGCACGCGGATGCTTTCACCGGTTACGACGCAATCTTTCTCGGTTCGCAGGCGACCATCCAAGAGGTGGCTTGTTGGGTGCATGCGCGACGGAAGTTTTTCGATGCCGTAAAGAGTTATCCACGGGAATCGCATCAGGTGCTGGAGTGGATTCGACAGTTGTACGACATCGAAGATCGGGCTCGCGCGTGGTCACCCGAGGCGCGTCTCCAGCTTCGTGTTGCCGAATCGATTCCCGTCCTGGACAAGATCGAAGCCTACCTGTCGGGGCTGGCTGGGAGCGTGCTGCCCAAGAGCAGCTTGGCCAAGGCGGTCAACTACGCACGAAATCAATGGGCAGCGCTGCGTCGCTACACCGAAGATGGTCGCTTGACGATCGACAATAATGTGAGCGAGCGGACCCTTCGGCACCAAGCCATCGGCAGAAAGAATTGGCTCTTCCTGGGTAGCGAAGCCGCGGGCCCGCGGGCGGCAGTGTTATGCACGATCCTGGCCGGCGCGAAGCGTCATCGGATCGAGCCATGGTGCTATGTCCGTGACCTTCTCCTCCGCTTGCATGCGGACGATCCGCGACTCGATGAGATGCTGCCCGACCGCTGGGCCGCAGCGCACCCCGAGGCTGTCCTCACACATCGGCTCGACGAATCCCGAGCCAAAGCGGCTCGCACCCGAGCACGTCGGGCTCACCGCCGTGCCCGCTGCCGCTGACGCCGCCCCCGCGGGATCGCCAGCATGGACAGGGCTGACGCTTACGACCACGACTTTAGGTTGAAAGTTGTGTAGGATTGGTCCAGTTTCTTGGGAGAAATACATGGGAGCGAAGCGACGGCGGATCGAGGCGGGGGTGAAGGCGAAAGTGGCATTGGCGGCGGTGCGGGGAGATCGCACGACGAGCGAGCTGGTGTCGCAGTTCGGCGTGCATTCCACGCAGATCGAGGGGACAAAAGGGGGAAAAAGGGGACATTCTACTTTATCGGCTGCCCGCGTTTTCTGGATTGCCTATTCCTGCCAATTTATGAATTAAAGTAGAATGTCCCCGTTGTCTCCCCCGGCGGAGTGCCGGTGAGTTCGCCGCGGTCGCGGTTGGTGAGTTCGTTGACGTTGTTGTACGTGTAGAATTCATCCACGTAAACCGGCGTGCCTTGGGCCTTAGAGACGGTGTCTTCACGCCAGAGGCGATTGCTAGCCCGGTCGTAGCCGTGTTTGATGCGTGCGGCGTCGGTGGAAGAGCCGTAGTCTCGCCACAGGAGGTCGACAACACGGCCGAACTGGTCAATCTGGTCATAGTTGCCGTTGCCATCGACGTGGGAGAGATCGCAAAGGAGGTCGGGCTCAGGGTAATCGACCTTGAGCACGCCGCCGCCCTCACCCCCCGCCCCTCTCCCGGCGGGAGAGGGGAGATTTCCGCCAGCCCCCAAGTACGTATATTCGGCGAGCGTATCACCGGGGGATTCCGCCGTTGTCGTCCTTGGCCGTCTCGATCAACCTTTTCGTCATTGGAAACGGTGCCTGACACCTTTGTTCTCCCCATCGTTCGGGCACGCCGTTGGCTAGTGAGCATGAGAGAAGAGCCAACAGACATCATGGGCGATGGTTGTGAAAATCATTTGCGGGAGTCTTTTCCATCGCCGGAGGATTGTTCTGTCGCTTTTTCCGTTCCTTTTCCGTTCGGGTCCGGGAGCCAGTCAATCTCCTCTTCCTTCGAGACTTCTAACTGGTTTGGATTTTGCTCGCCATTTGGAGGTCGTAACTTGAGCAATCGCTTCTCGGTGTGGCCTGCGGCAATAGATTCTTTCAGATCATCCAGGACTTTCCGCACTTTCTTGTCGCACTCTCGTGAGCCTTCCAGTGCGTGGGGGAGTGGATAATCAACCTGATTCACCACCGGAGACTCGCTTGACATATCAACAAAGAATATGCGTCCGTGATGAAGCTCTACCGGCGTCTTGCAGATGGCCAGAGATTCGTCTGTTCCAGCGTTTCTTGTTCTGCTTAACCTCAGTCGAATACACAATCTTGAACGAGGACTTGCCAGTCCCACTTGATAGTTCAATCTCGCCGGTGCCATCAACCACATGCACGCGATGTCGGAATTGGCCTGATATGTCCTCGACATCCCCAGTATACCGATGATTGACAACGCAAATGTATGCGAACCTTGCCGGGTTTCCTGTGGGGGTCATTCGGGGGACACGCACCAATTATGGTTGTTTGAGTAATTTTGACGGGCGACCTGCTTTCCGTGGGCGGAGGATTCGACCGACAACTCGCTCCAGTCGCTCGGGTGGCACTGTCGGGGTGTGCCACTGGCTTCGCCAGTGCCGTTTCAGTCGCAGTTCAACGGGTCGGAGGACAAACGGGGACATTCTACTTTATCGGCTGCCCGTGTTTTCTGGATTGCCTATTCCTGCCAATTTATGAATTAAAGTAGAATGTCCCCTTTTGTCTCCCCCAATCATTAGCAGGGCTAACGTTGACGGCTCGGGAACGGTGGTTAGATATCCGACCTCGATCCCAGATAACGTAACGAGTGAAGTGTCATCCGACATTGGATCAACACGAAACCCCAAAACATGGGCGCCACCCCCCAATTCAGTCTCGAAGGTCATTCGGGGGACACGCACCAATTATGGTTGTTTGAGTAATTTTGACGGGCGACCTGCTTTCCGTGGGCGGTCGTCGCGGCCAAGCAAATGTGCTTTCGCACTGCTCCAAGGCCAATCGGCGGCGTCGAGCGTCAAACCAGCCCGCACCGGGTTCAATTCCACGTACCGCGCCGCCGCCAACAAATAGGGTTCGTCCATCACAAAGGAAGCGAACCGCCCCTGCCACAAAAAGCCCCGCCATTTTTCGCGGAAGTTGATTCGTCGAGTATAGCGGCAATGGGCCTCACCGATGGCCCGGCCCAACCCGTCCTCGGAACTCGGGACGGCAATCAAATGGACATGATTGGGCATCAAGCAGTATGCCCATATCTGCACTCCACGTTCCTTGCACCAGTCGGCCATCAGTTCCACATAGGCCGCATAGTCTTCATCGCAAAAAAAGTTTGCTGCCGACGATTTCCACGCTGGGTTACGTGATGCGGCAAACCTGGAACAACCAATCTCGCCAACCTAGCCATGCCAGGAATCTACAAACTCTTCTCCATTTTGTCAATATCGGTGCGTGTCCCCGGAATTCCCAGATGAGCCGAGTTCAGGTGCGAGGTAAAACGGCCATGCAACTGTCCGTGTAGATGCCCCGAGCACCACGGCGAGAACCGACCGGCATGAGAGCAGAAAGGGGACCAGGGTGGGGTCTGATTGACGATCGGTGTCGAATCGTCACCCCGCCCCATGTCGCCTTGCCCTACCGACGCTGACGACCTCGAAAACGAGCCGACGCGGTTTGTGGCACTTGGCAACTGGCTTGCTGGATGCAGTGCGTCGGCGGAATGTATCAAGAGTCGTTGCGTCTTAATCCCGTTTTCCCTGTGCAACAATCGTCCATAATCGTGCAACAGAATCCCAATCACCGGCAACTACGAGCTTTCCAGCCTGTCCAACAGCAAGCGATGCAACACTGTCGCCGCCCTCTCTGGCTACCCCCATCAACTTACCCGTGTCAATGTTCCAGAGAAGCACCTGACCGTGAAAATCACCCGTGAGAAGACCAACGTGCGGCACGATTGCGATGGACTGCACCGCACATGGCGTATAGAAGCTCCGAGCCTTATCAAACTCTTCGCCCGTTCGGATTGTAATTCTCCCAAAGCCGTCATCTGGCTGGCCATCTGGCTGGTATCCCACAAGCGATTCAGCGGATATTAGCTCTCCGTTTGCGGAGAACAGAACTTGATGGACGCAATCGCTGAATTCATCACGAGCATGCAGCAATTCTCGCCCAGTCTTCAAGTCCCAAATAATCACGGCGTCCCTGGCATTGTCCTTGGGGTTGGCGGGCACGAGGTATACCGCTCCCGCCGCGAGATACCGATTCGTTGGGTCAAACGCCAGTGACCTGATTTCAATACGGCCTTCTCGTGGCAGCGCGAAGCGTCCCAGACGCTGACCGGTTTGCGTGTTCCACACGGCAACCGAATTATCATCCTTGCGGACAATCGCAACACAATTATCATCGGCTGAGAAATAGACGCCCTGCTGCTCGATCTCGGCGATGCTATCCAGCAGATTGAGTTTGATTGCCCTCTTCTTGGAACTGGTTAGGTCATCCTGGACTTCCAGTCCCGTGGCCGTTCTGTAACAGATTCGTGCGTAGGGCACCGTCGCAAAATACTCGACAGGCCGATCGGAAGCAGGCATGACTGGGACTGAGTGGACGCGATTTCCTGTCCTAACATCCCAGAGATACACTTCTCCAAATCCCGGAAACGTTGTTATATTGCAGAGGCATGCGAGCAATTGCCCGTCCTTGGAAAAGGCGACTTTGTGTGCCATCTGCGATCGACCGACCTCGTCTGGCGGCATGGCAATTGATCGCAGCCGCACTATATCCCACGTCGGCTTATCAGCGCCGACACATGTCGGAGTCGCAATAACGCCGGCCAACGACAGGCTCATAGTGAGGAAGCCAATGGCAGCAACGCATCGAATCGTGGGCATATCGGGATTCTTCCTCTTGCAACAATTACGCAACGGGGCCGGGCATATCAGGAGGCGTCTGTGAAAATATGTTCGTAAGGGTCATTCGGGGTCATTGGGGTCATTCGGGGGACACGCACCAATTATGGTTGTTTGAGTAATTTTGACGGGCGAACTGCTTTCCGTGGGCGGAGGATTCGACCGACAACTCGCTCCAGTCGGTCGGGTGGCACTGTCGGGGTGTGCCACTGGCTTCGCCAGTGCCGTTTCAGTCGCAGTTCAACGGGTCGCTCCTTCCGGCAGGCCGTGGATTTTTGGTAGAGTTAGATGCTGCTGTCGTGATGGAGTGTCGAGGTAGTATCGCGCCGAGGACCATTTCCAGTCCACGGCACGCCGACAAAGCCCTCGGCTCACGGGGTTGTTGTGGATGTATTCCAGGGATGACGCGATGGCATCGGGCGAAAACAGGTTCCGGTCGAAACCGGGGCCTTCTTGCCAGAATCGAAAACACGTCTTCCCCGGCCGTTCCCGCACCGTAAGTCGCGACACCAACTGTGAACCCTCCCCAACCGAGATCTCTTTGATTTGCTTCGAGAACGGCTGCTTGATCCGAGCAAGATAACGGCTGATCGAAGGATCGGGGCTGTTGGGTGGACAAGCAGATGCACGTGCTCGGGCATGAAGACAAAGCCCACCAACTCCATCGCCGTTTCTTCGCCAGCCGCTTCGATGCATCGTGCCAATTTCTCTCGCCATGCACCGTTGGTCAACAGCGGCATTCGGCGATAGCAGGAAAAGGTCAATTCGTGAAGATCGGGGAGTTCCGGGAGTTCCGGGCGGGAGTTCCAGATACCATGAAAGAGCCGGGGTCTCCAAGAAAAGTACGCTTGGGAGCGTTATTAACCCCAAGTGTCACCCTTTCCCGGAGACCCCAGAATGTTATACCTCGGTATCGACCAACACAAGCGGCAATTGACGGTGAATCTGCGCAGCGAAGACGGATCAGTGATTCTGCAGCGACAGGTGAGTACGCAGTGGGAGAAGGTTCGTGCCTTCTTTGCCGATCTTGCCGAGAAGGCGCGGCCGGAAGGCGGCTTTCTGGCGATCCTTGAGGTCTGCGGCATGAACCCCTGGCTGTTGGACATGCTGAAGCAGTATGGTTGTCGCGAAATCGTCGTGATCCAGCCTACGGAACGGTCGAAACAGAAGACCGACCGCCGCGATGCCGGCGAGTTGGCCCACTTGCTGTGGGTTCATCGGCAGCAGTTTCTCGCTGGCAAGCATCCACTGGGTCTGCGGCGTGTCCAGCCGCCGACGCCCCAGGAGGCCGACGATCGGCAACTCACCGCCTTGCGGGCGCGGCTGACCAAGAGGCGCACGGCCGTGCTCAACGGCATCCACAAGATCCTGCGCAAACACAACCTCGAACAAGAGTCTCCGACCAAGTTGTTTCAGACGAAGAAGGTCCGCCGCTGGCTGGCCGAACTGAAGTTGCCCGAAATCGACCGCCTAGAGATCGATTTGCTCTTGCCGCAATGGGAACTGATCGATGGGCAGTTGGAGCGGGTCGACGCCCAGATCGCCAAGCGCGCCTTCGTCGATGAACAGGCCGCGATGCTGGAGTCGATACCGGGAATCGGACATTACAGTGCGGTGGCCATTGCCTCGCGGATCGGCGACATCCAGCGGTTCAAGCATGCCGACAGCCTGGCGAACTACTTTGGCTTGACACCCGGTTGCCGCAACTCCGGCGAAGCGACGCGACGATTGGGTTCGATCACGAAGCAAGGCAGTAAGATCGTCCGCTACCTGCTCGGCCAGGCGGTCATTAAGGTTCTTCGCTTCGATAGTGCGATGCGGGCATGGTTCAAATGCATCAAACGACGCCGCGGAGCGAAGATCGCCCGGGTGGCGGTCATGCGACGCTTGGCTACGATCATCTGGCACATGCTGAAGCGGAAACAAAAATACCGCTACGAATTGCCGATCAAAAAACACCGGGAATTCGAGGCGTTTGAAGGTGCGGCGGAGGCGGCGTAAACAGCACGAAAAGAAGGACTGAAGGCAGCGTTTGTCGGGGGACGTCCCCCGAGCCCCCGAAGGATTTAACGCGGACAGCTCAAAGAGGAATGGAAAACATGAAAAGAAACGAGGGTCAACCGTTTGGCCCACCCTCATTCCTCTTCGAGCCCTGGCGCGGCGCTCGGGTCGGTTCCCACCGTTTCCCTATCTTCCGCCCAGGTTACTGAAATGTAGCATCCCAGGAGAAACCTTTCGACCTTTGTGACAGTGTTGATTCGCCGCCTCGGCGAGCGAATCCCTGCGGCTCCACGCCAGCTCGAGGTGTCCCCTCGACCTGGCCCACTTGACCAGGCGTGTTCCTGATTATGGAGCGGCGAGGAGTCCCGCAGGACGATCGCATAGATTTTATCGGTGTCGGGCGAAACGGGCCCGAGCGCGGACGTAACCTACAGTCCGCGGGCGTCCACGAAGGGACGGGTAGAGGCACGGTCGCGTTGAAAAGAACGACTGAACAGACCTCGGGAATGAAGACCGTAACACGGTGACGAGTCGCAAAAACTGCAACGGATCAGACGAGATAGCGAAGAACCGCGATCCAAGTCGGATAAGTTCGCAACTGCGGACCGCGCAGGCCGTCTGCGCGTGCGTCAGATAATCAACCGCTCACAAGCCACACAATTCGCAGAGACCGCCCTTGACAACAAAGGCTCTTTCAGGGAGGGGACAGCATACGTAATTATCGGGTTGAAGTCCGTTTGGGACCGGGTTTTTGCCGACGCAGCACCCGCCCGAGTTTCTTCTCCAATCGCTTCTGGAAGTCGTCGTCTCCCAGGACTCGACCTGTACGTTCGTGCCGACGAAGCATTTCCATCTCTTCTTCCTTGACTGCGCTGGTTAACAGTCGCCGCCAGCTTCCGGCTATCTTCAGCAACGGAGAGACCTTCACCAATCCGTCGTCCTTGCGCTTCAAGTGGCTGCGCGCACTGCTCCAGCGATAGTCGTTTGCGCACGACCATCCCCGCACGGACCGGGTTCAGTTCGATGTATCGCGCCGCAGCCAGCAGGTACGGCTCGTCCATAACGAACGAAGCGAAGCGGCCTTGCCAAAGATGTCCGCGCCAGTCTTCGCGGAAGTTTACCCGCCGCGTGTAGCGCCGGTGCGCCTTGCCGATCGCTCGTCGCAGGCCGTCTTCCGTCTTCGGCACGGCAATCAGGTGGACGTGATTGGGCATCAGGCAATAGCACCATATCTGCACCCCGAGTTCTCGGCACCACTGGCCCACCAGTGCCAAATAGGCCGCGTAGTCCTCGTCGTTGAAGAATGTCTGCTGTCGGCGGTTGCCGCGTTGGGTAATGTGATGCGGCATCCCGGGGATCACCACTCTTGCTAGTCGGGCCATGACCGTCAACCTACCACCGTCCTCTTTCGGCGTCAATAGTTATGTATGCTGTCCCCTCCCTGAAAGAGCCTTTGTTGTCAAGGGCGGTCTCTGCGAATTGTGTCGCTTGTGAGCGGTTGATTTTCTGACGCATGTGCGGACGGTCTACGTGGTCCGCAGTGGCGGACTTTTCTTGACTTGATCGCGGTTCTTCGCTATCTCGTCTGATTCGTTGCAGTTTTTCGACTCGTTACCGTGTTACGGTCTTCTTCCGCGAGGTCTGTTCGGTCGTTCTTTTCTGAATGCGACCGTGCCTCTACCCGTCCCTTCGTGGACGCCCGCGGACCGTCGGTTACGTCCGCGCTCGGGCGTTTCGCCCGACACCGATAAAATCTATTCGATCGTCCTGCGGGACTCCTCGCCGCTCCATAATCAGGAACACGCCTGGCCAAGGGGCCAGGTCCAGGGGACACGTCGAGCTGGCGTGGAGCCGCAGGGATTCGCTCGCCGAGGCGGCGAATCAACACCGTCACAAAAGTCGAATGGTTTCTCCGTTTGTGGATGCTACATTTCAGTAACCTGGGCGGAGGATAGGGCAACGGTGGGAACCGACCCGAGCGCCGCGCCAGGGCTCGAAGAGGAATGAGGGTGGGCCGGGTGGTTCGACCCTTGTTTCTTTTCATGTCCTGCCATTCCTCTTTGAGCTTTCTGCGCTAAATCCTTCGGGGGCTCGGGGGACGCCCCCGAAAAACGCTGCCTTCAGTCCTTCTCTTCGTGCTGTTTACGCCGCTTCCGCCCCCTTCAAAAGCCTCGAATTCCTGGTGCTTCTTGATCGGCAACTCGTAACGGTACTTCTGTTTCCGCTTGAGCATGTGCCAGATGATCGTCGCCATGCGTCGCATCACCGCCACCCGGGCGATCTTCGAGCCGCGGCGCCGCTTGATCCGCTTGAACCACGCCCGCATCGCACCGTCGAATCGCAGCACTTTGACGACCGCCTGACCGAGCAGGTAGCGCACGATCTTGCTGCCCTGCTTGGTGATCGAAGCCAAGTCGTTGCGTCGCTTCGCCGGAATTGCGGCAGCCGGGCGTCAAGCCGAAATAGTTCGCCAGGCTGTCGGCCCGCTTGAATCGCTCGATGTTGCCGATCCGCGAGGCGATGGCCACCGCACTGTAATGCCCCAAGCCCGGCACCGATTCCAGAAGCTCGCGCCTGCTCGTCGGCCGCGGCACGCTCGGCAATCTTCGCTTCCACCACCTCCAACTGCTCGTCCAACAGTTCCCATTGCGGCAAGAGCAGATCCATCTCCAGCCGGTCCATGCCGGCAACTCCATCTCGGCCAGCCAGCGGCGGACCTTCTGCGTCTGAAACACCTTGGTCGGAGCACTCTTGCTCGAGGTTGTGCTTTCGCAGAATCTTGTGGATGCCGTTGAGCA
Organism: uncultured Planctomycetaceae bacterium; assembly: GCA_963789525.1. GTDB lineage: Bacteria > Planctomycetota > Planctomycetia > Pirellulales > Thermoguttaceae > CAVXFB01. The sequence continues at coordinate 923,305 of CAWBLA010000005.1, forward strand.
CGGCCGTGCGTTTCTTCGTCAGCCGCGCACGCAAGGCGGTCAACTGCCGGTCGTCGGCCTCCTGGGGCGTCGGCGGCTCGATGCGCCGCAGCCCCAGCGGATGCTTTCCCTCGAGGAACTGCTGCCGATGAACCCAGAGCAAGTGGCTCAATTCGCCGGCGTCGCGGCGGTCGGTCTTCTGTTTCGACCGCTCCGTCGGCTGCATGACGACGATTTCCCGGCAGCCATACTGCTTGAGCATTTCCAGCAGCCAGGGGTTCATGCCGCAGACCTCCAGGATGGCCAGAAAGCCGCCTTCCGGCCGCGCCTTCTCGGCAAGATCGGCAAAAAACGCACGAACCTTCTCCCACTGCGTGCTCACCTGCCGCTTGAGGATCACCGATCCGTCTTCGCCGCGCAAATTCACCGTCAACTGCCGCTTGTGCTGGTCGATACCGAGGTATAACATTCTGGGGTCTCCTGGAAAGAGTAAACTTGGGGTTTAAAAACGCTCCCAAGCGTACTTTTCTTGGAGACCCCGGCTCTTTCATGGTATCTGGA